>NZ_PGTS01000003.1 GCF_002844235.1 Thalassospira povalilytica | reverse complement strand
AACGCTGACCTGTAAATACCTTTTTTGAAGATTCATCGAGATTTTCAGAGATTGTTTTTTCCATCCCCGAAACGGTCCGCGCAAACCCTTGGCTTTCGGGGTTTTCACTGAGTGCGCATCTATATGCATAGCTTGATCCACATGCGCGCATAACACCAGAAACTGCCGATTTATTCGACTCTGACGCGCCAATTAGAATATGGAGTCCAATGACTTCGTCCCCGGAACCCCAAAGAAGGCGTTCAAATCGCAACAAGATTTTCGCTTTTTCATGGAAACCAACTGGCGTAAGAGAATCATCAGTCCGCATTGGCAATGCAGGGAGATGACCGGACCATCCCCATACCCCACGAATTCGCATTGCGCCCCTTGCTGTTAAAAAGGCCAAAAACCGTGATCGATATCCCGCACATTGTCGCCCACCGTGGTGCATCAATTGAAGCACCGGAAAACACCATTGCCGCATTCCGGGTTGCTGGTGCCCGCGGCGCCAAATGGGTCGAGTGCGATGTAACGCTGAGTTCCGATGACAAATGCGTCCTTATTCATGACGACACACTTGAACGGACCAGCAACGGAACAGGGCCGATCCATGCCAGCAATCTTGCCGCCCTGCGCGAGCTTGATGCCGGCGGCTGGTTTTCGGACATATATAAGGGGGAGCGCATCCCGACCCTTACCGATACGCTTGAGACCCTTTATTTCATGGATATGGGGGCCAATCTTGAAATCAAGCCGTCGGGATGTGATCCGGTGCGCCTGTGTCACGAGGTGATCGCTGAACTGAAGCGAGCAAAGGCATTACCGATCCTGATTTCGAGCTTTGACGATGTTGCGGTTGCCGAAATGCGCAAGCATGCACCGGAGATTCCCTGTGGCTGGCTGCTTGAGACTCTGCCCAAGGAATGGAAGGCAGAATATGATCGACTTGGCGCATCGGCCATTCATATTGACCATGCTGCTCTGACCCCGGTCAGCGCAGCCGAGATTGTCGATGCCGGTGTTCCGTTGGTTTGTTATACCATCAATGATGTCGACCGGGCGAAGGAGCTGTTTTCGTGGGGGGTCACATCGGTCATTACCGACGACCCGGCCAAGTTGCTGTTGGCAATCCCGCGACGTCCCTTTGCCGCTCACAGATAATACAGATAACAGTGTCCGTACCGGACCATAATAAGAGCATCCGGATCCGTGTAACAGGCAGCGCCACCCCATTGCCTGCGCCACCGGGTGCAAAAAGGAAACGTATATATGACAATCGCCCCACAAGACGGGACCGTGGCACCACCGCCGCCGGATCCTGCGGCATCCCCCACACCGCTTTATCCCGACAACCGGGTCAAGCGCCATCTAAGTGAGCTTTTCCGGCTTGCCCTTCCTGTGACCATTGCACGGTTGGGCATGCTGATCATGTCCGTTGTCGATACCATTGTAGTTGGCAATTATGACAGTGCGGGGCTTGCCTATCTTAACGTTGCACATGCACCATTTACGTCATTGATGGTAACCGGTATTGGCCTGTTGACCGGGGTGATGATCCTGACATCCCATGCAAAGGGGCGCGAAGACTGGCAGGAAGCCGGATCGGTATGGCGTTATGCCATGCCCTATACCATTCTGATCGGTCTTTTGTTTACCTTCCTGACATGGCAGGCCGAATGGCTGTTTGTGGTAACGGGCCAGCCCGATGATATTGCGACCGAGGCCGGTCATCTTGCGATCATTCTGTCAATCGGGATGCCGGCAGCGCTGATCTATACGACCTGCGCCTTTTTCCTTGAAGGGTTGCAACGCCCCCTGCCGGGCATGATCGTCATGATCATCGCCAATCTTATCAATCTGGTTCTTGATTACGGATTGGTCTATGGGGCATTCGGCTTGCCCGAACTTGGGGCTGAGGGTGCTGCCTGGACATCAAGCGTTATTCGCTGGACCATGGCCCTGATCCTGCTTGGTTATGTTCTGGTCATGAAGGGGCATGATCAGTATGGCATCAGGAATGGATTTGCCGGATGGTGGCGCGGATCGCGCGATGCCCGACATCTTGGCTATGCCGCAGGCGCAAGCCAGGGCATGGAGACAAGTGCCTTTGCGGCGATGCAACTTTTTGCCGGCCGCCTTGGCGTTATCGCCGCCGCAAGTTATGGCATCGCGATGACCATGCTCGCACTTATGTTCATGGTGGCACTTGGACTGGCGTCTGCAACATCTGTCAGGGTCGGGATAGCCTATGGCCGTCGGGACCGGCCGGATATGGCATTGGCTGGCTGGATCGGATTGTTGACCACGATGATTGTCATGTTCGGGTTAAGCATCCCGCTTTATCTGTTCCCGGGCGGGGTTTCACATCTGTTCACACAAGATATCAATGTCATTGCAACCACGGTTTCGGTTCTGGTTCTGATGCCGATTATTTTCCCGACCGATGGCGGGCAAAATGCCGCGATCAGTGCATTACGTGGTGCTGGTGACAAATGGGCGCCGACCGTCCTGCATCTGGTGTCTTATATCTTTGTGATGATCCCGGCTGGATATTACCTGACATTCGAGCGCGATATGGGGGTACGTGGCCTGTTCTGGGGCATCGTGATCGCAAGTCTGGTGGCGGTTTGCGGTTTGGCAATACGGTTTGCCATTGTTTCGCGTCGCGCAATCCCGGCCTATGTGGCGCGCAGTTGATCCGCCATATGTTCAAACGAAAATCCCTGCAATGAAAAGGCCCGCCTGTGTGCTCAGGCGGGCCTTCGTTATTTATGCGCAGACTTGGGTTTTTGATGCTTAGGAGCGCGTCGCATCAAACTTGCGCCGCGGCATCAACAGATCGCAAAATGGCAGGACCAGCGTATCAAAAGCCGAAGCAGCCCGTGCGGCATCGATGCGAATAATGTGCTGTTCGATATCGCGCTGTGTCGCCAATTCACCAAGCGGGGCCAATTCGGGCAGCGCATCAACAAGGGTCGTATAAAATTCGATCTGGTCGGCCCTGGCCGTCCCCGAAGCAAGATTGCCAAGATGGTTATAAAGCGCCATGGCCAGGAACCAGCGACAATAAGGCATCAATCCATGAAGGATTTCGGCACGTTGTTGTGGTTGAAGATATTGTTGCAGATCACTGTCAAGCCACACCGCATTTTGCACACCGGCAATAAAAGCATTGCGCAAAGCCGGATATTCGTCGGTGAAAAAGACCGTCGTCAGCCAGCCTGACAGTTCATCAAGTGACGTACGCCGGCTTTCCGGTGTGCCATCAGCAGTAAAATCAAGAGCCGGCATCGGCGGCTTCCCCGACATGGCAAGACTTGCCACCGCCGGATCAATCAGGGCATTGGCAAGCCACGCCTGATGCCAGATTCGCATCGGTCTGAAGAAAGGCTCTTTTTCAGACCCGCCAGCATCGATCCAGCTTTCGATCAAATGCGCGCGGCCAAGACAAATACCCAGACGCAATGCGTCTTCAAACCCCATGCCCCCGACAAGCAACGGATCCCCCAGCATGTCTTCGAGGAGCGGCAGGCTTGTTGCAACGTGATCGGCACGAAGCCCGGCACCGAGCGGCTGATAAAAAGCCGCACCATCACCATGGGCAAGAACCGTGCGCGCATGCTTGGCAAACTTTCCCCAGAAAACCAACCGAACCGGTTCGGCACGCTTGCGCCAAAGCGGGCGGGTCAAATGCCAGTTTTCCGTTTCAAATTCGGCAAGCGACATCATGTCGACAAGACGGGCCAACGGTTTTGCCACCGCCTGTTCCAGTGCATCCACATCGCCAACATGACCGATCGAAAGCCGCCATCCCGGTTGTTCATGGGGGTGGCGATCAAGCCAAAGCATGGCAAATCCCGATGCACCGGCACGTTCGCCAGATGGCGCAACCAGATCAAAGAAAAGGGAAAGTGCGGATGGAATGTCGGGTACCAGATGGTCAGGCAATGCATCCCCAACCACCCAGGTCTTGACCGTTACATCATCGGCATCGGGCCGGTCATGAAAACGCGGCGGCAAAAAGCCGGCATATTGGTTGGCAGAACTCAGTGCGTCGGTCATGGCAGCCTCGTAAATACAAGCGGGATAAGGTTCGCGCCGTCTGTTTGGTGCTGATACCCAACGCGATCAGTCAGGTCAATGAGATGCGCGCGCCATAGCGGTGCACCCAGATGACTGCAATCGACAAGTTTGTGCTGTTCCTATGCCCGTGTGAGCCCGGCATGCCCGATGCTTGCTTCGCGATAAACAGATGGTGGCATTGCCATCAAGCGTCTGAAATCCCGGGAAAAATGCGCATTGTCTGTAAAGCCGCACCAAAAGCCGATTTCCCCAACCGACAGTGTCGTGCCACATAAAAGACGACATGCTTCGCGCACGCGGACCAAACGCAAAATATCAGAAAACCGACTGCTGGCCTGTTGCAGGCGTCGCTGCAACGTGCGGCCGGATGTTTCAAGTGCCGCTGCGACTTCGTCGATTGTCCAACTGCGTCCGATATCCTGTTCAAGGATTGCAAAAAGCTGCCTGACAATCGGCCGTTGCGCACCAATTGCCGGCGCGGTTCCAGGCATATTGGCCAAGAAAGGATAGGACGAAGAGACCGGCTCAAAACTGTTCCAGTTGATGCGGAAACGAAGCCCGCGACCGGTAAAGTCGAGCTTGTTATTGATACGGCCCTTGCGCATGACACGGATGGCGGGGCCGTGGCTTGGCAAAATCGTGCTGTCGATATTTTCGGCACCGACAGCTTCGAGAAGGCCGATTAAAAATCCCTGAAGAAGAAGGTTTTCAACCCGTGCAGGCGGCTGTCCGCGCACAACACCGCGATGGATGCTCATGGATTTTCCGGTAATTGAAAATTCGCTGCGTGCACGGGCGTGGGAATAACCTTCCAGACGGCGCCAACGATCGGCAATGACCGCCGGTGTTGCCGAATGACGCAACATTGTCAGGATCGGTTCCTGTTCCTTGGCAGCGAGATGCCGACCAAGGCGCACCAGAACCGCCGGACCATTTGATTCTTCGAGCGCGAGCATGATGCTGCGCAGCTTGGCAGATGTGACAACGGTGCCCGCCGGGACCAGATCATACCCGCGCGGCAACCAAGCCAATTGCCGGATCAGGGCAACATGCAATCCGAAAGAAACAAATTCCTGCATCTAAACACGCCAAAATTCCAAGTTTGGCGCGATCATACAAACTATTGACTGCACTGTCAGCGGACGATCCAAAATGTCACGAAGCTGTTACATAACAGTATCTTCATCAGGACTTCCAATCAGCCAGACAGATAATGAACAGATGACGGATACAGGATGAGCATATGGCGGAACGCCACATATTGCCCGAACCGCCCGTGCATGTCAGTCTGGGCCATTCCGAATTCACATTTAACGGACATATGGCGTGATCAAGGTTCTTTTTGTCTGTACCGGCAACATTTGTCGGTCCCCCACCGCAGACGGGGTTTTCCGTAAAATTGTTGACCAGGCGGGACTTTCCAACGAAATCGGCATTGATAGCTGCGGGTTGTCTGCCTATCACGTTGGTGAATTGCCAGATCCCCGATCACGGGAAATGGCCGAAAGCCGCGGCTATGATCTGAACGATATCCGGTCCCGCAAAATCAAGCCAAGCGACTATATACAGTTCGACTACATTCTGGCGATGGATGATGGCCATTTGCGCGACATGCGTCGTCAGGCCCCGTCGGAACATCAACATCGCATCGAGCTGTTTCTGGATTACCACCCCGAAATGGCCGGGCAAAGTGTGCCCGATCCATATTATGGTGGCAGCAACGGGTTTGTCCGCGTGTTCGACATGATCGAAGAAACGTCAAACAATCTGTTGTCCCATATCCGTAAACAGCACGGCTTGTAACACAGCCACCAAAGATGGACAGAAATGCCGCAACATCACTGATTGAACGTTTGACCGGCTGCCCGGTCAAACAGATTACCCACATGTCTGGCGGTTCCTTTGCCGAGGTCATCCGGCTGGATCTGAGCGATGGCCGATCAGTTGTCGCAAAGATTGCAAGCAGCGGCAAAGGCGATCTTGAAACAGAGGCAGAAATGTTGCGCTATTTCGCGAAACATTCCCCGATTGCCTGTCCTGATGTCATTCATGCTGACCAAGACTGTCTGGTGATGACCTATGTCGCAAATGACAACCGGATGTCACAAAGCGTTCAGCGTGATCTGGCAGTCCAGCTTGCCGCACAGCATCAGGTCACTGCTCCGAAATTCGGTCTTGCGTTTGACACCCTGATCGGGGGATTGCACCAGCCCAACAGGTTCGAGCAAAGCTGGGTAACCTTTTTCGGGGAGAATCGCCTGCGACACATGGCGCAGGCAGCTCATCGCGAGGGGCAATTGCCCGCACCGCTGACTGTGCGGATTGATCACCTTATCCAGCGGCTCGATCATTTCATTGATGACAAACCACAAAGTTCGCTTCTGCATGGAGACCTTTGGGGTGGAAATATCCTGTGTCAGGATGGGCGGGTTGCGGCCCTGATTGATCCGGCAATTTATTATGGTGACCGCGAAATCGAGCTGGCCTTCGGGACACTGTTTGGCGATCTGAGACCGGATTTTTTTGGGCAATATCATGAAATTTTGCCAATCGCGCCAGGGTTCTTTGAAGAACGCAGGGATTTGTATAATCTTTATCCGCTACTGGTGCATGTGCGCCTGTTTGGTGCGCCATATGTCAGATCGGTTGAAAACATCCTTGAGCGATTTGGCGTTTAAGAGAGACCGCCTTTATCCAAAACAATTGTCGAAATACAGGGGACGAGAGAGTTGAAATTTCTAGCAGGAGCCGCCCTGGCACTTTCCATGACGGTCAGCATTGCCGCCATCGCCCATGAAGGTGCGAGCGGCGTTGTCAAAGAACGCATGGATGGCATGAAAGCCATCGGCCAGCAGGTCAAGATCATGGTACCGATGATGAAAGGCACATTGCCTTATGATCCGGCCAAGGTCGCCCAATCAGCCGAAATCATTGAACGTCACGCCGGTGAAAACTTCACCAGCCTGTTCCCGGAAGGCAGCGACGGAAAGCCATCAGAAGCCCATGCCGATATCTGGTCGGACTGGTCAAAATTCAACGACCTTGCCATCGAGCTTGAAACCAGTGCATCGGAACTCAAAACGGTTGCAGCCAATAACGGCTCGGAAGATGCCTTCAAGGGCGCGCTGGGCTCGGTCTTGCGGACCTGCAAATCCTGCCACAGCAGTTTCCGCGAATAGGCAACAGGCCTGTCGCAAGACACTGCCAATAAAAAGGCCGCAGCACCCGAAATGCTGCGGCCTTTTTCATTCAATATGCTATCGGCGCGATTAGCGACCGATCATCGCGAAAAATTCACGACGGGTAATCGGATCATCGCGGAATGCACCAAGCATCCGGCTGGTGACCATTGATACGCCGGTTTTGTGCACGCCGCGGGTGCTCATGCACTGGTGGTTGGCATCAATCACCACAGCAACACCAAGCGGATCAAGTTCTTCCTGAATGGTGTTGGCGACCTGTGCCGTCATTTTTTCCTGAATCTGCAACCGTTTGGAATAGACTTCGACAACACGGGCGAGTTTGGAAATGCCAACAACGCGCTTACGCGGCAGATAGGCGACATGTGCGACACCGATGATCGGCACCATGTGGTGTTCGCAATATGACTCAACGCGGATGTCACGCAGGACAACCATTTCGTCATAGCCGTCGGTTTCTTCAAAAGTCCGTCGCAGAATCTCGGCCGGGTCCTGCTGGTAGCCCGCAAAGAATTCGCCATAAGAACGCACCACACGATCGGGCGTCCCACGCAATCCTTCGCGGTCGGGATCGTCCCCCGCCCAGCGAAGAAGGGTCCGCACCGCATCTTCTGCTTCTTCGCGTGTTGGACGTTTCACGGCGCTATGTTCGCTGCACATACTAAATCCTTTTGTCATTTCCGTGCGGGATAAATCCCGGCTTGGTGGGGCTCCTGACCCGCTTTTATATCAGTTCACAGTATGTTGCCCATGGGGACTGTCCAGAGAAAAGGCAGGAATGGCAATATCAAAATGATTGCCGTCCATGTCCATCATCTCATAGGTCCCAACCATAAAGCCACTTGGCGTCGCCAATGGCGCACCACTGGTATAGTTGAAACGTTCCCCACCTGCGAGGACGGGCTGTTCGCCGACAACACCCGGGCCTTTGACCTCCTGGGTTTCCCCGCGTGAATCCGTAATCCGCCAGTGGCGACTAAGCAACTGGACGGTTTTGGATCCGAGGTTTTCAATCTCGATCCGATAGGCCCAAACATAGCGATGGGTATCAGGATCGGATTCATCCTCAAGGAATACGGGTTGCACCGAAACCTTGATGTCGTGGGTTACGGTCGAATACATGCACGTCTCCAGGCCAAATGTGTTCCATTCATCTTCTGTCAGCCAAGATCACAATTGATGAGCCATATGTAGACAGTCTGCATAAGAAGTACCAGTGGCCTGTCACAATAGTTGCGAAACAGTTTCGCCGCTACTGCCAGGCCGCCAGAACACCCTTCTAAAAGCAACGGCCCGCACATTGTACGGGCCGTTCCGATATCAGGATTACCGTATCACCATCCGTTATACGGAAAGGGCCGCCAGCAGATCTTCTTTCAGATCATCAATGTCTTCCAGACCAACAGACAAACGCAGCATGCCCTCGGTAATGCCCATCGTGATTTTGTCCTCGGCCGGGACACGCTGATGCGTTGTCGTCCAGGGATGGGTGGCCAGACTTTTGGCATCGCCGAGATTGTTGGATATATCAATCAGATTGAGGTTATCAAGCAACGAAAAGGCTGCTTTCTTGCCCCCGGCAAGCTCAATCGCGATCAATCCACCGCCCCGGCCAGACATCTGTTTCATTGCCAGTTCATGCTGCGGGTGACTTTTCAGTCCCGGATAGATAACGCGTGACACTTGCGGCTGTTCCGACAGGAATTCCGCCAATGCCGATGCGTTGCGGATATGCTGGTCCACACGCAGGCTAAGTGTTTCAAGACCTTTGAGAAGCACCCAGGCGTTGAACGGGCTCATGCTCGGCCCGGTGTGACGCAGGAATGTCGTCAGGTGTTCGTCATGCCATTCCTTGTCGTTAAACAGGATGGCCCCGCCAAGACAGCGCCCCTGACCATCAATATGCTTGGTCGCCGAATAGACAACAATATCAGCACCCAGTTCCATCGGTTTTTGCAGGATCGGGGTCGCAAAAACGTTATCGACCACGACTTTCGCACCTACCTTGTGCGCCAGATCGGCGATAAAGGCGATATCAAGAACTTCCAGGGTCGGGTTGGACGGCGTTTCAAGAAAGACCGCATCGGCCGGCTTGGATAGGGCTGCTTCCCATGCGGCGTGATCCGTACCATCGACCAGTTCGGTTTCAACACCAAAGCGCGGCAAAAGCGTGGTCAGGATGAATTCACAAGACCCGAACAATGCGCGCGAACCAACAACACGCCCGCCTGCCTTGGTACAGGCCGCAAGCGCATTCCACACCGCCGACATGCCAGATGCGGTCGCCCGGCAGTATTTCGCGCCTTCGAGCAACGCAAGGCGTTCCTCGAACATGTTCACGGTCGGATTTGCAAAACGTGAATAGACATAGCGTTCCGGACCACTGCCATCAAAGGAGGCTTCGGCCTCGGCGGCGGTTTCATACACATATCCGGAATTCATAAAGATGGCTTCGGACGTCTCGGAGAAACCGGTGCGCGCGGTACCACCACGAACGGAACGGGTCGCGGCACGCCAGTTATCGGAAGCCTTTTTTTCGGTCGTCATCGTCTTGCTCCTAATATGCCCGAAGATATTGGTGCGTTTCGGGCACAAAAAAACCCTGACCGGCATGAATGGGTCAGGGCCGAAGCCGTTTTACCCCTCTTTAGCGATTTTTTACGTGGCCGCAAGCCGGTCGACAAATCCCACGATGCGCAGACGATACGTCCAGATTTCCCCGACGTCAAGCACCAGACCATCAGGATTTCTGCGCAGCTTTGTCTGGATTGATGCTTTGTCGGTGATCGCGATTTCCTCACGCAATGGTGAAAGCAGTTCATAAGCTTCTTTGGAAAATTCGCTCTAATCTTGCCGAAATTAATGCAATCCTGTTTATCGGGTTTTGCTCTTCACCCCGTCACCAGATCCATGCAAGAGCGTGAATTATATGACCAAAACCAGTTCAGCGGCGCCAACAGTGTCCGACCACAAAACAGAACATACAGATCAGAATCAGGCTGCGCGCAAACCGCTTTGGCGCAGGTTGCTGCCACTTGTGGTTCTGATTTGCGGCCTGCTTGCCGCCTGGAGCAGCGGCCTTCTGGATTTGCTGTCCTTTGACACGTTACGTGACAATCGCGACCAGTTGCAGGAACTCGTTACCAGCAAACCTGTGCTCAGCATTCTGGGCTTTATGGCGATTTACGTGATTGCGGTTGCCCTGTCCTTGCCGCTTGGATCTGTTCTGACCATTTCCGGGGGCTTTTTGTTTGGTGCCGTACTCGGGACCACATATGTCGTCACTGCCGCGACCCTTGGCGCTGTCATCGTTTATCTTGCCGCGCGATACGCGTTTTACGATGTCATGCATGAGAAGGCGGGCAGCGCAATTCGGAAAATGGAAAAAGGCTTTTCCGAAAATGCCTTCAGCTATCTGATGGTCTTGCGCCTGATCCCGATATTCCCGTTCTGGCTTGTCAATCTGGTGCCGGCATTGCTCGGAGTAAAATTGCGCTCCTTTGCCATGGGAACCTTGCTTGGCATCATTCCGGGCACCTTTGTTTACGCATCCATCGGCGACGGTCTTGGTGCCCTGTTTGACCAGGGCAAGACACCCGATCTTGGCGTCATTTTCGAGCCTCGAATTCTGACCCCGATTATTGGCCTGGCTGTTCTGGCGATGCTGCCGGTTGCCTATAAGAAACTTCGCAAATCCAAAAATGAGGCCAGCTCAGATGAGTAAATTGATCAAAACCGACATCTGCGTCATTGGTGCCGGGTCTGGCGGTCTTTCGGTTGCGGCGGGGGCCGTTCAGATGGGGGCCAAGGTTGTTCTGGTTGAAAAGGGCAAAATGGGCGGTGACTGCCTGAATACCGGTTGCGTGCCCTCCAAGGCCCTTCTGGCGGCGGGTCATGCTGCCGAAAATGCACGTAAAGCTTCGCGGTTTGGCATTTCAACCGGCCCGGTAAGCGTCAATTTCGATCAGGCAATCGATCATGTTCATTCGGTAATTTCGGGCATTGCGCCCCATGATTCGGTTGAACGATTTGAAGAACTGGGCTGCGATGTCATACAGGCAGAAGGAAAATTCACAGCCCCCGACACCCTTGTTGCAGGTGACAGCACAATCAAGGCGAAGCGTTTTGTCATCGCAACCGGATCGCGCGCAGCAGTGCCCCCGATCCCCGGCCTTGATGCCGTTCCCTATTTCACCAACGAGAATATTTTTGAAAACCGTGTTTGCCCGGAACATCTGATTGTCATTGGTGGCGGTCCGATCGGACTCGAAATGGCGCAGGCCCATCAGCAACTTGGCGCCAAGGTGACCATCATTGAAATGATGTCCATTCTGCCAAAAGACGATGCAGACATGGTGTCTGTGGTCCGTGACAATATCAAATCCAGCGGCATCACCCTGTATGAAGGCAGCAAAACCAAGGAAGTCCAGTCAAACGGTGACAATGTTCGTGTCATCATTGAGCATGACGGCATCGAAATCACGCTTGAGGGCAGCCACCTTCTGCTAGCCACTGGACGCAAGCCGAATGTTGAAAATCTGGGCCTTGAGCAGGCAGGTGTTGAATATGAACGAACCGGTATCATCGTTGATGAACGCCTGCGAAGCTCGAACCGCAAGATTTTTGCGATTGGCGACGTAACCGGTGGTCTGCAATTTACCCATATGGCGGGATATGATGCTGGAATTGTCATTCGAAATGCCTTGTTCAAACTCCCGGCCAAGGTCAATTACAATGCGGTTCCCTGGGTGACCTATACCCAGCCCGAACTTGCCCAGGCTGGCATGACCGAGACCGCAGCGCGTGCCAAATATGGTGACAGTATCCGGGTTGTCCGATGGGATTATGCCGAAAATGATCGCGCCCGGGCCGAGGCAGAAACAACCGGTTTCATCAAGGTCGTCACAACCGCAAAAGGCCGCATTCTGGGTGCCGGGATCGTTGGCCGTCAGGCCGGCGAGCTGATCGGGCTCTGGTCATTCGCGATTTCACAGAAAATGAAAATCGGGGCGATTGCCGGCATGATCGCGCCTTATCCGACCATTGGTGAATTGTCCAAACGGGTTGCCGGTGCCTGGTACACTCCCAGCCTGTTTAGCGAAAAAACCCGAAAAATTGTTCGCTTCCTCCTCAAGCTTGGCTAAATGCCCGGTGTCCTCAGGACAAACAAGCTTTTGTAGCGCTGTACTTTTTTGACGGTCTCTGACTAACATCTCCTTATGGAACGGCCGCATCTTAAATTGCCCCCATGGGCCAAATCGCTTTCCGCACGCCTGCTGGTGCTGACGGTCAGTTTTGTGATGCTTGCAGAGGTCTTTGTCTTTGCCCCGTCCGTTGCGCGGTTCAGGGTCGACTGGCTTAAGGCACATCTTGATTCCGGCTATCTCGCGGCACTGGCGCTTGAAGCAACCCCCGATCAGATGATCCCCGATGATCTTGAAAAGGAACTGCTGTCAAATGCCGGGATTGAGGCCGTCATTCTGCGCCGCGAAGACCGCAAGCTTCTTTTGCAACGCGATGACATGCCCGCCAAGGTCGACAAGAACGTCAATCTGACCAACTTTTCCATCCCGATGGCGGTAATGGAAGGCTTGGCAACCTTGGCACAAACCGAAGACCGCATGCTGCGTGTCATCGGTATGCCGTCAATGGCACCGGATTTCGAAATTGAAATTCTGGTTCATGAAAAAGCACTGACCAAGGCAATGCGCAATTTTGGCTGGCGGGTGTTTGGCCTGTCGCTGATGATTTCGTTCTTTACGGCTGGTCTGGTCTATTTTGCCCTCAATCGGTTGCTGGTGCGTCCAATGCGCACACTGACACATGACATGATCCGGTTTCGCGAAAATCCCCAGGACAAATCATCGCTGATCACACCGGGTCTGCGCGATGATGAAATCGGTGTCGCCCGTCAGGAGCTGGCCATCATGCAGCAAGACATCCAGGCGATGCTCAATCAGCGCCGACGTCTGGCTGCTTTGGGAACGGCGGCCACCAAAATCAGTCATGATTTGCGCAATGCACTGGCGACATCGATGCTGATGACCGAACAGCTCGCCAAAAGTCAGGATGACGAAGTCCGCGCAGTTGTGCCCCGACTGCTGTCTTCGATGGAGCGCGCGGTTTATATCAGCGAGCAAACATTGTCCTTTGCCCGCGAAACCCCGGCACCTCGTGATCTGGCGAAATTCACGCTGATTGAGCTGATCGAGGAGATCCGCGATCAGATTCTGTTGCAGAAATCGGAAAACCTGATGGATGGGGCCGCTGGTCGTGATCTTGGCGATAAAGACGAACCCTGCACCGCGCGCATCGACATCGATTTGCCCGACGATGTAATGCTTGAGGCAGATTATGACATGCTGTTTCGCGCCTTCAGCAACCTGATCCGCAACCCGCTCGAAGCGGGGGCAGACATCGTTACTGTCACATGGTCAAATCCGATTGCCGGAAAAACAAGCGACGAATCGGATCAATCGCGCAGTTTCATTGATGTTCTGATCAAGGATAATGGCCCCGGACTGCCCGAAAAGGCGATCAAAAATCTGTTCGTTCCCTTTGCCGGAAGTGGTCGCAAAGGCGGCACCGGCTTGGGGCTTGCCATCGCGCGGGAGTTGATAAGCACACATAATGGCGAACTTCGCCTCGTTGCAACAGGCCCGGACGGCGCTGTTTTCGGTGTAAAACTGCCGATAATCACCTGATTTTGCTGCATTGCCCTATCGCAATGCGTCATATTGATAGTTTAAATCTATCAAAACATTTTTTATATTCAATTTTATCTTGGGAATGATCTTTGGCACCTTGTCTTCAAGGCGATGCCGGGCCGAAATCCCGATCCCCGATCCGCTCCTGACCCAAGGCTCGGTATCGCCTGATTGATTTCCCTGATCGGTCAATCACCTGCAAGAAGATCCCAAAAGCGTTGATTTTTGAAATAGACGCGCCTTGCGGTTGATAGAAACGATCAGACAGCCGAATAATCCTTGCCGGATTATCATCGAGGGGCCATTCAAACGGTCCCTGACCCTCAACCCCTTGCTCCCCCCGGGCAAGGGGTGTCTTTTTATCGGAACAGATTCTGGGTCTGCCTGATCAGTGTTCCATCCTAAAGCGGACGCACGAATGACTTGCGGATGTCTTCGATTTTCGGCCTCAAAAAACAGCCCTTCGCATGGTCATTGACCAACCCCATTGCCTGCATGAAGGCAAAAACGGTTGTCGGTCCGACAAATTTCCAACCCCGTTTTTTCAAGTCTTTTGACAAGGCCACCGATGTCGGAGATGTCGACATTGTCTGCGGGGTCGCGATTTCCGTCGGGTCCGGTTCAAATCGCCAGAAATAGGCGGCAAGCGATCCTTCGCGTTCGACCATTTCACAGGCACGCTGTGCGTTATTGATCGTTGCCTCGATCTTGCCGCGATGGCGAATGATCCCTGCATCTTGCAAAAGACGCGCTATGTCCGTTTCATCAAACTGCACAACACGATGAAAATCAAAATCCGCAAAGGCGGCTCTGAAATTTTCGCGCTTTGACAAAATGGTGCGCCAACTCAGTCCCGACTGGAAACCCTCCAGACAGATCTTTTCGAACAGACGTCGATCATCCGTAACCGGAAATCCCCATTCGGTATCATGATATGTGTTGAATTCCGGTGCTGCATCACACCATGAACACCGGCATTTCCCGTCCGGCCCGATCACAATCCTGTCCATTGCTCACGCCTTTAAAAATTCAAGCCGCGGATCGGTCTGCCCGGGCGCAATTTCAATGATTTCTGCCGATACGATGCCTTCAATCACAAACGGATCCTGATCGACCCGGACCTGAAGATCTTCACGCGTGACGCCATGGGCAAGAACCGCGCCACCCAAATTGGGCTGTAAACTTCCGACAACCAGAAACACGCTGTCCGCCAATCCCTTCTGGATCCAGGATTTATGACCGTCCATAAATTCTCCGGCACGGCTGCGGTTTTCCGCAAATTTAAGCAATACGACAAACATCTTTGCATTCCCTGTTCACGATTGAGCAGATCTGTTGAGATCGGCGATCTGGCCATCAAGCCAGTCACACATCAGCGTCACTTCACTTTGAAGAAACCCTTTGTCGTCAAAGGCGTTTGCAAGGGTGGCGACACCTTGACTGCGCCCAAGAATATGCATTGCCAATCCATCGGATTTGGCGCCAAAGCCAAGGGCCGAAAACTGCCGGCCCAACCAGGTCCGAAACAGGGTAAATAACCCGGCGGCATCGCTTTGCGCCGAATGGTTAAGCTTTGCCAGCTCCGATGACAGGGTGCCAACCGGGCAGCCGAACTTTCGGATCTTCTCACCATTGACGATCAGGATATGGATAAAGCTTCGGATACGCTCAGCCGGGTCGTTGCCAGTGACTTCCCAGTGGTCAAGCATCTGTTCGGTATTCGCCAGGCGCTGATTGATCACTGCATCAAGGATGTCATCCTTGGTTTTGAAGTGATGGTAAAAATTGCCCCGTGAAATACCAACCGCACTTGCGATATCGGCAAAGGAAGTTGCTTCGAACCCTTGCTGATAAAAAAGACGATCTGCTGTCTCGATGATCCGATCGCGCGTTGACATTGCTTTCCCTGCTTTTGAACGGCTAGGACATATGTCCTATTTCAAAGATTAGGTCAATTGTCCTAATTCGTCAACAGGCCCGAATCAAAACACCCGCAGGCGCGATACCTGCGGGTGTTTAAAATCATCGAACAAAGGACGATCGATCAGTCGCGCCAGAAGGCCGGGAACAACAGAACCAAGACCGTAAAGACTTCCAGGCGCCCGATCAGCATCCCGATCGACATCAACCATTTTGCCCCGTCCGGGAGGGTCGCAAAGTTCCCCGATGGCCCGACAATCGGGCCAAGGCCCGGACCAACATTGGCAATGGCCGTGCCGGCACTGGAAACCGCTGTAATGAAGTCCAGCCCCATCGCCCCAAGGGCCGCTGCCAACACAACAAAGCAGAACACAAACAGGAAGAAGAAGCTCAAAACAGATTCTGTAACATCTTCGGAAAGTGGTTTGCGGTTGTAATAGGCAATGAACACCCCGTGCGGCCGCAACATGTGCGACAACTGAATTTTGGCGATCTCATAAAGCACCTGAAGACGGAAGATCTTGACCCCGCAGGTCGTCGACCCTGCACAGCCCCCGACAAACATCACAAAGAAGAACACCGTTACCGCGAATGGCCCCCAAAGGCCGTAATCGGTCGTCGCATAACCCGTTCCGGTCATCACCGACACAATGTTGAATGATGTATAGCGCAAGGCATGAAGGAACGGCACACCATTGGTTTCCGAATGCCAGAACGCCAATCCGACAATGATCGAAACGGCAATGGTCAAGAACCAACGGACCTGACTGTCGCGGAAAAGTGCATTGCCCTGCCCGCGCAACATCTGCAAATACAGAATGAATGGCAATGCACCCGTCGCCATGCCAAGCGTGATGATGACGTCAATTGCGGCGCTGTCGAAATGCCCGACCGATGCATCCTTGGTCGAAAAACCGCCTGTGGCAATCGTGGTCATGGCATGGGCAATCGCATCAAACGGCGTCATGCCCGCCCACCACAACAGGATCGCCCAAAGTGCTGTGAAACTCAGATACAGCATGGCGATGCCCATGGCGATCTGGGTCGCGCGTGGGAATGCCTTGTCCGACTTGTCGGAGTTTTCCATACGGAAAAGCTGCATCCCGCCAACGCGCAGCATCGGCATGACGGCAATCGCCATCACAATGATCCCGATCCCGCCGAGCCACTGCAACAATGCGCGCCACAACAAAATTCCCGGCGGGGCCGTATCAAGCCCGACAATAACGGTCGACCCGGTGGTCGAGATTCCCGACATCGCTTCGAAAAACGCATCGGTATAGGACATATCAAGGTCGGAAAAGGCAAAGGGCAGCGCAGATGCCGCCGTCAGAACCACCCAGCTCAAGGTCGTCAGGATGAAAGCCTGACGCGAATTGATCTTCAGATTGTCCATCCGGTTCATCATGATCAATGCACCGCCGACAAACAGCGAAACGAATGATGCCGCGGAAAACACGATCCAGTCCGACTGACCGTAATAAAGGTCAACCAGTGCCGGCACGAACATGCCTATGGAAAGCGTGCACAACAAAATGCCGACAATGAAAAGAATAGGACGGAAATCAATCAATGAAACGCCTCTTGGCATATAGTGCCGCATCTCCCCCCGGATGCTGCGGCATGATGCATTTGCTGTTCTGGTTTCAGGGGCAGCCCCAAAGGGCACTGCATAACCGAAATTGCGGACAACATGTACCCCATTCATGACAAGCAGCGGAATTCTTGGCACAAGCGTTGATAAAGTCCAGTCCTTTATCGGCTATGCGTTTTTGTTCTGGCAGGTTTGGCATAGGCGGAAATCCGCCATTTCCGGGTTGGCAGGACGTTTGATCGCCGCTATATCGGCGGGGTAAACAAATTCAAGAAAGAAAGCAGCCGCGGAAATGTCCGAACTCGCCAAAACCTTTATTCTGACCATCACATGCCCCGATACCTTCGGGATTGTCGCAAGCGTTTCAAGCTTCCTTGCCGACGAAGGCGCGTTCGTGACCAAACTTGAACAGTTTGGTGACCCCATTAGCAAACGCTTCTTCATGCGTGTCAAATTTGAAGCTGGTCGCGCCTTGCGCACGGATTCCGAATTTGCAGAAAAATTTGCACCGGTTGCCGAAAAATTCTCGATGCAGTGGAAACTGCACGACTTCCATCGCAAACCCAAAGTGTTGCTGATGGTGTCGAAATTCGGCCATTGCCTGAATGATATTCTGCACCGTGTTGCATCCAACAACCTGCATATCGAAATCCCGGCCATCGTTTCAAACCATGAAGACATGCGCGGCATCGTCGAATGGTACGGCATCCCCTATTATCACCTGCCGGTCAGCAAAGAGACCAAGGCAACCCAGGAACAGAAGCTCCTTGATCTGGTCGGGGAATATGAGGCTGATCTGGTTGGTCTTGCGCGCTATATGCAGGTGCTTTCAACCGACCTTTGTCAGGAACTCGAAGGGCGTTGCATCAACATCCATCACTCGTTCCTGCCAAGCTTCAAGGGTGCGAAACCCTATCACCAGGCCCATGCGCGCGGCGTGAAACTGATCGGCGCAACGGCGCATTACGTGACCGCAGACCTCGACGAAGGTCCGATCATTCATCAGGCTGTCGAACGTGTTGATCATACCATGACCGCTGATGACATGGTCGAAATCGGTCGTGATATTGAATCGGTCGTATTTTCCCGCGCCATTCAGATGCATTGCGAACATCGCGTGTTCCGCAACGATCACAAAACCATCGTATTCCGCCGCTAGTTCCAGGCTTGCACACGCAAAAGTTTCACGAAACCGCCAGTCACCTGATTGGCGGTTTCTTTTGATTCAAACCAAATTAATCGCCGACTGCATTTGGCACCCCGTGCCATTTTGGCCCGTGCAATGATCCGTTCTTTCCCGTAGATTACCAAACCGGAAGTGCTGAGCATAAAACAGCCAGCGATATAAGGTTTTATCTTTGGGGAGCTTTCCGTGCACGGGAAGAAATTATATTTCGCTATCGTTTTATGCGTTCTTCTTGCGGTTGGTTTTCTGACCACAAGTTTTGTAAGCTTTTATGTCGCACGGGATTCGCTTGAAGAACAGATTTCCGAAACCACACTTCCGCTAACCAGCGACAATATCTATTCCGAAATCCAGCGTGACCTGCTTCAGCCGATCTTCATTTCGTCGCTGATGGCCCATGATACCTTTGTGCGTGACTGGGCCTTGTCCGGCGAGACCGATGAAAAACGCATCATCAAATATCTGACCGAAATCCAGTCACGTTACGACACCATCACGTCCTATTTTATCTCGGATAAAACCCGGAACTATTATCATTCAAGCGGCGTGATCAAACAGATCAGCGAAGATGACCCGGCCGATGCATGGTACTTCCGGGCACGCGATGCCAAAAAGCCTTATGAAATCAATATCGACCATGACACGGTCGATCGGTCCCGCATGTCGATCTTCGTCAATTATCAGGTACTCGACTATAACGGGAATGTCATTGGCATAACAGGCGTTGGCTTGTCGGTCAGTTCGGTCACCAACCTGATTGAAACCTATCAGAACCGGTATGGCCGGACGATCTATTTTGTCGATACCCAGGGTCATGTGACATTGCGTGGCAGCGGCTTTGGCGATGCGCAAAATTTGCACGAACGCCAGGGCATGCGCCATCTTGCCACACAGATCCTGACATCGCCGGGTGCCTCGATGTCGTATGAGGAAGATGGCCATACCTATTTCGTCAACAGCCGCCTTGTACCGGAATTCGGATGGCTTCTGATCGTTGAACAAAGCGATTATTCGTCAAATGGCCGACTGCAAAACACCCTGTTTGCCAATATTGGTATTTCGCTTCTGATCACCGTCATCGTCGGTCTTGTTGCCTATCTGACGGTTCGCAATTACCAGAACCGGCTCGAAGAACTGGCATCACGGGACAAGCTGACCGGAAGCCTCAATCGTCAGGTCTTTGACATGGTCTTTGACCAGACAAGCAAAACCGCCCGTCGTCAAAAGACACCATTGTCTGTCATGTGTTTTGATCTCGACGGGTTCAAAAGCATCAATGACACCTATGGTCATCCGGGTGGTGATGCGGTTTTGCGCGAAGTTCTGACATCGATCCGTACCAATGTGCGTGAATCTGATCTGATTTGCCGTTGGGGCGGGGACGAATTCGTGGTGATATTCCCCGAAACCGGTCGTCAGGACGCCATGATCAAGGCCCGCGAACTCGCGGATAATATCCGCGAAGCACCTGTGCGGTTTGGCCGTGACCAGATCCTGATTACGATCAGCGCCGGTGTGACCGAGTATCGCGACGGCGAAGACCTTGAAACCCTGATGGCGCGCGTTGATAACGCGCTATACACCGCCAAGGCATCCGGACGCGATCATATTTCACTGGCCTGACCGGCCCGACACGGCTCGACAGAACTCTGTTAAAACAAATGGCCCCGCCAGATCATCTGGCGGGGCCATTTTCATAGCAGGATCAAAGCCGGGTTTAGTCGGCGATCGATGCTTCTGCAATCTGGACCGCGTTAAGGGCCGCACCTTTGAGAAGCTGGTCACCGGCAACAAACAGTTCCAGACCGTGATCCCCAAAGATCAGGTTAGAACGGATACGACCGACTTCGACGTCATACTGTTTGGTCGCGGTCAACGGCATCGGGTATTTGTTGTTTGCCGGATCATCGACAAGTTTCACACCCTTGGCCTTGGACAGAACTTCGCGGGCCTGCGCCGGGGTAACGGCCTTTTCGGTTTCCACGACGATCGCTTCGGAATGGGTACGCTCGGTCGGGATACGAACCGCGGTGCACGATACCGGCAGATCCGGCGTGCCAAAGATCTTGCGCGTTTCCCAGGTCACCTTCATCTCTTCTCGGGTGTAGCCATTGTCCTGGAAGCTGTCGATATGCGGGATAACGTTGAATGCCAGCGGATGGGCAAAGACTTCTGCCGGAACCGGCTTGCCTTCAAGACCCGAAGCCAGACCTTCGCGCAGTTCGTTCATGCCCGGCTGACCGGCACCCGATGCCGCCTGATAGGTCGACACGATGACTTTCTTAAGACCAAACGCCTGATGCAGCGGCCAAAGTGCAACCGCGGCAATCGCCGTGGTGCAGTTCGGGTTTGCGATCAGTTTCGCCGTCTTGGCAAGATCACCATTGATTTCCGGCACGATCAGCGGAACATCGTCATTCAGGCGGAATGCCGACGAGTTATCAATCACCAGCGCGCCTTCGGCGATCTTCGGCGCATATTCCTTGGCGAAATCACCCGAAACAGCAAGGAAGACAATGTCGCACTGCTTTGCTTCTTCGACAGAGAACAGCGCGACGGTCTTAGTGCCAAACTTAGTCTCCACGGTCTTGCCTGCTGAACGCTCGGATGCGAACAGGGTGAGTTCACCCACAGGGAAGTTACGATCAAACATAACGTTGATCAGCTCGACGCCAACCGCACCGGTTGCGCCGATCACACCGACATGGAGATTTTCGGCACTCATAATACTTGTCTAACCTCGTATAAAAATTGTTGTCGTATTCGACTACCGCGATCATTCGCGGGCCGCGCATTATAGGGATTTATCAAGGTAACGCAAATGTACCTTGCTGCATCGCACTTATGCGCGGAAATGTTCTGTCTTTAACGCCCCTGACAACAGTTTGTTCCATGTCGTTTTTCATAGGCCAGACGCAAAAATCCGCCCTTCGACAGTACCACCGCCAAGCAGGTGTCGAAGGGCGGATTTAACCGTCGTGAAGACGGCATTTCCAGACATCAGCAAAGAATCGACCAGCACGGACCGTGCCGGTCAGACATTCACACGATCAGAAAAGACAATGTTTGGCGAAATCCGCGGCCTCATTGGCCGTCCAGTCGCCTTTGGGCTTTTCCTTAAGATCGGCACACCATTCCTCGCTGCCGACTTCCGGTGAACAGGCCGAAACCGCACCGGCAATCATCAGCACCGAAAAAACGGTGGCCATTTTGCGCGTGAATTTGTTCTGCAGCATCATGTCCGTGTCCAGGTTTGTTTGTTCGTTTGTTTTGTTTGTTGCCTTCACAACATTGCACAAACCTGTATCAAACCCGGCGCGCCGTCTGTGGCGTCCGTCACAGCCGTTCGATAATTCCCGAAACAAAGGATAACGAGGTTAATCCCGCCAGAATGACGGCATCAAAAGCACCAGAAGGGTTTCGAATTCAAGTCGCCCAAGAACCATCGCGATATCAAGAATCCATTTCGCAGAATCCGGCAAGGACTGGAAATTACCCGCCGGCCCAATGATGTTGCCAAGCCCCGGCCCCACATTGGCAAGTGACGTTGCAGCGGCACTCATCGACGTGATCAGATCAAGCCCCGTCATGCCAAGCGCGATGGTCACCGCGATATAGCTGACAGTCAGCAAGAACACATAAACCGTCACGGCATTATAGATGTCAGACGTGATTTCATGCCGGTCAATACGACTGACCACGACAGCCGACGGACTGCGCAGCCGCATGAAATGGGCACGCAACCCGGTAAACACGACATAAAGACGGAACATCTTGAAACCGCCCGATGTGGATCCGGAACATCCACCAATAAAGGTCGCAAAGAAAAACAGCATTACTGCTGCCGGTCCCCACAAAAGATAATCCCCCGACGCAAACCCGGTGGTCGTTATGACCGACACAAGGTTAAATGCCGCCATGGTCAAAGACCGAAACAGGCTATCATCTGAAATCTGGGTCAAACGGATCGTCAGCAACACGGTAAAGCCCGCGATGATCAGACAGAACAGCTTGATCTGCTGATTGCCGATTACGGCCTGGATATTGCGTTTGCGCAGCACCACGGCATAGGCAGTAAACGGCAATCCACCAGCAAACATGAACAGAATGGCGATCCAGTGCAGCGACAGGCTGCTGTCAAACTTGGCAAAGGACAAATCCGACGTGGCATAGCCACCGGTCGACAATGTCGTCATTGCATAGTTGATGGCATCAAACCAGTTCATGCCAAATACGCGATACAAAACAAGGCACACGAAAGTCAGGCTGCTATAGATCAGGACGATCTGCAAACACATGTCGCGCATGCGCGGGCTAAGCTTTTCTGATCGATCTGAACTTTCCATCTGGAAAAGCTGCATCCCGCCAACCCGCATCATCGGCAACAATGCCAGTGCAGTGACGATGATCCCGATCCCACCCAGCCATTGCATGATGGACCGCCACAACAGCAACCCCGGTGGCAACTGGTCAAGCCCGGACAGGATGGTCGATCCCGTTGTCGTCAGACCCGAAACCGTTTCGAACACGGCATCGCAAAAACTGATATCCAGCGACGAATACCAAAGCGGCAATGCCCCGGTCACACTGACAGCAATCCAGGACACAACGGTCAGGACATATCCCTGACGGGCGGTGACACGCGGCCCGATATCCGATCGGCAGGCAAGGCACGCCATGCCGCCAAGTCCGATGGTCGTGATCGATGCCTGGGCAAAGATTTTCCAGTCAGGATTACCGTAATAAAGATCCACGGCAGCCGGCACCATCATCGAAATCCCGATGATAATGACCATAACCCCGACAACGAAAAAGATGGGTTGCAGACGAAACAAAGAAGCTTCCCTGTCAGCAAAAGACAAACCCGCTTGTAGCGCCAAATCCGGATCAATGCATCCTGTTATTGCGCATGGCACCTGCCACACCGCATGCGGTTTCAGACCTTAAAATCAAAGCCGGTCATCATTTTGCCGTTCTTTTCCCTTGTTCTTTTGATCTATCCGATGTGTCATTCGTCAAAGACCGATCCGTCGCCCAACCATCGAGGTCCCGTTGCAGCGTTTTGTCCGCCTTCTCATTCTGTTCGCAGTTCCCCTTCTGTTTGTCCTGGCGGTCAATGCTCAGGGCGGGCCGGTACATGCAGCAGACAAAACCCAGCACAGAGACAAGCTCGCCGGGCTGGAAGCCGAAGGACGTGATGTTGTCGTCATTGATGGCGATACCATCATCATCGACAATGTTGTTGCCGATATCGCCGGCATTGACGCCCCAGAACTTGGCCAGCAATGCCTTCATAATGGCAGTTTCTGGGATTGTGGCATGTCTTCGGCGATGCAACTTCGCAAATATTTTGCCATGGCACCGTTCCCGGTGCAGTGCTGGCCCGGGGATCAGGAACGCTCGTCCAAACCGGGCGACTTCCCCATCGTGGAATGCGGAATTGGGGAACGTGACGTTGCCGCTGCAATGATCAGCGATGGCGAAGCACTTCCGATAAGCGGCTATTCACATCGCTATGATCGTTTGTCCGCAGAAGCCGACAACGCCGAAATCGGCATTCATGGCGGAGACATGATTGCCCCGGCCGACTGGCGGGACGGAAAGCGCCTTGAAGGTGAAACAGGTCGATGCCTGTTCGTCGCGACAGCAGACCACCACTATATCGGCACACTTGATCCGCGCTTTGGTAAGATCAATCAGGCAACAAACACCGAACTTTGCAGCGACGAAGAAGCGCGCACCAAGGGCTATTCTTATGCCCCGTGATCACGCCAAGTGAAGCTTCCTGTTCTTTGCGCGAGACAACCGACAGATACCAATCACCCAAAGCAGTTCGATCAGCAACGTTACTATCGCCCAACTGACGATGAAAACTGTAACGCCATCTGGAAGTTCGACCATAACATATTCACCGTCGACTTTGCCGCCGACACGGTGCAGGTAAACCCAAACAATCGGCAATACCGAGATCGGGACCATCAATGCAACACAGGCGGCAAAATTCGCCTTTGGCCATTTTACAGACCTTTTGCCTTGCTGCTTTTTCACATAAAGCCAGCCCCCGGAAAGCGACAATCCAGCCAGAACAAGACCGAAAACAAACCAGATAACCTTGCTGGCGATCCCTGCGAATGTTCCAAAATGCAAAATATCGGCCGTTTCAGACCAACGCCAATAGGTGTTTAGATCTTCGGCATACTGATTGAATTCAATCTCGCCACTCGCGGGATTGATGAACAGTTTGTTTGCCCGGTCTCGTACCAAAACATCATCGGATTGGCCGATAACATAAAAAAATCCCGCACGATCAGGCTGGATCGTTGTGATGTGCATATCAGGACGCGCCTGCCGCGCGATTTCAATCAATTCTCCAACAGGCAATTTCTCCAGCCCCTTGTTTCCGGGACCTGGCAACTGGTGAACTGCCAACGGATATGCGTCGACCAAGGCAAATTTTTCATCACCAAGTTTGTAGCGCGCTTCTTCAAACAGATACCAGACACCGGTAAACGCCATCAACAAAACGAACCAAAGGCTCCATAACCCTGCAAACTTGTGCAGGTTGCTCCACAGGCTGATTTTTGTTCGACCAAGACGCAGTTGAAAGAAGCGCTGCCACCACCGTTTAAAAAAACACAACGCCGAGAACATCGACAGGAACAGCGGAATGGCAAACAAACAGACAAGGAACTTGCCAACGCCATAAAGACCGAAAAACGCCTCGTGAAACTCGCGAAAGAACCTTTGAACTGTAAAGATCGACTGGCTTCCGGAAACCTCGGATGTCGCTGGACTAAAATACACGAACAAGCGTGCGCCATCTGGTTCCTTGACTGTGAACCGTGCGGCAGAAACTTTGTTTACCGGGGCTTCGGCGAGTTCGATTTTGGCACCTGGATAAGCACGTTCCACGACCGAGAAAGCGTTAGAAAAGTCGAAATTTTCGTCTGCTGTGGCTGTGCGGGACTCAGGCATAAGAAGCCAATCGATTTCCGATGATAGTGCGGCAAAAGCCCCGCTCCAACATATGGAAAACAACATCAGCCCCAAATACACGCCGATCCAGCTATGCCAGTCAAACCAGTTTGGTTTGACTGGCAATTTCGCTGATGATTTCCAGTCTCGAAGCATCAAAACTCGACTCTGACACTTCCAAACAGGGTTCTTGGATTACCGACACTCACACGGTATGTCCCGCCCGAGGCCACGTAATAGTCCTCATCCGTTACGTTTTTGACCCCAAGGTCAAAGCGAATACGCGACTCATTTCTAAGTGGCAGATAATACCAGACACCAAGATCATAGACGGTATAGCTGCCCAGCTCGAACGTATGACCATTGTCGCCGTAGCGATCACCGACATGCGTCAAGCCGCCACCAAAACCAAGTCCCTTGAATTCACTTGCGGTATCCTGGAATTCGTAACTTGCCCAAAGGCTTGCCGTCATATCTGGCGTATTTCCCGGACGGTTACCATCGTTGGCATTGTCGCTGACAATTTCCGAACCAAGGAAGCCGACACTTCCGCGCAGATTCAAGCCTTTAACCGGTGTCGCGGTGACAGAACTTTCAAACCCGCGCGAACGGATCCCCCCAGTCAATTGCGGTGTGCCATTAACAGATTCGACCACGTTTTCCTGCTCAATATCAAACAGTGATGCGGTCAGAAGCAAACGATCCTTCAAGCCAGACCATTTTGCCCCGATTTCATACTGGCGCCCCTCTTCCGGGGAAAACACTGCTGTTGTTCCATTACCGCTATAAATATTCTGCGACTGGAAGGTCTCGGCGAAGGATGCATAAAGTGACAACTGCTCAACCGGCTTCCACAGAAGTCCTGCCGATTTTGTCAGTTTGCCATCGCGTTTCGGATCTACCCCCGACAGAGCACCGGTAAGCTTGTTTTCAGCACTGTATTCATTGTCAAAGATCTCATACCGTGCGCCGAGTGTCAGCGTCACGTCATCGGTAAGATGCAAGTCACCCTGTGCGTACGGTCCATAAGAGATTTGCTCGACTTCGGTATATTGTCGAGAGCGCGGGTTGGAGGTCGTATTGTCAACCAGCGTGAAGGAAGACGGATTTGAAACGGTGCCACCAACCTGATCCTGACCAGAGAAGTTGGTCCAGGTTTCATATTGATGTCGCAGCTCGACCCCGGAAACCAAATCAACCGGTCGCCAAAGATCGGCTTCACCACGCAGTTGCATACGCCCGAACGCAGTGCTGAGTTCGCGATCGTCATTGCCCTGGACACGTCGGGTTAAAACACCTGTGCTTGAAACATTGGTTACCTCATTACGCAGCTCGTCAACCTGTTCATAGGCATAGAAAAGCTTGCTTTCGAGGAACCAGTCATCATCAAAGACCGGAACAGAGGTATCAAGCTCCCAGATATGCGTCGTCACATCACGGTTGTTCAGGTTGGTCTGATCAAATCGGGTATCAAGCGACACATTTGCGATCTCTCGGCTGCCACCGCTTCCGGGGACCGTGACAACGCCACGGTCAACAGGTCGCTCGTCATGGGTATATTCATAACTGAAATCAATCATTGAACCGCCATCCGTCATCCATGACATCGCGCTGTTCAAGAATTGCCGCTCGATCGTAGCATCGCGGAAGTTTTCGCTATCCTCGGCAGAGGCCGTAACACGATAACTAAACGCGTCACTTTCCCCGAGCGGTCCGGTCACATCAGCCAACGCCTGTTTCTGACCATGCTCATTGAAATTCGTAACTGCATAGGCTTGCTGCTCATAAGACGGTTTTTTGGTAATGACGTTGACCAGTCCACCTGGCGTCATCTGACCGATTTCGGCCACCGGCCCTTTGATTATCTGCACATTGTCTACGGTTGACGGGTTGATGCGGCCATTGGTTTTAAGCCGCACCCCATTGCGATAAATATCATCGCGGCGACGAAAACCACGAATAAGAAAGTCTTCACGACTACCGCCATAACCATCCATATTCACAACGTTCGGCGACAAACGATATACGTCTTCAAGCTCCTGTGCATGCTGATCAAGCAGCAATTGCTCCGGGATAATTTCTACCGTGCGGGGGATCTCGGTTACATCTTTGGGAATCATGGTTCCCGTCTCGGCATACCGACTGTCATACCGGGATTGTCGCGTACCGATGACCTGAATGGTATCGAGTGTCATCTCGTCGGCATCGCTATTTGCATCAAGCCGGTGCAACGTGATCGAGTTTGCTGATGTGTAACTGAATTCGACGTTGCTGCCTTTCAGCAGGATATCAAGAGCCTGATCTGCCGTATATTCGCCAACCAGTGCTGACGACGCATGTTGGTAAATCGACTGTTCCGTATAAAGGATCTGGATACCGGTGATGTCGGAAAATGCCGTCAAAGCCTGTGGCAAGGGTTGGGCCGATATATCGAATTGGAACAGTATCTGATTTTGTTCCTGCTGATCGGCGTCTTGCGCAAAAGCACCTTGTGCAAACGCATATTGAAAGGCCAACAACGATGCCCCAACCATCAGTTGCCGTCCGATCTTCATATTCATTAAGCTGACCACGTCAGTCCCCCAAGTCTTCAAACACAAAAATGCGAATAGGTCGCATTGACATCGTGCATATAAAGACGCGAGAGAATTGAAAGTCCCCTAGGCGTCAGGGAACATTTTTTAAAATCATTGAAATGACCTAACGAAATCGAGTGTCATTTCCTTAAATTACATAATCAATATCATATAGTTAGTCAGCTTTACGACACGTACCGATAATGTGCCCTCGATCGCATCAAGAACCTGCTCAATATCATCTGTTCGGAACACACCGCTGACGGACAGATCGTTAAGTTCGGGGTTTACCGCCACTATGCGCCCGTCGTGATAGGTATTAAGGACATCCAGCACATCTGAAAGCGGGGCCTGATAGAAAACCATTTTGCCTTTGCGCCAGGCTGTTGTCGCAACGCGATCAAACCGCGTACTTTCTCCGATTCCACGCGATGAAAGTGTCGTTGCCTCACCCGCAACCAATGTCACAGTTGCGCTGTCGTCGCCCGTATTCTTGCCCGCCCCGTCGGCAGACCAGTTCACAGCAACCTTGCCTTGCTCCAGACTGACTTTGACCCGTTCTGCATCCGAACGAATGTTAAACGCCGTGCCCAATGCGGTCACATTCCCAAATTTCGTATGTACGACGAAGGGACGCTGCGCATCATGCGCAACATCAAACCAGGCTTCACCCGACACCAAATTCACGCGCCGGATATTCTCGTCAAAGTCAACGGACACAGTAGTTTCTGCGTTCAATTTGATCTCGCTGCCGTCCGACAGCGATTTGGTCAGGACAGAATGCTCCGCATGCAGAAAATTCTCGTCAAACATCGCCATGACGGTCGGATAAAAGTTTTGCCCAAGCCCAACGAAAAGCAACAAACAAGCCGCCATTGCTACCGCCATAACAGGCCGCATATAGCCACGTTTTTCTTGCACAATCTGGCGTGTGCGGCTTTGCTGAGCGCCTGACGATCGCGCCTGTCGTTTTACAGGAAGCGCCAATCTGCCCCAAAGTTGCTCGACCTCGCCGTAAGCCCGCGCGTTATCTGTGGAAAGTGTCTTCCATCTTTCAAACTGTGCGATCAGCTCTTCCTGCTCATCCGCACTTGCGACATCATTTGCTTCGCGCAAACGCGTGTGCCAAATCACAGCCTCGTCAAATAACTGCTCTGAAACCGGCTCAAGGGGCATGTTGTGACGATCCGTCATTCAATCGCACCTGAAGGTTTATGATATTCGGCCATCGCCATACTGCCGCGTAATATAGCGGAGATGCGCATGTTTACACCGTAAAAGACCACAGGTTTCAAAACTCGAAGATACACTTTCAGTTATCCGCATGTGCTTTTTGAAGACTGCGACGACATTCCAACATCGCCTTGCGAATATGATTTTCAACTGTCTTAACAGATACATCCAGCCTTTCAGATATCTCGCGCATCGAAAGTTCTTCACCACGATACATCAAAAAAACCTGGCGACACTTCGGCGGAAGGGTTTCAACAGCTTGAGAAATAATACGTAACTCCTGCTGGGCGGCGGCCACGTCTTCTTGTGACGGTGCCTGATCTATTTCAACAATCCCGGGGGCATCTTTTTGTGATGACCGAACTGACAGATGAGACAGTCGCCCATAAGTTTCAGGAGAATTATGGCTGCGACGATAATGATCCGCCAAAAGGTTACGTGCAATTCGAAAGACATAAGCGCGCGGGTTTTCCGGAATAGTCTCGGCTGCGCTTTTTGCCCGCACCCAGGTTTCCTGCACGATCTCTTCGGCCACGACATCAGATCCGCAGCGTTTTCCGATAAAAAGCAACAGGTCGTCATAATATTTCTCGACGACCAGTTCTAAGCTGGTTGAAACCTGCCCGGCTATTTCTGACACAATGCCTCCCCGCTTGAGGCTGCCGATGGAAGTTTCAGTTGTCTAACAGCTTCAACAACCCTGTATTACACGATTTTGATAATCATTCGCAAATATTTTATAGATATATGTAATGCGAATAAATACGCCGCTGTTCTTGAGGTTCTTGGGGGAGAAGATTGGAGCGGGTGAAGGGAATCGAACCCTCGTATGCAGCTTGGGAAGCTGCCGTTCTACCATTGAACTACACCCGCAAAGCGCGCGTTTTATAGCTCGCTTTGTCACAGTGTGCAAGCAGATCAAAAGACAGCTTGGCAATTTATTTCCTTAAATCGGCCCTTCACGCCAGGGCACCTTCGCACAAAAAAATCGCCCGGAGTTGCATCTGGAAACATCAACAGTTCCCTGATGGAAGTCCGGGCGATAATTCCGTCATTCTGACAAAAATCAGATGCGTGGGATCGTCACTTAGCGTGCGCGTTCGGAAATCGGTGCATTCACCGACAATTCCATATCCCACGGGAAGTAAATCCAGGTGTCCTGGGACACTTCGGTGACAAAACTGTCGACGATTTCACGACCAAGCGGCTTGGCATATACAGTGGCGAAATGCGCATTCGGGAGCTTTTCACGAACGGCCTTTGCGGTTTTACCGGTATCGACCAGGTCATCAATGATCAGCATATCGGTGCCGTCACCTTCGATGCCTTTGAGCCATTCCAGTTCGCCACGGCTTTTGTCTGAATAGCTGCGTACACAAACCGTATCAATCAGGCGAATATCAAGCTCACGTGCAATGATCGCCGCAGGAACCAGCCCACCGCGGGTAATCGCGATAATGCCTTTATACGGGCCTTTTTCCAAAAGACGCCATGCCAATGCACGTGCGTCGCGATGCATCTGTTCCCAGGATACCGGGAAACCTTTGTTATACGGAGCTTCGCTCACAAGAATTCTCCTGCGCCAGATCAGTTCGCCAAAACGGGTGGTCTTCACATCGTGAACGATACCAAACCGTCAAGGACCGCAACTCATAAAAATTTAAGGCGCTTAACTACGCCTTGTTTGCAGCAAAGGCAAGGGCAGCCGTTATTTGCCGCAACCAATCCACCTTCGGACAATAGCGCAAAATTAAACAGTTGCAGATTTTTCAATAGCTTCGGCTGAATTTTCATGGCGGTCATGTTCTGCACCTTCTGCCAATTCATTGTCCTGAGCAAACAGCGAGCGCACAAACGGTATGTAACTCAGCATGCCCAAACCGATTACCGCCAGCCAATTGACCGGGGCAATAGACAGCACAGACAGCTCCAGCACAATTGCGCCGAACGTCACGATCGCAACACTCAAAACCAAATCGAGCAAACAAATCACAACCATGAACCAGTTGCGCGCGAGCTGGCGGTCACGCAAGTCAAGTTGTTCCGTCCAATGGTATTCTGCATTGCGATTCCCTGACCAGACCCGAAAAAGCTTCGGGATCTTTGGGACAAACTTCATCATCGACAAAAACATTGAAAGTTTGTTCGCCAAAATCAGTCCGAAATATTCAAGAGGATTGCACTCCCTGTCTTGGGCATTGCTGGCGTGTGGCAACGCAGGAAACGACCGCCGCGCAAGCCCGGCCAGTCCAAAACGTAAAAAGACAATGATCGCCAGTGTCATGATTTCAATCAGGTCCGCTGTCAGCCAGAAACTGTATGTTGCCTTGTCAGAAAGATATGCAGACCCGTTGCTCAGAAGGTTTTCCAACGCCATTGCATGCAGGAAGACGCCCGGAATATCCGTATCAAGCGTTGGTGGTCGAACCACATCCTGAAACCCCTGGAGGTTCTGACCATACATCACAATGCGATCATTGAAATTCTCCACCCATCGCCCTGCAGAAGGGGTGTCACGATAAACCTGTTCTGCAGAAATTGTGTGAAACGGTGCACAGTTGACGTCGGCGCGCGCCCCGATCCCAAACAGTGTCGCCAAATTGCCAGTTATTCGTTTGGCAACATTCGGGTCGCTATATTGCGGACCGCATTCATAGGGTGGAATGACATTCCCGGATTGATCATATGCCTTTGTCCAGGCCGAATAGTCCGCTTGCCGGTCCGGCCATGACAGCCACATCGGACGGACCAACAAATCGTCCCGCCATGCCAGCCATTCCGATTTGTCTGCTTTGGGCGGCATAATCAATGCCTGGTCACAGTTCCAGCCACGCCTTATGGATTTTGCGCGCTCTTTGCCAGAACAAAAATGCTGATAGATCGTTGTTGCTGCTGCGGTAATTCCGGAAACGTCACATCCAAGGAGGTTGCCGTTCCCCGTCCGGCGCATGACTGCATCATCACAAAGCGGCAAATCATCATCCTGGAGATTTGCAACGCGCCCGGCGTTGCGTAATTCAGGAGCCAATTGATATGAAAGTGCCCTGATATCAGCCTGGCCTCGCAAATCACCCCAGCCCGATACCAGAGTTACATATGGTGCGAGCTCTGACAGAACAGCGTGGTGCTGATAAAAGTTAAGCGCCCCGGCCTGCAAATATACCGGAATATCCATCATCTGGTACATCTGCAACGTACTGACCAGCATCGTCAGGCTGTCGTCATGGACATAAAGCTCGGGCATCCATTCGTCAGCAAGAACACCTTGCGGTGCTGCCGCGCGCCGGTCACGGAAGGTAAAATCGATGAACAGTGCCTTTGGCTTTGCTGTCAGCAACTTGCGCAAAACCTTGGCATGCAATCCATATACCGCGGGCCAGCTTGATTTCAGCCCCGCCAGGGATTCGTCATCAAGAAGAATAACGCCAATATCATCCACCCGGCTGGCTGGATATAGCGGTGCCCCAACTGTCTGGCTGAAGACAGCATAGCTGTATTCATCTACCGCATCCCCAATGGAATCCGGCTCGATCAGCAAAATAATCGCGGCCAGGGCGACGTTGATTACCCCCCACCACACTGGCTTGAGACGGGCAACTTTGAGTTCTTTTTGTTGCCCGTCGCTACGAAAACTCTCTTGCCCCATTTACATACCGGCCATTTGTCCGGCGGGGGAATTTCCCGCGCACATGGCACGCTGTTGCGGATACCGGGTCACACATCCGATCAGCAGTTCGTTTTCACGCACTTTGTTGCCGCTTGCTTTTACAAGTGGATATAAAAACCGGTAAGTTTCAAGCGGCCAGTCATAGTAGGTCGCAACCTCTTCAACCCGGTTGAACGCCGTTTTGGTATTCCCAAGCGATTTAAGAATCTCGGCCCGCTTCATTTCAATCGGCAAGGCAAGAATCTCGCCATTGCCGATAAGATCAATATTCTGAGCTGCTTTCTTGAGGTTCCCCTGACGTTCGCGAACTTTGGCGAAGGCCCAGCGTGTGTATGGATGACTTGCCGTCGGTCCGCTTACGGCCTTGCGGGCATCTGCTTCAAGAACTCTCAGATCAATTTCACCGTCGTCACTTTCCAAGGTCTGCAAGATTTCGGCTGCTACCCGGTAATTTTCCAAAGTGCGTTTGTTGCGCTTCACGACAGAATCAAACGCGTCTTTGTGAACCATCCTGCTGGCACGCTCCGGCATGTATTCCCGCATACCATAAGCAAATATTTCCTCGGCACGTTCTGCTGCGTCATCATGCTTTGCTGCAAGATTTTGCTGAATTGTGCTGACCGCGTTTCCGAGCTCGGAAAGGAACTGGTTTAGCAGGACATTGTCCTCGCCTTTCGGCTGGAATTGCATCTGAAGAAACAGTTCAAGCTGGTTCCTGGTGACCTGGTAATTTGCACCGAACTTTTCTTCTGCTTCTTTGGCCACTTCAAAATAGCCAGATGCTCCTTTCGGCTGGTAGCCGGCTTTCACCATCAAATCCAGACCAAGATAATCTGCAACCCGCTCCTGGCTCCGATCCCAGTTGGGCAACAAAAGATCACGCAAGATCAGGTCACTTCCATACATCTGCCCTGCCTTCCGAAGCAGGTCGCTTTGGTTATTTTCATTCCCAAGCGCAATATCCGCAGCTGTCAAAAGATACGGACGCAGCATGGAAAACAGGTTTTCCGGGGTATGCTGCATCAAGACGTGGCTGTATTCATGGCCAATCAAAAAGGCCAGTTCGTCCTCGCTGCGCAGATATTCGAATGCCGAATGATAAAGAAACACTACACCTTCACGTGCCGCATGTGCGCCCGGTCCGGAATTGCCGATCAAAACGACCTCGGCTTTCGGTGCCCCGACTGGTGCAACGGCAATGATCTTGTCCAATACCCCTTGGGCATAGTCCTGAAGCTCGTTGATCGGGGCCTCACCGATTGACTGGGCCATGACCATAGCTTTCGCCGAATGGATTTCCTCAATCGTGTATTTCTTGGCTTCCGGAATAGAAACCGTATCGATCAACTTTCCTTTTTCCGGAATTGAATCCGAAAGAAATTGCATATCTTTGACGCAACCGGTCAGCGTCATCGCGCCAACGACCAGGATCAAACCCAGCTTTTTCATTTTTATTTCCCCTTAGCCGAGACGCAATCAGCACCCGCGCCCCGTGTCCCCTTACCGCCGAGTGTCCCAATGTCGCCTCCGCAGACGACCGGGCTACGTGCGACTTCTTTGCCCTGCACGACAATCATGTCGTCAGGAATCCAGTAGATTTTCTGTTCATCGAGAAAACGGACCTGGTACGCCCCGAAATTCTTGCTGTCGTGCGAATAGAAAACGACCTGAGCGGGAAAATTTTCCCCCAGGACCATTCGCTCGCATTTTCGGGATTCGCCACCAGAATCACACATGACAACGGGGAACGAGGGATGGGTAACAGTGACCCCTCGAATTTCTTCGTTCTGTGCAAAAGCACTGCTAATACCAAGCACACATAGAACTGCGGCCACAAAACCAGACCGAATTAGAGTCGCCACCCGAAGTCCCCCCATCATGTATCCCGGATACAACCGGCACATGTGAAGCATCATGCATCTTCAAAAAAGATGATGTAACTGTTCGAAGGGGAACTTATGCTATCCGATCAGATAGTTAGAGAGTTTCCGGATTTCACATAAACCTGAAAAACATCAGCTTACCTTGCCGAACTTATCACTTCTAATTTGCAGCTTCGTTTCTTTGACGTGCCTGCAGCAGCGTCAAAAAGTCGCCTGTCAGCTTTTTGACCGGTGCTGTCCAGTCGTTGGGGTCCTGTTGCCGATAGATCCGCATGGTCGGATACCATGGACTGTCGGCGCGATCGACCATCCACCGCCAGTCGGTTGTGAACAGTTGCAGCATCCAGACAGGAACGCCCAGCGCACCGGCAAGATGGGCTGGTGAACTGTCAATGGTGATCACCAGATCCATTGCCTGCATCAGGGCGGCACTGTCCCCGAAATCATGAATATGGTCGCCAAGGTCGGTCACAAAGGCCTGAAGACCGATCTTTTCGATGTCGCCGCGACGATCATCGATCTGGAAACTGTAAAAAGCGGCCCCTTTGGCCGACAGGATCGGCAACAGCATATCAAGCGGACATGACCGGTCACGGGGATTGAGTTTCCCGGCCCAGATCAATCCGACCTTAAGAACCGTACCCGGGGTCGGCGCCAGCCGGACCTGTTTGCCAGCCGGCGGCGAAAGATAAGGATCAGCCGATATCTTTTGCAGTTCCGCAGCCCCGATCCCCATCACATGGGGTAAGCTCAGAAGCGGGACATGCACATCGAATTCCGGTAACGGGCGGCCTTTTTCAATCAATGTCCCGACACCGGCCACAGTGCGCATGATCGGCATCAGTTCCTTGCGACATTCAAGAATGACGTGCCCCGCCTTTTTGGCGACCAGTGGCACAAACCGGGCAAACTGTATCATGTCGCCAAAGCCCTGCTCGGCGCGCAGCAAAATCCGTTTGCCCCGAAGATCGGATTTGCCATCCCATTCCGGTGCAGTATCAAGCGGACGAATCGGATTGTCCGCCAACTTGCGCCGGGTTTCATACCCGGCCCAGCCATCGGTATAATTGCCCAACGCCAGATGCGCCAACGCCTTGTCCCAGTTGGCATCGACATAATCGGGATCAATCGCAAGCGCGCGGTCGAAATATTCCAGCGCCTGCTCAAACCGGTTGAGATCACGATAGACAAGACCGGCATTGAACGTGTGCGACTTGATGCTGTCATCAAGTTCGATGGCCTTTTTATGCGCGACAATGGCCTCGTCAAAACGCATCATTTCACGCAGGCAATTTCCCATATTCGACCACAGTCCGGCATTGTCCGGACGCAGTTCCCCAGCCCGTCGATACGCCAGAAGGGCCGCTTCGAATTTCTTGCTGCGCCGTAGCGCAACACCAAGATTGTTCCACACGTCGGGCTGTTGCGGGTTTTGCCGCAAGGCGGCGCTGTAAAGACGGATCGCATCGTCAATCTGGCCGGCCTGATGGGCCGCCAGTCCACGCTGGAACAAATCATTGATCACACGGCGCCGCTGAATGGCGGCCGCGTTTTCGGCCCCACCATTGGTTCCCGTTGTCCCGGTGGCAGGTTTGGATTGGGTATCACCGCTCGGGGATGCATCGCGCGTGTCGGTATTGCCTTGGGCTTCCTGACTTTTCTGGGAAACAGCAGACTCATCTGCCGGATCTACCTTGACTGTCTTTTTGGTTGCTGACGATTTTGTGCCTTTTTTGGTCTGTCGCTTTTTCGCCGTTGTCGCAGATTTAGCCATCCTGATCCCCTTGTGCCCCGCATGTTTCCTGATCGGAGCAAACCCGTGCGCGATGACACGGACATCTGACTGCACGCCATGGCCCTATCGAGTCGGCGGCATATCTTCACATAAGCACATTAGTATATTTTACCAAAAATTACCTAACCAATAGCCGTATTTGTCGTTTCAATTCACAGAAACCGAATATTCGCCAAACCCGTCGTTTCTTGTTTCGGGAATGTGACTGTATGGGGTAGCCTCAATCGCAGGAAGAGAAGGTTTTACTCAACTTCTACGTCCCCACACGGTAAAGTGGATAAAATATAAAAACGCAGAATGATCCTGATTCCTTAAGATTCAGGAAAACAGTCTGCCAATACCTGTCAGGCTTCGTACCAGATCAATGGCGAACTGCGCGACAGTATATCTAGGGAAGCGACTTAAAGCCTTTGAAGGAGTGGGAGACCATAAATGGCTGAACCAAAAAGATCCGGTGCTTCTGTCGGACGAAAAGTTATCTTCGTTATCGTCGCACTTCTGGTCGTGGGCTTTGGCTCCATGATGACCATTCAGACTGTTTCGCAGCACGAAGCCATGCTCGAAATCATGTATAATGAATCGGTCGAAAAAACCGAAATGCTGTCGACTGCAGTCCAGCCAGGTTTCATTGCGATGGATGGCGCGTCCGTCGAAAAAGAATTTCGCAAAATCACTGACAAGGAAGGTTCACAGCTTGCCAGCCTGATCGCGGCCAATCCCGGTGGTGACGCCATTGGCACCTATCAGTCAGAAACCCTGCGCCAACATGATCTTCCTGCCTTGGTCGAGCCCTATCTTGAACAGATCGAAAACAAGGAAGTCGTCAGCTTCATTTCCGAAGACGCGGTCATTGTCGCAGCCCCCATCACCAAATATTCCAAACGCCGTGATGAAGACCAGTATCGCGGTATGCTGGTGACAGCCTGGTCTCTTGATCGGGTAAATGCCGAAGTCAAACAGGCGGTCATCATTCAGGTTGCCCTTGCTGCTGCGATCCTTGTGGTTCTTCTGGGCGCGACCTGGATTGTGTTGCGCAATCAAATCCTGACCCCGATGGTCAAGATCAATGGTGCGATGCGATCACTTGTTGATGGCGATCTTGATGTCGATGTTCCGGGCGTCGGGCGCAATGACGAAATCGGCGAAATGGCATCGTCTGTTGAAATCTTCAAGGAAAATGCCAAACGCGTTGCCCAACTGGATCGCGAACGCGAACAGGAACGCGAACGCGCCGAAGCCAAACGCCGCGAAGCCATGGTTGGCCTTGCCGGACGCTTTGAGCAAACCGTTATGGGCGTGGTTGATGGCGTATCGGGTGCATCCGGTGAAATGCAACAGGTCGCCCAGACAATGGTTGCCGCAGTCCAGCAGAACGAAGCTGGTTCCCAGGCTGTGGTCGCGGCCGTCGAGCAGGCCAATCACAGTGTGGAAACCGTCGCCAGTGCCGCCGAAGAACTGGCCGTTTCGATCCGCGACATCAGTGCGCGCGTCAATGAAACATCCAATATCACCGCCAATGCCAGCACCGAGGCCGTTCGCGTTAACGAAATGGTCCAGGGGCTTGATGTTTCGGCCCAGAAGGTCGGCGAAGTGGTTCAGATCATTCAGGCCATCGCAGAACAGACCAACCTTCTGGCCCTGAACGCCACGATCGAGGCCGCCCGTGCCGGTGACGCCGGCAAGGGCTTTGCCGTGGTCGCCAACGAGGTCAAAAACCTTGCCAATCAGACCGCACGTGCGACCGAAGATATCTCTGCACAGATTTCCGGTATTCAGGGATCAACCCAGGAAGCTGTCGGTGCGATCGAAGGCATCACCAGCATCATCGCCAATCTGAATGAAATCGCCACCGAGGTCGCAGCCGCGGTCGAGGAACAGGGCCAAGCTACGACGGAGATTTCCAACTCGGTCCAGCAGGCTGTTCAAAGTACGCAGGAAGTGACCAATCACATCCATGAAATGCGTGAAGCCGCCCGCCAGACCGGCGAGGCCGCCCATCAGGTACTTGGTGCATCTGACAAACTTAACAGCCAATCGGGCACATTGCGCGGTGAAGTCGGCAACTTCCTTGACGAAGTCCGTGCAAGCTAGACCATCTGCCACTGACCAAAAAAACGCCGCCCGGCAATCCGTGGCGGCGTTTTCTTTTACCGGATTTCTTCAGCGCAGCGGATCGCGCTTTTGGGCATTCTCATCAACGCGCATCATCATCAGATCATCCAGATCCTCGTAACCGTGCTGACGGTAAAGCGGTTGCATATCATCTGTCGCCAGCACCCATCTTTTCACCCGGCGAAGTTCGGGATGCGTGTGCAAGGCGTCAAGCATCCGGGCGGCAATCCCGCGCCTGCGAAAGTCGGGATCAACAAACACGTCAGCGACATAGGCAATGGCAATCTGATCACTGACCACCCGCGCAAAGCCGACTTGCCGGCCGTCGCAAAAGGCCCCGACCGGAAATGACATTTCGACAGACCGGTCAAATTCGCCACGGGTCCGCCCACCCGACCAATAGGATGACGCGATAAAGCCATAACAATAGGCAAGATCAATGCGCGCGCGATCCGTACTGATTTCGACTTTGATGTCGGCTCGATCATTATCGTCGGTCATAAGGACAAGCTCCCGGAATGACAGGTGCGGCTATTTCAGATAGACCGCAACCCCCAGCGCAATGATCGCCACCCACAGAACAAGTGTCTGGCGCAAAATGCCCGTCGACTTGCTTTGGCCATTACCCGATTTTCCGCGCATGGCCGCCACCGTTTCAGGATGCAGTCGCAACCCCTGATCGGTCAGAACCGAGGATGCCTTTTCCGCGGCTTCAAGCACGCGGGGCAAACGTCGCAACATTGATCCTGCCTGAAGGGCTGCTTCCTTGACCTTGGCTTCCGGACCAAGGTTTTCACGCATCCAGTCTTCGATCAGCGGACGCGACAGTTCCCACATATTTTCATTCGGGCTGAGGATACGTGAAAGTCCCTCGGCTACGATCATGGTTTTCTGAAGCATCAGAAGCTGCGGCTGGGTTTCCATCCCGAACTGTTCGGTAATCTGGAACAACTGGCCCAACAAACGACCCACCGAAATATCGGCCAGTTCCTTGCCCAGGATCGGCTCGCCGATTGACCGGCATGCCTGCTGGAACGTTTCAAGCGACTGGTTGCGCGGAACATAGCCCGCTTCGAAATGAACCTCGGCCACGCGATGGTAATCGCGCGTCAGGAAGCCCAGAAGCATTTCCGCCAGATACAGACGTGTCTGTTTATCAACACGTCCCATGATGCCGAAATCAACAATGCTGACCCGACCGGTTTCATCGACAAACAGGTTGCCCGGATGCATGTCGGCATGGAAAAACCCGTCGCGGAAAACCTGCTGGAAAAATGCGCCCGCCGCCTTGGCCAGAAGGGCTGAACGATCAATTCCCATGCGATCAAGGGCCTCGACATTGTCGATACGCACGCCTTTGACCCGTTCCATGGTCATCACATGTTCGGCCGTCCGTTCCCAATCGATCTGGGGAATGTAATAGGTCGGATCATCTTCGAAATTATCGCGGAATTCCGATGCCGCGGCCGCCTCAAAACGCAAATCCATTTCAAGATGGACACTGTCTTCAAGCGCCTTGACGGTTTCAACCGGTTTCAGGCGACGCAAACGCGGCTGGGTCAATTCGACAATTTCGGCAACCCAGTAAAACAGATCAAGATCACGGGCAAACCGCACCTTGATATCCGGACGCAGTACCTTGACCGCGACTTCGCGACCATCTGTTGTGGTGGCAAAATGAACCTGCGCGATTGATGCCGCGGCAACCGGCGTTTCATCGAACTCGGCAAACAGAACATCAAACGGTTCGGCCAGCTGTTCGGTAATGATCCGTTTTGCAACTTTGGCCGAAAAAGGCGGCAAGCGGTCCTGAAGCGATGACAGATCGGCAGCAACATCATCACCAATCAGATCGGATCGCGTCGCAAGTGTTTGCCCAAGCTTGATGAATGCCGGTCCAAGCTCTTCGAGTGCGCGCGCCAGACGCCGCCCCGGCGGCAACCCGGACCGCCCGGAAAACGGGGCTGTCAGACGGGCAAAAAATGCCAGGATTTTTCCACCCGGCACAAGAGCCAGCGGGAACAGGGCATCATGACGTGCCAGGGTCCGCGCCATGGCAAGCAGGCGAAAGCTGTTTCGGACAAACCGGATCATGCGCCAAGCACCCTCAAACCCGCCAACCGGAATGAATGGCGGCAATCCCGCCCGACAGGTTGCGGTATTTCACCCGCTCGAACCCGGCCGCACGGATCATCGACGCAAAGGTTTCCTGATCCGGGAATTTGCGAATGCTTTCGGCCAGATATTGATACGCTTCGCGGTTCCCCGCGATAAAGCGACCAATTTCAGGCAAAAGCTTGAACGAATAGGTATCGTAAAGCTTGTCGAAGCCCGGCACGACGACCTTGGAAAATTCAAGGCACTGGAACTTTCCGCCGGGCCGCAAAACACGGAACGCCTCGGAAAGAGCTTCTTCGATGCGGGTAACGTTGCGGATGCCAAACGCAATGGTATAGGCATCAACCGAGTGATCGGGCAGCGGCAGTTTCTGCGCATCGCCAACGGTCCAGTTGATGTTTTTCAAAATCCCGTGGTCAGCCGCCCGGTCGCGTCCGACATGTAGCATTTCATAGTTGATGTCGCATACCGTGACCGAACCACCGCCATTTTTCAAAAAGCGGAATGCGATATCCCCCGTGCCACCTGCAACGTCCAGAAGCTTCATGTTCGGGCGCGGCTTAAGCTCGTTGATGAACGTGTCTTTCCACAGACGGTGGATACCGCCGCTCATCAGATCGTTCATCAAATCATATTTGGACGCGACAGTGTCGAAAACCTCGCGCACCATGGATGCCTTCTGGCTTTCAGGAACATCCCGAAACCCGAAGTGGGTTGTGTTTTCGCCGTTTTCGCCCGCGGCAGGGTCTGTATGCTTGCTCATGGTCGGGAAAATAGCGCAGCAATGATTATCCTGCCAGTGGAAAGCCATCGGAAATCGCAAATATCCTGTCGATATGATGCAGTTTCTGCTAAGTGACTCAGACGCACCAATTATTTGCCGTGCGAATTAGAGTGACGACAAGACAGGATACCCCGATGAGCTGCATGGTCAAAATCTGTGGAATCAACAGCGAAGATGCCCTTATCGCGGCCATGAGTGCCGGGGCAGATGCATTGGGATATGTGTTCTTTCCACCAAGCCCGCGCCACATATCGCTCAAGGGTGCCAAAACCCTGACCGAACGGGTCCCCAACAGCATCCTGAAAGTCGGCCTGTTCGTCGAAGCCGGTGACGAGGCACTTGAAAATGCGATCACGGCCGGAAGCCTTGATGTCATTCAGCTCCATGGCAAGGAAAGCCCTGAACGCGTCGCCGCGGTCAAGGAACGTTTCGGTCTCAAGGTGATGAAAGCCATTTCGGTAAGCACCGCCGATGACATCGAAAATGCCAAATCCAACTATGACGGCGTTGCCGATTTCCTGCTGTTTGATGCCAAACCACCCAAGGACAGCATTCTGCCCGGTGGCAATGCCGTATCTTTTGACTGGACGTTGCTGACCGGTCAGAACTTCAAAAGTGACTGGATGCTTGCCGGTGGTCTTGATCCCAATAATGTCGCCGAAGCCGTCGAGATATCCGGTGCGCCATGGGTAGACGTCTCATCAGGTGTCGAAAAATCCAAGGGTGTAAAAGACGCCCGGAAAATCGCCGATTTTGTTCGCGCGGCAAAAGGCTATTGATCACCGAATTGAGCAGGGCCGGAAAATAAGGCCCTGATAATTTAACCATTTCTGAAGCGATTGGCGCAAAACTCACCGGGCAATCAATACTCTATTGCCGGATCGGGCTTGCGCGACATGACAGCGACTCTTCGTTCAAAGACACATAAATTGCTCCATGGTGTTGAACGCCATTCGCGCCTTTCCCTGTTCGTTCACCTGGTTCTGGCCAGTGCGATTGTCATCAATGTCGTGTCGGTGATTTTTGACTCGGTCCACGAACTGGCCGAAAGATACTATCTGCAATTCGCCATCATCGAGATCGTTTGCACCCTGATCTTCACCGTCGAATATGCATTGCGGGTCTGGTCCGCCCCCGATGACGAACGTTTCAGCGGCCGCCCGTGGGCACGCCTGCGCTATATGTTCACGCCGATGGCGCTGATTGATCTTCTGGCGATCCTGCCGATCCTTCTGTGGTTCTTTACATCCGTCGATTTGCGATTTGTGCGGATCATCCGGTTGCTGCGTTTGCTGAAATTCACCCGCTATTCCACCGGGCTGGAATTGATGTTGCTGGTGTTTCGACAGCAATTGGGCATTTTTGGTGCCGCCAGCGCCGCACTGGCCTGTATGCTGGTATTCAGTGCCGGTGCGATCTATGTCGCCGAACACGAAGCCCAGCCGGATGCATTTGGCAACCTGCTTAAGGCATTGTATTGGAGCGTCATTACCCTTGCCACGGTCGGCTATGGCGACGTTGTGCCAATCACACCGTTTGGCAAATTCCTGGCCAGTGTCATTTCCCTGACAGGGATCGGGATTGTTGCGGTTCCGGCCGGTATTCTGGCATCGGCCTTCAATGCGGAATTGCGACGTCGCGAAAATGAATACCGTCATCAGGCCACCCGTCAGCTGATGGGCAAACGTCTGACAGAACGGGTTCGCCACAAACTGAAATCCCATCAGGAAGAACTCGGGATCAGTGACGAACAGGCCCAATCTGTTCTTGATGACATCCGCGACGTTCACCGCAATGAAAGTGACGAGATTCTTACCTGTCCGCATTGCCATCAGCCCCTGCACATGGAACTCAAAGAGGCAGAAGGCAACAGCTCGACGCAAAAGCCTTGACGCCGGGAAATTTTGCGCACATGGTTTGAGCCATGAAAACACATGGCATGAACCCGATCCGTATTTCCAATCGTTGGTGGTGGCTCGCTTAAGCGGGCGGCCAATACACATGCCCTGAACATACCGGCCGCCTCATTCTTGCAGGCGGCTTTGTGTTTTTCAGACTTCCCTTTTTCCTGATCATCACATGGCTCCTGCGGCACTAGGCCCCAAAAGGAGTATCTGAACGTGACGACCCCAATTCAGGAAACCGGCATTTCCGACGATCAGGCCGAATACCGATATACCACCGATGGCGGTGTTTCGGTCATTCGTCGCATGACCACCATTGGCTATGAAAACGCCACCGAAGGCCTGATTGACGCCCTTGATCAGACCAAGGGGGTGCTTCTGTCTTCAAGCTATGAATTCCCGGGTCGCTATTCACGGTGGGATATGGGGTTTGATGCGCCGCCACTTGAAATTGTCGGGCGGGAACGCGGTTTCGCGGTAAGGGCCTTGAATGACCGCGGTCGGGTCCTGCTGGATGTGATTTCCGACATTCTGGGAAGCCATCCGCATGTCGACAGCATCACCGATGGTGAAGATGGCCTTTATGGCGTGGTCAAAAAGCCCGCTTCCTGGTTTGCCGAGGAAGAACGCAGTCAGCAACCAAGTCTGTTTTCGGTCGTCCGCGCGCTGCGCGATCTGTTTGGTCACAAGGGCGATGAACGCCTGGGGCTTTATGGCGCGTTCGGCTATGACATCGCGCTTCATTTCGAACAGATCAACCTGACACAGGACCGCCCGTCCGATCACAAGGACATCCACCTGTTCCTGCCCGACCGTTTGATCACGGTCGATCATGCGTCAAAAATCGCCACCCGGATCGAATACGAATTCATCACCCCTGACGGGCACAGCACGGCCGGCCTGCCCCGCAATTCCCAGCCCCATCCGCCATCGCGCGGCAACAATGCCGTTGTCGAAAATGACATGAAAACCGGCGAATATGCCGCCATCGTCGATGAAACCAAGCCCCGCTTTGCCCGTGGCGAACTGTTCGAAGTTGTCCCCAGCCGCGTTTTCAGAACCCCTTGTGCCACCGCACCTTCGGAAATTTTCCGCCGTCTTAAACGCCGCAATCCGGCCCCTTATGGCTTCCTGATCAATCTTGGTGACGGGGAACATCTTATTGGTGCATCACCCGAAATGTATGTCCGGGTCAAAGGGCAGCGTATTGAAACCTGTCCGATTTCGGGCACGATTGCCCGTGGTCGCGATGCGATTGAAGATGCCGAAAACATTCGCACATTGCTTAATTCGACCAAGGATGAGTCGGAACTGACGATGTGCACCGATGTTGATCGCAATGACAAGGCCCGCGTTTGCAAACCCGGAAGCATCCGCATTCTTGGTCGCCGCCAGATCGAAATGTATTCACGCCTGATCCACACGGTCGATCATGTCGAAGGCCGCCTGCGTGACGGGTTTGATGCGCTTGATGCCTTTCTGACCCATTGCTGGGCTGTCACTGTGACGGGTGCCCCCAAACGTGCAGCCATGCAACATATCGAAGCCGTCGAACGCAGTGCGCGCGCATGGTATGGCGGGGCGATTGGTGCGGTTCTGTGTAATGGTGATCTCAATACCGGGTTGACCTTGCGCACTGTGCGCCTGAAACAGGGTGTCGCCGAAGTCCGCGCCGGTGCCACCTTGCTCTATGATAGTGAATCAGACGCCGAAGAAGCCGAAACCGTCCTTAAGGCATCGGCAATGATTGATGCCGTTACCCGCGATGCCAAGGATGAAGTCACCATCGACCCGGCAAGCTCGGGCATTGGCAAACGCGTTCTTTTGATCGATCACGAAGACAGCTTCGTGCAAAACCTTGCCAGCTATATCCGCGCAACCGGTGCCGAAACACTGACACTTCGTCCCGGCTTCCCGGACGAGGCATTTGATGATTTCAAACCCGATCTTGTCTTCCTGTCGCCGGGTCCCGGCCGTCCAGATGATTACCATCTGCGCGACAGCATCGAACGCGCCCTTGCGGCCGGCTTGCCAGTCTTTGGTGTATGTCTTGGATTGCAGGGAATTGTCGAATTTTTCGGCGGGTCACTTGGTCAACTTGTCACACCGATGCATGGCAAACCGTCAAAGGTGAAACTCGATACCACCGATCCGCTGTTTGACGGATTGCCCGAAGACATTGTTGTTGGCCGGTATCATTCCCTGTTTGCCAAGGCGGCTGAACTACCTGCGGACCTGAAGGTGACGGCGCGAAGTGACGATGGCGTGATCATGGGCATTCGTCACAGCAGCCTTCCGATCAGTGCCGTACAATTCCATCCGGAAAGCCTTCTGACCCTTCAGGGCGATGTCGGAATGCGGATGATTGCCAACCTGTTGCGCAATCCGCATGGCACCCGCCCCGGCGAAGAAGAAACGTCGGACACCATGACTTCGGATATCAAGGCAGCTTGATTCCTGCACCCGATCTGCGCTGTGTCAATCCCCCCCTTAAGACACAATCGCGCAGATCACAAAGCGCAACGGCCGTGCTCCTCCCTCGCGGCCGTTGCTTTTTTATCTGTATGTCTGACTGTCTTTGGATCAGGCGTCATCATCATCAAGTGTGCCGTCAATCACCGAATAATCGGGTGGTGGTGCCTGACGGAATTTTTCCGGGTCCCCTTTGCGCTTGTCACGGGTCCGCGAAATCCAGCCACCATAATGGGCTTCGGGTTTCGGTTCGGTCGGCGCACCGGCACGCACCGGACGCGGCGCAAACCGGCCCAGACTGATCAGGCGGTCATACATCACGATATTTGCCGCAATCGCGACATTCACACAGAAGCTCATCGGGATCTTGATGATGAAATCGCATTTTTCCTGCATTTCATCGGACAGGTTGCCGCGTTCCGGCCCCAGGATATAGGCCGCCTGTGACGGATGCTTGAAGCTTGGCAGTTCGATCGCATCGGCGGTCAGTTCAATGCCGACCATCCGGCACCCTTGCGGCAGGAACAGGTTGTCATGATCCGGGAAATGGTAATAGGGCATCTGTTCGCCCGACTTTGATGTATCGGTGATGTTTGAACGTTCCTCGCGGAAGTCCGCATCAACCGTAAACGCAAAGCTTGCGCCAAAGGCATGGGCGGAACGAAACAGGGTGCCCACATTCAAAGGCTTGCTTGCCCCTTCAATTCCAATCCCGAAATAGCCGCGCATATCTTCCTCCGTGCCGCACGTCACGCCGTATTCGGGCCGGTGCGAAATCAACTCCATGACAAGACAAGGGGTCCATACCCCACCGGGGCTATACCCCCATGCGCCCGATAAGGCAAGCAAACCGCCCGATAAACCCGTCAATCGCCCGCGCTGTTTTCACCCGCCTTGCGGTTTTATGGAACAACACGCCCACAATTTCGTTCTTAAAGTCATACGGCATTTGCCACTATTACGAGCAACCCCGAAAGCAGGAGAACCCGATGAATTGGGATCAAATTGCTGGTCGCTGGAAACAGGTACGCGGTCACGTCAAACGCGAATGGGGCCGCCTGACCGAAGATGATGTCGACCGCGTTGATGGACAGCGTGAAAAACTGGTGGGCCTTATTCAGGAGGCCTATGGCATTGAACGTGAAGAAGCCGATCGTCAGATCCGCAACTGGTTCTCGCGCCTTTAAACCGGTCTTAAGCCACACAGATTTATTCGCCCGCATGGATCGCTTCAGGCTTGATCCTTGCGGGCGAAACTGTTTTCTATGGGATCAATCATTAACGATCCCACCCAGGAATTTCATGCCCGTCAAATCCCCCTGTATCGGTATTTGCGTCCTTGATGCCAAAGCTGGTTATTGCACCGGTTGCTTTCGCACCGGTGACGAGATCGGCGCATGGATGGGGCTGAGCGACGGCGAAAAAAAACGTGTCCTTGCCAAATCAAAGACACGGAAAAAGTCACATCAAAACATCCGCCAAAAACAGACAGACTCCTGATTAAAACCACAGCCTGCTTTTAATGTGTCCTTGGACGTTCGGGTGCCCCTGCCATGTACGCGAAGACGGAAATCTGCGATAATTTCACATCCGTTTCATGCGCCGTGACAAGGTAGATTTCCATGTCCCAGATCACACCACCGCCACCACCATCAGCCAGTGCATTGCGCCAGCTTTGCCGCATTGCTGATCAGGCGACATTGGCGACAATTGCCCACGATCATAAACAGGTCACTGACGGCTGGCCCGTGACCTCGATGGTTGTCCCGGTCATTGATATTGACGGAACGCCATTGCTGCTGATTTCCGATCTTGCCGATCACACGCGTCATATCCGCGCGGATAACCGGGTCTCACTGTTATTTTCGCCCGCCCCACTTGCGCAATCGCAGCACCAGCAGACCGGCGCGATCCAGACAGACAGCGCGCGGCTGACACTTTTTGGCAAAGCTGTTGCTGATCCCGATCCCCATACCCGTGCGCGCTATTTGCGCGAACAGCCCGATGCCGGGCAGTATGCCGACTTTGCCGATTTCGCCTTTTACCGGATCGCGGTCGATGCAATTTATTGGGTCGGAGGATTTGGCAAACAGCGTCGCCTCAAAGGCGATCAGTTCATCGTTCCCGATTGTCATCCGCTCGTCACCGGTCATGACGGCATTGTCAGCCACATGAATGCTGACCATCTTGATGCCATTGCCGACATTGTTGCCCATTTCACGTCCCACGATCCCGCAGTCGGCTGGAAAATGCATTCGATTGATTGTGACGGCATGGTTCTGGACTGTCACAAACCCGAACAGCCACCGATCAGAATCGACTTCGCACGCCCCATCCATTCACCGGGCGAAGCGCGCGATATTTTGGTCGAAATGTGCAAAAAATCGCGCGCATAAGTCGGACCATTTGTATTCCGAAAATTTATTGCTTCGACCCTGAACATGGAATTTTCGCAAACGCAAAAGTCGCTACGTTTTCCTAGGTATTAGGCAAAAGGACCGGTTGCTTTTAAGACACCTTTGTAACAATATGTCTCAACACAACGATTTCCCACAAATTGTTGTGTAAATTAGGATATTAACCCCCAGCTCTTTTAATTCCCACCAGGAGAGATTCGTGCTGCAATCAGGACCCGTTGTCAGCCGTGTAGGCCTTGAAACTCATGGCCTCAAAAACCTTGGCGCCGTTCACTGGAACCTCGACGCTGCCGGCCTTTACGAACATGCGATCCGTCGCAATGAAGGCAAAATCGCCAAGGGTGGTGCATTTGTCGCACTGACCGGCGAACATACCGGCCGTTCCCCACAGGACCGTTTCGTTGTCGAAGAAGAAAGCACCAAGGCAGATATCGATTGGGGCGATGTAAACCGCCCGGTCAGCCCAGAAGTATTTGAGCGCCTCTATCAGAAAGTGCGCGCATATTTCCAGGGCACCGAACTGTTCGTCCAGGATTGCTATGCCGGTTCTGATCCGCGTTTCCGTCTTCCGGTTCGTGTGATCAACGAAAATGCGTGGCACAACCTTTTTGCGCGCAACATGTTCATCCAGCCGCAGAAAGAAGAACTTCGCGATTTCGCACCGGAATTCACCATCCTTCATGCTCCGGGCCTTCAGGCTGATCCAGAAGTCGATGGCACCCGTTCCGAAGTTTTCGTGATGGTCAGCTTCGAACGCAAAATGGTCATCATCGGCGGCACCTGGTATGCCGGCGAAATGAAGAAATCGATTTTCTCGGTTCTCAACCACATCCTTCCGGCCAAAGGCGTCATGCCGATGCATTGCTCGGCCAACATGGGCAAAGACGGCGACACCGCGATCTTCTTTGGCCTGTCGGGCACCGGCAAAACCACGCTTTCTGCGGATGCGTCGCGCACCCTGATCGGTGACGACGAACATGGCTGGGGCGAAGACGGCGTCTTCAACTTCGAAGGCGGTTGCTATGCAAAGGTGATCAAGCTTTCGCGTGAAGCGGAACCGGAAATCTTTGCCACCACCGAGCGTTTCGGTACCGTTCTTGAAAACGTTGTGATGAACAAGCAATCGCGCGAGCTTGACCTCGACGATGCCCGTCACACCGAAAATACCCGTTCTTCCTATCCGATCGAATTCATTCCGAATGCCTCGGAAACCGGTCGTGGTGGTCATCCGAAAAACATCATCATGCTGACCTGTGATGCATTTGGCGTTCTGCCGCCGATCGCAAAACTGACCTCGGCACAGGCGATGTATCACTTCCTGTCAGGTTACACCGCCAAGGTTGCCGGCACCGAAAAAGGTGTCAAGGAACCGACCGCGGCGTTTTCCGCATGCTTTGGCGCACCGTTCATGCCGCGCCATCCGTCCGTTTATGCCAAGCTGCTTGGTGAACTGATGGAAAAACACGAAGCCAATTGCTGGCTGGTCAATACCGGCTGGTCCGGTGGCGGCTATGGCGTTGGTTCGCGCATGAAGATCGGTTACACCCGTGGTCTTCTGAATGCGGCCCTGAATGGCGAATTGGAAAATGCCGAATTTGCGACCGATCCGTATTTCGGTCTGGCATATCCGACCGCATGTGGCGATATCCCGGCAGAAGTTCTGAACCCGCGTGAAAGCTGGAGCGACAAGGCAGCCTACGACAAGGCCGCTGCCAACCTGACCGGTCTGTTCGAAAAGAACTTTGCGAAGTTCGAAGAACATGTCACCGACGATGTCCGCGAAGCCGCAATCCGCAGCAGCGCAGAAGTCAAAGCAGCCGAATAATCCGCTGTCGACATATTGCAAAAAGGCCGGTCTTTGCACCGGCCTTTTTCATTTCCGTGCCGATCTGCCATGTTGATTTCCAGATTGATTTGACCTGCCTGATCTAACGCAATTCCTGCCGACAAGAGAAATAATACATTGCGCCCAAAGCGTGATATCATCTTGAACTTGTTTAAGAATGGCAGATCTTTGAAACCGGAACCTACATGCGCATAGCAGCATATTTTCCCAAGAATTTACGTCACCGGATCACTGATTGTGCCACCGGCAAGGACCGGCTTAAAAATTGGATCAATGCGGTCATCGCGCTTTTTGCCGTGACCCTGATATCGATCAGCACCATTGCATCTGCGCAAAACACGCTAATCCCCCCGGCAGGCAACCACGAAACCATCACCCTTGCCTGCAATCCGTTTCCGCCGGCCAAAATCGCCGACAAGGCAACCGAACCCGGCTATGACGTTGAAATTCTTCGGGCCGCGTTTGCCACACGCAACATCACGTTGCTGACGCCATTTTACCCGTGGAAACGCGCCTATTTCCTTGCCAGAACGGGGCAGGTCGACGGCCTGTGTTCCTGCAGCTACCTGCCGGAACGCGAAGCGGACTTTCTGTTTTCCGATATCCTTGGCCATGTACGCGTTGCCATTTATTCCACCCGTGACGAGGTTCTTGGGTCTGTTGAAACCCTTGCCGATGCGCGCGACATGACCGTCGGGGTGGTGAACGGCTATAACCTGGAAACGGCGGCACGCAAGGCCGGCCTTGATATCATCATGGCCAACAGCGAAACCACACTGGTCAATCTTTTGCTGTCCAAGCGACTGGACGCCGCCCTGTCATTTCGGGCCCCAATGGATTATGTGCTCAATGTCGGTAAAAGTGGTGCGACAGATATCGACAAAATCAAAAGCAAAATCCTGTCAAACGATCCGTATTATTCCTGCATCTCGCGTACAACCGAACATGCCAGTCTGCTTTTGGCCCAACTTAACGTCGGGCTTTCCACCATTCGCAAAAATGGCCTGTATGACAAAATCCTCGCGAAATACGGGATATTGTCCGAAGCATCGCAGTAAAATCGACATTTGATCCGGAATTCCGTGCAAGAATCCGAAATCCCCAATTAACGCAAATATTCGAACAACGACATGTCGCTGATCTGTGCTGTGATCGAATAGGATGCTTCTAGCTGGATCGAAAGCGTTTCAAGCGTCACAACAGCTTCGGCCAGATCAACATCGGCCAGATTGGAAACCGTTCCCTCGGCCGCCAGTTGAAAATCGGTATGCATATCGACCACCGCTTCAAGCTGGTCCTGGGTGTAGGACACCTGATTTTGCAGTTCTGACAAACCGGCTGCTGCCGATTCAATCAGTTCCATCGCCTCGGTCAGGGCGGCTTCATCCACCGGATCGGTGCTGGCATTCGCCGCAAGGTTCAAGGCCCGCAATGCCTGTTCGAACGCATCTTCCTGTGCGGTAATCCCGTATTCGATTGTCGTGCCGTCCGCGACCTTGGCCGATGCAATATCACTGTTACCGGAATAATAGCTCAGATCTGTGGTCGACGGGCTGGTGATCACCGCATAATCGGCGGTATCAACCGAAACCGGTGCCGTATCGGATGCCGACCCGGCATAGATATAACGACCTTCATATTGGGTGTTCAAAAGCGACGCAAATGTCTCAAGTGCGGCACCAGCAGACTCATTGATACCGTATGCTTTGTCTGTCCCGGTACTTAATGCACCCGACAAATCCGACGTCATTTCAGTCAAAAGATCGACCATGTCATTTAACGTCGAATAATAGACTTCAACACGTGTCTGGATTTCTTCGGCAATGTCGGCATAGGCTGCGGCCTCGGAAATTTCCGCACTCAGGGTCGCAATAACATAGGCATTATCCGCAACCCCGGCATAGGAATCCGATTTGACCCCCGAACTGGATTGTTCGGTGGCCTCGGCCAGTTGCGACTGTACCGATCGGATCTGGCTTAGCATATTCTGTTGCATTGCGGCTGTGGAAACGCGCATTTTCTGATCCCTTAACTGACCGCCTCAAGCAATGTGTCCATAAGCGACTGGGTAATTTCCAAAATCGCCGCGGCGGCCTCATATGCACTTTGAAGATTGCTAAGTGTCAGTGCCTCTTCATCGGTGTTGACGCCGTACTGGTTGGAAAAACTTTCCACCAGCTCCTCATAGGCACTGCTCGCAACACTGGCCTCGGTCTCGGCACTTGAGGCCTGTTGGGCGACATCTGACAGGATTTCAGCCGCATAATCTGACAATGTTGTTTTGGTCGAGCCAAGATTACCTGCGGCGTCAAAACTGACATTCTCGTCAAAAAGGTCGGCCAGTGCTTCGGCAACATCGGAACTGCCCGATGAAATGACACTGTCACCGACTACCAGTGTCGCATCGTCCGATCCCGACCCCACCGGCAGCCTGCTGGTATCGTCAAGCCAGGCCGAATTGACCGAAATATTGCCTGCATCGGTTCCGGTGAACATGTCGTTCAGTCCGAAATAATCCGAAAATCCCTGATCTTCGGCACCGACACTGGCATCCATATTGATAATCGAAACACCATAATCATCATCCGATGCCGCGATCTCAAGGGTCCCGTCACTGCCGACCGACGCATCCAGATAGGTCGAACTGTTGATCGCATCGACCAGATCCTGAACCGTTGTGATTGTGCTCAGATCAATCTCGATGACTTCAACGGCATTGCCGTCCTCGTCGGTTGCCGCCAGGCGTACCGTACCGGTTCCCGAAAACGCATCGGTCAGATCAACCTCTTCTGATCCGACCAGTTCGCTTGGCGCGGGATATGCTGTGCCAAGATTGGTAACCGCGTTGATGCTGTCCATCAATGTGGTCGCAAGATTATCAAGCTCTTCCTGGATGTCAGGAAGCGTTTCATCACGCAACTCGATCAGACCGCCCAGACTGCCGCCTGAAATGCTGTCGGTGATCGAATTGCCATTTACCGTGATGTCGGCAAATGTCGTGTCCGAGGTCACGGTTCCGACTGCGTTATAGGACAGCTCCTGAACCTGACTGCCAACCACGAGCGTCCCGCCGATATAGATCTGGGTCGTGTTTGATGAGTCGGTGTAGTAGCTGATATCGACCAGTTCCGATAGCTCGTTGATGGCCTGCGCGCGGGCATCTTCGAGTTCGCTGGTGGTCAGCGTGGTGCCGTCGGTTCCGCTGAGCTGATTGTTATAGGCATGAATTTCATTCAACAGATCATTGATCTGATCGACAGTGTCTTCAATCGACTGGTCGGCACTCGCACGCTGATCCTGAACGGACTGTGAAAGGTTGTTCAGTTCGTCTGCGATTGCGTTGGCTTCGCTGAGCGTGGTTGATTTCTCGGACTGGCTGTCGGCACTGACGGCCAATGCCGCAATTGCGGTTTCAAGATCGGCAATCAGGGTCGAAATCGACCCGTCATCGCCGACATCCCCGAACTGGCTCGCCACGATATTAAGCGGATCTGAAAAAACCGATGCATAGCCGCTTTCAGATGCCGCTTCGCTGATCGATTTCAAAAGGTAACTGTCCACGGTCGATCCGACCGATGTCACTGTGACACCCGTCGATGCGCCGGTCGTCACACTGCTGGAAAGGCTCAGTGACTTGGCTGTGTATCCTTCGACCGACGCATTGGCGATATTTTCCGAAGACACACTGATCCCAGCCTGACTGGTTTGCAGGGCACTAAGCGCGGCTGATTGTGCGGCACGGATCGACATGGCTGTGACCTATCGGGTCTGATCGGTTGATAAAAAGATCGAAAATGGTGACTTACATTTTCATGCTGAAGATTTTCTGGGTTGCCTTGCCCTGCAGGTCCCCCTGCTGGTCATAGGATGTTGCCCCCTCTCCGGCCGTCGCCGCCCAGCCCGCACGAATGCGTTTCAGGCACGCTTCGCGCTTTGCCTTAAGGCGGATATTATTGCGATTGAGCTTCTCGCGAAGGACTTTGACCATTTCAAAATCAACGATCACCCCGGCATACGGCTGGCCTGCCTTGGCGGTGCGCTGGTTGGCAAGTTCGCTGTGCAATTCTTCTTCAAGAAGGGTCTTTTCGGCCGTGATATCAGGCAAAAGATTATATTGCGCCTGATCAAGGATCCGCCATTCCACATCCAGAAGATCGCCAAGGCGGGTCATAATACTGGTGATCTTGTCATTATCCTTTGGCATCGACAGATCGCCAGCCGGGTTTGCGTTAAGTACGGTCATCTCGGCCTCGCCTTAGTTTACGGAAGAAATCAGGGTGTCATACATGTCGCTGGTGGTCGAAATGACCTGTGCGGCGGCCGAATAGGCCTGCTGTGCGACAATCATCTTTGAAAACTGGGATGTCGTATCAACCGTCGAACTTTCCAGCGAATAGTCCGCAATCGTTCCGGTACCACCATCACCCGGCGTCTTGAGAACATAAGTCCCCGACGTATTGCTTTCCTTGTAAACGGTGTCGCTATAAGCCATCAGACCGTCTGCATTGGCAAAGTCGGCCAGCACAATCTGATAAACCGGTTCGCTGACACCATTGTCATACGTCACCGACACCACACCATCGTCAGAGATCGAGATTTCGGAAATCTCGGAATAGTTCGATCCGTTCTGATCGACGGAATAAAGCGTCATGTCGCCGTCTTCATCATCCGACGCATATTGCTGCAAACCATCATTTTTGCCGGCTGTGCCCATGTCGGTAACGATGGTGCTGTCAGACGCACCGGTCGTCCAGCCGGTCACAGTCAGCGTGGCGCTGTCGGTCACATCGTTGCCACCGCCGTCTTCGATCGATTCCAGTTCACCATCGGAATTGAACGTAATGGTCAGCGGCCCGCCAGACGTGGTGCCCGTAACCGTGGTCCCGTCTGACGTCAGTACCGGATCGGAATAATCAAGTTCCCACTCGTTCGCGGCAGTCTTTGTATATTCATAGGTAATGGTGTGGCTGGTACCCAGGCTGTCAAAGACCTCAACATCGATCGAGAAACTGTCACCGACTTCCGCATCCGCAGGCAGGTTGGCGACAATTGATGTTTCTGTCGTAGCCTCGGCGGTGCCGGTCAGATTTTCAAGATTGATGGTGGTCAGGGCAGAAGTACTGGTCGGCACCGTCCCCGATGCGGGCTCGCCATCGGAATTGAGCGCATACCCCATCAGGTAATAGCCCGAGCTATTCACAAGATCGCCGTTTGAATCCGCGGAAAAATCACCGGCACGGGTGTAATAGGTATCCCCGTTACCATCGGTCACGACAAAGAAGCCGTCACCCGAAATCGCAAGACTGGTTGCAGTGGAATCCGATTCAATCAGGCCCTGCGACGAAACATTGGTCAGGGTCGTGGTCGTCACACCGTTGGAATACCCCTGGGTGGTCGATCCCGGTGTCGTCACCAGCGATGAAAATGACGCGCTGCTGTCTTTGTACCCGACAGTTTCACTGTTTGAGATATTGCCCGAAATGATGCCAAGCGATGTCGATTGTGCATTCAGACCTAAAACGGCGGAATTCAGGGCGCTATTGAGGCTCATGGTTTTGATCCTTTGTTTCAGGAAACTGTTTGCGTGCCCTGTACATCCGAGATCGAAACATCGACCCCGTTTACGTACAGAACAGCTTCGTCACCGGTCAGGTCGAGTGCCGACACCACACCGGTCATAAGGATTTCGGAATCAACGGAATTGCCATTGGAATCGATGGCACTGACCGACAGGGTGTAGGTCCCCGATGTCAGCGTTGCGCCATCATCGGTAGTGCCATCCCAGATGAAGTTGTTGCTGCCTTCAGATCCGGTTTCGGTCGTTTCATAGACAACATTGCCGTCTTCGTCGGTCACGGTGACCGTGACACTTTGGGCGTCATCTTCAAGGACGTAGTACCATTCGGCTTCGCCATCCTCGAGCGGGGCGGTATCGCCAATGGCAACAACATCGGTTCCGAGATAGGCCTGTGCCGCACTGTCATCGACAACACCCTGAAGTGCCGTCAGCGATTCAGAAAGATTGGAAAGAAGCGCGTTATTCTGCTCAGCCAGTTCAAGCTGTTCAAATGTTGCAAGCTGATCTGTGATATCCGACACGTCTTCCGGGTCGGTAGGATCCTGATTCTGCAACGTCGTCAGCAGCAAGGTCATATAGGTTTCATACGTCGAGTCATCGCTCGTCGTCGTGCTGGACGTGCTGCTGCCCGACGATGACGTCGAGGAAGTCAGGCTGTCATATGTCAGGCCACTGAGAAAACTCATCACCAACTCCGGGCAAGAACAGTTTAAGGCGTGTATGTTCATTGCACGGGGGGTGGCGCGAAAACTGGCGCAGAAAGTTTCCGTTTTGACGAAATAAAAAAAGGGATGCGATCGCATCCCTTGATTTTCACCGGTATTCTATTGCCGTCTTGGTGGCGGCGGCAATTCGCCAGGACCCATCAAAATCATTTGCCGACGATCTTTGGGCGACAGCTTGATCGCCGCATTGGCCATATGACCAAGTATCGCGCTCAAATCATCTCCAATCGCCTCGCGCAAACCGGCATAGGCTTCCCTGATCTCAGCTTCGGTGGCATCGGGACGATCGAGCGTCTCGCGCAGTTCCACTGTCAAAAGGAACGGGCTTGGCCGGCCTTTGATGTCGTTGATCACACCATCAAATTCAGCATCGAAAATAACCTTGCCTTCCGGGCTAAGCCGACTGCGCACATTCTTGAGCATACGCACACCGGGCGGCTCATTTTCAAAGGCCGGTGGTGGCGGTGGTGGCATGAAGAAATGAAACATCGAAAACCCGCTAACCAGGTTTCCGGCAAGCGCACCAGCCAAAAACAGATTGATCGCCAGTGACGCCCACATCACTTTGCGCATGGATGACACGCGGCGGAATGCAAAGCTCATTGCGGCTGCACTCCTTGTGCTTGATCGGATTTTGTCATTTCCGGCTTTTGAAGGTCATCGGGGTTGGTCATCTGATCAATCACATAAAGATGGTTTTCCAAAAGATCGATCATCTCGACCTCGTCGGCCTGTGCGGTGACCTGTTGACCTTCCTGTACGGTCATCGCGACCCCGAATGCAAATCCGGCCAGCACACAGACAACCATCCCGACACCCGAAAACACACCACGCCCCAATTGATAAAGCGCACCCTTCGCCCGGCCGCCATAATGCGCACCGTCACCTGTGATCGCCTGATTAACCGGCGATGTTGCGGGCTTGGCGGGATAGGTTTTGCGCGCCGGGCTTTCTCCGGTGGGCGCGGCACTTGCCGCACTCAGATGGGCGCGCGAACGCGGGCGATCATCAATTGATGCAAAGGATTGGGCGGGATCGGTTTCCGAATTGTCGCGGGCATCGCTACTTTGGGCTTCTTGGGCCTCGATGGCAGCAAAAATATCGTCAATGGCCTTGTGTTTGCCCAGCGGCAACGGATCATCAGACAGCAAATCTTCGACAGAGCGCAGCGATTTCAGCATTTCTGCCGCTTGCGCATCCTGTGCGATCAGAACGTTTGCTTCACGACGCAACGCGTCTGGCCAGGACGCCAAATCCCAACCGTACTGATCCAGTAATTCTTCGAAACGCTCGATTTTCACAGCACACCGCTTTTTAATAGGACGAACTTACCTGTTCGAACAGAACGTAAAACTAATCGTATATCAGATCGTTTTCAACTCTTCACGTAAACGCTTGCGCGCCCGTTTCAACAGAGATTCCATAGCATTGACCGAGACCCCCATAATTGACGCGGCTTCCTGATTGGATAATTCACGGTCGTAAAACAAATTAATGGCAATTTGTTGTTGGTCGGACAATTTCTTGATTGCAAGTCGCAGACGCTTGAATTCCTGATGCTGGGCAAGCCGGTCAACCGCCGACATGGCTTCATCGGGCACCTCGTCAAGTTCGGCACCATCGACAAACTGGGGTTTGCGTTTGATGTCGATAACCCGGTTCACCGCAACCCGGTAAAGCCAGGTCTTGAAAGTCGCCCCGCCATCGGCCCGCCACTTTTCCCGATGCAGCCAGACACGTACAAAGACATCCTGTGCCACATCTTCGGCGTCTCCGCCGGTCAGGCCCATACGACGCGCGATGCCGACAATCCCGCGGTAATACCGTTCAACCACCACGCGATAGGCCCGCTTGTCGCCCTGAACCATACGGGCAACAAGACTGTTGTCATCAAGTTCGGACAGAACCTCACTGACAGCTGGAATGTCTGACGTATCAGAGCTTGTCGGCACTGCTCCGCGAAGACCTACACTCAAATGTCCCTCACAACACTGTTCCGATCATCGTCTGCCCTGATTGGGCCTGAACAGTCCTACTTGGATCGACTTTCGAGAATTTTTCCCATTCGCGCGCAAGCTCTTGCAGGTTGCGGTCAACGACCTCGTAACGTTCCTCCATGGAAGCGTCCCTGCGATTACGTGCGAGCAATTTAATCATTCTTGCGTAAAAGGCAAAGAGATCTCGTGACAGTTCCGGTGCACTTTTTGGCGCGATACACGCCTGAAGCGCCTTGAGCCGGGTCACCACCACCGCCTTTTCGCGGCCTTCAAGATCAAACTTCTTCTCGCTGCGATATTGCGCGGCCAGACGCAAATGCTGACGGGTCCGCGTGATGGCAATCGCCATCATTGCCACCGGTGACGTCGTGCGCAACGCGTTGTTATACTGGGCACTTGCCCCGGCATAACGATATGCCTGCTGCGCGGCTGTTGCACTGTTATTAGTCATCATCACCCCACAAGGCATCAAGTTGTTCACGCAAAAGCTGCAACTGGTAAAGCTCTGCTTCGATTGCGGAATATCGTTCGGTCAGTTTGGCGGCATATTCTTCGGCATCGGCGGTGATGTCTTCGACTTCTTCCTCAAGATCATCCACCTGCTCTTCAAGCCGTTCCAGGCGATTGGCAATCAGGCCATCGGAACTGTTGGTATATTTGTCGAGCGAATTGGTCAGGTCATAGGCAAGGCCGCTGGTGATCGACACCTCGACACTTTGCGAACTGTCCCCGCCAAAGAACAGCGTGACACCCTCATAGGCACCACCTTCGACCCCGACCAGTTTGTTGCCATTGATGGTAAACAGGCTGTCATCACCATTCACACTGGCGGACGTGATATTGCCATCGGCGTCGGTAACAATGTCGACCGTAAAGGTCCCGGTGTATGATCCGTCAGCTTCCGACACCAGAAGGTCATCAGAATCCGTTGACCCGGAATAGGAAAACAGATCGGCCACCGCGTCAAAGTCCGACACCAGCGCTTCTTCAAGCACTTCTGAATCAATGACCAGATAGTTGCTGTCATCAAGCGTGATGCCGATTGACGCCAATGACGCATATGTATCGCTGTCACTGGTAAAGGACAGGGCATCATAAACGGTCGAGGAAACCGAACTCAGAAGACTGTCACCAAACAGAACCGCGTCCTCGTCCGCACCTTCGCCGGCCTCATAGGCCTGGTTGGTAATGACAAAGCTGCGCAGCTCGTTATAGGCATCGACAAAGGCCTCGATGGCGCTATAGGCAGAGCTGGCGTCTTCTTCGATTTCAAGCGTGATTTCCGTGCCTTCTTCCTCGGCATAGAGATAAAGCGTCACACCATCAATCACATCATCAACCGTGTTGCTGCTGCGTGTGACTTCAACGCCATCGATCGAAAAGATCGCCTGATCTGCTTCCACCAGTTCGTTGGCATAGGACCCGTCCGCCGCCAAAAGCCCAAGCGACTGCGCCATGGCTGTATCGGCACCATCGCTGTCAAATGTGATTTCCTGCCCGGTATCAACAGCTGACAGAACCAGCATGAATTCATCATCGGAAATCTGCAGAACGCTTGCACTGACACCGGTTGTCGATTTCTGGTCATTGATGGCATCGGCAATATCATCAAGCGACATATCGGCGGTAATTTCGATATCGACCGCCTCGTAATCGTCACCGGCGACAAGACTGATTGTCCCAGTAAGCGACATCGCCGTCGTACTGTCGGTTGTCGTATCCCCGCCCAGTTTGTGCGCAGTGGCAAGTTGTGTGATTTCAAGTGTATAGGTGCCGGTCTCTGCCGTATCGTCAACCAGCACACCGACAACATCGGATGCATCGGTATTGGCATCCGACGATGAAAGATAGGCCGACTTTCCGACCCAGACATCATCACGCGAACTGTCAAGTTCGGTTGCCGCTGTCAGATCCTCGGCTGCATCTTCAAGCGCCTCAAGCAAGGTCTGAAGATCTTCAAAGGCGGCAATCTCAAGTTCGACTTCATCGATTTCGGCCTCGACATTGTCGGCGACTTCCATCTTGGCGTCATAGGCATCCTGAACCAGCTCGGCAGTATCAAGATCGGTCAGGCCTGAAACATAGGATGAAGAGGCATAACTCGACGACGATGCAGAATTGATGGTCGACATGTGCTCCTCCCTTTCTCATCCGTTAAAAAATTCAGGGCCATCCGGGGGCTCTCAAACACCGGATGGCCCTGTCACGAGTTAGCTCAGCAGTCGCGAGAGCTTCTCGAGATTCTCATTGGAAACTGACAAGGCCTGAATGGCAGAATCCATCTTCACGCCCAGTTCGGTCTGATCCGCACTGAGCTGCGCGATATCGGCGTCCATATAGACGCTCATTGCTGATTCAAGGTTGGTTTTCGCGGTTTCGATGTTGCCTGCGGCATAATCGAAACGCGACATCATCGCACCGACGGATGCACGGCCTGCCGAAACGGTTTCAATTGCCGTCTCGATCAGGGTCAAAGCAGCAGCAGCAGTGGTCGAAGTCGTGACATCAGCCGCGGCAATACCAAGACCGGTTGAGTCATAATCGGTGCCGATCGTGACCGAAATGGCCGTTGCTGACGCGTCTGCGGAAACCGTGAAGTTTTCGTCATACGTCCCGTCAAGCAGCGAGGTATCAAAATAGGTCGTTGATTCAACAATGGAATCAACCTGGCTGATCAGTTCCTGGAATTCATCATCCAGATATGCACGTTCGGTATCGGTCACCGAACCGGACGATGCCTGGGATGCCAGTTCATACATACGTTCAAGGATGTCGGCGATTTCAGAAAGGCCGCCATCTGCAGTTTCAAGAATGGCTGTTGCAACCTCGGCATTGTCACCGGCCTGTTCCCAGGCCGCATAGTCAACCGACATTGCGGTATACACAGCAAGACCTGCTGCATCATCAGATGCCGAGTTGATTGCCTTGCCGCTCGACATTGCTGTCAGAACAGAAGTCATCTCGTCGGTGGTCTTGTTCAGGTTCGACACCGCAAGGGTGGCCGACATGTTCGTGTTAATACTCGCCATTGCGCTTCTCCTATTTGGATGTGTTTTGGCCTACCTGCCAACGCGACCCACTTCGGGCCGATATAGGTGTCCACGCAGCGGCGCGAAAAAACTGGCGCGCCAAATGACAATTTTTTCGATTTATTTTTCAAACACCCGCCAAGCCGCCAGAACCCTGGGGAAACCGCGCACAAAAAAGAAAAAGGCAGCCATGAAAAAAGCTGCCTTCAGAGTGTGTCGGGGGTGTTGTTAATCCTGACCCGTCCCAATCAAAATGGAACAGGCCCGTGCCTTAGCTCAGAAGCTTGGAAAGCTTTTCAAGGTTTTCGTTGGAAACAGACAGCGCCTGAATGGCTGAGTCCATTTTCACACCAAGTTCGGTCTGATCCGCACTTAGTTGCGCAATGTCGGCATCCATATAGACACTCATTGCGGATTCAAGGTTGGTCTGGGCGGTTTCGATATTGCCTGCGGCATAGTCGAACCGCGACATCATCGCACCAACCGATGCACGACCGGCCGAAACGGTTTCGATCTGTGCTTCAATCATCGCCAGCGCCGTGGTTGCGTTTGCCGCCGACGATATAGAAGACGTATTGAACGCCGCAGTCGCAGTGGTGGCAGTCGTACCACTGCCAACAACATAAACAACGTCTTCGGTGGTGGCATAGTTGGTATCAAGCGTCACCGAAATCGGTGTTGCACCCGCATCCGCGGACACGGTGAAGCTTTCATCGTAGTTGCCATCAAGAAGCGACGTATCGAAATAGGTCGTTGATTCAACGATGGAATCAATCTGTTCCATCAATTCACTATATTCGTCATCCAGATAGGCACGTTCGGTATCGGTCACCGAACCGGACGATGCCTGGGATGCAAGTTCGTACATCCGTTCCAGAATATCGGCAATTTCCGACAAACCACCATCAGCGGTTTCAAGAATTGCTGTTGCGACCTCGGCATTGTCACCGGCCTGTTCCCAGGCGGCATAGTCAACCGACATCGCAGTGTAAACCGCAAGACCCGCCGCATCATCGGATGCCGAGTTGATCGCCTTGCCGCTCGACATCGCGGTCAGAACCGATGTCATCTCGTCAGTGGTCTTGTTGAGGTTCGACACCGCAAGGGTGGCCGACATGTTTGTATTGATGCTTGCCATTTCTAACTCTCCTATATGGATGTGTCGTTTGGCCTACCTGCCAAAAGGCCCGCATAAGGGCCGATACAGGTGCACACGCATCACCACATGGAAAACTGGCGCAGTTTTTTGGTCTTTTTTCCAACGACCGCCAAATGATCCGGTTTCTTCACTGGATGTGCATCGGGTTCGGGCACACATACCAACACCCAAAAATGCAACAGGGCCGCCCGAAAGCAGCCCTGTTCAACATCAACTTTATGATCCCTTGGGCATGCCGTCTTGGTGTGGCTCGACCGGACCCGCCTTTGGTGATTACGAACGCCGTTCTGCCCGATCACGCCAGTAAAGACTGATATCGGCCTCGGGTTTGCCAAACAGATAGCCTTGGGCAAAATCAAAACCGGCCTTGGTAATCAGATCGCGCATCTGATCGGTTTCAATCATTTCGCCGACCACCTCGACATCAATATCGTGGCACAGCTCGACAAGCGAGCGCATGAAAGCCTGCCCTTTGATGGTCTTCATTGATTGCCGGATTGATTCCCCGTCGACCTTGACGTAATCGACATCCATCGCACTCAGATACCGGAAGTTCGACGCCCCGGTCCCGAAATCATCCAGACAGATTTCAATGCCGAATTCCCGGAACCGGGCAATCCATCTGGCAGCATTGTCGATATCTCGGATTTCCGAGGTTTCCGTGATCTCGATCATCAATTGCTGCAATGTTTCGTGATTTCGTTCGAACAACGCGACAGCTGATCGGCAAAAATCCGGATTACTTAATGAATGCCCGGAAATATTCACGGCCACCCGAACAGTTATTCCGGTTTCAAGTTGCGATTTGATCCATTTCAGGCTTCGGCGCAACATCGCAAGATCAAGCCGATGGATCATGTTGACCTGTTCGGCAAAGGCGATCAGTTCCTGTGTCGGGATCAGTTTTCCATCATCGTCATGGAATCTGACCAAGGCTTCGAAATGGTGAATTTCCCCGTTCGGAAGCCGCACGATCGGTTGATACACAACATCGAATTTCAGTCGATCGACCCGCTTGCCGAAATCCTGCATCGCCGAAAAGGTACTGTTGACCAGATTACCTGTCTGCCCCATCAGGCGTGAAAAGGTAAATCCATGCTCCTGATGGTCACAGAAACGGCGGATCGAATATAAAACGCCGCGCGCCAGATCCCCTGGCGGAATGACGTCGGTGGTAAAATCGGTAACGGTCGAACTGACTTCAACGCCAATCCCCTTGGGATCGGCATCGCGCACACATTCCTCGATCCGTTTTTCCAGATCGCCAATCGGTACATCCGGGCGGTGCAACATGCCAAATTGTTCGGCCCCAAGACGCCCGGCCGTATCACCGGCAACTGAATGCGCCCGTAAAAATGCCCCGACACTTGCCATCAATTCGTTGCGTTCGATCTGTTCCATGCGCTTGCACAACGGATCAAAGGCATTCAGCGTCATCAGGGTGAATTTATGTTCCGTTCCGGTTTCGCGCTGGGCGACCAGCCGTTCGGTCACAACCTTGGACAGGCTTTCCTCATCAAGAAGCCCGGTTGAATTATCGCGCTGGATGGATCCGACCACCTCGGGCGGCAGGGCATTGATCGCCACACGCAACGCGACAAAGAAATGATCCCCAAGATCAGGCAGGAAATAACCGCTCATGGAAACAGGGGGGCTCAACAATTCGTTACGCTGGGCAAACCGGACCTGAATATTGTCCATGCGGCCGCGTCTGCGGGCCACATGCAGCATTTCCGTAACCAGCGGCCTGAACTGTTTGGCCAGCAAACCCGTAAAGAGTTTACCTGCAAGATCTTGTGGACGGCGCCCCAAAATGCCGTCCGACGCGCCGGAGGCAAATACAATCCGAAAATCGCCATCCAGTTCCAGAAGAAGATCGCCCCACACAAAGGCCAAAGCCGCAAAACGGTTGCGTTCCTTCCGTAATTCGGTTGTTCGAGCTTTTATAAGTTTGTCCAATGCGCCCTCTCACGCTGCTCGTCACTCCCGATGTTTTTCACTTCCCCCGAACTCGAAAAACATCTCCTTTGCCATTCCGGCTTTTCGCCATGATCAACCGCCTATGCTTAACAAGGGTTTTACAACCACAACTTTTGCTATTGTGGTAAATACGCACATACGCAGTCCGGCCTGGCCGGATTACCCGCCCGAGTTGACGGGCATGATTGACCACCTGTCTTGTTATGCATGCGATTGAAATTACGATCAAATGCGCAGAAACCATACCCGGTGACTTGAAATCCGCCGGAAACCCCATACAACAAGGGTAGATTTACTGAACATGCCCCATTCACGCATCAAGGCCGCCTGACAATGACCAATTCAGCATCCCGCACCGCCAGTTTGCCGCGTCTGACTTCTGACTCTGTCCTGATTTTTGATCTCGACAACACCCTTTATCCGGCCGCGTGCGATCTGTTTTCACAGGTCTCCGATCTGATCGGGCAATATGTGCGTGACACCCTTAAGCTCGAACCGGATGCCGCCTATCGGGTGCAAAAGGACTATTTCCATCGCTATGGCACCACGCTCCGCGGCCTGATGACCGAACATGATATTGACCCGGCCGACTATCTTGCCAAGGTCCATGACATTGATCTGTCCGTAGTCGATCCGGCACCCGATCTTGCACAGGCACTTGATGATCTGCCCGGTCGCAAACTGATTTTCACCAATGCGTCACGCGGGCACGCCGAACGGGTGATGGGCCGTCTGGGGATTGCTGACCGGTTCGAAACAATTTTCGATATCGTCGATGCCGACTATATCCCCAAGCCACAACAGCAACCCTATGACCGCTTGCTGGCACGCGATGGTGTTGACCCGACACGTGCGATCTATTTCGAAGACATGGCCAAAAACCTTTTGCCAGCCAAGGATATGGGCATGACCACGGTCTGGGTAAATACCGACATCGAATGGGCCCAGAACGGCAGCGACGATCCGCGCATTGATCATCACACCACAGATATCGTTGATTTCCTGCGCAACCTTGCCACCACTTCCTGATCGCGATCGGATCACGCGCGCCTGTTGCTGCCCTGCTTATCATCCACCTGTTCATCCACCTGTGCCCGGTTTTGTTGCCGGGCGGCCGATTTGTCACGGTTCTAAGATTGAGCTTCGCGGCGTGATCCGCTATGTCTATCGACCAAAGGGATCAGGAACGGAGAATTGCCCGAAAAAGGGCGTTTCTACGCAAACTGGCGGAGTTGACTTCATGGGCTGCATTGACCATTCTCCGCCCGACAGATTTAGGCTGACCGCAAGGACCTTCGTAAAATGAACAGAACTGAACTTGAAGGCGTGATCAACGTCGCTTGGGAAAACCGCGACGAGATCAGCTCCGCCACCCAGGGTGAAATCCGCAAAGCTGTTGAGCAGGCACTTCATGCCATGGATCGCGGCGAACTGCGCGTTGCCGAAAAAACCAATGGCAAGTGGGTTGTCAATCAGTGGGCCAAAAAGGCGGTTCTGCTGTCTTTCCGCCTTAATGACATGGCCACGATTGCCGGTGGCCCGGGCGAAAACACCAACTGGTGGGACAAGGTTCCGTCCAAGTTCGAAGGCTGGGGCGAAGCAGAATTCAAAGAAGCCGGTTTCCGTGCCGTTCCGGGCAGCATCGTGCGCCGTTCGGCTTATGTCGCACCGGGCACCGTCCTGATGCCGAGCTTCGTGAACCTGGGTGCCTATGTTGATACCGGCGTTATGGTTGATACCTGGGCGACTGTCGGTTCCTGCGCACAGATCGGTAAAAACGTTCACCTTTCGGGTGGTGCGGGCATCGGTGGCGTTCTTGAACCGCTTCAGGCCGGTCCGGTCATCATCGAAGACAACGCATTTATCGGTGCACGTTCGGAAATCGTCGAAGGCGTGATTGTCGAAGAAGGTGCCGTGATTTCCATGGGTGTCTTCATCGGTGCATCGACCAAGATCATTGACCGCACCACCGGCGAAACCTTTGTCGGTCGCGTTCCGGCATATTCCGTTGTCGTTCCGGGCAGCATTCCGGGCAAGCCGCTTGCCGATGGCACCCCGGGGCCGAGCCTGTATTGCGCGGTCATCATCAAACGTGTTGATGAAAAGACCCGTTCGAAAACCTCGATCAACGAATTGCTGCGCGACTGATTTCTGTCCCGCGCAGGATGGATGATTTATAAGGGGCAAAACGGCCAGTCCGTTTTGCCCTTTCTCACACATGCATGCCGGCAACCAAACCACCGGCATCACACCAACAAGAGATTGCCCGATGTCTGCCGCCCTTGAACTTGCCCAGTCCCTGATCCGTTGCCCATCCGTTACACCTTCTGATGCCGGGGCACTTGATGTCCTGCAAAAGGCACTTGAGGCGCGCGGATTTGATTGCACGCGCAAGGTCTTTGACGGCGATGACAGCGATGCGATCGACAATCTTTATGCCCGCCTGGGCACCAAGGGCCGCAACTTCTGTTTTGCCGGGCACACCGACGTCGTGCCGGCAGGCGACACCAGCGCCTGGACCGTTGATCCGTTTGGCGGCGAAGTCATCGACGGACGCTTGTTCGGGCGGGGTGCTGTTGATATGAAAACCGGTATTGCCTGCTTTGTTGGTGCTGTTGATGCCTTTCTGGCGGCCCGTCCGGATTTTGATGAATCGATTTCCTTCCTGATCACCGGCGACGAAGAGGCCGATGCCATCAACGGCACCGTCAAGCTGGTTGAATGGTGCGATGGCCGGGGCGAAAAATTCGATTGCTGTCTGGTGGGCGAACCGACCAACCCGAAATATCTGGGCGAAATGATGAAAGTCGGTCGCCGCGGCTCTGTGACCGGTTGGCTGACCGTATTTGGTGCACAAGGCCACGTTGCCTATCCGCATCTCGCCGATAACCCTGTGCCGCGCATGATCAGAACACTGGATGCCCTTAATTCCCGCGAACTGGATCAGGGCACGGACCATTTCCAGCCCAGCAATCTTGAAATCACCACCGTCGATGCGGGAAATGCCGCCACCAACGTGGTTCCGGCCAAGGTCAGCGCGGCATTTAACATCCGCTTTAATGATCAGCATACCGGTGCCGATCTTAAAAAATGGATCGAAGATACCTGTGCCGAACATGCCGGCGCGCACGAACTTAAGGTCAAAATATCGGGCGAGGCATTCCTGTCCAATCCCGGCAAGCTCGCCACCCTGATTGCCGATGCTTCGGAAAAAGTCACCGGCAAACGCCCGGAAATGAGCACCACCGGCGGCACATCCGATGCCCGCTTCATTCAGAAATACACCGAAGTCGCGGAATTCGGTCTGGTCGGACAATCCATGCACAAGGTCGATGAACATGCCATGGTCGATGACATCGAAAACCTTGTCACGATCTATGCCGAAGTTCTCAGCGGCTTTTTTGACTGATTATCCGGCCTGTTTGGTTTCCCCGGCCGGAATTTTGCCGCGCGATGTCAGAATGCTGTCGCGCGTGTCGGCCAGAATACGATCGGCTGTCTGATCATCAACCGCGCGGCTTAAAACCACCGCCCCCACCATCATCGCCAGCATGGTGGTCGATTCCTGCTCATATTCGGGCGGCAGGTTACGGACCTGTTTGTCGGAATCGATATTGATGTGCTGGTCAATGCCCGGCACATCGTCTTCTTTTGCCAGCTTCCAGGCCAGTTTCTCTGTCGCCTGATTGATCAGTTTTGAAAATGCGGCGCGTGCCTTGTCACCAGATCTCGAAACTTCGGTCGACAAGGTCGGCAAGGCACATCCCATATCGGGATTTTCAATATGAAGCCGCGACAGATAAAGTTCGGCAAATGCGGTTACCCAGTCATGCCCCCTCATTTCCGCCTTGCGCAATTTGGCCAGTACCGGCGATGACAAAAGTGACATGCCGTTTTCCACACAGGCCACAAACAGGTCTTCCTTGTTTTTGAAATGGGCGTAAAACCCGCCCCGCGTCAGTCCGGCTGCTGCCATGACCTGATCAATCGTCACATTTTCAAACCCGTGCTTTTTGAACTGGGCTGTTGCCGCATTCAAAATGCGAATACGGGTCTTTGGCTTGTGCGCAGCGCTATAGGGCATGGCGACCTCCGTCTTGCGATCCTGATTTTCATCCAGTCGCACGATGACACATAACAATAATATGTTCTTGAACATATTATGTGGAAGGCAATCCTGTCTGCAAGGCACCGCATCACCGATCCCCGATCGGTTGGCAAAACCGCACGTCATGCAGCAAAGGAACCTGCCATGTCAGAACTCATTATCGTCGGAATGCCGCGCAGCAACCTGACGCGCAGTGTTCGCATTGCTTGCCTTGAAAAGGAAATCAGCTTTGATTTCACCAGCCGCGATGTTCAGACACCAGGCCGCCCGCCCACCAATGCCTTGTTGGAACGCAATCCGTTTGGCACGGTCCCGGTTCTGATCCACGGCACCTTCACGCTTTTTGAGACTGCGGCAATTTGCCGCTATATCGATGATAATTTTGCCGGTCCGCTATTGCGCCCGGTCCGCGCCGACAAAGTGGCGCGCATGAATCAGTGGATCAGTGTTGCCATGACACGGCTTGATCAAAACATCATCCGCAACTTTGTCATCCCGATGGTCTTTGCCGATCATAAAAAGCGCCACGATCCGGGCTTTGCCATCCACATGAACCAGCTTGCCGACGTGATCCGTCGCGATCTGGCCGTTCTTGATGATGCCTATGCCGATGGCTGGTTGTTCGAAGATCGCTTCACGCTTCCCGACATGATGATCATGCCGATGCTGCATTACCTTAATGCAATGCCCGGCGGTCCGGAAATGCTGGCAGATGCCCCCAATGTCAGGGCCGCTTACGACCGGTTCAAGGCCCGCGGTTCTGCGGCCCAAACCGACCCGCTTCTGCCTGAACAAATTTTGAAATCGGCCTGATGACGGCGTTTGCCCGGCCCCGATGGTTCCCTTAATCCTGTCGGGGTCTTTGACCACCACAGACGGGGGCGTCTTCCTCCCCCTTCCCCCGGAATGGCGGGTTTCCTGTCTGTGGTGGTCTCTTTTTTGTAAACCGGTCAGGGCGTCCAGGTGATCGGGACATAGCCGCGAAGCATTTCAATCCGTTCCAGCCAGGCACGCACCCCCGGATAGGGCGCAAGACTGATTTTCCCAAGTTCGGCCCGGTGCGTATAGGCATAAAGCGAAATATCGGCAATCGTGACCGTTTCACCCACCAGCCAGTCATGTGCAGACAGACGTTTTTCCATCAGATCAAGCGCACGCTTGGCACCGGCCTGCTTCATCGGTTCAAGGATGTCGGCATTGGCCGGAAGCCCCTTGATCTCGTACCAGGAAATCAGAACCGCCACGTTCGGTTCATGGTCATACTGTTCAAAGAACAGCCAGCCCATCATCTCAGCCCGTTCAAAGCGGTCTTTGGGGATAAAGTCGGTACCCTCTGCCAGATAGCCGAGAATGGCGTTGCTTTCTGCCAGAACCCGACCGTCATCAAGAACAAGGGCCGGAATCTTGCCGTTCGGATTGATCTTTTCAAGATATTCCGGTGTGCGGGTTTCCCCCTTCATGATGTCGCGTTCGACATATTCAAAGGATTGCCCCAACATGGACAGCAGCAAACGGACTTTATAGCCGTTACCCGACATCAGATAGTCGTTTAATATCATTGTGAAATTCCCTGTGGCACATGCGTTAAAAGCATTCGCGTCAAAGCATTGGCCGGCCAGCTCCGATATTTGCCGCTGGATGATTTTCACACAATCGAATAGTTTTGACCCAATTGTTCAAATTAATTGATCATAAATTCTGATCAAAAGGATGGCCCATGGATTCCGACCTGTTGCGCAGTTTCGTCGCCTTTGCCGAATGTGGCAGTTTCAACCGCGCAGCCGACCGGATCGGGCGTACACCATCGGCCTTTTCCATGCAGATGAAACGACTTGAGGAACTGGTCGATAACAAGCTGTTTGAACGGGACGGCCGCAATGTGCTTTTGACCAATGATGGCATCACCTTTGTCGGCTATGCACGGCGCATCCTGTCCCTTCAGGACGAAGCCATGGGCAAGTTGCGCAATCAGGATGCGGCACGCCCTATCCGGATCGGCTGCCCCGATGACTATGCCCAGAAAATTCTGCCCGTCGTCCTGCGTGCGATCCGCAGCATCCTTCCCGATGTGACATTCTTCATTTCGATCAATCCGACTATTCTTTTGCAACGCATGCTTGATCAGGGGGAACTTGATATCTCGCTGGTCAGCCGTTCGGCCATGGGTGAAGAAGGATATTTTTTACGTCACGAACCGGGTGTCTGGGTAACATCCCCGATCCATCGCCAACATGAAATTGATCCGCTTCCGCTGGTTCTTCCGGCCGAAGACTGCAAATTCCATGCATGGGCAATTGATGCCATTTCGAAATCCGGCCGCCCCTTTAACCTGTTTGCCACCACAAGACAGGCCGCATCGCTTTTGCATCTGGTGCGTGACGGGTTGGGTGTTGCCGCCCTTGCTGCGGCAAGTGTCACCGATGAATTCCAGATCCTGGACAGTCGCGATGGTTTCCCGCCGCTGCCTGCTGTCGGGGTTGCCATCATGCTGGCAGAAGATTCCCACCCACTCGTCAGCCGCAAACTGGCTGGTGTGATTCAGGATTATGTCAGTCAAAACCTTGATGACACCCCGGCTGATCGTCAAGAAAGCTTGACCATGGCCGGTGCAAACTGATTGGATGCGCGCCCGCGACAAACAACCTGACCAAAAACGCCAACCAAAGTTGATCCGATGACGTCCAAACCACGCCTGAATATTTGCATTACCTGCACCGCATCGACCGCCGATGCCCCGTCCGATCCGCGTGACGGTAAGCAATTGTTTGATCGCATGGCCGCACTTTGCGCCGACCACGACCTGCCATTTGACCTGCATCCGGCGGAATGCCTGACCAATTGCAAATCGGGCTGCTCAGTCGCGCTGAATGGCGCGGGCAAGTGGGGATATGTTTATGGCAATGTCGATCCCGACACCATGCTCGATGATCTGCGGGATCTTGCCACCCGATATGCCGACAGTGAAAATGGTATTGTTGCCTGGCGCGAACGTCCGGAAACATTGCGGCGCAACGTCATTGCGCGCATTCCGCCACTCGATTGACGGGATAACTTGACCGATATCCGGGCGTCAGCCAGATACACCGGCATGCAATTGACGCCATAATTCTTCAACGTCGCCACCGGCCAGCAACCTGGCCACCAACGCGTTGAATTCATCAAGCGGAATGGCAGATTCCCTGGTCAGTACCGACACCAGATCATAGGTCGCATCAGGTTTATCCCCGATGATCAGGCGTTCATGCAATCTGGGGTCACTTGCAAAACGACGGGCCAAAAATCCGGCCGACACGATGCCGATCGGCGCTTCACCGGCCAGAAGTCCGTTCAGAACTTCGCTTTCGTTATAGCGAAGCTCCACATTGAAGTTTTCGCGTAAATAATCCGGATCGGCATTGAAATCGGCAAACCCGTAATGAAAGCCCAGAACACAAAGCATGGGATGGGCCGAAACATCGGCAAACAGGCTTTTGGCGTCTCTCTGGCTTGCCAAAGTCAGATAGATGTCCTTTTCCCGGACAATCGGATCGGAATAAAGCACGTCAAACGCCGGCCAGTCCCATTTCGCACTTTCAAGCAAAATCAGATCAAGCTCGCCATTCATTAATGCCTGATATCGTCGTCTTGATGACGTTTCGGCCAGTTCGAACCGATAGGTGTCCTGTAACCCGTTGAGCCGATCAATCAGCATCGGGACGATGCCGCGCGGTGATCCGTCCTCAAAATAATATACCACGCCATATTCATACGCCCCGACCTTGACGGTAACAGGGTCGCCGGCCTTGGCCGGAACTGCCCAGACCCACAACAAAAACGCACCCAGCGCCAAAACGGCCCGAACCGCGTGATGATGTGAATGATGCTTTCGCACGATCTCTTTCCCGAACTTTTACTGCCACCGATAAAACGTGCTATCGCTGCCAACCCAAAAAGTGTCAAAGCCGGTCGCGGCATGTTTTGCCCTCGACGACACCTTTTATATGAGTCGGGCGCACCAGTTTTCCAGAAGGTAGCGTGCAATAGAAATCGGACGCGGAAGATTTATGCCCTTTTCTGGCAGTCCCGGGACGTCATCGCGATGAACCCACATGGCGAATTCGATTTCTTCCTGATCGGGGAAAAGTTCGGTGGTTTCTGCTTCGGCAATGAAACCCAGCATCAATGAGCCGGGAAACGGCCATGGCTGGGACGCCACATATTGCGGGCGTTTGATCCGCACGCCGACTTCTTCATAAACCTCGCGGGCCACCGCCTGTTCAAGCGTTTCGCCCGGCTCCACAAACCCCGCCAGAACCGACACCATCCCGGGCAGAAATTGTGGCGATCTTGCCAGCAAAACATGATCCTGATGATGGATCAGCATGATCACAGCCGGGTCTGTTCTTGGGAAATGGGCCTTGCCGCAATCGGGATTGGTACATTGCAACCGGTAACCGGCTTCCTCGATCCGGTTGGGATGCCCGCAATTGCCGCAAAATCGATGACCCCGATGCCAATTGAAAATGGCACGCGCCTGGGCGGCCAATGCCGCCTCGTCACTTGAAAGTGCCGCCATGCGGGTGCGCATATCACCAAACCCGCCCCCCAATGCCCGTACCGCTTCATCCCGGTCGGCAACCACCGGGGCAATATCCACGGCAATGACCGGCCCGTTTTGATCCCGACCGATATAAATCCAGTGCCCGCCATTCAAATCCACATCCAGATGCGGGATCGCCGGACCACCAAGCACCACCAGTTCATGGGCATCCATATCCTCAGGCCAGGCAAATAGCGGATCACCGGCATGACAAATCAGAATCCGCAACGACTCCTCGGCCAGAAGAATCTGCTGCCAGTCCGCGGTTTTGCGCAATACGGCATCGCGATCAAGATCAATGGATTCATAGAACTGCCTGTTCATGGTGGTGCGTTTCCTTGAATGCTTATTGCGGGATCACGGGCAGTCAACTTCTTGAGGTTCCCGGTTTTTCCGTGGGGATTGGCAACGACATTAACGCGGACATTCCCGTGCCAAAAGCCACGATTGCGTCATTTCAAAAAAATCCAAGCCAACCCTTGCGTTTTGGCAGCTGTTGGGCGATATAGGGGGCGAGAGGCTGGCAGTGGACGGACCGCTCGCCAACCCGGTCAGGACCGGAAGGTAGCAGCCGTAACGAGTTTTTCCGGGTCGCTGTTCAGTCTCTCACCCTTATCATTCCCCAAACATCCCCTTGTCTTTTGTCATGTGCCTTACATCTTCTGGCATGTGGTTTTTTGTATGGGAAATTTCCCACTTGGCCTTTCCCATCCCCGATGGAAGCTGCTAAAACCAAACTGACTTTCAACATGCCGGACCGGATGAATGAGCGATCAGATCGAGACCGCCAGCCAAGATATGCCCGAAAGTGACGCACCTGCGCCCGAACAAGCCGCTGCACCCCAATCAAGCAGCGCTGCGCCGGCCGCCGCAGACAGCAACACCGCACCCAAAAGCGAATATCAGGTTCTTGCGCGAAAATACCGTCCGAAAACCTTCGAAGAGCTGATTGGTCATGGCCCGATGGTCAAGACCCTGTCAAACGCCCTTGAAAGCGGGCGTCTGGCCCATGCCTTTGTTCTGACCGGGGTGCGCGGTATTGGTAAAACCACAACGGCCCGTATCATTGCACGTGCGCTGAACTGCATCGGTGCGGATGGCAAAGGCGGGGCGACCATTGAACCGTGTGGCGTCTGCGAACATTGCCGGGCAATTGCCGAAGACCGCCATGTCGATGTTCTGGAAATGGATGCCGCGTCCCGTACCGGTGTGGATGACATTCGCGAACTGATCGAAGGCGTGCGCTATCGCCCGACCTCGGCCCGCTACAAGATCTACATCATCGACGAAGTGCACATGCTTTCCAAAAGTGCGTTCAACGCGCTTCTCAAAACGCTTGAAGAGCCGCCGGAACATGTGAAATTCATCTTCGCGACCACCGAAATCCGCAAAATTCCGATCACGGTTCTGTCGCGTTGTCAGCGCTTTGATCTTCGCCGCGTTCAGACCGAAGAACTGGCAGCCCATTACACCCGCATCGCCGGGCTGGAAAATGCCGAAATCGAAGAAGAAGCCGTCACCCTGATCGCCCGTGCCGCCGACGGATCTGTCCGTGACGGCATGAGTTTGCTCGATCAGGCGATTTCCCATGGTGCTGGCAAAGTCACCACCCAGCAAGTCCGTGACATGCTGGGTCTTTCGGACCGGTCGCGCATTTTCGATCTGTTTGATTTCACCATGAAGGGCGAAATCAACGAAGCGCTTGAACTGTTGTCTGCGCAATATGCACTGGGTGGCGATCCCGCCGTGATGTTGCAGGATATGCTGGATCTGACCCATTGGCTGACTCGTGTGAAATTGTCACCCGATGCCGCCAATGACCCGGGCGTGTCACAGATCGAACGTGAACGCGGCAAGGAAATTGCCGCCAAGCTGGCGATGCCGCAATTGACCCGCGCCTGGCAGATGCTGCTTAAGGGGCTTGAAGAAACGCGCATTGCGCCATCCCCCATTCAGGCCGCTGAAATGATTTTGATCCGTCTGGCCTATGCAGCAGAAATGCCGCCGCCCGGCGATCTGATCAAAAAACTGCGCCAGGACATGGCCAACGCGGCAAGCGGTGCCGAACCACAAGGTGGTGGCGGCGGCAATGGCGGCCCCGGACCGCGGATGCAGGTGGTCAATGGCGGCGGTGGTGCCGCGGCCGTGGCACAGCGCCGCCCCGACCCGCTCGGCGAACCCGAACAGGTCGAACAGGTCGCCTATGCCAAAATGCCCGAAAGCTTTGCCGAGGTTGCCGAACTTCTGGGCAAGGAACGCGAAACCACCGGTATCGCGATGCAGGTCAAAAACTATATGCATCTGGTGAAATATGAACCGGGACGGATCGAATTTCGCCCGGCACGCGGTGCACGTTCGGACCTGTCGACCCAATTGATCAAGGCGCTTAACAACCTGACAGGCCATCGCTGGCTGGTCAGTGTGTCAGAGCGCGAAGAAGGGGCACCGACCCTCAAAGAACAGGAACTCGAAGCACTGGAACAGCGCAAGGCTGACGCTTCGCAGGACCCGGTGGTCAAAGCCATCCTTGATGGTTTGCCAAACGCAAAAATCGTGGCCGTTCATCTGCCACCCGGACAGGAACTGTCCGAAGGTGAAGAGGACGAAAGCGGTTCCGTATATGACGACGCATTTTATCTCGAAGGAGACGACGAGCTATGAAGAACCTTGCAGGGATGCTGAAACAGGCCCAGCAAATGCAGACCAAAATGCAGGAAATGCAGGAAAGTCTGGTGGAACTCCAAATCGAAGGCCAGTCCGGTGCCGGCATGGTCAAGGTGATGCTCAATGGCAAAGGCGAAATGCGTGGTCTTTCGCTTGATAAAAGCATCGTTGACCCGAACGACACCGAAGTCCTCGAAGACCTGATCGTCGCCGCCTATAACGACGCCAAGGTCAAGGTTGAGGCCGCCGTTCAGGAAAAGATGAAAGACGTCACCGGTGGCATGAACCTTCCCGAAGGTTTCAAACTGCCGTTCTGATCCGGACCGGATGACAATTTGATTTGCACTTTCGAAGTGCCAGACAAAGGGTGGCATTGCGCCGCCCTTTGTTTTTGATACAAGCTAGGGGTCTGACCCTGACCATCAGGACACACCATAAACGGGATCACCATGACCGGACGGGAAATCGAAAATCTGATCAAATTGCTGTCGCGCCTGCCGGGCCTTGGTCCGCGTTCTGCACGGCGCGCAGTGTTGCAGATGCTCAAGAAACCCGAAACCCTGATGATCCCGCTGGCCGATGCGCTGCATGAAACGGCCGAGGCCATGACCACCTGCACCAATTGTGGCAATATCGATGTTACCGATCCCTGCCATATCTGTGCTGACACCAATCGTGGTACGGACATGATCTGTGTGGTCGAAGAAGTCCAGGATCTTTGGGCGCTTGAACGTGGCGCAGCGTTTAAGGGGCAATATCATGTTCTGGGCGGCACGCTGTCACCACTTGATGGTGTCGGTCCCGACGACCTTAAAATCGATCAGCTGGTCAACCGGGTGCGCAACGGCAATGTCGCCGAAGTCATCCTTGCCACCAATGCCACCGTCGATGGCCAGACCACCGCACATTACATCACCGAACGGCTGATCGAAACCGGGGTCAAGGTCACCCGCCTCGCCCACGGCGTCCCGGTGGGCGGCGAACTTGATTATCTTGATGATGGTACCCTGGCCGCTGCCCTGCGATCACGCAGTTCCGTCTGACATCGGAATGTCCACTTGCCCATCCAATAACAGCGATCAAACATTCAAAAGGGCAGCCAAAGCTGCCCTGTGAACGTTGCGTATGTCGCAATTTTTCAAATTGTTTTGAATTGAAATACTGTGCAAAAAGTCAAATGTGACTGACTTATTTTATCGCGATTTATGCCGACTTGATTTTTTCCGCGGCCAGACGCGTTGCCAGTTCATAACCATATGCACCCGCCCCCGCCATGACGGCATCGGCCACCGGACTGATCCAGCTTTTATGGCGGAATTCTTCGCGGGCATGCGGGTTGGAAATGTGCAACTCGATGATATAGCCATCAAAAGTCTTCAGCGCGTCATAGATCGCAATCGAGGTATGGGTATAAGCCCCGGCATTGATAATGATGGCCGCCGATCTCTCGCGAGCCTCGTGAATCAGATCAATGATCGCGCCTTCATGGTTGGACTGGCCGAACCGAACGGCAACACCCAACTCACCCGCCAGTTCAGCACATTTTGCCTCGATCGATTGCAGCGTGTCATAGCCATAGATTTCCGGCTGACGCTGCCCCAGCAGGTTCAGGTTCGGTCCATTAATGACAAGAATTTCCTGCACGCTCATTTCAATATTCCCACCTTTATGCCCCGTATTCTGGCGGAATTCCCACGGGGCGTGTTTATTTCGCTGCTTCGCTGCGACGGTTCATGCGCGTCTGTGATGCCAGACGGATCGGTGCATTGGCTGCGCCAAACCCACGATACGCGCGTCGCTCCACCAGTTCAAAGAAGAAACGATTGGCAAAGGTCCGCGTATAGGCCTGATAATATTCACCTTCGTCGTCACGATCATAGAGAATATTACGCGCACGCAAACGATCAAGCAGTTCCGGCTCCAATCCGAACCGCGCTTCGATATCATCGTAATAGTTTTCCGGGATCGGCAGAATCTCCACCCCGTGCTGCTTGCAATAATCGACAGATGCAAAAATATCGTCGCTCGAAAATGCCAGATGCTGCACGCCGCTTCCGAAAAACTCGTTCAGGAACTGGGAATGCTGGGTATGGGGGCTTTGCGACCCATTGAGGATCAACCGCACCGCATCACTTTGCACCACCTGACTTTGCACAAGCCCACCCGGATCCGGGATATCAAGGGTCGGCATCTTGCCCAGATCAAAGATCGATGTGAAATACAAAAGCCAGGTCAGCATTTCCTCATACTGCATCGAGTAGGAAACATGATCGACCGCACGCAATTTTGCCATGCCCGTCCCGGCATTACCGGCATTTTCCGGCTCGAATTCAACATCCCAGATCCGTGACAATTCACTGTGATCATCCAGGAAGTAAACAAGGCTTCCGCCAACACCACGGATGGCCGGCATCTCGATCTCGCCTTCGCCGACTGCCTGACTGAACGGGGCAGCAAGCAATGCCTGCGCGCGATCAAGGGTCGCCTTGGCGTCATCAACCTTAAGACCGACCGCACAGACCGACGGACCATGCACGATATTATAGGAATGGGCAAAACCATCCTTGTCGCAATTGATCACAAGGTTGATGTCACCCTGTTTCCACCATGTCACCGCCTTGGTCTTGTGGCTGCCGCGCTTTTCAAAGCCAAGCCCGGCAAACAGGGTTTCAAGCTTGTCTGCGGTTTCTTCCTCGACCGCAAATTCAACAAACCCGACTTCCTGCGCATGCGCCTTGGGCGGCAGCGTCTTGGCCTTTTCACCGACCTTTACCCCCTCAACCCCGTCGCCAAGATAGATCAGTGACCGCAACCCGTCCTTCGCCACGTTCTTGGTCGAACTGGACCGAAACTGGTCATTGAAAATTTCAAGCGACAGCGGACCGTCATACCCGGTCATCGCCAGATTGCGCATGAATTCATCAAGCGGGAAATCCCCCTGCCCGGGGAAACATCTGAAATGGCGGCTCCAGGACAGGGCATCCATTTCAAGGATCGGGGCATCAGCCACCTGGACCAGGAAAATCTTGTCACCGGGGATCGATGAAATCGCATCAAGCGGCACCTTGCGCGCCATGATGTGGAAGGTATCAAGCACCAAGCCGACATTGGGGTGATTGGCGCGCCGAACCACTTCCCAGCTGTCGCGATAATCGCTGATATGCTTGCCCCACGAAAGGGCTTCGAACGCGATACGAAGGCCGCGCTTTGCCGCCCGATCACCAAGTTCCGCCAAATCCTTTGCCGCGCGGTCAAGCCCGCCAAGCGACTGCGGGGAAACGTTCGAACACACCATCAAAAGATCGGTGCCAAGTTCCTCCATCAGGTCGAACTTGCGTTCTGCCCGTTCAAACGCGCGGGTGCGCTGGGGTTCGGGCATGCCCTCGAAATCGCGGAACGGCTGAAAGGTAACAAGCTTAAGGCCAAGGTCCCGGATCGTCTTGCCGACATCGGCCGGTGACCCGTCAAAGGACAAAAGATCGTTTTCAAAAATTTCGACACCGTCAAAGCCGGCTGCGGCTATGGCATCAAGTTTTTCCTGAAGGTCGCCAGACAGTGAAACTGTGGCAATCGAGGTCAGCATTTTATCCCTCCGGACTACGCAAAGAGTGTTCCGGCCCCGTCGGGATACCTGCTGTGACTTGCCAGAATGGTCTGGTCAAATGCGTCGGGCGGCCAACCAAAAGCACCACCCCAAACAGGTCAGTCCTGCGAACGATGCCGGTAGGTTTCAATATGATCGGTCAGCCGTGCGATCGCGGCATCTGCATCACGTGCAAGTGCCAGTTCGCAAAGTGCCCGATGCTCATCGATAATTTCCTGACCACGGAAACCGTGGGTTTTCAGTTCGATCACGACATAGCGCCGGAACTGATCGAAAATCTCGCGGTGAAGACGCAGATGAAGGTCCGAACCGCATGCCGAAATCAGGGCCTGATGAAATTCGCGGTCATACTGGCTCCAGCGAACGGTCAGTTCGCGGCTGTCTTCAACCATCATCTTCTTTTCAATGGCAGCAAGCTTGTGATGGGCCGCGGCAACCCGGGCTTCCCATTCAACATCGCCGTCCTTCATCGATGCACTCAGCCCGTCGCGTTCAAGCAGAAGCCGCATCGCCGTCAATTCCTTGAAATTGGACGGCGATGTTTCGACGACACGAAAACCCTTCTGGCCTTCGACAAAGACAAAGCCCGATGCCACAAGACGGTTAAGAACTTCGCGCAGCGTGTTGACCCCGACGCTATAACGTTCGCGCAGCGCCTCAAGCTTAAGCTTCACGCCCGGCTGCAATTCGCCATACAGAATGTCATCGCGAATTTCGTTATAGACTGTCTCGGCAACGGTACTGCTGCTCATTTCTTGCTCCCTACCCTGTCAATGCCTCGGGATAGGCATTGAAGTATTCTGTTCTTGCAGCATCGGCATCGATTTCTGCCCCGCTGAAAACCTCGAATGCTTCAATACCCTGAAAGAAGAAGAGTTCAAAGCCAGTCATGACTTCAATCCCCGATTTCGCCGCCGAGGTCAGAAACGCCGTCTGCACCGGGGTATAAACCGCATCAAACGCCCATTTCTGTCCCCCAAACAGGGCCGTATCAAACGGACAGCCGGGATATTGGTTCATCCCGACCGGGGTACAGTTGATCAACCCGTCGGCTGATCGCACCGCATCGGCAAGATCGGCTTCGCCAACAAATTCGGCCGCGGCATCAGCGGCAACAAGGGTTGCCACAAGTTCTTCACCACGCGCGGCATCCTTGTCATGGATCAGGATTTTGTCCGCCCCGAGGCCGCGCAAACCAAATGCGGTTGCAAGCCCGACGCCCCCCGCGCCGAGCTGCAAGACCGTACCCGGCTTTGCATCGCCAAATTGCTGGCGATAGCCGCGCATGAAACCGACGAAATCGGTGTTGTCCCCGCGCCATCCGTCTTCACGAAACACCACGGTATTGACCGATCCCAGGGCTTCGGGAAGGCGCTTGCGCGGGGTGATCAGTTTACGTGCACTGGTTTTGTAGGGATGGGTCACATTGACCCCCGCATAACCGGTCTGTGCACATTTGGTCAGCTGTCTGATCAGATCGAAATCGGCGATCTGATCGCTATCAAGATAGTCGTATGTAACATCCATCCCGCACATACGGCCCAGCAAAACGTGCAGTCGGGCTGACTGGCTCCGTGAAATGCCTTTACCGATAAGACCGAGCTTCAACATGGAATGGTATCCTAAAATCCAAACAGGTTAGGCAAGAAGGTGACGATGTCAGGCACAAAGGTGATGAGGATCAGCACCATAAGTTCGACAATAAAGAACGGCATGATCGCGCGGATCATCCTGGCCATCCCGACACCGGCAATCGCATCGGCGACAAACAGGCAAAGCCCCATCGGCGGTGTGATCAGACCGATCATCAGGTTAAAGATGACAATGATGCCAAAATGGGTCGGATCGATGCCAAGGCTGATCGCAATCGGATGCAGGATCGGCACCAGCACCAGCATCGCCGCAATGCCTTCAAGTACAAGGCCAACCGCCAGCAACATCAGGTTGATCAAAATCAGGAAGGTCGCAGGACTGTCGACATAGCCCAGAACAAACTTGCTGATCGACTGCGGGATACCGGCAAATGTCATGAACCAGTTGGCCGCTGCAACCGTTGCCATAATGATCAGGATGCTTGAAGAATCACGCATTGCCCCGGAAAAGATCCCCGGCAAATCCGATGGTTTGAGTTCGCGAAACACAAACAAGCCAACCACCAGCGCATAAAACACCGCAAAGCTTGCCGCCTCGGTCGGGGTCACGATCCCCGCCAGGATCGAACCGATCACGAATACCGGCATGAAAAGCGGGATCAACCCGTTCCACACGGCTTTGAGCTTTTCACCCATATTCATGCGTTCGCGCGGTTTGGCGTAATTCTTGACAAAGAACCGTACATAAACCGAAAGCGCAATCGCCAGCAGAATGCCCGGCACAATCCCGGCAAGGAACAGGGCTGGAACCGACACATTGGTGGTAATCAGCGCATAGATAATCACCGGAATGCTTGGCGGAATGATCGGACCGATCACCGACGAAGCAGCAGTCAGAGCCGCGGCAAAATCACGCGGATAGCCTTCCTTTTCCATCGACGGGATAAAGATGCGCCCGATTGCCGATGTATCGGCCACCGCCGATCCCGAAAGTCCGGCAAAAATCACTGATGACCAGATATTGACCTGTGCCAGACCGGCCTTGGCATGGCCGACCAGCGCATTGGCCAGATTGATAACGCGCGATGTGATGCCGCTGGCATTCATCAACTCACCGGCCAGAACAAAAAGCGGAATTGCCAGAATGGTAAAGCTGTCCATGCCGGCAAAAATGCGCTGCGGCAGCAAATCAATCCCGAACGTTCCGGTGCTGATATAGGCCACAAGACCAAGTGCGATGGCAAAGGCAACCGGTGAGCCGATCGCCAGCAGAGCCAAAAGGGTAACGCCGGTAATCATGCCTCACCCCCGGTCGAATTCTTGTCAAAAATCGATGCCAGACGCAGCAATGCCGCAATCACAAGGCAAACCCCGCCAATGGTAATTGCGATCTGCGCCCAATACATTTGAATGCCGATGCCCGATGCGACAATCCCGCCGCGCTTGGCGGCAAAAATCCATCCGGCATAGGCAAGAACACCGCCCAGCACCAGCGTTGTGGCATCGACCACAATCGCAAGCTTGCGACGCAAACGGGCCGGCACGGTATCAATCACGATGCTGAATGTGATCTGGGTACCCTGGAGATAGGCCAAAGCCACACCAAACATGCAGCCATAGATCATCGCGTATTTCGCGACCTCTTCGCTCCATTGCAGCGGGGAAGAAAATAAATAGCGGCTGACACTGCCAGCAAAAACAACACCAAACACTACGAGGATGCTGATCCCCGAAAGTCCGGCGAGCAAACGCTTGAACGCTTTCTCTGCGCGTTGCATGGGTTCCCCCGGATCGTCGCAGAAAATTCAAATGCCCCTGGGGCACCATGGCGGGAAAAAAGGGCAGACCAGGAACAAGGAGGAGCCCCCGGTCTGCCAATGCCGATTACATGGAAGCTTCTGCTTCGGAAACGGCTTTCTGCAGTTTTTCAATCCACTCGGCGTCAATCTGGCCCGACAGCCAGTTGATCACAGCCGGCTGGGCTGCATCACGGAATGCCTTAAGCTGTTCTGCGGTCGGCGTGGTGACTTCCATGCCTTCTGCTGCCAGCTTCGCCACACCTTCTGCGGAATTGAACTGCTGGATTGCGCGACCAACATTGGCGGCAATTCCCGCAGCACGACGCAGAAGCGCCTGATCCGCATCCGACAGACCCTGATAGGTTGCTTCATTGATCACGATGAAGTCGGTGCCATATACGTGACGGTCCAGCGTCAGGTATTTCTGCATCTCATAGAATTTGTTGGCATAGATCACGCTGATCGGGTTTTCCTGACCGTCAACCGTCCCGGTGGTCAGTGCAGTCGGAACTTCCGGCCACGGAATCGGGGTCGGATCACCGCCAAGTGCTTTGACCATTTCCACGAACAGCGGAACGGTCATGACGCGAATCTTCAAACCTTCCATATCTTTCGGTTCGGCGACTGCACGCTTGGAGTTGGTAAAGTTACGGAACCCGGTTTCACCATATGCCAGCGTCCGAAGACCGGTTTTTTCCAGGCAATGCTCGGCAAGTTCCTTGCCAAAACCACCATCCAGAACATTCCAGGCTACGTTGGCATTCGGGAAGATATAGGGAATATCAAGAACGGCTGCCTCGGGGCAAACCTTGGAGAACGGACCCGATACCATCGACATGGCCAGCGTACCGTCCTGGGTATTCTGCAACAGATCGGTTTCACCGCCCAGCGCACCGGCCGGGAACAGTGCGACCTCAATACGGCCGCCGGATTCTGCTTCGACAATATTTTTAAAGACCTGGGATGCCGCACCCTTCTTCGAGGTGGTCCACTCTGCCGGATCGACATGGGCAAAGTTCAAGGTCACGTCAGCTGCCTGCGCGGAATAACCGAATGACGCGGCAACCATGGAAACGGCGCCAAACAGGGCACCCTTGGAAATCATCTTCATTACTTCCTCCCAATTGAACGAAATCCCGCAGACCGTGGTTGCTTGTGACAATCTTGTTCTTGCGCAGTCTGATTCGGAATTAGGATAATTTAAAAAACATAGGAGATTTTGTCAAACATTCTATATTTTTACGAAACCCGCCATTTACCGGGCCTTTCGGCCCCGTGATCAAAACCGCCCCGCCTGATTTCTGCCGCCACATGGGTTCCTTGTTGCCCCGTGATTGCGTCATCGAGTTCACATAGACATTGGGTGCTGTGGGCAAATCGCCAATGTGCGCATGCCGATATTCCCCGCCATCGCGCTGTTTCCCAACGATCATCCCCGGTTTGCCCCAAGGACGGAGAAATCGAAAACGCTTGCTGTAAATCGGGTTATTTGTGCTACTTTGGCTTAGAAACGTGACGATTCGTCCCTTTAAGTAACGCTATTTCCAAAGTGAATTCCGTGAACAGTGTCAACGGCCCAACATCACCGCAGCTTGCAAAAATCGCTTCGCGTATTTTGGCGGGCAGCTTTTTGTTTGAGGATCTCGATCCTGAATTGCTCGAACAACTTTCCGGTCAGGCAACCGTACGCCGACTGGAAGACGGGCAGTTGCTGTTTGAAAAGGGTGCACCGGCCGACGGACTTTATGCGGTCGAGGCCGGCAAGGTCCGCATTTCATCTGTTTCGGAAACCGGCAAGGAAATCGTCCTGAACGTTCTGGCACCCGGTGCCGTCTTTGGCGAGATCGCCCTTCTTGATGGCGAACCGCGCACGGCAACCGCACGGGCTGTCGGCCCGACCCGGACCCTGTTCATTTCACGTGATGACTTCTTTGAAATCTTTGACCGCGAAGCACCGCTGCGGCGCCATATCACGGCCCTTCTGTGCCGTCGCCTGCGCTGGGTCAGCGATCTTCTTGAAGATGCCAATTTCCTTGATCTGACCGCACGTCTGATCAAACGCATTCTGTGGCTGGCCGAACGTCATGGCGGACCCGATCCCGAAGGCATCCGCATAGCACTTCCGCTGTCGCAACAGGAACTTGGTCTGATGCTTGGCGTGACGCGCGAAGCCGTAAACAAGAAACTGCGTGAACTTGAAAAACAGGGGATGATCACCCGCCGTGACGGCCGACTGATCATCAAGGACAGCGACGGGCTGAAACAACTTCTTGCTGATGCCATCAAAAACTGAACCTTCGGATTCATTGTTTGACCGCCTTGTCGCACGCGAGGAAAAGCGCGGGCTGATCCTTGTCGCGTTTTTGCGCATCTGCATGCTGGCCTTTATCCTGTTGCTGTTCAGCAAACCCGATTCCCCCACCGGCAAACTTTATACCCTGCTCGAAGTACTTGGCTGGTTCATTCCCGGCGTGTTTATCCAGCTGTTTGTCGCCTTTCGCGGCGGCAAGACATACTGGATGATCTATCTGCTTGCGGTGATTGATGCGGCCCTGATCGTCTATGTTTCGGTCGTGCCCGATCCGCTCAATCCGTTGATTGATCACCCGGCATGGCTTTACGGATTTGTTGTTCGTGACCGTGGCGTCGTCTTTTCGATGATCATGATGGCACTGGTCATCATGACCTTTTCGCCGCGTTTGATTTTATGGTTCGGGTTCTGGCTGTTTGTTGCCTGGTGCGGGGCGATCTGGTGGCTTGTCACCCGTCCGGGCGTGATTGTATCGCAGCATTTCGGCGACGAATGGAACCCGACCCAGCAGGAACTGATCGATACCTATAACCTGCCGGAATTCGTCGATATCTCGGCACTGGCCGAACAGGTCATTATCGTCATCGTCTTTACGCTGGCCTGTGCGGTGATGGTTTCGCGCCTGCGTGTTTTGATCAACCAGTTTGCCGCGGCTGAACGCGCCCATGGCAATCTGGCGCGCTATTTCCCCACCGCCCTTGCCGATCAGCTTGCCGATCGTGATGAACCGGTCCGGGTCGGCGAACGGCGCGAATGTGTCATTCTGTTTGCCGATATCATGGGCTTTTCGCGCTTTGCCGAAAAACGCGACCCACAGGAAGTGATGCGGTTTCTCAATCAGTTTCACCAAATCACCACCAGCCAGATCGGGGCATATGGCGGGATTGTCGAAAAATATATCGGCGATGCCGTAATGGCGAGTTTCGCCGCCTTTGACAATCTTGAACGCCCCGCCGCCAATGCCTTTTGCGCGGCCCAGGCCATCATCAATCAGGTCGCCGAATGGCAGGCCACCGATCCCGCCGATGGTGACGAACCGCTCAGGATCGGGGTCGGTCTGAATTTCGGAGCCGCCGTTGTGGGTGATATCGGCCAGCGCGAAGCCATGACTTCGGCCGTGATCGGCGCCAGTGTAAATCTGGCTGCCCGCCTTGAACAGGCCACCCGCGAACTTGGCAGCGAAATGGTCATCAGTGCCGATTTCGCCAACAAACTCCGCAACGAAGTCCCGGTTTGTGCGCCTGTTCTTCTGGCCCCGTACAGTCAGACCGAAACCATTCAGGTCAAAGGTTTCAGCGAACCCGTCGGTGTCCTTTTCCGGCCCGCCGAACAGGGGTGATCGGAAAATTCCGGCGCATCGGGCAACCCCTTGAAATTCCGGGATACCGGACCAACGTGCTTTGCATTAGGATTGGTTCGATACGCGATCTGATCAGCAGGAGGAAACGATGGTCAAGACGCTTGACGTGAATGCACCGGCTGCGGACGCCGTTCCGACTGCCGTGACGCTAACCACCCTGTTTGGTGAACGGGAATTTGCTTGGGACAAGGCAATCTATTTCCCGGCCGGTCTCAAAGGCTTTCCCGATCATAACGTCTTTGCACTGGCAAGTTTCCCCGGCGACGGGTCCAATGCCTTTATCCTGATGCAATGCCTGACCGAACCGGAATTGGCCTTTATCGTCGCCCCCTACAATCTTGATAGCGACACCATCCGCCCCGAACATCTTGAACAGGCCTTTAATATTCACGGCATCAAGAAAAATGACGGCGCGGTGTTGCTGATCGTGACTCTGCACAAACCAGAAGACGGCGATATCAGCATGTCGGTCAATCTGCGTGCGCCGATCATCATCGATACCGCCCGCCAGTCGGCCTATCAGCACCATCTGCCGGAAATGGGTGGCTATTCGTTCCGCCACGTCGTGAACTGACGCAAATCCCCTGACGCCCGGCATTTCAGACGCCGCTTGATACCGACCCCTGCCTGACATGGTCGCGACAATAGCGACCATGTCAGGCAGGGCGTATTTTTGCGGCAATGACTTGGCCTTGTCCGCCGCTTTTGACGCGGCACTTAAAATCGTCCAGCCCTTTCCTTGATCCTGCCATCTTTTCACGCGATGGTAGCAGTCATTACTTCTTTAAAATCAATCAAGGGACCGGAAATGGCTGGAACTTTGCGTAACCGTTTTGCGCTGGCTGCGATGTTGGGCACGGCGGTATTTTTCGGACAGGATATCGAAGCGGCCAGTGCCCAAAGCACGGTCGAGGAACGCAACAATCTTGGCCCGGCCATCCCGCTTTCGACGGATGCGCGCACCAAGTTGCAGTTGACGGTTTATCCGGGCAATCTGTCACTGATCGCCGAACAGCGCAAAGCCACCATTCCCGATGGCCAAAGCACGCTACGCATCAGCGGGCTTCCCACCACTCTGATTGATGATTCATTTCTGATCGGTACTGCGACCGACAGTGATCTGGTCTGGACGTCACTACGCAATCGCGGCAATGGCTACAACGCGTTTGAAAGCCTGCTGCGCGATCAGATCGGCAAAACCGTCACCATTCGCCGTGGCGATGACGACCTGATCGAAGGCAAACTTGTTGCCCTGACCCATCTTGCACTGGTTCAGACCGATGCCGGGATCGAACAGGTGCCAATGGATCGGATCATCATCAACGACCTGCCGGACGATTTCACCACCGGTCCGTCGATTGATGCCGACATTGCCACCACAGCCCCTCTTGACCATGTCTCGATGGCCTATCTTCTGGGCGGGATTGGCTGGAACACGTCCTATGTTGCGGTTTATGACAGTCAGACAAACCAGATCAAACTCTCGGCCATTGCGCGTGTCACCAACAATTCGGGCAGCACCATCGATGGCGCACAGCTTCGACTTGTTGCCGGCGACATGAACCAGGTCGGCGCATCACCGATGGCCAAAGGTGCGCGCACCGAAATGATGATGTCCGCCATGGCCGACAGTGCCGCACCGGGTGCCGGTGCCCCGGACCGCGAGACATTTGAAAATCTGCATGTCTATGGTCCGTTCAACGATCTTTCGATGAAAAACGGCGACACGGTCATCCTGCCATTGATTGATGCCCAGATTTTGCCGGTTGAACGCCGGGCCATTTTCCAGGCATCAAGCAACCCTTATGGCATGGGCCAAAGCAGCCAGACCGATTTTGTCCGCCCCGATCTTGAACTGAAACTGACCAATGATGGTGGCGCGGATGAAAACAGTCCATGGCCTGCCGGCATCACCCGCATCTTTGCCAAGGCCCCGTCGGGTGACACCGGATTCCTTGCGGAAAATTACATGTCGCTGACCCCGGTCGGACGCGATGCGATCCTGCCGATCGGTCAGGCCAGTGAACTTTCAGGCACCCGGGAAGTTACCGCCTTCTCGCGCACGGCGCGCCCGAACCTGCCTGATGCGGTCAAGGCAGATCTGAACTGGACCATCCGCAACACCAGCGACCGCGAAGAAACTGTCACCCTTCGCGAAAATGTACCGTCTGACTGGACGGTCACCAAGGAAAGCCACAAGCATGACCGCCCGGATCCCGGTCTGATCACCTGGACGGTCAAGGTCCCGGCAAAATCCGAAATCAAGGTCAGCTGGTCAGTCGAAAGCAGCCGCTAGGCCCTTTCCACCCACCCGTCCCGACGGCTGCAAGACCCATGGTTTTGCAGCCGTTTTTTGTTTGGCCGGGCGGTTACGTGCGGCCTTTTCGTGTGCTGTAGAACGCCTTGGCCAATGGCAATAGCAATGCGGCATCGGGCAGACGCCCGATCACATTGCATAAATCGGCGTAAATGCAGATCAGCTTGGTCAGAAGAACAAACGCTTCCTGATTGTGCATCCCGGCAAACTTGCCCAATACGTGAATTGCCTCGGCCGCGGCATCACAGGCATGATCGTTATGCCCGGCACCGCGCATGGCCAGAACAAGTGCTGCCAGCGAATAACCAAGATCAAGGCGCTCTGTATCATCCTTCCGCCCGACGCAATTGCGCAGCCTGTCGCGTCTGAGTGCCACGGCCTGACTGGCCGCATCAATCGCCCAGTCCCATTCTTCGGCCTCCAGTTCAAGTGCCGCCCGGTTATTCAGACTAAGTGCAAGACCGGCAATCGCCGCATCGCGTGATGTCGGAAGATGTTTGGCGAAAATCGTATCGGCCTTGTCAAACAGGCTCAGGGCATATTCACGGTCGCGATAATGCTGGCCGCTTGCCATTTCCAGATACAGTCGCGCCACCGCCAGCGAATTGGCATCTGCCTGTTCAAGATAGGACAAACGCAACGCATATTCGTCCGATTTGTCCCCCATCCTGATCCCGCCAGTTTGTTGTTCAACCCTCATGCTGCACGATGACCGCGCCTCAAAAAGACGTTTCGAACAGGTGTTTTGTGAAGGATCGTACCTCTTGGGGGGATAACCCGCGATAAGCTGTTTCACTGTACTGGGCAGCCTGATAGGCTTGGGGACCTGATTGCATTTCAACTTGCCCCACTGCCCGGAAATCAGTCTTCAATGAGCTTACAAACCGAAACTCTGCGTGCCTTGTATGGCACATGGCGTATCGCCCGTGGTGATACGGGTGGACTTGCGTTTTTCAATTTCTCGCTCGAAGGATTCTGGCGGTCCTTTCTGGCGGCTGTGATCATCTTTCCGGCATTTGCGTTTCTGCGCTGGCATGATCTTGTTTCCGCCCCGGATGACTTTCCGGTCCTGCGCTATATGACGACCGAAGTCATCGCCTATGTCATCAAATGGGTCGCCTTTCCGCTTTTGATGTTTCACATCACCCCGATGCTGGGCCGCGCCGAACGCTATGTCGCCTTTATGACCGTCTATAACTGGGCAAGTGTCCTTCAGATGGGTGTCTATCTGCTGGCTTTGGCACTCGGTGTGCTGTTTCCGATGCTTGGCACCGGCGGATTTGTCATGATTGCGGTGATCGCGACACTGATTTACAGCATCTTTATCACCCGCCTGACCCTGTCCGTACCAATTCCCACTGCCAGCGCCATTGTCATTGCCGACTTCCTGTTATCGATTGTCATCACATCAATCGGTATCCGTTTGGCCATCGGGCAGTTATTCTGACTTTATAACGATTTGAAAAATCACCTTCATCAGGGAGAAACACAAAAATGAAACCCGTCCTTGCCGTCACCCGTCAATTGCCCGAAGCCGTCGCCAAACGCGCCGCCCAAAGCTATGACATCCGCACACAGGAAGGGGACGACCCGCTGTCGCGCAATGAAATCCTGGCCCTGTGCCACGGCGCAGACGCGGCCCTTGTTTCCGTCGGCGATCCGATTGATGCGACCTTTTTTGAAGAACTGCCCGACAGTGTCAAAATCGTCGCCACCTTCTCGGTCGGGACCGATCATATCGATCTGGCTGCAGCCCGGAAAAAGGGCGTGATTATCGGCAACACACCGGGCGTTCTGACCGATGCGACGGCCGATATCGCGTGGCTTCTGATCCTTGGCGCGGCCCGCCGTGCCAGCGAAGGCGAGGCCGAGGTCCGCAACGCCACCTGGTCAAGCTGGCGTCCGACCCATCTGATGGGCACCCAGGTCACCGGCAAACGTCTTGGCATTGTTGGTATGGGCCGCATCGGTCAGGCCGTTGCCAAACGCGCGCGCGGCTTTGATATGGAAATCCACTATTACAATCGCCGCCGGCTGCCCGCTGATCAGGAACTCGGCGCGACCTATCACGACAGCATTGATGGCCTGCTGCCCCATTGTGATTTTCTGTCGCTGCATTGCCCGTCGACCCCGGAAACCCGCGGCATGGTCAATTCCGACTTCATCGCCAAGCTGCCCGATGGCGCGATCATCGTGAATACCGCACGTGGTGATGTGGTCAATGATGGTGACCTGATTGCGGCCCTGAAATCGGGCAAACTCACCGCGGCTGGCCTTGATGTCTTTGCAGGTGAACCAAACATCGAACCGGCCTATCGCGATCTTAAAAACACGTTCCTTTTGCCGCATCTGGGATCAGCCACGGTTGAAACCCGCAATGCCATGGGTTTCCGTGCGCTTGATAACATCGACGCCTTTGTCGCTGGCAAGGAAGTCCCCTATTCGGTCTGATCGGTATCCCCGAACCCGAAACAGGAAAAGGCGCTGATACCAGCGCCTTTTTCATTTCCCGAACCTGTTTGCTGTCTGGCGGCCCTATCGCCACCTATCCCAGATCGCTTTCCTCGCCAGCAGGCAGGATACAGGCGATCTCGCGGCCATCGCGGCTGATCTTGACGCGACCGCCATGGATTTCGACCACCGCACGGACCATCGCCATGCCAAGAGCACGGCGGGCGGATGGCGATTCCCCATCACGCAACCCTTCAAACAGCATCGGTTGCGGGGCTTCATCGGAAAGCGAGATCGAAATTTCGATATCCTCGCCACGGCGGCGTGCCACCACGGAAACCTCGCTGCCTTCAGGGGCGGTGCGCAACACGTTGGTCACCAGAATGAACAAGGCCTGTTTCAGGCGGCGTTCATCGGCCACCATCCAGCCGATATTGCGCGAACAATACAGGCGCAGCGACACATTAAGTTCCGCCAGGCGGGCCCGCGTCAGGGCCTCCAGCGACCGTAACAGGCGACGCGGATCCACCGTATCAAGTTCAAGTGCGACCTGCCCCGATCCCAATGTCGCCAGATCACGCATATCATCAACAAGGGCCAGCATGCTTTGCGCTTCGGCCCGGATGGTTTCGACCGAACGCGCCACATTGCCGGTCAGATGCGGGATCAAACGATCAGATTCGCCATTGATATGATCAAGCGGCTTGGTCAGTTCGCGCGATACCGTGGAAATGAAATCCGACTTCATCTGATCGGCGGTGCGCAGCGCCTCGTTACGTTCACGAAGCGCACGTTCGACCCGGATGGTATCGGTCACATCGATATAAGACATCATCACCGCCCCGTCAGGCAGCGGCACAATGGCGAAATCAATGATGGTGTTATCGGCCCGTTCAAGTCGTCCATTCATCGGCTCGTGATTGGTGATACGTGCCACCATCCGGCTTTTGAACTTTTCCCAGTCTTCGCGTTCGCGCCAGTAGTCCCGGGATTTTTCAACGACCTCGGCCAGATGCGGTGCCGCATCAAGGAAGGCCGGATCAAGTCCCCACAGATCGGCAAAGCCATGGTTATACAAGCGCAACCGCCCGTCGCCACTGATCACGCCAACCGCTTCATGCAGACTTTCAAGCGTCTCGCGCTGAACCGCAATCAGGGTGTTATAGGAACTTTCAAGCACCAGCTTGTCTGTCACATCCTCATAGACAAACATCAAACCGCCAAACGGGTGGGGCGATATGAACCGGCGCAAGGTCATGCCATTTGGCAGATGCATCAAATCTTCTTCAGGCTTCAAAAGATCTGTAAATCGCTGATTTTCGGCATTGCGGAACTGGGTAAAATCGGTGACTTCGGGCAATTTGCGTTCATCGCGCAGGCGGCGCAAAACATCGTCATGGGTTGGCTCCGACCACAGCCATTCGTCATCCAGATCCCAAAGCTTGGTAAAGGCGGTGTTAAAGAAAATAAGCCCCTTGTCCCCGCCATAAACCGCAATTGCCGTTCCCAGATTTTCCAGAACTTCGGCATGGGCGCGAATATGGCGCGACAGATCGGACTGCAATTCCTCGACCGGGGTACAATCAATCGCAAATCCGATCAGCCCGTCCGATCCATTGGCATCGGTGGACGGGGATTCGGTAATACGCAGCAATTTGCGGTCGCCCCTGATCACCACATGATAATCCCGTGTCAGGCTTTCGCCATTGCGCTGAACCGATGCGGCAAGCGACCGCCCGTGATCGGGAATGATCCCCGCCCCGATTTCGGCCTGATTGGCCAGCGCATCTTCGATGCTTGGCTGTTCGACCGCATCGGCATAGGCCGCATTGCAATCAATCAGACGCAATTCGCTATCGCGCCGCCATACCGGGAACGGCAAACTGTCCAGCAACACCCGAAGGCCCGATACCTCGTGCTTCAGGGCCTGAAAATCACCAAACTGGCTTTCACGCTCGCGCGTATGGCGGGTTTCATCGCGGAACCACAATCCATGGGCCAGAACCTCGCTTGACCGGTCCTTGCGCGCCGCCATGCCGGTAACATGGAATTTGCGCTCATCAAGGGTCGTGATCCACAATTCAAACCGGTCATGTCCGGCCTTAAGGTTGCGCACACGCTCCTTCAGGGCCTTGGCATCCTCGTCGCGCAACAGATCAAGCAAATCGGGGAACCGGCCATCCGTGCCCAGTTGAAACGCCCGGCGCAAAGACGGGCTTGCGCCTTCGGCAAAGCCCTGCTGGCTCCAGTAATAAACCGGATCGGGCCCGGCAAACAAAAGATGGGTGAAAAGCTCGCTCTCACCGGCCAGCTCATGTTCGTGATCTTCAACTTCTTCAAGATGGCGGCGCATCCGAAGCGACATCCGCCAGCCGATCCAGCCGGCAATCGCCGCCCCGCCAACAGCGGCAAGTGCAACCACCAGCCAGTCACGGTCGCTTAGTCCGGCAAGGCTTCCGAAAATTGTCGCACCGATTCCTTCGGGCGCGGCGGTTTGCGCCGGCGCATTCAGGCGAAATTTTTCCTGGGCAACAAGGTTTGCAGCAGGAAACAGCATCGATGCGATCGCCGTTCCGCCCGCAAGAAGGGCAGACAGCCGACATCTGGGCAAGTTGCGCAAAAATGCCCTCACCTGTTTCCTTCCCCCGCTCAGTTTGGAAGCTTGCTCGGATGCGTTCCGTGTCACGTGTTGTTAACCGTTTGTGTTTATGAGCTATTATTATGGTGAAAACAGGGTGCTTTTACCACCGTTTCGCATCATCTCGGCAACAGCCTTGTGCAAAGCCGTGTTTCACGGGGTTCGCCTGTGGAAAAACCGCAATGACATGGGCACTGAATCCGTTTATGTCTGCGGGACCGACATTCGTAACAGATCAAGTGTATCTATAATCTCAGATGAGTCCCAAACCGCAGCTAGATCTTTTTGCTCCACGTGCGGCGGCCAAGCCGGCCGCACCACAAAAGGACTCTGCCGCGCTGAAGGCCGCGCAAAATACCGGCCCTGAAATCGGCGATCTGTTTGACAGCAATTTCAACGCCGATGACATTGCCGAATGGGAACTGCTGTTTCGTGATGTCCCGCAATATAACTACCATTTCAAACGCGCCCAGATCGCCTCGGCCTTTGACCGGCCGCTGCATAAAAAGCTGATCGCATCGCACGCCTTTGAACGGCTGCGTGAAATCTCGTTTTTGGGCGCGATCGACTATCTGTTCCATCCCAATGGACGCCCGGCCAATATCCGTCATTCGCGCTATGACCACACCATCGGCGTTGCCCTTCTGTCGCAACGCTATTGCCGCCTGATGGGGTTATCGGATGCCGATTGTGATTTGCTCGGTGCTGCGGCACTTTTGCATGATATCGGCCATGGACCGTTTTCCCATACGCTGGAACCGGAATTTGCCCGGCGGTTCAACCTGAACCACCATCAGCTGACCGAAAAAATCATCACCGGCGAAGTCGAACTTGATCTGTCGGTCAATCATCTGCTGGTCAAACACAATGTTGATCCTGATGAAGTGATCGCGCTTCTGTCGAAGAAATCAAACCACCCGCATGCCAGCCTGTTTTCCGGTCCGGTCAATATCGATACCCTCGAAGGGATCAGCCGCACGAAAACCTATGTGCATCCCAATCACGTCCATTGTCACCCGCGCCTGCTGCTCGAAGCTGCCGTCAAACTTGATGCGGACTCGCTCAAACGCCTGGACAAATTCTGGCAGCTCAAAGAAGACATCTATCGCAATTTCATCTTTGGCCCGATGTGCTTTGCCACCGACCATCTGTGCCGCGAATTTGTCGTTAAAAATGCGCCGGACTTTGCCGCCGATGACTTCCTTCTGACCGAAAAGGCGTTCCTGAACAGCCACCCGGCCTTCAAGAAATTCCTCCATAGCCTGAAAAACCGGATCGAGCTTGATGGCGTTGCCGACGCGGTTGACCACCAGATCAGCGCGTCGGCCAGCACCTTTGACCTGAACGAGGCCAAAGTCCCGCGCCGCGAGTTTCACATCAACAAGGATGTCGAAGTCCGCTGCTTTGCCGATCTGTCAAAACGCTATTACGAGGAAAAGCATTCCTTCCTCAGACGCGTCGGCAGCCTGACCGACCCGGCCCAACAGGCCGCAGCAGCAAGCCTGTTTGACTGATAACAAAGGTCGTTATCACCTAGTCACGGTGGATTGATGCCACGAATGTCTGGTGTGCCGTTGCCAGATGACGTTCAAGCGCCTTCACGGCTCCAACCTGATCCCGATCCAGAATCGCATCAATAATTTCAAGATGTTCGCGGATGGCAAGAATGATGCGTTCAACCTGGTTCTTGTTGGACCAGCGATAATGGAAATGGAAAATCAGTGATATCGAATCCTGGAAGCCATCCATGAACCGGTTGCCGGTCGCGGCATTGAGGATGCGGTGAAAACGGCTATCAAGTTCTGAAAACTCGATAAATCTGGTGTCGATCTCTTTGCGCAATTGAATATGTTCTTGCCGGATGCGCAGCATCTTTCCCCAGAACGGGGCTTCCTTGGGGATTGTAAAAATCGCGCTGATCGCACGCGTCTCGAACATCTGGCGCACCTCGTGCAGCTCAAGGGCATATTGTTCGGTAAACCCTTCAAGGATCCAGCTGCGCTGTGGTTCTTTGCGAATGAAGCCAAACCGGCTTAGGCCGATCAGAAATTCACGAATGGTTGTATTTGAAACGCCGAACTGTCGGGCCAGAACGGCTTCGCGCAGGCGACTGCCCGGGGGCGGCTGCGTGGTACGAAGCCACATCATGAAATCGGTTTCAAGTTGCTCTTCAAGGCTTCTGATATCGGCGTTCGAAAAGTAATCGGACTTGGTCGTCTTGCGCAAAAACACAACCGGGAAGCTGTCCTCGGCAATCAGGCCGATCTCGCGCGCACGGTGCAGGATACTGCGCGCCAACGTCCGGCTCACTCCCAGCAATCTTGCCAGTCCCGATATGGATTCCGGGCAGTTTCCGACCGCAACACTGTCAAGCCAGGTATTGAAGCTGGTTTTGAATTTCTGGTCCGAACGCGCCACCAAAGCCCCTGTCTTTATGGATGTTTTTTAAGCATTAAAGACAGTTGAGGTCCTTGGCAACTGTTCCCTAAGATCAATTGGAAAAAACAAAAAATAAAAATAACCACAATCAAGGAGGACTAAATGTTCACTCGGAAATTGTCCCGTACGCTTCTGATGGGATTGACGGCCTTTGCAACCCTTGCAGGAATGTCCAACGCATCCAAGGCGCAAGAAGTCTTGAAATTCGGCCATGTTTACGAAGTCGATACTCCGTATCATCGCGCCGCACTTGAAGCCGCATCGATGTTTTCGGAACGTACAAACGGCCGCTATGAAATCAAGGTTTATCCTGCCTCCCAGCTTGGCAAGGAAGCCGCCATCAACGAAGCCCTGACGCTGGGTTCCATTGACATCATCTATACCGGCGTTGCCTATCTTGGGCAGACTTACCCGCCGATCTCGATCTCGGACTATCCCTTTGCGCTTCGCGGCTATGATCATTGGTCAAATTACGTCAAATCCGATCTGTTTGCCGAATTGTCCAAGGAATATACCGACGTCACCGGCAACCAGATTGCAGGGCTTGTTTACTATGGCGCGCGTCATGTCACGTCCAACAAACCGGTCCTGACCCCGGCGGATATGAAGGGCCTGAAAATCCGCACGCCCAATGCACCAGCCTATCAGATGTTCCCCAAGGAAACCGGTGCCAATCCGACACCGATGGCCTTTTCCGAAGTCTATCTTGCCTTGCAACAAGGCGTTGTTGATGCACAGGAAAACCCGCTTCCGACCATCAAGTTCAAAAAGTTCTATGAAGTTCAGTCAAACATCAATCTGACAGGGCACATCATCAACTCGCTGATCATGCTGGTTTCACCTTCGACCATGTCCAAACTGGGTGAAGAAGACGGAAAACTGTTGCTTGATACCCTTCAGGAAGCCGGCATTCACGCATCCGATGAAATCGTCAAAAGCGAAAAAGAACTGGCTGACTGGTTCACCACACAGGGCGTTACGGTCAACAAGGTTGATCGTGGTCCGTTCATTGACGTTATTGCTCCGCGCCTGAAAAGCGACGACATGCCATGGGATCCGGAAATTTATGAACGCCTTCAGGCGATCAAGGGTTAACCCCGCCTGACCTTTCCATCCCGAATCCGGCCGGGGGAAACCATTTCCCCCGGTTACGTCATGTCCCGTTCCCAACGGAGAGACAAAAATGTCTGACATCAACGGGGATCTTTTCAAGGAACAGGAACAACAAGAAGCCGAAACGAATTTCCGCTTGAACATCACTTGGGCCGACTTTCCGGCTTTGCTGGTGTTTTGTGCCTTGTTCGTCACGGTGTTCCTGCAATTCTTCACCCGCTACGTCCTGAATGACTCACTGGCCTGGACAGAGGAAGTCGCACGTTACCTGCTTATTCTCCTGGCCTTTGTCGGGGCGATCAAATGCCAGCTTGTCGACAGCCATATCCGCCTTGAATTTATCGACAAACTTGCCGGGCGGGGTCTGACCAAGCTCAAACTTGTCGCACTGTTGCTGTCATCAGGCTTCTTTGGCTTTGCCATCTATTCCCTGAACGAGCTGATGACCAAGACCTCCTACCAGAAGATGGTCTCTCTGCCACTTCCCAAATACTACTTCTATGGATTGATCCTGGCTGCCCTTGGCGTCCTGATGGTCGTCCATCTTTACCAGATCTATCTTTTGCTGCGGAGACCGCGCTGATGAGTTTCATTCTTCTTCTGGTATCGCTGGTCGTCCTGATCGCCCTGCGCTTGCCGATTGCCGTGGCACTTGGTCTTTCCTCGCTGCTTTATATCCTGCTTGAAGGCATGCCGCCTGTCGTGCTGCTTCATAACATGATCAACGGCATGAACAGCTTTCCGCTTCTCGCCATTCCATTCTTTATCCTTGCTGGCGGATTGATGAATTCGGCCGGTATCACCAGCAGGATTTTTGCCTTTGCCCGCGCCCTTGTCGGCTGGGCCCATGGTGGTTTGGGCCACGTGAATATCGGCGCCAGCATTGTGTTTGCCGGCATGTCCGGTGCCGCTGTTGCCGATGCCGGGGGCCTTGGATCAATTGAAATCAAGGCAATGCGCGACGCCGGATATGATGACGACTTTTCGGTCGGCATCACGGCCGCGTCCTCAACCATCGGGCCGATCATTCCGCCTTCGCTGCCGCTTGTTATTTTTGGTGTCATGGCCTCGGTCTCGATCGGGGAACTGTTTGTCGCGGGTATCATCCCGGGTCTTCTGATGGCGGCATCCCTGATGGTCATGGTCTGGTGGATGGCGCGTAAACGCAACTATCCGCGCGACGTCGCCTTCAGCCCGAAGCTTGTCGGATCGACCTTCAAGACCGCCTTTCTGCCACTTCTGACCCCGGTCATCATTGTCGGTGGCATTGCATCTGGCATGTTTACCCCGACCGAGGCCGCTGTTTGCGCAGCAAGCTATGCCATCCTTCTGGGCATGGCGGTTTACCGGACCCTAAGCTGGAAAAAACTGATCCGGGTTTCGATTGAAACCATCGAAACAACTGCATCGATTTTGCTGATTGTCGGGACCGCCAGTGTCTTTGCCTGGATCCTTGCCGCCAATCAGGCCGCCGTTGTGTTCTCTGAGACCCTGCTTGGCCTGACCCAGAACAAGGCCCTGATTCTTCTGATCATTACCCTGATCGTGCTTGTGATCGGGCTGTTCATGGAAACCATTGCGGCAATTTCCATTCTGGTACCGGTCTTGCTGCCCGTCTCGCTGCAGCTTGGCATCGACCCGATCCATCTGGGCATCATCGTCATCCTCAATCTGATGATCGGCCTTCTGACACCGCCCATCGGCATGGTGCTTTATGTGCTGTCCAAGGTGTCGGCCATATCATTTGAACGCTGTGCCAAGGCCACCATGCCGTTCCTGGTTCCGCTGATCGCTGTGTTGTTGCTTTTGACCTATGTTCCTTCGATCACCCTGTTCTTGCCTGAACTTCTTTATCGGCAATAAAGCACGAAAATAGATGCAAATGACCCAATCCCCACCCATCAGCATCTTGCTGCATCCCGGCGACAATGTCGAAATTGCCCTGGCGGACCTGAAAACGGGGGCAGAACTTTCGCAAAGTTCTGTCACCCTGACTGCTCCGGTCGCACGTGGCCACAAAGTCGCAATACGTCCAATTGCCGCCGGCCAATCTGTTCTGCGCTATGGTCAGATCATTGGTGTTGCCACCACCGACATCAAACCCGGCGATCATGTTCATACCCACAATCTCGGCATGAGCGACCATCGCCAGAACTATGATTTCAGCAAAGATGCCAAACCTTTGCCTCCCGCATCGGATACGCGCTTTTTCATGGGTTATCCGCGCAGTGACGGACGCTTTGGCACCCGGAACTATATCGGTGTTCTGACATCGGTGAATTGCTCGGGCAGTGTCGCGCGTTTCATTGCCGAACAGGCGAAAAAAACCGGCTGGTTTACCGATCTTGAAAATGTCGATGGCATCGTGCCGATCGTGCATGGCAGTGGCTGTGGCATGGGCCGCCATGACGAGGGCTATGACACCCTGTTTCGAACCCTTGCGGGCTATGCCAAACATCCGAATTTTGGCGGTATCCTTCTGGTCGGTCTGGGGTGCGAAGCCATGCAGGTCGAAGATCTTGTCGGTGCTGAAAAACTGCGTCATGACGGCAATTTCCACTACATGACCATCCAGAACAGCGGCGGCACACGCCAAACTGTCGAACGCGGCGTTGATATTGTTCGTGATCTGGCCCTTCGCGCCAATCAGGCCAAGCGGGTCCGCGCACCGGCATCCGAATTGATTGTCGGTCTGCAATGCGGTGGATCGGATGGATATTCCGGCATTACCGCCAATCCCGCACTCGGCTATGCGTCCGATTTGCTGGTCCGTCACGGCGGTACAACCATCCTTTCGGAAACACCTGAAATCTATGGGGCCGAACATCTTCTGACCCGGCGCGCCATCAATGACGCGGTTGGCCAGAAACTGGTCGACCGGATTTTGTGGTGGGAAAACTACACATCGGTGCGCGGCGGCGAAATGAACAACAACCCGTCGCCGGGCAACAAACGGGGCGGCTTGACCACCATTCTGGAAAAGTCACTGGGCGCCGTTGCCAAGGGCGGCACCGCCCCCCTGACCGATGTCTATGAATTTGGTCAGATCATCACCAACAAGGGCTTTGTCTTTATGGACAGCCCCGGCTACGACCCATGCTCTGTCACCGGCCAAATCGCAAGCGGGGCTACCCTGATTGCCTTTACAACCGGTCGCGGATCGGTTTCGGGCTATGTGCCAAGCCCGTGCATCAAGCTGGCAACCAACAGCACGATGTATGAAAACATGTCCGAAGACATGGACGTCAATTGCGGGACCATTGTCGATGGTGCCGTTACAATCGAAGAAAAAGGCCGCGAAATATTCGACCTGTTTCTTGGGATTGCATCGGGCACCAAAAGCAAAAGCGAGGCCCTTGGCTTTGGCAGTGCGGAATTTGTCCCCTGGCAAATCGGGGCGGTGATGTAGCGATCATGAACCTCGGATGCGAACTGTCGCATGACGTCATATTTTCAAGGATGTCGGAAACCGGGCTGGCTTGAGCACGCCGTCAAATACGATGCCCAGCAAGGCAGTCCTTCCTGTTACGCGGGACTGCCTGACGCGCTGGCCGATATCGCCCCGCAACGCGCTGACACAATGTCAATCGACCACAAACAAGGTCGCACCGCTTTTGGTTGATGAACGGTGGGCTTCGGCATTGTCGGCCACCTGGTAGCTCATACCGGGTTTGAGAATGAAGGTCCGGCCATCGTCAAGTTCGGTCACAAGTTCGCCTTCAAGGCACAGCAGGATATGCCCCTTCGAACACCAGTGATCGGCAAGATAGCCCGGTGAATATTGCACCATTCGAACCCGGATCGGACCGAATTGTCGGGTGCGCCAGGTGGCAAATCCGGTCTCGCCGGGATGTCTGGTGGCTTCAACACTTGACCAGTCGGTCGTGCCGAATGGCAAATTGGCGATGTCCATGGCGGGAATCTTTTCTAAAAATCTGTGGGGCGCGGTTTCCGGTGCCGAAACCCGGGCGCCAAGTTTGGGCTTTTTAACCGGACCGTCAATCATCTTAATCCCCCACACCCCATATAAGTTAAACGCGGTATTAATCTTTAACCGTTACGCAGATAGTTGGTAATCAACGAGTCGCACCAAGAGGCTGTCCCGATCTTGTTACCCGCAACCATCGCCATCAATCAGGATTACTCTGCCCGTCGCCTGGCAGAGATGCGTGATGCGTTGGGCAACCGCCTGACGGGTGATAATTTTTGCGTTGTGGTAACCGGTTCCTATGGCCGGCACGAGGCATCCGATCAATCCGATCTTGATTACTTCATCATTGGCCGCGAAGCCGAACGTGATCAGGCCCCCCATCAGGATGTCGCCGATATCCTTGGCAAAATGGTGACCCGCAAACCGGCCGTAAACGGCCCGTTTTCATCCTATGTCACCGCCGAAGAACTGGTAAATCGCATCGGTCTGGATGGCGATACCAACTCGATTACTACCCGGCGGCTGCTGTTCCTACTGGAATGCGAATGGCTTTATAACGAAGCGGGCAAACGCAAATTCTTTGACGATCTGATCGCCAATTACGTCACCACATCGGTCACCCGGGACTCGATTGCGCGATTTCTGGTCAATGATGTGATCCGCTATTACCGGACCATCAGTGTCGATTTTGAAATCAAAACCCGCGAAGGCGACGCCAGCAAGGCCTGGGCGCCACGGCGGCTGAAACTCGTCTTTTCACGTAAAATGCTTTATTTCGGCGGCATTATTGCGGCTGCTGAAACTGCGGGTCGTGATTATGCGGGGAAACGTGAAAAACTGTCGGAACTTTTACAACTTCCGCCTATTACGCGCCTGCAAACCGTGTTTGGTGAAAAAAGCCTACCTGCGCTTGAACTTTATGACCGGTTCCTGCGCGAATTGTCCGATCCCGATGTGCGCGCACGTCTGGACGGGGTCGGCCCGCATGATCGCAATGATGCGGAATTACGGTCGTTGCTTGATGCCGGAAAGGAATTCTCGCGTGAGCTGATCAAGCTTCTCAATGACCGATACGGGCCAGATCACCCGATCCACGAAGCCCTTCTGATGTAATCAGCCGGGCACCTGTGCAACACCGGTGACATGTTTGTGGTAATTGGCCCGGTCAAGGTCATGGACCTCGACGGTAAATTGCACCGCATAATCCCCAACCAGCCATTCCAGCCGGTCGCGCAAGGCCGCAAGGGCCGCTTCGCCGGTGGCAAATTTCGCCCGTTCACTGCGCCCCGACAATAAGCGGATATCAAGATGAACCATGGCATGCCGGTCACTGCCATCGGCAATCACCACATTTTCAAGCGGTGTAATCCGGGTTTTGAAAGACCCAAGATCCGCATCGGCTTCGCGCGCGACAACATAATGAAGATCAACCGCAAGCTTGGACAACTCGTCGGCAATCGGCAGTTTGGCGGAATATTCGATTTCAAGCTGGGGCATGGATCGATTTCTCTGTGGTGGCGGAATGGCGCTGACAAGCCGGAAAGAACCGGCTCACATCAGTTCAGCTTCCCATACAATCATATAAGTCACACCCGATCCTAGAACCTTTTCAATTTGCTGTGCATCGATTTTGTTTCTGCCCGGTCAGGCGTCGATCCCATGGGTATAAAACACAAAAAAGCCGGTCTGAACGAACAGACCGGCTTTGATGCAGATCGGTGATAACCGATTAGTAGCGGTAATGATCCGGCTTGAACGGACCAGCCTGCGGAACGCCGATATAATCAGCCTGTTCCTGGGACAGTTTGGTCAGTTTCACGCCAAGACGGTCAAGATGCAGGGCTGCAACTTTCTCATCAAGGTGTTTGGGCAGGACATAAACCTTGTTTTCGTAGTTCGCGTGGTTTTTCCACAGCTCGATCTGTGCCAGCACCTGGTTGGTGAAGGATGCCGACATCACAAAGCTCGGGTGACCGGTTGCGCAACCAAGGTTGACCAGACGACCTTCGGCCAGAACGATCAGACGTTTGCCATCCGGGAACTCGACTTCGTCGACCTGCGGCTTGACGTTGTCCCACTTGTAATTGCGCAGCGAACCGATCTGGATTTCGGAATCGAAGTGACCGATGTTGCAAACAATTGCGCGGTCTTTCATCGCACGCATGTGGTCAAGCGTGATGATGTCGATGTTACCGGTGGTGGTGACAAAGATATCGCCAACCGGGGCTGCGTCTTCCATGGTGGTGACTTCGTAACCTTCCATTGCGGCCTGAAGCGCGCAGATCGGATCGATTTCGGTTACCAGAACGCGGGCACCCTGACTGCGCATCGAAGCAGCAGAACCTTTGCCCACGTCGCCAAAGCCGGCAACAACCGCGATCTTGCCCGCAACCATCACGTCGGTTGCGCGCTTGATGCCATCAACAAGCGACTCACGGCAGCCATAAAGGTTGTCGAATTTCGACTTGGTGACCGAGTCATTGACGTTGATCGCCGGAACCTTGAGCGTGCCTTTTTTCGCCATTTCATAAAGGCGATGTACACCGGTGGTGGTTTCTTCCGACAGACCTTTGATGTCTTCGAGAAGTTCCGGATACTTGTCATGGATCAGCTGGGTAACGTCGCCGCCATCATCAAGAATAAGGTTCGGCTTCCAGCCGTTCGGACCGGAAATGGTCTGCTCGATGCACCACCAGAATTCTTCCTCGGTTTCGCCTTTCCATGCGAAGACCGGAATTTCAGCAGCCGCAATCGCCGCAGCAGCCTGATCCTGGGTCGAGAAGATGTTGCACGACGACCAGCGAACTTCAGCACCAAGTGCCGTCAGCGTCTCGATCAGAACTGCGGTCTGGATGGTCATGTGCAGGCAGCCGACGATGCGTGCGCCAGCAAGCGGTTTTGCATTGCCATACTCTTCGCGCAGCGCCATCAGGCCCGGCATTTCGGTTTCGGCAATCGCGATTTCCTTGCGGCCCCACGAGGCCAGCGAAATGTCCGCGACCTTGTAATCGGTAAAGTTCGACATGTCGTCTCCAATCAAACAGGAATGGCGCATCCGCCAAAGACTTCTGGTCTTGCCGATACGCCGAGAAATTCTGTTGCGATCACTTCTCTGACCGCGATGGGTCACATATAAAGATTTCTTTATATCGTTTTCAAGTCTTTTTTTTGCCCAAATACGCAACATGCATCGCGCAAACGGCAACGCGCCGCCGAAATCCGCCGGATCGCCGTGCAAATTGACTTGGGTGTCCCCTATGTCGGGATGATTGTCTGTTTGGGCAAGACCGCCCGGCCATGCAATCAGGCCAGATCGTTAAAATCGTCAAGCATCATGGCGATCCGCGCCGAATCCCATTGTTCCATGACCCGATTGGCCTGATGGTGGGAATTGCGGGTATCAAGCCGGCGCAGCCGCTGTTTGACCGGCAACAGATTGACCGGCGACATCGAAAGATTGCGCAACCCGAACCCGATGAAAAGCGGCACATAGCGCGGATCACCGGCCATTTCCCCGCAAACACTGACCGGAATGTCGCGTTCGCCCGCCACCCGGATCACATCCCGGATCAGGCGCAGCACAGCCGGATTAAGCGGATCATAAAGACCCGCGACCTGATCATCGGTTCGATCGATCGCCAGGGTATATTGCGTCAAGTCATTGGTCCCGATCGCAAAGAAATCGCATTCCCGCGACAGGGTATCAATGGCAATCGCCGCGGCGGGAATTTCGATCATTGCGCCCAGCGGTGGCAAGGTTTCGGGGATGGCATGCCCCTCCTTGCGCAGGCGTTTGGCCACGGTTTCATATATCTGGCGCGCCCGGGTCATTTCATGCACCCCGACCACCATCGGGATCAGAACCCGCACCGGTCCATGCAATGACGCCCGCAAGATGGCGGCAAACTGCACTTCAAGAAGTTCCGATTTCCGAAGCGACAACCGGATACCGCGCAAACCAAGGGCCGGGTTTGGCCCCGATGCGATTTCCGACTGCAAGGCCACGGCCAGCTTCTCCCCCCCGATATCAAGGGTACGGATCGTCACCGGCTTGCCGTCCATCCGCTTTACGATATCGGCCAGTTCTTCGTATTGCTCATCCTCGTCGGGCAGGTAATCCTTGTTCATGAACATGAATTCACTGCGCAAAAGCCCGATGCCCGTCGCCCCGTTTTCAAGGGCGGCCGAAAGTTCGATCGGCAATTCGATATTGGCATGAAGATCAATATCCACCCCGTCGCGGGTCGCCGATGGCACATCACGAAGGGCGGCAAGCTTGTCACGTGCTGCCAGCCAGTCGGCACGACGCTGACTGTAATGTTCGATATCGGCGTCCGTCGGCGACAGAATGACTTCACCGCGCCCGCCATCGACAATGATCTGGTCCCCGCCAGATACCCCGCGAATAATATCAGCCGCCCCGAGAACCGCCGGAATGCCAAGGGATCGCGCCATGATCGCGGTATGCCCCTCGGCCCCGCCAAGGGCCGTGACAAACGCGGTCATTTGTCCCGGTTCAAACCGTGCCATGTCGGCCGGGCTGACATCTTCTGCAATCAGGATCGCCCCCTTGGGCGCCTTGTCCACCGCCCGGTCGGTTTCCCCCATCAAACAGCGCATCAGACGCAGGCCAACTTCGCGGATATCGGTGGCACGTGCGGCGATATAGCGATCATCCATGCCCGAAAACTGGGTCGCGATGGCGTCGATCACCTCGCTGACCGCATGCACCGCATTAAGGCGGCGCGACACAATCAGTTCTTCTGCTCCGCGCACCAGACGCGACTGGGTCAGCATGTGGATATAGGCATCCAAAAGGAAGCCAAGCTCCTCGGAGGCGGCACTGTCGGCGGTCGATGATTGGGATTTCAGCCGTTTTAGCTGATCGATACTTTCGCCAACACCGTCATGCAGACGTTTGCATTCGGCCTGAATGGCGTCTTCGGCAACCGGTTTGCGGCTGATCTGGATATATTGCCGGTCCAGAACAAAGGCCCGACCAATCACAATTCCACCCGATGCGCCCAGCCCGGTAATGACGCGGCGTGCGCCGGTTGCGTGATCGTCGGTGATGGTTGTGTCTTTTGGCGGAACTTGCAAACCTAGGGTCAGAACCTGTTCTTGTTGTTTTCCCGAAAGTCAGAAGTCTTGGTTTCAGAAATCTTGGGTATTGCCGGTCGGCTTATTCTTCGTCGAACTTTGCATCGACCAGTTCGTTCAGGGCCTCGATCGCCTTGGTGGCGTCCGGTCCGGTGGCTTCGACTTCGATCTCGGTACCGATCGATGCCGCAAGCATCATAAGCCCCATGATCGATACGCCCGAAACTTCGGTGCCGCGATTGCGGACCATGATGCTGGATTCAAATTCACCAGCCAGTTTAACAAATTTCGCCGCCGCCCGCGCGTGCAATCCACGCTGGTTGCTGATCGTAAGGATTCGTTTTTCCTTTTGCGCCATCTATGTCCCCGCCAGCCGGATGCGTGATCGCGATACATCCGGCCTTCTTATTTTTGTTGCTGACTTATTCCTCGCCGCTTAGCAGACGCGACGCGACGTTGATATATTTGCGTCCGGCATCCTGGGCCGCATTTACCGTCTCGGCCAGTGTCCCGTCGATGCGAACAGATGCCAGTTTAATCAACAAAGGTAAATTTACCCCTGCGATAACTTCGACATTTGCCTGTTCCATGATGGAAATCGCCAGATTGGACGGAGTCCCGCCAAACATGTCAGTCAAAAGGACAACCCCCTTGCCGCTATCGACCTTTTCGACGCTGGCAAGAATGTCCGAACGGCGTTGTTCCATGTCATCATCGGGTCCGATACAGACCGCTTCGACATTTTCCTGCTCGCCAACGACGTGCTGCAAGGCAGATACGAACTCTTTCGCGAGATCGCCATGGGTGACCAGCACCATCCCGATCATGCAGTTTTCTCCATTTTAGTCACTCCCCCGATGTCGGTTCATCTGGCTTGTCTCGATGTCCGAGATGTGTGTCATATCCCAGATCGGCAATCCAGTCATTGAGTATCCGCGCGATATAAACCGAACGATGTTGTCCACCCGTACATCCGATCGCAATGGTCAGATAGCTTTTCCCTTCTTGCGCATAGCGCGGCAAAATCGGCTCCAGCATTGCCTTCAAACGGGTGATGAACCCTGCGAAGTCCGGGTCTTCTTCAATATATTTGCCCACCCGGTCATTCATCCCGGTCAAAAGGCGAAGCTCGGGATCATAATGCGGGTTGCGCAGAAAGCGAACGTCAAAAACCAGATCGGCTTCTGCCGGCACACCCTGACGGAACGAAAAGCTTTTGACAAAAATCGCCATGCCTTCGTTTTCGCCAATGTCGAACTGGTCCTGAAGGATCTTGCGAAGTTCGGCCGATTTCATTCTGGATGTGTCGATCCGCATGTCCGCCGTCGCCGCAATCGGCGCCATCAGGCGTTTTTCATGCTCGATCGCATCCACCAGCGGCCGGTCGTGGCTTAACGGATGGGGACGCCGCGTCTCGGTGAAGCGGCGCTGCAATACCGATGTCTCGGCATCGACATAGATCATCAACGGTTCCATGCCGGTCTGTTTGCGCAAACGTCCGACAATGTCGACAAACTGGTCCACGCCGAAATCACGGGTACGGATATCCAGTCCGATGGCAATCGGACGGTCGGGGCGGCAATCGCTTGGCACCAGTGCCGACAACATCCTAAGCGGCAGGTTATCCACCGCATCAAACCCGAAATCTTCAAGGATCTTAAGGGTGGTCGTCCGACCGGCCCCCGATACACCGGTGACAAGAACAAGACCGCTTTTGCCATCAAAACTGCCAAGCGCGGTTTGCAGGTCATCAGACGATTTGACAGGCGTTTTCTGCAAAACAGAGTCCTTAAGCTTCAAGTCGCATTTCACCGGTCGCAACTGCCAGCGCGACCCTGATCTTGGCATCAAGTGCCCGATCGGTTGCACATAATGTCCAACGCGGGACAGTTATGCCACAAATCTCTTCGGCAGTGCAGTGCGGCATTCTTTCAACCTGGGTTGCGTCCGCCACCAGATCAATCAGAACCCTGACATCGCCTTCGGCGGCAATCGGCAATCCGCGTACAATGCCGATGCCGCGCACTTCGCACAACCCGGCAATCGTTGATGGCGCTGTTGCGATCAAACGTCCGTCACGCGCAACAAGGTCCGTCCGATCATCCGAAATCAGACAGCCCCCCGCATCAATCAGGCGCAAGGAAATACTGGATTTTCCCGAACCGGACGGCCCGCGCAATAACAGCGCATGGGCACCGATCTGGACACAGTTTGCATGAAGTTGGGACATAATGGGAAAACGATGCGGGGCCGGGCGTTTGTTGTCAAACACCAAACAAGCGGATCGGGCGCAACCTGACCTTCCGCATAAGCGTTTGGCGGTTTCTGATCGGAAAATTCTTATTCCAGCGGCAGGCGAATGGTGAATATCGCGCCCTTGACCGCGTCATCAACCACCCGATTCTGTGCACTCAGTTCGCCGTTATGGGCAGAAATGATCCGCTTGGAAATCGAAAGACCAAGCCCCGAATGCTGCCCGAATTTCTCGGTCGATGGCCGCTCGGTATAGAAGCGGTCAAAGATCGCCTCTTCCTTACCCGGCGGAATGCCCGGCCCGTCATCTTCGATCGTGATTACCGCCCAATCCTTGTCACGCCATGCCCGCACGCGGACTTCGCCGCCTTCGGGGCTGAAGGTGATGGCGTTTGAAATCAGGTTTCTGAACACTTGGGTCAAGCGGCTTTCAAGGGCGGGAACATTCAGATCTTCGGGCACAGATACCCGAATGCGCGGGCCGCTCGGATCGGCATTGTAAAGCTCGCCCAGCGTCTGCAACAGAACCCGAAGATCGACCTCTTCGCTTTCGGCACGCGACAATTCGGCATCCATGCGCGAATAGTCGGAAATATCACTGATAAGTCGGTCAAGACGCTGCACGTCTTCGGCAATGATTTCCATCAGACGGCGCTGGCGTTCCGGATCTTTAAGCCGGGTGGCCGTTTCCACCGCACTGCGCAGCGATGTCAGCGGGTTTTTGATTTCATGCGCGACATCGGCGGCAAACCGTTCAATCGCATCCATACGATCCCAAAGCGTTTCGGTCATATCGCGAAGGGTGGTCGAAAGATCGCCGATTTCATCGCGCCGGTCCGAAAGATCGGGGATGGTGAATTGGCGGTTTTTGCTGCGCCGGACCCGTTCGGCGGCGCGCGCCAGACGATTAAGCGGACGGGTAATCACCCCGGCCAGATAAATCGACAGCAACACCGTGATGCCAAAGGCAAAAACAAAGATTTTCAGGATATCAAGTCGCACCGCATGCAGGGCACTTTCGATCTGCTCGCCGCTTTTGGTCAGCATCACCGATGCCAGCACCTGCTTGAACCGTGCCACCGGCACCGATACGGACAAAATACGCCGCCCCTGGCTATCAACCCGGACCACGCCGCGCGAATAGCCGGCAAGGGCTGCGCGCACTTCCGGATAATCGGCTGCACTGGCAACCGGCGGATCAACATAAAGCGGCAAGGGCTGCTCGCCTTCAAACAGGGTCAAAAGCCCGTCTGTCAGTTTGCGCATGATTTCGGCAAAGGCATCTTCATCGCCCGGTGCGGGCAATTCTTCGGCCTGAATGGTGCCCGCGCCAAAGGACTGGATATTGCGGCTATCGGCCATCAATTTGCCGTTGGTGGCAAAAAGCCGCGTCCGCGCGCCGGTAATCCCGACCAGACGGCGCACCATTTCGCGTGCGACTTCAAGTTTCACCCGGTTGGTTGCATCATCTTCGGAACTGACGGCCGATGTCGAAAGCGCAGCAGCATACATTTCGGCCTGTACGGCCATCGCTTCAAGCTCGGAATGAATGAGTTCCTGCTTGTAGCGGCCGAGATACAAAATCCCCGCCACCAAAACAAACAGCGCCAGCGCATTCACGGCAAGAATGCGCCAGGTCAACGGGGAAAACAGCCCGTGGCGTTCCTCTATGCGTGCCGTCCGTGTTTCGGACTGGCTTGTCGTCTGGTCCTGATCGCCAGCGCTTTGATCGCTCATTCAAACCTGCGTAACTGGCCCGTCATGGTCGGGCCGGCAAAAATGACAGATGCCGGAACATATGTGTCCCGGCACCATAATTCGTCTGATCAACCTGCAACAGTGGCAGAGTCGCGATACCGGTATCCGACGCCATACAGCGTTTCGATTTCCTTGAATTCCTTGTCGGTTTCGCGGAACTTCTTGCGCAGGCGCTTGATGTGGCTGTCAATCGTGCGGTCATCAACATAGATATGCTCGCCATAGGCCGCATCGATCAGCTGGTCACGGTTTTTCACATGGCCCGGATGTTTCGCAAGTGCCTGGATCAACAGGAACTCGGTCACGGTCAGGTTCACATGCTGGCCTTTCCAGCTGCACATGTGACGCGACGGATCAAGAACCAGATCCCCACGCTGCAACACATCATCCGACCCGTTCGGGCGCACACCGCCTGCGCGCATGATTTCCGAACGGCGCAACAATGTGCGGATACGTTCAATCAGCAGACGCTGGGAAAACGGCTTCTTGATATAATCGTCTGCCCCCATGCGAAGACCGGTCAGCTCATCAACCTCGTCATCTTTCGATGTCAGGAAAATGACCGGCATTTCGGTCTTCTTGCGCAGATGGGTCAGAAGCTCCAATCCGTCCATGCGCGGCATCTTGATATCAAGCACGGCAAGATCCGGTTCTTCCTTGGTCAGGGCATGCAGCGCCTCCGAACCATCCGAATATGTCAGAACCTCATAACCCTCTTCTTCCAGGGCCATGGAAACAGACGTCAGGATATTACGGTCGTCATCAACAAGTGCGATCTTACTCACCTGGACCTCGTCATCTGGACAGATACAATTTGCGGGCCGAAACCCAATTCAGTTTTGCGACTATACAATTTACATTCCAATGTGGCGAAAAAATAACCGCTTGCGGCATAATTAAGGCCTATCGAATACACGCACAGCAATCACCGCGATTTACCTGTATTTGTTGACTTTACGCCAACCCGCCCAATAACAATCACCATCCCGGGGTCAATTCGCCAATCCATCGGAAACGCGCGACACGGATAATTGATCCCTGATGCTGTCGGAGGCCGCAATTTTTTACTGGTTACGCAATTTCAGCCGCGCAAGCCTGACCTTCGCAGGCACGGTGATTTCGGCCCTGGTGGTGTGGCTTGCCGTCAGTTCGACCGGCAATCTGACGATCCGCGAACTTGAAACCACAGGACAGGCGCGCCTTGCCCTTTATGACAGTTCCCTGCGCGCGGCAATCGACCGGTATCGCTATCTGCCCTATGTCGTGGCCCGCCATCATCAGGTGATTGATGCGATCTCCGATCCGCAATCAGCCCAGATTGCCAATTTCTATCTTGAACGGGTCAATGACCGGTCCGGGGCCGCGGCGCTTTATGTTCTCGACAAAACCGGGATGACCGTTGCCTCAAGCAACTGGAACACGCCCGACAGCTTCGTTGGCGAGGATTATTCATTCCGCCCCTATTTCAGTCAGGCAATCGCTGGCAACGAGGGATTCTTTTTTGGCATCGGGGTCACCACCGGGCGGGCCGGCCTGTTCATTTCCAATTCCATTCGCCAGAATGGCGCGGTTATCGGGGTTGTTGTCGTCAAACTCGAACTCGATGAACTTGAAATGAACTGGCAGGAAGGCGGCGAAACCGTCTTCGTTGCCGATGCCGATGGCGTTATCACCCTGACCAGTCGTGGCGACTGGAAATACCGGACCCTGTCGCCCCTTTCGGATGCCGATCGTGCGCGCATTGTGCGCAACCGCCAATATTCCGGCCGTGATCTGACATCGCTTAATGTCGGACAGCAACTGGCCAAGGGTTCGGGCATCGTCACCATCAGTTCCCAGCGTTTCCTGTTTGACAGCAAACCGATCCGCGGCAGTGACTGGCGCATCTATTATCTGACCTCGATGGATCAGGTTACCGACCGTCAGGCCGCCGTCATGCTGATTGCCATTATCGGCGGGGGGATGATCGTGCTGGTCATCCTGTTCTTGCGCGAACGCGAACTGAAACTGGCATCCCAGCGCGAAGCCCGCGAATTCGAACGCATTCAGGCACTCAACACCCGGCTGGAAGAAGAAATCAACGAACGCCGCAGGACCGAAGAAGAACTGCGCGGCACCCAGAATGAACTGGTTCAGGCCGGAAAACTGGCCGCCCTGGGTCAGATGTCGGCGGCCATCGCCCATGAAATCAATCAGCCGATTGCCGCCATCCGGACATTCTGCGCCAGTGCCAAACTGATGATCGAACGCGGCAAGACCGACCAGCTTGATCAGAATATCGGCCAGATTTCATCACTGACCGAACGCATGGGGGCGATCACCGGACAGCTCAAGACATTCTCGCGCAAATCAACCGGCGTGCTGGAGGCCGTTGACCTCAAGATCGCGCTGAACAACGCCCTGCAACTTCTCAGCCCGCAACTCGATTCTGAAAACTGCACGCTCGAACGCCACGAACCCGAAACACCGCTTTTTGTCCATGCCGATCTGGTCCGTATCGAACAGATTTGCGTCAACATCATCCGCAATGCGCTCGATGCCATGGAAAACAGTTCGGTCAAACGCATCCGCATCGATCTGAGCAGCAACCGTAACGATGTCGTCATGCGCATTACCGATACCGGACCGGGCATGAATGACGAAACGCTGTCGCTGCTTTTTGATCCGTTCTTCACCACCAAGGACCCGGGCCAAGGTGTGGGATTGGGACTTTCGGTAACTTATGGCATTGTGCGGGACTTTGGCGGCACCATCAAAGCCTATAACACCACTACCGGCGGTGCCTGTTTCGAAGTTCGATTGCCGTTGCTCAGGGACAAGAAAACGTGACGTCATCAGATCAGACCCAGGATCAATTCGCAAAACCGCACATCATTATTGTCGATGATGATGCCGCCATGCGCATGGCGCTGTCGCAATGGCTGGAACTGTCTGATTTCGATGTCACCGTCTATGAGGACGCCCGCGAAGCCCTGCGCGATATCCGCCCGGATTTTGCCGGGGTCATCCTGACCGATGTGAAGATGCCCAAACTCGATGGCATCTCCTTTACCCGCTCGGTGCTATCAGCCGATTCCGATATCCCCGTCATCCTGATGACAGGCCATGGCGATGTCCCCATGGCGGTCGAGGCCATGAAAAGCGGCGCCTATGACTTTGTCGAAAAACCGTTTGAACCCAAAGACATTGTCGAAAGCCTCGAACGTGCCATCGAAAAGCGTCGGCTGGTTCTGGAAAACCGCAAGCTGCGCCAACAGATCGCCCAGCGCGGCAGTCTGGACAGTCGCCTGATCGGCAACTCTTTGCCGATGCGCGCCCTTAAGGACGAAATTGCCAATATCGCACCGACCGAAGTCCCGGTCCTGATTTCCGGCGAAACCGGCACCGGCAAGGAACTGGTCGCGCGTGCCATCCATGATCTGAGCGACCGGCGCGACGAAAAATTCGTCGCAGTCAACTGTGCCGCCATTCCCGAAAGCACTGCGGAAAGCGAACTTTTCGGCCATGAAAAGGGTGCCTTTACCGGGGCGGTCAGTCAGCGGGTCGGCTGGATCGAACATGCAATCGGCGGGACGCTTTTCCTTGATGAAATCTCAAGCATGCCGCTTGCCCTTCAGGCCAAATTGCTGCGCGTGATCGAACAGCGCGAAGTCGTTCGCGTCGGCTCAAACGCCCCGGTAAAGGTCGATTTCCGGCTGATCTGTGCCACCAACGAAGATCTGGTCGAAGCCGTCTCAGCACGGAAATTCCGCGAAGATCTGCTGTTTCGCATCAATACTTTTGAACTGGCCATCGCCCCCTTGCGTGATCGCAAGGATGACGTGGCCCTGCTGTTTGATATCTTTGCCGAACGCGCCGCCGAACGGTTTGAACGCCCCTATGAACGTCTGGGACCGGTCCTGATCGGGCAGCTTAAATCCCATGACTGGTCGGGCAATGTCCGCGAATTGAAAAACATGGCCGAACGCTATGTCCTTCTGGTCGGAAGCCCTGAGGAAAGGTTCAAGCGCCTGTTCAAGGCCGGATTTGAGAAAACATCACGCTTGCCCGGTGACCTTGCCCTGGCCGATCAGCTGCGTGATTTCGAAGAACGTGTTATCCGCGATGCCCTTGATCGCCATGACGGCAATATCAAGTCGGTGATGGAAGAACTCGATATCCCGCGCCGGACCCTGAACGAGAAGATGAAAAAGCTCAATATCCGCCGCGAAAAGCCGGTCTGAGCCCCGGCCCATCGGCAAGAATCCGCCGATTGATTCCGGCATATCGGCAAAATTATGCCGATTTGTCAAAAAACTGCAAAATAAGCATTTGATTTTAAATAGTATTTTTTATTTCTGTTTTGGCATACTCATTGCACATTCGAGTACCAAAATGATAAAATGATCGAAATACAGGGAGGAGACCACACAACCAGCCCCGTCCGGGGTGACGGAATGGTTGTTTTCAAATCAACTCTCTTGGACGATTTCAGCGGCCCGTATCAAACGCCCTGCCCGCAGGTGGCGTTGGCGGAAACCGGAACCTGATCGGGAATCTGCCCGACGGATTTTTGTCCGGCCAGTTCGCGAAATCCAAGAATAACAGGCCATGACAATTGGCCGGTCAAGAACGTGAAGAACCGATTTCTAAAGCGATCTTTGATTAATTGGACGTAAAGAGTGTTAACCCTAGGGAGGACTACCATGAAGCTACGTACTCTGCTTTCAGCAGCAGCCGCAGCCATGATGCTGACCGCTATTCCTGCTTCAGCACAGCAGCTTTCAATTGCAACCGGTGGTACCGGCGGTACCTATTATCCGTATGGCGGTGGTCTCGCAGAACTGATCACCAAATACATCGACGGCACCAGTGCTGTTGCCGAAGTTACCGGCGCATCTGTTGAAAACATGGGTCTGATCGCCCGTGGTGACAGTGATATCGCCATCGGTCTGGCCGACACCGTTTATGCGGGCTACACCGGCACCGGCAAATTCGAAGGCCGTACCCTTGATAACGTCCGTGCCCTGGCATCGATCTATCCGAACGCGGTTCAGATCGTCACCATGGCTGACAGCGGCATCAACGGTCTTGCCGATCTTAAAGGCAAACGCGTTTCTGTTGGCGCACCGGGTTCGGGTACCGAAGTTTCGGCCAAAACCCTGCTCGAAGCCAATGGCATCACCTATGATGACATCGAAGAACAGCGCCTGAACTTCAACGAAACCGCTGACGCCCTTCGTGACGGCGACATCGATGCCGGTTTCTGGAGCGTCGGCCCGCCCACCAGCTCGATCCTGAACCTCGCAACCACCCGCGACATCAAGCTGATCGCTCTGACCGACGAGGAAATCCTCGCTGCTCTTGACGCAGAACCGACCTTTGCACCGTACGCCCTGCGTACCGGCGTTTACGAAGGCGTCACCGCACCGGTCAACACCATCTCGACCCCGAACGTTCTGTTCGTGAATGCCGACATGGATGAAGAACTGGCTTATCAGATCACCAAGACCCTGTTTGAAAAGGTCGACGAACTGATCGCCATTCACCCGGCCGCCAACGACACCACCGTTGACTTTGCTCTGAACTCGACTCCGATTCCGATGCATCCGGGCGCACTGCGTTACTACGAAGAGACCGGCAACCCGATTCCGCCGCAGCTCTATCCATGATTTCCAAAAAGTTCGGGCGGCCTTTACTGGCCGCCCTTCTTCTCTCGATCACGGCCTGTGCTGGTCCCGCCAGCCATCAGGAAGTCAAACCCGGCACAACCGTCGACCATCTTGAAGTCATCGGTGCCGACGGATCGGTTCTTGCGCGGACCGATATTGCCCGTCAAACCGGATGGTGCCTTTACTGGAACCATTCTGTTACCGGTGATGGCGTGATCGACTGTTACGTAGACGATCTTGGCAAGATGGTTCTTCATCGCGCCTATCAGCCCGACTTCGCAGCGGGACTGGGACATTTTCCCGGTCGCGGCATTCTGACCAGTGCCGAAGGCGGGGGATACTGGATCGAAGATATTGACGAACCCGTGCCTGGCAATGCCTATGTGCTGCGCGTCGGGTCGCTTGCGGTTAACCATCGTATCGTCACAACCGATGGTGACGAAATCTATCTTTCAAAGATGGCTGAACATACACGTGTCACCATCCGCCTTGATTCCGGGGAATAAGTTTAATGTCTGAACCGGCACCGCTTCCGTCCATGACGGACAAACTGCCACAGCCCAAACTGGTTGTGCTGGCAATTTCGATTGTTGCAGTCGCACTCTCCTTGTTCCAGATGTATGGCGCAGGGATCGAGCCGCTTGGTTTGTTCTACCAACGCAGCATCCATCTTGCCTTCGTCATGTTCCTGGCCTTCCTGATGTTCCCGGTTTTCGGCAGCAACAAGAAACGCGGCGTGCTTGGATGGGCGATTGATCTTGCCTTTCTGGCCGGTGCCTTCACCACAGGCTTCTATCTTTCCTTCTATCTCGACGAAATCATCAACCGCGCCGGTTTCTGGAGCAGCTCGGACCTGATCATTGGCGTGATCGCCACCATCACGGTCCTCGAAGCAAGCCGCCGCGCTGTTGGTCTTGGCATGACGATCATCGGGATTGTCGCCATCGTCTATGCCCTGTCGGGTCCGCGCGGGGCGTTGCCGTGGCTTGGCGAATGGCTGCCGGGCATCCTGTCCCATCGCGGTGCGGATATTGATCGTCTTGTCGGTCAGCTCTATCTCGGTCAGGAAGGCATCTATGGCCTGCCGATGGGGGTTGCGGCGACCTATATCTTCATGTTCGTTCTGTTCGGCGCCTTCCTTGAAGTCACCGGTGCGGGCAAATTCTTTATCGATATGGCCTATGCCGCGACCGGCAAAAAGGCCGGTGGCCCGGCAAAGGCTGCTGTTCTGGCATCGGCCGGCATGGGATCGATCAGCGGATCGGCAATTGCCAACGTGGTCACCACCGGTGCCTTTACCATCCCGCTGATGAAGCGCCTTGGCTATCGCCCGGCACAGGCCGGCGGTGTCGAAGCCGCGGCATCCACAGGCGGTCAGATTACCCCGCCGCTGATGGGTGCGGGTGCGTTCCTGATTTCCGAATACACCCAGGTGCCCTATCTCGATATCGTCATGATCTCGATCTTCCCGGCGATCCTGTATCTTGGCACCGTCTATCTGTTCGTGCACATCGTAGCGCTTAAAAACGGTATGCGCGGCATGCCGGCATCCGAACTGCCTGACTGGCGTCAGGTCCTTAAGGAAGGCTGGCAGTTCATTCTGCCGCTGGGCATCCTGATTTATCTGCTCGTGCTCAATATCTCGCCAATGCGGGTGGGCTTCTGGGCCATTCTGTCGGTCATGGCGGTTGCCGCCCTGCGCTATGTGCTGTGGTACTTCTTTGTCGCTCCGCAAAACGGGGTAAAGCCAAGTCACGATGGCTTGAAACAGGCGATCAAAAAAGGCATCGCAATCACCATTGCCGCCCTTGAACTCGGTGCCAAAAACGCCGTTGCCGTTTCGATGGCCTGTGCGGTTGCCGGCATCATTGTCGGGGTTGTCGGTCTGACCGGCCTTGGCCTGAAATTCTCCTCGATGATGATCGCGTTTTCGGGCGGCAACATCGTTCTGGCACTGGTTCTGGTTCTGATTGCCAGCCTGATCCTCGGGATGGGTCTGCCGGTAACGGCGTCCTATATCGTTCTGATCGTTCTGGTTGGCCCGGCACTTTCGAACGAGTTCGGCATTCCGCTGCTGATCGCCCATCTCGTGGTCTTCTGGTATTCGCAGGACAGTAACGTCACACCGCCCATTGCGCTGGCCGGGTTTGCGGGAGCGGCGATTGCCAATGCCAATCCCATGGAAACCAGTATCCAGGCATGGAAATTCGCCAAGGGTCTCTATCTGATCCCGGCCTTCATGGTCTTCAATCCGGAAATCATCGAAGGCGGCTCGATCCAGATCGTTCTGTGGACCGGCTTTACCGCCATCCTGTGTCTGGTGGCCTTTGCCGCGGCTCTTGAAGGATACCTGTTCGATCATATGGATGTCATTTCGCGCATCCTGATCGTTCCGGCCACCGTCGGTGTCTTCTATCCCGATCTCAAGGCCGAGATTGCCGGCACCGTCGTGCTTCTGATCGTCCTTGGCCTGAACTGGTGGAAAGGCAAAAAGAACGGCCCGACACCAAGCGTCGCGGCCAGCTGATCCAGCCTGATCCGAAACACTACAGAAAAGCCCGCAACATCTTGTTGCGGGCTTTTCTTTTGGCATATCCACCCTACCCGACCGGGCAGTAGACCCAAGCAGATTGAATCGATACAGTAATACTCATACAAATAAATCGGTTCCTGAACGCCCCTGTAACTCCGGACACCCGCCTTTCATGCAGTTCATCCTTCTGCTGCGCCAGGCCCCAAGGCAGCTTGCCTTTGGCGCATTGCACAGTTTCGGCTCATCTTTCGGTCAGACCTTTCTGGTGGCCCTTTTCGTTCCGTTTATTTCGGCCAGCCTTGGCCTGAACGAAACCGAATTTGCCAATATCTATGCCGGGATCACGATTGGCAGTGCACTGTGTCTGCCGGTTGTCGGGCGCTGGATCGATAAAGTCGATATCCTTTCCTACAGCCTTGCGACCATGGCGCTGCTTGCACTTGGCTGTGTGATGATCTCGCTTGCCGGCAATGTCTGGATGCTGATTGCCGCCCTGTTTGTCCTGCGTCTCGCCGGTCAGGGCTTGATGACCCATGTCAGCATGACCGGCATCGCGCGATATTTCACCAAACATCGCGGTCGGGCGCTTGCGGTTGCCAGTTTCGGCTTTCCCTTGGCCGAGGCCATCCTGCCTGCCACCCTGCTTGCCCTGATTGCGGCTTTTGGCTGGCGCTATACCTATGCCGGGTCGGCGGTATTTATCATCATTGTTCTGGTGCCCGTCGCCTTTTTGCTGATCCGCCGCGATCAGAAATTCCGCGCGGTTCCGACCCGCAGTTCCAAAACCGCTGCAAAACAGGCATCCGACTCCAACGGCCCGACGGATACCACCACCGACAGCATGCCCGACCAGTTATCGCCAACTGACCCCGAACATCCCCGGCTGTTCAGATCGCTTTATGTCTGGTTCTGTATGCCGATGCTCGCCGCACCGCCATTAATCATGACCGCCCTGTTTTTCCATCAGGGTGCTATTTCCACCCACAAGGGCATTGAACTTGGCTGGTTTGCTGCGGGCTTTACCGTTTTTGCCGTGACATCGGTTCTGGGCGCTTTTGGCAGCGGCCCGCTGATTGACAAACATTCCGCACGCCGTCTGTTTCCATGGCATCTGATCCCGATGATGGCGGGCATCATTGTTCTGGCAATCAGTCACCAGCCCTTTGTCATTCTGATTTATATGGGGCTTGTCGGCATCACGGTCGGCTTTGCCACCACCCTGCGCACCGCCATCATTCCCGAACTGGTGCCGCTTGATGAAATCGGCGCGGTACGCAGTACCCTTACCGCGGTCATGGTACTGGCCTCGGCCATGGGGCCAGCGATCTATGGCTGGATGTTTGCCGCCGACATTTCAATCGAAGTGATGCTGACAGCCACCCTGATCGTCATGGCCGTGATCAGTGTGCTGTCATGGCTGTCCGAACGTCCGGGCTTCTACGTGCCGCCGGGCATCAGCCCACAGGATTCGCATTGATGAAAAATCGTCCGATGTGACGGTGGATGCGTTTGGCATCGTAATCGGCACCATAATCGGGATCCTATTTGATGCCACATTCGGCACCGCATTTGACGCCATGTTGAACGCGGCGGGCTACCGGATCCGTTGGCATCACAAAGATCGCCTGCAACCAGATACCGACTGCTGATGCCACATGCGCTGCTAGCACGGCTTTGGCACGGTGTTTACCGGTACTGCGCTTGCCGGTACCACGATTCTGGCACCACAACGCCTGATCCCACATTTACCGGCATCGCGATCTTGATCCCGCGACTTCTCATACCCGGGCCCGTGATCCCAAGACTTTGATACCAAGACTTTGATACCAAGACTTTTGATACTGAGGCTCCGGTACCGAGATCCTGCTGCAACGCCCCCCTGATCCCGCACCCCTGACACCACAAAACGACCGATGCCGACGGCACAGACCACGCAGGCAAGCCCCAAAACCGGACAAGATCGTTAGATCATCGCCATTTCGCACGGTCGGGCACAAATCGGTCGGGTGCCGTTTGGCCAAAAAAATGGCCCGGATCACAAAGGTGACCGGGCCAGTCGGGAAAACAGCGTCAAATAGGGAGGAAGACGCTAGATAGAAATCGGTAGTCCAACAAACGGGAGCACCTCTTGGGGAGGAAACTCAATCGGCGCTCGACCGTTTGTATCTCGTCAGATTAGGCAGCACCGCCAACGGTACCAGCCGGATGCTTGATGTCGGATGCCTTGTCCGAACCTTTGAACAGGTTGCGGAAGAAGGAACCTACGAACTCAGCGCGCAGCTGCTGACCTTTACGTACACCTGCTTCGATTTCGGTGGTGGAGATGTAACGGGTGGTGATTTCTTCGTAAGTGGCCATCTTGACCTCCTAAATATTTCGTTCGTTGCGACGCCGTGTCGCTCTCGATGAACTCAATCTAATTTTCTTTACCGGGAAAGAGAATTAGCTCAATATGCACATTACTTGTGAATGATCGTCATAAATAGGAAGTCCGAGATATGGATCGTGCCGCGGAAATGGAAATTTTTGTCCATGCAGTTGAAGAAGGCAGCTTCTCAGCAGCAGCAAGGACAATGCGTCTGTCACCATCAGCCGTGTCGAAATATATTTCCCGTCTGGAAGACCGGCTGGGCGCACGTCTGTTGATGCGCACCACCCGTCAGCTCAGCCTGACCGAGGAAGGCCGGGCCTTTTATGAACGGGCGCGCACCATCCTTAATGAAATCGAAGAAGCCGAAGAAGTCGTCACCCAGCTTTATGCCGCCCCGCGCGGGACGCTGCGCATCAACGCATCGGTGGCCTTTACCAAGATGCAGGTGGTCCCCCTGATCCCGGAATTTCTGGCCCGCTATCCCGATGTGCGGATCGAACTGACCCTTGATGACAAATTCACCGATCTGGTCAACGATGGCTATGATCTGGCCATTCGCCTGTCCGCGCTGGAAGATTCATCCCTGATTGCGCGCAAATATGCGGTCAACCGCCGCATGATTGTTGCCAGCCCGGAATATCTCGAAAAGAACGGCATCCCGCGCAAACCCCAGGATCTCGAAAACCATAACTGTCTGCATCTGTCATCGCGCGAAAGCTTCAATGACTGGCACTTTGAAACCCCCGACGGTCACGTGGCCTTCCGCGCCCAGGGATCATTTTCGGCCAATGACGGTGATGTGCTCCACGAAGCAGTCCTTGCCGGGCTTGGCATGGCGCGTCTGGCCGAATATCTGGTTCACGAAGATATCCGGGCCGGTCGCCTGACGCCGGTTCTGACCGAATATGTGCATGATCAGGCCTGGATTTCCGCGGTGTATCCGCACAAACGCCACCTGTCGCCCAAGGTCCGCGCCTTTGTCGATTTCCTGGCTGAAAAATTCACCCCGGTCCCGCCGTGGGAGCTTGGATATCGCGATGCCCGTTCGGTGCGACGCAGCCCGGATGCCTCAGACAGCACCGCCGACAGCCGCCCGACCGAATCTGCCGATCAGTAACCGCAATGCACATGTCGGGGATATCCCCCTAAAACGACAGCGCCTTCTGATAGGCGCCAAAGTCAAACCGGAACTGATATTCCGAAGATGCGCTCAGATCATCAAGAATGCGGCTTTCGCCTGTGCGCGCAAAGCCGCATTTTTCATAGAACCGATGCCCGGCTTCAAACCGTGTATCGGTCCAGAGCATCACGGTCGCGCAATCAGGATGGGTCTGACCCAGCCACGCCAGCGCCTTGGCCATCAATTTTTGCGCCATGCCCCGACCACGGGTATCACGATGCAGATAGACCTTGTGAAGTTCGGCTTCTTTTGCCGGCGCATCATATTTGATCCCGAAACAGCCAAAAACCCGGTTGTCGGGATCAACCGCAACCCAGATACGCCCGTCCGATGATTTGAAATCATCGGCAATCGCATCAAGTTCCGGGAATTCAAGTGCACGGTCATAGACACAGCCGGGATATTCCGCAAACACGCCCGCGATCAGGGTGCCAATCGCGTCACCGTCACTGTTAAAGGCCGGGCGAATCGTCAAATCGCTGGCGGTTGATTGTCCGCCTTGCGGCTTTGCGACATCGCGCCCCATCAGCCCAGAACCACGCCCTTGGCCAGCTTGTCATAACCGCGCAGCACCGCGTCGGTATCCATCGCCGCCTTGCCGGGGCGCTGAATACGGGTCGGGCGCAGGGCCCCGCTGCCACACCCGATGGTAAGCGCATCATCAAGGATTTCACCCACCGGGCCGGATTGGTCCGTCACCTCGGCGGCCTGCACCTTGATCCGTTCCTTGCCCAGTTCGAAATAGGCCCCCGGCCACGGGGTAAAGGCACGGATTTTCCGTTCCAGACTTGCCGCATCATCGGCAAAATCAAGTTTGGCCTCGGCACGTTCGAGTTTCGCGGCATAGGTCACGCCCTCTTCGGGCTGTTTGGTGGCAACAAGCTCACCTTTCGGAAGCTTTTCAAGCGCCTCGACAATCATTTCCCCGCCAAGGGCGGCCAGATCATCATGCAGCGCATTGGCATAGGTTTCGCCCGTGATCGGGATATCGCGGATCAACAACATGTCGCCGGTATCAAGCCCGACATCCATCTGCATGATGGTGACACCGGTGGCATCATCGCCCGCCAGAATAGCCCGCTGGATCGGGGCTGCCCCGCGCCAGCGCGGCAACAGGGACGCATGGATGTTCAGGCACCCGTATTTCGGTGCATCCAGAATGGCCTTGGGCAGGATCAGCCCATAGGCCGCCACCACCGCTACATCAAGATCAAGATCGGCAAAGGCCTGCTTTTCCGCATCCGACTTAAGCGATACGGGATGGCGGACTTCAATACCCTGATCCGCCGCCCAGGCATGAACCGGGCTTGGCGTTTCCTTGTGCCCGCGCCCGGCCGGGCGCGGCGGCTGTGAATAGACACAAACAACATCATGTCCCGCCGCCACCAGATCCTTAAGCGCCACAAGGGCAAAGTCCGGGGTTCCCATAAAGGCAATGCGCAGCTTGGTCATATCGTCACGTCCATTCATCAAAGGATCAGGCATTCATCACAAGATCGGGGCAAGACCGTTGGTCTTTGTACTTCCAAGCCGGCAATTTGGCGCTATCTTGGCAAAATGACAAGCCAAGCCTTACCCGAACCGCACAAATACCCGGTCAATCATATCTGGCATGCTGACTGGAGCATCTCGGCCACGGCCCGCTGGGTTGCCAAGGCCCGCCGTGTCACTGGCGGCTGGCAGATATATGCGATCGAACCGGTCGGGATGTTAAACCAGTTTCTCGGCGCCCTTGCCGATCACGGGCATAAGGATGCCCTTTGGCTTGGCCTTGATATGCCCGTCGGCTTTGCCGATTATTGGTATGATGGCGCGAATATTCAAAACTTTAAGTCCATATTGAAAAACGGATTGACCGGATCCCTTGAATATTTTTCAACGGTCTGCGAACATCCGGATCAAATCACCTATCATCGGCCTTTCTATCCCAGATCATCCGGGCCAAAGGGCAGTGTCAAACGCGACCATCTCGTAAAGGCCCTTGGCCTTTCGCGATTTGATGACCTGCATCGGCGCTGCGAACGCGCCACCAATGATCGTGCTGCCGCCTGCCCGTCCTTCTGGACCCTTGGTGCCAATCAGGTCGGCAAGGGGATGCTGCATGGTCTTGAACATCTGATCATTCCCGGTACGCGTCTTGGTTTCAATATCTGGCCGTTTGACGGTGATCTTGCCGCCTGTTGCCAGCGCCCTGGCGTGACCCTGATGGAAACATATCCCGGTGAAGTTTATGGCTGGCTCGGAATTAGTGAGTTAACTAAATCAAATCAGAAAAGCCGGGCAAAGGCCGTTGAATTTCTGATCGATTATGCGGCACGTAACGCGGTTGAAATCACCCCGGCGGTCATGGCCGATTGCAAATCGGGCTTTGGCCCGGATCAGGGCAAGGATGATGCCTTTGACGCGCTGGTCGGTGTTTTGGGACTGATCCAAATTGCCGATGGCAAACGCCCCGAATATCTGCCAGATGAGCCGGGCATTCGCGAACGCGAAGGCTGGATCATGGGTCTTGATCCGGCCGATATCAGAACGCCAAAACCATAAACCGCCCAAAATAAAAGGGCCGGAAAACCGGCCCCTTGTCACAGCATATGGCGATCCGTTCAGGCAGACTTTTTCGTCTTCTGAAGCTTCTGGACCTTTTTGATCATCATGTTGCGTTTAAGCGCGCTCAGATAGTCGGTGAACAAAACGCCATCAAGATGATCGATCTCGTGCTGGATACAGGTCGCAAGCAGACCATCCGCCTCGATCTCGTGTTCCTTGCCGTTTTCGTCAAGGTACCGCACGCCGACCTCGGCCGGGCGTTCGACATCGGCATATTGTTCGGGGATCGAAAGACAGCCTTCCTGATAAACCGATGTATCTTCCGATTCCCAGATGATTTCCGGGTTGATCAGTTTCATCGGTTCGGGCTTGTCCTTGTCATCGGAAACATCCATGACGACAACGCGCTTCATCACCCCGATCTGCGGCGCGGCAAGGCCGATGCCCGGGGCTGCGTACATGGTTTCAAGCATGTCATCAAGAAGGTCTCTGATCTCATCATTCACCTCGGTGACCGGTTCGCACTCCTTCTTGAGGCGCGGGTCTGGAACGATAAGAATTTCACGCAAGGCCATGGGTCTTTGATCCGGTTTCGAACTTGATTCTGGTCTGTATTATAGCGAATTTCGCGCTTCGAGATAAGGTTTCCCGTCCCCCAAGTCAAGAAAGCTGCGCCAAATAGACCGGGTAACAGCCATGCTTCGCACCGCATGGCCGCATGATTGCGTCTTACTTTTCCTCTGGCTTGGTATCGGGTTTGTCGTCCGGTCCGGCCAGAAGTTCCATTTTCGTGATGTCACGCACATGGGTTTCCGACGGTGCCGGTTCCTCGATCATGCGGTCATCGGCAACGATATGCTTTTCCTTAAGCTTGCGCGCCGATACCAGAACCGATCCCTCAAGCGTGCCAAGCGTCTTGTTGTAATTCTTGACCGTACTTTCAAGCGACTTGCCCATGGAACTGAAATTCTTGGCAAGCGTCCCCAGACGATCAAACAATTGCTGGCCGATCTCGCTGATATCGCGCGCACTTTCGGCCAATGCTTCCTGACGCCAGCCATACGCCACCGCCTTGAGCAACCCAAGAAGCGTGGTCGGCGTTGCCAGGATCACCCCGTCGCGGAAACTGTCCTCGATCAGGCGCGGGTCGCGTTCAAGTGCGGCCGAGAAAAAGCTTTCACCCGGAAGGAACAGCACCACGAATTCGGGGCTGTCGACCGACTTCCAATAGGATTTTTTCGAAAGCTCCGCGATCACCTTGCGCACATTGCCGACATAGGTCGCAAGCAATGCCTCGCGGCGTTCATCGTCATATTTCTCGTCAATTGCTTCCAAATAGGCCGATGTCGGGGCCTTGGCATCGACCACGATGTTTTTCCCGCCGGGCAGGTGAATGACCATGTCGGGTTTCTGGATGCCTTCGTCGGTATTGAAATGAACCTGCTCGTCAAAGTCACAATGTTTGAGCATCCCGGCAAGTTCGACAATGCGCTTGAGCTGCAATTCGCCCCACTTGCCCGATACTGATGAACTGGACCGAAGGGCGGAACTCAGTGTCTGGGTCTCTTTTGAAAGCCGGGTCTGCGATTGCACAAGGGTCCCGACCTGTTCGCGCAACTCGCCGTATGCTTCCTTGCGGCTTTTTTCAAGCTCGTTAACCTTGTTGTCAAAGGCCTCAAGCCGTTCTTTGATGGGTTTTACAAGGCCGTCAATTGCCTGTTGGCGTTTCTCAAGATCGCCCTTGGCACCTTCCTGAAGGCGCGAAAAGTTTTCACGCGCCAGCTTGAGAAACTCGTCATTATTCATCTTGAGCGCATCGGACGACAGCGCCTTGAAACTATCAAGCAGCTTGGTCTTGGCATCTTCAAGCATCGCAAGCTTTTCGGCCGCTGCCTCGCGCTCTTTCTCAAGGGCGGTTTCAAGCTCCGACCCCTTTTCGCGCCACTGATCAAGGGCGGTGCGCAGCTCCTTCATCTCGGCCTCAAGGATCGGCACCCGGTTGGCCGTGGTTTCGGCAATGGCCCGTTTTTCAGATACCTCGGCCAGTTTGTCGCGCGTGATTGCCAACTCGCCTGCAAGATCGCGCCGGGTTGCTTCGGTCTGTTCAAGCTGGGATGACAGCAATGCGGTGCGCGACTCTGTCTCGGCATCTGCGGCATCCTTGATGCGTTTGATCATCATCGCGCAAAAAACCAGTGCCAGAACCGACGCGCCAAACGCGCCCGCGGCCAAAGAAATCGGATCCATTGTCCCACCATTCAATTATCGTCTGGATTCTTTGTATCTGTTTTGTTCCATCAAATCCAGAACCGAACAAAACCGGTTTTGTTCGGTTCTGATCAAATTTTGTCAAAGCCATTGCTGGCGTGAAACCGAATTTCGACTATATATCAACAAGATATTCAGAAACCAATCACGCCACCCACCAAACCTGTATGTCTTCACATCCCCGGTCTGCACCAGATTGCCGGTTCATCAAAGCCGAATTTAAGCAGGCAATCCGCCAGTTTGGGCAGTCCTAAAGTTGTATTCCCTGAATATCTTCTGCGCACTAGCATAGGGCGCAAGCGACAGGATCATATTGTTTGCCCGTTTTGCGCACTGCACCGAACGGAACCGGCAATACAGAATCTCTGAACCGCACCGAAATACCGCATCGGCACGGACGCCGTTTCCGACACACCGGAAAACAATGGCTGCTACCTGATGCATCAGAGACCACAGGAAACGAACAAGAGGCCACATATGTCTGCGAACGTTTATCCCGTACCCGGCGACATCGCAAAGAACGCCCTGATCGACAAGGCAAAATACGATGCCATGTATAAACAGTCGGTCGAGGACCCGGATGGCTTCTGGGGCGAACATGGCAAACGCATTGACTGGATCAAGCCATACACCAAAGTCAAAAATGTCAGCTATGACGCCAAGGACCTCTATATCAAATGGTACGAAGACGGCACCCTGAACGTCTCGGCCAACTGCCTGGATCGCCATCTTGAAAAACGCGGTGATCAGACCGCCATCATCTTCGAAGGCGATGATCCCAATGTTTCCGAACACATCACCTATCGCGATCTGCATGAACGCACCTGTCGTTTTGCCAATGCGCTGAAATCGATGGGCGTTGGCAAGGGTGATCGCGTTGTCATCTATCTGCCGATGATCCCCGAAGCCGCTGTCTCCATGCTGGCTTGTGCGCGAATCGGTGCGATCCATTCCATCGTCTTTGGCGGTTTCTCGCCCGAAGCACTGGCCGGTCGCGTCGAAGATTGCGGCGCCAAGGTCGTGATCACCTCGGACGAAGGTCTGCGCGGTGGCCGTGCGGTTCCGCTTAAACGCAATGCTGACGAAGCCCTTTCACATCCCGGTGTCAAATCGGTCGAGAAAATGGTCGTCGTCAAACGCACCGGCAAGGATGTCGCCTGGAACGACACCCGCGACGTCTGGTATCACGAAGTTTGCGCAGCGGCCTCGACCGATTGCCCGCCGACCGAAGTCAATGCCGAAGACCCGCTGTTTGTTCTGTATACCTCGGGTTCGACCGGCAAGCCGAAGGGCGTTCTGCACACCTCGGGCGGTTACCTTGTCTATGCATCGATGACCCATCAGTATGTCTTTGATTATCACGAAGGCGATATTTACTGGTGTACGGCCGATGTCGGCTGGGTTACCGGTCACAGCTATATCGTCTATGGGCCGCTGGCCAATGGCGCGACCACGCTGATGTTCGAAGGTGTGCCAAGCTATCCGGATGCTTCGCGCTTCTGGCAGGTCTGTGAAAAGCACAAGGTCAATATCTTCTATACCGCACCGACCGCGATCCGTGCCCTGATGCGCGAAGGCGTCGACTGGGTCAACAAGGCCGATCTTTCGAGCTTGCGCATCCTTGGTTCGGTGGGTGAACCGATCAACCCCGAAGCCTGGGAATGGTATCACGAGCATGTCGGCAAACGGAATTGCCCGATTGTCGATACCTGGTGGCAGACCGAAACCGGCGGCATCCTGATCACCCCGCTTCCCGGTGCAACCGATTTGAAACCGGGTTCGGCAACGCTTCCGTTCTTTGGTGTTCAGCCCGCCCTTCTTGATAACGAGGGCAAGGAACTGACCGGTGCCACCGATGGCAACCTTGTCATCAAGGACAGCTGGCCGGGTCAGATGCGTACGGTCTATGGCGACCATGAACGCTTTATCCAGACCTATTTCAGCACCTTTGACAAAGTCTACACCACCGGTGACGGCGCCCGTCGCGACGATGATGGCTATTACTGGATCACGGGCCGCGTTGATGACGTCATCAACGTATCGGGTCACCGCATGGGTACGGCCGAAGTCGAAAGCGCGCTTGTCGCCCACGCCAAGGTTGCCGAGGCCGCCGTGGTCGGCGTTCCGCACGACATCAAGGGTCAGGGCATCTATGCCTATGTGACGCTCAATGCCGGCGAAGAACCGACCGAGGAGCTTCGTCTTGAACTGGTCAAATGGGTCCGCAAGGAAATCGGCCCGATCGCAAGTCCCGACTTCATCCAGTGGTCGCCGGGTCTGCCGAAAACCCGTTCGGGCAAAATCATGCGCCGTATCCTGCGCAAGATTGCCGCCAACGAATATGACCAGCTTGGTGATACCTCGACCCTGGCCGATCCGGGCGTGGTCGACGATCTGATCGAAAACCGTCAGAACCGTTAATCGTCACCTGCGACTATCTTTGATTGGCATCTTGCTGATCACGACATCAAACCCGCCGGGAAACCGGCGGGTTTTTTCGTGTGTCCCGAAACCGGCATGGCCCGATGCGTGCCCTGTGGTTGTGCAAAAACTTAAATTGGTATAGGTACAGCCTGCTGCGACGCAGCAACGAACAGGATGGTTTGGGGACCCCTGTCGCCGCACGGATCGGCTGACGGGAAAAGATGACCCTCCTGATAACTTCCTGCCAGGACGGGGGACAGCCTTGATCGTCCGGGCATACGGATACGGAGACTTTCTGTGAATAGCGATTTTCTTCCGCGTTTGCGGGCTGAGTGGCTTGGCAACATTCGCGGTGATGTGCTTTCGGGCCTTGTGGTGGCACTCGCCCTCATCCCGGAAGCCATTGCCTTTTCGATCATTGCCGGTGTTGATCCCAAGGTCGGGCTTTATGCCTCCTTCTCGATTGCCGTAATCACCGCGATCTTTGGCGGACGTCCGGGCATGATTTCGGCGGCAACGGCGGCAACGGCTGTTCTGATGGGGTCGCTGGTTCGTGAACACGGGCTGGATTATCTGCTGGCCGCCACCATTCTGGCTGGCGTGATCCAGATGCTGGCAGGCGCGCTCAAACTCGGCAATCTGATGCGCTTTGTCTCCAAATCCGTGATGACCGGCTTTGTGAATGCGCTGGCGATCCTGATCTTTATGGCGCAGTTGCCCGAACTGATCGGGGTTTCGAACATGACCTATGTGATGGTGGCCGGTGGTCTTGCCATCATCTATCTGTTCCCGCGCATCACCAAAATCATCCCGTCCCCGCTGATTTGCATCATCGTTCTGACCGGTATTTCGCTATTTATCGATGCCGATCTGCGCACGGTTGGCGATATGGGCGCGCTTCCCGATGCCTTCCCGGCAATCTATCTGCCCGATGTGCCGCTGAACCTTGATACCTTCCTGATCATCCTGCCCTATTCAGCGGCGGTTGCGGCTGTGGGTCTTCTTGAAAGTCTCATGACCGCCCAGATCGTCGATGATCTGACCGACACCACGTCAAACCGCACCCGTGAATGCTATGGTCAGGGGATCGCCAACTTCTTTACCGGCTTTATCGGTGGCATGGCCGGTTGTGCGATGATTGGCCAATCGGTGATCAACGTGAAATCCGGCGGCCGTTGCCGTCTGTCGACCTTCCTTGCCGGTATCTTCCTTTTGATCCTGATTGTGGTTCTGGGGGATCTTGTCGCGATCATTCCGATGGCGGCCCTGGTTGCCATCATGATCATGGTGTCGATCGGGACATTCAGCTGGTCGTCGATCAAGAACCTGCGCGAACATCCGCGCAGCTCGTCGATCGTGATGCTGGCCACCGTGATCACGGTTGTCGGATCGCACAATCTGGCGATTGGTGTTCTGGTCGGTGTGTTGCTGTCGGGCATTTTCTTTGCCTGGAAGATCGCGCAGATTTTCCGTGTTACCAGCACCCTTTCGGCTGACAACACGCATCGCACCTATGAAGTGCGCGGTCAGATCTTCTTTGCCTCGGTCGAAGATTTCACCAAGGCATTCGATTTCCGCGAAGCCCTTGATAAGGTGACGATTGATGTCAGCCACGCGCATATTTGGGACATTTCAAGTGTTGCAGCCCTTGATATGGTCGTGCTCAAATTCCGTCGTGAAGGGGCCGAAGTCGAATTGATCGGTCTCAATGAAGCCAGCGAGACAATCGTCGATAAACTGGCCATCCACGACAAGCCCGGCGCACTTGAACGCCTGATGGGCCATTAAGGCCACCGCAAAAGGGAAAAGGAAACGATCAATGACCCATCTGATCGCACTGATTGACGGTTCAGGCTATTCGCAAAGTGTATGTGACCTTACCCGCTGGGTGGCGGAACGCACAGATGCATCCATTGACCTGATGCATGTTCTGGGCCGTCGTTCGGTCGGCTCCGAACCAGCCGATCTGAGCGGCAACCTGAAACTCGGTGCACGCACCGCACTTCTCAAGGAACTGGCCGATCTTGACGAGCAGAAAAACAAGCTCGAACTCAAACGCGGTCGCCTGCTGCTTGAAGAAGCCAAAACCGGTCTCGAAGATGCCGGTCTTGCCAATGTCGGCACCAAGCTGCGCCACGGGGATCTGATCGAAAGCATCGCCGAGTTCGAAAATGACGCCGATCTGATCGTGGTTGGCAAACGCGGCGAAGCCGCCGACTTTGCCAAAATGCATTTGGGATCGAACCTTGAACGGGTTGTCCGTGCGGCCAAAAAGCCGGTTCTGGTCGCATCACGCGCTTTCAAGCCGATCAACAAATTCCTGATCGCCTTTGATGGCGGCGAAAGTGTCATGAAGGCCGTGCGTCACATCGCAAGCGGCAAGCTGTTCACCGGGCTTCCCTGTGTTTTGCTTTCGGTTGGCAAACCGACCGACACCATGCAGGAAAAACTTGATGAAGCCGCCGCCATCCTGCGCAAGGCGGGATATAGCGTCGATGCCGGTTTTGCATCGGGCGAACCCGAAGACGTGATCAAGGACAAGATCGAAACCGACAAGATCGATCTTCTGGTCATGGGGGCCTATGGCCATTCACGCATTCGCAACCTGATCATTGGCAGCACCACTACCGAAATGGTGCGTTCCTGCCAGGTGCCGGTGATGATGTTCCGCTGATAAGCGTCACCACTCGCACGACCCAAAAACATCTTGATGCCCCTGTCTGATTGCCGACAGGGGCATTAATTTTATCAACATGGTGTCCTAAATCGCGTTTCAGGACGCCAAACCCCGCAAATGCGCGCTTTCCTGACCTTCAAGTCATCGACAAGAAAGGTCTGCCACCATGCGCTTTGCGTTATGCACCGTTTTCATTCTTCCTCTACTGATCGCAATATCGTCTGCCGCGTTTGCCAGCGATGTCGGATTTGCCAAATTCTCCCTTGTTGCCAACGGACCTGATCAACGCGACCTGTCTGGCGTGATCTGGTATCCGTCACGCGATGACACGCCAGAAGAAACAATCGCCGAAAACATCGTGTTCCATGGTCAAAAGGCACGCCCGGGCGCAACACCGCTGCCCGGGTCCTATCCACTGGTTGTTCTGTCCCACGGTTTTGGCGGCAACTGGCGCAATCAGGCATGGCTGGCCACCGAACTTGTACGCCACGGCCGAATTGTCGCTGCCCTCAATCACCCGGGCACCACCAGCAAGGACCTGCAAGCCCTCGACGGGCGGATGCTTTGGAAACGCCCACAGGATATCGCGCAGTTAATCACCTATCTCACCGGTCATTCCGACTGGTCGTCCTTGCTCAGGACAAATGATATTGCTGTTATCGGGCATTCACTGGGGGCCTGGACGGCACTTGCAATTGGCGGTGCACGCACCGATGCCAGTCGGATGCTGGCCGATTGCCGTAACCATGCCGATCTTGCCGCATGTGATGTGGTTGCCGATTTCGCCATCGGTCACAACAAAACCGATCAACAGCTCCTCGCACAATCTCTTCGTATTGCCAATGTCTCGCGGGTCGTCAGCCTCGATCTCGGGCTGGCGCGCGGCTTTACCCCCGAAAGCCTGTCAAAAATTGACATTCCGGTTCTTCTGATCGCAGCAGGAAGCCCGAACCCCGGTATTCCCCATGCCGTCGAAACCGGCTATCTGCGGCCATATCTTAATGCCGCCTCGACCGAGTTTCATCTGATCGAACAGGCCGCACATTTCAGCTTCATGCCACGGTGCAAACCGGGCGCGGCCCGCTTGCTCGACGACGAAGTTCCCGGTGACGGGGTGGTTTGCCGTGACGGGAATGGCACCCCGGATGGCACGCGCCAAATCATCCATCACCAAACCGCCCGGCTGATCATCGACTTCCTGGATCGCACGCACTAGCCACCCAGAAGCCGGGAATTCCTGCCCTCAATCACGGCACGCCCCAATCATCAGACAAATAAAAAGCCCGGCAATTTCCTGCCGGGCTTTTGTCATACCATTTCGATATCCGGCCTAGCGCAGGATGAAACGCCCCAGATTGGAATTGATCTGGCGTTCCAGTTCGCGGTCCAGATCCATCAGAAGGGCGGCTGTCGCGTCGTAAATCGCCTGTTCGCGTTCGGCAACCGACATCGATTCCGAAAGCGTGCGTGACCGCGATGCCATCGCCTGGACTTCGCCTTTCTGCACACCATTGGCATCCATCAGCTCAAGCTTGGCTGCGACCTTGAGTTCGATCTTGTCGGACTGGTCATCGGTAAACACGCCCTTGATGCCTTTGGTGGTCTTGAGCGCATTTGACGTGATTGATGCTTCGGTCACCGAATAGCGCAGCATATCGCTGGTGCCTGCGGTCTGAAGACGGTCATCGGGCCAGTTCATCGCCATTTTGCCAAGGCTGAACGGCAAATCCGACGCAATCGATCCGTCTTCGGTATTGCTCCAGGCGGCAACTTTTTCAATCGGGCCTGCGGCAAATACGATCGGCGTAAGATGGCGCCATGTCACATCGGGGTAATTTGCCACCGGTGCGCTGGTGCAGGCTGCCATCAGGGCAAGTGCCGCACCCGCAACCACGGTACGCAGACCATTGATGGACAATAGCTTCATGACTTCAAACTCCCTTGCCTCTGACTTCGATGCCTAAATTAACCTGTTGGGCGGCCATACAAAAAACGCCACCACAAGCTTTATAGCCATGGTGACGTTGCATGATGATTAAGGCAAGGCTATGACGCGCCCGATACCTGTTATTTCACATGATGGCATGTGTTCGGGCATCTGATCCGTCAGGCAGACGGGCTGTCTTCTGCCGTGCTGTCTTCTGCCTTGGCGTCAGCAGTGGCATCGTCGGCCTTGAGGGCGCGCAAGTCACCCTCGTCAAAGCCATAACGCGTATTGCAGAACTGGCAAGAAACACCAACCTCGCCGGTATCTTCCTCGCGCATCGACAGAAGTTCCTCAAGCGGATAGGTAACCAGCGCACCTTCGATCTTTTCGCGCGAACAACGGCATTTGAATCGAAGATCGGACTGCTCATAAACGCGCGGTTCCTCGTCATGGAACAGACGCCAGATCAGGTCATGGGCCGACAGCGAAATATCCACAAGCTCGTTCTCGGTCGCACTCGCCATCAGGATGGTCGAACGGTTCCAGTCCTCGGCAACCTTTTCGGCCTCTTCCGGGGTGGCGGCATCGCCCGATGCACTGACCGGCATTTTCTGCAAGAACAGACCCCCAACCCACCAGTCGGCATCGGTTTCACCCCGATGCACTTCAAGCTTGAAGGCGGTTTCAAGCTGCTCGGACTGACGGAAATAGGCTTCTGCACATTTGGCAAGGGTCTCGCCCTCAAGCGACACAATCCCCTGATAACGTTCATGTTCATCGCCCTGATCGACGGTAAAGGCAATATGCCCGCGTCCCATCAGTTTAAGAACCTGCCCGCGCAGGGCTTCCTCGCCGCCGTCTTCCTCGGCAATCATCGCCTTAAGGCGTTCTTCATCGACCCGAAGACAGGCACGCACATTGCCGTCACTGTCAACATCGACCACCATCATGCTGATCGGCCCGTCCGAGCTGGTCTGAAGGGTAAAAAGCCCCTCATATTTCAGCGACGACGACAGCAATACCGCAAGCCCGATGATCTCGCCCAGCAGATGATTGGCAAGCGGCGGGTATTTGTGCTGACCGATAATGGTCTGCACCGTCGGTCCAAGGCGCGTAAAGCGGCCGCGAATATTGGAATGATCCAGCGTGAATGGCTGGCAAAAATCGACAGCGATCTGCATGTTCGGCTTCCGCGTGGTTAGGTGTTTGGGGCCGTATAACAAGACAAGCCCCCGATTGTCGAGGCGCGTTAACACAACGCTTTACCCGACCTCTGACAGCATAACAAAGGGCGGCCAAAGCCGCCCTTCAAATTCGATCTGCCTTATTTAGGCGCAAGGATCAGGATGGCAAGCCGTTAAAGCAGTATAACAGAACCCCTTTTTGCGCATGCAGGCGGTTCTCTGCCTCGTCAAACACCACCGATTGCGGCCCGTCAATCACCTCGTCGGTGACTTCCTCGTTGCGGTGTGCCGGCAGGCAATGCATGAAGATCGCATCATCCTTGGCCTGGGCCATGGTTTTGGCATTGATCTGATAGGGTGCGAGGGCTGCCATGCGGGCATCGTAATCTTCATCCCCCATCGAGACCCAGCAATCGGTCACGACCACATCGGCCCCTTCAAGCGCACTGTCCATATCGGTCAGACGGACCTGGCCGCCCTGCGCATTGGCATTTTCAATCAGGCCCTGATTGGGGCGATAGCCAACCGGGCAGGCCATATCAAGCGCAAAGCCGAATTTCGGCGCGGCATGGATGAACGATGTCGATACATTGTTGCCATCGCCAACCCAGGCAAATTTAAGGCCTTCAAGCTTGCCCTTGTGCTCCTTGATCGTCATCAGATCCGCCATGATCTGACACGGGTGGCTCTGATCGGTCAGGCCATTGATCACCGGAACCGTGGCATATTGCGCCAGTTCAAGCAGCTTGGACTCATCGGTGGTCCGGATCATGATCGCATCGACAAAACGCGACAGAACACGTGCGGTATCGGCAATGGTCTCCCCGCGGCCAAGCTGGCTGCTTTCGGCATCAAGGATCACCACATCACCGCCAAGCTGGCGCATGCCGACTTCAAACGAAACACGGGTCCGGGTCGACGGTTTTTCAAAAATCAGCGCCAGCGTCTTGCCCGCAAGCGGCTTGACGCCAAACGGGGCATTGCCGGCTTTTTCGGAATCGCCAAGGGCGAGAATATCTTTCAGTGTTCCCGACGGCAGTTTGTCGAGATCAAGAAAATGACGAATATCAGTCATGGTTAGTCTTCCTTCCTGCGCCCTTATTTCGCCAGGGCTGCGGCCGCTGCTTCAATGGCAGCAAGCGCTTCGTCAACATGGGTTTTGGTGATGTTGAGTGGCGGCAACAGACGCACCACATTATCGCCGGCCGGAACTGTCAGAACATTGAGCTCGCGCAGCTTGGCAACAACATCGACATTGGTCGGGACCGTTTTCATCCCCAACAACAGACCCATGCCACGGATTTCCGCGATAAAGCCCGGATGTTTCCGGGAAATGGCCGCAAGGCCGTCGCGGATCAATTGGCTCATGTCCAGAACATGGTCCATGAAGCCGGGTTTCAAAACTTCGTCCAGCACGGCATTGGCCGCCGCCATGGCAAGCGGATTGCCGCCAAAGGTCGTGCCATGCATACCGGCCGGAAGGGCCGCGGCCGCCTTTTCGCTCGCCAGCAACGCCCCGACCGGGAAACCACCGCCCAGCCCCTTGGCCGAGGAAATGATATCGGGGATCATGTCCGACCATTCATAGGCGAAAAGCTTGCCCGTCCGGCCGACACCGGTCTGAACTTCGTCAAACATCACCAGCATGCCGAACTCGTCAGCCGCCTTGCGCACACCTTCAAGATAGCCTTCCGGCGCACGGCAAATGCCGCCTTCGCCCTGGATCGGCTCCAGAAGGATCCCGCCGGTATTGGGCGTGATCGCGTTGCGCAATTCATTAAGATTGCCATAGGCAACCCGGTCAAAGCCGTCGGGCATCGGCCCGAAACCTTCGCGGTATTTGTCGCTGTAACCAGCCGTCAGCGTACCAAGAGTACGGCCATGAAACGCATTGGTCGCAACCAGAATACGGTTCTTTTCCGGATGTCCCGACACATGCTGATAGCGGCGCAGCATCTTGATGCCTGCCTCGTTGGCCTCGGCCCCGGAGTTACAGAAAAACACCGTATCGGCAAAGGTATTGGCCACCAGACGTTCCGCCAGCTTTTCCTGCCCCGGAATACGATACAGGTTCGACGTGTGCCAGACCTTGCCGACCTGCTCGGTCAGCTTGGCAACAAGATGCGGATGCGAATGGCCAAGGGTATTGACCGCAATACCCGACCCGAAATCAAGGAATCGTCGGCCGTCCTGCGCATAGAGATAAGGTCCTTCACCTTTCTCAAAGGCCAGATCGGCCCGCGCATAGGTCGGCATGACGGGAGTAATCACTTCTTTATTCCTCAATTAGGGTAAAAATCGGTTTGTTGACCAGTTGGTCAACTCCGGCAGAATACCGGGAAGCCGGGGAGTATCAAGAGATTCCTTGACCCTGTCAACGCCGCAAAACCCCTTAGAAGCGGGGGCCATCCATTTGCCCGTTCGTTTGTTTGCCAATGCGGCGCGAAATGAAAAAGGACAGCACCCGCTTTCGGAGGCTGTCCCTTTGAAGAAATTTTGCGTTTCCGCGGCTTTTGGCAGGTCTTTATGCCTTGAGCTTGTAGCCGCTTTTGATCATGCGATAGCACAACAACCACAAAACCGCATTGACCGCCGCAAGGACAATCACACCGGTCATGATCGTGCCATCCGACATGCCCGTAAAGCCATAGCGGAACCCGTCAATCATGTAGAAGAACGGGTTGAAATGCACCAGAATCTGGCCCGCTTCGGGCAGGTTTTCGGCACTGTAAAACGTGCCTGACAGGAACGATAACGGGGTAACGACAAAGTTGGTCACGACCGCGATATGGTCAAATTTCTCGGCCCAGACACCACCGGCAATGCCAAGCAGCGACAGCATCAGCGACGCGGAAATCCCGAAATACAGGATCGCCCAAAGATTATGGATGCTGACATCGACAAAGAATGCCATGGCAATGGCGGTTGCCAGACCAACCACAATCCCGCGGGTCACCGCGCCAAACGCGAAACCGGCGACCATTTCACCGGCCGATAACGGCGGCATCAGCACATCAACGATATTGCCCTGAACCTTCGAGATCATGATCGAACTCGACGTATTGGCAAATGCGTTCTGTGCCATGGTCATCATGATCAGACCCGGCGCAAGGAAGGTGGCAAACGGAATGCCATTGACGGTTTCGACCGCACGACCAAGTGCAAGCAGAAAGACCGCCAAAAACAGCAGACTGGTAATAACCGGCGCACCAACAGTTTGCAGATGAACATTCAGGAACCGGCGGACTTCTTTGGCATAAAGTGTCCAAAGACCAAGCCAGTTGACCGCGCCCATCTGACGTGGGGCTAACTCTTTCATGAAGTTTCCTTCGGAAAAATGCAGACAATTGCGCGTAAAATAGGGAGAGTGGGGGCATCCTTGCAAGGGTGCGTATTCATTCATTTTGTCTGATATGGTCAATAAACAGCATCAAAGCCCGGAAACACTGGCCTCTGACGGCGCATCGCGGTCTGGCGGAAACGCGCGCTTTACCGGAAATAATGGCAAAAATGCCAAAGACAAAAGACGCGAACCCAAACGTCCGCGCCGGGTCACCCGTGACTATTTGATGAATTATGCCACCTGGTATCTCGAACGGTTTGCCGCATCCCGTGCCCGGCTTGAAAAGCTGATGCGCGGTAAAATCCGTCTTTCGGTTGCCGAATATGGCACCGACCCCGAAGAAGCCGTGCAATGGATGAACTCTGTTTTGTCTGCCTGTGAAAAGGCCGGCTTCATCAATGATGATGCCTATGCGCGCGGTCGTGCCAGATCGCTACTGCGCAAGGGCAAGGCCATGCGCGTCATTGCCGCTGATTTATCAGCACGCGGCATCGCATCCGATCAGATTGATGACGCCATCCGCGATCTTCGCGCCGAGGCCGATCAGGCCGCCTATGAAGAAGTCCGGGGCACGGACCCCAATATTGCCGCGGCGGCCGCCTATGCCAGGCGTCGGCGCCTTGGCCCCTGGCGCCGTCCCGATATCCGCGAGGAAAAGCGCGAAAAGGACATGGCCGCCCTGGCCCGGCAGGGTTTTGGCTATGACACCGCCACCCGCATCATCAATAGCGACCTTGATGAGCTTAATGATCTGCTTTCAATGATCGACGGCATTTGATCGTTCCGGCATTTGATCGCAACAGCAAAGCTGTTTATGACTGGCTCAAACGCCTCCTAAAACATCATGATACGGAGAACCCACAAATGATGGTCCGCATCTATCACAATCCGCGCTGTTCGAAATCCCGCCAGACCCTGGCCCTGATCGAGGAAAAGGGCATCACGCCAGATGTGATTGCCTATCTCGACACCCCGCCAACCCCACAGGAACTTGCCGGCATTCTTGATATGCTCGGCATGAAACCCGAAGACATCCTGCGCAAGAAAGAGGCAAAGGAAGAAGGCATCGCCGATCTGCACGGGGAAGAGCTGATCGAAGCCCTTTGCGCCCATCCGCGCGCCATCGAACGTCCGATCGTGGTCAATGGCAACAAGGCCGCACTGGGCCGCCCGCCGGAAAGCGTTCTGGAAATTCTGTAAGACCGCATTAACGCGGCAAAATTCCATAATTTCAAACGCCTGTGCCACATCGGCACGGGCGTTTTTCGTAATTAATAAAAGTCCAATACCCTCACAGGCATTATGTCTTGCAGATAACGTCAGATCAAAACACCTGTGGGGAGGTCGTTGATGATTGCTGCATTTGCCCTGATCCTTGTTTGCCAGCTGTTTGGCGAAGTGGTCTCGGAACTGTTTGACCTGCCGGTGCCCGGTCCGGTCATCGGAATGGTTCTTCTGTTCATCGGGCTTCTGGTCAAACGAAAACCGCCCAAGGTTCTGACAGATGCCGCCGACAATCTTCTGATCCATTTTTCATTGCTGTTTGTGCCGGCCGGGGTTGGCGTCGTCACCCAGATTGACCGCCTTAAAGGCGACTGGTTGCCGATTGCCGCCGCCCTGACCATCTCGACCCTTCTGACCATGGTTCTGACCGCCCTTCTGATGTCAAAGCTGTTCCCGAAACAGGATACGGCTGAAAAGATGGAGGACGCGCAATGAACGAAGCCGATATCACCCAGCTTTGGGTCTATCTGTCGGCCAAGCCGCTGACCGGACTGACCATCACCCTTGTTGCCTATGCTGTTGGCTTCTGGCTCTATCAGAAAAGCAACCGCAACCCGATCTGCAATCCGGTGGTGATCGCCATTGCCTTGATTGCCCTGTTGCTCAATGTCACGGGCACCCCCTATGCCACCTATTTCGAAGGGGCACAGTTCGTCCACTTTCTGCTGGGTCCGGCAACGGTGGCACTTGCCGTGCCGCTGTTCCGTCAGACCGCGACCCTTAAACGTGCATTGCCGGTCATTGTGTTCGGGGTTCTGTTCGGATCACTGGTCGCCAGTGCCAGCACGGTCATTCTGGCCTGGGCATTGGGCGCGAGCCCGGAAACGCTGGCATCACTTGCCCCGAAATCGGTCACGACCCCGGTTGCCATGGGCATTGCCGATGAAATTGGCGGTGTTCCGGCCCTGACGGCTGTCTGTGTGATTGCGACCGGCATTGTCGGGGCAACGCTTGGCCCGATGGTCATGAACAAGGCCCGCCTCAAGGATTGGCGCGCACGCGGATTTGCCATGGGGGTTGCCGCCCACGGGATCGGCACGGCCCGCGCGTTTCAGGTCAATGAAACCGCCGGCGCCTTTTCCGGTCTGGCGATGGGCCTCAATACAATGGCCACCGCCCTGACCATCCCGTTCCTGTGGCACTGGATCTTTGGCTAGGACATCTCGACCAACCCGAACTGCTTCCCCCGGACGGCCTACCCGGACGCGCTCCGGCGATATGCATGGCTAGGCATGGTACGATCACGGGTGTCATTGTTAACCGCTTGCCTCTATCATTGTCGTTCTTGACGTTGCACCGGCTGGTGACAGTCGCGCAAATCACAAGGGAACGCGATGAAAATCAAAGTCTTTGGCGAACGCAATACCGGAACCAACGCCCTGATGACCGTAATCAGGGGCAATTCCAAATCCGTGGTTCTGCCAAGTGTTCTGGCCGAAGTATCCCCGCAAGCCCGGCAGAATTTGGCAATCATGATGCGGATGGGGATTTCGACCAAGGGCAAAGAACAACTTATTGATGCTGCCTTCAAGGGCCGCCCGATTCTGGAACAATGGAAACATGCCGCGACATATTTTGATGTCGCGACGGTCAATGACGACGTCCATTTTGTGTTTACGGTACGCCATCCGCTTTCATGGCTGATCGGTCTGTTTCAGAAACCCTATCATCTGCTTGTTGAAAAGCCGGCCAGCCTGATTGATTTTGCCAAAATGGACTGGGAAACAGTCGGTCGCGACAATTTGCCGAAAAAAACCTATAAGCCGCTGGAACTATATGCTGCAAAGCTGCGATCCTATCGCGACCTGATGGACAAGCTCGACCACAAGGGGATCGGCTATACCGTCATCAAATTCGAAGATTTCGTCACAGATCAGATGCAGGCTTTCCAAACGCTAAGCCCCCATCTTGACGCCCCATCCGGCATGTTTCGGGAACTGACCCGATCCACAAAGGAAGCCAGCAAGGATTCCGCATTCTATCGGAATTATTATGCCAACGAAGTCTGGCGCGATGAATTCCCGGGCATCAACAAGGTGCGGCTTCCCGAAGACGGCGATATCTTCAAATCCTTCGGCTATGCGCCAGGCACCTGATCAGATCAGCCATAAAAAAGGGTGGGACTTGGCCCACCCTTTTTTTTCGTTTGTCAGATTGATCACGGTCCGAACCGGCACCTGCCGGTGGTCGTAATTTAGCCTGCGCGCAATTGCGACAGGAAGTCCGATACGGTGCCCTGCAAGGTATCGATCTGTTTTGCAAGGGCGGCCACATTGGTATCAAGTTCACCGGCAGCCGCACCGCTATTGGTCGCGGCTTCGTGGATTTCGTCAATATTGGCAACCACTTCTGTCGATCCGGCAGAAGCACTGGTCGCACTATTGGCGATTTCATTGACTGCGGCGTTCTGTTCATTGACCGCGGATGAGATACCGTTGGCAATTTCGCTGATCGACGAGATCGTCTGTGTGACTTTCTCGATCGCCTCGACCGTTACCTTGGTTTCATCCTGAATGGCACCGACCTGCTGGGCGATGTCATCGGTGGCCTTGGCCGTCTGGTTGGCAAGGTTTTTGACTTCCTGTGCAACCACAGCAAATCCTTTGCCTGCTTCACCCGCACGGGCTGCCTCGATCGTCGCATTGAGCGCCAGAAGGTTGGTCTGGGCTGCGATGTCGTTGATCAGGCTGACAACCTCGCCGATACGTTCTGCGGCTTCGGCAAGACCGCCGACCATTTCATTGGCCCGCGATGCTTCACCCACAGCGGTTTCAGCAATTGTCGTCGATTCACGGACCTGCCCGCCAATCTCGCTGATCGATGCCGACAATTCTTCGGTCGCGGCAGCAACGGTCTGAACGTTCCGTGCCGAATCATTGGCTGCATCAGAAACCTTCTGGCTCTGACTGACCGAATGGTTGGCCGATTCCCGCATTCTTGAGGTCGACTGCATCATGCCGCCGGTTGCTTCACGCACCGATGTCACGATCTGGCCAATCGATTGTTCAAGTTCAACGGCCAGCCGGTTGCGCTGATCGATACGCTCCTTCTCGGCCCGTTTTTCGGCCTGTGCACGGGCTTCTTCGGCTTCTTCGATCTTCGCGGCCGTTTCACGCCAGCGCACCAGACCGTTGGCAATCGAACCGATTTCGTCCTTGCGATCGACAAAGGAAACTTCCTGGCTGAAATCACGATCAACAAAGCGCGAAATCGTCTGGCTCAGAACCCGAAGCGGGCCAAGCTGCCAGCGCAGCAACAGGAACAGCAAAACCGCCGAGGCCACAGCCACAATCAGGCCGACCACCGCGATACGGATGGCGATTTCATCGGAAACCGCAACGACGTCTTCCTTTTTGATCCCGACATACAGGATGCCCAACACATCCCCGGCCGGGCTCATGATCGGGCTGTATTGCGTGATATATTCAGTCCCGAGAATAAGCGCCTCACCCCGGAAGGTTTTGCCTGACATGATCGGCTCATAGGCAGCACTGCCTTTGCCAAGCATCGTGCCAACCGCACGATTGCCATCAGGCTTGATGATATTGGTCGATACCCGCACGAAGTCCTGTTCTGCCGGTACATAGGCAAAGACTGTGGCGGTTTCGCCGGTAGCGGTACCAATACGATCAATCAGTTCATGGGATGACAGGTCGGGGATTTCATTCATGATCAGATTGGATGTCTCGCCATCCTTGCTGATCGTCATTTTGAAATCAGGATTGGCATCCTGAAGCAACATCGCGGCAATGCGCAGGTTAAGCTTCTGCGACGCGATACTGTCGGCTGCGACTTTCTGATCGACGCGTTGCATGATCAGAATACCCAGCAAGATTATCCCGCTCATCAAAATAAGAACGGCGGCAAGCGCAACTTTCAAAACCAGACTTTTGGACATGCTCTCTCACTCTTCACCATCACCGGTAAAAAAGAGGCTGCCAGTGAATGGTTTCTGTTCACATTTCACGAAGGTCTTAGCGCCAGGATTAGATTCCTTATAAAATGTACAATAACACAATTAATATTTATGTATAATTAATTAGACCATTGAATAGTCACATCAATTTGCGACTGCCTTGCATTGTCCCGCACCTTGTTCAACCCGCCGAAAACTGCGTTTTTGACGGCCTTGAACAGCTTCTGGCGCACCGCGCAGGCGCGTGGTGAAACCGGAATTGAAACGATACAAAACGAAAAAAATCTACCGACGTGACGCACAAGCGGGTCTTGGGGCATGCCCCCGGAGTCAGCTTTTGAGTCAGCCTTTGCGTCAGCTCTTGGGTCGGCTTTCCGGGTTAAATCTGGGGGTCAAATCTCGAGGTCAGTTTTCGGGGCCAGTTCCAGGATCGGGCCCTAGTAATCGACCTTGACGAAATACAGCCCGTCTGCCGGGGCGGTTGGGCCCCCCGCACGGCGATCCTTGGCCTCAAGTGCCGATTTGACGTCAATCGGCTTCCAGCTGCCCTTGCCGACCAGAACAAGGGTGCCGACCATATTGCGCACCTGATGATGCAAAAAGGACCGGCTTTCGGTAAAGACCCGGATTTCAAGCGGGTTTTCCCCGCTGCGTTTGATTTCAAGTTTTTCCAGCGTCTTGATCGGGCTTTTGGCCTGACATTCGGTTGCCCGGAACGTCGTAAAATCAAAGGTGCCGATCAGATGCTGGGCGGCTTCGTTCATCGCATCGATATCAAGGGGCTTGTAAATCCCCCAGGCCAGCCCGGCCTCAAAGGTCAGCGGCGCACGGCGATTGATGATGCGATACATGTAGTAGCGCTTCTTTGATGAAAAGCGCGCATGGAAGTCTTCTGTGACTTCCTCGCATTCCTTGATCGCCACCGGATCGGGTTTGAGGTGATGGTTGATCGCATTCATCACGGCTTCTGCCGGATAATATTTCGGCAAATCGAAATGCACCACCTGACCAAGGGCATGCACCCCGGCATCGGTTCGGCCGGAAACATAGACGCGCACGAATGTACCGGCGAATTTTTCGATCGCGGCCTCAAAGACCTTCTGAACCGAAATCACTTCGTCCTGGTATTGCCAGCCGTGGTACGGGCGGCCGTCATATTCGACGGTACATTTATAGCGTTGCATCACCGATACAATTATCTGAACAAGCCAATCTCCCGGCTTTATAGCCGGGCTTTCAAACGAAAACGAGGGGCAATCATGCCCCTCGTTTGTCTTTCCACAATTACGTGCGGAAAACTTACTTCACGCTGTCGCGGTCAAAACCAAGACGCAGACGAAGGGCATTCAGTTTGATGAAGCCTTCTGCATCGCGCTGGTTATAGACGGTGTCGGCTTCGAACGTGACATGCTCTTCGGAGTAGATCGAGTTCGGCGACTTGCGGCCGGTGACGGTGACATTGCCCTTATAAAGGTCAAGGCGGACAACACCGTTCACGGTTTTCTGGGTTTCGTCGATCAGGCGCTGGATGGCCTGACGTTCCGGCGACCACCAGTAACCGTTATAGATCATCTCGGCATAACGCGGCATCAGCTCGTCCTTGAGGTGACCGGCGTTACGGTCAAGGGTGATGCTTTCCATCGCGCGATGCGCCACCGACAGAATGGTGCCGCCCGGGGTTTCGTAAACGCCGCGCGACTTCATGCCGACATAACGGTTTTCGACCAGATCAAGACGACCGATGCCGTTCTTGCCGGCAACTTCGTTGAGTTTGGTCAGCAAAGTGGCCGGGCTCATGCGTTCGCCATTGATCGCAACCGGGTTGCCCTGTTCGAACTCAACCTCGATCGTGGTGATCGCATCGGGGGCGTTCTGCGGGGACACGGTACGTTCGAACATGCCTTCGTTCGGCTTGACCCACGGATCTTCCAGCGCCTTGCCTTCATACGAAATGTGCAGAAGGTTGGCATCGGTCGAATAGGGCGGCTCATCGCCACCAAGCTTGTCGGCCGAAATCGGGATCTGATGCTCGCGTGCGAAGTTCAGAAGGGCGGTACGCGAATTCAGGTTCCATTCACGCCACGGCGCGATAACCTTTACGTTCGGCTTAAGGGCATAATAACCCAGCTCGAAACGGACCTGGTCGTTGCCTTTGCCGGTTGCACCATGGGAAACGGCGTCTGCGCCGACTTCTTCGGCGATTTCGATCTGGCGCTTGGCGATCAGCGGACGCGCGATCGAGGTACCGAGCAGGTAAACACCTTCATAAAGGGCGTTGGCACGGAACATCGGGAAAACGTAGTCGCGAACGAATTCTTCGCGCAGATCTTCGATAAAGATCTGTTTCACGCCGAACATTTCCGCCTTTTTACGGGCCGGCTCCAGCTCTTCACCCTGGCCGAGATCGGCGGTGAAGGTTACGACTTCGCAGTTATACTGTTCGCGAAGCCATTTCAGGATGATCGAGGTATCCAGACCGCCAGAATAGGCAAGGACGACCTTTTTGACCTTATCGCTCATGGGAGTGACGCCTTTCTTCTTCCGATAAAATCCAGGGCGCGGCTTGATTTGGCCATTCATCCCTGTTGGCTATGCAACATTGTTGTTGCGATCGGCCCCGAACGGTCCATTGGACAGTTCGACGGCTCTTTGCGCAAAATGCAGGGCAGCTTGCGCAAAGAGCCCTAGACCTTGAGCGCGGAGTATAGGAAAACACTACCAGCGGGCAAGACCCAAGATGGGGTTGATGTCAAAAAGGCACAAAAACCCGCAAATTTTCGCCCTGCTTTTGGAAAAAACCGCTCCGAATGCTCAAAGCAACCGAAGAAACCGAGATCGATCTGCCCAAAATCGGACCCCTGCCGGTCCGTTTGCGCCCCAGTGCGCGCGCATCGCGACTTAAATTGCGTATCGATCCGGCCTTTGACGGGGTGGAAATTATCGTGCCCAACGGGGTGTCGCGCAAAACCGCGATTTCGATGCTTCATCAGCATGGCGACTGGGTCACCGCCCATATTCAGCGCCTTCCCGAACGGGTGCAGTTTGCACCGGGCGCGTGGATTCCATTCCTGGGCCACGATCACGCCATCCGCGCTGTTCCCGATGCCAAACGCGGGGTCTGGGCCGAGGCCGGGGTGATCTGGGTATCGGGCCAGCCGGAATATACCAACCGGCGGGTGACCGACTGGCTCAAAAAACAGGCCAAGCTTGAAATCGCCCCGCGGGCCCATGCCTATGCCGATCGGATCGGCAAGAAAATCAGTCGCATATCGCTTAAAGACACCCGCACGCGCTGGGGCAGTTGTTCGTCAAACGGCAATCTGTCCTTTAGCTGGCGACTCGTTCTTGCCCCTGAAGATGTGCTTGATTACGTGGTCGCCCACGAAGTTGCCCATCTTCAGGAACTCAACCATTCCGCGCGGTTCTGGGCCGTGGTCGAAGACCTTTATGGCCCGTCCAAGAAACAGCAGCACTGGCTCAAACGTCACGGTTCAGGCCTGCATCGCTATGGCGCGGGCGGCTAGATCGCGCTGCGCGGGAAAGCAGGATTGATGTCCGGATAAAGGCTGCAAACAGCGCCAAGCCCGCCAGACCGGCTTCCCCGTGACAAAGGCACACGACCGTAGGCTTTGACATTGACCAAACCTGCAAGAAATCACCACTGCGACGCCTGAAACAGCAACACCCTGAATGGCTTAAACCACCGTAACAGCACAGTTTTTGGAGCCCCACCCATGCTGATCCCGCTTGAAACACTGGCGATTTTTATCCCCACCGCACTGGCGCTGAACATGACGCCGGGCAATGACATGCTGTTTTGTCTTGGTCAGGGCATCAAGTCCGGCCCCCGCGCCGGAAATGCCGCAAGTCTGGGGATCGCAACGGGTGCGATGATCCATACGCTTTTGGCCGGTCTTGGACTGGCAGCACTGGTTGCGGCCCATCCGGTGGCACTGGAAGTTTTGCGCTGGCTTGGGATTGCCTATCTGGTCTGGCTGGCCATCGGGGCGTTCCGATCACAGGGGCAGGATCTGACACCGGTAGAAACCAAGCGTTCCAGCGCCTTTAGCGCGTGGCGTGACGGGATTGTGGTGAACCTTTTGAACCCGAAAATCATCGTCTTTGTTCTAGCCTTTATCCCGCAATTTGTTGATGCATCGCGCGGATCAATATTGGTGCAGTTCCTGATTTTCGGACTGATTTTGAATGTCGGCGGAACCATCATCAATTGTCTGGTCGGAAGTTTTGCCGGGAAGCTTGGGCAGCTGTTTGCCCGCTCCGCCCGGATCGCCCGTGGTTTCCAGATTTTTACCGGTTGCGTGTTTTTGGGACTGGCCGCCAAGCTTGCTTTTGATAAGCGCTAACGAATAATCGCGCGGATTATTAGCTTGGAACTAACAATCAGCTTTTCCGCGGCGATCGGCAGCACGGCAACACCGACACGGCTGTAAAGAAAAGTTTACACCTGCCAGATTGCGTTGCCAGTATGTTGCCGGTATGGGGTCGCGTCGATCTTAGATCACGCAACCGCTTTCGCGCAGGCGGGGCAGTTCAGCGCGCAGGAAGGCCAGGAAACTTTTTTCCACGGCACTGAGTTCGCGCGAGGCGGTGAATAGGGCAACGTCCCATTCAATGGCCGGGGTCAGGGTGCGCGCCACCACCTTGCTGTTATCGACCAGAAGGGCTGCGAACGGGTCACTGACGGCAATGCCGACATTGCGTTCGACCAGTCGCGACACGGTGCGGATGGTGCGGCCTTCGACCGCGATCTTGCGCGGCCAGCCGGCAATCTGGAAAATATAGTCGATCTTGGTGCGCAACGGTGAGCCGATCGACAGTTCGACAAAGTTTTCGCCGCGCAAAAGATCAATATCGATGGTTTCAAACCCGGCCAGCCGGTGATCAACCGGCATCAGACAGACCGCGCGCGATTGCGCAAGCGGGGTGACCAGAACGTTGGGATCCTGAAGATCAAGGGTAATGCCGATCCCGAGATCACATTGCCGGGTCGAGATCATATCAAGCATGCCCTCAAGCCCGGTATCGGTGATGCTGATCGAGACATTGGGATGGGCCTGTTTGAATTTGGCAACCACATCAATCAGATAGGTATCAACATAGATCGGCTGGGCTGCAATGCGGATCGATCCGAGCTGCTCGTTGGCAATCGCACGGGCCTGGGTTTCAACTTCGCGAAAGGCATTGAGCGACCGCAAGACGGTGGCGTGAAATTGCTGGGCCTCGCTCGTTGCGGTCAGCTGATTGCGTTTGCGGCTGAACAGTTCGAACCCGACCGATTTTTCGAAATTGTTGAGCAGCCGACTGACCATCGGCTGACTGATATTCATCGCCTGGGCAGCCTTGGTCACCGAACCATAGGTCATAAAGGCATTGAAACTTTCAAGTTCGCGCAGGTTCATAATTCAGGTTCCGTCCAAAAAGTCCGACCGCAAAAACGGCCCGTCTGAATGCCCAAGGCATCCGGTCAAACACTCAACAAATCAGGGCCGCACCCCGTCCCCGGCCCGGACAGGGCGAGCGGCCCGGCAGGTCAGCGGCGGGTTGCCCCATCCAACGTCGCGCCCGTCCGCTGGCGGGCTTTGCAGCAGACGCCCCGATCAGCTTTCCTACCCGTTCTACGACCCGTTTTCCGGCCCGTTTTCCAGTCCGGCTTCACGGTCTGGCTGCCCGGTTTGACTGCCCGATCTGACTGAACAGTCAAACTTCGCGGCCATCGTTCCCCGCCATACCATCCGAACGCCGGCGGCAAATGGGCCGATCAGGCCATCAGGCGGTCTGAACCAGCCATCCGTCAGAGCAGCTTGCCCCCCTTGCCCGCCCGGACGAGTCCGGTGCGCGCCCCGGCATGTGCCCGATCAGGCTTTTCGGACCAATCGCCCGATTGAGCCGTCGGATATGGCGACCCGATGCAGGTGGCAGGCGCGGGTTGCCTGTGCCATCCCGATCTGCGGCCGGATCGGGACAGTGGCGAACTTGTCCCGGCCTTGCCCCGACCTTGCCCCAGTCTGGCTCCGGCCGGGCTCCGGCCTGTCTCCAATCTTGCTCCGATCTGAGCCGGTCGGGTTCCGATCTGGCTCCGGTTTGGCTCCCAGCATGACGCCAAGCCATTCCCGGTTGGTGCCGGTGGAGCGCAACTTGCCGCGGCTTGCCCCAACTGGCCCCGGTTTCGTCCGAGCTTGCCCGACTTGGTCCAACATGATCCGACATGATCCGACATGATCCGCTGGCCTTGACTGTCCGCACGGGCCGGGTTTGGGCCAGGCTTTGGCCTTTGATCGGGTGTTCCGGCATGGGTTGTGACATGCGTCTTGTGCCATGAACACACTCAGTATGTAAATTAGTTATACTGAAATTAATTTTTTGCGTCACCAGTTATAGTTTGTCTATGGATGAAGCCACAAAAAAACAAAAGACAGAGCTCCGGCAATCCTGCCACCACCACACAGGGAGACATGAAAATGTTTCGACAGCTCAAAAAAGCAGCCGGCCTAGCGGCCGCCATCCTTGCGACGACCACCATGATCTCAACCGCCCAGGCTGATGCCTATCCTGAAAAAGCCATCACCCTTGTCGTGCCTTATGGTGCGGGTGGTGCATCGGATCTTGCCGGCCGTGCGCTTGCAGAAACCGCACGCAGCTACACCGACGGCCAGCCGGTTGTTGTGGTCAACAAAACCGGTAATGGTGGCATGAACGGTGCGCGTTTCGTCACCGAACAGAAGCCGGACGGCTATACCCTTTTGCTGTCGCGCGTTGGCATGGCGCTGTATCCGGCAGTTTATGCTGACAGCCCGGTTGGCTGGGACGATTACACCTTCCTGGGTATTCTCGAATCCACCCCGATGATCCTGGCTGTTAACGCCAATTCCGACATCAAAACCGTTGATGAGCTGATCGAGAAAATCAAAGACAGCAACGGTGCAACCACCTATGCCGCATCCGGCCCCACCGCGATTGACGGTTTCTCGGTTCAGGCCCTGCTGTCTGATGTCGATCTTGATCCGCTGACCGCGTCTACCCTCGTGCCATATAAAGGCGGTTCGGCCCTGGCTGCTGCCCTGCTTGGCGGTCACGTTGACTTCCTGGCGATTGCAGCGGGTTCGCTGATGCCCCATATCGAAGCCGGTAAAATGCGCCCGCTGATGGTTTATTCGCCGAAGCGTATGGCTGCCCTTCCGGACGTCCCGACCGCCAAAGAACTGGGTTACGCACAGGCCGGCCAGGTTGGCGGCTGGAGCGGTCTTTATGCTCCGAAAGGTCTTCCGGAAGACGTCGTTGCCAAGTGGACCGAAATCCTTGGCAAAGTTGCGACCGACGAACAGTGGCTTGATCTTGCTGCGAAACGCGGTTCGACCTCGGTCATTGGTGACGAAGATCCGTCCGCTTACGTTAAAAGCCAGTTTGAGCTTTACAACGGTATGGCCAAGAAGTTCGGCTACATCCAGTAAGACGTTTTCGAACGTCGTTTAATTCAGACTTTTAATGCGAGACGGAACCATGAACCAAAATCGCGATTTCTATGCAGGGCTGCTTGCCACGGCATTTTTTGCCATCGTCCTGTTCGTTCTGATCCCGATCTATGTGAAGGTTCCGTCTTTCATTCCCGGCTTTGCGCCACCGCCTGACATGTGGCCGCGCGTGGTCGCGATCATCGGGCTGGTGATGGGGGTTCTGGCCGTCATTCTGGCCTTTCCCAAAATGCGCGAAGCCAGCCGCAACCAGGTCACCAGCCTTGGCACCCGGATCATGAGTCACAAGACGCTGATCGTTCGATTTGCCGCTGTTCTGGTTGTGTTTGCCGCCTTTGTCATCGGAATGCCGATCGTCGGATTTGTGCCGGCAACCATTGTGATGCTGGGTGTGCTGTTCATCATGACCGGTAATTTCGAACGCAAGTTCTGGATGATCGGCCTGACCGTCATCTTCCCGGTTCTGCTTTATCTGCTGTTTACCGAAGTCACCCATACGCCCTTCCCCGAAGGTACGCTGTTCTTCTGACCTCGTAACCCTGATCTGATCGAAAGTCCCCATCGTTATGTGGAATGAATTGCTTTATGCCTTTGAGGCGGTCGCGACCCTGCCGAACTTTCTGGCGATGTTTGCCGGGATCTGGGGTGGCGTGATCATTGGTGCCATCCCGGGCATGACCGGTACGATGGCCGTGACCCTTGCCCTGCCCTTTACCTTCTATCTGCCGCCGGTCACCAGTATTCTTCTTCTGGTCGCGCTGTATAAGGGGTCGACCTATGGCGGGTCGATTTCAGCCATCCTGATCAAGACGCCGGGCACCGCATCGGCTGCCTGTACGGTTCTTGACGGCTATCCGCTGGCCCGGGCCGGCAAGGGTGGCAAGGCGCTGAACATGGCGCTGGTTTCAAGCTGTATCGGCGATTTCATTTCGAATATTTCGCTGTTCTTCCTGGCGATGCCCCTGGCGATGTTTGCGCTGCGTGTTGGCCCGCCGGAATTCTTCATGCTGATGGCGTTCTCGTTGACGATTGTTGCGAGTATTTCCGGCCGTTCGCTTGTTCTGGGCATCATTTCGGCCTGTCTTGGCCTGTTGCTGGCAACTGTTGGTGAAGATATTTACGGCTCTTACCGCTTTGCCCTGTCCGAAGACATGAAATCGGGTCTTGGCATGGTGCCGGTTCTGATCGGTCTGTTTGCGCTTCCTGAACTGATCAAGATGGTTGTGTTCCGTCCGGAAGAAAACAATGCAGCCCTTAAACTTGGTGATAACCGCCTGACACTTTCGGAATTCCGCGGATCGATCAAATCGATCTGCCGCGGGTCGCTGATCGGGGTTATTCTGGGTGCCATTCCCGGTATCGGTCCGTCGACTGCTGCGTTCTTTTCCTATAGCGAGGCCCGCCGGACGTCGAAAAACGGTGACAAGTTCGGCGAAGGCGAACTTGAAGGTGTTGCGGCATCCGAATCAGCCAATAACGGCGCCTGTGGCGCAACCATGATCCCGTTGATGGCGCTGGGTGTTCCCGGTGACGTCATTACCGGTGTGATGCTGGGTGCCTTCATGATCCATGGCCTGACCCCCGGCCCGCTTCTGTTCCAGAACAATATCGGCGAGGTTTACGCGCTGTTTATCGGCATTCTGTTCAGTTCGGTCTTCCTGTTTATCGCAGGCAAGGTCACGGCAAATGCCTTTACCAAAATCTCGCGCATTCCGCAGACGCTGCTTTTGCCCTGCATTCTGATCCTGTGCGTTTATGGCATCTATTCGATCGGGGCCAGCCCGTTTGACGTCACGGTTCTGCTGGTGATGGGTGTGGTCGGCTTTATCATGATGCTGCTGAATATCCCGGCAGCCCCGTTCCTGATCGCCTTTATCCTTGGCCCGATGTTTGAAGACAATATGCGCCGGTCGCTGGCGATTTCGCGCGGTGATCTTGGCGTCTTCTTCCAATCGTGGATTTCCTGGGGCTTCTTTGTCCTGACTGTTTTGTTCGTCACTTTGACCATTCGCCGTGAATGGAAGAAATGGCGCGAAAAGCGTGCTGCGGCCACCGCATCCGCTTCCTGATCCGAGAAACGAGAAAGTTAGAATGTCCAAAACCAATATGTCCCGCCTCCATAGTGCCATCGATATGCTTGGCAAGCTGGTTGCGTTCGACACCACGAGCAAAAACTCGAATCTCGGTCTGATCCATTTTGTCCGCGACTATCTGGCGGAATATGGCATTGAATCGACCCTGTTCCATGATGAAACGGGCGAGAAAGCCAACCTGCTTGCGACCATCGGCCCCAAAGGGGTTCCGGGCATTGCGCTTTCGGGTCATACCGATGTTGTGCCGGCCCTTGAGACCACCTGGGTCAGCCCGGCATTTGAACTGACCGAGCGTGACGGCAAACTGTTTGGCCGCGGTGCGGCCGATATGAAGGGCTTTTCGGCCTGTGTGCTGGCGCTGATCCCCGATCTGGTCAAACGCGACCTGACCATGCCGTTCCATCTGTGCCTGTCCTATGACGAGGAAGTCGGCTGCATCGGTGTCGGATCGATGGTTGACCATCTGGCCGCAATGGATACCCCGCCGCGTCTGGCCGTGATCGGCGAGCCGACCGACATGAAGGTCATCAATGGCCAGAAAGGCAAATATTCGATGCGTGTGGGCGTTACCGGCACGGCCGGGCACAGCTCGTTTGCGCCCAACCATGTCAATGCCATCGAATATGCGTCACGTGCGATCAATCTGATTGCCGAGAAAGCCCGCGATTTCGAAGAAAACGGTCCGTTTGACGAAGATTTCACCGTCCCGCACAGCACCATGCTGACCACGACGATCGGCGGCGGCACGGCGACCAACGTCACCCCGGATTATTGTGAATTCACCTTTGAAATCCGCCATCTGCCCGAACATGACGCCGAAGCGGTGATTGCCGAAATTCGCGATACGGTCATGGCGACACTGGATGCGGAAATGAAGGCAAAGGCCCCGGAAACCGGATTTGAATGGGAAAAGATCTTTTCCTATCCGGGGATGGGCGATTGCACCGATGCCCCGGCATTCGAACTTGTGCGCAACATCATCCCGGAAATTTCGGGCAAGGTGTCATACGGTTCGGAAGGCGGCGTATTTGAAAAACAGGGCAATATCCCGTCAATCATTTGCGGCCCGGGCAGCATCAAGCAGGCCCACAAGCCCAACGAATTTATCGAGATTTCGCAACTTGAGGAATGCCTGGAATTCCTTGAGGCGCTCACTGATCAGGCAGTCGCTGCCTGAGACCCTCACCGCGGCGCTGCGTCACCCTCAGCGCCAATCGGCCGCTGCAAGCGATGAGTTGTCCACTCCGACTCCGAGCGTCGCACACCGACAGGTGAGAAACTCCCTGGTCACACTGCCCCCTATGTGGTGTGACCATGCAAACCAAACTTGAAGACCGGCTCGTTTATCGATGCCGGTCTTTTTTTTGGCTGAAACTTCCGATCAATGCCCCAAACAAAAACAGCGGATCATGCCGCCATGATCCGCTGCCTTGAATGCGCTTCTTTGCGCGCTATTCTTTTTTACTGCTGGCACTGAAGCCTTTTGTAAAATCGCGCCAGCTTTCATCTTCGCCGACCTTTTTGGATCGGGCAAGGGCGGCCTTGCCAAGCGATCGGACCGGGATGTTTTGATGGGCATGAAGCATGAAGTCATGCCACAGCGTCGCGGGCAAACCGCCACCGGTGACTTCGTCCATCGGGCTGCCATCGTCATTGCCCATCCAGACACCGGCCACCAGATCGGAGCTGTACCCGATGAACCAGGCATCGCGATAATCCGATGTGGTGCCGGTTTTGCCCGCTGTCGGGCGGTCGATGATCGCGTTGCGTCCGGTGCCCTTGGCAATCACGGCCGAAAGCATGTTGTTCATTTCACCGGCATGAAGCGGGTTAAGAAGGCGGGCGGGGAAATCGTCACTGCGTTCATAAAGAACTTCGCCACCGCGCCCGACAATCTTGCTGACCGCATGCGGGAAGACCGAAAAACCGCCATTGGCAACGATGGCATAGGCCCCGGTCAGTTCCAGCATCGAGACTTCGCTGGTACCCAGGGCAAGGCTTGGTTCGGCTTTGAGTTCCGATGAAACGCCCATATCGCGGGCCTTCTGGATGACCTTGTCCAGACCGACTTCCATCGCCATCTGCACGGCAATCGAGTTGTTCGAGGTCGCAACCGCATCGCGGATCGACATGGTGCCGTGATGTTTGCGGTCAAAGTTGCGCGGTTCCCAGCCATTGATGGTAATGCCGACATCGCGCATCCAGTCGTTTGAGCCAAGGCCCTTGTCCAGACCGGCCAGATAGACAAACAGTTTGAACACCGATCCCGGCTGACGGCGGGCCTGGGTCACGCGGTTATACTGGCTTTCGAAATAGTCGCGTCCACCGACCATTGCGCGCACCGCCCCGTCCGGGGTCATGGCCAGAAGGGCGCCCTGGGTGACGTGTTTGGCCTTTGCGCCGTTGCTTTCAAGTGCGCGTTCAAGATTGAATTCGGCGATTTCCTGAAGGCGGGAATCAAGGGTGGTGTGGACCAGAAGATCCTGATCGATATAGCCGACATAATCGCGTACCCGATCCAGCACCCAGTCCGAGAAATAGCGCACACCCGGGCCGGTATTGGCCTTGCGCGCGGTGCGAACGCGGAACTGTTTGGCGCGTTCGGCCCGCGCATTGGTCAGTGCGCCGGTCGATGCCATGGCAGCCAGCACGATATTGGCACGTTCGGCGGCCTTGACCGGATCGACCATCGGGTTATAGCGGCTTGGTGCCTTGGGCAGGCCGGCCAGAACAGCCGCGTCATACAGGTTCAGACGCCGCGGGTCGGTGCCGAAATAATAGCGCGCAGCGGCATCAATCCCGTAAAGGCCCGACCCGAAATAGATGCGGTTGAGATAAAGCGACAGGATTTGCTGTTTGTCGAATTTGAATTCCAGCCAGATCGCCAGAAGGACTTCTTCGATCTTGCGGCCAAAGCTGCGTTCGGGGGACAGGAACAGGTTTTTGGCGAGCTGCTGGGTAATGGTGCTGCCGCCTTCGGCGATGCGGCCCGATGTCAGATTGGTCCAGGCCGCGCGCAGGATGCCGACCACATCAACCCCGAAATGGTCATAGAACCGGCGGTCTTCGATCGAGACAAAGGCCTGACCGACATAATCGGGCAGATCGCGAACTTCGACCGGGGTGCCATAGCGGTTGCCATAGGAGGCAAGGGTGGCGCCATCAATACTGATGACGCGGATTGACGGTTTGCGTTCGCTGGCGACATCGAAGCTGACCTTTTCGGGCAGACCATAGCCGTAATAGGCGATCACGCCCCCGCCCAGCACCATGACCCAGATCGAGCCCAGAACAATGAATTTGGCAATGGCTTCTGGCCCCGGGATCATATCCCCAAGGCGTGAAAACAGGCTTCCCTTGCGTTTGCCCGCACTGCTGACGCGCTTTTTCTTGCGCTTTGTTCCGGTTGATCCCTTGCGAACGCTGGTTCGCCGTTTGAATTCTCTTTGGGCCACACATGCACCTATCGGTCTGGACCGGAGTCATGACAAACACATCCGCGCGCGCCAAAGTGACGTCAAAAACGATGTCACTTGCCCGTCAGGCGGATGCGCCGTTCAATCCGGCGTATTAGTATCAATATGTCCCAACCGAGGAGGGAGTCCCCCGTCTCCCCGCTTTGCGACCCGGGCCGTGCCCGTTCACGATTATTGCAAACTGATCGATCGGAAGACCAATCACCATTTACAATAATATGAAAGAGCCGTGACCCTGATTAATTATCATTTTTTGCGTTCAGATCCTGTTTCCACAGGTCGGTTACACCATCACCGTCCCGGCGCCGTTGCGAAGACGCACGGATCATCGAACGGATGGGCAAGCCGTCATGGGCATCCAGCATAAATAACCGCCACAAAGACGCAAGTTCTACCTCGCCGCGTACATCCATGCGTTCGCGCGCGTCATTGCCGGCCCAGACCGCGGTGATCAGATCGGACGAGAAGCCGACATACCAGGCATCGGTCCGCCCACCCGCCACGGTGCCGTATCCGGCAAAGGGCCGGTCAAGGCGCACTTGCGGGTCGGTGACGCTGGCATAAAGCACGTAGGATCCCTGGATCGCCTCATCAGTCAGGCGTTTTTCCGTTTCCGGGTTTTCAACGCGCTGATAGATCGGAATCGATTTCGGATCGTCGGTATAGGATACGCTGTTGATCAGGGTGATCATGGGCGGTTTGCCGGAATTCTGCGGCAGGGCATGAATGGCGGCAATGTCGCTTACGGTGACCGGATCAAGACCGACGACGGTTCGGATATCGGTCGAAAGCGGGCTTTTGATGCCGATATTGCGGGCATATTCGCGCACATTGAGCAGCCCGTAATGATCGGCCAGATTGGTCGGCACCGTGTTGACATCGCGCACGAAAGCTTCGCGCAGTGATATTTGCCCCTGATATTCGTGATCGGGGTTGATCGGCCGCCAGCCGCCGACCGCCATGCGGTTATCACGCACCCATTGCGCCGGGTCGCTGTTTTCATTGAGCGCATAATAATAGGTGGCGATCTTGATCATGCGTCCGGCCGGGTGGCGGACCTCGGTCACGCGGTTGCGCTGGAACGGGGTGTAGTTCGCCCCGCCAATCATCGCACGGATGCGGCCTTCGGGGCTTATCGACAGCAGGCCGACCTGATCGGCACCGCGCGGTTTTAGTCGCAGTTCGGAGACCTCGGCAACGATATCGCGGGCCAGGTTTTGCACCTTGAGATCGATGCTTGTGACCACATCGATGTCGCGGCTGCTATAGCCGACCAGATCGGCGACTTCTTCGAGCACCATATCAACGACATAGCCCGACAGGACGTTTTCCTCGATCTGGACATCAAGCTTGGGCATGACCAGGGTCAGGGCGGAAACGCGGTCGGCTTCGATGAATTTGTATTGGCCGAGTTTGGCCAGGATTTCGTTGGCTTCGGCGGCGGTTTCACGCGGATAGAACAGCGGGTTGAATTTTTCAGGATCACTGATGGCCGCGGCAAGGACGGCGGCCTGATGCAGGGACATGCGTTCGGACGGGCTGCCATACCAGATGCGCGATGCTGCTGTGATGCCAAAAATGCCGCGCCCGACATAGCTGCGTTCAAGATAGCTGCGCAGGATGGTTTTTTTGCTGAAGCTCCATTCCAGCCACAGGGCAACCAGCACTTCCTGGAAATGGCGGCCGGCACTGTTGGCCTTGGTTTTGAAGAAGCTGCGCGCGACCTTCATGGTGATGGTCGATCCGGCCCCTTCGCGGCCGCTGAAAATCCGGGCAAAATCCGATCCCGACACCCCGAAATGATCATAGAAACCGGGGTCGGCCGCGGCGACAAAGACGTTCTGGACCCGTTCGGGCAGGGTGGTCAGCGAGACATCCTGACTGTAATGGCCCTTGATGGTTTCAAGCAACGCCCCGTCATAGCCGAGAATACGGATTTCGGGGCTTCTGATCATGTTGCGGCTCAGATCCAGATTGGACTGGATCGAATAGCCAATGCCCAGCACGGCAAAGATCGTTACCGACAGGAAAAACCCGATCAAAAGCATCCTGCGGCGCCGAATGCGCCGACGGATGGTCCGCAATTCGCGTTCGGCGATCTGCTTCATCGCCATCTTGGCTGCTGATTGCCCGCCGCTTTGCTGTTCGTCGTCTTCTTCTGCCACGCCGAAATCCCGATTGTTTGCCCGTGTTTTATATTGTTCCCCGACAGTAAAACGCCAAGCTGTTAAGAAAATACTTTAACCGCTGGTTTTGCAGGCGAAATATGTCCTGCCTGCTGCCGACCATATACGTGGCATTCCGGCAGGCAGCAGACAGGACAGTTACCGACACGAGCGCGTCGGGAGGATGGGCTTATTTCTCGGGAGCATCCTTTGCGGCGGCTTCGATCCGGTTGAGGATATCCTCGCGTCCTTTTTGAACCAGCTGGAGCATGGCCTGACGCGAACGCACCGGGTCGCCAGCGGCAATTGCATCGGCAATCGCCCGGTGATAGGGCAAGGTGATCCGCATGTTTTCAGGCAGCAGGACTTCGGGCGACAGCATCGCGTCAAAGAAGTTATCGAGCATCGGCTGCATGTGTAAAATGAACTGATTGCCCGTGCCTTCCAGAAGGTGACGATGGAACGCAAGATCGGCGACAAACCAGTCACCCTCCCCGTTCAATGCCGCCTCCATGGCGTCACAGCAATCATAAAGCACAGAACAGTCGAAATTCGGATTTGATGCACAGATTTCGACGGCAATCGTTTCAATCGCCGCCCGAAACTGGGTCATGTCATCGACAAAAACCGTGTCACGGTTATAGCGGAAACGCCAGGCCAGAACTTCGGGGTCAAACAGGCTCCAGTCCGACAGGGGACGGACAATCGTACCCGTTTTGCGCCGGACCTGAAGCATTCCCTTGGCAACAAGGGTCCGGGTTGCTTCGCGAACCACCGTGCGCGATATGCCGAGTTCTTCGCCAATTTCCGTCTCGTTTGGCAGGATCGCCCCCACCGGATAGCGCCCGCTCATCAACCATTTCGCGATCACTTCGACTGCTTCGGTATGAAGCGAGCGGATCGGGGTTCGGATTTGCTGGTCTGTCACGTGCATAAAGATATGTCTTCCGGTTTCGATTTAATTTTTGATCTCATGCCGGTGCGGCATCCGCCACAACAGGTTCAAATCCATAAACCTTTTGCGGGTTTTCGCAAAGTATACGGCGTTGCAAGGCCGCATCAGGTGCCCATTTTTTCAATAATTGCAACATCTTGCGATCTTCGGGGCGCGGCGTCGTCATGATATGGGGCCAGTTCGACGCCCAAAGCATCCTGTCAGGGGCATGGGCAACAAGCGCACATGCAAGTGCCGAAACATCATTGTATCCCGGTTCTCCGACCCTTGAAACCTCGTACGGGGCGGAAAGCTTGACCCAGACACGGCCCGTATCGACAAGGCGCAACAAACAGCGGAATGCCGGATGATCCGGACCCACGGGATCAAGGAACTTGCCGATATGATCAATGACGATCTGCCCCGGCCAGGACAAAATCTGGGACTCGCGATCGGGCAGGTTGTGCCCATCAAGCTGCAACTGGACGTGCCAGTCAAAACCATGGACCCGCTCGGCGATCCGGTCGAGCTGATCCCACGGGATGATGCCCCCGGCAAGCATCTGAAACCGGGCACCGCAAAATCCCGCATCTGTCAGGGACTGCAATGTAGTGTCGCTTACCTTGTCATCGACAACAGCCACACCGCGCGTTTCGCGACGTCCCAGAGCCCTGATCCCGTCCGCCGTTACAGAATTGTCCGTGCCATAGGCAGTGGGTTGTACAATAACAGCACGGGTCAGACCAAGATCATCACGCACGGCCCGATAGCGGGCAACGTCGTCTTCTTCGGGGGCGGCGATTGCATTGGGAATGGTTTTCGCACCTTTGCGATAGACATGAACATGCGTGTCGCAGGCACCAAGGGGTACAACAAGGTCGCTGGTCATGTTGTGCTCCTGTCTGAAGGGGTATCGGAGGTCATAAAGCGGGCCTGCAATCTGGTGGCAGCAGCGCGATTGACGGCTTCGTCCGGGATTTCCCGGTTAAGGATTTGCAAAACCTGAGAGACGACATGCATCGCCTGGCCTTCGCTTGCTTGCGGGGTCTGTCCGCCAATATGCGGCGTTGCAATGACATCACTGCGACCGGCAAGACGGGTTGCCGGACGCTGATCATGTGCGCTGCCCACATCCATCGCAGCACATGCGATTTGCCCGGCATCAAGGACCTGTTCAAGTGCGACCTCGTCAACCAGTTCGCCGCGGGCAAGATTGATGAACATTGCGTCGGGCTTCATCAGCGAAAATGCCCGGGCACCAAACATGCCAAAGGTTTGCGGGGTTGAAGGCGCCAGGCAGACGATAAAATCAGCCGACCCGACCAGGGTGTCAAACGGCACATTTTTGATATTCTCGGCCATCGGATGGGGGGCCGGATCGGTAACGATCACGTTCATTCCCAATGCCCGTCCCAAAATTGCCAGCTGACGGCCGATCACCCCGAAACCGCAAATCCCGAGGGTTTTGCCCGACAGTTGCTGACCCATGCCAGGATCGGGCACCTCGCCGTTGCGGTATGCCGCGACAGACCGGCTGATCCCGCGTGCGCCATCAATCATGAAACCAAGCGCCAGTTCGGAAACCGAAGTGGCAAAGGTCGGGATGGATCGCGTCACCAGAACGCCGTTTGCCGTGGCGGCATCAACATCGATCGTGCTGATATCCACCGCACAGCGCATGACAGCCAGAACATCGGTTGCCGTTGTGAAGAAAGACTGATCCACAGCCGTTTGCCGATCTGCAATCACAAGATCACATCCGGCGGCCGCCTGAGCAAGAGCCGCACCTTTCAGCACTTTGCCTGTCGGATTGATGACAAGTGTGCAGTGTTTTTCCAGTTCGGCCCGCGCGCGCGGCGGAAACAGCAAGGGCAGACTATCAGGGGTGTGCGTTAGAAAAATACGAAACATCATCTTCTTTCAGAAAGGCGAACTGCCTGATCATCGGCCAAAAACATAGGACGGTATTGCTACGGTCAGCGGTTCAAAGAAAATGACCAGCAGCAGGGCCGCGACTTCGGCTGCAATGAAACTCCAGGAATAGCGCATGGTTTCGCCATAGGGGCATTTGGCGATACTTGATGCGACAAACAGCAAAACCGCAACCGGGGGCGTCGTCGACCCGATCTGGGTCGCCATCACCAGTGCGAGGCCGAGCTGCAGGTCATTGATACCCACCGCGTGACCGATGTGAACGGCAATCGGCACGGTGATGATCAGCACTGCCATGCTGTCGACAAACATGGTCAGGACCAGCATCACGGAAACCAGCAACAGGAAGACCGCTGTTGGATCCTGTGTCGTTGACATGATTGCCGAGAGGATCATCTGATTGAAATTGAGATAGGACAGCAACCAGCCAAAGCCGCTGGCGATGCCGATGATGCCCAGAACCATCGATGTGGTGACTGCGGCCTGAACAAAGATTTGCGGCAGGTCACGCAGCTTGATCGTGCGATAGATGAAGAAGCTGACCAGGAAGGCAAAGATACAGGCGACAACACCTGATTCCGTGGCGGTAAAGACCCCGCCCAGAATGCCGGTAATTATGATCAGCGGGGCAACAAGGGCGGCCCAGACATCGACAAGCGAGCGCAAGCAGCGTTTGAACGAGAATTTCTGACCGGATTTCTGCAATTCAGGGTGACGCGAGGGAGAAAGCGAATGCAGATAAACAACCGACATCAAAGCCAGTCCGATCAGAATGCCTGGAATAATCCCGGCCAGGAACAAACCGCCGACCGAGACACTGGCAAGCGCACCATAGACAATCATCGTCATGCTGGGCGGGATGATGGCACCGATGGTGCTGCTGGTGGCGGTGATGGCCGCAGCATAACCGGCCGGGTAGCCTTTTTCCTTCATCGCCGGGATCAGGACCGAGCCGACCGCAGAGGTATCAGCGGTCGAGGAACCCGACACACCGGCAAAAATCATCGACGAGACGATATTTGCCTGGGCAAGGCCGCCGCGCATATGACCAACAACAGTTTCGGCAAAATCAACCAGCTTGCGACTGATGCCACCGCGCGACATCAACTCGCCCGCCAGAATGAAATAGGGCATGGCCAGCAGGCTGAAGCTGTCGAGGCTTGAGAACATCTTTTGCGGATATAGCGGCAAGGCAAGTTCCGGCACCATCAGAATCCCGGCCAGGCCAACAAGCCCCAGCGACAGGATGACCGGAATTCCCATGAAGATCATCAGGAGAAGTGCGACAAAAAGACCTATGAGCATTGGTTAATTCCGAATCTGAGAATCAAACTGCGGGCCGTGTTTCAGGAAGGCAAACAACCTGCGCAGGGCGATGATGATCATGTAGCCCGATCCGATCGGAATGGCGGCATAGACAAGATGCATGGGTAACCCCATGCCCGGGCTTTTTTGCAATTGCAGGAACCGCGACAGTTCGACTGTTCCGGAAATGAGCGCGATGGCAAGCACGATCCAAAGCAGATCAACGATGGCGAAAAACACTGCTCTTCCGCGTTCGGACAAAAGATCGGTCAGCGTTTCCATCCCGATATGTGCGCAATATCGATATGCGACGGGAACCCCGAGAAATACAATCCAGATCTGGCCATAACGCTGGAGTTCCTCGCTCCAACTCAGGGACAGGTTCAAAAAGAACCGGTTGCAAACCTGCATTGTCCCGACAATCACAATGCCAAGGAAAATGACAAAAATGGCCATTTCGACCGTACGGTCGATGACCGCCCAAAACCGTGTCATATCGCAGTAGCCTTTTTCCGATCAGTCGTGATGAAACGGTCGGGCCGACATCCGTTTCGCAATGCCGGCCCGATAGTGTTATTTCGTGTCACGGATCAATTTGAGCAGATCGGTCGCATCAAGATCGGCCGCCAGTTCGTCCTGAAGCGGAACCGCATCTTTCTGGAACTGGGTGGTATCCACATTGGTGATCGTCATCCCGACATCTTCAAGCTGCTGAAGGGCTTTACGTTCACGAACCGGAGCCATGGCACGGTTAACCTCGATCGCGAAATGCGCGGCATCGGTCAGAACTTTCTGGTCTTCTTCGGACAGCTGGTTCCAAAGGGTCAGCGAATAGGTCAGAACTGTCGGACCGAACAGATGACGGGTCAAAGCAACATGGTCGCTGACTTCGTAAAGTTTGCTTGAATAGACCATGGATGCGGCATGTTCAAAGCCGTCAAGAACGCCAGTCTGAAGGGCGGTATAGATTTCACCAAAAGCCATCGGGGTGGCATTTGCCCCCATCGCATTCAGAGCAGCAACATAAACCGGGGACTGGATGGTGCGGATTTTCAAGCCCTTGATGTCTTCGGGTTTTTCAATCGCCTTGCCGTTGGTCACGACATTGCGGTAGCCCCAGCTATATCCCCAGCCCAAAACCTTGAAGCCGGATTCAGCGAATTTTTCTTCGAGTTTGGCGCCAAGTTCGCCGTCCAGCGCCCGTCCCACATGGTCAAAGTCCTGCCACAGGAAAGGAAGATCGAGCACACCGCCAACCGGTACGATGCTGTTATAAACGGCAGTGCCGCCAACATGCATGGTCGCACCCGCGCCAAGCTGCATCGCCTGAAGCACGTCCTGATCCCCGCCAAGGGCGCTTGAACCATAGACTTCGAATTTCAGATTGTCAGAGTGGCTGTTGACATAGTTCTGCATGATCCAGGCGGTCATGCCATTGTCATTTTCGAGATCGGCAACAGAAGACATTGCCATCTTGATGGTTGTCTGGGCAAAGGCCGTGCCGGAAAGCGCAAAACTGGCACAGGTCATCAGGCACGCACCGGCAATGCGCCGGGCATTTTTCGAGATTTTCATTGAATTCCTCCCTTCCCCGAACGATGCCGGGGACTTGCTTAATTGGTTCTTTAGAGAAAGCAGGGTCGAAGTCATGGTGACGCAAGGCGGGGACGCCCGGCGGTGGCGACTCATCTTCTGTTTCTGTCCGAATAGTTAATACATATTATGTATGATGTAAACAAAGTTGTTATTTTTATTAACATCTAAAATGACAGGACTACGATCCGTTCCGGTGACAGAGAGTCAAAACGGCCGATGATGGCGCCCTAATTTATGTGCTTAATATCAACAGCTTATCGGAATTTTGAATGCCACGGCTCCGGGAACGGATCATGAAAGTGCATATGCTCAAAAGCCAAAATCATTCAGCCGAACCGGATCATCCGGCGGTGCCTTTTGACATCCAAAAGCCGCGCATCATCGCGAGTCTGCACTTCGAGACGGGATCAAAATCAAAAAAAGGAGGACACCGAAACCGGTATCCTCCTGACGTTGGTATGTCCGGTCTGGGGCATCATCCAAGGCATTGATGGCGCCATCCGCATGAAATGCCGCATGCAAATCCGGGATCGCGCCACCTGGGACCGATTGCCGTCAGATCAACCGGCAAAAGACAGCTGGACCTTGACCGATTTGCTGCGGTCACGGGCGATGTCGAAGGCTTCTTTGGCGGTTTCAAGCGCGAAGGTCTGGGTGATGATCGGGGTGACGTCGATGGCGCCGCTGTCAATCATTGCCACGGCCTGGGCAAATTCCGTATGGAAGCGGAAGGTACCGGTGATGGTTATTTCCTTGGCGACCAGCGGGTTGAACGGTACGGGCATTTCACCGGCCACACCGACCTGCACCAGAATGCCTTGCGGGCGGAGGGTGCTGATGGCGGTGCGCAGGGCGGCTGGCGCGGCCGAGCATTCAAGACAGACGTCAAACTGGCCTTTGTCCTGTTCATAGGGGGTCAGTTCATCAGTGGCCTTGGCGATATTGATCGTGCGGGTCGCCCCCATTTTGCGGGCCACATCAAGCGCGAAATCCTGTAGGTCGGTGACGACGATTTCGCTGGCACCCGCGGCCTTGGCCGCCGCCGCACAAAGCGTTCCGATCGGCCCCGCCCCGGTGATCAGGACTTTCTTGCCCGCAAGATCGCCCGCCCGGGCAACCGCATGCAGACAGACCGCAAGCGGTTCTGCACAGGCCGCAGCCCCGATATCGGTGTGATCCCCAACAGCAAGGCACTGGTCCTGGCGCACATTGACCAGATCCCGGAATGCGCCCTGGATATGGGGCATCGGCATGGCCGATCCGAAGAATTTCATGTTCAGGCAATGCTGTTGCAAATTCTTCTGGCAATAGGAGCAGCTGCCGCACGGGTGGCTTGGATTGATCGCCACTTTCTGGCCGACCGTCAGGCCGCTTGCATCCGGTCCCAAGGCAACAACCGTCCCGGCGGCTTCGTGGCCAAGGATGATCGGCTGGCGCACGCGGATCTGACCGATCCCGCCTTCGAAATAGTAATGCATGTCTGATCCACAGACACCACCAGCCCCGACACGGACCAGAACTTCGTCCCCGACCGGGTCCGGCGTTGCTTCGGTTTCAATGCGCAGGTCGTCCTGACCGTAAAGGCGGCAAACACGGGTTTGCATAAAGAGTTACTCCATCAGGGACGGCAGCCAGGTTGACAGCGCCGGAATGTAGGAAACAAGAAACAGGATCGCGATATTGGTCAGCAGGAACGGCGCCAGCGCCCGGATGACAGTGGTGACCGGTGCCTTTGCAATATTGGCACAGATGAACATGCAAATGCCCACCGGCGGCGTCGTCAGACCGATCATCAGGTTCAGAACCGCAAACACCGCGAAATGAATTGGATCGACGCCAACATTGGTCGCAAGCGTCAGAAGCGGGACAAACAGAATGATCAGGGCCGCGATCGTTTCCATGAACATGCCGACAATCAGCAACACCAGATTGATCAGCAGGATCACGACATATTTGTTGTCGGTCACAGACAGGACCGCATCGGAAATCATTTGCGGGATACGTTCAGACACCAGAATCCAGCCAAACACATTGGCAAGACCGACCAGTGCAAGAATGGCCGCAGCCGTCACCGCGCTGTCGATGATGATTTTGGGCACCTTGCGCAACGGCAATTCGCGATAGATGAAACAGCCGACAATCAGAGCATAAAGGCTGGCAATCACCGCGGTTTCGGTCGGGGTCACAATGCCACTGAGCAAGCCGCCAACAATCAGTGCCGTCATGGCAAGCGCCCAGAAGGCACCGGCAAAGGACCGCGCCAGTTCACCGAACCCTTGCCAGGGCTGATGGGGGAAATTGCGGCGCACGGCAATGATGTAGCAGGTCACCATCATCGCAAGCCCCATCAGGATGCCCGGAATGGCACCGGCAATGAACATTTTGCCAACCGAAATGCCCGAAAGCGCGCCGACAATAATCATCGGCATGCTGGGCGGAATGATCGGACCAACGGTCGAGGATGCGGCAGTGACGGCCGCCGAAAATGCCGGGGTATAGCCCGCCCGCACCATGCCCGGGATCATCATCCCGCCGATGGAGGCGGCATCGGCAACCGCGGTTCCGGAAATACCGCCAAACAGCATCGATCCGGTAACGTTGGTCAGGCCAAGCCCGCCGCGCATCCAGCCGACCATGGCATTGGCAAATCGCACAATGCGCGGGGTAATGCCACCGCCATTCATCAGGTTACCGGCCAGAATAAAGCCCGGGATACACAGCAGAACAAACACATCCATCCCGGCAAACAGTTTTTGCGGGATCACGACAAGCGGGATGCCTTCGAGCAGAAGATAGCACAGCGATGACAGGCCCAATGTGACAGCAACCGGAAGACCGATGATCAGACCAAGGGCAAAAACGCCAAATAGAATTGCGAGGCTCATGGGAAGTCCTTTGTCGTATCTTCGGGCTTGCCGTCAGAAACACCGGCAATGATCCGTATCATCCGCAGCACTGCAAACAGGCCGAGCACGACAAGCAGAATGAAAACGGTGGCGTGAATGAAATCCATGCGCACACCCAGGGCGGGCGAGGTCTGAAGCACCCCGATTGACACAAACATCCAGGCCGGGGACAGCAAGATCAGACAGAAGGCAGCGGTGATCGCGGCCGATATGAATGTCAGGGCACGCTGAACCCGAAGCGGCAGCATTTCACAGACAATGTCGACATTAACCAGTTCGCCGTTACGGAACGACAACCCCACCCCGAAGGCCGCCAGAAACAGCAATGTGTGGCGTGTCAGTTCTTCGGTCCAGACCGGTGAACTGGGCAGGAAGGTTCGGGAAAAGACCTGTATCAGGACCGTGCAAATCAGAATGCCGAAAGCGGCCCCGGTTCCGATCCGGCACAGGGCAATGATGGATGCGTATAGTCTGGCAAAAAGCACGTTACGTCCCCGTCGAAGAAAGGTCCGGTCGCTTTATGGCGACCGGACCGGCAGCAATCAGTTCGCGAAAAGATTTTCGACGATCGGGCGGATTTCGTCGGAAACATTCGCAAGAACAGCGTCTTTTGCCTTCTGGGCAAAGGCCTGGGTGTCGACATCGACAAAGGTCATGCCCTTGGCCTGAAGTTCCTTGGTCAGGCGTTCTTCATCGGCCGTAAACAGGTCGCGTTCAAAGGCCTGCGCGCGTTTCGCGGCTTCCATGACTGCGTCCTTGTCGGCATCCGAAAGCTTGTTCCAGGTGATTTCGGAAATGGTCAGATAGATCCAGGACCGCACATGTTCGGTCTTGTTAACAAACTTCTGAACTTCGTTGAAGCTTGCGGAATCGATCAGGGCCAACGGGTTTTCCTGGGCATCGATGGTGCCGGCCTGAAGCGAGGTGAAGACTTCGGAGAATGCCATCGGGGTCGGCTGTGCGCCCAGCGATTTCCAGACATCAACGAAAAGCGGCACGTTCGGCACGCGAAGTTTCAGGCCGTTCAGATCATCCGGGCTTTTGATTTCGCGGTTCGAGGTCAGGTTACGCGGACCACGGGCGAAATAGGCAATCGGGCGGATACGGGCTTTTTCGATGATCTGCTGTTCGATCTGGTCACCGATTTCGCCACTGGCGACGGCGTCCATATCTTCGAGCGTCGGATAGGCATAAGGCACAGCAAGAAGGGCTGCCATCGGTGCCCAGTTCTGAAGGCTTTCACCGGTGATGGTCATATCGACCGATCCGAGCTGCATGCCGTTGATCAGGTCGATTTCCTTGCCAAGGGTTTCGTTGGGGAAAACCTGCACATCAATACGACCGTCGGTCAAAGACGACAGTTCTTCACCAAACTTCACGGCGGCCTTGTGCCATGCATTTTGCTCGTTGGCGAGATGACCGAGTTTGAGGGTCATTTCCGCAGCCATTGCGGAACTTCCCATCATCATGGCGGCAACGCCGGCAAGCATCAGTTTCTTGGTCGTTTTTTTAAGCATCGTTTCCTCCCTGTTCGGTTGATGCCTTAGGGCGACAACGCGGTACTGGCGTTGTCAAAAAGCTCCGTTCTGGAGCGGGCAATATCAGGCAGCGTATGCAGAATTTCGCGAAGATGTTCACGCATGGCTGCACTGGCGGCTTCGCAATCCCGTGACTGGATTGCCGAAACAATTCGAACGTGCTGCTCGATGATTTCATTCATCGGGAACTGGAAATAACTGAGGTAGCGCACCCGATCGAGCTGGGCGCGCACATCCTCGACCACCTTCCAGGCATAGGTCTTGCCCGCCGCTTCGGCGAGGCAACGATGGAAATCATGATCGAGTGTCAGAAAAGAGCGCGCATCGCCCTGCATGGCCTTGCGCTGGTCGGCGATCAACTGTTCAAGCCGGGCCAGAAAGGCGTCATCGGGTTCTTTGGCGACGAAACGCGCAATGTCGGCTTCGATGGCTTCGCGGACGAAACGGGCATCAAGAACCGCCGCAACCGAGATTTTGCGAACATAGGTTCCGCGTTGCGGGCGAACTTCGAGAAGTCCTTCGTCGGCGAGTTTGATGAAGGCTTCGCGCACCGGCTGGCGGCTGACATTGAAATGTTTGGCGAGTTCGGCTTCGGAAAGGCGCACGCCGGGCAGCAGGTCGGTACACACGATCCGTTCGCGAATAATGCGATGGATCTGCGGGCCTACCGCCTGATCTTGCGTTATCTCCCAGTCCTTTTGTTCAGGATCACCCATCAATCTCTCCTTGCCTTCCTGATCGTTAATGCATACTACCATACTAGTCAACAAAATTGTAGCGTGATACGCTTCACGTTCTTTATAGTCGGTGTTGATAACACCATGCCAATACAGAGAGAAACAGATGAAACAAACCTGGAGATGGTTCGGACCGCGCGATCTGGTCAGCATTGACGATATATGCCAGGCCGGGGCGCATGGCGTGGTTTCCGCCCTGCACCACATTGCCAGCGGTGCGGTCTGGACACCCGACGAGATTGCCAAACGCCATCGCGAAATCGCGACCATGAAAGATGGCGCACCGTCCGGTCTGACCTGGGATGTTGTTGAAAGTCTTCCGGTTTCCGAATCGATCAAACGCCAGGTCGGCCCGTGGCGCGACCATATCGCGGCCTATAAGGAAAGCCTGCGCAATCTGGCGGCATCGGGCATCAGCATCGTCTGTTACAACTTCATGCCGGTTCTTGACTGGACGCGCACCCATCTGAACTGGCGGCTGTCAAATGGCGCGACCTGCATGCGCTTTGACCTGTTTGATTTTGTCGCGTTTGACCTGTTCATCCTGGCGCGCGCCGGTGCCGAAAATGACTATGGTGCCGACATCATTGCCGAGGCAAAGACCCGCTTTGAGGCCATGAGCGACGCGCGCCGCGCCGAACTGGAACGGACCGTTGCCTTTGGCCTGCCCGGATCGGTCGAGAACCTGTCGCTTGATGATCTGCGCGAGCTTCTTGCGACCTATGCCGATATTGATGCCGATACGCTGCGTGCCAATCTGGTGGCGTTTCTTGAGGAAGTGGTGCCCGTCGCGCGCGAAGTCGGCATTCGCATGTGCTGCCACCCGGATGATCCGCCCTTTGCGTTGCTGGGTCTTCCGCGCATCATGTCGACCGAAGAGGATTATGCCTTTGTCATGAAGGCCGTCGATATTCCGGAAAACGGCATTACCCTGTGTTCCGGGTCGCTTGGCGTCCATCCGGGCAATGATTTGCCCGGCATGATGAAGCGTTGGGGCGAACGGGTTCATTTCATCCATCTGCGCAATACCAAGCGCGAAACCGAAGGCCTGCCTTGCAGCTTCCATGAAGCCGAACATCTGGATGGCGATACCGACATGGTTGCCCTGATCGAGCAGATCCTGCGTGAAGAAGCATCGCGCAAGGCAGCCGGTCGTGCGGACTGGAACATTCCGATGCGCCCCGATCACGGCCATGACATCCTTGATGACCTTAACCGCAAGGGACAGCCGGGATATCCGGCAATCGGACGCCTGAAAGGCCTGGCTGAATTGCGCGGTGTGATGACCGCCCTGTCGGCACGCTTTGACAAGCTTGGGGGATAAGGGATGACACAGTCCGGCTTGTCGGAGATGGCGTTGCAAGATGCCTTGGCCAAATCAGGCATCGTTCATATCGGTATCGGCGCGTTCCACCGGGCCCATCAGGCGGTTTACACCGATGCCGCCATGGCGGCCAAGGGTGGCGACTGGCACATTATCGGGGTCAGTTTGCGCAGCACCGACATTGTCGATGCGCTGAATGCACAGAATTGCGCCTTTACGGTGATCGAACGTCATCCCGATGGACCAAAAGCCCGCCGGATCACCAGCATGTCGCACGCCATTGCGGCGGCGCGCGATGTCATGCCGGTTCTTGCGGCCCTTGCCGATCCGGCGATCCGGATTGTGACCATCACGGTGACCGAAAAGGCCTATGGCATTGATCGGCAATCGGGCCGAATTCAGAACGATCATCCGGCGATCCGTCATGATCTGGACCATCCCGACAGGCCGTCGGGACTGGTCGGGATTCTTGTGGCCGGACTGAAAAGCCGCAAGGATGCCAGCATGCGGCCCTTCACGGTTCTGTCCTGTGACAATCTTCCGGCCAATGGCAAGTTGCTGCGTGCCGGTGTGATTGATTTTGCCAACCGGATCGACCCGGAACTGGGCGACTGGATTTCACAAAATGTGTCCTTCCCTTCCACCATGGTCGACCGTATTACCCCGGCATCAACCACCGCCACATATGACGATGCCAAGACCCTGACCGGTGTCGACGACCCGGCCGCGATCGAAACCGAGCCCTTTTCGCAATGGGTGATCGAGGATGATTTCCCCGATGGTCGTCCCGCCTGGGAAGAAGCCGGTGCGATTGTTGTGGCCGATGTCGAACCGTTCGAGGACATGAAGCTTCGCATGCTTAATGGCAGTCATTCGCTGATTGCCTATCTTGGGCAGCTTGGCGGGTATCGCTATGTCCGTGATGCCATGGCCAATGACAATTTCGCCGGTCTTGTCGCACGGCATATGGAAAATGCGGCTGCGACCATGGCGCCATTGACCGGGATTGATTTTGCCCGCTATGGCGCGGAACTGACCGAGCGATTCCGCAACCCCGAAATCGCCCATGAAACCCGCCAGATCGCCATGGACGGGACCGAAAAACTGCCGCAGCGCATCTTTGCCCCGGTATGTGATCTGGCAGCCGACAGCCGCCATCGCGGCACATTCGCGCTGTGTTTCGCAGCCTGGATTGCCTTTGTGCAAGGCCAGATCAATCCGGCCACCCCCGGTGAAAACAGCCGCCTGCCCGACGATCCGCGGGCAGACGAAATTGCCGAACGCATCGGCAGCGTACAAGATGCGGCAGACCTTTATGACCGGCTAGCAGGTCTTCCGGGATGGATGCCCCGACAGCTTTGTGAGGATGCGTCCTGGCGCAAGGCGGTAATCAGCCGTCTTGTGATGTTGCTAACCAACAGTGCCGACGCCGCCATCCGCCATGAGCTTGGCCAATGAGTACAAAACGGTTTGTCGCCATTGGCGAATGCATGATCGAAATGTCGGGCGGCGGTGATGGCAACTGGAAAATGGGGATTGCCGGCGATACCCTTAATACCGCCTGGCATTTCCGCAATGCCACCGATCCGGGCGACTGGCAGGTCGGCTATGTCACCGCCCTGGGCGATGACCGATATTCCCGACGCATTGCCGATTTCATTGCCGATGCCGGGATTGATACCAGCGCCATCCAGCGCCTGGCCGGAAATCGTCCGGGTCTTTACCTGATTGATCAGGAAAAAGGGGATCGTGTCTTTACGTATTGGCGGGAAAATTCCGCCGCCCGCAAAATGGCCGATGACATCGCCGCACTTCGCACCGGATGCGAGGGGGCGGATGTGATTTATCTTTCGGGGATCACGTTGGCGATCCTCAATACGGACAGCCGGGCCGCGCTAATTGAGATCATCAAACAGCAACCGGCACATACCCGCATTGCCTTTGACCCCAATATCCGCCCGGCCCTTTGGGAAGATCGCGACATTTGCAAAACGGTATTGTCAGAGGTCGCGGCCCTTTCAGACATCATTCTGCCAAGCTTTGATGACGAGGCGGCCCTGTTCGGGGATGCATCACCACAGGAAACAGTCGCGCGATATCGCGACCTTGGCGTGGGCGAGGTCGTGGTCAAAAATGGCAGTGGTCCATGCCATTTCCTGCAAGATGGTCAGGCGACAAGCCTTGATACGCCGGGCGTTTCAAATGTGGTGGATGCGACAGGTGCAGGTGATTCCTTTAACGCCGCATTTCTGGCCGCCCGATTTGGCGGCGCTGAACCAGCCGATGCCGTGCGCCACGGACAGGCCCTGTCGGCCAAGGTCATCCAGACACACGGCGCGTTGCTCAGGAACCAGGGTTAATTCGCTGGGACAAGTCGGCCAAAGCTGGTGGACAAAGAGAACAGCTTTGGCGTGACGGGTACCGGGGCACTATTGCGGCCGTGACGCCGGGCTTGAATACCGCACGAATATCGACACCGTTCTGGCAGCCATCGGATAGCGTGGGTGCGATATCTGCCCCATCAACGAAGATGGCAACAAAGACATTGCCTGCATCCCTGTCGGCGGGTGTTTGAGGTGATTGGCAAGATACCCTGCATCATCTTTCAGACAAAGAAACGGGTCCGATATCGGACCCGTTTCCGGACTGAGGACGCATCAGCCAGGGAGACATGATGTGTAAAACCGTGCGCACCCAATCCAGTCGATCCAGTCAGTCCGTTCATTGTGGCGCGGCACCAAAGCCCGCACCCTTTGCCCGGCTGAGACTGACGGTTGCGAAATCATGGCCTGGTGGTATTTGACCAAGGGTCTCCGGCCCGACATCGGCCAGTCCTGGATGTTGGCGATCCTTGTCGGAAATGACCGCCTGCTGACCATACAATTGCCAATCGATGCCAAGATCCGGATCGTTCCAGGCAATCCCGCGATCATGTTCCGGACTGTAATAGTTTGAGGCCTTGTACATGACGTGGGTGTCGGGTTGCAGGGTTTTGAAGCCGTGTGCAAAGCCATCCGGAATCCAGAGCTGGTACCAGTTTTCCGCGCTGAGTTCGATCTTGATATGCTGACCAAACGTTGGCGACCGTGGTCGGATGTCGACTGCAACGTCAAGGATTGCGCCTTTTGTGACGCGGACCAGCTTGCCCTGGGCATAGGGGCTGGTTTGGAAATGCAGACCGCGAATGGTGTTGATCGGAACACTGATCGACTGGTTTTCCTGTACCAGATCGATATCCCCGACAACTTCGCGAAAGTCATCATGACGGAAGGTTTCGGCAAAAACACCGCGCTTGTCCCGATGCCTAGTGGGGATAAACAGAACCGGACCTTCGATATCAAATTCGTCAAATTCCACAGTCATTGTTCATTACTCCTTGATCGAGATCGGAACACGAATCAACTGGCGCGGGACACGCCACCGGTCCTTGTAGGGTTTGGGCACAAGACGAACGAAAACAAGGGATGCATTGTCATCAACCGTGCCAAACAAACGGTCTGTGCTGTCTTCATCAATAATGGATGGATAGGCGGCAAAGGGGTCGCCATCACCAGCATCACGCCTCAGCGGCTGGCGATAGAGCAGCCTGGGCTCGGACCAGTTTTTCAGGTCCGTCGAGGTCGAATAGAAGAACCCGGCGATGTCGGGTTCGCCCTTTTTGCGAATACGGTGAAGGTACACCGTGATGAAACTGTTGGTGGCTTCATGGCGAACCAAACCGCGGATCGATGACACACCAACCGGCCCGACGCGCGCACATTCGGTTTCGCGAACCGACCATCCCTGATCGGTCAGGGTTGCGGCCCGTTCAAAATCCGACCCGTTCCAGACGTCCCATTGCTTGGGATCATCAATCGGCGCCCGTACCAGACAGTTGCGCGATTCTTCCCAGTTATCCGCCCGACGCCAGACAATGGCGTAATAGTAGTTCTGCCAGGAAATGATGTTGGTGACCGTGACATAGCTTGGCGCGCGCGTGCGATCATCGCGATAGGCTTGTGGCGGCGGAAACGGCGCGTGACGGGGCGGATTACCCAGATATTCAAAGGTCTTGCCCCCGTCACCGGATTTCAGTGTGACCAGACCGTTGATCCAGCAATCGGTGCGTTTGGTGCCCCCCTTGCAGGGCATATCATGGCGATAGGGCATGAAACTGGCACTGCCTAACGCATAGACATTGCGCCCGTCGCGCGTATAGATCGCCTGAAGCCAGGTTCGGTCATCAAGAAGTTCCGGCACCGCCTTGCCCGCTGCCTTGAACCGGCTGTCGCAATCGGGCTTGAGGCTGTTAAAGCCATATCCGACAAAAGCGCGGTTCTGAAAGTTCGGCGCGAACAGAACCATTTTGCCCTGATCATTGCGAAAGGCACGGGCCGGGGAATCTGGCAGATGATGGTTGTCACACCCGGTGACATCGCTATCAAAAATGACGGTTTCCGGCCCCGAAACGGTCACTTCGGCGGCCCGTAAATCCGGGTTCCAGCCAAGCATTCCCCCGACCGCCAAACCGATCAGGAATGCCGACAGTCCGGTGATGCGTTTTGATAAGTGCCGCTTTTGCAATGTCTTACCCGTCACGGTTGGTAGTGGAATGTGGAAATTTGGTGCGTGGCGTTACTGGGGGCCGCCACGCACCAGACACAGCAAGGTCACGCCGCTTCTGCGACATATGGGGCCGGGGTACTGCCCAGACGGTGCGCCATGCTGTTTTCTTCAAGGAAGTTTTTCAGATCACCGAAGCGCTTCTGATAGGTCTTTTCGAACAAGTCGAAATCGGCCTTGTCCCAGGCTTCCTCGAACAAGAATTTGTCCATATAGCGACCATCAACGAACGGAATGCCAAGTGTTCTGACAAATTCGCGGGTGCGCGTGTCATATGTGACATAAAGAGCCGGAACTTCGTTGGCCAGGGCCAGCAAATTGCCATGCAGGCGATATCCGGTCACCGCATCCAGATTTTGTTCGGCACGTTCAAAATCCGCGACACTTTCAAACACCGAAAGCGATGATTTATAAAGTTCGACCAGCGGATCGCTTGGACCGTAAATCCACTTTTCCGCGGTCAGTTTTTTGATCGCGCCGGCCATGACAGATGTGTCATTTTCGACCTGTTTGGAGCGCGCGTAATAGATCTGCTTTTCTTCAAGTTCGCCCGCGCACAGGATTTCGGTGTCATAGCGTTCGGCCAGGGTGCGCAACATATAACGTTGCTGTGTCTGGAAACCGTGTGTCTTGCGGCGCAGGGTAAAGCCAAGCCTGTTGATCGATGATGCATCCACCCGGCGCAATTTCAGTTCCGGTTTGCAATGGCGGAATGCAGTCGGGCAGCCAAAAATGCGAACGTTCCTGATGCCGATCGAATTCAGCGCCTTCTTTGACAGATTGCCCCGCACGCCAATTGATGCCGAACGGTCTGCGACAAGCTGCAAGAACCGTCTGGTTGAGTCATTGACATATTGTTCGGAATTGTCGGGTACCTGAACGCCAATCCCAAAGGCAATCACCGGCACCTTGGTCTTTTCCAGAACCGTTGTGATCGGGTCCCATTGACCGTTGGTGTTGATATAGTTCGACCCGCGCAAAAAGATGTAATCAAGCTGATTTATCTTTTCGATCTGGGTTTCCGACAGATTGCCGTCTGCGGGCACATAAATCGGGAATAGTTCCGAATAATCAAGGATGCGCAGCGACGAGTCATAGACAAAGCAGTCACCAATATTGGTGAAAAGCGTCTTTGCCTTTTCGGGCGCATTATAGGTGTGGGTGACAACACCCAGATTGCCTTCGACGCGGCCCGCAGGCATCAACACGCCAATGCGCGGCTTGCGCCCCCCGGTAGGGAGTTTCGGTTCCATCATGTGTCTCCTGCTGGTGGTTCGTGTCATTTTTGACGTTGGTTCGAACCGTTGCTCGTGTTTGGTAATGCAGGTCTTGCGATATGTGCCTAAGCCGCGTTGACTTCGCGTGTTTTAAGGCTTTGTTCCCAATCAAGGGCATGGCGGACGATGACTTCGAGATCATCATGAACCGGGACCCAGCCCAGTTTTTCACGAATACGATCGGCACCGGCGACAAGGGATTGCGGATCACCCGGGCGGCGTTCTGCCAGATCAACGCTGAAATCGACACCGGAAACCTTTTTGACCGCACCGATCACTTCACGTACCGAGAAGCCACGACCATAGCCGCAATTCATCACATCGCTTTCGCCACCGCGCTCAAGATATTCAAGAGCAAGGACATGGGCGTTGGCGAGGTCGGATACATGGATGTAATCGCGAATGCAGGTGCCATCCGGGGTTTGGTAATCCTCGCCATAAATGGCCATTTGCGGGCGGACACCCGTTGCGGTCTGGCTGGCGATCTTGATCAGATGGGTTGCCTTGCGCGATGTTTGGCCCGCACGGCCTTTGGGGTCGGCCCCGGCAACATTGAAATAGCGCAGCGCGACATAATTGAAATCATGGGCAATTGCCGCGTCAGCCAACATCTTTTCGGTCATCATCTTTGAGGTGCCATAAGGCGAGATCGGCTTGAGCGCGAAATCCTCGTTAATCGGGGTGGCATTTGGTTCGCCGTAAACGCCCGCAGTCGAAGAAAAGATGAAATGCCTGATGCCGCTATCGACGGCCGCCTGTAAAAGCGCGCGCGAATTGACCGTGTTGTTGCGGTAATATTCCAGCGGATAGATGACCGAGTCCGGTACAATGATCGACCCGGCGAAATGCATGATCGCTGTTACGTCATGTTCATCGATAATGCGACGCACCAGATCTTCGTCGCCGCAATCACCTTCAACAAAGGCTGCCCCGGCTGGTACTGCCCATCGATGTCCCTGCGTTAGATTATCAAGCACAACCACATCGCGCCCACCATCGAGAAGGGCCAGTGCTGCGTGACTACCGATATATCCTGCGCCACCTGTTACAAGTACAGTCATTGCCGTGTCTCCTTATTGATGTTGCCTGTTGCTCATCAGGCTGATCTTTGAAAGTAGCTGCGTCTGACCATTCCGATCCGGAACAGCCAGACGGCAGTACCGGATGTGATCACGCGACCTTTCGTTGCGGCTGCGTGTCAGCTTTCATGACATCGACCATCTTGTGGTCGATATTGTTCTCGGTCAGGAACTGCGCCATTTCGCGATAGGTCTGGAACCAGGCGCGGTTGAACTTGTCGAACAGGTCCTGATTCCAGTAATCCTCAAGCACGAATTCCTTTTTCGAGAACACGTCATAGGACGGGATCTGATAGGTTTCGGCGAATTCGACGGTGCGGCTGTCATAGGTGAAGTAAATCGACGGAACACCGTTTGACAGCGCCATCAGATTGCCGTGCAGGCGATAGCCCAGCACGCAATCCTTGGTGCGCACCAGATCCTCGTAATCGGAAACAACATCGGAATAGAAAAGCTTCTCGCGATAGAGACGTTCCATCGTGTCATCGAGATACCAGTTCTTGACCCAGTCGTTGTTTTTAAGCGCCTGCATGGCTTCTTCACGCTGGATGTTGCTGCCAAAGACCAGTTTCTTTTCTTCGGGTTCGCCCTGCGCCATCAGGGTGATGTCATCAAACCGGCCAGCCAGATGTTTGACCAGATCACGATGGAAGGTCAGGTAACGCTTGATGTCCTGCGCGTAGGCCGGGGAGACTTCGCGGCGCAGGGTAATGCCGACATTCTTCACACTATCAAGGGATGGCAGTTTGATGCGCATGTCGGGATTGTTTTGCCGGAACGCGGTCGGGCAGCCGACAATACGGACATTGGTAATGCCAAGATCCCAAAGAACCTGTGCGGTATAGGCCCCGCGCACACCGATGGATGTGGTGGAATCGGCCATCATGCGCAAAACCGTCTTGGTCTGTTCGGACAGCTCGATCTTGCCTTTGACCGGCGCCTGCGCACCGATACCAAAGCCCAGAACCGGTAATTTCAACCGTTTGAGGACATCAATGGTGTTGCGCCAATCCATGTCGGAATGGATGTAGTTCGAGCCGCGCAGGAAGACATAATCATATTCCTCGCGAAGGCGATCGATGTCTTCCATTTTGGGATCGGCAATCGGCAGAACGCCAAGTTTGTCGTAATTCATCAGCTTGAGCGATGAGTCAAAGACAAAGGCATCACCGATATTGTGGTAGTGATTGATGCTCTTTTGAACATCCTGATAGTTGTACCATCGGACGCAGTCGTGGTCGTAGACTTCGCCTGACGGGATCATTACGAGAACGCGCGCCATGTTGTCTCTCCTTGGTTGATCACGTTTTTGTTCTGAATTCATGCCGTGCTAGCCACGGTTTGCGGGCGCGCAGCCTTTGCAGACATACGGCGCACTTCCAGAACCTCCCGATACTGCGCGAGATGTTGCTCGGCGCATTCCTGATAGGTCGTCACGCTTGGTATTCCCTCGCGCATCCGATCCCAGATCTTGTTGTCGCTAAGGACTTCGATCATCCGATCGGCAAGGTCTTCGGCACTTCCGACCCGGAAATGCAGACCATTCACGCCATCGGTGATTTTTTCGGCCATGCCGCCAATGTTTGAGCAAATCATCGGCCGCCCGTGGAAGAAGGCTTCCTGGATCACGACCGGCGAGTTTTCCCACCAGATAGATGGAATGATTGTCCAGTCGGCGAGCTCCATCAGCTTGGGCATTTCGGTATTCTGATAGGCGCCGTAAAAGCGCACGCGCTCGCCGGCCTTTTCAATCAGGTCATGGACCTTGTCCTGATATTCCTTAGGCTGGCGATCAAGGTTGCCGCCAAAGATCATCAGCCGCGCATCATCGCCCCAGATTTCATCGGGTACACGTCCGACCGCATCCAGAAGAATGTCAGCCCCTTTGAACATCGTGAGCTGCCCGAAAAAGGCAAAGCGCGACCGGCGGGGCTGGGTTTTGGACAGCGGGCGATCTTTGGCACGCTGATCGATGTCGAGACCATTTTCGATCACCGACATTTTTTCGGCCTTCATGCCCCAGTCAATGAAACGGTTGGCAAGGAATTCACTGGGCGACACATAGTGATCAGCCAGTTCGAGCATGGCCTTGATGAAGCGTTCGCGCCGAAGAAATGATGCGGGCGAGATGTTCGGGAAACAGCCGTTGCAGTCAATCGGGCTTGCACGGTTGCACAGCTTGGTTCCGCCGCTTTTGATCATCTGCCCGTGATTGTGGCAGATCGTCAAAAACTCGTGGAAGGTAAAGAAAATCGCGGTTTCCGGCAGAGCTTCGCGAATGGCATAGATGGTTTCCAGCCCAAGCCCGAGATAGTGATGGAAATGCACCACATCGGGTTCGTAATCCTTCACAAAACGCAGGAAGTCCCGGTCGATTTCATCGGTACTGCCATTCGACAGAAGGAAATGATCATAGTTTTCCGCGTGATAAAGGATTTCGTTTTCCTTTTGACGCAGGCTCATCAGGGCCGAGACCCCGTGACGCGGGACCGGGTTGCCAACGCGGGCCAGATAGAAGCTTTCGACCCCGTCAAGGGCGTTCAGCCCTTTGTGCAGGTTATAGGAGGCCACTTCGGCCCCGCCCAGCGAGATGCTGGGATGGCCGTGCGAAATAACGAGGACACGTAAATCAGTCGACGGCATTGTTGTGGCTCCGCAAATTTGAAACGACCAATGACCAGCGGCGATCAAACGCCCAGCGGTCAAGACGATTGGAAAGTTCCTCCCAGGCAGGGGCTGTGCTTATGGATTGTTCGCTGCCCAGTACTTCGACATCGGGGATCCAGTAGGATGGCGTGCCCGCCATGCGCAGTTTCAGCGCAAGATCGAGACTTTTTTCCCCCGGCCCGATATAGCCACGGGTAAAGCCGTTGCTGTCCTTGAAGGCCTTGCGCGGCAGAATGCAGCATTCCAGGGTTCCGGCGCTGACTTCGCTGGGTTCGGCGTCAGCAAGCACCGCGCATGGATAGCCGACATACCGGTCCGACAGATACTGACCGCCATTGGCGTTGCTGTTGATCCAGGTCCCGGCCCAGCGGACAGAATCGTCTTCAAACAGAATGGTTGGCGAAACGAGAACCTTGCTGCCGCGTTTGCTGTAAGCGGCCAGCAACTGATCAAACCAGCCATCATCGCGCGGCAGAATATGCGCAGATACCAGCCCGACTGTTTCGGAGCTGGTGGCATCGACACCAACTTCGAGCGCATCGCAATAATCTTCGACGCCTTCGGCGAACACGATCCGGGTGTTGAGTTTGTAGAAGGCCGCAAGACGCAGGATTTCGCTGCCGACCTGATCGAAACTTTCGACCGGACCGGCAATGACAATCGGCAGATGCCGGGTCGCGCTATCAAGTCCTAAAAGGGCAATGGTGACCCCGATATCATTGATCGTGTCATCAACCCCGACCACAAGGGTCACCGGCGCATTTTCGTCAAAATCCCCGATATCGTGAATATCTACCGCATAGGGGCGTTGCGCTGTCATGGACTGCAACATCGGGCCAAACTGACGTTCGATACTGTTTGATGCCGTCACCGAGCGCGGATCAAGCGATGGCAAAACCCGTGAAAGCGCCTGACGGGCCGAAGCCCGCGTCGGGTTCAGCGGACAGTAGGCCGGGAAGGCATCACGGATGCCCAGTTCAAGATAGGTTGCCTGATCGGATGGCGGGGTGGCTTCCAGCGGACAAAACACCAGAAAGCCGTGATTGTTGCGGGCCGGGTTCATCGCGGAAAACATCGGATCATTGGCAAAGGCATCGGTCACATCAGCACGTGACTGACGCGTCCAGTGGTCATCAATACGCACGACTTCACCACCGACACGCAGCGACACATTCTCGACGGCACGGTCGGGATCCAGCATCCAGCCGGAAATCAATATCCCGCTGCCTTCGATCAGAAGAGAGAAATCAATCCCGATGCGAACCGGGCGATCCAGTTCCGAAACTGTGTCACGACCATCAAAACGATGTGCGGCCATTTTAAGGGTATGCAGGATTTTTTCCGGCGCACGCACACGATCAAGAACCGAACGAATATGGGCCGGGACATCGGGTGGGGCTACCAGAACGCGGTGCTGGTAAACTTCGATCGAGTACCAGGTTTCGCGCCCGCGGAAATAAACCCGTTTGAGTTTTTTCGGATTGATCGGCTTGTTACCGAGCAACAGGCCGGTGACACCCGATGCCTCGTCACCGAGATCATCGCGCTGAAAATCTGCGCTGGTCAGTTCTGCCAGCACCGGGGACTCTTCCATGGCGATGACACGGGTGCGCCCGGTGGGGAAGCCGCTTGACCAGCCCTGAATATAAACATCACCTTCTTCGAGCCCGCCCAGGACTTCGATAAAGCCGTTGCTGCGTGCGGCACTTTGCACAAGTGCGGCCACCTTGCTCAGGCGTTTTTTATCCGGATCACCGGCAAGCAGGGCCTCGATCAAACCATCAATCACGGTCGCAAAAGCCGGGCCGGACTGATCCGCGACGGCGGACAGGATCGCTTCGATACGTTGCTGGCGGCTATCAATCCGGTATTCACGCGGTTTGCCAGCCCCACTGAACAGGGCGGTTTTCAAACGGCGCGCGGAAACATTTTTCATCGGTAAAAGCGCGACAAAACCATAGGCGTTTTCGGGTTCCGCATCGTGGCGGCGCCATGAAATGATGGATGCCTGAACTTTGGCGTCGGACTGACTGTTAAGGTAGATATCAATCGTTGCCGGCAGTGCATTCCCGACCCCGACCATCAGCGCCAGACTGTCATCGACCAAGGCGGCGACAACAGTTCTGCCATCAAGTGGCATACCATTCTGTTCTGTCATTAACCGGCCTCCTTGTATTTGCGCATATGCTTTAAAGCGGATGGGTGCGATGCCATGGTCATCACCAGACGAAGGCGCCGATTGCCAATCCGGCCGTTACACCGATCAGGCAGGACAGGATTAGCAACGGGGTTTTGAGATCATTGGTGTGGCGCGCGGTCAGGACGGAAAGGCGTTCGTCAAACCCGCCCAGCGATTTGTCAAAGCGCACCAGAAAGACTTCGAGTTCATCCACCCGGCTTGACAGTTCTTCCTGACCGGTACGGACCAGTTTCACACCTGCTTCGATACCGTCATCGGCCGAGGCAAGTTCATCCATGCGTTTCGATGCACTGACCAGACGTTTGGCGGCTTCGCGTTGCCCGTTTTGCAGGATGTGCTGTGCCGCAAGCAGCCGGTCCAGCCGGTCCAGAATTTTGCCAAGCGGTGCATTCAGCGCAGTGTGGGCTTCCTGTTCGCTTTGGGTCGGGATACGCAGTGTGATTTCGTCCTTGGTGCCGGGCATGACGGCACAAACAGAAAGGCTGTCGACATTGGCAACAGCTGCATCGGGCAATTCCACCTCGAATGCGTGCTTTCCATCGCCGATACCATTGCGGCGCAAATCGACGCGTTCATTTTCGGCCGTCTCGCGCAGCAATGCATGGCCGTTAAGGCGCACGACCACCTCGATCCGGGCATCCGGGTTTTGCGGCGACCAGACCCAGCCATAGAGCCGGTTCCGGTCAATGGCATCGACCCGCCCTTCCAGGGTCGGCGCAGGTTGCTCGGCGTCTTGTGCGACGCTCGGCGCCGGGGTTTCTTCCATCGTCTGTTTTTCAGCAACAGCCATAGCGGCCTCCTTGTTGAACGTCAGGCGGCAACAAAATCAGGGCGAACCATGCGGCGGATCATCGCCAGATATTCCTGCGCGACATCATCAATCCCGGCCGGCGCCCGGACATGGCCCGACAGTTTTTTCCAGAGTTTCGGATTGGTTGCGCAGTCTTTCATGACGCGGGCCAGCTCGGCCGGGTCATCGGGGCGCACATGGATACCGTCATGGCCATCCCGAACCATTTCGGCCATGCCGCCAATGGAACTGGTGATCACCGGACGGCCATGCTGGAAGGCTTCCTGAATGACCAGTGGCGCATTTTCCCACCAGATCGACGGCACAACGACCCAGTCGACCCGCGCCATCAGATCGGGAATATCTTCGCGCTGATAGGCGCCGATGTGGCTCACCTGCGGGCCGCTTTGTTCGAACAGATCGGCAATGCGATCGGTAAACTGGTCGGTCTGATAAAGAGCAGCGCCATGGATGCGCAGATTGAAATCGACCTGACTTTCCGAAAGGATCCGACCGGCTTCAAGCAGAACATCCGCCCCCTTCCAGGGGTTGAGATTGCCGAAATAGCCAAAGACATTGGGCATTTCGGCAGCGCCGATATCGCGTTTGGGCGCGGCCGGGACAGTTGGGCGCCCATTATTGATCACCGAGATCCTGTCTGGCTCGATGCCCCAGTCGATATAACGAGCGCGCAGGAATTCGCTGGGCGAGACAAAATGATCCACCACGCGCAGATGGTTGCGCAGATTGACCGCGCGCATCGCATGTTGATCGGGTGTAAAACTATCAAGCCCGGACAAACGCCCGGTGGCGTCGGCCTTGGTATAGCGGTTTCTGGTCCCGCGATGGATCATCAGACCATCATTCGGGCAGATCTGATAATAGTCATGCAGGGTCATGACAATCCGACAGTTCGGCAGAACACGGCGGATCAGCATTGGCAATTCGATGCCCCACAGCACCAGATGATGGATATGCACCACATCCGGGGCCCAGCTTTTCAAAAGGCGTGTGAAATCCGGGGCCACCGCATAAAGATCGGTCTGGGACATGTTGAAGCGATCAAAATGCCCCGCCCAAAACAGCATTTCATCACCAGCATCATTGATGGCCTGAAAACTTGTGCCCGGGCGGCGTTCGCGATGAACATCGTTGGTCGCCCCGATGAACAGCGCTTCGCATTCCGCACGTTTGTAGGCATGAAACAGGTCATGGGCGAAAATTTCCGTGCCCCCCGGATGCAGATCGGGGTGATTGTGGGCAAGCACCATTATCCGCGGGTTCATGCGTTCCTCCGTGGTTTCCGGGCAATCAGGAAATCCTGATAGTGGGCGGCTGGCTTGCCGCGCCATGCGCCAAAGCTTTTGGTGTGGATGTCAAAGCCGGCAGTCGTCAGGGCATCATCGAGAAAGGCATCGTCAAACCCGACGGCGGCCATCGGATTTTCGCCACGCAGATGCCAGCAGGGCTGACCGTCGGCCTTTGCGAATGCCTTGAGGCGGGCATCGCGGTCCGGATGAGACGGATCATCGTCCGCGCACATGACAAAGGCGGTCAGAAACAGCCGCCCGCCCGGGCGCAGCACACGAAAGACCTCGGAACAATAGGCTTCGATTTCGTCTGGCGGCAGGTGGGTTGCCACCGAGATCATTGCGGTGAAATCGAATGTTCCGTCCTGAAAAGGCAATCGTATGCCGCGCCCGCTGATTTCGCCTTCCGGGTTGTAAAGTGCGTTCCTGATGTCGGCACATTCAAACCGGAAATTCGGATAGGCTGGCGTGATGGCGCGCTTGCACCATTCAATGCCGTTGCGCACAGGATCCAGACCACGATAAATCGCCTTTTCGGGGTTCAGGAACTGTGTCAACGGGACGGCAATGCGGCCAATACCGCAACCGATATCAAGAACATCGTCAGTGGTTTTAAGCCCGCCCATGCGGACAAAATGATCAAGGAATTCCGCACCGATGACCCGATAATCACCATCGCCGACAAAGACGTCTTCTTCGGGGGGAACCGGAAGAAAACGGTTGGAAATGATTTGCTGGCACAACCAGGCAAGATGGGTTTCGCCAAAATCGGATGTTAGCGGGGATTGGTGTTCAGACAATGCAAGAACCTGGCTCATGCCCCTTCTCCGTCAGAGGTTTTTTGCGATCGGTATTGCGGCACACCGTTGGTGTGAATGTCTTCGAGCACATCCCCCCAGCGCGCAGCATGCAGCCAGGCGTTATATTCGGCAGCCACGCCGCGCATGTAATCAACATGGGTGGAGATGGATTTGCGTTCGAAGTGATAGAGGCTGACATCGGGGAGGTATTTGATGTCGAAATCGGCCTTGCGAATTTTCAGGCAAAGATCGCTGTCTTCGTAGTCGCCAATTACATAATCCTCGGTGAAGCCACCGACCGCTTCAAAGGCATCACGATGGATCATCATGCAGGCACCGGTGACACTGGGGACCGAGCGTTCAATATTGGCATCCTTGAACTGGTCGGGCATGCCTTTGTGATAGTGGTAGTTCAGCCATTTGCCGCTTTCATTGCGGGCAAAATACATCCCGGCATGCTGGATCGAGCCATCTTCAAACAGGAGTTTCGGACCGACGACCGCGACTTCATCAGCACCGCCCAATTTGGCGGCCATGCCTTGCGCCCAGCCGGGCGTATGGGGGATGACATCAGAATTGAGCATGGCCAGAAAATGCCCGTGCGCCTGTTCTGCGCCGGCATTGCAAGCCCGGGCATACCCGCCATTGCGCGTCATCACCACCAGGCGCATCGGAATGCCATACAGAATATGCAGACCGCGCAGCAAATGTTCGCATTCTTCGGCCTGTTCCGGGGAATCAAGCACAAAGACCAATTCACAATATCTGGCGACCCAGTCATCACAGGCAAACGCCCCGACCTGCGCACGCAAGAAGCCCAGAACACGATAGAGCGGCACAATGATCGAGACATCCGGGTCGTCGTGCGGGGTGCCGATTTCAATGACCCGGTCAACCTTGACCGAGCCCATCAGCTTTTGCTGCAGATCCCCAATCACAGGTGCAAGGCAGTTTTCGATAATGTCTGCGGTCAGGTGTTGGGGCGGCACAGCGCGCAGAATGCGCGCGCGCGCCTCGGCGGGATCGATCGGCTGGGCGGGCGGAACCATCAGATGCCGGTTACCCGATTTCAGGCGCATCAGGCTTCTGGGTTGAAGGATCGGGACCGGGCTTTGGATACCCTGATAGAACCCGACAAAGCCGGTCGCCGGAACTGTCCGGTCATCATCCTGTACGTTGCCATGATATCGATAAAATCCATCCCCGAACGGATGGGCGATACCGTTGCTGTCGAGAAGATCTATGCTGGCGATCATATCGACCGGATCGCGATACCAGCCGCCAATCAGGGTGCCGCGTGCCGTTGTGACCGCAAGATCAACCTCGCCACTTGGAAGCGATCCGCCACCCGACACGCGCTGGCTTGAAAGCGGACAGCGGAGCTGGAATTCAATCGCGGCCTTGCTGGACTTCATGTCAGCACGTGCGAGCGTACCAATGATATATTCGCGCAGATCGGCGTCCGATTTGCCCTGCTTTTGCCACCAGCGGGCCAGTGATGGCAGGCCTGATGCATCGGGCAGATGACGCACAGCAAGAGTGCGCATACCGGTAACAACCAGATAAGCCCCTGTTTCGGTGCTTGCCCGATCCGCAATCATATAGGCAATCTTTTGACCGCGCGGTCCGGTCCGGCTGATATGGGGAAGCTGTGTCAGACGCCTGAAACCCGACGGGGCAACAATGAACACCGCCTCGATATCGTTAAAGGCATCAGGCAACGCGGTGGCCAGCAATATCTTTTCATCGGACAGTTTTGCGACAGCTTTGGCCGGTTTTGGCCGGTCGACAATCGCCGCGACGAGCTGACGCAGGAAATTGTTGTAGCTTTTGGACAACCGCAACCGGAACAGGCTTGCCCACATTCCCAAAAGTGTCGACACCAATGAAAGCCGACCGGCGGGCGTCACACCGTTCAAAAGCGTTGAAGCACTGGCAAATTCAAAATCGCCATCGGGGTCAATTGTGATCTCGTCCTTGCGGCCCAGCGTTCCGGCCTCGGCCAGAATTGTGACCGGTTCATCCACCGGACGGCGGATGACGCGCAGCAATCGGGTGCCGCCCCCGTCGAGCGGGAGACGCAAAGTAGCCTGCGGCGAAATCGCAGCACCATCAATCGTTTCAAGCTTGGGAACTTCCCACAAACGGGTGGGTGTATCCCAACTCAACAACAACGTATCAGGGTTCAGCAGGCAAACACCGGGCGCTTCGCCGGTCGTCCGCACTGCATCGGACGAGGCAAATTCAAGCATGACATTCTTTCACTTACTTGAAGATCAGGACGGGTAGCCCGCAGCCGAAGCTGCGGACGCCCATATTGGATTACTGAACGCTAAAGAAGCTGTCCGGATCGTCCTGGATGTCTTCTGCATCGACATTGTTAAGGGTAATGGAATCACCATTCCCAAGGTCGATGACAGTATTGGCGCCAACTTGCGTTGCACGTGCAGCAACGTCATCGGCGGTTTCAATGCCGGTGTCGTTGATATTGCTGCTAATGGAAAGCATGTCCTCGCCAGCCTGGAAGTCGAGCACGACATCGTTGCCGCCACCCCCGGAGAAGACAAAGGTGTCTGCGCCGGAACCGCCGGACAGAACATCGTCCCCTGCACCGCCTTCGAGGACATCATCCCCGGCACCGCCCAAGAGAACGTCGTCACCTTCACCACCCTGGAGAACATCGTTTCCAGAACCGCCAAGCATGACATCATCGCCGGCACCGCCGAGCATGATATCGTCGCCACCGCCGCCGATCATGACGTCATCGCCAGAACCGCCGTCGAGCACATCGTCACCTGATCCGCCAAGCATGATATCGTCACCCGATCCACCTGACAGAACGTCATCGCCAGAGCCACCTGACAGCAGGTCGCTCCCGGCACCTCCGATCAGTGCATCGACGCCCGACCCACCAAACAGAAGATCATCACCTTCGCCACCAATGGCAACATCGTCGCCTGATCCGCCGAACAAGGCATCATCGCCTTCTTCGCCGAACAGAACGTCGTCATCACCTTGTCCGAAGATTGTGTCGTCTCCGCCACGTCCAAAGATGACGTCACTGAAACGAGATCCGAGAAGCGCATCATCAAAGGCGCCGCCTTCGAGAGTTGCCATGTAATCCTCCTTCGTGTCCCAACATTAATGACATCGCGGGGATATTTCCCTCGCGAGAGGATGGCCGTTCCCTCAGGGCGGTCTGAGCCCCGCGGATAACGGCCACTCAGAAAACCCTACATTTTTTTACTTATCTACTGGAGGGTATTGTTGTGATTTTATTTTGTCAACATTATGACTTACTTCGATATTGATTACATATATTCGATAAATACTGTTTTTATTTTACTTATTATTTAATTCAAAATTTGATCTATACTTGAAAAGAAAAGGGTCAATCCCGGTTTTCTGCCGGATTGACCCCAGTTCCGCATCACGCGGGGAGGAATCACTCTTCGCGGAAGGCCTTGTCCATGCTCTGAACGATCGGATCGACCAGATAATCGATTGCCTTGCGCGGTGTTTTCAAAACCAGAATGTTCGCAGGCATGCCCGGGCGCAGTTTGATATCTTCATGCCGGGCAAGTTCCGCCGGATCGATGGCCGCGCGCACGATGTAATAGGACGCATCGCGCTGTTCATCGACGGTTTGGTCAGGCGCGACATAGCGTACCTCGCCATTCAGGGGGGCTAATCGGCGCTGACTATAGGCGGTCAGCCGTATTTGCGCCTTTGAGCCGACTTGAACCGAGTCGATGTCCTGTCGGTTGATGCGTGCTTCGATCACCAATGGTTCATCTTCGGGGATGATATCCATGATCGGTTCAGCCGGACTGATCACACCGCCCGGCGTTCTGATCTGAATGTTGGCGACCGTTCCTGCCTGTGGTGCTTTTACCTCAAGCCGGTTCAGGACGTCCGTGCTGGCGCGCATGCGTTGGGTGACATCATTCAGCGCAAGCTGGGCTTCCTGAATTTCGGTCGCAATATCGCTTTGCCATTCCATTTCGATTGAAGCCAGATTGATCTCCGCTTCGGCCTTTTGCTGCTGTGCGGCGGCTTTTTGGGCCTTGAACTCGCCCATATCGCCGACCAGATCCGACCAGTTGTTTTCAATCTCGACCAGTTGGGTTCGGGTGGCAAAGCCCTTCTCGGCCAGTTCACGGATCCCTTTCAGCTGCTCGGCGACGAGCTTTTCCTGACGGGTACGGGCTTTGATTTGCGAATCGAGCGCCTGGGCTTCGGCTTCGAATTGATCGATCTGTTTGGCCTGGGCATCGCGTTTGGCTGCATAGACCTCGTTACGTTTGGCAAACAGGCGTTCCTCGTCACGCAGGATGTCGTCGACATAATCATCCGCACTGGCCGTCAGTTCCTGCGGGAAAGCGATATTTTGCAGACCACGCTGCTCGGCACGCAATCGCGCAAGCTTTGCCATCAGGCCATAACGTTCACCCCGCAACTGACCCAGTTCGGCCTCACTGCGCGTACCATCGAGAAGCGCCAATACCTGACCTGCTGTAACTTTCTCGCCTTCTTCGACCAGAAGCTTTTTCAGGATGCCGCCTTCATAGTGATTAACGACCTTCTTTTTGGAATCGACAATCACCGAGCCGGTCGCCACAGCCGCACTATCAAGCTCGGCGGTAAACCCCCAGGTCAGGAAACCGCCAAATCCCAGAATGATTACGGCGAGACCGGCCATGATCGGCTTGCGCAGGCTTTGACGTGATGCTTCGCGTTCTTCGGACAGAATCTGGTGCCAGGCGACTTGGGGCTCCTCGGCCGGGATCGTTGCCCCGCCCTCATCAAGGTTAATGACACGGTTCATGCCGCACCTCCGTTTTCCTGCTTACGTTTGACCGAAGGCAAGCTTTTGATATCGTCATTTTCATTGGAAAGATTGCGGATCACGTCTGTTCGTTCGCCAAACTGTTTGACCCGCCCGTCCTGCATCACCAGAAGCTTGGTCGCGTATTGCATGATACTTTGACGATGGGCGATCAGAACCACCATGGCCCCGGAATCGGCGGCCTGGCGTACAGCACGGATCAGGGATGCTTCGCCTTCGGCATCAAGGTTGGCATTGGGTTCATCAAGAACCAGAAGGCGCGGCCAGCCATAAAGTGCGCGCGCCAATGCAATACGCTGTTGCTGGCCACCCGATAGCGTATGGCGCCCGGCACCAATCGGCGTGTCATAGCCCAGCGGCAACCGCCCGATCATTTCATGAACACCCGCTGCGCGGGCGGCCTCGATCACCTTGCGGGGGTTGGCGTCACGCATGCGACTGATATTGTCGCGAATGGTGCCATTCAAAAGCGACACCGATTGCGGCAAATAGCCGACCATGTCGCCAAACGATCCACGTTCCCACAGATAAGCATTATGCCCGTCAAGATAGACACCACCATTTGCAGGCTTTGACGCGCCAACCAGCAACCGTGACAGGGTCGATTTGCCCGCCGCCGAAGGCCCGACAACACCAAGGATGTCACCCGGGGCGAGCTCGAAACTGATTCCGCGCAAAACCGGCACATTTGATCCCGGTGCGGCATAAACCAGATTATCAACAATCAGCGGCCCTTCGGAACGCGGGGTGGGTTTGATTTCACGTTCAGACTGGCTTTCTTCGAGCATCGATCGGATGCGCTTCCAGGATGAAAATGCCCCGACCCAGGCCCGCCAATCACGCGTGACATTATCGAACGGCAATAACAGCCGCCCCATAATCACCGTGCCGCCGATCATCGCACCCGGTGTGGTTTCGCCCAGAATGACAAGATAGGCGCCCATGGCCAGCACGATGATTTGCATTCCAAAGCGGGCAGAGCGCGTGACAGAATACATCCCCTTGCTGCGCATATTGCCGACATCAAGCAGCTCGCTCGCATGGATTTGGGCCTGCCGCCAGCGCAGGGCCAAGGCAGGCATCATGCCCATTGCTTCGATCACCTCGGCATTCGAGACGGTCGATCCGATATCGCCGATATTGCGCAAATTGGCGTCGGTTCCTTCCTTGGTGACCTGACGAACCATCAGGTCCCCCAAAAGACTAAGCCCGATCAGGGTCAAGACCGCCACCAGACCGGCAATCCCGTAATAGGGATGCAGTGCAAACATCACGAACAGGAAGATCGGCGACCAGATGGCCTCAAGCGGGGCGGCGATGGTGGTACCGGTGATGAAGTTGCGCAAATCGGACAGGTCCCGCAGCACCTGGGTTCCGTGCAGGGATCCTTTTTCAAGGGCCACCCGCATGGCCGCCGAAATCGCAGGCAGGTTCAGGCGACGCAGAAGTGACTTTGCCATTTCCTGAAACACAAGCGCGCGCAGGAAATCAAGAATGCCATAAAGGATGATGGCCCCGATCGCGATCACCAATAACAGGATCAGCGTGTCGGTGCTTTGGCTGTTGATCACGCGATCATGGACCTGCAGCATGAAAAGCGGCACGGTCAGTTGAAGGATATTGATGAAGCCGCTCATTACGCCGGCCCAGCCCAATCCGCGAACAAAGGTGAATCGGGCTTCACGAATGACGGACCTTGCATCAAGTTCTGGTCGTGCATCCTTGGAAGCGGCATGTTTTGCCAGCTTTTTACGGCCAAATTGCATCGAAAATCATCCAATTAAGCAAAAGTCATAGTTTTTCCGCAATCTAATCACATAGTTGCGATGGCATGATGATCTACAATAAAATCAAATATGTCGATCTCATGTTGACGATTGGACAATGTAAAAACATTAACAACGGAAGTAATTCAAAAATAAAAATACTTTGGAATTACTTCTGAACAACGAGCAAACTGTGGGAAGTAAAAGGCGTTCTGGAAAATTGTTCAAGAACAACGTCTTGTTATCTTCCCCAACACGAAAATTGTGCCCGGGAAAACCTTCCTTGGCATCAACTCTCGCTTGGGACCAGATAACGGATCGAAAGTTATGACCGTCACGCATCTTGAACTGGCAAATACCGTCGAGCGGATATATCGACGGTTTGCGGATTTGTTACGGGTAGATCTTATCCGACTCGGAAAGGATGACATCAGCCCGGCGCAAGTGGCGCTGCTTTTTAACATTGGCGAAGACGAACTCTCGGTGCGCGATCTTTTGGATCGCGGCCACTATATGGGTTCAAACGCGTCTTATAATCTCAAACAGCTTGCTGAATCTGGCTATGTCGAACGACAGGTCATGGCACGCGACAGGCGATCTGCACGTCTGAAACTGACGGCAAAGGGTCATGAACTTTGTCAGGCATTGCATGAACTCCACGAGGAATATCACGACGCCCTGACCAGCAATCTTGAAGACCAGCAGGAAATGGAAACAGCGTTGCGTACCTTGCGCAGGCTGGAAGAATTCTGGACACAGACTCTCAGGTACGGGGGTGTTCCCGTCAACGGGTCCGTCGCAGTTCAGGAGGTACGAAACAGAAGATGAAAATTGTCCTCGTTCATCGTCATGGACCTGGACAGTTTGTACATCTTGCCTGTCATCTGGCCAATGCCGGATGGCAGGTATCGTTTCTGTGTGAAGCCATGAATGTGCGACTGCCCGGCATCCGGACACTGCGCCAACCAGCCACCCCACCGCCACCGGCCATGCCCTTTGCCCAATATCATCAGGAAGTGGGCCTGAAGGCTGCCAAAACGCTTGATAACCTTGTGCGTGAGGAAGGCGTACCGGACATCGTTTACGGTCATATTGGCTGGGGCAGCATGATGTTTGCCCGTGATGTCCTGCCCGAAACACCCCTGATCGGGTATTGCGAACATTACTATCACGCGACAGGACGTGACGTCGGCTTTGCGCCTGATGAAGACATAACACTGGCCAAGCGGACCCAGCTTCGCCTGCGAAATGCCGCACAGTTGGCCACCCTTGACCAGCTTGATGCGGCGATCAGCCCGACACGCTGGCAGAAATCGGCTTTTCCTGTGGCCTATCACCACAAGATCGGTGTCTGCCATGAAGGTGTCGATACCCGTCGATGCCGCCCGAACCCGAACGCCGAGCTAACGCTTCCCGATGGAAGGGTGCTTGGCACTGGTGATCAGGTCATTACCTATGTCGCGCGCGACCTTGAACCATATCGCGGCTTTCCCACGTTCATGCGGGCGGCTGCCAAGCTTGCGAAAGAAAACCCCGATGCTGTTTTTGTCATCGCCGGCGGTGACGGGATCAGTTACGGACAGCCACGCGCCGATGGCCGGAAATGGCGTGATGTCATGTTAGACGAAACCGGGATCGATCAGTCGCGCATTCATTTTCTTGGCCAGATCCCGCATGACCAACTGATCCGTATATATCAGATCAGTTCGGCCCATATTTATCTGACATATCCGTTTGTGCTGTCCTGGTCGATGCTCGAAGCAATGGCATGCGGGGCCCCTGTCATTGCCTCTAACACCGGCCCCTGTCAGGAGGTGATCCGCGATGGACAAAACGGATTTTTTACCGATTTTTGGGACAGCGAGACACTGGCCGAAAAGATGGCCTTCTGCCTGACCCGACAAAATGATCTTGGCCGAATGCGTGGACAGGCCCGCAAAACGATTATCGATCACTTTGACCTTGAACTGTGCCTCGACAAACAAACCAGCCTGCTTGAACGCATGGTCTCCGCCGACATGGGGTCAAGCGCCAGACAGCGAATGTGACTGATCTTTCGGGGATGCATCTTGGCCATTACCAGTTACGGCCCAGTCAGGAACACAAAAGCCGGAGATGAAGGGTATCCTTCGTCTCCGGCTTTGTGATGTCAGGTCACGATTTTAATCGTGGACTTAATCCTCGCACTTACACGTCGAGGTTTGCGACCTTAAGTGCGTTGGACTGGATGAAGTCGCGGCGCGGTTCGACCACGTCGCCCATCAGGGTCGAGAAGACTTCTTCGGCCTCGTCAGCGTGCGCGACCTTGACCTGCAGGAGCGAGCGGACATTCGGGTCAAGCGTGGTTTCCCAAAGCTGATCCGGGTTCATTTCACCCAGACCCTTATAGCGCTGGACCGAGATGCCGCGACGGCCGAACTCCATCACCGCATTGACCAGATCGACCGGGCCGTTGATTTTCCAGGTCTTGTCCTTGGCGACGAATTCCGCGCCCTTTTCAAACAGTTCGCGCAATTCGCCCAGAATGCCGGCAATGGCGCGGGCTTCGGCCGAGCGCAGGATATTGCCGTCAATCACGTGGCGCTGTTCGACACCGCGCAACATACGCCAGATGACAATTTCATCGAGCGGTGCTTCACCCTGCCAGCCACGATCGAAATCTTCTTCGAGGCTGTCGAGATGTTTGGCGAGAATCTGGGCCGCTTCGAGACGTTTGTTGTCGTCATCAAGCAGGGCCGGGTTCAGCGCACCGGCAAGGGTTGCCTGTTCCAGAACCGAGATCGGCAGTTTGATCGACAGCGGCGCCAGGAGGCTTTTGGCCTTGCGCGAGAGTTCAACCACCCGAACCAGATCAGGACCGGCAAGTTGCTGACCACCGTCAAGGGTCAGAACCGCTTCTTCAGTGCCCTGTGCGGTCAGGTATTGTTCCATCTCGCGGTCGTCCTTGAGATACTGGACCGAGTTACCGCGCTTGGCGCGATAGAGCGGCGGCTGTGCGATATAGAGATAGCCGCGTTCGATCAGTTCGGGCATCTGACGATAGAAGAAGGTCAGAAGCAAGGTCCGGATATGCGCGCCATCGACGTCAGCATCGGTCATGATGATGATTTTGTGATAGCGGGCCTTTTCGATGTTGAAGTCATCGCGGCCAATCCCGGTGCCCATGGCGGTAATCAGGGTGCCGATTTCCTGACTTGAAAGCATTTTGTCAAAGCGTGCGCGTTCAACGTTCAGGATCTTACCACGCAGCGGCAGGATCGCCTGGAAACCACGTTCTCGGCCCTGTTTGGCCGATCCGCCTGCGGAGTCACCCTCCACGATGAACAGTTCGGCTTTGGACGCATCGCGTTCCTGACAGTCGGCAAGCTTGCCCGGAAGCGACGAGATATCAAGCGCGCCTTTGCGCCGCGTCAGTTCGCGGGCCTTGCGCGCGGCTTCGCGGGCAGAAGCAGCTTCGACGACCTTGGTCACGATCTTGCGGGCATCGGCCGGGTGTTCTTCCAGCCATTGCTGGAGCTTGTCATTGACGATGTTTTCAACAACCGGACGGACTTCGGATGAAACCAGCTTGTCCTTGGTCTGGGAGGAGAATTTCGGATCGGGAACCTTGACCGAAATCACGCAAGACAGACCTTCGCGGGCATCATCACCGGACAGGGCAACCTTTTCCTTTTTGGCGATGCCGCTTTCCTGGGCGTAGTTGTTGATCTGACGGGTCAGGGCCGCACGGAAACCGGCCATGTGCGTACCGCCATCACGCTGGGGAATGTTGTTGGTAAAGCACAGCGTCTGTTCGTGATAGCTGTCATTCCATTGCAGCGCGACTTCGACGGTGATGCCGTCTTTTTCGCCTTCGATGCTGATGGCTTCTTCGATCTGGCGGGCCTTGTTCCGGTCGAGATATTCGACAAAGGCACGAATGCCGCCTTCGTAATGCAGTTTGGTTTCGACCGGATCGCCATGACGTTCATCACGCAGGGTCAGGATCACGCCCGAGTTCAGGAAGGCCAGTTCGCGCAGGCGATGTTCCAGAGTCCCGAAATCGAATTCGAGCTGGGTGAAGATTTCACCATCCGGATAGAAGGTGACTTCGGTACCGGAAAGCGGTGTTCCGTCTTCGGTCAGCGGGGCATCACCGACAACTTCCAGCGGCTTGATCGCATCGCCACCGGAAAATTCCATGTAATGTTCTTTGCCGTTACGCCAGATGCGCAGTTTCAGAAGTGTCGATAGTGCGTTCACAACCGACACACCCACGCCGTGCAGACCACCGGAAACCTTATACGAGTTCTGGTCGAACTTACCGCCGGCATGGAGCTGGGTCATGATGACCTCGGCGGCGGATACGCCTTCTTCCTTGTGCATGTCGGTCGGAATGCCGCGCCCGTTATCGCGGATGGTCGCGGAACCATCGCCATTGAGCTGCACCCAGACGGTATCGCAATGCCCGGCAAGGGCCTCGTCAATCGCGTTATCGACGACTTCGTAGATCATGTGGTGCAAACCGGTTCCGTCATCGGTGTCACCGATATACATGCCCGGGCGTTTGCGCACCGCTTCAAGGCCCTTGAGAACCTTGATCGATTCTGCACCGTACTCCTGCTGTGCCGGTTCGGCAGTGTTCGGAGTTTCTGTTTCGTTGGTCATAGCGTCACAACCTCGGCATTCACGGAGTGGTTTCCAGGGACAGGGTGGCATCCTCCACGCGGAAGAATTGCGCACGACCGTCCAAACCTTCAAACAGCGCCCGGTCCGTGCCTGTCATCCAGGCCTGGACGCCGAGCGCCACGATTTCATCAAACAGGTGCTTACGCCGTTCTGCATCCAGATGCGCAACCACCTCGTCAAGCAACAGCAGCGGGCCAGCCCCGCGTGCCTTGGTTTGCAGGCGGGTATTGGCCATGATAATCGACAGCAACAACGCCTTTTGTTCCCCGGTGGAACATTGATCCGCCGACTGGCCCTTGGCATCGTGCCAGACCAGCAGATCACTGCGTTGCGGGCCGACAACCGCCCCGCCATAGGTCGCATCACGCGCACGTCCGTCGCGCAATGCAGCCCGCATTCTGTCTTCGACCTCGATCGCCGGATATTTTTCCAGCCAGTCTTCGAGATCCCCCGCCAGCGCCAGACGTGCGGCGGGAAACGGCCCGATGGCCATGGTGCCGGCCCGGCTTAACCGGGCCAGAAGATCGGCCCGGGCCACGGCAACGGCAATGCCGTGACGGACCATCGAATCTTCGATCGAGGCCAGCCATTTGTCATCGCCCTTGCCTTCCTTGAGCAATTTGGCGCGCGAGCGCAGGGAATGCTCATAGGCGGCAACGCGGCTGCTGTGATCGGGATCAAGGCCATAGACCAGCCGATCCAGAAAGCGTCGACGCGCCGATGGCCCGTCCAGAAACAGACGATCCATCTGTGGCGTCAGCCAGACGGCGGCACAAACCCGCCCCAAGGCGGCCTGCCCACGCTGGGACTGACCATCAATCCGGACAGCCCGGCGTTCGCGCCCCTGTTCAAGGGCAGCGGGATCAAGACCCGATCCGACCTGAAACACCCCGTCAGGGGTTTCGATTTCCGCAGCAACCGCCCAGGCCCGGGTTGCCCCGTTCGGGGCCGGCGGGACGCTGCGTGCGATATCGCCCAGTTTGGCCCGGCGCAATCCGCCGCCCGGGGCCAGCAAGGATACCGCTTCGAGCAGGTTGGTCTTGCCCGCCCCGTTTGGTCCCGTCAGCACAACCGGCGCGCCACTAAGGGCCAGACGCAGGCTTTCGTAACAGCGAAAATCGCTGAGCTGGATGCGGGAAACGGCAAGACGGTTTGTCATGGACGCACCGTCTTTTGGCATGAGGTTATTGGCAAGAGCAGCCACAGCTTAATCGTGCTTACCGTCACACACGCATCGGCATCAGAACATACAATGCCGAAAGGTCGTCGGTATCACGCAGGATCGTCGGGCTTGAACCATCCGACATCAGAAGGTTGAGGGTATCGCCCTTGACCTGTTTGGCGATGTCGAGCAGATAGCGCGAGTTAAAGCCGATTTCGATGTCCTCGGCATCGTAGTTGATTTCAAGTTCCTCGGACGCGGTGCCGTGTTCGGGGCTTGAAGCCGAAAGCGTGAGGGTCGTCCCCGACAGCACGACCTTGACCGCACGCGATTTTTCAATCGAAATCGCCGAAACACGGTCAACCGCATCGGCAAAGGCCTTACATTCGATATCAAGGGTCTTGTCATTGCCCGATGGAATGACGCGTTCGTAATCGGGGAAGGTGCCATCAATCAGCTTGGAGGTCAGGATCGCATTGCCGAATCCGAAGCGGATTTTGGTGTCCGACAGAGCGATATCGACCGCTTCGCCGGTTTCTTCGATCAGTTTGCGCAATTCACCAACGGTCTTGCGCGGCACGATGACGCCCGGCATGTTTTCCGCACCATCAGGCAGCGGTGCCTCGACCCGGGCCAGACGGTGACCGTCGGTGGCAACAGCCCGCAGGATCTTGGTGCCTTCGGCGTCGGTGGCATGGAAATAGATGCCGTTGAGATAGTAACGGGTTTCTTCGGTCGAGATCGCGAACTCGGCGCGATCAATCAGGCCGCGCAGTTCCGCAGCAGCAAGACCGAAGCTGACCGGAAGATCGCCACCGGACATGACCGGGAAATCATCGACCGGCAGAACCGCCAGATTAAATTTCGAACGGCCCGCAGCCAGGGTCAGACGACCGGCACCCGGTTCAAGGGCGATCTGCACCTGGGAACCTTCGGGCAGTTTGCGGACGATTTCATAAAGGGTATGTGCAGGCGTCGTGGTCGCGCCCGGTTCGGAGACCTCGGCCGTGGTGGTTTCGACCACTTCAAGGTCCATGTCCGTTGCCGTCAGGGAAAGACGATCATTCTCTGCCCGCAGCAAAATATTGGACAGAATCGGGATGGTGTTGCGTCGTTCAACAACACTTTGAACATGGGTCAGCGATTTCAACAGAGCCGCGCGTTCGATGGTCAGCTTCATGCCCGTCCTATCCGTCTGTCAGTATTAGTTTAACAAATTGATTTTTAATCAGTTTTCTCACCTGACCCCCACCCTTTCGGGCAAGGAAGGCGCATTATAACATGCATGACACGAAATCGAAGGATTTTTACGGCTTAAACCCAAGCAAATAAAAGGAGTCGGCACGGCAATTTACGCCCGAAACGCGCAAAGCGGCGCATACTGCGCGACTCGCAGTTTTGTTCATGTATTTCAGGGGAATTTTACCCGTCATTCCGACCCGGAATCCGGCGACCGAACCATGCGGAGTCCGGCCCCGTCAGCACCAAAATTCGACGGCACAGGCATCAAGAAAATCCACGATGCCAGATCGGTCAGGCACCGAAACAATCAGCCTTCGAGCATCCGGCGCAGCAGATCGATATCTTCGGAAAGTGACGGATCGGAACTGTGCAGTTCTTCGATCTTGCGCACTGCATGCATAACCGTGGTGTGGTCACGCCCGCCGAATTTCCGACCGATTTCCGGCAGGGAATGGGTGGTCAGTTGCTTGGACAGATACATCGCCACCTGACGCGGGCGGGCAACCGCACGGGCACGGCGGGCGGAATGCATGTCCGACACCTTGATGTTGAAATGTTCAGCCACGCGTTTCTGGATTTCCTCGATCGATACCCGGCGCTCGGAGGCGCGCAGCACATCGTGAAGAACATCCTGAACCATTTCGAGGCTGATCTCGCGACCGACAAGCTGCGAATGCGCGATCACGCGGTTAAGCGCACCTTCGAGCTCACGCACGTTGGCCGTGATCTTGTGGGCGAGGAATTCCATGACACGCTGGGGCAGTTCGACACCCTGACGTTCGGCCTTGGATTCGAGAATGCCCAGACGCAGCTCGTAAGTGGTTGCATGGATATCGGCAACAAGGCCGGAGCCCAGACGCGACCGCAGGCGTTCTTCGATATCTTCAAGATCAGAGGGCGACTTGTCAGCCGAGACAATGATCTGACGGCCCTGATCGACCAGCGCGTTAAAGGTGTGGAAGAATTCTTCCTGGGTCGAGTCCTTGCCCGAGATGAACTGGACATCATCGACCATCAGAACGTCCACCGAACGGAACTGGTCCTTGAAATCGACCGTGTTTTTGTCACGCAGCGCCCGGATGAAGCGATACATGAATTTTTCCGCCGACAGGTATATCACCGTGCGGTGCGGCTGCGTGCGGCGGATATGCCAGGCAATCGCATGCATCAGGTGGGTTTTACCAAGACCGACGCCGCCATACAGGAACAGCGGGTTGAATGGCACCGATTCGGCTTCGGCCAGACGGCGCGCCGCGGCATAGGCAAATTCGTTCGGCTTGCCGATCACGAAATTGTCGAAGGTGTAACGCGGATCAAGGGCAGCAGAAATGCCGTCATCTGACATGCTGGCAATCGCCGTGCGGCCGGCAGCCTGCGGCTGACAGGGGGCCTCGGCAACCGAGATCTTTCCAGCGCCCGGCTTGGCCTTGGGGGCCGGTTTGGTCGCGGAAACATCGCCCGCAGCAGAACCCGATGCCGGGGAAGCGGCTGGTTCAACCTGATTGGCGGGCGCATTGCCATTGGAAACGGAGATGATGTTGATTTCGACGAAATGCACGTTGGCATCTTCGGCATGCCAGAAGGCCTGGATCCGGTCGAGATAGTGCTGGGTTACCCAGTCACGCATGGCACGGGTCGGCGCACCAAGACGCGCCACACCTGCCTCGACACCAATCAGGACAACCGGCTCAAGCCAGTAGCGATAGGCTGTGGCACCGAATTCGGCGCGCAGCTTTTCACGAACGACCTGCCAGATTGCGACTGTATGATCATCAAGTGCTGCCTGCTGGTCACCCTGCATCCCCCCGCTGGTCTGCCCGAGTGCCGATTGCGTTCCCCTCACGGCGTGCTGCACTGTTTGAACCTTCCCCGATATCCCAATTTCAACACATTCAAGACTGCAAAAGACAAAATAGTACTGTGCCGCGTTCATCACAGTAGTGATCAACACGCTGGTCTTCCGCAAAATCCTGGAAGCGTACTCGCGCCTTTTGTTTTTGGTTCTTCGTCACTGGCCACTTTGCGCGGCCTGCGAAGTCCAAACACTGTACTGATGCGACCCACATCAGGCAAGGCGATCTTTAACAGAACGTTAAAAGGATTTCGGCACCAAAACGTTCCTTATTTTCTGCGGTTTCTTGCACCCGCGGAATCAAGGAACAAAAGGTGATTCTCCGAAATCAGGGCAGCGAAAAGGCCGCACCAGAGGCGCGGCCTTCGACTCGCCATCCCGTAAGGGATAAATTAAAGCGCCTTGATACGAGCGGTCAGACGCGAAACCTTGCGAGCAACGGTGTTCTTGTGCAGAACGCCGAGCTGCGCGCCGCGCGCCATTTCCGGCTCGGCGATTTTCATCGCAGCCTGAGCAGCATCTTTGTCGCCAACGTTCAGCGCAGCTTCGACCTTCTTAACGAAGGTACGAATGCGACCGATACGTGCGCCGTTAACTTCTGCACGGGCGGCGTTGCGGCGAATGCGCTTCTTGGCCGATTTATGGTGAGCCATTGCGAACCTGTCTCTTCAAACAAATGTTACGTAATTCGGAGCGCGGCTTATAGCTCTGTCCGAAACCCTCGTCAACCCCCGATGCCGCGTCGATGCCCTAATTTCTGCGGTTTAGGACTCTGTTGGCCTGCAACACAGATATGCAGCGACGGAATCAGGGGTCAACTTACACCGGGCACCGTGCAATCAACGGTGCTTGAAATCGGCTTTTCTCTTTTCTGTGAAGGCCTTCATGCCTTCGGCACGGTCTTCGAGCGCGAAGGTCGAATGGAATTCGCGACGTTCAAACATCAGGCCTTCTGTCAGGGTCATTTCATAGGCCTTGTTGACCGATTCCTTGACCTTCATCGAAACCGGGCCCGAGAAGGAGGCGATCTTTTCCGCCGTTTTAAGGGCTTCTTCCAGCAGCGAGTCGGCCGGGACGATTCGCGCCACCAGACCGGAACGTTCGGCTTCCTCGGCATCCATCATGCGCCCGGTCAGGCACATTTCCATTGCCTTGGCCTTGCCAATCGCACGGGTCAGGCGCTGCGTCCCGCCAGCACCGGGGATGGTGCCGATGGTGATTTCGGGCTGACCGAACTTAGCGGTGTCGGCGGCAATCATGATGTCGCACATCATGGCAAGTTCACAGCCACCACCCAGCGCGAATCCGGCAACGGCGGCAATGGTCGGCTTGCGGCAGCTGGCAACACGGGTCCAGCCTTTGGTGATGAAGTCGTTCTTATAGACATCCATATAATCGTAATCGGCCATTTCCTTGATGTCGGCACCGGCCGCAAAGGCGCGTTCCGACCCGGTAATGACAATGGCACGAATGTTTTCATCGGATTCGAAATCATCAAGTGCCGCACCGATATCCGTGATCAGGGCAGCGCACAGCGCATTGAGTGCCTGGGGACGGTTAAGGGTGATCAGTCCGACATTGCCCTTTTTCTCGGCGATGATGTTTTCATATGACATGCCTGTAATCCTTATATCCGCGATCTGCCCGGCTTGTGCGGGGCCGATTCGTCTGAAACCATATTTTGATACTGTTTTACCGATTTTGATCCCGCCCCGCAACCGGCACCGCGTGAAAGCATCATGAAAGGAGGCAGGGATCAGACCGCCCGGTTCGCGGTTAATGGCTTATGGCTTATGGCTTAAGACTTGTCGCTTATGTCCCGGATATGGGCGGCCAATAGCAGATACAGCGATCAGGCAGCGGAGTCGAAGGACGGAATATGCCTGTTCCGTCCTCTGCCGCGCATTGCCATGCCTGTTTATGGAGCGCGCTTATTTCTGACAGGTCGGGCAGAAGAAGGTCGATCGTCCGGCCTGAACGATTCGTCCGATCGTGCTGTCGCATCCGTCCGCCACACAGGTTTCACCTTCGCGACCATAGACGCGGAAATTATGCTGGAAATAACCCAGTTCGCCATTGGTCTGGCGATGATCCTTCAGGCTTGAACCGCCCGCGGCAATGGCATCTTCCAGCACCAGACGGATTTCGCGATAAAGACGGTCAATTTCACCGGGCTTGAGATCCCTTGCCAGACGGTCCGGTGCAATGCCCGAGCGGAACAAGGCTTCGCAGACATATATATTGCCAAGACCGGCCACCAGTTTCTGGTCAAGCAAGGCGGTCTTGATCGGACTGCCGCGACGCGCAAGCCCGTCGGCCAGCACCGCGGCATTGAACGCATTGCCAAGCGGCTCGGGACCGATACCGGCCAGCATCTTGTGGTTGGCGACTTCGTCTGCGGCAATCAGGGTGATCACCCCGAAGCGGCGCGGATCGTTAAAGCGCACAACAGCGCCATCCTGCATGACGAAATCGACATGATCATGCTTGCCCGGTTCGGGAACGGCGACCGCCGGATCATTATGAATGGTCATGCGGCCCGACATGCCCAGATGGATCAGCAATACCTGACCATCATCAAGATATCCCAGAATGTATTTTGCCCGCCGGGTCAGCTGATCGATCTTGCGACCGGCCATGCGATCGACAAAGCCGTCGGGAAAGGCAAAACGCAGATTGGCGCGACGTTGCACCACGTGATCGACAATGCGGCCCTCCATGACCGGTGTCAGACCACGGGTAACTGTTTCGACCTCTGGCAATTCAGGCATATCTGGAACTCGTGCAAGTTAGGGCGACCCACTTTCTAGACCAGAATCGACCGTAAAATAAGGATCAATTTCGATGCTGTGTGCGGGCGATGGCCGGCCATGCGATCTTCGATCTGGACGCAGGCCGCCAAAACCATATGATTGCGGCGCCCGTCGGCATCCCGATGACCCATTCCACCGGATGCACCGGGATTTCCGGTTCCGCGTTGCCCCACCTTTGCGGACATTTCTGTTTTACGAAAGCCACCCGATGGAATTTGGTTTTGATCTTTTAGCGATCCTGTTCGGCGTTGCCGCACTTGCGGCCTGTGTTGATGCGATTGCCGGCGGCGGCGGCCTGATTACCATTCCGGCCCTGCTTTGGGCGGGCGTGACACCGGCGCAAGCACTTGCAACCAACAAGTTGCAGGGAAGCTTTGGCAGTTTTACCGCATCGCTTAACTTCATCCGCAAGGGTCACGTCAATCCGCGCGACATGGTTTTGGCGATTGTTCTGACCTTTGCCGGATCAGCACTTGGCACCGTATTGGTGCAGATGCTTGATCCCGGCATATTGATGACGATCCTGCCCGGTCTTTTGATCCTGATTGCGCTTTATTTCCTGTTTTCGCCGCGCGTGGGCGATATCGATGCGCATCAGTTGATCAGCAAGGCGACCTTTGCCTTTACCGCCGGGTTTGGCATCGGGTTTTATGACGGGTTCTTTGGCCCGGGAACGGGGTCCTTTTTCTCGATCGCCTTTGTCGCGCTGCTTGGTTTCAACATGACCAAGGCAACCGCGCATACCAAGGTTTTGAACTTCACATCGAATTTTGCATCCCTTGTGATGTTCATTGCCGGGGGCGAGGTTGTCTGGGTTGTTGGCGGTGTGATGGCGGTTGGTGCACTGCTTGGTGCGCAGATCGGATCGCATCTGGTGATGAAGGTCGGCGCGCGACTTGTGCGGCCGCTTCTGGTCGTTACGTCGATCGCGATTTCGATCAAGCTGATCATTGATCAATATGGCCCCGTGATCAGCCAGACCTATGATCAGATCCGCCACTGGATCGGCTAGGTCCGCTCAAAAGACCGCACACAGATATCAAAAACCCGTCAACCGAGAGGCTGACGGGTTTTGTTTTGCAAGGACGGTTTGCCCGAATGATCAGGCGTTGGCACCACTTTGGGCAAAGACTTCATCGCCACGATCAAGCAGGTGGCTCCAGACCGTAAACAGCAGCGCCAGCACCGCAATTCCGGCCCCAAGCCATGGGATATGCTGATAGGAAACGCCGTGCGTGATGGCAAGACCACCGAACCAGGCCCCACCGGCATTGCCAAGATTGAACGCCCCCTGATTAAGGGTGGAGGCCAGATTGGGGGCCTCGGACGCCTCGTTGACCACGCGCATCTGAAGCGGGGATACCAGGGCAAAGGCCACAACACCCCACAGCATCACCGTGATCACCGCCGGGATGACTTCGGTCAGGGTTTCGGTGAACATGGCCAGAATGGCAATCAACAGGACAAAGGCAATAATGATCGCCGGCATCAGACGCCAGTCCCCCAGTCGACCGCCGATATAGTTGCCCACTGTCAGACCAACCCCGAACAGCAGCAGCACATAGGTCACCTGACGCGGGGAGATGCCGGTAATTTCCTGAAGCATCGGGGTGATATAGGTAAAGACGCTGAACATGCTGGCCGATGCCAGAACCGAAATCAGCATGGCAAACAGGACCTGGACCTTGCCCAGGGACTTGGCTTCTGCCCACAGGCTTCCGGTTGATGCGGCGATCTTGCGCGGCAAGGCAACATAAAGTGCCAGGGCAGCAACAATGCCAATGGCAACAACCGCCCAGAAGGTCGATCGCCACCCCAGTTCCTGACCAAGGGCAGTACCAAACGGCACACCAAGAACATTGGCCAGTGTCAGCCCCGAAAACATAAGCGCAATGGCCTGAACCCGTTTATGCGGTGCCACCAGGTTTGACGCAACCACGGCCCCCAGACCAAAGAAGGCCCCATGACAGAAGGCCGTCACAACGCGGGCCGCCATCAGAAGCCAGTAATCCGGGGCCACAGCACACAGGAAATTGCCGATGATGAAGATCGAAATCAGAAGCAAAAGTGCGCGCCTGCGATCCATGCGCGCCGTTGCAATCGCAAGGAACGGCGCCCCGAAGGTCACACCCAGCGCATAACCGGTGACAAGCAACCCGGCATCGGGAATGGTGACACCAAGATCAAGCGCCACATCGGGCAGCAATCCCATAATGACAAATTCGGTGGTCCCGATGCCAAAAGACGCAAGGGCCAGGGCAAGAATCGGTAAGTTCCCGAGAAATCCCGGGCGGGTGGCGGTATCAGTCATGTCAGAAATATCCAGATAAACCCGGGCCGGTTCGACGGATCCGGATTTTGTGCAACTGCGAGATGGCCATATTGCACCAATTTTTGAAACGATTCAATTCTGAGATAAAGCGGGCGATAAAACCATCGCGAAATCCGCATGGCAGCATGCACGACATTCACAGCTGATCTTTATGGCCTGTCCCAAAAAAACAAAGGCCCGGACAATGCCGGGCCTTGATCGCGGGAGCCGGTCCTGTGATCAGGAAAGCTCGGTCACGATGCGTTTGGCGGCTTCGATCGGGTCTTCTGCCTTGGTGATCGGACGACCGATAACCAGAACGTCACTGCCCATGGCAACGGCATCGGCCGGGGTAACGATGCGTTTCTGATCGTCACTTGATGCCCAGGCCGGACGAATACCCGGCGTGATCAGTTTGAAATCATCGCCAAGGGCACGGCGGACCGGGGTAATTTCCTGCGCCGAGCAGACGACACCGTCCAGACCGGCCTTTTTGGTCAATTCGGCCAGTTTGACGACGCGATCCTCGATCGGGCCTTTGAGCCCGACATCATCAAGGTCAGCCTGGTCCATGCTGGTCAGGATGGTTACAGCGATTACCCAGGGCACTTCGACACCGGCCTTGTCGGCCGCTTCGCGTGCGGCATCCCCGGCACGCTTCATCATTTCGATGCCGCCAGCGGCATGAACATTGACGATTTTAAGCCCCATCGGAGTGACAGCACGAATGGCACCGGCAACCGTGTTGGGGATATCGTGATATTTGACATCAAGGAAGATCGGCATGCCGGTCTTGGCAACCGCGCGGACACCCTGCGGACCGTGGGCAGCAAAGAATTCCTTGCCCAGCTTTGCCCCGCCAATCACGCCCGACAACCGCGATGCCAGATCAATTGCATGATCAAGGTCCGTGGTATCGATGGCACAGAAAATGCGGTCTTTTGGGGAAAGGGTCCGGGTCATGATGTCCTCCGCTGCTGGCAATTGGGTCATGGCCCACAATCAGCTGCGCGGACCGGACATGGCTTAGCCGATTTATCCACAAAGGCCAATGTCAAATAGTACCAGATGACTGCATGGCCCCATGCATCGGGTTCGATCACCGGAAACGGACCATAAAAAAGGGCTCCGAAAGGAGCCCTTGGGATCAGCTGTGGCCAAGTGCCTTTTGATCGGACTTGGGGGTCGCATCGTCATTTTTGATGCGTTTGAGTTCACTGTCCATGCGCCGGGCGGCACGGCGGTGTTTGCCATGGATCAGCCATTCATAGGCAAATCCGATGCCCAGCCCCACAAGCAAGGCCACCATGATCGGCAGGAACAGCGGCAGGTCGACCTCGTAGGGCAACGGCCAGAGCGACAGCGTCACAAGCGCACGGTTGGACACGGCAAAAACGGCAATCAGGACCGCAAGCGGTATGGAAATAATCCAGTAAAGGATACGCATTCTGGGCTCCTTGTGCCTGACAGGATGGCGGCAGACACCCGACAGATCAGGCGTCCCCCGAATTCAGGCAACAGGTCACGTTCGGGGATTGATGCAACAGTATGGCGCAAAGCGCAGGCAAAAGCCAAGCCACCAGCGACACAGCATGCTGTGTCGTGGCGGTTTTGCGTGACGACCGGCAATGCGATCGTCAATCAATCATCCATCAAACGGAAATCAGTTCAGACGTTCACGGAGCTGCTTGCCGGTTTTGAAATAGGGAACCTTTTTCTCACCAACAGGGACCGCGTCACCGGTACGCGGGTTCCGCCCGACGCGGGCATCACGCTGTTTGACGGAAAATGCACCAAAACCGCGCAGTTCGACCCGGTCGCCACGGGCAAGCGCATCAGTGATTTCGTCAAAAATCGTTGCAACAATCCGTTCGACGTCTCGCTGATAGAGATGCGGATTCAATTCAGCAAGCCGGGCAATCAATTCAGATTTTGTCATTTCCAGGCCCCATCCTGTTCGTGCTGACAGTCTCACTCAACCGCGAATTAGATTATTTGTTCGGTAACTATCACTCAGGTTGCCAGACAGCTAGCAAACCGTCAAGTTTAAGCCCCTCAGATGACAGCACTTTTCCAAGGTTTCCTTCAAAGAGTGCGCTCATCAAATCGTCCTCCGGGTACTCAATTTCAAGCGGCACGATGTCCGCTTCCGGCGTGACACCAGCTTCGTTTTCAAGCCAGCGCAAGGCTTCACGACGGCCTCCAATTTCATCAATCAAGCCATTGGCAAGTGCTTGCTGTCCGGTATAGACGCGACCATCTGCCAATGTTTTTACCGTGTCGACCGGCATGTCACGCCGTTCGGCAACCATTCCGACAAACACGTCAAACATGTCGGAAATCAGGCCTTGCATGGCCGTTTTTGCAGCATCATCAACCGGTTCGAACGGATTCGGTGCCGCTTTAAGCGGTCCACTTTTGACGGTAAGCGGCTCGACGCCAAGCTTTTCAAGCGTGCCGTTGAAATTCATCGACTGGAAAATCACCCCGATTGATCCGGTAATCGTTCCGCGCCGCGCAATGATATGGTCAGCAGCAATCGCGGTCATATAGCCACCCGATGCGGCAACCGTGCCCATTTCGGCAACGATGGGGCGGGTTTCCCCGATCCGGCGCAACGCTTCATACAGCGTTTCGCCCCCGACCATGGTGCCGCCCGGGCTGTTGATATGGACAATCACACCGACAACGTCGCTGTCTTCTTCGATGGCGGCCAGCGCATCAAGCAAATAGGGATCTTCGGTGATCACGCCTTCGATATTGATTTCAACGATTCTCGGACCGATGCCGCCCAGAACACTGTTCTGCACGCCGGTTCCGGCCAGACCGATAATGATCACGGCAATGACAGCAATGACGGCCACAACGCGCCAGCGGAAGACTGATTTCTTCAAGCGACGTCGATCAAGCAGGATATCGGCATCAAGCGCCATTTACGGTGCCCCGGTTCTAATTGTTCAATCAAATACTTAGAAGGCTGTCCGCCCAAAAACCTGCCTTTTCAAATGGTTTTTCTCGGCCAAGAAGGCAAGGACAAAAAGCGTTTAAAATCAAAATTTTCGCGAAAAATGACGAACAGGGCAGCACCGGGCACCAATCCGGGGTCAAAACTCGGATGATATACAATTTCAAAGGCCAAATCCGGCCGGGCTGCCAGCAGATACGAGCGCCCGGAACAACCCGTTTTCTCAACCCCCGCCCCAACCAGATCAGCCATGTCAGCAAGATAGAAAGATCATCAAACGCCCCCGGATCATGAGGCGCGCATCGTACCGGGCGGCTCACCCATATGCCGGTTGGCATGCGCCATCCGAGCGAAGGCCAAAAACAAAACGGGCCGCACAATGTGCGACCCGTCTGTTCGGTCCGAAAAAGATCAGACCGTATTTCGTCGGAGGGTGGCTTATTCGCCGCCTTCCTGCTTTTTGCGCAGAGCTTCGCCGAGGATATCGCCGAGCGATGCGCCGCTGTCAGCAGAGCCGTAATCCGCCATTGCTTTCTTCTCGTCAGCAACTTCAAGAGCTTTGACCGAGAGGGAAACTTTACGGGTTTTGGCGTCGATTGCGGTAACGCGTGCGTCGACTTTTTCACCAACTGCGAAGCGTTCCGGACGCTGTTCCGAACGCTCACGCGCCAGTTCAGCTTTACGGATGAAGCCTTTCAGTTCGGTGTCGCCAACAGCAACTTCGATGCCGCCGTCATTGACTTCGGTGATCTCGCAGGTGACGGTTTCGCCACGCTTGATACCGGTAACTGCTTCTTTGAACGGATCGCCAGCAAGCTGTTTGATGCCAAGCGAGATGCGTTCTTTTTCAACGTCAACGTCAAGAACCTTGGCTTTGACGATGTCGCCTTTTTTGTATTCTTTGATGACTTCTTCACCAGCACGGTCCCAGGACAGGTCCGAAAGGTGAGCCATACCGTCGATACCGCCCATGAGGCCGATGAACAGACCGAATTCGGTGATGTTCTTGACTTCGCCTTCGATCTCGGACTCGACCGGGTGAGCTGCAAGGAAGGCATCCCACGGGTTCGAGGTGCACTGCTTGAGACCAAGCGAGATACGACGTTTCTGGGCATCGACGTCGAGCACCATGACTTCGACTTCCTGCGAGGTCGAAACGATTTTGCCCGGGTGGATGTTTTTCTTGGTCCAGGACATTTCGGAAACGTGGACCAGGCCTTCGACACCAGCTTCGAGTTCGACGAATGCGCCGTAATCGGTGATGTTGGTGACACGACCTTCGAATTTCGAACCGACCGGGTATTTGGCTTCGACGCCTTCCCACGGATCAGCTTCAAGCTGCTTCATGCCAAGCGAGATACGCTGGGTTTCGCTGTTGAAGCGGATGACCTGAACTTTAACAGTCTGGCCGATCTGCAGAGCTTCGGACGGATGGTTGATACGTTTCCAAGCGATGTCGGTAACGTGCAGCAGGCCGTCAACGCCGCCGAGATCGACGAATGCGCCGTAATCGGTGATGTTTTTGACAACGCCGTCAAGAACCTGACCTTCCTGAAGGTTCTGGATCAGTTCAGCACGCTGTTCTGCACGGGTCTCTTCGAGAACTGCACGACGCGAAACCACGATGTTACCGCGCGAACGATCCATTTTCAGGATCTGGAACGGCTGCGGGTTGTTCATCAGCGGGGTAACGTCACGGACCGGACGGATATCAACCTGGGAACCCGGAAGGAATGCAACTGCACCCGACAGGTCAACGGTGAAGCCGCCTTTAACGCGACCAAAGATGGTGCCGTCAACGCGTTTGCCTTCGGAGAACTGTTTTTCCAGCTCAACCCAGGCTTCTTCGCGGCGCGCTTTTTCGCGCGACAGAACGATCAGGCCATCTTTGTTTTCATAGCGGTCGACATAAACATCAACGGTATCGCCAATGTTTACTTCGCCTGCGCCAAATTCTTTAAGCGGAACGCGGCCTTCGGATTTCAGGCCGACATCGACGATTGCGTCATCGTCAGTTTTCTTAACGACCGAACCGGTCATTACGCGGCCGACAAAACCTTCGTCTTCAGAACCAAGGGTTTCAGCCAACAGGGCGGCAAAATCTTCGCCGGTCGAGAATTGTGCTTCTTCAGCGGTGGTCATAAACCAGACTTCCTTTCGAGTATCGTCATCATATTCTGGCCAACCGGTTGTGTCCGGTGGTCTTAAACCGCAAAATCGCGGCAAAAATGTCAGTCATTGGGCGAACCCGACATCCATGAAAGGCATGCCTTCCATACACGAAAAGGTGAACGCACAAGTCGTTCACCTTAGGGACAGGTCATATGACCGGCACCTCGGGATCGTTCATCGCCTGACGGTTAAAACGCCCTTTGATCAGTCATCCGCGCCCATATGGGTGTGGATATGTGCCATAACGGCATCGAACACTGCATTGGCATTCAGACGGTCCGTATCAATATGGATTGCGTCTTTTGCCATGGTGAGCGGTGCGACATCGCGAGCACTGTCTCGGGCATCCCGTTCTTCAAGCTCTTTGAGAACGCGCTCGTATATAGCAGCGGGATTTTTTTCCTGCAACTGTTTGAACCGTCGGTTTGCACGTTCTTCCACTGAAGCCGTCAGATAAAACTTGATCGGGGCTTCGGGGCAAACGACCGTTCCAATATCGCGGCCATCAAGAACAGCACCGCGTTTTCCGCCGGGCGGCTTGGTGGCAAGGCTGCGCTGGAAATCAAGCAAAACGGCGCGAACCTTTGGAATCGCTGCAACTTTTGAGGCAGCGGTTCCGACTTCTTCGCTGCGGAGCTCTTCGCCGTCCAGATCATTGGCCGTAAGATTTTCCGCTGCCTTGACGGCTGCTGCTTCGTCTTCGGGGTCGGCATTTGCAGCCAAAACTTTCGCACCGGTGGCACGATATAAAAGTCCGGTATCAAGGTAGGCATAGTCCATTGCGTCTGCGACTCGACGCGCCAACGTCCCCTTGCCCGACGCTGCCGGGCCATCAATGGCGATGATCATATGCTTCGCTCCCTGTCTATATCGCGACTATATATATTGGGTCAGATCGATCAGGAATGCAGCGCGAATTTTGCGCCCATTTCGCCCATCAGCTTTTCAAAGTTCGGGAAACTGGTGGCAATCGGATTGGCATCATCAACCGCAACCGGCTTTTCCGCGCCAAGACCCAGCACCAGGAATGACATGGCAATGCGGTGATCAAGATGGGTTTCAACCATACCACCGCCCGGAACGACACCACCGGTCACAATCAGATCATCGCCTTCGATACGGTGAATGACGCCATTGGCTTCAAGTCCGGCGGCGACCGCAGCCAGACGATCCGATTCCTTGACACGCAATTCTTCAAGATCGCACATCCGTGTTTCGCCCTCGGCATAGGCCGCAGCCACGGCAAGAACCGGATATTCGTCAATCATTGAAGGGGCGCGTTCGGCCGGAACAACGATGCCTTTCAGGCGGTTTTTGCCCGTCACCACCAGATCACCGATGGTTTCGCCGGCTTCTTCGCGTTCATTGGTAATCGTGATATCGCCGCCCATTTCAATCAGGGTGGTGATCAGCCCGGTACGCAACGGGTTCAGGCAAACGTCGCGAATGGTGACATGGGAGTCCGGATTGATCAGGGCCGCAACCATCGGGAAGGCAGCCGAGCTCGGATCGGTCGGCACCACAATGTCAGCGGCCTTCATTTCGACCGGACCGGTCAGGCTGACGGTACGACCGCCATCGTCATTGACCTTCACATCCACATCGACCCCGAAATGACGCAGCATGCGTTCGGTATGATCGCGCGACGGTTTGGGTTCAATCACGGTCGTCGTCCCGGTCGTATTGAGACCGGCCAGCATCACAGCCGATTTGACCTGGGCAGATGCCATAGGAAGGGTATAGGTCACCGGTTTGGCTTCGTCCGTTCCGATCACGGCCATTGGCGGACGACCCCGATCACGGGTGATGAATTGTGCCCCGAATTTGGAAAGCGGATCGGCAACACGGCCCATCGGACGTTTGCACAGCGACGCATCGCCGGTAAAGAAGGTGGTGATCGGATGGGTGGCAACGATGCCGGCCATCAGACGAATGCCGGTTCCGGCATTGCCCATGTCAATCACGCTATCGGGTTCGCGCAATGCGCCGACACCAACACCGGTTACATGCCAGGTGCCATCCTCATCGCGGGTGACGGTTGCACCGAGTTTGCGCATGGCATCCGCGGTTGCCAGAACGTCTTCGCCTTCAAGCAGGCCGGTGACCTTGGTCGTGCCGATCGCCAGACCGCCAAACATCAGGGAACGGTGGGAAATCGATTTGTCACCCGGTACCCGGATATCACCCGAAATTGGCCCGGTTTTGGCCGATGAAAGCGGGCGTTTGGTCTGCGAAGAACTCATGGAAGCGTACCTGTCCGTAACGATTTGGTTTTCTGTTTTTACGGCGTGGAACCCTGCATATGGTGCAGCCGGGGTTTGGGGCGCTCATGATGCAGGTGGGCCGATGCATCCTGCTCTAGCACAAGCGGTTGTCAGGCACCAGTATCGAACCCAAATTTTGACGTGGCGATTGTACCGATTGCGGGCCTGTTTCACATCATTGGCAGCTCAGATCGCAAAAGGATCAATTTCCTTTTGACAAGCCGCCAACAAGATGGCAATTGGGCCTTTCAGACATTACGCCTTGCGCTGCATCGCAGCACTTTGCGACGAACAGTCTTTTTCTTAGATGATAACGGTAATTAAGAGGATTTGCCGTAATGTCAGCACGCGGTAAGAAACGTCACTGCCTCGCCTGTGGTACCAAGTATTATGATCTGAACCGTACCCCGGTTGTTTGCCCGAAATGCGCTACACCTGATGGCGTGACAAAGGTCAAGAAAGCCGCGGTTGCCAAACCGGCACCGGAAGAAGACGAAGATATCGATGACGTCAACGATCTTGACGATGATGTCGATGCGGATATCGATGACGATATCCTCGAAGATGCTTCTGACCTTGGCGAAGATGATGATGATCTTGGCGAAGTTTATGAGCATGTCGAATCAGACGACGACGATCGCTAAGAATTTTTGAAAAAGGGTCTTGCCAACATTTGGCGAACCTTCTAAATATGCGCCGCGCCGCAGAGAAAGCATCAGCAAATCTGCGACGCGGACTAAAGTGGGGCCGTAGCTCAGTTGGGAGAGCGCTACAATGGCATTGTAGAGGTCGTCAGTTCGATCCTGATCGGCTCCACCATTCAAAACCCGTTGCCTTTGGCGACGGGTTTTGTCGTTTCAGGGTGCTTTTCCCTGAAAATCGCCGGGCAACGGGCCCCGGAGACAAAAATATCCCCAAAAACCAAATGCCCCGCATCGGCGGGGCACCGGAAACGGAAATATGTGCGGGCCTAACGTCCCAGCATATTCTTTTGAACCGTGATCAGATGGGCATGCATGGCATCGCGGGCCTCGCCGGGAAGGCGTTGATTAAGCGCATCGACGATACGGGCATGTTCATCGCAATAGTGCAGACGACGCTCGTCGGAAAATGACCGTTTCTTCATTTCGAACCACGGCCCCTGATTGCGCAGGAAGGTCAGGATATTGTTGATTTCGCGCAGCAGCTCGTTGCGCGAACAATCAAAGACCAGCTTGTGGAATTCCGTATCCCATTGTTCGAATGTCGGCATATCGGTCGCCGACGATGCCTTGAGATGGGCGGCTTCGATATCGGCAAGCTCGGCCGAGGTGGCATTGGTTGCAGCAAAAGCAGCGGCTTCGGGTTCGAGCAACAGACGGATTTCCATCATGTCGGCCGGGCTTGTGCCTTCCATCCGGGCAGCGATATCGGCAAGCGATCCTGATTTGGCATGGGCCGTTACATAGGTCCCGCGACCGACATACCGCGCCAGAAGATTGTCCTGTTGCAGGATATCACAGGCCCGACGCACGGTATTGCGTGCCACGTCGAATTCCTTTGCCAGATCCCGTTCCGGCGGAATGCGTGTGCCATCGGGCCACTGCCCGCCCACGATCCGCTTGCGCAATTCTTTGGCAATGTCATCGGCACTGATGCCCGTCATAAAGAGATCCTTCTTCCCAACCAATTGTGATCCAATTAACAGATCACAGGCCGCAGGTCCAGCCCGATTTGCCCGTTTTCAGCCATTTACCCCCTATAAAAGCCCATTTACCCCCACATTGGTTGACTTGGTTGGATTATTGGTATATCAAAATCGACGAAATTGGCTTAATTGGTATATTAATTTTGGAGATTTGGCTTGAAGATTGCAACGTTCAGGACAAATGGTGCAGTTGGCGTTGGCGAGATTCTTGAAGATCGCGGTGTCGTTGTACCGTTCGACATTCCCGCCCAGGACGCCGCCCGTGGTGTGCTTAGCCTGATTGGTCAGGACACATTGCCCGGCCGCAAAGAGCCCGTATCTCTTTCGGATGTGACCTTGCTGGCACCGGTCCCGCGCCCGGTGCGCAACATTTTCTGTGTTGGCAAAAACTACATGGAACATGCGCACGAATTTTCCAAAAGCGGCTTTGATTCAAGTGCCGCAGCCGGGGCCGTGCCGAAAAACCCCATCATCTTTTCAAAAGTGCCCGAAACCGTCATCGCACATGAAAGTGATGTTCTGATCGATAGCAAGGCAAGCCAGGCTGTCGATTACGAGGCGGAGCTTGCCGTGATTATCGGCAAGGGCGGCCGGGCGATTTCGCCCGAGGATGCCTATGACCATGTGTGGGGTTACACCATCGTCAATGATGTCACCGCCCGAGACTTGCAGGGCAAATACAGCCAGTGGCTGATTGGCAAATCGCAAGACACGTTCTGTCCGATGGGACCATGGGCCGTGACCCGGGACTCGCTTGATATTTCCGACACCGCAATCCGTTGTCACGTGAATGACGAATTGCGCCAGGAATCGAACACGTCGCTTCTGATCTTCGATATCCCGACCATTATCGCAACCATTTCTGCCGGTGTCACACTGATGCCCGGCGATGTGATTGCCACCGGCACCCCGGCAGGGGTCGGGATCGGCTTTGAACCACCGCGTTATCTCAAACCCGGGGACAATGTCAGCATCGAGATCGAAGGCATTGGCACCTTGCGCAACAATTTCCGCGCAATCGGGGGCTGATCAACAGTTTCGGGACGGCCACGGTCGTCCCGTTCGGCGCTTCATGCACCGGCACCGGGCTACGACAAAAACAACATAAGCCCAAAACTCTTATAAATCGGGAGGAACATATGTTTCAGAGACTGGCAAATACACTGGCCCTGACCACTTTGGGCACTTTGATTGCAACAACCGCGATTGCACAGAACAAGACCGACATTGCCTGGGGCGGGTCAAACCCCGGTGGTGTGATGTATTACATGGTCGGTGTTGCTGGCACCGAACTTGGCAAGGATTTGCCCGATGTCAACATTACCCAGGTCACAACCGGCGGTTCGACGGAAAATGCCAAACGCCTGATCAAGGGCGAGCTTGATATGGGGATCGTTTACGGATCGCATGTCTATATGTCGCTTCAGCAAACCGGCCCGTTCGCCAATGACGACAAAGGCACGATGCTGCGCGGTGTTGCGATGGCCTATGAAGGGCCGACCTATTTCGTGACCCTTGAAGGCAACGGCATCAAATCGCTTTCCGATCTTGCCGACAAGAAGGTCGCACTGGGTCCCCCCGGTTCGGGCACGGTGTTTAACTGCTCGAACATTCTGGGATCACTTGGTCTGCTTGAAGAAATCGAACCCCAGATGATGACATTTGGCGATGCCGGCCGTGCGCTTGCCAATGGTCAGATCGACGCATTCTGCCAGTCATCGGCCCCGGCGGCAGCCGTGACCGAACTTGCCGAAACCAATGATGTTATCGTCGTGCCCTATAGCGACGAGGAACTGGGCAAGATCAACACCAAATATCCGTTCTATCATACCGGCACCATGCCAGACACGACCTATAAGGGTGTTCCGGCAACCGACATGCCCTATACCACCGTGTATTGGGTGGCCCATGAACGGGTGAATGATGATGTCATGAAGCGCATGCTGGCTGCTGCCTATGCAAAACAGGACGCACTGGCCGCAGGTCACAAAGCCTGGGCGCAGATGAAACCCGACACCAAAAACTTCCTTGGACTTGGCGCACCGATGCATCCGGGTGCCGAGGCCTATTACCGCGAAACCGGCCAATGGGCTGAATAAGCTGTTGGCGTGAAATCTGCCCGGTATTGTGCCGGGCAGATCTGTTTTGTCTTGAAGTGGATTGCGGGACCAAATGACAGATACATCCTGGCTTATGCGGGTCGAGGGGGCGAAACGCACCCTGAACGGTTCTCAGGCGCTGGTTTTCAACCTTGTTGCGGCTGGCTTTGCCGGCTTTTATCTTTACACATCCGGATTTGGTCTTGTTTCGACCCAAAGCAACCGGGGCATCTATCTGATGCTGACCTCGGTTCTGGTTTTCATGCTGTTTCCGGCCACACGCAAATCCCCGACCGACCGGTTCAGTCTTTTTGATATCGGGTTTGTCGTTCTGACGGTTTCGGTATTCGGTTACTGGATTGATCAGTATGTCAGTTACGCAATGTTCCGGGTTTCATCGCCCAACCAGACCGATCTGATCATGGGGTCGCTGGCGATCGTGATCCTGCTTGAAACCAGCCGTCGTGCTCTTGGTCCGGTGATTTCGCTGATTGCCATCGCCTTTTTGCTTCAGCTTTTTTACGGGCAGTATCTTCCGGGGCGTCTGTCGCATCCGGGCATGTCGATCGAGCGCATTCTTGAATTCACCTATTCAACACAGGAAGCGATTTTCGGGGTGGTGACCGCGACCTTTGCGACCTTTGTGTTTCCCTTCATGATTTTTGGCGCCTTTTTGGAACGCAGCGGTGCGGGCAAGTTCTTTATGGATCTTGGCACCGCGGTTGCCGGGCGCTGGCGCGGGGGGCCGGCCAAGATTGCCGTCATGACCTCGGCACTTTTTGGATCGATTTCGGGGTCCTCGGTTGCCAATGTGGTGACGACCGGATCCTTTACCATTCCGCTGATGAAACGCACCGGGTTCAAATCCCATGATGCCGGTGCGATCGAAGCCATTGCCTCGACCGGGGGCCAGTTCATGCCGCCGGTCATGGGGGCAGGTGTGTTTATCCTCGCGACCCTGACCGAGACCAGCTATCTGACCATTGCGCTGATGAATGTCATTCCGGCGTTGGTGTTCTTTATCTTTTTGCTATCGATGGTCGATCTTGAAGCCGCGCGGCTTGGACTTCGGGGCATTCCACGTGAAGAAACACCGCGTGTGCGCGATGTCATGGCAAAGGGCTGGCATTTCTTTATGCCGCTTGTGATTGTCATCGGCCTTCTGTTTGCCGGATTTTCCGCAGAATTCTGCGCATTTTGGGGAACGGTATCAGCCGCAGTCCTTTCATGGCGGAACCGCGAAACCCGCATGGGGCCCAAAGCCATCATCCAGGGCCTTATTGGCGGGGCACAAAGCAACAGTTCGGCCGGGGCAGCGATCGGGACGCTGGGTATCATCATTGGCGGGATTGTTCTTGCCGGGCTTGGTCTTAAATTCTCGTCAGTTCTCATCGATTTTTCGGGTGGGAACCTGTTTATCGCGGTCTGTCTGGTAACCCTGGTATCGATCATTATCGGGATGGGGTCTTCGACTACCGGGTCCTATATCATCCTGTCGGTTGTGGCTGCACCGGCCCTTATTCAGCTCGGTGTTCCGACGGTTGCCGCCCATCTGGCGGTGTTTTATGCAGCATGCCTGTCAAATATCACGCCACCGGTTTGCGTTGCGGCCTTTGCCGGGGCGGCCATCGCCAAGGCCCCGCCCATGCGCACAGGGTTCTCGGCCCTTAAATACGGGGCAACCATCGTTATCATGCCGTTCAGCTTTGCCTATGTGCCCGAACTGCTTTTGATCGGGGAATGGCCGGACATTGTTTACAGCAGTCTGCTTTACATGACCGGGGCCATCATGATGGCCATCGCCATTCAGGGCATTGCACCGATTGGTCCGCGTCTTTCGATGCCCAACCGGATATTGTTCGGCGTTTCCGCAGCCCTTCTGGTCTTTCCGGCCAATCTGTGGATCGATGTTGCCGGCATCGCGCTGATGGGTTCGGCAATCCTGATGGCGTGGTTCATGGCCACGCGGCAAAATAACCGGGCGGTCCCGCACTAAGGCCGCCCCTATCAGAACGGTGATCGCATCCGGATGCTGATGGCATCCCCTTCGCGCCCAACCACGTTGATCACCATCCTGATCCACAAAACCCGTTGCCAAAGGCGGCGGGTTTTGGTGTTTGTGGACCAGCTTGTTGCACTAACATGTAAAATCGAACAATCCGTATGGGCCATTGAACCCATCACCATGATCAAACAGGGATAGAAACATGAGTAAGGTCTGGACCGTCTATTTGTCGGGTGAAATTCATAGCGACTGGCGCGAACGCATCGCCGCCGGGGTCAAGGAAGCAGGCCTTCCGGTCGAACTGGTCGCCCCGATCACCATGCATGAAGATTCCGATGATTGCGGTGTTGCCATTTTCGGAGCCGAGGAAAACAAGTTCTGGCATGACCGCAAAGGCGCACAACTTAACGCCATGCGGACCAAAACCCTGCTGTCGGGGTCTGATCTTGCGGTTATCCGCTTTGGCGAGAAATACAAGCAGTGGAACGCCGCCTTTGATGCCGGCTATGCCGCCGCACTTGGCATTCCCTATATCACCCTGCATCCCGCCGAACATGACCACGCGTTGAAAGAAGTTGACGGTGCCGCCAACGGCGTTGCCCGCGAACCCGAACAGGTGGTTGCCGCACTGGCCTATATCATCCGTGGTGACATGCCGAAGGGCTAGAACCGGCGACAAAGAGAACCGGTGACAACAGGACCGGGTCAGTTTTTGCACAGCGATCTTAATGCAAAGTCTGACCCGACGCCTGATCCGGGTCGCCCGGTGCCACCAGATTGCTGGTGACAAAGGCGAAATCGCTGATGGCACGGGCCACCATGATGCGGCCTTCGACCGGGGTTCCTTTTTCCTGCCGCAGGGTGCCCAGCGCGTCGGAGACGATTTCAAAGCCGCATTCTTCCATCCATTCGGCAATTGCGCGCTGATGGTGGCGGAAACGTTGGCCCGGGCCGAGATCGAACGGAAAGACTTTGCCATGTTCGAGGGTCAGGACCATCAAGCCGCCCGGTTTCATCCGGGCGTGGGCCGCGCGCAGCGCCGGGGCAAGATCGCCGAGATAATTCAGAACATCCGCGGCAACCACAAGCCCGTAGCCGGATCCCAGATCGTCAGGCATATCGGTGATATCGCCCGCCACCAGCGTGCGATAGATGCCCTTGGCCCGGGCGCGGTTGATCATGCGCGGCGACAGGTCGATCCCGTCAATCGCGTCATATTGACCGGCAAAAACTTCACCAACCAGTCCAGTACCGCATCCAAGATCAAGAATTTCAAGCGGACGATCCAGGCTTGGCAGAAACGGTCGAACGGCCTCCGACAGAAGTTCCGGGCCGCGATAGGCCAGCCGATCGCGCAGGCTGATTTCAAAACGCGGCGCATAATCATCAAAGAGCGCACGCACGTAATCTGGCGGCAACCGGTCGCGCATTGCAGCTGCCCCAAGCAACGTCAGACGCACTTCGGCCCCCATACGGTCGGACGGATCAAGAACCAGATATTGACGAAATGCTTCGACGGCATTGTCGTTTTCACCGGCCCGTTCATAGATATCGCCCAGGGTAAAATGGGCCTCGTCCCATTCGGGATCGGCAGAAAGGGCCGCACGCGCGACATCAATTGCCGCGACATAATCACCCTGCACTACCAGCGCCAGCGCAACATCAAGTCGCCGACTGGCCGACAGACGATCCTTGCTCATTTAAGTTTTGAATATCCGAAAAACGGGTTGGCAGGAACAGCCGGAACCACAACCAAAGATGCTGCTATATCTTCCGGAATCGCGATTTTGGCAAGATAGATAAATTCATGTAATTTCAATGTGTTAATACGGATCGCCATTTTTGTATCAGGACAAATGATCCGTTCCGCCTGTCGGGCAGCGAATCCGTACTGTGGACTGGCCCGAATTTGACCGCTGACCGGGCCATCATCAGTCCCGGCAAGATGGGGCAAACAGGCACCGGCTCGTAAAAACAGCCCACCTGTTTGAAATCTTGGAGTCATGGTCAAGTAACGCGTACTGGCGTGGGCGCGGATCGGTAAAATCCTATTTTACAGCTAATAAATGTCGATTTTGATTGATAAAATCAATTTATTATCATATTTGAATGTAAAGTCTTTTTATAACGGGAAGTCTGATGGAAAACTTTACCCCTGTCTCGGCCCTTCTGGGTGGCGGACTTATCGGTTTGGCATCGGGGCTGTATCTTTTGCTGAATGGCCGGATCGCCGGGATCAGCGGCATTGTCGGTGGTCTTTTGTCATCGTCAAAGGGCAGCACATCGGCATTTGAACGTCTGGCCTTTGTCATTGGCCTGATTGCCGGGCCGCTGGTTCTGATGACCGGTACGTCGATCGAAGCACAAAGCATTGTCACAAGCCCGCTTCCGGTGATTGTGATTGCCGGTCTTCTGGTGGGTGTCGGCACCACCATCGGCAGCGGCTGCACCAGTGGCCACGGCATTTGCGGACTGTCGCGGTTTTCGTTGCGGTCGCTGGTCGCGACCCTATCCTTTATGGCGGCCGGGTTTGTGACGGTGCTGGTTACCCGCCATCTGATCGGGGGGGCATGATGCGCATTATCGTATCGCTGATCTGTGGCACGCTGTTTGGAGCCGGGCTTTATATTTCGGGCATGATCGACCCGCAAAAGGTGCTTGGTTTCCTTGATATCTGGGCGATTGCCGATGGTGGCTGGGACCCGAGCCTTGCCTTTGTCATGGGTGGTGGCCTTGTGGTTGCCGTGCCGATTTTCCAGTTTGCCAAATCGCGATCAGATGCGGTTTGTGGCGGCGGAATGGATCTTCCGAGCAACAAGAATGTCACGACCAAACTGATTGTCGGCGGGCTTATGTTCGGAACCGGCTGGGGTCTGGTGGGTTATTGCCCTGGTCCCGCCCTTAGCGCGCTGGCCTTTGGACAGATGGACACCATCATCTTTGTCGCCACCATGCTTGCCGGCATGGCCGGTGCCCGGGCATTGCGCCTGAACAGCTGATGTTTGATGGATAAATCCCCGTGTTAGCTCCCCGTGTTAGCTCCCCGGGGATGATCTGCGGATGACGCGGCCCTCCCGCAGCGGCGTGATCGCAGACCGTGCAACCGCCCGTGCAATTTGCCGGGCGGTTTCGCATTTCCGGCGAAAATTCACCTAAATTCTCGCAGCACCAGACTTGTTTTTAGCGCTAAAATCCCATAACTGACCCTAAAGCCTGCTCTGTTTAGCCTGAAGCGATTTTGGTCGTGTTTGGCGATGTTTGGCGATGTTTGGCAAAGTGGTTCAAGCTAAGCAGAACAGGCCCCGGCGCCACTTTGAAGTCTATGTAAGGTTTCCGCATGAAGATCGGTATTCTTGAACCCGGGTTCGCCCCGGAAGAACTTCGCGACGAGTTTAAAAGCTATCCCAAGATGTTGGAAAAACTCCTTGGCGATGTTGACCCCGGCCTTGAGTTTGAAACCTGGACCGTTCTTGAAGATGAATTCCCAGATTCCATTGCCGACGCAGATGGCTGGGTCGTCATGGGATCCAAACACGGGGTTTACGAAAACGCGCCCTGGATGATCCGCCTGCAGGACTTCCTGCGCGAAGCCGTGGGTGCAGGTCAGCCGGTATTTGGCATCTGTTTCGGGCACCAGATCCTGGCGACCGCGCTTGGCGGCAAGGTTGTCAAATCCGACAAGGGTTGGGGCGTTGGCGTCCATGCATATGACGTCGATGCCAGCAATGCAGACTGGCTGGCTGACAGCCCGTCCACCCTTCGCATCAATGCGTTTCATCAGGACCAGGTCGTCGAAATTCCCGAAGGCGCAACCGTATGGGCGAGTTCGGATTTCTGCCCCTATGCCGGTTTGCAATATGGCGCCAATGCCGCATCGATCCAGCCCCATCCGGAATTCATGCGCCCCTATGAGCAGGCCTTGCTGGAATCACGCCATGACCTGATTCCCGAAGATGTGCACAAGGCAGCAATGAAATCGCTTGAAACCCCGATCAGCAGTCCTGATTTTGCAAAATCGATTGTGAAATTCATGACCCGCCAACGGGTGCGCAACGCCGCCTGACATCCCAACCGGTCAGACAACTGAACTTCAATCACGGGTCGCTGTTTGATACAGCGGCCCGTTTTGTTTGGGCGGTTTTGCCGGGCCTTTGGTGCGGACAGGACGTGTCACTATTTCAGGCGGGATTACAGACATAACTTGTTTATGATTGGACTTCATACTGTCAGGGTAGTTTGGTTAAAACCGTAAACCAAAAGACCGACACAGCATTTGCAACCAGAGTTTGGGCAACCGGCGGGACACAATGATCCAGAATTTGCGATTATATTCAGGGCTGACAATGTTCGCCTATGTCCTGACCCATCTGCTTAATCATGCCGCGGGGATTGTATCGCCCGAATTAATGGAAACGGTTGATGAATTCTCGACCGAGATCTGGCAATTCCCGCCGCTTGAAATCCTGCTTTTGCTGTCGCTGATCACCCACTTCATCCTGGCGACCGGCCGCCTGACAAGCCGCCGATCAATGCGGTTGCGCAAATCGGAATGGGCCCAGATGATCCTTGGTCTGTGCATTCCGTTTTTGCTGTTCCGTCACATTATTGCGACCCGGGTGATTGATCTGGGCTTTGATGTCGGATCACCATATGAACGGGTGTTGCTTGATCTTGCTGTTTTCATTCCGTTTCAGGGCATCCTTCAGGCGATCACGGTCATTGTGGTCTGGACCCATGGCTGTATCGGTATTCATTTCTGGCTTCGGGTCAAACCGTTCTATCCGAAATGGCGCAACGCGCTTGGCACACTTGCCATTCTGATCCCCACACTTTCGCTTGCGGGTTATGGCGCAGCCAGTGCCGAAATCATCCGCCGGGTCGAAGAAGGCGGGCGCAAATATGTTTTTGGCGTACTCGAAGCCGCCGACGTCAATCAGGCGGCCATTACATTTTATGAAAATGCCCTGATACCCTGCACGATCCTGACCATCGCGCTGGCACTGGCACCATTCGGAGTGCGCCAGATCAGACAGACCATTGATCGGGTCAAGCGCGGACCGATGTTAAGCCTGCCCAACGGGCGGTCGGTGCGCGTGCCACCGGGGGCGACCGCACTTGAGGCCCTTCGCGATGCAGGCATCCCGATGGCATCGGTTTGTGGCGGGCATGGGCGATGCACCACATGTCGGCTGCATTGCGGTTCGGGACTGGATCAGCTGGCAGCACCCGGCCAGATCGAGGCCGCCGCCCTTAAAAGCATCCAGGCGCCACGCGGCATGCGGCTGGCCTGTCAGATCCGTCCGCAAAACGATCTTGCGGTTGCGCCATTGATGCCCCCCAACGCTACCGCACGCGACGGGCGACGCCCCGGCGGCCTTTCGGGCAGTGAAAGACAGGTTGTCTGTATCTTTATCGACCTGCGCGATTCGACCAAACTTGGCGAACGCAAGATGCCCTATGACGTGTTGTTCATCCTGAACCAGTTTTTTGCCGAAATGACCGAGGCCCTGCGCAGTACGGGCGGCTATTACGCGCAATTTACCGGTGACGGATTGATGGCGCTTTATGGACATGAAAGCGAGGATACCGAACAAACCATCCTTCAGGCGTTTGAAGGTGCGGCCGAAATGCTGCGCCGGATCGAGGGGCTGAACATTCATCTGGCGTCGGAATTGCCCCATCAGTTGCGCATCGGGATCGGCATCCATATGGGCAAGGCAATTGTCGGGGAAATGGGCCCGCCGGGCCGCGAAAATATCAGCGCGATCGGGGACACCATCAATACCACCGCCCGGCTTGAAGCCCAGACCAAGGGGCATGGTGTGCCGCTGGTGATTTCAAAGACCCTGTTTGATCACGGCCCGATTCCCTTGCCGGAAAATGCGGTTTTGCACGAAGTGGCATTGCGCGGCAAGGATCAGTCGGTGGCCTATTATGCGCTTGATGCAATGCCTGATCTTTCACAGGTCAGGCGGTGACTCCTTTCTTTCCTGCCAAAGCAGCCTGTGGGCTTCCTGTGTATAAGTTTTGGCGGGGTTGACAGGGGATGCAATGCAGCAGGCAAGTCTTGACTATCGCGCATAAAATCACATTTATTCGAATAGATGGATACGTTCGGTGCCGAACTCGTCGGGTCGAACAAAATGGATGCCCGAAACGCCAAAGGCGTGGGGTCTGAAGATTAATCACACTCGCTCTGACTGAGGAGGTGCTGCAAATGTCACGAATTTCTATGTTTAACAGCCCTTTGCTTCTGGGGTTTGATCAGATCGAACGCGTTCTTGATCAGGTGTCAAAAACCAAGGCAGAAGGCTATCCGCCCTATAACATCGAGCAGATCGGTGAAAACAAGCTGCGCATCACGGTCGCAGTCGCCGGATTTGCCGAAGAAGATTTGTCCGTAACCACAGAAGACAACCAGCTGATCATTCGCGGCAAACATTCCGAAGATGACAGCGAGCGTGTCTATATCCATCGTGGTATCGCGTCCCGACAGTTCCAGCGGTCCTTCGTTCTTGCCGAAGGAATCGAGGTTGTCGGAGCCCATCTGGATAACGGCCTGCTTCATGTTGATTTGAACAGACCCTTGCCAGAACCGGTCGTGCGCGAGATCGCAATCGGATCAAGCAAAAAGAAAGCTGTTCCATCGCGTACCATCGACATGAATGTCGAAGACGAAGACAGCACTGCCGACGATAATAACGGCAAGGCCTAACCAAGGAGTGGTTAACATGACAGACCGCACAGCAAACCACGATACCGAAATCAGCCAGCGCGACGCGCAGGATACCGGCCTGTTGTCGAATGTTGATTTTGCGATGCTTGGCATTCACGACTTTGCCTATGTCCGGCAGGTTCCCAATGCCGAAGAAGACAGTGACGAGCTGGTCTATGGCGTCTTTACCGCCGATGGTACCCATATCGCATCATTTGAAAGCCACGCAGTGGCCAATGCGGCCATTCGCCAGCACGATATGGAACCGCGCGCGGTTCATTAAACCCGGACCATCAGGGCCGGCTACGCATATATTCCCATTTTCCGATTTGATCGGCGCCCGGACACCCGGGTGCCGATCATTTTGTTTGGGCCGAAGCCCAAAGAGAAGGCGGGGTTTGCGCGATGCGGGACATCGTTCAAGCGGTGTAACGCTGCAAAATATCGCCAAACCGAACCCTGCGGGCCGGGAGATTCTTTTGCCGCGCGGCGTCAAGGATCTTGACCATAGCACCGCTTCGCACGGCGATCCTTTCCTTGCAGGCCAGAAGAATGCCCCCAGTAAACCGTTTCAATCTAGACGAAAACGGCTCTAGCGGATTTCAATGACTTCGCCCGGCACAGCCATCCTGACCTGTTCATTGCCCTGAATGATCTTGGCCATTTCTGCGCGGACATCGCGTTTGATGTGGTAAAGCCAGAACCGCGCACCGGGCATGTCCGATGCCAGTTGCAACACGGTTTCCAGATCACAATGCGCGGCATGTTGCGGATCATGGCGGGTCAGATAGGTTTCCTGAAACACAAGATCCGCACCGGTAAACAGGGCCGCGGTATCGGCGGTGACATTACCATCCCCGGAATAGGCAAACCCCTTATTGGCGTAGCGCAGCAAAATGGCATGGTTCTGGACACTATGATCGGAACGGGCGAATTTGCAGTCAAACGGACCGATCATGTCGGTATCAAGAATCGAGTGCCAGATAATCGTAAAGGGCCAGGCCGATCCCAGTCCGGTAAATCCGAGCTCCATCAGTTTTTCAAGATGGGTGCGCAATTGCGGACTGCACAGGATATGCAGCGGTTTCGAACGACCGTCATCACGCCAGTTCAGCATGACCGGCACCAGTCCGAAAATGTGATCGGGATGCATATGGGTAAAATAGATGGCATCAATCGCATCAGGATCGGGAAACTTGCCCATCAGATGCCCGGCGATGGTTGCGCCGCAATCGATCAGCAAACGGAAATCGGCGGCAGTTACCACGACCGATGAATTTGCGAAGTTCGGGTCAAAGGCTTCGCCCACCCCCAAAACATCAATGCGCATGTAATCGCTTGTCATTGCCGTGACCGCCCCGCCTGTCTTTTCCACACAGCTTGCCAATTTCAGGCGGCTATTCTTGCGATTTTGCGCCCTGCAAAGCAAGTTGTTCCGGATTTAGCCCAATCGGCACTGGCAAATTGTCACAGAACTGCAAAGGCAGGGCACATTGGCCCTGCCTTCGATAAGGATTTGATATCAAATCGTATTTCAGTTATCGCGCCAGAACTTCGGCTGCTTCGCGGGTTTTGTAGACCGAAGAAGCCACTTCGTCGCTGGTGGCACGGATCACTTCGAGATCACGGCTGAGACCTTCGACCGTGTGGGCCATATCCCGCATATTGACGCTGACATTATCGGTAACGGCGGTCTGTTCGGCCACCGCAGAAGAAATGTTTGTCACATCGTTGCGCACGGTTTCGACCGATCCGCGAATGACTTCAAGCGCGTGGGCAACCTCGGCAGAAATTGACTGGATGCCGGTAATTTCCTGGGAGATATCCTCGGTCGCGCGCGCGGCCTGATTGGCAAGGTTTTTGACCTCGTTGGCGACCACGGCAAAGCCTTTGCCCGCTTCGCCGGCACGCGCACTTTCGATGGTGGCGTTCAATGCCAGCAGGTTGATCTGCCCGGCAATATTGCGAATGACTTCGACGATGCTGCCCATTTCATCGACCACACCTGTCATGCGCTGGGTCATTTCATTGGCGGTTTCGGTCTGGTCAAAGGCGCGTTCGGTTTCCGACTGCGATTGCGACATGCTGCGCGAAATTTCGGAAATCGATGCCGCCATCTGTTCGGCGCTGGCGGCGACCGTTTTGGTGAGTTCCAGGGTGTTGGCAGAAACATCAACACCGTTTGCCGTACGCTGATTAAGGTTGGCGATGTTGGTTTCGATCTCGGCAAAGTTGCCATCGATCATCTGTTTGAGGTTAAGCAGAAGTTTGGTCTGTTCGGTGATGTCGGTGGCGAACTTGATCACCTTGATCGGTTTTCCGACCGCGTCGAGAACCGGGTTGTAGCTTGCCTCGATCCAGATTTCACGACCTCCCTTGCCGACGCGCTTGAACTGGCCGGCCTGGAATTTGCCCTGATTAAGGTTCTGCCAGAAGGCTTTGTATTCGGACGATTTGCCATAGTCGCCCTCGACAAACATCGAGTGATGCTTGCCGCGGATTTCATCCATGCTGTAGCCCATCACCGTCAGGAAGTTTTCATTGGCCTTGAGAATATGCCCCTGAAGGTCAAACTCGATCACGGCCTGGGATGCGCTGATGGCTTCGAACACGCTTTGCAAAAGGGCACGTTCGTTACGGCGTTCGGTAATGTCGCTGGCAAATTTGACGATCTTGAGGACCTTGCCCTTATCATCAAAGATCGGGTTATAGGTCGATTCAAGCCACAGAAGCTGACCATCCTTGCGTTTGCGCGGGAAGGCGCCGCTGGCAAATTCGCCCGCGCCAAGTTTTTTCCAGAACCCCTGATATTCGGCAGAGCGCACGATTTCTTCGGGCACGAACATGGAGTGATGCTGACCAACGATTTCTTCGAGCGAGTAGCCCATCACATTCTGGAAATTGTCATTGGCCCACAGGATGTTTCCCTTTGCATCGAATTCAATGCGCGCCATCGAGCGACTCAGTGCTGCCGAGACCTGTTCCTCGGCCAATGCATGCTTGTTGTCACCTTTGAAGATACCGAAACCCACTTTACACGTCCTTCCGCTCTGCCCAGGCGCATGTCCTGGGCCCCTCTTGCCCGTCCGTTCAGACGGGCAATTCCATAGGCCACCACCTTCGTATAGTTTGCCTGCGCCCGAAGGGCGTTGAATGAGCTGTCGTAAACCCGGATTTCAATTGATAGAAATTAGCCCAAATCCGGGAAAATTTCCTGTCCCAGCACACAAATGCATAACGACGGAGTTAGCCAGACTGTCACAAGTGCCACGAGAACAACTTGGATACCACACACATACGTATTTGATTATCTAAGATTTGTTGCACGTTTGTTGCGCGTTTGTATGCAGATAATGCCCCATATCGCTGTCAAAAACTCTCTGGCGTCTGATACGCACGGTTTTTACCATCAGATCAAAATGAACAACCATTCATTGCGGGAATAATTGATCAAGGAAATCATATATATACGACAGGATAGCTCAACACAATTTTTTCGTAAAATGGTTTCCCGGCCGACCCGCAAGGACCCGGATCAGGCAGGCCATTTCACGATATAGCGCGTCAGATCCGGATGGGCGTCATCTTCGGAAATCACCATTCCGCGTACCGACATGCCTGCCATAAATGTAGAATCCCGATTGCCGGTTACAAGAGGATGCCAGTCAGGCAATCCTTTTCCTTCTGACAACAGACGATAGGCACAGGTCGATGGCATCCAGTTCAGGGTATCGACATTTTCCCTGGAAAGCTGGACACAATCAGGAACATGCACGGTGCGGTTTGGGTAGTCCTTGCACTGGCAGGTTTCGCAGTCGAGCAAACGACAGGCAACCGACGTGTAATAGACAAAATCGTCGTCTTCATCCTGCAACTTGTGCAAGCAGCATTTGCCACAGCCATCGCACAGGGCTTCCCATTCCTCGCGCGACATTTCGGCAAGTTTTTTGGTTTCCCAATAGGGCTGTGACGGAAATGTGCCGGAATCGTTGTCGGTCATGGGTTCTCTCATGCGGGCGGTCTTATTTGTGCGGGTATGTGCGGGACCATTGATAATACAGTTTAATATAGCCCGCTGCATCCCGCGAACTCACGTTATCGACGCAAATATTCAACTCTTGGCGATCAAATGAAAGAACGATCCGAATACCCGCCCGGAAACAAGACCGGCCGGACCAAGATCAGTCCCCAGCGCATTGGTCATACGGCAAAACGGAATCCCGTCTTCCGACAATGTCGTGGCATAGTGAAATTCATGACCGCGCACCGTCATTCCGGCCGGGCCGAACGGGGTCGGAATGCCGATCTTGGCTTCGCGATATCCAAGATGCAGACGTCGGGAGGCAAAGCTGGTTGCCAGTGGCAAAAGACCCAGCATTTCATGATGTGTGCCACCGGCATCAATCAGTTCGGTGCCAAGCGTCATATAGCCACCGCATTCGCCATAGATCACAACATCACGGGCCGCGGCATCGCGCAGTGAGGATTTGAACCGATCAGCCGCAGCAAGGGTTGCTGCATGCAATTCCGGATAACCGCCGGGCAGATAAATCGCATCACATGCGGGGTCCGGGGCCTCGTTGGCAAGCGGGGAGAAAAAGCTGATTTCCGCCCCCGCTGCACGCCATCCATCCAGAATATGCGCATAGCAAAAGGCAAATGCCGCGTCACGGGCGACGGCAATTTTTTGGCCGAGCGGCGCGATCAGCGGTGGGGTCAGTGGCGGGGTCAGCGTTGGGGTCTGGGCCGTAGTCTCGCCATGTTCACCACCATCCTGTTTCCCTGCCGCCAATGCAACAAGGGCATCAAGATCGATGTCTTCTGCGATAATGTCAGCAGCACGGTCAAGGAATGCGTCAAGCTCGGGATGTTCACCGGCCTGAACCAGTCCGAGATGGCGTTCGGGCAAGCTCAGATCATCGGATCTGCGCACCGCACCGATGATCGGAAGATCCGGCAGATATTTGGCGCAGGCGTCCCTGATCATTTTGGCGTGGCGCGGACTGCCGACGCGATTAAGGATCACGGCGGCAACAGTGATATCCTTGCGGAAATTGGCAAAGCCCGAAATCAGCGCCGCCGCAGAGGCCGACTGCCCCTTTACATCAACCACCAGCACCACCGGCCAGCCGGTCTGGGCTGCAAGATCGGCGGTTGATCCATCGCCGTTGGCCGCCCCGTCAAACAGGCCCATGACCCCTTCGCACATCAGAAATGATTTCCCTGCCGCATGCCCGGCGGCAAGGGATGCGATCTGATCGGGGGTCATCGCCCAGGGGTCAAGATTGATACAGCGATCGCCACAAGCCGCGGCCTGAAAAGCCGGATCGATATAGTCCGGACCGGTTTTTGCCGCCGCAACAGATTGTCCCCGGCGGGTCAGCGCGCGCAATATCGCCAGCGTTACAACCGTTTTGCCGCTATTTGACGACGGGGCGGCAATCAGGATGCCCGGAACGGGGTCTTGCATTTGGTGGTTCTCCGGCACGGATCGGGGCCGGTCTGGGCCCCGCGATCATTGGGTAACAGGGTGGCGACAATAGTCCACCCCGCCCAGCAATCATAGTATTCCGGAAAGATCAGCCGTTCTTTTTAACCGCTTCGGCAATGCCCTTGGCCATGTCTTCGGGGGGTGTGCCGTAATTGAAGTGGCGGATGAACTGGCCGTCGCGGTCCATCAGATAGACAAAGGAAGAATGATCCATCAAATAGGCATCAGTATCTTGCGGCTCGCCTTCGGGGATGGCTTTGGCGTAATAGACCCGGAAGGTCTTGGCAGCCGCCGATGTCTGCGCCACGGTGCCGGTAAGCCCGACCATGCGTTCATGGAAATTGGGGACATAGGCCTTTATGGCCTCGACCGTGTCACGTTCGGGGTCAACGGTGAAGAAGACCGGTGTGACTTCGTTCGCAAGATCGTCCGGCATCAGATCAAGAGCATTGCCCATGACCTGCAATTCGGTCGGGCAGACATCCGGGCAATAGGTATAGCCGAAATAGATCAGCATATATTTTCCGGCGAAGTCTTTTTCCGTGACTGTCTTGCCATCCTGATTGACAAGTTCGAACGACCCGCCGATCGATGCGGCACCCGATGACTGGGTTTCTGTGCCCATCATCATCAGCCGATAGGTCAGCCCGATCCCCAGAACCAGTGCAATCGCCAGAATTGCCAGAAGCGTCTTTTTGCTCACGCGTCCTACCTCTTTTATCGTCGACCGATCCCGATTGGCCGATCTTTAAGCATTCCAAACTGTCCGGGCACTATAAATGCCCTGTTCAATCCTGCAAGGGCAGCGACTGTGGGAAAGCTCACACCCCGGCGCAAAACCATATAAACCCGATGAATTTCGCCCCACCCACAGATCGCCGGCAATCGGGCAAGCATGGTCAAACCACCGCCTGTGCCGCCAGGGCAAACAGGATCAATCCATTGACAATCATCAAGCCACGCCCGACCGGCACCATCAGGCCGCGAAAACGCCGCGCGGCATATTGCCCGACAAAGCCGGTCACAAACAGCATCGGCACCGTGCCCAGCCCGAAGACCAGCATCACCACCGCCCCGTTCAATGCGACACCGGTGGCCGCAGCCAGAACAAGGGCACCATAAACCAGTCCGCAGGGAATGAAGCCCAGCATCACGCCAAGGGCATATCCGCGAAACCCGAAAGGTGCGGCAAAAAGCGGACGCAAACGGTCACCAAAAACCCGGTTCCACCACCGGCTGTCCCTCGTCGTCGGTAATAGCCCGCCCAGATGCGGTAACAGGCCCATGATCCCGAAAATCAGGAAAAACACCCCGGCCAGCACCAGCAAAACCGGACCGATCCACCAGATGCGGGTCAATGCCGTGATGCCATCGGCAAAGAACCCGGCCAAGCCCCCCAACAGGCAATAGGTCGTCAATCGCCCGAACTGATAGGGCAGTAATGCCGCCCCGGTCAGACGATGCAATTCGGTCATCTTGTCGACCGGCAGCTGTTCCATCCGGCTGGTGACCTGTGAAATCACGAACGGTCCGCACATGCCGACACAGTGGGTAACACTGCCCACCAAACCTGCGATCAGGGCAGACAAAATCACCCCGCCATCATCGCGCAGGATTTCAGCACATTGTGCCCAGCCGCTTTCAAGGATGCGGATCAATACCTGTTGTTCGTCCATGATCCATCCGGGTCAAATCGATTGGCGCGATTGTGACAAGCACGGGGCTTACGGACAACGATATATATCAATCCATTGGAACGGATTTAATCTGTGCCTTACCCCTGATCCTTAAGCGGATCGGACGGGGTCGAGATCAGTTCGAGCACCTGTTCAAACGGGACATTGCGCACCGATTTGACATCATCCTGGGGCGATAGCCAGTTCAGACGATCACGCAACCCGACCACCTTGCCAAGAATACAGACTGCCGGCGGCTCAACCCCGGCACGCTCGACATCATCGGCGGCCTTTTCAAGGGTGGTGATCAAAATGCCCTGATCGGGTGTGGTTGCCTGATTGATTACGGCCAACGGTTCATCCCCCGACCGGCCATTGGTCATCAGTTCGGCTGAAATCCGGCGCAGATGTTTCATCGCCATATACATCACCAGCACCGGTGCGCCCTTGGCCAGCGCCGCCCAATTGATATTGTCCGGCACATCGCCGCTTGATCCGTGACCGGTGACAAAGGTGACCGACGAATTGCAGTCGCGATGGGTGGTCGGAATACCGGCATAAGCCGCCCCGGCGATCCCGGCAGTAATGCCAGGCACCACACGGAAAGGCACATTGTGATCCACAAGGGTCATGCCTTCTTCGCCGCCACGGCCAAACACGAACGGATCGCCGCCCTTAAGACGCAGAACACGCAAACCCTGTTTGGCCAGTTCGACCAGTTGCAATGAGATATCGGTCTGTTTTGAGGACGGACGACCGCCGCGCTTGCCGGCATAGATGCGTTTGGCATCAGCCCGCAAAAGATTGAGAATCCGTTCATCAACCAGGGCATCATACACAACGACATCGGCCTGTTGCATGGCGTTAACCGCATGAAGCGTCAGCAAGCCCGGATCCCCCGGACCCGCACCAACCAGCCATACCCAACCCGGTTCAAATACCGGAAAATCAAGACCAAGAGCCGTCATTATATCATACTTCTGTGCATTGGAATCTGGCCCATCTGTGCAGGACCACTTTGAGAGAATATGTTAAACAGCAATCAAACGATACGTCCAACTTATTTCCGTAATTTTGTCGTATTAATTTTTAAACAACATTAATAATAATGTTTAATTGAATATCCCGTTGCGGCATTGCCCGCACCGATCCATACCGGGATCAGTAGTGAGATTGACAGGAAAAATCAACGTATGGCCAGAAAACCGGACGGACCGCTGCGCAAGGGATGGACAACGGGGGCCTGTGCCACCGCTGCGACCCGTGCTGCGTGGCAGGCTTTGCTGTCCGGGGATTTTCCCGATCCGGTGACCATTACCCTGCCGCGCGGTGAAACGCCGTCCTTTGCACTGGTCAAGGCCGAACGCGGAACGGGCTGGGCGCGGGCCAGCGTGATCAAGGATGCCGGGGACGATCCGGACGTGACCCATGGCGCAGAAATCATTGCAACCGTCCGCCATGGCACACCAGGAAGCGGCATTACATTTCACGCCGGGGACGGGGTTGGCACCGTTACCAAACCGGGCTTGCCATTGCCGCCCGGCGAAGCTGCAATCAACCCCAAACCGCGCGAAATGATGATCGGCCAGATCACCGAACTGTGTGAAATGTTCGGGGCAACCGGTGATGTGGAAATCGAAATATCGATCCCGGGGGGCAAGGAAATTGCAACCAAAACCTGGAATGGCCGGTTGGGCATTGTCGGTGGTTTGTCGGTTCTTGGCACCACGGGGATCGTGATCCCGTTCAGTTGTTCGGCGTGGATTCATTCCATTCATCGCGGGATCGATGTGGCCCGTGCCACCGGGCGCATCCATGTCGCCGGGGCGACCGGCAAAACATCGGAGGCCGCCATTCGCACATTTTACGATCTTCCCGAAGAAGCCATTCTTGATATGGGCGACTTTGTCGGCGGGATGTTGAAATATCTGCGCAAGAACCCGGTCGCGTTCATCAGCATCGCCGGCGGTTTTGCCAAGCTTGTCAAACTGGCGCAAGGCCATCTTGACCTTCATAGCAGCCGGTCCCAGGTCGACTTTGCCAAGCTTGCAGAGACGGTCGGGCTTGCCGGGGGGGACGGTGACCTTCAGGAACAGGTGAAAACCGCCAATACGGCCAAACAGGTGCTGGAACTTTGTCAGGCGGCAAACGTTAATATTGCCAGGACCATTGCGCGTCTGGCCTGTGAGTCCGCGCGCGCCACCCTTGATGGCGCCGGTGCGGTCGAAATTGTCGTTACCGATCGCGACGGGATGATTATTGCCCGTCACGGGATTGGTGACTTTGACCAGTTCAGGCCCAAAATAACCAACTGATCCATCCCGTGGACCGATCAAAAGAGAATAAGGTACTTGCCCATGTCGCTTTCCCGCCCTGCCAAACGCCCGAAACATATCCTTATTTTTGGGGGCACCGGGGACGCCAACCGCATTGCCGAAGACCTGATGCATGAATTCGGGCGTGACATCCGGTTGCAGCTTTCGCTGGCCGGACGCACCAGCGCGCCAAGCCTTCCGGACGGTGTACCGGTACGGATTGGCGGGTTTGGCGGGCCCGAAGGCATCATTTCCTATATCAGAAGTGAACAGATCGATCTGGTGATCGATGCAACCCACCCCTATGCCATCGAAATTTCCAGCAATGTCGCCCAAGCCTGTCAGGCGGTTGCCATGCCCTGCATTCAATATTACCGGCCGGGTTGGAAAAAAACCGATCGCGACAACTGGATCGAGGTCCGCTCGATCGAGGAAGCGGCACGTATTCTTCCCCAACACGGGACACGCGCGCTGATTGCCTGTGGGGCCAAGAACCTGCATGCGTTCGAAGGACTTGAAAAAACGTGGCTTCTGGTGCGCACCGTTGATGCACCGCGCGATCCGTTTGATCTGGCCTATGGGGAATGGCTGTTTGCCCGTGGCCCGTTCAGTATTGAAAGCGAAACCGAACTTCTTGAACGTCACGATATCGATGTGATCGTTTGCAAAAACAGCGGCGGCGACGCAACCTTTGCCAAGATCGAGGCTGCCCGCAATCTCGGTTTACCGGTCATCATGATTGAACGACCGGGTGCCGAACCGGTAACGCAAGCAACAAGTCGCGAAATTATACTCGAGAGCGTCCAAAAGTTTCTCGATAAATAATAATTTCGCAATATTGCAACGCAAACACCGCTGGACCATTAGTGACTTTGATTCAATAATGCCCGAAAGACGGCAACAAGCCGTCAGGGGCCGAATTCCGACTTAAAACGGGTTCTGACCTCGTATAACCAGAACAATCCATAGAGTGGGAATATCATGACCGGCAAAGTTGGTTTGCGCGGTAGGTTAATGGCGGCGATTGTCCCCATTGCCTTACTTGCTGTTTGTGCCGCCGCACTGGCGGTTTTTTCTTTTCGAATGACGGAATCCCAGCAGCGGATCGTCACAGCCCAGGCAATTCCCGCACTTGTCAGCGGTCAGGAACTTTATGTCAGCAGTGACGCGATCATCCAGATTGCCCGCGCGGTCGCCAGCGCAACCAATCTGGACGAGGTCGCCGCTGCCACCGCGACACTTGATGCGGTTGAAAACCAGATGAATGATCGCATTGCGGGTCTGGCCGCACTTGGCGTTGATGGCACGATCCTTCAGCAGTTTTCCGAACAGACCGGGCATATGATCGTCAATATCCGTCGCCTTGAAGAAACCATGGGATCGGTATTTGCCAATCGCGACGAATTGAACGCGCTGCTCGACGAAGTCATTCGTGCAGCAAACGCCATTGAAGTCAGTTCGCGTGAATTGTCGACCAATGCGAATATGGCCCTGACCAACAATGCCGGCGAACTTTACAGCCTGGTTGGCAAGGAAGACAAAGAAGGCGAAATTTTCGACCTGCTTGATCAGTTGATTGATGAAGATGCCCTGACCGCACAAAGCATGTCCGAATTACGGGCATTGGCGCTCAAAATCCCGGATCTGGCGCGCATTGCAAGTTCGGCAACCGATATTGACGGGCTTGACCGGGTCAAGTTCTGGTCCAATCCGATCATCACCCAGATGTCGGCCAGCATCGCCGAAATTCCGGTCGAGGACCTTAAGACCAAGTCGGAAGAAAGTTTTGAAATTCTGGCCGCCGGTCTTGATCCCAATGGGGATACCAACCTGTTTGCATTGCGCCAACGCGCCCTTGAGCAACAGGTTGCCCTGAACGATTTGCTGGCAGAAACCACAACGATTGCCAATGGCATCGGACAGACAGCCGACGAACTTCTGGCTGAAATGCGCACCAAGATCGATGTCGCCAATGCCGATGTCAGCAAAACCATCACGGTTGCTGAAACCGTGATGCTGGCGGTTGCCGCCGCGGCAATCATTATTTCGATCCTGATTGTCTGGCTGTATGTGCAGCGCAACCTTCTGGCCCGCCTGATTGGCCTGAACAGGGCGATGGACCGGCTGACCAATGGCGATCTGCGCACCCCGGTTGCCGACAAGGGCAGCGATGAAATTGCCGCCATGGCGCGCGCGGTTGAAACCTTCCGCGAAAACGCGCTTGAGGCCGAAGAACTGCGGGCCCAGAACAAGGCCAACGAAGAACGCGCCGAACAGAAACGCCGCGCGGCACTTTTGGAAATGGCCGACGGGTTTGAAAGTTCGGTCAATGGCCTTGTCACCGATCTGCTGAGCCAGATCACGGAAATGCGTAACGCGGTTGACCATATGGCATCGAATGCCGGTGAAAACGTTGCGCGGGCTACAGACGTCAGCAGCGCATCACACAATGCGTCGGCAAATGTCAGTTCGGTCTCGTCCGCGACCGAGGAGCTGTCTGCGTCGATCGCCGAAATCGAACGTCAGGTCAGCAAGGCCGAAGAAGTTTCACGTTCTGCCGTGGAAGAAGCCCGTCGTTCGGATGTTACCGTGCGCCAGCTCTCGGACACGGCCGAAAAAATCGGCGAGGTGATTGATCTGATCAATACCATCGCCGATCAGACCAACCTTCTGGCCCTTAACGCAACCATTGAAGCCGCCCGTGCCGGTGATGCCGGCAAAGGCTTTGCTGTTGTGGCCAATGAAGTCAAAAACCTTGCGACCCAGACCCAGCGTGCGACCGAGGATATCAGCCGTCAGATCGATGAAATGCGCACGGTTAGCGCATCCGCCGTCGAGATGATTTCTGCCATTGCCGACACCATTGGCGAGGTCGATGCGATTTCAAGTTCGATCGCAGCTGCCATGCGCCAGCAGGGATCGGCCACCGCCGAGATCGCCAACGGCTCCGAAGAAGCCGCACGCGGCGTGCGCGATGTTTCCGAAAACATGACAGAAGTCTCGCGCTCGGCCGAAGCCGTCCAGAACCTGTCGGGGAATGCACGCAGCACAGCCGAAGAACTTCTGACCAAGGCCCAGTGCCTTCAGGACGAAGCAAACGGTTTTGTTGCCCGTGTTCGCGCCGGCTAGTCCGTTTTGCCCCGATATCGGGTTTCGATCCGATGAAGCAAAAAACCCCGCCAGATTTCTGGCGGGGTTTTCGATTTTTAATCCGGTTTTGATCCGGGTCTGTCATCGTCATGCGGTGACGGGTCGCTGATCCCGGCTCCTGCGTCGACGCTGCGGCCTAGACGAAGCGGCGGAATTCGCCGGATTTGCGCGGCGGGCAGAACCGTTTCAGATAGGACGGTGCCACGGCCTCAAGACTGTTGGGGGTAATTCCCAATTCGGCAAAGCCGGCCGCACCTTCGGAGACGACATTATCAACCTTGAGCAACCGGACCTGATCAGGGGTGATCGGCGGGACTGGCAGGAATTGCAGGAAGAATGCCTTGATCGATGCCAGCCAGAACGGCACGGGCATCAGGATCGCGCGCTGACGGGTGATTCGCAACATGTCGCGCAGAAGACCCATAAAGGAATAGGTTTCCGGCCCGCCCAGTTCAAAGGTCTTGCCCGCAAGGCCTGCATCGCAAACAGCAGCAACAAAGGCATCCGCCACATCGCCAACGTAAACCGGCTGGAATTTCGGACCACCGTCACCAAGAATATCAACCTTGCCTTCGCCAAGGTCGACCTTCGGCAGGCCCGGCGCACCGATCACCGGCAGAACCGGCGAGAACCGCGCCATGGTCGCGAATTTGTTCAGGAAATTGTCATTCGGGCCAAAGATCACCGACGGACGGAAGATCACGGCAGTCGGGAAAACTTCGCGCACTGCATTTTCGCCAGCCAGCTTCGATGTCGCGTAATTGGCCGAGCTGTTCTTATCAACGCCCAGCGCCGACATATGCACAAAGGTTTTAACGCCGCATGCCTTGGCTTCTTCGGCGATGCGTTTGGCCGCCTTGACGTGAATGTTCAGGAAGTTGCTGCTGCCGCGTTCATAAAGAATGCCCAAAAGGTTGATCACGGCTTCTGATCCGTCAATCGCACCCTTGATGCTGTCTTCGTTGCGGACATCACAATGGACAGGAACGACTTGCCCCAGATACCCCATCGGTTTGAGCTTTTTGACCCGCTCGAAACTTCTGGTCGGAACACGAACGATAAAGTCACGTTCAAGCAGACGTTTGACGATATGACGTCCAACAAATCCGGTGCCGCCAAAGACGGTTACGATACGACGTTCCATGCTTGCTCTCTCCTTGCCGGTGACACCAGGTCCGGGATTTTCAGGGACTTGCGGGTGCCAACTGCCGTGACGACCGGTTCAGCAGACCGGCCCGATCCGAATACGATCCTGTGGACAATCATATGGTGCCCATCGCGAAGACGATATGATTGTCCGCAGGCACTTGGGTTATATACGACCCTTAATCCGCGTCAACAATGCGGTTTTGTTAAACAATTTCCTGCTCGGCGTCGATTTTGGCCAATATTCCGTCCAAAAGAGCCATCAGACCCGCCCGGTAATCCGGATAGCGCAGCGTAACCCCCAATTCGTCCTTGATCCGTGCATTGGAGACACGTTTGTTATCTTCATAAAAGCTTGCGGCCATCGGGCTGAGCTTTGCGGTGGCAAAGTCTTCTTCGGCCGGGGGATCCACGCCAAGCAACCCGCAAGCATAGGCAATCACATCCTGTGGCGGGGCGGCATCATCATCGCACACATTGTAAACAGCGCCACAATCGGGCTTTCTGATTGATGCCAGAACCGTCTGGGCGATGTCTTCGACATGGATGCGTGAAAAGACCTGACCGGGTTTGACGATCCGGCGTGCGCGGCCCGATCGCACTGTTTCAAGTGCATTGCGCCCCGGTCCGTATATGCCCGCCAGCCGGAAACTGTGCACACAAAGACCGTGCCGACGCCCCAGATCAAACCATGCCTTTTCCGCAGCAACCCGGCGGCGGCCGCGCTTGCCACTTGGCAGAAGGTCGTCTTCTTCGGTAACTTCGCCGCCATTGCGATCGCCATAAACGCCGGTCGTCGACAAATAGCCGATCCATGTGCCTTCGGGCAGGGCAGCAAGATCGGCGCCATGATGACGGATCACCGGGTCACCCTCCCCGCCGGGCGGGGCCGAAACCAGAACATGCGTAACACCGTCCAGTGCCGACCTGATATCGTCAACGGGCTGATCATCCCCAAAAACAAATGGCTCGATCCCCTGGGTTGCAAGCAATCTTGCCTTATCGGCACTGCGCGTGGTTCCGGCAATTTTCCAGCCATCTTCGCGCAATTGGTCCGCCACAAGACGTGCGGAAAAACCCAGTCCGAAACAAAACAGCTTATTGGTCATCAAGGCACCTGTATTTGATGGGTGATCGTCCCTGTGCGCACAGTAGCGATGCCAGGCCTGCTGTTCAAAACCTTTTGCCGGGATGTTTCGGGACCTTGTGCCACAAACCATATACAAGACAATCATTATCTTGCCGTTTTCATCATGTTTGTTGGCCGGACGGGCATTCGGGCATGGTGGATCATTGCCATCGTGCCTATGCTGTTATCGACCCGATCCTGCCAGAAACGGAGCTTTTGACGCCATGTCACATTTTCGCGGCCTTTCGACCCTTTCGCGCGCCACCGGCACGCTTTTCCTGGCGGGTTTCGTCAGCATTTGGGCGGCCCCGAACCTGTATGCACAATCTGGCACCGGATCAGATACCAACGGAACATTGTCGCTTGAGGAAAAGCAGCAATATCAGGACTGCATCAAGCTGGCCCAGCTTAAACCCGAAGACGGATTTGAAAGTGCTATTGCCTGGCGCGACATGGGTGGCGGAGAACCGGCACGCCATTGCGTTGCTGTGGCATTGATATCGCTTGGCAAATATGAAGAAGCCGCAACCCGGCTTGATGCACTGGCCAAGGACAGCACGGCAGACCCCGGTGTTGTTGCCGGCATGCTGGCCCAGGCCGGTCAGGCCTGGATGATGGCAAACAATCTTGAATTTGCCTGGCGTGATCAGAGCCGCGCACTGGAACTGGTGCCCAATAACCCGCAATTGTGGGTCGACCGCGCGATGGCGCTTGGCCTTGCCGGGCAGTATTGGGATGCGATTGACGATCTGAACAAGTCGCTTGATCTTGATCCCAATCAGGCAGATGTCCTGATCTATCGGGCGTCGGCATGGCGAATGCTTGAAAGCTATGACCTTGCCATGACCGATGTTGAAAATGCACTGGTGATTGAACCGAACAACGTTCAGGCCTTGTTTGAACGCGGAAAACTGTACCAGATCGCCGGGAAAAATGACCTGGCGCGACGCGACTGGCTAAATGTCATAGAAAATTCAAACGGAACCCCTGTCGCAGATGCGGCAAAAGCGAATATAGAAAAGATGGATGTTCGTACCGGTTCAGATTAAATGCATCATGCTCCGGGTTTGCCGAAACCAGCATCCTTTGTATATGTCTGGTGATCAGTGATCCCGGATTTGACCGGACACCATTTTGGGGGACGAAATGCGTCGCACGTTTGCCGTGACTGCCATGGCCGCATCTATTGCACTTGTTTCTGTTGTTTCAGCGGCACAGGCACGTGATCAGGTTCGTATTGTCGGGTCTTCGACAATTTTTCCGCTGACCACCAAGGTCGCAGAACATTTTGCCAGAACAACCGGCGAACCGGCCCCGGTGGTCGAAAGCACCGGATCAGGCGGCGGCTTCAAGCTGTTCTGTGGCGGTGTTGGCGAACAATATCCCGATATCGTTGATGCATCGCGTCCGATTTCCGGGTCCGAAACCGCGATTTGCGCAGCCAATTCGGTCCGCAAGATCAGTGAAATCAAGATCGGCTATGACGGTATTGTCTTGCTGGGATCGCGTGAAGCTCCGACTATGTCGCTTACCGCCCGCCAGCTTTATCTGGCACTCGCACGGACCATTCCGGTCAATGGCGCAAGCGTTCCCAACCCGAATGTTAAATGGTCCGATGTCGATCCGTCGCTTCCCGATCTGAAAATCCGGGTTTATGGTCCGCCGCCGACATCGGGCACCCGTGACCTGATGGGGCAGCTTCTGCTTGATAAGGGTTGTTCGACCTTTGCCGATATCGCAAGTCTTGAATCATCCGATCCCGACAGCTTCCGTTTGTTGTGCCGGACCATCCGCGAAGACGGTGCCTATATCGAAGCCGGCGAGAATGACCGCCTTGTGATCAGCAAGCTTGAAAAGGATCCGACATCCTATGGGGTGATGGGCTTTAACAATCTTGAGCGTAACCGTGAAAAGCTTCGCGGCATAACCATCAACGGCATTGAACCGGATTATGAAACCATCCTTGATGGCAGCTATCCGGGGTCCCGCGCGCTTTATCTTTACGTCAAGGATGACCACGAACAGCTTGTGCGGTCATTGGGGGCGTTCGTATCGACCTATGTGTCCGAGGCCGTCATTGGCGAGGAGGGGCTTCTGGTTGAAAACGGTCTGGTGCCGCTGACCGAAGAAGAACGTCAGGAAACCCTGGCCACATCAAAGAAATTTGCGGCCCACTAAGCGCCGGATTTATCCAAGCATCTCGAAACGGCCGGGCATCAGTCCGGCCGTTTTGCCATCCAGACCTGATTGCTGGCATATCGCGGCGGACTGCCGTTGAAATCAGAAAATTCCGTTATCGAAATGAAACCTGAAAGCTCCAGCATCAGTCGCATTTCACTGCGTGTAATCCAGCGCAGATGATGCCAAGCCTCTTCGCGGCGACGCACATCACCGTCAGGACCGATTTCCTCAAACCGCCAATGTTCGCTGAACCGCTGGGTCAGGGGATCATTGGTGCGTTCCATTGCAGTGATCCGCAATCGGCTGTCGGGCCTGCCAATACCATCAGGCATCGGAAAGACCGGCAGTTCGACAAAATCAGGATCACCTTCGGGCAGGCAATAGCGCAAATCCGGATCCATCAGATCAAGGGCCAGCGCCCCGCCAAGTTTAAGATGGGCAAAGGCACGGTCAAGGGCACGTCTTTGATCGGTGATATCGGTGACTTCCTGAAGCCCGCGAAACGGGATGATGACAAGATCAAAAACCCGGCCCAGATCAAAGTCGCACATATTGCCAAGATGCCAGTCAATATCGGGATAGTTCGCGCGTGCCTGATCAAGCATCGCCGGCGACAGATCAAGCCCGGTTACCGCAATCCCGAGACGCGCAATCGCGGCACTGATACGCCCGGTGCCACAGCCCAGTTCAAGAACGCCATACCCGGTCGCAAGGCTTTTTGCAAGACGGGTATAGAATGGAACGGGATCATCAAAAAACTTGCGATCAAGATCAGCACGAAGATCGTAACTTGCCGTATTCAGGCTTCCCGCAGGGTAGAATTCATCTGAATTGGATGAATTCGTCATTCAAAATCCAGTTCGGCATAGTGACTGGATGGCGGGAAACTTGCCTGTCGGTCGGCAAGAATGTCGCGCATGGACGGGCGACTTTTGATCCGCATGTACCAGTCCTTGGCACGCGGATGTTTGGACCAGTTGATATCGCCCATATAGTCGATCACCGACACCTGTGCCGCAGCCGCCAGATCGGCCATGGTCAGGTGATCCCCGGCAAGCCAGTTCCGGCGTTCAAACAACCAGCCGATATAATCAAGATGATAGGCCGCATTGGTGCGCCCGGCGCGCAGGACCTTGGTATCGGGGGTGCCGGTTGAGAAGAACCGCTTAAGCAGCTTCTCACCAAGCAGATGGTCGGTGACCTCGCGATTGAACTTGCCATCAAACCAAGCAACAAGGCGGCGGATCTCCGCACGTTCCTTGGGATTTGATCCAAACAGTCTGGGTTCTTCGTCAGAAATCTCGTCGAGATATTCGCAAATCACGGTCGAGTCACACAGAACAGTGCCGTCTTCATCCTCAAGCACGGGTACTTCGCCGGCCGGATTGAGCAACAGGAATTCGTCACGCCGTTCCCATACCGGTTCGGCTTTCAGTTCGAATTCTAGTTTTTTCTCGGCAAGGACCAGGCGCACTTTGCGCGAAAATGGTGAGAGCCAAAAATGATATAACTGACGCATAGACGTGAAGATACCCGACCAAGGATGAACGTTTTGCAAAGACCCGCCAGCACTGTGAGGGCATCGGCAATACGGCAATTCATAAAGTTCATTTCAGAACCGGAATTGCGAAATCTGTCAAACCACGCAACAGGGCGGAAGTAAAGGCCTTCCACGCAATTGTTGTGTGATTTTCACCCTTTTGCCAAACAACACGGATCGAAAGTCCGACAAACGGCTATTTGGTCCGGCTTCTGGCCAATTCAAGCAGGCCATCAGGGTCAAGACAGGCTTCGAGATGATCGGCCAATTCATCAAGGGCAGTATCGACTCCGGCTTCGAAATCATGCAAGGCGACACGATCTTTCCCGCCAAGCGATGCCAGAAGGTTCTGACGAAAGGCGTCACTGCCAAAAAGGCCATGTAGATAGCATCCCATCACGCGCCCGTCCGTGCTGATTGCCCCATCGGGTTCGGAAATCCCGGCAAGTGTCAGCCAGCCCCGTGCCCGATCGGGGCCATCGGTTCGGCCCATATGGATTTCATAGCCGTTCACCGCGACATCGGCAGAAAACAGCGCCCCGGATGACGGGGCATGGGACATGACGGTCAGCCCATCAGTCTTGCGCAAGGTCTTGTCACCAGCCATGACGGTTTCAACATCAAGCAATCCCAGACCGGTTTCACTGCCCGGTTCGCCTTCGACACCATCGGGGTCATGAACCATGCGTCCCAGCATCTGATAGCCGCCACAAATGCCGATAACCGCCCCGCCGCGCCGGTGGTGGGCCAGAATGTCGATATCCCAGCCCTGTTCCTTTAAAAAGCGCAGATCGGCCATGGTCGATTTTGATCCGGGCAGCAGCACCAGATCGCAATCAGCCGGGATCACCTGACCCGGTTTGATCACCAGAAGTTCGACATCTGCCTCGGCGGCAAGCGGATCAAGATCGTCAAAATTGGCGATGCGCGGCAAATGCGGCACGGCAATGCGGATCACAGGACCAGACACACCATGCTGCTTACGCTGATATTTCCCGGCCTTTTCAAGCGCAACACCATCTTCGGCGGGCAATTTATGGGCACCGGGCCAATACGTTGCGATACCGTAACTTTTTAAGCCGCAGGTCTGTTCAATGATGTCGGTTGCCGATGCAAACAGAGACACATCACCGCGAAACTTGTTGATGACATAACCACGCAGCCATTTGCGATCACTATCAGACAGCAGGGCATGGGTCCCGACGATCGATGCAATCACCCCGCCGCGATCTATATCGCCGACCAGAATAACCGGCACACCGGCGGCCTCGGCAAAGCCCATATTGGCGATATCGGATGCCCGCAGATTGACCTCGGCCGGGGATCCGGCGCCTTCGACCAGAACAAGATCGGCATCATTTGCCATGATCTCGAAACTTTCGATCACCTTTGGCAGAAGATCGCGTTTAAGGCGGTAATAGTCGCGGGCCTTGGCACTGGTCAGCACTTTGCCCTGCACCACGACTTGGGCACCAATATCGCTTTGTGGTTTGAGCAAAACCGGGTTCATATGCACCGTGGTCGGCACACCGGCGGCCCGGGCCTGAAGCGCCTGCGCACGGCCGATTTCCCCGCCATCGTCGGTGACGGCCGCATTGTTGGACATGTTTTGCGGTTTGAACGGACGCACACGAAGCCCGCGACGTGCAAAAGCACGGCACAATCCGGCCACCAGCATTGATTTGCCGACATCCGATCCGGTCCCCTGAAGCATCAAAGCAGGAACAGATTGCGCGTTCATTCCGGTTTCAAAACTTTCATCATTGCCGTTTGAAACGACAGATCATCACAATGCGGATCAGAATTCGACACCGATCTGCGCCTTGATCCCCTGTTCGCGGAACGGGTGTTTGATCATGGTCATTTCAGTTACCAGATCGGCTGCTTCGATCAGGGTATCTGGTGCATTGCGCCCGGTCAGGACAATATGCTGATCGGGCAGCTTGTTTGACAGCGCATCAAGCACATCATCAAGCGGCAGGAAGTCATAGCGCAGGACGATATTGATCTCGTCAAGGATGACCATGGAAAAGCTTGGATCGCGCAGCATTTCCAATGCCTTGTTCCAGGCTTCACGCGCCAGTGCCACATCCTGCGCCCGGTTCTGGGTTTCCCAGGTAAAACCGGCCCCCATGGCATGGAATTCACAAAGATCGGGGAATTTTTTCAAAAGCTTTGCCTCGCCGGTTTCCCAGCCGCCTTTGATGAACTGTACCACGCCGACCTTCATATCGTGACCGACACAGCGCATCGCCATGCCAAAGGCCGAGGATGATTTCCCCTTGCCCTTGCCGGTATGGACAATGATCAGGCCTTTTTTATCGATCTTCTGGGCCATCATCTTGTCGCGCGCGGCCTTGATTTTCTTCATTTTTTCATCGTGGCGCGCGTTGATATCGACGTCAGGCTGGCTTTTATCGGTCATGGTTTCTTCCCTTTGATATGCGCCCCCACAATGCGGCGAAAGCGCATCTTTGATCAAGGGCAGTTTTGCGGGGTTTGATCAAGTTCAAGACTTGCAATCACACCCTGAAAGCCATGGTTGCGGGCAACCGGACAAAAGCGTGCGGCATTTGCACCTTCTTCGCGATATTCCACGGCAAAGACCGGTTTGCCACGCGTAATATAGGGATCAAACGCATCCATGAAGCCTAACCGAAAGGCTGATTCAAGGATGGCAAAATCCATCTGATCAACCAGATCACCGACCAGTTCTGGGGCATTTTTCTGTCCGATGGCAAGACCGCGCTGATGGGCAAGATCAATCAGCCACCGGATATAGCGCAGCTGATCGGTTCGTTTCAGGTCAAACCCGGTTGTCTTGTTGGAAAGGTCGGCCTCGTAACCGTCAATATTATCGGGTTCAACACCAAGAAACCCCTTGTCCCGGCACAGATCAAATCGTGCGGTCATGACATCGGCAAAATGTTCAAACCGTGCGATATCAAGCCAGTATTCCCCGTTCCATCCCCAATAAGCATTGCCTACCACATGTTCGGGAAAATCGACGTAATCTTCGCGCCAGTCTTCGAGCGCACCAACATTGATATAACAGACCGGAAAAAGCCCGGCTTCCCGCCAATCGCGTATTTGTGCTGCGGTGACTTCATAAAGATCCGCACCGATGATTTTTGAAGCTGTGACATCATCGGCAATTTCGCCCTGCAATTGCCAGTGAAATGGCCCGAACGGAACAGCAGACCAGCTGTTCTTTTGGGTTGCAACCGCATCAGATGCCATCGGCCCGATACCAGCCACCAGCAATCCCGAAAGCAAAATGCCCAGGGTAAAGGTTTTCAGGCCAAACATTTTATGTGCGCGCGTCATCCGGTGCCCCGTTGTCTCAGGCGCACTTTGCCCAGCAATGGCCAGGATGACAACATCACAGCACATCGAACAGGATGATCATTGGAAGAATATCTGATGACCCACCATAAGACCCGACACAAGAAAAGTGCGGCCCAATGACCGCACTTTTCCGCTGCCTTTGGCAGCTTCCCCCACCGACAAGACGGCTTTGCCATCCAGGGCAATGTCAAAATCCCGGAAATGTCAGCACATGGTGCCCTGATTGGGGGACAGGCCAAGGTCACCGGTTACCAGATCGGCCCATTTGTCTGGTTCGCGCATATCGATATTGCGCAATTCCGGGCGGCGCATCCGGGCCTTGTTAAACAGTTGAAGCCGATCACCGGGGGACATGCGTTTCAGCCGCATCAGTGCCTTGCGCACGGTTTCATTTTGCAGGGAAACCGAGATCTGGAAGCTGTGTTCAACCACTTCAAGACGGCGTTCAAGCCAGTCGCGACTGATGACGACTTCTTCGATCAGGGATTTGAATTCGCGGACCACCGGGAAATGGTCAAGCGCGATATGGGCAACTGAAATCGCGGTGCGCCAGACCTGACGTTCCACGCCCTGCAAATAGCGCCAATAGATTTTAACCTTGGCATCAATTTCAAAGCGGGTCTGGTCGGGACCGGGCAAATGATGGGCAAGCTCGGTCATGCCATCATGGAATTCCTCGAAGCTGACAGGGCGATGTTGCCCGTTAAAGCGTTCGCGGACATCCAGCACGGCGCGAATGGCCCCGCGGGCGGGACGATGCCGGCCCTGACCGTGCAAATCTTCGCGCAGCCAGTCGGGCATATCGCAATCAGCAAGCAGGAAGTCGATAATATCTGCATGCCCTTTGTGGGCAGGCAAGGGAGTTTGCAAATAGTCAGGCAAACGAACGTTTGTCTTGTTCTCCATCGCGGCCTCCTATCCTTTTGATCACCCTGCTTCCCGGCAGGTGATCCAACAGGGGTGCCCCGTCCCTCACAACTTATTAACAGTTGGTTAATTGAGATATGGTGCGAAAACGAAACGTTTCAACTGCCCGTCTTGTTCCGGTGGTAAAATTCTTGTGAATCAAAGGACACGGCAAGAAGTGCGTCACGCCCGATCAAGAAGGTCGGATGAAACGCTGTTGCGGCGTGGCTGCCAAAGCCCGCGTTCAATTGCCTCGCGCAGGCGATCGCGAATATCACGCAGGGCATCGGGGTTATGGGCTTCAATAAAATCGCGAACCTTGGGATCATCAAGATAGGCATCATAGACCAGGTCAAAGTGATGATCGGCCACACAGCGTGCAGTCGCGGCAAAGGCAAACAGATAATCCACCGTTGCCGCCATCTCGAACGCCCCCTTATAGCCATGGCGCATCACCCCATTGATCCATTTGGGATTGACCACACGCGCCCGGACCACACGGGCGATTTCTTCTTCAAGTGTGCGGATTTTGGGACTTTCGGGGCGGGAATGGTCGCTATGGTAAACCGTCGGCTGCTTGCCTGACAGGTTCCGTACCGCCGATGTCATTCCGCCTTCGAACTGATAATAGTCATCGGAATCCAGCAGGTCATGTTCACGGTTATCCTGATTATGGACAATGGCGTCAACATTGGATAACCGGGTTTCAAACAGCTTGCGCGCAGCGACACCTTCGGCCCCGTTGCCATAGGCGTAGCTTCCCCATGCCAGATAAGCATCCGCCAGATCGGCTTCGTCTTCCCAAAGCTTTTCGTCAATCATCGCCTGCAAGCCCGCACCATAGGCGCCGGGTTTTGACCCAAACACGCGGAATGCGGCCTGCTGGCGGGCCTGATCGGCTGTCATGCCCTGATCCCTGAGCTTTACGGTTTCACGGGCAATGCGCGCAGCAATCGGATTGATGTCTTCGGGTTCGTCTGTTTGATCCGCGACCGCACGGACCGCACTGTCAAACAGGTCAATCAGGCCCGGAAAGGCATCACGGAAAAAACCCGAAATGCGCAAGGTCACATCAACCCGCGGACGGCCCAGAAGCGATGCCGGCATGATTTCAAACCCGGTCACCCGGCGCGATGCACTGTCCCAGGTCGGACGCACCCCCATCAGGGCAAGGGCTTGGGCGATGTCATCACCGCCCGTGCGCATGTTGCTTGTTCCCCAGACCGAAAGACCAAGCGCACTTGGCCATTCACCATGATCCTGAACATGGCGTTCCAACAACAATTCGGCCGATTTCCAGCCCAGTTGCCATGCGGCCGGGGTCGGCACGGTACGGGTATCAACCGAATAGAAATTACGCCCGGTCGGCAACACATCGGGTCGCCCACGGGTGGGTGCACCCGACGGTCCGGGTTCAACAAATTTGCCGGCAAGGCCCCGCAGGATGCCGGAAATCTCGGCCGAACCACAACCGGTTACGGCCGGGCGAATATTTGTTTCGATATCGGAAACAACATCCTTAACAGCACCCCATGACGGATCAGCCGTGACGGTGCCATTGACCAGATCCCGTGCCAGAAGTTCAATTCGTTCCACCGTATCGCCGGTTGTCCGCCACGGGCCAATATCGCTGTCATCCTTTGTGCCATAGGCAGCAAGGATATCGGGCTTGGCACCGGGCCAAAATTCGGCAAAGGCGCAATCAAGGGGATCAAATGTCGGGTCGGCCAGGATATCCTTGGCAATTGCACGATGCAGGGATGCCTTCGGCCCGTGATCAGCACCACGTGGCAAGCGGGCCAGCGCGACCAGAAGATCGGTCAAAAGATCGCCTTCGGGCGCCTTGCCAAAGATATGAAGACCATCGCGGATCTGAAGTTCCTTAAGCTCGCACAGATAGTTATCAAGCTTGGCCAAGGCACTTTCTTCATCCTCATCCGCCTCGATACCGCAATCACGATCAAGACCAATGCGAATGGCCAGTTCAAGAATGTCGCGTTTCAGGATCGTCAAACGGCGCGGATCGACCGCAGCAGCATCATAATATTCATCGACCAATGCTTCGAGATCTTTGAGCGGCCCGTAACTTTCCGCGCGGGTCAGGGGCGGGGTCAGATGGTCAAGAATGACCGCTTGGGCACGACGTTTGGCCTGTGTGCCTTCGCCCGGGTCATTGACGATAAAGGGATAGAAATGCGGAGTCGGGCCAAAAACTGCTTCGGGGAAGCAATCCTCGGAAAGTGCCAGTGACTTGCCTGGCAACCATTCCATATTGCCATGTTTGCCAAAATGAATGATCGCATCGACGCCAAACACATGCCGCAGCCAGATGTAAAAGGCGAAATAGTTATGCGGCGGCACCAGATCGGGCGAGTGATAGCTTTCAAGCGGATCAATGTTATAGCCACGCGCGGGCTGCAAGCTCACGACCACATTGCCCATCGGCAGGATCGACAGGGCAAAGCTTTCCTGATCCGGCAGATAAAACGGATCGGTTTGGGGATCGCCCCAGGCCTCGATCACCTGGCTTCGGATCGATTTGGGCAGGGCGGCAAAGGCGGCTTGATACTCCGCCAGGGACAGCGTTACCCGTATCTCACGCGTGGCAAGGGACTTGAAATCGTTGGTCGGCCCGGCCTTGATCGCGGCAATCAGGACATCGCCGTCTGCCGGCAAATCGGTGATGGCGTATCCGTCTTCAAGCATGGCACGCAGGGTTTCGATCATGCCAGCCGGCGTATCAAGTCCGACACCATTGCCCAGACGGGCGTCCTTGTTGGGATAGTTGGCCATGACCATGGCGATCTTGCGATCTGACGGGGCAGATTTGCGCAATCCGATCCAGTTGGCGGCAAGTTTTGCGGTAAAATCGACCCGATCGCGCACCGGGATATATTTGACGAGATCGATCTGGGTCAGGTCATCCTTACCCGCCGACCCCTTGAACGAAATGGCCCGGGCCAGAATACGACCATCGACCTCGGGCAGGGCGACATTCATCGCGATATCACGGGCGGCAAGCCCGTTCACACCATCGCGCCATGCATCTTCGCTGCCACCGGACAAGACCACCTGAAAGACCGGCGCATCAACGGCATCAAACGGCCCGTCATATCGTTCTGACCCCGGAACGGAAAGCGCAAACCCGGTCGTATTCAAAATCAGATCGGCATTCGTTTCCGCAAGCCAGTCACTGACCAGCGCACTTGCCACCGGGTCCTTGAGGCTGGCGACAAAAATCGGCAACGGATTGAGATGGTTGTCGCACAATGCAGTAACCAGCGCATCTATGACGTCAAGATTTCCCGCCTGGACAAGTGATCGATAAAAAATGATCGGGGTGACCGGCTGATCGGTTTTCCAGTTTGATCTGATATCATCAAGACCGGCCTGTGACATGCCCGGCCAATATCCGCCAGCCTTGACCAACGGGGCGGCTGGCGACCAGTTCCACAGTACATCTGCATTGAGTTTTTCATAGATCAGACGCAGCAAATTTTCGGCATTTTGCGGGCCACCCTCGATCAGGTAGCGCCAGATATTCTGATATTCAGCACCCTTGACGGTGGATAGCGACAGAAGTTCGGCATCGGGTTGATCATCACCGGGCAACAGCACCAGCGGGATATCACGCGACCGCGCCAAGGCGACCAGCTGCTCGACACCATATTCCCAATAACCGCGCCCGCCCAAAATCCGCACGATGATGAATTTGGCATCACAAAGCACATCATCGACATAAAGATCGACCGACATATTGTGACCAAGCTGCAAAAGACTGGCCAAACGCAAAGACGGAACATCATCACCAAACGCATCTGCCAGACGTGCCTGTGCGCCGGCAAGGCAGGCAAGCTCGGACTCGGCCGCAGACAGGATGACGACATCGCCCGGTTGCTGACCAAGATCGACCGCTTCGCTGCCATCGGTGACCATGCCGGGCTGTGCTGCCAAAAGATGCATTTGAAATTCCGTCTGTTCTGTCGTCAAAAGCACCGATACCGGATGCAAAACATCCGGTATCGGTCATATGGTTTTATGTGTGCCCAATGGGCTTAGGCCGCCTTGATTGCGGCCTCGATCGCGGCACGGTCCAGACCATGCAAGCCGATCACCACCAGTTCGGAACGGCGGTTTTCAGTATCCGCCCAGGGACGGTCAAAGTAACGCTGGAAACGTTCACCGACCCCCTGAACCACATGGCGCATCGGTTTGCCCGGAACATCAAGGAAACCCTTGATGCGCAGAACATCATATTGACGCACGATATCGATCAGGCGTTTTTCAAGGGCCGCCGGATCATTGACCGCATCAAGTGAGACAACAAAACTTTCGAAATCATCATGATCATGTTCATGACCATCATCATGATGGCTCGGGCGGCTATCAAGGTCATCCTCGGCCGCAGCACCAAGGCCCAGCAAAATGGCGTTTTCAACACGGGAATGCTCGGTCGCGATGATTTTGACCGACGGCTTTTTAAGTTCAGCGCGGATATCGGCTTCGACCTTGGTGCGTTCTTCGTCAGTCAGAAGGTCGGTCTTGTTCAGAACCACCATGTCGGCGCAATGAAGCTGTTCTTCAAACAGTTCTTCAAGCGGGCTTTCATGATCAAGGTTTTCATCAGCCTCGCGCTGGGCCTGTACCGCATGATGGTCGTGGGCAAACAGTCCGTCGCGCAATGCCGCACCATCAAGAACCGCAACAACCCCGTCGACAGTCACGCGCGACCGTACTTCGGGCCAGTTGAACGCCTTGACCAACGGCTTGGGCAGAGCCAGCCCAGATGTTTCGATTACGATATGATCAGGTGGCGTATCGCGATCAATCAGGCCACGAATGGTTGGCAGAAAATCATCTGCAACCGTACAGCAGATACATCCGTTTGCCAGTTCAACCACATCATCCTCGGCACAGCCTTCGATACCGCACCCGTTGATGATGCCGCGATCAACGCCCAGATCGCCAAATTCATTGATGATCAGGGCAATGCGTCTGCCATTGGCATTTTCCAGCATGTTGCGGATCATGGTTGTCTTGCCGGCCCCCAAAAAGCCGGTAATGACGGTTGCCGGGATTTTACCCAATTGTGCCATTTTCAAATTCCTTGAAATTCAATCATTTAAATTGTCATTTGACCTGCATCGGAATGCCGGCAACGACAAGCGTCACCCGATCAACCAATGCGGCAATACGTTGATGGAGACGTCCGGCATGATCGCGAAAAGCCCGCGCCATTGCATTTTCCGGGACAATCCCGAAACCGACTTCGTTTGATACCAGCAACACCGGAATGTCCAGCCCAGGCAAGTGATCACAAAGCCGGTCGATTTCAGCATCAATATCGCGATCTTCGAGCATCAGGTTGGTCAGCCACAAGGTCAGGCAATCGACCAGAACCGGTTTGCCGTCCGGCTGATTGCAGGTGTCGAGTGCACCGCAAAGATCAAGCGGTTCCTCGATCGTTTGCCAAAGATCGCCACGTGATTGTTTATGAAGGTCGATGCGGTTGACCATTTCATCATCCCATGCCCGACCGGTCGCGATATATGTGCCGCCGCCAGCCGCATTGATGATGTTTTCGGCGAACCGGCTTTTGCCAGATCGCGCACCGCCAAGAATCAGATGTGTCCCGCAAGGCGGGTCAGTCCGGGTCATATTCTATTCCTCGCCATGGCCTCCCACCGAGGCCCGATTGCGTCGCCATCATTTAAGATGATGACACCATTCGGCTGGTTTCCTGGCTGCGGGCATGAAAGCAATCCGCCTTCCCGGTTTCCCGGTGGCTGGTGAATGGCAATACATCCACCCGGATCACCCAACCCGATACAGTTGCGGGGGCAGCATCGGCATCGCACCGATTTCCCATCACCGAACGGTGCGCCGAACCTAACAGGTTTGCCCTTGAACCCAAAGGGCATTCTCTGTCCGGACGGGTCAGCTAACCGGAAGGTCAGTATTTGTAAGAATTGCCTGCTTGAGGCCGGCCCTCCTTTAAGGGAACATAATATTATCAAGCTGGAATTAGAGTGGTAACAAATCACCTTCCAGCAAGATCACCGGGACAAAAAACATCAAAACCGGTGGGCCGCATAATTGCGGCACCAAACTCTTGGGGTTAACTGGAATTTTGCAAAATCAGATGGCAGTTTCTGCACAACTATCGAAAATCCGAAATCCGAACACACCAACCTGGACCACATCCTCGCGCAAGGATATGTGGCTTGGTCTGCTTGAACGTCTGAATTCCGACAATCGGGCCTTTCAGACGTTTCTGGAAGAATATGCGACCGGTGCGGACATTACATTGTCGCGCCGCGATGTGCGCAGCATCTTTGCACTTGATGCTTCCAAAGGGGTGATCGGCACCATCATCTGGTCTCATGCGCGTGGCATCCGCGTCAATGCGCTGTCGCTGCTTGTGCGTGATCTGCCGACGCTCATCACGTTGATGTCGATTTCGGATTTCGGCCAGGAAGAATTGAACGAATTGCTTTCCCAGCCCGGGATATCGGTCCCCACCGCCAGCAAAATGCTGTCAGCCTGTGGAAAGACCTATCGCAAGATGCCCGCAGCCATCATTGATGACAACGTCATCCAGGCAATTGAGAATACGGCTCTTTGTGAAGATTTCCCGCATGTCGCCAAATTGCGCAACAAGTCACGCAGCCGTCCGCTGCCCTATTACGAAGCCTATTTGAAAGACGTGACTGCGATCTGCGAAAAGCATGACATTACCGCAGATATGCTTGATCGCTATCTTGCCGAACATGCGCTTGAAGATCTTCCCCTGAATTCCGAGCTGCAAACGGCCTGATTGCCGCGGACAGGGCGGTCTATGGCACGGAAATGGTTACGGCATCCACATCCTGACGGCATCGTTCCACAGCGGATCGATGCCGTTTTTATTTTCTGTCAAAATCATCCGAAGCTTTGATTGACCGCGGTGACACGCCAGCCAGGTTGATCCACTCCGTCGATATATTCCAGTCTGGTCAGACTTAGCGTATCGATATGAAATGACAAAGCCGCTTCAAGTGACAGTCCCAGCGCATTGGCCATGATCGCGCGGATGGTACCGCCATGGACCACTGCAACAATGTCGCGGCCCGCCCAATAGCTGGTGGCGTGGGTGAAAACCGGACCGACCCGCTCGACCATATCGGCAAAGCTTTCACCATTTGGCGGCTGCTGTCGGGCGAAATCGGTCCAGAATTGTGTGGTTTCGCCTTTCGGAAGGTCGTTCCAGTGCTGAAGCTCCCAGGCCCCGAAATGTTGCTCGGCAAAGCCGCTTTCGCGGGTCGGGGTGATGTCTTCGTCGATCAGTTCCTGAAGCTTGAGCGCGGTATCAAGCGTCCGTGACAGATGGCTGGTCATCCAGACCGCATCGCGGGGCAAGTGCCGCGCCACCGCACGCAGTTTTTTTTCATCAGACAGATCAACCTGCATGTCGCTTCGGCCATAGACCAGACGTTCCGGGTTTTGCACCGGCGCGTGACGCACCAGCCACCAGCGCGTTGTCTTGATTTTGGTCATGCTTTCCCCGGTTTGTTCGGACATTGGCAGTCAATCATGGTCGTTTTGATCAATCAGCAAAATTCATGGCTATGCCATTACGGCAATGAAGCCGATACCGGCAAACAGTTCGGCACAAATTTGGGTTGCGCCCAACACATCACCGGTCTGCCCGCCGATCTGTGATCTGGCGACCATTGCAACAATCAGGATCGCGATCATCACACCGACAATTACCGCAAACATCGCACCGATACCGCCCAATACCAGAACAATAGCGCTGGCAATGGCAAACCCGATCAGAACCGGAAGCCATCCGGGCCGCCCGGCCCCTTTGCCCAGTCCGTTATCCCGCGCCGGCGGCAATATGCGCATGACAATCGGCATTGCCGCACGGGAAATAACCGCCATGATCAGAAACAGGATACCGGCCTGTCCGATATCCGCCGCAGCCGTAATCAGAACCAGCCGTAAACCCAGCGTCAAAATCAGCATGACAACCGCATAGGTCCCGACAGTACTGTCGCGCATGATTTCAAGTTTGCGGTCGCGGTCCATCCCGCCGCCAAAGCCGTCTGCACAGTCGGCAACGCCGTCTTCGTGCATCGCGCCGCTAAGCAATACCATCGCTGCGATGGCAAAGATCGCATAGACAAGGGGGTTTCCCGTCAGAAAATCGACAAGCATCGCCGGCAGCAATGCCAGGCCCGCCAGAACCAGTCCGACAAGTGGCCAGCACCAGACAGATCGCGCGATCAGAGCCGCACGGAAATCACCAACCGGGGGCAACGGCACCCGGCTGAGCAATGCCATGGCACGCCAGAAATCGGATAAAACCGATGCATCAACAGACGTTTTATCCGCATCATCATGCCGATCACCTGTCGGTGTATCTGTGCTTTGCATGTTTGTTTCGTTTTGGTTATGATCTTCGGACACCATGAAATTCCGATTTTCGAACTGGCAATCTGTTGCGCATAGGCCTAGTTTGGGGCCGATTTTATTGGGGTTCTTCAGTCCACCGCGAAACCGAAGCCATCCCGGATCCGGGACCGGCAGACCGTTGGCCGATACTGAAACACACCAATTGATTGGTTTCTGACCCTAATCCTTACCATTCCAGAAGCCAAGCGGAACACGCTTTTTGACGATTTGCCGCCAGCCGGAGACCACAATGTTCAATCCCAAGCACCCGCCCCAAAGCCTTGATGAAATTCGCAGTCTTCTGGCCGATTTGCCGGCCGTTGACGCAGAGGCACAAGCTGCTGTTGCCAACCGTGAGCCGACCCTGACCAAACCGGCCGGGTCACTTGGCCGTCTCGAAGATTTCAGCCTTTGGCTGGCGGGCTGGCAGGGAACATCACGCCCGCGGATGTCTCGGCCGCGTGTCACTGTCTTTGCTGGCAGTCATGGCGTTGTGGCACAGGGCGTGTCTGCATTTCCGCCAAGCGTAAACCAGCAAATGGTGGAAAACTTCATCAATGGCGGGGCTGCCATCAACCAGATTTGCAAATCGGTCGATGCAGAACTCCGCGTGATGGAAGTTGCACTTGAAATCCCGACCAACGATTTCAGTCAGGAACCGGCGATGGATGATGAGGGCTGTGCAGAAGCCATGGCCTTTGGCATGAGCGCGATTGAAAAGGGCCTTGATCTTTTTGTGCCGGGCGAAATGGGCATCGGCAACACCACCGCCGCAGCGGCAATTGCCCATGCACTTTATGGCGGCAACGCCGGGGACTGGACCGGGCGGGGAACCGGCATTGATGACGCCACCCTGACACTCAAGACCCGGGTGGTTGGCGATGCCATCATCTTGCATAAAAACCAGATGCATGACGGGCTTGATGTCTTGCGCTGTGTTGGTGGGCGCGAAATTGCCGCCATGGCCGGGGCGATTATTGCTGCGCGCTATTCACGGGTGCCGGTATTGCTTGACGGATATGTTTCCTGTGCGGCGGCGGCGGTTCTGGCCTCCATGCGGCCTGATGCACTTGATCACTGTCTTGTCGGCCATGTTTCAGCAGAGCCGGGCCATATTCGCCTGCTTGAAAAGCTTGGCAAAAAGGCATTGATCGATTTTGGCATGCGCCTTGGCGAGGGGTCGGGTGCAGCATTGGCGATCCCGCTGCTGCGCTCGGCTGCTGAATGCCATAACGGCATGGCAACATTTGAAAAAGCCGGCATTGACGGCAAGGAACAGGCTTAAGCGGCCGAATTGCTTTTCATCGAAGCTTTTAAGACAATCATCATAGCGTCGGGCATCATAGCTTAGGGCATCATAGCGTCGGGAAGCCCGGCGCTATTTTTTTGTCCGCTCGCTCATCAATTGTTCAACGTGGCGGCCCTGGAACATGGTGATGTTGATCGAATGGCCGAATTTGATCGCGCGTTCATCGTCGCAACGGCACAGAATCACACGTGTATCACCTGATTCAGCGACTGCGGCGCGCATGGCTTCGCGATGGGCATCATCCATGCTTTCCATATCCGGATCCCAGATCATCTTGATCATATCAACGCCCAGCTTGTTGCGGTTGATATAGGGCAGGGAAAGATGGCTGATGCCGTCAATGCAAATGCGATAGCCGCGGTCACGGCAAAAATCGCGGGCAAAGAAGAAAGCACCCAGATCGGCAAAGATATCAATCTTTTGCAGTTCAAGAACGATGGTGCCCCGCTGACCGGCTTTGACATTGCTGTCAAAAGTCAGGAAATCGGGTGACAGCAAAGTCGACACATTAAGATTGATACTGACAGACCCGGTCACGGACGCATCGTTTGACCGGGTCAAAAGCGACAGCATCCGCCGATCAAGAATTTCCGTCAGATGCTGAAACAGCCAGCGGTTCGACAGCACATTGACATCGGGCAGAAGTGTTTCCTGCAAATCCTTGATTGAAATGAACAATTCATGGAAAACCGGTGTCGGGTTCGCATCACCGACCACCGCACAGATCGCCTGGCGGCGCATCAGGTTTGACAAGTCGGCACGGCGCAGCGATTCATCAATCCGGCCCAGAATTTTCGGGGTCAGCGGGGCGCGATCATCCCCGTAATCGGGATGATCGTTATGGCGCTCGGCCGCCTTGCTAACCACCCGGGGGCGGTTGGCATTGGCACGCACCAGCATCTGTGTCAGATGCAGAAAGTCCTTATACTGCTGCCCGACATCGTAAAAGTCGGTGAAGCTTGCCGGCGCACCGCTTTCATCCTTGCCATCACTGATCAGCGGATCATCGTTGAACAGGAATTTCAGACGAAAGATGACGGCATTGACCTCGTCAATCTCGGCTGCATCAAAAATGAAAATCAGGTCCTGATTGGACAGGGTAAAGATACGCCCGGTGACTTCCGGCGCGATTTCTTCAAAGGCAACAATCGCCGTGCGAATATGGTGGTCGCGACGGTTGAATGCCTGCAATTTCGAGAAATGCACATGGATAGCACCCACACCTTCCTTGCGCCGCTCAAGGCGTCGCACATAGTCGACCAGAAAGGCTTCGGGCGATGGAAGTGAGCTATCAGACATTAATGCAATAACCAGATTATTGTTTTACCGGAACCAACCCCGATACCAAGCCCGTTCCATAATAGAGCCTGTCGATTAACAGGTTATGTATTTATCATTCATACCTATTGAAACCAAACGTGAAAATCGGACAATTTCAGACATCCGGTAAAACAGATAAGTCGTAGCTTTCCGCCATCCAAGCTGCTAGTTTCTGCCCGATTTGAGATGTCAGGTAAAAACATCAATCAACACATAGCGATGATGTAAAACCATTCCAGATTCTTGTTTAAACAAGGACCCTGTTTAAACAGCCTGATCACAATACATGACCTACTGCGGGATTATAGAGCGCAATGGATATCAAAGCTTTTTTCGATGCTGAGTTTGACGAGCATCTTGATCTGGTAAACAAAACACGCGAAGCCACCCGCGATGCGTTTGTCGAGCTTGTTGAAATTTGCACCGATGCGCTTAATGACGGTAACAAGCTTCTGTTTTTCGGGAATGGCGGATCAGCTGCGGATGCGCAACATATCGCCACCGAATTCACGGTTCGCTACATCCACGACCGTCGTGCACTGCCGGCAATTGCCCTGACCACTGACAGTTCTGCCCTGACTGCGATCGGCAATGATTTCGGGTTTGACTACCTGTTTTCGCGCCAGATCGAAGCCCTTGGCAATCCTGATGATGTTGCGATCGGTATTTCGACATCGGGCAACAGCAAGAACGTCAATCTTGGTCTGGCCAAGGCCAAGGAAATGGGCCTGATTGCAACCGGCTGGACCGGCAAGACCGGTGGCGACATGGTCGATCTTTGCGATCCGCTGATGATTGTGCCCAGCAACACCACCGCCCGGATCCAGGAAATGCACATTCAGCTCGGTCAGATGCTTGTCGGTGCGCTTGAGCATACCCTTGGCCTGACTAAAAAATAATCGGCCCATAGGCTGCCAAAACACAATTCAGAACGACAGAACAAAGATACGAACAAATGACCGATCTCAGCCATCTGGCCCGACAGGTAGAACAACTGACCAACGCCAAGGTCCTTTGCATTGGTGATGTCATGCTTGATCGCTTTGTCTATGGGTCGGTCAATCGTATCTCGCCCGAAGCACCGATCCCGGTCATCCGGGTCGAACGCGAAAGCGCAATGCTTGGCGGGGCGGGCAATGTTGCACGCAATGCCACCGCCCTTGGCGCATCGGTTCAGTTCCTGACACTTGTCGGAGATGATTTGCCGGGCCGCGAAGTCATGGAATATGTCGCCAATGACAAGGGTGTCGAGCCCTATATCCAGACCGAACGCAACCGGCCGACCACCATCAAAACCCGTTATATCGCAAGCGGCCAGCAATTGTTGCGATCTGATAACGAAACCACATCGGACATCACCCCGGCCACCATCAGCAACCTTTCGACCCTTGCAGGCCAACTCGCACCGGATGTGGCGGCAATTATTCTGTCTGATTACGGTAAAGGCGTCTTGCATGCCGATGTGGTTGCCGCGGCGATCAATGCCGCGCGCAAGGCCGGAAAACCGGTCATTGTTGACCCCAAGGGCAGTGATTACACCATCTATCGCGGGGCAACCGTGGTAACCCCGAACCGCGCCGAAGCACAGGCAGCAACCGGGATTGCCGTCAATAGCGACGAAGAAGCGGTTGCGGCCGCCACCAAGATCATTACCGAATGCGGCATTGATAACGTCCTGCTGACGCGCAGCCAGGATGGCATGACCCTTGTTACCAAAGATGGCGAAGCCATCCACCTGCCGACCGAGGCCCGCGAAGTTTTTGACGTATCGGGGGCCGGTGATACCGTGGTCGCCTGCCTTGCATCCGCGGTTGCGGCAGGATCAAGCCTTGCCGATGCCGCGCGCATTGCCAATGTTGCGGCGGGCATTGTGGTTGGCAAAATCGGTACGGCCATTGTTTATCCCGACGAGCTGGTATCGGCCCTGCATCACCATGATCTGATGATTGGCGAAGCCAAACTGATGCCGCTTGACCGCATGGTGGATCGCGCAGAACGCTGGCGCCGCAAGGGCTATAAAGTCGGCTTTACCAATGGTTGTTTTGACCTTTTGCATCCGGGCCATCTCAGCCTGCTCAAACAGGCGCGGGCAAATTGTGACCGACTGATTGTCGGCCTGAATTCCGATGCGTCGGTCAAACGCCTTAAAGGCGAAAGCCGCCCGGTCCAGTCCGAAGCCGCCCGCGCAGCCGTTCTCGGATCGCTTGAAACTGTAAGCGGCGTGGTGATTTTCGGTGAAGATACGCCGATCAATCTGATCGAAGCGATCAAGCCTGACATCCTTGTCAAAGGGGCCGATTACACCATCGACAAGGTGGTTGGGGCCGATATTGTGCAAAGCTATGGCGGCAAAGTGGTGCTGGCCAATCTTGAGGACGGTTTTTCGACCACCTCGACCATTGCACGGATGAATGAAGGCAATAGCTGACTTCGGTTTTAATGGCTTAGTCGTCGCACATATCCGCATCGCCGCCCTCAACCCACGGCATGATATCAAGATGCGGCCAGATGTTTTTCCATCTGGCAACTTTCGCGGCGTAAACCGACGCGATGGGGAGCGCCTTATTTGGGATGACGCGGCCGTCAAGGGCGGCTTCTACCCCGAACGGCGCATAAAGTCGGTAATCGCCGTCAAGTTCCCTGCGAAGGCCGATCGCCGTAGTTTGATAGGCAAAGCGATCAATGCCGCCGCTTGCCGATTGAACCGCACCATATTCCAGACCGAACTTTTGGCGATACCAGATCGGTACCCGGGCCTGGTTTCGAAGCTCGATCCGGATCGGAAGATCCGAAAACAGATCAGCGCATCTGGAAATTAAATGATCCTCCGCACCCCAACTTGTGTCGGGATCGAAATAAAAAAGATCATAATCCTCAATCCCGGTTTCAGGCGCCTTTCCGGCTTTGAGGTTCCAGACGGTCTGCGCCAGACACCCCGCCGTAAGCCACCAGTCGGTGAAGCCCAGCAATCCGGTACGGTCAAGGATTTCGGCATTAAAACGGTTTTGAAGCACGGCAGCTAAAAATTCCGGCCCCCTTGGGCACGCATCAATCGCGCAACCAGCACTCATAACCCGATCCAAAGTGCCTTGATCAGAACCGGCCAAGCCGCATTGATCAGACAGGCCCCAATATAAAGCGACAATGCCCGGTCAATATCAGCTGCCCCGGCATCGCGCCGACCAGACCCGATATAGGGATCATCAACGATTTCATCACCATATTGACGTGGCCCGGCAAGAGCCAGATCAAGGGCGCCGGCAAAGGCTGCTTCCTGCCATCCGGCATTGGGGGATTTATGTTTGCGTGCATCACGCCAAAGCGTCTGCCAGGCAGCTTTACCGCTGGTCTTGGCACCAAGCACGGCGGCCAGACAAATCACGCCCCCGGCAATCCGGGCCGGGACAAAATTGGCAACATCATCAAGCCGGGCCGCAAACCGACCAAAATACAAATACCGTTCGTTGCGGTGACCAATCATCGAATCAAGGGTATTGATCGCCTTATAGGCGCAAATACCAACCGGTCCGGCGACCGCATACCAGAAAAGCGGCGCGACCACCCCGTCCGAGAAATTTTCAGCACAGCTTTCAATTGCAGCCCGGCTGACACCGGCTTCATCAAGCTTGTCCGGGTCACGGCCAACAATCATCGAAACCGCCTTGCGTCCGCCGGCAAGTCCATCGGTTTTAAGGGCTGTCGAGACCGCTTTGACATGTTGATAAAGGCCCTTTTGCGCGACCAGGACCGCCACCAGAAAGATCTCGAACAGCCAGAAGACACCGCCAAAGTCCGACAGAATCTGGATTACACCACCGGCCATGCCGGCCACGAAAATGACCGCCAGACTGGTGACCACGCCGCGCAGGATCAAGTCCGCATTGCCAAGCCCCTTGCGATTAAGGCGCTTTTCGAACCACGAAATCAGATTGCCAATCCAGACCACCGGATGGGAAATACGCGAAAACAACCATGGGAAATCGCCAAAGATCGCGTCCAACACCAGCGCCAGCACCAGTATTGTGAAAAGCGGTCCGGAAAAGCCGGAAGCCGGAATAAGAAAATCTGCAAGATCGGGTTCCATCGGCGCAATGTGCGATCTGCGCGGCAAACCGTCAATGCCAATGACACGGGCACGGGACAAGGCCCTGTTGCGACACCATCATTTGCCAAGCCTGACCCGATTTGATAGAAGAAATTCATACGATTTTTATTTTTATCATACGATTGATCGTCACAACAGCATGCATCCCCCGTAAGATCGCACCGCCCCACAAGATATTCGATATCAACGACCCGCCCGCCCACCATAAGTAGTATTTTCGCCTCTGATCCCGCCTTCGATATTTCTTCTGTTACCTGCCGCTTGCATTCCGCAGGCCAATCGGTGAAAACGGGGGTGGCATCGGGTACCGCGATGGCAAAAGTCATCGCGAAGAACACCAAAAGAGAGACAAAGGAGCAGCCTTTTATGTCCCCCAAAGGCGCAGTAATGATTTGCGGTCACGGTTCGCGTGATGAACGCGCAGTTTCACAGTTCAACGCCATGGTTGAAACGATGAAACAGACCCATCTGGCCGACTACGATGTCGAAAGCGGCTTTCTCGAATTTGCGCACCCGATCCTGCGTGATGGCTTTGAAAAGCTCAAAGCCATGGGCCACAAAAAGATCTATGCCCTTCCGGGTATGCTGTTTGCCGCCGGCCACGTCAAAAATGACCTGCCGAGCGAGGTAAACAATTTCGCCCACGACAATCCCGATATCGATGTCAAATTCGGTCGTGATCTGGCGATTGATCCCAAACTCCTGCTCGCGGCCAAAGACCGTATCGAAGAAGCCCTTGCCGATGCGGATGACAGCGTATCGCGCAAGGAAACCCTTCTGATGGTCGTCGGGCGGGGCACCAATGACCCGGATGCCAATTCAAACGTTTATAAAGTTGCCCGCATGCTTCAGGAAGGCATGGGATTTGGCCGTACCGAAATCAGCTATTCCGGTGTTGCCCATCCGCGCGTCAATTCGGGTCTGCGCGAAGCCATGAAACTGGGCTACAAACGCGTTGTGGTTTTCCCCTATTTCCTGTTTGCAGGTATCCTGATCGACCGTATCTATACCCATACTGACGAAGTCGCAGCCGAGTTCGGCGATGTCGAATTCATCAAGGCCGGTTACCTTAAAGATCACCCGATGGTTCTTGAAAGCTTTGCCGAGCGTCTTGCCGAAATTGACACCGGCGACAACAACATGAACTGTCAGCTGTGCAAGTACCGCGAACAGATCATCGGATTTGAAGGTGATGTTGGCACCCCGCAAGTCGGCCACCACCACCATGTGATGGGGATCGGCACCGACGGGCACAGCCATGGTCATAGCCACGGCCATCATCACCATCATGGTCACGGGCACCACCACGGCCATAGCCACGATCACGGTCATGACCACGCACACGATCACAGCCATAATCACGACCATGGGCACAGCCATTCCCATGATCATGGTGATGCGAACAAATCGACCGGTTCCTGACCGGTCGATCCCCGAGTTCTGAAAGGCGCGGCAATGTTTGACTATCTGCGTGATCCGCAGGAAATCTATGCCAAAAGCTTTGCCACGATCGAGGCCGAGGCAGACCTTGCGCGCTTTTCAGAGACCGAGCGTCCTGTTGCCATCCGTATCATCCATGCCTGTGGCATGGTCGAAATGGCGGGTCAGATTACCTTTGCTGGTGATCTGTGTGGAGCCGCCACACAGGCATTAAGAACAGGCAAACCCGTCCTTTGTGATGCGGAAATGGTCCGCCATGGCATCATTTCCCGCCTTTTGCCCGCGGAAAACCCGGTTTTGTGCACCTTGAATGATGGTGATACCCACGGCCTTGCAGCCCAGCTTGGCACCACCCGTTCTGCCGCCGCGGTCGAGGCATGGACAGATCATATCGAAGGCGCAATAATCGCGATCGGCAATGCGCCCACCGCCCTTTTCCATCTGCTCGAAGCCATTCATAATGGCCGACTGCCCAAGCCCGCCGCACTCATCGGCATGCCGGTCGGATTTGTCGGGGCGGCTGAAAGCAAGGATGCCCTGATCGAACATGCCGGGGATATTCCCTTTGTCACCTTGCGCGGCCGGTTTGGCGGCAGTGCGGTGACCGCCGCCACCGTCAATGCACTGGCGCGTCTGGCGCGCGATGACGAAACGACACCCGATGGCACCCTTGATCGCAAGAAGGCGGGCCTGTCATGAATGAACAATCCCCGCTTAAAGGGCGCATCACGGTAATCGGCATTGGTGAAGACGGCTATGACGGCCTGTCACCGATAGCGCGCAAAATCATTGAAAATGCCAACATCATTTTTGGCGGTACGCGCCATATTGCCATGTTGCCCGGGTCCAACACCGCAACCCAAAACAAATGGATCACACCATTTGAAGCCAACCTGCCGCTGATCGAAGATTGCCTTGATCAGAACCCTGTGGTTCTGGCCAGTGGCGATCCGATGTATTTCGGGGTTGGCAATACGCTGATTAAATATTTCGGACCCGAACCGATATATGCGATCCCGTCCCCATCAAGCATTTCACTGGCCGCATCGCGGCTTGGCTGGCCATTGGCGGAATGCGATGTGATTACCCTGCACGGACGGGAACCCGAAACCCTGCGCGCCCATTTGCGCCCGCATGGCAAACTGATTGCACTAAGTGCCGACGGATCAACCCCGGCACTGGTCGCGGTCATGCTGTGCGAAGCCGGTTTTGATCAAAGCCGCATGTCGGTTTGCGAACGCCTTGGCGGCCCCGAAGAACGGATTACCACCCAGACGGCACGTACCTGGCAATCAACCGCCACTTCGATGCCTGATGTCAAATCGGTCGATCCGCTTAATCTGATCATGATTGATCTTGAAGCCGGCCCCAAAGCCAATCCGTTACCCATGGGACCGGGTTTGCCCGATGATGCATTCATTCATGATGGCATGATCACCAAATCGGAAATCCGTGCACAAACGCTTTCTTCCCTTGCGCCGTTTGCCGGGGGTGTTTTGTGGGATCTGGGGGCCGGATGCGGTTCGATTTCCATTGAATGGATGCGATTGCAGGGCAAGGCGGTGGCGATTGAACGTGACACCGAACGTTGTGCAATGATCAAAAAGAATGCGCTTCGTCTGGGCGTACCGGGACTGGTCATTGAACAAAGCACGATTGAAGATGCAATCGCCTTTGCTGACCGCTTGCCAAGGCCTGATGCCATTTTTATTGGCGGCGGGATCACCAGTAACGGGTTGCTTGAAGCCTGCTGGAAACTGCTTCCTGCACATGGGCGGCTGGTGGCCAACACGGTGACGCTGGAAGGCGAAGAACAATTATTACGATTTTATAATGAAAACGGTGGCACGCTGTCGCGCCTGTCGGTATCCCGATTGGTTCCGCGCGGCAATTTCAGGGGCTGGAGCAACCTTGCCCCCGTCACCCATTACCTCGGAGTAAAAGCATGAGCAGTGCGGATCTTCCCGCATCAAACGGCCTTCCGGTTGCCGGAACCGCCTATGGGCTTGGCATCGGACCGGGGGAGCCCGATCTGATCACGCTTAAGGCCTATAACATCCTGCAACAGGCCGATGTGATTGCCTATCCGGCCCTGGAAGACGGTGTCAGTCTGGCCCGCCAGATCGTCGATCCGCACATTCCCGAAGGCCGGATTGAAATTGCCATCCGCATCGAAATGGGCAAACCCGCCGACCCGATCTATGACACCGCCGCCATCGAGATTGGCGAATATCTGGCAGCGGGCAAAACCGTAGCCGTGCTGTGCGAAGGCGATCCGTTCTTTTATGGCAGCTTCATGTATCTGTTTGGTCGCCTGGCCGAGGCCGGATATCCGGTCAAAACCGTGCCCGGTGTCAGTTCCATGATGGCCTGTGCCGCCCAGCTTGGCGCGCCGCTTGCCGCCAAGAACGACGTTTTGCAAGTCATCCCCGGTCCACTGGATGCAGATCGCCTGCGCACCCAGCTTGCCAATACCGATGCGGCTGCGATCATCAAGCTTGGCCGTCATTTCGCCAAGGTGCGCGATGTCATCAACGAGCTTGGCCTGACAGACCGGGCGCGCTACATCGAACGCGCCACCCTTGAAACCCAGAAAATGGTGCCGCTGGCCGATCTTCCGGCTGATGCCAAGGCACCGTATTTTTCCATGATCCTGATCCACCGTCGCGGAGACGCATGGCGATGACCGCCCATAACAGCTCGAACAGCCCGGCATTGCCGACCAACCCCATTGCCCCGATAGCGGTGATTTGCCTGACGCAGCGCGCCCTTCCGACCGCGCGCAAAATCGCCAGCAACCTTCAGGGTGCCAGCGTCCATGGCCTGCGCACCCGCGTATCGGTCAAGGATGTCGATATTGCCTTTGACGATACCATTGCACATCTGCAACAAACTTTTTCATCTGATCACGTGATCATCGGCGTCTGTGCCGCCGGCATTCTGATCCGCGCCCTTGCGCCGCTTCTGGCAGGCAAGTGGCAAGATGCGGCCGTCATTGCCGTTGACGAAGCCGGTGATACTTTCATCCCGCTTTTGGGCGGGCATCATGGCGGCAACCGCCTTGCCCGTGATCTGGCCGAACGGCTTGGCGGCAATGCTGCAATCACCACGCCGGGCGATGCGATGCTGGGTCTTGCCCTTGATGAACCGCCCGCGGGCTGGAAACTGGGTACGCCCGAAACTGTCAAACCGGCCACCGCCGCCCTTTTGGCTGGCGCATCGGCACGGATTGAGGTCGAAGCAGGATCAAGCGCCTGGCTGACCAACAGTGCCATTTCCCAATCTGAGGATGGCAGCGTATTGATCACTGCCACCGCCCGCGAGGGCGCCGATGACGATGCGATCAGTGATGGCGCAGAAACCGCAATCACCTATCACCCGCCGGTTCTTGCCCTTGGGGTTGGTTGTGAACGCGGCTGCCCGGTTGACGATCTTTATGACCTTGTCATGGAAACACTGGCCGGTCAGTGCCTGAGCCCGAAGGCCATCGCCTGTGTCAGTTCGATTGACCTTAAGGCCGACGAAGCGGCTGTGCATGAACTGGCCCGCCGTCTTGGCGTTCCGGCCCGGTTCTTTGATGCCCAAACCCTTGAAGCCGAGGCAAATCGTCTTGTAACGCCTTCTGATGTTGTCTTTGCCGAAACCGGCTGTCACGGCGTTGCCGAGGGTGCGGCCCTTGCCACCGTCGGCCCGAATGGCAAGCTGATCGTGCCCAAGCACAAAACCAAGAAATCCACCTGTGCCATTGCCCTGTCACAGGATGACATCATCCCCGAGCAGGTTGGCAAGGCACAGGGCAAATTGTCGATTGTCGGCATTGGCCCGGGTCAGATCGGCTGGCGCAGTCCGGAAGCCACCGCCCTGATCGGGCGCGCGACCGATATCGTTGGTTATCAGATGTATCTTGATCTGCTGGGATCGCTGATTGATGGCAAGGATTGCCACCATTCCGACCTTGGCGCTGAAGAGGCCCGTGCGCGCCATGCCCTTGAACTGGCTGCAACCGGCAAGGATGTTGCCCTGATCGGATCGGGGGATGCGGGTATCTATGCGCTTGCCACCCTGGTGTTCGAGTTGCTGGACCGCGAAGATCGCGCCGACTGGAACCGGGTTGCGGTTCAGGTTTCCCCGGGCATTTCCGCCCTTCAGGCTGCGGCATCGCGTATTGGTGCGCCGCTGGGGCATGATTTCTGTGCGATTTCGCTCTCGGATCTTTTGACCCCGCGTGAAGATATCCTACGCCGTCTTAAGGCCGCAGGCGAGGGTGACTTTGTCATTGCCTTCTATAACCCGGTATCCAAACGCCGCCGCGACTTGCTGGCCGTTGCCCGTGATATCCTGCTTGAACACCGACCAGCCGATACCCCGGTGGTTCTTGGCCGTCAGCTGGGCCGCCCGGACGAGGAAATCACAGTCGTTCCGCTTTCGAAACTTGAAGTCGACATGGTGGATATGCTGACCACGGTTCTGGTCGGATCAAGCAACAGCCGCCACATCACGCGCGGTGAAAATGAATGGGTTTATACCCCGCGCGGCTATGCCAAAAAGGGCCCGGATGCGGCCAAGGCGCCGGTTCTCAGTACCTCGAAAAACGACAAGGCAGAATAATGACTGTTCATTTTATTGGCGCCGGCCCCGGTGCCCCGGACCTGATCACCGTACGCGGTTTGCGTCTGATTGAAAAATGCCCGGTCTGTCTTTATGCCGGATCGCTGGTACCCGAAGAAATCGTCACAAGCGCACCAGAAGGCGCACGTGTGATTGATACCGCCTCGATGCATCTTGATGAAATCATCGCCGAAATTGAAACAGCCCATGCCAAGGGCCAGGACGTGGCACGTGTGCATTCCGGCGACCCGTCAATTTACGGGGCAATTGCCGAACAGATCCGTCGTCTGGATGATCTTGGCATCCCCTATGACATCACCCCGGGTGTGTCGGCCTATGCCGCGGTCGCGGCTGAAATCGGTGCGGAACTGACCCTGCCCGATATTTCGCAAACCGTGATCCTGACCCGTACCGCCATGCGGTCATCGGCGATGCCTGATGGCGAAAGTCTTGCCGAACTTGGTAAAGCACGGGCCACCCTTGCCGTGCATCTTTCGATCAACAACCTGGCCAATGTGGTGCGCGATCTGACCCCGCATTACGGGGAAGAATGCCCGGTGGTGATTGCCTATCGCGCCACCTGGCCCGATCAGCAATATATCTTTGGCACCCTTGGTGACATCCGCGCCAAGGTCAAAGGAAGCGGCATTACCCGCACGGCACTTATCATGGTCGGTGAAGTGTTCGGACGAAAGGATTTCACCGATTCCCGGCTTTATGCCGCCGACCATACCCATGTGTTGCGCCCGGCCAAGGCATGACACCGACCGGGCGGACGCCAAGTCCGCCCGTTTTTTGACCAAACACCCCGGGCACCGAGTTTATTTTTTCAGCACAACAAATTTTTGCCGAAAAATATGCCATTTCAACCCTGAACATCCTTGACCATGCCACCCCCGGACGCCTTTAATCGAAAGGTAAATAAGGGGAGTATGCATGTTCAACGAGATGACGATGGACGACCAGGTTCGCGAACCTTATCGCGCGCTGGTTGACTGGATGGAAGCAAACGGCCCCGAGGTCCTCGAACAGAAGCGCCTTGAAGCTGAAACGCTGTTTCGCAAAATCGGCATTACCTTTGCCGTCTATGGCGAAGGCGGTGACCCGGAACGGTTAATCCCGTTCGATCTGATCCCGCGCATTTTTACATCAAGCGAATGGCGCAAGCTCGATCGTGGTGTCAAACAGCGCGCCCGGGCACTCAACACGTTTCTCTATGACGTTTACCACAATGCCGAAATCATCAAGGCCGGGATCATTCCCGCTGATCTGGTGTTTAAAAATGACGCCTTTGAACCGGCCGTAATCGGGATTGATCCACCGCGCAAGGTCTATAGTCACATCGTCGGCGTCGACATTGTCCGCACCGGCCCCGAAGATTTCTATGTGCTTGAAGATAACTGCCGCACCCCGTCCGGGGTGTCCTACATGCTTGAAAACCGCGAAATCATGATGCGGATGTTCCCGGAGCTTTTCAAAAACCTGCGTATCGAGCCGGTTGAAAGCTATCCGGACATGTTGCTCAAAACCCTGAAAAGCATCGCACCGCCCAAATGCGACCGCGATCCCAATATTGTTGTCCTGACACCGGGCGCAATGAACAGCGCCTATTACGAACATTCATTCCTGGCCGACCAGATGGGGGTCGAGCTGGTGGAAGGACAGGATCTGTTTGTATCGGAAGACCGCGTTTACATGCGCACCACACGCGGCCCGGCCCGGGTTGATGTGATTTACCGCCGCATTGATGATGCCTATATCGATCCGCTGTGCTTCCGACCGGACTCGGTGCTTGGCGTGCCGGGACTTATGAATGTCTATCGATCAGGCGGGGTTGCCATTTGCTCCGCACCGGGTGCCGGGGTCGCCGATGACAAGGCGGTTTATACCTATGTGCCCGATATGATCCGTTTCTATCTGGGGCAAGAACCGATCCTTAATAACGTTCCGACCTGGAAGTGCGGCAAATCCGATGACCTGAAATATGTGCTTGAGCATCTCGGCGAACTGGTGGTCAAGGAAGTTCACGGTTCGGGCGGATATGGCATGCTGGTCGGACCCGCATCGACCAAGGCAGAACAGGCCGCCTATGCCGAACGCATCAAGGCCGATCCGGGTGATTTCATCGCCCAGCCGACTTTGGCGCTTTCGGCTTGCCCGACCTTTGTTGAAAGTGGCATTGCGCCGCGCCATGTCGATTTCCGGCCTTTCTGTCTTGTTGGCGATGACATTCGCCTGACACCGGGCGGTCTGACCCGTGTGGCGCTGCGCGAAGGGTCGCTTGTCGTGAACTCGTCACAGGGTGGCGGGGTCAAGGACACCTGGATCATGAGCGATTAACAAGGGAAAGGGTTGAAAGATGCTTAGCCGTACCGCAGACAACCTTTTCTGGCTGTCGAGATATGTTGAACGGGCCGAAAACATGGCCCGCCTGATGGAGATGGGCTATCGCATGGCGCTGATGCCTGCTGTTGGCGATGGCAACCGGTCCGAATGGGAATCGGTTCTTTCGGCGTCCGGCTGCATGGCGGGATATGATCCCGATGCGCCGTTGCGCCAGGAAGAAGTCGCCAATTACCTGATTTTCAATCGGGACAACCCGTCATCAATCATCAATTGTTTTGAATATGCGCGCGCCAATGCACGCGCCATGCGTACCGCGATCACCGCAGAAATGTGGGAAGCACTGAACAACGCGCTGATGGAGCTTCGCCGTCCGTCGATGCACAATCTGGCCAAGAATGAACTGCCGGAATTCATCGACTGGGTCAAAAAGCAGGGCGCGTTGTTTCGCGGGGCAACGGATTCGACCATTTTGCGTAATGACGGATATGATTTTATCCGTCTGGGCACTTTCATCGAACGTGCCGATAACACTGCCCGCCTTCTGGACGTGAAATATTACGTGCTTCTGCCCGAAACCAGCATGGTCGGCGATGGTGTGGATAACTATCAATGGACGACCGTTTTGCGGGCGGCATCGTCGCTGCGTGCGTTCCACTGGGTTTATCGCGATGATTATTCACCGCACCGGATCGCGCATTTTTTGATCCTTAATCCGTTCAGTCCGCGGTCCCTTGCCCATTGTGCGGAACAGATCACCCAGCATCTGGAACGGCTGGCGCGCCATTATGGCCAACGCCACCCGGTGCACGGGCAGGCGGTCGAGATGTATTCGCTTCTGACTCAAAGCGAAATGGACGAAATCTTTTCGACCGGGCTGCATGAATTCCTCAATGATTTTCAGGCCCGCAATGGTGCGCTGTCCAACGCCATTGCCGACGCCTATTATTTCGGGGGGCAATAAGATGCGCCTGACGGTCGAACACAGAACCAATTACCGCTATGAAATGCCCGCACGTCACGTCGTGCAAAGCCTCAAACTCACCCCGGCGCAGTTTGACGGGCAAAAGATCCTGAACTGGTCAATCACCGCCGAAGGATGTGTGATCGGATCGGAATTCACCGATGGCAATGGCGATGTCATCAGCACGCTTACCGCTGGCGGCCCGGTCGACGCAATCGAGATTGTGGTTCGCGGCGAAGTGGAAACAACCGACACCGCCGGTGTTTTGCGCGGCCACAAGGAACGCGCCTTTCCGGGGGTGTTCCTGCGCACCACACCAATGACCAAATCCAGTGCAGCCATCCGCAAACTGGCCGACAAGGTCGCCAAAAAGACCAAGGATGTGCCGCTTCTTGATCGCGCGCATGCCCTGGCCGGGGCAATATCGGATGCCATCGAATATGCACCGGGCTCAACCCATGTGCATACAACCGCCGCCGATGCATTGGCCGACGGCAAGGGGGTTTGTCAGGACCACGCCCATGTTCTGATTTCGGCCGCCCGGCATCTGGACATTCCTGCACGTTATGTGTCGGGATATCTGTTTGCCGATCAGGATGGCAACCCACACGAGGCATCCCACGCCTGGGCGGAATTGTATCTTCCTGACTTCGGATGGGTCGGGTTTGACCCGGCAAACCGGTGCTGCCCGACCGATTATTATATTCGTCTCGGGGCTGGACTTGATGGCCAGGTGGCAACACCTATACGGGGTGTACATACTGGTGGCGCGAACGAAAATTTGGATGTAACAGTCATCATCGCGCAATCACAACAATAGCCGGGCCAAAACGAAAATGACCTATTGTGTCGGTTTGATGCTGAACGAAGGGATGGTTTTCCTTTCCGATACGCGGACCAATGCGGGGCTTGATAACATTTCGCGCTATCGCAAGATGTTCACCTGGGAAGTGCCCGGTGATCGCGCCATTGTTGCCTTGTCAGCCGGGAACCTTGCCATCACACAAGCGGTGATGAGCACCCTTTTTGAGGCCATCGACGACCCGAATACCGAACCGGGAAACTGCATCCTGAGTGCGCCCAGCATGTTCCGCGTTGCCGAACTGTTTGGCGAAGCAATGCAAAAGGTTCAGAACAAATACCACGACACGCTTGAACAGCATCACGAAAGCAGTGCCGCATCCATCATGGTCGGTGGACAGCGCAAAGGCGGGGAACAGCGCCTGTTTCTGGTCTATGCGGCGGGCAACTTCATCGAAGCCACCACCGATACGCCCTATTTGCAGATCGGCGAACATAAATACGGCAAGCCGATCCTTGATCGGGTGATTACCCCGGAAACCCCGATTCAGGACGGGGTCAAGGCGGTATTGCTGTCGATGGATTCGACATTACGATCCAACCTGTCAGTCGGCATGCCGCTTGATCTCGCCGTCCTGCCCGATGACACCTGTGCGTTTTCCGAACTGCGCCGGATCGAAGCCGATGATCAGGGGTTTCGTGCACTTTCCGATGCATGGTCGAACGCCCTGCGCGATGCCTTTGCCGATATGCCAGACGAGCATTGCGATTTGGTGGCCGAATAGTCGGCCCGCATATACCGCCAAACCCGAAGCCGGGCCCACGTTTTTGGCCCGGCTTTTTCGCGACCGGATTTGCCGTGTTTCCGGTTTGGATTGTTTGGCCCGGCCACGAACTTTCCAGTGACAAATCCCGCCGGTCAAATTATCTATAAAATCATGACCCAAAAGACCGACACCACCGTTACCGGGCGGATCACCCGCGCCTTGGCCGATCGCATCATTGCCGGTGAAATTGCACCGGGCACAAAGTTGCGACAGGATCACTTTGCCGAGGAATTTGGTGCAAGCCACGTCCCCGTGCGCGAAGCATTCCGCAGGCTTGAGGCACAGGGTCTTGTTGTCAGTGAACCCAGGCGCGGTGTCCGGGTGGCAAGTTTTGATATTGCCGAGGTCCGCGAAGTCGCGGAAATGCGGGCATCACTTGAAGTTCTGGCCTTGCGCCATGCCGCCCCGAACCTGACCAGTGCGATCCTGGATACTGCCGAAGACATCAACCGGGCCGGTGAAAACGCCAGGGATGTCCGCGAGTGGGAAGACGCCAACAAGGCTTTCCATCGCATCATTCTGGCGCCGTGCAGCATGCCGCGCCTGATGGCCAGCATCGATGATCTTCATGCCGCCAGTGCGCGTTTCCTGTTTTCGGGCTTCCGGATGGAATGGGAAGCCCCGACCGATCAGGATCACCGCGCCATCTTGCGGGCCCTGCGTGAACATCAATTTGATGTTGCTGCCGCGACCCTTGCCCGGCACGTGAAATGGATCGGCACCAAGCCCGGCAAAAACAGCCGGAAATTGTCGGCGATCTGATCAAAAATCCAAAATTTCTGGTCTGATGATTGGCAATCGGGTGCTGCTGCGCCCCGATATCGCCTTTGCGCGTCTATAATTTCAAATTTTATAGATAATTTTTACATAATAATTACAGATATTTAGCTAACAATTGCCCGAATTCTTGTCCAAATCCTCCGATTTGATGATTTTTGGATTGATTTTGATCCCGGATGACGTCGTAATTAATAGATCAGATTCAATTTTATAGATAATTATAAAACAACCGCCGAAGGAACCCGTCATCATGGTCCATCCTGTTACCCCCGACAGCCCTGCTGCGATCGACAATCCGGTTTTCAAAGCCGTCAAAAACAGCGTTGCGGTTTTGGCCGGTGTGGCCCTGATCACGGCAAGCGCCAAGACCACGGTTCCGTTCTGGCCAGTCCCGATGACGCTTCAAACCATGGCGATCATGGCAATCGCCCTTGCCACGGGCCCCCGCATGGCAGTTGCCACCATGCTGACCTATCTTGCCGCCGGGGCCGTGGGGCTTCCGGTTTTTGCCGGGACACCCGAACGCGGCATCGGCATTGCCTATATGATGGGGCCGACGGGCGGATATCTGGCCGGTTACCTTGTTGCGGCCGGGTTGGTCGGGGCGCTGGCGCGCGGCCGCGGGGCATTTGGGCGCTTTGTTGTCATGATGGGGGGCATGGTGCCGGTTTACCTGCTGGGGCTCGCGGGGCTTTCGGCCTTTGTTCCATCAGAAAAGGTTCTGGCACTTGGTTTTACCCCGTTCATTCTGGGTGACACGATCAAGATCGCGCTGGTTGCACTGGGCTTTGCGACGATAAGCCGCCTGAAAAACCGCAATGTGGCAGGCTGATCCGATGGCAGTCACGCAATCCGATATGCCCCAACCCGATATGGTTTCGCCCGCCACGGGCACCATTCGTCATGACTGGACCGTCGAGGAGATCGAGGCGATCTATCGCAGTCCGCTTCTGGATCTGGTCGGGCAGGCCAATGCCGTGCACCGCGCCCATCACGATCCGTCACATGTGCAAAAGGCCAGCCTGCTTTCAATCAAGACCGGTGGTTGCCCCGAAGATTGCGCCTATTGCCCGCAATCAGCCCACCATCGCGAGGTCAAACTGGGCAAGGAACAGCTTCTTGATCCGGCATCGGTCATTGAAACGGCCAAACGCGCCAAGGATGCCGGGGCTGATCGGTTCTGCATGGGGGCAGCGTGGCGTCGGGTGCGCGATGGGGCGGCGTTTGACGCGGTGCTTGAAATGGTGCGCGGCGTCGATGCGCTGGGACTGGAGGCCTGCGTTACCCTTGGCATGCTTGAACCCCATCACGCCAAGCAACTGAAGGACGCCGGACTGACGGCCTATAACCATAATCTTGATACCAGCCCGGAATTTTACGGAAAAATCATCACCACCCGCACCTATCAGGATCGGCTTGATACGCTTTCTGCGGTGCGGTCGCACGGCATTGATCTGTGCTGTGGCGGGATCATTGGCATGGGTGAAACCATCCGCGATCGGGCATCGATGCTCGCGGTTCTGGCTGGATTTGATCCCCATCCGGAAAGCGTGCCGATCAATGCGCTGGTGCCGGTGGCCGGAACGCCGCTTGCCGGGCGTGATCCGATTGATCCGCTGGAGCTGGTGCGCATGGTGGCGACGGCCCGCATTACCATGCCGACATCAATGGTGCGGCTGTCGGCCGGACGCACGGAACTGAACCGCGAAGCTCAGATCATGTGTTTGATGGCCGGGGCCAATTCGGTGTTTTACGGCGAGAAGCTTCTGACCACACCAAACCCGGAAGAAAACAGCGACAGCGCATTGTTTGCCGCCCTTGGCCCCATCGCGGCCTGAGCAACAAAACACAAGTTCAACCCCCGAATCCGTGCCGCCCGCACGGGTTCAGAGCGTGCCAGGCGCACGCTTCCAACTGGCGAAGCTCTCTATCTGCGGGAGCTTCGCCATTTCTGTTTGCGGAATGCTGAGCTGGAAATGGTTTAGTTGGCCTGCGCAGTTTCTTGCGGCTGATAGATAAAGCCATGCGCGGGATAGACACTGCCGAATGTGCCAAGCGTATTCATCATGCGCACTTCCGACCAGTCATTGTTGGGCGAAACATCGACCACCGGCTGACGGTAATGGACCTTGCCACGGGTGCGCGAATCACTGCCCCAGTTGGCGTGATTGACCAGAATCTTGCGGTTATCAAGAATTGCCGAAACCACCGCAACATGGCCAAGCTTCAAACGCGACGTCTTGCGCAGGGCCAGAACAGCACCGACTTGCGGGCGATTGCCACGCTGAAAATTCTGTTTGCCGGCCTGTGCCCACCAGGTCCATGCATCACCATAAATCTCGATCCCGGACACTTCGCGGGCATAGGGTACGCATTGCAGGAATTTGTTGGTCGGCGCAAAAGAATTAAGCCGCGAGCTTGGCACATCGACGCTGGCAAGCACTTTGACCGTATCGCTTGGCATGGGGCCGGTTGACTGGGTTGCGGAATTGCCCGTGCTGAAACACGCGGAAAGCACCAAACATAGACCTACAATCCCCAGAAACCGCATCTGAAATTTTCCCCAAATGACTCGCGTTCGCCCACCATAGGGGGCCATGCCTTAATAATCCTTTACTGCACTGCATCCGAAGATGGCGCAGACCGGCGACCAGATGCACCAATCCGGTAAAGCCGCCACAGTCCGGCACAAGCCGCACACAGGATCAGAATGCCCGAACCGCGCGCGGTATACTGGATGTTTCCGGCTTCGGATATGGCACCAAGCATGGTCCCTCCTAGCGCCATACCACCAAAACTCGTCGCACTCCAGAAGCTCATCACACGGCCGCGCAATTTATTATCGACCGTAAGCTGCAAGGCGGTTTGCGATCCCACACCGACCGCCGTCAACCCGAACCCGGTCAGCGCAATCAACCCCACCGCAAGCTCGTACCAGGGCGACCATCCAAGTCCGAACATGCCAATCGCGGCTGCAAAAGCACCGACAATGGTAATGCGTTGAAAATCAGCAGCATTTGATTTGACCCGCGACAACATAAAGGTCGATGCCACCGCCCCGATCCCGCCCGCCGAGGCCATCATACCAAGGCCGGTCACCCCGCGTTCATAGACTGCTTCGGCGAAAACCGGCATCAGTTCGATCATGCCCGTACCAACCAGTGACACAAAGCATGATAGCGCCAACACCGAACGGATCATCGGGTGATGGATCGCATAACTGGCGCCATCAACAAGGGCGGCCAGGATTCGCCGGCTTTTGGCATCGGGGGCGCGGTCCTGATGAATGGTCACAACCGAAATGACAAACACCATCGGCAAATAGCTGATGGCATTCAGCATAAAGGCCGCCCCCGTCCCCCAGGTCGCAATCACCACCCCGCCAACCGCCGGACCGACAAGACGCGAAATATTGAAATTCATCGCGGCATAGGCCACCGCACGGCTCATGAATTCACGCGGGACAATCACCGGCACCAGCGACAAGCGGATCGGGGTCATTGCACTGCCCAATATCCCCATCGACGCCGCAAGCATGATCATCCAGGGCAAAGTCATCATCCCGGCATAGGACAAACCCATCAGTACAAAAGACACAGTGGCCTGCCCAAGATTGAGCAACATCGCCGTCCGGCGCAAATCAACCCGGTCGGCCATGACCCCGAAAATCGGCCCCAAAAAAAAGGCCGGCGCAAAATTCAGTGCGGCAATCAAACCGGTCCAGAATGCCGATCCCGTTAACGACCAGGCCAGCCAGGACATGGCGATTTTCTGAATCCACAGGCCTTGTGTCGTGATGCATTGTCCGACCAGAAACAGGATGAAATTGCGATCCGAAAAGATCGAGCGCGCCTTTTCCTGCGATGGTGCGGGATTTTCGGGCCGTTTCGGTGTTTGCGGATCTGGGGCGGTTGTCGACACGGGAGCTCCGGCGATGAGTCAGAGAGTCAGAACAGCAATCCGGCCATCGGCCTGTCGGGAAATACAGGATGGAACGGCAGAAAGCCGTGATGGCAGACATTGGCAAGCGCGTGGCCGGACGAAAGTCATCAAGGCCACGACCGTCACGACAGAGTTACGCGCAGCACATTAATTCTTCGCAAATTACTTGTAGCATACCTTCCAAAGGCACGCACAAAGACACATATCAAAATGACAAAACAATCGGCACAGAACCGATAAAACGTCCTTGAAACCATTGCCTTAGGCAAACCGGGTATCGCATCACATGCCACATGATTTCCGCGATATCGAACGTGAAAAGTTCGCGATCAATGCCAAAACGTGCGAATGGACCATTCGCGCGATGACCGCCCTTAGGGCCAATATCGACATCAATATCAAGATGCACGGCCCGTGCGACCATCTAGCGCAAGGCGACATTTTCATGTTCAACCATTTTGCCCGGTTTGAAACCTTTATTCCGCAATTTCTGATCGCGCTTGAAACCGGGGTCTATTGCCGGTCGATCGCATCGGGCGAGTTTTTCGTGCAGGACAATACCTTTTCACGCTATTTGCGCGCGCTCGGCGGTGTTCCCAATGACTATGAACGCCTGTTGCCGTTTCTGGCCGAGGAAATCCTTCGTGGCGGCAAGGTGGTTGTCTTTCCCGAAGGCGGCATGGTCAAGGACCGGCGTGTCCTTTCGGAAGAACGCCCGCACCCAAAGCGCCCGGATTACAGCATCTATTCCCGGTCAGCCGATACAAGACGCGCCCATCATACCGGGGCGGCGTTGCTTGGTCTTTGTATTGACGGTTTCAAAATCGGGCTGTCGACGCTGATTGAAAAGGGCAAGCGCGATGAATTGTCGCGCTGGGCCGACATTCTGGACTGCAGCGAAGATGATCTTCGCGCAACCATTGCCAAACCGACACTGATGTTCCCGGCCAATATCACCTTTCATCCGCTTCGGGTGGATCAGAACCTGCTGGCACGGGCAGCCGACATGTTTACCGGCGGCTTAAGCCCCAAGATGGCCGAAGAACTGATCATTGAAGGCAATCTGATGTTCAAGAAGACCGATATGGACATCCGCCTTGGCGATCCGGTTGATCCACGCATGCATTTCAACTGGCTGGACCGGCGCATGCTGGCAAGACGGGTGGCACAGGCCGGCGCGATTGATGATCTGTTCAAACCGGCACGGACACTTGAAAAGGTGACGGATCGGGTGACGCAATATGCCCTGACCCGCCACATCAAGCCGCTGCGCGATCATTGCATGGCGGTGATGTATTCCAATCTGACACTCAATGTCAGCCATCTGGCATCACGCCTGATCATGATGTGGCTTGAAGACGGCGTGACCGAAATCGATATCGGTCATTTTGACAGAACCCTGTATCTGGCAATCAAGAACATCCAGCAGGCCGAAAATGTCCATCTGCATCGCGGCATGAAAAACCCGGCCGATTATGTCGGTATCTTTGAACTGAATTGTCCGCAAATCCGGTTCTTTATCGACAGCGCTGTCCAGCTTGGCCTGATCGAACGCCGGGATCAGAAATACTGTTTCCTGCCAAAATTGCAGGAACAGGCCCATTTCGACCAGATCCGCATGGACAATCCGATCATGGTCTATGCCAATGAAATGGCGCCGATTCATGCCGCCTGGCAGGCACTGGAACGCGCCCGGGTCGAAGTCGATCATCTAAGCCCGGTCGACATCGCCCATCGCCGTTTTGATGATGAAGTCCGGGCGTGGTCCTGGAATCGGGCCAAGTTCAAGGATCCGAAATACGACGCAATCAATCAGCAGGAAACCGCAACCGCGGACAGCCGTCCCTATTTGCTTCTGCCCAACGGGCAGACACGATTTGCCTGCGGGGTGCTGCTTGTCCACGGGTTCCTGGCATCCCCGGCCGAACTGCGCGAACTGGGTGATAAACTGTCCGCACTTGGCTATGCGGTGATGGGGGTGCGGCTGTCCGGCCATGGAACATCCCCCCATGAATTGCAAAAACGTACCTGGTCGGATTGGCTGGCATCGGTGCGACGCGGATACGAGATTCTGTCACCATTTTGCGAACAGGTAATCATTGTCGGCTTTTCAACTGGCGGGGCGCTTTCGGCCATTCACGCCGCAAACCACCCCGAAAAACTTGCCGGGTTGGTTCTGGCCGCAACACCGCTTAAATTCCGCAATCGCAATCTGATGTTTGTGCCGTTGCTATACGGGGCAAACAAATTGATGGGATGGATGCCATCAGCACAGGAATTGCTGAGTTTCCGGCCCAACGACTCCGAACATCCCGACATCAATTACCGCAACATTCCGATCGGCGGCCTGCACCAGTTGCGGCAAGCGGTTGCTGAAATGCAGCGCCGTTTGCCAGACCTTGAATGCCCGACACTTGTTCTTCAGGGCGATGGCGATCAGGTTGTCGACCCGGCCAGCGCAAGCATGATCCGTCGCCTTGCCTCCAAGGCAACGGAAATCGATGTTCAGATGGTCACATCCGGACGCCACGGTATCGTGACCGAAGATATCGACAACACCCAGAACCGGATCATTGATTTCATCACCGATCATTGCGCCATCCGCGAGGGCGAAGCGCGCGCCATCCCCGCAGAATAAACGCGACCTGATCAAATCGTACCAACCCCGCATTCAGACAAAAACCCACACGCATGACGCGTCGGGATCAGGGAAAAATCGAATAACGGAGCAAACATCCGATAAGCGCCACGAGTTTCCCTGGCGACCCCGGTTTCAGGGCGCAACCGCGGTTGCAGCTTGACTTTGCAGTAAAATCCACACAGTTTGGATCCATGGATACAAACATTATCGCCCAGACCCTGGAAAACGAAATTCAGTCCGGCCATCTTGGCCCCGGAACGATCCTGAAACAGGAAGAACTGGCCGCCCGATTTGGCGTCAGCCGCCAGCCGGTGCGCCATGCACTTGAACGGTTGCGGACATCCGGCCTGCTTGAAAAGCGCCCTGACAGAAGCCTTGCCGTGGTCGGGCTCCGGGCGAAAGACGTTCGTGAACTCAGCCAGATCCGCATTGCGCTTGAACAAAATGCACTGATGCTGTCCGCACCGAACCTGACGGCAAGCAATCTGCGCAAGGCGCGCCGCCTGAACGAAGACCTTTTCGAAGAAGAAGACCCCGAAACCCTTGCCGAGCTGGACCGCGATTTCCACCAAACCCTGTATGGTGGATGCGGCAATGAAAGGCTTTTGAAAATGATTGCCGATCTTCGCAACGAAGCAAGACGCGCCTATGCCCTGCAACCGATCGGATCACAGCCACGCCGCGTCTTTTACGAAGAACATAACCGCATACTTTCCGCACTCTCAGCCGATGATATCGCGGCTGCCTGTGACGTTCTTTCAACCCATATCGGAATTACGGCCGGCACATTGATCCCGATCGATGGTACATCGGGGCAAAATCCGCATCCGACATCGGACAGGACCTCGTCATGAGCAGCTTTGGCGCAAATGTTGTCTGGCAACGCGCAGAAACCGAAAAATTCACCGACCGGCGCTATTCACGTGGGCATGTCTGGCGGTTTGATGGCGGACTTGAAATCCCGGCATCTTCATCACCGCATGTGGTGCCTTTACCCTATTCGGTTGCGGAAAATGTCGATCCGGAAGAAGCCTTTGTCGCAACTCTTTCAAGTTGCCACATGCTGTTTTTCCTTCATTTCGCATCCGATGCCGGACTGGTGATTGATCGTTATGCCGATGATGCTGTGGGCCTCATGGAAACCCGTGATGGCAAAACCATGATCACCAGGGTCGTTCTGCGCCCTGACGTGACCTATGCCGGACCGCGCCCCGACACCGGAACCGAGGACGAATTGCATCACCGCGCCCATGAAGCCTGTTTCATTGCAAATTCGGTGATAACAGATGTCGTCACCGAACCGGTGCGTCACACATAAGCGCGATCAATAACCGGCAACCGGTTTTTGCGCGCAAATCGCATAGCGATGCTGCGCCCCGCGTTCCAGCCCCTTGCCAAAACTGATATGTTTTTTCTGGGCAGCATGGATCTGGCGCAAATCGAAATCGACAACAACCGGATCAAAACCGGTTCGGACCAGCATGGCCGAAACATCATTGGCGCGCGCACCTTCGGAAAAATGCACACGGGCAAGAATGTCGCGATGGGTTTGCATATGCGCCACCGGCTCGGTCGGCTTGCGCAACCCGATCGATTCGAGAAAACCCGACATCGCCTTGTTCAGTTTTGTTGCCCATGTCGGCGATACAAAATCACCATCGACAACAAGAAGCTTTCCACCCGGCTTTAAAACCCGGAACCATTCCGCAAAGGCCGCCGCCGGATCAACCAGCGTCCAGACGAGATGACGGGTGACAATCACATCGTAACTGTCATCCTCTTCGAGGGTGTGTTCCGCATCCCCCAATAAAAACCGGATGTTCGATCCCCGAAGCCGCGATTTCGCCCGGGCCTTTTCAAGCATCGCCTCAGACCAGTCCATACCGGTCACGGCAAAGCCAAGATCATGCATCAGATGGCTGATCACGCCGGTACCGCTTGCCAGATCAAGTGCCTTGCGGCCATCGGCAACCCCGAAATGCCTTTCAAACAGCGCGTGCCAGGCACTGCGTTCAGCATCGGAAAAGATTTCATGGCCGGGCTGTTCATCAAATGTTGCCGCCCGCATCGACCAATATTCCTTGATCTCGTCACGCAAATTGTAATTGCTGGCCTGGCTCATGATTTGTGGTTCTCTCTGGGTCTTCTCTGGCGGAGAATGGCAGTTTTCTGCGGTTTTTATCTAATTCAGAGGTGAATATGACACCTTTATGATAAATCAATGATTTTATTTTTGCGAAAAATATTGATTTGCATTCTCAATAACTGATAATCCGTGCCTCGGGCAATCCTAATTTGAGGGAACGGGAATGAAATTTTATGGTGCTATTGCTGCCTTGGCCATGATGGTCGCGGGAACCGCACAGGCAGCAGACTCGGTCAAGGTAACGGATGTTGCCGGCCGTGAAGTGACCGTCGAACTGCCGGTCGAACGCGTCATTCTGGGGGAAGGTCGCCTGATTTATGGTCTGGCAACGCTTGATAGCGAAGATCCCTTTGCACGTGTTGTCGGCTGGAAAGACGATCTGAAAAAAGCCGACCCGCAAACCTATGACATCTATGCTGCGAAATACCCGCGCATCGATGACATCCCGACCTTTGGCGGCATGAAAGACGGCACGTTTGATGTCGAACAGGCCATCGCGCTCAAACCCGATGTCGTCATCATGAACCTTGAAGCCAAGGGCGCGACCGAAGATGGCGGCTATGATGACAAACTGGCTGCTGTCGGTATTCCGCTGGTCTATATCGACTTCCGCGAAGCCCCGATGAAAAACACCGAAACCAGCATGAAGATCCTTGGCCAGCTGACCGGCAAGGAAGACCGTGCTGCGGAATTCATCAAGTTCCGTGCCGATCACATCCAGAATGTGCTTGATCGCATCGCCAAGGCAAACCCGGAAAAGCCGCAGGTCTTTATCGAGCGCGCGGCTGGCTATTCCGAAGAATGCTGCATGTCCTTTGGCAACGAGAATTTCGGCACCATGGTTGAAATGGCCGGTGGCGTAAATATCGCAGCCGCGATCATTCCGGGCACCTTTGGCACCATCAACCCAGAACAGGTTGTGGCATCCAATCCCGATCAGTTCGTTGGCACCGGTGCCAGCTGGGAAGCCTATTCCCCGGGCGGTGCATGGGTCGGTCTTGGCCCGGATGCCGATATGGTCGAAGCACGCCGCAAACTGGTTGGCCTGATGGAACGTCCGGCATTCACCGGCATCAAGGCTGTTGAAAACGGTCAGATTCACGCTGTTTGGCACCAGTTCTACAACAGCCCGTATCAGTTCGTTGTCATCGAAAAGATGGCCAAATGGTTCCACCCGGACCTGTTTGCCGATCTAGACGCCGAAGCGACCTTCAAGGAATTGCATGACCGCTTCCTGCCGCTTGATTACCAGCCGGGTTATTTCATCTCGGTTACGGATTCCGCGACAAACTGATGACCACAAAACAGATTTCTATTGAAGCCGGGAGCGCGCATTACAAAGCGCGCTCCTTGCGTCGTTTTTTGATCCTGGTTGCCATGGGCTGCGCGCTGTTTCTGTCCTTTGCGATTGATCTGGCAACCGGACCTGCGAATTATCCGTTATCGGACGTGATTGCCACCCTGATTGATCCATGGTCGGCCAGTGATCAGCTGCGTGTTGTGATCTGGGATATCCGCATGCCGATCGCACTGATGGCCTTGACCGTGGGGGCGGCTCTTTCCACTGCCGGTGCCCAGATGCAGACCATTCTTGCCAACCCGCTGGCCAGCCCGTTTACGCTGGGCATTTCGGCTGCTGCCGGATTTGGTGCGGCCCTAGCGCTGGTGCTTGGCGTGGCTTTGCTGCCGGCATTTGTTGATTTAATTATTCCGATCAATGCCTTTGTCATGGCCATGGCAACCGCACTGATCATTCATTTCTTCAGCCGCCTGCGCGGTGTTACGGTTGAAACCATCGTGCTTTTGGGTATTGCGCTGGTCTTTACCTTCAACGCGCTTCTGGCATTGCTGCAATATCTTGCCAGTGAACAGGCACTGGCTGCTGTGGTGTTCTGGACCATGGGCAGTCTGGTCAAGGCAACCTGGACCAAGGTTGCGGTCACCGCGATTGCGGTTGCGATTGCACTGCCGCTGTTCGTGCGCCAGGCATGGGCCCTGACTGCCCTCCGACTTGGTGATGCCAAGGCAGAAAGCTTTGGCGTGAATGTGCAGGGGCTTCGTCTACGCACCATGCTGATTGTCAGCATGCTGGCCGCAATTCCGGTTTCCTTTGTGGGCACCATCGGCTTTATCGGCCTTGTCGGTCCGCATATTGCCCGCATGCTGGTGGGCGAAGATCAACGCTTCTTCCTGCCGGCATCGGTTCTGTGCGGGGCCTTGATCCTGTCGGCGACGTCGGTTTTGTCCAAACTTCTGATCCCGGGTGCGATCCTGCCGATCGGGGTGATTACCGCCCTTGTTGGCGTGCCCTTCTTCTTCTCGCTGATTTTCGCAAGTCGGAGGAAATCATGGTAACGCTTCGCCTCAATGACATCGGCACCCGATATGGCAAGGTGCAGGTGGTATCAGGGATCACCACACCGGTCATTCAGCCCGGAACCGTTACCGCCGTGATCGGCCCGAATGCGGCAGGCAAATCAAGCCTGTTCAAACGCATTGCCGGTCTGGCAAAGGGTACGGGATCAGTTGATCTTGGCGCGATTGCCAAAGAACGCAACACGATCTGCTATATGCCGCAAGACACCGGATCAACAGCTGTGCTGTCGGTGTACGAGTCCATCATTCTGGCCGCCAAGCAGGGTTCCAGCCTGCGGGTAAAAGCCGATGAACTGGCACGAATTGATGAAATTCTGGCAGCCTTGCGCATTTCCAATCTGGCGGGTCGCAACCTTGGGGAACTCAGCGGCGGGCAGCGTCAGCTGGTCGCGATTGCCCAGACACTGGTGCGTGATCCCAAGATCCTGTTGATGGATGAACCGACATCCGCCCTTGATCTTCATCGCCAGATGGAAGTCCTGTCTTTCATGCGCGACGTTGCCAAGGGGCAGAACATCATTGTTCTGATTGCCATTCACGATCTGAATCACGCATTGCAATATTGCGATCAGGCCATGGCCATCTGTGATGGCAGGATGGTTGCCTATGGCCCCTGTGCCGATGTCATCAACAGTGATCTTCTGCGTGATGTCTATCAGGTTGACGGCCATGTCGAGCTTAATTCACTTGGCCATCGCCATATCGTTTTGCGTGGCCCCAGTGACCAAGCCCAAAGCCGCCACAGCACGGCAATCCTTCACGGTCCGGGAAATGAAACACCGCTTGCTGCCCAATAGGCAGGCGCTGTTTCTTTGTGATTAAAAACTTTGCATTTGGGGAATTTTCTGTTTCCATAGAAGCATCATGATCACCCGTTGCGGCATCCATTGGGATGATGCCGTAACCGCATGATAACAAGCATAAAAATATCATGTGATGCGATCGATGCTTCAGGAGACAGAACTTGCAGACCGGCGCGCCATTCAGTTTCGAACGCTTTACATTTCCCGATCTCAAGACCCTGTTGGCAAAGGCAAGCCCGCTTAGATCCGGCGATGTGCTTGCCGGGCTTGCGGCCGGGTCGGATGAAGAACGGGTTGCAGCGCGCTTTGCACTGGCGGATGTACCGTTAAAACGCTTCCTGTCAGAAGCACTGGTTCCCTACGAGGATGATGATGTCACGCGCATGATCATCGATGATCATGATGCCGATGCCTTTGCGCCGGTCGCATCCCTGACAGTCGGGGAATTTCGCGACTGGCTTCTGGGCGATGACGCGACCCCCGAAGTTCTCAAAAACCTTGCGCCCGGTCTGACGCCCGAAATGGTGGCGGCTGTTTCCAAACTGATGCGCAATCAGGATCTGATTGCCGTTGCCCGGAAATGCCATGTGGTGACGGCCTTTCGCAATACCATCGGGCTTCCCGGCCATCTGGCCGTCCGTTTGCAGCCCAACCACCCGACCGATGATCCGGCCGGCGTGGCGGCATCGATCCTTGATGGTCTGATGCATGGCAGTGGCGATGCGGTGATCGGTATCAATCCGGCAACGGACAGCCCCGAAGCCATGATCGATCTTTTGAAACTGATCGATGAAGTCCGCGAACGCATCGATATTCCCACCCAATCCTGCGTTCTGGCCCATGTCACGACAGCCATTGACGTGATGGCCCGCAATGCCCCGGTCGATCTGGTGTTTCAATCGATTGCCGGCAGCCAGAAAGCCAATGAAAGTTTTGGCATTACCCAATCCATGCTGGCCGAGGCCGAAGATGCCGCCAAGGGACTGAAACGCGGCACGGTGGGTAATAATGTGATGTATTTCGAAACCGGGCAGGGTGCGGCTTTGTCCGCCGATGCCCACGAAGGGGTTGATCAGCAAACCGTGGAAACCCGCGCTTATGCGGTTGCCCGCAAATATTCCCCTCTTCTGGTCAATACCGTCGTCGGTTTCATCGGGCCGGAATATCTGTTTGATGGCAAACAGATCACGCGCGCCGGTCTTGAGGACCATTTTTGTGGCAAATTGCTTGGCGTGCCGATGGGGTGCGATGTTTGCTATACCAACCATGCCGAAGCCGATCAGGATGATATGGATAACCTTCTGACCCTGCTTGGCGTTGCCGGGTGCAATTTTGTCATCGGGGTTCCCGGGGCCGATGACATCATGCTGAATTATCAAAGCACCAGTTTCCATGACGCGATGTATCTGCGTTCGGTTCTTGGACTGGAACCGGCACCGGAATTTGCCGCATGGCTGCGCAAGATGGAAATTCTTGATCAGAATGGCCGTACGCGCCCGCAGCTTGACGGGCAGGCCGCCCAGAATCTTCTGGCATGGTCGGGGGCCGCGTGATGAGCAAGCTTGCCAACAAAAAAATTCCAAGCGGCCTCGACCCCTGGAACGCCTTGCGGGTTCATACCGATGCCCGGATCGGTCTTGGCCGGGTCGGTGACGGGTTGCCAACGGCCCGGTTACTTGAATTCCAGATGGCCCATGCGCGGGCCCGTGATTCCGTTCATATGGCGTTTAAGCCAGACCGCGTACGCAGTAAGCTTGGATCGCTGGGCCTGCCCGTTCTTGATGTCCATTCCGCCGCATCGGATCGGGCGACCTATTTGCAGCGCCCAGATCTTGGCCGGTTGCTTGATGATGCGTCGCACGACACCCTGTCAGGTCATAAGGGTACGTATGATGTTGCCTTCATTCTGGCAGACGGTCTTTCGGCACGCGCCACCCATGATCATGGTGCCGACACCCTGTCACTGATCCTTGATCGATTGGGGGATAGCTGGTCGATTGCCCCGATAACCCTGGCAACCCAGTCCCGGGTCGGGCTGGGCGATGAAATCGGCGCGGCACTGGGCGCCAAACTGACCGTGATGCTGATCGGGGAACGGCCGGGATTATCAAGTGCGGATTCGCTTGGCGCCTATCTGACCTGGGGGCCAAAACGCGGTAAATCCAACGCGGATCGCAATTGTGTGTCCAATATTCGCCCGGCCGGGCTGGTCCCGAAAAAGGCCGCTGAAAAGATCGCCTATCTGATGCTTGAGGCCCGCAAGCTTGGCCTTTCCGGTGTGGCGCTTAAGGATAATTCATCCAATCCGGCGTTGATCGACGGATAAGCTGAACGGCACGGCACCCCTAGACGATCAGGTCCCCGAACCCGACATCCGTTCGAGCATGCGTTCAATGCGTTCGGCATGGGCGGCCTCGCCACGTGCCACACTTTCAAACCAGGCTGCAATGTCTTCAAGCCCTTCCTCGCGGGCAATCCGGGCCATTTCGGGATAGTGTTTTTCGGCTTCGTCCTTTTCCTGCATCAGGGCGGCCTCAAGATTGAGTTTGGTCGTCCCGAGCTCCTTGCCTGTCAGCGGGTCCCCACAGGTTTCAAGAAATTCCAGATGGCCGAAAGCATGGCCTGTTTCGGCCTCGGCCGCAGTTCTGAAAAGTTCTGCCGCGTCGCTCTGGCCTTCGATATCGGCCTGCTGGGCGAAATACAGATAACGACGGTTTGTCTGGGCTTCTGCGGCAAAGGCCGCACGCAGATTTTTCTCGGTCCGTGTACCCTTGAGCGCCATGTGCGCTGTCCTTTTTTATTGTTGGCGATCGGTTGTGAACTAACCACGCGAAAGGCGTAAAAATAAGGCGGCGGGACATGGCATCCCGCCGCCTTCTTATGTGTCTTGAAATTCGACATCGTCAACCGCTACAGGGGCAATTTGCACCGGTCAGAATGCCGATTTCATCTGCCTGTTACGCACCGATTGCGCCGCCAACAGATCAAAATTCCGGTATCAGCAGGCCTATGCAGCATCCTGTGCAGAACAATTGCGCCGCAACCGGAAAACCAGATCAACCGATGCCAGCTCGGTGCCGTTTGGCATGTTCGGAATGCCTTCGATCTGTACCGTTTCCGCCGGGATGTCGGACAAAAGCCCGTCTTCCTCGCAATAGAAATGGTAATGCGGCGCGGTATTGGTATCGAAATAGGACCGGCCCGGATCAATCACGATTTCGGTCAGCAGCCCGGCATCGGTAAATTGATGCAATGTATTGTAAACGGTTGCCAGCGACACCTTGATGCTGTTGCTCATGGCTTCGGAATGCAGCTGTTCGGCCGTGACATGGCGATGCCCGTTTTCAAACAAAAGCCGCGCAAGTGCCAGACGCTGACGCGTCGGACGCAAATTGGCATCTTTTAGCCGGTTCAGGGCGTCGGTGAATGGACGCGATGTGGTTCTCATAGTCTGCCCCTATAGTTTCCCGGGAACAGGTCCACACCTGTTCCGTTAATTCCCACGATCAGACTAGAGAACCCGGGCGCACGATTCCTTGATTTTGATCAACTCCAATAAGATGGAGAAATCAGCCCTTCCCAAACAAAAAAGGGCCGGAAAACCGGCCCTTTTCAGATGTTATCGCGAAATCAATTCGGAGATTTTTCAGAACCGCTGAACATACCTGTCCCCCGCAAAATCGCGGCTGCACCACCCAAACCGTCAGCGCCATCACCCGAAACGTACACTTCGGGGACAAGCTTTGATACCAGCTCAACTAGCTGAGGTTTTCGTTCCAGTGTCGCCAGGAACTTCTCGAGAGCCTGCAACATAACCACGCGATCCTCGCCCAAAACCTGTGCTTGGGCCATCTGCCCATCAGCCAAAGCCGTCAGATAGCTTTTTTCTGCTTCGCCAAGGTTTTTGCGCTCAAGCTTTCGCTTTTCTGAAATCTCAACATCAATCTCTGCTTTGACCAGCTCTGACTGCTGATTGGCTGTAGCACGGGATTTTTCTGTCTTGATCCGTTCATCCTGCGACAGTTTTTCCTGCTGGTAGGCCGCGGCAAGCTGGCTTGCCAGCTGCTCTCGTTGACGTGCGACCAGAAGCTCGGGCGGGATAACCGGTTCGCCAAGCCGTACTTCCTTGATGTTGATGCCTGCCTTGTCGCCTTCGACACGGACCTTCCGCTCAATGGTATTTTGCAAAGCCTCTCGATTTTCAATCAGATCAAGAACTCGTGTTTTTCGAACGGCATATCCGCTGCCGCCATCGACCCTTGGCAACTGGATCGAGCCACCAGCTACATCGCGTACAATCGAACGAATTGTTGGGGTAAGGACCCGATCTTCTATTTCGCGCAAGCTGCCAACAGACGCGACAACATAAGGCGCATTTTCACGTGTTACCTGCACAAGCACGCGAACTTCCTGCGGTATTTCCCAACCTTCGACCTTGACCACAATTGCACGGTCAGCGTCATCGTTTGGGTTAAATACAACCTTGTCTGTAGTTTCAGTCTGACCGATCTTGCCTTGTTGATCGACATTCAGTTTGATGGAACGCTTGACGTAACCGCCACGATACTTCCATGTCTGAACCCTCGTATCAACGAGGGTAACGTCATAGGCCTCGCGGTTGATGTAATAAGCATCAGGGTTGAGAACGGACTCCCAGATTCCCTTGCATCCGCGAGGTACCAACGCGACGCTCAATGCACTTACATCGCTATTTGTGATCTCCTTGCATTCAGATCCGGGACGTTCCTGAACGTTTGATTTGACCACACCAACAAACCCGGCGGGGATTTCAGTAATCAGGGTGTCGGTTGACCCGTCTGCATCGGTACGACCTTCAAGGTCATAAGTAACCTCGACATTTCCTTCACCTATTTTCACCCTGAAAAGATAAAGATTAAGCGGATAAACACCCGGTTTCAGGACAGTCGTCTGTAGACCTTTCTGCCCGCCATTTTGCAGAAAGTATGACGCATCAAGCATGTCCTTGACTTCATCTTCTGGCCAAGGGGCAGCAAAGGCCGCACCGGACGGCAACGGGTTCCCGTCGCGCGCTTCTATCAACCCGTAAAATCCCGGCGGAACCTCAACCATCGGAAGAACACTGACATCGTTGATAACAGTCAGGAGCGGCTCAAAATGGAAGCCCGGAGACAGAATTCTGGACTGAAAACCGTTTTCTCCCGAAAGTGCAATCAAACGGCCTGCTGGAAGCGAACTGCCACCATAAATGCGTTTTAAATGGGCAACCTGATTACCCCCGACATACACATAAGACGTCGAAGCAAAACAAATAAGAGCAACAAAAAGCAATGTCACTGATGCCACTTTACCGATCACCGGACGGCTTGGCGGAAGCCCTTTAACAAATATAACGACTGCAACAAGCAGAAAAATCAGACCAAGAACGAGCCAAATCATACATATCTCCCAAACAGAACGCTGCAATATCCCCGGTTAATGCAGCTTCGGTTTGCTATGTTACCCAAGATTGCAAGGCAGGCATGTGATTTTTCGCACAAATAGCAAAAAGGGGCCGGAAATCCGGCCCCTTTTTGGTTTGTTTTGCAGTCAGGAAAATCAGTCGCCAGTCATGATCCGATCGACCAGTTCCTTGACGGTCGGGATGTGACCATTGGCATAGAACGGGTCTTCGCCGAACTTGTAGGCATTGTGACCTGCAAACATCAGTTCGTTTTCAACCGCTGCGCCATGGGCGATGTTCTGAAGCGTCTTCTGAATACAGAAGGACCGCGGATCAGCGCGCTTGCCGGTCGTGCCTTCATGCTGTTCCCAGTTGGAGAACTGGCACTGTGACAGGCACCCCATGCAATCGATCTGGTCTTTTTTGATCGTCAATGCGCTTTCGGGCGTGACAAAGACCATGGTGTCATCCGGGGTCGGCATGCCTTCGGTGTAACCGGCGTCAAGCCATGCCCGGACCTTATCCGCATCGTCTTCGCGCACATAAATCGGACGACCACGACGACCCAGCGGAATACCGACATGCAGGTCGGCCTCAGCCGTACGGGAATAGCGGACCTGACGATCGGAACGCTGATGCAGATCTTCAAGGAAGTCGTTGCGCACAGCCGAGCTGTAGAAGCCCGTCGGGCTGAATTTATGCAGCGACACATCACCGTTCTGAAGACGGGTCAGGCGCTGTTTCCATTCGTCGGAAATCTCGCTTTCCTGGGTCAGAAGCGGACGGGTCCCGAACTGGAAGGCCACCGGGGCAACTTCCGGATTGTCGATCCAGTCTTCGAAATCACGCAGGAACCAGACCCCGCCGGCCATGATGATCGGAACATCATTCAGACCAACAGAATTCATGAATTCACGCAGTGCCGCGACACGCGGGAACGGATCTTCGGGCACCAGCGGGTCTTCGGAATTCGACAGGCCGTTATGGCCACCGGCACGCCACGGATCTTCATAGACCACGCCGCCCAGCCATTCCGGGGTCTTCTTGTATGACCGCAGCCACAATGCACGGAAGGCACGGGCCGATGACACGATCGGATAGTAATGGACACCATACTGGGCCGAAATCTGGGCAATCTTGTATGGCATGCCCGCCCCACAGGTTACCCCGTGAATCAGGCCTTTTGCACCTTCAAGAACACCATGAAGGATCGGTTCGGCACCACCCATTTCCCACAGCACGTTCATATGCAAACGGCCTTCGCCATTGCGCATTTCATGTGCGATCTGGGCCTGGGCAATACCGCCGCGGATACCATAGGCAATCAGTTCCTGATGGCGGTCACCGCGGGTTTTTCCTGCATATTCGATCGGAACCAGATTGCCGTTCTCGTCATACGAGTCAGCATTCACAGCGGAAAAAGTCCCGATACCGCCGGCAGCAGCCCATGCGCCGGAACTTTTACCCGTCGATACAGCAACGCCTTTGCCACCTTCGATAACCGGCAAGACTTCTTTACCCGACATGACGAGCGGATTAAGGGCTTTCAACTTCGTCTCTCCCATTCGGCATTTGCCAGCGACACCACGGTATCGCTCAGAGTGCCGGGCGACGTCTTGTTTTTATCGTCGCCCGGCATACCGTTCAGCTTATTCGGCGTCGCCTGCTTCGAGGTCGGCACCGGTTTCCTGATCGACACGCTTCATCGACAGCTTGATTTTGCCGCGATCATCGAAGCCGATGACCTTGACTTTAACTTGGTCGCCTTCTTTCACGATATCCGAAACCTGTTTGACACGCTCAGGTGCCAGTTCGGAGATGTGAACAAGACCGTCGCGGGCGCCGAAGAAGTTAACGAACGCACCGAAATCAACAGCCTTAACGACCTTACCGTCATAGATATGGTTCAGTTCAGGTTCTGCAACGATGGATTTGATCCAATCCACAGCCTGCTTGCCTTTTGCACCGTCGGTATGTGCGACAGTGATCGAACCATCGTCTTCGATGTCGACTTTTGCACCGGTTTCTTCGCAGATTTCACGAATGACCTTGCCGCCCGAACCGATGACGTCACGAATTTTGTCTTTCGGGATCGAGAACTGGGTGATGGTCGGCGCATTGCCCGAAACTTCACCGCGTGCTTCCGGAAGGGCCTTGGCCATTTCGCCAAGAATATGCAGACGACCGTCACGGGCCTGTTTCAGCGCGATCTGCATGATGTCTGCGGTCACCGAGGTGATCTTGATGTCCATCTGAAGCGAGGTGATGCCGTTTTCGGTACCGGCAACCTTGAAGTCCATGTCGCCAAGGTGATCTTCGTCACCCATGATATCGGACAGAACGGCAAAGTCGTCAGCTTCCTTGATCAGGCCCATGGCGATACCGGCAACCGGACGTGCCAGCGGAACACCGGCATCCATCATGGCAAGCGAACTTGCGCAAACGGTTGCCATCGACGAAGAACCGTTCGATTCGGTGACTTCGGAAACGATACGGGTGGTGTAGGGGAAGACATCCTTGCTCGGCATCAGCGGATGCAGGGCACGCCATGCCAGTTTACCGTGACCGATTTCACGACGGCCAGGCGAACCCATACGACCAGCTTCACCGACCGAGTAGGGCGGGAAGTTGTAATGCAGCATGAAGCTTTCACGATATTCACCGTCAAGCGCATCAACGATCTGCTCGTCCTGACCGGTACCAAGGGTAACAACAGCCAGTGCCTGGGTTTCACCACGGGTGAAGATCGACGAACCGTGCGAGCGCGGCAGAACCGAAACTTCGCCCATGATCGGACGAACGTCAGCACCGGTACGGCCATCAATACGTTTGCCGGTTTTCAGGATCGCACCGCGAACGATGTCTTTTTCCAGATCCTTGATGATCGAGGAAACTTTGCCTTTGAGTTCGTCAGGAACTTCATCGCCAAGTTTCTCGACGATTTCTGCCTTGGCAGCGGCAACAGCGGCCGAGCGTTCCTGTTTGACGACATTGGCATAGGCAGCGGTCAGGCTATCAGTGCCAAGGGCTGCGATTTTTTCGACCAGCGCATCGTAGCCGTCCGGAAGTTCTGCAACTTCGCGCGGTTCCTTGGCAGCTTCTTCTGCCAGTTCGATGATCAGGTCAAGAACGCCCTGGAACTGGTCGTGACCAAACTTGACAGCGCCAAGCATGATTTCTTCGGACAGTTCGGATGCTTCGGACTCAACCATCATCACGCCGTCACGGGTACCGGCAACAACAAGATCAAGGTCGCTTTCCTTGATGGCTTCGGTCGACGGGTTCAGGAGGTATTCACCATCCTTGTAACCAACGCGCGCAGCACCGATCGGGCCGAGGAACGGCAGACCGGAAATGGTCAGTGCGGCCGAGGTACCGATCATCGCAACCACGTCCGGATCGTTTTCCATGTCGTGCGACAGAACGGTACAAACGATCTGGGTATCGTTGCGATATTGCGGGTGGAACAGCGGACGGATCGGACGGTCGATCAGACGCGAAACCAGGGTTTCCTTTTCCGACGGACGGCCTTCACGCTTGAAGAAACCACCCGGGATTTTGCCAGCGGCAAATGCTTTTTCCTGATAGTTGACGGTCAGCGGGAAAAAGTCGACATCCGGGCGCGGCTGCTTGGCGCCAACAGCAGTACAAAGAACGACGGTTTCACCATAGGTTACCTTGACGGCACCATCGGCCTGACGGGCAATCTTACCGGTTTCAAGAACCAGTTTGGCATTGCCCCACTGCATTTCCTTACGGACGACATTAAACATTATTTTCTCTTCCTCTTACAAACCTCTGGCGGACCCGGAATACTACACGAGTTCCGAACACATTAATTATGAGGCTTTCATAACAGCGTCATAATTAATGGGTCCGGCGTAAGCATCGGGTCGGCCCATCCGACCCAGCTTCTCGTGTCCCGATCCACCGGAACAATAAAAAACGACGGCGGAGGTCACCCTCCGCCGCAGTTTGAAATCAGCGGCGAATACCGAGGCGTTCGATAACGCTCTCGTAACGCGACTGGTCTTTGCGCTGCAGATACTTCAGCAGGCGGCGACGCTGACCAACCATCATGAGAAGACCACGACGGCTATGGAAGTCGTGGTTATGTTCTTTCATGTGCTCGGTGAGGTTCTTGATCCGCTCGCTCAGGATTGCAACCTGGACTTCGGGGGAACCGGTGTCACCGTCTTTCTGAGCGTATTCTTTGATCAGCTCAGCTTTGCGTTCAGCAGTAATCGACATCAGGCATCCTTTCGCCTTTAGAGATTAAAAACACGCACAGGCCGTATTTCGCCACCATTGATCTCCGCCAACGCAACCGCGCGGTCATGGAGCATGGCACAGACGATTTCGTCCTGCACGACGGGGTTTTCGAGAGCATTGCGCTTTGCGACCGGCAACAGCCCGACAGGCTGGCCAGACGAAAGGCGTTGCGCCTCGACTTCGGTCAAGGCCAGCGCCGGGATGTCGTCCAGCGCGGTCTCAACCGGAAGCATTTTCTTCATCACCTCTTCGGGGTCCATCTCCAGCAATTCCTGCAGGGGGATGGCGTTTTCCTCCGAAAACGGCCCCGCCGATGTCCGGCGAAGCGCGGCGATATAGCCGACAGTGCCAAGGCGCAGCGCAATATCGCGCGCCAGTGATCGCATATATGCGCCTTTGCCCGATACAACATCGAACACGGCATGATCGCGATCCGGCATTTCGACCAGTCGAAGATCCTTGATCAGAATCGGACGCGGCTTCAACACCACGTCTTCATCGCGACGCGCAAGATCATAGGCACGCTTGCCATTGACCTTGATCGCCGAAAACTTTGGCGGCACCTGCTGGATTTCACCGATAAATTCACCCAGCACAGCCTTGATTTCGTCTTCAGTCGGACGGTGGTCGGAGGTTTCGATAACCTCGCCCTCGGCATCGTCCGTGCTGCGTGCTTCGCCGAATTTCAGCGTCACACGATAACTTTTGCTGCCATCCATGACATATGCAACCGTTTTGGTTGCTTCGCCAAAGGCAATTGGCAGAACGCCCGATGCCAGCGGATCAAGCGTTCCGCCATGTCCGGCCTTGTTGGCATCCAGCAGGCGACGCACCTGATTGACCACCGTTGACGAGGTGATCTCCAGGGGCTTGTCGACCGCCAGCCAGCCATTAATGCTTTTACCGCGACGGCGACGCGCCATCAGTCGTCCTCATCTTCCTGGTCACCAGACCGGCCATCCACCAGATCCTGCGCGACATGCGGATCACGCAGCAGGGCGCCAATATGGTCGGCGACATCAAAACTTTTGTCTTCGACAAAACGCAATGCCGGCACGTATTTCATGTGCACCGTATGGGCCACATGGTTGCGCAGGTGTCCTTTCTGACGCGTCAACGCCTTGAGCGACGTTTCGGCCTCACCGCCGCCAAGCGGGGTAAAGGATACCATAGCATTGCGCATATCCGGTGAAAGATTGACGCCGGTAATGGTTACCGGGCGACGGGTCAGGTCCGGATCGTAAATATCTCCACGCTCCAGCGCCTGCGACAGCGCCTGACGGATTTCTTCCGCCACTCGGAGCTGTCGCTGACTTGGTGCTTTGGCTGGTTGCTTCGCCATTTCAGTTCCTCACCGTCTTACAGTTCGACGGCAATTTCCTCGTTCTCGAAGCACTCGATCATATCGCCAACCTGGAGATCGTTATATTTGGCGAACGACATGCCACATTCATAGCCCTCGCGGACTTCTTTGACTTCGTCCTTGAAGCGACGGAGCGTGGACAGCTCGCCAGAGTGAATAACGACATCGTCGCGCAGCAGGCGGACACCCGCGCCGCGTTTGACAATACCCTCGGTGACCATACAACCGGCGATCTTGTTGCCAGAGATGGTGAAGATGTCGCGGATTTCTGCATAGCCCAGGAACTTCTCGCGAACTTCCGGAGACAGCATGCCCGACAGCATCTTTTTGATGTCATCAGCAACATCATAGATGATCGAATAGTAACGAATATCAACGTTGTCGCGGCGGGCCTGTTCACGGGCCTGCTGGTTTGCACGAACGTTAAAGCCGATGATCAGTGCATTGGATGCACGGGCCAGCGTCACGTCGGATTCGTTGATACCGCCAACACCGCTATGCAGAACGCGAACCGATACTTCCTCGTTACCGAGTTTCTGAAGCGTCCCGATAAGGGCTTCGACAGAACCCTGCACGTCACCCTTGATGACGATCGGCAGTTCTTTGACGTCACCGCTCTGCGAGAACATGTTCTCAAGCGCGGATTTCTTCATCGCGGCAGCCTGGGTTTCACGAATACGGCGCTGACGGAAGTCGGAAACTTCGCGGGCCTTGGCTTCGTTTTCAACGACCACAAAGTCATCACCGGCAGACGGAACACCGTTCAGACCGGTCACCTCGACCGGCATGCCCGGAATTGCTTCCTGGACACGGGTACCGTGATCGTCAACCAGCGCACGGACACGACCCCATTCCGGACCGGTGACAAAGATGTCACCGGTGCGCAGCGTACCGCGCTGAACCAGGACGGTCGCGACCGAACCACGGCCTTTTTCCATGCGGGCTTCGACAACAACACCGTCGGCAACACGTTGCGGGTTGGCCTTAAGGTCCAGAACCTCTGCCTGAAGAAGGATTGCTTCTTCAAGTTCGGTCAGACCGGTGCGCTGTTTGGCCGAAACTTCGACCGCCTGAACGTCACCACCCATTTCCTCGACCACGACTTCGTGCTGAAGCAGTTCGGTCTTGACCTTGGACGGGTTGGCACCCGGCTTGTCGATTTTGTTGATCGCGACAATCATCGGAACACCAGCCGCCTTGGCATGGCTGATGGCCTCAATCGTCTGCGGCATGACCGAGTCATCGGCAGCAACAACCAGAACCACGATATCGGTGACCTTCGCACCGCGCGAACGCATTTCGGTAAATGCGGCGTGGCCCGGGGTATCGATGAAGGTGATCTTCGAACCGGTTGCCATGGTGACCTGATAGGCACCGATATGCTGGGTAATGCCACCGGCTTCGCCGCCGGCAACGTCGGTTGAACGCAGCGCATCAAGCAACGAGGTTTTACCATGGTCAACGTGGCCCATGACGGTCACGACCGGCGGGCGACCGACCAGCTGCTCTTCGCTGTCATCTGCAACAACCAGTGCTTCTTCGACGTCTGCATCGGAAACACGTTTTACATTGTGACCGAATTCTTCGACCACGAGCTGTGCCGTATCGGGATCGAGGCTCTGGTTGATGGTCGCCATGACGCCCATGCTCATCAGAGTCTTGATCACGTCGGCTGCACGTTCAGCCATACGGTTGGCCAGTTCCTGAACGGTGATAACGTCCGGGATGGTCACGTCACGCACGATTTTCTCTTTCGGTTTCTGCGGGCCCATGGCACGGGCTTTGGCTTTGGCCTGCTGGCGCTTGATCGATGCCATGGAACGACGACGGCCACCTTCGTCACCGGTCATTGCATTGGCGATCGACAGCTTGCCACGACGGCGACCATCATCAGCCTTGCCACGGTTTGCACGGCCCTGGGCTTCTTCTTCGGCGCGCTTGCGCGCGGCCTTGCGTGCATCTTCCTCGTCCTGCTCCTTACGGCTTTTCGGCTTGGCAGTCGCAGGGGCAGCGCGACGACGTTCTTCGGGAACCAGCGGTTCTGCCGGTTCGCCCATGATCACATCGTCTTCCTTGGCTTTCGGCGTAGCAGCCGGTTTCGGCTTCGAGGTCTTGCCTTTGGCAGTCGAGGCAGCAAGCTGTTTTTCAACATCTTCAACAGAAACTTCGTCCTTGTCCTTGGCTTCTGCTTCTGCCGCTTTGGCTGCTTCGGCAGCCTTGGCTTCCTCGGCCTTGCGGGCTTCTTCCTCTGCGGCCTTGCGGGCAGCTTCTTCACGCGCACGGATTTCGGCGTCGGCCTCTTCCTGCTTGCGGCGCTCTTCAGCAGCCTTCAAAGCAGCCATACGGGCAGCACGCTCGCTATCGGTCAGGTTGCCGTGATCTTCGGCAGCCGGGCGCGATTTCGGCTCTTCGACCGGTTCCTTTTTGGCTTCTGGTGCCGGCGTTTCAGCCGGTGCCTGTTCAGCAACGATATCCTTCTTCACTTCACGGAAGCGACCGGATTCGTTCTTTTCGAATGTACGCTTCTTACGCACTTCGACGGTCACAGATTTGGACCGTCCATGCGAGAAGTTTTGGCGAACCTGCCCTGCCTCGACCGTCTTGCTCAATTCAAGCTTCGATCTGTTGAGGCTCAGCGGTTTCTTCTCCTGATCGCGATCACTCATAATCCGTCCAACTTCCTCATTTCCTGCGGGATCGACTTCCAATGCCGACCCTGTCCTGTCCGTCCGGCGCCTGTCTGATGTCAGACTGCGCGAAATCCTTGCAGCCGTTTCAGGGAACGGCCCAGCCGTTTGGCCAGACCACCTGGCGCAACAGCCACATGTACTGCTTTTTCACGGCCAAAGGCCGCGCCGATTTCAGCAGCATCCAGAACGGAATAAATCGGCAGATCCCGGGCCTTGGCCTCGATCTTGGATTTTCCGTCCGCAGCACCATCGCGTGCTGCCAATATCAGAGCCGCACCCTCGGCAATCTGGGCGCGGGCCTTTTCAAATCCGGCAACCGCCTGACCGGCGCGGCGCGCAAGCGACAACAGATCAAGACATTTCTGCGTCAGCAGCTGTTCGATCCGGTCTGCAAGCGCGGCGTCGACCACGACTTTTTGCCGCGCCGCCTTGGCAAAAGCGTTTTTTGCACAGGCGGTATTTATCACATCCCGCGACGGGCACAACCATAATCCCCGTCCCGGTAGCCGTTCCTCAAGATCGGGTACAACCGAACCATCCGGCCCGATCACAACCCTGAGAAGATCTTCCTTGTTCCGGGTCTCGCCGGTGACAATGCACCGGCGTTCCGGAACCTCGGCTACCTTGCCGCCTTTGCGATGCGACATGGTGTCCTCCGATCGGCCTTAAGCCTCTTCGCCTTCGGCTGCTTCTTCGGTCTCTTCTTCAAGACCATCGAACCAGCCCAGCTTGCGACGCGCTTCCATGATCAGATCATTGGCCTGATCCATGGTCATGTTGTCGGCATCACCGATATATTCGATCAGCTCGTCACTTGCCAGATCGGCGAAATCTTCAAGGTTTTTGACGTCGTTTTCGCCAAGGCGAACAACAACTGCCAGCGACAGGCCATTGAATTCGACCAGATCATCGGCAACCTTGAGCTCTTCACGACGCTTCTGAAGACGTTCGGCTTCTTCGGAAAGGAAGGTACGTGCGCGGTTGCGCAGTTCTTCGGCGATTTCTTCCTCGAAACCTTCGATCTCGGCCAGTTCTGCCAGCGGCACGTAACCGACTTCCTCGATCGAGGTAAAGCCTTCGGCGACCAGGAGATGGGCGATAACTTCGTCAACATCAAGGGCCTTGATGAACATTTCTGCACGCTTGCGTGCTTCTTCCTGACGACGTTCGCTTTCGTCTTCCTCGGTCAGAATGTCGATATCCCAACCGGTCAGCTGCGATGCCAGACGCACATTCTGACCACGACGGCCGATGGCGAGGCTAAGCTGATCGTCCGGAACGACGACTTCGATACGGTTGGTTTCTTCGTCCAGAACAACCTTGGTGACTTCGGCCGGGGCCAATGCGTTCACAACAAAGGTTGCCGGGTCTTCCGACCACTGGATGATATCGATTTTTTCGCCCTGCAGTTCGGCAACAACGGCCTGAACACGCGAACCGCGCATACCGACACAGGCACCGACCGGATCGATCGAGCTGTCTGACGACAGAACCGAAATCTTGGCGCGCGAACCCGGATCACGGGCAACCGATTTGATTTCGATGATGCCGTCATAGATTTCCGGAACTTCCTGGGCAAACAGTTTTGCCATGAAGGTCGGATGGGTACGCGACAGGAAGATCTGCGGACCACGCTGTTCGCGACGCACATCAAGGATCAGCGCACGAACGCGATCGCCCTGGCGGACGGTTTCACGCGGGATCAGTTCTTCGCGGCGCAGAATTGCTTCGGCACGGCCGATATCAACAAGAACGTTGCCAAACTCGACACGCTTGACGACGCCGTTGATGACTTCGTCGGTGCGGTCTTTGTATTCTTCGAACTGACGTTCGCGCTCGGCGTCGCGGACCTTCTGAACGATAACCTGCTTTGCGGTCTGTGCGGCAATACGGCCAAAGTCGATCGGCGGCAGCGGATCAATCAGGAATTCGCCCAGATTGATGTTTTCGTCACGAATACGCGCCTGTTCGAGCGACATCTGGGTGAAATCGTTCTCGATCTCATCGGTTACTTCGATGAAACGTGCAAGTTTGATTTCGCCGGTTTTACGGTCGATATGGGCACGAATGTCGTGCTCATGGCCATATCTGGAACGACCAGCCTTCTGGATGGCCTGTTCCATTGCGCCGAGAACCTCGTCACGATCAATGCCCTTTTCACGGGCAACGGCATCAGCGACCTGCAAGAGTTCCGGCCGCGGCATTCCCGAAGTTGCTTCCATATCCAACCTCTATTCTGCGTTGTCGTCAGAGCGGCGATTGCCGGTGACATGCGCGATCAATTCATCCGTCAGAACCAATTTCGACTTTGCGATATCGGCCAACGGCAACAAGACACGTTCGCCATCGACAATCAGGGCGACCGCATTATCTTCAATCCCATCCAGCAAACCGCTGAAACGGCGACGACCATTGATGGCCATCACCAGTTCGACCTTTGCCTCGAAACCTTTCCACACTTCAAAATGCGTGGCACGGGTCAGCGGGCGGTCGATCCCCGGAGAACTGACTTCAAGGTGATAGGCACCCGAAATCGGATCTTCGACATCCAGAAGGGCAGAAACCGTACGGCTGATTTCGGCGCAATCTTCAACATTGATGCTGCCTTTCGCGTCCGGGCGATCTGCCATGATCTGCAGGATATTGTGGTCCTGTCCCGTCATGGAAACACGGACCAGCTCGAACCCCAGCGCATTGATCGACGGCTCGATAATTGCCGTGATTTTCGCCATCAACGGGTCTTTCAACTGTTGTCCAATCAGCTCAGCCATAAAGCGATGCCATACCCCAAAAAGCACAAAAGAGCGGGCGCGAGGCCCACTCTTTGTCAGAATTTACAAAAAGCTTGGCGGCTTTATACAGCCGGTTTGCGCAGAAATCAAGTGAGGATACAGGGCTCCCGCGCCATTCAACCCAAGGATTCACAAAGACCTTACTGCAATGGCAGATTACCCATCAGATTCCGGAAATAGGCAAAGGCCGCCACCGCACCATTGCGCACAGCGATCTCTTTGTCGTCGCTCAGCTCCAAGTCATTGACCTGTTCGACAAATTCGCGCCAATGCTTGCCCCGGCCATCCGGATGACCGGCCAGATGACGGGCCCCGAATGCATCCCCAAGCCCGATATTGGCAGCGGCCTTCAACAGGAACGCCGCGCCAAGCGATGACCCCTCGCAGACATAAAGCCAGCCGATCCGCTCGGCATCCTGTGCGGAAATCTCGAAGCGACTCCCGATTTCGGGGCGTGCGCATTCCAGATCTGCAAGATCATCACAAACGGCCTTATACCGGCTGCGCGCCACCAGCCCCGGAATGACACGGTTAAGGTCCTCGGCGTCATATAGCGGTTTCATCCGGGCGTGAAAGACATATTGCAGAGTCAAAAAGCGCATATAGTTGTCGCGGTTATCGAACGGCGCCATTTCCATGACCATATCGTCAACCGACTGATGCGCACTGCGTGTAGATTGCCGGAGGTCTTCCATCCGGGTCACAGTGGCGGTGTCTGCCCCGTGAATTGCGTTCATTGCTACCTCGTTCCTGGTCAGTTCGTGCCGATATCGGACACGACTCATTAAGTCTGAAACGATCAACATCGCCCGATATCCGAAAATGTCCGGATTTCAATTTGATCAATCTTCGCGAAACGCACGGGCAAACTGATCGGAAAGCGGCTTAAGAAGGTAGCTGAGCGCCGTGCGCTCGCCGGTCGCAAGGAAGGTTTCCACCGGCATTCCCGGCACCAGGTCGCGGCCATCAAGCTTGGCAACTTCGCCAGCCCCGATTCTGATGCGCACGATATAATATGTATCACCAGTCAATTCGTCGCGTTCAAGATCGGCCGCCACGAATGAAACCCGCCCGAACAGCTCAGGGGTGGTTCGCTGATTAAAGGCGGTGAATCGCAATACCGCTTCCTGACCGGGAACGACCTGTTCGATATCGCGCGGATTGATATGGGCTTCGATCACCAGCTCATCCTGATCAGGCACAATGCCCATAATGCGATCACCCGCACCAATCACACCCCCGACTGTATGCACGGCAAGCTGATAGACCGTTCCGTCATAGGGTGCGCGAATGTCAATGCGACGCAGCTGGTCGCGCAGGGCAATCTGTTGCTGCATCAACTGGGCGATCTGCTGATCAATATCGGTCAGTTCGCCAAGAACTTCGGTTTGGCGCACACGATCAAGCTGCAATATCTGCATTTCCGTTTCCGATATTTGCATCCGGGTCGCGGCAATCTCGGCCGTCAGTTCCCCATGCGTACCGTCAAGGCTTGCCCGTTCACGACGCAGGGCCGCCACACGGGTAATCGGAACCAGTTGCTTGGCAAACAGACCTTCCAGCCCGGTCAATTCATCTACGATATGGCGACGTTCTTCTTCGTTGGCTGTTTTCTGGGCGGTCAGGCCGGTAATGGTTTCTGAAAGCTGGGCGCGCTTCTGAACAAGCTGCTGCTTTTCACCTTCAAGACTTTCGCGGCGCGCATTGAACAAATTGCGTTCCGCGGCAATCAGTTCGGCAATTGCCGGATCATCAAGACGATCCGTAAAGGCATCCGGAATGCGAAGCTCCGTCAGATTGTCCCTTTCCCCGGTCAGGCGCATGCGCCGCGCCGTCAAAGACGACAATTGCGTCTCGACAATCCCAAGACTGGCGCGTGCCATGGTGTCATCAAGCCTGATCAAAAGATCACCGGCCGACACCCGATCACCGTCACGGACATGGATTTCACCAACGATACCGCCGTCCGAATGCTGGACATCCTTGACGTTGCTTTCGACAACCAGCTTGCCCGATGCGACCACTGCACCGGACAGCTCGGCAAATGTCAGCCAAAGCATCAATCCGGCAAACAGGGCCACCACCACACCGCAACCAATGATGATATGGCGGCGCAAGGTTGCCTGTGCGGCGGATAAACGCGCATCGCGACCGGGTCTGATGGATGGTGCCATGCGCCCGCGTGAAAGGAGTTGCAAGCCGGTCATGCGGATTCTCCTACCTGGCGAACGGTTCGGCGCAAAATATCGTCACGTTTGCCAAAGGCAATCTGATGGCCATCCTGAATCACGGTGGCCAGATTGACCGTGGCAAGCGCGCTGGGACGGTGGGCGATCAGCACAACAATCGCCCCGCGGGCACGTGCGGATTGAACGGACTGCAACAATGCCTGTTCGCCATCGCTATCAAGGCTGGCATTCGGTTCATCAAGCACGATCAGGAAGGGATTCCCGAACAACGCCCGTGCCAGGCCGATCCGCTGGCGTTGGCCGCCCGACAAAACAACACCACCCACCCCGATACGCGTGTCATACCCGTTGGGCAGCGACAGAATCATATCGTGAACACCGGCCGACTTTGCGGCCTGAACGATGTCACTCGACAATGCGCCGTTCTGCAATCGCGCAATGTTGCGTGCCACCGTATCGTCAAACAGTTCGACATCCTGTGGCAAATAGCCGATATGCTTGCCCAGTTCATCGCGATCCCAGTGGGACAATTCCGCCCCGTCGAGACGGATTTTGCCGCCACGCATCTTGCCAATCCCGACCAGTGCACGGCCCAGGGTCGATTTCCCCGATCCGCTCGGCCCGATAACACCCAATCCGTCCCCGGCACTGAGCGTCAGGGCATTGATCCGCAACAACACCTTGCTTTGGCCCGGTGCATTTCCGTCCTGCGTTCCGACCACAAGATTGGATACCGTCAGATTTCGTGACGGCGCAGGAAGACGGGTACGCGTATCTTCGCTTTGTCCTTGTGTGACCAGCATTTCATCAAGACGCCGCCGGGCCTGTCGGGCGGCAACAAAACCGCGCCAGTTGCCAATCGCCTGTTCCACCGGCGACAAGGCACGTGCAGTCAGGATCGAGGCCGCAATCATTGTGCCCGGCGTGACTTCCTGATGGATTGCCAGATACGCCCCCAGCGCCAGCACCCCGGACTGCAAGGCCAGACGGATGACCTTGATATAGGCCGAAAAGGTAGAATTGACGTCGCCAACCGCAGTGTTATCGCGCAAATAGCGATTATTGAGTTTTGCCCAGCTTTGGGAAAAGGCCTTTTCCATACCCATGGCCCGCAAGGCTTCGGCGTTGCGCCGACCGGCTTCGACCAGACGATCACGCTGGACGGTCTGACTGTTCATGGTGGCGACCTTTTTGCGGGTAACGACTTCGCTGATCAGGGTCAGGACAACCAGCAACGCCCCGCCGACAAGTGCCAGCACACCAAGCCAGGGATGGAAAACAAAAACAATGGCCAGAAATACCGGCATCCACGGCAAATCGCAGATTGCCACCGGGCCGGCACCCCCCAGAAATTGCCGGATCTGATCAAGATCATGCAAAGGCTGATTATTGGCGCGGGCATTGCGCAGTCCAAGGTCAAAGGTCTGCATCAATGCGTCCGGACCTATTTTTTCATCAACCCGCCAGCCAATCCGGATCAGCATGCGGGCACGAAGGGCGTCGACACTGCCCAGAAACAGATACAGAAAAACCACAAGCCCGCTCAATGCGACCAGTGTGGGGACATTCTGACTGGCCAGGACCCGGTCATAAACCTGAAGCATGAAAAGCGGGCCTGTGAGCATCAGGATATTGGACACACCACTAAGCGCTGCGACTGCAACAAACGCACGGCGCAAGGATGAAATTGCTTCAGAGAGCGGCCGGGATTTGCCGGTTCGCATATCTGATTTCGAAGATGCCTGTCCAAACACGCTTTTTATATTCCAGAAAAATCGGGTAGGGTGAGGTGGGTGCTGCTGTTGCGCAGCACCCTGGATCAAAGACTTTGGCCCGTTCCGCACCTTGCGGGATGGGCCGTCTTCGTTAAACAAAGTCGTTCTGGTCAATGTCGGCGTAATCGACACCGGTCAGCGTCACAGTGCCATTGGCATGGGTGATCAGAGCATTGCCTGCACCGTCGTCAGAGACGGTCACTTCGCTGTAATCAAGATCAATCAGATCCGTGCCATCGGTGAAATCGGTAACAGTGTCATCGCCAAAGTCCGACGCGCTGTCGAATTCAAAGATATCCGCACCGCCATTGCCGGTAAGAACATCATCACCAGCCCAGCCGCCAATGACGTCAGCGCCGGCGCTGCCGTTGATTTCGACACCGGAATCAAGGACAGATTCCAGCGTGTTGGTGCTGCCCGAATAGATGTCAACAAGGACGCCATTGGTGTCACTGTTCGACAGGTTCAGTCCCGAGATATCAACAGGCGAATCGGTGAAATCAAATTCGGTTCCGTTGTCCGCAACACCAAGGGTGGTGCCAAAGGACAGTTTGTCGAGATTGCCCGTGATCGTGTGCGTGTTGATGTCGTAGGCAAAGTCAGAGCTTCCCGCAGTCGCAAGCACAGAACCGGTGTAGCTGCTGCTGCTATCCTGGTCGGTCGCCAGGAACTGCGAACCACCGTAATAGCTCGACGGTGCAAAGCCATCATAGAAAGTACCGTGGTTGCCCGAACCAAGCGAAAAGTTGTTGTTGAAGTCTTCAAGAACACCATGCAGGTCCACACCAGCACCCGAAGACGCCGCGTTGAGATCAATCGTAATAGTCATGTCAGTTTCTCCTGTCATTAAGCTACCCATTTAGCGAGTAGCATCATGAGAATGACTCTTATTATCTTTACGAGTCAATGGAAAAATTGTTTATTATCAATATGTTAATCTGAACAGCGCGAAAGCCCAACCAGGCGTATGCCTGGTTGGGTTCAACATCCAGCCGATGCGACGTTACGTTAGAAATTGCCGCTAAAAGTCAGTATGGCGGTTCGTCCTGGTGCCGGGGCGAATGTTCCGCCTGTCCCCTGCACATAGGCTTCATCAAGCATGTTGTTCACCGCAAATCTCAGTGTGAGGTTTTCGTTGATTTCATATGAGCTGTAGAAATCAAACACCCGGTACTTGAAATACTTCGAGACGATCGAGGACGAGTTGCTGCTGCCAAAGTTATCCTGCGGATAAACAAATGAAGCTCGCATTCCAAGAACCAGGTCCTGATCAAACAGTCTGAACCCGCCATCAACCGTGTATTTTCGCTTTGGAATTGCATAAATCCCGAAAAGCCGATCAGCGGTCCCATAATTTACATCGCTGTAGGAAAGATAGGTTGCACCCAATTGCGTATAGTTTACCGCAGCAAAGGGATCATATGCTGTGTCGAGAACATATGGGTTGTGGTTGCCTGACAGATCGGTATCGGAGATCGAAATCGTACCACCGAGATAGAATTCTCCAGCATCGTAAGACAGCTCGGCTTCGGTACCATTGATATATACCGGGTCAGTCAAATTGACGATTGCCTCGGCCTCGACAGAAGTATTCGTGATAACCCCAAGGTTCGTCCTTTTCGGAGTTGGCTGCGGGACATTGGCCAAGGTGATGTAGTTATCAATTGCGGTCCGATAGTAAGCAACCTTTGCCCTGAACCCGTCGCCTTGGCGAAGCACATTGTCAAAGCTGAAGTTGACACCAACTTCTTTCGTCTCGCTTTCTTCGGGCTTCAGGTTTGCGTTGGAGTAAAACGGCAACCCGGCATTGTCACCGATATGATCGCCCTTGATCATTGATTCCATGATGGTTGGGGCACGCATGTTCCGGCGATAATTTGCAAATAGCTGAATTCCCGAAGTCACATTGAAACTGGCGCCAACCGATGGCGAAAACGCATCTTCGCTGAGATCAATGTTCAGTGGTGTGCCACCATCCTCACAGAGGTTGGCGGAGTTCTGTTCCTCGCACCAATAGGAATCGCCGGTCAGTGAGTACCGGTCATAGCGAAGGCCGCCCCGGAGCTCGAACATGTTGTCAAAGTCATAAGTGGCGGCGACAAAGCCCCCGGAAACGTCGCGTTCGCCAGCTGGCGTGCCACCTTCAATTTCATATGCAGCACCCGCGCCGCCAAGACCGCCAAGCTCGGCACTTGTTTTGGCCTTGTCCTGAAAATACTCGACACCGTAATCAAGACCGAGATGACTGGAGACATCGCTGCTCAGGTCAAAGTCAAAGCTGCTGCTGTTTGATACCTCACCACCCAACGTATCGAGCGTATATTGGTTATCAAAGGAGTCCGTCGTCACGGCGCCGCCGGCATTGTATCGCGCCGGTCGGAACTGGTGGTTCTGTGTCCTTGTCCAGTAGACGCCGCTATTCATGGCAATCAGGTCTGATTCCGGGTTCCAGACATGCTTAGCGGTTAGGGTATGAACGTCAGTTTTATTGTGGTCCTGGTAGTTGTTCGTCGAATCACTCGACTTTGTGTATGAAGTGCTGCTTCCGACGTAACCAAGATTTATCTCCTGATCTTCCGTCAGAAAAAGGTTCGCCTTCACCAGACCCGATGTTTGCCGGACATAACTGTATTCCGGACGGGAACTGTAAACATCGACATACTTTGGTGTGCTATCGATTTCCTGATAAAGGCCCGGGTTATGCGTCCCCGGGCGATAGTCTCCGACGACTTTTCGGCTCACTGCGGCAGATAGATCAAACTTTGGCGAAACACGTGCACCAACGGCAACGTCACCGGCAAAGTCATACTGGTTTGTACCGCGACTAAGATTGACTTTGCCGCCCCATTCCTCGTCTGGATCGACAATATCCTGCGTATTGAGCGTTCGCATGGTAACGATACCGGCAGATGTACCCGCACCACCATTCTTGGCCAAATCAGACTTCTCGACCTCAACCTGGGCCAGAAGTGCCGGATCGACATAAACACGCGATGCAGTGCCATGGGTCAACTGATTGTAGTTCTGACGCGCACCATCAATATTGACGTTTACCCGGCCCATTTCCTGCTGACCACGCACATTGACCGTCAGACCAGGATCTTGCGCATCGTTTGCAACATCCACACCGGCAACATTGTTGAAAATCTCGCGTGCTTCACGTACCGGCGCTTTGCGCATGCTTTGCTGCGTGATGACCGATACCGAACCCGGGGTGGAGTACACTTCATCGGGAACCCCGTTTGGCCCCAATGCACGATTTGTGGCAGTGACGATCACCGGCAAGGTTTGCGCGCCATTTTCCCCCGATATGTCCGATGCCGGGATAATTACCGAGATGGTTGTACCGTTAAGCACGACCCACTGAAACGGGGTCTGCGATGTCAGGATATCAAGCGCAGCAGATGGCGACATGGCGCCTTTTACGGCCGGGCTGATTGTGCTTTCGGGCAATACGCCATCAACAACAACATCAATCCCGGAAATACGCGAAAAGGCAACCAGTGCCGCACCTATCGGCTGGGCTGCAATATCGAAGTCATAGATTTCGGAAGACAGCTTGACCTGTGCGACTTCCTCGGTCTGCACGACTGTCGCATTATCCCGCATTTGCGCCATTGCTCCGAAAGGCATCATCGCAATCATGGCACTGCCGATTGCAGTGGCAGTGACAAAACGTACTCCCCCCAAGGAAGTAGCAGCAGGCAGTTTTTTGTTGGCCGCGAACATCGTGCGACCGCCCCCGTTAGACAGCATTTCATTCTTCTCCTGATTTCACGAAATGCAAATGCCTCGCATTCGTTTTTCGTTACTTTCTGAGACGAAGTGAAAATTCATTTATCTGAAAATAAATGGTTTTTTATGAAAATAATTTTTATTCGCATTAAATAGCCTGCGCAAAGAGGCACGCAAAGAGACACACCACGACGTCAGGCGGCGCGAATAACCGTCAGATAATCGGTAAACTGGTCAATCTTTAGCGACAAGGCACCTGCAAGGGTTGGCAACACGTCACGGGTGCGATCAAGATCAACACTCATGGTTACCTTGCGACTGGCGACATGGTCGCCAATGACAATGATCTTTCCTGATTGCCAGCGTTCAAGAATGCGCGCCACATCCCCCAGCTTGTCGCCAACAAAGACAAGCCGGCCATCACGCCAGGCAAGGGCATTTGCGATATTAACATCATGAACCGCGCCCATTTTTCCATCATGATAAGTGACCGCCTGTCCCCCCGATACCAGTCGGGCCTGATCGGCGAGTTTCACCGCAACGCTGCCTTGTTCAACCGTGACAGTCGTCTGATCATCGTATCGGGCCACATCAAAACTGCCGCCACGCGACCAGCTTCTTGCACCGGACGCAGCAACAAAGAAATCACGATTGCCTTTGCTGTGATCAAACCAGACTTCGCCTTCATGCAGTTCAACACCTGCAAGACCCTGTCCCGATACAAGCGACATGGTTGTTCCGCTTGCCAAAAGTGCCCTCATGCCGCCAGGCAAAGTGAGTTCCCGCCGTTCACCGGTTGCCGTTCGGAAATCGGCTGTCGGGTGGTAACGCTGCACACCCCAACCGGTCGCCAGAATACCGGCCACGACAGTGCCGCCCAAAAAGGCGCGCCGTCCGACCTTGTTATTGGCCGCCAGATGCAGACTTGAACTGCCGCTCCACAGCCGTTCCACCTCGTTAAAGGCTGTCATGTTGCGTGGGTCTTTTTCAATCCAGGACGCAAATGCGCGGCGGTCCTCTTCGGTTTCACTGCCATCAAGAAGCAGCGCAAACCAGTATGCGGCCTGTTCTGTAGGCGTCTGGAAGCCACTGTCCGGGTTTGGAAAACGGGTCATATCAGCATGTCTGTCAATTACATGAATGCGGATGATCCCGTCCAGAATCCATGGGCAAACAGACGGGCTCAATCATAGGACGAACGGGATTTGGATTTATCTGATTGCAGATCTGTTTTTTTCGTCCTGCTCCATCGCTTCCTTTACGATGGTAAGCGCCTTGACCATGCGGCTGAACGCTGTCTGGCTTGGAATGCCGAGTTTTTTGCCGATATCGACATAGGTTTCCCCGCCCACACGCGCCAGGATGAAAACGTCACGCAAATGGCGCGGCAAAGCATCAAGAGCGGTTTGCAACCGACGGAGCTCCTGCCGTGACCAGGCGATTTGTTCCGGGTTTGGGGCGTCATCTGCAATCAGTTCAAACGCCATATCCGGATCCGACACAAATGACAGGATCCGTTCACGGCGGAAATGATCGATTACCAGATTGTTCGCAGTCCGATACAGATAAGACTGCGCAAAACGCTGTTCGGGTAAAGATGGCGTTGCCACGACGCGTAAGAAGGTGTCCTGAACAATGTCATCGGCAAGATGCCACGACAATTTTCGGCGCTGGACAAATTGAAGCAACCGACGCCGATAGGTTCTGAACAATGTATTGACATCCCAGTGTGTCACGGCCTGGACCTCTGGCTGTTTTCGCCTGTATATGCGCCGGAAAAGTGGGGCGTTTGGCGCGGCATTGTTGTGACTTCAAGTCATTAACGTGCTTATTTTATCGCACATGACAATCATTCGCAATATTTTGTTATATTTCTGTACGTGAGTATAAGTCAAAACTGCAATTTAAGATTGCCGCATTTCCGATCATCATCGGCGTCCGGCCTTTGGATATGGAAATGCCCGACGCATCGATTACGAACGCCGGGCATTGATAAAATCCGAACCGGATCAGCAGGCAAACCTGTATGTCAGACCTGACGCGGCTTGCGACGGAACCGCAGATAGTTGCATTTCTTGCCCTGGCGAAGGGCTTTTTGTTCGTAACGGGTTTTGACCCAGTCCTCGGGCGGGCTGCGCCAGTCATCCGGGCCTTCGGCCAACCATTCAAAGTCGGGATGGTTGTGCATATGCTGCAAGGTCCACGAGATATATTGCATATCGTCACTGGCCACCCGGAATTCCGCGCCGTCTTTTAACAACCGTGCCAAAAGTGCCAGGTTTTTGGGCCCGATAAAGCGACGTTCGGCGTGACGTTTCTTTGGCCAGGGATCAGGAAACAACAGAAACGCGCGATCAAAGCAGGCATCAACCAGCTTATAAAGAAGCGGGCGCGAATCATCGGCCACCACACAGACATTGCCAAGGCCGCGCTCATCAAGATGGCGCAGCAGGCTGCCAACCCCATCCATGAAGGGTTCCGCCCCGATGATCCCGATATTCGGATTGGCCTCGGCCTGACCGGCAAGATGTTCCCCGCCGCCAAATCCGATTTCAAGCCACAGCTGATCCGGATCACCATCAAAATAGCTTTTGGGATCGACCCCTGCGACGTCCGGATAGCTGATCCCGATTTTCGGCAGCATGGTGTCAACCAGCGCCTTGCGGGAATCCTTGAGCGGTCGGCTTCCGCGGCGGCCATAGAAATTCGGGCGATCGGGTGTCGGAATCGGGCGTTCTTTGTTGCGCATGGTCGTATCAGTTGATCAGGGTCGGGACAAACTCGGTCAAAGTGACAGATCCGCAAGGCGAAACACGTCACGTAAATCAAAACGGGCGGCCCGAACATCCGGGTCGCCCGCCTCATATCATGTCGTGCGCATTTGGCAAATCGCACTTTTGCAATGCTGCTGCCTGATGATCAGGCGCCGAATGCCGATTTCAGTTCACCCACAAGGTCGGTACGCTCCCAGGAGAAGCCACCATCTGCGGTCGGCTGACGGCCAAAGTGACCATAAGCAGAGGACGGGGTGTAAATCGGACGGCACAGCGAAAGATGTTCACGAATGCCACGCGGGCTGAGATCCATCAGCTGACGCAAGGTCGCACCAAGCTTCAGCTCGTCAACATTGCCGGTATCGTGGTTGTTGACATACAGAGCCAGCGGCTTGGACACGCCAATCGCATAGGCAAGCTGAATGGTGCAACGTTCTGCCAGGCCGGCAGCAACCACGTTTTTGGCAAGGTAACGCGCAGCATAGGCTGCCGAACGGTCAACCTTGGTCGGGTCTTTCCCCGAAAACGCGCCACCACCATGCGGTGCGGCACCGCCATAGGTGTCGACAATGATTTTACGTCCGGTCAGACCGGCATCCCCATCGGGACCACCAATGACGAAACGACCCGTCGGGTTGATATAGATTTCATCAGCAGCCGGCATCCAGCCTTCCGGCAGGGCAGCTTCGATATAGGGCAGAACCAGGCCGCGGACATCTTCCTGGGACAGGCCTTCGGCATGCTGGGTCGAAACCACAACCGACGTTGCGCCAACCGGTTTGCCATCGACGTAACGCAGGGTTACCTGGCTTTTGGCATCCGGGCCGAACTGTGCTGCTTTGCCGGAATGACGATCTTCGGCCATTGCGCGCAGAATACGGTGCGAGAACTGGATCGGTGCCGGCATCAGTTCATCGGTTTCGTTACATGCGTAACCGAACATGATGCCCTGGTCACCGGCGCCAAGGTCCTTTTCACCAGCGGAATCCACACCCTGTGCGATGTCAGCAGACTGTTCATGCACGTGACATTCGATTTCGGCAGTTTCCCAATGGAAACCGTCCTGCTCATAACCGATCGCGCGGATGGCTTCGCGCGCTTTTTCGATCATGACGTCTTTGGTCACGCTTTCAGGACCGCGAACCTCACCGGCAAGAACCACACGGTTGGTGGTCGCAAGCGTTTCAACGGCAACGCGCGAATCTTCGTCAGCAGCAAGGAACGCATCAACGATGGAATCGGAAATGCGGTCACAAACCTTGTCCGGATGACCTTCCGAGACGGATTCACTGGTAAAAAGATATTCGGAAAGAGACATTAAGACCTTCTCCGGTAATGGGTTTCCAAAACTGGACCGGAGGGCTCTCAACACCGGGTTGGTGTCGATAGCGCCCACTTAGCCTTTTTTTGTGTGGTGGCAAGCGGTCCAAATCCGTCCACAAATCTCTGCCGTTATGACGGCTGCATGACGCTTTTGCCTGATCGGTTTTTACAGGTCAAGCATCATTGACGCAAAATGGTAACCGGAAAATTGCATAGCCGGGCCACCCGATTGCGCAGAAAGAAAAGGCGCATCCCGTCATCCACGAAATGCGCCTTCTTTAACGGCTTGTCAAAGCGCGATTATTTCTGGTCGGCATCGCCGGCCTGCAAGGCCCCCATCGACTTGACCAGCTCGAAGATTTTCTTGCGCTGGTTGGGGTCGGTGATCCGGTAATAGGCACGAACCAGTTCAAGCGTCTCGCGACGGTTCATCGGATCATTGTCAAACGGATCCGGGCTTTCGGACATTTCGCGACGTTCATGGACCGATTTCGATGAAATTTCATCAGGCATATCGTCAAAGAAGAACGAAACCGGCACTTCAAGAACACGCGACAAATCATACAGGCGCGATGCGCCAACACGGTTTGCACCGCGTTCATATTTCTGGACCTGCTGGAATGTAAGGCCGATTGCCTCACCCAGCTTTTCCTGGCTCATGCCAAGCAGTGTACGACGCAGACGGACGCGTGCGCCAACGTGAATATCAACAGGATTCGGTTTACCACTTGCAGTCCGGCCACGACCGCGACCACGGGTGTTTTTCACCATCGCGCTATCATCCTTGGGCGACATTGTTTTTTCCTTCTCTCACTCCGACCTACCCGTCCTTATTAACTGGGACAATTTGTGGACGGTTCGGTGCCTTTAACAGCCGCCTAGAGGGATTTTAATCGACGATTATATCCCATAACGAGAACGGCAAAGAAGGTAACAATACCGTAAAATAGAATATCACGCCACAAATAATATACTGTAGTATGGTTTTTATCACTCAAAAGTGGGTGAACCATGATATTACTTGCACTTAAGGGCAGGTCGGCCAGTTTACGCCCGTAGGAGTCGAAGAAAACCGATACTCCGGTATAGGCCGCACGCACCAAAGGAAGCCCTTCTTCAACCGCACGAAAACGTGCGGCTGCCATATGCTGATATGGGCCCGCGCTTTTGCCAAACCAACCGTCATTGGTAACATTCAACAACCAGTCGGGACGATTATCAGGATCGGTCACCGCACCGGGGAAAATCACCTCATAGCAAATCAGCGGTGAAAATCCCGGCAGACCATGCACGGACAAGGTCTGCGGACCGGGTCCGGCCGAAAAATCCGTCCGCCCGGCTGTCAGCTTCGGAAATGGCAGGATCGATCGGAACGGGACATATTCGCCAAACGGCACAAGATGGAATTTATCAAAACTTGCAATGATGCGCGCCGATGCATCAATCACCTGAATGGAATTCCAGACCTTGTATTCATCGGTATCGCGCGGATAGGTGCGCGGGGCACCGGTGATCAGGATATCATCAGGGCCAAGTGTCTCGGCCATCTGCATGCGCGCGACATCCTGGGTTTCGACAAAAAACGTCGCCGCTGTTTCCGGCCAGATCACAATGCGTTTGCGCGCCGGATCCAAACCGGCGGGACGGCGCGACATTTCAACCAGCTTGGTGAAATGCTGACGCTGCAATTCCGGACGCCATTTGTCTTTTTGCGGAATGTTTGGTTGCACGATCTGAACAACCGGCACGTCAGACGGCAATTCCGACAATGGCAGGGTCGAGCTGTCCGGCCCCGCAAGTGACAGGCGCACAGCACCGCCGCCCCACAGCAAAACAGCAATCAAAACACCACCAAAAGCGGCCATTTTGCCACGGCGCCCGCCAACCACCGCGGCAGGAAGGGTTGCAAATAGCGCCGTCACAAACGAAAGACCATAGACCCCGACAACCGATGCAAATTGCATCGGCGCAGCATCAATTGCCCAGACGTGACCCAGAAGATTCCAGGGAAATCCGGTCAAAAGATGCCCGCGCAAATATTCCGCCACCGCCCAGAACACGGCAAGCAATACCGCACGACGCACCAGCCCGTCTGTCAGGCGCCACGAAGCCCAGACCGCAACCATCGGAAAGATCGCCAGTCCGCCACCAAGTCCCGCAAGTGCAAAGGGTATCATCCAGCCGTAAATTTCCGGCTGCACCAGAAACGCGTGACTGACCCAATAAAACCCGGCGGCAAAATGCCCGGTCCCGAACCACCAGCCCGCCGAAAGCGCACCTTTGTTGCAACGGACCCCTTCCAGGCTCCACAGCAGAATGGCAAAACTGATCGGCAAAACCGGAATAAAAAAGAAGGGCGGCAGCGCCAAAACCGCAACCGCCCCGGAAAGCAACCAGACAAAACGCCTGCGCCAGCCTGAAAGTCCGGCCAGGCGCGTCGCCATCGTCTTAATCATCCGTTTTTTCCTGATTTTTGGTGTCTTCGGCCGGGGCTTGAACTTCGCGGCGCACCATATGGATTCGCAACCGGCGAATTCTGCGCGGGTCTGCATCAAGGACTTCGAACTGAATGCCGCTTGGATGTTCGATCAGCTCACCACGCGCGGGAACCCGCCCGGCCAGCGAAAAGACAAGCCCGCCAAGCGTATCGATATCTTCGTCTTCATCCTCGTCCAGCAGACTGAAAGACAGTTTTTCTTCCAGATCCTCGACCTCAAACCGTGCATCGGCGATGTAACAGCCGTCCGAAAGACGGATCAGTTTCGGCGTCTGGTCGATATCGTGTTCATCATCGATTTCGCCAACGATTTCCTCAACCAGATCCTCAATGGTGATCAGGCCATCAATCCCGCCAAATTCATCAACCACCAACGCCATATGTGTGCGCGACAAACGCATTTCCGACAAAAGATCAAGAACGCGGATCGCGGGCGACACAAACAGAACCCGGCGCAAAAGCGCCTGAAGGCTGAATTCACGGCCCGCTGCAACACAGCCCAGAACATCCTTGATATGAACCATGCCGGCAATATCGTCGAGCGTATCCCCATAGACCGGAAGGCGCGAATGGGCCTTTTTGACCATCACCTCGACCAGTGCTTCGAGTTCGATGGTTTTGGGAACAGCCACAATATCGGCACGCGGAATCATGACGTCTTCTGCCGTCATGTCACGCAGGGCAATGATATTTTCAAAAAGGGAACGTTCGTGCAGCGAGACCGGTTCGTCGTCTTCTTCGGTCCGCTCAGCCAGTTCTTCAAGCGTATCGGAAAGTGAGGCCTCGCCATTGCGCGGCTTGCCACGCCGGAGCCCGAGGGCAGAGGCCACATTATCCCATAAGGAGCCGTTCTCGGTCTCCTGATTTGCATCCTCGCCGTTGCGAGGGCGCGTACTGTCGTGGTCGTCGTCGCGTTGACTTATGTCGTTCATGGGTCGGTTTCGACATCCTTTGATTCAAAAAAGCCTTACGGCTAAACCGGCTCGTCTTCAATCGGTTCATAGGGATCATCAATCCCGAGTCCGGCAAGAATTTGACGTTCAAGTTCTTCCATCTCTTCGGCTTCATCATCAACCATATGATCGTAACCGACAAGATGCAGCGTGCCATGAACGGCAAGATGAACAAGATGATTTTTCAGCGACTTGTTCTGCTCGACCGCTTCGCGTGCACAGGTTTCCCGTGCAATCACAATATCACCAAGCATCAGCGGCATATCCGGGGCCATCATGAAAGCATCCGCATCATCGGCACTTTCAAGAGCGGCAAAGGACAGAACATTGGTCGGTTTATCCTTGTCGCGATAGTCGCGATTAAGGATGCGCACCGACGCATCATCAGACAAACGCACCCCGACCTCGATCACCGGGGCCACAGACAAAAGCGACGCCCCGTCCCCTTCATCAGGGGTTCCGTCGGTCGGATGCGCGTCATCATCCCAAAGCGCACCATCGTCAAGCGCGCCATCAAGGGCCGCAATAATCGCAGCCTCGATCGCGGCTATTTCTTCTTGCTGCCAGTCGCCTGCTTCGACCTCAAGATCAAGATCAAGCGGTGCCGTCATGGTCGGTTTCCTTGTTTGCGCTATCCTTTTCGCCGCGATAGCCCTTTTTCAGGCGATCGCGCAGCGCATCGGCCGCGTCATAGGCCTGAACGATCTTGGTCACCAGATGATGGCGTACAACATCGCGCTGATCAAATTTGACCGTTGCTACCCCTTTGACATCGCCAATGGTCTCAAGCGCGTCACGCAACCCTGATTTGGTGCCATCGGGCAAGTCGATCTGGGTCATGTCCCCGGTCACCACCATGCGTGATCCCTCCCCAAGACGGGTCAGGAACATCTTCATCTGCATCGGGGTGGTGTTCTGGGCTTCGTCCAGAATGACAAAAGCATGCGAAAGCGTCCGGCCACGCATGAAGGCCAACGGGGCAACTTCGATCTCGCCGCTTTCCATGCGCTTGATCACGACATCCCCCGGAAGCGTGTCATGCAGCGCGTCATAAAGCGGGCGCAGATACGGATCGACCTTGTCTTTCAGATCACCGGGCAAGAAGCCAAGCCGTTCGCCGGCCTCGACCGCCGGACGCGACAGGATGATGCGATCAACCTGACCCAGGATGAAGGCCTGAACCGCCATCGCCACCGCCAAATAGGTCTTGCCGGTACCGGCTGGCCCGATACCAAAGATCAGTTCGTTATCAAGGATCGCCTCGACATAATCCTTCTGACGCTTGGAACGCGGTGAAATACGACGCTTCTTGGTCTGGATGGTCAGGCGCGATCCGCCAAACATATCCTTGGTCTGTCCATTCCAGGGATCGGCATCATCAGGTTCGGAAAGACGAATGGCACCGTCGACTGTTTCGACATCGATATGTTCGATTTCCTTGTCACGCAGACGCGCATAAAGCTGCGACAGCACCTTTTTGGCCTGGGCAACCTTGGCAGGTTCACCATTAAGCATCACGACAAGGCCGCGGCTTGAAACCTGCACGCCGGTGCGTTCGGACAATCGCGTCAGGTTTTCTGCCTGCGGCCCGTATAAAAGCTGGGCCAGCGCATTGTCCTGAAACTCGATCTTATCGGAATCCTTGGGGGCGTGTTTAACTTTGGTGGTGGGTTTGTTCTTTGTCGGGGTGCCGCTCACGCAACGTTCCTTTCCGATTTCTGGCCGTTTGTGGTGGCATCGACCAGTTCGCCGCCAAGGGAATTAGGCAGCGCTTCCGTGATTTTCAACCGAACGATCTGACCAAGTGCCGATTCCGGCAGGCCGGAAACATGGACCGGCTGCATATAGGGGCTTTTCCCGACCAGCTGGCCTTCATATTTGCCACGCCGTTCAAGCAGCACATCCATTTCCTTGCCGACAGAATTGCGGTTGAACTCAAGCTGCTGCTCGGCCAGCAGCGCCTGAAGGCGCATGATCCGTTCGGTTTTGACTTTTTCGGGCACCTGCAATTCCATTGCCGATGCCGGGGTACCCGGGCGCGGGCTGTATTTGAAGCTGAAAGCCTGAATGAAGGTGACATCACGCACGATATCCATCGTGTCTTCGAAATCCTTGTCCGATTCACCGGGGAAACCGACAATGAAGTCCGATGACAATGCCAGATCCGGGCAGGCATCCTTGAGCCGTTTGGCAATTTCGCGGTAATCGGCGTTTGTATGTTTGCGGTTCATTGCTTGCAAAACGCGATCTCCGCCCGCCTGAACCGGCAAATGCAGGAACGGCATCAGCTTTTTGATGTCCCGGTGCGCCGAAATCAGATCATCATCCACATCACGCGGATGGGATGTGGTGTAACGAATGCGATCAAGCCCATCAATTTCGGCCAGCTCGCGCAACAGACGTCCAAGCGTCCATTCACCACCATTCGGCGCTTCGCCGTGATAGGCGTTCACATTCTGGCCAAGCAGGGTCAGTTCACGCGTGCCATGCGCAACAAGCTGATGGGCTTCGTTGATCACATCCATGGCCGGGCGTGAATATTCCGCCCCGCGGGTATAGGGCACGACACAAAACGTACAAAATTTGTCACAGCCTTCCTGAATGGCCAGAAACGCCGAATATCCCTGACTTGAAACCTGTGCGGGCAGGTGGTCGAATTTTTCCTCGGCCGGGAAATCGGTATCAATGATCCGGTTGCGGCCAATCGCGCGGTTGGCACGTGCCACCATTTCCGGCAAGCGATGATAGGTCTGCGGGCCAAACACCATATCGACCATCGGTTCGCGCCGCATCAACTCAGCCCCTTCGGCCTGGGCAACACAACCGGCAACAGCAACAATCATCTTGTCACCGCCATTGGCTTCTTTGGCTTCCTTGTGCTTGCGCACGCGTCCAAGATCGGAAAACACCTTTTCTGCGGCTTTTTCACGAATATGACAGGTATTGAGGATCACCATATCCGCGCCCTCGGCGCTGTCGACCGACTGGTACCCCAGCGGCGCCAGGACGTCCTGCATGCGCTGGCTGTCATAGACATTCATCTGACAGCCATAGGTTTTTACAAAAAGTTTCTTCGGTTCAGTCACGTAAGATCCGTTTCGCTCTCTCAAAACGCCGAAAAGCGGTGTGAATAAGTCACACCGCGCTTGAGTTCCGCATAATCGCCAGACCGGAACTTTCGGACATCTCGTTATCTGAATTTCCGGTCAGGTGAAACCCAATTTCACATCAACCGGTGCATTATACGGCAAAACGATCAGGAGCCGAACTGTCGATCGGGACCAAACAGTCGAAAATCCTCGGAAATGATTGCCAGGGGCGACCGCCCGATCAGTTCCCCGGACAGACCGCTGTCGATCAACTGAACCGGAACACCCTGATGCAAGCCACGCAACGCTGCCTGATGTCCTTCGGCAACACGGGCTTCGCAAATCCGGGCAAGTTCCTTGCGCGATCCGGCCGCATCCGCCAGCGTGACCGGCGCATGGACAACGATCTCGACCGTCACCTTGCCGAGCGCGAGAAACTGCCACAAATGCGGGGCCAAGTCCATATCCCCGTACCAGGAATAGAATGCCCGCAAATCGCGGCCAATCGGGGCACCATCAAGACGGGTCGCGGCAATTGAAACCGGCTGGAATTTCACCGGCGATCCATCGGGCATCGCCCGTTCAGCCGATGCAAAAAGCGTCGACTTGAACGGCAAAACCCGGTTGCCGTCATTGCTTGTGCCTTCCGGGAACAGGATCAGCTTGTCACCGTTTTGCAGACGTTCGCTCAGCTGTTCGTTCTGTTCGCGTGAACGGACCGCACGACGTTCGACAAATGTCGTGCGCGAAAGCTTGGCCAGCACGCCGAAAACCGGCCAGCTGGCGACTTCGGTCTTGGCAATGAAACTGCCATGGGTCAGCGCACCCAGAACAGGGATATCAAGATAGGACGCATGATTGGCCACAATCACGCCCGGCCCATCCATCAGATCAACACCCGATACCCGGACCTCGATATGAAGGATGCGCAGGCAAAGCGCGTGATAGAAACGCGGCAATTCATCTGCCAGACGCAACCGGCATGCAATCGCCACCACCTGAACAGGCAGCAGCACAACAGTCAGAAGCACATAGGCGATCAGCCGGATTGCGGCGCAGACATAGCAGTTCACGATACCCTCGCGGTCCGTTCGTAATGCTTGTAATAGCGATCGGTTACCTTTTCCGTCGGTAACACAATGCAGATGTCCGTGGTATTGAACTGATGGTCAACCACAGCCCCGTCCCCGACAAAACCGCCAAGACGCAGATATCCCTTGATCAGTGGCGGAAGATCACGCAGCGCCTGACGCTGGTCAATGCCGTCGATCTCGGCACGCAGCATCGGCTCGTAACGTTCCTCGATCGCGCGCGGGCGCATGTCTTCGGGGGCAAGGTGGTTGTGATGCAGATAGGTCAGAACATCCTTGAAGGCATCCGGGTCGGTGCCATGGAACGATGCGCAGCCAAACATCAGTTTGATATCGTATTTGAAGACATAGGCAGCAATACCCTGCCACAAAAGCTGAAGGGTCGGCATCGTGCGGTAATCGGCTTCTACGCAGGAACGGCCAAGTTCCATGATTTCACCAGTTTCCTTGACCGCATTGAGCATGGACTCGATATGATATTCATCAGCACTGTAAAAACCGCCATGCTCGTTGGCAACCGACTGGCGCAGCAGGCGATAGGTCCCGACAACCGCATCCGCCCCGGCACCGCGATTGTGATCAAGCACCAGAAGATGGTCGCATAGCGGGTCATAATGATCGAAGTCGCGTTTTGCCGCAGCCATTTCGGCGGTCGGCTTCGCACCGCGTTCTTCGTAAAATACCTTGTAGCGGAGTTTCTGACTGGCGAGAATCTCGTCCTCGGTTTCCGCAAGGCGGACCTCAAGCCGTTGAAGCTGTCTTTCGTCGCGCATGACAACACCCTTTTGTTCATCTGCCCGGATTTTGCGCGTGAATTGCGTGAAGGGCGAGTGAAGGGTTTGTGAAGAACGCGTAACAAAAATATGAAGGCCACTTGCCCGAATGAGCAAGTGGCCCTGATTTTCGTCGATCAGCAGTGCGGTTGAAAACCGGACTTATTTTTCGTCTTTCAAAGGAACACCATAAAGCTCAAGACGATGACCAACCAGTTTGTACCCGAGTTCCTTGGCGATCTCTTCCTGAAGCTTTTCGATTTTCTCGTTCGAAAACTCGATCACATTGCCTGAACGCATATCGATCAGGTGATCGTGATGCTCCTCGGTCAGCTCCTCGTAACGGGCGCGACCGTCGCCAAAATCATGTTTCTCGAGAATATCCGCCTCTTCAAAAAGGCGAACCGTACGATACACGGTTGCGATCGAAATCTTGGGATCGATATCGGTTGCCCGACGATAGACCAGTTCTACGTCCGGGTGATCTTCGGACTCTGACAGCACACGGGCGATAACCCGGCGTTGGCCCGTCATTTTAAGGCCCGCGTCGACGCATTTCTGCTCGATGGTTGATTCTGCAAGCATTGTCTTATCTCGTTTCCGTTTCCGGTTCCGCCTGTCCCCAGCCAGGACTTACCCCTAGGCTCTCTACTCTCTGTGGCTAAATATTGAAAAATCCGCCACATATCGCAAGGTTCAATTCGCGATAAATTCGTCAATCCGCGATCCTCAATGCCAAAGCACCGGAAATCGCCAAAAACCGGCTTCTGGTCGTGACCACTTGCCACCGCCGTACAAGGGCGCTACTTCACACTTGCGCACCAAGCCCGGAGACAGACATGGCCACCAGCACCCCCGACCAGAAAATCGACATCACATCCGATGTCTGCCCGATGACATTTGTTCGTACCCGACTGAAACTTGAAACCATGACATCGGGTCAGGTTCTCGAAGTCATCCTGGGTGCGGGCGAACCGCTTAAAAACGTTCCGCGCTCGGTCACCGAGATGGGTGACGAAGTCATCGATCTGGTCGAAATCGCCGATGCACCTGGTACTTTCCGGTTAACCATCCGCAAGGCATAGCATAACCGCCAGTTCCAATGCAGGCTTACACTACAACAGGTTGATGCGCAAAACCACACTATTTATGTGGATATACCAGATTAAAATGCGTCCAACTTGCGTAACTGCATGACGGCAAAATAGATTTGCCGTCCAAAACAATTTTGTCTATTCGCCCCAGCCCAGCGCGCAATATCCAAGACTGCGTTCCATCACCAGCGCATCACATGACCGCCCCGATTTGCGGCGATAGTAATTCTTGCGACGACCGATCTCGGTAAATCCGGTTTGCTGATAAAGCGCAATGGCCGGGGCATTGTCTTCGGCGACCTCAAGCAGCAGCCGCCCGATGCCATTTTCACGCAACCGGTCACTGACCGCCGCCAGCAATTTACGGGCGACACCGCATTTACGGGCCTGTTTGGCGACAACAATGGTGTTGATCTCGGCCTCATCAAGCACTGACTGGATCAGAACAAACCCCAGCGGCACATCATCGCGGTTTTCCGCCTCGTCCCCTGGGGCATAGGCCAAAATGCCAAAGGCACCGGGCACATCAAGCAACCGGATGATGGAATCGGCATCCCAGCAATCCTCGAACCCTTCGGCATGCAGGGCTGCTGCAACCGGTGCAAAGGCCGCCGTCAGCGCGACCAGTTCAATTTGCTTTGCCGGGATTTGGGACGATTGCCGGGCCATTATTTTTTGCGCGGCCCCTGATCTTCGATGCGGCGCGCATCAGGCGCACGCAGATACATCGGAACCGGCGCCAGATTTTCACCGCGTTCCCACCGTTCGGCAGCAATTCTGGCGACATTGCCTGCGCGCGGTAAACCGGGCGCGGTACAGTCATAAAAGGCATCGGGCGCATGGGCCGCAGCCGTCAGAAGACGCGGGGTCGCATCCCCGGCAAGAAGCGTATCACCCGGGGGCGCCATCATAAGCGCCTGGCGCGGTGCAACACATTCCGGTGAACTCAATGGACGTTTCTTGCCATCAAATGCCTGGGCAAAAATCTCGTTTCGTTTGCTATCAAGGGCGACCAGAATGTTGCGCCCCTGCTGATCGCGTTCGGACACGCCATAGGCCACTGCTTCTAGCGAACTGACACCAACAACCGGGATCTTGCGCGCCAGACCAACGGCACGTGCCGTTGAAAGACCAATCCGCATTCCGGTAAAGGCACCCGGTCCGACCGTGACCGCAATACCATCAATATCGTCAAAGGTAACACCGGCCTTATCAAGGGTTTCGCCAATGAATCCGATCAGATGTTCGGCCTGACCGCGTTCCATATCTTCATAAAGCTCGCCCTTGACCACACCATTGATCAGAACCGCCGTCGAAAGCGATGTCGAGGCCGTATCAATGGCCAGAATCGTCGGTCCGGACTTTTCCGCATCTGGCGAGGAAGTTTGCGATGCGTCATTTTCTGCGCTATCTGATGAGCGCGACTGTCCAGTCAGCATCTTCTTTATGTAATCGGTGAACGACAAGAACAGGGAGCCTCCGGCGATGGCGCTGGTCGAAATTACGCCACAAGAATATGATGTCGAAATTGATATCGTCTATGCCACGGATCGGAATATCACCGGGGCACCAATCTATACACGACCTGCCTGCTATCTTCACGCGGATGCGGCCGCCTGCCTGAAAAAAGCCGCTGCCATGGCAAAACGTCAGGGGGTAAAGCTGCGCATTCTTGATGCATTCCGGCCCCAGGAAGCCCAACGCGCGCTTTGGAACCATTCGCCCAACCCCGATTTCGTCGCCAATCCGGATTTCGGATCGCCACATGGTCGTGGTGTGGCCATTGATCTAACCCTGATTGATCAAAACGGCAAGGAACTGGATATGGGGGCAGGGTTTGACGAAATGCATAGCCGCTCCTATCACGGCTCGGAACTGATCTCCAAACAAGCCGAAGCCAACCGTTTGCTGCTGCTGGGCATCATGGTCAGTGCCGGGTTCGAATATTACGATCATGAATGGTGGCATTATCAGCTGCCCGATGCGGCGCGCAAATACCCGCTATTTTCCGATAGCGCACTGGCACAGCCAATGATGCGCCGCTGATCACTAAAACCGGCAATGCAAAACGGCGGAGCATTTCTGCCCCGCCGCTGCAAGCTGTCATCACGTGATGCAATCGTGAAACAGCCCAGGGATCTGTGGCATTTCCGGGAAAACCCGCCCCATCGGGCCCGGTCAGGACCCAAGAAGCGCCTGACCGCTTTGCGGGTCAAACAGTGTCATGCGCGCCCCGTCGACCAGAATTCTGGCATCGCTTCCCGATTTGAAAATCTGTTCCGGCCCGCTGCGGGCTGTCAGTTCCGACCCGGCAACCGCAAGACGGACATATTGATCCGGCCCGGTCGGTTCGGCCAAAAGCACGCGCGATGAAATACCCGCATCATCAAACACCATATGTTCGGGACGCGCGCCCAAGGTCATCGGGCGCCCGATCAGGTCGCGAATTTCGGCCGGAACATTGATCAGCGGCAGGCACCCCGAACCACTGTCAAAGACGATATCATCGCCATCGTGCGTCAGCTTTCCATCAATGAAATTCATCGTCGGCGCGCCGACAAAACTTGCGACAAAGCGGTTTGCCGGACGCCGATACACGTTTTCCGGGGTATCAACCTGCTGGATGCTGCCCTTATCAAGCACCACGACCTTGGTCGCCAGTGTCATGGCTTCGATCTGGTCATGGGTGACATAAACAATCGTTCGGCCCAGCCGTTCATGCAGACGTTTGAGTTCAATCCGCATGTCAGCACGCAATTTGGCATCAAGGTTTGAAAGCGGCTCGTCAAACAGGAAGACAGAGGGCTCACGCACCAGCGCACGGCCAATCGCCACACGCTGTTGCTGCCCGCCGGAAAGCTGCGATGGCTTGCGATCCAGAAGCGGGGTGATCTGCAACAGCTCGCCAACCTCGGCAACCCGCTTTTCGATCTCGCCCTTGGCCATGCCCCGCATTTTCAATCCAAAGCCGATATTGCGGCGCACCGACATGGTCGGATACAGGGCATAGGACTGAAACACCATCGCGATATCGCGTTCATCGGGTTCCAGCCCGGTGACATCGCGGCCATTGATATGAATGCTGCCACCTGTGGTCGGCTCCAGCCCGGCAATCATGTTCAACAAGGTCGATTTGCCACATCCCGACGGCCCCAGAAGAACAAGGAAATCACCGTCAGCGATCTGAAGATTGATATTCTCCATCACCGTCAAACCGGCATAGGCCTTGGTTACATTACGAAGTTCAACGCCGTTCATTCCCGTTACCCTTTCACCGCACCAGCAGCAATCCCGCGCACAAACATCCGCCCCGAAAGCAGATAAACCGCAAGTGTCGGCAAAGCCGTTAGCATGGTTGCAGCCATATCAACATTGTATTCCTTCTCGCCGAATTGCGATCCGACAAGGTTGTTAAGCGCAACCGTCATCGGCTGCCCCGCACGCCCGCCAAATGTCAGGCCCAGCAGGAAATCGTTCCAGATATAGGTAAATTGCAAAATCATCGCGACACCAAGGATCGGCAGCGACAAGGGCAACATCACATGCCAGAACAGCGGCCAGAATCCCGCCCCGTCGATCCGGGCTGCCTTTAGCAAATCCTCGGGAACGGTTTTGAAAAAGTTGCGAAACATCATGGTGGTAAAGGCAACACCCCAGATCACATGCACAAGGATCAATCCCGGGATGGTGCCAAATATCCCCAATTCCCGGATCATGATGATCAGGGGATAAAGTGTCACCTGTGGCGGAATGAACATGCCGACCAGAAGGGCCGCAAACATCACATTGGCGCCCTTCATCTTCCAGGCCGCCAGCGCATAACCGGTAATCGCCCCAAGCCCGACTGACAAAAACAGCGCGGGAATAACGATTTTGACCGACGTCATGAATGACGATGACAGACCACCGCAAGTATCCCCCAGCGTCTTGGCACAATCGCCAAACCATGCCTTTCCCCATGCGGCAAAACCGGGATCGGCGGGCAGGGTAAAGATGCTGCCATTGCGGATTTCATCCATCGATTTCAGCGATGTCGAAATCATGATGAAAACCGGCGACAGGATCATGATTGCGGCGATGCCAAGCAATCCGTAAAGGGCAAGACGATTATAGCGCATCCTCAATGCCCCCGACCGCTGCGTTCTTTTTGCAGCTCGAAATAGATATAGGGCGCGATCACGGCAATCACCGTGCAAAGCAGGACAAATGCGCCCGCCGCCCCCAGTCCCAATTCCTGCCGGTTCAGGATATGGTCGACAACGAAACGGGCCGGAAGATCCGATGAAAAGCCCGGCCCACCGCCGGTCAGGGCGACCACAAGGTCAAAGGCCTTCATGACAATCGCACTCATCAGGATGAAAACCGTGAAGAACACGGTGCGCATCATCGGGGTAATGATGTGCAAATAGACCCGCCAGACCGGAATGCCGTCGACACGCGCGGCCTTCCAGATATTGGGATCAATATTGCGCAGACCGGCCAGAAACAGCGCCATACACAACCCGACCTGCTGCCAAATCCCGGCAATGGCAAGTGTGTAAATCGACCGGTCGGGGCGCACGATCCAGTTAAATTCAAACCCGGCCCATCCCAGCGCACGCACCGCTTCCTGAAGACCAAGCCCCGGATTCATCACCCATTGCCAGATGACACCGGTCACAATGAATGACATCGAAAGCGGCAGCATGAAAACGGTACGAAACAGGCCTTCTGCCTTCACACCGCGATCAATCAAGATCGCCAGCAAATAGCCAAAAACGATACAGCCGCCGATAAACAGAAATCCGTGAATCGCCAGATTCTGCATCGCTGTCCACCAGCGTTCATTGGCAAACAGCCGGCCATATTGATCAAATCCGGTGAATTTATAGACCGGCAACAATCGCGACCGGGTCAGCGAAATTACAAAGGTCCAGATGATAAAGCCATAAAAACAGAAAATCGTGATCGCCATGGCAGGGATCAGCGCCATTCTGGCGGTCCATTGCGGACGCCAGCGCCGCCTGCCTTTTTGATGCGCATCTTGCGGTGTCGCGGAATAATGCAACACGTCTTGTGCCGGATCGGGCATGAACATACTCGCTTCTTTGTAAAGGCGCCGCTGCCACCGCACAAAGCGGCCCGCAGCGGCGCATCCCTGCAAAGTCTCTGGAATTTCGCCTTATTTGGCGTTGGAGATCGCTTGATGGAACTGCGCCTGGCCCTCTGCCGGGCTCATATCCGTACTGTTCCAGAAATTCGAGATGCTGTCATCAATTGCCCCCGAAACCGCACTTGGCACACCGAAAAGTCCGGTGCTGACAAGGTGGGTCTTTTCGTCCTGAAGGGTCTTGATCGCAGTCTGTGCACAGCTGTCAAAACTGTCAGCAGGCACGTCCAGACGGGCCGGGATGGATCCCTTTTTCTTGTTAAAGGCAATCTGCACATCAGGTTCAAGCATCACATGCGCCATTTTGGCCTGCGCAGGGGTGGCTTCCTCGCCATCCATCGCCGAAAAGGCAAAGGCATCAACGGTCATGATATAGGCGGTATCGATCGCGGGGGCGAAGGCGCATCCGACCGTGGTTCCAGGCTCGATCCCGGCGGCAATGATTTCACCCTTGGCCCAGTCACCCATGAACTGGAACGCAGCATCGCCCTTGATCACCATGCTGGTTGCTTCGTTCCAGTTGCGGCCCGGGCTTCCTTCATCAACAAAGGGCTTAAGCGCGGCAAAGGTTTCGAACACTTTGCGCATGGTATCGGAATCCAGCAGATCATCATCAAGCGTGCTGTAAAGCTTGGCATAAAACTCGCGACCGGCAACGCCCAGAAGCACACTGTTGAACATGATGCGTTCCTGCCAGGGCTGCCCGCCCAGACCGATCGGAATAATACCGGCATCTTTAAGCTTCTGGGCTGCGACCACAAACTCATTCCAGCTTTTGGGCACGTCCACACCGGCCTTTTCAAGGGCTGCCTTGTTATAGAACATCCAGTTTTCGCCATGGATGTTGATCGGTGCGGCGATGTAGTCACCATCATATTTCGCTGCCTTGACGATCAGCGGCGGCAGCTTTTGGTCCCAGTTTTCTTCACTCGCGACCTTATCGACATTGGCAAGCAATCCCTGATCTGCCAATTCACGCAATTGCTGACCGATCGAGAACTGGAAAACAGCCGCCGGATCACCACCAAGCATCCGGTTGACTGCCGCAGCACGGGCATTGCCACCCCCGGCAATCGGGGTATCGACCCATTCGCCACCGCTTGCCTCGAACACCTTGCGAACCTCGGCAAGGGCGGCCTGTTCGCTGCCCGATGTCCACCAATGCAGAACCTCTGCAGTCTGGGCATGAAGCGCACCGGCAGAGACACCTGTGCTCAGAAACGCCGCAAGGGCTGCGACTTTGGATAATTTCGTCATAACCGATGTTCCTCCCTAATGGATACCTTCACGCCCGACTTCTTCTTAAACGGAAAATCGTAACGTTACGATTTTTTTGATAAGCGCTTTATTCACCCTTGTCAATCAACAAAACCCAATGATAATAGGAGAAACAGGTGGCGAATATATTTTTTTGCCAAAATTTTCGAAACGTTACGATTTTGGATGCATTCAACAAGAACATCCGATCAGGGTAAGGAAGCAAACATGACGAAATCATTCCCCGACGGGTTTCGATGGGGTGTCTCCACCTCAAGCTATCAGATCGAAGGCGGCGCAGATGATGACGGACGCGGCGACAGCATCTGGGACACCTATTGTGCCACACCGGGGCGTGTCGCCAATGGCGACAATGGTCGTGTTGCCTGTGACCATTATCATCGCTGGGCCGAAGACCTTGACCTGATCAAGGGGCTGGGCGCGCAACATTACCGCTTTTCTGTCATGTGGCCGCGGGTTTTGCCCGATGGCACCGGCCGGGTTAACGAGGCCGGAATTGATTTTTACAGCCGCCTGATTGATGGCATGCTTGAACGCGGAATTGATCCGTGGCTGTGCCTGTATCACTGGGACCTTCCGCAGGCGCTTCAGGATCGCGGCGGCTGGACCAATCGCGATGTTGTCGACTGGTTTGGCGACTATACCGAACTTCTGGTCAGCCGCCTGGGCGACCGGGTCAAGGCCTGGGTCACATTCAATGAACCCAATGTGGTGGCCTGGGTCGGCCACGAAGAAGGCCGCCATGCGCCGGGCATTACCGACCCGCGTGCCGCCATGCGGGTGACCCATCATCTTAACCTTTGTCATGCGCGCGCCACCCGCATCATCAAACAGCACCATCCAAAGGCCCCGGTCGGATTCGTGTTACCGATGCACAAGGGATACACATTGCCCCATCGCCGCGAACAGGACACCCATCTGATCGATCTTTTCGAAGCCAAGTGGAATGGCGCGTTTCTCGATCCGGTTTATTACGGGCGCTATCCGGAACTGATCATGGACCGGATGGAACCCCATATCCGGGCAGGCGACCTTGAAGCGATCCGAACCGATGTCGATTTTCAGGGACTGAACCAGTATTTCCCAAGCTATATCCAGGCCGCCGAAGGCAAGGCATGGCCGTTCCAGCATGCCGAACCGCCAAAATATTTCCGTAGGACCGAAATGGGCTGGGCCATTGACGGGGACTGCTTCTATCGCACGATGAAAATCCTTCAGGAAAATTATGGCAATCCGCCGGTTTTCGTCACTGAAAACGGGGGTGCCTTTACCGATATTCCGGGCCATAACGGCTATATCGATGATCAGGATCGCATTTCCTATTACCGCGAATATCTTGGCGCGCTTTTGCGTGCCGTTTCCGAAGGTGCCAATGTGCAGGGATACATGCCCTGGTCGCTTCTGGACAATTTCGAATGGGCTTATGGCTATGAAAAGCGGTTCGGGCTTGTCCATGTCGATTACACCACCCAAAAACGCACCCCGAAGGCATCCTATGAATTCATGCGCAACGTGATTGCACAGAACGCATTGCCATAGGACGCTACGGACGCTTACATTGTCCGAAAGAACATAAGAACGGACCTGACATGCCTGCTTCTCGCCCCAACTTGCGCACGATTGCCGACCGGCTTGGCCTGTCGGTTACAACTGTGTCGCGCGCCCTTAAAGACGGACCCGAGGTCAAACCCGACACGGTCGCCAAGGTCAAGGCAGCAGCAGCGGAAATCGGCTATCGCCCGGATGCACGGGGCGTCATGCTGCGCACCGGCAAAACCATGCAGGTCTGTTCGATCCTGTATTCCCCCGAAGTCGGCGATTACGGCGATCCGGGCTTCCTTGCCCAGGTCGAAAGCCTAGCACAGGGGCTTGAAGCCGATCATTATTCGCTGGTGGTGCTGGCCCAGACCAGTGCCGAAGATCCGCTTGAACCGGTGCGCAAGGTCCATACCCAGCGCATGGCCGATGCGGTGGTGTTTTCACGCACCACGCTTCAGGACAAGCGTGCCAAATACTGCCTTCAACATGATTTTCCGTTCGTCAGTTTTGGCCGGACAGAACTTTTGACTCCGCATGCCTTTGTTGATCACGATGATGAACAGGCCGCTTATGATGCGATTACGCGCCTGATCGAAGACGGCCATCGCAAGATCGCCATGATCGATCCGCCCGAAAACCTGACCTTTTTTGGCTATCGCAAACGCGGGGCACGCCGCGCCATGGTCGATGCCGGACTTGATCCCGACAGCCTTGTTCTGATGCCCTCGGACGTTTCTGTGCGGGCTGCGCGTGACGCAACCAACCGGCTTTTTGGCGATCAGCATGATGCGACCGCCATTGTGTGCGCCAGTCAGATGACCATGATCGGCGCACTCGAAGCCTTGATGGAACTTGGTATGGATACCATCCGCGACGGCATCGGGGTTGTCGGGTTTGGCGGGATGCCGTTTCGCATGCTGTCCAAACAGAAGCTGGCCTATTATTACCAGCCCCAGCGTCACGTCGGCGAAGTCCTTGCCCGCCATCTGCACGATCTGATGAACGGATCGGACGTCGAACAGCTGCAAACCTTGCTGCCCTATCGGCGGATTGATGATTTGGCTGCCTTCCGCGAGGGTGAGGACTTTTAGCCCACCCAAAACCCCTGCAATACAAAACGCCCCTGCAATACAAATCCCGGATCGATCACGCCCGGCACCGATCCTTAACCCTGCGCCTTGCGATGTTCGGGATTGTCACCGTTTTCGGCATCCCCGGCCCCGATCAACCGGACCAGAAGCACCTCGATCGGCTTAAGCACGATCAGAACGATAAAGGTCAGCACCGTGGCGATAACCACGATATGCCAGGCCGCAAGTGCGCAGGCAATACCAAGTGCGGCTGTTATCCAGACCGTCGCCGCCGTTGTCAGGCCCGAAACCGACATGCTTTTGGGCTGACGCAAGATCACCCCGGCACCGATAAAGCCGATCCCGGTCAAAACGCCCTGCAAAATGCCCTGAACCACACGTGACAGGGCATCGGGATGATCAATCATGTCCTGAAAATGAACCGCCACCACTGAAACGACAGCCGCCCCCAATGCGACAAGGGCCAGGGTCCGCATCCCGGTCGGCTTACCATTCACATCCCGGTTAAGTCCGATCATCATGCCAATGACCGTGGCCGCACACAGACGCGCCACCATATCGATAATTCCGATATCGAAATATTTTTCGGCCGTCGCGAAATAGGGCAGATCGGTCAGCATGCTGGGTGCCTTTAAGGTTTCAGGGACTCCCAGAACGCCCGACATTCGATCAATGTTCCGGTTCTCGCACCCCAGACCCGGAACCAAGATGGCTTTCCATCCCCTGTGCCATCATCATCAGCCAGTCAAAAAACAGGGCAATGCGCGGGTCACGATCCGGCCGATCAAGCGTGATCAGAACATAATCGCATCCGGTTGGCGCCATCCCGTGCGGAGCGATCAGCCGCCCGGCGGCCAGATCATCACAAACCAGCGGCAACGGACCAATCGCTGTGCCCAGCCGGTTGACGGCTGCCTGAAGGGCAAAAAAGAAATGGTCGAAATATTGTTCGCTCGCCGGGCTAACATCCAGCCCGCTGGCCCGTTTCCAGTCATCCCATGCCTCGGGCCGGGTGCGACTATGCAGCCAGCGTGCCTTTGACAAATCGCGATCAAGGATGTTTTCCCAGCAGTCCGGATCACATACCGGTCCCGCAAGTTCGGCCCAAAGACGGGTGGTGACGTAATCTTCGGAAATGCCGTAATCGGCCCGGCGAATGGCCACATCACAGCCATCCGAAAGCAAATCAACCGGCCCGCCGGCAAGGCGCAGGTCAATATTCAAATCAGGATTGGCTTGCCGGAAATCACCAAGACGCGGCATCAGCCAGCGCATGGCAAGACTTGGCTCGCACGACACCGTCAGGATCGGCGACGTTCCGGCGTGACGGTGAATATCCTCGATCGCCTGATCAAGACCGTCCAGCGCCCCGGTCGTTGCCTTAAGCAACCGTTCGCCCGCCGATGTCAGCCAGACCCGGCGGTTACGCCGCACAAACAGATCAACGCCCAGGCGGTCTTCGATCTGGGCCACCGCCCGGCTGATGGCCCCGTGGGTCAGGTGCAATTCCTCGGCCGCGCGTGAAAAACTTTGATGACGGGCAGCGGCTTCAAAGGCCGGAAGGGCCGCCAATGGGGGCAGGCTGCGTTTTTTGTGAATATTACTCACAATATTTCCCGGAATTTTTCGATTTTCTGGCAACGGGTCCAGTTTGATACTCAATCAGCTCACAGATCAATCGGTTTCTTTAAGCTTTCAGGATCACAGACCATGCCGGAAATATCCCCCCATCTGCCATCAATGGAAATCATTGCCGTTGCCATCATCACCATTCTGGCAGTTATCAGCCCGGGGCCGGACTTTGCCATGGTCACGCGCATCGCCCTGTCACGGGGCAGACGGGCCGGTATTTTATGTGCAATCGGTATCGGAAGCGGGGTTTCCGTCCATCTGACCTATACCCTGATCGGTCTGGGCGTGGTGTTTGCCAGCAATGTCTGGGTTCTGACGGCGTTGCGTTATCTTGGGGCGGCTTATCTTATCTGGCTTGGCATGTCAGCCCTGTGGCCGGATATCCGCGTCATGGTGACCCGGCGTAAACCCCTGAAAGAAATGGATGTTAGCGCTAACATCTTCAGCACCGCTTCGGGCACGGATCAAAACAGGAACGCCCCTGATCGCAATGCGTTCTGGATCGGCTTTGCCTGCAATGCGCTTAATCCGAAAACAATGCTGTTTATCGTATCGCTGTTCAGTCAGGTGATTTCACCTGGCACCCCGATCCTTCAGGAAATCGGATACGGCATCTATATTGCGGCCTGCCACATGGGCTGGTTTGGGCTGGTTGCGGTTGCACTTACACTTCCGGCCGTGCAGGCCCGGATTGCCGCGATCAAGGTCTGGATCGAACGGGCTGTCGGGCTGTGCCTTGCCGGTCTTGGCATCAAACTTCTGGCAAGTTAGGGCTGCATAACCCCGGCAATGGAACGAACAGACAACCGGGATGGCAGATCAGATAAACAGCATCTCGCCATTCTGTCTGGCATCGTTCAGGAACGTCACAACACCGCCGGTTTCGATGGAAAGTTCATCCCGGGTGGCGTCGTTTTCCAAACCAAGTGCGCGCAAGCCCATTTCGCAGACCATGAATTTCGCGCCAAGCGACGCACAGGCCGACAGTAGCTCTTCAAAACTGCCAATACCGCGGGTGGAAAAGCTTAGATCGATCGAGGTCGCAGTCGCACCTTCGGCCTCGGTGCGCAAATGCCGCCATCCCGATGGCGCCAAAAGCGCCCGGCTGGCATCCATGGTAAAGAACAGTGTGACTTCGCGCCCGGTCGCCAAAGCCGCCGACGCCATTACGAGTGCGTAATGAACTTTTTCAAAGCTGCCGGAAAAGATCACCAGCGACAGTTTTTTCGGGCTTTCCGTCTCAGTGCTCATGGATTGAAAGATCCTTTATGGTCGCATTTTCGGAACAGGTCGGGCAGCCGGGGTCGCGCGGCACCCGGATTTTGCGGAACGATGCCGACAGGGCATCGATGATCAAAAGTTGCCCGGAAAGACCGTCACCAATGCCCATCAACTCCTTGAGCACCTCGGTCGCCTGGATGCCGCCAATCATGCCAACCACCGATCCCAGAACACCCCCCTGTGCACAGGACGGGATGGCATCTTCGGGCGGCGGGGCATGATAAATACAGCGATAGCACGGATTGGGCGCCCCCAGATGGGCCTTGAAGGTCGATACCTGACCATCAAAACGAAGTGCCGCCCCCGATACCAGCGTCTTGCCCGCCAGGTAGCAGGCATCGTTAAGCAAAAAGCGCGTCTCGAAATTGTCCGAACCGTCGGCAATCACGTCATAACCGGCAATCAGATCCATGACATTGGATGCATCAAGGCGGTCATTATGGGCATGAACCGTGATTTCCGGGTTCATATCAAGCATGGTCGATTTTGCACTATCTACCTTGGCGGTTCCGAGATCCTTCATGCCATGCGCGATCTGGCGTTGAAGGTTGGACAGTTCCACCGTATCGGCATCAACAATCCCGATGGTCCCAACCCCGGCGGCGGCCAGATACATCGCAAGTGGCGAGCCAAGCCCGCCGGCACCAACAATCAAGACACGCCCGCGCTTAAGCTTCATCTGGCCGGTACCGCCAACATCCTTAAGGACGATATGGCGAGCATAGCGCTGTACTTCATTTTCGCTGAATTCGAAATCACTCACGCGGGCGGGTTTCCTGTCAGAACGGAACAAGGGTGCTGGCTTCTGGATATAGCTTGCGGGTCTGATCTCTCAAGGAAAAGATTTGATTTCCCACCGAATTGTCCGGGTGATGCACCGTCCGAACAAAAATTAATCCGGACCGAAATGCGATCAGAACGCTGATCTTTCCCGCCGCATGCCTTATAAATTTCGATATCGCAATGAAATCAGAGCACATAAAAAGGCCCGGCGCAATGCACCGGACCTTTTGCACGGATCGTCTGGATATCCGGACTGCTGACCAAGGCTTATTGCAGGCCTTCGAACAGCGCGGTCGACAGATAACGTTCGGCAAAGCTCGGTACGATGACAACGATGCGTTTGCCGGCATTTTCCGGTTTCTGACCAAGTTCGATACCGGCGGCAACCGCCGCACCCGACGAAATGCCGGTCGGAAGACCTTCGATGCTTGCCAGTTTGCGCGCGGTGGCAAAGGCCGTCTCGTTGCCGATGGTCATGACGGTGTCGATGACATCGGTATTAAGGTTGCCCGGAATGAAACCGGCACCAATGCCCTGGATTTTGTGCGGACCCGGCGCGCCGCCGGAAATAACCGGGCTGTCTTCGGGTTCAACGGCAACGATCTGGATGTTCGGATTATGCTTTTTAAGCACTTCACCCACACCGGTCAGCGTCCCGCCCGTACCGACACCGGCAACAAAGATATCAACCTGACCGGCGGTATCCTTGAGGATTTCCTCAGCCGTGGTGTTGCGGTGAACTTCCGGGTTGGCCGGGTTGTCAAACTGCTGAAGCATGATCGCACCATCGATTTCGGCAACCAGCTCCTCTGCGCGGGCAACCGCGCCCTTCATGCCCTTGGCGGCCGGGGTCAGGTCGATCTGTGCGCCCAGAAGCATCAGCATCTTGCGACGTTCAAGCGACATGCTTTCAGGCATGGTCAAAATCAGCTTGTAGCCCTTGGCAGCAGCAACAAAGGCCAGCGCAATGCCGGTATTGCCCGATGTCGGCTCGACCAGGGTTGCACCCGGCTTGATCTTGCCGGCTTTTTCGGCGGTTTCAATCATCGCCAGGCCAATACGGTCCTTGACCGAGGCCAGCGGGTTGAAGAATTCAAGCTTGCCAATCAGGTCGGCTTTGACACCTTCTGCTTCGGCCAGACGCGAAAGGCGCACCAGCGGCGTTGCGCCAATGGTGTCGATGATGCTGTCGTAAATCTTGCCGCGAAACTCAGTCATGTTTTCCTCGCACGTTTCTGTATTTTTGCCATCAAGCACATGATCTACCTGTATTTATCCTGCGATCCCACAAGGTCAAATGGATAGCGCAAATTTTTACAAGCAATGGTGCCTGCGGCATTCGTGATGCCTGTAGTTTAATTCAAATTGCAGCGGAATCATGTTGAATAAGGATACATCACTCCGCCACCAGCCCAGAAGACTAAATAATGAAATCCGGGGACTCTTCGATGCCACTGCGCAGGCCCGCATCGCGCGCCCGGTTGCACAGGTCTTCGACCGTGATCTTTTCAAGCTGTTTCATCATTTCGTCCTGCAATTCCCGCCAAAGGGGACGCACGACTTCCTTGCCCAGCGGCGATCCGGCCGGATCTTCGATCGGATCATCGGATGTTTCCATCGACCGGATGACCGAAACAATATCGGCAAGCGTGATACGACGGCGTTCACGCGCCAGGCGATACCCGCCCCGCGGGCCGCGCACACCAACCAGAATATCGGCACGCACCAGCTGCTGAAGGGTTTGTTCAAGGTACCGTTTCGGGATTCCCTGACGCGCGGTGATATCGCGGCTTTGGACCGGTTCGCCTGCTGCGTTATAGGCAATATCGACAACCGCCTCGATCGCAAACAGCATCTTTTTTGAAAGCTTTAACATCGTTTCATCTTACTCCCCTCTTGGTTCGGCCATCCCCCCAGACGGCATGCAAACCTGGTTTGGCCAGAGCAATCAAATCTCGTAACCAAAATCATGACCGTCACGGCAACCACCCGCCATAACCGTCATGTGACCATCAGATCGCGTTGCGATCTGATGGCAAAAACTTATTTGACCGGGCTTGCTGTCCCGGTCGATCCGAATCCGCCCGCACCGCGCGCAGTCTCGTCCAGATCATCCACCGCACGCCAGGAAACCTGGGTTACCGGGGCAACCACAAGCTGGGCAATGCGCATGCCGCGTTCAATTTCAAACGCCACGTCGCCGTGATTGATCAGGATAACTTTGATCTCGCCGCGATAATCGGCATCGATCGTGCCCGGGCTGTTCAGAACCGTGACACCGTTCTTGGCAGCCAACCCCGAACGCGGGCGTACCTGGGCTTCGAACCCGGCGGGCAGGGCAATGGCAATGCCGGTTTCAACCAGCGCACGCTTGCCAGGTTCAAGAACCAGCTTGCCGTCAATTGCCGCCTGCAAATCGACCGCCGCCGACTGGGCAGTGGCATATTCAGGCAACGGCAAATCCGCCCCGTGCGGAAGCTGTTTCAAATCAACACTCAGAGCCGACATATTCCATCCTTGTCTTCTTCCCGGTCATCAGACCGGGTTTGTTCTTGCAATCCGTGTGTCCGCGACACATCAGGAAAAATGTTTGATGATCCGGGCACAAAGTGCCCCGGCGATGCCGGTTTTGCTTTGGCGCGACCAATGTTCGTCAGCGCCCGCATCATCCCCTGAAATCAGGAAGACCTCGTTCAGATCCCCGCCAAAGGTCCCGGTATCGGGCGCCACATCATTGGCAAGAATCCAGTCGCATCCCTTGCGCGCGCGCTTGGCACGGGCATGTTCGGTGACTTTTTCGGTTTCTGCGGCAAAGCCGATCACAAGCCCCGGGCGCGATGCCCCGGACTGGCTGATGGTTGCCAGAATGTCGGGATTTTCCGCAAGTTTAAGATCGGGAATAATCCCCGACCCATCCTTTTTAAGCTTCTGACCGGCTTCATCAGCAGTACGCCAGTCGGCAACAGCAGCGGCACAAACCGCAATATCCGCCGGCAGGGCATTTTGAACCGCGGCAAGCATATCGCGCGCTGTTTCAACCCGTACAACCGTCACCCCGACCGGATCGGGCAGGGTCACAGGACCGGACACCAGCGTCACTTCCGCACCGGCATTGGCAAGTGCCTGGGCAATTGCATGGCCCTGTTTGCCCGATGACCGGTTGGCGATGTAGCGCACCGGATCAATCGGCTCGTGGGTCGGGCCGCTGGTCACGACCGCCTTTTTGCCGGCAAGCGGCTTGGGCGCAGACTGACTTTCAAGGAAATCAAGCACGTTTGCGATAATCTCGGCCGGTTCCGCCAGACGCCCCGAACCGGTTTCGCCACAGGCAAGATCACCGGCAGACGGCCCCACCCGGATCACTCCGCGGCTTTCAAGCGTTGCGATATTGGCCTGTGTCGCCGGATGGTTCCACATTTCCACATTCATGGCAGGCGCAATCATCACCGGCTTGTTGGTCGCCAACAGCGCGGTTGTCGCCAGATCACCGGCCTGTCCGGTTGCCATTTTTGCAAGGATATCGGCACTTGCCGGGGCGACCAGAACAAGGTCGGCCTCACGCGACAGACGGATATGGCCCATCTCGGCTTCGTCGGTAAGGGAAAACAGATCCTGATAGACCTTGTTTTCCGTCAATGCCGCCACAGACAACGGTGTCACGAACTGTTCGCCACCCTTGGTCAGGATGGCGCGGATATTGATTTCGCGGTCTCTGAGCCGACGGATCACTTCAAGAACCTTATAGGCCGCAATGCCGCCCGAGATGATCAAAAGGATATTCTTGCCTGCCGACACTGTGATTACCAATTAATTACGGTTTAAAAGTGTGGTTAACCTACATTGTCTCATTATGGGACGCAAGCGCCCATAACCGAAATGGCAAACGCCGCGGTCCGGAAAGGATCGCGGCGCTTTGTTTTGGGGTGCCTTGAAATCCCAAAAAGCAACGGCATCAAAGGCTTCACGGTACAGTGTAAAGCATCCCGAACCATTGCCAACGGGAATCCGGGCCCATCGCCGTGCAATTGATGCGCCAGCGTCCCGATGCGACCGGCCCATCAAGGCGAATTTCAACGCGCTCATCGCCAAGGCGGCTCATGGTTGCGTCACCATCGGACGGATAACAGGCGATATTGGCTGTCGGCTCCTTAAGGGTAAAGCCGAATGCAGGCGGATTGCGCGTCAGGGTATAGTCCCCCGGGGTCACGTCGCTGACCCGCAATGGCAACGAATTTGCCGCCAATTTGAAGCGGTCCATTGCGCCATAATGTTCGTTCAGCGCAAAGCGCGGCAGATACATGAAATCGGATTCCGTGCTCATGGCACCGCTTTGCTGACCAAATGCGGCCTTGTATCCGGCCTCCTTGACCGCACTGATCACGTCTGCATTTGCCTCGCCATAGGGATAGGCAAAGATATCAGGCACAAAGCCAAGCTCTTCCTTGAACCGTTTGGCCGAATGATCCAGTTCGGCCTTGACGGCCGCAATATCAAGATCAGGCAGGTGGGAATGATGCTGGCTGTGACCCCCAATAGTGACCCCGGCCTTTACCAGATCACGCACCATGTCCCAGGTCATGTAATTGGAAAAGCCGTCATCGATCTGTTGGGTAGAAACAAAGACCGTAAAGGGCATATTGTGGGCCTTGAAGATCGGCCAGGCCTGTTCATACACAGATCGATAGGCATCATCGATGGTGATGCCGATGGTACGATCAGGCAAACCGCCACCATTTTCAATCGCCGTGACGATCTGTGGCAGCCCCATAACCGTGTATCCGCCACTGGTCAGTTCGGCGATATGTTCCTTGAACTGGTCGATCTTGATGTTGGTCGACGGATATTCATCTTCGCCAAACCGGTGATACATGAAAACAACCGCCGAGGTGGCATCACCTGCCGGTGCTGCTGCCGGTTTTTCGGCAACAATGGGATCAACGGCCGGATCAACAGCCTGATCAACGGCCGATGCTTCGGGTTGCGGCACTTCAGGAGCCGCTGTTTCGGATGCTGGTGCCCCGGGTGCTGCTGATTGTGCCGACATGTCGGGATCAGCCGCACTGTCACTTTGCGCAGACGGCTCGGCAACCGGCATGGTGGCCGGTGCAGTGGTTTCGGTTTCAACCGACTGGGCGCTGCCCTGACCGACACCGAATGTTAACCCAACAGCAAACGACATCCCGAAAACCATACCGCGCAGCATGGAGCCGGGGGAAAGCAGATCGGTTACCGACGATGACCTTTGCCCTTTGGTCTCGAATTTCATAATTGTTTCCAGTCTTCTACCAACCACTCCAATCAGGGCGACATATGGGGGTCGGCCCTGTGCACCGGACATGCTGTTTTCACCGTCGTCCGGGTGCAGCGTCCCGTTTGCCGGGATCGTTTTGCAAAAGCAAAAATACCAGCGAACCAATTGTTTTTCCATATTTCATATAGATGGTTGCGAATTGGTTCATCAGGGTTACCTTTGAAACAGACCTATAACCCAAACTGATGAGGCCCCATGCTTGATTCTGATGCTTTTGGTCTTCTGTTCCACAATGCGCGCACCTTCAATAACTGGCAGGACCGTGATGTCGATACCGGCTTGCTCAAACAGGCGTGGGATCTGACGGTGCTGGGCCCGACCAGCGCCAATTGCGAACCGATGCGCATTACCTTTGTCAAATCCGATGCCGCCAAAAAGCGCCTTAAACCGTTCCTTTCCGAAGGCAATGTCGACAAGACAATGAACGCCCCGGTGACCGCGATCGTGGCCCAGGACATGGAATTTTACGAAAAGCTTCCTGATCTGTTTCCCCATACCGATGCGCGGTCATGGTTTGCCGGCAAGGATGACGCGATCAAAGCCACCGCTTTTCGCAACAGTTCACTTCAGGCCGGATATTTCATTCTTGCCTTGCGTGGTCTCGGGCTTGATTGCGGTCCGATGTCGGGATTTGATGCAGCGGGACTGGATGGCGAATTTTTTGCAGGTACACCGCTTAAGACCAACCTTCTGATCAATATCGGTTATGGCGACCGCAACAAATTGCCACCGCGCAGCCCGCGGCTCAGTTTTGATCAGGGGGCTGAAATCATCTGATTTCGCAAAACCCGTCCTCGATCTTCCAGAAGGCCTCCGACAGTCGGGGGCCTTTTTTATATTTCAGGGTTGTGATTTTCTGATAAAGCACGGCCGGGCCATGCTTCGACGGATTTTTTCAATCGGCTGAGCAACTTGAAAACTGTCATCAAACTTTTATTTGATCTTTACTGGCCCATAACCATTTTAGGTCCACTTTTACAACCGCGTGCACCGGATCACCGCAACCCCCGTAAACAGGAGCGTTAATTGGGCTTCCGCCAATTGATACTTACAGCTTTGGCCATCGCCTTTCCGGCGGGCATTGTCTTTGTCGTCCTTGCGGCGATGGAGCTGCTTGGCTGGGGCACGGCGATCCTGTCTGCCACGCTGTCCTGGCTTGGCATCACCGCAATGCTGCGCATCTATTTCGGCGATCTGCGCCGGGTGGCACGCTATGCCACGGATTTGCGCGACCGGTTCAAGGGTGCCCCGCCGCAACATATTTCGTTTGGTGCTGCGGCTGAACTTTCATCGCTTTATACCCAGATTGCTGCGGCCTTCCGTGATCGTATCGCGCTTCTTGAAGCACAAACCAGCACCGATGCCGAAATCCTTGATCACCTGCCAAACCCGGTGGTGATGGTCAACCGGCACCGGGTTGTGACCGGCTTCAACCAGGCGGCCAAGGGGCTGTTTCACAATCTTGAAACCGGGCGCGATCTGACACGGTTTATCCGTGACCCGATCCTTCTGGACGCATTTGATGACGTCGCCAATGCCCGCGAAACCATGAAGCATGCCGAATTTGTTCTGGCCAGCGACGCGCACCGTCATTACGACGTGCTCACCGCACGACTGCCCGCCGCAACCGGGGACCGGAACTTTGTGCTGAGTTTCTCGGACCTGACCGAGCTTCGCAAACTGGAACAGATGCGTGCCGATTTCGCGACCGATGCCGGTCATGAATTGCGTACCCCGCTTTCGGTGTTGCTGGGCTTTATCGAAACGCTTGAAGGCCCGGCCAAGGATGACCCCGATGCGCTCAACCAGTTCCTGCCGGTCATGCGCGATCAGGCCCAACGCATGCAGCATCTGATCGAAGATTTGCTGTCGCTGGCGCGGATCGAACTGAATGAACATACCCCGCCATCCGAAGAATGCGATGTTGGCAAGATCATCGGCAAGGTTGCCGAAAGTCTGACCATGAAGGCGCAGGCAAAGGGCATGAACATCCGTGTGACCAGCGAACTCGACAACACCGAAATGGTCGGCGAGGAAAAGGAACTGACCCAGGTCTTTGTCAATCTGGTCGAAAACGCCATCAAATATGGCCACGCCAATACCGATGTCGAAGTTTCGATCAGCCTGGTCAAAAACCCGCCGGGCGCACTGGCCCGGTTCCGCCATGACCGGATCATGGCCGTTGCTATCCGCGATCATTCCGACGGCATTGCGCGCGAACATCTGCCGCGTCTGACCGAACGGTTCTATCGGGTCGATACCGCACGATCGCGCGCAGTTGGCGGTACCGGTCTTGGTCTTGCCATCGTCAAGCACCTTGTCCAGCGCCACCGCGGCACCATGCAGATCGAAAGCGAACAGGGCGTCGGTTCAGTCTTTACCGTCTATCTGCCGGCCAAAACCGGCGATAATGTCCGGAAACTGCATTCCGCCTGATCTGCTTTGGATAGCAGTCAGATATCCTTGCAAAACAGGATTTCATGACCTGCTGCCGCGGTATTCGTATCTCTTCGATCAATTTCGCGGAAACCGAATTTTCGATACATCTCGGCCGCGCTTCCGGCTTGCAGGTAAATAATATCGACCCCAAAACGTTTTGCTTCTTGCAGGATGCTTTCTACAAGCTTTTTTGCAATGCCCAGTCCACGATATCGATAAAGCGTATAGACGGCAGCAACCCAAGGGGTTTTATCCGGCCATCCTTCATCGTCCCGAGGCCAAAGGCTGACCATCCCTATCGGAAAGTTGGTATCTTTGTTGATTGCCAAAAGCGTTAGGGGAAGATCATCCTTTTGACAGCATTGAGCGAAGTACGCTCTGGCTTTTTCAAGGCTGCTGTCAGGCTTTTGCACGCCCCAACGCCCATATGCCCAAGCTGCACAGGCGTCTACGCAATCAGGTCTGTCTGCCAGATAAACAACGTCATAAGGCATGGCCGCGCCCCCGAAATCGATACATTCCCAATGCATGACCATAGGCCAGATTGCGGCGGATGAGGGTTAAATAAAAAAGGCCAGCAACATCGTGCTGGCCTTTTGCGTCTCTGATCTGAATCTGATTCGGCAGAACGTTTCGATTACAGAATAAACTTCGAAAGATCGGCATCCTTTGACAGATCTTCGACCTGTTCGCGGACATAATTGGCATCGACCTTGAACGTTTCACCACCACGATCGGTCGCGGTAAAGCTGATATCATCAAGCAGCTTTTCAAGAACCGTATGCAGACGACGCGCCCCGATATTTTCGACCGTTTCGTTCACATTGGCCGAAATGCGGGCGATTTCATCAATCGCATCATCGGTAAAGTCCAGGGTGACATCCTCGGTCTTCATCAGCGCGATATACTGCTTGATCAGGGAGGCTTCCGGTTCCATCAGGATACGGCGGAAGTCACCTTCGGTCAGGGCTTTCAATTCAACCCGGATCGGCAAGCGACCCTGCAATTCCGGCAGCAGGTCCGATGGCTTGGCCAGATGGAAAGCGCCCGAACAGATAAACAGGATATGGTCGGTCTTCACCGTGCCATGCTTGGTCGAAACGCTGGTTCCTTCGATCAGCGGCAACAGATCACGCTGAACACCTTCGCGCGATACATCGCCACCGCGCTCGGACCGTGCGGTGATCTTGTCGATCTCGTCGAGGAACACAATACCGTTCTGTTCGACATTCTCGATCGCCTCGGCGGTGACCTTGTCCATATCCAGAAGCTTGTCGCCTTCTTCATCGATCAGGCGCTCGAACGCTTCTTCGACGGTCATGCGTTTGGGCTTGGTATTGCCGCCAAATGCCTTGCCGAACATGTCATTCAGGTTAAGCATCCCCATCTGGGCACCGGGCATGCCCGGGATATCGATGGTCGGCATCGAGGCCGAGCTGCTTTCCTGAACGTTGATTTCGATTTCTTTTTGCTGAAGTTCGCCTTCGCGCAGCATCTTGCGGAATTTCTGACGGGTGTCAGAAGACGCATTTTCACCGACAAGCCCGTCAAGAATGCGTTCTTCGGCCTGCATTTCGGCCTTGGCGCGGACTTTTTTGCGCATGCTTTCGCGCGTCAGATCAATCGAAACTTCGACCAGATCACGCACGATCTGTTCGACATCACGCCCGACATAGCCGACTTCGGTAAATTTGGTTGCCTCAATCTTGATGAACGGTGCATCGGCAAGCTTTGCCAGACGGCGCGCAATTTCGGTTTTACCGACACCGGTCGGGCCGATCATCAGGATGTTTTTGGGCAGAACTTCATTGCGCATGGTGTCGTCAAGCTGCTGACGGCGCCACCGGTTGCGCAACGCAATGGCGACCGCGCGCTTGGCGTCTTTCTGCCCGATGATATGACGATCGAGTTCAGAAACAATTTCGCGCGGGCTGAAATGTTGGGTCATGATTTATTCCGTATCTTATTGCGACAGATGCAGCGACAGGGCCCGGATTGGCGCCCTGCTTATTTCGCATCCTCGATTTCAATCTTTTCCAAAAGGACATTGCCGTTGGTATAGACACAAATCTCGCCGGCAATTGCCATGGCCTTGCGGGCGATTTCCTCAGCACTGAGATCCTGGTCAATCAGGGCACGCGCCGCGGCCAGTGCATAGTTCCCGCCCGATCCGATGGCAATGATGCCGTCTTCGGGTTCAAGAACATCACCCTGCCCGGTCAGCACCAGCGACACATCCTTGTCGGCAACCGCCATCATGGCTTCGAGCTTGCGCAGATAACGGTCAGTACGCCAATCCTTGGCAAGTTCAACACAGGCACGCATGGTCTGCCCCGGATGGCGGTCAAGCTTTGCTTCGAGCCGCTCAAGCAGGGTAAAGGCATCCGCCGTTGCACCGGCGAAACCGACCATGATCTCGCCTTTCTGGCCGATCCGGCGGACCTTGCGGGCATTGCCCTTGATCACGGTCGGGCCAAGCGATACCTGACCATCACCCGCCACCACGACTTCATTGCCCTTGCGCACCGACAGAATTGTCGTGCCATGCCAGCTTTGTTGTTCGCTCATGAATTATCCTTGAATCTCATCGATTGCTTCGCCCAAGAGTTAGCACGGCAGACGCCCCGGTCAAGGGCAGAAGCCACCAGACAGACCGCATCGAACCTTTGCTGTGATGCAAACACAGTTTCAACGCCCATATGCATAAAAATTCAAAGCACACCGGCCCCACATGCTTTAGGCTTGATCGTCAGAAAAGAATTTCAAGAATACAGGACCAAACATCATGAGCAGCACCGATCTTTCCCAAACCCATCTTGGCAAATGCATCCTTGCCGGTCAGGGCAAGATCAAGGCCGATCTGGTTTTGCGCAATATCGGGCTTCTCGATGTTATCACAGGATCGGTAACCCAAACCGACATTGCCATTGTCGGCGACCGCATTGTCGGCACCCATGACAGTTATGAAGGCCGGGACGAGATCGATTGCACTGGCAAATTCGCAGTCCCCGGCTTTATCGATACCCACCTTCATATTGAAAGCTCGCTGGTTACCCCGCTTGAATTTGATCGCTGTGTCTTGCCGCATGGCGTGACCACGGTTTTGTGTGATCCGCATGAAATCGCCAATGTGCTGGGCTCCGAAGGCATCAAATATTTCCTTGATTGCGCCGAACAGACAATCATGGATGTGCGGGTCAATCTTTCATCCTGTGTGCCGGCCACGGCGTTTGAAACCGCCGGCGCGCGACTTGAAATCGAAGACCTGTTGCCGTTCCGCGATCATGAAAAGGTCGTCGGCCTTGCCGAAATGATGAACTATCCCGGTGTGCTCAACCTTGATCCGGGCATCATGGCCAAACTTGAAGCATTTCAGGATGGCCATATTGATGGTCATGCGCCGCTGGTGCGCGGCATGGATTTGAATGGCTATATGGCGGCGGGCATCCGCACCGATCACGAAGCAACATCGGCCGCAGAAGCCCGCGAAAAACTGGCCAAGGGCATGGCGATCCTGATCCGCGAAGGATCGGTTTCCAAGGATCTCGAAGCCCTTGCCGAAATTCTCGATGAAAACAGCTCAAGCTTTGTGGCCCTTTGTACGGATGACCGCAACCCCCTTGATATCGGCGAGGAAGGCCATCTGGACAGTCTGGTGCGCCGCCTGATCGGGCATCTCAAGGCACGCAATTGTCCGATCCATCATGCCTATCGCGCCGCATCGCATTCCGCAGCTCGTATTTTCGGCCTGCGTGATCGCGGATTGATCGGGCCGGGGTGGCGGGCCGATATCGCCATTCTGGATGATCTTGAAACCTGCGATGTTAGCGCTGTCATCGCCCGTGGCCGGTTGGTCAGCGACGATCTGTTTGCCGGGCGCAAAACCATCGCGCCTGTCGGCCTAAGCTCGATGAAAGCCAAACCCGTATCGGCCGAGGCATTCGCCTGTGATCCCAAACCGGGGCAAAACCAGACCCCGGTGATCAAGGTCAAACCGGGGCTTATCCTGACTTTTCGCGATGAAGCCACCCTTGAGATTGGTGAGAATGGCCTGAAACCCGATCTTGCCAATGACGTGATCAAGGTCGCGGTCGTCGAACGCCACGGGATCAATGGCAATATCGGACGCAGCTTTGTACGTGGTTTTGGCCTGAAACGCGGGGCGATTGCATCATCCGTCGGCCATGACAGCCACAATATCACCGTGGTCGGGGCCAATGACGCCGACATGGCCGCAGCCGTCAATCGCCTGATTGAAATGGGCGGCGGCTTTGCCGTTGCCGATGGCGGCACGGTGGCCGCCGAACTGCCATTGCCGGTCGCTGGATTGATGAGCCTTGAGCCGTTCGAGATTGTTGAAAAAGACCTGATCAAACTCCGCGCAGCCGCCAAGGATCTGGGATGCGTTTTGCCCGAGCCGTTCCTTCAGGTCGCCTTCCTGGCACTTCCGGTCATTCCGCATCTTAAAATGACCGATCGCGGTCTGTTTGATGTCGATAAATTCGACTTTGTCTAGGGGATGCGGTGAATCCCCCCATATTCACCGCATATTTTGCAGTAAATAAACTTGCTATTCACCGCAAATTCCCGGCATAATCACCGCAAACGGAGCGGTGATTATGCCCTGGATTCATGAACACACAGATTGGCCGAATTTCTTCTGGGACGATAACGCCCTTATCGTCGACTTGGCTGACTGTCGTTTTCGGCAAGGCAAACTCATTGGTAAAATGACAGCTCTGGGCTTTGATTTACAACGCGAAGCAAGCCTGAGCACCCTGACAAACGACATCATCAAATCATCCGCCATCGAAGGCGAACAGCTCAACAGGGATGAAGTTCGGTCTTCGGTCGCACGACGTTTGGGGATGGATATGGCGGGAATGGTTCCAACCAATCGCCATGTCGACGGGGTGGTTGAAATGATGCTCGACGCCACTCAGAATTATCACGAAACGCTGACAAAAGACCGTCTTCTTGCCTGGCATGCTGCCCTGTTTCCCACCGGGCGCAGCGGCATGCACAAAATCAGAACCGGGATATGGCGAGATGATCAAGGTGGCCCTATGCAGGTTGTTTCAGGCCCGTTCGGTCGTGAAACTGTTCATTTCGAAGCGCCGGGCGCCCCCCGGATTGACGACGAAATATCGGCTTTCATCGACTGGTTTGAAGGCCCGTCAACAATAGACCCGGTCATCCGCGCTGCCATTGCCCATTTCTGGTTTGTCACAATTCATCCTTTTGATGATGGCAATGGGCGCATCGCACGCGCGATTGCCGATCTGGCGCTGGCCCGTGCCGATAACAATTCTACCCGTTTTTACAGCATGTCGACCCGGATCGAAGCAGAACGGCGCGATTATTACGCCCAACTTGAACGTCAACAACGCGCCACGCCCGATATAACAGAATGGATCAGCTGGTTCGTCACATGCCTTGGCCGTGCGATTGAAGCGGCAGATGAAACACTTGAGTCCGTCCTGAAAAAAGCACGCATCTGGGATATCGCCAACAAGGCCGGGCTGAATGCCCGACAGACCCTTGTGCTTAACCGTATGCTCGAAGGGTTCAAAGGGCACATGAACACGTCGAAATATGCAAAAATCGCCAAATGCTCAAATGACACCGCACTGCGTGATATCCAGTCATTGCTTGATGCAGGCATCCTGCAAAAAAACTCGTCTGGTGGCCGCAGCACCAGTTATCGGCTCATTGAAAGCTCCGTTCCGGACTAGGCGCATATTTTGCGGCCATTACGTAGCCACCTAAAACTGGCTTTTCCACGGGTTTGTTGCTACATACGGTCCATCATATGCATCAATATCTGCAGGAAAGGAGCTTTGCATGCGCAAGGCCCGCGTTGAGCGTAATACAAACGAAACCCAGATCATGGTTGAACTGAACCTTGACGGGACCGGCATCTATGATGTCGAGACCGGGGTCGGTTTCCTTGATCACATGCTCGAACAGCTTTCGCGTCACAGCCTGATGGACCTTAAGGTCCGGGCCAAGGGCGACCTGCATATTGATTTCCATCACACGACAGAAGATAGCGGCATCGCGATTGGCCAGGCCTTTGCACAGGCGCTTGGCGATAAAAAGGGCATTACGCGTTATGGCAGTTGCCTGCTGCCGATGGACGAGGCATTGACCCGTGTCGCACTTGATATTTCAAGCCGTCCCTATCTGATCTGGAATGTCAATTTCACCCGCGACAAGCTGGGCGATATGGACACCGAATTGTTCCGCGAATGGTTCCAGGGCTTTGCCCAGGCGGCCGGTATTACCCTGCATGTCGAGAACCTGTATGGCGAGAACAATCACCATATCATCGAAAGTGCCTTTAAGGCGCTTGCACGGTCCTTGCGCGATGCGATCGAAATCGATCCGCGCAAATCCGATGCCATTCCGTCGACCAAGGGGACCCTTGGCGGTTCGCTTTAAGCGGGTCAGCTTGATCTGATCGAAAATTTACCGGTGCTGTTGCGAGAACACCGGGACCAGAAAATCGGTTTTCGATGAAGGTTTACACAGTACATATCCATCCCGGCGATGCCGAACCGATGGAAAACGCCATCCTGATCCGCGAAGGGTTCAATTTCTGGGCCTTTCTGCTGTCGGGTCTTTGGGCGTTGTATCATCGGCTGTGGCTGGGATTCTTTGGTCTGGTCGTTGTTTCAATTCTGTGCAGTCTTGCGGTCATGTTCTTTGATGGCGGGCCGGAAATGGATTTCGCCCTGGCGCTTGTTACCGGGATCGGCTTTGGCCTGATTGCCAATGATTTGCGCCGGCGCAAACTGGCGGCACAGGGCTGGAAAATGACCGATATCGTTGCTGGTAAAACCCAAAGCGATGCCGAACATCGCTGTTTTGAGCGTTTGACCATATCGAAACTGCGCGTCCCACAGATGCAGCAAACCACCATATCAACCCCCTCAACCGGGAGCCCATCCTACCCATGAGTGTTGCGATTATTGATTACGGTTCAGGCAATCTGCGCTCTGCTGCCAAGGCGTTCGAGCGTGCCGCCCGCGAAACCGGCTTTTCCGATGCAATCATTGTCACCGATGACCCGGAAAAGGTCCGCAACGCCAGCCATATCGTGCTTCCGGGTGTTGGTGCCTATGCCGATTGCCGGGCCGGACTTGATGCCGTGACCGGCATGGTCGATGTTCTGAACGAACAGGTGATCAAGGGCGGCAAGCCGTTCTTTGGCATCTGTGTCGGCATGCAGCTGATGTCATCGGTTGGCCGTGAATTTGCCGATACCCCCGGCCTTGACTGGATCGCGGGCGAGGTGGTTGCGATCGAACCCAGCGATCCGACCCTGAAAATCCCGCATATGGGCTGGAACGAACTGGTGCTTGATCCCGCAGGCAAATCCCATCCGGTCCTTCGCGGTATTTCGGACGGGGATCACGCCTATTTCGTGCACAGCTATCACATGCATGTTGCCAATCCCGACCAGCGACTGGCATCGGTTTCCTATGGCGGGGAACTGACGGCGATGATCGGGCGTGACAACATGATCGGCACCCAGTTTCACCCGGAAAAAAGCCAGAAAACGGGGCTTACCATCATTGGTAATTTCCTGGGATGGAAGCCATGATCGCACCATCTGATACCATTCAGCCCGGCGTTGTTGCCGAATGCGTGACCGAACTTTCCGCAGGCGAGCTTTCCGACATCGTCGATGCCTGCACCCAGGCGATTGTCGAGGGTGGTGGATTTGGCTGGCTGACCCCGCCCGATCGCCCGGATATGGAAAAATACTGGCGTGGCGTGTTGCTGATGCCCGGGCGGCATCTGTTTGTGTCGCGCGTTGATGGCGTGATTTCCGGTGCAGCACAGCTGATTGAAACGCCTGCCAACCTTGAAGCGCAGCGCCATTCCGCCCAGATCACCGGTCATTTCGTGGCCCCCTGGGCGCGCGGGCGCGGCAATGGCAAGGCGATCGTGCGTTCGATTGAATATTTCGCCCGTCAGGCGGGCTATAACGTTTTGAAACTGGACCTTCGCGAAACCCAGAAGGCCGCCATCGCGCTTTATAACGGGCTTGGCTATGTCCGTTGGGGCATCAATCCCTATTATGCGATGATCGACGGCAAAATGGTCGAAGGTTACTATTACACCAAGAAATTACAGGACTCTGATCAGTGAATCTTTATCCCGCAATCGACCTTAAAGACGGCGCATGTGTGCGCCTTTTGCGCGGCGACATGGACAAGGCCACGGTATTCAACAATGACCCCGGCGCACAGGCGGGTGAATTTGTTCAGGCGGGCTGTCACTGGGTCCATATTGTTGATCTGAACGGTGCCTTTGCCGGCGAACCGGTTAACGGTGCGGCGGTTGATTCGATCCTGGCGGCCGTTGATGGCAAAGCCCAGACCCAGCTTGGTGGCGGCATCCGCACCATGGAAACCGTTGATTACTGGCTGAACAAGGGCATCACGCGTGTGATCCTCGGCACCGTTGCCCTGCGCAATCCGGATTTTGTCAAGGAAGCCTGCGCGAAATGGCCGGGTCGGGTTGCCGTTGGCATTGATGCCCGTGATGGCTATGTCGCGGTTGAAGGCTGGGCAGAAACGTCGGAAGTTACCGCCCTTGAACTTGCCAAAAAGTTCGAGGATTGCGGGGTTACCGCGATCATCTTTACCGATATCGACCGCGATGGCGCGATGGGTGGACCGAACATCGAGTCCACCGTCGCACTGGCGTCTGAAATCTCGACCCCGGTGATCGTTTCGGGCGGGGTATCGTCGCTTGATGATCTGATTGCGGTGAAAAAGCATACGAGTGCCGGCATTGACGGTGCGATTTCGGGCCGTGCGCTTTATGACGGGCGTATTGACCTGGCCGAAGCCATCGCAGCCCTTGCGTAATCGAGCAAAACAGGAAACCGACCATGTTAAAAACCCGTGTCATTCCCTGTCTTGACGTCAAGGACGGACGTGTTGTCAAAGGGGTCAATTTCGTTGATCTGATTGATGCCGGCGATCCGGTCGAACAGGCGCGGATTTACGATGCCGAGGGCGCGGACGAACTGTGCTTTTTGGACATCACCGCATCATCTGATAACCGCGACACAATCTTTGACGTGGTTGCCCGAACGGCCGAGGCCTGCTTTATGCCGGTTACGGTTGGCGGCGGTGTGCGATCGCTCGAAGACATCCGCAAGCTGTTGCTGGCCGGTGCCGACAAGGTTTCGATCAATACTGCTGCGGTGAAAAACCCCGATCTCGTGCGCGAAGCCGCGCGCAAGTTCGGGTCGCAATGCATTGTCGTTTCGATTGATGCCAAATCGGTCGGCCCGGACAAGTTTGAAATCTTTACCCATGGTGGCCGCGAACCGACCGGAATTGATGCCGTTTCGTTTGCAAAACAAATGACCGAATATGGTGCGGGTGAACTTCTTGTCACCTCGATGGATCGCGATGGCACCAAGTCGGGCTTTAACATCCCGCTGACCCGCACGATCGCCGATTCCGTCCATGTTCCGGTGATTGCATCAGGCGGGGTGGGCACGCTTGATCACATGGTCGAAGGCGTGACCGAGGGTCACGCATCAGCCGTTCTGGCCGCGTCGATCTTCCATTTCGGCACCTATCGCATTCGCGAGGTCAAAGACCACATGAAGGCCGCTGGCATTCCGGTGCGTGAGGAGTAAGTTATGGCTGATCAACACATCCTCGATGCACTTTACGCCACCGTTGCCGCCCGCAAGGGGGCCGATCCGAACACCAGCTATACGGCCAAGCTGTTTGCCAAGGGCACAGCCAAAATCGCCCAGAAAGTCGGCGAAGAAGGCGTTGAAACCGTGATTGCAGCACTGGCCGAAACCCCGGACAAGGTCGCATCGGAAAGTGCCGATCTTCTTTATCACCTGACGGTTCTTTGGGCCGATCAGGGGGTAAAACCCGAAGATGTCTGGCAAATTCTGGCCGAGCGTCAGGGCATTTCAGGCATTGCAGAAAAGGCATCGCGCAAGGCTGATTAATCCTTTGTCCTTGCCGTAAAACATATTGCCCTGATCGCCGCAATCCACCCCGTAACGCCCGAACATGGCCTGTGGCCGCGAAGGTTGGGACCGGCATCGTGCTTTGGGCATTATGGTCCGGGCTCGATTGTCGATTTCAGCCCGGAATGACAAAGATGCAAAACCGGCAGAAATTCGAAAATCGAAATTGCACCTGACGCCAAGCCTGTCCAATATGGCAGCCATCATCAGATTATATCGATCAGGAGCCCCAAGATGGCCGTTCAGCCTTACGATCCGGAAAACATCTTTGCCAAAATCCTGCGCGGCGAAATCCCGTGCACCAAGGTCTATGAAGACGACCATGTGCTGGCCTTCAACGATATCGCCCCACAGGCCCCGACCCATATTCTGGTCATCCCCAAGGGCGCCTATACATCCTATGACGACTTTGCCCTGAATGCGTCGGATGCTGAAATCGTTGCCTATACCCGCGCGATCGGCAAAATAGCCAAGGAAGCCGGTGTGCTCGAAGACGGCTATCGCCTGATCGCCAATACCCGCGACCATGGTCGCCAGGACGTGCCGCATCTCCATGTCCATATCATTGGCGGCACCAAGCTTGGCCTGATGTTGCCAAAGGCATAAGCCCCTCTGATACGCAATATACTGACACGCAACATAAAAGGCAGGGTGACCGTATCGCGACCCTGCCTTTTTTATCCCGATCAAGATTAATCCAAATGCCGATGAATACAGCCACGCCCAATGCATCCGATATCTTTGCTGCCCTGGCCGGGGACTGGTCACTGGTGCGCGATCTGGGCGATGCCGGACAGTTTACGGGCGAGGTGACATTTCACGCCGCCGATCCCGATAAACCAAATGTCCTGCGCTATCGCGAAGAAGGCTTTCTGACCCGCACCGATGGCAAACGGTTTGACGGTTACCGCGAATATGATTTTGTGCTGCACGAAGACCCGGCCGCGATCGAGCTTCTGTTTCGGGACCCGCTAAGTTTTGGCAATCGCTATGTGATGCTGCACTTTGGTGAGGATGCGACAGATGGGCTGTGTGCGCGCGACATTCATCCGTGCGGTGAGGATTTTTATCATCACTGCATGATCTGGCAGAATGATAATCATTTCGAAACAAAAATAAAAATCACCGGCCCCAAGAAAGACCATCTGCTTCACAGTATCTATCGCCGCAGGCAAGGCGCGTAAGCCGTCAAAAATCCCCAGAAACCGCGAATTTTCGCCAGATCAGACTGGAGTATTGTCCGCGACTTCGCGCAGCAACCAGTCGCGAAATGCACTGACTTCGGGGGCGTCCATTCTGCTTTGCGGTGTGATCAGGTAATAGGCGCCGGGATTTTGCAAGGTGGCATCACAGACGATCTCAAGCGTCCCGTCGGCAAGCGGCCCTTCGATCAGAACGCGCGGCAAAAGGGCAATACCCATCCCGGCCTTTGCGGCCTCGATCAGCATGAAGAAATGCTCGAACCCCGGTCCGGGGGCCCCCGATATGGTCACCCCATGCGCCTGTCCCCAATCATGCCAGGCCTTGGGCCGGGTGGTGTGGATCAGGCGGGTCTGCCCCGAAATCAGGGTCGTCAAATCATCTGACGGATCGGATGCGATGGTTCCGGGTTTGGCAACAACCACCTGAATTTCATCAAAAAGTTTATCGGCACGCGCGTCTTTCCAGGTCCCGTCGCCAAAATAAAGCCCGACATCCATCTGGCGTGTTGCAAGATCGGGACTGCGTTCCGGGGTCGCGAAATTAAGCGCCAATGTCTCGATCACCGGGCGGATATCAGGGTGTTCGTTTTGAAATCGTTTCAATCTTGGAATCAGCCAGGAGCTGGCCAGCGTATGCAATGCCCCGATTACCAGACGGCGTTCGCCAACTCCGTGGGTGACCAGATCAAGGGTGGCGGCCTCGATCTCGTCCAGGGCACGGCGCAAACTGGGTAAATAGGCCCGTCCGGCTTCGCGCAAAGCCAGTTTTGGGCCATTGCGATCAAACAGCACCATGCCAAGGCTGCCTTCCAGATTGGCTACCTGTTGGCTGATCGCGCCCGGTGTCACCGAAAGTTCGTTTGCGGCACGGGCAAAACTGCCCAGGCGGGCGGCGGCCTCAAAAGCGCGAAGCGCATTGAGCGGCGGGGTGGTCGGGCGCAGCGCCATATCAATAGATTTCCTTATGATAAGGGCAGAACTTCTGATTTTGACCGCAATATTATGCTGATTTAAACTGTTTCTAACAACCAAGCATTAGATTATCTAGGAGATTCCCATGTCGCTGCCCCCGTTCCATCTGGCCTTCCCGATCAAATCGATTGCCGATACCCGCGCCTTTTACATCGACATTCTTGGCTGTGCCGAAGGACGTTCGACCGAGGCATGGATTGATTTTGATTTCTTTGGTCATCAGTTGTCTGCCCATGTCCGCCCCGAAGCCGGTCAGAACAAGGGTGCTGGCACTGTCGATGGTGATGCGGTTCCGATCCCGCATTTCGGTGCGGTTCTGGAATGGGATATCTGGCATGACCTTGCCGATCGCCTGAAAGCCGCCAATGTGCCGTTTCTTCTCGAACCGAAAATCCGCTTTAAGGGCGAACCGGGTGAACAGGGCACGTTCTTTGTCGAAGATCCGGCTGGCAATGGTCTTGAATTCAAGACATTCCGTGATCCGGCGATGATTTTCGCCCACTAAACCGAACCGGTCGATCCCGAAACGGGTGATCAAACAACTGCCAATCTGTTCAGACGGGTTCGGCGCACAGACGGGTCAGATGCCCTGATACCAAAAAATATACCGGTCACGACCGGCAAATGCCCAATAAATGCCCGGTCAATCACACGCCAATTGATTGACCGGAGATGGCAATAGCTGCCATCAATAGACGCGTCAGACTTTGCAAAGGAACGCTTTGCGATCTGGCGCGTTTTACATAAAGAAGCCATTGCGTATCCCGCCACCAGACCCCGTTCGTCCCCCAGGTATCGGGCACCGGAAAATCAGGAGAACACCATGTCAACCGCCAACAATGCCCCCAATATCCTTATTTCCGCCGCCGGCGAAGACGCCGCATGGAAAGAGGCAATGGTCGCGCGGCTTCCTGGTGCCAAGATCGTCACCGGTGACGAAAATTACGATCCAGAAACGATTGACTATGCCCTGTTCTGGAAACAGCCACAGGGACTGATCAAGACGCTTTCCAATCTTAAGGCCATCTTCTCGCTCGGTGCCGGGGTTGACCATGTGGTGTCTTCGCCAAGTCTTCCGGCCGATCTGCCGGTCATTCGTCTTGAAGATGCCGGAATGGCGGATCAGATGGTGCAATATCACCTTTATGCCGCCCTGCATTTCATGCGTGATTTCGACATTTACAGCGACCAGCAGGCCAAGGCCGACTGGACCCAGCACCCGGTTGCCCGTATTTCCAAATGCCGGATTGGGGTGATGGGTCTTGGCGCACTGGGCGCAGCAGTTGCCACCGCGCTTTCCTCTCTTGGCTTTGGCGTATCGGGCTGGAGCCGCTCGATGAAGGCGATTGACGGCATTACCACCTTTGCCGGCAAGGAAACGCTGGGTGAATTTCTGGGTCAGTCCGACATTCTGATTTGTCTGCTGCCGCGCACGACTGAAACGGAAAATGTCCTGAACAGCACGACGTTGTCCTTTTTGCCCAAGGGGGCTGCGATCATCAATGCCGCACGCGGGGCCATGATCAATGAGGCCGACCTGCTGCGCGCACTTGATACCGGGCATCTGCGCGGGGCGTTTCTTGATGTGGCGGTGACCGAACCGCTGCCCGAAAGCCACCCGTTCTGGGACCATCCGAAAATCCGCATCACCCCGCATATTGCCGCAGAAACCCGGATTGAGGAATCTGTCGAACAAATCGCGGAAAATATCGACCGGATCAATCGTGGTGAAACCCCGCGCGGGCTGGTCAACCGGGAAACCGGTTACTAAGCACCCCGGCGAGAACGCGCAGCCCATCAAACAGCTATACGGGATCTGTATCTCGCACGCCTTTGCGCGGCATGATCCGAGCATTTCGGGCACTTCGATCCATTTTGGGCGCGTCGCAATCGGTGGTTTTTCTTGTCGGCGGACGCAAATTCTGAAAAGAAGGGTTTCCGCCCGCAAGGCCCCCGTTCAGACAGGAATTTCAATGTCGGCCAAGACCTTTGTCGCCCTTCGCGTTGACTGCGATCCCCAAACGGCCTTTGACGTTTTTACCAAAGATATTGATCACTGGTGGAAACAGGGACCGCGCAACCGGCTGATTGGCAATCGGCCGGGCATCATGCAGTTTGCCGAAAAGAACGGGACGATTTTCCTTCAGGAAGCGGACAAGCGCCGCCCGGATTTCGTGGTTGAAGCAGGCAAAGTCATCAGTTTCGAGCCTGGCAAACGGTTACGGTTCGAATGGCGCTGGCCGATGGCCGACAGGAACGAGCCGGTGACGATTGTCGATATCGGTTTTGCCCCGGCTGGTCAGCAATGCCGCATTACCCTTGAACATCTTGGGCTTGAACGCCTTTCGGCCGGGCATCCGGGCCGCAACGGGCTCAATGACAACCGGTTCAAACCAATGATGACCCATTACTGGCAGGCCCATATGGTTTCATTGCGAAACCGGATCAAAAACATTTATGGGCCTTCCGGCGCGTCGTCCTGACTGCCGCTTTCAAAGATCGGTTATGGCGAACAAATCCGCCAGCCAGTCGACAAAAACCCGTACACGTGTCGAAAGCTGGCGGTTTTGCGGATAAAGTACTGAAACCGGCATCGGGTCGGGTGGGAAATCGGGCAAAACTTCCACCAGCCGCCCCGCCCGCAAATCATCCGCCACCCGATAGCGCGGCACCTGAATCAAGCCAAGCCCGGCACTGGCACAGGCCGCATAACTGTCCGCCCCGGTGACCGAAATGCTTGCGGGCAGGGTGATTTCACGCACTTTGCCATCCACCACGAAATCAAGCGGGATCGGTTTGTCATCCGCGCCAGACAGGAAACTGACCATTTCATGACCCTGGCTTTGCAAATCATCGATGGTGCGCGGTGTCCCGAAACGCGCCAGATAATCGGGGCTTGCGATCGTTACTTCATGCAAAAGCGCCAGTCGCCGGGCGATCATGGATGAACTGGCCAGATCGCCACTGCGCAAAACGCAGTCATATCCTTCGTGGATCAGATCGACATACCGATCACCATCGGCAATCACCAGATCAATCCCCCGATAACGTTCTCGAAAGCCCGAAATGGCCGGTATGACAAAGGTACGCGCCAGCGTGCCCTGAAGATTGACCCGCAAAAGCCCCTTGGGATCGGGATTGGTAAAGCTGGTATCGGCATCTTCAAGATCGGCCAGAATCCGCACACAGCGCTGATAATAGGCTTCGCCATCGCGGGTCGGTTTGACCGTTCGCGTGGTACGTTCAAGCAACCGGGTGCCCAGCCGGTCTTCAAGGCGCTGAATGGAATTGGACATGGTTGCGCGCGGAATCAAAAGATCACCGGCCGCCTTGGTAAAGCTTTTGCGTTCTACCACGCGGACAAAATTGCGCATGTCTTCGAACCGGTCCATCCACACCCCTGATTGTTAATAATTTTCGAACAGTCAATTCGAATATAGGGCAATTATCCGAAAAGTCATCCAAGGCATAGTGCGGGCATCACAGTTAACCAAGGAGACTTTCAATGTCTGCCACTGAAAACAGAACCGCAATCATCACCGGCGCGTCGCGCGGGATCGGCGTTGCCCTTGCCAAACGGCTTGCTAAGGACGGTTTTGCCGTTGTCATCAATTATGCAAGTTCGGCCCAGCCGGCCGAAGAACTGGCCGAAAGCCTGAAGGCCGACGGGCATAAGGCAATCGCAATCCGGGCCGATATTTCGCGGCCCGATGCGGTCACCGCCTTGTTTGACAAAACCATTTCCGAATTTGGCGGAGTGGATGTCATCGTCAACAATGCCGGTGTCATGATGACCCAGCCGATCGCCGAAATGGATGATGCCACCTATGACGCGATGATGGATATCAACGTGCGCGGCACCTTCAACATGCTGCGCGAAGGGGCCAAGCATCTGCGCGATCATGGCCGGGTGATCAATTTTTCGACCACCGCCCTGCATCTGAAATTGCCGGGTTATGCGGTCTATAACGCCACCAAGGCCGCGGTCGAGGCCATGACAGCCGTTTATGCCAAGGAACTGCGCGGCCGTCACATCACCGTCAATGCGGTCGCACCGGGTCCGGTTGCAACCGAACTGTTCCTGAATGGTAAAACCGACGAACAGATCGCCCAGTTTGCCAAAATGCCGCCGCTTGAACGCCTGGGTCAGCCCGAAGATATCGCCGGTGTGGTGTCCTTCCTGGCCGGGAGCGACTCCGGCTGGGTGGATGGTCAAACCATCCGCGCCAATGGCGGGCTGGCCTGATCTGACGGCTTTCTGGTCCCCCGATCGTCTGGCCCCGTGATCCAGTCACTGATCCAGCTGCCGGTTTCGGCGTGTGATGGCAACATCGCACGCCGTTTCCATATCAATATATTTGACTTAGTCCATTATTTATTGGACAAAGTCAAATATCATCACAGATGGCAGGAGCACGGGATATGGATGTCAGACAGATTGACGAGATACGGGCATTCAACCGGTTCTATACCCGACAGATCGGACTGCTGAGCGAAGGGCTGCATAAAAGCGCCTTTTCCCTGACCGAGGCCAGGGTGCTGTTTGAACTTCATGCCGGTGGTGCGCAGGTGGTGGGCAAGCTTGCCACCATACTGGCGCTTGATCCGGCCTATCTCAGCCGGATACTGACGCGCTTTAAAAAGGCCGGTCTGATCACGCTTGCAACCGACAGCAAGGATCGCCGGGTGCGGGTCGCGGAATTGACCAAGCAGGGTCAGGAAACCTATGCCGGGCTTCAGGCGGCCTCGCGCAATGATATCGCATCACTGATGACGCCGCTTTCGGAAAGCCAGCGTGAACAGTTGATCGCTGCGATGAAAACCATCCAGTCGCTTTTGGGATCCGATGATGCCATCAAGGCCGCGGACCATAGCAAGCCGGTTCTGATTCGTGACCACCGCCCGGGTGATCTTGGCTGGATCGTGCAACGTCACGGGGCGCTTTATACCGCCGAATATCAATGGGACAGCACGTTTGAAGGGCTGGTAGCAGAAATCGCCGCCAAATTCCTGGCCCATCATGACCCGCGCAAAGAAGGATGCTGGATTGCCGAACATGACGGCAGGCCGGTTGGCGCCGTCATGCTGGTTCGCGAAAGCGATACGGTCGCCAAATTGCGTGTCCTGTTTGTCGAACCCGACGCACGTGGTCTTGGCATCGGCAAACATCTGGTTGATCACTGCATCTCCTTTGCCAGACGGGCCGGTTACGCCCAGATCACGCTTTGGACCAATGGCAATCTGCATGCGGCACGCAAGATCTATGAGAAGGCCGGATTTGTCATGGTTGCCGAAGAACCCCATCACAGCTTTGGCCATGATTTGATTGGACAAACCTGGACACTCGGTCTTTAAGTCCCGCCAGGATCACATCGCCAGTCACCATCGGGGAATGCCATGACCGCCCAATCAGACATTACTTTCCGCTATGCCAATCGTGCGGATCTGCCCGCCATCGTCGCCCTTTTGGCCGATGATGAAAAAGGCAAAACCCGCGAAGAATTCACCGATCCGTTGCCCGATGCCTATTACGCCGCCTTTGATGCCATGGAATCCCAGTCAACAGAGGCACTTCCGAACAAGTATCTTTTGGCGATGTCTGGCGATGATGTTGTCGGCTGTTTGCAATTGACCCTGATTGCCGGGCTGTCGCGCCGCGGGCAGTTGCGTGCCCAGATCGAGGGTGTCCGGGTATCAAGCAAGGTGCGCGGACAGAAGATCGGTGAAAAGCTGATCGAACAATCCATTTCGGTTTCGAAATCACTTGGCGCGCATCTTGTGCAATTCACCACGGACAAGACCCGCAAGGATGCCCATCGTTTCTACGAACGGCTTGGCTTTGTCGCAAGTCACGAAGGCATGAAAATGACCCTAGATTGATCCCTGGCCCGGGAAATCATGTATTGAATTGAGCTTGCGCAATCACATTGCCAACGATTTCTGCTAGACTATTTCTATTCCAGTCAGCACTTGATCGGAGCGATATCATGAACTTGATCGAATTGCAGGATATGGCCCGCGAACGCGGCTTTACCCACATTTTCAGTGCCCGTGACAATCATGTGATCTGCGACGGCCAGGAAGTCAGATACCATGCCGATGATCTGACCATTGTCGATTTCCGAAGTGTCGATAACGGTACCGACCCGGGCGATGATGCCACCCTTTACATGATCGAGGCCAAGGACGGCCTGCGCGGTATGCTGATCGTGCCTGACAGCTTTCACACCGACCCGGACAAAGCGGATCTGGTCGATCATTTGCGCCGCAATCAATCCTGAAAAAAGGGCCTGAAAAAAGGTTGGTGATTCCGGTCCGGAACATTCCTGTGGGGTATGACGTTTTGTCGATATCAGGAAAATTTCGATCACGGAGATTCCAATGACCCTCGCAGATCTTCAGGCAAATGCAAAAGAACATGGTTTCACCCATCACTTCATGTGTGAAGACGGTGGCGTGCGCAGTGACGGTACGGGTCACCTGTATAATGCGGATGAGCTGCGCCTGGTACATTCCAGCAGCACCGACCACGGTACTGACCCCGGCGATGATGCGACGATTTTCATGATCGAGGCCAAGGACGGCACCAAAGGCGTGATGATTGTCGCCGATGCCTTTCACGCCGACCCGAACAAAGCCGAAATCATTGATCAGCTGCGCCGTAACCGCGCGACTTACTAACCATGATTGAATGGCGATGGTTTGATCATTGCCACCAGAATACCAACCAGGGCCCTGAACTAACGGCGATAAACCATCTGCCGATAGTTCAGGGCCTCGGCAATATGGGGGCGTTTGACGGCTTTGCTGTCGGCAAGATCGGCAATCGTGCGTGCAACGCGCAGGATACGGTGATATCCGCGGGCCGAAAGCTTCATCTGACGGGCGGCATCCTGAAGCAGACCACGCCCGTCCTCATCAAGCGATGCCGCCTGTTGCAAAACGTCGCCATCGGCCAGTGCGTTGGTTGATATCGGTTCGTTCTTATATCGTAACATTTGTACTTCGCGCGCCCTGAGCACCCGGTCACGGATCACCGCACTTGTTTCCCCGCTGGCTGGCAGATCAAGTTCTTCGGGCTTGACCGCCGGGACTTCGATCTGAATATCAAACCGGTCAAGAAGCGGCCCTGACAGTCTTGCCTGATAATCCTCGCCACATCTTGGTGCGCGGCTACAGGCCAGATCATTATCCCCCAGATAGCCACAACGGCATGGATTCATCGCCGCCACCAGCTGCACCCGTGCCGGATAGGTCACATGTGCATTGGCGCGTGCGACCGAAACCTGCCCGGTTTCAAGCGGCTGACGCAGGGCATCAAGCACATTGCGTTGAAATTCCGGCAATTCATCGAGAAACAGCACCCCGTTATGGGCCAGTGAAATTTCACCCGGCCGTACACGATGCCCGCCACCCACAAGGGCCGGCATCGATGCTGAATGGTGCGGGGTTCTGTAGGGACGGCTGCGGATAAGCCCGCCGGCCGGCAACATCCCCGATACCGAATGGATGACCGTGGTTTCAAGCGCCTGTCTGGCATCAAGATCGGGCAGGATACCCGGCAACCGGGCCGCCAGCATCGACTTTCCCGATCCGGGTGGCCCCGACATCAAAAGGTTATGGCCGCCGGCTGCGGCGATCTCAAGCGCGCGCTTGGCGCTTTCCTGTCCCTTGATATCACGCAGATCACCATGAAATTCGTTGATTTCCCCGTCATCACGCCGGGTCGGACGGGCAAGGATCTGGGTGCCCTTGAAATGATTGATCAGGCTAATCAGTGTTTTGGGCGCCAGAATTTCCAGATCACCGGCCCAAAGGGCCTCGGCCCCGTTGTCATGCGGGCAAATGATCCCGCAATCACGTGTCGCGGCCTCCATCGCTGCGGGCAGAACCCCGCCAACCGCGGTGATCCCGCCATCAAGGCCAAGTTCGCCAAGTACCAGAAACTGCGCGATATCTTCATGCCCGATCACATCCATTTCGGCCAAAAGACCAAGTGCGATCGGCAGATCGAAATGCGATCCTTCCTTAAGCAAATCGGCCGGCGCGAGATTAATCGTGATCCGCTTGGGCGGCAGGGCAAGCCCCATGGCAGAAAGTGCCGAACGCACCCGTTCGCGGGCCTCTGACACCGCCTTGTCAGGCAGGCCAACCACGGTAAAAGCCGGAAGGCCACTTGCCATTTGCACCTGAACGTCAACTGGGATGGTTTCAATCCCGGCAAAGGCGACTGTCGTGACCCGTGCTGTCATGTTGGCTGATCCCCATAACCCCAAGTTGCAATACTTTGACGGGAAATGGGGATCAGAGCAACAAATCGTTTATCAACAGGGAATTAGGACCGCCATCACGCACAGCTTGCCATGTCGTCCGACGACATTTCGGTATTGATCATCCACGGTGTTCCGAACTTGTCGACAAACATGCCATAGCCGGGTGACCAGAAGGTTTTGTCAAACGGCATGGTAACCACACCATCAACGGATAAGCGGTCAAAGATGGCTTTTGCCTGTGCGGCGGTATCAAAGTGAAGGGATGCTGTCATGCCCTGCATTTTGTTGAAATAGTCGGGCGGACAATCAGATCCCATCACCTGCCAGCCATCACCGATCAGGCAGGCATGGGCGATCTTGTCGTTATGTTCGGGCATGTCACCGGCCATCGGCGTATCGCCATAGGCCATCATGATCAGTTCGCCGCCCAGAATGGTCTGATAAAATTCGAATGCCGGACGGCAATTGCCGTCAAAGTTCAGATACGTGATCAATTTCATCGCGGTGATCCTCAAATCAAAGGGGTGGATGACGCAGATATCCTGGCTTATGGCGCCAGATCGAACTGGGCAGCACAATTTTCATAGTCAAACGGTACCGAGAAATGTTCATGCACGATGCGCCAGTGCCCGCCCTGTTTTTCAAGTTGCTTTGTCGCGCGCATCCAGCTGGCCTGTTCACTGCCATCATCGTGGCGCAACCCGCACCGGATCAGGAAATGCACCACCGCAAGATCACCCGACACCCGGATGGAAGGTTCAAGCGGCTGGAAAAAGACCGTGCCCCTTTCGGGCATGCAGCGATGCCAATGGGCGCGATATTGCGCATGACCACGCACTTGCAGCGGCCCGATCGCGTCAAAGGAACAGATATCGTCGCTATAAAGTGCCATCACGGCATCAACATCTTTGTTGCTGGCAAATGTGATCCAGCGGTCAAGAAGATCCAGAATGGCCTTGTGGTCGTCAGATTGCGGATTGGTCATCAGACGGATCCTTTGATGATGTACAGCGCCCCGGCCTATCGACAGGGCAGGGTCATAAACACGGTCGGATGCTCGCTCGGTCGGTCGGTCGAGCACAACGCAAACCATTGATATTCAACGGTCACGACTGGTTGCCGAAAACCGGGAAACAGATCAGCGTTTTATGCTTTTCCCGTTTGACAAATACGTTGATATCAACATAATTAAGTCATGTCAAAAAAAGAATTCAACCATAACGATCACACGGTTCCGTTTGCCAATACCCTTATGGTTCGGGACTCGTGTCTTTGCCTGCATGTCAGGCGGGCGGCCAGAACAATTGCCCGGCGGTTTGATGATGCATTTCGTCCGCTTGATCTGACCAGCGGGCAATATTCATTGCTGATGTCGCTCAACCGTCCTTCGCCACCGCATATGAAGGATGTCGCCGATCTTCTGGCGATGGATCGCACCACACTTACCGCCAATCTCAAACCGCTTGAACGGCGCGGGCTTGTGGAAATCACACCGGATCCCAAGGACAAGCGCGGCCGTTTGCTCAGCCTGACCAAGGATGGCATGGCGCTTTTGGCGCGTGCCTTTCCAATCTGGAAGGAAACACAAAATCAGCTCGAAAGTCTGGTCGCCGACTCCAATGCCCAACAACTTTTGGCCGATCTGATCAGCCTGTCGCAGGATCCGGAAAAATAGTCGCATCATTTGCACCGGTTTCAAGCCGATATCGCAAAAACTGGCCGCCGTCATGCATAACCGGGCCGTCAAACACTGCCCCAATGCGTTTTAACGCGCCAAGTCTGGTCCGGGTCGGCGGCAATAGGAAGGTAACATGGGGAATGCGCGGATCCGCGCGCGCAAATTCCAGTGCCTTTCGGGTGATTGCCATGCCCAGGCCAAAACAGTCGGCCTTCAATACCAGCCCGTAATCCCAGTCATTTCCTTCCTTCTGGAATCCGCCCCAGCCAACATAGACACCATCACACATAATTGCCCAGTGGCCGAGCCCGTCACGTGCCCAATATCGGGTTTTGACCATGATAAACCGGTCATAGGCCGCCCGGTCCCAAGGGCCGGACAGTAACGGCATATGCACGCGCAGACGCCGATCAGACATATGCGCAATGACCATGGCCGGATCGATATCGCGCAGATCGACAAAATCGATCTTGGGTCCTGTGGCCGGACGCATCGCATCATGTGACATTCAGTTCTGCCAGCTCGAAAAAGAAAAAGGCGCAAAGGTATCGCACCCATTGCGCAGTCTGGCCGATCAATTGTCAAATCAAGGCAGATCACAACCGATCACATCTGCCCAAGCCCGACCTTGCGGGCCGCGTTCAGTCAGTCAGTCAGTCAATCAATCTTCGTCTTTATCGGTTGCTTCGCGCGGCGGAAGGAATTCCTTGCGGCACGGAACGGCTTCTTCATCAACCACGGTCCAGCCGAAATTGCGAAACTTGCCAAAGCTTTCCTTTTTCATGGTGATGCCGCTGGCTTCGTGTTTGCGCACCACACTTGCATCTTCACCATCAATCTTGGCGGCACGGGCCCAGGCGCGTTCGCGCATGGCTTTGGTGATTTTCGGTTCGGGCATCGGGACTCTTTTTTCTAGAAATGCGACAGTACCGCACTATAGCGCAATTTCGGGCAAGCACGTGCAGTTTGCGATGGCATTACCCCATGCCCGGATATCAGGCAATCGACTTTTGATCATTGTCGTGGGGCAGGTGGAAGACGGTTTCGGTCAGGGATTCACGTTCGGACATGATCGCCATCCAGTCGCGTACCCGCACCGGAATATCAAATCGCCGGTCCGGCCAGCGGAAATCGATATAATAAAGCCCGACCAGAACCGACCAGGTCCCAAGATTGGGTTCCTCGGTCCGCAATTGCGGCAATCCTTCAAGGATGGCATCAATCGCACTTTGGACGGCGGTTGCCTGCCGGTCCATTACGAAATCGGAACGATCAGTTTCTGCCCGCTTTGAATCGGCAAACAGCCGGCCGGTTGCCGTCATCATACCATCGGCCAAACCTTGCCATTTCAGGGCATTAAGGCGATCAATCCCGTCCTGGGGAATAACGCCGTCCGATTGTCCGGTCGATCGGGCCAACTGGTCGAGATAGTCACAAATCACAGCTGATTCAAAAACCGCCATCCCGTCTTCAAGGATCAGGGTCGGGACCTTTGCCAGCGGGTTATGTTCGCGCAAGGCCGCATCGGTCCAGGGATCAATCAGGATTTCACTGACCTGCTTTTCCAGACCGAGTTCGCGCAAAACGACCCGCACCTTGCGTGAAAAAGGTGATGTTGGCGAATAGTAAAGTTGCATCATGATCCAAAGCCCCTTGCCGGTTTCAGGCGTTTTTCACTCTGCAACGCCCTATATCGTCAAATCCGCTGTCCAGCCGATCCCTTCAAGATGCCAGTTCGCATCCCAGTTTTGTCCTTTGCGGTCCAGTGTAAGGTAATTTCGCGCCGCACAATAGGTCCCAATACGCCCGGGCAGCGGTTTTAGCTTGGTCGGGCGATCCGGAAGCGGGTTATCCCCAATCCAGGCCAGCAACCCAAGACAACGGGCAAAGGCCACGGGCGGTGCGGTATGCGAGATCCCCGATGCCACCAGCTGATGGATGGTTTTCCCCTGTGTTTCAAAGGTACCGCGCGTGGCGACATGAATCTCGCCAGACAGGATCGTGATGTCGTGATCGTGGTCGTTGGCAATCCGTTCAAGCAATTCAAGGAACCGGCACCATTCGCGGCGGTGCCAGCGGCTTTGCCATTGGTCGCGCAGGTCATCTTCGTATTTTTGCGCCCGCGGCAGCATATGCAAAAACATCTCCACCAGTGACAGGCGCGGACCGATCACCGGCACGCTCGACATCAGAAGAATGCGATTGCCCTTTGATACCGTTTCAAGTGCCCCGGGAAGATCACGCCAGCCATGATCGCCCATAATATCATTCGGGGTGCGCTCGGATCGCAGATCCGGCGCGACAAGGCTGATACCGGGATATTCGACCTTCCAGGCAAGACTTTTGCCCCCACGGTCAAGAACCATGTCGGGCAGGGTCTTGTCACTGCCATCGGGACTTGCGGCAAGCTGCATCAAACAGAAGGCCGCACGCGCGCAGGCAAACATGCCACGCGCCACTTCGGATCCCTGGAACCATTTTTTGTGACTGCCCCAGCCATCAAAAATATCGTGGTCATCCCACATCATAAGTGACGGCACACGCGCCAGCATGTGGCTGATCTGTGGCTGTCCGTAAATCGCCAGATAATGATCAAGATAGAATTTCAGAACCGCATCGCGCATGTCTTCGGAAAATGCGCTCGACTGTTTGGTGCGGCGGCGCGCCTTGGTCCATCGCACGATGTCGGGATGGCATTCCCAGACACCGTCGGCGTAAATCTGATCCCCGCCATGCAACAACAGTGCAAAGGGCCGGTTTTGATGTTCGCGGCCAAGATCGGTCCATAACGCATTGCGGTCTTCAAGCGGCCGGTCAAGATCGCCTTCTTCCTGACCATTGCAGGACACAAAACCGCTCCGTATGTCCGAACTGAAATCACTAAATACCGTGAATGTTTCATCATCGAAATGATAACAGGCATCGGGTTTCGCCGGCAGGTCAAAATCAAACCGCCAATATGTCCGACCAAACAGGGTCGCAAGTTCGACCGGTGATACTGCTGCGGCCCCCATCGGGCGCAATTCGGGAATTTCCATCCTCTCGGGCGCAACTACCAGCGCAGCCAACCTTGAAACCCGGTCATCCCCGCCGCGGGCAAACAAAAACGGCCCGAACAGGTCGTTGCCTTTGATTATCTTGGCCTTGCGATCGGTCATGCGGGCGATGTTCCTGCTGTGGAAATGATATGTCCTTGATACGTCTGGTGCGGGTTTTGGTTCCCCGTACCGGCAGTTCAGCAAATCAATCGGCACAAAAAAGGGCAAGCGACCCTGATCACTTGCCCTTTTGTCATTTTGTCATCACCCGATGATCCCGATCAGGAAAGCCGGGTTTCGATCGCATCCCAGATCAGGCTTTCAAGTTTCGACCCGTCAAAACGGTTCACTTCCTGAAGGCCGGTGGGCGAGGTGACGTTGATTTCGGTCATATAATCGCCGATCACATCGATCCCGACAAAGATCAGATCGCGCTTTTTAAGCTCCGGCCCGATGCGTTCACAGATTTCCAGTTCACGTTCGGTCAGCATCGATTTTTCGGCCACACCGCCAACATGCATGTTCGAACGTGCTTCACCTTCGGCCGGAACGCGGTTGATCGCACCCACCGGTTTGCCATCGACCAGAATGATGCGTTTGTCCCCTTTGCGCACGTCAGGCAAATAGGCCTGCACCATCAATGGTTCGCGCGACTGGGCCGCAAACAGTTCAAGCAGGGAATTGATGTTTTCGTCCCCGGGCTTGAGATGGAAAACACCGGCCCCGCCATTGCCAAACAGCGGCTTGACGATGATGTCCTTGTATTCTTCGCGGAAATCGCGAATGCGGGCTGCCGACCGGGTGATCAGGGTCGGGGGCATCAGATCGGGGAATTCGGTGACAAAGATCTTTTCGGGCGCATTGCGGACATGGCCCGGATGATTGACAACAAATGTTTCCGGATGGACGGCTTCCAGAAGGTGGGTGGCCGTGATGTAATTCATGTCAAAGGGCGGGTCCTGACGCATCAGGATCACATCGGTTTCCTTTGCCAGATCAATGATTTTGGGTGCACCCAGATCATAATGATTGCCCTGTTCATAGCGCAGAGTCATCGGGCGGACTTCCGCCTTGATATGACCGCGGTCATAGAACATGTCGTCCGGATGATAATGCAGAAGTTCATATCCGCGCGCCTGGGCTTCGAGGCCCATGACAAAGGTGGAATCCCCCTTGATATCGATTGATTCAATCGGATCCATCTGGATGGCGACTATACGGCTCATTAAACGCGTTCTCCTGTTCACCGGGGCGGTCTGCCCTGACCTGCAAGTCGACAATTGTGGCCCAAAACGGCCAATTGTGATCATTTGCGGGCATTGCTTGACCCGGCTGGCCTTCCCGGCCAAATGATGCGATATGTAAGATGTTGCGATTACATTTGGCAGGATTTTTATCATCCGCCATTCAACTTCCGCAATCGCGATCAATTATTTGTTTTGACGACCAGGCAAGCACATGACGTTTACCCGCAAAAATACGAAGGCATCCTTGAAACATGCTGGCAAGAAATCCCGTTCGGCGATTGCCGCGGGCATTCTGGCCACTGCCATCGGTCTTGGTGCGGTAAGCAGCATGGCGTTTCTGCCCCAAGCAGCCCACGCCCAGTCATCATCGTCGCAGATCAGCCCGGAAATGATCAGCAAGATTGAAAACTATCTTGCCAATATCACCACGCTCAAGGCCGACTTTGTGCAGATTTCATCGGATGGCGGTGCAGCCGAGGGCGAACTTTTCATGGAACGTCCGGGCAAGATGCGGTTCGAATATAACCCGCCGGCCCAGATCCTTCTGGTCTCGACCGGGCATGATTTCATCTATTATGATAAGGAAATCAACGCCCCGACCTATTTCGATATCGACGAAACCCCGGCCGGCATCATCCTGGCCAAGGACATTTCGCTGACCGACAAGGTCAAAATCGTCGATTATCGCCGTACGGCGGAAACCATCCGCGTTGAAATGGTGCGCAAATCCGATCCGGGCGCGGGCAGTGTCACGCTGGTCTTTGGTGAAAAGCCGATGCAGTTGCGTCAGTGGATCGTCACAGATCCGACCGGGATTGAAACCACAGTGACCCTTTTCAACACCGAAGAAGGTGTCACACTTGATCCCGAGCTGTTCAAGTTCGACCGCATCTGGCCGCAAAAGGGCAACTGATCACAAAATTTTTTCATTCGTCGTACCGGATGTGAAAGTGCATGGCGATGGTCGCCTGAGACTAATTATTTTGTGATTCAAGCCCTTGTCGACATTGGGGTTTCGTAATGAAAATTCCCATTGTTCGGAATCCCTCAAACCTTCGTGAAATGGCCGAAATTTCGGACCAGATGCTATGGCGGAGACCCCGTCTGCTTCCTATATGAGAGTCTGTCACAAGGTTCCCTAAAATGATGGGAACCCGGTGTGAGGAAAAGGTCTCCCCTACCTTTCCTCACGCTCCAGATCATCGGAGCGCTGGCGTCCGGTTCTCCCCCCTGGCCGGACGCCTTTTTTTTGCCCAAACGCTCGGCTAAGACCTAGGTCACCCTTGGCATCATCAATGGCATCATCCACGGCATCGCCCGTGGCGGATTTGTGAAAGCTGCCCTGCATGTTTGATGATTTCACGGGCTGTTAATTTTAATTGCGTACGACTCTCAGGCATGATTCCCTTATGGATCAGGATCACCCAATGACAGGACAGGATCGACACGTTCGATGATCAACGACTTTCTGAAATCCATCGCACAATTTTCCGACCCGCGTTTTCGCAAGGTCGTTCTGATCGGGATTGCCGGTGCATTGGCCACCATTGTCGCGCTGTGGGTATTGATCTGGTTCGGTCTGAATTCCATCACCTTTTTCACCGATGGCGGCTGGCTTGAAAGTGCGGTTGACTGGGTGCTTGGCATTGGTCTGACGCTTCTGGTCATTTTGCTGTTTCCCGCAGCCACGGTTCTGATTTCAAGCCTGCTGCTTGATCAGATTGCCGATGCGGTCGAAGACAAGCATTACCCGACCTTGCCCGATACCCGCCCGCAACCGATCCACGAGGCCCTGATCAGCGGTCTTAAATTCGCGCTGACCGCGCTTGCGCTTAACATTCTGATTTTGCCGCTGCTTCTGGCGGGGCCGCTTTATGTCATCGCCTTCTACACGATGAACGGGTATCTTCTTTCGCGTGAATATTTTGAACTGGTTGCTGCGCGCCGCTATGATGCGCGTACCGTCGAATCCATTCGCAAAAGCCGCCAGAAAAAGCTTTGGGTTGCCGGGATCGGCCTGACCTTCCTGATGACCATTCCGGTGGTCAATCTGGTTGCGCCGATCATCGCCACAGCCTTTATGGTCCATTACTCCGTGCGTCTTGGCACCTTTGTGCCGCAAAACGCATAAACCGGTTTAAAGACATACGGGCAACGGACCCCTGAACCGAAACTGCAATACAAGGATCTGGTCATCCAATGTTTGGAAAGAAAAAAGCCAATAAAACAGTCGACAGCAGTGCGGCTTCGTCAGATACATCTGTCAAAGATGGATCAGGCACACTTTCCGGGACCACGACCAAGGCCACCGCGATTGCAGCTGATCACGCCACCGGCATTGCCGAAAAAACAGAAAAACGAAGTGAGCCGCAGCTCTTCACCCGGCCGCGCACAAAGGATGAACCGCAAATGTCCAGTAAACCGCATTCCACCAGCTTCCGCCCGGAAATCCCGAAACGCCCGCTTGAAATTCCGACCCGTGGCAATTCGGGCCGTCCTGCAAGTGCCGGCAACAATGCCGAGGGCAAAAAGCTGACGGTTGGCCGCGATATCACCCTGAAAGGTGAAATCGGTTCCTGCGATATTCTGGTCGTCGAGGGCGTTGTTGAAGCCCAGATCAAGGAATGCACCCGTCTTGAAGTTTCCGAAGGCGGTTCCTTCATCGGATCGGCACAGGTTGATGAAGCCGAAATCAGCGGCAAGTTCGAGGGCGATCTGAATGCCCGTCGCGTGACCGTCATCCATTCGGCCGAAATCAGCGGCAAGATCACCTATGGCGCACTGCATGTGGAAAACGGTGCGCGCATCAAGGGTGAACTTGATTATGTCGAAGGCAGCGACGACGGACTGGCGCGCGGCGGCAATACCGCGGCAATCACCATCCCGCGCAAATCAGACGATTCCTGATCACCGTGCGCGCACCCGGTTTGACCATACAAACACCCCGAACGGACACGACCCGTCTGTTCGGGGTGTTGTTCATTATGGCCATGATTGCCATGGGGCTGAGTGCCTGTGGCGGGAATGCCGTTCCCCCGGGCAGCACAAATGCCAATTACGGTGAACTGAGCAACAGCGGTGCGATCAAGACCACCCGCCCGGTCACCCGCAAAAAACCCGAAAGCGCAAAGTCGCCCAAGGTTGCCGCCATTCCGTTCAAGCCAATTCCAACAGACACCCTTAAGGGCCTGTCGGAAGAAGCCTTCGAATCCCGGATTGGCGCCCCGGAAATGATCCGCGGCGAAGGCGAAATTCGCGTCTGGCAATATCGGTCCGAACAATGTTCGTTCGACGCCTTCTTTGTACCCAAGGCCGAAGGTGGTGCGCGTGAATTGCTCCACATGCTTGCGCGGATGCGCCGTGGCAATAAGGCAATCACGGTTCAGGACTGTCTTGATCAGGTCGTCAAACAAAAGCTTGCCCAAGGCTAAGGCCCAAGTGCCCGGAGCCCGGAACCCGAAGCATGATGCTAATGCCTGGCTCCTAACACTCCAGCCCAAGAACAGCGACCGCACCCCTTTGGCCCCCCCCCCCCCCCGATTAACCCGCCATCCTGTGGCAGGCACGTGACGCTGTTAACCCGATCACATTCCACCAGCGGCCTGTCGGCGGCAAAGCCCGGCCAAATTCCCCGAACAAGGGGGCTTAACCGCCCGAAAAGTCCCGGAAAGCACGGTAAAAACGCAATTTTTGCCGGATCGGACAGATTTCCTTGGTTTAATCTTTACCTTTTATTGGCAGGCTCCGATAAGCGACCTCATAAATTTGCCATATCCGATGGCTTTATTACCTTTTCCCGGCCCTCAACGGGCCTGTCCCGAAACTTCAGACACGATACGCGACCTCATGAAAAAACACGCCCATCGTCTCGTCAGAACTTCGATCGCCGCTGCTCTGTCAGCATTTGTCTATGTGATTGCGATCAGCATTCCTGCCACCAGTGCACAGGCGCAAAATGCGCCCAAGCTGATTGACGTCTATGGCAAATGGGAAGCTTACACCTATTCCGAAGAAGGCCAGAAAGTCTGCTATATGGGCAGCCAGCCGACATCGGCCAAAGGCGATTACACCCAGCGCGGCAAAATTTACGTGATGGTCACCCATCGGCCGAGCCTGAAACTGGTCAATGAAGTCAGCTTCATTACCGGTTACACCTATAAGGACAAAAGCACGGTCGATCTTCGAATCGATTCCAAGAAGTTCAGCCTGTTTACCCATGCTGATTCCGCATGGGCCGTCGATGCCGAAACCGACCGCAAGCTGGTCAGTGCAATGAAATCCGGGTCGACCATGGTTGTTGTCGGCTATTCTTCGCGTGGCACCAAAACCACCGACACCTATTCACTGTCGGGCTTTACCGCCGCCTATAACGCGATTTCAAAGGCTTGCAACACGACGCCGGTCAACTGATCGCGGCTGTTTCGAACCGATAGGTGATGTTGCGTTTGCGCCATCTGCAACCCTGATTGCATAGGTGCGATAGCAGCAATGTGAAATTTATCGTTTCTAATTTTGTCCGGCCCCGCTATATGCGGGGCCAACAGTTTTATGTGCCCGACGCATTCCGGCGCATTTTCTGGTATAGTCCCGCTGTCACCAGAAACGCATATTGCGCCAGAACCGATCGGCAATACCACCAGAACCCAAAAAGAGAGAGCCCGGGATGACCGACGTCCTGACCGAAAACGCACCCCAGACCAACGCATCCGTCCGTCAGGACGGGCCGTCGCTGTCCGATTTCGTCACGCGCGCCGCCAATGGGCAGGCTGCCGACGGTCGGCGCGACCTGGTCGGGATCACCCGCGAAGAACTGACCGAGCTTATGGCTGGCATGGGTGAAAGCAAGTTCCGCGTCAAACAGCTTTGGAACTGGATCTATAACCGCGGTGTCACCGACATCGAGGATATGACCAACATTTCCAAAAAACTGCGTGATCGCCTGTCCCAGGATTTCTATATCGGCCGTCCGGTTCTGACTGCCGATCAGAAAAGCTCGGACGACACCCACAAATGGCTGATGAAGTTCCATGACGGCAACGAGGCCGAGACGGTCTATATCCCGGATCGCAACGAAGACCGTGGTGCTGTCTGCATTTCATCGCAGGTTGGCTGCACGCTGACCTGCAAATTCTGCCATACCGGTACCCAGCTTCTGGTGCGCAACCTGACACCTGGCGAAATCGTCAGCCAGTTCATGGTCGCACGTGACAGCTATGGCGAATGGCCGACACCGGCCAATGGCATCCGTCGCCTGTCAAACATCGTCATGATGGGCATGGGTGAACCGCTGTTTAACTATGAAAACGTGCGCGATGCGCTGCGCATTGCCATGGATGGCGAAGGCATTTCGATCTCGCGCCGCCGTGTCACACTGTCGACATCCGGTGTCGTGCCGGAAATCGTCCGCTGTGGCGAGGATCTCGGTGTGGGTCTGGCTATTTCGTTGCATGCGCCTGATGATGATCTGCGCAATGAAATCATGCCGATCAACAAGAAATACCCGCTCAAGGAACTGATGGATGCCTGCCGTCATTATCCGGGCATGTCCAACTCGCGTCCGATCACTATGGAATATGTGATGCTCAAGGGCGTGAATGATAAACCCGAACATGCGCGCGCATTGGCCAAGCTTGTCAAAGGTGTTCACTGCAAATTCAACCTGATCCCGTTCAATAAATGGCCGGGCTCGGATTATGAATGCACGCCGACCAATGACATCAAGAAATTCGCGCAGATCCTGCTTGATTGCGGCTACGAAGCCCCGATCCGCTGGCCGCGCGGCCGCGATATTCTGGCCGCCTGTGGTCAGCTCAAATCCGAAAGCCAGCGCCAGCGCAAATCGCGCGTCTCGGGCTGTGGCAAATCGGGTGCCGGCACCAGTGACGAAGGCGTGGTTGCGGCACAGTAACGCAAAGTAACCCCGCCTGACTTTTCGGTCCCGCCCATTTGGGCACGCACGAAACGATTTTGACAAACACCGGATGGCCCAGCTGTCCGGTGTTTGTCATTTCCGGCATATTTTCATGTTCTTGCGCAAAATTGTCGCCATGACATTGTTTTGATTGTCGAACTGCTGTGACAGGCATAGCGTGATTTTCCCCACGAAATTATCGCAAGGTCACAAGCCGCATGTCCGTTGGTCAGTTTTTCGCAATTTTGCTGGTCGTCACCATCTGGGGTGCGAATTTCACCGTGATTAAGCTGGGCCTGGGTGAAATGCCACCGATCCTGCTGTCATCATTGCGGTTTGCCTTTGCGGCCCTGCCGGCTGTGTTCTTCCTGCCGCGACCCAAATGTCCCTGGAAATATGTGGTCGGCTTTGGCGTGGTGCTTGGCTGTATCAAGTTTTCCCTGCTGTTTCTGGGCATGGATCTTGGATTATCGGCGGGGATTTCATCGCTTGTCCTGCAATTGCAGGCCTTCTTCACTCTGATTTTGGGCGTGTTTTTGCTTGGCGAAAAGATCGGACCGCATCGTATCATCGCCATGCTGGTGGCGTTTTGCGGCGTCGGGTTGCTTCTGTTTGTTTCGGACGGCTCCATCACCGCCATCGGGCTGGCGCTTGTGATTGCCGCCGCCGCGGCCTGGGGAGTCGCCAATATCATCATGAAGCGCGCAGGATCGGTACAGATGCTGTCCTTTGTGGTCTGGGCCAGCCTTGTTCCGCCGATCCCGCTTGCCATTCTGTCCTTCCTGACCGAAGACCGGGCAAATCTGGCAAGCCTTGGCGACCAGATCAGCTGGATCGGTATCGGGTCAATCCTGTATCTGGCCTATCCGGTGACGTTGCTGGGGTTTGCCATCTGGGGTCGGTTGCTATCAACCCTTCCGGTCGGGCTGGTCGCCCCGTTTACGCTGCTTGTTCCGATTGTCGGAATGGCGACATCTGCGCTTGTTCTGGGTGAGGATTTCGGACCAATCAAAATCATCTCGGCAATCCTTGTGATGACCGGGCTGATGATTAATGTGTTTGGCGGGAAGCTTATGTCCGCATTTTCCCGCCCTGATGCCGGGAAAATATAAATATAAGGACTATTTGATAGTCCTATATATCAAACCCAGCGCAACTGGGGCTTCTTGTCCGGATTTTTATCCGGGGTTTGGATATCGTCGATATCGATATTCATCACCAGAATACCGCCCAGTCCGCCAACCGTGATTTCCGACAATCTGCTGCCCACACGGTCGCCGTCAAGTTCCGCAAGATAGGCATCGCGGGCCTGTTCGTCGACAAAATCGATGTTGAAACCATGGGTGAAGCCTTGGCTCAATCCGCTGCCGGCTTTCTTTTTGCCGCCGCAAAACGCGACCATACCGGGTACAGACATGGCCGCCTTTGCCAATTGATCAATCAGTGTTTCGACCTGGTCGGGATTGACATGATCGGCAACCTGCAAAAGTACAATATGACGCAGCATGAAGGCGCTATTCCTTTTTGGCGGCCAGGATCAAATTGGCACAATTCCGACAGGGTACAGACCCCTTTGACAAGGGTCGGTGACGATCAGGATTTCTGATCTCCAAGATCAAGATTCATCGATAAAATTCCCCCCAATCCGCCAACGGTAATATCGGTTAGCCGCCAGCAGGTTTCATCCTGATCAAGTCGTTCAAGATACTCATCGCGGGCTTTTGTATCGACGAAATCAATCGTAAAGCAGTGGGTAAAACCCTGATTAAGGCCACTTCCGGGCATGTTCGCCCCGCCGGCAAAGGACAACATGCCAGGCGTGTTCGACGCAATTTTTGCAATCGCATCAAGAACATTGCGGCATTCCGTCCGATCCACAGATCCTGAAATCTGCAACAATACGACATGGCGTATCATGGCGTGGTTTCTTTCACCCAATTTGCAGGGTCGATCACATCGGGCAACAGAACGTATTTCTGGCCCTTTCTGTTCATATGTCCTGCAAACAGGGCCGCGTCATCCCCGGGGCCAAAAAAGATGTCGCCGCGAACCGGACCGCGAATGGCACCACCTGTATCCTGCGCGATCATCAACCGGTGAAACTGGCGATCAGCATTCATCGGGTCCGTTGTTTCAAGCCAGACCGGAACCCCCATCGCATGGAAACGACGATCAACCGCAAGCGACCGACCGGTTTCAAGTGCAACCCCCTGGGATCCAAGCGGACCGGCCGTCGGATCATCCGGATCGGTTTTAAGCGGGCGGAAAAACACAAAGGATGCGTTGGTGTTCATCACCTCATCGGCCTGATCGGGATTGTCATGCAGCCATTTGCGAATGGTCTGAAGCGACACGGTTTCGCGTGTCAGGACCCCGCGATCAATCAGTTCACGCCCGATGGCAAAATAGGGATGGCCGTTTGTCGCGGCATAGCCAATCCGCAACACACTGCCATCGGGCAGGACAACCCGCCCGGATCCTTGGATTTGCAGGAAAAACGCGTCAACCGCATCATCAACCCAGACCATTTCAAGATCACGGCCCGCAAGCGCCCCTTTTTCAATCTCGGCACGATCGTAATAGGGTTTAAGATTGCTTCCGGTCAGACGCCCGACGAGCTTCTTGCCTTTGAATTCGTCGCTGAAATCACCAAGATCGACCGAAATCATGTCGTCGGGTTTCAGATAAATCGGTGTCTGGAACGGGCCTTCACGGGTCAGGCTGCCACGCAGTTCGGGCTCGTAATAGCCGGTAAACAGGCCTTCGGGATTGTCCCTGTTGCCGCTGAGATACGGTTTGAAGCCGCTTTCGAAAAAGGCACGCGCATCTTCCTTGCGCAGGGCATCGATATTGATCGATACCGCCTTTTCGCAAACAGCCCGCCATTGACCAATCGTGCCCATTCGCGGGTCCGGACCGACGGGCTTGTCATCATCGCGTCGAAGCATCGCGGCACATGACCGGGCAAAGGCCCGGATCGCCGGGCGCATATCATCCTGTTGCCAGCCATCAAGCTCGGAAAATGACGTCGGCCGCAATGTCAGTTTGTCTTCGGCTTCTGGCGGTGTTTCGATCTGACCGGTGATTTGTGGCCAGTACATCCAGATCAAGGCAGCACCGGCACCAACCAAAATGGAAATAATCGAAAGGCTACGCGATAAAACCAGACGTCGTTTCAAGATAAAACCTGTTATTTGACAAGGCAAAAGGCCATTTGGGACCCGTGGAATCCAGATCGTGATTTTGCCCGCCACATGCTTAACAAGCCGATAATTCAATCGCGGCAATTGCCAAATTGGCCTCGCAGATCCTTGTCGCGGGTTTTACCGCCGTCAGGTTGGAAAATCTCTTCGATTGATAATGAAAACAGCCGCGCAATGCTGAATGCCAAGGGAAGGCTGGGGTCATATCGACCGCGTTCAAGCGCATTAACCGTCTGGCGCGATACCTTCAGCAAGGCCGCAAGATCGGCCTGTGACCAGTCCCTGTCCCGACGCAGTTCCTGGATACGGTTTTTCATCTGAACCGTATCCGTCCGATCATCACCCCGATAAACCAAAGTGCCGCCATGATCGGCCAGACAACAAACATCGAAACTTTCGGCAATCCCGACCCTTCCAGAAAGCCGTAACCAAATGTGATCAACGCCGTTCCGGCAAAGGCCATCGCAAGTGCTTCGAATTGCAATTTACGCTGCATTTCATCCATCTGGCGAATGGTCCGAACAATCACGGCACAGATAAAAATCGCCGGCAGCATTGGTAATAGCGAAATCATCGCCACGATCATTGTCCGTTCAATCCCGTTGGACAACACGATTTGGGAAAAGACCAAAAGCGCGACATAGGCCGCCAAACCGGCACATAGCAAGACAAGATTGCGCATTTCTAAACCCCAAATGTAAAACATGTTTTACATAAGAAGCTTGGCACCAGAATGTCAAGCAACCTTGACATTGCAATCGGAATGTACGCCCAAAGAATACAGCCCAAAAACAAAGGGAAGCTTCCAATAGACGGAAACTTCCCTGATGCAAAACCGGAACGGAAATAAGCCCGAACGGGTTGATATCATTGCCGGACGAAGGTGCCTTACTGTGCTTCTTCTTCTTCCGGGGTCTCGGTCGCAACCAGTTGCCAGTTCGGGTCGCGGCTTTCAATATTGCGCGCAAAGGTCCAAAGATCTTCGGCCTCGATCACCTTGTTGGGATCGCCGGAAACCACTTCGCCATCCGCATTGCGGATTACCGATACTTCTTCGGATACGAATTTCACCGTGACATAGGCGGTGCGGCCTTCGAGGCTGGCATCATGGATGGTCGCACTTTTGATCCCGACCAGGGTGGTTTCCTCGTGCTCGCCTTTTTCGGCGCGCGCATCAATGGCAGCAGCAAAGTTTTTGTAAACTTCGGCCGAAAGCAGGGGATTGAGCCCGTCCTTGTCGCCCTTGGCGAAATATTCGACGATCATCTCGAACGCCATGCGGGCGCCATTCAGGAAATCCTGCTGGGTAAAGTTCGGATCGGATTTCTGAATCTTTTGCAGGGTCGCAAAGGTGCCCGACGGAACATTTGCCGCATCCTGACCGTTAGCAGAGTCCGGCAGGCGATAGACATTGTCTGTCTTTGATGCCGGCTCGTTCTGGGCGCCATTGGCGTCCTGGTCATGGGTCTGACGGCCAAAGATGTCGGATGGCCCCTGTTTTTCGTTGCCGGTGCGACGGCCAAGTACGCCGCGCAAACGCAGCACAAGAAAAACAGCAATCAGTGCGAATAGAAAGATATCGAAATACTGCAAGACCGATCTCTTGATCCTAATGGTTTCAAACAGGCAGGATTTGCATCACAACCGTGGTCGAGAGATGGTATGAACCCAACCAAATGCAAGGGCAACCAATGATCACATTCCTTCATGTGATCGTCTTCACCATCATATGGCGACGAAGAAGGCATTCTGCCGCATTTTTGTCGTCTTGGGATACTAGTTTCCCGACCAATACCTGTTGCAGATTAATGGGAAATCACTGAAATCCAAGTTGTTTTCTGCAAATGTTTAAGCACATTGTCAGGAATGACGTTAAAATGCAGCGCAATCATTGATGAAATCTGCGGTCAGACTGACCAAGGAACGGAGTAAAAATGGGTTTTTATTTCCTCGCGATATTCGTCGCAATGCCGATCATTGAAATCGCGGTCTTTATCCAGGCCGGCGAACTGATTGGCCTGTGGCCCACCATCGGCGTTGTCATTTTGACGGCAATTCTTGGAACGACGCTGATGCGGGCACAGGGATTACAAACCCTTGCCAAGGCCCAAAGCCAGATGGATCAGGGTGAAATGCCCATTGGGGCGATGTTTGACGGGATCTGCATACTTGTTGCCGGTGTGCTGTTGCTCACACCGGGCTTTGTCACCGACACCATGGGCTTTTTACTTCTGGTGCCACCGCTGCGTCAGCTGGTCGGGGCAAAAGTGATCATGAAGCTGGTCCAGTCAGGCAATATCCGCACAAGTTTCAGTGGCGGCTTTTCAAGCCGTCCTGGTGGCCAGACCGGGGCAGGCGGTTCCGCTGGCATGGGTGGCCAACATCCCCGTGGTCGCGGTCCGATCATTGATGGCGATTTCGAAGATGTCAGTGGCAATGGCGCGGATGATCCGGCAAATCGATCAGATACCGGCACGTCAGATCCCCAAAACCCGCGCAATTTGCCGCCACGCGACTGATCTGAACCCCGCCTGAAATTCACGGGAAAATCACATTTTCAAAAGGTTGGCTTTGTTATCGGGCCAACCTTTTTGTCTGTTGGTACGGATAACGCCAGCATTTGGGCAGTGGATTTGAAAATGCTTTGTAATGGCAATCATCCAAACCCGCAGAAATATGGGTTTTGGGCCGGTTGTGATTGGCTTGCCCATGTCTGTTATCCGTGCTAGGCCAATTCATCTGCCGCAGTTACGCGGCGTCAGAAACAAGCATTTTGGCCGGTTCGCGCCCCGACATTCATCATGGATTTGACCGGGGCGCCATCATAAGCGATCCGGCTGAACGCTTTTTTCTGACTAGGATTACAAGACTCAAGGGAGCTAGACTTTAATGGCCGAGAATACCACCGGTGCAGAAGGCGGCGCACAACAGCAGCAGCCGGCCGCAAATCCGATCACGATCCATACCCAGTACATCAAGGATCTTTCGTTTGAAAATCCGAATGCACCGGAAAGCGTTGCCCTGCAGCAGCAGCCGAAAATCAACATCGATGTCGATGTCGAGGCACGCACCACCCAGGATCAGAAACTTCATGAAGTCACCATCAAGATCAATGTCAAAGCTGACGTTGGTGACAAGGTCGCCTTCATTGCCGAACTGCAGTATGGCTGTGTCGTCACCCTGAATGTGTCTGACGAACATCGCCTGCCGGTTCTGATGATCGAAGTACCGCGCCTGCTGTTCCCCTATGTTCGCAAAATCGTCGCTGACCTGACTGCTGATGGTGGATTCCCGCCGCTGATGATGCAGCAGATTGATTTTGCTGATCTTTTCCGCAAGAAATTCGCCAAACAGATGGAAGGTCAGCCGGCTGGAAATGCCTGATTGACCCTGTAAACATCTATTTGGTTCGATACCAAAACAAAGGCCGCCGGTTTGGCGGCCTTTTTATTTTAAAGTCGAAACGTTTTTAAACTAACGGGCCGCCGGCCTGTCAATCAGAACGGGCGGGCGATCACCATAAAGACGACAATGATCATCAGGATCGTCGGTACTTCATTGAGAATACGGAAGAATTTCTGCGATTTCTCGTTGGCGTCCGCTTCAAACGCCCGGCGATAACGCGCCATCATCATGTGTGATGCGGTCATCAGAACAACGCACAATAGTTTCACATGGAACCAGCCGTCCGACATCACACCAGCTGCATGTACCAGATATCCGCCAAACAGCCAGGTCGCGATCATTGCCGGGTTCATGATCGCCCGCAACAGGCGGCGCTCCATGATCTTGAACTTTTCACTGGCTTCCGAGCCTGGTGCCACTTCGCAGTGATAGACATAAAGCCGCGGCAAATAGAGAAGGCCCGCCATCCAGGCGATCACGCTGATGACATGCAGGGACTTGATAATGCTGTATGTATCCATCTCTCTCTTTTCTCTGATTTGGCGGGTGGATCCGGATCGGCAAAGCTTCGGGTTTGCGGGATTCCTTGCCGTAAGATCGCCCGGAAAATTTTTCAAACCATAACAGCAATCAGGCCAGTTTCGAAAGGAAACCGGCCTGAAATCATTGATCTTTTATCCTAGATGCCAGCCGGCTTGAGACCGGGTTGCTTGGCCGTCGCACAGGAATGTTCATCCGGGCACCACCAGCCGCGGCTTTCGACCTTGTAATCATCCGGGCCTTTTTGATCGAGTTCATCCTGTGTTTGTTTTACAACCGAAACAAGACCGTTAATGAATTTCGGATGCGAGCAAACGGTGCGGACCCGTTCGTAAACCGGGACATGTTTTTCATGCGCCAGTTCACCATATTCGATATCAAGCTCGACCAGGGTTTCCGAGTGCTCGGTCACAAAGGCAATCGGGACAACGACAATCGCCTTGTTTTCTTTGCCGGCACGTTCAATTTCGTCTTCGGTTGACGGTCCGATCCATTCCATCGGCCCGACCCGGCTTTGATAACACACATTCCAGTCAAGGCCGTCGATCGCCATCTTTTCGACCACCGCAGCCGACGTTTTTTCAATCTGGGACTGATAGGGGTCACCGCGCTTGGTGATCACCGCCTTGGGCACGCCATGGGCAGAAAACAGGATGCGCGGCTTATCAATGCCAAGTTCGTTGGCCTTGGCCAAGGCCCGGTCATAGCCCGCGCGGATCATTTCGGCCGATGCTTCAACAAAGCCCGGATTGGTCGGATAACAGCAGGCCGTCTTGATCGGGGCACTCAGCCCGACCTTGTGGCAGGCGCGTTTCCAGTCCTTGACCGATGATCCGCTGGTTGTCGTGGAGAATTGCGGATAAAGCGGCAGCAATATCTGTTCATCCGCGCCCCATGCCTTGACGGCCTGGGCAGTATCATCGGCAAACGGCTTCCAATAGCGCATGGCGATGAAACAGCGGTTTTCATAGCCGTCATCTTCGGCATTCAATGCCGCCTCAAGCGCATCTGACTGTTCCTGGGTCAGTTCCAGCAACGGCGATTTGCCGCCGATATGATCATAGATCTCGCGGGCAATCGGTGCACGACGGCGCGAAATCAGTTTTGCCAGCAAAAACCGGAACGGATTGGGCAGGCTGATGATCGCCGGATCATTGAACAGATTGAACAGAAACGGTTCGACAGCTTCGGGGCTGTCCGGTCCGCCAAGATTGAAAAGAACAATGGCGCGTTTCTTGCGCGTCGTTTCGGACATTTGGCTATCCTTCATGGCACAGCGTGTTTCAACCGGTTCCCGACAAACCGGAAATTTTATAAATCCATCGCGCTCCGGGGCCTATTTTGGTCAAACAGGTCCGAAGCGCAACAAACTTAGCCCACTATACGCATTGAATTTTTCAATCGATTTGATTGATTTCAAAAATCACAAAATAAAATGCAGCAATTGCCGACATTTATCCTTTGTAACCGCGGATGAAATTCACCAGCTTCTCGACATTTTCCGGCGGCGTTTCCGGTGTGATGCCGTGGCCCAGGTTAAAGATGAAAGGCCCGTTGCCCAGCGTATCAAGAATACGCTTGGTTTCATCAAGCATCGCATCGCCACCGGTGATCAGATACATCGGATCAAGATTGCCCTGCACCGGCCCCAGTTTCTGAAGATTTTGGGCAACCCAATCAAGTGGAACACCACTATCAAGGCCGACACCCGTCACACCGGTCTGTTTTTTGAAATCAATCAAATGCAATCCGGCCCCGCGCGGGAAGCCGATAATCGGCAAATCGGGATGAACAGCACGCAAATTGGCAACGATCTGTTTGGTCGGCTCGATTACCCAGCGTTTGAAACCGGTTTCGGACAAAACCCCGCCCCAGGTTTCAAACAACTGAATGCATTCTGCACCGGCTTCAACCTGTTTGAGCAGATATTGCGTAGTTGCCTCGACCAGAATGTCGATCAGCTGGCCAAAGCCGTCGGGATCGCCATAGGCAAAGCGACGGATATTGGCAAAATCCTTGGACCCTTTGCCTTCGACCATATAGGTCGCCACAGTCCATGGCGCACCGGCAAAGCCGATCAGGGCCGTATGGGACGGAATGGCTTCTGACAGCTTTGAAACCGTCTCATAGACCGGTCCAAGCGTGTCATGAATGCCATCAACTGATAGCTTGCCAAGGCCTGAAGCATCGCGGATGGCCTCAAGCTGTGGGCCTTCACCCTGCTTGAATGCCAAATGCTGTCCAAGTGCCTGCGGTATAACGAGGATATCGGAGAACAGAATAGCCGCATCGAAATCATAGCGCCTGAGCGGCTGCAAAGTGACTTCGCAGGCAAGATCGGGATTATAGCAAAGATCAAGAAATGACCCTGCTTCGCCGCGGGTTGCACGATATTCCGGAAGATATCGACCTGCCTGGCGCATCAACCAGATTGGTGGCACCGGAAGGGTTTCACCGTTCAGGGCGCGCAAGAAAGTCTTCGTCATGTTGGGCATCTGGTTTCCTGTTCGTCTGTCCCGATCGCTTTTTTATCTGGTTCCGGTCTTTGACCCGAGGACCTGGAGGCCAGTTTCGTTCACGTGAATTTTGTCCTGAGACCTGTGCCAGGACGTTTTCCACGTTCTGCCTAACAAAACCTTATTTAATAAAAAAGGATGTTGTTTGTAGGTGGTTCCCTGTGGATAACAGGGATTAAATTTAGTGCACAGTTTATTCACATTCCGACTCGGGAAAAATGATTCATCTCAAACCGGTTTGGGGAAAACTGTGTACGACTCCGAACGACTCCCAGACCTGAGCTTGGGAAAAGCCGATTTTGAATAATGGGGATAAGGTGAATAAGGCTGGTTTTTGCCGTCTTATCCCTGCTATTACGGGAAAAAATGATCACTTATCCCGCACGGGACATCTGGTTTGAGAAAGTTTGTATGAGGGGGAGGATAATTCCTGTGGAAAAAATCGGGCCGGAGTCGCTCCCGTTATCCACAATTGTCCACAGGCCCGACTCCACCCCGCTAACTCCGGGTTGGGCGAATGGGCCTTATCCATCCGGGTAGTGATCGAAATTTTGAACACCAAAATCCGGGTTTTAAAAAAGTTTGAAAAATCGCTTGGTGCGCAAAAAGTGGAAAAAGCAGGCTTGCATCGCCGGAATTTGATCGGAAACACGGATCGCTGATGGTCGACACAGACAATATTTTTCATCTTCATCTGGTTTCGGACTCAACGGGGGAAACCGTTGACGGTGTTGCGCGTGCCTGCATTGCCCAGTTTCCTGATGTCCGTGCCCATGAGCATGTCTGGTCACTGATCCGGACCGAGGCCCAGCTTGCCCGCGTGCTTGCCGATATTGAACGCAATCCCGGCATTGTTCTTTACACCGTGTTTGACAGTGACATTCGCCGCAAACTCGAAGAAGGATGCCGCAGGCTTCAGGTACCCCACAGCCACGTTCTTGATAATACCGTCACCATGATGGCCGGTTACCTTGGCCAGCAATCGCGCGGCCGGACCGGTGCGCTTCATAAGATGGACGAGGAATATTTCAGCCGGATCGAAGCAATCGATTACACGCTTTCCCACGATGACGGACAATCTGGCTGGGATCTTGAAGAAGCCGATGTGGTCATTGTCGGGGTGTCGCGTACGTCGAAAACCCCGACTTCGGTCTATCTGGCCAATCGTGGTATCAAGACCGCCAATATTCCCTTTGTCCCAGGATGCCCGTTACCGCCCGAGCTTGATAAACTTAAAAAGCCGCTGGTGGTCGGATTGATCAAGGATGTTGATCAGCTGGTATCGATCCGCAAAAACCGTCTGCGCCAGATCGAACGCGGCGAGGGCGGGGATTATGTCGATCCGGTTGCCGTGCGCGATGAAGTCCATCAGGCAAGACGCTATTTTACCGATCGAGGATGGAAGATTATCAATGTTACCCGCAGATCGATCGAAGAAACCGCTGCCATGATCCTGGCAACCATGTATGACCGCCGCGGTCACTGATGAAATTTCAAACAGGATATAAAGACGCATGAACCATCGGCTTATTTTGGCATCCAGCAGCAAAGCCCGTCACACCATGTTGAAAAATGCCGGTGTCGATTGCGAAGCCGTGGCCTCGATGATTGACGAGGAAGGCTATAAGCAATCGATGAAGGCCGAAGGGGCCAGTGCCGCCGAGGCCGCCGAAACTTTGGCCGAAATGAAGGCATTGCGCATGTATCGTCAGCAACCCGATGCGATTGTGATTGCGGCTGACCAGATGCTTGAATGCAATGGTATCTGGTTTGACAAGCCACGCGACCGTGACAATACCAGGGCCCAGCTTATGGCCCTGCGCGGCAAGACCCATCAGCTGGTTTCGGCCGCTGTTATATATAAAGAGGGATCGCGCATTTGGGGCACCATTGATACGGCCCATCTGACCATGCGCAACTTTACCCAAGAATGGCTTGATGAGTATCTTGATGCCGCCGGCGACGAGATTTTCAATTGCGTTGGCGGTTATCAGCTTGAAGGTATTGGTGCGCAGCTGTTTACCGAAGTGCGCGGTGACTATTTCACGGTTCTTGGTTTGCCGTTATTGCCGTTGATCGGTTTCTTGCGTGATCATGGCGTGCTGAAGGCATAGAAAGACAACATTACCCGATTTTTGTTATGCATCATCCGGGTAATGCCACTTGCCACTTGCGCGATATTTGAAATCAAAGAACCACAAAGACAAAACTCCGTCAGGCAGGAAACACCGCACAATGACAGCCCGCAAACCTTATCGGACACTTTCTGGAACCTCGCGCCTGGCCGGTGTGATGGGGTGGCCGGTATCGCATTCCAAATCACCGCGTCTGCATGGCTACTGGCTGGCCAAATACGGGATCGATGGCAGCTATATGCCGCTTCCGGTCGAACCGGAAAACTTTCAGGCGGCTTTGATTTCCTTGCGCAATCTTGGTTTTTCCGGGGTTAATGTCACCATTCCGCAAAAGGAAATGGCCATGCCGGAATGTGATGAGCTCTCAGATCGTGCGCGCCGTATCGGGGCAGTCAATACCGTTACCTTTGCCAAGGATGGCCGGTTGCTTGGCGATAATACTGACGGGTTCGGCTTTATTGAAAACCTGCGTCAGGAAGCCCCGGATATTGATTTTACGTTTGGTCCGGCGGTGGTTCTTGGGGCCGGGGGTGCATCGCGGGCGATTTTGGTCGCCCTGCTTGATGAAGGCAGTCCGGAAATCCGTATCGCCAACCGGACCCGTGCCCGGGCAGAAGACCTTGTGCGGGAATTCAATGATCCGCGCCTGACGGTAATTGATTGGCCGGTATCGCCAGATGCCTTGTCTGATGTTTCCCTTTTGGTAAATACCACAAGCCTTGGCATGGTTGGTCAGCCGAAGCTTGATATTGATATGGACGGTTTGCCGACATCGGCACTGGTTACCGACATTGTTTATGCCCCGCTGATAACGGGCCTTTTGCAGCAGGCAAAAGACCGTGGAAATCCGATTGTTGACGGGCTTGGCATGTTGCTTCATCAGGCGCGCCCGGGTTTTCATCGCTGGTTTGGCATTGATCCCGAAGTAACCCAGGAACTGCGCGACTTTGTCCTTTCACCTGATTAAGTATGCAAAGGTGATCTTATCATGGTGATTTTGGGGTTAACCGGTTCGATCGGCATGGGCAAATCGACCGCGGCGGCGATGTTTCGATATCTTGGCGTGCCGGTCCATGATGCGGATGCTACCAACCATCTTTTGATGGCACCTGGCGGTCCGGCCTTTGATCAGGTGATTTTAGCTTTTCCAGAAGTTTTGCGCGATGGACGGATTGACCGGCAAATGCTGGGCAAGATTGTTTTTGCCGATGCACGCGCACTTAAAAAGCTTGAGGCGATATTGCATCCGCTGATCCGCGCCGCAGAGATTCGCTTTTTGCGCAGCCAACGGATGCTCGGACGTAAACTGGTAGTACTCGACATCCCGCTTTTATATGAAACGGGCGGTGAAAAGCGCTGCGATATCGTTGCAGTTGTTTCAGCACCAGGGTTTGTTCAACGCCAGCGTGTTCTTGCGCGACAGGGGATGACGGATGAAAAATTTTCCGCCATTCTGTCCAAACAGATGCCGGATATGGAGAAACGGAAACGGGCCGATTATGTCATCCCAACAGGGTTGGGTCGGGCTGTAACTTTTCAATATATTCAGGGCATTGTTGATCATCTAAGTTGACCACCGGATCCAAGAATACATGCGTGAAATCGTCCTCGATACCGAGACCACAGGCCTTGATCCCTATGCTGACCACCGTCTGGTAGAAATCGGGTGTATCGAACTGGTCAATCACATGCCGACCGGTCGCCAATATCACCAATATATCAACCCGGAACGCCCGATGCCCAAAGAGGCGTTTGACGTTCACGGTCTGGGTGATGACTTCCTGAAAGACCAGCCGGTCTTTGCCGAAGTTGCCGATGATTTCCTTGAATTTATCGGTGATGATTCGGTCCTGGTCATTCACAATGCCGCCTTTGATATGAAGTTCCTGAATGCGGAACTTGAATGGCTTAACAAGCCGCGTATCGCCATGGAACGTGCGCTTGATACGGTTCAGATGGCGCGCAAAAAGTTTCCGGGATCGCCGGTAAGCCTTGATGCGCTGTGTCGACGGTTCAAGATCGATAACTCCAACCGTACCCTGCACGGGGCACTGCTTGACTCCGATCTTCTTGCGCAGGTTTACCTGGAACTTCTTGGTGGACGTCAGCATGGTTTGTCGCTTGATCCCAATGCCCAGGATGCAGACAGCTCTGGCGGGAATGTCGGCCGGCGGGTTCTGGGGCCGAAATCCAACAGGCTGGAACCGCGCCCCCATGTGATCAGCGAAGAAGAACTGGCCGCCCATCAGGCCTATATCGAAAGCAAGGTCAAAGACGCCATCTGGTTAAAGAAGCAAGAGGCGTGACATGAAAAAACGGAATTGCCTGAAATTCCGTTCGCCACACCGGCGCCTTGCGACCCGCTTCTATTTGCTGTTTCTGCTTGCTTGCATCCCGATTTTGTTTCCCACAGCGTCTTTTGCCGATGACGTGGCGGGAACGGTACAGTCGGATGCGGTTTCTGCGGAATTTGACGGGCGCTATATCATTCATCTTTCGGAAAATCCGCGGGTCCGGTCGTCAGACCGGCCTGAACCGGGCTATTTTGACAGTCTTGCCATCGAACTGTTTACCCAGGCCGGCATTTATGCGGAAATCGTGCCGCAAATGCCCTGGAAACGGCAGATGGAACTGGCCGAGCGCGAGGCCGGTCATGTGATTTATCCAACGACCCGATCCGATGACCGCGAAGACAAATTCAAATGGGTCGGGCCGGTCAGTCGCACCATCTGGAACCTTTACGGGTTTGAAAACCGCAATTGGTCGGATACCGGTTTTGAAGACATTCTTGAAAGTGCGCGTATCGGAACCCTGATGGGATCGGCCCGCGAAGCCTATTTGCGCGAACGCGGTGCCAAACAGATCGTAATTGTCCCGCGCGAAGAACTTTTATTGCCGATGCTGCTGGCCGACCGGATTGATCTGATTGCAATCGGTGGCAATGTGCTGCGTCACTATATTGACGAGATCGAACAAAAGGATACCGGCGCAAACGTTCCGAAAATCGACGGGGCCGTGTCATATCGAAGCTGTTATCTTTATATCGCGGTCAGTGGCGATGTACCGGATGAGGATATTTTACGTCTTCAGGGCCAGCTTGACGCGTTCAAACGTAACGGCTTTTTTGTGAAAAACCGCCAGACGCACGGCTTGTCGACCAACCTTGATGGCAGTTTCCTTAAGGCGATGCTTGATCTTTCCAATAACGGGGTCAGATGCATTGATCTTGCCGGAAGCGACGATTAGGCATTGGGCGATGTTTGGATGCCGGGCGGGGATTGGATCGACTAATTCATCGCATTCTGTTTGAATAAAATGTTTAAACAGACGTGGTATCGATAAAGGAAAGGCTTTATGCCTTTTGAAATTGATACCGGGTCTTGGGCGATGTTTTATGGCAAACCCAACGGGCTGCGTTCGATTAATCGGTGGCGGGTGTTTCATTCCCCTGGAACCCAGGGGACTTTGGCGGAAGTCCTCCTATCCACATATTAATCGAGTGCGGCAGAACGCGTTTAATTGGTCGATCTAGTTCCCAATGACACAGAAAAAAACAAATAAGCGACGCCGTACCGTCAGTGACGAGGAAAAGACCCTGTGGGAGGTTTTTACCCGTGACGTCAAACCCTTGCGCAGTAAAAAGCGCAAAGGCGATGAAGCGGTATTTGATCCTGACGATGACATCCACACCAGTGATACGGCCATTCCCCTGCCGGATACGCTTGGTGAAAGTCTGGAACGGTCCGAAGAAAACCGTGCTGCGCGCAATTTGCCGTCGGCGCGCAATGCCGATCGCGGACCACAGGTCAAAAAACAGAGCCTTGCCGATCTGAAACCGGGTGTGACGGACGGGATTGACCGGTCAACCGCCAACAAATTCCAGAAAGGCAAAATGACAATCGACGGGCGCATCGACCTGCATGGCATGACCCAGGATGTCGCCCATAATGCGCTTAATGCCTTTATTGAAGAAAGCTGGCGGGCCGGGAAACGTTGCGTTTTGGTGATTACCGGCAAAGGATCGCGCGCCGACGAATATGGGCGCACCGGCCTTCTGCGCAGCCGCACCCCGCAATGGCTGAGTGCGCCGCGCCTGCGCAATCGCATTCTTGCCATCAATCAGGCCCAGATCCAGCACGGTGGAGCAGGGGCCTTTTATGTTTTGTTGAAACGGAGACGCCCGTGACACCTTTTGGCAATCGCATCAGGGAATTGCGGGCCCGCAATAATGTGACGCTGACCGATATGGCAACGGCGTTGCAGTTGTCGCCGGCCTATCTTTCAGCACTTGAACATGGCCATCGCGGCCGCCCAAGCCCCGGTTTGGTGCAGCAGATTTGTGGTTATTTCAATCTGGTATGGGATGAAGTTGACGATATCAAACGTCTGGCCCAGCTGTCGCATCCCAAAATCACCGTCGATACCGCCGGGCTTGAACCCGAAGCAACCGAGCTTGCCAATCTTTTATCCGAACGGATTGCCGGGCTAAGTGATGATCAGCTTGGCCGGATGCTTGAAATTCTTCGTGAACGCCATCCGTAAAGTCCGCCCGCGATCGCAAAACAGGTCAAATACAGTCATTTCTAATATTGGGATCGGAAATTTGCGGGGTCAAACCGGTTGTTGAACCTGTTAATTGCAGGTTTTGTGCCCATATATCCGAAGTCTGGCGACAGAATCGTGTTTTTTACACAACGCTGCGGGCAAAATAGCTGCATTGCGTGAAACACGGTTTGACTATTCCCGTTTTCGAGGTTATCAATCGGGGGTGTTTCGATCCAGAAACATGAAAAGCCCTGCCTTTCTTGCAACTACAAGGTTTGGAACCGTCCGCACGCCCCAGCATTTGACTGAGTGCCTTGCCTGACGGTCAACCGCATATCTTCTTCTTATCCCATAAAATCTTCGCCCTTCCGGCAACCACAGATCATTAAACGCACATATGCATCTTCAGGAACTCAAAAAGAAATCTCCGACCGAGCTGCTTGCCCTGTCTGAGGAACTCGAAATCGAAAATGCCAGCACGCTCCGCAAACAGGAGCTGATGTTTGCCATTCTCAAACAGTTGGCCGAGAACGACCATGCCATTTTTGGCGAGGGGGTTCTCGAAGTGCTGCCCGATGGTTTCGGCTTCTTGCGTAGCCCCGAGGCAAACTATCTTGCCGGGCCCGATGACATTTATGTCAGCCCAAGCCAGGTTCGCCGTTTTGGTCTGCGGACCGGTGATACGGTCGAAGGCCAGATCCGTTCGCCCAAGGAAGGGGAACGCTATTTCGCGTTGCTCAAGGTCGACAAGGTCAACTTTGATGCGCCGGAAAAAGTCCGTCATCGCATCAACTTTGACAACCTGACCCCGCTTTATCCTGATCAGCCGTTGCGCATGGAACGTGAATCCGATCAGGAAGGCAACAAGGACACCACCAACCGCGTGATCGAACTGGTATCACCGCTTGGTAAAGGTCAGCGTGCCCTGATCGTCGCACCGCCGCGTACCGGTAAGACCGTGATGCTGCAAAATATTGCGCACGCGATCGAGGAAAACCATCCGGAAGCCTATCTGATCGTTCTTCTGATTGACGAACGCCCGGAAGAAGTGACCGACATGGACCGTTCGGTGAAGGGTGAAGTCATCAGCTCCACCTTTGACGAACCGGCCCAGCGTCACGTTCAGGTCACCGAAATGGTTCTGGAAAAGGCCAAACGTCTGGTCGAACACAAGCATGATGTCGTCATCCTGCTTGATTCCATTACCCGTCTGGCACGTGCGTATAACACCGTCGTGCCAAGCTCGGGCAAGGTTCTGACCGGTGGTGTTGATGCCAACGCCCTGCAACGTCCGAAACGGTTCTTTGGTGCGGCTCGTAACATCGAAGAAGGCGGGTCGCTGACCATCATCGCAACCGCCCTGATCGATACCGGTTCGCGCATGGACGAGGTCATCTTTGAAGAATTCAAAGGGACCGGTAACTCCGAACTGGTTCTGGATCGCAAACTGTCTGACAAACGTATCTTCCCGGCGATTGATATCCTTAAATCGGGTACCCGTAAGGAAGAGCTGCTTGTCGACAAGGGCGTTCTGTCCAAGATGTGGGTGTTGCGCCGTATCCTCAACCCGATGGGGCCGCAGGACGCGATGGAGTTCCTTCTGGGCAAACTCAAATCGACCAAGAACAACGACGATTTCTTCGATTCCATGAATGGATAATCGAAATCCGGCGCAAATGGCCGGATACAGATAATTGTCTGATGATTAAACGGGGCCGGATTGGCCCCGTTTTTTATTGTCTGATGATTGGTGATCAGGCAGTTCAGTATGCGCCGGCTGAATAGGTCAGCTCGTAGCTGTGGCTATAGATTTCAAAGACATTGCCAAACGGGTCTTCGACATAAACCATGCGATAGGGTTTTTCGCCGGGATAATAGTGGCGGATCGGCATGCGTTGTTTGCCGCCATGGGCTTTGATCTTTTCCACCAGACCTTCGACATCGGGATCCTGGACACAGAAATGGAATGTTCCGGTTTTCCAGTATTCCAGATTGTTGTCCGGGCGTTGGTTATCGGGAAATTCAAACAGTTCGATGCCAACACGATCACCGGTCGACAGATGGGCGATGCGGAACGATTTCCAGTTTGCGCCAAAGACATCGGTGCACATCTGACCGATATCACTGTCATCTTCGGTGATGGTGGTCGGTTCCATGATCACGTACCAGCCAAGAACTTCGGCATAGAATTTTACAGCGGCCTCAAGATCGGGGACCGAGATGCCGATATGGGAAAAGGTGCGCGGATAATGTGATGACATTGCTGTGCTCCTGAAATGTGAAAGGTTGGGCACAGCTTTGATCGGTTATGATATAAGTAAAATAGACCAGAACTTATTTATTCGATAAAATATCGTTATGAATATATCGCCAATCTGGTTGAAAACATTTTGCACGGTGTGTGATTCGGGGTCCTTTACCCGCGCCGCCGATCGCCTTGGCCTGACCCAGGCCGCAGTCAGTCAGCATATCAAGCATATCGAACATGTTGTTGGCCCGGTTTTCCTGCGTCAGGGGCGCAAAATCGAACTGATGCCGGCGGGCAGGGCGCTTTTGCACTATGCGGCCGAGGTCGATGCGGCCGCCCACCGGCTGGCCCGTCGGGCATCACCGGATCAAAGTCATGCCGGGGCAGTCAAAATCGCCACACCGGGCAGTTCGGGACTTGGCATTTATGCAGCCCTTCTTGATCTGCAGGGCCGGCATCGTGACATCGCCATACATCATCGTTTTGCCCCGACAGATGATATCATTGATGCGGTCCTTGATAACAAGGTGGAGCTTGGCGTTGTCACCCAGCGTCCCGATGATCCCAGGCTTCGCGCCGAGAAAATTGGGATTGAGCCGCTTGAACTGATTTTACCTGCCGGGGTGAAGATCACGGAATACCAGGATCTTGTTGAAATCGGGTTCATTGACCATCCTGATGGCCCATCAATGGCGACCCGGTTGCTTGGTCAGGTGTTTCGCGAGTTTTCTGGTGTAAAATCAATTCCGTGCCACGGATTTTCCAACCAGATTACCCTTATTCTTGAACCGGTTGCCCGCGGGCTTGGATTTACCATTCTGCCGGCCTTTGCCCGCAAGGCGTTTCGCGATCAGTCGAAAATCACGGTGTATGATCACGACCCGAAAGTTTTCGACACCCTTTATGTCATATCTCGTGCCGAATGGCCGCTATCGGCCCTTGCCGGAACCATCGTCAACGAGATCCGGACGGTCATCAGCGCAAAACAAGCGTAATTTCAGCAAGCGCACCGTCAAGTTTCTGACTTTCGATCACCGCATCGCCCGGTTCGACACTGAAAGTGCCATGGCCCAAATGAATGCCGATATGATGGGTGCCATAACGCATGGTAATCGCCAGTTCGCTTGTTGTTTCAATCTCGCAGGTTCTGGCCTGATTGGCATCAAGATGATGGGGCGGATCGGATTTCCAGCCATCGCGCGGGGCAAGACTGGTCAAATGAAGGGGATTTTGGCTGCTTTCATTTCGCAAGGTCAGTTTCAATTGCATGTCCTGTGACAAATCCTGTGTCCTCCTGCGCCAATTTCATTGCTGATTTCTATGTGGGGACGGTTTTTCGGTCCCGACAGGGGATGAAGGCTTGAAACCATGCAAAAGCCGTGTGAATCTGGGGATCGTCGTTCACTACCAGATCGCGCTTGATGCAGCTTTTACTCAAATCCGTTGATTTTGCCGCCCGCGCCCACCGGGATCAGCGCCGCAAGGGCCCGGCCGAGGAACCCTATATCAATCACCCGATCGAGGTTTCCCGTCTGATTGTCGAATGTGAACCGCATACCGACGAAGACATTCTATGTGCCGCAGTGCTCCATGATGTGATCGAGGATTGCGGTGCAACCCGCGACGAAATTGCGTCCTGTTTTAACGACGCCATTGCTGACATCGTACTGGAAGTCAGCGATGACAAGGCATTGCCGCGTGAAGAGCGCAAGGCAAAACAGGTCGAAAACGCGCCCAACCTGACAGAAGGTGCCAAACTGGTGCGTCTGGCGGACAAGGTCGCCAATGTCGGGGCCATGTTGACCGACACCCCTATTGGCTGGGACGAAGAGCAGATCCTGGCCTATGTTGACTGGGCCGAGGCCGTGGTCGCCCCGTGTCGCGAAGTCAGTTACGGGCTTTCGGATCGCTTTGATGCCATTGCGCGTGATGTGCGTGCATTTCATCAGGATCGCCAGGAATTGGTCGGCAAATAACCCGCCCGGTTTGATCGTCGGACTGAAATGAACAAAGGCAGGGTGTATTCCCTGCCTTTGTCAAAAAATCTTTTGATATCAGACCACAATCGGATTTATCCGATCAATCAGACCGTAAAGACAATCGATCCGTTGGTTTTGCGGCCTTCAAGATCATCATGGGCCTTGGCGGCATCGGCAAGCGGATAGGTCGCCGTGATGTCGATCTTGACGATGCCCGATTTCAGGACGTCGAACAGCTCACCGGCCGATGCCAGAAGCTCCTCACGGGTGGCGTTATAGGTGAAGATGCTTGGGCGGGTCAGGAAATAGGCACCCGGCGCAAGCTGTGCCAGCGTAACCGGCGGGACCTTGCCCGATGACTGGCCGAAACTGACCATCATGCCCAGACGTTTCAGGCATTTAAGTGAATCTTCGAACGTGTCTTTGCCGACAGAATCATAAACAACTTCAACGCCCTGACCGTTGGTGATTTCCATCACCCGTTCGGAAACCACCTCGTCACGATAAAGGATCGGATAGTCGCAGCCCTTGGCCTTGGCGATTTCGGCCTTTTCCTTTGATCCGACCGTCCCGATCACGGTTGCGCCAAGATGCTTTGCCCACTGGCAGACAATCTGGCCAACACCGCCGGCCGCTGCATGGATCAGGATGGTATCGCCCTTTTGCACCTTATAGGTCCGGCGCAAAAGATATTGCGCGGTCATGCCCTGAAGCATCGCAGCGGCAGCCAGTTCAAAACTGACATCATCAGGGATTTTGACCAGTCCCTTGGCCGGCATCACGCGGGATTCGGCATAGGCACCAAGCGGCTGGGCGGCATAGGCAACCCGGTCGCCGACCGCAAGATCGGTGACACCTTCGCCAACCGCCTCGATCACGCCGGCCCCTTCAAGCCCAAGACCTGATGGCATGGCGGGGGCCGGGTAAACACCGGAACGGAAATAGATATCGATATAGTTCAGACCGATAGCCTTTTGTGCCAGGCGTACTTCACCGGCACCCGGTGCGCCAACTTCCACATCTTCAAAGCGCAGCACATCGCTGCCGCCTGTTTCGTAAAAGCGGAATGCTTTGGTCATGGATGACCTCCCATTGTTCCGTTCTTTTGAACGTCTGTTTCATCAATGGGTTGAGTGTAGGTCAGAAAATCGGGATTTGCAGCAGGGGAGTTATGTATTTCGCTGGGTGAAATTGCCGGGTCAAATTCGCCTGCAAAAGCCATCGGTCGGTCTAAAGATCAAAGCTTCCCTGATCATCGCCGATGACAAGTTCGACCCCTTCGATCTTGAGCAAATCACGCTTGGTTTCCAATCCGCCCTGGCCGGAATAGCCACCCGGCTTGTCACCGCTGGCAAGAACACGGTGGCAGGGGATGATAATCGGGATCGGGTTCATTCCGCATGCCGTTCCGACCGACTGGAAGGCCTTGGGCGATCCGGCCGCGGTCGCCAAGTCCTTGTAGGTTGCGGTTTTACCCTTGGGGATCTTGCACATGGCGTCCCAGACGGCCTTTTGGAAATCCGTACCATCGGGTGCCAATGGCAGGTCAAAGGCATTCAGCTGCCCGGAAAAATAGGCATTAAGCTGCTTTTTGGCTTCTTCGAGGACCGGACTGGTTTCCATCTCGTCGACAAATCCCCAGTCAAGGGCGACGATCTGACCATCAAATTCGAAGATCGTGATCGCGCCAACCGGGCTGTTCATCGAAATCTGGGGCATGGAACATACTTTCAGATATTGGTGGCACTTGTTGCTCGTACTTATCGGTCGTACTTGCAAGGTGACAAGTGCAGGTGGTGATTATGATGACGACTTATGCCGGGTTGGCAGGCAGCCCGGCAAGCAGTTTGGCAAGATCTTCTGCGTTCGTTACAGGTTCGGAACAAACCGGACCCTGACAGACATAGGCGGTTTCCCTGCCACCGATCGCGGTTTTTCCCTCGGCCGGATGTCCGGCGGGCAGGGGATCACCATTACCAAGGATGGTAATCGCCCGGTTGGGCAGATATTGGCCAAAAATCGCCCGGCGCATATCAAGATATGTTTGGCTGCGTTCCTTGGCGATCAGCACAATCTGAACCGGGTTTTGCAACATTTCGGCGGCCAGAAGCAATCCGGGCATGTTGGGGAACTGTTCGGCAATGCGCCCGCCAAAGGCCGAAAGGGTGATTTCGGCACGATCACGGTATTTGGTATCGCCGGTCAGCGCATATAGCTTCGCCAGATTTTGGGCCATGATCGCATTGCCCGACGGCACGGCATTATCCATGAACGGCTTTTGACGAACCACCAGATCGCTGGCATCTGAGGCCGACTGGAAATAGCCGCCCTTGGCATCGGCAAACAGGTCTTCGACCGTTTCCGACCAGGCAATCGCATCGCGCAGATAGGCATCCTCGCCAAAGCATTCAAACAGACGCAGGGCTGCGCGGATCATATGGGCATAATCTTCGAGCATTCCGGCATGCTGGGCGCGGCCTTCGCGGTAACTGTGCAGGAAGCGACCATCTTTCATCAGGCTATTGGTGACGAAATTGAAGGCAAGCTTGGCGTAATCGAGCCAGTCGGCCCGGTGGAAGGTCATGGCCGCTTCGGCGAGGGCGGCAATCGTCATGGCGTTCCAGTCGGTCAGCGCCTTGTCATCCCAGCCCGGACGAACGCGGTAGGCCCGTGCGGCAAGAAGCTTTTCACGCAATTGCCCAAGCTTTGCCTCGGTTGCGTCATCGGCAAGCGCAAGCCCCGATTTGGTGCGGTTCAGGATATTGTGATGTTCCCAGTTGCCACGGGCAGAAACATCATAGAATTTTTTGAAAAGCGCGGCATCATCGCCAAGAAGGTCATCGACCTCGGCCTCTGACCAGACATAGAACTTGCCTTCGACCCCTTCGCTGTCGGCATCAAGGCTTGCAGTAAAGGCCCCGCCGGGAATGCGCATTTCGCGCAAGATCCAAGTGATGGTTTCCTCGATGCGGCGGGCATAAAGCGGATTGCCATCGACGCGCCAGACATCGCACAACAGATCAATCAGCTGGGCGTTGTCATAAAGCATCTTTTCGAAATGCGGCACCAGCCATTGATCATCAACCGCATAGCGGGCAAACCCGCCGCCCAGATGATCATAAATGCCGCCCTGGCACATGCGATCAAGGCTGTGTTTGACGATCCGTCCAAGATCGGCGTCGCCGGTTCGGACCCCGGTGCGCCAGATTAGCGACAACAGGCTTGGCTGCGGGAATTTTGGCGCACCGCCGGTACCGCCATTTTCCCCGTCCATAATTTGCAAGCAGCCACGCCCGCAGCGATCAATCATTTCAAGACCGGGAACAGATCCGGTCGCACCGCTGTTCATTTTGATCAGGGCGTTTGATATCTGGGTGACGTTGTGGCGCACATCATCAGGCTTGTCGGTATAGATCTTTGACACGGTCTTGAGCACATCATCAAATCCGGGCCGACCATAGCGGGCTTCTTTCGGGAAATAGGTCCCGCCCCAGAACGGTTCACCATCGGGTGTCAGGAACATGGTCAATGGCCAGCCGCCCTGTTGGCCCAGAAGGGCCAGCGCATTCTGATAAATCGCATCAAGGTCCGGGCGTTCTTCCCGGTCGAGCTTGATATTGATGAACAGGTCATTCATCAGGGCAGCCATGTCATCATCTTCGAAACTTTCATGGGCCATGACATGGCACCAGTGACAGGCGGCATAGCCGATCGACAGCAGGATCGGCTTGTTGGCTGCCTTGGCTGCGGCCAGAACTTCGGCACTCCAGGGTTGCCAATGCACCGGATTGTCACGGTGTTGCAGAAGATAGGGGCTGGTTTCCGACCCAAGATTGTTCCGTGTAAGTTCCATGTCGTGTCCTGTGCCACCGGTTGGCTCAATATTGGCGGGGCGGCATTATCGTTGTGGCGTGCCCGATGGTGATCGAATGACGAACAGATCACGACGGACAGTGCTGTTAAAAGGGACTCTAAGGCCTATGGGATCATTCATAAAGGCAATTGGCAGTAATCTTTGTCTCAAATTCGTGATATTGCCGGGAAATGATCCAATATGCTGCCAATATGGTTATTGTGATTGAGATGGCAGGCAGGCGCGCCATAATGATGCGGACAAAAATCAGAAAATAAAAGGAGATCAGGGCGATGAAAGTAACCGTGAACATTGATTGCACCCCCGAAGAGGCCCGCACCTTCTTTGGGCTTCCTGATGTTCAGCCGATGCAGAAGGCCATGATGAAAGAGGTCGAAGACCGCATGAAGGCCAATTTGGCGGCAATGGATCCGGAAACCATGCTTAATACCTGGCTCCCGCAGGGTATCCAGAATTGGGAACAGCTTCAGAAAGCGTTCTGGGGACAGTTCAACGGATCAACCGGCGGAAGCGGTGACAAGGACTGAACCAAGTGACTGACCACTACTATCAGGCGCATGTTTTTGTGTGCCAGAACGAACGCCCGGCTGGCCATGAGCGGGGCTGTTGCAATTCCAAGGGCGCGACCAAGCTTCGCAATTACATGAAAGTCCGCGCCAAGGAACTCGGCATTCCGATGACCCGGATCAACACGGCCGGATGTCTGGACCGGTGCGAGTTGGGCCCGGTGATGGTGATTTATCCGGAAGGGACCTGGTATCGGTACGAGACGATGGAAGATATTGACGCCATTCTTGATGATCACCTGGTCGGTGGTCAGGTGGTCGAAAGATTGCAGCTTTCGCCGGATCAATAAGAATTCAAACGGTCCCTTTGTCGGGGCCGTTTTCTTTTGCACTGTTAAAACCCTGTTGGTGAAGACTGCGCTAGGTTGACCTTTGCGCGCGACTGAACGATATCGACAGCACGAACCGAAACCACAAGATTGAACGATCCATCATGATTGCAAGCCGAGAAACCATCTTTGCCCTGTCATCCGGGGCCGGGCGTGCCGGTGTGGCCGTGATCCGCCTTTCGGGGCCGTTATCCGGGCAGACGCTTTGTGCGCTGTTGGGGCGCGATACGTTGCCAAAACCGCGTCATGCAGTCTATGCCCCGATCCGTGATCCGCAATCGGGCGAGCGTCTTGATGATGCGGTGGCGATCTATTTTGCCGGCCCGGCAAGCTTTACCGGTGAAGATGTGGTTGAGCTGCATGTTCATGGCGGACGTGCCGTGATCGAAGGCGTTCTTGATTGCCTGTCATGTCAGAACGGGCTGCGCATTGCCGAACCGGGCGAATATACCAGACGGGCCTTTGAAAACGGCAAGATGGACCTGACATCGGCTGAAGGGATCGCTGATCTGATTGATGCGGAAACCGCGGCACAGCGTCGTCAGGCCGTGCGTCAGATGGCGGGTGAGCTTGGTACGCTTTATGAAGGCTGGCGTGCGCGCCTGATGAAGGCATTGGCCCATATCGAGGCCGATATTGATTTCCCTGATGAAGATCTGCCCGACGGGATTGTGCCGGTGGTGCATGGCGATCTGCGTGCGGTGAATGACGAGGTCAAACGCCATCTGGCTGATAACCGCCGGGGCGAACGCCTGCGCGAAGGGTTCCAGATCGTCATTCTTGGTGCACCCAATGCCGGGAAGTCGAGCCTTCTGAACCGTCTGGCACAGCGCGATGCGGCAATTGTTTCCGAGATTGCCGGGACCACGCGCGACATGATCGAGGTTCATCTTGATCTTGGTGGTTTCCCGGTGACCATGGTCGATACCGCAGGCCTGCGCGAAAGCGGTGATGTGATCGAAAGCGAAGGGGTGCGTCGCGCGACCGAGCGGGCCGAGAATGCCGATCTCAGACTTGTTGTTGTTGATCGTGCCGACTGGCCCCATATCGATCCCGAAGCCGCGCGGCTGATTGATGCAAAGACCATCATCCTGATCAACAAGGTTGATGGCAGCGATGCGGATGATATCCCGACCGTCTGGCAGGGTGCTTCGGTTGAAGGGGATCGCCTGGAGCTTCCCGTTTTGGCCATATCGGCCATGACCGGGCAGGGGGTCGAAAGCCTCTTGCAACTGCTGGAAACTCGCGTAAAAGAGGGGCTCGATTTTGCCGGGCCCGTGCCTTTGACAAGGCTGCGACACCGGCGTGCACTTGAAAGTGCCAGCGATCATCTTGATCGCGGATTGCAGACCGAAATCGCAGAACTTGCTGCCGAGGATGTTCGCCTGGCAGTACGCGAGATCGGCAAGATTACCGGACGTGTCGATGTGGAAGACTTGCTCGATATTATTTTCGGGGACTTCTGTATCGGAAAATAAGATCAGGGAAGAGTCGCTATAGATCGAGCCCTGCGATTGTTTCACGTGAAACATTGGTCCATTGACCGGACCTGATAAGCCTATTCGAACCGCAAAGGTTCAAACCCGCCACATATCGGTGTGGGGATTGAGTGAGGAATTCGATGTCACAGAATGTGTCGCACAACCGTTTTGATGTGATTGTTGTTGGCGGTGGCCATGCCGGCTGCGAGGCTGCGGCTGCTGCTGCGCGCATGGGGGCAGCAACGGCGCTGGTGACCCATCGCGCTGATCGCATCGGTGAAATGTCCTGCAACCCGGCCATCGGCGGTTTGGGCAAGGGACATATGGTGCGCGAAGTTGATGCGCTTGACGGTGTGATGGGGCGCGCCATTGACCGTGCCGGTATTCAGTTCCGTATGCTCAACCGGTCCAAGGGGCCGGCCGTACGGGGTCCGCGCGCACAGGCCGATCGCAAGCTTTATCGCGAAGCGGTTCAGGATATCCTCGCCAATCAGGAAAACCTCACGATCCTAGAAGGCGGGGTTGAAGACCTGATCATTGACGCGAACAATCGCGTGGCCGGAGTCATCACAGGCGACGGTATTGAATACCGTGCCGGTGCGGTGGTGCTGACCACGGGTACCTTCCTGCGCGGTCTGATTCATATCGGCGAAAAGACCACGCCGGCCGGGCGAATTGGTGATGCCCCGGCAATGGGTCTTTCCGAGACGCTGGAAAAATATGATTTCAAACTGGGCCGATTAAAGACCGGTACGCCGGCACGTCTGGATGGCCGCACCATCGATTGGGCAAGTTTGCAGGAACAGCCTGGCGACAATCCGCCGGATCCGTTTTCCTTCCTGACCAGGGAAATTACGGTGCCTCAGATTCCGTGTCATATGACCTGGACGACCGAGGCAACCCACGAAATCATTCGCGCCAATCTGCATCGCGCCCCGATGTATAGCGGCCAGATCAAAAGCAGCGGCCCGCGTTATTGCCCGTCGATTGAAGACAAGGTCGTGCGCTTTGCCGAGAAGAACCAGCATCAGATCTTTCTTGAGCCCGAAGGGCTCGACGATCCGACCGTCTATCCGAACGGCATTTCGACCTCGCTTCCCGAAGAAGTGCAGTTGGCCATGCTCGCCACCATTCCGGGTCTGGAAAAGGTCGAGATTTTCCGCCCCGGTTATGCTGTCGAATATGACTTCGTTGATCCGCGCGAATTGCGTCATACGCTGGAAACCAAAAAGGTCGCCGGTCTGTTCTTTGCCGGACAGATCAATGGCACGACCGGCTATGAAGAAGCAGCCGGGCAGGGCCTGATTGCCGGGGTGAATGCGGCACTGGTCGCCGATGGTGGCGAACGTGAATTCGTGCTCGATCGGGCCGATGCCTATATTGGTGTGATGATCGATGACCTGGTGACCCTGGGGACCCGCGAACCGTATCGCATGTTTACATCGCGTGCGGAATATCGACTGATGCTGCGCGCCGATAACGCCGATCAGCGTCTGACGGATCGCGGTCTTGATATTGGCTGTATTGCGTCAACCCGCGAACAGGTGTGGGGGGCAAAGAAAGCCGCCCTGCAATCCGCAAAGGATGAAGTTTCGACCCTGACGGAAACGCCCAATGGTCTGGCCAAGTTTGATATCAGGATCAACCAGGACGGCGTGCGCCGATCTGCATATGACCTTCTGGCCTATCCCGATATCGATTTTGATACCTTGACCCGCGTGTGGCCGCAGCTTGGCGATCTTGATCCGGCGATCAAGGAACAGGTGGCGATCGATGCACAATATAAAGGATATCTTGACCGGCAGGCCGCAGACATCGCCGCGTTCCGGCGAGACGAAGAATTGCGCTTGCCGCGTGGCCTTGATTTTGATTCCGTCGGAAGTCTGTCTGCTGAAATCCGGTTGAAGCTCAAGGAAATTCAACCTGAAACGATTGGGGCCGCGTCGCGTATTCCGGGCGTAACCCCGGCAGCGGTAACAGCATTGCTTGGCCATATCAAAAGCCACAAGCATCGTGGCAGCGATGACAAGGCGGCCAAAAGCGCCTAGTAACATCTGACAAATTCATTCTGCAAGGGCCCGGTTGAGCAATCAGCCGGGCCTTTTTGCGTTCTTCGTTCTGAATGACCGCCAGAACAACTGCACCAGGTTCTTTCTTGGGAGTCGCATCAGGACATTTTATTAGCAGCTTAATTGGCAACGCCTCCTGATCGGGCGGGGGATACCGGCCAGTTAGGTTACCGAAAATCCGACGCCGTTAACCTAACAGACTGCCACGTATCTGCACCGCGAGATGTGACCGATACACGACCTGGGTCGGGCAACTTTGTGGGTGGTTCTTTCGGGTGAAGTGCGGGCAGGGCGCTTGCGGTGATCAGGGCAGATCTAGCGAATGGCGGGATATTGTTGGGTTGCGCTGCGTCTACGTGGGTAGGTGCGCAACCTGGAAGGCGGGATGCGTATAGTAGTGTTTCACGTGAAACATTCTTTGGTGCATCTACTAAGCGATGACTGGAGAGGGAACTATTGTCGGGTGCGTCATCGGTCGGGCGATGGCTACGATAATACCAAGTCTATCTTTTCATCATCTGGCCTCTCGATTTCTGACAAATGATGTTTCACGTGAAACATTCGAGCCGACTTTTATCGATTTTTTTCGCCGCGACGCGATGAAAAACGCAAAACGTCAAAAATCAAGTCTGGTGTGTCTTTCAAACTGGACGTATAAATCATTTATGCAATCCATTTCCGCACCCGTAAAAACGTGGTTCGAACGCGATTTGAATGTTTCACGTGAAACATTGGACCGTTTGAACCAGTACGCAGACCTTGTCGTCAAATGGCAGCCACGTATTAACATCGTTGGCGCCAGTACGGCTGAAGACGTTTGGGGACGTCATTTACAGGATTCTGCGCAGCTTTGGCCGTATCTGCAGGATGTTGCTGCAGAGGGTAAAATCGTTGATTTCGGCTCTGGCGCCGGATTCCCGGGCATCGTTTTGGCCATTCTTGGGGCGGGCAACGTCACCATGATGGAATCCAATACCAAAAAAACGGTGTTCCTGATGGAAGCAGCCCGGGTTTGTAATGTTCTGGCACAGACGGAAATTGCCCGTGAACGGATCGAAGCCGCAGCACCGCGCGCGGCCGATGTGATTACGGCGCGCGCCTTTGCACCGCTGCCAAAATTGCTGGAATTGGGACAAAGACATTTGAAAGCCGGTGGCCATTATGTGCTGCTGAAGGGACGTGCCTTTGAGGATGAGCTGGCGGATGCACGAAACGCTGGTTGGTCGTTTGATGTAACCACGCATGCCAGTCTGGTGGATCCGGACGGAGTCGTGATGATCTTAAAAGGAGTTGGCCGGTGACTGATGTAATTGACTTGCCGCTTTCCGCCCAGTCACAAGGGGCAGGGCATCGTCCGCGTATCATTGCGGTTGCGAACCAGAAGGGGGGCGTTGGTAAAACAACCACCACCATCAATCTGGCGACGGCGCTTGCTGCGGTTAATCAGCGTGTTCTGATTGTTGACCTTGATCCGCAGGGCAATGCCAGCACCGGTTTGGGGTTGCGTCCTTCGGATCGTCAGATCAGTTCCTATGATGTGCTGATCAATGGCAACTCGCTGGAAGAAGCGCGTCAGGAAACCGCGATCCCGCGTTTGACGATTGTGCCGTCCGGCATGGACTTGTCCGGTGCCGAGATCGAACTGGTCGATTTTGAACGTCGCGAGATGCAGCTGAAAGAATCCCTGGGCAAGTTGCCGCAGGATGTTGATTACGTGCTGATCGACTGCCCGCCGTCGCTTGGTCTTTTGACCTTGAATGCACTGGTGGCGTCTGATGCGGTTCTTGTGCCGTTGCAATGCGAATTCTTTGCCCTTGAAGGGGTCAGTCATCTGGTTCGCACCATCAAACGTGTCAAAAAGGCATTTAACCCGGATCTGGAAATCCAGGGCATTGTTCTGACCATGTATGACAAGCGCAACAACCTGTCGGCACAGGTTGCCAATGACGTACGCGATTATTTCGGTGACGTGGTGTATCGCACTGTCATTCCGCGCAATGTTCGTGTCTCCGAGGCCCCCAGTCACGGGACGCCGGTTCTGGTTTACGACATGAAATGCCCGGGATCACGGGCCTATCTCAATCTGGCAAGCGAAGTCCTGAAACGCGAAGGGGTTAAAGCATGAGCGAAGCAAAAAAACGCGGCTTGGGGAGAGGACTGTCTGCACTTCTGGGTGAAGATGACGAAGATGTCGGCGTTGCAGTTGCCGCAGGCGGTGAAGCATCGGCTGGTGGTCATCCGGGGCCGGGCGGCACCACACAGCTGATTGCCATTACGGATTTGAAGCCGTCGCCATTCCAGCCGCGCAGCAATTTTGATGACGAAGCCATTGATGATCTGGCTGCCTCGATCCGTGAAAAGGGGATCATTCAGCCGATTCTGGTGCGTGCGTCTTCTACGGGCGAAACCACCTATGAAATCATCGCGGGTGAGCGTCGCTGGCGCGCGGCACAGCGGGCACAATTGCATGAAGTTCCTGTGCTGGTGCGTGATTTCGATGATCGCGAAACAGCTGAAATTGCCCTTATCGAGAACCTTCAGCGTCAGGATCTGTCGCCGCTTGAAGAGGCCGAAGGCTATAACCGCCTGATGAACGAGTTCTCGCACACCCAGGAAGCACTGGGTCAGGCGCTTGGCAAAAGCCGTAGTCACATCGCCAACAGCTTGCGCTTGTTGGGACTGCCAGCCCCGATCAAGCAAATGCTGTCTGACAAGGTTCTGAGCTCCGGCCATGCCCGGGCATTGTTGGGGGCGGAAAATGCTGTCGAGCTTGCAGCCCAGATTGTCAAAAAGGGATTGAATGTTCGCCAGACAGAAAAGCTGGTGAAAACCGACGGCGGCAAGGCATCCCGGCCCAAAAAAGCGTCTGGTGGGGCTTCTGCGCATAAAGACCCAGATACTGTGGCTCTTGAACGTGACCTTAGCAACATGTTGGGGTTGGCGGTAAATATTGATTTTGATGGCGCGGCTGGAAAAATCTCTATTCGCTATGAAACGCTTGAGCAGCTTGATGACATTTTGCAACGGCTTACACATGGCAAGGCCCATGATCTGACCGGAGATGCAGACAGTTCGGCAATATCCGACTCGGACGAGAATGAATTCGATTCGATGTTTATCGAAGACGATGACCCGGCCGCAGACGACGAAGATCCAGAAGAGAAGCTGACCGCGGAACTTGAAAGCATCGCCGATGCTACCTTGCCGGAAAGCGATGGCGAGGATGACGGGATTGATCTTGCTGCCGTCGTCGATGGACCGGAAGGCGATACGCCAATCGAATCCGATGCGATCGATGAAGACGAGCTTGATGAGTTGATCATAACCGACAAGGCATGACGGGGGTTGTCGGTTACTCGGCGACAAAGATCATCTCGCCACAAAAAACGGGCCATCCGATCGGTGGCCCGTTTTTAATTGGTATCAATAAAATATTCGATGAAAACTGTTACCGCCGTGCCTGTTTCTGGCGGGCGACGGCAACCTTGATCATGGCGCGATGGGCAATGGTTTCCGGGATGGCCAGGCCGCTTTTGCAGTCCTTTTCGGCCTCAAGCAGAATTTGCAGGGCACGTTGCAGGTTATTTACCGCCCAATTATTCAGATTGGCACGAAACTGGTCTGCTGCCTTGAAAAACAGGGGCGGGCGCAGGGACTTCATTGCCTGATCGGCGTTGGTACCTTGGGCAACCAGTCCCTTAACCAGATGCAATTTCTGGAAATAGCTGATCATCATGCGCAATGCGCCGACCGGGTTGAGACCTTCTTCCACCAGTCGGGTCAGTGCTGCATCAAGATTGACGACATTGCCCTGTGAAACAGCCTGAATGACATCGTCATAATGGCGGGCGGAACTATCACCAACACAGGCCATCGCATCGGCCAACGTGACCTGACCGTCTTTGAGCGCATAAAGTGCAAGCTTTTCAAGCTCGCTTCGTGAAATCATGCGGTCGGATCCGAGATTTGCCACCAGATAGCGCGTGGCATCACGATCGATCCGCAATTTGTGTTCTTCCATGATCGACTGGATCAGGGTTTCAATGTCGCGACCGCTATCGGCATAACAGGGCAGGGCCATGCCATTGCCGGCTTTTTCGACCGCCTGACGCAGTTTGGATTTCGAAGCAAGGCTGCCGGCTTCAATAACAATCAGGGCATCACCAGCCGGATCGGCCAGAAAGTCTGCGATAATCGGGGCTTGTGCTTCCCCAATGTCGCGGATGCGGATCACCCGGCGTCCGCCGCCAAAGCTGATCGCGGCGGCCTCATCACGAAGGCGTCCGGCATCTTCCTTAAGCTGCGGGATACCAAGTTCGATCACCCGAAACGGATCCTTGAGATCCTCGACAACGGTTTTGGCCAGGCGCACGGCGCGTTCGCGAACAAGGCCTTCATCCTCACCATAGATCAGGATCAGCTGTGCCTTGGCATCGGGACTGCGCAAAAAGGTTTCGACTTGGGCTGCCTTGAGCTTCATGAAGCGTCTTGGTTATCCTGGTATCGGGTGCAGAAATGAGAGAACGGGATTTATTGCGATCTCAGGCCGATTGCGACCTGGTTGGCAAGCTGATTGGCCAAAGTCCGTGCGGCATCGGCCTGGGCGGCGCTTTCGGCTTCGATGGTTGCGAAATCGGAATCGACAATATTGTAACTGGTACGGGTTCTGACATTGCCCTTGCGCAGGACCTTTGAATCCTGCCGGCGCGTCAGTTCATAGGTCGCCGTGATCAGGTAATCGGCGATTGTCGCTTCGTTGTCTTTGGTAAAGCCCTGTTCACTGGTCGATTCGCTCAGTGTGACTTTAAGGTCATACAAGGGGGTCTTGCTTTGCCCCCGTGGGGTCAGGGTCTCGACCAAGGCATTGCGCGTGACCTGACCGACGCGGTCATTAATCAGGGCAACTTTGACAAGTGCCATGTTTGCAGCGGTGTTGTAATTGTCGCCCCCTGTTGCGTAAAGCGGCCGGAAGCCGCAGGCACTCAGGGTCGTCAGGGCAACAAGTGCCAAAACCGGAAGAATCGCGCGCATTTTCATTCAATCAAGCCTTCTGTCTTTCGGGCCAGCGATCAGGCCTTGCCGCCACAATAGTTCGGTTCCGATAAAAGGGCAAAACAGAGTTAGATTGGCAAGAAAAGAATGGTGCGTCCGGTTTGATCGTGCCGACGTGGAATTATCCTCCGACTCGAGGTCGCGGAAGCTTTGACGCAACAGGGCAATTGCCAGATTGTTTCGTCCTTCATCAATGGCTGTGATGATTTCCGGGGTTGGGGATTCTTTGATGCCGTCGTGGGACATTGTTTCGGAAAAATCCGCACATGTTCGCCAAACCTGACGCAGCCAGCGCCAATGACCAACCAGACTGTTGTGACTTATTTGCAATGGACGGTGAATGGGAACATCCGCCAGCAACGCCAGTGACAGGGTATCGAGGCCAACTTCGCGATACAGCTGCTGTGCATCGGGGCTCACCGACTCCGTCGTGACCTTGGCATCATTTCGCAAAGCGGGCTTCTTTGCCTGGTCACCCTGGTTTTGGGTGACCGTTGCTTGCGCGATGACATGATCAAACATTGCACGGCGCAACGCTGAAAGGTCTTTTGACAGTGCGGCGTACATAGCAGGGTGCTGGCTGCGCATGACGAACCCCCAGTCGCGTTCAAGCGAATGGGGGTTGAATTCGGGCGATATATATAAGGTGTCCTGTGCCATCAACCCTATTGGGCGTTTGCACTGTCGATGCGCAGCTGGCGGGCACGGGTCAGGATCGCATCTTCAAGCGAGGTAACCGTTCCTGCTTCGACCACCGCATCCTGCCACTGATTCGGACCTACATTGACCTGACGGAATACCGAAACCTTGATGGCATCGGATCGCAACGCTGTGCCGAGAATATACGCGGTCAGTTTGAAGCGTTCATTCGGGGTCTCTGCCGGCGAATACCAATCGGTAATGATCACACCGCCAAACGGGTCGGCCGAATTAAGGGGCATGAATGACAGGGTATCAAGTGTGGCACGCCACAAGAAGCTGTTGACACCGATGCCGGATCCACCTGCGCCCGGCTTGGCCTCTTCGCCACCGAAAATGTTCAGGCCATCACCACCGAACAGAGATCCTTGCTCTTTCAGATCGGCGCGCGTTGCTTTGCGGCCATTCACTTTCTGATCTCCAGGAGCAGACCCTGGAAAACTGTCATAGTCAGCTTGTGATCCAGCACAGCTTGCCAAAAAGGCAGAAAGTGCAGCAATGGTCGCGAATTTGGCGAAAGAACTGTTCACGGTGTAGCCCTTAATATCGAGTGTCGTTCAGCAGTTGCCCGCACTATAAGGCGGATGGCGCGCCGGGCAAATAAAAACATGTGTGGTTTTTGTGCAACATGATGTGAAAAATGTCGCATTTTGATCACAGTATCGTTGACGACAGCAAAAAATACTGGCTCCATAACGTCGAACCGAGCGGCAATAACAAAAAAGCTGCTCACCTAATTTTGTTATGCGCTCAAGCGCATTTGCAAAGACGTTGAGGGAAAAGATGAAAAAGATTCTGGTAGCTTCCAGCGCACTCGTCGCTGTTGCTTTCGCAGGCCAGGCACAGGCTTCTGAGAAAATCAGCCTGTCGCTCGGTGGTTTCATGGAACAGTGGGTCGGTGTTGCTGATGAAGACAACAACGCTGAAGGCAAAAACAAGTTCCAGTCCGATACCGAAGTTCACTTCAAAGGTGCAACCACCCTTGATAACGGCATCGAAGTTGGCGTAGCAATCGAATTCGGTATCGAAGGCGGTGACAACGCTACTGACGAACAGTACCTGTTCGTTAACGGCGGTTTCGGTCAGGTTAAACTTGGTTCCGAAGATGGCGCAGCTGGCGACATGACCATCTCTGCTCCGGCAGTTGGCCCGGTTGGCGCAAACGACGGCGACCTCACCAAGTGGATCTCCACCTCGAACGTTCCGAACAACAGCTGGGACGATGGTGATGATCAGAAAATCACCTACTACACCCCGGTCTTCGGTGGTTTCCGCGCTGGTGTTTCCTACACCGACTCTGCTGATGCAGAAGCTAATGACCAGACCACCAACGGTCGTGAAGTTGTTTCCGGTGGCGTAGAATATAACGGCGACTTCGATGCCGTTTCTGTTTCTGTTGCTGCAACCGGCGAAAGCAAAAACGAAGGTGAGTGGTACAACATTGGTGCAAATGTTGGTTTCGCGAACTTCGTAGTTGGCGCTTCTTACGGTGAGAAAGACAAAGAGTTCGGCACCACCACCGGTACTTATGATGTTGATGGTTTCGATGTTGGTGTTTCCTATGCAATGGACGCAGCAACCGTTTCCGCAACCTATGCTTTCTCTGACTATGGTAACGGCGAAGTTGCTGCTGCTGACCTCGGTCTTGCTTACACCCTCGGTGCTGGCGTGACCTGGAAGTCCTCGATCTTCTGGTTCGAAGACGATGCAGACAACAACACCAACGACAACGACGGTTTCGGCGCTGTTACTGGTCTTGCTCTCTCCTTCTAATCCTTACTGGATTAGCTGAAGAATTGAAGGAGGCGGATTTTTTCCGCCTCCTTCTTTTTTTGACCGTTTAAAGCCGAAATCTCCTAATCATAGGTTTACTGTATCCTCTCCGACTTTGCTTAAACTGGGACCGACGGAAAATCTGTTGGACTTCTGCAGTCGGGCTTTTCTTGAAGCTATAACCTGGCTCGTTCAGACCAATATTTGCGTTTGAGTATACTGTCTTGGCATTGCTGAATGGTGGGGCTTTGGCAGCGCGGTCATCATTGCGGAATATCTGCCAACTGGTCGCTTTGCAGCATGCCAGGAACAATAAATGACCTGAGGATATTTATAGGGGTATATAGATAAATACACACGTCATCTGATACTTCTGGTGACCGATACTCATTGCAAAACTATATATACACTCAAAAAATCAGTGCGCTAGCTAGGTGGTGTGCTTAAAATGCCACAGTGCGATATTTAAATGACCATTGGTCGTTTATGATAGTTGACCATAAGTCATTAAAAGGTTTTTATGTCCCTCGACAGATTGAAGGGCCGCTCGGTTCAACCCCTTCATTCCCGAAACGTCATTCTTTGAGGGTAAAGATGAAAAAGATTCTTTTTGCTTCCAGCGCGCTCGTCGCTGTAGCTGTTGCAGGTTCCGCACAGGCTTCTGAAAAAATCCAGCTTGAAGTTGGTGGCTACATGGAACAGTGGGCTGGTGTAGCTGATCAGGACGTCGGCGAATCCAAAAACGCATTCCAGTCTGACACCGAAGTTCATTTCAAAGGTAAAACCACCCTTGATAACGGCATCGAAGTTGGTGCAGTGATCGAACTCGAAGGTGAAACTTCTGATGACCAGATCGACGAACAATATCTGTTCGTAAACGGTGGCTTCGGTCAGTTCAAACTGGGTAAAGACGACTCGGCTGCTGACTCGCTTGGCATCACCGCACCGTCGGTCGGTCCGGTTGGCGTTAACGATGGCGACCTGACCAACTGGGTCGACGCATACCTGATCGATACCGTTCCTTCGAGCGGCGACCAGAAACGCGCTACCTACTTCACCCCGAACATGGGTGGTTTCCAGGCTGGCGTTTCCTATGCTGACGACAGCGGCTCGAACAACAACGACAAAGCAACCGACGGCGACAACATCGTTTCTGCAGGTGTTAGCTACCAGGGTGATTTCGACGGTGTTTCCTTCGGCGTTTCTGCTGTCGGTGAAAACCAGGGTGAAGGCAACTGGTATGGCGTTGGTGCAACCGTTGGCTTCGGTAACTTCGTAGTTGGTTCTTCCTGGGGCCATATCGAAGACGACTATGCACAGGGTGAAGGTGAAACCACTGCTGGTGACACCGACGCGTATGACATTGGCGTTTCTTATGCAATGGACGCTGCCAAAGTCTCCCTGACCTATGGCTATGCTGAATACGGTAACGGTGGCGACGATGCCGACGTATCCGGTGAAATCAGCACCGTTGACCTTGGCCTTGCTTACACCCTTGGTGCAGGCGTGACCTGGAAATCTTCGATCTTCTGGTTCGATGATGAAGTTGACACCGCTGGTCAGTCTGACAATGACGGCTACGGCGCTGTTACCGGTCTGGTTCTGAACTTCTAATTCCTCGGAATTGGATACAGACGTGGAAAGGGTGGCTTATGCCACCCTTTCTTTTTTGTTCTATCTGGTTTTTTGCGATTTTTCGGTGCTGTGGAGCATCAGCTATCCAGCGATAGCTCCGTTTTGAGCAGCGATAAAATCGCATCGCTTTTTTGGCCAAGTTCGGCAACGCAGGGGACGGGGTTTTCGGTTACCAAAGTACGGGCGAGGGCCGGATCGCTTTTTTGCGGTAGTTCGCTTAACACACTGGCCGCAACATTCAGGCTTCCCATACAGCCGATTTTGCCATCGGGCGTCGCACGCAACTTCGCAAGTCCGCATGGCGCCTGACAATAGGGGCCGACAAAGCCGCTTTGCCAGCTGCGCAAATTCTGATGGCGTCCCTGAAGTGTTTTGGCAGAAGCCGAACTGTAGATCCCGAGCCCCGGTGTCTGAAAAAGCTTGGTAATATGCGCCGGGCCGCTATCGGCGACTACCATGTAATCTTGCTTCGAGACAAACTGCACAAGATCGCCGATCGTCTTAAATCCATCGACGATCCGTATATTGGGTGCGGCCAGATCGCCAAGTGCCGCTTTATAGGCCTTCATCACCCCTTGATAGGCATTCAAAACAATCGTGACATTGGCATCATGACGGGCAAATAGCGTGCTGATTTTCCCGACAAGCTCCGGTGGTAATGTCCGAAGTGGGGAAGAGGCCATCGGGACAATGCCGATATTGATCCCGGGTTTGAAACTGACATCGCGTTTTTCAAGCGGAACCGGCGCCAATTCAAAGGCTTCGCAAAGGGCTTCTTCCGGGTTGACCGGCATGGTGGCGATATCTTTCCATCCTTCCATCTCGCTCAGATCAATCACATATTCAAACTGTGCGAGGTTCCGCGCAGAAATGAACAACTGAAAAATCGCAAGATCGGGGATCAGAGCAAAGATATCAGAAGCCGCGGCACTGTTAAGAACGGCTGTTTTCGCATGTGGATAGCGTTGAAGAAATGCCCTGAGAAACAGAGTCATACCAACACAATCGCCAAGCGCATCGTCGGGGATCAAAAACAGAACCGAACTTTTGGAAAAGTCGGCTTTTCCCCAGCAATCACGCGGCAGCACCTGAAACCGGAAGGCATCGGATTTGATGGCAACTCCCTTGGCATTGCCAAGAACCTGTTGACGCAAAAGCGAGTTCGTACGCGTGAAATAAACAGGACTGTTGTCAGATGCCTGAGCAAGTTCCGGGCTGACATTGGGCAGGCCGAACTGAAAGGGTTGTCTGGAGGCGAAACGCGCAAAAGTCTTGCGCGATGGATGCAGGTGGCGGGGCATTACGGGGCTTATTCTCCAATCACCGAAAGGTGCGGTTCACTCAGAAGAAAACCCTATCCCGGCCAAAGAAGCAAGGGCGGAAGACCGCAGGTTTCTGCATGTTTTCCGGTTAATTCCACCCAGTCCGACCGGCGTGATGCCAAGGGTGTGACATAGCATTGCCATCTGTTGAACTTGCTGAAGTGAAAGGCCCGACCTACCGGGGTGACTTTGGGTGGAAAATACCGGTGAAATCAACACTCCGCTTGGTCGATGGCGTGATGGAAGGAGCGCCATGTGGTGCAGGGTTTTGATCCCATGGCAGGCGGATGTCGTAATCATCCCTGTCGGAATTTGATGATAAATTCCAGGCGTTTGGAGAATGCGATATTCCGGAAGATGAATTCCGTCAGCAGAAATTTCAAGCGCAAGCCCAAGGTCATTTGCAACCAGAAACCGGATTTGGCGCAGGCGGCAAAGCTGCCGGAGTGATGCTGCCAGTTTTGGTCGATCAGGATGGTTGTAATGACGAAAAATCACCATGCTGTTACGCGGCAATTGCTTGATCGCCGACCGCGGATCGGGCAAACGGTGATCGTCGGTCAAAAGTATGACCGGCGGAAAAACAGACCCTGGGCGGCTATTGCGCACATTGAGTTGGCGAGCCTGCTTTAACAGGGTGTCATCCATTGTTATGATCCTGATCTTCGTCTGCCACCGATTAAGGGCCTATCATCCATGAGCCAGTCTGATCTGTCATCCGACAAGAGCGATGTTGCTGAAAACCTTGCCGAAATTCAGAGAAATATCAATGCGGCCTGTGTTGCCGCAAAGCGTGATCCGGCTGAAGTCACCCTTGTCTGTGTTAGCAAAAATCACGAAGCCGATCATGTGCGCAAGGCCCTGCTTGAAGGAAGGCGGGTTTTTGGTGAAAACCGGGTCCAGGAAGCAGCAGGGAAATGGCCGGGGCTGCGTGAAGAGTTTCCCGATATCGAACTTCATCTTATCGGGCCGCTTCAAACCAATAAGCTGAAAGATGCGGTCGCACTGTTTGATGTGATTGAAACCGTTGACCGTCCGAAACTTGCAAATGCGCTGGCAAAGCACCGTGACAAAACCGGTGAGTGCCCTGATTTGTTTATTCAGATCAATACTGGCGAGGAAGAGCAAAAAGCCGGGATCGCGCCAAAGGATGCTGATGCATTCATCAGGATGTGTCGCGAAGAGCTTGAGCTGCCGATCAAGGGGCTGATGTGCATTCCTCCTGTTGATGAGGAACCGGCCCCGCATTTTGCCCTGCTTGGCAAGATTGCGCAGAAACATGGACTGGAAATCAAAAGCATGGGAATGAGTGGTGATTACGAGGCTGCAATCGCCATTGGGGCTACTCATGTGCGGGTTGGGACAGCCATTTTCGGGTCACGAGGCTATTGATTCCCAAAAATACGGTGATTTTTTCCCCGAAAATGCCGATTTAAGGGGAAAGTTTTGTCATTTCACCGATTTTTTTGCCGAAATCATGTGTTTTGAACGTATTTTCAGGTAAGGCGCATTTTTGTGGATAACCAGCCGAAAGACAATGACGGTTTCATCCGTTCTTTGTGACAAAAAATCCCGCCAGAAGCGGGATTTTTTTATTCGGGTCAAAAACCTGACTAAGGGATCAGTTTGTATCCGCCGGGCTCGGTGATCAGGATCGCGGCATTTGACGGGTCTTTTTCGATTTTCTGGCGCAACCGGTAAACATGGGTTTCAAGCGTGTGGGTCGTCACCCCGGCATTATAGCCCCATACCTCATCAAGCAGGGTTTCCCGGGTAACCGGCTTGTCGCCGGCACGGAACAGGAACTTCAGAATCGAAGTTTCCTTTTCTGTCAGGCGGACTTTTTTCTCGGTCGCGGTTTCAATCAATATCTTGGCACTTGGCTGAAAGCTGTATGGACCAATGACAAAAACGGCATCCTCGCTTTGTTCATGCTGGCGGATATGGGCGCGAATGCGCGCCAGCAGGACATTGAGCCGGAAGGGCTTGGTAACATAGTCATTGGCACCGGATTCAAGGCCAAGGATGGTGTCTGAATCACTATTGGCACCAGTGAGCATGATGATCGGTGACTTGACGCCCGCCCGACGCATGAGTTTGCACACGTCACGTCCGTCCATATCGGGAAGCCCGACATCAAGCAGGATCACATCAAAATAGGATTCCTTGGCAGCATCAAGTGCATCTGCACCGCTTTTCGCGACCACGCATTCAAACTCTTCATGCAGGCGAAGCTGTTCAGTCAGCGACTGGCTCAAAGCTGCATCATCTTCGACCACAAGAACCTGTTTACCTGTCGACATTCACCATCCCTTGCTGCTTGCGCGATCCGGTCTATATATTGGGCCGTATCAGGAACCGGGTGTTACCTTGTTTTCTGGAACTTCCGGTCCGGCCCGCCATATATAAAGTACTCAATCTAGGATCAGCGCCTTAAAGTGCATTTTCAAGAACAAACTGTTTTCGCATTAATCCTGTGCAGGATGCGTATTACTTAATACAGTCACCCGGTCGGGTTTATCCGGTGTGCATTGCTGTAAAATCTTGAAAGATGTCTATCTTCCTGCGATTTTGCGCAGCGCTTGGAATGAAACCTGACTGACCAATGCGGTTATATTAAGTAATTCGGGTCCTTATCCAGCCCCATACCCACCAGATCGCGATGTTGTGATCATAAAGACAAGATAACGATGACCCAAAGTTCTGTTGCCCCGGCCCAAAATGACAGCAATCTGATCCCGGCCACTGATCTTGTGACTGTATCACGCGCTGTGGCCGATTTGCGCCGTGGCGAAATCGTTCTGGTGCAAGGCCATCAGGACGGCGAAGCCCACAATGTGGCTGTCATTGCCGCAGAACCGTTGTCGCAACTTGGTTTTGATCGTTTGTGTGATATCGCAAATGGCAACGAAGCCCCGGCAATCGTTATTCCGCGTGTGCGCGCCAAATCACTGGGACAGGCGTGCAAGGATGATCCGTTTATCGCATTTGTCAGCGCGGACCGATCGGCAATCAATGCAGATCGGCTGGGCGAGATCGCCAACCCGTTGCTTGATCTTGAAAAATTGCCAACAGGTGACTGGCGCCCGGTTTCAATGGCCGAAAGTGCCGCCATTCGATTGGCAAAACTGGCAAGACTGTTGCCGGCTGTTGTGACGGTTCGGGTTGGCGCCGATCAGCTGGAAAATCTGGCACGGGCGCAAAATCTTCTGGTGCTGCAATCAGACAGCATCAATGGATATGAAAATGCCTCTGCCGCAAGTCTGCGCCAGGTGAGTGAAGCCCGTGTGCCGCTTGAAGATGCCGAAAATGCGACTGTCATTGCCTTCCGTCCCGAAGACGGTGGACAGGAACATCTGGCCATCGTCATTGATGAACCGGCAAAGGACAAACCGGTGCTGATTCGGTTGCATTCGGAATGCTTTACCGGTGATCTGATCGGATCATTGCGTTGTGATTGCGGCCCGCAATTGCGCGGTGCAATTTCCGAAATTTCGCGCAGCGGGCAAGGTGGCATCGTTCTATATTTGCGCCAGGAAGGGCGCGGGATCGGCTTGGTCAACAAATTGCGTGCTTATGCACTTCAGGATCGCGGCTTTGATACGCTTGATGCCAACGAAGAACTTGGCTTTGACGCCGATGAACGCGTTTACCGGCCGGCCGCCGAGATGCTCAGACAGATGGGTTTTGAGACAGTGCGTCTTTTGACCAACAACCCGGAAAAGCTGACCGGACTGGAAAGCTGGGGCATTCAGGTGTCCGAACGCGTTCCCCACAAATTCCCTTCGAACGGTCACAACGAATTTTATCTGCAAACCAAGAAAGATCGGGCAGGGCATCTGTTCTGATTGTGCCAGGATGGGATCCCGTAACCCGGCAGAAGATTCCGACAGGCAGCTTTTCCCAAAACCGTTCCTGAATAATATCATTATTTTTCAATAGGTTATTTGATCTCCAAACTGGCACTCCTTTTGCAAATTATCAGGCAAGAGGAGGACAGATATGTCGATTGGAGCAAATTGGCGGCAAATTTCGCCCGGTAACGTGCCGGGCGTCGCAGGAGACGGGGCAGGAAGCAAGTTTGCCCAGTCGAACGCGGCTGACCAGCTTTCCGAAACATCGGAAGGCCGCAGTTTTTCCGAATATATGTTCGGCCAGGACGGCTTCGAGTTCTCCGATGTGCTTGATGTTATCAATCCTTTGCAGCACATACCCGGCGTTGGCATGATCTATCGGTCACTTACCGGGGACGAGCTCGGTAACGGGGCCCGGGTTGTTGGTGGCGGATTGTTTGGCGGGGTATTCGGTCTGGCCGGGGCTGCAATCGATGCGGTTGTCGATGCCGTGACAGGTGAAGATACCGGCGCCCATGTCATGGCCTTTGTCGAAGACAGCTTTGGCGGTGGTGACGAGAACGGTACTGCGATCGCCGATGCATCCGAAAATAGTTCCGATTCCGAAATGAGCCTTGCTGCGGCGGATGGCAGCTATCAGGGTGATCTTGTTCTGCCATGGATGACGGGGTCGCAGTCCACGCAGCCCTCACGACAGGCAGCACCACATGCCGAGCAGGAAACCATTGTGCAAAACGCGCCTGTTGCACCGGTGGATCAAACTGTTCTGGCGTCCAACGCAGCCGTGAACCCGGTTCGCGACGGCATCAAGGCAAGTGATCTGAACGTTCCGTGGGCGCAAAGCAACGGGCCGGCGCAGTCGATGAACGCTCAGTTACAAGCCCAGATGACTGCCAACATGACTGGCCAAGCCAGGACAAGCGATACAGGAACGCCAGCAGCATCGGCAATGGATCCGGCGGAACTGACCGTTGCCATGGCATCAGCCCAAACCGGCAATCCGGCATCATCAGGTCTTGCCCAGACCGTAGCGGCCAATTCAGCATCACATGAAACCATGCGCCGCCCGACATTGACCAGCGACGTCGGGAACACGGTTTGGGCCCGGGCGCAAAGCAGCGGACGTGTCAGCCGTCAGGGATCAAGCTTTGCCATTTCACCTGAAATGGCGGCCCATGAAGCGCGCACGGCAAAACTGAACGCAGCCAAAGAAAACGTGTCGGCATCAAAATCGGAAAATGGATTCCATGATGGGAATACACCGCTTTCGGCTGCTGAAATGGCCGCGCGGTTTAACGCAGCCCTTGGTCGTGATAAGGCCCAGACCATGGCCGCTGACGCAGTTGCCAGTACCAATGCCGTTGCGGATCAGGACCGATCTGTCAGTCAGAATGCCAGAAATTCCGGCGATGTTAGCGCTAACACGGCAGGAGATATCGCACCGAATTCTGACGCTGAATCCCATCCCTTGATGCAGCGTGCGTCAAGCCATCTTGGCGGAGACGAACCTGTCGGGGCGTGGTTTAGTCAGACAATGATGGATGGTTTGAAAAAGTATCAGGCGATGCAACAGCAAAACCAGGCCCGGCCATCGGGCAATGCCATCTGATCACAGCATGATACTCATCAAAAAAGCCCGCCTGTTTATCACTGGCGGGCTTTTTGTTTTTTAACGTCGGGTCTGATCAGCTGTTAAGGAAACCGACGATTTCCTTGACCTCGCGCAGGATCGGCTGGGCAATGGCATTGGCCCGCTCGGCTCCTTTGGCCAGAACACTGTCAATATAGGCGTGATCGGCATTGAGCTTTGCCATTTCTTCGGTGATCGGTGCCAGTTTATCAACAACCACGTCGGTCAGCGCCTGTTTGAAGCCCGAGAATTGGGTGCCGCCATGCTCAGCAAGAACCGCATCGACCGTGCTGTCGGTCAGCGCAGCATAGATGGTGATCAGGTTCTTGGCTTCCGGGCGGCCTTCAAGACCGGCGGCTTCGCTTGGCAGCGGTTCCGGATCGGTTTTGGCCTTGCGGATTTTTTTCGACAGCGTATCGGCATCGTCGGTCATATTGATGCGCGCCATATCCGACGCATCGGACTTGGACATCTTTTTCGCACCGTCACGCAATGACATCACACGCGTTGCCGGGCCAAGAATAAGCGGCTCGGGCTGCGGGAAGAAGTCTTCGACGCCGTAATCATTGTTGAATTTCAACGCAATATCACGGGCCAGCTCAAGATGCTGTTTCTGATCTTCGCCGACCGGAACATGGGTCGCCTTATAGGTCAGAATGTCCGCCGCCATCAGGCTCGGATAGGCATAAAGGCCAAGGGACGCGTTTTCGCGATGCTTGCCGGCTTTTTCCTTGAACTGGGTCATGCGGTTCATCCAGCCGATGCGCGCAACACAGTTAAAGATCCAGGCCAGTTCGGCATGGGCGGAAACCTGGCTCTGATTGAACAGAACATGTTTTTCCGGATCGATGCCCGATGCAATCATGCTGGCAGCAAGTTCGCGAATGTTGGAACGCAGTTCGTGCGGGTCCTGCCAGACCGTGATGGCATGCATATCAACAACACAGAAGATGCATTCATATTGCTTCTGCAATTCGACCCAGTTGCGGATCGCGCCGAGATAGTTGCCAAGATGAAGGTTACCGGTGGGCTGGGCGCCCGAAAACACACGTTCCATTGGTGTCGTCCATTTCAAATGATGATCAATAAAGCCTGCATACTCCGCCAGGTTTTGGACACCCGCCGGCGGACGAGCATGCAAGCAAGCAGCGCGGAGTTAAGCCGCCCTGACAGGTCAGGTCAAGCAGCTTGTCGGCATATGACCGGATTTATTCCCGCTAGGCGGCTTTTCCGCGTTTGAAAGTGGCCTTGAGCTCGGAAAGGCTGGTGGCCCCAAGCAGTTGGGCAGCGATGCCATAGACCGCCAATCCCCCAATGACACAGAAAGTCATGATGGTTATCCGCGTGACTGAAAGGGCGTCATTCTGCCAGAAAATATCGGTCGCCACCCAAAGAGCAGCCCCCATCAGAACAGATGCCAACAGAATGCGCGGTAACCGTTTGACAAGCCGGTCATCAAATACAAGATCGCCCCTGCGATGGAGCAGGAAGCAAAGTGATCCGGCATTGACCCAGACGGAAACCGATGTCGCAGCTGCAATGCCGAGATGCCCGAACAGTGGCATCAATGCAACAATCAGCGCGATATTAAGGATCATGCACGAAATGCCGATCCGGATCGGGGTTTTGGTATCTTCACGTGCAAAGAAGCCCGGTGCCAGCACCTTGACCAGAACCGATGCCGGAAGGCCAAAGGCAAAGACAATCAGGGCAAGACCGGTCATGCGGGTTTCTTCGGCCCCGAACGCCCCGCGTTCAAACAGGACATTGATCACCGGAAGCCCCATAACACCCAGCGCAACCGCAGCCGGAAGCGTCAGCAAAAGGGCGATTTCAATGCCGCGATTCTGGCTATACATCGCGGTTTTCGGGTCATCGCCCTGCAACTGGCGTGAAAGCGTTGGCAAAAGAGCCGTGCCAATCGCAATGCCGATCACCCCAAGCGGCAGCTGTTGCACCCGGTCGGCATAATAAAGCCAGGATACCGCACCATCGGATACCAGTGATGCCAGCATGGTATCGATCAGCAGGTTGAGCTGATAAACACCGGCCCCGATCATGCCCGGGATCATGCGTTTGCCAAGAAGTTTGACCCGGTCATCTACCTTTGGCAGTTGCCACTTGATGGCAAAACCGGCGCGTTTGCAGGCAATGACCAGACAGACAAATTGCGCAACCCCGGCTGCGGCAACCCCCCATGCCAGCGCATGGGCCGGGGTTTCGGTCATCGGTGTCAGGCCAAGCAGGGCGGCAATCAGACAGATATTAAGGATAATGGGTGCGCCGGCCGCAGCGGCATAACGATGAAGGGTATTAAGAACCCCCGACATCAGCGCAACGGCGGAAATGAAAGCAAGATAGGGGAAAGTGATCCGCGATAATTCGATCGCAAGATTGAACTTTTCGGGATTTTCCGCAAAGCCCGGCGCAAAAACATACATCGCCCAGGGCATCAGGATTTCGATGATGGCCACCAGAAAACCGGTGATCAGAACCAGCATCGACATGGCGCGCGCGGCAAATTCGCGGGCCGCATCCATGCCGCGTTTTTCAATGTCACCAGCCAGAAGCGGAATGAAGGCCGCGGAAAAGGCGCCTTCGCCGAACAGTCGGCGAAACAGGTTGGGGAATTTGAACGCGACAAAGAATGCATCGGCCATGCCCCCGGCACCCAGCATCCCGGCAATCAGAATGTCGCGGCAAAATCCCAGCAGGCGGGACAACAAGGTGAAACCACTAACCGTAGCGATGGAGCGAACAAGCGACATTCAATAGCGTTCCGTATCAAGGAGGCATCAGGCTTTGTGTGATGATCGCCAATTGCGGCAATGATCAGGCCGGAGCGACAAAACTGACAGCTGAAGGTGAAGAAGTCGTAATGACACCTTAAAAACGGGCTGGGCTATATCACAAAAATATGAAAGTCGTTGAATCAGGTGATTTTTTTCGATGATTGTGACAGCCGTCACAGAAAATGGATTGTAACGGGCATAAATTCCATCTCGCTGAGGATTCGTTGGGACGCGAGCCTCATTATTGGACGGGCGGGGAAACAAGGGAATCCACCTCAACCTGCTGCACTCCGAGGACAACGACATCGCGAATAACAGGTCTCGATGTTGGGTTTGGTTTTTACCCTTCCTCGTCCGTCACAATTTTCCAAAAAGACAAAAATACCGTTCTGATCGCGGAGATTGGAACTACCGGATTGATCCGTACCGTGGTGGTATTGATGATGCCACATGGGTATTGGATCAATCCGGTTTGTCTTTATGTGCCAAGCCCAAATGTCCCGCCAAAAACGGGCGGAGGCGGCCCGTCAATTGTTCTGGATGGCCTGGGTCAGGGTTTCCTTGACCTGGACAAATTTGGTCCGGCTGTCGATTTTAAGGCCAAACACGTCTTTTACGTAAAATACGTCAACCGCACGTTCGCCAAAGGTGGAAATACGGGCCGATGCGATCTGCAAGGACAGGTCACGCAAGGCACGGGTAATGTCATAAAGCAGACCAAGCCGATCACGCGCGGTAATTTCAATCACCGTATGGGTGCGGCTGGCCTTGTTGTCGATGATGACGTTCGGTTCGACCTTGAACACCGCAGTGCGGTGCTTGTTGTCCTTGGTCTGGCGACGTTCGATTTCATGGCTGGGGCGCAGACGCCCGGAAATCACCTGTTCAAGAGTTTCACGCAGCTTTTCGAGTTTGGCCGTATCGTTAAAGGCCTCGCCATTGGTGTCCTGGACAAAAAAGGTGTCCAGCGCCATGCCGTCGGCAAGGGTCAGGATCTTTGCATCAACAACGTTGGCACCGCACAGCGCCATCGAACCGGCAATCTGGGAAAACAGGCCAGGATGGTCGGTGGTGTGAACGGTGATTTCGGTGGCGTCAATTTCGGTATCGATGCGGACATCGACCGTGATTTCCGCACCGGTTTTCTTGGCCTCGCGGGTCAGATGGGCATGATGGACGTGAACATCGGTATCGAAACTGAGCCAATAGGACGGATAACCGCGATCGATGAAATCTTCGATATCGTCAGTGGGCCAGTCAACCAGCGCTTCGCGGAGCGCCATCTGGGCATTGGCAACGCGCGAATCGCGGCTGTCGGCATTCAGGCCACCCGACAGCAAATCATCGGTGGCAAAGTAAAGTTCACGCAAAAGCGTTGCTTTCCAACCGTTCCAGACATTGGGCCCGACCGCGCGAATATCGGCCACGGTCAGACAAAGCAAAAGACGCAAACGTTCCTGTGACTGCACCAGATCCCCGAACGCCTTGATCGTGGTCGGGTCATTAAGGTCGCGTTTGAATGCGGTCAGGCTCATCCAGAGATGGGCCTTTACCAGCCAGGCAACAGTTTCGGTATCGGCAGGCGACAGGCCCAGACGCGGACAGAGCTTTTCGGCGACTTCGGCACCAAGTTCGGAATGGTCGCCGCCACGTCCCTTGGCAATGTCATGGAGCAGGACGGCGACATAAAGTACCCGGCGCGAAATCACCTTGCCCATGATCCGGGTGGCGACCGGCGCATCTTCGGCCAGTTCACCACATTCGATCTGATTGAGAATGCCGATCGCGCGGATGGTGTGCTCGTCCACGGTATAGGTGTGGTACATGTCATATTGCATCTGGGCAACCACACGCCCGAAATCGGGGATAAACCGGCCAAGAACACCGGCTTCGTTCATTTTGCGAAGCGCGACATCCGGGCTGTTGCGCTGGGTCAGGATTTCAAGAAAGACCTCGTTGGCGACCGGATCATTTTGCAGTTTGTGATCAACAAATTTCAGGCTTTGCGTCACCCAGCGCAGGGTTTCGGGATGAATGCCGACACCGTTCTGATGCGCAACCAGAAACAGGCGCAAGATCTTGATCGGGTCTTTTTTGAAGACATTAAGGTTTTCGACCGTCAGGCGATCATTGCGCAATTCGAACCCGTCGATTTCCTTGGTGCCGAAAAGCTTGCCCGGGAACCGGATCAGCGGGCGGCGCTGATGGCGTTCTTCCAGGGCGGCACAGAAGATCCGCGTCAGGTTGCCGACATGTTTGACCATCAGGTAGTAATGTTTCATGAAGCGTTCGACACCCGATGCCCCGGCATGATCGGTATAGCCAAGGCGCGATGCGATTTCGCGCTGCATGTCAAAGGTCAGGCGGTCTTCTTCGCGGTCTGAGAGGTAATGCAACCAGCAGCGCACCGCCCACAGGAAGTTCTGGGCCTTAAGGAAGCCTTGCGCTTCCTTGCGGGTCAGAACCTTAAGGTCGACCAGTTCCATCGGGGAATTGACGCGATACAGATATTTGCCAATCCAGAACAGGGTATGAAGATCGCGCAGGCCGCCTTTGCCGTCCTTGACGTTGGGTTCGACCACATAGCGTGAATCGCCCATGCGAACATGGCGTTCATCGCGTTCGTTCAGTTTCTTTTCGATGAATTCAAGACCGCTGCCCTTGACCAGTTCGTCCATGAACCGGGCGCGAAAGACATTATAGGTATCCTCATCCCCCCAGACGAACCGGCTTTCAAGCAGGTTTGTGCGGATGGTGATGTCCTGTTTGCCCATACGCAGGCAATCATCAACCGAACGGGTGGCATGACCGACCTTAAGGCCAAGATCCCACAACATATAAAGAATGAATTCGACGACCTGTTCGCCATGGGCGGTTTGCTTGTAGGGGAACAGAAACAGGATATCGACATCCGAATGCGGTGCCATATCGCCGCGACCATATCCGCCAACTGCAACCACCGACATGCGCTGTTCATTGGTCGGGTTATGCAGGGGATAGACGAAGCTGACGGCAAAATCATGGATCAATCGGACGACCTGATCCATCAGGAAGCTGTTGGAAAACACCGTTTCCTGGCCGGAATTGCTGGCTTCGAAACGGGCGCGAATGACAGTGCGACCGTCTTCCATGACCGATTTCAGCTTGTTCAGGACAGCGGTGCGCTGTTTGAAACTTTTCAGCTCCGGGTCCTTTGCGATGGCTTCAAGCTCGGCAAAGACTTTTTTCCGGTCAATGATTTCGCGCTGCTTCTTGATCTTGTAGGTCACGTTGGTCGGTTTCCTTGGCGCTGGTCTGCGGTCTGAGTGCCGTATTCGGGGCCGTTATCCAAATACAATAACGACAAAGTTTTGCGTCCGCATCATATGCATGTGCCATGCCGGAACGCAGGTTTTGCCCAAACGCCGAAAAACCCGCACCATCAGGCCCAAATGAAAACAGGCACCTGCCTCATATAGGGGCAAGGTGCCTGTTTTTCATGCGTTTATATTCGATCAGCTGTTGATTGATCGCAGACGATACAACGCATCCAGTGCTTCGCGCGGTGTCATATTGTCGGGATCAAGTTCGGCCACTGCGTCCAGAACCGCTTTCTGATCATCAGACAGGGCAGGCGTGCTTGCGCGTTCTTCCTTGGCGGCCTGTTCGATGGCAACGGCAAATAGCGGCAAGTCATCGGCAAGTTTCGAAACAGCCCCGCCCTGTTCGCCTTTTTCAAGGGTCTTGAGAACCTGTTCGGCGCGCTTGATCACCGGTTTGGGAAGGCCAGCCAGCTGGGCGACATGAATACCGTATGACCGGTCTGCACTGCCGGCCCCGACTTCGTGAAGGAACACGACCTCGCCCTGCCATTCCTTGATCAGCATCGTGTGGCAGGACAAATGGTCAAGCTTGGCGGCAAGGGCGGTCAGTTCATGATAGTGGGTGGCAAACAGGCCGCGGCATTTGTTGATTTCATGCAGGTTTTCAACAACCGCCCAGGCAATGGAAAGCCCGTCAAAGGTTGCCGTACCACGCCCGATTTCATCAAGAATCACCAGCGACCGGTCGGTTGCCTGATTAAGGATCGATGCGGTTTCAACCATTTCAACCATGAAGGTCGATCGGCCACGGGCCAGATCATCAGCCGCACCCACGCGTGAAAACAGCCGGTCAATCACCCCGATATGGGCCTTGGCGGCCGGAACAAAGGCACCGATCTGGGCCAATACCGCAATCAGCGCATTCTGGCGCAGGAAGGTCGATTTACCGGCCATGTTCGGACCGGTAATCAGCCACAGGCTTTGCGCATCTTCAAGGCGGCAGTCATTGGCAACAAACGGGGCATCGCCATTTTCGCGCAGGGCCGCTTCAACCACCGGATGGCGACCGCCACGGATGTCAAAGGCAAGGCTGTTGTCAATGGTCGGGCGGACACAGCCCTGATCACGGGCAAGTTCGGAAAGGGCGGCTGATACATCAAGTCCTGCCAGGGCTTGTGCGCATCTTGCAATCTCGTCTGCCTTGGCAAGAACGGCTGCTACCAGTTCTTCGAACAGTTCAAGTTCAAGGGCAAGCGTCTGATCACCGGCCTTGGAAACCTTGCTTTCAAGTTCGGACAATTCCACGGTCGTAAAGCGCACGGCATTTGCCATGGTCTGACGGTGGATGAATTCGTCTTCTTCCATCATCTTGTCGGCGGATTTGGCCGATACTTCGATGAAATAGCCCAGAACGTTGTTGTGCTTGACCTTGAGATTGCTGATCCCGGTCTGTTCGGTATAGCGGGCCTGAAGATTGGCGATCAGCTTTTTGCTTTCGCTTGAAAGCATGCGCAATTCATCAAGCGGCGGGTGATATCCCCCGGCAATAAAGCCGCCGTCACGGGCCAGAAGCGGCAGATTTTCCGAAAGCGCCCGGCGCAAAAGGTCAATCAGGTCGCCATGATGCCCCATTGCCGTCAAGTGATCGCCAAGGGCTTCTGGCTGTGTGGTCAGACCATCATTGCCACCATCGGGTTTGGCCAACAAATTGCCGATCGCAAAGGCACAGGACAAACCGTCACGCATTGCCGCCAGATCACGCGGACCACCACGCCCGACCGACAGACGCGAAAGCGCGCGTTCAATATCGGGACATTCGCCAAGGGCTGCGCGCAGATCGGATCGCAACGCATCGCGATCATGGAAATATTCGACCAGATCAAGGCGTTTGTTGACTTCATCGGCATTGGTCAGCGGGGCCGACAGGCGTGCGGCCAGCAAACGTGCCCCGGCGCCGGTTTTGGTGCGATCAATAACCGAAAGAAGCGATCCCTTGCGCTCGCCCGACTGGGTCTGGATCAGTTCCAGTGACCGGCGGGTAGCGGCATCAATTTCCATTGCTGCCCCCTCGGCCACACGGGTCGGGGGCGACAGGCGGGGCATCTGGCCTTTCTGGGTCAGATCGACATAATCAATCAGTGCGCCGGCCGCGGAAAGTTCGGCAACCTCAAACCCGCCAAAGGCATCAAGGGCTTCGACCTGATAAAGCTTTTTCAGGCGCAGCTGCGCGTTTTCGGGATCGAAACGTGCGGTCGGCTGCGGGGTGATGATGTTTTTGTATTCGGCATATATGTCAAACACGTCCGCACGGTTCAGCATCTTTTCCGAAAACAGGATTTCACCCGGATCAAGCCGGGCCAGGGCCGCAGGCAGACCGGCCATATCACAAGGCTGAACAAAAAAGTCGCCGGTCGACATATCAAGCCAGGCCAGGCCGACCTTGCCGCGCACTTCCGATACGGCTGCCAGATAGTTATGGCGCCGCGCATCCAGAAGGCTGTCTTCGGTCAGGGTGCCTGGCGTGATCAGGCGGACAACGCCGCGTTTGACCACGGATTTGGCACCGCGTTTCTTGGCCTCGGCCGGGTCTTCCATCTGTTCGCAGACCGCAACACGGAACCCCTTGCGAATAAGACGCTGAAGATATGTTTCGTGACTGTGGACGGGAACACCGGCCATGGGAATTTCGTTACCCTGATGCTTGCCGCGTTTTGTCAGGGCGATATCAAGGGCTTCGGCTGCTTTGACGGCATCGTCAAAGAACAGCTCGTAGAAATCGCCCATCCGGTAAAACAGCAAGCAGTCCTGATACTGTTCCTTGATTTCAAGGAACTGCATCATCATGGGTGTTGCGCCCTCTTTGGAAAAGGAAGGCGCGGTCGGTGTGGTGTCGGATGTATCAGCGATCTTGTTCATGACGACTGTGATAGCAAACCCTGAAGGCATTGACGAGAGGTGGCAAAGTGCGAAGTCATAGTTTTTGACCTATGCCATTGCAACGCCTGAATTTCCGTAAAATATATAACCATATGGCCGGTCAGGACCTGCGATGGTCATCGCAGAATCTTGTACCGGAAAACATCCCCCAAGGAGAGCGCAAAATGGCAGCAGAACAGACCACCTCGCAGGCCCCCGAACTGGTCGGGTTGTTCGACACAAAAGACAGTTTCGATGCCGCTGTGCGTGAATTGCGGGAAAGCGGCTTTTCGCGGACGGACCTTTCGGTGCTGAGTTCACATGAATCAATCGATGTTGCCGGATCTGACGGCCGGTCCTGGTCCGATGTGCTGACAGCATTGGTGGGTGAAGTGAAATATGAAGTGCCGTTGGTGGCATCGGGTGCCATCGCCCTGTTTGGCGGGGCGGCAACGGCACCGGCTGCGATTGCGATTGGTGCCGGGGTTGGCGCCGTGGCCCTGCGTGAATTTATCGACGAAGTCACATCCACCCCCCATACCGAGGATTTCGCCCGTGCGGTCGATGCCGGCTCGGTTATTTTGTGGGTGCGTATTGATCCGGCAAATGAGGGCGCAGAGGCGAAGGCAAAGGCGATCCTTGAAAAGAATGGCGCGACCAACATTCACCTGCATGTTGGCAAATAGGGCCGACCGCCGGACGGTGTCGTAAATCAATCCGTCCGGCAAAAGCCGGGTGCGCAAATGCATCTGGTTGCTTGCAGCAATGACCTGGCGGTGGCTGAATTAGATCGGCGACCGCCATCTTTCTGATCGGGCAGGTTTGATCGGACCGGCATCGGGCTTGGTGATCTGTCAAAAGTGCTGCTGTTGTCGGGGACTTTCGGTTTTTTCGGATCGTGGAAAAGGTGCTTTTGATGCGAAATCCGATGGTTTTTTGCGCGCTGCAAACTGATTGCTGTTGGCTGGCCGGGCAGACGGATCGGCATTTACGTTACTGAAAAATCAAGTCTATTCCTGTTTTCAATCTTCATCATCGCAAAAAATGGCCCATCACCGGATGGAAAAACCGGTGCTGGAACGGTGCAACCGGCGGTGCATTGTTGCGTCGCAACATACGGAAAACGCTACGTAATTTTGCGGTTGCCGTTAACGTCGCCTTTGACCCGGGGCAAGAAGCCTGATTTATTGGGCGGTCCGACATGACGGTCCCACACCGATTTTATGTCGAACAGGATAAACTACACACTTTGCTTTCCAACCCACCACGCAAGCGTCAGTGAAAACATAATGTCAGATAAAGAAATCAAGGTTCGTGACCGCGAAGCGCTGCTGTTTCATTCCAGCGGCCGCCCGGGCAAAATCGAAATCACCGCATCCAAGCCGCTGACCACACAGCGCGATCTGTCCCTGGCGTATTCGCCAGGCGTTGCGGTGCCCTGTCTTGAAATCGCCAAGAATCCCGCCACCGCGTATGATTACACCTCCAAGGGCAACATCGTTGCGGTGATTTCCAACGGTACTGCCGTTCTGGGGCTTGGCAATCTTGGTGCGCTGGCGTCCAAGCCGGTGATGGAAGGCAAGGCGGTTCTGTTCAAACGCTTTGCCGATGTTGACGGGTTCGATCTTGAAGTATCGACCGAAGACGTTGACGAGTTTGTCAATTGCGTGCGCTTCCTTGGCGCGTCGTTTGGTGGCATCAACCTTGAAGACATCAAGGCACCGGAATGCTTCATCATTGAACAGCGCCTGCGCGAAGTGATGGATATTCCGGTCTTCCATGATGACCAGCACGGCACAGCCATCATCGCGGCATCGGGTCTGATCAATGCCTGTGATCTGACCGGTCGCAAACTCGAAGACATCAAACTTGTGATCAATGGTGCGGGTGCCGCGGCAATTGCCTGCTCCGAACTGGTCAAAAGCATGGGTGTGTCGCCTGACAATGTCATCATGTGTGACTCGCGCGGGGTCATCTACAAGGGCCGCGAAGATGGCATGAACCAGTGGAAATCGGCCCATGCTGCCGATACCGATGCCAGAACCCTTGAAGAAGCCATGGATGGTGCCGATGCGTTCTTTGGCCTGTCGGTCAAAGGTGCGGTGACTGCCAAGATGGTCAAATCGATGGCCAAACAGCCGATCATCTTTGCGATGGCCAACCCGGATCCGGAAATCAGCCCGGAAGAAGTGGCCGAAATCCGCAGTGATGCAATTTGTGCGACCGGTCGTTCGGACTATCCGAACCAGATCAACAACGTGCTTGGATTCCCCTATATTTTCCGTGGTGCGCTTGATGTCCAGGCATCAACCATCAACGAGGACATGAAGATCGCGGCCGCCCATGCGGTGGCATCGCTTGCCCGTGAAGATGTTCCGGACGAAGTGGCGGCCGCCTATTCCGGCCGTCGTTTGCAATATGGTCCGGAATACATCATCCCGGCCCCGTTTGATCCGCGTTTGATCATGGCTGTGCCCAAGGCGGTTGCACAGGCCGCCATGGATAGCGGTGTTGCCCGCCGTCCGATCATTGATATGGAAGAATACGAAAATCAGCTGCGCGGTCGTCTGGACCCGACGGCAGCACATTTGCAGCTGATTTCCGATTATGTGCGCGCACATCCCAAACGCATCGCCTTTGCCGAGGGCGAAGAAGAAACCGTCATTCGCGCGGCTGTTGCCTATCGCAACTCGGGTTATGGCACGCCAATCCTGATCGGGCGCGAAGACCGCATTCATGAAAGTGCCAAAAAGCTTGGTATCGACAGCCTTGAAGGTGTTGAAATTAACAATGCCGCACTTTCAAAACACAATGCCGAATATGCGGAATTCCTGTATGCGCGCCTGCAGCGCAAAGGATATCTGTGGCGTGATTGCCAGCGCATGGTCAATCAGAAGCGTAACGTCTTTGCCTCTGTCATGGTGGCCAAGGGACATGCAGATGGCCTGATCACCGGCCTTACCCGTAACTTCAATCGCAGCTTCACCGATGTTGCCGGTGTGATTGATGCCAAACCGGGTGAAATTCCGATGGGTCTGTCGATTGCCATCGCCAAGGGCCGTACGGTGTTCATTGCCGATACCCGTGTGCATAACCTGCCCAATGCCGAGGAATTGGCTGAAATCGCCATTCAGGCGGCTGAAAAGGCCCGTCAGCTTGGTCATGAGCCGCGCGTCGCAATGGTGTCGCATTCGACCTTCGGGAACCCCTATAGCGACGATACCGATCGTATCCGCGAAGCAGTTGGCATTCTTGAACGCAGCGATGTCGATTTCGAATTCGATGGTGATATCGCGGTTGATGTCGCACTCGATACGGAACTGCTGAAGCTTTATCCGTTCTGCCGTCTGTCCGGTCCCGCCAACGTTCTGGTGATGCCGGCCCTTCATGCGGCAACCACCGCATCCAAGCTGCTTGACAAGCTTGGCGGCGGCACGGTGGTTGGTCCGGTGATGATCGGTCTGGAAAAACCGGCCCAGATCGCACAGATGGGCTCGACCGTGAACGATCTGGTCAACCTGGCAGCACTTGCCGCGCACGAGGCAGAGCACGGCTAATCGCCGTCTCGAGCTGAATATCAAAAAAATGGCGGAGCTGATTATTCAGTTTCCGCCATTTCTAATTTGGCCATGATGTGATCGCCGGGCATTGCAGGTGACCAGCAATGTGAGGTTATTCGACCGGCTGACCAAAGAGTGCAATCACCGCACCCAATGTTGCCAGCAGCCCGTAAAACCCGACCCGTTGCCACCCGGTATTCTGCCGGGCCGCGATCACCGCGCCAAGGGCGGCCTGCAATCCGTAATAGATGGCAAAGCCGCGTGATGCGTAATTTACAATGGCATAGATATTTGCCGACCAGGTCAGGGCAACACCGATTACCGCCAACAGAAGATAGGCCTGCCGTTCGGTAATGCGATTGCGCGACAGCTGGGCAAACAGCCCGCCTGATCCGCTGGTATCGGCAACCGCCGCGCTGAACTGTGATGCCAGTGCTGCTGCGACCAACAAAAAGGGCAAAATCGGCGCGACAATCTGCATCATGTTGATGATGCCGGTTTCTGATGACGACATCTGGTCAGGACGAAACACATAGGAAATCAGAAGAATATAAACCAGATAGATCGCCGTAGATAACCACTGGGCAAGACGCATGGATTTGATGCGGGTTTGTGCGTCATATTCCGATCCGAGATAGCGCGATGTCTCAAACCCCTGCACCGTAATCAAAAGACCGAATGCCAAAGTAAGTGCAGACCAGCCGTCAAGTTTCGGCGGATTGAAGATCAGGGCGTCATCAAGCGCCCGATGACCGAAATGTGCCATCAGCCCGATCAGCAGTCCGGCAATGATCGCCAGTTTCAGACTGACCGAAACATATTCCATTTTCTCAAGGCTTTTGAACCCGCGCGACCATCCGACAAACACAATGATGAAGAAGACCCCGGTGGTCAGAAGTTTGGCATCAAGATCGGAATTGAATGGCGTCAGGCTAAGGGCGAAAGCACCCAGAAGATTGAGGTAATAGGACACCGAAATGATATAGGCAAAGGCCAGCGCCCAGGATGACAGCGTTTCGATGCGGATTGCCAGTGCCCCGTAATCACCGTTCTGAATGGCCTGTTCGCCGGCAGCCATATTGAAGCGGATCACACCGCCAAACAGGAAGGCGACAAAACAAAGTGCAATCATGATCAGCGGTGCATAACCGCCATATCCGATATTGAGAATCGGACCCAGCAGCAAAAATCCACTGCCAATGATCGATGCAAGCGGTGTGACAACGGCCCGCCACAACGGAAAATGCGCAACAGAACGTTTTGAAAGAACAAAGGCAACACATGCGGTTGCCAGGGCAATGATCAGATCGAAAGTCACGGTGTCATTCCAGGGCGGTTATTCGTAGCGCATTGATTTATAAGCGATGAAACATCCGTTTATGTCCAGAATATAGTCGTCGGTGTGTTCAGACCATGCAGCACCCTGTTGGCGAGCGGCACTATCAGGTTTGTGACCAGACATTCCGGCGTAATGGATGCATGGGTGATGTGTTAGGCTTGATGTCATGAAATGTCATGGGATGATCACGACCCGATTTTCGCCACATGGTTTGGGCATATGGCTGATATGTCTGCGAAATTGTACAAAAATAGGAATTTCTCGATGGGCCAGTTGACCCGATTTCTCGCTGTTTTCATGTTTTTCCCGATGCTTGCGGCCTGTGAAGATGAACAAATCAGCGGCCCGACTGCCGATGAAATCACCACCGCAGTCATCGAGCGTTTCCGTGCCGATCCCTATGCCAAGGTCGGGCATGTCGAAAATGTCACCAAGACCAACAGCATCCCCAAAGGCGATGACGAGATCATTGTCATGGTGCGCTATGATCTGGTGTTTGATCGTTCAATCGCCGATTTCGCAGATGACGTGACGGAAAAGGGTAAGGCTGCCGGCACAATGGATGATGTCGGCAATACGGTCAGTGATGCGATTGATCTGGTGAAAACCAAGATGCTTGCCATGAAGGAAGGCGAGTTCAAGGCTGGTGATCGTCGCACGGTTGAAAATGAAATCCGCCTGCTGAAATCTGAAAAAGGCTGGATCTATCGCGGCGACCGATAACGGCTTTGACCGTTTGGGCGCTATTGCTGCGACATCATGAAAAAAGGAACCCGATCGGGTCCCTTTTGCATATTTGTGCCGGGCAAAGATGCCTGGTCTTCATGCCTAGTCTTCGAGGGATGCCAGAACTTTGGGCGGCGGCGGAATTTCACCGGCCGCGAATGTCAGGCCATCAAGCTCGTTCAGACCGTTGGCCCGCATGATCGTATGCAGGCTGTCGACATATTCCTCACCGCGTTCGGAATATTTGGTCAGGGTTTCGGCAAGATCCCAGCCATTGATCAGATGACCTTCGGCCCGCAGGACCGAACGGCGTTCACGCAGGGTCTGATAGGCCGGATGGGAATTGATGTTACGCGCATAAGCTCGCACGCTGTCCATCAGGCTGCCAAATGATTTGATGACGTGGGTTTTGCCTTCTTCGCGGTCTTTCGGAACGATGCCTTCGTCATCGCCCCAGGCCCACTGCCCGAACAGGGCATTGCCCGTCCGGACAAAGCGCGACGTGCCCCATCCGCTTTCCTCGGCCGACTGGGCCAGGATCAGTGACGGCGGGATGATGTCGATGCGTTCGAGCAGGGCGGTAATACCGCCATCGGTAACGCGGTAACGCTTCATCAGCTGATCAACCCATTGCTGATCGGCTGCACTGACCGGGGTGCCGGAAATACCTTTGGCCTGAATGGCCATCAGACGTTCGCGACGTGCACCGATTTCTTCATTCACCCGCATGGCCAGCGGCAACATGATGCGCAGGAACAGTTCCTTGCGCTCTTCGACCGATGCCAGCTCGCCAAGTCCCTTTGGAACGCGCTTGATATAGACGCGCGGAACTTCGGTCATGCTGCCAAAGCTGTAACCGATGCTTTTGAAATACTGGTTCAATGCGACGACTTCGGGGCCGCGCCGATAGACCGGCTTTTTCTTTGTCGCAGCGATCTCTTTCGGGGTCATTGCAGGGATGTCGGTGCCAAACCCGGCGGGGGTTGGTGACACATCAACTCCGGCAAATATACCGATATACAATAAACCGATTGCTCCGGTGACCGAAGCAAGCGCAATTTTCCGGTAATTTCCTGTCTTTGCGCTAGTCATTCTTGTCTCTCCAGGATCAGTATCATTGTTGATTCACTGTCCATCCCAAGTGGAAGATATCTATGCCTGTCAGCGCCGCGGATCGCAACGGACAATATTTCCACAAGTTGAAAACGCCGCGTAAACCTTCTCGTTTGCGCAAAATAATAACGCCCGGCGCAGGCAAAAGTTTGCGCCGGGCTAAAGATTTTCTTAACGACTCGGGAAATCAGTCGGCCATGACCGGTTCGACGGCCTGAACTTCCGGCACGTAGTAACGCAGCATGTTCTCGATCCCCATTTTCAGGGTCGCGGTGCTGCTCGGGCAACCCGAACATGCGCCATGCATCTCAAGATAGACGACACCGTCTTCAAACTTGTGAAAAACGATATCGCCGCCATCCTGGGCCACGGCCGGGCGAACGCGGGTATCAAGCAGTTCCTTGATCTGGCTGACCAGTTCGTCATCGCCTTCTGCGGCGGTGCTGGCGCCGGTTGCGGCACCGGAATTCTGGTCCAGAACCGGCTGGCCGGACGTGTAATGTTCCATGATGCCGCCAAGAATCTGCGGCTTTAGGGTCTGCCAGTCCTTGGAATCGTCCTTGGTGATGGTGATGAAATCACCGCCAAGAAAGACACCTGCTATGCCATCAACTTCAAACAGCTTGCGCGCCAGCGGCGATTTGACGGTTTCGTCACCCTTGACGAAGTTCGCAGTGCCCAGACGGCCCATGACTTCCTCGCCCGGCAGGAATTTAAGTGTGGCCGGATTTGGGGTTGGTTCGGTCTGAATGAACATGGTCGGCTTGTCCTCTCACTCTGATTGCCGGGGCTTATGCTGCCCGCTCGGCAATCCGCATTTCATTTGGTTAGGCCCTAAATGGGGCAAAAAACAGAAAAGATCAAGTCGCAGCGCGCAAGTCAGGTATTCCGCCCAAGCGTATATATGACGGAAATCACGATTAACGTTGCAGGATACTGCTGATCTCGCGCATCTGGGTGCGGGCACGCAACAGATAGAAGCCCAATCCGGCCAGATGGTTGGGGAAAATGATCCCGTCTGCCGATCCGTTGACCACCACCAGCGGGTCCAGTGCGGCTGCCGATTGCAGGGACCCGATCATTTCGGCCCATGCCGGGGCAATTTGCCGCTCATTGATGATCTGCTCAAAATCGGTGCCAAGATCACGCAGGATCAGGCTATAGGCATAAAGACGCCCCTTGGTGGCATAGAACACATCGTCTGCGGTGCGATCAAACAGGGATGGATCGTCGACCTTGTCATCAATCAGGGCGGATGCCGAACCAAGATCATTGGCAAAGCGGTTAAGCGTTTCCTGAAGGTTGTCGGCCCGGCGTTCAAACACTGCATTCCCGGTCGTCAGGCGCGTGTTATAATTTTCAAGAGCACGAATGGCCTGACGATATTGCTGTTCGGACGTCACACCGGGCAGCAACGAAACGCTTGGATCAAACACCCATTTGTCGCCGCGGAACTTCAAAAGGCCGGCCGCATCGTCAAGATCAGGGTCGACCTGGCTTGATCCGCGGGTTCGGCCGATCTGATCAGACAGCTCGATTGAAAAACGCGACAGGGCATAGATGATGCCGGTCTGGAAGTTTGGCATATTGTCAAGCGCTGCCCCGGGCAGGAAGAACGGATCATTTGCCGTCCAGCGGTTCTGATTGACCTCGCGATCAATCAGCCCTGCTGCGGTGCTTACGGCGTGACTGCCACCCTGATAATTGCCGACAAAGTCCGGATTGTCGTCAATACGGTGAACCAGCGCCATGCCCGCCGGATAATAGATCAGTGCAATCAGAACGATTATGCCAAAACCACGAATCCAGAATTTCCGCGATCCGAAAACGGCTTTCAGACGCGATCCGAAACCTGAAATTCCGCCTTTTTTGTACAGATAATCGTCTTCAATCATGACTTGTCCTGTGAATTGATCCGGCAATAGAACCTAGGACGTCGGTGCCCAAACGGCAAGTGCATGATTTCACTGCTCGATAGAGATATAAGTATCATATTGCGCCAGACCCAGCAGGGTTTCCAGATCCTGTTCGGCCAAGGCAATGCATCCTTCGGTGCCACTATAGTCCGGTTTGGCGATATGCATGAAGATCGCCGAACCTTTTCCCGGGACGGGCGGGCTATCATTGTGCCCAAGTACGACAACAATGTTGTAGAGCCCGTCATCACGCCACAGTTTTTCATGACTGCCCTTGAAGGGCAGTCTGACCGGACAGTTATAGGACGGATGTGCCGGATCGTCACACCAGCCATCGGAAAACGAAATGGTCGTTACAGGCAGTCTGGTTTTCGGGCAGGACCGGCGATCGGCGCGATACATGACATATCGCAGTTTCCATCTACCGGCGGGTGTCTTGCCATCACCTTCGGTTTTGCTGTCGGCATCAGTGATGCCATTGACGCCGAATGCGCACCGGAATTCCCGATCGCCGACGCGCAATTTTCCCGTTGCCGAGGCCGTAATCTCAAGCGGTTGGGAAACGGAATGTGCAGTTGCGTCGCTTTGCATTCAGCAGGTGCCTTCTTGGAACTGGTGCAGGGCATGTTCGAGATGCCCGCGCGTGGAGTGTGAAAAACAACAAAGGTAAATTTGTGGCATCGCAGCGGTTTCGCCAGCCCATTCACAAATGGTTGATACGGCGATTTTGGCGGCCTGGTCTTCCGGATAGCCAAATATTCCGGTCGAGATGGCCGGAAAGGCGATCGAATGCAGACTGTGCTGCGCGGCAATAACAAGTGAATTGCGATAACAGGCGGCAAGCAATGCTGCTTCGCCGTTTTGTCCACCGTGCCATACAGGACCGACTGTATGGATGACGTGGCGCGCTATAAGCTCAAATCCCGGTGTTATCCGGGCTTCGCCGGTCGGGCAGGGTGCAAGCGACCGGCATGCGGCGGCAAGTTCCGGCCCGGCCGCAGAATGGATGGCACCACAAACTCCGCCGCCAGGCAGCAAGGCCGTATTGGCAGCGTTGACAATGGCATCGGTGTCCAGCGCGGTGATGTCACCTTCTATGATTTTTATGACGCTGGTGGTTTTTAGATCATCTTCTTTTTTGACGGGCACAGATCCACTCCCAAAATGTGTGCTGAGCCCCCGACAGTTCCATTGTCGCGTTTTTTGCAAAAAAGTCAAAAAAAACAACGCCCTGCAAAGAGCAGAGCGTTGCTTGAAAATTGATTTCGTCCGTTATGCCAGTTACTTGGCCAGACGTGCGACACCTTCTTCGACCAGGCTTGCTGCTTTTTCAGCACCTTCCCAGCCGGTGACCTTTACCCATTTGCCTTTTTCGAGGTCTTTGTAACGCTCGAAGAAGTGCTGGATCTGGTCACGCAGGATCTGCGGCAGATCTTCATGCGACTTGATGTCGGTGTAGTACGGGTCGATCTTGTCATGGGGAACGCAGATCAGTTTTTCGTCCTGACCGGCTTCGTCTTCCATCATCAGAACGCCGATCGGACGTGCCCGGATAACCGAACCGGCAACAACCGGCTCACGGAACATGACCATCGCATCAACCGGATCACCATCTTCGCCAAGGGTGTTGGGGATGAAACCGTAATTGACCGGATAATACATCGAGGTATGCAGGAAACGGTCAACAAAGACAGCACCGGAGTCTTTGTCTACTTCGTACTTAACCGGTCCGCCCTGCGGAATTTCGATGACGACATTTACGTCCCACGGAACATCTTTGCCGACGGCAATCTTGCTGAGATCCATCTGGGAAAATCCCTTTCGCTTCTATAAAGGCATGCCCCGGCATGCCGGGACGGCTGTAATCGGCTTCGAAGATGCGAAAACGCACCCGAAGGAGAATGATGCCGCCCTTTTATCGCGAATTGTCGCCGCTTCCAAGGGGGTGCACATGCATCCTTGGTCGAAAATCACGCTATCTCTTTTGCGGCTGCGAAAGAAGACGCAGTTTCCGGGTGTTTTGACTGTGCGGCAATACCTGACGGCAAAAACCTGTTCTGATCACGCAAAAGGTCTTCGTTAAAGAGATGCCAGTTGGAAACCGCATTGCTGGTTTGATGGCGCTGCGGAATTTTGCGGTCGTGATACAGGTGCAATACCGGTGAGCAATATTCGACATTTTTGCGCCGCAGACCTGATCGCAGAAGGCGCAGTACAAAGTCTGAATCTTCCCAGCCGTGACCTTCATATGCCTCGTCAAAGCCGTGAATACGATCGATATCCGCTTTGAACACGGCAAGATTGCATGTCTGGGCCTTGCGCCAGCAGTTTTCATGTTCCCAAAGCCAGGGGCCCTTATGCGGCAGACGGATAAACTGGAACGGGCGGTTGCAGAAACCAAAAAGTGAAACGCCAAACAGGGCTGCGCGGGGCCATTTGTGGAAGGCCCATTTGCGCTTCAAAAGCATATTGGTCAGACGTTCCTTGATGAATACGCGTTTGCCCGACACAAAACATCCGGCTTCTGCCGCTTTGCGGTGGCGGCTGACGAAGTCGGGCATGACACAGCAATCGCCGTCAATGAAGACAACAAGATCGCCTTTGGCCATCGCAATTGCCCCGTTTCGTGCCTTTGCGACCCGAAAGCCGTTATCTTCATGCCAGTAATGTTTCACCGGAACAGGACAGGTGGCTGCGAAATTTTCAATGACACGCGTCGTCGCACCGGCAGATCCGTCATCGGCAATGATGATTTCGAAATTGCGGTCCTTCTGATCGGCGAGCGAGTTGAGCACCAGTGACAGTGCTTCCGGCCAGTTATAGGTCGTGACAACGACCGACACCAAAGATGTCATCTTCCCCAAATTACCCCGTCTTTTTCGCAGCATTGCCCGCTATTGTTAACCGAGCCTACCCTTACGAATCCTTAAGGGCAATTGACAATTCGCTTACATGAATTTCTTGCGTGCGAGTGATGCGGTTTTCGGATTGATCAGTTCGCGGATCCAGTTGGCGGCTTCGATCACGACCGGGTCCTTCTGACGCGCCGGGCGGATCAGAAGGCGGTACCACCAATGCGAAATGAAATCCGGGAAATTCAGCGGCACCAGTTCACCACGTTCGACATAGTTGCGGGCAACAACGTCGGTGCTGGCAACGATCCCCTGACCGGCACGTGCCGCTTCGAGCGCCCAGATATGATGGCTGAAGGTCCAGCAATCAGCGAGGGAGAACTTGCCGGCCTTGAACCATTGTTCGATCTGGGAAAACTGTTCACTGTCACTGTCGATCAGCAAGATATCCCGCGGGCCGAGCTCGGCAACATTGATGTTGCGGGCATCAAATCCGCGTTTTGCCAGCCATTCGGGGGCGGCAAAGGCGGTATAGACTTCGGGAGTCAGAAGTTCAGTTACCCAATCTTCCGGACCGGGCAGGTCCTTGGGGGCAATTTGCAGGGCAAGATCAATTTCAAGCGGATCAAGCCCGTCATCAAATTCGATCTTGCGGAACTGGACAGGAATATCACCCGGCAGCCGGTCACGCAGGTTATCAAGTTCATAAAGCAACACGGTCAGGGCCGGTGTTGCAAGCGCACCAATACGGATCGCCTTGCCCTTGTCGGGACCGACTTCGCCGGTGATGTCGGCAATGCCGTCCAGGGCCTCGGTCAGGCGCGGCAACAAAAGTTCGGCCGATTTGGTCGGGCTTAGTCCGCGGCCTTTGCGTGTGAACAGGACAACACCAAGATTTTCCTCAAGCTGGCGCAACTGATGGCTGATGGCACTTTGTGTGACATGCAGTTCTTCGGCTGCGCCCTTGACGCTCTGATGGCGGGCGGTGGCTTCAAAGGCGACAAGTGCGCGTAAAGGGGGCAGTTTCCGGCGCATTTTGTGTTTCCATACCAGCTGTTTCCTTCGTCATACCTGTCTATCAGGAGTGATCGGAAAATGGGGCAAAAAAAACTCAACAATGGCTGAAAACTCTTCATTCGTATTTTTCAAAACAAGCGGGCAATATCATTGGCATAAAGGGTTTCCGGCCGTAGATTTTCCGATGTCTCCTTGCGCCACCTCGTAAGCCAGTCTCCCTGACTGCCGGAAACCCCCAAACAACCTCAAACATGGAAACGATCATGACCGGACGCTGATGCGGCAAGAGCATTCAGCATCAAGTCCAACCGGTTTTGCCCAAAGCAACCAGATGTTCCGCAAGAAGGCGGTCGCAAAATTTGGCGGCGCAAAGGTCACGGTCATCTATGTTGCGGAAAGAACGGGTGTCCGGCCCGAAGGGTTGGGTGCGGACGTTTTTCCCAGCGTTACATTCCGAGAACGATGCCCCGCATCGCCCCCGCGCGCAGCGTTCCTTGCCAGACAACGCGCCAATGACAAACAAAATGGATTGGATTTGATGTTGAGTGCTCTAAGCGGAAATGTCCGCGGCGTTTTATGGATGACGGCTGCAATGGCATCGGGCGTTTTTGTCGATGTCTGTGCCAAGCTGGTATCCCATGACGTTCCGACGGCTCAAATCCTTGCCATGCGGGCAATAACGACGGTTGCGGTGTTCCTGATCATCCTGATGTTTGTTGGCACCCGTTCGATCCGCACCCGCCGTCCGATGGCCCATATTGCGCGTGGTGTTTTGTGGTACGGGTCGCTGTTTTTCGTCTTCTTTGCGCTTCGTCAGATGAGCATTGCCGAGGTCAATGCCTATTTGTTTATCGAGGCATTGCTGACCGTGTTGCTGGCGGTTGTGATCCTTGGTGAAAAGCTGACAGCACGCAAAATGATTGCAACCGTTCTGGGTTTGATCGGGGTTTGGGTGATGTGTGCGCCACGCATGGACGGGTTCGGTGTGCCGCTTGGTGTGGCTGCTGCCCTGATCGGTGCCTTCTGTTTTTCGGCGCAAACCCTGTTTGCCAAGGTGATGACGCGCACCGAGACCAATTTTTCCATGCTGTTCTGGCCGCAAATCATTGCAGTCGTGATCTGGGTGCCGATTGCCCTGATCTCCTGGCAGCCGGCGTCATTTGCCGATTGGGCCTATTCGGCGGGGGCAGGGTTCTTTGCCATGATGACCAACTATATGGTTTTGCGTGCCGTACGGGTTGCAGATGCCAGTGTTGTGTCACCAGCAGCCTATACCGCCCTGCCATTTTCAGTCGCGATGGACCTGATTTTCTTTGATATGTTGCCGGTGCCGGTCATTTTCGTCGGGGCGGGAATTGTTATTCTTGCGGTGATGCTTCTGGATTACAAAGGTGGTGCGAAGCCGCAGCAGGCAACAGATACCGAGGAAATCGGGGATGATGAAACATCCCCGAAACCGGCAGAAGCATGATTGATCCACTCATGCCGATCTAGGCGCGGTCATGGCGTGATCGGGAATCGTCGGGTGCCTGTTGGCGTTCAAACATGCCGTAATCCCGGATAACACCGGCAACCCGCAAACGGTAATCTTTAAAAATTCCGGTTCGGCCTTGGGTCTGTGCAGAACGGTGTTCCGCCAGATTGCGCCAGGCTTTCACGGCATCCTCGTCACGCCAGAATGACAGTGACAGGATTTTCTCTGGTGTGCTCAGACTTTGAAACCGTTCGATCGAAATGAAGCCATCCATGGTTTCAAGCACCGGTTTGAGATCACCCGCAATGGCAAGATAATCGTCATAGCGCGCCGTGTGAGGTGTGACTTCGAAAATGACCGCGATCATGGTTTGATCAGCTCCGCATGCGGGGCGGACGCCAGTTTGAGAAACTGGCGTTCTTCGCGCAGGATGAATTTTTCACGTTGGGAAAACGCATAGTTTTCCCGGCCCAGCGGATCGTCCTTTAACCGGGCGCGATAGGCCTCATAAGATGCCAGATCGGGCAAATGATAGATACCATAGGCGGTCGATACCGATCCTTCATGCGGGGCGAAATACCCGACAAGATCGGCCCCGCAACGCGGAATGGCCTGCCCCCAGTTTCGGGCATATTGGACGAAGGCATCCTTTTTATAGGGATCGATTTCATAGCGGATGAAGCAGGTGATCATGGCGCTCTTCCTTATGTAAATGGTGACGAAACCGGTGAAGGTCCCGGTATTTGTCGGAGATAGCGCAAATGATCGCCCTGTTGCTTCGATACGGATCGAACTATGGGCAATTACAAGAAGCGACAGCAAAGAACGTGACGGGGCATGGACAGGTGTGAAAAAGGACGTTATTAAATGTTACGTTATAACATAACATTTAATGGGAGCGTTCGTTGTTCAAACATGTGGTTCAGGCCGCGATCATAAGTGGTGCGGTTCTGATGCCGGTATTGGGTGTCTCTGTTGCCCGGGCCGATGATGAAACCAAACAGGCATGGCGTCTTTTTGTTACCGACCAGCAAGAGGGCGGGGTAACGGTCCTTGATCTGGAACAGAAATCGGTGATCGACCGGTTTGCCACCAAGGGCTATGTCACGCATCTTGTCCCAAGCCAAAGCGGCAGAACCCTGGCTGCTGTTCAGATGGATCATGATGTCGTCAACATGATCGATAGCGGTATTGAGTTGTCCTCGCACAGGGATCACAGCGACCTTGAAATCCATGATCCGGCATTGCTGCCCATAACCATTGCGGGCAAACGCCCGGTCCACGCCGTGCCCGATCATGGCGTATTCTATATATTCTTTGATGGTGAGGGTGCGGCAAAGGTCTTTGATGAGGGCGATCTGATTGCCGGAAAATCCGTGCATAAAACAGTTACAGGCAGTGCGCCCCATCATGGCGTTGTTGTGCCAAAGGGGAACTATCATCTGATCTCCGAGCCAAATCTTGCTGTTGAAACCAAGCCGGGCAGTCTGCCGCCGCGGCTGGGCCTTAAGGTTCTTGATCAGGATGGAAAACAGGTTGGTCCTGTTCATACCTGCACCGGCCTGCATGGCGAAGCATCGTCTGCCGGTGTGACGGCCTTTGGCTGCGAGGAGGGGGTGATCATCGCCTATCAGAATGGTGATGATGCGCCGACAGTTGAAATGCTGCCCTATAGCAAGGACATGCCGGAAGGTCGTGTAGGGCATCTGGCCGGTGGCAAGGCGATGCAGTTCTTCCTTGGCGATTACGGTTCAGACAAGCTGGTCTTAATTGATCGCACCGAACAGAACCCGTTTCATCTGATTAACTTGCCGGTCCGATACGTGCACTTCATCCTTGATCCGGCACGCGTGACCATTGCCTATGTCTTCACCGAGGATGGCTATCTTCATGCGGTGGATTTGCTGGATGGCAAGATTGTCCGGTCTGCCCAAATCACCAAACCCTATAGCAAGGATGGCCACTGGCGTGATCCGCGTCCGCGCATTGCTGTTGCCGGTGACGTGGTTAGCGTGACCGATCCGCGCGAACATCTTGTCCGACTCGTTGATGCCGAGACTTTTGCAAACAAAGGTGAAATCCCGGTCGACGGGCTGCCATTCAATATTGTTGCGTTGGGTGGTTCGGGCCTGTCCCACTGATCAGCGACAAGAACCAATTCCAGTGATTAAGGCAAAGGCGGGCAGGTATCTGTCCGCCTTTCGCTTTGCTGGTTGTTGTTTGGTGATCACACTTCGATTACTATCGAAGGATGAAAGAAGGACCCGATATTGCCCGTGTGGCCGCATTGCTTGGTGATCCGGCGCGCGCAAATATGCTGACCGCGCTTATGGGCGGTCGGGCATTGACAGCTGCCGAACTGGCGCAGGAAGCCGGTGTTACCCCGCAAACCGCAAGTTCCCATCTGGCAAAACTAGAAGCCGGGCAGATTGTTGTGCCGCGCAAACAGGGGCGACATCGTTATTTCACGTTGTCGGGTCCCGATATTGTCGAGGCGCTTGAGGTCCTGATGGGGATTGCGAACCGGGTTGGACATAACCGGGTGCGGACCGGGCCGAAGGACCCGGAATTACGCAAGGCACGCGTTTGCTATGACCATCTGGCGGGGGACATGGGGGTTGCCCTGTTTGACGGATTGATCAAAGGAAAGCTGATCGAAAATACCGTAAATGGCGTGGTGATGACCGATGCCGGCGTGGCGTTTGCTGACAAATTTGGCATTGATCTTGAAGCCTTGCGTCGCAAACGCCGTCCGCTTTGCCGGGAATGTCTGGACTGGAGTGCACGGCAATCGCATTTGGCCGGTTCATTTGGGGCGGCAATGCTGGACCGATTTTATGAGCTGGGTTGGGCCAGGCGGGTTGCGGAGTCGCGCATTGTACGGTTTGAACGCGATGGCGAACGCCAGTTCCGTGATCTTGTGAATTTCTAATCGCCGAGCAAGCTTGCGACAAAGGCTGGCACCAGGTCGGTTGCCGACCCGTATGCACTGTGTTCAAACAGCGTCGCACCCGAACTTGGTTCAAGATTGAGCTCGACCGTTTCCGCCCCGGCTTCTTCATGCGCGATTTGAACAAACCCGGCAGCAGGATAGACATTTCCCGATGTTCCGATCGAGATAAAAAGCCCGCATTCGCCCAAGGCGGCGTATATGCGTTCCATCTCAAGGGGCATTTCACCAAACCACACGACATGCGGACGAAGCCCGCCAGCCTTGCCACAGGACGGGCAGGGGGTTTCCTTGGCAAGATTATCAGACCAGTGGGCAAGAAGATCACAATGATTGCAGCGGATTTTCAAAAGCTCGCCATGCATATGGATCAGGTGTTTTGATCCGGCCCGGTCATGAAGATCGTCGATATTTTGCGTCACCAGCAGCACAGGCCCCGGCCACTCGGCTTCAAGCCGGGCGAGGGAAATGTGGGCGGCATTGGGTTGAACCGCAGGATCAAGCAATCCGGATCGGCGGTCATTATAGAAATAATGCACCAGATCAGGGTTGTTCACGAAGGCCTCGGGTGTGGCGACTTCGGAAATATCGTATTTCGCCCAGATACCGTCAGGATCGCGAAATGTATGCAGGCCGCTTTCCTTGGAAATGCCCGCACCGGTCAGAATGACAATCGGGGCGGCTTCGTCACGCAGGATTTCAATCAGATCGGGGCGGAGCGGCATCTTAGTGATCCTTGATTCGCAGGGGACTTCTGCCCGACAGCCTAATGCAAACAAAACACCCCCGCCAAGTATGTCTGGCAGGGGTGGTTGCTAAACCCGATCCGCTAAAACCGGTTTATCTGAATATTGTGGCGATCAGGCCGAAGTATCGACATTGCTGCCCGGGCCGTCTTCCTTGGCCGGGGCTTCGCCGGCCGGATTTTTGGTCACACCGACCATTGCCGGGCGCAGCAAGCGGCCTTTAAGCACGTAACCGGCCTGCATGACCTGTGCGACATGACCGTCCGGATATTCCGGGTTCGGCATTTCAAACACGGCCTGATGTTTGTTCGGATCAAGCTTTTCACCAAGCGGTTCAAGCTTTTCGATACCGTTCTGTTCCATCGCCTTGAGTAGCGCCTTTTCGGTCATCTCGACACCGTCAACCAGCGTTTTCATCGCCGGGTCAGCATCGGAGGTATCACCGGCTGCTTCGAGTGCGCGGCGCAGGTTGTCGCCCACATCCAGAAGGTCACGGGCAAATTTCGTGATGGCGTAGTTGCCGGCATCCTCGACGTCTTTTTTTGCACGACGGCGGGTATTTTCCACCTCGGCGGCCTGACGCAACAGACGGTCTTTCAGTTCTGCGACTTCGGCTTCGAGGGCTGCGACCGGATCTTCGATAACAACTTCTTCGCTTTCTGCCTCGGTCGCCTCTGCTGCGACGTCTTCAGCTGCGGTTTCCTCTGCGGCATTTACATCCTGCAGATCTTCCGGATTGTTTTTTGCGGTTTCCGACATGGCTAACCTTACTACTTTCACGTTGTGCGGCCTGACACGCAGCGCCGCGATTTATCCAATCAGTCGACCGACCAGCTTGGCGGTATAATCGACCAGCGGAATGATCCGGGCATAATTGATCCGGGTCGGTCCGACAACCCCGATTGCGCCCACAATGCTGCCTTCTGCATTCTGATAGGGCGAAATCACCATCGACAGACCCGATCCGCCAAACAGTTTATTTTCCGACCCGATGAAAATCTGAACGCCCTGGGCATCCGTCGTCACATCGAGCAATTCAATCATCTGATCACGGGCCTCAAGCACGTTAAACAGGCGGCGAACGGTCTCAAGCTGTTCTATCGTATCGATATTTTCAAGCAGCTGTGACTGTCCCTTAACGATCAGAGACGATCCCTTGACCCCGCCGGCCCATGTCGCAAGGCCCGCATCAATCAGATTGGCCGAAAGATCATCAAGCTCCTGCTTGAGCTGATCACGTTCCTTTGTGATCAGTACTCTTGCATCATCAAGTGTCTTTCCAGCCAACCGGGTATTTAGATAATTCGCCGCCTCTGTCAATGCCGAGGCGGGCAAATCGACCGGTACATCCAGGATTCGGTTTTCAACCGTGCCGTTCTGCGACACCAGAACCGCAAGCACTTTTCCGGGCGAAAGCGCGACAAATTCAATCTGTTTAAGCCGGATGCCATCGGTTTTCGGTGCAACCACAAGGCCTGCGCAGCGTGACAGGCCGGATAGCATTGTGGTGGCCTCGCCCAGCATCTGATCAAGCGAATAGCCCGCCTGTTCGCAATTCTTGGTCAACTGGTCGCGTTCAGCATTGGGAAGATCGCCGACTTCCATCAAGGCATTCACAAACAGCCGCAACCCCTTTTCACTGGGAAGGCGGCCGGCTGAAACATGCGGTGCAACCAGAAGACCCATGTCTTCAAGATCGGACATGACGTTGCGAATGGTTGCAGCCGAAAGATTTTCGGACATGCGCCGGGCAATGGACCGCGACCCGATCGGTTCGCCGGTTTCGACATAGGCATCGACAATCTGGCGGAACACTTCACGTGACCGCGCATTCATATCGCCCAGCAATGTATCGTCAAAATGCGCCATTTGTTCTGTGCCAACCGGTTCAGACAAAGCTGTCTCAATGCTTTTGAGAATTTAGTCAGGCAAGGCGATGGCGTCAATCACACCGCGGGGCCGCACATGGTGAAAGCTGCATTGCTTCAAGCCCTTGGTTTGAAAACGTTGTTTGCCGACCGGGTCATTGATGTGCGAATCGGACGCAATTTTGACGGGGAAACTGCTGGACCTTTGGCGGGTGGCACCGTACTTTGGGCCAAATTTTCAGACAGTTCGCCTTTGTTGCTTTGTCACAAGGGCCTGACCTTACAAACAAGAGGTTCCCACTCATGCGCCCATCCGGCCGTACCCCCGATCAGCTTCGTGACGTAACCATTGAAACCGGTGTTTCGAAATATGCCGAAGGGTCCTGCCTGATCAAATTCGGCGACACCCACGTTATTTGTACCGCCACGGTCGAAGACAAGGTGCCTGGCTGGATGCGCAATTCCGGCAAAGGCTGGATCACCGCAGAATACGGCATGCTGCCGCGTGCCACCGATTCGCGCATGCAGCGTGAAGCCGCGCGTGGCGGCCAGTCGGGCCGTACCCAGGAAATTCAGCGCCTGATCGGTCGTTCGATCCGTGCTGTGGCCGATATGAAAGCCATGGGCGAAATGCAGATGCGTCTGGATTGTGATGTCATCCAGGCTGATGGCGGTACGCGTACCGCATCGATCACCGGTGCCTATGTCGCGGCCCATCTGGCATTTCAGGGCGTGCGCCGCCTTGGCCTGATCAAGGAAATCCCGCTGACCCAGCCGGTTGCTGCCATTTCATGCGGTATTTATGAAGGCGAGGCCGTTCTTGATCTGGATTACGCCGAAGACAGCAATGCGGGTGCAGATGCCAACTTTGTGCTGGCGGGCAATGGTGGCATCGTCGAGGTGCAGGCAACTGCCGAAGACGTGCCGTTTGATCGCGACTCTTACGACAAGATGTTCGCGCTGGCGGAAAAAGGCTGCAAAGAGCTGTTTGCCAAACAGCGCGAGGCCCTTGGTCTTTAAGCTGGAATTGCAGTTTGCGGCAGGCATCCCACCTGCCGCTTTTCACATCTGACCCTTATCGCATCTCAGGCAGAAAAATGGCGCGTCGTTTTACGGAAAAGAAACTGGTGATTGCCAGCCATAACAAAGGCAAGATCAAGGAAATTGGCGAATTGCTGGCCCCGTTCGGGATCGAGGTATTTTCAGCTGGCGAACTTGATTTGCCAGAGCCAGAAGAAACCGAAAAGACCTTTATCGGCAATGCGCAGCTGAAATCGATGGCCGCGGCAAAGGGGGCCAATCTTCCGGCACTGGCCGATGACAGCGGCCTTGCGGTTTCCGCCCTTGATGGTGCACCGGGGATCTATTCGGCGCGCTGGGCCGGTCCGGACAAGGATTTCGACATGGCGATGGAAAAGGTCCAGAACGGGATCGGCAACCACCCGGATCGCCGGGCGTCCTTTATCTGTGCATTGTCACTGGCATGGCCCGATGGGCATGTCGAGAATTTCGAAGGCAAGATCGATGGCGAAATCGTCTGGCCGAAGCGCGGTCGTCACGGATTTGGCTATGACCCGATCTTTCAGCCCAAGGGATATGACGAAACCTTTGGCGAAATGGACCCGGCCAAAAAGCATGAAATGAGCCACCGTGCCGATGCCTTTGCCCAACTGGTCAAGGCCTGCTTCGAATAAGCCTTTCACAGGCCCGAACCCTGCATTGAACATATGCACGCATCGCTGATGTCAGGATCGGCGGTGCGTGTTAGTTTATGGCCCTGCTTCCCGCATTTAAAAAGAGTTCCGCGTGTCCGCACCCCTTGTCGAAACCGTGCCGTTTGGCATCTATATCCACTGGCCGTTCTGTCTGTCGAAATGCCCCTATTGCGATTTCAACAGCCATGTCGCGAACAGTGTTGATCATGCCCGTTGGCGCAAGGCGCTGCGCGCAGAGCTTGCTGCGGGTGCCGCACGTCATCCAGGGCGCGTTGTCGGGTCGGTTTTCTTTGGCGGTGGCACGCCGTCGCTGATGGATCCGGAAACCGCGGGCGCACTGATTGCCGATATCAAGACCTTCTGGCAGGTTACGGACGATCTTGAAATCACGCTGGAAGCCAATCCGGGCACGGTCGAGATTAACCGTTTTTCGGCCTTTGCGGCCAATGGCATCAACCGGGTATCGATCGGTATCCAGGCGCTCAATGACCGTGACCTTAAATTCCTGGGCCGTGTGCATTCCGCCAAGGAGGCGCTGCGCGCCCTTGATGTGGCAACCACGGTGTTTGATCGCTTTTCATTCGATCTGATCTATGCCCGTCCGGAACATGATCCCAATGCCTGGCGTCGCGAATTGCGCGAAGGGCTTGATATCGCCAATGGTCATATCTCGCTTTATCAGCTGACCATCGAGCCGGGCACGCAGTTCTATACCCTGCATCAGCGCGGCGAACTGGTGGTGCCTGATGAAGACCTTGCCACCGAACTTTACGAAATCACCCAGGAAGAAACCGAAGCGGCCGGCTATCGCTGTTATGAGGTTTCCAACCACGCCAAGCCCGGTCAGGAAAGCCGCCATAACCTCGTTTACTGGCGCTGTGGCGATTATCTGGGCATTGGCCCGGGCGCACATGGCCGCGAAGCGGTGATTCAACCCGATGGCAGCACCATCCCGATGGCGGTGCGCCGCCACCGTGCGCCGGAAATCTGGCTGGATCGGGTGGAAAAGCATGGCCATGGCACGCAGGAAGAAACCGTGCTGGATGCGGATGAACGCCTGCTTGAAATGGTGATGATGGGCCTTCGGCTTAATGAAACCATTCCGGTATCGCGGTTTGATCGGATCATTGGCAAGGCACCACGTGATGTGCTGGATTCGGAACGGCTCGAAACCCTGATCGCGTCGGGTGATCTGATCTGTGATTCTGCGGGGCTTCGCGCAACGCAGCAGGGCAGAAACCGGCTGAATGGTGTTCTGGGCTATTTGTTCGACCATTCGGCGTGATGTTAAAATCCGCGAAAACCAAGGAAAATCCGTGTGTTTTCGGCCCAAGGCGGCTTTGCGCGATTTAGTTTCACCAAACCATCAAAAAGTTGGTTGACACTTTAAGCTGACCGCGTATATTCCGCCCCGTTCCGGCGGACACCGCCCGAACAAAACCAGATGCCCCTATGCCCAGGTGGCGGAATTGGTAGACGCGCTGGCTTCAGGTGCCAGTGGCCATTAGGTCGTGGAAGTTCGAGTCTTCTCCTGGGCACCATACCCCAGCACATTTCTGATGTGCTGGGGTATTGTCGTTTTGGGCCGAATTTGCGCTGTTCGGGCTCAGAAAACGGGGGGAAATGCGTGAAAAACCCCACAAATGGCATGACTTTTGCGATGCGAGCGGCGGTTCGCTGTGTTAAGAACAGGCAAATTCTGACATTTGGAGAACCGCGATGACCAATTTCCTCCATCTCGGAGATCTGCCGGACGATCTTGACCTTGGCAAGGTGGTGGCGATCGACAGCGAAACCATGGGGCTGAACCCGCACCGCGACCGTCTGTGTGTCGTGCAGCTTTCAAGCGGGGATGGCAATGCCCATCTGGTCAAGTTCGATGGAGAAGATTACAGCGCCCCGAACCTGAAAAAACTGCTGGCCGATCCGTCGGTGCTGAAGCTGTTTCATTTCGGGCGTTTCGACATTGCGGTCATGGACAAATATCTCGGTGTGCGGTGCGCGCCGGTCTATTGCACCAAAATCGCCTCCAAACTGATCCGCACCTATACCGACCGTCATGGTCTTAAAGACCTTTTGCGTGAACTGGTCGGGGTCGAGATTTCCAAGCAGCAACAAAGTTCCGACTGGGGGGCCGCCGAGCTTACCAAGGAACAGATCGATTATGCGGCGTCCGATGTGCTGTATCTGCACAAGGCCAAGGAAGAGCTTGATCGTCGTCTGGCCCGTGAAGGCCGTACCGAACTGGCCCAGGCCTGTTTTGACTTCCTGCCGACCCGTGCGACGCTTGATCTGTCGGGTTGGGAAGAAACCGATATTTTTGCCCATTAATCATTGCGGTTAACCGCCTGTGAAGAATGGCGGTGTATGGGGTTCAATAAAATTGACCCCTACACCTGTCAGGTTCATAGTTTCGGCTCATTGGTCTTGCATAAGGGGCCTTGTGCCTTATCTCCGGGCAGGAAACGCAAACAAGAAACAGATGACAGTGACCTCTATCGCTCCCACCTCAAAAAATGCTCCCGCACCGGCGTCTGATGCCGATCTTGCGATTGCGCGCCGGGTACTTGATATCGAAGCCACGGCACTGCGCGAACTTGCAGACTCGCTCAATGGTGATTTCTGCAAGGCGATTGACCTGATCGAAGGCCTCAAGGGCCGTCTGGTGATTACCGGCATGGGCAAAAGTGGTCATATTGCCAAGAAAATCGCGGCAACCTTTGCCTCGACCGGAACACCATCCTTCTTTGTCCATCCGGCCGAAGCCAGCCACGGCGATCTTGGCATGATTGGCAAGGATGATGCGGTTCTGGCCCTGTCCAATTCCGGCGAAACCCCGGAACTGTCGGACATCATCGCCTTTACCCGGCGCTTTAACGTGCCGCTGATCGGCATGACCCGTAAACCGGAAAGCTCGCTTGCCAAGCAGTCGGACTGTCCGCTGGTTTTGCCGGCAAGTCCGGAGGCCTGCCCGAACAAGCAGGCCCCGACCACCTCGACCACGGCGATGCTGGCCCTTGCCGATGCGCTGGCGGTGACCTTGATGGAGCGCCGCGGCTTTAGCGCCGATGATTTCCGTACTTTCCATCCCGGCGGCAAGCTGGGGCAGCGTTTGCTGCATGTTCACGACGTCATGCATGATGCAGACAGCCTGCCGCTGATTGCGCGCGACGCGCTGATGTCGGAGGCCCTTGTGACCATGACCAGCCATTCCTTTGGTTGTGTCGGGGTGCTTGGCGACGATGGCGCGCTGATCGGGATTGTGACCGATGGCGATTTGCGCCGTCACATGGCTGACAATCTGGTGGCGATGAAGGTTGGCGATGTCATGACCGCCGGGCCCAAGGTGACCCATGCCGATGCGCTGGCGGTCGAGGCCCTGGCAATCATGAATGATCGCAGCATCACCGCCTTGTTCGTTCTGGATGAAAACAAGGTGCCGGTGGGGCTTGTCCATATCCATGATCTTCTGCGTTCGGGAGTGGCATAAGCAATGAGTATCGAAGGCACGCCAAAGGTCGCATCGCAAAGGGCCGAAGGCCTTTCGCGCGACCGGCTGCCTTCCGGTCGCCGCGAGGTGCGCATCAATCCGTTGCGACGGATGATTGTCACCATGCTGAAATTCGTTCTGCCGATGATTGCACTGGCGCTGATGGCGCTTGTGGTGCTGTGGCCGCAGATCGAACAGGTTCAGGATAGCGGCTTCCGCCTTGGGTTTTCGACATCCCCCGAAGATCTGATGGAAAATGTTGCCATGAGCAACCCGCGTTTCTTTGGTGTGGATGGCAAAAAGCAGCCCTTTACCGTGACTGCACGCGAAGCCATCGAAACCCCGGAAACCCAGGAACGCAACGAACATATCTATCTGGATGCGCCGCAGGCTGACATCACCCTGCAAGACGGATCCTGGATCGCGCTTACCGCCAATGAGGGGTTCTATACCGAAGAAAACGGGATGCTCGATCTTGTTGGTACGGTCAATATGTATCACGATAACGGCTTTGAAATTCACACCGAAGAAGCTGAAATTGCTATGAATTCCGGTTCTGCAAGCGGGACGGTGCCGGTCGATGGCCAGGGGCCGTTCGGCACGATCAAATCCGATTCCGGGTTTGAGCTGGAAAACAAAGGGGCGGTGATCCGGTTTCTCGGGAAGTCCAAACTGGTGATTTTCGATAGCGCATTGAAAGGGAAGTCATGATCGCAATGGGGCATCTGAGCCGAAAAACCGGAACGCTTGTTGCGGCCCTGATGCTTGGTGGTGCTGTGCTGGCTCTGTCGGGTCTGCCAAACAGTGCAAAGGCCAATCCGCTGGGCCTGGCGCAAAATGGCAGTGGCGGTCTTGAAGTCGAATCCGATAACGGCATTGAATGGCGTCGCAACGAACAGGTCCTGATTGCCCGCGGCAATGCGGTGGCCAAGCGCGGGACATCGCGCGTCGATGCAGATGAGCTTCAAGCGCTGTATCGTGATCGCGACGGCAATAGCGAGATTTACCGCATCATTGCGATCGGCAATGTCAAACTGTCATCGGATACCGATGTCGCCACCGGCGACAAGGCAGTTTATGACATCGATCAGGCGGTGGTGGTTCTGACCGGTGATAACCTTAAATACACCACGCCAAAGGAAACCCTGACAGCGCGTGACAGCCTTGAATATTGGGAGACCGAGCGGATTGCAGTGGCCCGTGGCAACGCGGTTGCAACCTCCGAGGACCGAACCCTGCGTGGTGATACGCTGACAGCACGGTTTGAACCGGGCAAGGACGGTGCAAACGAGTTGCGCCGCATTGATGGTCAGGGCAATGTGAATATTCGCACATCCACCGACTTTGTCGTGGGCGATCAGGGCGTTTATGATGCGAAAACAGGTATCGCCACATTGATCGGATCGGTTAAGATCACCCGCGGAGAAAACCAGTTGAACGGGGATCGCGCGGTTGTTGATCTGAATACCGGTGTCAGTCGTCTGACGGCAAATGGCAATGGTGACGGCAAGGCCCGGGTTCGCGGCCTGCTGGTTCCTGAAAAAGATGAAAATAAAAGCCCGGCCGGTGCCGGGACCGGTAACTGAGGAAAGGTCGGTAATTTGTTCTGGTCGCGCAAGGGCGTAAAATCCGATGACGCAAAGACGCGAGGCGCGTCTGCCGGTGCACAAGCATCCTCAGGGGCGGGGACCGCGGGTGGTCCGCGGCTGATTACGACCAACAAGGGGCTTGTGGCGCATAATCTTGGCAAAAGCTTCAAGAAGCGCCCGGTTCTTAAAGACGTATCTGTGTCTGTTCAGCGCGGCGAGGCTGTCGGCCTTCTGGGGCCGAACGGTGCTGGCAAGACGACCAGTTTCTATATCATTACCGGGCTGATTTCATCGGATCGCGGGACAATTTCCCTTGATGGGCGCGATATCACGGCAATGCCGATGTATCAGCGTGCGCGCCTTGGAATCGGCTATTTGCCACAGGAAGCATCGATTTTCCGCGGTATGACGGTCGAACAGAACATCATGGCGGTCCTTGAGGTGGTCGAAGATGACCGCATCAAGCGCGAACAGAATCTTGAAGATCTTCTGGCCGAATTTGCCATCGAACATTTGCGTCGCACACCGGCACTTGCGCTGTCGGGCGGGGAGCGCCGCCGTTGCGAAATCGCCCGGGCCCTGGCAGCACATCCGAACTTTGTCCTACTTGATGAACCACTTGCCGGGATTGACCCGATTGCAGTGGGTGATATCCGTGATCTTGTCCGCCATCTGAAAGATCGTGGCATTGGGGTCTTGATTACTGACCACAATGTGCGCGAGACTCTCGACATTATTGACCGGGCATATATCTTGCATGACGGTCGGGTTTTGATGGAAGGTGGTCCTGACGAAATCGTCAGAAATGATGATGTTCGAAGGGTTTATCTGGGTGATCGTTTCAGTCTCTGATCACGATACCAGACGAAAACACCAGACAGACATAACAGTCTTGGGGGAGTTCGGATTGACACGGGGTAGTGCATAAATGGCCCTGAAGGCGCGGCTCGATTTACGTCAGTCCCAGTCTCTTGTCATGACGCCCCAGCTGCAGCAGGCGATCAAGCTGCTGCAATTCAATAATATTGAGCTTTCCAATTTCATCGACAGCGAACTTCTGGAAAACCCGTTGCTGGAACGGGCCGACCCCGGTCAGACCTTTGCCGAGACCGGTGACGGGGCTGTTGGCAATGGCGATGACGGTATCGACAGCCGATCCACTGACAATTTCACCGACCGCGAAGACCGGTTTGGCACTGATCGCCTGACCGCAAGTGAAACCATGGGCGGGGATGACGGCCCGCTTGATGTGTCAAGCGACGCGCTTTACGACGGTGAAGGCGAAATTTCGCGCAATGGCGAACCGGTCGCGGGCAATCACGACTATGCGTCGCCCTATGGCGGCGGAACCGGCGGATCCGGGGCGGGCAGCAGCGATGATCTGCCCGGTCTTGAACAGACCCTGGCCGACGAGGCGACGCTGCGCCAATCCCTTGATGATCAGCTCAATATCGCCTTTGCCGATGCCATGTCGCGGATGATCGGGTCCTATCTGATCGATATGCTTGATGAAAACGGCTATGTCGGCGGTGACCTTGATGAGGTGTCCGAGGCGCTGGAATGCCCGTTGACTGAGGTCGAGCGTGTTCTTGGCATCATGCAGGGGTTCGAGCCGGTCGGCATTTTCGCCCGTGACCTTGCCGAATGTCTTGAATTGCAATTGCGCGAAATGAACCGGTTTGATCCGGCAATGGCGGCATTGCTTGCCAATCTTGATCTGCTGGCAAAGCGCGAATTTGACCGGTTGCGCCGGGTCTGCGGTGTTGATGCCGACGACCTTCACGACATGATTGCCGAGATCAAGACACTGGATCCGCGCCCGGGGCGCACCGCCGATGGCGAAGTTGCAACCCCTGTCATCCCCGATGTTCTGATGCGATCGGCGGGGAATGGTAACTGGCATCTGGAACTGAATTCCGAAGCCCTGCCGCGTGTTCTGGTCAATGAAGATTATGTCGCCCAGATCGGATCGGGCCTGCGCGACCGCGAAGAACGCAGCTTCATGAGTGAAAAGTTGCAAACCGCGAACTGGCTGGTCAAGGCACTGCATCAGCGTGCGACCACCATCATGAAGGTCGCCAGCGAAATTGTCCGCCAGCAGGACGGGTTCTTTACCCACGGGGTATCGCATCTGCGGCCGCTTATTCTGCGTGACATTGCCGAGGCCATCGGCATGCATGAAAGTACGGTGTCGCGGGTGACCAACGGCAAATTCATGGCGACACCGCGCGGCATGTTCGAGCTGAAATACTTCTTCACCACGGCAATTTCGTCATCTGATGGCGGGGATGCCTATTCGTCCGAAGCTGTTCGACACCGGATCAAGTCATTGATTGATAACGAAGATCCGAAAAAGATTTTGTCTGACGACAAACTCGTTGAGTTGCTCGGGAAGGAAGGGATCGACATTGCCCGCCGAACAGTGGCAAAATACCGTGAAGCGATGCGCATTCCTTCGTCGGTCCAGCGTCGGCGCGAAAAAAAATCACGTGCTTCCTAGCATCGTTTTTTCGAAAATTTGTACTGTAACGTACTGCAATCAAAGGAAATATACCCATATCTTGACTTGGCAATGACGAGGGAATATGGTGCGGCCTCCTGACTGAGGGGCACCAAACATCCATATGTACTGGGAAGTCACTCAACTGGGGATAGGCGATCCATGCAAATTACGGTTATCGGTAAGCAACTTGACGTTGGGGATGCTCTTCGGCAGCACGTCGTCGAGACCTTGGACCCTGCGGTAGAGAAATATTTCGATCATGCGATCGAAGCCACGGTGACGATCACCAAACAGGCACATCTCTATCAGGCACAAATTTCGGTCCATGTTGGCAAGGGCATGATGGTACAGGCAAAGGCGTCGGCGGATGAAGTCTATCCGGCCTTCGATTCAGCCTGTGACAGAGTGGCCAAGCAGTTGCGGCGCTATAAACGGCGCCTGCGTGATCATCACGCAAGCCGGGACCATCACGAGCAGGCTCGTCTTGAAGCGATTCACTATGTGATCGCACAGGAAGATGACGATCATTCGGATGACGATCACGTAAACGGGTTTGAACCGGTGATTGTCGCCGAGACACCGGATCGCATTGATACGCTCTCTGTCGGAGAAGCTGTCATGCGGCTCGACTTGGGGGACATTCCGGCACTGATGTTCCGGAATGGCAAACATGGCGGGTTGAATGTTGTGTACCGTCGCGCGGATGGCAATATCGGTTGGCTTGATCCAAACGATAAAGATGCTGGTGGCGCGTGACGAACACGGATTCCGAGCCAAACAACGCAACGCGAAAAATGGACATATCATCTATACTTACCCCGTCCGGGGTCATTCCGGCACTGCGGTCCGGTGCGAAAAAGGCTGTGCTTGAGGAACTTGCCGAAAAAGCAGCCGAAGTTACCGGACGCGACGCAAGCGAGATTTTCTCTGTCCTGCTTGATCGTGAGAAGCTTGGCAGCACTGGCGTAGGCGGTGGTGTCGCGATTCCGCATGGCAAGCTCAATGACCTTGATCGGCTCTACATGGTCTTTGCCCGTGCTCAGAACCCGATCGAATTCGATGCGGTTGATGAACACCCGGTCGACCTTTTCTGCATGCTGATCGCACCCGAAGAAGCCGGTGCCGATCACCTGAAGGCACTGGCGCGGATTTCGCGTCTGCTGCGTAATCAGGGCATGTGCGACAAGCTGCGCGGGGCGGGTTCCGCCGACGCGATCTATGCATTGCTGACCCAGGACGAGGCCGAACAGGCCGCTTGAAACGGTCAGTGAAAGGCGGGTAGTCCCCGTAATGCAGACAGACCAGATTTAAAAAAACCGGACGCTTTGCTAGCGTCCGGTTTTTCTTTTGGGCAGACCGATTGTGATCAAAGGGCATCCGCGCCAGATCAGCATCAGGTTTCAGCATCAGGCACCGATATCAGGCATCCTGGGCTGAGGCATCGGTTTTGGTCGTGACTTTGGTATCGGTCATGCGACCGGCCAGTACCACAAGCCAAAGAACCGGGATACCGATCACAGCGGTACCGACAAAGAACCAGCTATATCCGACCGCATCCACCACGGTTCCCGAGAAACCGGCAAGGATTTTCGGGAACAGGGTCATGATTGAACTGAAGATCGCATATTGCATGGCGGTAAAGGAAATGTTGGTCAGGCCCGACAGATAGGCGATGAAGGCCGCTGTGGCGAGACCGCCAGACAGGTTATCGGCCATGATCACAACGACAAACATCGTGGTATCCGGACCAAGCTGCGCCATGAAAGCAAACAGGATATTGGTAATGGCCGAAAGCATGGCGCCAAGAAACAGGATCTTGACCACGCCATAACGTACCGACAGGACGCCGCCCAGGAAACTGCCACCAATGGTCATGAACAGGCCGAATGTCTTGGAGACCGCGGCGATTTCTTCCTTGGAAAAGCCAAGGTCGGTGTAAAATACGTTGGCCATCACGCCCATGACGATATCGGCAATGCGATAAACCCCGATCAGGGCAAGAATGATGATCGCAACCTTGCCGTAACGGTCGATGAAGTCCTTTACCGGCGAGATATAGGTTTCCTGCACCATTCCGGTCGGCGTCAGGCCGACCCGCGTGGTCAGCCAGGCAACCAGAATGGCAAAACCGACTGCGATCGCAAGTTTGAGCGTCCCGGCAATAAAGCCGGACAGCTCCTTGATCATCCCGGCATCGGTCAGGCCGATCTTGAGCGGGTCGGTAAGGTCGCCTGCATAGATATTGGCAAGGATAAAGGCGATGACAGTGAGCGCAAACATCGCCAGGAAACGAAGATAGTCTGACGTTTCATGGAAATATTTGCTTTGTGTTTTGGGCGCATCGGGTTCACGCACCAGAAGGGTGGTGATAACGCCAACACACATGGCAAGCGCCATACAGCCATAAGCCACCGTCCAGGCAAAGTGCTGATAGGTGCCTTCGGCCTCAAACAGGCCGGCAATCGTCAATGCACCGGCACCGGCGACAATCATGCCGATCCGGTAGCCGCCAATATAGGCCGAGCTCATCATTGCCTGAAGGTCGGCATCGGCGGCCTCGATCCGGTAGGCATCAATAACGATGTCCTGTGTGGCCGATGCAAAACCAAGTGCCACAGCAGCAAAGGCCATCATGGTCAGGTTTTCGGCCGGATCGGTCAGGCCCATCCACAGGATGGCAGCAATGATGCAGGCCTGCGCAATGATCAGCCAGCTGCGCCGGCGGCCCAGAAGCCCGTGCAGAACCGGGAAAGGCAGCCGGTCAATCAATGGCGCCCAGACAAACTTGAAGGAATAGCCAAGGGCGGCCCAGCTGAAATAGGTGACGGTCGACCGGTCGACGCCGGCCTCGCGCAGCCAGATCGACAGGGTGGAGAAAATCAGAAGGATGGGAATGCCCGCCGACAGGCCCAGAAACAGCATCGTAATGACGCGTGGATGAATAAAGGCGCCAAAGGCTTCACCCCAGCTTCGCTTTTCTGTGCTGTGCATCGATTCCCCCAACTTGAAACACGCTGCGAAGAAGCTAGTGCAAACAGGTTAATGAATAGCCAATCCGCAAGCACCGCCGGGCGGGTGGCAAAGATCCGGTCTGCCATGAAAAAAGGGCCGATCCACTGGACCGGCCCTTTTGGAATCTGATGCTAGAAGGAAGGCTTAGCCTTCTTTCTTGCGGCTTTCGCGCTTACGAACGTTCGGGTCAAGGTGCAGTTTGCGGATACGTACGCTCTGCGGGGTGACTTCGACCAGTTCGTCGTCCTGAATGTAGGACAGGGCTTCTTCAAGCGACATGCGGCGCGGCGGGGTCAGGGTAACAGCCTCGTCCTTGCCCGATGCACGAACGTTGGTCAGCTTTTTGCCCTTGAGCACGTTCACTTCCAGATCGTTGTCACGGTTATGTTCACCGATGATCATGCCCTGATAGACGCGTTCGCCATGTTCGATGAACATGATGCCACGATCTTCAAGACCGAACAGTGCATAGGCCACGGCATCGCCCTGATCGTTGGAAATCAGTGCGCCGTTACGACGGCCTGCAATCGCACCCTTGACCGGGCCATAGGAATGGAACACGCGGTTCATAACGCCGGTACCGCGGGTATCGGTCAGGAATTCACCGTGATAGCCAATCAGGCCACGCGACGGCGCAAGGAAGATGATACGGGTCTTGCCGCCACCGCTTGAGCGCATGTCGGTCATTTCAGCCTTGCGCAGGCTCATTTTCTCGACCACGACGCCGGAATATTCTTCGTCAACGTCAACCTGGACTTCTTCGTACGGCTCGGACATTACGCCGTCGATTTCCTGGAACAGAACGCGCGGACGTGAAATCGAAAGTTCAAAACCTTCGCGGCGCATGGTTTCAACCAGAACGCCGAGCTGAAGTTCGCCACGACCGGCAACTTCGAATGCATCCTTGTCGGCGGTTTCGCCGATCTTGATCGCGATGTTGCCTTCGGCTTCGCGTTCCAGACGGGCACGGATCATGCGCGAGGTAACCTTGTCACCTTCCTGACCGGCCAGCGGCGAATTGTTGACCGAGAAGGTCATCGCCAGGGTCGGCGGATCGATCGGCTGGCTTTCGATGGCGGTGTTGACGTCGGTTGCACAAATGGTGTCGGCAACGGTTGCCTCGGTCAGGCCGGCAATTGCGATGATGTCACCGGCAACAGCTTCGTCCTGCGGGACACGTTCCAGACCGCGGAAGCCCATCAGTTTCGACAGACGGCCGGTTTCAACCGTGCCATCGCCACGAAGAACCTTCACCGGCATGTTGAGTTTCGCACGGCCCTGATAGACACGACCGGTCAGAATACGACCCAGGAAGTTGTCAGCATGCAGCATGGTTGCCAGCATCGCGAACGGGGCATCGACATTGACGTCCGGTGCCGGAACGTGGTTCAGAACCAGTTCCATCAGCGGGGTCAGGTTTTCTTTCGGGCCTTCCGGGCTTTCAGCGGCCCAGCCGTCACGACCAGATGCGTACAGAACCGGGAAGTCGAGCTGTTCTTCGGTTGCTTCGAGCGATACGAACAGATCGAAAATCTCGTCAAGGACTTCCTCGGCACGCTGGTCAGGACGGTCGATCTTGTTGATGACAACGATCGGTTTCAGACCAAGTTTAAGCGCCTTGCCCAGAACGAATTTGGTCTGCGGCATCGGACCTTCGGCCGAGTCAACAAGCAGAACAACGCCTTCGACCATGGACAGGATACGTTCGACCTCACCGCCGAAATCGGCGTGGCCCGGGGTATCGACGATGTTCACGCGGGTATCACCCCACTGAACAGCCGTCGGTTTTGCAACGATGGTAATGCCGCGTTCACGTTCCAGATCGTTGCTGTCCATTGCGCGTTCATCTACGCGCTGGTTGTCACGATAGACACCTGACTGACGGAACATGGAATCGACCAGCGTGGTTTTGCCGTGGTCAACGTGGGCGATGATGGCGATATTGCGCAAGCTCATGGGCGCGGACTCCAGAAATAAAAATGCCGCGCGCCGGGGCTTGCCCATGCGCATCGGTCAGTAAAACGTTTCAAGGCCAGTAGATATTCAGCAGCCTTATGACCGATGGCGTTCGGTCATCCGCGCAACTCTAGAACACGGCATATGCTGAATGTTTACTGGTCCGGGCATTGTGTATCTTGCCCGAAGGCCGCCCTGTCATAGCCAATGTGGAGGCGAATGACCAGCTTTGTGCGCGCCATGCGGGGTTGATTTTTCTGCAATGCGGGCTGTTTGCGCTAAACTTTGTATAAAGTCAATGTTTGTGTTGCGCTGCAATGCCCGGAAATCGGGGTCTTTGGTAACGTAAAACGGGACGACAACGGATTGTTGCCGTCCCGTGAAATCTTTGCAGATGGCGCTGAAAGCCACCGGTTTCCGGTCAGATGACCTTTGCGGTCAGTTCCTTAAGATCCGCATCCGGACGCGCGCCCATATGCGAAATGACCTCGGATGCGCAAATCGCACCAAGCTGCCCGCAAACCGGAAGTTCGTGACCCTGGGTATAGCCATACAGGAAGCCCGATGCGAACAGATCGCCGGCACCTGTGGTATCGACCACCTTGGCGACCGGTTCGGCGCTGATTTCGTGTAGTTCGTTCTCGGCAACGATAACCGCGCCTTTTTCACCACGGGTCAGGGCTGCAACCTTGCAGTGTTTGCGAACTTCGGCCAGGGCCTCTTCAAAGGTGCCGACTTCGTAAAGCGACTTGATTTCTTCTTCGTTGGCAAACAGCACGTCGATATGGTGATGAACCAGATCGCGGAATGAATCGCGGTGACGGTCAACACAGAATGAATCAGACAGGCTGATGGAAACCTGCCGACCTGCCTCATGGGCGACCTTGGCCGCTTTGACAAAGGCTTCCTTCGCCTCGGGGCGATCCCACAGATAGCCTTCCATATATGTGACTTTGGCCGATTTGATCAGATCTTCGTCGATATCTTCCGGGCCAAGCTCGGTGCAGGCACCAAGGAAGGTGTTCATGGTGCGATGACCATCCGGGGTGACAAAGATCAGGCAGCGCGCGGTCGGCGAACCGGCCGTGGCCGGTGCGGAATTGAACTGAACGCCAATTGCACGGATATCGTGGCGGAAAACCTGGCCAAGCTGATCGTCGCGCACCTTGCCGATATAGGCACCCTTTCCGCCAAGGGCTGCGATGCCGGCCATGGTGTTGCCTGCCGACCCGCCGGACATTTCCATGCCCGGTCCCATCTGTTCATACAGACTGTCTGCGGTTTCCGCGTCAATCAGGGTCATGGAGTTTTTGACAAGCTTCAGACGGGTCAGGTCTTCTTCCTTGCAATGGGCAAGGACATCAACAATGGCGTTGCCAATACCGACGACGTCAACTGTGGTGTCGTTCATATAGTTCATTCCTGCAATTTGTTCGGTTTGAACGGCACCGTATCGAACCCGGTTGACCGCACAGGCGGGCCAATCTGGCAGATGGCCATGATCAGGCGCCTAAAAACTGACTGGCGCGGAGTATATGCATTGCTGTTCACGGTGCAAGTGTCGCGACCGTTTCGTGGCCGGTTGTTTAACCTGCCGTTAAGAACCGAAAAAACTGCAAAAGATGTTTTTTAAGGCGATGTCACCGCGAAATTCGATCTGAATCCGGTTTCAATTTCGATCTTCGGGCCGATGACGGTGCCGTCGATCCGGTCGCCATCGCATGTCAGTGGTCAAAAGCCCCGATTTCCGGGGCTTTGCGCATTCTTCAGGGTTTTCTGATGCACGAAGTGGTCAGATCGCCGAAATTAGGCAAAAAATACCGAAACAAGCATTTTTTGATGATTTTGTGCCCGATAATCACCGGCATTCAGTGATCTTGAAAAACCGGACGGACCAGTTTGTTCGTATTTAGGTTTAAAAATAACATCCTAATTAATCATTTATAGAAATATTTATTTAATTCTATATTGGAAAAAAAGCTATTTCACATGGATTTTCATGATCCGAGCTTATAAAGGTCGTGCAAGGCCAGATGACGGAATCCGGCCGCATTGCATATGGCGAGTACAGGTTATTTTGGAGAAATCAGGAATTCAGATCGGGGAAAAGCGGGATCGGCGCGTTGGATTTTTGCTGTGGATCGCTGTGCGATTGATCGGAACTTTCCGATGGTGCGGAAATCCCGGTCGGATCATCCTGATTGGCGACTTCCCGTTCAAGCCGTTCGCGCAATTCTTCGATCACGGCTTCGATCCGGGCGCGATGAAGCGGGTCGTCACAGCGCATGACAAATTGTTCAAACGCGCCAAGTGCCATATGGTCCTGATCAAGACGTGCATAAAGCGCACCAAGCTGATGCCAAAGCCCTTCATGGTCGGGTGCGATCAGCAAACTGTGTTCGATTACGCGGGTCGCAAGGGCCAGTTCACCTGCGCGCAGGGCCCGGACCTTTATATTGTTTTGAAGTCGTAACAATATATCGACATTGCTTGTCGGGCGGTAGTGTCGGGGCTCAAGTTCGGCATCAAGCCCGCTAAAGGATTTCAGTAATTCGCGCAATTCTGCCGGTCCAAGGGTAATGCCCCCGTGGAACGGATCGATCATGCGGCGTTTGCCATTGGCCTGGACCCGCAACAGGAAATGGCCGGGGAAATCGATCCCGGTGATGGTAATGCCGCATCGTTCGGCCGCATGGATGTATAGCAACCCAAGTGCAACCGGCAGGCCGCGTTTGCGTTCAATGACTTGCAACAGGTCGGCATTGGCCATGTCATCGTAATTTTCCATGTCGCCCTGAAAGCCGTTGCGTTCGGCAATCACTGTCTGAAGGCCTTTGACCACTTGTTCAATGGTCGGTTCGGCTTCCTTGTCGTCGACCGGAAGGCCCGCAATGTCGGACAATGTGACAAAGTCCGGTTGCAGGGTTATGCGGGCCAGTTCGGCCCGCAGCTGGTCGGCAAGGTCATCGAGATGACGAAGATATGGCGCGATATCGCGTTTCTGACCGTCTTCTGCCAGATTGAGCCGGGCAAAATGAAGGGCCGCCTCCGCAACGCTGGCGTCAGGTTTCTGGCCCTTGGCGTAATCGACAAGCCATTGGCGGTCCGGATCGGTCGGTGCGATGATGTGGCTTACGGTACTAATTGATCAGGTCCCTTGCCGGTTGACGTCATCTTTCAGGCGGATGTGACTGACCACGCGTTTTACATAGCTGGTTTCACGCGCATGCGAAATAACCCGTTCACGTTCGCGTTCGTTCTGGGCAATGCCCATCAGATGCACTGTACCGTTTACGGTCTCGATACTGTAATTGATCGCGAAAACATCGCCATCAAACATCAGCGCGGTCTTGATCCGTGTGGTGATGATCAGATCGCCGGCACTGTCCATCAGTGACATGCCCGATCCGACATCAATTTCGTTAATGACGCTTCTGACGCCATCGACCTGCCAGCTTAATCGTACCGCTTCAAGCTGATCTGCGACGGACGGTACACGACCGGCCAGCAGGACTTCGCCTTCGACAACTTCGATTTCGATATCGAGAAACAGTTTCTCATCTTTTGACAGAAATTTCTGCCAGATTTCTGCGGTAATCGCGGTGTCACTGACGGCACCGTCAAGACCACGTTCCTGAAGGGCTGCAACCCCGGCCGTGGCCCCGGCACCGATTACAAGCGATGTGCATCCCGACAACGGCAAAAGACAGAACCCGGCCAATACCAGATACCTGACCGCGCGCAAATGACGGTTGGCATGATCTGGCGGTCTGGTGGTCAGATGCCATTCAATGTCCGTTTTTGACGACATATGGTGATGTCTCGCCCCCGATTCCCTCAGTCTTCCGGGTGCAATCATCGCGCCTTGGGGTTAAAGAGTTTTAAAATCCCGACCAGTTTATCAGCAAAAATGCATCTTTTTGCATATTGATCGGAACGGGATGGCTTCAATGCGCCCTTTTCGCGATCAATCCGGCCCAGCGTCCCGGTGTCACGCCATAGGTCTGGCGAAAATGCCGATTGAAATGGCTTTGATCTGAAAACCCGGTTTCAGCCGCAATCCCGGCCAGCGGTTGTCCCAGAACCATCAATGCCCGGGCCTTTTGGAGGCGGCGCATCATCAGATAGCGATACGGGGTCGTGCCAAACCGGGCCCGGAAATGCCGGATCAGGCGATAGCGGTCCATATCGGCAATCTGTTCAAGTTCATCGGACTGGACCGGTCGGTCAAAATTGTCTTCCAGAAAGGCGCGGACCTGATCCATGCGCGCAGCGGCATTAAAGCGCGGTTGTTTTAACGGTGTTTTGCCATGAAGTGACAGGCGCTGAGCAATATCGGCGACAAACTGGTCACGCAGCATGGGATCAACATCGCAATCAAGTTCGCCCAGAACCGATGCCAGAACCGACCATAAAACCCGATCATTGATCACTGGTTCACCGACAAAGGGCAGGGGATCGGACTCATGGTCCAGACCGCCGCGTAAAAGCGCCGGTTCAAGATACAGCATACGGTATTGCAATCCGTCTTCGGTGCCCGCCCCGCCATCATGAATTTCGTCGGGATGCAGGATAATGACATTGCCCGGATTGCTGGCGCGAAATTCCCCGCGATAGTTAAAGGTTTGAACACCCTGCATGGTGATGCCCAGCGCATAGGTGTCATGGCGGTGCGGGCTGAACATATTGCCATAAAACCGGGCTTCGATCCGCTCGATCCCGTTGCTGGTCGGGGCGGCGATAAAGCGCTCATGCTTTTTGCACAAACGTTCAATACCGGGATCGGTGCTTTGATCTACTGCTTCTTTCATCACCTGATTATCCGACCCGTTGGAGAACGCATATGTTTGACACCAAAGTCGCGCTGGTCTTGCGCAATGATCTTGAAGCCTGGCAATCGCTGAATGTGACGGCCTTTCTGATGAGTGGCATCGTCGCCCAGACACCCGATATCATCGGCGAACCCTATGTCGATGCGAAGCAAAATATTTACAATCCGCTATCGCGGCAACCGGCGATTGTTCTGGCCGCAGACCAGGCGACCCTGACCAAAATCCATCGCCGGGTGCTTGATCGCGGTGTCAGGGCATCGGCCTATATCGAAGATATGTTTGCCACCGGCCATGACGCGGCCAATCGCGAAGTATTTGCCGCTGTCGATCCCGAACAGGCCAAATTTGTCGGCATTGGCATTCATGCAGACAAGCGCATTGTCGATAAAATCACCAAGGGCGCAAAGATGCATCCCTAGGGGCATGACGACGGTTGTAGCTAGCTGGCATGCCAGGCATTGCGAAGATGTTCGACCCGCACAAGACCGTGCACCATCATCAGATCGAAGCGAAGATCGCCGTCATGGCCAATTTGCCGGGCATAGCTTTCAAGGGCGCGGGCAATTCGGACCTGCTGACGGGGACGCAGTGCAAACAGCGCTGTTTCCCGGTTGGGCCGGTTTTTGACTTCGATTGCAATCAGGACTTTGCCGCGCCGGGCGATGATATCAATTTCACCGACCGGGCTTTTATGGCGCGTTGCAAGGATGCGATATCCCTTCAGGCGCAGAAACAGGGCACACAGCATTTCTGCGCGGCGTCCGGCCTTTTCCGCCCGCTTGCGACTTGATTGTTGATCAGGTGCGCGGCGGGTTCGGGGCATGGCTACTCCGTCTTGGCCAGTTCAAGGGCGCGATTGTAAAGATCACGCTTCTTAAGGCCGGTTTCGCGGGCCAGGATATCGGCGGCATCCTTGGTCCGATGGGTTTTGATCAGATCAAGCAGCCGCGCATCAATGTCTTCGGGGCTGGGTTCGTTATCCGCATCATTGGCCGGGCCGACAATGATCACGATTTCGCCCTTTGGGGCGCCGGCTTCTTCGTAATGGGTGGCAAGTTCATCAAGGGTGCCATTACGAACTTCTTCAAACATCTTGGTCAGTTCGCGGGTCACAGCGGCTTCGCGTGATCCGCCAAGAACCCGGGCCATATCGGCAAGGCTTGCGGCAAGACGTTTGGGACTTTCAAGAAAAATCAGGCTGCCCGGAATGGCGGTAAAACGGGTCAGTTCCTTTTGCCGGGCCATGGTTTTGGGCGGCAGGAAACCGGCATAAAAGAAATGATCGCTTGGCAATCCTGACAGGATCAACGCGACAATTGGCGAAGATGCGCCCGGTGCGGCCGTGACGTTAAAGCCTTCTGCCTTGCAATCACGTACAAGCTTGTAGCCCGGATCATTGATCAGGGGCGTTCCCGCATCGGAAATCAGCGCCAGTCCCTGACCCTTGCCAAGGCGTTCCATGATTTCGGGGCGCATCTTGGCGGCGTTATGTTCGTGATAGGCGATTCGCTTGGTCTTGACGCCATAGCGTGACAGCAATTTACCCGATGTCCGGGTATCCTCGCACAGGATAACATCGGCCCGTTTAAGGATTTCGAGCGCCCTGAACGTAATATCGCCCAAATTTCCGATTGGAGTAGCGACAAGATAAAGACCCGATGAAAGTGGCAAATGGCTTTCATCATGTTTACTTGCATCCTCGCCCGCATTACCCTGCGTGCGAAACGACTTATCTGGAGGTGAGAGTGGGTTGTCCGAAACGTCATCCGTCACAGAATCGGATGCAGAACGAGGCGCTGCCGCGTCAGGCGTTGCAGAATCTGAATGGGGGTTCGACCTGGGGCCGGATTGCACGCCGGACGGCATCAGTTATTGTCCTCTCTGTCGGGCTTGCCGCATGTAATGCGACCACGAGTATCACGGACCTGTTTGGTACGCAACGTGGCGCCCCGGTCGAAACAGCCAATCAACCTGCTGTCGACCCGACAGGCGCCCCTGATCAGGGGTTGATCCCTGATGCCAATCCATGGCCAAGTGACGCCGCCCTTCCCGAAGGCGAAGGTGTCGAACTGCCGACCCTTTATAACGACGAAGCCGCAGTCTTTGAAAAGCGGGTTGCGCTTTTGCTGCCGCTTTCCGGGCAGCATGCCGATCTTGGTCGTGCCATGCGCCATGCAGCCGAACTTGCAATGTTTGACATTGCCGGGGATGATTTTGTCCTGATGCCGATCGATACGGCGGGTACCTATCAGGGCGGGCAAAATGCCGCACGCCAGGCGGTTGATGCCGGCGCGAAAATGATCCTTGGTCCGCTGTTTTCCGAATCGGTCAGCGGGGCCAGCGAAGTTGCCAAGGCCGCCAATGTTCCGGTCATTGCCTTTTCCAACAACCGGCGTGTTGCTGAAAACGGTGTTTGGGTTAGTGGCCTGATCCCTGAAGACCAGATTGCACGTGCTGTCGGATATGCCACAACACAGGGCCATTTCCGGTTTGCCGCCCTGTTGCCGCAAAATGATTATGGTCGCCAGATCGCCAGCGCCCTGAACGGGGTGGTGTCGCGTGTTGGCGGATCGCTGGGACGGGTGGCGTTCTATCAGCCCGGCTCGGAAAGTCTGCAACAGACCATTCGCGATTTTGCCAATTACGATGCGCGTCGTGCCAATCTGCGTGCCCACAAGGCCCAGCTTGAAGCTGATGGCAGTGCCGGGGCAAAGCGGGCGCTGCGCCGTCTTGAAGGCGTCGATACCTTTGGCGAGCTTGATTTTGATGCGTTGATCCTGCCGGCAACCGGTGGCGATCTGCGTCAGGTATCGGCCCTGCTGGCCTATTTTGATATTGATCCGTCGGTTGTTCAGTTCATCGGGACCTTTGGCTGGAATGATCCCGGCTTGTTTGCGGAACCGGCTCTTAAGGGCGGTATTTTTGCCGCCCCCAATCCGGAAAACTGGAACCTGTTTGCCAACCGGTTTGAACGCACCTTTGGCAGCCAGCCGCCGCGCATTTCAAGTCTGGCCTATGACAGTGCGGCACTGGCGGCATTGATGGCGCGTGATGAAAACGGGATCACGCGCGATGCGCTGACCAATCCAAGCGGCTTTGTCGGGGTTGACGGGATTTTCCGTCTGACGGCTGATGGGCAGTCCGAACGCGGCTATGCCATCATGCAGATCCAGCCGGATGGTGCAAAGGTCATTGCGCCGGCGCCGGCAACCTTTGACCAGGTATTCTGATCTTCCGATCTGATGGATGCCTGGCCTGTTTTTAAACGCCTGCCGGATTATGCTTCGGCAGGCGTTTTGTCTTTGAAATTGCACAGATCATTGACGATGCAGTCGCCACAGCGTGGCTTGCGCGCCTTGCAGATATAGCGCCCGTGCAGGATCAGCCAGTGGTGGGCATGTGTCATGAAGCGTGCCGGCACCTTTTTCAAAAGAGCCTTTTCAACAGCCAGAACCGTTTTGCCATTGGCCATGCCGGTGCGATTGCCCAGCCGGAAAATGTGGGTATCAACCGCCATGGTATGTTCGCCCCAGGCGATATTGCGCACGACATTGGCGGTCTTGCGCCCGACACCGGGTAATTCTTCAAGGGCTTCCTGATCATTAGGAACCACCCCGCCATGCTTTTCGACCAGAATTTTGGCTGCTGCCATGACGTTCTTGGCCTTGCCGCGATAAAGCCCGATCGTCTTGATATGATCAATCAGTGCTTCTTCGCCCAGATCAAGCATGTCTTGGGGTGTTTCAACGATCTGAAACAGCTTTTTGGTCGCCTTGTTGACCCCGACATCGGTTGCCTGTGCCGACAGGGCAACAGCCACAAGCAGCGTATAGGGATTGGTGTAATCCAGTTCGCCTTTGGGTTCGGGATCAGCATCCGACAGACGCTGGAAAAATTCTTCAATGGCGGCTTTGCTCATCGGGCGGGCCATGGACTTTAGCTCTCTTTTTTTGGCGGGCTGTTTTCAGCCGATTTGGGGACGCACATGTGTCAAAGCATGGCATCCCTGATCCGATCTCCTGTGCGGACATTATATATAAGGGATAAGACGAAAAATCGAATTTTGATTGCACGACATTCTGTGCTGTACGCACCATATAAGGAAAACAGCAGCAGGCCCGTTCAGACATACAGGTAAGTAAAATGCCCGCCGTCCCGCGCAGTGCCAAGCCGATCTATCGGGTGGATTTGTTTCCGCCGCGGTCGCTTTCGCGCCGGGCTGCGCGCAATATTGTCCTGATGCTGGCTGCGTTGACGACAAGTATCGGTCTGGTTTTCTGGTCGGTCGGGGCCTGGCCGGTGATCGGGTTTCTCGGCGTGGATGTGGTGTTGCTGTCGCTGGCATTTCATTTCAGCTTCCGCTCGGCCCGGCAGGAAGAACGCATCGAACTCAGCCCGGCCAATCTTCGCGTAACCCGCATTTCGGTCCGCGGCGATCGTCAGGAATTTGATTTTCAGCCCTATTGGCTGCGCGTTGTTCTGGAACGCGGCGAAGACGATCAATGCGCGCTGTTTTTGCAAACACATGGCAAAAGCTTCGAAATTGCCGGCTTTTTGGGGGCAGATGAAAAGGCTGATCTGGCCAGTCAGCTCGAAGCGGTATTGCGCCACACCCGCTGTAATCCCTCGGATATTCCGCTTCAATCCCCGTAAAATTCTGTGATTTGACGGAATTGCAACCCGGTTATGAGCGATTTGAAAAGCCCGGTTTTGACACTGAAAATCGGCTCGAAATCGCCCAAATGGCGTGGCAATCGCGATGATATTGCCCGCGATTGGATAAAAATTGCATTTTTAAGGTAAAAAACACCCAAGATTCCCCTCTTTGACCGCTTGCGACTTTGTGGGGACTTTCATATATAGGTGCGCGGGGTCATGCAGAGACCCCAGAAAAATTACGTGTATTACAACCATTGGTCCCAGGAGGTCCTGCGCGGCGCTTCGGTTTGAAGGCTGCGGGACGGACCGGCCGCTAAAAGAGGAACTTACTATGGGCAAGATTATTGGTATCGACCTTGGCACCACCAACTCGTGCGTTGCAGTCATGGATGGCAAAGAAGGCCGTGTGATTGAAAACAGCGAAGGTGCCCGTACCACCCCGTCAATGGTCGCTTTCACCGACGATGGTGAACGCCTTGTCGGTCAGCCGGCGAAACGCCAGGCTGTGACCAACCCGGAAAATACCCTGTTTGCGATCAAGCGTCTGATCGGCCGTCGTTACGGCGATCCGGAAGTCGAAAAAGACAAAGACCTCGTGCCGTACAAAATCGTCTCGGGCGAAAACGGCGATGCATGGGTTGAAGTCAATGGCGAGAAAATGGCACCGAGCCAGATCGCAGCTATGGTTCTTCAGAAAATGAAGGAAACCGCAGAAGCCCATCTGGGTGAGCCGGTGACCGAAGCCGTGATTACCGTTCCGGCATATTTCAACGACTCCCAGCGCCAGGCGACCAAAGACGCCGGCAAGATCGCGGGTCTTGAAGTCAAACGTATCATCAACGAGCCGACCGCGGCAGCCCTGGCCTATGGCCTGGACAAGAAAGACGGCGGCACCGTGGTTGTTTATGACCTTGGTGGCGGTACCTTCGACGTTTCTGTTCTTGAAATCGGCGATGGCGTTTTCGAAGTGAAATCGACCAATGGTGATACCTTCCTTGGTGGTGAAGACTTCGACAAACAGATCATTGATTACCTTGCTGACGAGTTCAAAAAGGAACAGCAGATCGACCTGCGCAAGGACCGTCTGGCTCTGCAGCGTCTGAAAGAAGCTGCTGAAAAAGCCAAGATCGAACTGTCCTCGTCGATGCAGACCGATGTGAACCTGCCGTTCATCACCGCTGATGCATCCGGTCCGAAGCACCTGAACATCAAGCTGTCGCGTGCGAAGCTTGAAGGTCTGGTTTCCGATCTGATCGAACGCACCATGACCCCGTGTAAAGCCGCCCTCAAGGATGCCGGCATTACCGCAGGTGAAATTGACGACGTCATTCTGGTCGGCGGCATGACCCGTATGCCGAAGGTCCAGGAACGCGTTAAGGAGTTCTTCGGTCGTGAACCGCACAAAGGTGTGAACCCGGACGAAGTTGTTGCCCTTGGTGCCGCAATTCAGGGTGGTGTTCTGCAGGGTGACGTCAAAGACGTTCTTCTGCTCGACGTGACCCCGCTGTCGCTTGGTATCGAAACCCTTGGCGGTGTGTTCACCCGCCTGATCGACCGTAACACCACGATCCCGACCCGCAAGTCGCAGACCTTCTCGACCGCTGAAGACAACCAGACGGCCGTGACCATCCGCGTCTTCCAGGGTGAACGTGAAATGGCGGCTGATAACAAGATGCTCGGCCAGTTTGATCTGGTTGGTATCCCGCCGGCACCGCGCGGTGTTCCGCAGATCGAAGTGACCTTTGACATTGATGCCAACGGTATCGTCAACGTGTCGGCCAAAGACAAGGCGACCAACAAGGAACAGCAGATCCGTATTCAGGCATCTGGTGGTCTTTCGGATGACGAAATCGAAAACATGGTCAAGGATGCGGAAAGCAACGCCGAAGCCGATAAGAAGCGCAAGGCACTTGTCGAAGCCCGTAACCAGGCAGAAGCCGTCATTCACGCCACCGAAAAGAACCTTAACGAGCATGGTGACAAGGTTGATGACTCAACCAAGTCCGACATCGAAAACGCTCTGTCGGCTTTGAAAGAAGCCAAAGACGGTGACGATGCCGAAGCCATCAACGCCAAGGTCAATGAACTTCAGCAGGCTGCAATGAAACTTGGCGAAGCCATGTATCAGGCACAGCAGGCCGAAGAAGGTGCCGAAGGTGATGCAGGCGCATCCGCGTCCCAGGCCGATGACGGCGTTGTTGATGCCGACTTCGAAGAAGTCGATGACAACAAAAAAGACAAGTAAGACGACCGCAGAGGTCGTCTTGAACGACGCCCTGTAAAGAAAAATCGGGCCGTTCCGGACGCAAGGATTGCGGGAACGGCCCGACCGTATTTCGGAGTTACAGATGGCGAAAGAAGATTTTTACGAGCTGTTGGGTGTTTCGAAAGGCGCCAGCGCAGCGGAGCTGAAAAGCGCCTATCGTAAAAAAGCGATGCAGTATCACCCGGACAAGAACCCGGGCGATGCCGAAGCCGAAGTAAAATTCAAACAGGTCAACGAAGCGTACGAAGTTCTCAAGGACGACGAAAAACGCGCAGCCTATGACCGTTTCGGTCACGCAGCCTTTGAACAGGGCGGCCCCGGTGGCGGTGGCGGCTTTGGCGGTGGTTTCGGTGGCGGCGGGTTTGCCGACGTCTTTGACGAGATCTTTGGTGCGATGGGCGGTGGACGCCGTGGTGGCGGGTCATCGCGCGGGGCGGACCTGCGCTATAATATGGCGATCACGCTTGAAGAAGCGTTCGAAGGCAAAAAGGCCGAGATCACCATTCCAGGTTCGGTGTCCTGTGAAAAATGCGATGGCACCGGCGCCGAAGCAGGCTCACAGCCGGTCAATTGCCCGACCTGTAACGGTCACGGCAAGGTCCGCGCACAGCAGGGCTTCTTTACCATTGAACGCACCTGCCCGAGCTGTCATGGCAAAGGCAAGATCATCAAGAATCCGTGCAAATCCTGTCACGGTGTTGGTCGCGTTGAAAAGGAAAAGACCCTTCAGGTCACCATTCCGGCCGGTGTCGAGGATGGTACGCGCATCCGTCTGGCGGGCGAAGGCGAAGCAGGAACAAACGGGGCACCTCCGGGTGATCTCTATATCTTCCTTGATATCGCCCATCATCGCTTCTTCCAGCGCGAAAGTGCCAACCTTTATTGCCGGATTCCGATCCCGATGAGCAAGGCTGCCCTTGGCGGCACCATCGAGGTCCCGACGATCGAAGGCACGCGCACGCGGATCAACATTCCAGCCGGGACCCAGTCGGGTCAGCAGCTTCGTCTGCGCGGCAAGGGCATGACCATCCTGCGTTCGCAGGCCCGCGGTGACATGTTTGTTGAAATCAGTGTCGAAACGCCGGTCAATCTGACAGAACGTCAGAAGGAACTGCTTGAAGAATTCGACGAAATTTCCCGCGAAGAGGGCTCAAGCCCGGAAAGCGAAGGCTTCTTTTCCAAGATGAAGGAAATCTGGAAAGATCTGACGGACTAAGGTCAGCATCGCTTCAATGAAACGACACGATCAAAACCCCTGACATGCCGGTCAGGGGTTTTGTTTTGCCTGACCGGGGGCTTGTGATAAAGCAAAGGCATAATTTGCAAGCTTTGTTGCTAGGAGACCGGAAATGAAGATCGGGATTGTTGGATGTGCGGGCCGGATGGGCCGGATGCTGGTGAATGAAACTGCCAAAACCAAGGGCTGCGAAGTCGGTGGCGGTACGGATCTTCCCGGAAGCCCGTTCATTGGCAAGGACATCACCCTGATTGCCGGTCTGGAAGAAAGCGGCGTTCTGGTCGGAGATGACGCCAGGGCCTTGTTCGAAGCCGTCGATGCGGTGATTGATTTCACCGCCCCGGCCGCAACCATGAAACATGCGCAGCTGGCTGCTGAAACCGGGACGATCCTTGTGATCGGAACCACCGGGCTTTCCAATGATCAAAAGGACGAGCTGAAAGTTGCCGCCCAGAAGGCCCCGATCATCTTTGCGCCGAATATGAGTGTCGGCGTGAACCTTGCCTTCGCACTGGTCGAAAAGGTCGCAAGTGTCCTGGACAAGGATGTGGCCGATATCGAAATCGTCGAAATGCATCACAAGCACAAGGTCGATGCGCCTTCGGGCACAGCACTTGGCCTTGGTGAGGCCGCGGCAAAAGGCCGGGGTGTCAAACTTGACGATGTGGCGGTTCGCACCCGTGACGGCCATACCGGGGCGCGTGAAGACGGTACCATCGGCTTTGCAACGCTTCGCGGGGGCGATGTGGTTGGCGATCACACGGTTATCTTTGCCTGTGAAGGCGAACGCATCGAGATCACCCACAAGGCATCATCGCGCGAAGTCTTTGCCAAGGGCGCCGTGCGCGCTGCCAAATGGGCCGAGGGCAAGGCACCTGGCCTTTATTCCATGCGCGAAGTGCTGGGCCTTTGAAGTTCTGGGCCTTTAAGGTTTTACAATCGTCAATCAATCAAAAAGGCCGGGGATATCCCCGGCCTTTTTGCGTTTGGGTTCGGTCTGAAAACGCCGGTTAATGCGCATCCGCCCAGCTATCGCCGATACCGGCGTCGGCAATCAGCGGTACGGACAGATGGGCCGCATTTTCCATGACGTTACGGATGACCTTGATGGCTTTTTCTGCCTCGTCTTCCGGGGCTTCAAAGATCAATTCATCGTGGACCTGCAACAGCATGCGGGTCTTGAGGCCGGCATCAAGCAGCGCACCGGGTACCGCGATCATCGCGCGTTTGATGATGTCGGCAGCACCGCCCTGAATCGGGGCGTTGATCGCCGCACGTTCGCCAAAGCTTCTGCGCATGCCGTTTTTGTCATTGATGCCGCTGATATGGATATGGCGACCAAACAGCGTACGGACAAAACCGTGTTTGGTGGCGAATTCCTTGGCCTGATCCATATAGTCGCGAATGCCCGGATAAATCTCGAAATAGGCATCGATAAAGGCCTTGGCCTCTTTTTGCGGAATGCCAAGCTGATTGGCCAGACCAAAGGCCGAAATGCCGTAAATGATGCCGAAGTTGATCGCCTTGGCCTTGCGGCGAACCATCGGGTCCATGCCTTCGATTGGCACGCCAAAGACCTTGGATGCGGTCGCGGCGTGGATATCCTCGCCGTTTTTGAAGGCTTCACGCAGGGCGTCGATTTCGGCCACATGGGCAAGAAGACGCAATTCGATCTGCGAATAGTCGGCAGAAATAAGCTTGTGGCCCGGCTCTGCGACAAAGGCAGTACGGATTTTACGGCCTTCTTCGCTTCGGATCGGAATGTTTTGCAGGTTCGGATCATTGGATGACAAACGCCCGGTATTGACGTTAGTCTGACCGTAACTGGTGTGCACACGACCGGTTTGCGGGTTGATATGGTTGGCAAGCGCGTCGGTATAGGTGCTTTTGAGTTTCGAAAGCTGACGCCATTCCAAAAGCTTGGCCGGAAGATCATGCCCCTGTGCTGCCAGGGCTTCCAGAACATCTGCCCCGGTTTGCCAGGCACCGGTTTTGGTCTTTTTACCGCCCGGCAGGCTCATTTTATCAAACAGGATTTCGCCGAGCTGCTTGGGACTGCCGAGATTGAACGGCTCCCCGGCCATTTCATGGATGGTAACTTCAAGACTTGCCATGCGTTTGGCGAAATCATCCGACAGGTTTTTCAGGATTTCGGCATCGACCTTGACGCCCAGGCTTTCCATCTTTGCCAGAACCGGCACCAGCGGCCGGTCAAGGGTTTCATAGACACTTGCCATATGTTCCTGTGCGATGCGCGGCTTCAGCAGGCGATGCAGACGCAATGTAATATCCGCATCCTCGGCCGCGTAATCGAGGGCCTTGTCCAGCGGTACCTGATCAAAGGTGATCTGGGTTTTGCCCGATCCGCAAACATCGGAAAACTTGATCGGTTTATAATCAAGATGCAATTCGGCCAGCTCGTCCATGCCGTGACCATGGCTGGTCCCGTCAAGCACATAGGACAGAACCATGGTGTCGTCCATCGGTGCGACATCGATGCCATGGCGGGCCAGAACGATCATGTCATATTTCAGGTTCTGACCAACCTTGAGCACGCCGGGGTCTTCGAGCAGGGGTTTGAGAAGCTCTATCGCGCGTTCAAGCTTGATCTGCTTGGGGGCGTCGCTGCTTTGTTCGGGGGTGTCGCCGAAGTCAAAGCCACCCTGTGCTTCGCCGCTGACATGGCCAAGCGGGATATAGCAGCCATTGCCCGGTTCGGTCGAAAGCGAGATGCCGACAAGTTTGGCCTGATGGGCATCAAGTGATGTGGTTTCGGTATCAACCGCCACGGTGCCAAGATATTCGGCCTCCGCAATCCAGTGCTTTAGACGTTCTTCATCCTGCACCAGTTCATATTCGGCCTTTTCGACCTTGATATCATTGACACCAATGCCGAGTTGGCTCGGGCTTTCAAATTCAACATCGCCGCCAAACTTGGCTTTTACTTTAGAAAGCAGTGATTTAAAGCCGTGACTTGCGATGAAGCTTAAAAGAACTTCCGGATCGGGTTCTTTCAGGTCGAAATCATCAAGGTCCTCAACCACGGGCACGTCGGTTTTAAGGGTCACCAGATCGCGTGAAATGCGGGCAAGTTCGGCATTCTCGATCAGCTTTTCGCGACGCTTGGGCTGTTTGATTTCGCCAGCGCGCTCAAGTAGAGAATCAAGATCACCATATTCATCAATAAGTTGGGCGGCAGTTTTGACACCAATGCCCGGTACGCCGGGTACGTTGTCAACGGAATCGCCCGCAAGTGCCTGAATATCAATGACCTTATCCGGCGCGACGCCGAATTTTTCCATGACTTCGGCAGCCCCGATGGTGCGATTCTTCATCGCATCAAACATTTGCACCTTGTCTGTAACAAGTTGCATCAGGTCCTTGTCCGAAGACACGATAATCACATCAGAACCCTGTGCCTCGGCCTGGCGGGCATAGGTGGCGATCAGATCGTCGGCCTCATAGCCTTCGAGCTCGATCGAGGGCAGGTTAAAGGCGCGCGTCGCGTCACGGATCAAACCGAATTGCGGTACCAGTTCTTCGGGGGGCGGCGGGCGGTGGGCCTTGTAGTCGGCATAGAAATCGTTGCGGAATGACTTGCCCTTGGTGTCGAAAATGACTGCCATATGGTCGGGCTTGGTATCTTCGCGCAGCTTCATCAACATGGTGCAGAAGCCATATACCGCATTGACCGGGGTCCCGTCGGGACTTGTCATCGGCGGCAGGGCATGGAAAGCGCGGAAAATAAAGCCGGAACCGTCAACCAGTACCACGCGGCGCGGCGGATTGCCGGCGGATGTATTGGTGTTGGACGGGGCAGATTCAGTCATACGTTTCGTGCTCTTGTCTGGAGGAAAATCATGCTTCGCAGAATGCCCGATCCGCGCCGCCAAGTCGAGCATAGCCTGTGGGCATTGGCCAAAAAGCCCGGGGCTCCTGACAAGTACTGGCATCAGTATTGTATGATGATTGTTTAGGTAATCCGATAACATTTCGATATCAGAACAAATAAGATAACATGCGGATTTCCGAAGATTTATTCCCGATGGTCTGTTTGTGCTTATCAGGGTCGGTCGGGATTGCTATGGTAAGTTGAAAAGTTAATCCCAAGGGACATGGGAGAACGGGTTCGTGGCCCGGAAATCAGCCAAACCGATTTTTACCCCCAAGGGTATCGGGGTAGAAACCGCCGGTCCGGTGCGTGAGCTTTCAGAAGATATGAAGCTTTCCTCCCGGCAGCGGAAAAAAAACAAATCAGGTCGCCGCGGCAGCGCGGGCGAGACGGGATGGCGCAGGTTTTTTCGCGTCAGTGTCTGGCTGCGTTTTATCCTGACATTTGGCAGTTTCGGCCTGATCGTGCATGGCCTGTTCACGGCCTTTGGCATTTATGAACGCAATCAGAAGCTTGCCAATTTTGATCATTTCATTTTGCTGATCAAACTCGTGGTGTTTGTCGCGCTGATGTATCTGTTTTATGCCATGCTGATGCATTACGGACCGATCCGTCACAAGGTGCGCAGCATCTTTTTCCTGGCACTTGCCCCGGTCGCAGCCCTTTGTATTTTCATGATTTATGGCGGCGGTCAGGTGTTCGGAACCTTTGTCCCGGTTGTGCAGTTCCTGACCCTGACCATCGGGGTCGGGGGATTTTTGCTTTATGTTCTGGGATATACTTGGGTGACCGGCCAGAAGGTAAAGCGTGAAAACGCAAAATATGGCGATCTTGACCGATCACGCGATGGCCACAACCATGGTGGCGACAATGGCTTGCCCCCGCCGCTCAAGGGGGACCGTCGACAGACCTACAAGGCCGGAAATCTGCGGTTGCGGCGAACCGATGGCGGCAATGATGATGGCAGTGCGCGGTCCGCGAATGGCACCGGTCCAAAGGTTCGCCTGCCGGATGTCTGATGCCGGGCTTTGGCGACCTGCTATATCGTCAAATTTTCCCGGTCGATAACGATTTATCGACCAGCAGGGCAAGGAGGCCACAATGGGCCGTGACCTGGTTTTCATTCACAGTGCCGGTCCCCAGGGCGGGAACAATGGCAGTACACGGTTTGTCGCGCGGCTGAAAGACCGGCTGGGTGGAAACTTCACCCTGTCAGCCCCGGCGATGCCCGATCCCGAACGCCCCGATATCAATCAATGGCTTGGCGGGATCGAAAAGGCCGTTTCACAGGCAGCCCCGGGGCTTGTTTTGGTCGGGCATTCGCTTGGCGGGTCGACAATCTTACAATTTCTGGCACGCAATCCGGAAATCTGGCGCGAAAACAGCCATTTATCAGCTGTTTTCATCATCGCATCGCCATTTTGGGGCCTAACAGACTGGGAAATAGATGAATTCACCCTGACCAAGGATGAAGTTCGTATTTTAGGTGATTGTAAAGTAATCCATTTTTGTCACAGCCGTGATGACCGGATTGTCGGGTTTGACCATTTCCAAACTTATGTAAACCGGCTGCCAGCCGCCGGGAAAATCGTCCTGGAATCGGCCGGTCACTTGTTATTGGATGGTGATATTGACAGTCTGGTTAAGGAAATTCTGATATATGGCTGATTAGCCGTGATTTTCAAGAATCAGGCCGGCCAGATATAGTGATCCAAGGATCAATACCCGTTTCGGGGCGGGGCAGGTCGACAGCAATGCTGCCAAAGCATCACCGAAATCATCACAGGCATAGGCTGCATCGATACCGCAGGTCTTGGCAGCATCGCGAAGTGTTGTCGGCAGATGTGCCTGATGTTCACCGGGGATCGGCACACCGGCAAGTGCTGTAATCTGCTTGGCAAGCGGTTTTAGAAACGCCACCGCATCGCGGTTATCAAGCATCCCCATCATGATGACGGTATTGCCGGCGTCCTGACGCGACAGCCAGTCGGAAATGGCTTCTGCGGCGGCGATATTATGCCCGCCATCCAAAATCAGCTCACACCCGTCAGGAAGCGCATCAAAGAGCGGCCCAGAAGTCAGTTTCTGCAACCGGGCCGGCCAGCGTGCCGTTGTCAGGCCACGGGCCAGAATATCGACATTCTTGCCATCACAGCCCGGAATGCCGGCCTTGCGCACCGCGGCAATCGCCGTTGCGGCATTGACGAACTGATGACGCCCCGGCAATGCCGGCAACGGAAGGTCGATATGATCGCCTTCGATGCGCATGGTAAACCCGTCGGCGCGTTCATCCGATACTTCGAAATTGCAAAATACCGGGGCCTTGATCGCATTGGCGTGGGTGACAAGGGTGTTGAAGGCTTCAAGCATCTGTGGTGCCAGAATGCTGACCACACCGGGTTTCATGATCCCGGCCTTTTCAAAGGCGATTTTGGCAATGGTATCGCCAAGGAATCCCTGATGATCAAGCGATACCGGCGTAATGACCGTCGCAGCAGGCTTGTCAATCACGTTGGAAGCATCAACCCGCCCGCCAAGTCCGGTTTCAAGGATCAGGACATCAGCAGGGCTGCGCGCAAATGCAAGGAATGCAGCAGCCTGGGTGATTTCAAAGAATGTGATGGATTCGCCGTCATTGACCGTTTCGACTTCTTCAAGAAGGTCACACAGCGCATCTTCGGAAATCATGTCACCGGCAAGGGTAATGCGTTCATGGAAACGCACCAGATGCGGGGATGTCGAACAATGGACCTTCAGTCCGGCGGCCTCATAGATGGCGCGCAGATAGGCCTGGGTGGAGCCTTTGCCATTTGTGCCGGCAAGATGAATGACCGGCGGCAAGGAAAGGTGCGGATTACCCAGCTTGTTCAGAAGCCGGGAAATCCGCCCTAGCGAAAGATCGATGACTTTCGGGTGCAGCTTGCCAAGGCGAGCAAGAATTGCGTCGCTTCGGGCCAAGTTACTTGTCCGCGTTCGAAGTCTTGGACTTGGACGTCTTGGCTTTGGCGTCCTTGATCGGAACGATGCTTGCACCCGGTTTGGTGCGGCGGATCATGTCGATCAGGCGGCCAAAGGTCGCGTTCAGTTCATTACGCGGAACGACCATATCGACCATGCCGTGTTCCAGAAGGTATTCGGCCGTCTGGAAATCATCAGGCAGCTTTTCGCGGATGGTGCTTTCGATCACGCGACGACCGGCAAAGCCGATCTGCGCGCCCGGTTCTGCAACCTGGATATCGCCCAGCATGGCAAAGGATGCCGAAACACCGCCGGTGGTAGGATCGGTCAGCAGCACGAAATAGGGCAGGCCCTTTTCCTTGACCTTTTCGATGGCGGCCGTGGTACGGGCCATCTGCATCAGGCTGAGAATGCCTTCCTGCATACGTGCACCGCCCGATGCCGGAACAATGATCAGTGCCGCATCCTGAACGGTTGCCAGTTCGGCGGCGGCAACAATGCCTTCGCCAACGGCAATGCCCATCGACCCGCCCATGAAGGAGAAGTCAAACACGGCAATCACGGTCGGATGACCACCAACCTCACCATGGGCAACCGCCAGCGCATCCTTGAAGGTTGCCTTGGCCTGTGCCGCCTTGAGGCGATCGGTGTATTTTTTCTGATCACGGAATTTCAGCGGATCGACCGGAACATTCGGCAGTTCGATGGTCTGGTATTGACCCCCATCGAACAGGAGCTCAAGACGGTCCTTGGCGGAAATACGCATGTGATGACCGCAATGCTGGCAAACATGATTGTTCTTTGCCAGATCACGGTGAAAGATCATCTGTTCGCACGATTTGCATTTATGCCAAAGGTTCTCTGGCACATCTGGACGGCGAACGAGTTTCTGAATCTTTGGACGGACGAATTCAGTCAGCCACGACATATCGGATACTGATCCTTGGTTCTGTCTATATCGGTTCTTTCAAAACGCACCGCACTATTTGCGCGCGTTTCTGACCCCGTTTGCAAGTTCGCGCACAAGGCCGGTAACCATAGAGGCGGTCTTATCGGTGGCCTTGCCGTTTTCGTCAAGACTTTCGGCAATTTTTGATACGATTGCGGACCCGACCACAGCTGCATCTGCCTGCCGGGCAACATCAGCAGCCTGTTGAGCGGTTTTGATGCCAAAGCCCACAGCAATCGGAAGATCGGTATGGCGACGCAGGCGTCCCATTGCTTCGACAATCTGATCATTGCTGGCCGATCCGGCACCGGTAACACCCGCAACCGATACATAATAAACAAAGCCGGACGTATTCTGAACAAGTTTCGGAAGGCGCTTGTCATCCGAGGTCGGCGTGGTCAGGCGGATGAATGAAAGACCCTTTTCCACGGTCGGAACGCACAGTTCGGCGTCTTCTTCGGGCGGAAGATCCACCACAATCAGGCCATCAACCCCGGCATTGCGCGCATCTTCAAGGAATTCCGCAACGCCATAGATATAGATCGGGTTGTAATAGCCCATCAGAATGATCGGCGTTTCGTGATCAAGATCGCGGAAGCCACGCACAAGCGACAGGGTCTTGCGCATGTGCATGCCTGCGGCCAATGCACGGTTCGATGCTTCCTGGATGGCGGGGCCATCGGCCATCGGATCGGTAAACGGCATACCCAGTTCGATAATGTCGGCACCTGCTTCAGGCAGGGATTTCAGGATTTCGAACGATGCCTCGGGATCGGGGTCACCCGCGGTGATAAAGGTTACAAGACCCGCGCGGCCTTCTTCCTTGAGCTTGGCAAAACGTTTGGCGATGCGGTCCTGGCCGCCGATGATAGCGTCGCTCACAACTTAACTCCCAGTGCTTCGGCCACGGTAAAGATGTCCTTGTCACCCCGGCCACTCAGACACATGAGGATGATCTTGTCCTTGCCCATCTTGGGCGCTTCCTTGACGATTTGCGCGATCGCGTGGCTGCATTCCAGCGCCGGAATGATGCCTTCGAGCTCCGAACAAAGTTTAAAGGCATCAAGGGCCTCTGTGTCGGTGATCGGTTCATAGCGCGCCCGACCGATATCCTTGAGCCAGCTGTGCTCCGGCCCGATGCCCGGATAATCCAGACCCGCCGAAATCGAGTCGGCTTCCTTGATCTGGCCATCGTCATCCATCAGCAAATAGGTGCGGTTGCCATGCAGCACGCCCGGCTTGCCGGCCGACAGGCTGGCGGCATGTTTGCCGGTATGAACACCGTGACCAGCGGCCTCGACACCAACCACCTCGACACCCTTGTCATCAAGGAACGGATGGAACAGGCCGATGGCGTTCGATCCGCCACCGACAGCGGCAATCACCTGATCGGGCAGGCGTCCTTCGGCTTCAAGGATCTGTTCCTTGGCCTCGTTGCCAATCACCGACTGGAAATCACGAACCAGTTCCGGATAGGGATGTGGGCCGGCTGCGGTGCCGATGATATAGAACGTATCTTCCACATTGGTCACCCAGTCACGAAGCGCCTCGTTCATTGCGTCTTTCAGCGAACGGGAACCCGAAACGACCGGTTTGACTTCAGCACCGAGCAAACGCATGCGGAAGACGTTGGGCGACTGGCGTTCAATGTCCTTGGAGCCCATATAAACCGTGCAGGGCAGGCCGAAACGCGCGCAAACCGTTGCGGTTGCAACGCCGTGCTGTCCGGCACCGGTTTCGGCGATGATGCGGGTCTTGCCCATGCGTTTGGCCAAAAGAATCTGGCCGATACAGTTATTGATCTTGTGCGCGCCGGTATGGTTCAAATCCTCGCGCTTGAAATAGATCTTTGCACCGCCGAGTTCCTCGGTCAGGCGTTCGGCGAAATAAAGCGGGTTCGCACGGCCAACATAATGACGGAGATAATAATCCATCTCCTTCTTGAAGGCGGGGTCGCTTTTGGCGTCTTTATAGGCCTGTTCCAGCTCAAGGATCAGCGGCATCAGGGTTTCGGCGACAAAACGACCGCCGAAATTGCCGAAATGTCCATCCGGGTCCGGCAGCGCGCGGTAACTGTTGAGCGTGGGCGATGAAGACGTCATGAAAGTTCCCCGTGGATTTGGCCGTGATGGCGTTCACGACAGCATAGGCAGGCGAAAGGGTGTCAATCCGCGAAAGCCTGCGACAGATAGGGGGCGGTTGGCCCCCGCGCAATGCTTGTACTCACGAACGCGTGGTGCGGATCAATGTGCTGCGTGATCAGCCTGGGATTTGTCGAAGATGTATTTTTTCGAGCAGTACGGGCAGACCACCTCGCCCTTGTCCTCGAGATTGAGGTAAACCGTCGGGTGACCAAGGTGGCCTTTACCGCCGTCGCAGGCAACATTGAGGGTGCCGACTTTGATTTCTTCGGTGATCTTCATATATCCAGTTCCAAGTTTGCCTGTTTCAGGCTTGTGTGACCATCGGGATTGGCCGCGTGCTGTGCTCAGCATTGACCCCGGTTTCCCGGGAATGATACCGATTGGGCATATTCAATCAATACTTCCGCATCGCATGGCGCCCCATCGTCTTAGCGCAAACCGGCGACGTGGAAAAGAGTGGAGATCACTGACTTATGACTGCAATGCCCGACTATGCCATCGAAGTCGAAGGGCTGACAAAGGTCTATACGGGATCAAATGGCGAAAAACTTGCCCTTGATAACGTATCCCTGAAAATTCCGCGCGGTTCGTTTTTTGCCCTTCTTGGGCCGAACGGCGCGGGAAAGTCGACTTTTATCAACATCCTGGCGGGACTGGTGACCAAAACCGGCGGGACCGCAAAAATCTGGGGCCATGATATCGAAGCCGAAATGCGTGCTGCACGCTGTTCGATCGGGATCGTGCCCCAGGAACTGAACCTTGATGCATTTTTCACCCCGCGTCAGGTGATGGAATTGCAGGCGGGCCTGTATGGCGTGCCAAAATCCGAACGCCGCACCGACGAAATCCTGGCTGCCCTTGGCCTGTCGGACAAGGCAGACTCGTACGCCCGGTCACTTTCGGGTGGCATGCGCCGTCGGCTTCTGGTGGGCAAGGCGATGGTTCATACCCCGCCGGTCCTGGTTCTTGACGAACCGACCGCCGGTGTCGATATCGAACTGCGTCAGCAGCTTTGGGCCTATGTCAAAGAACTGAACAAGGCCGGTGTGACGATTGTTCTGACCACGCATTATCTCGAAGAAGCCGAAGAACTGTGTGATGAAATCGCCATCATCAACAAGGGCAACGTGATCGCCCATGAAGACAAACGCAGCCTGCTGCGCCGGATCGATCACAAGACGCTTGTTCTGACCGTGAATAACGAACTGAATTCGGTCCCCGATGTCTTTGCCCAGTGGGGCGGGGAACTTAAATCCGAAAATCAGATCGCCCTTCATTATCGTCCCAGCAACACCCAGATGGCCGAAATCCTTCAGGCCGTTCAGGGCAGCGGGCTTGCGATCAAGGATCTGTCGACCGAGGAAGGCGACCTTGAAGACATCTTCCTGATGCTGACCCGCGATAATGACAAGCTTCGCGCTGGCAAAGCAGCCTGATCAGGATCAGGGGCATATCCCTGTTGGCCCGATTGCGCCATGAACCGACAAAACCCCGCAAAGGCTTGCGGGGTTTTTGTTTTTGGTCTTAGGGTCATGTTTGAAAACGGATTTTTGTCACGCATCTGGATGCCCCGTCCCATGTTTCGATCTTTGCTGCGTCTGAGTGCGGTTGTTCTTGTTTGTGCGGCGGGGCTAACCGGCTGCGCGCCGAAAATCGTCCCTGCCGGTCCGCCGGTTGCGCAGATATCGCTTGATGAAAACGTCTTTCGGGCCAGTGACGGGACGGCACTTCCATTACAACATTGGGGGGATATCGAAAACCCCGATGCGGTGATCCTTGCCCTGCACGGGATGGGGGATTACGCCAATGCGTTTATGGAACTGGGCGACGCACTTGGCCCGGCCGGGATTGCGATTTATGCCTTTGATCAACGCGGTTTCGGACGCAGTCCGTCCCGGCCGTTCTGGGCGGGGATCAGCAGTATGGTCAATGATGCCAGCGATGTGCTGAGCCTGTTGCGCGCCAGATATCGGCAAAAACCGGTTTATCTTCTGGGCAATTCGATGGGCGGGACGGTTGCAATCGTGACAGCTGCGACGCGCGGACATCTGATGGATGGTCTTGTTCTGGTGGCCCCGGCGGTCTGGAACCGTGATCGCATGCCCTGGTATCAGACGGCCCCGCTTGCCGTTATGTCGCACAGCTTGCCATGGTTGCCACTGACCGGTCGCGGGCTTGATATCTGGCCGTCGGACAATATCGAAATGCTTCGTCGTCTGTCGCGGGATCCGCACATGATGTCAGCGGTAAGGGTTGATCTGATTGCCGGGGTGGCCGATTTGATGGATCTGGCACGCGTTCGGGCATCCGACATCCGGGTTGCGACTTTGTTGCTGTCCGGCCAACAGGATCAGGTCATTCCGCCAGATGCGATTGATGCCCTTGATCGTGATTTGCGGGCCGCTGGCATGGCATCCTATCACTGGTGCCTGTATCAGGCCGGGTATCACATGTTGTTGCGTGATCTGAACGGGCCGGTGGTGATTGATGACATTCGCCGCTGGATCGCGGGCGGGGGTGGTGTTGAAAATTATTCCTGCATGCGATCTTGATTGCTTTTTGACCGCTGATCAGTGATCAGGTAGCATTTTTAATCGGTTGCAGAGCATTTCGCGGGTTGTCTAAACGTGTTGGAACCCCGATATGCCAGCAGTAAACGGAATTTCGGAGGATCAGGACCGCCATGCTAAGGACCATTCGGGCAAAGTTCCTGGGTGTCGCGGCCTTCTTTGTCGTTTGGCTGTTCGTGGCAACCGGTTTTTCGGTGATCCAGTCCCTTGGCATCAATGGTGATCTTGAAGCGGTGTCGCGCTATGTCACACCGGTCAAGGATGCGCTGTCGGATGTCCGTGCCCGCCAGCTTGAACAAATCTCGCTTCTGGATCGCTATATGCGGGTGGTCGAAAATGACGGACCGCATGCGCCGCTTCTCAATGGCATTGAAATCGAAATCAATGCCAAGCAAACCCAGATCGAACAGGCCTATCGCAAGACATTCACCTTTGCCGCCCTTGGTCGTGCACAGGCATCAGGCCATTTCGACAATGGTGTGTTGCTTGATCTTGATGTGCGCATGCGCGAATTCGCCGATGTCTCGGCACAATTCGCCCTTGGTGTCGAACGGTTGCTGGGGCGGGTGCGGGATGGTGATCTTCTTGATGCACAGCGTCAGGAAAACATTGTCCGCGGCCTTCATCGCAATATCGTTCTTGATCTGCGCAACGAAATTCTTCTGTTGGAAAAATATGCGGCCGATACGGTCGAAAGTGTTTCGCGCAGTGAAGATTTCCTGATCCAGGCCGAATTCATCATGATGCTGGCGGCGATCATCATCGGGGTGTCGCTGGCCTATTATCTGGCCCATGCGGTGGTGGTGGCCGTACGCCAGACCACCAATGCGCTTAATGGTATCCAGTCGGGCAAACTCGACACCAGCCTTGATTTCAAGGGCAAGGGCGATTTCGCCCGTCTTGCCGATGCCTTCAACCGGATGTCGCGTGAATTGCGCGTCCGTTTCCGGATGCGCGAACGGTTTGGCAAATATGTTGATCCCAAGGTCATCAACAATCTGATCAATCAGGAAACCGCGCTTGAAAACTCCGAAAAGCGCGTGATGACCGTCAGTGTTGTCAACCTGACCGGGTTTGACTGGCTGGCCGAACATACCCCGCCGGAAAAGCTGGTCGATTTCCTGAATGACTATCTGACCGCAATGACCGAACCGATCGCCAACCACAGCGGCATCATCGACAATTTTGTCGGGGACCGCGTGATCGGATTCTGGGGCCCGCCATTTTGCGGGGAAAATGCCCATGCCCGCCATGCCTGTCAGGCGGCGCTTGAACAGGTGGCGCGCTTTAACGCGCTCAAGACCAAATATGCCGACCTGATTGGCGATCACGGGCTTGATATCCGCATCGGCATTGCCACCGGCGAGGTGGTCGTCGGCTCCATCGGGACGGACAAGTCACGTGCCTATACCGTGGTGGGCGATTGCGTGAACTATGCCAACCGTCTGGAAAAGGCCAACCGTGTATATGGCACGCAAATTCTTGCCTCCCATGAAACGGCCAATATGGCAGCCGGCGAGATCGAAATGCGTGATCTTGATCATGTGGTGCTTCTGGGGACGGAACATGAAGTTTACCTCTATGAGGTGCTTGCCCTTGGCGGACAGCTTAGTGAGGAGCGTCGCGACTGGCGTTCCAAATATGAAACGGCGATGACCCATTACCGCGAAGGCGCGTTTGATCAGGCCAAGCCGCTTTATGAGGCCGTCCGTGAACTGGATGACAGCGACTTTGCCGCCCAGCTGATGATGAACCGGATGGAACGTCTGCAACGGCGTGAACAGGACCGTGAATGGAACGGGACCTGGGTTGTGCGCGATCCCTATGACCGGCGTGACGTTGAAAGCTGATTGCACTGCTTTGGGTGCAAGGTTACGTTAACCCGGCATGGTGATAATGCTGTAACGGCATGGGGGTCAAAAACCCTTGCCCGTTCGGGTCAAAACCTGTATCACCCATCGCACTCGGGCCACTTGATCCAGTCGTGGCCCCTATATTGCGCACCCGTAGCTCAGCTGGATAGAGCGTTGCCCTCCGAAGGCAAAGGCCACAGGTTCGAATCCTGTCGGGTGCGCCATTTCTCCCCAAAGAAGACCATCATCGCGTTGTTATCCGGTTTCCTGTTTTAGTGGGTGCCAAATCGTATCTGCGTCGTTAATCTCCCCTTTCTGTTTTTAACCAACGGGTACTCGAAAATGCGCGGATATCTCCACAACCTTTCTGGTCATGATGTACTGTTTTGTATGGCAGCACCGGCGGAATACGGGGATTTCCTCAAAGCGCGTTTTACGCCGCTGATGATCGGGGTTGGGCCGGTGGAGGCTGCGATTAATCTGACCGCGGCTTTGACCGAGCTTAAGCTTACCGATGATTTGCCCGATCTTGTTGTGACGCTGGGCTCGGCCGGGTCGCGGACATTGGAGCAGGCCGAGGTTTATCAGGCGATTTCCGTGTCTTACCGCGATATGGATGCGTCGGTTCTGGGGTTTGAAAAGGGCTGCACGCCGTTTGTGGATTTTCCGGCTGAAATTCCGATGAGCTTGCGCATTCCGGGTATCCCCGAAGCACGGCTTTCGACCGGGGCCAATGTGGTTTCGGGTGCGGCCTATGACGTGATTGATGCCGATATGGTCGATATGGAAAGCTTTGCCATCCTGCGGGCCTGCCACAAATTTGATGTGCCGCTGATCGGGCTTCGCGGCATTTCAGATGGCAAGGAAGAGCTTGAGAAACTTTCGGACTGGACGGCCTATCTGCATGTGATTGACGAAAAGCTGGCCGTTGCGGTCGATGCCCTGAAGACCGGGCTTGAAAATGGCGAGATCAGCATTCCCAAACGCTGATCCCGCCCGTTTTTCAACAATTCATATTTTCGTTTCGATTACGAACCAGACCGGATTTGATCAAGGGTCTTGATCGGGGTCAGGGCCTGCGGATCAACCTGGACCTCGATGATGGCGGGTTTGCCACTGGCAACCGCGCGGTCAAAGGCCGGGCCGAAATCCTCGGTCCGTGTGACGGTTTCGCCGTGTCCGCCAAAGGCCACGGCATAGGCGGCGAAATCCGGATTATGCAGTTCGGTGCCCGAGACGCGTCCGGGATAGTTGCGTTCCTGATGCATGCGGATGGTGCCGAACATGCCGTTATTGACCACAATCGTGATGATATTGGCTCCGTATTGAACGGCGGTGGCAAATTCCTGTCCATGCATCAAAAAGCATCCGTCACCAGCAAGGCAGACGACGGTGCGATCCGGATGGGCAAGCTTGGCTGATACCGATGCCGGAAGGCCATAACCCATCGACCCCGACGTTGGCGCCAGTTCGGTGCGATAGTCGCGATAACGGAAGAACCGGTGCAGGAAGGCGGCGTAATTGCCCGCGCCATTGGTAACAATGGCATTATCGGGCAGTTTTTCGCGAAGTTCGGCAACCACATGGGCCATCTTCACATCGCCCGGCGTATCAAGCGGGGTGGAAAAGGCGATGTAATGGGCGTGTGCGGTTTCGATCATCGCGTCACGGGCAGAACCATCGACCGGTTCCATCATCGCAATGGCGCGCAGGAAGGATCGTTGTGACGCGTTGATCGCGATATCGGGGCGGTAAACCCGGCCCAGTTCATCGGGTCCGGCATAGACATGGACCAGTTTCTGTTTCGGACAGGGGATATCAAGCAGGCTATAGCCGCTGCTGGTCATTTCCCCCATGCGTGATCCGACCAGAATCACCAGATCACTTTCGCGAATGAATTCTGCCAGCTTGGGATTAATGCCAATGCCGACATCGCCAATGAAATGGGAATGCGTGTTGGGAATGTAATCCTGACAACGGAAGCTGGTGGCAATTGCAACATTGTTACGAAGTGCAAACGATTTAAGGTTTTCAGTCGCCTCACGGGTCCAGCCGCCACCTCCAACGATCATGATCGGCTGTTTGGCCTTGGACAGGGTATCGCGGAAACGCGCGACATCTTCGGGGGCGGTTTTGGCCTCGATCGGGACATAGGGTTTGGCGTCCGCGACCTCGGCACTTGATGACAGCATGTCTTCGGGCAGGGCCAGAACAACCGGTCCGGGGCGACCCGATGTCGCGATGTGATAGGCGTGGCTGATATATTCCGGGATGCGGTTGATGTCATCAATCTGGCCGACCCATTTGGCAAGCGGTTCGAACATCTTGCGATAATCGACTTCCTGGAACGCTTCGCGATCGACCATGTCACGCCCGATCTGCCCGACCAGCAGGATCATCGGTGTGCTGTCCTGATGGGCGACATGCACACCCGCCGATGCGTTGGTGGCACCGGGGCCGCGCGTGACCATGCAGATGCCGGGCTTTCCGGTCAGTTTGCCATAGGCCTCTGCCATGATGGCGGCACCGCCTTCCTGACGGCAGATGACGGGATCAATGGCGGGATGATCCACCAGACCATCCAGAACCGCCAGATAGCTTTCGCCAGGCACCAGAAAGACGCGTTCCGCGCCATGCAGGGCCAATTGATCAACCAGAATACGACCGCCGTGACGCAGTTGGCGATTTTCCGTTTTCCCGGACATGTATGAAGAACTCCGTATGGTGGGGCAAAATACGTGATTTGCGTTGTTCATTTTTGGCGCGGTGGATGCGCAAATGCGATTTCATCACGAATTCAGGGCCAAGGTAAAGGTGTCAGCGCGATCAATTGGCGGAAAATCGAACATCGGGTTTAACGGTTCTAAAAGCTGGCTTTTTGCCAGCACGGGCACAGCATGATGTTCTGCGGGAATGCGGCATTGCAGCATTAGATTTGCAAAAACTGAAACTCCCGTTTGACAAGTTGGAAATTATTGTTACCGTTATGTTGTCCTTCGGGGCGGAATTTATCAAATAGCGGCAACAAATCGCCGCATGCCAATCAAGGCCTGCTGTTTCTTTGCACTGCAAAGAAGCGCGGGTTTTTTTTGTTTTAGGGGCTTTTAGTTTTGGGCGAGACGCATTCCAACCCGGTTTACCGGGTCGGCTTTCTGTATTCCGTGACCGGACCGTACCGGACCATCGCGCAGGATCTTTATGATGGCGCGCGCATGGCCCTGGACGAGGTCAATAACGACTCTGCCTTTGCATTTCGCTTGGTGCCGGAATTTCGCGATCCGGCCGGTGTGCCTGAACGTTATACCGAATTTTGCGACAGTCTGATCCGGCGCGACGGGTGCAAACATATCATCGGCACTATCACGTCGCTGGCGCGCAAGGAAGTGCTGCCCACTGTCGAAAAATTTGACGCCTTGTTGTGGTATCCGTGCCCGTATGAAGGTTTCGAATGCAGCGAAAATGTCATCTATACCGGGGCCAATCCCAATCAGCATATCCTGCCGCTGTTTGAACATGTTGTTCCGAAATTCGGGCGACGGGTCTATCTGACCGGGTCGAACTATATCTGGGGCTGGGAAACCAACCGTATCGGGCGCGAACTGATTCAGGCCTGCAATGGTGAAGTGCTCGGCGAAAAGTACCTGCCGATCGACAGTGTCGATGTCGACCACATCATCGAAGATATCAAGGCCAAGAAGCCCGACTTCATCCTTAATAACCTGATTGGCAATTCAAGCTATGCGCTGTTTCGCGCCTATCAGAAACTGGGTCAGGAAGATCCGGAATTTGCCGCTGCCAAACGCCCGATCGTCAGTTGCAATCTGACGGAATGCGAATTGGGCCAGCTTGGCGAAGCGGGGATCGGGCATCTGAGTACGGCGATCTATTTCGCCAACCAGACCGATGCCGAAAACACCGAATGGCTGGCCAGATTCCATGAATTTGCCGGGGCGGATCGCATTCCGTCGGCCTTTGTCGCCCAGGGATATGCCACGGTCAAAATGCTGGCCCAGTCGATCCGGCGGGCCGGGAATGATGATGTTCCTGCAGTGCGCCATCACCTGATGCGCAAACCGGTACAGACACCGTTTGGCATGGTTCAGATCGATGCGACCAACAATCATGCCGCCCTGACCCCGCTGATTGGCGAGATCGGCGAAGCGGGCTGGTTCAAGATCGTGTCGCGCGCGGATCATGCGGTCGTGCCCGATCCCTATCTTGTGCATTTTGATGCCGATGATTTCCGGCGCAAGGTCGGCAAACCCGGTGCAGGCAATTTGCGGGTGGTCAGCTGATGAAACGCACCAATCGTATTCCGAACTTCCGAGGTTGGCATGTCTGGGTCCTGCACCGTCCAAGTGCGGCGATCGATCCGTTATTGCGCCATCTGGAACGTCTCGGGATGACGGTTGACCGCTATTGGCCGGAATTGCCGCGCGGCGATGATGCCAATGTGAAGGCGGCCGATATCCTGTTTTTCGATGCCGATATGGGGATGGATGAACAGTTTCCCTGGACGCCTGATCAGACCCCGATGCCAAGTGTCGCCCTGATCGGGTCGGAAGCACCGGGGCGTCTTGAATGGGTTCTGAGCCGTCAAAGCGGGGCCCATTTGCAAAAGCCGGTTTCAACAGCCGGTGTTTTCAGTGCGGCGGTTCTGGCGGTTCATGCCTTTGAACAGCAACAGAAATTGCGGGCTGAGATTTGTGAATTGCGCAGGCGGCTGAAACTGCGTCCGGTCGTGGCCAAGGTGCTGATGACCGTGATGCTCAGCCACAATATCGACGAGCACGGCGCCCTTAAGGCGATCCGCGCCGAAGCGATGAAAAAACAACAAACGATCGAAGACTATTGCGCGGCAATCGTTGCGTCGGGCCGGACCGGTTCGGGCGACGGTGCACCGATTGTCACGAACTAACGAGACAGGGTGGGTATGCTTGTTCTTGCCGAACTGGCCAAAAGAAAACTGGCGCTTCTGGGGCTGATCATCATCGTGGTGATCGCGGGTTCAGCCCTGCTTGCGCCGTGGATCGCGCCATATGATCCGCAAAACCAGATGTTTGACGGTCTGACCATCGAAGGCGCGCCGATGCCGCCCGGCGGGCAGTTCTTGCTGGGAACCGATTTACTTGGCCGTGATTTGCTGTCCCGTCTGATGTATGGGGCACAGACATCGCTGATCATCGGGATTGTCGCAAACGGGGCGGCGGTCCTGATCGGTGCCCTTGTTGGTGTCACGGCCGGGTTTTTCCGGGGCTGGATCGGGACCATCCTGATGCGGGCAACCGATCTGATGATGGCGTTTCCCGCCCTGTTGCTGGCGATTGTGCTGGCGGCAATTTTCAAACCCAGCCTGTGGATTGTTGCCATGGTGATTGCCATGGTCAACTGGGTCCAGGTTGCACGCGTGATCTATACCGAAACCCGGTCCCTGTCCGAGCGCGAATTCATCGAGGCCGAATGGGGCATCGGGGCCAGCCGGTTCCGTATTCTTTTCAAACATATGTTGCCGCATCTGTTGTCGACCATGGTGGTGTGGGCAACCCTTGGAATTGCGACCACGGTGCTGCTTGAAGCGACCCTTTCCTATCTTGGTGTCGGGGTGCAGCCGCCAACGCCGAGCTGGGGCAACATCATCTTTGAAAACCAGACCTATTTTACCTCGGCCCCGTGGCTGGTGTTCTTCCCGGGTATTGCGATCATTCTTCTGGCACTGGCCTTCAATCTGGTGGGTGACGCCCTTCGTGACATTCTTGATCCGACTCAGAAGGGGCGCCACTGATGATTGCCTATATTCTTCGCCGTCTTGTCCAGGCCATCCTGATCCTTCTGGGCGTCAGTATCGTGACCTATGCGTTGCTTTACATGCTGCCGGCCGATCCGGCGCGCCAGATTGCCGGGCGTTCGGCAACCGCGGAAACGGTTGCCAATATCCGCGAACAGCTTGGCCTTAACCTGCCATTCTATGAGCAATATCTGCGCTATCTGGGCAATCTTCTGACCGGTGATTTCGGTCGGTCCTATCTGCAAAAGACCGAGGTTGGCGAACTGATTGCGGCCCGTCTTCCGGCGACCCTTTTGCTGATGGCCGGTGCGATTTTCTGTGAACTTCTGTTCGGGCTGACGGCCGGTGCAATCGGGGCGATCAAACGCAATACACCGCTTGATCGCGGTTTGATGGTGGCATCCTTTGTCGGGGTATCGGCACCGCAATTCGTGGTCGGCATTCTGATGCTGTATCTGTTTGCGGTGGTGCTCGGCTGGTTCCCGATTGGCGGGTACGGCACGTTTGCGCATCTGGTGTTGCCATCGGTCTCGATGGGGTTCCTCGGGGCGGGGTGGTATTCGCGCATGATGCGGTCATCGATGCTTGATGTTCTGCGTCAGGATTATGTGCGCACCGCGCGCGCCAAGGGCCTTGGACGTGCCCGGGTATTCTTTGTGCATGCATTCCCCAACGCGCTTTTGCCGATCATCGCGATGATCGGGATCGATATCGGCATGTTCATGAGCGGCATTGTCGTTGTCGAGTCCGTATTCGGCTGGCCGGGCATCGGTCAGCTGGCCTGGCAGGCCATTCAGCGGGTCGACATTCCGATCATCATGGGTGTGACGCTGGTGTCGGCCTGCGCCATCGTGCTGGGCAATCTATTGGCGGATTTGGTGGCGCCGTTCATCGACCCGCGTATCAAGCTGCGCTGATGCAAGACCAAAAGACGCAGCAAAATCAGGAAGGAAACTTATGGAAGTTTATAGTCACAGGGAGAATATCAACAATGTTTAGCAAAGCACTGAAAGGTGTTGCACTGGCAGCACTGATTGCCGGTGCCGGCATGACGACGGCGCACAACGCCGCTGCTGGCGAAGGCAACATCACCGTGACCTACAAGGACGATGTTTCGACCCTTGATCCGGCGATCGGCTATGACTGGCAGAACTGGTCGATGATCAAAAGCCTGTTTGACGGTCTGATGGATTACGAGCCGGGCACGACGACGCTCAAGCCTGATCTGGCAACCGGCTATACGGTTTCTGATGATGGTCTGACCTATACCTTTACGTTGCGCAAAGGGGTCAAATTCCACAATGGCCGCGAATTCAAGGCATCTGATGTCAAATACACCCTTGAACGCGTTGTAAATCCGAAAACCCAAAGCCCGGGTGCCGGTTTCTTTGAAACCATCAAGGGCTTTGCCGAAGAATCCGCGGGTGAAACCGAAAGCCTTTCGGGTGTTGAAGTTGTCGATGATTACACCGTCAAATTCACACTGAGCCAGCCCGATGCGGCCTTCCTGCATAAAATGGCGCTTAACTTTGCGCATATCGTGCCCAAGGAAGAAGTCGAAAAATGGGGTCAGGATTTCGGCAAACATCCGGTTGGTACCGGTGCCTTTGCCCTTGAAGACTGGACCCTTGGTCAGCATCTGATTTTCAAGGCCAATCCGGACTATCACATTGCCGGTATCCCGAAGCTTGATACCATTACGGTTGAAGTCGGTCAGGAACCGGTGGTCGCACTTCTGCGCTTGCAGCGTGGCGAAGTTGACATTGCCGGTGACGGCATTCCGCCGGCAAAGTTCCTCGAAGTCATGAATGACCCGGAATACAAGGATCTGGTTGTATCGGGTGAACAGCTTCATACCGGCTATATCACCCTGAATACCAACATTCCGCCATTCGACAATGTCAAGGTCCGTCAGGCCGTCAACATGGCGGTCAACAAGGATCGTATCGTTCGCGTAATCAATGGTCGTGCCGTTCCGGCCAACCAGCCATTGCCGCCGCTGATGCCTGGTTACAATACCGATTACAAGGGCTATGCCTTTGATCCGGAAAAGGCCAAATCCCTTCTGGCCGAAGCCGGTTTTGCTGATGGCGTTGAAACCACCCTGTTTGTTGCCAATACCGATCCGCAGCCGCGTATCGCCCAGGCCATCCAGCAGGATCTTTCGGCAATCGGCATGAAAGTCGAAATCAAGTCGCTGGCACAGGCAAACGTGATTGCCGCTGGTGGTGAAGCCGATCAGGCCCCGATGATCTGGTCGGGTGGCATGGCCTGGATTGCGGACTTCCCGGATCCGTCGAACTTCTATGGCCCGATTCTGGGTTGTGGCGGTGCGGTGCCGGGTGGCTGGAACTGGTCGTGGTACTGCAACGAGGAACTTGATGCCGAAGCATCAAAGGCCGATGCGCTTGCCGATCCGTCCCAGGCCGATACCCGCATTGATATGTGGCGCGACATCTTTACCAAAGTCATGGCCGACGCACCGTGGGTACCGGTGTTCAATGAACAGCGTTACACCATTCGTTCGCCGCGCCTTGTGGCCGATGACGCGATCCTCGTCGATCCGGTCCACATTCCTGTTCACTATGACTACATTGCGGTGAAATAAACATGTGCAAATGTGCGGATTACACGATCCACTCCGCGCACTGTCATCACGGGTGGGATCATTCGATCCCGCCCGCATTGACGGTCGCGCCCGGTACCACCATTGAATTTGAATGCGTCGACAGTGCCGCAGGCCAGTTCAATGCAAACAGTACGGTTGCGGATGTAACCGCACTGGATTTTTCCAAAATCAATCCGGTGTCCGGTCCTGTCTTTATTGACGGGGCAGAACCCGGTGACGCGGTCAAAATCACCATCGAAGGTTTCAAACCGTCGGGCTTTGGCTGGACGGCAAATATTCCGGGATTTGGTCTTTTGGCCGATCAGTTCGAAGACCCGGCCCTGCATATCTGGAAATATGATCCCGATACGCTGGCCCCGTCGCTGTTTTCCAAATACGGCAAAGTGCCGCTTAAACCGTTTGCCGGTACCATCGGCCTTGCACTGGCCGAACCGGGCCTGCATTCGGTCGTGCCGCCAAGGCGGGTTGGTGGCAATCTTGATATTCGCGATCTTGCCGCAGGGACCACACTTTATCTTCCGGTCGAGGTTGCCGGTGGCCTGTTTTCGATCGGCGATACCCATGCCGCACAGGGCGATGGTGAAGTTTGCGGAACGGCGATTGAAAGCCCGATGAACGCAACAGTGACCCTTGATCTGGTCAAGAATGCGCAGCTTGAATCGCCGCATTTCACCACGCCCGGTCCGGTGACCAGCCATCTCGACAGCAAGGGATATGAATGCACCACCGGGATCGGAAGTGATCTTATGACCGGTGCGCGAGATGCCGTACGTCGCATGGTGGACTGGCTGTGCAAGACACAGGGCATGTCGGCGGTCGACGCCTATATGCTGTGTTCGGTCTGTGGGGATCTGCGCATCAGTGAAATCGTTGATCAGCCCAACTGGGTTGTCTCGTTCTATTTCCCGCGCATCGTATTTGACTAAGACGACTTTTCGGGGCGGAGCGATCGAATTGTTCTGCCCCGGATTTTAAAATCAATAAATTACAGACTTTCTCAGGGTTGGCAGTATGACCGAACAGGGCAGTAAAGCGGTGGAAAAGATCCTTGAAGTACGCGATCTGGTGACACAGGTGGCGACACCAAGCGGCCCGAAAACCGTTGTCGATGGATTAAGCTTTGATCTTTGCCGTGGCGAGACACTGTGTATTGCCGGTGAATCGGGCAGTGGTAAATCCATGACGTCACTGTCGATCATGGGGCTTCTGCCCGAACCGATGGCACGGGTTGCGAGTGGTGAAATCCGCCTGAACGGCACCGATCTTCTGACCTTGTCTGAACGGGCCATGCGCGACATTCGCGGCAATAAAATCGCGATGATCTTTCAGGAACCGATGACATCGCTTAATCCGGTTCTGACGATCGGACGCCAATTGGGCGAAGCCATTTCAACCCATAATCCGATGCCTGGATCCCGGGTTCGGGCGCGTGCGCTTGAGGTTCTCAAACAGGTACGCATTTCCGAGCCGGAAAAGCGGCTTTCGCAATATCCCCATGAATTGTCAGGCGGCATGCGCCAGCGGGTAATGATCGCCATGGCACTTGCCTGTAATCCCGATGTTCTGATTGCGGACGAGCCGACCACGGCCCTTGATGTCACCATCCAGGCCCAGATTCTGGGACTGATGCGGGATCTGCAACGCGAAACCGGAACCGCGATCATTCTGATTACCCATGACATGGGTGTTGTTGCCGAAATGGCGGACCGCGTCATTGTCATGAACCAGGGCAAGGTGGTCGAAAGCGGTACTGTGACCGATGTGTTTGAAAAACCCGGTGATCCCTATACCCGCGGGCTTCTGGCCGCTGTGCCGCGACTGGGCGCCATGACCGGCACAGAAGGCCCGGCCAGCAGCGATGGCAAGGCGCTTGAACGCGGTTTGGCCAAACCCCTGGTATCGGTCAGGGACCTTACCGTGCGTTTCGATATTCGCGGCGGTCTTTTGCAGCGCGTGCAGAAACGCGTGCACGCGGTCGAACAGGTCAGTTTCGATATCTTTGCCGGTGAAACATTGTCGATTGTCGGTGAAAGCGGCTGTGGCAAATCGACAACCGGTCGGGCGTTGATGAACCTTATTCCCTGGCAGGGCGAAGTGGTGATTGACGGGCGCGAGATCGATGCCAATTCCCGCATCCAGACCCGTGAAGTTCGCCGCAATATCCAGATGATTTTTCAGGATCCCTATGCGTCCCTTGATCCGCGTATGACGGTCGGGGAACTGGTGGCCGAACCATTGGTAATCCATGGTCTGGCATCGGGATCGGAACTTGATGACCGGGTCGAATATCTGTTCAGGCGGGTCGGACTCCCAGCAGATGCGGCCAAACGGCATCCGCACGAATTTTCCGGTGGTCAGCGTCAGCGCATCTGTATTGCGCGCGCGCTCAGCCTGTCGCCCAAGGTGATCATTGCCGACGAATCGGTTTCGGCACTTGATGTATCGGTGCAGGCACAGGTTCTTGACCTTCTGGGGGAATTGCAGGCTGAAAGCGGGCTTTCATATCTGTTTATTTCGCACGATATGGCCGTGGTCGAACAGATCAGCCACCGGGTAGCCGTCATGTATATGGGGCAGATTGTTGAAATCGGGCCGCGTCAGGCAGTTTTTGAAAATCCGCAGCATCCCTATACCAAAAAACTGATGGCCGCCGTTCCAATCCCCGATCCGCGCAAACGTCGTCAGGATTTCAGCCTGATCACCGGCGAAGTTCCAAGTCCGGTTCACGGGCTGGATTACCAGCCGGAACTTGCCGATCTGCAACAGATCGCAGCCCATCATTTTGTCGCGAAATCAGCAATGGAAACGGCGGCATAGGAACAATCGCGGCAGCGGCATGGAAATCGGCGGGCGGATCAGAAATACCGTTCGGCGATCCGCACGATGTCACCGGGCATGACAATGGTTGCCAGATTGGCCGGGATTGAAACCCGTGCTGTATCATTACCGCGCAGGATTTCGATATCGTCCTCGTCCCCGCGATAGGTCATGCCCCTGCTAATCGCAATCGCATTTAAAACATTCATGCCCGGGACAAAGCTGTATGACCCGGGCTGATTGACTTCGCCAACGATGAAGAACGGGCGAAAGGCAACGACATCGACCGCAATATCGGGATGGCGCAAATAGCCGTCGAGATAGGCGTCATGAATGGCGGTGCGGGCCTGGCTGGTTGTCATGCCCCTTACAAAAACCGGCCCGATCAGTGCAAGGTTCAGTTTACCCTGTGCATCGATGCTGAATTCACCCGACAGGTCCGGCTCGCCAAATACCGTGACCCTGACCAGATCGCCGCTATCAAGCGAATAGATGGTTTGGGCGGCTCCGGAACGCGAAAGCGTGACGATCCCGACAAACATGATCAGCACAATCGCAAGCAATCGGGTTTGGGCTGTGACGGATGTGACAATGCCGGTCATTTACATCTCCAGCTTCAGGCTGATCTGGCTTTGCAGGCGTGCGTAATCTTCGCCGTTGCTGGTTGATTGGCGAATTTCGTGGCCAACGGTGCTGTTGATCCGGGCAAAGCGGTTCAGCTGATAATCAAGGTCAAGGCCGATCGAACGTACCCTGTCGGTGCGTGTGGTTTGTTGAAAGGCATCATTGCGATAACGGGCATTGGCGCCGATCTGTAACGTGCGCAGCAATTCATGGGTTACGCCGATGCCGGTTTCAAATGCCAGAATGCCGCTGGCACCTTGGACGGTGGTTTCGCGCACCGCCCGCGCAGCGGTAAATGAAAGGCTGGTCAGCCGGGTAACGGACCAGTCGATATCGGCCCGCAGCGTATAGTCATTGATATTGCCAAATGCCGGATCGACATAGCTTTGGCTCATCCAGCCAGCCGCAAGATCCGCCCGGATCAGGTCGGTCAAATCAAACCGCAGGCCACCATAAATCTGGTATCCGGCAGAATCGCGAACCCGCCCGCTATCATCGGGGGTTCTGTCATAATGCCGCTGATTAAGCGTGATTTCGCCATACGCTTCGCGTCCCGGATCAAATGGCATCACAGCGCGCAGGGTTTCACGGGTTTCAAGGCGGTCGCGATCGTCATTGCGGATCGCATTGCCATTGATGGCGGTACTGTCTTCGAAATCAAGCCGACGCAAAGACAACCGCGATTCATATTGCAAGCTGCTGGTGGCATATCGTCCGCCAATATGGGCGCGGACATCACGATAAATCACGGGTTCCCGTGCGCCAGTCGGGACATCATTGCTTCCGCGCGGGTCATGCTGACGATGCCATTCGATTGCGCCATCAACCGATGACGGGCCAAGATCAATGCTTCCGGCGGCCTTGGCCTCGGCATTCTGATAATTGTCCTGATCGGATTTGGCAAAAAATCCAAGCTCCCCGCCGATCGTCATATGCATACGAAAGAACGGCCAGTCGCCGCTCAGATGAAGGCGCGGGGCGATCGTGGTGATGACATCTGATTGCGCATTGTCATCAGATAAAAAGATGTTGTCGTCATGGGTTGCGCGGCTGGTGATTTCCGGGGCCAGAACAAACCGTCCAAGGCGCATATGGGTGTCATCTTGTGACCGGGTGGGTTTCTGACCGGATGACACGGCAGGTTGGGCAACAGAACGCGTTGGGGCCCAAAGCCCGGTCAGGAATATCGCACAGCACAACATGACGGGGATTTTGCCATGACCGGTGACGGTCCTGGCGACTGTTTGGGTGATTGTGCAGAAATGCCTGATCATCAAACAAGCCGCTGGTCATGACGAAAAACGTGACCCTGTCCCAGCCTCTGCCCGTTATGGTCCGCTTGACGGGTTGGCAGTCGCGATGTCGATGATCTGCGCAACGGCAAAAGAACGGTTGCAAGCAGAATGATCCCGTCACGCAGCGGGTTCTGATCAGCGATATAATCCAGATCGCATCCCGTGCGCGCGCTAAGATGATGATGGCAGTCAACCGGGCCCCGCCATCCACGAATTTGTGCCAATCCCGTGATGCCCGGACGCATGGCCAGGCGGGCGTCATAGCCGGGTAGGGACGTGGCAAACAGGGCATGATCGGCGACACTGTGCGGGCGCGGTCCCACCAGTGACATCTCGCCGCGTATCACATTGATCAATTGTGGCAATTCATCCAGCCCGCTTATGCGCAGCCACCCGGTAAACTGGTCTGAAAGCCGGATAATCGGCGCCGATGACCGCCGACAGGTCCGGTCACGCAAGGTGCGGAATTTGAAAATGGTGAACACCGTTGCATGTCTGCCGACACGTTTCTGACGGAAAATCGGGTGGTGGAATCCAAGTCCGATCAGGACTATGGAAATCACAATCATCACTGGTGCCAAGACGATGATCGCCAGCAATGAAATCAACAGATCGCAAAGGCGTTTGAGGCCGTAATGGCGATCGGCATTCACCCGGGAAAAGTCGGACAGGATTTCTGGTTTGTGATTTTCCCCGGTCAACCGCGATGCCCCCACATCTGGATGGTTATGTCAGCTCACATAACTCAGGGTAGATGTATTTTGCCACTGATCAAGTAAATATATTATGGTCTTTGGTTGGTAGGGGGTTGTTTCTATTGGTTTTCCCGTCGCTTATCGCAAAGACGGTATCGATGAAAGGACCGTCTTCATCAATTGCGGCTGGCGGTTGACGCCGGTCTTGGAAAAAATGGTTTTCAAATAGGTTCTGGCCGAACTGTGCGAGATGCCGACAAGTTCCGCTGCCTGATCAAGGGCAAGACCTTCTGCCAGTTTCTGGGTCAGTTTTGCCTCGGACCGGGTCAGACCGAACAGATCCATCAGATCGTCAATCGCGGGTGGTTTTTGCTGTGCGGGATCAACAAGGATCACCATAAAGGTTGATTTGCCATCGGTTTTTTTGGGCACACGCCGGATCAGAACAGACAGTTTTTCGCCGTCACGTTCGATCGCATAGCTTTGATGTTTGCGCGGCGCCATCTTTGCTGGCGGGTTTAGAAAACTTTCCAACCCCTCCGGAACGGGTTCAATGATCAGGCGGCCCTGACTGCCCGAATGAACAAGTGATGATCCGCGCATCAATTCGGCTGCCTGGGCATTCATATGCAAAATCGAAAGGTCGGCATCAACGGCAATCACGCCAAGCTCGAACAGATCAAGGAAATCGGTAGGAAGGGTATCTTCCGCCTGTCCCTGACGGGCTTCGATTTCTGTTTCCAGTCCTTCAAGAATGGTCTGAAGATTGGTCGGCTTGGGATAGAACCGAAATACCCCCAGCTCGTTAACGGCAAGCAAGGCCGACTGCAAATCGGCATATCCGGTCAGGATCACAATCAGCAGATCATGGCGAACGGTGCGCAATTCCGCAGCCAGTTCCAGCCCCGACATGCCCGGCATATGGATATCCAGAACAGCAGCCCCGATTGACGGGTCGGCGGCAATGGCATCGCGTGCCGTTATCGGATCATTGAAATAGACCGCCCCCCATTGGGGCCGCAAGCGCGCAAAGTTGCGCCGATGTGATGACAACAGATGTTCGTCATCATCGACAAAGGCAATCCGCACCGGCGTTTTTTCGGTCATCAAAAGTGCCCTCCACAAATGGGGATATTGGACAATGGCAGTCTGACACTATTCTGCAATCGTTCAAAGCCCCGCCTTTCGTCATATGCGCAAACTCGCCGGGCCAAATAACAAGAATTTCAGGACTTAGAATCATTCCGGAGTTGCCCGTTAATGGATGTGGTCAATACAAAACGCCCCGTCATTCTGATGGTAGATGATGATGAAAAACTGTTGGCAGCGGTGCGGCGCACCCTTGCGACCAGTTTTGAATTTGTCACATTTTCCGACGGGCAAATGGCACTTGACTGGTTGTCGCACAATCGCGAACGCACCGATCTTGTCATTGCCGATCTGATCATGCCGACTCTTGATGGTATCTCCTTCCTGAAACAGGCCGCCCGCATTGCGCCGATGGTCAGCCGCATGATGTTGTCTGGCAATATTTCGACCATTTCCCTGCGCGAAGCCATCAGTCAGGCCATGGTCACGCGTGTATTGGCCAAGCCGGTTTCGGTTTCTGTTTTGAAAGACGCCATTGACCGGGTCATCCAGACCAACAAACCGGCCGAAAAGCCGACATCGCGCGTGACGCCGATGATGGTCAATTCAACGATTGATCAGGCCAAATTTTCCACGGTTCTTCAGCCACGATTTGCGGCAAGTGACCTGGGTCTGTGCGGTGTTGAGGTTCTGTGCCGCATGCCGTCGCTTGAAAAGGATTTCGGGGTTGATGAAATCTTTGAGGCTTGCCGCGATCATCCGGTAATCAACCGGCTGACCAGCCAGCTGATGGCGGTGATGATTGATCAGGCGCCGCGATATCGTGCCTTGCTGGGCGATTCCAGCAACCTTGCGGTCAATATTTCTGCCTATTCGCTCAAAACGCCGGAATTCCTCGATCTTTTGATCCGCTTCTATGAAAAGATGCGCATGCGCGGTGTCGTCGTGACATATGAAATTCCCGAACGTCAGCTGGTTCCGGATGATCAGGAATTACTGGGCAGTGTTTCGCGCCTTCGTGAACGCGGCATTGCGGTACTGATTGATGATTTCGGGTCGGGCAATAATTCGCTTGAACTGTTGCGCCACGAAGTCTTTGCCGGGATCAAGCTGGACCGTGAGCTTGTCCGCGGGATCATGACCGATTTCCTTGACGATGCCTTTGTCGAATGGATCGCGCAGGTCTGCTGGAAAATGGGGCTGTCGATTTCGGCCAAGGGCATCGAAAGCAGTGCGGTTGTCGAAAAACTGCAAGTCTATGGCATCACCGAATTGCAGGGATTCTATCTTGGCAGCCCGGAACCGCTTGATGTCTGGGAAGAAAAGACAGCAACAGCCATGAGCGCGTAAAAGTGCTTGTGTCTTTGACTAAATTCACCTGTTAGTTATTGTTAAATCAACATGCTGTGACCACTCTTTAAGGCATGGTAGGGAGCATGGATATGAATATGAAAAGCTTTGCAAAGGTGTTGACCCTTGTGGTCGCCATGGTGGGCTTCGTTTCTGCGGGGGCATCGGCCGGCGGGTCATTGAAGCTGACAAAACCCGATGGCGAGGTGGTAACGGTTTCCATGGACAAGCTCATGGAAATGCCTGCGGTCGAGTTTTACACATCGACCCCCTGGACAAACGGGGTGCAGAAATTCCAGGGCGTTTCCTTTGACCTGCTGCTTGAGACCTATGGCCTTGATGCCGATATGGTGCGTGTCGCGGCCCTGAATGATTACAGCGTCATTGTCCCGACCAACGTATTGCGAAATGACGGTGCCATTCTGGCCTATCACCTTAATGACGCGGAAATGTCGGTGCGTGAAAAAGGCCCGTTCTGGGTTGTCTTCCCCTATGACAGGGATGTGCGTTTCCAGACAGATACCTATTGGGCATATTCGGTCTGGCAGGTAAAATCTGTTGATGCAAAGAATTAAGGCGTTTTTTTTCAACCGTTCAGGCCGAGCCATGTTCTTTGGACTGGTGCTGTTTGTCGGTTTGTATGCGGTTCTGTCCGGGGCGATCATTCGCCAGCTTGAAGACGAGCGGTTTACCTATCGGGAAAATTTCGTCTGGGCGGTGTTTCAGATCCAGCGCCAGCTTTTCATCATTCAACGCGACATAGAAGCCGCCTTTGGCCGTGCCGGTCTTGATGACCAGGCGGTCGAAGACATCATGCTTGAATATGAAATCATGGTCAGCCGCGTATTTCTGTTGCGCGATGGCGAAGGTTTCCGCGTGCTGTTTTCCGTGCCCGAAGTGGCGGCATCCATAGACGCCCTGCAAAACCGGATCGATGAAGTCGATATCGCTCTGGAAAATGCCCCGGATCCAAGGTCAAAATTACAGGAACTCTATCGGTTGCTCGAACCGATGGGCGAACCGCTGCAACAGGCGGTGGTGCGGACCACGAATTTTGTGTCGGTCTATAACGCCCAGAATATCCAGACCGTGAAGCGCAATATTGAATTTCTGACCTATTTGTTCTTCGTCGGTGTTGTTGCAATGGCGGTGCTGGGGGCATTCATGATCCGTCAGCGCCAACGTGTTTTTGCCGCGGATATTGCCGCCCAGAAAGCCCGACAGGAACAGGAAGTCATCGAAGAGGCCGCCGATTACGCCAAGCTGCATGCTTTGGGGACGCTGGCGGGCGGGGTTGCGCATGAAATCAACACCCCGGCGCAATATATCCAGAACAATCTTGAATTCCTTTCTGACAGCTTTTCGGGTCTTGTCGATGCAGTGCGCCGCCAACAGGCCGACCCGACGGCAAAGGTCGACTTTGACCAAAGCAAAATCGATTTCCTGGTCCAAGAAGTGCCGCTTGCGATCGATGAAAGCATCCAGGGGCTTGAACGGATTGCCGAAATTGTCCGGGGGATTCGCAAATTTGCCCATCCGGCCAATGACGCAATCGAACTGATTTCAATTCCCGAAGAAATCGAAACGGCGGTTACCCTGACCCGTAACCAGGTCAAACATGTTGCCGATCTTGATGTTCATATCCAGTCGGATGTCACCGAGGTCAATGGACGGCGCAACCATCTGTCACAGGCGCTGATCAACCTGATCGTCAATGCATCGCAGGCCATCAAGGAAACCGGCCAGCGGCGGGGACGAATTGATCTGACGGTGACATCGGACGACGACAATGTGTTCATCCGTCTGCGCGACAACGGGTCGGGTGTGCCGGAAGATCTGCGCGATCGCATCTTTGATTATTTCTTTACCACCAAGGAACGCGGTGTCGGCACCGGTCAGGGGCTTCCGATTTGTCGCAAGCTTATCCAGGATGATTTCGGTGGTGATCTGACCCTGTCAGAGGACTATGTCGACGGGGCCGAATTCGTTATCCGCCTGCCCAAAATCAATCCATCCTATAACGCACATTCGCAAAATGATGCCATGCAGGGGCCAAGCGATCTTGGTGCGTTGCTGCGTTAGCCTGCCGAATGGAACATCTGGCCGGGATATGGTTTTTCGATACCGTGCGGCAGGTGATTTTCGATGCAGTTGCGTTCCCAGACCGGCCAGATGTCATCGGCACCGCATCGTGAAATGAACCCGCTGGCCAGGTCATATTTGGCGGCGCGTTTCATTCCGTCCTTGCCAACGATGCGGGCAAAATACTGCGCAGCATAGACAATCAGCAGGGTCCTGGAATTCGGGGTCGGTGCAACTTCGGGCCTGTGATGAAACGCGATCTGTTCAACAACTTCGTGCGGGAAGCCCCAATAGGCGCAAATGGATGCCGATACTGCCGGATGGGCAAATCCCATTTCGGCAACTTCGGCAGAAATAATATCGCATTCATCGCGATCGGCCCGATCACGGCTGGCCTTGTAGCCATCGGGCATCACCCGTTTGATGATGATTTCCCCGATATGACACAAAAGGGCCGCCGCACGGACCTGATCAACCGTTTCAAAGGGCAGGTTTTGCAACCGGGCAATATTGGCAGCCATCTGTCCAAGAACCAGCGGTCGGTGCAGTTCAATGGTCGGCACGTTCGGGTCAAATTTGGCGGGCTGACCCAGTTCTGACCACAGAATGCACAATGCCTTGATCGTCTCGATGCCAAGCAGTTTCACAAGACCGATCAGGCCGGTCTGGCTATCGGCGGCGACAAGTTTTTCCCGTCGCGCCAGATCCCGTGCCAGAAATGTCAGTGCGGGATGATCGGCGGCAAATTCATTAAGCTCATCGCGGCTTTTGGGGCCGGTGAACTGCAATATCGTGTGCAGGCGTTCAAAGGTTGCCGGCCATGCCAGTTCCCTGGGAATCCGTGCCAGAAGATCAACCAGCATCGGATCATGCAAATAGCGCCGCATGACCAGACCGCGCTCAACCGCGTGAATGATGTCGGTATCCTTGCAGGGCTTGGTCAAAAAGTGCTGGGTTGCGGTGGTGCCGTTTTGAATGGCGATTTCGTCGGCATAGCCGGAAAGCAATATGCGGGATGTCTGTGGATAACGGTTGGCAACAATCCGCAGGAATTCGGCCCCGTCCATTTCGGGCATCCGCATGTCGGAAATCACCACATCTGCCTGTTCTTCTGCAAGGCCGATCAGCGCACTTTCAGCACTTTCAAAAAACCGCAGCGACCAGTTCGGCCGTTGGCTCATCATACGGCGACGCAATCCGCGCAACACGTTGGGATCGTCATCAACAAATATGATCGAAATATCTTCGTACATGGTTCGGTCAGACAGATCTGGCTTGGGTTATCATAAAGAACCAACAAACCGCATCTTCGGGATGCAGCCTGTCGGGCCATTCAGTGCGACCTTACTTTGGCTGTTTTATCTGACCTCCAATATCCTCATATGAGGAGCCATAAAAAAACGGGCTGCTATTGTATCAGCAACCCGTTTGATCGGTGCGCTTAAGGGCGGGTCAGATCAGAATTCGTAGCCGATCTTGCGATCGACCGAGAATTTGCCACCACCCTGGATCAGAACCGTCAGGGCAAGCAGACCCCACATCAACGGCATTTCAAAGCCGCCATTGTTCCAGAAGTAACCAGCCGGGATATGGGTTGAAACGGCAACAGCCATGAAAACCAGAACAGCGGCGGCAACCGGACGGGTCAAAAGACCGACTGTCAGCATCAATCCGCCAACAAATTCAAGAAGGCCGATCAGAAGGGCAAAGACAAAGCCCGGGGCAAAGCCGATGCTTTCAAGCCAGCCTGCCGTTCCTTCAAGGCCATAGCCGCCAAAGGCACCAAACAGTTTCTGTGCACCATGCGGAACCATCAAAAGGCCGGTGGTAACACGGATGATCACCGGGGCAAGCGGTTGCAGGGCGGACGTAACATTGCCAATGGCAGGGATGATCGAACGGGGTTTGTCACTGGTAAGCGAGGTCATGATTTTTCTCCTCGGGATGGCAGAGCGCGGTTTTCGCAGCTCAGGCCACCATGTCAAAAACAAGGGCTTCGGCATTGTCGGCATCAGAGAAGACAAGTTCGTCTTCATCCCGGATCGCCGCACCGTCACCGGCAGTAAGGGTTTCGCCATTCACTTTGACCGACCCGCGGGCCACCTGGATCCAGGCGATGCGGCCTTTTTCGATGCTGTGCTGTGCGGTCTCGCCATCGTTAAGGTGCGCAACATACAGATCGACATTCTGGTGAATGGTAATCGAATTCTCGCGGCCATCGCGGCTGCCGATCAGGGTAAGTCCCGATCCCGTATCGCGGCGTGCGATTTCCTTTTCTTCGTAACCGGGTTCGAGTCCGGCGGCTTCGGGAATGATCCAGATTTGCAGGAAATGAACCGGATCGGATTTTGAATGGTTGTATTCCGAATGACGGATGCCGGTGCCAGCCGTCATGCGTTGCAGGCGGCCCGGACGGATCACCGATCCGTTTCCGATGCTGTCCTTGTGTTCAAGGGCGCCATCAAGAACATAGGAAATGATTTCCATATCCTTGTGGCCATGGGTGTCAAAACCGGCACCGGGAATGACACGGTCTTCGTTAATGACGCGAAGCGGTCCCCAGCCCATCCGGTTGGGATCGTAATAATGACCGAAGGAAAAAGTATGGTTGGAATCAAGCCAGCCAAACTGTGCGCGGCCACGGGTGTCTGCATCTACTTTGATCAGCATTTGTCTGTACCTCCATGAGGATGTCTTCTGTTGGAGACAGAATACGATTTTCATAAAACGAGACAATTATCGCAATAATGCCCACAGTGTTGCGTTTAATGCGACAATAAGCCTATCATCGCGTCATATGATGCATCCCCAATCGCAGCTCAGGGATCTTGCCCGTGGATAAAATGGCCAGTTTGCAAAGTTTCATCCGTGTGGTCGAAGAAGGCAGCTTTGCCGCCGCGGCCCGGGCCATCGGGCAGTCGCGATCGCAGGTCAACCGTGCGGTGGTCGCGCTTGAAGATGATCTGGGTGTGCAATTGCTGAACCGCACAACACGTACCGTTTCGGTAACGCCAAGCGGGCAGGCGTTTTATCAGCGGGCCAAGGCCATTCTGACGGATCTGACGGATGCCGAAGACTCCATTCGCGAGAACCCGGAAAAGCCGGCTGGTGACATTCGTATCAATGCACCAATGTCATTTGGCACCCTGCATCTTGGCCCGGCACTTGTCGATTTTGCCCGCATGTATCCAGACATCCGGATCGAATTGGCCTTGAATGATCATTTCATCGATCCGGTTGCCGATGGTTTTGACATGACGGTGCGCATCAGCCGCCCGACCGAAACCCTGGCGCTGATTGATCATGAAATTATTCCGATCCGGCGCGTGATTTGCGCGGCACCCGATTTCTTGCAGAAACATGGTGAACCAACAGATATCCGGGATCTGGCGACTTTGCCCTGTCTGCATTACGGCAATCTTCCGTCAGGTTCGACCTGGAAGCTGACCGGTCCGAACGGGCCGGTTTCGGTTCAGGTCAATGGCGTGTTCTGCTGTAACAATGCCGAAGTTCTGCGTGATGCGGCGGTGGCCGGTCTGGGTTTGGCAGAAATGCCGACTTTCATTGCCGGGCCGGAATTGCAAACCGGGCGTCTGGTGACGGTGTTATGTGATTATACCCCGCCCGAGATTTTTCTTTATTTGCTCTATCCGCCCAGTCGACAGCTTTCATCGCGTATCCGGCTTCTGGTTGATTTCATGTATGACCGGTTTGGCGGCCAGCCGCGCTGGGATCTGGTGCAATAAAACCCAAATCAGAACCGGATTGTTGCGATCCAAAACCTTGCATCCTGCGTACTGGTTACTAGGTTTTTGCATGAACGCATAACGGGACTGGTCGCAATGTCTGATTTCGAAATGCCAACATTGATGATGGTGTCGCACGGTAATAGCGGCAATGGCGGGGACCCGGCAGGGGACCTTGCCCGGTCCGTTGCGGCTGACTGGAACGGACCGGTGTCGCATGGCTATATGCGAAGCAATCCGTCACTGCCCGATCAGCTCGCTTCCCTCAAACGGTCGGGACATGCCGAGCGCCTGATCATTTTCCCGCTGTTTTTCAGTGAAGGGTATCTGGTGTTCGAAGAACTGCCGCGCGATCTTGAGCGTGCCGGATTGGGTGATGCAGTTGTTCTGCCGCCGGCCCTTAATCTTCCGGGCTTTGATGACCTTGTCGCCAGCAAAATCCGGGCAGCCGCCGCCAATCGGCGGTGGCGACTGGATGAAATGTCGGTATTTCTGGTGCCGCATGGCTTGAAAACCCTGACCGCACCATTGCCGGAAACGGTCCGTTTTGCCCGCCAGGTTCAGGGGCTTTGCGCCGGGCCTGAAATCTGCATTGGCAATATCGAAGGCAAACCGTCGCTTGCCGATTGGCGCGACCTTTCCACGCACAAGAAAACCCTGATCATTCCGATGCTGGCTGGTGGTGGCACGCATGCGCGCGAAGACCTGCCCGAATTGATCAATGCCCGCGACGGCGAAGAGATCGAAATTCTCGATCCGATCGGACAATGGCCGGAACTTCCCGGTCTGGTACTTGATGAGGCCGGGCGTCATGTTGCCCGTCTTGCCGGTATGGCGGTGCCGCTGGGGCCGACAGGCGGTGATATCTGGGCCGAACGAATGGCAAGATCCGCCTGACCGCAAAGGTCGCCAGATTAGCCAAGAACAGGTTTGAAGCTTGTTTCCGATGATTTCTTGAGAAGATAGTCGCGAAACAGACGTGCGGCACTGGTCAGGTTGGCATCACCATCATGGGCGATCAGCAACTGGCGCTTGGCCCAGTCATCGGCAATCGGTGCGCCGGCAATATTCATATGGCCGATATATCCCGCAACCGAACTTTTCCGCAAAAAGCCGATCCCAAGGCCTGCGGCAATCATCTGGCGCAGGGACCCGAAACGCACGACCTTGATATGGGGATGCATATCAAGTTTCATTTTCGATGCGGCTTCGGAAATCAGGTCATCAATCACCCCGCCTTCATGCAGGGAAATGATGTCATATTTGGCGGCTTCGGAAAATTTGACCGGTTTGGGGGTGTCTGCATTGGGGATCAGCGGGTGACCTTTGGGGGTCACCACCCAGATCGGATCATCGCAAAACACATCATGGGCCAGATCGCCAAGCGGACTGTTATCGGCCAGGATCGCCAGATCAGCACGCCCTTCACGGACGGCTTCGGCACTTTCGCGCGATGTCAATTCGCGGACATCAACAGTGATGTGGGGGAAATCGCGTTCAAAATCGGCCAGAAATGACGGCAAGCCTGTCAGAATCGCAGACGTCACCGCGGCAAGATAAATCTTGCCCTTTTCGCCGGCATTGAAATCGCGAAGCTCGTTGGAAAGATGGTTCAGATCGCCCAGAAGCTTTTCGCCATAGCGGGCAAAGATCGTGCCTTCTTCGGTCGGTTCGACCCCGCGCGGCAGGCGGCGAAGCAGTTTGACACCCAGCATGGCTTCAAGTTCGCCAATGCGGCGTGACACGGCCGAGGTCGCGATATGTTCGCGCCTTGCGGCTTCATTGATGCTTCCGGCGCGCACGATGGCGACGAAAAGCCGGATGGTCACGATATCAAACTTTTGCATGGAACCGTTGTCGGTGGTTCAGCCCGAAGCGTCAAGAAGTTTGAGGGTGCGGCAGATGTGCAGATCGTCGCACCAACCTCAAACGAAGGCGGCGGATGCCTTAACCTTCAACCTGACGCCATGCCTTGTTCCAGTCCGCAGTCAGTTCTGCGTGGGTTTTGGCCTGGGATGCTTTCATGATTACGGCAACCTGAAGGGCACGAACAAAACTGGTGAACCAGCCGGTGCGGACTTCACGTTCGATGCTGGTTGCGTCTTTGTAAGCAATCGTCGTCATGGCTCTAATCCTTTGCGACATCATCTGTCTTTGCGATGAATTCAGAGATACCAGACACCCTGCTTCGCGACTATTCTCCTTTCACCGCTATCCCGTTCTTGTTTGGAGAACGGTGCTAGTAACTACTTGAAAATAAACATTTATTCGATGTTGCGATGCGCAATAAGTCTTGGGGTTCGCGTGATTTTCGGCTTGGCGCGGGGGTTTTGTGCGCCAAGGTCGCTGCGACTCAGGCAAATCCGTGTTCGGCGGGCCTGTGTGTTTTTCGGGGTGGCAAATATCTGCTATAGCTTGGGAAATTTTCACAATCAGGGTCGCTGATATGACCGATACAATCGATAATCTTGCCTATGAACAGGCCCATGGCAGCGCGGTTCAGGACCATCTCGGATACAGGCTGGTGGAATGGTCTGATGGCCACGCGATCGTCGAACTGGAGATGAAGGATTTTCACCGCAACCGTGTCGGGATCCTGCATGGCGGGATCTTGACCACGCTGATGGATACGGCATCTGGCTATGCGGTGTGTTTTTGCCCGGTTGCGGGGAATGTGCGCAAAACCATGACGCTTTCACTGACCACCAATTTCATTGGTATGGCCAAGGATGGGCTGGTGCGTGTGGTTGCCCGCAAACAGGGCGGGGGTCGCAAGATCGTCTTTACCGAGGCAGTGGCCTATAACGCCGATGGCGAAGTGATCGGGACGGCAACAGGAACATTCAAATATCATCGCGGCAGTGATGACCCCGATGGTGTGCCGCGTGATGCCTGATCGCGATTCCGATCTGTCCATATCATGCAAAAGGGCGCGACCGGTTGATCGCGCCCTTTGTGTTTGTATGAAACCCGAAGATCCTAGTTCGGCATCTGCCACTTGCCATTGACCAGACGCGGGATATTGAGCGGGTTGGCATCCTTGATCGGGGCCGGAAGCAATGCATCCGGGAAGGCCTGATAGGAAACGGGACGGACAAAACGCTTGATGGCAAGGGACCCGACCGAGGTCGAACGCGAATCCGTACTTGCCGGATAAGGACCGCCATGCACCATGGAATGGCAGACCTCAACCCCGGTCGGCCAGCCATTGATCAGAATACGACCAGCACATTTTTCAAGCGCCGGACGCAGGGCATTTGCCAGATCGGCATCGCCATCGACCATGTGGATGGTTGCGGTCAATTGTCCGATCAGTGTCGATGACAGCGCTAACATCTCATCGATGCTGTCGCACTCGACAATGATCCCGGCCGGGCCAAACATTTCCTCAGCCAGTTCCGGGTTGGCTTTCCAGTCGGCGGCCGTGGTGCGGAAGATGGCAGGGCTGCCTTCGAATTTGCCATCAGAGTCGCGACGTTTCAGCGGGCAGGTCACCTTGGCATGTTTGCTCATGGCGTTGGTGACGTCGTGATAGGCGCTTGATACGCGATCAGTCAGCATGGCGGCACCACCGACCTGGCCCAGTTCGGCAGCTGCGGTTTCGATGAATATTTCAAGATCAGCGCCCTTAAGCGCGATCAAAAGACCCGGATTGGTGCAAAACTGGCCCACACCCATGGTCAGCGATCCGACCCAGCCCTTGGCAATATCGGCGGCCTTTTCGTTCATTGCCTTGGGCAGCAGGAAGACCGGGTTGTTTGAACCAAGTTCGCCATAGAACGGGATCGGCTCCGGGCGGGAAACGGCAATGTCAAACAGCGCACGTCCGCCACCGGTCGAACCGGTAAAGCCAACCGCCTTGATCAGCGGATGGGCCACCAGTGCCTGGCCAACCTTGCGCGTGCCACCATGGATCAGGCTGAAGACGCCCTTGGGCATGCCGGTTTTGATGATGGCGGCTTCAATTGCCCGGGCAACCAGTTCGGACGTGCCGGGGTGGGCGGCATGGCCCTTGAAGACCACCGGGCAACCCGCGGCCAGTGCCGATGCGGTATCGCCACCCGCGGTCGAAAAGGCCAGCGGGAAGTTGGATGCGCCAAATACGCCAACCGGACCCAGCGCCTTGTTCATCACGCGGATGTCGGGTTTTGGCAGCGGCTGACGGTCCGGCTGGGCGGTTTCAATGCGGGCTTCGAACCATGACCCTTCTTCGATCCAGTCAGCAAAGAAGCGCAGCTGACCAACCGTGCGGCCGCGCTCACCAGTCAGGCGTGCAGCAGGCAGGGCAGATTCAAGGTTGCCGATTTCGGTAATTGCATCGCCGCGCGCATCGATTTCATCCGCAATGGCGCGCAGGAATTCCGCACGTTTGGTCGGCAGCATGGCGGCGAATTCTTCGGCACAGGCCTGGGCCGCTTCGACTGCCTGATTGACGATTTCCTCGGTGCCGTGCTGGAACTTGGTCGGGAGCTTTTCACCGGTTGACGGATTGTCGGCCTGAAACACGTCCGGGCCATTCAGCCACTCGCCTGCGATGTAATGCTGTCCACTAAGCATGTGGGTCTCCTGTGGGGTTATGTCCTGTGCCGGATGGGCCAGCGCAATGCTTTTTGATCGATCCGATCTGCATGTACCATGTGCAAACAATCGTGCATGGTCAGGCCGGTCAGAACGCCCAAATGGCGCAGCCCTGATAAACTGTGCGCAGCTTAGAGTCCGGGTCGGCAGATGTAAACATCATACAATATGATAATACTGCGACGATCCACCGGAAGCCGCTTTTCGGGGACCTTAGCAGAGCGGACCGAACCAGTCGAATATTTTATACAATCGTTAGAAAATAAAGCTTTGAGATCTGCAAAGCCTTGTAATCGATGGGTCTAATGCAAAAAAGGCGGGGAACTCCCCGCCTTTTTTATTAGTCATACTATTGCTTCGAGAGTTTAGAACGTGCCGTTCAGGCTCAGGAAGAAGTTACGTGGTGCGCCGTAATAGTTGAATGTCGAGGTCGACGCGACACGGCTGTAATATTTCTCATCAAGAACGTTATTGGCATTGAGTGCCAGCGACAGGTTGTCATTGATCTGATAAGCAACGCGGGCATCAACAACGGTGTAGCTTGGCGCTGCAATCGTGTCGTTAAACACCCAGCCATCCGACCATGTGACGCCACCACCAACACTAAGGCCGTCAACGGCACCCTCGTCGAAGGTGTAATCCGTCCAGGATGTAATGTAGTGTTTCGGCGCATAAGTCCGGTAAGAGCTGTCAGACTGACTGCCGATATCCGTGCTGTAGATATAGGTATAACCAACGAAACCTTGCCAGTTATCCATGATCTCGCCGCTCAGTTCTGCTTCGATACCACGGGTACGGATCTGACCTGCGGCGACACTGGCATTGGTATCATTGGGGTCGGTAACCGCGCGGTTTTCATCTTCCATCTGATATGCGGCGATGTAAGAGTTCAGCAGTCCGCCGAAATGTTCGCCTTTGACGCCGATTTCAAACTGTTCACCGGTACGCGGCTCGATCTGTGAACCGGTTGTGGTGGTTTCACTTTGCGGGTCATAAATCGAGGTGTAGCTGAAGTAGGTCGAGAAGTCTTCAGTCAGGTCGTAAACCACACCGGCAAACGGCGTGAACACAGCATCATCAGATGTGTTGCTGTCGCCGTTTGAGCCATTCACCAGGCCTTTTTGAATGGAGTTGTACCAGCTTGTACGGCCACCAAACGAGAAGGTGACGTCATCAAATGTCTGGAGTTTCAGCTTGGCATAGGTACCGAATTCGGTGGAATCCTGATCATAGTCGCTGCGCGTGCTCAAAGAGGTCGGAATGCTGAGCGACGGACTGGAAATGCTTGCAGTACCAAGGTTTGCAAGTTTCTGAACATAGGAAAAGTCGGTGTTTTCGATATCTGCACCGACCGTCAGGGTCTGTTCATAGCCAAACAAATCGAAGTTGTGATTTACATATGCATCCGCAGCAATTGCCTGTTCATCGGATGCCAGATCAAGTGCGCGGTAGGATGCGGTATTTGACGCCGACGCCGTTGAGATCGTGTAGGCGTAGAACGCATTCATGTTTCGGTTTGAGAAACGAAGCGAGAATGCACCTTCTGTATCGTCAGAGAACTGATGTTTCAGATCAAGGTAAACATCATCCATGGTGTTTTCGAAGGTGTTCCAGTCCGCACCGGCAAAGGTTGAACGCGACACATTCAGCAAACTGCCATCGGATGCAGCCGGAAGGCCGTTATGGGGAACCTGGTCCTTGTGCTCATGGGAAAAACCAAGGGACACAAAGGTGTCATCGCTGATATCCGCATCAAAGGTGACATATCCGAGTTCGTTGTTGTTTTCCTCAACATCAACAAAGCTGTCACGATAATCAGCAGACAAAATGGCCCGGGTGCGAACACTGCCATCTTCTGTCAGCGGTACGGAGACGTCGCCCATCGCGCTATAGTGGTTCCATGAACCGTACCCGACCGAACCCGCACCACTGAATTCGTCATTTGCCTGTTTACGGATCAGGTTGATGGTGGCAGATGGCTCGCCTGAGCCGCCATACAGTCCAGCCGGGCCACGCAGAACTTCGATGCGGTCATACATCGCAAGGTTTGGCAGCGTGCCATCGCGACTTGAAAGTGGTACCGAGACACCGTTGGTTTGAACATCTGCGACTTCGTAACCGCGTGAGAACAGGGACGAACGACCAGCAGTATTTTGGGCAACCTGTACGCCAGTGGTGTAACGCATTGCGTCATCAAGATACTGGAAGTTCTGCTGTTCTATGCGTTCGCTGGTGACAACACTTGCCGTCTGCGGCAGTTCGCGAAGTGATTCGTTCCCTTTTGAACCAACGCTTGCCACAGTGGTGGTAAAGCTGCCGGTGCCTTCTGTTGCGGCCGGGTCGCCCGGGTTTGATGTGCCCTGGGCTTCGACAACAACCGGGTCGAGCATGGCGTCGCCGCCGGCAACCAGGGTGACGGAATTGTCGTCGGTGAAGCTGTATTTGACGTCGCTGCCTTCAAGCAATTTTCCAAGTGCTTCGGCTGCGGTCATTTTGCCGTTTACCGCGGTGCTGGTCAGATTTTCGACCTGCGCGGTATCATAGAAAATCTGGATGCCGGTTTGCTGGGCAAATGCCAGAAGCGCATCATTCAGGTTTTGAGATGCAATGGCGAAATCGAAGGTTGCGCTTGCCTGGGCAATTTCGGTCTTGCTGCCGGTCTGGGTGGCTTGTGCAGCCTGTGCATCGACCGGTGCAAACAGCATCATCGCCCCAAGCGACATTGCGGTACCGGCCAGAAGTTGTTTGGCGATGCTGCGCTGTGATGCGCGCATATTATGATGATCGGCAACACGCATTGCCGAGGTTCCCCTTTTGGAGGCCATTTAGCCATCTCCCCTAGGTCTTCACATTAATTGATAATGCAAGTAGGTCGCATTATCTCTGTCCTACAGGAGAAGACGCGCCGGTTTTCCGATCCGGTAAAAATATCCGAAATTTTTTTTGAAAATTTTCAGATACGGAACTTCCAATCCCGGATCCCGTCAGGAAATGGCGGTTTTCTTGGGGTTATTCGACGAGGAATGTCGCAACATGCGGTATGCTGTAGCTTGAAGCACCAAGGCCCTTGCTGATGACATCGACTGCCTGATCGATCTTGTCGATCCGGAACATGCCGCTGACCTCGCGATTGGCAAGATCGCCGCTGGCAATCAGGATCGGACCGCTGGCATAACGATTAAGCGTTCGCGTGACGTCCGAAAGGCGAGCATGGTCAAAAATCAGGAAGCCGTTTTGCCAGCTGGTGCTGGTTGCCAGATTGATCTGTTGTACCGCGATATCCGAAGCCCCGGCGCGGATTGAAATGCGTTCACCCGGTGACAGAACCAGACTGGTATCAGCCTGTGCGACATCGGGGGTTACCATGATCTGATGTTCGATAGCCGTCACGGTCAGATCATGACCGTCGTCGTCATCGCCAAATTCAACATCAAATTTGGTCCCGAGTGCGCGTGTGGTGCTGTTTCCGGCATGGACGACGAAGGGCGGAACCGTGTCGCTTGCCGGGGCGACATCAAAGCTTGCCCGCCCGGAAATCAGGGTGACGGCGCGTTCGGTATCGCTAAATGCAACATCGATTGCCGATGCGGAATCAAGAAGCACGCGACTGCCATCGGCCAGCGTCAGCGTGGTGATTTCCCCATGTGCGGAGCTGTGATCGGCAAAGGATCGCGCCATCAGGTCGGGCAATTCAATGCCGCCAATCACCGCAAGCAAAATGGTCGCGGCGACCGCAACAATATGCCAGCTGCGTTTGGCGGGGCCGGTGCTGGCATCGTTTGCGGCCGGTCCGGGTTGTTTCAGGTCTTCCGGATCAATCAGGGCAAGATCATCCCAGACCGATTGCGCGTTTTCATAGGCCTCGGCACGGGCCGGGGTGCTTTGGATCCATTCGCGGCTTGATGCGTGGCCGGATTGCCGGGCGGCATCGGATGGCGACTGTTTGCCGGTTGTGGCGACAGCATGATCATGGATCACCCACGCGGCTGCGTGTTGGTCCATTTCATCAATTTCGGGTTTGTTTTTGCCCTGTGCCACGAACTGCTTCCTGAATTTCGGTCTGTTTATTATGACGTTTCACATCGTGAAAAACGTACATCTTTTTCATTCGGCCTGATGTTTTTTGAGTTTGGTTACCGCATGGGCCAGCGCAGTTGCCAGATGTTTCTGGACCGTGCTTTCCGACACCGACAGTTTCTGTGCGATTGCGCCATAACTGTAACCTTCAATCCGTCCGAGTACAAAAATTTCCCGGGTGCGCGGCGGCAATTCTGCAATCGCCTGTTGAAGGATTTTCAATCTCCGCCGGTCACCGGTCTGGGTTTCGGCATTCGGGCGATCATCGGCAATCAGCGCCATGGTATCGTGATCTGTGGGATCGGTACGCCGCCGGCGTTGCGCCCGGATATGGTCAATCGCCAGATTGTTGGCCGTTTTGTAGATAAAGGCGCGGCCATCTTCGATGATGATGTCGCTATCGATCCGGAGCAAACGCGCAAAAGTTTCCTGAGTCAGATCTTCGGCAGTATCCGCGCATGACAATTTGCGGGCAAGGAAGCGTCGGACTTCTTCGCCATATTGCCGGAATAATTGCTGGGTGTCGGGCTTGCTCGCCATGGGATCAGTAGCTGTTCAGGGTGATTCCCATGATAATCATTGTGATAATCAATCGCAACTATATTGATCAGGAGATCAAAAACATGGCTGCGTGCCTGTTGCGCCCCGGCCACTAAATCGTAGTCCGTTTGGTGGCGACTGTGCTGATGACAGGTCGAGCCAATAAATCCGCAGCGGTGTTTCGGGCATGTCTTGTGGTGCGTCATCCCAAGTGTGCGGTGATTTGGTCCGGTCTGGTCTTGGTTGGCGTGGGGTGGGTATGTTCCCGAAGGTACTGGCTGCCCCGGGTTGCCTCGGGCACCGGTCAGCTTGCAGCTGATTTTGGTGTGCGGCCAAAGATGCTGGCAAAGTCCGTCTTGCCGGGTTTGGGGCGCTGAAGTTGCAGTCGGTCGCGAATGGCATCGAGATGGCGCGACATTTCGGCTGCTGCAATATCCGGATCGCCGCTTGTCAGTGCTTTTAGAAGATCGTCATGTTCGGTATGTGAGCAATCGACAGGTTGCGGACTTTCATACATGGCAATGATCAGCGATGTGCGCAGGATCAGGCGTTCCAGAAATTCTTCGATCACCAGATTGCCGGTCAGGCGGGCCAGAAGCAGATGAAACTCGCCCGACAGGATGATGGCAGCACGATGATCGCCGCGATGATGGGCATCATGTTCCCGGTCCAGATGGCTTTTGATCTGGGCGGCACGCGCGTCCGTCATGGAAACCGCAACCTTGCGGGCAACGCCGTCTTCGATCATGCGGCGGGCTGAAAAGACTTCGATGGCCTCGTCGATGGTCGGTTCGGCAACAAAAGCCCCGCGATTGGGCACAAGGTTGATCAGCTTGTCATGGGCAAGTTGCAGGAATGTGGCGCGGATGCGTGCGCGGCTGACGCCAAAGGTCTTGGCCAGGTCTTCTTCGACCAGTTTCATGCCCGGTTCAAGACGGCGATCAAGGATCGCGTCGAGCATTTCCTGATAGATCATTTCCTCCGGGCGCAGCTTGCCACTGCCTTTATAGCTGCCGGTTTCTTCGGCCTTGGCCATCTTGACGATGCTTTCCGTCGTTTATGTTTTCGCGCGATATATTCTTTCTACAAAATTGTTGACGATTTGGACAATAAAAAATCACCCCATCGAATGAATGCTATGCGCAGAAATTGCATTTAAATTGACCACGTAAACCATAATGCGCAAAAAATGCACAATACGTGAGCATAAAACAAGCAGCATTCCCGCCATGTTGGACGGGATAGGCCGGGCGTCCCGCACAAAACCGCCAATAAAAACAAGTGGCACGCATTTTGCCTGCAATCGACAACAGGATTGTTAACAATTTTGCATGCAGTGACGGGTGAGCGGATGAAGGGCAACGGAGCCATCGAACTAATTGCTGTCAGTAAGTTTTATGGCAGCACGCAGGCGGTCAAGTCCATTGACCTGCAAATTCCCGCAGGGGCGTATTGCTGTTTGATTGGCCCGTCGGGCTGTGGCAAGTCGACGACATTGCGCATGATCGCCGGCCACGAAGTGATCAGCGAAGGCGATCTTCTGATCGGGGATCGCAATGTGACCGAATTGCCGCCGGTCAAGCGTGGCACGGCGATGATGTTCCAGAATTACGCGCTTTTCCCGCATATGACCTGTGCGGAAAATGTCGCCTTTGGCCTGAAAATGCAGGGCGTGTCGCCAGCCGATCGCAAGGAACGGGCGATGGAAATGCTGACGCGGGTGCAGATGGCCCAGTTTGCCGATCGCAAACCCGATCAGCTTTCCGGTGGCCAGCAGCAACGCATTGCCCTGGCCCGTTCATTGATTACCGAACCATCCGTTCTGTTGCTTGACGAGCCGCTTTCAGCACTTGATCCGTTTTTGCGTGCACGCATGCGCGACGAGCTGCGTCGTTTGCAGCAGGAACTCGGCATTACCTTTGTCCATGTGACCCACGCCCAGGACGAGGCCCTGGCACTTTCGGACATGGTGGTGGTGATGGAAGACGGCATCATCCGTCAAAAAGGCACACCGCAGGAAATCTTCAACCAGCCAAAATCGCGCTTCATCGCCAATTTCATGGGCGGTCAGAACATTTTCAAAGGAACGGTTTCGGAGTCCGGTCCAGCGGGCACGTTGCTTGCGCGGGGGCCGGACAGCTTTTTCCTGCCGGGCTTTGCGGATGGCAAGGCGGGCGAGGAACTGGAATTCACCATTCGGACCGATCTGATCGGTCTGGATGAAACGGCCCCGCAAGAGGCCCAAAACGGGCAAATCCCTGTCGAGATTACCACGGTCGAATATCTCGGCCTGTGGGTAAGGATCGTCGCGACCACAAGCGACGGCAAGGAAATAACCCTGATGAAGACCGAAAGCGAATTTCGGCAGGCGCCAGTAAGGCGGCAGGACAAATACATCGCCTATTGGAAGCCCGAACATGCCCATGTTCTGGCGTGAATAACCAACCAAACCAAAACAATCTATCAGGAGTGCTTCACATGACGATCGAGACCAAGAAGTCAAAGAATTTGCTGAGCGATGCCGGTGTATCGCGCCGCGGTTTTGTCAAAGGGGCGGCTGCCGTAACCGGTGCCGCGATTGGTTCTGGTGCCATCACCGGGTTCCCGACCATCTGGGCGCAGAACATCAAGAATGTGACGCTGCGACAGTTCGGTACCGGTGTTTCGAACATCAATGCAGTTGCTGACAAGGTCAAAGAAGATCTTGGCTTTACCCTTCAGATGACGGCCCTTGATTCCGATGCGGTTGCCCAGCGCGCCGTGACCCAGCCGAACTCGTTCGATATTGCCGATATCGAATACTGGATCTGTAAGAAAGTCTTCCCGGCTGGCACCATGCAGCCGATGGATACGACCAAGCTTAAGAATTATCAGTATATTTCCAAGCTGTTCATCGATGGCAAACTGACGCCTGATTCCGAAATTGCTCAGGGCACCGCACCGCATACAGTCGGCTTTGTTGAAGGTGCGGACAGCACCACATTTGCATCGGCACCGACCCAGTGGATGACCCTGATCCCGACCATTTATAACGCCGATACCCTTGGTATCCGCCCCGACCTGATCAGCCGTCCGATCACCAGCTGGGCCGATCTGCTTGATCCTGAATTCAAGGGCAAGGCATCGATCCTGAACATCCCGTCGATCGGCATCATGGATGCGGCGATGGTTTGTGAAGCCATGGGCGAAGTCACCTATGGCGACAAGGGCAACATGACCCAGGAAGAAATCGACAAGACCATCGCGGTGATGATTGATGCCAAAAAAGCCGGCCAGTTCCGTGCCTTCTGGAAGAGCTTCGATGAGTCGGTCAACCTGATGGCATCGGGCGAAGTTGTCATTCAGTCCATGTGGTCACCGGCGGTTGCAGCCGTTCGTTCCAAGGGCATCGCATGCACCTATCAGCCGCTCAAGGAAGGCTATCGTGCATGGGGTGGCGGTATCGGCCTTGCCAAGCATCTTTCGGGTCTCGAGCTTGAAGCGGCTTATGAATATATCGACTGGTACCTGTCGGGCTGGGTTGGTGCGTATCTTAACCGTCAGGGTTACTACAGTGCGGCACCGGAAACCGCGAAGAAGTTCATGTCCGAAGACGAATGGGGCTTCTGGATGGAAGGCAAGGAAGCCCAGGGCGATATCCTTAGCCCGGATGGCAAGGTCATGGAAAAAGCCGGTGCTGTTCGCGATGGCGGTTCCTACGAAGAGCGCATGGGCTCGGTCGCGTGCTGGAACTCTGTCATGGACGAGAACAAGCACATGGTCCGCAAGTGGAACGAATTCATCGCGGCCTAAGCGTGGGTTCAAAGATTTTGATCGGGCGCGGTTTTGGCCGCGCTCGGCACCCCGGTTTAATAATTTCAGTTGTCCGGTTGATCCGTGTGTGCGGCAGTTTTTGCGCCAGACAGCAATGTCAAAGCATCGCGGCCAGAGCTTTTAGGGACAGATAATGGCTTTTGATACGTCCAAACGATCGTCCTATTTTCTGATCACGCCGATGGCGGCGATCTTTGCGGTCTTTCTTGTCATACCGCTTCTGACCATCGTGATTGTCAGTTTCTGGGACTATGACGAATACCGGATCCTGCCCGATTTTATTTTGGAAAATTACAGCTATTTGCTCGGGTCATCGGTGACCTGGAAAATTTATCTCAATACGTTGAAATATGCAGCATTGACCTGGGTCTTTACCTTGTCGATCGGCTTTACGGTTGCCTATTTCCTGGCGTTCCATGTGCGCAGTCTGACCTGGCAGATCGTGCTTTTCATGCTGTGTACGATCCCGTTCTGGACGTCAAATATCATCCGGATGATTTCGTGGATTCCATTCCTTGGTCGCAACGGTCTTTTGAATTCGGCACTGATCAATCTGGGAATTGTCGATCAACCGCTTGAGTTCCTTCTGTTTTCCGATTTCGCAGTCGTGCTGGCAGATGTGCATCTCTATACGCTTTTCATGGTGGTGCCGATTTTCAACTCCATGATGCGGATTGATCGTTCCCTGATTGAGGCGGCGCGCGATGCCGGGGCCAGCGGGTTCGAAACCCTGAAATCGGTCATTGTGCCGCTGTCAAAGCCGGGCATTGCCATTGGTTCGATCTTTGTCATCACCGTGGTGATGGGGGATTTCATCACGGTGCGTTTGATGAGTGGCGGGCAAAGTGCGTCGGTCGGTTTGCAGATTTCAAACGAGATCGGGCTTTTGCAATACCCGGCCGCGGCGGCAAGTGCGGTGGTGCTTCTGATCACGGTGTTGCTGATTGTGACCGGGCTTTTGCGCCTTGTTGATATCCGGAAGGAGCTGTGATCATGGCAATCACGCGTGAACGGCGCTCGACAAGCTTTTATATCCTTGCGGCCTTTTTCACCCTGTTCGTTCTGTTCCTGTACGGGCCGATGCTGACCATCTTTATCCTGTCATTCCAGGGGGAAAATGGGGGGCTGACCTTTCCGATGAACGGGTTTTCGTTCCACTGGTTTGGCAATCTGTTTGAACAGCAGGCCGTGGGTGATTTTGGCGGATCATTTACCCGGTCACTGAAGCTTGGCCTGATTGTCATGGTCGTGACTGTGGTGGTTTCGTTCATGGCCGGTCTGGCATTCCGCAAGCGCTTCCGTGGCGACAGTGTGATTTTCTATCTGGCGATTGCCAGTCTGATTGTGCCGTCGATCCTGATTTCACTGGGGATCGGGTTGCTGTTCAATATCATCGAATGGCAGCCGCAATGGTTCACATCCGCCCTTGGTGCGCATCTGACATGGACCTTCCCGTTTGGTCTTTTGATCATGTTTGCGGTCTTTAACCGGTTTGATCCGTCTTACGAGGAAGCCGCGCGCGATTTGGGGGCGAGCAACTGGCAGACGATCCAGTATGTGGTTCTGCCAATGGTGGGGCCGAGCCTGATCGGGGTTGCGATGTTTTCCTTTACCCTGTCTTACGATGAATTTGCCCGTACCCTGATGACGGCCGGGGCGCTTAATACCTTGCCGCTTGAGATTTATGGCATGACCACCAATGTCACGACGCCGGTTCTTTATGCGCTTGGTACAGTAACCACCGGTTTCTCGTTCCTGGTGATCGGAATTGCCTTGGGATCGGTCATGATCCTTCGGCGTCGCAAGGGGCAAAAAGCATGAGCCGGATTGCTGTCATCAATCCCAACCTGTCGACGGGATTCACCAAAAAGGTCGGTGATCAGGCAAAACGGATTGTGGCGGACGGTACCGCCGTGCTTGCCCTTAATCCGCAATTTGGTCCGGACAGCATCGAAGGCTATTACGACGAGGCCTTTGCCAGTGTCGGGTTGCTGTCAGTTATTCGTGATCTTGAAGCGGCGCCCGAACAGCTTGCCGATCCGGTTGGCGGTTATGTGGTGGCGTGTTTTGATGATACGGGGGTTGATGCGGCACGCTGTTTGACCGCGGCCCCGGTGATGGGATTGTGCGAAGCAGCCCTTCGCATGGCAGCGGTTGTTGCGTCGCGCTTTGCAATTGTGACACCGATGCCGGTTTCGGTGCGTCCGCTTGAACATCTGGTGTCGAAATACGGGGCTTCATCGCAATGCGTGGTGCGTGCCGCAGGTGTGCGGACCCTTGATTTCGAAGGTGAAAATGCCGCCATGGCCTATGGCGCGTTAAAGAAACAGGCCGAGATTTGCCTTGCCAATGACCATGCCGAAGCAATTGTTCTGGGCTGTGCGGGTATGACCGATATTGCGCAGCGTCTTCAGGCGGAACTTGGCGTGCCGGTGATTGACGGGGTCAGTGCGGCGGTCAAAATGATCGAAGCCTTGGCAATGCTGGGCATTCGCACCAGCAAGGCCGGGGCCTATGCCGCGCCGCCATCAAAGGCCTATCACGGCGTGTTTGCGGGGTTTGCGCCGCAAGGCTGATTGGGTGTTTCCGCCTGCCATAATCAACAAAGGCCCGCATAGTGACGGGCCTTTTTTATGTTTGCTTAAAGCCGATATTTTGCCGGTCAGCTTTGTTTCAGGGCCTGCTCGACCTGTGCGAGGTGGCGGCGCATGGCTTCTTCGGCGCGTTTGGGGTCGCGCTGTTCAATGGCATTGACGATGTCGCGGTGCTGGGCGCTCAGATCATTGATCAGACTGTCGGAATGGCTGCTTTCGCGCATGCGGGCCCAGGCAGCGTCACGGCGAACGGCGTTTACGGCTTCGAATACGGCAAGAAACAGGGTGTTCTTGACCGATTCGGCCAGTTTCTGATGAAAGGCCGCATCCCATTTTTCATATTCGCCCTGGGTGGTGGCGCGTGCGGCATTTTCGACCATGGTCCGCATGGCATCAATGTCGCCCTGGGATGCGCGCAGGGCCGCAAACCGTGCCATGGACGGTTCGATTTCCTGACGGACTTCCATGATTTCAAACGGGCTTGTTTTGGTGGCGATGCCTTCAAGCTTGCGCAGGCGCGGTGTCGGGGGCGTGCCGACAAAAGTTCCCTGACCCTGGCGGCGCCATATCAGGCCTTCTGCTTCAAGCAGATCAAGTGCCTTGCGCAATGCCCTGCGTCCGACATCAAGCTGTTCGGCAAGGTTGCGTTCGGCAATGACACGGCCGTCTTTGACAAATTCGCCGCGGGCAAATCCGGATTTGAGCTTTTCAGCCAATCCGTGGGTCACAAGGTCATTCATGGTCTTTGTTCTTTATTATGGCGTTCCCTGTATCCGAACCAATCTGCACCGGTTTTTTGTGGTGCCATCTCCCAGAAGACTGGTTCGGATCGCAAGTCTTTGTTTCTGATATCAGTTAATCAGATCATAGAACATTCGCAATGATGTGATGGCCAGAAACAGGCCGAAACACATGCGCAATGCACGTCGCGGTATGGTGTGGGCAATGCGTGCCCCGATCGGTGCGCACAGAACCGTCATCGGGATCAAAAGGGCTGCCGCCAGAACGTTGACATAGCCAATCGAAAATGGCGGACGACCGTCAACACCGATCCCCGACATCGCATAGCCGATGGTCCCGGGAAGGGCGATGATCAGGCCGATCGCAGCCGCCGTTCCGACCGCACGGCGAATGTCATATCCCAGGAAATTGAGTACCGGAACACAGATGGTTCCCCCGCCAATTCCCATCATTGCCGACAGGCTTCCGGCCAGGACGCCCAGAACCGCCCAGACCGATTTCGGCGGGTTTTTGGCTTCGTCCGTTTCGCGGTCCTTGACCAGCATCATGTTCGCCGCAACCAGAATTGCCACCACGGCAAAGACGATGGTCAGGACGCGACCATCGGCAAGGCCGCCAATCGCGGTGCCGATAATCACCCCGACGACAATTGCCGGACCCCAGTGTTTGAGAAGGGCAATATCGACCGAACCTTTTTTATAGTGGCTGCGAGTCGACGAGATCGCGGTTGCAATGATTGTCGTGAGCGAGGTGGCCACAGCGACCTGCATGCGCAACGATTCATCAACGCCCATGGTGGTCAGAAAATGGTAGAGCACCGGGACAATCACGATCCCGCCACCCACGCCCAGCAGGCCAGCCATAATGCCGCCGACAACGCCGGCAAACAGCATTGCAGCGGCCCAGATCAGATAAAGGCTCATGGTGCCTTCGATTTCAATCATCTTGAACCAATCCAAACCAATTTTTACGGTTATATGTTATTGGTAGTAACGCCAGTCCTATCCATTTGGCAATGATTTTGCGCCTGAAATCCATAATTATGGCGAAAAATACGTAGTTTCGCGTTTTTAGGGTTGCGGATGGCAAGTTACGATGACAACAATATGTCGACAAAATGAACGAACCAAAAAATAATTGGTTTTAATTGATCCAGTAGATTTATCAGGAGGCATTGACATGTTCCGCAAGATTGCTGTTGCCGCTGGTCTGATGGCGGCTGCCATTGCAGGACCTGCACAGGCGCAGGACTATCCCGAAAAACCGATTGAATTCATCGTTCCCTGGGGTCCGGGTGGCGGCAGTGACACGCTGATGCGTCTGGTCGCACAGGGTCTTGCCGAAGAAACCGGTCAGGCTGTTCCGGTCATCAACATGCCGGGCGTTGGCGGCAATGTTGGTCTGGCAGAATTCGCAAAGCGTCCGGCTGACGGCTACACCATCTCGCAGATCCACGAAGGCCTGCTGATTTCCAATGGTACGGGCATCACCGACCTGAACTGGGACAGCTTCATGCCGATCGCGCTGGTGACGTCGTCGCCGCAATATCTGACCTTCTCGAAGAACGAGAACTTCTCGACCTTTGAAGAAATGGTTGCCTTTGCCAAGGATCATCCGGGTGCGGTTCGCGCCGGTGTTACCCTTGCAGGTGTTCCGCACCTTCATATGGCGATGATTGAAGACGCATTTGGTATCCAGTTCTCCTATGTCGGTTACGAAGGTACCGGTCAGCGTATCCGTGCGCTGGTTGGCGGCAATATCGACGTTGCGATTGGTGATGTTTCCTCGGCTGGTCAGTTTGTTGAAAACGGCGATCTGATCTTTGCTGCTGTCGGCATGCCGGAACGTACCGCCGATGAGCCTGATGTTCGTACCTTTGCCGAACTTGGTCATGATCTTGATCTGGCTGTGACCCGCGGTGTTGTTCTGCCCAAAGGCACCCCGCAGGATGTTGCAGATGCGCTTGAAGCACATCTGGAAAAAGTCATGCAGAACGAAGACGTTCGCGCAAAAATCAAGAATGTCGGTTCCGAGCCGGTCTTCCTTGGCCAGGATGCCTACAAGGCATATCTCGGCAAGCTGTCTGACACGGTTAACCGTCTGGTCGGCAAGCTCGCAGGATGACGAACGGGGCTGAGAAATCAGCAGCAGCGGGTGCATCGGCACCCGCTGCTTCTCGTGCAAGAACAGAATTTGCGCGGCTGGTTTCCTATATCGTTTTCGGAACTGGTTCGGTTTATTTGTCCCTGCGGGCAGGTGAATTGCCGACCTCGCGCTGGGAACCGCTGGGTGCCGGGTCTTTCCCGCAGCTGGTCTTTGGCGTTCTTGCAGGTCTGTGCCTGATTGCAGCCATCCGGGCGATTATTGATATCCGCAAGGCCGGTCAGCTTGACGCGCTTGGCGAAGCGTTGTGCAGCTGGGTCAAGGTCCGCCGGATATCCTTTGCGCTGTTTGGCTTGCTGGTTGTCTATCTTGGCGCATTGCCCTTTGCCGGCTTTTCGCTGGCGACCTTTGTTTTTCTGCTGATCAGCCAGCTTATGATCGCAGGCATTTCGAAAAAGACCGTCATACAGTCCGTGATCGCCGCCCTGATTTTCTCGGTTGGCTTGAATCTGCTGTTTGCCGAAGTCTTTAACGTGTTTCTCCCGCGCGGCATGCTGTTCGCGGGCTAAAAGAAGTTTACGATCATGTTGGATGCATTTCTTGCCGGTGCCCATCAGGTTTTCGCATTCGATACCCTGATTTACATGCTGATCGGTTCCGTTGCCGGGATCGTTGCAGCGGCCATTCCCGGTTTTACTGTGACCATGGCCATCATTCTGACCTTGCCGCTGACCTTTACCATGGAACCGCTTCAGGGGGTTTCGGTGATGTTGTCGGTTTATGTCGGTGGTTATACCGGCGGTCTGATCAGTGCCGCGTTGCTTGGTATTCCCGGAACGCCAAGTTCGGTAGCCACCACTTTTGATGCCTTTCCGATGGCGCGCGGGGGCGAGCCCGGACGTGCATTGTCGCTTGGTGTCTGGGCGTCGTTCTTTGGCACGGTGATTTCCACAATCATTCTGATTGTTGCAGCCCCGCCACTTGCGCTGATTGCGGTCAAGCTTGGCCCATGGGAATATTTTTCGCTGATCGTGTTTGCGCTGACGATTGTTGCAAGTCTGGTCGGCAATTCATTGATGCGTGGCCTGATTGCCGGTGTGATCGGTCTTGGTCTGGCAACGATCGGCCCGGACCCGATGATGGGCCGCCCGCGTCTGACCTTTGAGTCTGATATTCTGATGCCGGGCTTGCCGTTCCTGATTGTCTTGATCGGCATTTTTGCCATCAGTCAGCTGATGGGCGAAGTCGAGGACCATGGGAAGAATGACAACAAGGGTGCGCTGATCCCTGATGTGATTGAATTCAAGACCTGGGCTGTGATGCGCGAAGTTCTGATGCATCCGGTCAATCTGGTGCGCTCATCGCTGATCGGTGTGTTTATTGGCGCACTGCCCGGTGCGGGCGGGTCGATTGCCAACCTTTTGGCCTATGACCAGGCCAAGCGCAGCTCCAAAACCCCGGAAGAATTCGGCAAGGGCACGCCAAATGGTGTGATCGCGTCCGAAGCCGGGAACTCTGCCACGGCCGGTGGTGGTTTGATCCCGATGATCGCGCTGGGTATTCCGGGGTCGGCGGTTGATGCGATCCTGATGGCGGCCCTTATGGTGCATGGCATTTCGGTTGGTCCGCGTCTGATCATGGATCATGCCGATCTGGCCTATGGCATGTTCGTTGCCATGGTTGTTGCATCATTGATGATGCTGGTGGTTTGTGTTCTGTCGATGCGCCTGTTCCTGCGGGTGACCGACATTCCCAAACAGTTCATTGTACCGACCGTGATGATCTGTTGTGTGATCGGTGCCTTTGCACTCAATAACCGGGTAACCGATCTTTATCTGCTTGGTGCGATCGGGCTTGTCGGATACGGGCTGAAATCGCTCGATTATCCGTTGGCGCCGCTGGTTCTGGGTGTGATCCTTGGGCCGATTGCCGAAACCAACCTGCGCCGTGCATTGATGAGTGACGGGGACTGGACGGTATTCTTTACCCGTCCGATTTCGGCTGTATTGCTGGCGGCTGCTGTTCTGTCTGTTATCTTCAGCGTCCGTTCGGTTCTCAAGATGCGCCGAAAAGACCGTCCTGCCACCGATGAACAAGATGGCGACTAGGCCACTGCTTTGAGGAGACTCCTATGAAACTTCGTCATGACGCGCTTTATGCCTCACGCCGGTCACCGGTTCTGGCGCGCAACATGGTTTCCACATCCCAGCCATTGGCCGCACAGGCAGGCCTGCGCATGTTGCTGGCAGGTGGCAATGCCGCCGATGCGGCCTTGGCGTCGGCCATCGCCCTTACCGTGGTTGAGCCGACCGGTAACGGACTTGGTTCGGATGCCTATGCCATCATCTGGGATGGCAAGGAACTGCACGGGCTGAATGCATCGGGTCGCGCACCGGCGGCCTGGAACCCCGAACGATTTGCCGGCGCAGACAAGATGCCTCAGCGTGGTTGGGAATCGGTAACCACCCCGGGTGCGGTTTCCGCATGGCAGGAAATTTCCACCAAATTTGGCAAATTGCCGTTCGAAAAGCTGTTTGAACCGGCCATCGAATATGCATCGCGCGGATTTGCGGTGTCGCCGATCATTGCCACCCTTTGGGAAAAGGGTGGGGAATTGCTGGGCAAGCAGCCGGGCTTTGCCGAGGCGTTTCTTCCGAATGGCAAGGCCCCCAAGGCGGGCGAGCTGTTTGTAAACAAGGCCGCTGCCGACAGCCTGATCGACATTGCCGAAACCAAAGGTGAAAGTTTCTATCGCGGCAAGCTTGCCACGAAGATCGCAGCTTTTGCCAAGGAACATGGCGCTGCCCTGTCCGAGGATGATCTTGGCAATCACAAGGCCGATTGGGTCGGCACGATTTCACAAAGCTTCGGCAAAGTGAAACTGCATGAAATCCCGCCAAATGGTCAGGGGATTTCAGCCCTGATCGCGCTGGGCATTCTGCGTCATACCAATATCACCGATTATCAGCCTGATTCGGCCGAGGCCCTGCATCTTGAGATCGAGGCCATGAAACTGGCCTTTGCCGATATGCGGGCCTATGTCGCCGATCTTGATTACATGACCGATGTTACGGTGGAACATCTTTTGTCGGATGATTATCTGAAATCCCGTGCGGCATTGATCGATGCCAACAAGGCACAGGATTTCAAGGCCGGTGCGCCAAAGCATGGCGGGACGGTTTATGTGACCGCGGCCGACGAAAACGGCATGATGGTGTCGTTCATCCAGTCGAACTATATGGGCTTCGGGTCCGGTGTCGTGGTGCCGGGAACTTCGATCAGCCTGCAAAACCGTGGTCACGGTTTCAGCCTGAAAGACGGTCATCCCAACCTTGTCAAAGGTGGAAAACGTCCGTTCCAGACCATCATTCCGGCATTCCTGATGAGCGATACCGGAAACCCGATCATGAGCTTTGGCGTGATGGGCGGCCCGATGCAGGCCCAGGGACATCTGCAAATGACCCTGCGTACCCAGCTTTGGGGCCAGGATCCGCAAACTGCGGTCGATGCACCGCGCTGGCAGGCACTGTCGGGACTTGATGTTGCGGTTGAAGCATCGCTTGGTCATGAGGTTATCGATGCGCTCAAGGCCAAGGGCCATGCCATCAAGGTCGAAACGCCAGATGGCACCAATTTCGGTTTTGGTGGTGCCCAGCTGATTGCCAAGACCGAGGCCGGATATGTCGCCGGTTCCGATCCACGCAAGGACGGATGTGCCGTCGGCTATTGATGAAAGAACAGATTTTCGGATCGGCATTCGCAGTCATCTGAAAGCAGGGTCGGCCCAGTAATGGGCCGGCCTTTTTCTTTGCGCATGGCCGGGACGACTCAACATACAGGGCCCCTTGGGATTTCCGGCATCTGTCAAGATGGAAAGTGCCGCATTTCAGGGGGATAGCCCATGCAAAAATGACGCTTCGTACAGGCCATCGACAGGTATAAAGCGATCAGTTATGGCAGGGGGCCTTGTCAGGTTTTGCGGATTCTTTCCCTGATGGCGACATATTCCTGCCCTGTTTTTTGTGCACAAGCACACTGAACAAATCGAAAAAATCCAATGGTTGGTAGCGTATAGAGGCATGACGCATCATTTTCCGCGGCGCACGGCGCTGGTTTTAAAGCATGTCCTTCTGGTTGCAATCGCGACCGGAACAGTCGTGTTTGGCACCCCGTTACTGGCACAAGCACAGTCAAACGACCCGGCAGCGGCACAGCCCGCCAATACGGATGTTGCGCCCGCGCCCGCATCAGAGGCACAGGTCAAACCCGTTGCGCCGGTGGCAACCCCCGACGCGCAGCCTGCGACCGACAATGACGCAACCGCGGCATCCGAACAGACATCCGAAGAACAGGTCGACAATGCCGATCAGGCAGACAGCCAGAAACCGGCAGTCAGCGCACCGGTCATGTTTGATCCGGCCATGGTGATTGAACGGGCACGTGCACTTGCGAATGCGCCGTTTGAAAACCCGCATCGTGAATTGCCCGATGCACTGGCCAATCTGAGCTCGGATGCGTATGACCAGATCCGCTTCAAGTCGCAGCGCGCCTTCTTCAATCCGGATAATTCGGACTTCTCGCTTGAGCTGTTTCACCCGGGCAACATGTATGATGTGCCGGTCGCCATCAATCTGGTGCGCGACGGTGAAATCCAGGTCATTCCGTTTTCTGCCGGTCTTTTTGATTTCGGCAAGACCGGACTTTCGGGCAATGATTTCTCGACCCAGGGCTATGCCGGGTTCCGGTTGCGCTATCCGTTGTCGAATGTCGGCAGCAGCGATGAGCTGACCCGCTTCCTCGGTGCGTCCTATTTCCGTCTTCAGGGCGAAGGACAATCGATTGGCCAGATGGCGCGTGGACTTGCCATTGACCTTGCCGGCCCGACTGGCGAAGAAATCCCGGTATTTCGTGAATTCTGGATTGTCGAGCCGAAAAAGGGCGATCAGACGATTACGGTCTATGGCCTGCTTGACAGTGCGAGGGTAACCGGTGCCTTCCGGTTTGAAATCAATCCGGGCACGCGCAGTCAGGCCGATGTCAAAGCCAATCTGTTTTTCCGTGATGGTGTCGAAAAGATCGGTATCGCGCCGCTGAACGGCATGTTCCTGTTTGGTGAACAGCGTCGCCGGTCCTTTGACGATTATCGCGGCGAAGTTCATTCCAGTGACGGGCTTCTGATCAATAATGGACGTGGCGAATGGTTGTGGCGGCCGCTTGATAACCCGGTTCACCTACAGATGAGCTCGTTTCTGGATGAAAATCCGATCGGCTTCGGGCTTTTGCAGCGGGATCGCAATTTCGATCATTACCAGGATCTTGAACGCCGGTTTGATCGCCAGCCCGGTTACTGGGTCACCCCCAAAGGCAATTGGGGCAAGGGCCATGTCGAACTGGTGGAAATTCCAAGCCCGTCTGAAACCAATGACAATATCGTTGCCTATTGGGTGCCGGAAACCAAACCGGTGGCCGGTGGCGAGATGGAAATTGAATACAGCATCACAGCGACCCGTGATGGCGGCGGTTTGCACGATCTGGCCCAGGCGACCGATACGCGGATCATGCGCATCGCATCCCAGGGCGATGATGATGCCGGCCGTACCCGGTTCGTCTTGAATTTTGCCGGTGGTGATCTGGACTATTTCATTGGCGATGCCAAAAACATGCGGGCAGATGTCAGCGCGTCCGAAGGCAAGATTGAAAACATCCGTGTGATGCCGGATTCGGAAAACGGCGGTGTGCGCGTGTTCTTTGATCTGGTCAATGATGGCGAGGCGCGTTCAAGCAACCTTCGGGTATTTCTTCTTCACAAGGACAGGGTCCTTAGTGAAACCTGGACCATGCCGTGGGTTTTTTGATCCCGGATTTTCCGGACCGTGCCGTTCACACAGATGCGACATTCAGGTAGATGCAGATGAGTCAGAAGTCTGACCATAGAAACGAAAACATTTCAGAGACCCAGTATGACCCGACGGTCCAGTTACGTGGCCCCGGTGTTGGTCAGCGGCGTCTGTTTTTGTTCGGAGCGTCGATTGCTGCCACGGCCTATGCCGCATGGCTGATGACAGATGTTCTGGGTGCCGATCAACTGACCATCATGGAAATGGTGGTGGTGGCATTCTTTACCATCAACTTTGCCTGGATTTCACTTTCGTTCTTTACCGGGATTGTCGGGTTGATCCTGCGCGGGCTCAAGCTTGATGCCATCACGTTAAAGCGCCTGAAACCGATCGTGCGCAAGGGACCGCTGCGTTCCAAAAACGTTGTCGTGATTCCGGTTTATAACGAAGACCCCAACCGGGTCTTTGCCGGTTTGCGTGCAAGCTATGAAAGTCTTGCCAAAACCGGCGAGCTTGAAGCCTTTGACTTTTTTGTTCTGTCTGATACCCGCGATCCCGATATCTGGATCGCCGAGGAACTGGCATGGGCAAAGGCCTGTACGGATTTGAATGCGCGCGGGAAAATCTTTTTCCGCCGTCGTCCGGAAAACACCGAACGCAAATCGGGCAACCTCAAGGAATTCTGCGAAACCTATGCGGCCAATTACGATCACATGATCGTTTTCGATGCCGATAGTGTGATGTCGGGCGAGGCCATGGTGAATATGGCCTATCTGATGGAAAACAATCCGGATGCCGGTATTATCCAGAGCCCGCCGCAACCGACCGGTCGCCAGACCCTGTTTGCCCGAATCTTGCAGTTCATTTCGCGTGTGCATGGTCCGACCATGTCGGCGGGTTTGTCATTCTGGTGCATGGGCAGTTCGAACTATTGGGGCCATAACGCGATCATTCGCACCAAGGCATTCATTGAATGTTGCGGGCTTCCGGTTCTGTCGGGCAAACCGCCGATGGGTGGCCATATCCTGAGCCATGATTTCGTCGAGGCCGCCTTCATGCGCAAGGCAGGCTGGCGGTGCTGGCTGATCCCACAGCTGGAAGGCAGCTGGGAAGAATTGCCGCCCAACCTGATCGATTTTGCCATCCGTGACCGTCGATGGTGCCAGGGCAATATGCAGCATGCGCGCCTGATGGTTGCACCCGGTTTCAAACCGCTTAGTCGTTTGCACTTCTTTATGGGGGTGATGAGTTTTGTCTCATCGCCGCTTTGGCTGTTGCTGTTGCTGAGTTCGACCATTGCGACGCTGCAAAACACACAGCTGACATACAGCTTCTTTCCGGGGCATTTCACCATGTTTCCGCAATGGCCGGTGGACCGGTCGTTCGAGATGCTGGTGTTGCTGATCTTTACCATCGGGATGCTGGTTTTGCCGAAAATCATCTCGATCCTGATGGTGTGTCTGGGCCGTGACCGCAAGAAGTATGGCGGGGTCATGGTTCTGTTCAGTGGCTTGTTCGAAACGATCTATTCGGCCTTGCAGGCCCCGATCATGATGATGCTGCATTCCCAGTTCGTGTTTTCGGTTTTGACCGGCAATCAGGTTGGCTGGGATGCGCAGGAACGTGACGATGCCGGTGTGCCGTTCAAGGCAGCGCTTAAAACCCATCGGACGATCATTGTCATCGGTCTGGTCTGGGGGGCGGTTGCCGTCTTTGTCGATACGGCGTTCTTCTGGTGGCTGTCACCGATTCTGGCTGGACTGGTTCTGTCGCCGTGGCTGACCCATTATTCGAGCAGTCTTGCAATCGGCAAGGCCGCACGCCGGATGAAGCTTTTCCTGACGCCGGAAGAATATGACAGCCCCGATGAACTGCGCGGTTTGGCGCGGATCAGCGCCGAGCTGGTCGACGGGGACGTCAAGGATGGCCTGATGCGCCTGATCGAGGACCCGTATGCCAATGCCCTGCATTCAGCATTGCTTCCGGTCCGCAAACCCGATGCGCGGACCACGATCGAGATCGGCATCATCTATGAAAAGCTTGCCCGGCTGGGCATCGAAAGTCTGACACGTGATGAAAAAATCCTGATCCTGTCCTGGCCGGTCAAACCGCTTGACCAGATCATGGCGGGCCGGGATGTCAACGGGTCCTGATTTTCAAAAGCGCTTTGTCTAACCAATTGTTTTAAAAGAATCTTGTGCGCCACAAAAACGCCCAGATTCGAGCAAATTATCCCGCGTTTTTTCAGCGATGCTTATCCTTAACGAAGCGTTAATCGCCGATGATCGTTTACTGCCCGGAGGGCCAAACACATGACTGATATGACCGTTGCATCACAGGGTTTTTCCTATGCCGCATTTGAGTCGGCCGCAATGACCCGTCTGATCGAAGACACAGCACGCGCCTGGCTTCGGTCATTTGGAATCATGTCCGATGCACAGGCCAATCAGCGTCTGATCAATGCCCTGCGCGATGCGCTGGCCGCAGACAGTGTTGCAAGTCATGACCGGGCAAGCATGCAGGATATCCTCGATCAGGCCGCACATGACGCGATTGCCGGATGGCTTGCCCGTGTGACCGGTCAGCAGGATTGCTATGGATCGGCGTCATTTTCCATGTTGCGCTGCGCTTTCCTGTCGGCAAACCGTGACGGCATCTGGTCGAGCCGGTTCCTTGATCAGGATGGTGATCATCGTGATCTTGCCATGGCACTTTCGGTTCAGATGATGCTGCCGACACCCAGCCTTAAGGCCTGTGAGATGCCGCGCCAGACACTGGAAAAACGGGCACTCGAACGCCGGGCATCGTAACCCGGTAAATCCTTCGCCCACGCTTTTTCATCTTTACCCTCAACGTTAATGCGTTTTGCGAAGGTAGACACCGCCAGCAATTTGGCGGTGTCTTTATGTGTAACGGCCAAAGATTTTCAAAAAAAGAACCCGCCCCAAAAGGGCGGGTTTAGTTCAGCGGGCGAGAGAGCCCGATTTTCCGTGTGGGGTTTCCACGCTCGTCAAATCAGGCCCCTACCAGACGCCGGGACACACACTTCCCCGACGCCAAATCTTCAGGCTGCTTTGTGAAAGCGGCCCAGTTTTTCAAGAAGCCCTGCAACCGCGGGATCGTTCTTTCCGTTGCGATCAAGCTCAAGGAAGAAATCCGGATAGGGCGGTTTGCCCGGTGTCAGGTTGTAGGGTTCGAAATCGGTAATTCCGATGGCTTCAAGCACGGATTCATCGGTAAAGAAGCCGCCGGTCACTTCGCGTGCGGGCGCGGTCAGGATGGCGTGTGCGGCATCGGCCAGAATTTGCGGGGTGCGCGCGCGGCCCTGTTCCAGACCGGGGATCATATTAAGGGCGGCAGTTTCAATCACGGTGACCGGCCAAAGCGAATTGACGGCCACCCCGTCATCAGCAAATTCGGCCGCCAGACCAAGGGTCACCAGGCTCATGCCGTATTTCGAAATGGTATAGGCCGTGTGATTGGCAAACCATTGTGGTGACAGGTTGGGCGGTGGCGACATGGTCAGGATATGCGGGTTATCCGACTTCAAAAGATGCGGCAGGCAGGCCTGTGCGCAGGCAAAAGTCGCCCGTGTATTGACCTGATGCATCAGATCAAACCGCTTCATGGGTGTTTGCAAGGTCGGGGTCAGATTGATCGCGCTGGCATTGTTGATCAGGATATCGATGCCACCGAATGTTGCGACCGTTTTGGCAACAGCGTCGGCAATCTGTTCTTCGTCGCGAATGTCGGTCTTAAGGGCCAGGGCCTTGCCACCCGCTTCCTCGATCTCGGCAGCAGCCGAATGGATCGTGCCGGGAAGTTTGGGGTGAGGTTCATCGGTTTTGGCGATGATCGCGACATTGGCACCGTCGCGGGCTGCGCGAAGGGCAATTTCCTTGCCGATACCGCGAGATGCACCGGTGATGAACAGTGTTTTGCCTTTAAGACTAGTCATCGTTTATTTCCCTGGGTTCTTTTTATGATTTGCCAAAGCGCGGATTGCGTTTTTCAACAAAGGCGGTAACGCCTTCGCGGAAATCGGCACTGACGGCGCACTCGGCAAATGATTTGGCTTCGGCTGTCAGTTGTTCTGTCAGGGTTGCCTGTGGGGCGGCATTCAGAAGCGCCTTGGTACGTGCAATGGCACCGCGCGGACCGGATGCCAGACGGGCTGCATAATTCGCCGTCGCCGATGCCAGTTGATCGGCGGGCACAACCTTGTTGATCAGGCCGCAATCATGGGCTTCGTCCGCGCCGAAACGATCACCGAACAGGGCAATTTCCTTGGCCTTTTTCATGCCGACCAACCGGGTAAGCGAATGGGTCGAACCGCCATCGGGCGAGGTGCCGATATGGATATAGGCCAGGGTGAAAACGGTTTCTTCCGCAGCGATGGCAAGATCGCAGGCATTCATCAGGCTGACGCCAAACCCGGCAACCGCACCTTCAAGCTTGGCAATCACCGGACAGGGAAGGGCAGTCAGGCGGATAACAATGTCATGCACGCGGCTGATCATGGCATCAATCACCGAACGGGTTTCCTCGGCAGATGATTGCGTCATCTGATAGAAGAATTTGACATCGCCGCCTGCCATGAAAGTGCCACCCGATCCTTCAAGGATCACAGCACCGATTTGGCTGCTTTGAGCTTCGATCTTGTCAAGCGCATCGGAGAAACCGGCGATCATTGCGTGATCAAGTGCATTCATCCGGTCTGGCCGGTTTAGCGTGATCGTCGCGATGTCATCGGTGATGTTCAGCAATACGGCGTCGGTCGATGTCATGTGATTTCCTCCCGCGGGGTTGCCGCTTTTTTTGTTCCGGCTATCGTGGATTGGGCCGGTATTAAATCGCAAGCCGGGCTTCTATTGCGCTTTCCATATCGGGCCAGCCCGATAGCCAGTCGGGCATGACAGGCGAATTCTGGTCCGCCCCGACCAGACGACAGACTTCTTGCGGGGTGACGATACCTTCCGGACCGACAAACACGGCCTTGACCACGCCAAGCGCCAGGGTTTTGCCATCAGAAACAAAGCGTTGTTCAAGATAAAAACCCTTGTCATCCCAATAGAGTGCCTGGGTTTCGAGGGCGAATTTCTGGAACGGCTTGATCGCGCGCTTGAACCGCATTGTTGATCCCGACACCACCGGTTGCCATTTGCGTTTCAACATCTGTTTGGCGATGCCATTGCGGACAATAAGTTCGGTCCGGCCCAGATCCATAAGCGCGAAATAGCGCGAATTGGTCATATGGACATTGATATCAAGATCCAGTGGCCATGCCCGGAAATGCAGGCAGGATGGATCAAGCGGATGCAGGCGGGGCCGCAACAGCGACAGGATCACCACACGGATCAGCCGGAAAATCAGGTTCACGACATGTCTCCGTTTTCTGATGTGGTCTGACGATTTATGCGGCCCGCAGCCATGATCAGAACAGCTCCTCGTCGAGTGCCATCATGGTCGAAGACCCTGACATCATCTGACTGAACAGGGCACCTGATTGCGGCAGGATACGTTCCATATAGAACTTCGCCGTGATCAGTTTGGCCTTATAGAAGCCGTCCGGGTCATCATCCTGTTTTGCCAATGCGACTTCGGCCATCCGGGCCCACATGAAGCCAACTGCCACCAGACCGAACAGACGCAGGAATTCGGTTGCGGCGGCCCCGGCTTCGTTCGGGTTTTTCATGCCGCGCTGTGCCAGTTCACCCGTAGCCTGTTGCAGGCGCATGAACGCCTTTGCCAGCGGCTGGACATAGTCGCCAAGACCGTCCTTGGAGACATTGGCTTCGATATATTCCTGAACCGGGTGGAAGAAACGGCGAAGATAACGGCCGGCCTTTGTCGGCATTTTACGACCGACAAGGTCAAGCGCCTGAATACCGTTTGTACCTTCGTAAATCTGGGCGATACGGGCGTCACGGACATATTGCTCCATGCCCCATTCGCGGATGTAACCGTGACCGCCAAAGACCTGCACACCAAGGTTGGTATTGTCAAAGCCCCAGTCGGTGAACAGTGCCTTGACGATCGGTGTCATCAGCTGAACGAATTCGTCGGCTTCTTCGCGTTTGACCGGGTCTTCATGATGTTTGGCGGTATCAAGGGCACGGGCAACCCACATGCCCATCGCACGGCAGCCTTCATTGGTGGCCTTCGCGGTCAGGAGCATACGGCGCACATCGGGATGCACGATGATGGAATCGGCGGCCTTGTCGGGCGATTTTGCACCGGTCAGAGCACGGCCCTGAAGGCGGTCCTTGGCATAGGCACGCGCGCCCTGATAGGCGGCTTCGCCAAGACCAAGTCCCTGAATGCCGACTGACAGACGTTCCTGGTTCATCATGGTGAACATGGCGGGCATGCCCTGATGGGGTTCACCGACCAGATAGCCAATTGCGCCATCAAAGTTCATGACACAGGTGGCAGATGCCTTGATGCCCATCTTGTGTTCGATGGAGCCGCATTTTACCGCATTTCGATCCCCAAGCGATCCGTCATCATTGACCATGAATTTCGGAACAAGGAAAAGCGAGATGCCCTTGGTGCCCTTTGGGGCATCGGGTAATTTTGCCAGGACCAGATGGATGATGTTTTCCGTCAGGTCATGTTCACCTGCGGAGATGAAAATCTTGGTTCCCGTGATGGCATAGGACCCGTCATCGAGCGGTTCGGCCTTGGACTTGATGATGCCAAGATCGGTACCGCAATGGGGTTCGGTCAGACACATCGTCCCGGACCAAGTGCCTTCGACCATTTTCGGAAGGTATTTGTCCTTAAGTTCGTCGGACGCATGGGCATGCATGGCGGCATAGGCACCAAACGAAAGACCCGGATACATCCCGAATGACAGGTTGGTCGAACAAATCATTTCCTCGACCAAGGCATTGATCGATTTCGGTGCGCCTTGACCACCATAGGCCGGGTCACAGGCAATGCCGGTCCAGCCGCCTTCGGCAAAGGTCTGATAGGCTTCCTTGAAACCCTTGGGGGTGGTGACAACGCCGTCATCCCAGGTACAGCCTTCCTCGTCGCCCGACCGGTTGATCGGGAACAGGATTTCTTCACAGACCTTGGCGGCTTCTTCGAGAACGGCGTCAACGACGTCGGGGGTGAAATCCTCGCAACCGGGCAACTGATTGATATCGTTGTAATCAAACAGTTCGGTCAGGACGAAGCGCATGTCGCGCAGGGGTGCTTTATATTCAGCCATTTTACTTTTCCTCCCGGACCGGTTAGTTGCGCAACGGCTTGCCGGTCAGAAGCATATGCTCCACCCGGGCCATGGTGCCTTCGTTGCGGACCAGACGCATGAAACCTTCGCGTTCCAGTTCAAGAATGTCGTCTTCGGACAGTTCCTCGGTCACGTCGGTGTCACCACCGGCAAGAACCTTGGCCAACTCACCGGCCACCACGCGGTCATAATCGGTTGCCTTGCCAAGACGATGGAAACCATCGACAGCCATTTCAAAGGCAACCCGTGCAGACTCGCCCGGCAGGCGATAGGTGAATTCTTCGGGGGCGTCGTACCCATCGACCATCGAAAGTGCGCGTTCCTTGGCATCGGCCAGCAAACGGTTACGGTTCATGGTGATGCCATCCGTTTCGCGGAAGAACAGGTTTTCCTTGGCTTCCATCGCCGATTTGGCAACAGTCGCGACCGAGATGATTTCAAACGCCTTGGCACTCGGGGCCATCGGGCCTTTGACGAATTTCGGATTTTCCGCCCAGCGACGGATCATTTCCTTACACCCGCCCCAGGCCGGGATCAGGCCAACACCGGGTTCAACCAGCCCGATATAGGTTTCCCCGTGCGCCTGAACCGCATCGCAATGAAGCAGCACTTCACAGCCACCCCCAAGGGCAAGGCCACTTGGCGCACCAACCACCGGGAAAGGCGAATATTTCAGCGCCTTGTAGGTTTCCTGACCGGTTTCAACGAGGTTTTCGATTTCCGGCCATGCGGCGATATTGGCGGCAAACAATGCCAGACCAAGGTTTGCACCGGCCGAGAAATTGCTGGCTTCATTATAGATCACCATGGCCTTGAACTGCTTTTTCACAGCCCGGATCGATGTCTTGATCGCACCAAGAACGTCCGCATCAAGTGCATTCATCTTGGTATGGAATTCAAGGCAGGCGACACCATCGCCAATATCCCAAAGCGATGCCGCACGGTTACCGGCAACCGGTTCGGATTTGCGTTTGATGTCTTCAAGCAAAAGAACGCCGTCCGGGCGGGTGACCTTGGTGTAGTCGCCATCAAAGCCGAGGTAATAAAGTTCACCGTCTTCGACCTTGTAGAACGATTTGCCAGCAGCCTTTTTCAGCAGGGCCGGGACTTCAATGCCGTCTTCTTCGAGCATTGAAATCAGGACATCAACGCCAATGGCATCAATCAGCTCAAACGGACCGGTTTTCCATGCATAGCCGAGCTTCATCGCATCATCGACATCAAGGATGGAGTTTGCCGCGGACTCGGCAATAAAGGCAGCATAGGCAAGGGTTTTACCCATAACGGCACGGCCATATTGACCGCCCTTGTCGGTTGCTTCCATCATCTTGCGCGGGTCCTTGCCGGCGGCGCGAACACTGCTGATGCGAGCCTTTTCAGATTGGGAAAATTCGCCGGTTTGCAGATCAACCGATTCCTTGATCTTTTCACCGCCATCACGGTTCAGGCGATAGAACCCGCCTTTGCCCTTGCGACCGGTATAACCATCGGCAATCAGTTTGCCGACCAGTTCACTTTCGCGGTAAATGGCATGGAACGGATCTGATTTATCGAGAAGCCCCGCCATGCTCGACTGCACATGGGGCATCAGATCCAGACCAACAAGATCCATCAGGCCGAAAACACCGGTTTTGGGAATGCCAAACGGGCGGCCAATGACGCTGTCGGCTTCCTCGACGGTCAGTTTGCGATCCATGGCTTCGACCATGGCCGCCTGAATCCAGTAGACACCCAGACGGTTGGCAATAAAGCCCGGCTCGTCATGGCAGGTAACACAGGTCTTGCCCAGTTTGCGATCAGCAAAATCGGCAACCATGTCAATAACGCCATCACGGGTGACACCCGATCCAACCAGTTCCAGCAAACGCATATAGCGCGGCGGGTTGAAGAAATGGGTGATGATGAAGTCCTGGGCAAAGCTGTCATCCATGCCGCCAATCAGGGTGGCAAGCGGAATGGTCGAGGTGTTGGATGAAACGACCGATCCCTTGGCGCGGACGGCATCAATCTTGCGATACAGATCCTGCTTGATATCAAGGCGTTCAATGACGGCCTCGATGATCCAGTCACACTTGGCGATTTTATCAAGGTCATCCTCGATATTGCCGCATGTGATCAGCTTGGCGACCCGTTTGGACATGAACGGGGCCGGATCGGTTTTCAGCATTTTGGCAACCGCGCCTTCGGCAACCGCGTTGCGGTTTTTTGCCCCGTCGGGAACGATATCAAGCAGCAGGACCGGGGTCCCGGAATTGGCGATATGGGCAGCGATCCCCGCGCCCATCACACCGGCGCCGATAACGGCAACCTGTTTGATGGTGGTCATTACATCGCCTCCAGAATGGTCGCGATCCCCTGACCCCCGCCAATGCATTGCGAGGCCAGCGCATATTTGCCGCCGTCACGTTTCAGGATGCTTGCCGCCTTGCCGACGATACGCGCACCGGTCGCCCCCAGTGGATGACCGATGGCCAATGCACCGCCATCGATATTGACCTTGGCACCATCAAGTCCGAGATCGGAAATGCTTGCCATTGCCTGGGACGAAAACGCTTCGTTCAGTTCGGTAACGTCAATGTCCGCCGATGTCAGGCCGGCACGTGCCAATGCCTTTTTCGACGCGCCAACCGGACCAATGCCCATGATTTCGGGCAGGCAACCGTCAACCGCAACCGATTTGATGCGGGCAAGCGGGGTCAGACCGTTTTTGGCTGCAAATTCTTCGGAGCATACCAGAACCGCAGATGCACCATCGGTCAGTGGCGACGAGGTACCGGCAGTCACCACACCATCAGCGCGGAAGGCCGGTTTCAGGTCTGCGAGACCTTCGGCCGTTGTGTCACCACGAATGCAGCCATCTTCGGAAACGACGCCATCTTTGGTCTGGATCGGGATGATTTCATCAACGAACTTTCCGGCAGCCTGCGCGCTCGCCGCGCGTTTGTGGCTTTCGACCGCAAAAGCTTCCTGATCGGCACGGCTTAGGCTGTATTTGGCGGCAACGTTTTCGGCGGTATCGCCCATGCCCATATAGGCTTCGGGCATGGTTTTATAAAGTTCCGGGTTGGGAAGCGGGTTAAAGCCCATCATCGGGACACGGGTCATGCTTTCAACACCGGCACAGATAAATGCTTCGCCTGCACCAATGGCAATTGCGCCGGCAGCCTGATGGATCGATTGCATCGACGATCCGCAGAACCGGTTGACTGTGACACCGGCAACAGAGCGCGGAAGACCTGCAAGGAAGGTGACCAGCCGGGCAACGTTGAAGCCCTGTTCGCCTTCCGGAAAGGCGCAACCAAGAATCAAATCTTCGATTGCTTTGGGATCAATGCCGGTCTTTTCGACCAGACCTTTTACGACCTGTGCCGCCAGGTCATCAGGACGGACCTTGGCAAGGGCCCCTTTGCGGGCCGGGGTGAATGGCGACCGGACATATCCGGCAATAACGGCGTTGGTCATGGCTATGTCTTCCTTCCTGAGCTGTCCTCTGATCCGGGGATCTTGTTACGAATCCGGATTGATTCCTTTTTCTTCAAGCGCATCAATCGATTGTTGTTCGATGTCGCGCAATTCATCCAACGTGACGTCCAGTGCCTGGCGCTGTTCCTCCAGATCGGAAATCCGTCCCCGGACACGACGCAGCAACATTTTGATCTGTTCTGCCTGTGTGGGATCCGCGCCATAGAGATCCAGATAATCTGCAATCTCGTTCAGGCTGAACCCCAGTCGTTTGCCGCGCAAAATGATCAGAAGCTTCGCACGGTCCTGGCGGGTATAGACCCGGGTGGTGCCGGCACGCTGCGGATTTACAAGGCCCTTTTGCTCGTAAAACCGGATGGTGCGCGGCGTGATCCCCAAATCCTTGGCCAGTTCGGGAACGGTGTAAAACCGGTCATCAAGTTTGGTCATTTTTCGCCCCTAATCGTATATATTTTTATCTTAACGTCAATTAGTTTACGTTAACGTCACTTGGATTTTTTCCAGTGTGTGTTTGATGACGCTAACGCACTGCAACTAAGACGTTTTTCCCTCTCGCTTCAGGCGTTCTTCCTCGACCAGTTCTTTTTTCGACAGTTTGCCGACCATGGTTTTTGGAAGTTCCTCGCGAATTTCGATTTCGCGGGGCATCTCGATTCTTGAAATCTTGTCATCCAGAAAGGCACGCAAATCATCAGGGGTCACATCGGTGACACCGTCTTTCAGCCGGACAAAGGCTTTTGGGGCCTGACCGCGATATTGATCGGGAACACCGATACAGGTGACTTCTGCAATCTGTTCATGCAGATACAGTGCTTCCTCAATCGCACGAGGATATACGTTATAGCCGCTGCACAGAATGACATCCTTCAGGCGATCAACAAGGAAAGTATATCCCTGATCATCCTGATATCCGACATCGCCGGTTCGGAGCCATCCGTCGATGAAGGCATCTTGCGTTGCGGCGTTGTTCTGCCAGTAACCCGGCATAACCTGTGCACCGCGAATGCAGACTTCGCCTTTCTCGCCGACCGGCATGGTCTGGGACGGGTTGGCAAGTGACCTTATTTCGATTTCGGTACCTGGCAATGGCAAGCCGATGGACCCTTCCTTGTTTTCGCCTTTGACCGGGTTGCAGGTGCAAACCGGGCTGGCTTCGGAAAGTCCGTATCCTTCAACCACTTTCGAGCCGGTGATGTCTTCAAAGCGGTGCTTGACCTCGACCGGCAGGGGGGCACCACCGGAAATGCAGCACCGGATATGTGACAGATCGTGTTTGGGTGTTTCAGGCGAATTGTTGATCGCCGTATAGATGGTCGGAACCCCCGGGAAGATGGTGACCTTTTTCTTGTCGAGCGACTTCAGAAGGGCGCCGAGCTCAAACCTTGGATGCAGTACAAGTTCTGCTCCAAGATTGATTGAAGTATTGAGTGCCACTGTCATTGCGAACACGTGGAAAAACGGCAGAACACAAAGCGTGACTTCGTGTCCGGGATGGGCATCGGGCATCCAGCGGGTCAACTGATCGACATTGGCGCTCAGATTAGCGTGGGTCAGCATTGCCCCTTTGGGGCGACCGGTGGTTCCGCCGGTATATTGCAGAACGGCAAGGTCTTCGACCGACACATCGGCTACAGTTTCAACCGGCTTGCAGCCAATGACCCGCTCATAGGCAATATGACGCAGATCATTCGGGACTTCGGCCAGTTCGCTGCGTTTGAACAGCGAAAACAGAACGCTTTTGACCGGCGGAAGGATGTCGCTCATCTCGCAAACAACAATGCGTTTGAGACAGGTTTCATCCAGGCAGGCAGCAACCTTGGGGTAAATCTGTTTGAGGTTCAGCGTCACCATCATGCGACAGCCGGAATCCTCGATCTGATAGGCAATTTCACGCTTGGCATAAAGCGGGTTGAAATTGACCACCACGCCGCCGCATTTCAAAATCGCGTAATAACATACGACATAATAAGGCGTGTTTGGCAGGCAAAGGCCGACCTTGTCGCCTTTGCGCACGCCCAGTTGCTTGAACCCTTCGGCGGCACGATCAACCTGCTCGGCGATGGTTTTGTAATCATAGATCCTTCCCAGAAAATCCAGACACGGGCGTTGCGGAAACCGCTTGGCCGCGGAATCAAAAATCTCGTGAACCAGACGCGTCTGAATGGGCGTGCTGACATCAACGCCGTTTATCAGGATAGGGGATTCTTGAACGTTTACTTTGTTCACTTGCGTTAACTCCATTACGTTAACGTCACTTTGCGGGCAAAAAAAAGCAACCCGGTCGGGGCGGCTATTGCCGCCCCATGCCAGGCATTATAGCAGATCAGAACTTGAAATTCGCCTGCAGAGCGATGATGTCGACTTTTGCATCATAGTCTGCTGCATAGTTACCAAGTGCTGCAGAGGTGTGATCTACCCGTGCAGACTTAGCGAAAATGTGGGTGTATCCAAGATTCACATCCACCCAGTCAGCAACCTTGTAGGTGGTGCCAAACGATACCCAATAACGATCGGAATCGGGTAAGCGCACATTACGGTTGCGGGTTTTGATCGGGGTCTCGTCATAAGCAATACCCCCGGTGAAGGCCCAGTTTTCATCATGCTGGTAACGTGCACCGAGTGCCCCGAACCATGACGATCCCCAGTTGTAATATTCGGTTGTGCTGCCGCTGGTGGAAAGGTTGCTGTTGATTAGGCCGTCATAGTTAAAGACCAGCTCACTCACCGAGTTCCAGTTCGTCCATTGGACGTCGCCCATAATTGTCCATTGATCGTCGATATCGTGGGACATCCCGAATGCAATGGCTTCTGGGGTTGTGATCTTTGCCGAAGCATTGCGATCAGTATAAGGGGTCAGAAGGCCTTTCGCAGCGCTGTCAAACTTGATCTTGCCTTCGAGTTTGTGATCGACTTCGGAATTGTAGGACAGACCAAGGCGGGTTGCGTCGGTAAGCTCCCAGTTAAGGCCAGCTGTCCAGCCATACCCGATATCATCGCCTTTAAGCGATGAGTTCCCTTCCGTCTTGGCACCGGCCAAAGATGGAACAGCTTTGTCCAATCTTGCTTCAAAACGCTGAATTTGCGGCCCAGCTCCGATGCTCAGGCCGTTGTCAAAGCGATACGCCATCACGGGCTTGATATTGACGGTTTTGATTTTGGATGTTGTACCAAAGAAACGCCCTGCGAAATCTGAGTCGTTATCTGTTACCAGACCCCAAGGGGCAGTGATTGATACACCGAGATTAATTTGTTCGTTGAGTTTCCAGACTGCATGGGCATTCGGAACAGCAGCATCTTCTGCCATGTCCTTATAGCCGCCGCCAGTTTGGGCAATGGTTGTACGTGCACCATCTGTTGCGACAGTATTGGTCGCTTTTGCGACTGGCCGAATTACGGTGACGCCGGCACTGTATGTTGTCTCGGTGTATTGTCCGACCGAGCCGGGGTTGTAGGACATTGTGGAAGCATCGGTGGTCAGTGTCGACATCCCTGCAAAGCTTGACCCTTGCAGTGTGCCGCTGGTTTCGCGGACCTGGAAACCCGAAGCGTGTGCAGTGCCAATGGTTGCCAATGCACACAAAATTGCAGTACCCGAAGCTGCCCCCCAGAGGCAGCTCATCTTGAGCTTTGACATCAGTTTCTCCCTTAATCTTAAACGCTTCAAATTCTTAATTCGAAACGCCCGCTTTTATTTGTGAAGGCTCATCGCATCAACCCGAATGAAGTCGATGTCGTAACCCTTTCGTTTGAAGCTGGTTTTCAGCAGTTTTTTGTCAGGACCGTACCAAAGGTCGCGCTGGACATCCCCTGACATGATGTAATGTGTCGCCGGTGTTTCCCGGTTTTCGATCATTACATTTTCTGTGCCGACCTTCCGGATTTCTACGCCATAAGGTTCGGCATCAATGACGCTATAGAGGCTGGTTTTGGTTGTGACGTCTTCGGACCACAAACTTAGGGGCCAGGCACCGTCACAGGCGTCGCGTTTTCCGACACCCTTGCCGACAAGCTGGTAACAATCACCATCATAGCTTGCCTGCCAGCTATAGTGTGTGCCGTCATCATTGGTGGTGGTTTCGACCGAAGCCAGCGCGTCGTTTTGCCAAATCTCGGTGCGCTGATGGTCGTAATGGAACTTCAGGAACAGCACGCTGACATCGGTCAGGGTTTCTATCCTGACGGTATGTCCCGTATCTGTCGGTGTGATTTCGACTGTCTCGTGACCAATCGGTTCGCCGTCCTTGAGGACGCGAAAATTAAGGGTCTCGCCTGCTGATGCCATTGAAACAATGGCAGATTGGGCGAGTATGCCTGCTATCAACCCCGATACGGTGCGCTTCCAGTTGTGTTGGCGCATGTTTCCCCCGCAGAACGGATCATCCGGCCGCGTCAATCCAGCATGGATGACAATTTTGCCGCTATTCCCATGGATCCCTTGATTTTGAGTTTGCCAAGCGTGAAGGCAAGCATCGGGTCAAGTTTTCCGGCGATCAGTTTTTCGAGGTTGGCTTTTTTGATTTTCAAGATGCAATCCGCATCCGAAAGATCATCATCGCTGATGACCGGCTCGTCACCGGTGGCATCGACAACAATATGACCGTCATCCCCGCAATCAAATGCGACAACGGCATTAAGTCCGCGAAGCTGTGGCAGCTTTTCTTTTACGGTTTCGAGGATGTCATCCACGAACGCCTCCCTCATTTGGACGTATTTTTCTTATGATTGTGATCAGACTGTAATACAAAGTGACGTTAACGTAAATCAAATTACGATATGGACACTTCGTCAACGAATAAGGCATTGATTTCAAGTGATTTTAAGATGCGTATTTTCAAGGGCTGAATATAAAAAAAGACCCGGAAATACCGGGTCTTTGTATGTTTGGTGATCAGGTTTTAGAAGAAGGATGCGCAGCACATTCAGGATACGATTTGCCAGGATCCGTCAGCCTGACGGCATGCGGTGCCATAGGTTTCGTGCGGTGTTCCGCCAATATCTGCGGTTGCAGTATATTCACGGCAATAGCGGCCATCGCTGTTTTGCCAGCTTCTTGTCGGCACAACGTTATAGCTGTTCCCCGACTCCGGATTAAGCCACCGCACCGGCCGCCCATCGGGCACAGTTTGCAAGGTATATCCGGTACAGGCCACATCGCTTTGATCAAGGGTCTGACCAATATTATAGCCGCCCAGCATTCCCAGAATTGCCCCGCCAATCATCGCAGCAGTACGACCGTCACCCTTACCAATGGTTGAGCCGAGCGCCGCACCGGACCCGGCCCCGATCACCGCACCGATCATGTCGCGGTTGCAGCGCAGATAGCTGCCATTGGACACAAAGATGTCCTGATCGGGTCTTTGTTTGGGGTGATGTTTGTCGCCACGGCCATCATGGTGTTTGGTGCGATAACCATGCGCCGGGGCCCATGGCGGTGGATCGGCCCGGGCGACGTCGGCAATACCGACCGGTATCGCAAGGCCCAGTGCCGCAGCGATCATGATCGATTTTCTGATCATTTCCGGGCCTGTTCGTTTTCATGCATGATGTAACCGACACCGGTACCTACCGCGCCGCCGATCACGGCACCACAGGTGACGCATCCACCAGTGATAACGGTGCCGACTGCACCAACACCTGCACCGATGGCGGCACCACTTAGCATTTTCTGATTTCGGTCATTCAATCCGCTACAAGCTGAAAGCCCCAATGCGCTTGCAACGGCCAAGACAATGGCTGCCTGTCGCATTTCCCGTGTCCTTTCCGTCAATTTGGAACAGATCGTTTGAAAGCCTGTCTCCTGACTGGATCGTGACCGACAATTGCGAGAGAGGTTTGACCTTATTGGGGGATAATTCGGGCAGATATGACAATAAAAAGGCATCAAATCCCGGTAACGCGGCGGTTTGATGCCTTTTAAGGTCGGTTTTCTCAAGAACCGGGGACTTATCGCTCAAAAGTACCACGCAACAGCCGTTCCTTGCCGATCATTGCCACTTTGCCGCGCGCGATGACCGTTTCAGGTGCCAGCGCATCATCAAGAACCAGAATATCGGCATCATGCCCGCACCCAAGGTACCCTTTTGAACCGCCAAGCCCCAGCATCCTTGCCGGATTGCAGGTAATCGGCGCAAGTGCGGTAGGGATATCAAGCTTTTCGGATTCGACAAGATCGGCAAATTCACGCCCGACAGTGTCAAATCCGGCCACCGAAAGCCCGATCATTTTGCCATTCTTGTCGAAATCAGGCAAAGAACCGTTTCCGTCCGATGTCATGGAAATACGATCAAGGGGCACGCCATCTGCCAGGCATTCTGCAATGCCGGCTGATGTCTTGACCGACCCGGTTGGATCGCTTTCGGCATCAATCCCGGTTGTGAAATCGATATTGCCACCACGTTTGGCCCAATCCTTTGCCGCATCGAGCAGGGCACGTTTGCGGTTTACGTGGGTTGGAATGAACTGACCAATCGGGATTTCAGTATTTTCAACCACCCCGATCAATGGATCAAAGTGGCCGTCGCCATCGCCAAGATGAACGACCACGGCGCCGGATTTTCCCGATGTCATGCCGCCAATACGTGATTGGGATGCGATGCGGGCCAGTTCGTCAACGGTGCTTTGACTGCTGCGATGGTCCGAAATTGCGGTCTTAAGGCCGATACAGGCATCAAGGAATGTGACGTCATCGCCGATATTTCCGGTCAGCGTTGGCGATGGAACACGATACCCGCCGGTAAAGAACCAGGCCGAAAGGCCTTCGGTGCGCAGGGCTTTGGTTTTGGCATAAAGGGACGCGATATGGCGGGTTGCGGCATCCGTGCCCAGCAACCCGCAAATTGACGTGATACCGGCTTCGATCAAGTCGCCAATCGCCACTTCGGGGGTGCGGGTGGCAAATCCGCCTTCACCGCCACCGCCAATCAGATGTGCATGACCGTCAATGAAGCCCGGTACTGTCGTTTTTCCCCGAAGGTCAATCGTCCTGATTTCGGCCGGAACCGAGACCACAAGATCAGGGGCAATGGCGATAATCTTCTCACCACAGATCAGGATGTCATTGATCCCGAGTGCGGCAGGGGCGAACAGATTGGCGTTTTTAAGCAGCAGAAACATCGTTTGAAACCGTCTTTTGCGGGGAATTCCCGGTCATGTGCAGGGTGGCGCAGTCGGGCATCATAGCGACACTTCATTTCCGTTGAAACGGTTCTGCCAAGTATATAGCTTTGCAGGCAAACAAGGCGGGACCCAAGCCCGCGCCACCAAAAGGAAACGTCATGAGTTTTGCCGCCTGGTTGTCTGTGGCAACCATTTGTGTTCTGGGGGCGATGACCCCGGGGCCGAGCCTGGCTGTTGTTCTGCGCTATTCGGTCGGGCAGTCCCGTCAGGCAGGTTTCGCCTGTGCATTGGCGCATGGTCTTGGTATCGGCTTTTATGCCGTGATCTCCATGACCGGGCTTGGCATCCTGTTTCAGACCGTACCGGTATTTCACAATGCAGTCAGCATTCTGGGGGCGCTTTATCTGATCTGGCTTGCGATCAAGGCATGGCGTGCGGCAGGATCAGGAGCAAAGTTCAATGTTGACGGCACAGCCAAGCTTTCCGGATCAATCGGGCAGGCGGCGCGTGACGGGTTTATGATCGCGTTTCTCAACCCCAAGATCGCGCTGTTTTTCCTGGCCTTGTTTAGCCAGTTTGTATCCCCCGAATTCGAATGGAGCGGCAAGTTCCTGTTGGCATTTACCGCAGCGGCAATTGATGCGGGCTGGTATTGCCTGGTGGCGATCGGTTTGTCCCATGGTGCGGTATTGCCATGGCTGCGCGATCATGCTGCCTGGATTGAACGAATTATCGCCATTCTGTTTGTGCTGATCGCCCTTCGGGTTTTGTGGGGTGTTACCGCATTTGGATAAAGAACGGGTTCTTCCAACCTGTAATCAAGATGATCAGATCGTGCCACCATCACGACGTAACGCGGATCGTGTGTGATCCTGACGGAGTTTTCCGATGACTGACAAAACTGCCCCGACCACCGATCCAGCCCATGATGCGGGACGCGGGTTTAACCGCCTTGGTGCGCATATCGGCTTTTTGCTGGCTGTGTTGCTTTTGGCGGCCAATATGCGTGGAAGCATCGTCGGGCTTGGCCCGCTCGCCGAAATTATCGGCACCGATTTGTCTCTTTCGGGAACGGAGCTTGGCCTGTTGACCACATTGCCGGTTCTGAGCTTCGGTGTCTTGTCGATCTTTGCGCCGCGTCTGGGCCAGAAATTCGGTCTTGAGGCAACCTTGATGACCATGTTGCTGTTCATTGCGGTGGGGCAGGGGCTTCGGGCCAGCGGGGCCTATGACATCATGGTGATCGGGACCATCATTCTGGGTGCGGCGATCGCGGTGATGAATGTTCTTACCCCGTCACTGGTGCGGCGGAGCTTTCCGACCCATGTGGCTTTTGTGACAGCCCTTTATACCTTCACCATGTCAACCGGGGCCACCGTCGCTGCATTCATTTCTATTCCGATCCGCAATGCAGCCGGCGGGGATTGGCGCTGGTCGCTTGGCGTTTGGGCGGTGTTTGCGGCAATCGCCTTTGTGTGCTGGTTGCCGATGCTGCGATACCGGCACAAGGCTGCTGCACCGGCATTGACGGCCAAAATATCGCTTTGGAAAAATGTAGAAGCCTGGTGGCTTGCCCTGTTCTTTGGTTGTCAGTCCCTGATGTTTTACACAGGGGTCGCATGGCTAGCGAAGGTCTTTATTGATCACGGAATCACCGAGGCCGAGGCCGCGACACTTTTGTCGATCTTTAACGTATTTGGGATTCCCGCAGCCTTTGCCGCACCGCTGATCTATTCGAAAATTGCCAACAAGAAGCTGGCAATGCTGGTGTTGCATATCCCGTTGATCATCGCCATTCCCGGGTTCGTTTTTGCCACAACCGAACTTCCCTATATATGGGCGGTATGTCTTGGTCTGGGACAGGGCAGCATGATCAGTATTGCGTTAACGCTGGTGGGGATGCGCGGCGCGGACCCGCAAACATCGGCACGTTTGTCAGGCATGGCGCAATCGGTCGGATATCTGTTTGCGGCGATTGGCCCGGTATTGTTTGGTGCTCTTCACGACCTGCTTGGGGATTGGCAGGTCGCGCTTTATTTCCTGTTTGTTGTCGTGGCGATTCAGCTTGTGGCATCGATGCGTGCCGGATCACCAAACAAAATCGGCGAAGCCTGAGCGCGCAAATCAAACGACCAAAAAGACCCTGATCCCGATCATGAGGCTGCATTTCCTGTGTGGAAATGTGGCCTTTTTCACATTGAGCCGGCTTTGGGGGTAGAAGTTGCGAATTCGACGCAATTGCGCAGTTGACTTGCTTTCGCAAAATTCTATAAGAATGCAAATCATTATCAATTAAGGTGTCATTTGGACAAGGAGTTTGCGATGCCTGACATCGCAGCCAAATCAGAAAAGCCGGGAAAAACCGGTCAGGCAAGACAGATCCAGGTGGAAGATCTGATGGGAATGGATCGCGAGATCATCATTCTTCATCAGGGGGATGAATACCGCCTGCGCATGACGTCAAACAACAAACTTATTCTTACGAAGTAGGCGTCGCCCGACGCCCGACAATCAAATCACCAGATTTGCCAGCCAGCGCGCCAGTGCCCTGCACAAGCCAGCCAGCCAGCCGAAATCGGAAAAAAGCTGCCTTAGGGGAAGATCATGGCTCTTAGCAATTCTGCGCGCCTGCTTATGGCGACAGTATCCACATTTGCGCTTGCAACAGCGGTCCAGGCCCAGGACGCGGCATCGTCAACAAACGGCCAGCCGACCGAAACCGAAACGACTGCGGAAACTTCCGCGCAAACCGGAACAGTCGCCGTCGTCGCACTTGATGCCATCACGATTACCGCCAACAAACTGGAAACGTCGGTTATTGATGCCCCGGCATCCATTTCTGTGGTCGATGAAGAAGAACTTGAACGCCGTCAGGCATCTGATCTTTCCGATATTTTACGCGGAATGCCGGGGGTTGAAATTCATGGTGGTCCGCGCAGCACTGTACAGGAACCGATCATTCGCGGATTGACCGGTGACCGGGTTGTTGTGCGCGTGGATGGTGCACGCGCCAATATGAGTGTCGGTCACAAGGGTCGGTTCTTCTTTGATCCGGAGGTTCTGAAATCGGTCGAGGTGTATCGTGGTGCGGCATCGACCATGCAGGGCACCGGGGCACTGGGGGGTGTGATCGCCCTGACCACCAAAGATGCCAACGATCTTCTTGATCCCGGTCAGACATTGGGTGCGCGGGTAAAGGTTGGCTACGCATCGGTTGATCACGGCCTGACGACCAATGGCATGGCGTATGGCCGTCCGTCCGATAACACCGATCTGCTTGTAAGCGTGACCCGCGAAAGTACCGGCAATTTTGAATCCGGTGATGGCGACAAGCAACCCTACACCGATGATGACTACATTAACGGGATGCTCAAAGGTGGTATCGACATCAATGATGCTAGCCGGCTGACCCTGACCGTGCAGCGTTATAACGATGACCATCGCCTGCCGTCGGCACCCGATAGCGGTGCTGCACTGAGTACCAGCAACTATCTTGTGAATCGCGAAAGCGAAGAAACATCAATGGTGCTTGGCTATCGTTACCATGACTCCGCAAATGACTGGATTGATGCCAATTTGAATGCCTATGGCATGCGCACGGATCTGGATGAAAAACGGGTCAGTGACGGTCGTCACGATGAACGTACCCTTGATACCATTGGTCTGGATGGCAGCAACACATCGCGCTTTGATCTGGCGGGACGCGATCTGGCGGTGACCGTCGGTGGTGAAATCTATCAGGATTCCCAGGAAGGCCGTCGTAACGGTGTCGCCGTTTCCAACCTGTTTCCTGATGCCGAAATGACCATTTATGGCGTCTATGTCGATAATGCATTGGCGCTGACCGATGCGCTTGATGTGACCGCCGGGGTTCGTTTTGATTCCTACGATCTTTCCGCGGACGGGCAGCGTGCCCGCGAAGACAGCGCCATTTCACCGCGCTTTTCGGCAAGTTATCGCCTGACATCCTGGATGCAGCCCTATGTCAGTTACGCCGAGGCGTTCCGCGCGCCGGCAATGACTGAAATGTATGCAAGCGGCTATCATTTCCCGGGGAATAATTTTGTCGCCAACCCCGATCTCGAAGCCGAAAAGGCCAAAACGTGGGAATTCGGGACGAACTTCAAATCCGACAATCTGTTGACACATGGTGATGCGTTCCGCGCCAAGGTCGCCTATTTCCACAACAAAATCGAAGACTATATCGAACAGCAAGGCGCAACGTTTGGCAGTTCGGAAACCAAAAGCGTCAACGTTCCCGAAGCCGAGATTCAAGGGTTCGAAGCAGAGCTGACTTACGATACCGGTGTGATCTTTGGCGGATTGGCTGCATCGCGCATTCGCGGGGAAAATACCCGCACGGGTGCAAATCTTTCCGACATTCCCGCTGACAAGGTTGCCTTGTCAGGCGGCTACCGTTTCCAGGATCACGGTGTCGAGCTTGGTGGACGGGCCAATCTGGTTGATCGGTTGACCCGGATCGCATCGGGCAGCGAGGTTCCGGGATATGCAACCTTTGACGTTTTTGTCAGCTGGGATGCACATGAAACAGTGCCCGGCCTGACCGTCAATGCCGGGATCGATAACATTCTTGATCACAATTATCAGACAGCTGATCAGGGCCTGTATGAGCCGGGCCGCAATCTGAAAATTTCTGCAAGCATGAAATTCTGATGTCACGGGATCAGACGATGCAGCTTTTGCATCGTCTGATCTTTGAGGAGGTATTTAAACGCCATGAGTGAAAACAATTTCAAAACACCGCTTGAAGCCTGGTCGGCCTTTTCTGCCGGGGAGGCAAAGGGCTATGCGGTGGATATCGCAGCCGAGCTTGGCCTGACCGAAGGTGAGCTGGTTGCAGCGGGTATTGGCAACAATGTCGTGCGTCTGGATGCTGATTGGGGGGATCTGATCAAGCGCCTAGAAGAACTGGGCGAGGTCAAGATCCTGACCCGCAATCCCAGTGTTGTTCATGAAAAGATCGGAACCTTTGGCAAGGTCAGCATCAATGGCGAAATGGGCCTTGTCCTGAACGGCGATGTGGACCTTCGCCTGTTTTTGGGGCGCTGGGGGCACGGATTTGCGGTTGAAACCAACAATCCGCGCGCAGGGCGTCGCCGCAGCTTGCAGTTCTTCGATCATGAAGGCAAAGCGATCCACAAGATTTTCCTGACCGACAACTCAAACGCAGCGGGTTACGAGGCGCTGATTGCGGAATTCCGTGCCGGGAATCAGCAACCGGGTATCGAGACCCTGCCGCCATTGCCCAAGGCCGTGACCCGCAAGGATGAAGATGTCGATGTCGAGAACCTGCGCGCCCACTGGCGCAAAATGACCGATGTGCATCAGTTCCACGGTCTGCTTAAGGATTTCAATGTCGGGCGTCAGCAGGGCATGCGTCTTGTCGGCACCGAGTTTGCCGAACGACTGACCAACGATTCCCTTAAAACCATGCTGGAATCGGCATCCGAAAGCGGTTTGCCGATCATGGTGTTTGTCGGCAATGCCGGTGCGATCCAGATTCACACCGGCCCCGTGAACACCATCCGTGAAATGGGGGACTGGATCAATGTCATGGACCCGCGTTTCACCCTGCATCTGCGCATGGATATGATCGCCGAAGCCTGGATCGTGCGCAAACCGATCCGCGAAGGTGTGGTGACCACTGTTGAATTGTATGACGCGGACCTTAACAACTTCGCGATCTTCTGTGGTGAACGCGCGCCAAAAGAACCCGAAAACCCTGCCTGGCAGAAACTGGCGGAAGGACTTCCGCGATTTGATGCCGCTAAACAAGCTGTTGCGGAGTAACTGATGCGTCGTTTTATCGCATTCCTGATTGTCCTGATGTCCGGTACCGGTCTTGCTGTGCCAAGCCATGCCGACGAGCGTCCGGCGCGTGTCATTACTGTCGGTGCACCGGCAACTGAAATCGTCTTTGCACTTGGTGCCGGGGACAGCGTGGTTGCAACCGACACCACCAGTACCCGACCCGATCCCGTGCCGACTTTGCCCAAGGTTGGCTATATGCGGCAACTGGCATCAGAGGGGATCATCAGCCTGAAGCCCGACCTTGTTGTTGCTGTTGAAAAATCCGGACCCGAAAACGTGTTGCAGGAACTTGGCAATCTGGGAATACCGGTCGTCAAATTGCCGTCTTTGGACGAGATCAAGAACCTGCCAGATGCAATCGCGGTTGCGGGCAAGGCTCTTGGGCGCGACGAAGATGCGAAGTCACTGATCCAGAAAGTCCGTGACGATATTTCGGGTCTTGCTGCACGTGATGAAGCCGGACGTCCAAGCATCATCTTTCTGATGGCGGTTGGTCATGGCAAACCGCTTTCGGCAGGAAGCCACACGACGGCTTCAGAAATCATCGATCTGATTGGCGGGACCAATCCGATGGCAAGTTTTGACGGGTTCAAACCGGTTTCACCGGAAATCATTGCTGCCGATCAGTCTGATTATGTGCTGGTGCCGCAGTCGACGGTTGACCATTTCGGTGGCCTGGACGGTTTGAAATCCGACCCGGTTCTTGGTCTGAACAAGGCGGTTGCCAATGGCAAGGTTTTGACGGTTTCGTCTTCGACCATTCTTGGTTTCGGACCGGAATCGGCGTCAGAAATCCGTGATGTGGCGAAATCCCTTCATCAACAAGAACACGGTCAATGAAGTCTGTGAGGCAGGTGGAAACATCGCTTCGGCAATACTGGCAAATCAATCGGCCGGTGATGGTTCTGGTTCTTTTGATGGTTGCGCTGCTGGTTCTGGTGATCATTTCGCTGGGCACCGGCGGGGCGCGCATCGAACTTGGTGATGTGGTTGCGCATATCGCGCACCGGATTGGTGTCGCGGGTGTCGGCATTGATGCATTTGATGCGCGTGTCCTTGATACCTTGCGGTTGCCCCGGATTGCGCGTGCGATTGTGATTGGTGCGGGACTTGGTCTTGCCGGGGCGGTGATGCAAAGTCTGTTTCGCAATCCGATCGCGGATCCGGGCATCATCGGGGTATCTGCCAGTGCGGCCCTGGGGGCGGTTGCAATGATCGTGACCGGCCATATCATTCTGGGCAGTTATTATCCGGTTGTCGGGCCTTATGGTGTTCCGCTCGCGGCCTTTGGCGGGGCGGTGATCGCAACTGCCTTCATCCGGATTCTGTCACGTCAGGATGGCCAGACAGATGCCGCAATCATGTTGCTGATCGGGGTTGCCATCAATGCGATGGCCTTTGCCGGTGTCGGTGTCTTTACCTATATGGCCGATGACGCCCAGTTACGCAGCCTGACCTTCTGGCAGATGGGGGCACTTGCCGGGAACGGCCCGACCGATACACCAGCACTGTTCATCATGGCACTGGGCATTGCCTATCTGATGACGCTTGGCACGCCGCTTAACCTGTTCTTACTGGGCGAGGCCGAAGCACGCCATCTTGGCGTCGAGGTCGAACATCTTAAACGCCGGGCGACGGTGGTAACGGCCCTTGTGGTCGGTGCAGCCGTGGCTGTTTCGGGCATTATCGGATTTGTCGGGCTGGTGGCACCGCATCTTGTGCGGCTGGTTACCGGGCCTGATAACCGTTATGTCCTGCCGGCATCGGCAATTTGCGGGGCGATCATGCTGACCGGGGCCGATGCGGTGGCACGGATCATTGTTCTTCCGGCCGAACTGCCGATCGGTCTTGTGACCGGGATTGTCGGCGGGCCGTTTTTCCTTGGATTGCTGATGCGCGAAAAGAAAAGGCGTCGCCTATGAGTTTGGTGGCACAAGACGTTAGCTTTGTGGCGCGTGGCCGTTATTTGCTGCGTGATATTTCGCTTGAAGTCACACCGGGCGAGGTGCTGGCCGTGCTGGGGCCAAACGGGGCGGGCAAATCGACCCTGCTTCGGGTATTGGCCGGTGAATATCGGGCAACCAAGGGGACCATACGGCAAAGTGGTCAGGACATCACGGAAACCACGGCATTGGCGCTGGCCCAGTCGCGCGCCGTGATGCCACAGGCCGCCTCGATGACCTTTCCGTTTGCAGTGCGCGATGTGGTTGCGCTGGGTCGTGCACCATTTCGCAAGATATCAACCAGGCAACTTGATCAGAAGCTGGTTCGCCATGCGATCAGGCTTGCCGATATTGATCACCTTGCCGACCGTGCCTATCCGGCATTGTCGGGCGGGGAAAAACAGCGCGTGCATCTGGCCCGTGCCTTGGTTCAGGTCTGGGGAATGGATGGGCCGGAACGCAATATGGTTCCCAAAACCGGTCATGAGGATCGTGACCGGTTTTTGTTGCTTGATGAGCCGACATCGGGTCTGGATGTTTCCCATCAGCATGCGTTGCTTGGCGTTGCCCGGCGCGAAGCCCATCAAAACAGGGTTGGTGTTCTGATGATCTTGCATGATTTCAATCAGGTCACGGCCTATGCCGACCGGGTTGTTGTTTTGCAAAACGGGGAAATGGTTGCAAAGGGTGCGGTTGACGATGTCATGCGCCCGGATTTGTTGTCGGCCGTGTTTAAAAGCCCGATCCGCGCCATCCCTGATCCCGAAGGCGGTAGCGTTCTGGTCAGTCAGGCCGGTTGACCGGTTTTTCCGTCAGGTGCTGCTTTTTGAAACTGTTTGCGATGCTTCATCGGCAAGCTGCTTAAGGGCTGCAAGCACATCGGTCGTTGCGGCCTCCATCCTGGCAAAGGCCGCTTCGGCAGCCGGAATGTCATTATTGGCATAGGCCGCAATTGCGTCATGCCCGGCTTTGTGCTGATTTTCATGAGGTTGGCGCACGGCAGCAAATCCCGGCAGGTCCCGGAAGGGTTTGCTGGCGTCGCTGTCATACCATTTGCCAAACCGGCAACTGGTGGCGGCACCGATTTCAACATTGGCAGGATCGGCAAGCCCGGCCAGAACTTCGGCGACGGCCTTGAAATAGACGGCGTGCTCAGCCCGGGCACTTCGGATGGTGCGGTTGGGAATGTCATACCGCACAAGTTCGGAAACCTGTTGTTCGATCAGTTGTTCGACTTCACCAACGGTTGCGATTGCCGATTTGATGGCCGTAACCTGTCCGCCGGTCTGGTTGGCAATGCCACTGATGCCGGTGCGTACGGCGTCTGTGGCGCGGTTTTGTTCATCAAGAATGTTGGAAATGTCGGCAATGCGTTGGGTGGTGTCTTCCATTTTGTTGCCGATTTCACTGATGTCATGGGCGACCTCACCCATGACTTCCTGCCCGCGCGATACTGCTTCGGTGCCGAGATTCATCGCATCGACAATGCCGCGCGTTTCGTCCTGAAGGTTGGTGATACGGGTTCGGATTTCCTCGGTTGCACGTGCGGTTTGCTGGCTCAGTGCCTTGACCTCGTTGGCGACGACGGCAAATCCCTTGCCGGCTTCGCCAGCACGGGCGGCTTCAATGGTGGCATTAAGCGCCAAAAGATTGGTTTCCGATGCAATGGCTTCGATCGACTGGACAATTTCCCCGATCTTTGCCGATGCATCGGCAAGGATATCGACCCGGCGCGACGCATCCTGAACCGCGTTGGCAATGGCATTCATGCTGTCGACTGCGCCATTGACGGTTTCCTGACCGTTGCGGGTGACATTGATGGCGTCTTCGGCATTGTCGGCAGCAACCCGACCGTTTTCCGCAATGTGACTGATACCCGATACCATCTGATCGACCGCCGCTGAAATCGACTGGGCTTGCCGGTCGACATCGCTGATCACGTTCATCATCCGTGCATTTGAAATTGCACTTTCATTGATCGCGACTGACAAATCCATCGTGCGGTCAAGCTGTTGATCGGCAAAGGCGTTTTCCGATGCCTTGTGCCGGTTTTCGGCACTGGCATCGCAATAGGCCGTCAGGGTCAATTCGATATCAAGCAGCATGACCGATGTCAGGGCCGTGACGATTTTCCCGGCTTCGCCGGCACGCCAGCGGAATTTGACAATAATGGTTTCGATCAGCGCATCGGTAACCGCGTTATAAGCGGAAATATAAAGTTTGGGGGTGATGGCGTATTCTTCGTGGCGTTTCCCGATGGCAATGGATTGCCGCACAAAATCATCATCAATCTTGCCATCAAACAGCTTTTGCCAGTGGGATTGAAGGGCGTCGGTCAGCTGTGCTGTCACGCTATCGGAAAGGGAGGGCTGATCAGGACCGGCTTTTTGGGCGATGATCTTGTAAAATGTCCTGGCGCGTTTGGCCGCCCCATCGTGAATGTCCTTGGATGCCTTACGCAAAATGCCAAATGTGGCTGGCAAGACGTCGTAGCGTTCCAGGCGGTCTTCAAGTAACGACACGGATTGAATTCCCTTCTCCCACCCCCGGCCAGTTTGCCGGACTGCTCCCGAATATGCTTTTGAAAGCATTTTTCTATATGGGGATTGCGCGCAAAAATGCGGCCCCGACCCCCGGATGCGGAAACTTTAGGGATCGCTGGTTCAATCGGCAATCAATTTTCTGTCCACAAGAATAGTATCTGGGTTTTGTTCGGGTGGGATCAGCCCGGGCGGGCTTCCTGTTCGGTTTTGCAGGTCGCGATCAGCCAGTCCCGAAAAGCCCGCACTGCAAAGTTGTTTTCCTTTTCCTTGGGATAGACAACGTAATAGGCGTGCTGATTGGGGATCGAGACATCAAAGGGCGCAACCAGACGCCCGCTTTCGAGTTCTTCGCGCACCAGAAACTCCGGCAATAATGCCAGACCCAGTCCGGCGACCGCAGCCTGGATGACCATGTGGAAATGCTCAAACCGTGGCCCGGCCAGTTCATCGACCACAGCCACTCCGGTTGCGGCCAGCCAATCCTGCCAGGCGCGCGGGCGGGTGGAATGTTGCAACAGCGTGCAGTTGCGCACCCGTTCGCGCGCAATCGGCAGATCGTCATTTTCCTTAAGCAGTTTGGGGGCGCAAACCGCAATAAGCGTTTCACCCATCAGGCGATGGGACACACAGCCGGGCAGATTGTCATCCCCGAAATGAATGGCAATATCGATGCCTTCGCGGTCGAAATTGAACTCGCGCGTCTGGGTGATCAGATTAAGCTGGATATCAGGCCAGGTTGCCTTGAAATCCCCAAGGCGCGGCACAAGCCAGCGCGCACCAAATGTCGGCAAAGTCCCGACATTCAGCATCCCGCCGGCATCGGAATAGGCCATGACCTGAAGGGTGGCGGCTTCTGCCCGGTCCAGAAGATCGCGAACCTGTGCGGCATAGGCTTCGCCCGCAGCAGTCAGTTTCAGGCGTTTTTTCACCCGGCGAAACAGATCACGACCCAGATATTCCTCAAGCGCACGGATCTGGCGGCTGATTGCGCTTTGCGTGACGTTCAGTTCTTCGGCAGCCCGGGTAAAGGACAGATGGCGGGCCGAACTTTCAAAAAATTGCAGGGCAGTCAGCGATGGCAGGACGCGACGCATAAAGGATCCAGTTCATAACAAAATGGAATGATTTGGTGCGAATATATCGTTTGTTTGCTGTGCAGCCAAGGCGTAACGTTTTAAACGGTTCCAAGCCTCCTCGCGCCACCATATGAAGCGTTCAGGCCAAGAGCCATCGCGCTGGATTGCCGTCAGTTTGTAATGTTTCGGAAGGATGTCTCCCCCGTTTCGGACTTGGATGGCATCCAGCGCATAAAAACAAAAATGTCCGGGAAGAAGGCGTTCGGCCATTGGCCAGGGCTTCAACAATTTATCGGGTAGAAGGCAAGAATGGGTTCTGTTGACGCAAATTATGATGTGATCATTGTCGGTGGGGCGGTTATTGGCAGCTCCATCGCGTGGCATTTGACCGGCCGGGATGATTTCACGGGCCGGGTTCTGGTGATTGAAAAAGATCCCAATTACGAATTCTGTTCAACGGCCCTGTCGGCGGCATCAATCCGTCAGCAATTCTCGACCCCGGTGAATATCGAAATGTCGGCCTATGGCATCGATTTCCTGCGCAATCTGAAACGTGACCTTGATCCCGATGTCGATATTGCCCTGCATGAAAAGGGTTATCTGATTCTGGCAACCGATCAGGGGCGCGATATCCTGAAACAGAACCACGCGACCCAGATCGAATTCGGTGCGGATATCGTTTGGATGGAGCCCGATGAACTGGCCGCCAAATATCCGTGGATGAATACATCCGATCTGTCTGCGGGGTGCTGGGGCCGAACGGGTGAAGGCTGGTTTGATGCCTATTGCCTGATGCAGTCATTCCGCAAACAGGCCCGCCGGCGCGGAGCAGAATATATTGACGGCGAAGTTGTCGAACTTACCCGTCAAGGCGATCAGATTACCGGGGTTATCCTGAAAGACGGGCGCAGGTTTGGCTGTGGAACCCTGATCAATGCGGCGGGAACCGGTTGTTCGAAACTTGCAGCAATGGCGGGTCTTGAAATCCCGGTCGAGCCGCGCAAACGTTGCATCTTCGTGTTCAATTGCCGAGATGCCGAAGATATCAGTGCGTCCTGTCCGATGCTGATTGATCCAAGCGGGCTTTATGTCCGTCCCGAAGGCGAATTCTTTATCACCGGGATCGCCCCGCCCAAGGATCGTGACCCGGAATGCTGGGATTTCGAAGTTGATCACAGCCTGTTTGACGACATCATCTGGCCGGGCCTGTACGAGCGCTGCGAACGGTTTGAGGCGATCAAGGTCGTCAATGCCTGGGCTGGTCACTATTCCTATAACCTGCTTGATCAAAACGCGATCCTGGGGCGCCATACCGATGTGAAGAACTTCGTCTTTGCCAACGGGTTCTCAGGCCACGGGTTGCAGCAAAGCCCGGCTGTTGGTCGCGGGATTGCCGAACTTGTCACCACGGGCAGTTATCAGACCCTTGATCTGTCGGTATTCGGGTATGAGCGTATCCGCGATAACACCACGGTTTTCGAGCTGAATGTTATTTAATTCGATTTCGAAACGATAATGCGAAATCAACATGTTAAACCAATTGTCGGAGCAGGCCCCAATGCCCCGTGATGATGCCAACAAAACTGCTGAAACGCTTGGGACTTCCATTCGTGACCGTCAGGCCGTCTCGGTTTCAAGCGGGGTGCGCAATGTGCACCCGGTCTATCTTGATCGGGCGCTGAATGCCGAAGCCTGGGACAGTGATGGCAATCGCTATATCGATTTCGTTGGCGGGATCGGTGTTTTGACAGTCGGCCATCGCAACCCGGTTGTGATGGACCGGGTGATTGCCCAGTGCGACCGTTTTACCCACAGCTGTTTTAACGCACTGCCCCATGAGCCCTATGTTGCGGTGACCGACTGGCTTGCGAAAAACTGCCCGATTGAAGGTCCGGCAAAATCGATGCTGACCAATTCCGGGGCCGAGGCGATGGAAAACGCCCTGAAACTGGCCCGCGCCTTTACCGGCCGGACCGGAGTGATTGCTTTCGAAGGGGCCTTTCATGGCAGAACGCTTGCGACCCTGGCACTGACCGGGAAGACCAAGCCCTATAAAACCGGTCTTGGGCCGCTTCCGGGGCCGGTCTGGCATCTGCCATATCCTTGCCCGGAAACCGGTATATCGGTTGAGGATGCAATGGCGGCAATTGCCAAGCTGTTTTCGGTTTCTGCCGATCCGAAATCGGTTGGCGCCATCGTGATCGAACCGGTTCAGGGCGAGGGCGGTTTTCGTGCCTGTGACGGTGAATTCCTTGTCGCATTGTGCCGGCTTTGTGATGAAAACGGCATGGTTCTGATTGCCGATGAAATCCAGTCGGGCTTTGCCCGTACGGGCAAGATGTTTGCCATCGAACATGCCGGTGTTGCACCTGATATCCTTGTCATGGGCAAGGGGATCGGCGGTGGTTTCCCGCTGGCCGCGATCACCGGGGCAGAGGACGTGATGAGCGCGCTGGCACCCGGTGGCCTTGGCGGAACCTATTCGGGTAATCCGGTTGCCTGTGCGGCGGCAAAAGGTGTGTTCGAGGTTCTGGAAAAAGACAACATTCTTGGTCGTGCCAAGCAGCTTGGCGAGAAATATGCGACCCATATCGCATGGTTGCGTGATCTGCCCGGCGGGCATGTGATCGGCAATATGCGCGGAATTGGCGCCATGCGCGCGTTCGAGGTGATTGCAGATGACGGCAAACCGTCACCCAAACGTCTGCAAAGCTTGTTGCAACTGGCCCGTGAAAGCGGGCTATTGTTAATGCCAAGTGGTGAACACGCCAATGTGGTGCGCCTGCTGGCACCTTTGACCATTCCGTTTGATCAGGTTGATGAGGCCTTTGCCATCATCGCCAGACTTCTGCCCAAAGTGGCGCAGGTAACGCAATAGGTATCACGGGAAATGCCGGTGGGATCACCGGAAAGTTTAAAAAGAAGGGAGTTTTACTGTGAGTTTCAAATCCATCCTGACCGAGCTTGGTCTGTCTGACGCCGAGATCGCCAATGGCACGCTTAAGGTCCAGACCCCGGTTGACGGTTCGGAAATCGCATCTGTTGCCGAAACCGATCCGGCGGCAATGACCGACATCATCGGCAATGCCAAAAAGGCATTCGGTGAATGGCGTCAGGTTCCGGGTCCGCGTCGCGGTGAACTGGCCCGTCTTCTGGGCGAAGAATTGCGCGCAGCAAAAGAACCGCTGGGTCGTCTGGTGTCGCTTGAATGCGGCAAAATCTATCAGGAAGGTCTTGGTGAAGTTCAGGAAATGATCGATATCTGCGACTTCGCAGTCGGTCTGTCGCGTCAGCTTTACGGTCTGACCATCGCATCCGAACGCCCGGGCCACAAAATGATGGAAACCTGGCATCCGCTGGGCGTTGTTGGCGTGATTTCCGCGTTCAACTTCCCGGTTGCTGTCTGGTCCTGGAACACCGCGCTTGCGCTTGTGTGCGGTAACTCCGTGATCTGGAAACCGTCGGAAAAGACCCCGTTGACCGCCCTTGCCTGCCAGAAAATCTTTGAAAAGGCGCTGGCGAAATTCGGTGATGCACCCGAAGGCCTGCATCAGGTCGTGATCGGCGATCGCAAGATCGGCGAAGCCATGACCGACAGCCATGATGTGGCTCTGGTCTCGGCAACCGGTTCGACCCGCATGGGCCGCGAAGTTGCCCCGCGTGTTGCCGAACGGTTCGGGCGTACCATTCTGGAACTTGGCGGCAACAACGCCATGATCGTGACCCCGTCGGCCGATCTTGATATGACTGTTCGTGCGGTTGTGTTCTCGGCTGTTGGCACCTGTGGTCAGCGTTGTACCTCGCTTCGTCGCCTGATCGTCCATAAAGACGTCAAGGATCAGTTGCTTCCGAAAATCATTGCCGCTTACAAGTCGGTCAAAATCGGTGATCCGCTTGCCGATGGCACCCTTGTTGGTCCGCTAATCGATGAAGACAGCTTCAACAACATGCAGACCGCCCTTGCCAATGCCAAAAAGGATGGCGGTGTTGTTCATGGTGGCGAACGTGTGCTGGAATCCGAATATCCGAACGCCTTCTATGTCACCCCGTCGGTCGTTGAAATGCCGGGTCAGACCGATACCGTGCGCAACGAAACCTTCGCGCCGATCCTGTATGTCATGACCTATGAAACCCTTGAAGAAGCCATCGCGCTTCAGAACGGCGTGCCGCAAGGGTTGTCTTCGTGCATCTTCTCGACCGATGTGCGCGAAACCGAACTGTTCCTGTCGGCTGTCGGTTCCGATTGCGGTATTGCCAATGTCAATATCGGCCCGTCCGGTGCAGAAATCGGCGGTGCGTTCGGCGGCGAGAAAGAAACCGGTGGTGGTCGTGAATCCGGTTCGGACGCCTGGAAGGCCTATATGCGCCGTGCAACCAACACCATCAACTATTCCCGCGAGCTGCCGCTGGCTCAGGGCATCAAATTCGACATCTGATCACTCGCCCGATCAGGTTCGATCCAAACCCCGCCGGTTCGCCGGCGGGGTTTTTGTCTTTCCGGCAACGATAGCAGTCTAATTTTTCAAATTGCATGATAGAAGGTGATATTGATTAATTTGCATTGTGCTAAGCGGTCGAATAGTGAAATAGTTGATTTAGATTATTTCTGGTTGTTTTGTTAGCCTGAGAGATATTTGCATGCTAGATGTTCGTGGAAGCCTCAAGAACACTAAGCTTAGTTCAAACCCTTATGTTGTCTTTGATGAACTTCTGTCGAACTCTATTGATTCGTACTTAATTCGTAAGCACGAAGAGCCTGGTGCAGAACCTTTGGAGGTGCACTTTAAGGTTGAGTTTTGGGATATAGATTTGTTGGGCGCAGAAGCGCACGACTGCCAAATCACATGTAGCGACAATGGTTGCGGTATCGGAGAGGATCAAGCTCTCGCATTTTTGACTAAAGATACGTCATATAAGGATGATTTGGACGTAATAGGGATTGGAAAATGTAAGGGAGCGGGTAGGATTCAATACTTCCACCACTTCTCCCGCGTAAATGTTTCTTCAATTTTTCAAGAAGATGGGTCTTTTCGAGAGAGAACCTTAGAGTTTCACGAAGATCAAAAACAGATTAGTCCTGATATGTTCTCCGCTTCACCATCGAATGCCACAAGAAGCGGAACCGTCATCACACTATCAGATTTGAAGGAAACTGCGCGGAATAGAAAGTTTTTAGCGCAAGATTTGTCTGAAATCTTCTCAGCAAGTTCCCTCAAAAAGACTGTTCTCGTATCTTTTCTTCAAAGGTTGATTGGTCTTGAAGAGCAAATCGGTGATTTCAAAATCACCTTTGAAACAAAAGTGGGGAAGGACGGCAACCCAGCTAAGGCCTCGTTGAAAAAATCAGACCTACCCTCGGTGTCTGAGGTTCGTTCGGTTATGGTTAAGGAGCGTGACCCTCTTACTGGAGAGAAAACTCAAACTGAACAGCAGTTCACTGTGTCTCATTACAAACTTGATAAAAATGCGTATGACCTTCCAAAGAACGCCATTGCTTTTTGCGCGAAGTCCTCGCCCGTTAAAGACATCACTAAGAGATACCTAAGAACCAAAACTGAACAAAATAATCCGGTTGGAAAATTCCATCATATCGTTTTGATTGAGGGTGATTTTCTAGATAACCGCGTCAATGAACAACGGGATGATTTTGATGATCTTCCAGAAGAACTGGAAGGTGGTGACTTGGTGTCAGGTGCGCCCATTTCGTATCAAGATATTTACGATGTAATTGACGACGTTATTGCAGAATTCGTAACTCCCCCCGACTGGAATAAAGAAAAAGTGATGGATAGTGCTGCGAGGCACTTTGGGATTTCTGAGGCGATGCTTGCTGATACAGGTACGCGGGTGAGATATGGCGATACAGCGCATTCTGTCGTTGATCGAGTATTGAAGAAGTATCAGGAAAGGGTTGTTGTTGAGACAGAGAACATAGTTGATTTAAAGGATGAAATTCTCAATTTGGAACCAGATTCGGAGGATTTCAGACAGAAAATCAATGACCTTTCTTGGATGTATACTGCGTCGTTGAAAAACTTTGATATGGCCAACCTGTCGCAGCTGGTCGTGAGAAGGGCTGCAATCGTCGAGGTCCTGAGCTTAGCCCACCGAAAGCAACTGAATTTTCAAGCACCTGATGTTGAGGGGCGGCGTAAGGACGAAAAAATCATTCATAGCGTTTTCTTTCCTATGAAGAAGGATAGCAAAGAGGTAGCTGATCACGACATTTGGCTGCTAAATGAAGAGTACCACTATTACGAGTATATTTCATCCGATAAACCACTCGCACAGATAGAGTGGGAGGATGGATCGGCGTTATTCGATCCTGAAATTGATGTTGCATTTGAAAAAATCCTCGCAAAAAGAACGGATGATAATTCAAAGTTGCGACCAGATATTGCTCTTTTCAGTGAAGAGGGCTCAGCGATAATTATTGAATTCAAGGCGCCGGGCGTTAGCATGGATGATCACATTGGTGACTTGTCTGAATATGCTCATATACTCGCTGCCAAATCTAAAGGCAGAATCAAAAAATTCTATGGGTATATTATCGGTGACACGTTGAACCCTTTACGCATAGCGGGCTGGACTAGATTTCCAACTGGCAAGGGCTATTTTCGCACAAGTCCATTAGAAGACCCCGAGAGTTCACAGAATCTAGGAGAACTTTATCAAGAGGTTCTTTTCTACGAAGACGTTGTGGATCGGGCTAAAAAGAGAATTGGTGTATACAAAGAAAAATTAGGAATCGATTTGTCGGTTACCCAATAATTACTGTTGCAATTGTCTTGGATATAAAGAAAAAAGCGGCCCCAAAAAGGAGCCGCTTTCTTTAATCTCGTCTCAAAGCCGGGCTGATTAGCCGGCTTTGGAGAAGCGCTCTGCGACATATTCCCAGTTAACCAGGCTGTCGAGGAAGGCTTTGACATAGTCCGGGCGCGCGTTGCGGTAATCGATGTAGTAGGAGTGTTCCCAAACATCACAACCGAGCAGCGGGGTCTGACCGTGAACAAGCGGGTTTTCCGCGTTCGGGGTCTTGGTCACAACCAGTTTGCCGGATTTGTCGAGTGCCAGCCAGCACCAGCCCGAACCGAACTGGGTAACGCCAGCCTGAATGAAGGCTTCTTTGAAGGCATCAACAGAGCCGAAATCTTCGACGATTTTCTTTTCCAGTTCACCCGGAATGGCACCGCCGCCGTTGCCTTTCATCATCTGCCAGAACTCGATGTGGTTCCAGTGCTGGGCAGCGTTGTTGAACAGGCCGGCTTTGGATGCGTCGCCGTAAGATGCAACAACGATTTCTTCAAGCGACTTGCCTTCAAGGCCCGAACCTTCGAGCAGCTTGTTGCCGTTCACAACATAGGCGTTGTGGTGTTTGTCATGGTGAAACTCAAGAGTTTCAGCCGACATGACCGGCGCAAGTGCGTCATATGCATACGGAAGTGCTGGGAGTTCAAATGCCATGATACAGTTCCTCGACTTTCATTATTGGTCTGTGCGGTAACGCAACATATCCCTTTTTCCACCTTTGGTGAAAGTGAAAATCCCGTGCAACCTGTTGGAAACCTTTGTTGCAGGGCCACTTCACCGGGCAGGGAGGGGTGCCTCTGGGCCATAATCTAGGTCGGCTGGCATTTTATGCAATGCGCCGTTTGGCAATATGATATCGCCTGGCCCTGTTCACTGAACATCCCGGCCGGGAAAACGTTCCGGGGACTCGCCAAAAAAATCGGTGGCCCCGGCTATTCCTTATACAGGCCGGTGCGATGTTCGATATCCGTCCCGTTGCGGATCATGACGTCATATTCGCCCTTTGGCAGGGACGAAATATCCAGTTTGCACGGGAAGGTATGACAGTCACGATCAAGCGCAATGGTACCGTCCTGGTGTGTCAGAATGACTTCACCAGCCGGCTTTTCAGAGCTGATAGTAACACTGTCGGTCGTCGGTTTCGGGGCAATCCGGATGGCTGCCACAGCCGCGGTCGTTCCGGTCAGGATACAGATCAGGGCGATGGCGACCGGTTTGCTGCGCATAGATCTCAACATGATATCCCTCGCGCTTGTGTGCATCGATCTCATGGAAACAAGATGCACCCCGAAGCCGGAGAATTAGCGGCGCAATTGCGGCATTTCCGTGCGGTTTGCTGCGCGGGGCGGGGGACAGCCATGCGTCACTGCCATCAAAACCCCCGCCAGACCGGAAAATCGAGCGGGGGGTTTCACGATGAATTTCGGGTCAGGTATCTGATTTAACCGATTATTTCCGGGCTTTGATGGCATCAGAAATCTTGCGGGTGGCGCCTTCGGGATCGGGTTGTCCGCAAATTGCCGATACAACCGCAATGCCGTTCGCACCGGCTTCAAATACCGGGTCGACGTGATCGCGTTTCAACCCGCCGATCGCAACGGACGGCAAACCGGCGATCCGAACCAGACTGGCAAGGCCATCAAACCCGATGGCCGGTTTGTGATCGGGTTTGGTCGGTGTGGCAAAGACCGGTCCAATACCGACATAATCGACAATCGACCGATCAACCTTGCGGGCAACAGTTTCGTCTTCGATCGACAGACCAATGATCTTGTCCGGGCCAAGCCGGTCGCGCGCCGTTTTTGTCGGCAGGTCATCCTGACCGACATGCAATCCATCAGCACCAATGGCGATTGCGGCGTCGATATCGTCATTCACAATCAGCGGCACACCGGTACCGCGCATCGCATCCATCAGTTCGCGCCCGATGCGTATCAGACCTTCGGTACCGGCTCTTTTGTCGCGCAACTGGACGATGGTTGCCCCGCCTGCAATCGCTGCCTGGGTGGTTTCGACCATCGAATGCGTTCGGCACAGCTCGGGATCAAGCACCAGATAAAGGGACAGATCAAAGGATGTCATAGGGCCTCGATACGTGCAGTGCCGGCAAAGGTGGCAGCATCAAGATTATGCAGCCCGTCAACAAAGGCCGTCATGAAGGATGCCGGACCGTTGGCTGATTTTGCCGCGATGCTTCCCGCAACGGCGAAATTGGTCAGGGCGGCGATGGTGGCTTCAAATGCCTGATCTTTGGCGATTGCGGTATAGGCGCCAACAAGTGCGGTCAGCGAACAGCCCATGGCCGTGATTTTCGGCATCAGGTCCGAACCACCGGCAATGCGGACATTGCGTGTTCCATCTGTGACAAAATCAACCTCGCCCGTGACGGCAACGATGGCCTTCTGTGCGGAGGCAAGGGTGCGGGCGGCTTCTTCGGCCTGTTCGACCGGATCGCCACTGTCAACGCCCTGACCGGCACTTTGGCCGCCGCCAAGGGCGATGATTTCGGATGCGTTACCGCGAATAACGGTCGGGTTCAGTTTCAGCAACCGGGCAACCGTATCGCGGCGATATGTGGTGGCGAAATGTGCCACGGGATCAAGAACCCATGGTTTGCCCGCATCATTTGCCGATTTGGCCGCGGCAATCATGCCTTCGACCCAATGGGGGGAAAGTGTGCCGATATTGACGGTCAGTGCGCCTGCGATTGCGGCAAATTCCCCGGCTTCTTCGGGTGTATGGACCATTGCCGGTGATGCGCCGGCCGCCAGAAGGACATTGGCAGCATAGTTCATCGCGACATAGTTGGTGATGCAATGGACCAGCGGATTGGTCGCACGCATTTTTTCAAACAGCCCGGTCGCGGTGGTGGAAAGATCAGTCGTCATGTCGAGGCTCCAATGCAGCAAACTCAAGTGCGTTTGGAGACCCAGTTCGAAGTCGGAAAGATGGAGAACGCCGAAGATTTCGCGTTCGCACCGTCCCTACGCCAGTATGAACTGGATCAGGTTCAAAGGGTCACTGCGCGGCAGTTTCTCAGCCCCCTGACGGGGCTCCCCTTGGTGAATGCCCAAAATGGGTTTTAATGCGCTTTCTGTCAATTCATCCTGTCGGTCACAGCATGATCAGGGACCAAAATGCAAACGGCGGGGCAGCTTTCGCCATCCCGCCGTTTGAAAATGTCGTTGGTTCGTTGCGACTATTTGCGACGTTCCATCGCAGCCTTAAGGGCGGCTGCCATCGCACCGCCGTCGCCGCCGGAATTTCCGCTGGCATTACCGCGATTCCCGCCACCAGATGTGTGCTGCGGGCGACCGCCATGGCCACCGCGTGGTGCCTGCCCACGGTTGTCGGACCGTTTTTCACGCACAGCTTCGTAATCCGGGGCCGATTTCATCGAAAGCCCGATACGTTTGCGCGGTGCGTCAACTTCCATCACCGTCACCGAGACGATCTGACCGGCCTTGACCACCTGGCGCGGATCTTCGACGAATTTGTCGGCCAACTGGGAAATGTGAACCAGACCGTCCTGATGGACACCGATATCGACAAATGCCCCGAAATTGGTGACGTTGGTCACCGTTCCTTCAAGCTTCATGCCGGTGCGAAGGTCTTTGATTTCATTCACACCATCGGCAAATTTCGCGGTTTTGAATTCCGGGCGCGGATCGCGGCCGGGCTTGTCAAGTTCGGCCAGAATGTCGCGGATGGTCGGGACACCAAACGTGTCGTCAGCGAAGTCTTCGGCGCGCAGGGTCTTGATAAAGGCCGAGTCGCCAATCAGGGTCGCCAGCGGTTTTGATGCCTTTGCACTGATTTTTTCGACCAGCGGATAGGCTTCCGGGTGCACGGCCGATGCATCAAGCGGGTTTTGGGCGCCACGAATACGCAAGAAGCCGGCACATTGTTCAAACGCCTTTGGTCCCAGACGTTCGACCTTTTTCAGGTCGGCACGGGACTGGAACGCACCGTTTGAATCGCGATAGCTGACGATATTGCGCGCCAGCGTTTCGGTCAGACCGGCAACACGTGTCAAAAGCGGTATGGATGCCGTATTCAGGTCAACGCCAACACCGTTCACGCAATCCTCAACCACGGCATCAAGGGATCGCGCCAGTTTGGTTTCCGATACATCGTGCTGATACTGGCCGACACCAATGGATTTCGGTTCGATTTTGACCAGTTCCGCCAGCGGGTCCTGCAAACGCCGGGCAATTGATGCTGCCCCGCGCAGAGATACGTCCAGATCGGGGAATTCTTCGGCGGCGAATTGCGATGCCGAATAGACCGATGCGCCGGCTTCGTTAACGATGACCTTGGTGGCCTTAAGGGCCGGGAAGCGTTTGAGAAGCTGACCGGCAAGTTCATCCGTCTCGCGCGAGAACGTGCCATTGCCGATCGCGATCAGTTCGATCTTGTGACGGGCGGCAAGGGCTGCAAGGGTATTAAGTGCCCCTTCGACGTCATTGCGCGGCTGGAACGGGTAAACCGTTGCGGTATCGACCAGCTTGCCGGTGGCATCGACAACCGCGACCTTAACGCCGGTACGAACCCCGGGATCAAGGCCCATGGTGGCCTTTTGCCCGGCTGGTGCGGCCAGCAGAAGATCCTTGAGGTTATCGGCAAAGACCTTGATCGCGCCTTCTTCGGCGCTGTCGCGCAAGGTGCCAAACAGATCAAGCTCGATCGACAGCGACAGTTTGACGCGCCAGGCCCAGCGTACCGTATCAAGCAGCCATTTGTCGGCTGCCCGGCCCTTATCGGCAATGCCGACATGGGCGGCGATCATGATTTCAGCGCGGCCCGGCTGACTGCGCGGACGGTCTTCGTCCTCTTTGCCAAGGGTCAGTTTCAGCTGAAGGATATCTTCGTTGCGACCGCGGAAAAGTGCGAGCGCACGGTGCGACGGGCAGGTTTTGATTTTTTCGGAATGTTCGAAATAGTCGGAGAATTTCGCGCCTTCGGCCTGTTTGCCTTCGACCACGGTTGCGGTGATTTCGCCTTCGTTCCACAAATGGTCACGCAGTTTGGCGACAAGGTCGGCATCCTCGGCAAAGCGTTCCATCAGGATCTGACGGGCGCCATCAAGGGCGGCCTTGGTATCTTCGACGCCCTTTTCGGCATCAACAAACTTGGCGGCCTCGGTTTCCGGATCAAGGGTCGGATCATTGAACAGGCCATCTGCCAGCGGCTCCAACCCTGCTTCGCGGGCGATCTGGGCCTTGGTGCGACGCTTTTTCTTATAGGGCAGATAAAGATCTTCCAGACGCGTCTTGGTATCGGCTTCGTTGATCTGGGCTTCAAGTTCCGGGGTCAGTTTTTCCTGTTCACGGATGCTGTCAAGCACCGATGCGCGCCGTTCTTCAAGCTCGGTCAGATAGCGAAGGCGTTCTTCCAGCGTACGCAATTGGGTGTCATCAAGCCCACCAGTCTTTTCTTTGCGGTAACGGGCGATAAACGGAACGGTAGAGCCTTCGTTAAGCATCTCGATGGTGGCAATGACCTGTTCCGGACGAACCGAAAGTTCTTCGGCGATACGCTGGGGAATTGGACGCATGGTTTCTCCTTGTTTTGCTCGTATGCCTGAAATAGCGGCTTTGGGCGTGATCGAAAAGAGTCAGTTTTTCCAAATTTTTCCCAAACTCTGGATCAGGATTCCGTGTTTGATTCCAAGGGACTGAAATCCAATGTCTTTTGGCCGGTTCGATCGCCCGGCGCCAAGGGTTGCGAGTGGTGGCCGATGACGTTATTTCTTTGGCAAATGTGATTTCAGGGGCGATGCGCCCAAGCAGGAGAATTCGGATGGCCGGCAAATTCCGCGAGACCGTCATTCATAACGTAGAGCCCAAAGAAAAAGCCGAACCGCAAACCGATGCAGCAGCAGATAGCGCAGCCGGCGAAATCGCAGGTGCCGACACAGCCCCGCAATTGTCGCAAGATGCGATCAATGCGCTGGCCGAAGCAAAGGCCTTCAAGGAAGCGGCTGCCAAGGCCCGGGAAATCGGTGGCCCCAAAGGCCCGGAACCGACCCGCTTTGGCGATTGGGAAAACAAGGGGCGCTGCATCGATTTCTGATGCGACCTTACCCGGCCGGGCTGTGGGGCGGTAGGTCCGGGTTGTCTGGGCTTGCACGGCCGGTTGTTGGTAGATAATGGGTGCGCAGCGTGCGTGCATCGCGCTTGGTTACGGTTAACAGATCGCCTGACTGCACAAGCGCATTAAGTTCGCGCAATACAATGGCATGCGCCATCCCGAACAGCCGGGCAAAGGTCCGGCTGTCACGGGCGATATCTTCACGCGCGGCGACAAGAATGCCCGCTTGAACAGGGGTAAGTTCCGGCTGCGTTGCCATCAGGCGTTCGACCAGATGCAGAAACATCGCTGCATCCGGTGCAAGATCGCCATCCACAGGATTTCGGGCGTGGTTGTTCAAACCCGGCTTTCCGGGCGGAACGAAACCATCACCGATTTGGATGTCGGTGTATCGCTTTGTTCACCAGCACTGCCAAGCGGCACCAGAACGTTCAGTTCCGGGTAATAGCCAGCAACACTGCCACGCGGAATGTCATAGGAAACGAACCGGAAATCATTGGCAATCCGTTCGATCCCGTCATCATATTCACAAATGACATCAACGCGATCACCAGCCTTGGCACCCAGATTGGCAAGATCATCTGGATGGATGAAAATGACCTTTCGTTCGCCGTAAACCCCGCGATACCGGTCATCAAGACCATAAACGGTCGTGTTGTACTGATCGTGGGAGCGGAATGTCTGCAAGGCAAACCGCGATTGTGCGGCAGATGCGGGGCGGGTCTGGCGTGCCTGCTGGTGGACGGTTTGCTTGGGAAGCGGCGCATTGGAAAATGTCGCCTTGCCAGCGGGGGTATTCCATTCCCGGTGTGCTGCATCATTGCGCAGATGGAAGCCGCGCGGCTTGCGCAGACGGGTATTATAATCGGTAAAGCCCGGAACGGTCGCCTCGATATGGCTGCGGATCAGCTCGTAATCATCGGCAAGTGCCGCCCAGGATACGATATCGCTGCCAACCGTTGCTTCGGCAATTCCGGCAATGATGCCAACTTCGGACAGAAGATGCGGTGATGCAGGGCGATTGATACCAGCCGAACCGTGCACCATGCTCATGGAATCTTCGACACTGACCACCTGGGACTGACCACGGGAATTCAGGTCAATCTCGGTCCGGCCCAGACAGGGCAGGATAAAGGCAGTTTCGCCGGGCATAAGATGCGAATGGTTGGGCTTGGTTGCGATGTGAACCGTCAGTTTGAGGTTCTTCATCGCCTTTTCGACAAGGGCGCTGTCAGGCGTGGCCCGGGCAAAGTTCCCGCCCAGCCCGATAAAGGCCTTGGCACTGCCATCAAGCATCGCACCGATCGCGCCAAGAACATTGTGCCCGTGTTTGCGCGGTACCGTGAAACCGAATTCCTTTTCCAGCGCATCGAGAAAGGCCGCGGGCGGCTTTTCATTGATGCCGACCGTACGGTCGCCCTGAACGTTGGAATGTCCGCGGACCGGGCACAGACCGGCACCCGGTTTGCCGATATTGCCGCGCAGGAACATGAAATTGGCAATTTCACGAATGGTCGGCACGGAATGAAGGTGCTGGGTGATGCCCATTGCCCATGTGCAGATGACCCGCTCAGCCGACAGATAGACATTGGCGGCCTGTTCGATTTCCTGGCGGCTCAGCCCCGACTGATCTTCGATTTCCGACCAGCTGGTGGCATCAACCACAGCACGGTAATCGGCAAGTCCGGCGCAATGTTCATCAAGGAACGCGTGATCAAGAACAGAAGGTTCGCCCTTGGCAATCGCGGCATCGTCGGCGGCAAAGACCGCTTTGCTCATGCCGCGAACGGCGGCCATGTCACCGCCAAGGCAAGGCTGGAAATAATGGCTGGCAATCTCGGTGGATCCGCCATGCAACATTTCAAGCTTGTCCTGCGGGTCGGAAAACCGTTCAAGTCCGCGTTCACGGATCGGGTTGAAGACCACGATCTTTGCACCACGCATTGCCGCCCGGCGCAAATCGCCCAGCATGCGCGGGTGGTTGGTGCCCGGGTTCTGCCCAAGGACGAAAATGGCATCCGCCTTTTCGAAATCTTCAAGAAGAACCGTTCCCTTGCCCACGCCAATGGCCTGACGCAGACCAACGCCACTGGCTTCGTGGCACATGTTCGAACAATCAGGGAAATTGTTGGTGCCAAAGATGCGGACAAACAGCTGATAGAGATAGGCTGCTTCGTTGCTTGCGCGGCCTGACGTGTAAAACTCGGCCTCATCGGGGGTATTTAACCCCTTAAGGATGCTACCGATTTCAGCAAAGGCATCTTCCCACGCGACAGCTTGATAGGTATCGCTTTGCCGATCGTAGCGCATCGGGTGGGTGATGCGCCCGTTCAGTTCCAGTTCGTAATCGCTCAGTTTGCTCAGTTCGGTTACGGTATGCTTGGCAAAAAATGCCGGCGTCGCACGCTTTTCGGTTGCTTCCCATGAGACGGCTTTGACCCCGTTTTCACAGAATTCAAAAGATGACCCGTGCTCGGGATCGCCCCATGCACAACCCGGGCAATCAAAACCGTCAGGTTGATTGGCCTTAAGCATCGTGCGTGCGCCATTAAACGGGCTGCCGCTTTGCAACAGTTGCTTGCCGCAACTTTTCAGCGCACCCCAGCCACCGGCTGCCGACGATTTTTTTCCAATAAAGCTTTCATTCATGCAGGCATCTATTTGCCAGAACCGAAATTAGGTCAAGTATGCATACCTAATCGGTCGATAGAAAAAATTTATCAAAGAGTTCCGGCAATGATTTGAATGTGTTCAAAATGCAATCGGGGCCGGAACCCTGTGGTGATTCCGACCCCGAACAATCTTTGATGCTGCCTTTAACGCAAATTACGCGCCGCGAATAGCTTTGATATTGTTGGCATATTCCGACGGACCGCCTTTGAAGGTCGCAGAACCGGCAACCAGAACGTTGGCGCCAGCTTCGATGACTTGCGGGGCGATTTCCGGGTTTACACCACCATCGACTTCAAGATCGATATCGCGGCCGGTCGCATCGATCATCTTGCGGATGCGTTTGATCTTCTCAAGCTGGCTTGGGATGAATTTCTGGCCGCCAAAGCCCGGGTTCACGGTCATGACCAGAACCAGATCAACCAGATCCATGACATATTCAATGACACTTTCCGGAGTCGACGGGTTCAGAGACACACCGGCTTTTTTACCCAGTGACTTGATCAGTTGAAGCGAACGATGCAGGTGCGGGCCTGCTTCGGCATGGATGGTGATGATGTCGGAACCGGCATTGGCGAATGCTTCGATATACGGGTCGACCGGCGCGATCATCAGATGCACGTCAAATACCTTGTCGGAATGCGGGCGCAGTGCTTTGACCACATCCGGTCCGATGGTGATGTTGGGTACGTAATGGCCATCCATCACATCAATGTGGATATAGTCGGCGCCTGCTGCGTCAACAGCGCGGACATCAACGCCCAACTGGGCGAAATCGGCCGAAAGGATCGAAGGTGCGATTTTAATGTTCGACGTGGTCATGCGTCACGGGTCCTGAAGCAATGCGGGATATGGGAAATTCGCGCATCTCATAACGTAAAAAGGCAGCCCTGTCACCCGAATGGGGCTCATGGCTGCCTTGTTTGCAGGTTTGACGGCTATTCTGACGTGAAATCAGGACTTTTTGACAAGCCGGGCGCAGAAAAACCCATCCATGCCGCCGAAATCGGCCATATGGATCGGCAGAACCCGCAATTCACCATCCTTGTTGATGGCTTCATCCCAGCCACCAAGTTCGTCCGCCGTGATCGGTTTGCGTTCGTAATTGGGATGGTCGGCCAGGAACGATTTGACCTGATGTTCGCCTTCTTCGGGCTGCAGGGAACAGGTGCAATAGATCAGCTCGCCACCAACATTCAAAAGCTTGTCGGCCTGATTAAGCAGCTTGGTCTGGATCGGCAGCAGCGACCGCATCAATTTGTCATTTTGACGCAGCAAAATGTCTGGATGACGACGAATGGTACCGGTTGCCGAACAGGGTGCGTCAAGAAGGACCGCATCCGCACGCGGGGTATCGGGTGCAAGATCGGTGGCATCGCCGGTGACAACTGCGGCACCAAGGGACACGCGCTCAAGATTCTCAAACACCCGTTTCAGGCGGCCTTCGGATTTATCAACGGCGATCGCACTGGCACCAAGGGACGCCAATTGCATGGTTTTGCCACCGGGGGCAGCACAAAGGTCATAGATCGTTTTGCCCTGATAGGCGGAAAACAGGGTTGCCGGAATGGCCGCGGCTGCGTCCTGAACCCACCAGTCACCATCGCGATAGCCCGGAAGATCACGAATGCGACGACCACTTTCAAGGCGGACCGAACCGGTCGGCAGGACAAGGCCATCCATCTTTTCCGCCCAGTCGGCCGATGTGCTTCGATCCTTGATCGACAGATCGAGCATGGCATGGCCAAGGCATGCCTCGGCAATGGCTTGGCTGATTTCCGCCCCATAGGCCTTTTTCCATGACCCGCGCAGCCATGCCGGGATGTTAAGCTGCCAGTCTTCGACACCTTCGGGCCATTCAAATCCATCACGCTGCAATCCACGCAGCACGGCGTTGATCAGTTTGGTGTATTTATGCAGGCCTGCGTCGCGGGCCAGATTGACCGTACTGTCGACCGCACCGTAATCGGATGTGTCCATGAAGAACAGCTGTGCGACGCCAAGGCGCAGAATATTGGTCAGGCGGGCGGCAACCCGGTCTTGCGGTGGCTGATAACGCGGGGCCAGAACCGCATCGATTTCACCCAAATGGCGTAATGTGGTGCCAAGCAGCTGACGCAGGAAATTGCGATCAAGCGATGGCAGGCCATAGCCATGTTTTGACAGAAGTTCGTCCAGGGTCACTTCACCGCCGCGCAGTTCCTGCAAGGTTTTGAGTGCAAGCATCCGCGGATCGGGTGTCTCGACCGGCTGTTTGCGCGGGGCGTTGCGATGTGCTGGACGGGAACGGCGTTCTGTCAAAGGGATATCTCCGGTTTCGTGTTATGAAGGTTAGTTAAGCGTCGCGTGGCAAAGTGTAAAGCACCAAGCACCCGAATAGGTGGCATGGCTGCCTTGTGTTATCGGGCAGATGAGGGGGCAGATTACCTTGCTTAGGGTTTGGCTTAAGGTTTGAAAAGCCTTGCGATGGATGTGCGGTCCGGCTAATCCAGACGGATCATTTGACGTCGATAGTGACAGGAACGCCAGAACCATGACTTTCACCGGCCTTGCGACCTTTTCGAGCATCTTTCTGATTGGCTCGATGTTGCTGACCTGGGTGGTTTTGAACTATCTGCGACGCAAGGCGATCCTTGATATGCCCAACCACCGTTCCAGCCATGCCGTGCCGACGCCGCGCGGTGGCGGGCTTGCGGTCACACCGCTTTTGATCCTTTTGGTTGCGGTTGTGTTTATCCATACCGGGGTCACTTCGGTCAGTCATTGGTTGATGCTGGCAGCAGCAGCCGGGCTTGGATTGCTCAGCTGGCTTGATGATCGTCACGATCTTTCGGCTGCCATACGCTTTGCCATGCAATTTGTTGCGGTGATTGTCGGCGTTTTTGCCATCGACAAACCGGTTTTGGGTGGTTTGGTGCCTGTGTGGCTCGATCACGTTCTGGTGGTATTTGCCTGGGTCTGGTTTATCAATCTGTTCAACTTCATGGATGGCATTGACGGCATTTCCGGGGTCGAAGCCGGCTCGATCGGGCTGGGCATTTTTATTCTGGCGCTTCTGATGCCATTGCCGCAATTCATCGGGCTTGGCTATATCGGGCTTGGTATCCTGGCCATCATGATCGGGTTTCTGATCTGGAACTGGCATCCGGCCAAACTGTTTCTGGGTGATGTCGGATCCGTGCCGCTTGGCTTTGTTCTGGGCTGGGTGTTGCTTAAGACAGCGTCAGAAGGGGCATGGGTCGTCGCGTTGATTCTGCCATCCTATTATCTTTTTGATGCGACCTTTACCCTGGTCAAACGTGCGCTTCGTCGTGAAAAAATCTGGCAGGCCCACCGAGAACATTTCTATCAGTTGGCAACCCAGCGCGGCTTTTCCCATGCGCGGGTTTCGACCATGATTGCAATCAGCAATCTGATCCTGATTGCGGTGTGTTTTGCACAAAGCGAAACGCCCGGCTGGATGCGGGTATTTGCCGCCCTGATTGTGGTGTTTTCACTGGTCGGAATGATGGTGCGGATGCCGGTCAAGGGACGCACGGACAGTTAAGTATCGCACGGAAGTTGCGCATTGCTTGACTTGTGCCCGGACGGGCGCGAAAAGAATGCCTTGTCCGTCTTTTGGGCAGACAGGTATATCCTTTTAAAAACAGAAAACTGCCACTAGGGACCGCATGTCGCGCATTTTACAGCGAAGCCATATTGCCTTTGTCCATGATGTCTTCATGGCTGCGATTTCGTTCCCGTTGGCCCTTTATCTTCGGGTTGGCGATGGTGTGCGGTTTTATCAGGCTGACAATATCCTGTTTTCGGCTGCCTTGTTTACCCTGATTGCAGCGGCATCATTCTGGTATTTCGGGCTTTACCGCGGCATCTGGCGTTATGCGTCGCTTAATGATCTGACCCGTATTGCCAAGGCGGTTTCGGTTGCCGTGGCTGTTTTGTTCCTTGTGCTGTTTTTGACCACGCGTCTGGACTGGATGCCCCGTTCAGCACCTATAATCCAGTGGTTCCTGCTGATGGCGTTGCTGGGTGGATCGCGGCTGACCTACCGTATTGCCAAGGATAAATCCACCGCACGCGCACTGGTTCGTCAGGGAACAACGCGTCTGCCTGTTTTGCTGATTGGTGCCGGTGACGAGGCCGAGGCCTTTATTCGTGAAACCGAACGATCGGCAGATACCCCGTTCAAGGTTGTCGGCATTGTGTCTCTGACCGAAGGACGGGTCGGGCGCAACATGCATGGCGTTGATGTGCTCGCCACCGCTGATAAACTTGAAGACGTCATCAAAAAACTGGAAATGAGCCGCCATGGCGTTCCGCGTCGTCTTGTTCTGACCGGTGATGCGCTGCGCCACGAAGACAATGTCAAATGGGTGGAAATTGCTGATCGTTACGGTATGACACTGGCGCGTTTGCCGAAACTCGGTGATCTGCGCGAAGGTCTTGCCGATCCGCTGCAAATTCGCCCGGTCGCCATCGAAGATTTGCTGGGCCGGCCACAAGCGCGTCTGGATCGTGATCGTGTGCGTGAAATGATCGGGGGCAAGCGGGTTCTGGTAACCGGTGCGGGGGGCTCGATCGGATCAGAACTGGTGCGCCAGATTGCTTCTTATGGTCCGGCCAGCCTGACCCTGGTCGATGCGGGGGAATATAATCTTTATGCCATCGACATGGAAATGGCAGAAAAGTTCCCTGATCTGCCACGCGAAAGCATTCTGGGCGATGTTCGCGATCGTGTCCGGATCGGTCAGGTATTTGACCATGTGGCACCTGAAATCGTGTTTCATGCAGCGGCCTACAAGCATGTCCCGCTGGTCGAACACAATCCCAATGAAGGTATTCTGACCAATACCCTTGGCACCCGAAATGTTGCCGAGGCCTGCCGTGCAGCCGGTGTTGCGACCATGGTTCTGATTTCGACGGACAAGGCGGTAAACCCGGCCAATGTCATGGGGGCGTCCAAGCGTCTGGCAGAATGTTATTGTCAGGCGTTGGAGACATTGCCGCTTGATCAGCGCGGTCCGACCCGTTTTGTCACTGTGCGGTTTGGGAATGTTCTGGGATCGACCGGATCGGTTGTACCATTGTTCCGCCGCCAGCTTGAAGCCGGTGGGCCGCTGACCGTAACGCATGAAGGCATCACTCGATATTTCATGACCATTGCCGAGGCTGTCGAACTTGTCCTGCAATCAGCGGAACTTGGTCGCCATGGCGTGACCGATGGCGGAAAGATTTTCGTTCTTGATATGGGGCGTCCGGTCAAGATCATTGATCTCGCCCGTCAGATGATCCTGCTTTCGGGACTTCGTCCGGGCAAGGATGTCGAGATCAAGGTTACTGGACTTCGCCCGGGTGAAAAGCTGTATGAAGAACTGTTCCATGACAGCGAACCGCCGGTTCCCACCGAAACCGATGGCGTCATGCTGGCAAGCCCGCGTGTGGTTGATTATGCCGAAATCAAACAGGTTTTCGATGCGCTTGAAGACAGTGCAACCAACCGCAATACCCACCAGACACTCGAATTGATCAGCAAGCTGGTGCCGGAATTCCAGCCGCCCGAAATTGGTGTCAAATCGATCTTTGCCGACACCCCGGCGGAAACGGCCAATCAAGTGACCGGTGATACGGCCTAGTTATCGGGCCATTTTCAATCATCCACAGCCGAGCAATGGTGATGCAAGTTCATTCCTTCAATGAATGAACTTGTGCGGAATTGTCGTTTGTCATTGCCAAATGCGGGCCATATCTTGCGCTCAGAATGACAAATCGGAATGACCTTGTTGATGGTTCACCGATTTTCCTGACGATCCGTCTATTGGAGGCCCCGCATGTCGGCAGATGCTTTTGTCCACCCTGATGAAATCCGTTCGATGTTTTCCGGCGCGATGTCGGACATGTACCGTGCCGAAGTGCCGCAATATGGCACCCTGATGGAACTCGTTTCGGACATCAATCAGGAAAGACTTGCTGCTGATCCTGTGCTTCGTGACGGACTTGTACGCAGTGATGACCTTGATCGTATTGATCTTGAACGTCATGGCGCAATCCGTCTGGGCAAGCCCGAAGAACTGTTCAACATGCGCCGCCTGTTTGCGGTGATGGGCATGCATCCGGTCGGGTATTACGATCTGTCGGTTGCCGGTGTGCCGGTGCATTCAACGGCATTTCGCCCGATTGATGACGAAGCCCTGCGCCGCAATCCGTTCCGTGTTTTCACCTCGCTCCTGCGCCTTGAACTGATTGAGGATGCGCAACTGCGTACAGAGGCCGAAGCAATCCTGGCAAAGCGTGAAATCTTTACCCCAGATGCGCTGAAACTGATTTATCTGGCTGAAAAGAACGGCGGGCTTGATCGTGTTCAGGCCGAACAGTTTGTGGCCGAGGCACTGGAAACCTTCCGCTGGCACAGTGATGCCACGGTGTCACTTGAAACCTATCAGAAGCTTCATGATGCGCACCGCCTGATTGCCGATGTTGTCTGCTTCAAGGGGCCGCATATCAACCATCTGACGCCGCGGACCCTTGATATTGATGCGGTTCAGCGTGCCATGCCCGAACGCGGCATTTCGCCCAAAGCAATTGTCGAAGGTCCGCCATCACGCAAATGTCCGATCCTTTTGCGCCAAACCAGCTTCAAGGCGCTCGAAGAACAGGTCTATTTCGTCGGGAGCAATCCGAAGGGAACGGCGGGCACCCACACCGCACGCTTTGGCGAGATCGAGCAGCGCGGTATTGCCCTGACCGCCGAGGGGCGCAAACTTTATGACACGCTTCTGGCATCGGTGCGCCACGCGGTCCAGGTCAGTGCGGGCGGATCAAACGCACGCGATTATGAAACCGAACTGGCCGAACGTTTTGCCGCCTTCCCCGATGATTACGAGACGCTCCGTGTCGAAAAGCTGGCTTTCTTCCGTTACAGCGTGACGGACGCAGGTCGCGATGCGGCGGGTAAGGTTGATCGTGATGTTTCGGTAGACGAGCTGGTTGATCAGGGATACCTGCATGCAGACCCGATCATCTATGAAGATTTCCTGCCGGTCAGTGCGGCGGGCATCTTCCAGTCGAATCTTGGCAGTGACGAACAGAAAAACTACGCCGAACAGTCCAATCAGGATGTGTTCGAGAAATGCCTTGGCGCATCTGTTGCCGATGAATTGGCGCTTTATGCCGCCCATCAACAGGCATCTATTGATCAGGCGTTCGAAACATTGGGTATTCGGAAAAACGTCGCCTGATCCGATAGTTGGCAAAACCGATACGGGGTGGTCACTGTAACACCCCGTTTTCAGTATCGGATGCCCGGACAGTTGGCGGGTTTGCAAAAGGCCGCCATGCAAGAATTCGGGGTCCACATTTTGCGCCGCACATGATAAAGCTCCGCGCGAAACATGGTTCGGACTCATTGATCATGTGTCGGCCCGGATCGAAATGATGTCATTTCTGTCCCGTTAAAAGGCCGGTCTTGCCCGCAACACTGTCACGTCGCATGCACGAGCAGCCATGCGCATTTCTGATATTGTGGGCCGATATATCATCAATGGGTCCGCAACCTTCATCACATTGATGCATGAAAGCGAACCCAATGACTGCTCGTATTGCGCGCGCGCTTATTTCCGTTTCCGACAAGACCGGTCTGGTCGAATTTGCCAAATCCCTTCACGCCCAGGGTGTTGAAATCCTGTCGACTGGCGGCTCCGCCAAGGCGATCGAAGCTGCCGGTATTCCGGTCAAGGAAGTTGCCGATCACACCGGTTTTCCCGAAATCATGGACGGTCGTGTCAAGACTCTTCATCCGAAGATTCACGGCGGCCTTCTGGGCCGCCGTTCTCTTTCCAGCCACATGCAGGCGATGGAAGATAACGACATTTCCCCGATCGATCTGGTATGTGTGAATCTGTACCCGTTCGAAGAAACCGTTGCCAAGGGTGCCGATTTCGACACCTGCATCGAAAATATCGATATCGGCGGTCCAAGCATGATCCGCTCGGCGGCGAAAAACCATGAATCGGTTACCGTGGTTGTCGATCCGTCCGATTATGACCGTGTTCTCGCCGAAATGAATGACAATGCCGGTGCCACCACCGCTGAAACCCGTCGCGTTTTGGCCGCCAAGGCCTTTGCCCGCACCGGCGCTTATGACTCGGCGATTTCAAGCTGGTTTGCCGGTCAGCTTGGTGAAACCTTCCCGCAGCGCCTGAATGTTTCGGCCGAACTGAAACAGACCCTGCGTTATGGCGAAAACCCGCACCAGCAGGCCGCGTTCTACACCAACGGTAAAAACCGCCCGGGTGTGGCAACCGCGACCCAGCTTCAGGGCAAGGAACTGTCATTCAACAACCTGAACGACACCGATGCCGCGTTTGAACTGGTTTCCGAGTTTGACGAAAAACCGGCTGTTGCGATCATCAAGCATGCCAACCCGTGCGGTGTTGCCGAAGGCGCAACCCTGATCGAAGCCTATAACAAGGCGCTGTCTTGTGATCCGGTTTCGGCATTTGGTGGCATCATTGCGGTCAACCGCACCCTTGATAAGGAAACCGCCGAAGAAATCGCCAAGCTGTTTGCCGAAGTCGTGATTTGCCCGGATGCAGACGATGCCGCCAAGGAAGTTCTGGCAGCCAAGAAAAACCTGCGTCTGCTGGTAACCGGCGGCATGGCCGATCCGGAAGGCGAAGACATGACGCTTCGTTCGCTGGCGGGTGGTTATCTGCTTCAGAACCGTGATGCAGGCCGTGTGAAACGCGAAGAACTGAAAGTCGTCACCAAGCGCAAGCCGACTGATGCCGAACTTGATGATCTTCTGTTTGCGTTCCGCGTTGGCAAACATGTCAAATCAAACGCCATTGTCTATGTCAAAGACGGCAAGACCGTTGGTGTTGGTGCCGGTCAGATGAGCCGCGTTGACAGCTCGCGCATTGCCGCCTGGAAAGCAGAAGAAGCTGGCAAAAATGCCGGTGAAGCCGAACTGCGCACCAAGGGTTCGGTCGTGTCGTCTGATGCGTTCTTCCCGTTTGCCGATGGTCTTCTGGCCGCGGTCAAGGCCGGTGCAACGGCTGTGATCCAGCCGGGTGGCTCCATGCGTGACGAAGAAGTCATTGCAGCGGCCGACGAACATGACATTGCCATGGTCTTTACCGGCATGCGTCATTTCCGCCACTAAGCGCGGTCGGGATCACGTCGAGATCAAATTGAAAAACCCCGGGAACTTCCCCGGGGTTTTTTGTTGGCTATTTGACGCCAAGATGATCGGCAAGGGTATGACCGGAATATTCGGTGCGGAAAAGTCCGCGTTCCTGCAAACCCGGAACCACTTGATCAAGAAACAATTCAACCGACTGATGTGACCCGCTGGGCAAGGCAATGATGCCGTCACCGGCATTGATATCAGCCCAGGCCGCAATTTCGTTGACCGCATCCTCGGGCGTGCCGACCACGATCCAGTGCGATGACCCCATGACTTCCGGACGGGTCAGAAGATCCTTGACCGTTGGTTGGTCGCGTTCAATTAGACGACGGACAAGGTCGCCATGGGTCTTGCTGCGCACCACCGTATCAGCGGGGGGCAACATATCGGCAGTGACACGTGCATCCATCGGATGATCTGTCAGATCAAGGGCAATCAGTTCCTTGACCTTGGCAATCATGCGGCGCGGATCCATGCGGGCGTGGGTTTGGGCGAAAATTTCGCGGGCTTCTTCGCGGGTCGGGGCCAGATACATGTTAAGCCCGGGCAGGATGCGAATATCATCGGGGTCGCGGCCTTTGCTTGCCGCGCGTTCTCGCAAGTCACTGCGCAGTTCGCGCGCAACTTCCGGGTCCGGGGTGGCGGCAAAGATTGCATGGGCAACGGACGCAGCAAAGTCACGTCCGGCCGGCGATGCCCCGGCCTGGAACAACGGGACTTTGCCATTGCCAAAGGCCGGTGTGTTCAGCGGCCCGGCAACATCATAAAACTCCCCGTGATGATCAATCCGTGTCAGGGCGTCCGGGGTGCCATAAGTCCCACTTTCGCGGTCGGCAATGATGGCATCGGACGGATAGCTTGCCCAAAGTTTGTGGACCACATCGCTAAATTCGGCAGCCTGTCGATAGCGATCCTCGCTTGATGGCATTTCCGAAATCCCGAAATTCTCGTTGCCATCAAGGGATGTGACGATGTTCCAGCCGACCCGCCCCTTGGACAGGATATTAAGCGACTGGATCTGTCGGGCGACGATATAGGGCGGATAAAAGGTCGTGGACGCCGTCGTGACCAGTCCGATCTTGCTGGTATGTTCGGCCAGTGCCGCAAGCTGGATCGTCGGATCGAGACTGGAAAACCCGGGGGAACCGGCAATCATTTCCGGTTTCATGAAAAGCGTGTCAGGACGAAACAGGAAGTCGATCTTGGCCTTTTCCGCGCGTTTGGCAATCTCGACAAAAAAGTCTGTGGAAAAGACATTTTCGACATTGCTGTCATCACGGCGCCAGGCATCATTCATCAACCAGGTCGGGGCGACGGACAAACCGATATGGATGTGCTTGCGGGTCGTCATGGCGGGCAGAATTCCTTTGATCGTCGTCTGTTGCATGCTTGATAATATGAATGAATATCATTTGCAGCATAAAACGCCTTGATCTATGTTCTGGTCAGGATTGAAAAACCGGACCTTTGAACGTGCTGTCTGCCCAAAATCTTGTTGTTTCCTATGGAAAATCACCGGTCCTGAACGGACTTTCGGTGCAGTTCGACACAGGCGGTGTGACGGCACTGGTCGGGCCAAACGGATGTGGGAAATCCACACTGCTCAAGGCGATCCTTGGTCTTTTGCCAAAATCAGCCGGGACCATCACCCTTGATGATGTTCCGATCGACGATATTCCGCGGCAAACCCTGGCACGGCGCATCGCCTATTTGCCACAGGAAAACCATTGCCCGGATTATATCGTTCTGGGTGAGCTGATCGAACTTGCCGGATATGCACGCTATTCACTGTTTGGCGGGCCAAGTGCACAGGACCGGGCATTGTTTGCAGACGTTCTTCGCACCGTTGGGCTGGTCAATATGGCCCATGTGCCGGTCAATTCGCTTTCGGGCGGGCAACGCCAGCGGGCCTGGATCGCCATGGTTCTCGCACAGGATGCCGACATCATTCTGATGGACGAGCCGGTCAATCATCTGGATATGAAATACCAGTATGCCGTGCTTGAACTGGTGCGCCGTCTGGGTCAGGAGCACGGCAAAACAATCATCACGGTTTTGCACGACCTTAATCTGGCATCAGCATTTGCCGACCATGTGGTGATGATCCGTCAGGGCAAAGCAGGTATTTGCGGCCCGACCAAACAGGTGATCACACCGGAAAACATCCGCATGGTCTTTGATTTCGATGCCGATGTTTTCATGCGTGAAGATCGTCTTGTCTGTTTGCCGCGTCAGGACGCACAGATGCGGGCAAACGCAGAATGACCGGTCGTGCAAAGGTCTTTTCGGCCTTCATTCTGACCCTGATGGCAGCATTTTTTGCTAATCTGTCACTTGGGGCGACCAATATTGCACCCGAAGACATCCTTTTGGCGTTTTTCAGCTTTGATGTGGATAATTACGACCATTTTGTCGTGATCTATCAACGTCTTCCACGGGTATTGATTGCCGTTTTTGTCGGTTCGGTGATGGCATGCAGCGGTGCTGTGCTTCAGGGATTGATGCGCAATCCCCTCGCATCACCCGCACTTTTAGGGATCAATGCTGGTGCGACCCTGTTTGTGGTTGGCGGGGTGATATTTTTCGGGATTTCATCCGCATTTCAGGGAATTGCGGCGCTGATTGGCGGGATTTGCGGATTTGGCGCCTGTCTGATGGTTGCACGTATGTCGGGCATGGATGGCAACCCGCGGGGGTTGTCACTTATTCTGTCCGGGGCGGTGGTTTCAATGCTGTTTATCGGCATTGCCAATGCCTTGCTGTTATCGACGCCGGAACTGCGAAACGAGTTCCTTGGCTGGGTAACGGGCAATATCAACCATGTCTATATCGACCGCCTTCATCAGATGTGGCCGGTTGGCGTCGGTGGTGTGGTCGTGCTTCTGATCTTGTCGCGTGCGCTGACCCTTATTGCCCTTGGCCCGGAAAAGGCGGCATCGGCCGGTGTTAATATTGTCCTTGTGTCGCGTCTGGCAATTGCATCCGTGGTTCTTTCAAGCAGTGCGGCGGTCGCAATTTGCGGGCCGATCGGGTTTGTCGGTCTGGTTGTGCCCCATATTGTGCGGCCATTGGTCGGGGCAAAGCAGACAATGATCATTCCGGGCTGCATTCTGGTCGGGGCCAGCATTTGTCTGATTGCCGACATGGTTGCGCGACTGGCCTTCAGCCCGTTTGTTCTTCATACCGGCGTGATGATGGACCTGTTCGGTGGCGTTGTTTTTGCCTTTGTCGTGCGGCGCTATTACCTGACCCCCGGATTGCGGAGGTCGTTGTAATGCGTTTGACGACCGGCCTTCATGGATATGTCGTTCTCAGATTTTCCGGTGGTTTGGAAATCCGTCTGCATAATCTGATCTGTGCGGTGATCCTGATGATGGTTGCTGTGGTCGGTGGTGTGGCGCTTTTGACCACAGGATCAACCGACAGCACATTTTCCGACCTTGTCGGATTGTTTGATGGCGATGCTGTCTCTGGTGATGTCGCATTTGCAATTGCAGATGTCCGTCTGCCCCGCATTCTGATGGGGTTCATGGCAGGCTGGTGCGTTGCGCTGACCGGGGCGATGTTGCAATCACTTGCCCAAAATCCGCTGGCGGATCCGGGTCAGCTTGGGCTGAGCCAGGGGTCGCTTGTGGTCATCATGCTTGTTCTGGTTCTTTTCCCCGGATTGCCGTTGATCTTTACTCCCCTTGCCGGATTTGCCGGTGGGCTGGCGGTTGCCGTGCTGTTGATGGTACTGGTCGGGCGTCATCATTCCGGGGGGCTTGGCATTTTGCTGATGGGGATTGCGGTTGAAACCACTTTGTCATCGGTGACATCGATCCTGATCCTATATGCGCCGCCCGAACAGTCACACGCGATTTCAAGCTGGCTTGCCGGGTCGCTTTTCCATTCCGACTGGTCGGCTGTTGGCAGTTTTGCGACATGGTTTGTTATCTCCATTCCGGCAATTCTGGTGATCGGTCGCAAATTGCGCAGTCTTGACCTTGGTGACCATATGGCGCTGGCCCTGGGGGAGGCCGTTCATATCACCAAGCCGGCCATTCTGATTGTTGCCGTGCTGTTGACGGCCGCGGCGACGGCTGCGGTCGGTCCATTGGTGTTTCTGGGTGTGATGGCCCCGCATCTTGCCGGTTTCATATCCCCGGCAAAGGGTCGGGCGCGACTGTTTCTGGCGGCGATGACCGGGGGTGTTCTGGTGGTGGCGGCCGATGGATTGACGCGTCTTGGCTCTGATCAGGTGGCACTGCCGACCGGGCTTGCCATCATGATGATCGGTGCCCCGATTTTTATCATTTCCCTGCGTCTTCGTACCATTTCACAGGCTCGAACAGGTTGATACCCGATTGATTGGAGTTCCCATGCACAAGCTGTTTTTGACCCTGGCGCTAATTGTTGCAAGCGGACTGGCACATGCACAAAGTCACGATGTGCAGGATGATCGCGGGCGTACCGTGCCCATGCCCGATACGCCCGAACGTATCGTTGTCTTGCAAGAACCGCTATTGGGGATTCCGATCCTTGAACTCGGGCTTGATATTGTCGGGTCTTACGGGCGCAACGATGATGGCAGTTCGATGTTGCGGGTCGATTTCATCAAAACCGTTCTGGGCAAGGATGGCGCTGATCTGGGGATTTCAGGTATTGGTCCGCTGGGGAATATTGACCTTGAAAAACTGAGTGCCCTGAAACCGGATCTGATCATTGGTGGGGAAAGTGACGCGGATAAAGCCGATATCCTGTCATCTGTCGCACCGGTTTATCTCAAAAACATCCGGACCCCGGATATCACCGGGTTCAGCACCCAGCAAAAACTGGCAGACCTTCTGGGCGTATCGGATCGTTTCGATGCCCTGATGGCCGACTATAAAAGCCAGCTTGATGATGTGCGTGCCAAATTGCCCGAAGCCCCGAACGGAAAGACCTATCTGGCCGTGATCATTTATGACCAGATCAATGTCGTCAGTAACATGTCCGGTGTCATTCAGGCGATCGAGGATCTGGGATATCGTCGTGCAGACCTTCAAGGCAGTGGCAAGGCATCGGGTTATGGTCAAGGCTTCGCCGTGCCGCTGAGTTCCGAACAGTTCGCCCGCCTTAATCCTGATATTCTGATTATTATGAACAGTTATGTCAGTGCGGATCGTGGTCCGGCTGCCATTCGTGACCGGTTGAATGCCATTGTGCCGGGATGGGATCGTTTCCTGCGCCCGCACAAGGAAGGCCGGGTTCTTTATCTTGATTCGGTTGCCGTAACCACGCCAACGGTTGCCAGTGCGCGGCACACGCTTGATGCAATCGAGGCCTGGGCGACATCGAAATAGCATGGCTGATATAAACCAAACCCCCGCAACATGGTTGCAGGGGTTTGTTTCTTTGTCCGGGCCGGCACGATTTTAAATCGCGGGCTGGTTGCCTTTTGACGTCTGATCGGTCGGGGACGGGGCACCGTCATTATCATGGTCAATGACGGTGCCATCCTGTTCCAGTGCGACCGGATCTTTTGCACGGGTGTCAGGTGATTTGGCTGTGTTGTCCTGATGGACGCGCAGCGGGGCACGCCAATCCACGCTGCCAAATGAATGGCAGGACGGGCAGGATACGACCCAGCGATCAGTTTCCGCACCACACGCCCCGCAACGCCAATCCGGATCGGGATTGGCGTGGCTGGCCTTGATCAACAGATCGCGGGCTTTGGCGCCATCCTGATTTTCACGCAATTCCAGATCGGCCAGAAGCCGGTAATGGCGTGCCTCGGCTTTTGATGCCATCGCCTTTTCAAGGTTGCTGCGCGCAACCCCCCAAAGGTCCGCTTCAAGGGCGGCTTCGGCAAGGACGATCTGGCTTTCAACATGTTCGGGATTGGTTGCCACCAGCTTCTCAACCGATTTGACCTGTAGCAGCGGGTCGCCGGTCAGGGTTTCACGATAAATGGTGCCCAGTGCCGCTGACGGCGCAACACGCCAGCTTTGCATTACCACGTCACGGGCCTTGGCATCCTGTTTGAGGTCACGATAAAGACCCGCCAGCAGGACGGCCGCGCCGGTGAATTCGGCGGATGCGCTTAATGCCTTGCGCAGGAGTTTGATCGCCTCGGCATTTTCACCAGCTGCAATGGCGTCTTCGGCCTTGGCTGTGATCAAAAGGGCGCGACGACGTGTCAGTTCCTGTTCATCGAACACCGATGCCTTTTGCGCATCCACCAGCAGGCTTAATGCACGGTCCCAGCGTCGCGACGTCAGCAACAAGTCAAACAGGGTCACGATTACCGCCGGGTTGCGCGGACGCAAACGGTGAGCCCGTTCGGCGTAATCAAGTGCCGCTTCGCGGTCATCGGCCTTAAGGGCCAATTGCAACAGTCCACGCAGCCCGAAAAATGCCGAGTCCGGTTTTTCAAGCATGGCTTCGAACTGGCGTTTGGCAGCGTCGTTATTGCCATCCAGTTCGGCGGCCTGTGCTGTCAGAAGACGGGTCAGGGTGTCATCTTCAAGATAACGGTCAACCGCACGGGTATGTTTAAGGGCCTGACGCACATCGCCCGATGCCAGTTCAAGCAACCCCATGGTCAATGCCTGTTGGCCCTTTTTGCGGCGACGACTGCCAAGCAAACGCCCGATCCAGCCCGGCGAATTTGCAATCATTGTCCAGCCACGCCAGACCAGCACCAGCACCACGGTCAAGGCCAGAAGGCCAAGTGCAACCATGCCGATCGATCCGTCAAACCGGTATCCCAGCCAGACAATCGTCATGTTGCCGGGATTGTTGGCAAACCAGACGGTGCAGAAAACCAGAACAGCCGTGATCAGAATAAAGGTCAGAAGACGGATCATTGGCTGTCCTCCGCCCCGGTCAGAAGGCCGATGGCGTGGGCGCTAAGGGTTGCAATCGACGCGTTAAGGGTCTGACGGCGTTTAGCTGCATCAAGCCAGTCACTTACAGCTGCCTGTGCATGTTCACCTTCGACGCCGTTAAGTGCCGCGACTGCGCCATCAAGGTCATCTTGCGCCAGGGCGTTTTCTGCCAGAACAAGACGTCCCTCAAGGGATTCTTCGCCTGCGGCATCGACACGGCGGATCGGAACCAGCTTTTTGATGTTGGCCCAGGTCGCATCAAGGACACTCCCTGAATGATCGTCGGTCGCTGCGGCAACGGCCTCTTGCGCCATGATAGGGAAAGACTGACGCAGTTTTTCGATGGTCGGTGCACCCTGTTCGGCAAGCGGTTTAAGGGTTTCGATCTGATCAAGGATCACGGCGTCATCGCCGGCACTGCGTTCAAGCTGATTAAGGGCAATCATGAACGGTCCACCCCGCTGAAGCGCATCACGCAGGATGGTAACGGCCATGGCGATGGCCTGACCACGGCTTTCGACGCGAAGGCCGGTGGTGGCACGAACTTCTTCTTCCATGGTCGACAGGCGGGCGGACAGTTCGCGCATTTCATTGGCCACACCGGCCAGTTCGCTTTCGACGCGTGCCAGTTCCTCGATCGGGGCGGTACGGGTCTCGATCTCGGCCATACGGCGGGCAACCGTATTGTTAAGGGTATCGCCACGTTCGCTGTTCAGTCGTTCACGCAGCGCATTGATCGTTCCTTCAAGACGCGACAGTCGTTCGGTCAAATCCGGATCGACCACAACCGCCCCGTCCGGGATCGGTGCTGTGTCGGCTGTTTCGCTGTCCATACCGGTTACGGTCGGACGGGATTCTTCGTCGGTTTTGACTTCGGCGTCATCCTTTTCGGCCATTGCGGCATCTTCGTTTGGTGCCGGAATGGTGTTTTCTTCTGATCCGCCTGCGGCTTCCGGCGCGTTGGTGACTGTGATTTCACCACTTTGCGGATTGTCTGCGTCAAAGCCGTCCGGCGCAATTTCAGCCAGAATATCGTTGGGAACAAACTGTGCCAGATGCGGCTGGGCATCGCGCCACCAGATTGCGCGGGTCAACCAGCCAGCTGCCAGGCCGCCAACAATGATCAGGACAAAGATGACAATTGCCTTGCCACCTGCACCCTTGCGGGCTGCTGTGCTTGCCGGTTTTTCGTCCTGTTGCTTTGCACCCGTCGATGTGGAGCCAGGCTTGGTGGCATCCGCCTTTGCCAGATTTTCGGCCTTGGGACTACTATCGGGTTTCTTTGCCGAATTGTCGGACGTGCCGGGTTTTGATGCGGGGGTTGCATCTGCTTTTTTGGGGTCCGGGCTGGCATTGCCCTTGCTGTCAACGGAAATGGTTTCAGTTGGCTTTTCCGTATCGGTCGACTTTGCGGAAGCGTTGGTTTTTGGCGTTTCTGGTGTTTTCACGATCGGACCATTGCAGTTTGCGGTTATTCCCAAAACGGCGTCAGGTACGGCAAGCCGTTACGACGGACCCTAATAAGGAAAGAAGGTATTCTTGTGTCGGTTGTGATGCAACGTGCGTTCTATGCCATGTAAGGTCTGAGATCTTCGATTGCACTGCCGGGCTGAGGCAAATTGCATTCACCCTGTCCAGGTCACCTTCAAGTTTATAGCTTTGAACAAGCTTAACAAAGGTTTCCGCAGTGCGGGGAGAGAAAAATAAAACTGCATCAATGTGATGACGGCGAATGGCCGTCAGTACATCTTCGGGCAGTTCATCACTTGCGATCGCTTCATAAACTGTCTGGCGATCGATTTCATACCCGTCATCGCGCAGCATCGCGCCCAGATCACCGGCTGTTTTGCGTGCCGCAGGATGAAAAAGCGGCCCATCAGATGCCATGACTTTCTGACGAATAAGGGTCGCAAGGTCATGAATGTCGCCATTTGCCGAATGAACGGAATTGAAACCCGCCTCCTGGCACATGCGTGCCGTGGCATCGCCGACACAAAGTGCCGGTAAAGTGCGCTCGCTGCTAAGACCGATAAAGGCACGCACACCATTGGCAGATGTAAAAATCAGTCCCTGATAGTGGCTGATATCAAGTGGATTTTGTCGTGCCGGGAACGAGATATGCAGCATCGGAGCAGACAGGTGGCGGTAGCCGCGCGCATCAAGCGCGGCCACAAGGTCGGCAGAATCGGTTTCGGGCCGGGTATTTAACACCAAGGGTCCCATCTGCGTTCCCGTCCATTTATGGGATCAGGCCGAAATAAAGTCGGGCCCGCCACGTTGCTTCAATTCTTCACCGGCGTCTGTGCCTGCTGCTGCGGCGGATGCCATATCGGGTTTGGCAATCAGGCGTTCGGTATCAAGTCGTTCACTGCCATCCGGGCGTACGATGCTGACACGCAAGCGCATGCTGCCATCGTCATTGAATTCTGCCAGTGCGGCAATCGGGGTGCGGCATGAACCGTCCAGTGCCTTGAGTGCGGCACGTTCGGCCGCCACGCGAATGGCCGATTTTTCACAATGAAGGGCGGCAAGCCAATCTTTGGTCTGTTGGTCTTCTTCGCGGATGGTAATGCCAATCGCGCCCTGTGCGACTGCGGGCAACATGTCATCTTCGGCGATTGGTGCGGTTGCGATCTCCGGCTGACCCAACCGGTTAAGTCCGGCCATCGCAAGCAGGGTGGCATCAACCTGTTCCTCGCCCAGCTTGCGCAGGCGGGTCTGAACATTGCCACGGAATGTCACGACTTTCAGGTTTGGATATTTGTTCAGGATCATTGCCTGACGGCGAAGGGACGCCGATCCGATGACAGACCCCGCCGGCATTTCGGCAAAGCTTTTATATTTCAGCGAAATAAACGCATCGCGGACGTCTTCGCGCGGCAAAATGGTCGGCAGGATCATGCCATCGGGCAGGACTGTCGGCACGTCCTTCATGCTATGAACGGCAAGGTCAATTTCGCCCCCCATCAGGGCGTCATCGATTTCCTTGGTGAAAAGGCCCTTGCCGCCAATTTCGGACAAGGCACGATCAAGGATCTTGTCGCCGGTCGTGGTAATCACGGTAATGGCGATTGCACCGTCTTCTGCAAGTTCGGGATGCGCTTTTGCCAGTTTGTCACGGACCTCATGTGCCTGGGCAAGAGCCAAGGGTGAACCACGGGTACCGATGCGAAGTTTTGCTGTATCTGTCATGGCAGGAGTCTTAGTCGTAAAATCGTTTGGAAACAAGGTTCGCCAGCGGAAATCGGGTGCGAATTTTCCGGTCTGTCCACGGTGATGATAGCAACTGATTGGTTGCGCGCATTGACTTATATCGCGCGTGCCGTGGTGTCGGCGATGCGGGGGATTTGGATGAAAATTGCCGAAGTTGGGCGTGAAGCGCGATAACTGCATATGGCAAATGCGCCCGTCGGGGGTGGAAAGCAGGCAAACTTTCCGCTACATCATCGCCAGGCGTATTGTTGTATTCCGATTGCCGACTGTTTGGCACACCCTGACCGGATCAGACCCATGATCGTACTTGGTATCGAAACAAGCTGTGATGAAACGGCCGCTGCTGTCGTCAATGACAAGCGCGAAATTCTGGCAAACCGTGTTTTGTCCCAGCTTGACGATCATCGTCCCTATGGCGGGGTTGTGCCCGAAATTGCCGCGCGTGCCCATCTGGAACATCTTGACCGGCTGGTCGCCGAGGCCATGGATGATGCCGGTGTCGATTTCAATGATCTTGATGCGGTTGCCTGCACCGGCGGGCCGGGGCTTATCGGCGGGGTGATGGTCGGCACCATGACGGCCAAGGCCATTGCCTTTGCCGCCAACAAGCCGTTTCTGGCGGTCAATCATCTTGAAGGTCATGCGCTTACCGTGCGTCTGACCGATGATGTTGCGTTTCCCTATTTGCTGTTGCTGGTCTCAGGTGGTCATTGTCAGGTTCTGATTGTTGAAGGTGTCGGCAAATACAAACGGATCGGCACAACAATTGATGATGCGGTCGGCGAAGCTTTTGACAAGACTGCCAAAATGATGGGTCTTGGCTATCCGGGCGGTCCCGCCCTGGAAAAGATCGCGGCAAAGGGCGATCCGGATCGTTTTGGCCTGCCGCGCCCGTTGCGCGGCCGTCCGGGCTGTGATTTTTCGTTTTCCGGGCTCAAGACCGCTGTTCGCACATATATGGACGGTTTTCCTGTCGATCAGCAAACGGACGAAGTCAAAGCCGATCTTGCCGCATCTTTCCAGCGCGCTGTCGGTGATACGCTGATTGATCGGGCGCGCAATGCGGTGTTTGAATTCATGCGCGATTACCCGACGGGCAAAACGCTGGTTCTTGCAGGCGGGGTTGCCGCCAACAAATATCTGCGCGGCCGTTTGACGGAATTGACAGATCAGGCAGGAATGCAGCTTGTTGCGCCGCCACTTGATCTTTGCACCGATAATGCCGCGATGATCGCCTGGGCTGGGTTGGAACGGTTCCGGTTTGGCGAACGCGATGATCTTGATTTCAAGCCGCGTCCGCGCTGGCCACTCGACCCCGAAGCCCCCAAAAGACCCGGTGCTGGCGTCAAGGCCTAGTGGCTCTCGGGGCGGGTTACCACGATACGAAACGACTTCATTTTTGCCGGAACAATGAACATGAAAAAGCGCATTACAGTTGTTGGTGGCGGTGCCTGGGGAACGGCTCTTGCGGTGCAGGCGGTGCGTGCGGGCGAAGATGTCGAACTGATCTTGCGCAATCCCGACCTTGCGGACCGGATCAACAATAACGGCGAGAATGACTTTTACCTGCCCGGTATTTCGTTGCCAGGTGCGCTTCGCGCGACAACAAACTATGACGGTATTCGCGATTCAGATGCTGTGCTTCTGGTTACGCCAGCACAGCATTTGCGTGAAACCCTGACCCGGTTTGCCGCGCACTGGACGGATAATCTTCCGGCGGTGATTTGCTGCAAGGGGATTGAAAAGGAAACCGGTGCCCTGATGGCGCAGGTGGTCAATGAGACCCTTGGCAATGTGCCGGTTGCGGTGCTTTCCGGGCCAACATTTGCACAGGAAGTCGCGGTCGGCCTGCCCGCTGCGATCACGCTTGCCTGCGAAGACCGGGTGCTTGGAAAACGACTGGTCGATCTTATCGGGACCCCGGAATTCCGTCCTTATTTCAGCACTGATGTTGCCGGTGTCGAAGTTGCAGGCGCAATCAAGAACGTCCTTGCGATTGCAAGCGGTGTGGTTGCCGGGCTCAAACTTGGTGACAATGCGCGCGCGGCCCTGATTACACGGGGCATTGCTGAAATGTCGCGCCTTGCTGTTGCGATGGGCGGACGGGTTGAAACCATGATGGGGCTGGCGGGTCTTGGTGATTTGACCCTGACCTGTACCGGTACGCTTTCGCGCAATTACACCTTTGGTGTTGCCCTTGGCGAAGGCCGCAAGGCCAAGGAGATTCTTGCAGAACGTCGTTCCGTGACCGAGGGCGTTCATACCGCTGCGTCCATTACGGCGGTTGCGGCAAAATACGGTGTTGAAATGCCGATCTGCGCCGCGGTCGATCAGGTCGCAAACCATAATGCCGATCTGCGCAGCACGATTAATGCCCTGTTGCAACGTCCGTTCCGCGATGAACTGGAAAGTGCCGGCTGACGTCGGGCTGCTGTTTGTGCAAGCCTTGTAGTCCCGATTGGTTCGGCTTGAGAATGTCGGGTGGTTCTGTCACTTTATGGTCATTGATCCCATAAAGAAGCAGGAAACAGTCCATGCATTTCTATATCCGTTGCGTTGATAAGCCCGGTCATCTTGATGTCCGTAAGGCCAATCGTGATGACCATCTTGCCTATATCAAGGGTGGCTTTGCTGATCGTATTGTTGCGGCAGGTCCGACCCTTGATCCTGATCTTGAGGGCATGAACGGTTCGGTCTTTATCATCGAGTTCGATAAAATCGAAGATGCCCGCGAATTTGCGGCCAATGACCCCTATGCCAAGGCCGGGCTTTTTGAATCGGTTGTAATCCGCCCGTTCAAGAAGGTGTTCTGATCCATGGCATATTGGCTGGTCAAAACCGAACCGGGAAGCTGGTCGTGGGACGACCAGGTCAAGAAAGATGTCGAAGGCTGGGATGGTGTGCGTAACCATCAGGCCGCGAAGAATTTGCGCACCATGAAAATCGGTGACAAGGCGTTCTTTTATCATTCGGTGAATGAAAAACGCATTGTTGGCATTGTTGAAGTGGTGCGCGAATTCTATCCAGATCCGACCGATGCGACCGGCAAGTTCGTGCAGGTTGATTTCAAGACGGTCAAGCCGTTCAAAACGCCGGTGACCCTTGCCGATATCAAGGCTGATCCGCGCTTTGCCGAGCTGTCATTGCTTAAACAGTCGCGCCTGTCTGTGATGCCGATTGATGATGCCTCCTGGGCGGCGATCTGTGAAATGGGCGGGGTGACACCGTGATCAGTCTTCCGGAATCCGGGACCGTTTTGTGTGCGCTTTCTGATCTTGATGCGACCGGTGCCAAAGGCATCAATCTTGCTGGCACCGGTATCTTTGTCGTGCGAAGCGGTGGTGATGTGTTTGGGTATGTAAACAGCTGCCCACATATCGGTGTGCCGCTTGAAATGGAACCGGACGAATTCATCAGTGATTTTGGTGAAGAAATCATCTGTTCAACCCACGGCGCACGGTTCCGCATTGAAGACGGGGAATGTGTTTCGGGTCCTTGCTCCGGTGATGTTCTTGAACCGGTCGCCGTAAAGATCAAAGGCGAGAACGTGGTTCTCGCCTGATCGGAAAGTTGATGTTTTCGGACGATCGAAACGGCGATCCTAGGTTCCCTGGGACACCGTTTTTGCGATCACGTCATCCAGATGACCGGTAATGACATCAAGCTGATCGGGTTCGGACAAGCGATGATCACCGGTCTTGATCAGATCAACCCGAACATCATCGCCGACCAGTGCCTCGGTCAGGCGAATGGCGGTTTGCCAGGGCACATCGGGGTCTTGCATGCCTTGTACCAGCCGGACCGGACAGCAAAGATCAATCGGCTTGCGCAGCAAGAGCTGGTTGCGGCCATCTTCGATCAGATCACGCGTGATGGTATAGGGATCATCTCCGTATTCCGTGGGTTCGATCAGCGCACCATCCTCAAGGATCGCTTTTTTCTGTTCTTCACTGAATTGTGCCCACATCAGATCTTCTGTGAAGTCCGGCGCTGCTGCAATCCCGACCAGACCTGCGACCCGTTCCTTGCGTGCTAGCGCGGTCAGAAGCATGATCCATCCACCCATTGACGATCCGACCAATATCTGCGGGCCAGTTGTGATTTCATCAAAAATGGCAATGGCATCGCTGGTCCATTTGCCGATCGTCCCGTCTGCGAATTTCCCCGACGATTGTCCGTGACCGGAATAGTCAAAGCGGGTATAAGCCACCCCCTGCCGAACGCAGTGTGCCTCAAGGTGCGTGGCCTTGGTGCCGGTCATGTCCGACATGAAGCCGCCAAGGAACATCACGCCGGGAGTATTGGGGGCCTGTACGTCAGATGGCTTGCCCGGCACGTGATGGTATGCGATTTTTAACCCGTCAGGCCGGTCTAGAAATTGGGGCTTTTCACGCTGTGGCGTCGGCATGTCATGTGTCATCCGGGGCGGGATCCTTGGGTGTTGATGGTTGGAGTTGCATGAGCGCGTCAGAAGTAATGACAGAAACAGTCTATCGAACCGAGCCCCGAGTGCAAGACGGGGACTATCGTCCTGCCGTGATTCTGCAAGTGCTGCCCGAACTTGATGCCGGTGGGGTGGAACGCGGTACCGTCGATATTGCGCGTGCCATCGTCGATGGTGGTGGCAAGGCACTTGTCGCATCGCAAGGCGGGCGCCTTGAGCGTGAACTGGCCCGTTTTGGCGCCAAACACATCAACCTGCCGCTCAAATCCAAAAACATTCTGGTGATGCGCAGAAATATTGACGCGCTGGTCAAGCTGATCCGGGAAGAAGGGGTTGATATCATTCACGCCCGGTCGCGGGCACCAGCCTGGAGCGCGTATTTCGCGGCACGCAAGGCCGGCATTCCCTTTGTCACGACGTTCCACGGTACCTATTCCGGCTATACCAATCCGTTCAAGCGCCGTTACAACGCGATCATGACCATGGGCGATCAGGTGATTGCGATTTCCAAGCATATCGCCAATCACATCAACAAATATTACAAGGTTGATCCGGATCGGCTGAACATTGTGCCACGTGGTACGAATGTTGATCTGTTTAATCCGGAAAATGTCAGTCAGGAACGCCTGATTGCGCTTTCGACCCAATGGCGCCTGAATGGTGAAGAATATGTCATCATGCTGCCAGGTCGGATCACGCGCTGGAAAGGGCACAGTTTCTTGATCCGTGCCCTGCCAGCCGTTCTTGAGGAACTGGGCCACCGAAAGGTGCGTTGCCTGATTGTCGGATCGGACCAGGGGCGAACAGCCTACCGGGAGGAAATCCTGCAATTGACCCGCAAGCTCGGTGTTGAGGATGTAGTGCATATTGTCGACCATTGTGCTGATATGCCTGCTGCTTACATGTTGGCAGATGTTGTTGCGTGTCCGTCAATCCAGCCAGAGGCTTTCGGTCGCATTCCGTCCGAGGCCCAGGCCATGGGGCGGCCGGTTGTTTCAACAGCACATGGTGGCGCGATGGAGACGGTCTTGCCGGGTGAAACCGGTTGGCTGGTCAGTCCGAACGAGGTCGATCAGCTATCCCGTGCATTGATTCAGGTCCTGAGCCTGACGCCGGAAAAACGGGCAATTCTGGCGAGTAAAGGACGCAATCACGTGATTGCGGAATATTCGCTTGAACAGATGGCTGAGCGGACCTTGCGGGTTTACGCCAAGGCGCTCAAGCGCGTTACCAGGAACGCAGTATGACCGATCAAAAAATTGAAACCGGCCAGGATCCTGCGATTTCTCTCGCGGCTGATGATGGTGCTGTGTCTGCACAAGAACCGCATCGCGAGCGGATTCTTGTTATCAAGCTGTCGGCGCTTGGGGATGTCATTCTTGCCTTGGGGCCGTTTGCGGCCATTCGGGCAGCACATCCTGACGCGCATATCACCGTTTTGACCACCCGTCCCTATGTCGATCTGATGAAGGCAAGTGGTCATTTTGACTCCATCGCCATTGATCGCCGCCCCAAACTGAGCCAGCCACGTGAAGTTCTGGCACTGCGCCGTTTTCTGCGCAATGGCAGGTTCGATCGGGTGTATGATCTTCAGACATCAGATCGCAGCGGTTTTTATTACAAGCTGTTCTGGCCGGGCCCGAAACCGGAATGGTCGGGGATCGCCAGAGGCTGTTCGCATCCTCACGCCAATCCGCACCGGGATTCGATGCATTCAATTGATCGTATGGCCGAACAACTGCATGACGCGGGCATTTCCGATGTGCCGCTTCCTTATATTCAGGGTCCGGATATTGATCTTGAACGGTTCGGTATTCGAAGCCCGTTTGTCCTGATTTGTCCGGGCGGGGCGCCACATCGTCCGGCAAAGCGCTGGCCTGCTGAACGATTTGGTCTGTTGGCCAAGAAGCTTGCAGACTACCGTTTGACGCCGGTCCTGATCGGAACAGACAAGGAAGGCGACGTCCTTAAAAAGATTGATCAGATGTGCCCCAAGGCCAGAAACCTTATGGGACGGACCGATTTCCTCGAAATTGCATCGCTTGCCGCGCGTTCGGTGCTGACGATTGGGAATGATACCGGGCCGATGCATATCGCGGCTGCTGCGGGGGCACCGTCCATTGTGCTGTTTTCCCGCGAATCTGATCCGAAACTCAGTGCGCCGCGCGGACTTTCAAAGGATGCCGTCAGTATTATCCGCGAAAGTGATCTGCGTCAGTTGACCGTCAACCGGGTGATGGATGAAGTGCGTCATCGTCTCGATCTGACAGATTAGGTGTCTTGCGCAAATGCCGTTACAGGGGCTTGTGAATAAAATGCGCAGAAAATGGCGCTTTGCGTCCGGTTTAATTGCCTAAAAACATTGCTTTCTGAACGCACGCGGATATGCTAGGTGAGGTCGGAACGAAAACACTGTCGGATCAAGCGGTGCTTTTCGTCGTTTCTGTTTCTGACCGATTTGTTTGATTACCATAGGAGATTATCCATAGCACGACCACGCAAACCGATGCAGCCGACCAAGGAAGGTCCGCGCGTCAATGAGGATATCAAAGCCCGTTCCATCTGTGTTGTCGATGCCGAAGGCAATATGTCGGAGCCGATGACGGTGCGTGAAGGCATTGAAATGGCAGCGGAAGTTGGACTCGACCTCGTCGAAGTCGCGCCGAATGCTGAACCGCCTGTGTGCAAGCTGATCGACTACGGCAAGTTCAAATACGAACAAAGCAAGAAGCAGAACGAGGCCAAGAAGAAACAGAAGGTGATCGAGGTCAAGGAGATCAAACTCCGTCCGAACATCGACACCCATGACTACAATGTCAAACTGCGCGCCGCGCAGAAGTTTCTTGGCGGTGGAGACAAGGTGAAAGTCACGCTGCGGTTCCGCGGACGTGAAATGGCTCACCAGGATCTCGGTCTTGGCATGCTGCAACGTTTTTCGGGGGATCTCGACGATCTCGCAAAAGCGGAAATGATGCCAAAGATGGAAGGCCGTGTTATGATTATGGTGCTGGCGCCGCGTTAAGACGCGGCGTTTTGCCGTTTTGCCCCAAGGTCCAAGCCAAAGAGGGAATGCCATGCCAGCTGGAAATGATCTTCTGATCGTTGGTGTCGATGACGATCCCAAGAGTCTGGTTCTGCTCAAACGAATCGTCGAAAGCGGCGGTTTCTCGTTTGTCGGTGTTTCCTCTGGCGCGGAGCTTCTCAAGCTTCTGAAGACCAAGCGCCCCCGTATCATTCTGATGGATATCATGATGCCGGACATGAACGGGTTTGAAACCGCGCTGAATGTGCGTACCCAGTTCCCGGATCTGGCCTGTGCAATCATTTATGTAACGGCCCGTCAGGGCGAAGAAGATCTGCGCGGTGGTGTTGCTGCGGGGGGCAATGACTTTGTTCTCAAACCGGTCAATCGCGAAAAGCTGATGAGCCGAATCGACAAGTGGATCGGCCGCGCCCACACCATCAAAACCGCCGTTTGATCCCATAACCCCGGATCAGGCTGCAAACTTTCCTGTTAAAGTCCGTTTCGCGAAAATCAGATCGCAATGCACGTAATGTTGCCCCGTTTAAGTCGGGCGGGGCTAGGGTGCTATGTGCTCAAGCACGCCAATGATCTGATCGATATAAAACGAAAAGATCGAAAACGTAATCACACCCAATGCGGTCGTTACCAGCACAATCGATGAGCTGCGGACGATATATCGGTCATAGGTCGTCGCCACGACAAAAACATTGCCCGCAGTCGGTAACGCGGCCAGCAGAAATACAGCCTTTGCTTCAAGTGCACTAACGGTCCCCACCAGATAAAAGCCGACAAAAACGATCATTGGATGGACCACCAGTTTGGCGATCGACATGGCCGCAAGCTCGGCACGTTTTTCGGCAATCGGCCGACCGACAAGGGCAACGCCAATTGCAAACAGGGCGGCCGGCCCTGCACTTCGCCCAAGCAATTCAAGCAGATAGTCAATACCATCGGGCCAGCGAATATCCATCAGGCTGGCAAACACGCCAGCCATGATCGCCAGGACAACCGGGTTGGTCAGCGTCCCGCGAATGATCTTGCCAACCGATTTGCTGCCATTGGCATGTTTGGCCCCTTCCAGTAGCAAAAGGGATAGCGACAACATCACGATCAAATCAAAGGCCAGGGCGACGATCAGCGGAACAGTGGCCTCGGGCCCCAATAACCCGATAATAAGCGGCAATCCCATAAAGCCGACATTGGACATCGTTCCGGCAAAGGCAAACAGGGTTTGGCTGGTCGGGTCGAGATCAAAGATTTTGGCCGCCATCAGACGGATAAGCCCATAAACCACAAGTGTCCCGCCGCCATAAGCCAGTAGAATGTCTGGTTGCCAGATTTCTGCCGGCGTGCGGGTTGCAAGCGCGCGGAACAAAAGGGCAGGCAGGGCAAAATAAAAGACAAACCCGTTAATGCCGCGCATGCCTTCAGGCGTGACAATTTTGAACTTGCCGCCAATCCAGCCCAGACCGATCAGGGCAAAGAACGGCAAAATGATAGACGTGATTTGTGACATATGATCAGTCAGATAGCTGAAATCAGGACGCTTGCTGAGTGGATAAACAAACAAGCCTGCGCACAATGGCGGGTCAGAGCCGCAAAAAGCAAGGGGAAAGGGGCGAATTGGCCCTTGAAAAAGGCAATCCCGGAGTCTATAACCACCCGTCCCCAAAACAGGTGGTGAGGCTGGAAGGTCTGTAATGGTCCTTCAGGGCATGCCCAGCCGCCGAAGGGGATTTCGTTTTCATTGCTTATGCAAGGATAGAAAAATGCCCAAGATGAAGACCAAATCGAGTGCGAAAAAACGCTTTCGCCTGACTGCAAGCGGGAAGGTTCGTCACAACGTGGCAAACAAGCGCCACCTTCTGACTGCAAAACCGACCAAGATGAAGCGCCAGGCTCGTGGCACGGAGATCCTCTGTGACGCAGATGCCCGCATCGTCAAAAAATTCCTGCCGTACGGTTAAGGTTGAAGGAGAGTTAAATGGCTCGTGTAAAAGGGGGCGTGTCTTCACACGCTCGTCACCGCAAGGTTATTAAGGCTGCCAAGGGTTACCGCGGTCGCCGCAACAATACTTTCCGCACCGCCGTTCAGGCTGTGGAAAAAGGTCTGCAGTATGCATACCGCGATCGTCGCGTTAAGAAACGCCAGTTCCGTTCGCTCTGGATCCAGCGTATCAACGCTGGCGCACGTGAGAACGGCCTGAGCTACTCGCAGTTCATGAACGGCCTGAAGAAGGCTGGTGTTGAACTGGACCGCAAGGTGCTCGCCGACATCGCAGTGCGTGAACCGGAAGCTTTCAAAGCTCTGGTCACCCAGGCGCAGGCTGCACTCGGCTAATAAACCTTTGTCAAAAGGTTTAATCGGCACTTGCCTGATTTGATCGGGGGCGGCCATATTGGCCGTCCCCTTTCTTTTTCTTTATGTACTTTTTTAAACCCAAGCCAAAGCGTCGGAAGTTATGGAAAACATCGAAGCATTGCGCGAAGAGGTTCTGGCGGAAGTCGAAAAGGCAGTTGATCTTGCTGCTCTTGAAGAAGTCCGCATCAGCGCCCTTGGCAAGAAAGGCCGCATTACCGGCCTGATGAAAAACCTTGGCAAGATGGACCCGGATCAGCGTCGTGAATTTGGTCAGACGCTGAACCTTGTCAAAGACCAGGTAGCAGGCGCAATCGACACCCGCAAAACCGCCCTTGAAGATGCAGCCCTTGAGGCGCGTCTTGCCGGCGAACGGATCGACGTCACCCTGTCGTCACGCCCGGATGAAACCGCAGGCCGCATTCACCCGATCAGCCAGACGATTGATGAAATTGTCTCGATCTTTGGCGAGATGGGCTTTGCCCTGGCCGAGGGGCCGGACGTCGAAGATGACTTCCATAACTTTACCGCATTGAACATTCCGCCGGAACATCCGGCGCGTGAAATGCAGGACACCTTCTATCTGCCTGAACAGGAAGATGGATCGCGCCTTGTGCTGCGGACCCATACATCACCGGTTCAGATCAGAACCATGCAGAGCAAAACCCCGCCGATCCGCATCATTGCGCCGGGTCGTACCTATCGTTCCGATAGCGATATGACCCATACGCCGATGTTCCATCAGGTCGAAGGTCTGGTCATCGACAAGAAAACCCATATGGGTCATCTGAAGGGCTGCCTGCTTGAGTTCGTCAAAACCTATTTCGAACTTGATGATGTGCCGGTCCGTTACCGTCCGAGCTTCTTCCCGTTCACCGAACCGAGTGCCGAAATGGATATCGGTTGTTCGCGCAAAGGCGGCGAGCTGAAAATCGGTGAAGGCGATGACTGGCTGGAAATTCTCGGCTGTGGCATGGTTCACCCGCGTGTTCTCGCAGCTTGTGGTCTTGACCCGAATGAATATCAGGGCTTTGCCTTTGGCATGGGGATCGAACGTATCGCCATGCTGAAATACGGCATTCCCGATCTTCGCACCTTCTTCGATACCGATCTGCGCTGGCTGAAGCATTATGGTTTCGTGCCGCTGGATGTACCGAACATGGTAAGGGGCTGAGATTATGAAATTCACACTGAATTGGCTGAAACAGCACCTTGATACCGATGCATCGATCGAGGTGGTTGCCGAAAAACTGACCGATATCGGTCTGGAAATTGAAAGCGTCACCGACCGCGCAGCAGCCCTTGCTGACATCCGTGTCGCCTATATCGAAGAAGCAGGTCAGCATCCCGATGCCGACCGTTTGAAACTGTGCCGGGTCAATACCGGTGACAAGATGATCCAGGTCGTCTGTGGTGCGCCGAATGCCCGAACGGGCCTCAAGGTTGCACTGGCACAGCCCGGCGCGATCATTCCGATCGACGGTTCCAAGCTGAAACCGGGCAAAATCCGTGGTGTCGAAAGCCAGGGCATGATGTGCTCCACCCGCGAACTGTGCCTGGGCGAAGATCATGACGGTATCATCGAACTTCCCGAAGACGCCGAAATCGGTGCACCGGTTGCGGCTGTTCTGGGAGCGGATGATCCGATCATTGAAATCGGTCTTACCCCGAACCGCCCCGATTGTACGGGTGTGCGTGGTATTGCACGTGATCTGGCGGCTGCCGGTATCGGCACCCTTAAGGCGGATCCGCGTCAGGAAGCGGTTGCCGGTTCGTTTGATAGCCCGATTGGCGTGACCATTTCTGGCGAGATCGCAGCAAACAACGCGGTCCCGGCATTTTATGGGCGTTATATCCGTGGCGTGAAAAATGGTGAAAGCCCGGACTGGCTCAAAGCCCGTCTTGAGGCCATCGGTCTGCGCCCGATTTCGGCACTGGTCGACATCACCAACCTTGTGACCCACGATCTTGGCCGTCCGTTGCACGTCTTTGATGCCGACAAACTGTCGGGCGATATCAATGTCCGCTATGCGACCAATGGCGAAAAGATTGCTGCCCTTGATAACAAGGAATACGAGCTGTCTGACTCCATGGTTGTCATTGCCGATCAGGCAAAGGCACTGGGCATTGGTGGCATCATCGGTGGCGAAGAAACCGGCTGCCTTGATGAAACCGTCAATGTGTTAGTCGAATGCGCTCTGTTTGATCCGATCAGCATCGCCAAGACCGGCCGTAAGCTTCAGATCAATTCTGATGCCCGCTATCGGTTCGAGCGCGGCGTTGATCCGCAGTCGATCGGTTGGGGTATGGAAGTGGCCACCCACCTGATCACTGAAATCTGTGGTGGTGAAGTTTCCCACGTTGTTAAGGCGGGCGAAGTTCCCAATCCGCGCAATGCCTTTGATCTGCGCATTGACCGGATTCTTGAACTTGGCGGTGTTGCGGTTGAGGCCGACCGTGCAATTGAAATCCTGACCGCACTTGGCTTTGAAGTCAGCGGATCGGCCCCGGTTATTACCGCAGTCGCCCCGACCTGGCGTCCGGACATCATTGGTGAAGCCGATCTGGTCGAGGAAGTCCTGCGTATCGTCGGCTATGACAAGATCCCGACTGTTGCGCTGGAACGTGAAACCAGCCTTCCGGTTCCGGCCCTGTCGCCGATGCAAAAGCGTGTCGGTCTGACCCGTCGTGTTCTGGCATCGCGTGGTCTTTATGAAACCGTGACCTGGTCCTTTACCGATTCGCGCTGGGCAAAGCTGTTTGGCGAACTCAAAGAAGGTCTGTATCTGGCAAACCCGATCAGCTCCGATTTGGATGTCATGCGTCCGAACGCATTGATCAACATGATCGCCGCAGCAGGACGCAACCAGGCGCGCGGCTTTGCCGATCTGTCGCTGTTTGAAGTTGGTCCGGAATTCTTTGGCGATCAGCCCGGTGATCAGCGTCTGGTCGCAGCGGGTCTTCGTGCCGGTTCAACAACCCCGCGCAGCTGGACCGGTTCGCGTCGTGATGTCGATGTCTTTGATGTCAAAGCCGATGTCGAAGCACTGGTGGATGCCCTTGGTACCAATGCGGCCAACCTTCAGGTAAATACCGAAGGCGCACCGGCATGGTATCACCCGGGTCGATCGGCTGCCTTGCAGTTGGGGCCGAAAAACGTGCTTGGTTATTTCGGCGAACTGCACCCCAAAGTGCTCAAAGCACTTGGTGTCAAAGGCCGCGTCGTGGCGTTTGAGCTGTTTGTTGAAAACATTCCGATGCCCAAGAAAAAAGGCACCGCACGCCCGGCACTGAACGCATCGAGCTTCCAGTCGGTCGAGCGTGACTTTGCCTTCCTGCTTGACGACGACGTCAAAGCCGAAGCCATCGTAAAGGCCGCACGCAGTGCCGACCGTGCATTGATCACGGATGTGACGATCTTTGACCTTTATGCAGGCAAGGGCATTGAAGACGGCAAGAAGTCACTTGCCTTCTCGATCACCCTGCAGCCGACCAAGGCAACCCTGACCGAAGAAGAAATTGAAGCGGTCAGTAAAAAGGTTGTCGAAGCCGTTCAAAAGGCAACCGGTGGATCGCTGCGCGCTTAAGTGCCGTAAACCATGTAAAATCAAAACGGGCCGCGCATTGGAAAATGGGCGGCCCGTTTTCTTTTGGAAATTCCGACGGTGTGATAAACGCCGACCGGACAATATTTACCGACCCGGCCGTTTGCGCAGGATGGCATATTCTTCCTCGTCCAGATCAAGCGCAATCAAATCGGGACCGTTGGTATAGACATGCCATTCCATATCGGTGTCGTCGCATTCGATCGTCAACTGATCCATCATGGTGTTCCAGGCGCACCGTTCGCGATCATCGTCGGCTTCAAGGCGGCCTTCGCCATTGTCATAAAGATGCATGACCAAAAGCTGTTCATCTTCATCAATTGAGTAGACGGCATATGTTTCGTTTGCAAAACGGTAATTGATTTCCCGGCCGTCCAATCGTCTCCAGCCGCGGGGCAACGGTTCGCCCGGTTCATGTTCGGCAAAGAAATAGGCCAGTTTTTGCATGTGGCTGTTATTCATGGTGCGCATGTCCGAGCCACAGGCGCTTATGGTCAATGTACCGAGCATCACAAACAGGATGCCAAAACGGGGGCGGGACAGGGCCGAAAATCTGAACATGCGTCACTCCATTGCCACAACAGGGCAGCTTTTTCCTGGCAGCCCCGATACCCTGATATCAAAGCAATATGCTTGCCATCCGGTGTGACGTTCTGGCGATGCGACGTATTTCTGGAGTCTTCGGGATGCCCCGGCGGGGCAATTTCCCGATCAGTCCGGCCGGTTGACCCGTAATGTAAAGATGATGGTCGTGCCCGGGTCGCTGACCGGACGGCTGGTATCAAGCCAGATACGACCGCCATGCTGTTCCACGATTTTCCGGCATAATGACAAACCAAGTCCCGTACCGGAAAATTCATCCTTGTGAAGGCGCTGGAACAGCCGGAAGATGCGCTGTGCATGTTCGGGATGAATGCCAATCCCGTTATCGCGGATCGAGAACCGCCAGAAATCACCCATTACCGGGTCCGGTTCGACGGTGATTTCGATATGGGGCGGCACGCCCTGACGGCGGTATTTGATGGCGTTCGACAACAAATTCTGGAACAGCCGCGACAATGCGATCCGGTCGCCCTTGATGATCGGCAAATCGTCATGGGTAATGGTGGCATGTTCCTGACTGATCACGGCTTTCAAATCGGCCTGTGCTTCGTTCAGAACAAGATTGCAGTCGATTTCGGTGAAATCTTCGCTGGTGCCGGTTTTGGCATATTCAAGCAGATGACTGATCAGCTTGTGCATCCGTTTGGCACCATCAACGGCATAATCGATATATTCGTCGGCTTCCTGATCAAGGGTTCCGCCATAACGACGTTTAAGCAACTGGGTATAGCTTGCCACCATGCGCAATGGCTGTTGCAGGTCATGGGATGCAACATAGGCAAACTGTTCAAGATCTTCGTTGCTGCGCTTGAGCTGATCAAGGGTATCTCGCAACTTGTTGGCGTTTTCGACAAATTCGGTCACGTCGCGCGCACTGGCAAAGATCATGCCGTCAATCGGCCGCGTACCGCGCCAGGCCAGCCAACGCACCTGGTTGTGATGGTCACGCACGCGCAGTATCGAATTGCCGTCCCCGATCATATGTGCCGGGCCGCGGTCACGAAACGCGGTCATGGCAGATTGCTGATCATCCGGCTCAAAGATCTTGAAGAAATGTTTGCCGATCACTTCGTGCAATTGCAATCCGACAAGCTCTTCGAGTGCCGGACTAAAGCCGCGTAAAATCCCGTCCTGATCAATTGCGATGGATGGTTCGGGCGTGTGACGCAAATAGGTTTCAAACGGATGGCAAAGTTCCTGATGGCTTGCCGTTTCAAGCAGCAAAACCGAAATGGTTTCGTGATCATCTTCCTGAACGCGTTGCGCCATCAGATAGAAACGCTGCAACTGGCTCCCCGAAACCCGCAGATCGACCATCGCGCCAATCCGCTCGTCGGGCCATTTGTTCTGAATAAGGGGGCCCTGCAATTTGGCCCTTGATGCCGGCGACAGCCGATCAAGGAAATCGGTCATGAACGGGCCAACTGTTTCGTCGGTGGGGCCAAGGATTTCCGGCCAGTTCAATTGCGTGGAAAGCCTGCCATCATTGCTTTCGACCGGCCAGCTGATGACAGCGCATCCGCATTCCGAAAGCGTGTTTTCGGTTTCGCTGAAATGCTCCGTCAGGTTGATCGCCCGCAGATGCTGGCGTTTAAGGCGCTGCCAAAGCCAGATCGACAATCCGCACATGATCACCAGCGCCATGACAAACATCAGGGCATGCAGGATGATGGCTTCGCGCCAGCTTTCCATCAGGATGCTGCGCGGCGTATAGGCCACCACAATGCGGTCAAGTTCGGGCAATTTGCTGTATGCCAGAACCATGACCTGCTGACCATGCACGCAAATCAGTGAATCACGATCATTGTTCTGATGGCTGATATAGTCCGCCAGATCACCGATCAGATGCGGCGGGATAAACCCCTTGATCTGATTAAGGTCCTGATCAAGAACCCCGACGGTGATGGTGGAATTGTCATTAACGATCTGTTGCAGATCGACATCGTCATGTTGCAACAACATCGACCCCAGCCGGTAGGCCGTTGCTTCAAGCTGGGCACTGGCATGTTCAACCGCACTGTCATAAAGCGTCTTCTGAATAAAGAAGAACGAAAACAGCAAGACAAACACACCCGTAAGGGTCAGGGCCGCCAGCCTTTTGCGCAATTTCACCAGGCTGCGCCGTGACAGGGACGGCTCGATCGACGTCATGAACATGTTCTTCGCGTATCCCCGGCTGTCCCTGTCAGGAAGGTTGTTGTTTTTACTCTTTAAAACCTATGTTCTTTTCATGCGGTTGAAAAGATGACAAACAGATGAATTCATAGGTACTGCAAAAGAAAAAGCCTTCAACTGTGCCTGTTTGCGTGATCGGGTGATGCTTTGGCACCCGGTTGCGGCGTTCTGTTGATATGGGGTGCGTGTCTGGCATGTGAATTCGTTGGGCTGCAAACACAACACAACGCTTCTAATTGCGGGCAAAAACCCCTATAAACCCGCTGGTGATTGATCCGGAAAATTGAAAATGCGGTTTTCTGACGGATACGACGATCACGCAAGGCGGGTTTTCCTGTTTATGCCAGTCCGGTAACCGGATGTGATCCTACCTTTGAGTCGCCGCCACACAGGCGTGCAGACCGGGATGGATCGCAATGGGAAAGCTTGTTGATTGCGTGGATCGTAACCGCCCGGTTCGGGGGATCACACCAAATCGAAACATATGTGCCACGCGGCGAAATGCCAGCCAATTTTAGTGCCAGAAGCAGCCAAAATGACTGACCTTAAGAACATTCGTAACTTTTCGATCATTGCGCATATCGACCACGGCAAATCGACCCTGGCCGATCGTCTGATCCAGTTGACCGGTGGCCTGACCGAACGTGAAATGGCCGATCAGGTTCTCGATTCGATGGATATCGAACGTGAACGCGGCATCACGATCAAATCACAGGCCGTGCGTTTGAAATACACCGCCAAGGATGGGCAGGAATATACGCTCAACCTGATGGATACGCCGGGCCACGTGGACTTTGCCTATGAAGTATCGCGGTCGCTTGCGGCGTGTGAAGGATCGCTTCTGGTGGTGGATGCCGCCCAGGGTGTCGAAGCACAGACCCTTGCCAACGTTTATCAGGCAATTGAAAACAACCACGAAATCGTTCCGGTATTGAACAAGGTCGATCTTCCGGCTGCCGAACCCGACCGCGTAAAGGAACAGATCGAAGAAGTCATCGGCATTGACGCATCCGAAGCCGTGATGATTTCGGCCAAGACCGGCATGGGTGTTCCCGACGTGCTTGAAGCACTGGTGCATCGTCTTCCGGCACCGACCGGTGATGCGGATGCCCCGCTTGAAGTCCTTCTGGTGGACAGCTGGTATGACACCTATCTTGGTGTGATGATTCTGGTGCGCGTGAAGGAAGGGACGCTCAAAAAAGGGCAGAAAGTTCGCTTCATGAACGCCAAGGTCACCCATCAGATCGAACGTGTCGGCGTCTTTACGCCAAAACCGCTCGCCCTTGATGAACTGGGCCCGGGTGAAGTCGGCTTTATCAATTGCGGCATGAAAACCGTGGCAGAATGCGAAGTCGGTGACACCATTACCGAAGAAAAGCGCCCCTGTGCCAAGCCGCTGGCCGGTTTCAAACCGTCCATTCCGGTCGTGTTCTGTGGTATCTTCCCGGTCGATACCAGCGAATATGAAGTGCTGCGTGATGCGCTTGAAAAGCTGCATCTCAATGACGCATCCTTCCAGTTCGAACCGGAAAACTCGACCGCACTTGGTCTTGGTTTCCGCTGTGGCTTCCTGGGTCTGCTTCATCTCGAAATCATCCAGGAACGTCTGGAACGCGAGTTCGAGCTTGATCTGATCACGACCGCCCCGTCGGTGTCCTACAAGATCACCATGAGCAAGGGCGAAGAAATCCTGCTTCATAACCCGGCAGATTTCCCGGACGTCACCAAGATCAAGGCGATTGAAGAACCGTGGATCAAGGCATCGATCATGGTGCCCGATGATTATCTTGGCGGCATCCTGACCCTGTGTACCGAACGCCGTGGTGTGCAGCTTGACCTGACCTATGTCGGGAACCGTGCGATGGTGGTCTACAAGCTGCCGCTTAACGAAGTGGTGTTTGACTTTTATGACCGCCTGAAATCGATCTCGCGCGGCTATGCAAGCTTCGACTACGAGATCGCCGGCTATGACGAAAGCGATCTGGTCAAGGTTTCCATCCTTGTGAACGAAGAACCGGTCGATGCGCTGGCATTGATGGTGCACCGTTCGGCTGCTGAATATCGTGGTCGCGAGATTTGTAAACGTCTCAAGGACCTTATTCCGCGCCAGATGTTCCGCATCGCCATTCAGGCCGCCATCGGCGGCAAGGTGATTGCCCGTGAAACCGTATCAGCCCTGCGTAAGGACGTGACGGCAAAATGTTACGGCGGTGACGTTTCGCGTAAACGTAAACTTCTGGAAAAACAGAAGGCCGGTAAGAAAAAGATGCGTCAGTTCGGCAAGGTCGAAATTCCGCAATCGGCCTTTATCAATGCGCTCAAGATGGGCGACGATAAATAAGCTGAAATTACGATATCGAAACAAAGGCTGTATCCCGTTATGGGTGCAGCCTTTTTTCTTTGCTGTTTCCATCAATGCCAAAGCTGCGTTATGGATGAAGCAAGATCATCAAACACCGTTGCCAAGGAACCGTCCATGGATCTCGACCTTCTCGCCCGTCAGGAAGAAAAGCTGGTCTTTGATCGCTTTGACGAGGATACGGCATGGACCATCGGCTCAAAACTGGTTGCGGTCGCGCGCGCCCAGAATGCGCCTGTGGTGGTTGATATCCGAACCCCTGACCGCACACTGTTTCATGTATCCTTGCCCGGTGCCAAACCGGCCAATGACGCCTGGGCGCGTCGCAAAAGCAACCTGACCTTGCGCGAACATGAAAGTTCAATGCGTTTTGGCATGGCGCTTAAGGCCAAGGGCAAGACGCTGGCCGATCACGGGATTGATTTTGCCGATTTCGCCGATCATGGCGGCAGTTTCCCGATCCGGGTTGCCGGTGTCGGGGTCATTGGTGCGATTACGGTATCTGGACTGGCATCGCACGAAGATCACGGCATGATTGTTGATGTTCTGGCGGCCTATCTGAAAATAGATCCCGGTCTCTGACCCGGGGGGCAGGCCCGTTCTGCCAAGAACAAGCTGTCAGCTTTCTGCTTCTGATTCTGCTCCCGTTGTAGCCGGGCGTGCTTCTGCCCATTTCAAAAGTGCATCCAGTGCCGGGCACAATGATTGTCCCCAGTCGGTCATGCTGTATTCCACCTTGGGCGGGACTTGCGGGTACACCTTGCGCTTTATGATGCCGTCGGCTTCAAGTTGTCGTAACTGCTGGGCCAGCATTTTTTGTGAAATCGCCGGAATAAGACGTTCAAGGTCGGAATAACGCTGCGTCTTGCCACCGAACAGGTGAAACAGGATCACCAGTTTCCATCGACCTTCGAGCATCCGCAGAATGGCCTCGACATCAGATGCCGCACTATCGGGTGTGTATTGTTTCCCCATTTCCTACCTTATGCTCACTAACTTACTTTTAAGTGCGTACTTCACAAAAAGTAAGTTAAGGCAAAATATCGCGGTCTGACAATCATCCAATCAGGAGTCCAGACCATGAAACCGATCCTTCCATCACCGATCGATCGATATTTTTCCGGAAAGCATGACGGGTCCATTGATCTGCGGGCGTTTTCCAGTGACGCGGTCGTTCATGACGAAAGCAACACACATCGTGGCCATGCGGAAATCAACGCATGGCAGGCCGCAGCACGACAAAAATACGACTTCCACGCCGAACCCCAAGAACTGACCAATGATGCAGGCGACGTCATTGTGCGCGCCAAGGTGTCGGGAAACTTTCCCGGCAGTCCAGTGATGCTTGATTACCGCTTCACGCTTTGTGACGGGCTTATTCACCGTCTTTCAATTTCATAGTCACACCTGCCAACAGTTTTAACGAGTTGATGAAAGCGATGAACATGACCATGCATCAAGCGGGTTTCGACCAAGAATTCGCCGGCAAAACAGTTGTGCTGACCGGCGGAACCCAAGGGGCAGGCAAGGCCATTTACGACCGGCTTAAAACTGCGGGTGCCGACATTTTGACTGCGGGTCGGTCGTCAAAGCCCGATGATCTGGAACACGGGCCATATATACAGGCCGACCTGACCGATCCGGCCGATGTCAAAAGGTTTGGTGAGGCCGCATTATCGCACTTTGGGCATGTGGATATTCTTATTCATGTTGTTGGGGGCTCAACCGCGCCGTCGGGCGGATTTGCGGTCATTGATGATGATATCTGGATGCAGGAATTAAACCTGAACCTGCTTTCTGCTGTCAGGCTGGATCGCATCATATTGCCCGCGATGATCAGGAACGGGCAGGGTGTTGTTTTGCATACGTCATCTATTCAACGCCAACTGCCACTTCATGACGCAACCACGGCTTATGCCGCGGCCAAGGCGGCTTTGACGACATACAGCAAATCCTTGTCAAAGGAAGTTGGTCCCAAAGGCATCCGCGTCAACAGCATCGCCCCGGGCTGGATATATACCGATGCGGCCAAGGCGATGGTATCGCGCATCGCAAAGGGCGGAAACATGACCGAAGATGCCGCCAGGCAATCTATTCTTGATGCTTTGGGTGGTATTTCGCTGGGGCGGCCGGCTGTTCCGGATGAAATTGCCGAACTGGTGGCATTTCTGGTGTCACAACGCGCATCGGCCATTCATGGTGCGGAATATACGATCGATTGCGGCACGATCCCGACCGTTTGAATTGAATATCAGTCGATATGTTCGATATCGGGATCAATTCCGGCAAAGCTTTCAAGGGCGTTACGCATCCACAAATGTTTGCGGGCCTTGAACGGGCGCGGGTCGTCAAAGCTGCCAAGCCGGATGTCGATGGTGCTGTCATTGGCGCCATTCCGCCAGGTGATGCTTGATCCGCATTTCGGGCAAAATCCGCGAAACTTGCCAGGCGAGCTTTCATAATCGGTGGGCTTGCCATCCCACGTCACAGAACCGGTCGCAAAGGTGACAAAGGTCGAAACCCCCGATCCGCTGTCTTTCCGGCACATGTCGCAATGGCAATGATTGCCGCCAACCGGATCACCAGAAGCAACAAAGCGCACCGCGCCACACAGACATCCACCGGAATGGGTTGGATTATACGTGGTCATGGTGCGCTTTCCTGAAATGGTGGTTTTGGACCGGCTTCGATTATTCGTTGGGAACACCCGTGGTGGTCGAATATTCGAAGTGGAATTCCTTGTCCGGGAACAGATAGGAACGCGCCGCGTGGATTGCGCTGGCACCTTCGGCAAAGCCCGAAAGGATCAGTTTCAGTTTATGTTCATAGGTCGCGATATCACCGATCGCGAAAATGCCCGGAACCGATGTCTGCATCGTACCCTGGGTTACGCCGATATGGCTTTTATCAAGGTTAAGGCCCCAGTCGGCAATCGGACCAAGTTCCATGGCAAGGCCAAAGAACGGCAGAAGGTGATCGGCTTCCAGTTCGCGCTCTTCGCCCTTAAGCGTCGCGACAACCACATGTGACAGATTGCCGTTTTCACCCTTAAGGCCCTTAAGCTGATAGGGGATGACCATTTCGATCTTGCCGGCTTCTGCCAGTGCCTGAAGCTTTGCGCTGCTGTCGGGCGCGGCGCGGAATTTCGGGCGACGGTGGACAACCATCACCTTTTCGGCGACATCATGAAGCGACAATGCCCAGTCAACGGCCGAATCACCGCCACCGGCAATCACAACCTTCTTGCCGGCGAAATCGGCACGACGTTTGACGTAATACTGAACGCCACCGGAACCCTCGTAATCTTCAAGGCCATCCATCGGCGGCTTGTTCGGGCCAAAGGCACCGCAACCAGCGGCAATCACGACCGCACCGGCGTCAATCACCGTGCCGGTATTGGTTTCAAGCGTGAAACGGCCATCGTCGCGTTTTTCAAGTTTGATGACCTGCTGGCCCAGGTGATAGGTCGGCTCGAACGGCTCGGCCTGTTTGGCCAGCTGATCAATAAGGTCCTGACCGGCAATCTGCGGATGGGCCGGGATGTCGAAAATCGGCTTTTCCGGGTAAAGGGCGCTGCACTGGCCGCCAACCATTTCAAGCGCATCAATCACATGGGATTTAAGCCCCAGCATACCGGCTTCGAAAACCGCAAAAAGCCCGACCGGGCCTGCGCCAATAATGGCAATATCTGTGCTGTTTGATGCGTCTGACATACTTATTCCATCCAACTAAAATCAAGTTTGGGCCAGGTCGCGACCTTTGCCCGACGATCTGCGGGAAAACTGTTAGCTGCGAAATAGCATCTGGGGGCATTTATCGCAACGTAAACCGGGCAAATTTGCCATGTGCGGCCTGTTTTGCTGTGCATGCAATCGGGATTTTGTAAAATCATTGCGAAGGGACGGTCAGTCACCCTACAACAGAACAAACAGATCCCATTCAATGAACGGATATCATGAGCAAGACAGTCACTGTCAGTGATCAAACCGGGACCGAAGCCTTTGCCACGCGCCTTGCCGCCATCGCCAAGCCGGGTGATGTGATTTTGATGCATGGCACATTGGGCATGGGCAAAAGTGCGTTTTGCCGGGCCTTCATCCGGGCCGTTGCCGATAATCCGCATGAAGAAGTCCCAAGCCCGACCTTCACGCTGGTTCAGATTTACGAACTTGATCGTCTGCCGGTCTGGCATTTTGATCTCTATCGCCTGTCTGACCCCGAAGAAATCCACGAACTCGATATCGAGGACGCCTTTGCCGATGCCGTCAGCCTGATTGAATGGCCCGACCGGCTGGAATATCTGACCCCGGAAAACCGTCTTGATATTCATATCGAACCCGGATCAACCCCCGATGGGCGGGTGTTCATCCTTGAACCAAGCGGGGATGACTGGGTGAAGCGCATTGATCAGCTGGCAGGGGACGGGGTATGAGCCGCGCGACCCCCGATCAGGAACGCCGCAATTTCGAACGCCAGGATTTTCTGGTGTCGTGTGGCTGGCAAAATGCACAGGTTTCCCCGCTGGTCGATGATGCATCAGCGCGCAAATATTTCCGGCTTGAACGTCGTCATGACACGGCCCTTTTGATGGATTTCCCGCCCAGTGCGATCCATGTCGATCCGCATGGCATTTACGATGATCCCGAACGCCCGGCATCGGTTGCCCCGGTTCTGCATACGACGCCGCTGTTTGAACGTGCCGGTTGGCGGGTGCCGCACATCCAGGCGTCCGATGAAAAACGCGGTCTTGTCCTGATCGAGGATTTTGGCGATATCACCTTTACCCGCGCGCTTCAGGCCGGGGCCATGATGGATGGGACAGGCAAGGACGGGCTTTATCTTCGTGCGGTCGAACAACTGATCATTCTGCATCGCTTCTGCGATGGTGGTGGCATGCAAGACAGTGGCCTTGTCCAGTATGGCCCGGATAACTTCCGCAAGATGCTGGCCAGTTTCAAGAATGACTATCTGCCACTGATCATTGACGACGAAGCCAGGCGCGCCGACGCAATTGCCGCATTTGACCGGTTACTGGATGATGTATTGCCGATGTGCTGGCAGGCGGGTGAAGTGATTATTCATCGTGATTATCATGTCGATAACCTGATGCTGGTCGAAAATGGCGATGGCGGCGATGATTGCGGCATCATTGATTTTCAGGATGCCGCGATTGCCACGCGCCCCTATGATCTGGCGTCGCTTATGCGCGATGTGCGCCATGATATCGGCCCTGATCTTGAAAACCGGATGAAGCAGTTTTATCTGGCGGCCTTTCCGAATGTTGATCATTCCGATTTCGAAACGTCATATGTGGCGACATCGATGGTTCGTAATTTCCGTATTCTTGGTCGGTTTGGCTGGCTTGCGGTCAAGGCCGGGAAAACGCGATATTTTGACTATATCCCGCGCTGTTGGGATCTGATCCTGCGCGGGGCGGGTGACCATTTGCCAGCCCTTGCAGACTGGGTCCAAACCCATATCCCCGAACCGGCACGTAAGGCACCCGATCTTGCGACAAATTTGGCCACCACCCCGACCCGAAAGGCGCATCCATGACCAGCAACAATCATCGCGCACAGGCAATGGTACTGGCCGCCGGTCTTGGCAAACGGATGCGCCCGATCACCGATACCATGCCCAAACCGCTGGTGCCGGTGGCAGGCAAGCCGATGCTTGATCATGTGCTTGATAAGCTGGCAGCGGCCGGGTTTGATCAGGCGGTGGTCAATTGCCACTACCTTGGCCAGATGATTGCCGATCATGTTGCGGCACGGGCGGCACCGATGGTCGTGACCTCGCCGGAAGTTGACCTTCTGGAAACCGGGGGCGGGGTGAAAAAGGCCCTGCCGTTGCTGGACCGTGAGGCGATCCTGATTGCCAATGCCGATGTCTTCTGGACCGAGGGACGGGAAGCCTTGTTTGATCGCCTGATCAGTGCCTTTGATCCTGATCATATGGATGCGCTTTTGGCGATCTATCCGGTGGCGGATGGATATGGCTATGATGGCGCCGGTGATTTCTTCTGGCAGGTTGATGGGCGGTTAAAACGTCGCGGCGACGCGGCAAGCGCGCCTTATTTCTTTACCGGGGTTCAGGTCCTGTCCCCGCGGCTGTTTGAAAACACCCCGGACGGGGCCTTTTCGCTGAACGTCGTTTATGACAAGGCGCTGGCAGAAGGGCGGTGTTACGGGCTTGTCCATGATGGCGGGCATTTTCATATCGGAACCCCCGAAGCCCTTTCGGACTCCGAACCGGTCATTGCCCGGGCGCTTGAAATCGAACGCGACAAACAAGCCGCAGCCGGGGGCAAGTAATGGCGGACCTATTTGATTACATGGACGCACCCGAATATCCCGATGATGGCGGCGCGGACCCGTTTGGCGGTGAAGAAGCGCTTGCGCAAAACCTGTTCTTTATCCCGCCGGGCGAAGCTTTTGCCGATCTGATCGCCAGGCAACTGATCGCAGAAACCGCTGATCAGCCAGTCGCCTTGCCCGATTATGTTTTGATGGTGCCCAATCGCCGGTCGGCCAAGGTGATGCGCGATGCTTTTCTGCGCCAATCGAATGGCGCGGTCACCCTGCTTCCGACCATCCGGCCACTGGGCGAGGCCGACGAAGACGAACTGGCGATCTATGGTGCCGGCGGGGAACAGGCGGCCCTTGATCTTCCGCCAGCCATTCCGGACCTGCAACGAAAACTGCTTTTGACCCGGTTGATCATGAACCGGCCCGATCACCGCGGTGAAAAACCGACCGCCGATCAGGCCGCCCGTCTTGCCGGGGAACTGGCCCGTTTCCTGGATCAGGTACAGACCGAAAACTGCGCCTTTGATGATCTTGAAGGCTTGGTGCCCGAAGAATTTGCCGAGCATTGGCAACTGACGCTTGAATTCCTGCAAATCCTGACCCTGCATTGGCCGGGTATTCTGGCCTCCCAGGATGTCAGTGACCGGGCGATGCGCCGCAATGCCCTGATCAAGGCGCAGATTGATCTTTGGGATGCCAATCCGCCACAAAACCCGGTTTTGATTGTTGGGTCGACCGGGCCGTTTCCGGCATTGCGTGATCTGATGCGTGCAGTTCTTGGGATACCCAAGGGGCGCGTGGTTCTGCCCGGTCTGATGAAGGGGCTTAATCACGAAGACTGGGCCGCGATCAATGAGGACGCCACCCATCCCCAGCATTTGCTGGGCAAGACATTGCGCCATATCGGACGTCATGCCGACAGTGTGCTGCCATGGCCCGCACTAGGCGAAGAGTCGGATGCCACCATCGAACGCCGTCGTCTGGCCCGCGAAGCCCTGCGTCCGGCCAAAACCACCCATCACTGGCGGCATATCACGGGCTTTGCGCCTGATGTGCTTGATGGGGTGTTGCGTGTTGACTGTTCGGGTGCTCGGGAAGAGGCAACGACAATCGCATTGATGATGCGCGAGGCCCTTGAACATCCCGGCAAGACCTGTGCGCTGGTGACCCCCGATCGTGGCTTGGCACGCCGTGTTGCAACCGAGCTTCGCCGGTGGGAAGTTGAAATTGATGATTCGGCGGGTATTCCGCTTCATGACACGGCGCCTGCCATTTACCTGCGCCTTGTCGTGCGTGCGGTTCAGGAAGAATTCGCACCGGTTCCGTTGCTGGAGCTTCTCAAACATCCCTTGTCGGCTGCCGGTTTGTCGCCGGAAACATTCCGTGTTCTGACCCGACTTCTGGAAAAGGAAGTGTTGCGCGGGGCGCGTCCGGGCCCCGGACTGGATGGTTTGCAAACCGCCCTTGATGGTTGGCGTGACGAGGCTATCGAACGCCTGACGGCAAGCGGATCGGACAGTGCCCCGGCCCGGTTTGAACGGATACGCGATGATCATGATCGGCTGTCTGATCTGGTCGCGCGTTGTGCGGCCTGTCTTGAAAGTCTGTCGGATCTGAATGCGGAAAAGGCCCTGTCGCCGGTTCATGCCCTGCGTTGTCATATCACCGCAGCCGAGGCATTGGCCGCAAGCGATACCCAATCGGGTGCAGACCGACTTTGGCGCGGCGAAGCGGGCGAGGCATTGGCCGATTTCGTGCATGAATTGCTGAATGCCCTGGGCGAGTTTGTGCCAATGCCGGGCAATCGTTATGGCGCGTTTCTCGATGCATTGATGGCTGATCGTGCGGTGCGCCCGCGCTATGGCAAACATCCGCGTTTGTTTATCTGGGGTACGGTCGAAGCCCAGATGCAACAGGCCGATCTGACCATTCTGGGGGGCCTGAACGAAGGCGTCTGGCCGCCAGAAGCCGGGGCCGACCCGTGGATGAGCCGCCCGATGCGTCGTAATTTCGGTCTTCCGGCCCCCGAACATCGGGTCGGGCAATCGGCCCATGATTTTCAGCAACTGTTTTGTTCGCCAGATGTGGTGATGACCCGCGCATTGCGTATCGAAGGCACGCCGACAGTACCGTCGCGGTGGTTGTTACGGATTGAAAACATTCTGCGGAAATCGGGTGTTTCGATGGAAAAATCCGATGCGGCCGACTGGCGTGCCTTGGCCGAAACCCTTGACGAGCCGACTGACGAAATGCGGATCAGGATCGGGCGTCCGGCCCCAAGACCACCGGTATCGGCCCGTCCGCAACGTTTGTCGGTAACCCAGATCGAAACATGGATGCGCGATCCTTATGCGATCTATGCCCGCCATATTCTGGGTTTGCGCAAACTTGACGGGGTTGATGAAGATCCCGGCGCGGCGGATTACGGCAATCTGATCCATGATGCCCTTGATCAATTCATTGCCCGCCATCCCGATCATTTGCCACCCGACGGCGAACAGGAATTGCTGATTATCGGGCACGAAGTCTTCCGGCCGCTGGCAGCACGCCCGGGGCTTTGGGCATTCTGGTGGCCGCGCTTTGAACGCATTGCCAAATGGTTCATCCAGACCGAAGCCACAAGGCGTGATGCGGTGCGCCGGTCCTATACCGAACAGGCCGGAACCCTCGATACCAGCAGCGGTTTTCAGGTCTATGCCCGGGCCGATCGTATTGATCAGCTTCGTGATGGTGGCATTGCGATCATTGACTATAAGACCGGTGCTCCGCCCAGTCAGGGGGACGTTGCCAACGGCTTTGCTCCACAATTGCCGCTTGAAGCCGCGATTGCCGAAAAGGGCGGATTTGGCGATGTGCCCGCCGGGCCACCGGCCAGCATGGCATTCTGGAAGCTATCGGGCGGTGATCCGGCCGGTGAAATTGTCGAGATTAATACCGCCCGCATGAAAACCACGCCCGCCGCCCTGGCGCACGAGGCCGTGGAAGGTGTGAATGGTCTGGCCGCAGCCTTCGCTGATCCCGACACGCCGTATCTGAGTGTCCCGCACCCGGATCACGCGCCGAAATATTCCGATTATGTGCATCTGTCGCGCCTGCGTGAATGGATGGGCAGTGAGGATATCGACGCCCATGCGGACGGTGCGGAAAATGGTGATGTTAGCGCTAAGATCGTTGCAAATCCTGATGCGGGAAAAGGGGAAAAGTCATGACCGAAATGCGCGGTACGGATCCCAATGTCCTGCAACGCAATGCGTCCGATCCAACTGCATCGGTGTGGGTGTCGGCATCGGCGGGGGCAGGCAAGACCAAGGTGTTGTCTGACCGGGTATTGCGGTTGATGCTGTCGGGCACCGAACCCCATCGCATTCTGTGTTTGACCTTTACCAAGGCAGCCGCCGCCGAGATGGCCAACCGTGTCAATGAACGGCTGGGCCGCTGGGCGACGATGGAAGACCGCGCATTGCATGATGATCTGGCCAATCTGGCCGGATCGGCGCCCAGTGCCGATGAAACCATCCGTGCGCGTCAGCTCTTTGCCCGTGTTCTTGATGCGCCGGGCGGGATGAAAATCCAGACCATCCACGCATTCTGCCAGTCACTGCTGCGTCGTTTCCCGCTTGAAGCGGGCCTTGCCCCGCATTTCGAAATCATGGATGACCGCACAGCCGCCGAAACCATGGCCGATGTGCAGGAAGAAGTTCTGGCCTTTGCCCGTACGGGGCGCGACGAAGATCTGGCCAAGGCACTTTCGGTTGTCACCGGACAGGTCCGCGAAGGCGCATTTGGCGAAGTCATGGGCGAACTGGCCCGCGAACGTGGCCGTCTTAAACGGATGCTGGCCAATCTGGGTGGGGCCAATCGCATGCGCGAAGCGGTCTATAAGGCGCTTGGCGTGCCGGTCGGTGTTAACGAGGAAGCCATTCTTGCCAAGGCGCTATCCGATGATGCCTTTGACCGTGACGGATTGATGCGCGGTCTTGCCGCCCTTGAAGCCGGAACCAAAACCGATAAGGCCCGTGTGCCGGCACTGGCGCAATTTTTGGAAAAGACCACGGTCGAAGACCGCTTGGCGGTGTTTAATGATTATCGCAGCGTGTTCTTTACGACCGCGGGTGAACCGCGCGCCAAACTGATCACCAAGGGGGCGGCGGAAAACCACCCGATGGGGGCCGATGCCCTTGAACAGGAATGTGCGCGTCTGATCGAAATTGACCGTCAGCGCAAGGCGGCTTCCATGGCCGGGGCGACATCGGCGCTAATTACCATCGGTAATGCGATGCTTGATCGCTATGCCACCAAAAAGGCGCTGCATGCGCGGCTTGATTACGATGACCTGATCCTGACCAGCTTGCAGCTTTTGCAACGTCAGGCCGGGATTGCCGGGTGGGTGTTGTTCAAACTCGACGAAGGCCTTGACCACGTCCTGATTGACGAGGCGCAGGATACCAACCCCGAACAGTGGGAAGTGGTGCGCATCCTGGCCGAGGAGTTCTTTATCGATGCCGGTCGGCATGCCGATAAGCCACGCACGATCTTTGCCGTCGGGGATGCGAAACAATCGATTTACAGCTTCCAGCGTGCCGATCCGGAAAAATTCGCCGAAATGCGCCGTTATTTCCGCGAACGGGCAAATGAAATTGCTGCCGAGTGGCGCGAAGTGCCGATGAACATTTCCTTCCGCTCTACCGATGCGGTGTTGGGCACGGTGGATCGTGTCTTTGCCGGACCGGTGGCCAAGCAAGGGGTCGGGGATGATGGTGCGGATGTCGCCCATAGCCCGTTTCGCGTCGGGCAGGCAGGCCGCATTGAACTTTGGCCTGCGGTCGAGCCACAGGAACGTGCCCCCGAAGACCCGTGGACGCCACCGACCCGGATTGTGCGCCTTGAAGACCCGGAAATCAGGTTGGCCCGCGTCATTGCCGGGCGCATTCGCCATGCAATCGATGCAAAGGAAATCCTGACATCCCGCGGCCGTCCGGTGCGCGCCGGTGATTTCATGATCCTGGTGCGCCGTCGTACCGCGTTCGTTGACGAGGTCGTCAAGGCGCTGAAAGAACGCAATGTTCCGGTCGCCGGTGTTGACCGTATGCAGATCACCGATCAGCTTGCAGTGATGGATCTTGTGGCATTCGGGCGGTTCCTGTTGATGCCCGAAGATGACCTGACACTGGCCGAGGTGCTTAAAAGCCCGTTGATCGGCTTGAACGATGACCAGTTGTTTGAAGTTGCCCATAACCGCCCAAGAACGCTTTGGCATGCCTTGCGTGAAAAGGCCGGGGCGGTGGATGACGGATCGATCTTTGCCCGTGCCTATGCGTTTTTGTTCAAATGGCTGGGCCGGGTTGATTACGAACGCCCGTTTGAACTTTATGCCGAATTGCTGGGCGGGCGCGGTGACGATGCGCGCGGTGTTCGGGCTCGTCTGGTCGGGCGTCTCGGGATCGAGGCCAATGATCCGATTGACGAATTCCTGAACCTTGCCATGGGTTATGAGGCCGATCACGCCCCGACCTTGCAGGGTTTCCTGCACTGGCTGATGGCCGGGGATGCCGAAATCAAGCGTGACCTTGAACAAAGCGGCCGCGATGAAGTTCGCATCATGACCGTACACGGGGCCAAGGGCCTTCAGGCACCGATCGTGTTTTTGCCCGATACCATGCAAGTACCGACACAGGCCCCCAACCTGTTCTGGCAGGAAGACAAAAACCTGATGTTCTGGTTGCCGCGCGTGGCACTGGAAACCGATGTGGTGTCGCGTCTGCGCGATGCCATCGCCGTTAAGCGCGATCAGGAATATAACCGCCTGCTGTATGTTGCCCTGACCCGTGCCGAAGACAGGCTTTACATTTGCGGCTGGCAGGGGCGGCGCAAGGCAGCTGAACATTGCTGGTACAATCTGTGCCAACAGGCGATGGAAGGCTATGCCAAACCGGCCCAGATTGATCTTGGTGCCTATTCCGGTTCCGGCTGGTCGGGCGAAGGATGGATTTGGGAAACCGATCAGTCCGAAGAACCCAAACCCGACCGGGTTGAAACCGGTACGGCAACCCGACAAACTGCCGCGCGCAGCCTTATTCGGGCGGTCGCACCACAAGAATCCTTCCCGCCCAAACCATTGGCCCCCAGTCGTCCGCTCGAAGAAGAACCGGCCGTTCAATCGCCCTTGGGCGGGGATCAGGGGCAAAGCTTCAAACGCGGCATTTTGATTCACAAGCTTCTGGAACTGTTGCCTGATCTGCCCGCAGATATGCGTCGCGGGGCGGCGGAACGCTTCCTGGCACAGCCTGTTCACGCGCTTGAACCGGATCAGCAGGCCGAAATTGCGAATGAAACCATCGCCATTTTCAATAATCCCGATTTTGCCCCGGTCTTTGCGCCGGGATCACGGGCCGAGGTGCCGTTGGTCGGTATTGTTGGCGGTGATGTGGTGTCGGCCCAGATTGACCGTCTGGTCGTGCGCGATGACGATGTCATGATCGTTGATTACAAGACCAACCGCCCGCCGCCACGTGATGTGGAAGGCACGCCAAAGGCATACCGTCGACAGATGTCGATTTACCGGGCGGCCCTTGCTCAAATGTATCCGGGCAAAAAGGTCCGTTGTTTCATTTTGTGGACCAACGGGCCATGGATGGTGGAGCTTCCCGACCATATTCTGACATTTGGCTGATCGAGATAAAAAGGGCCTTGGCCGACTCTGCAAAACACGGGGTCTGGCGTGGGTGACATGGCCGCTAGTCGCCCAATGCGCTTGACGTTTGCGTCAGTGCTGCCTACCTTGGCCTCATACAGCGGATCGAGGTTAACGGGGAAACCCTTTGCCTCGTAACAACTAGGATCTGAAAGTATGACCACGATTAAAGTCTCCGACGGTTCGTTCGATTCCGACGTTCTGGGTTCCAACGACCCGGTTCTGGTCGATTTCTGGGCTGAGTGGTGCGGTCCGTGTAAGCAGATTGCGCCTTACCTCGATGAAATTGCCGGTGAACTGGGCGGCAAGCTCAAGATCGCCAAGGTAAATATCGACGAAAACCCGAACACCCCGGCGAAATACGGTGTTCGTGGCATCCCGACCCTGATGATCTTCAAGGGCGGCGAAGTTGCGGCAATGAAAGTTGGCGCCCTTCCGAAAAGCGCACTTGTTGACTGGATCAACCAGTCGATCTGATCTTCGGGTCAAAGAATTCAAAGAGGCGGGCCAATCTGGCCCGCCTTTTTTCATGGCATGATGGTTTTACGACAAAGATCAATGCTGTTTCGCGCGCTGCCCATGGCCCCGGGAACGGTCGGATACCGTGCTTTTGTCTTTCGGGATTTGGGGTATCCGGTCTAAAAGTAAGGGCCATTCATCCCGGAACTGTTGCGGACTTCCCATGAACCTCAAAGCGCTACGCCTATTTCGTTTGACGGTCTTGCAAGGGACCCTGTCGGGAGCAGCGGCAAGCGCAAATCTTAGCCAGTCTTCGGCAAGCCGGATGATTGCCACCCTTGAGGCGGAACTCAAGATCAAGCTGTTTGAGCGGATCAACCAGCGCCTTGTCCTGACGGCAGAAGGCGAACGCTTTTTTCAGGAAGCCGAGCATATCCTTAACGGGGTCGAGGAAATTCCGAAAATTGCCCGCGACATTCGTGCCGAAATTGATGAAACCCTGCGGATCATTACGGTCGGGCCGATCGGGGCCTCACTTTTGCCGCCGGTCATAGATATCCTGCGTGACGAAAATCCCGGTTTGAAATGCAAGATCGATATCGGAACCCGTTCTGACGTCGAAAGCCAGGTCGGGTCGCGGCGCTATAATCTTGGATTGCTGTCGCTGCCGGTAAAAAACAACGTGGTCGAACTCGGAATCGAACCGATTCTTGAGGCCCGCACACAGGTTTTATTGCCGATTTCCCATCCCCTGGCGGCACTTGATATTGTCCCGGCAGAAGCCTTTGCCGATGAACCGTTTGTATCCTTGCGCGCCAATCAGATCTGGCGACAGCGCCTTGATCGTGTGTTTGAAAGCATCGGAAAACTTCCCAATATCAGTCTTGAAATCGGATCAAGCCTTCTGGTGCCGAAATTCGTTGAAAGCGGCTATGGGCTTGGCGTGATGGATATGATCAACAGCGCATTCAGTGATTCAACCAAGACCGTTCTGCGCCCGATCGCACCGGAATTCTGGTTGCCTTATGCCTGCGTCATGCCGCCAGCCGGCCGCAACCGGTTGGCGATGCATTTCGTGGAATTGTTAAGACAGTATGTGACCCGCCGATGCGAAGATGATCCGGTCTATGGTCAGGCTGTGCGCCCGGTTCAGATGTCCTGACCAGACAGCTTTCTGGCATGCTTGGCGACCATTTCGGCGCTTTCTGCACCCGCATTTGCAAGTTTTGATGCAATTTCGGCACTGCATCCGGTGTAGGTCGCAGGATCAAGCAGACCGGCAAGCGTGGTCTTGTCCTTGAAATGGCTGGAAACTTCCTTTTCCTGCCACAGGGCGTCGGCAAAACTGGTGGCATCACGTTCCGAGACAACAATCGCATGATGGACGATGTCATGTGCGTTCTGACGTCCGGTTGATTTTGCCAGTTCCAGCATGATTTTTTCCGACATCAATGGTGCCGGATTGATCATCAAATTGCGATACATGGCAGCTTTGTCGCATTCAAGATGGGTCAAAAGCGTCTCAAGACGGGTGACAACGCCGTACGCCGATATGCCCGCCGCATCAAGCAGGTCATAAAGCCGGAAATTGAATGCCGCATCGCCTTCGTGGCTGGGGCGGCATGCTTCAAGTGCCGGGGCGACCATGTTGCGCAAATGTGCACTTTCGGCAAGCAAGGCGACGACATATTTCGGATTGGTCTTGTGGGGCATCGTGCTGCTGCCAACCACATTTTCGCTTTGTCTTTCAAAAACTTCGCCAAATTCATTTGCCATAAGGGTGTAAAGCTCGTTACCCATGCGTTCGCAGGCAACGGCCAGCAAACCCAATACCGCGACATATTCGCCAAGCCCGTCATTGGTGGCACGCGAATGCACCGCTGATACTTCCAGTCCCAAAATGTCGGCCAGTTTCGCAGACAATGCAAACCCGTTCGGGCCATAGCTGTGCATGGCACCGCTTGCCCCGCCAAATGTCAGAACAAAGGTCCGCTTTTCGACTTCGATCAGGCGTTCGACACAGCGTTGAAATTCATCAATCCAGCCTGCAACCTTGTATCCGAATGTGATGGGCAGGGCCTGACGACGGTTGGTGCGCGAAATTGTCGGCCAGTCGGCCGTTTTGCGGGCCATATCCGATAACAGGGTCAAACAACGGCCAAGACGCTCCAGCGTCAGGGTATGGGCCTTGCGCAACTGTAACATCTTGCCGGTAATGATGATGTTCTGGGTGGTTGCACCCCAATGCACATATCCACCGGCATCGCCGTCACAGCGTGCGGCCATTGCACGGACGATCGCCATGACCGGTGACATGCTTTGGGTGATTTCGGCTTCAAGCGCATCAAGGTCATAATCCTCAATGCGCATATGGCGCCGAATTTCAGTGGAAGCGGCAAGGGGGATCATGCCTGTTTCCCCCTGTGCCTGTGCAAGTGCCCCTTCTACCATTAGCCATGATTGCCAGGTTGCCTGCTTGGAAAACAGGTCCTTGGTGTCATTTGGCAATGTGGTCAGCTTGGTCATTTTGTTTACTCGTGTCCGTGGATCGAAGAGGCAGATGGAAGAAGTTACGAGGCTGACAGGAACAGCACATTGTAAGTGAACAGGACGATCAGCGCGCCACCCAGCGGGATTGCCGTTCGTTTCACGATGTCAATTGGCGAACATCCGGCAACTTCGGATACGGCAATGATAACGCCGGATACTGGTGACAATGACCGCGCAATACCCGCGGTGAATTGCAGCGGCAGCAAAAGCGATACCGCCCCGGCACTCGAACTGGCGGTAAGTTGCGGTGCCAGATTGGCAAACGAGAAGAATGCCGCATTGCCCGAACCGGTCAGAATGGCTGTTACCGCGACAAGGATACAGGCAACAAACATCATGCCGACCAGACCAAAGCCCGCGCTTTCGGCTGTGACAATCATGAAGTCGATGGCACCAATTGCCTTGAGGCCGCCGGCAAAGAATTCCGCACAGATGATCAGCGAAATAATGCCCGAGAACATCGTTCCCATGCCCTTGAAGAAGACCATAAAGCCCTTGAAAACTTCACGAAGGTCATGGCGCAGGCGGATCATTTCACAGAAAAGACCAAGCAACGCCCCCATGATCATTGCGGTTACCACACTGATTTCGATATGGGCGATGAACAGCTTGCTGAAAATCAGGATCATGGTCAGTGGCAAAATCGGCAGCAATGCATAGAAGCCCGGTGCCGATTGTGCCACCGGTTCCGGATCCATTGTTCCGACCGGCGCGGAATGGCCCGCGACAACAACGTGACCATCGCGGCTGTCGAAATATTTGGCACTGAAATAGGTCAGAACACAGATCGTCGGAATGATGAATGCCGCAAGCGGGATCTGATATTGGGTAAAGAAGATTGCAACATCGATATTGGCGGTATTTGCCGCAAGGTTTGCAGTGCCAGATGCCGGACCAAGATCAAGAACCGATGTGGTGCCAATCATTGCTGCTGCTGCGGCCTTGCTGACGCCAAGGCGCACAAGTGTCGGATACAGCGTTACCAGCAACAGCATGGCAAGCCCGGCTGCACTGGGGATAAAGATATTAAGGACCTGACCAACCGCATAGCCGATTGCCAGAACAAGATAAGGCGCGTGAATGCGCGAAAGCGGCTTGATGCTGATATCGACCATGGCGTTGGTTGCACCGATATGGTCCATATATTTGGCAAAACCGCCAGCTGCCATAATGATCAGGCCAAGCCCGGCCAGCCGGTATGACATGATGCCGTGAATATGTTCAAAGATGTCAAACCCGGTCCAGCCGGTCGGATCGGTTTTGCGGAAAATGACACTTTGTTCAGGGAAAAACAGTGCGGTTGCCGCAAACAGCGTCAAACCTGACAGCAGAAGAACAGTATGCGGCTGATATCTTTTGATTATGAGTGTTGCTGCAATCACCGTGACAGCGATTGCAATTATTAATGCGATCATTGGTTTCCTCCCAGACGTTTCCGCGCACACGTTATGGGCGGAGCAGCCCGGGTGTATATTGCTATAACGCGATAAGTTGATCGCATTTTTGCATAAACTATAACGCAAACCAGCAACAAAAAAGGCAGGTCGCGTGGACCTGCCTTCGGGTTTGTACCGGTTTGATAATCGGTAGCTGTTGCGTCAGGCTGCCCGGATATCGACCAGGAATTGCTTAATCTGACCAAGAAGCGCCTGCGACTTGTCGCCAAGGCTGTTGGATGCATCAAGAACATCGGTGGATGAATGACGTTCTTCCTCGGCCGATTTGCGCAGGCCAACGACATTGCGGGCGACTTCCTTGGTGCCGGATGCGGCTTCGGAAACGTTTCGGGCAATTTCCCCGGTTGCGGCATCCTGTTCACTGACCGCAGCAGCAATGCCGCCAGCGACTTCGTTCAATTCCTTCATCCGCGCCGAAAGATGTTCGATCGCGCCCAGTGCCCCCTGGGTACTGTCCTGAATGCCGCTGATATGTCCGGAAATGTCTTCGGTTGCACGGGTGGTCTGGTTGGCAAGGTTTTTGACCTCGGCGGCAACCACGGCAAACCCTTTGCCTGCTTCGCCAGCCCGTGCGGCTTCGATCGTGGCATTAAGCGCCAGAAGGTTGGTCTGTTCGGCGATGGACTGGATCAGTTCGACAACCTCGCCGATCCTGTCCGAAGCATTTGCCAGTTCGGCAAAGATCGTGCTGGCATCATCGGCCTCGTTTGCACCCGATTGTGCGATGTCGGAACTGCGCGCAACCTGAAGGGTGATTTCATCAATCGCGCTTGCAAGTTGCTGGGCTGCCGATGCGACCGTGTCGACATTGGTGGCGGCCTGTTCGGTTGCCGCGGCGACATTGGCAGCCTGAACGGTGGTTTGATCCGATTGCGTGGCCATGCTGGTCGCCGTGCTGCGCAATTGTGCAAGGGCGGCATTGACTGTCGTCAGGTTGCTTTCAACTTCCTGTTCGAACCGGGCAATGCGGTCATTGACGTTTTTGGCACGTGCAAGTTCGGCGGCATTGGCGGCTTCCTGCTGCTGATGCAGGCGATCGGCTTCTTCGCGGTTGGCGCGGAAGACCTCAAGCGCCCGGGCCAGATCACCGATTTCGTCCTTGCGGTCGATGGCATTGTTTTCAACCGACTTGTCACCATTTGCCAGACGCGAAAGTGCATCGGTGATGCTACGCATCGGTCCGGTCGTGCTGCGTTCAACCGCAAGACCAAGTCCGCCAATAACCACCATCATGGCAATCAGGGTAAAGATATCGACCTGGGCCCGTGACCAGAAGGTTGCCTCGACATCATCGGTATAGACACCGGCTGCAACCACAAGACCCCAATTCTGTGTGCGTTTGGCAAAGGCCAGCTTGGGTTCGTTTTCCTTGCTGCCCGGATGGGGCCAGACATAGCTGACATAGCCGCCATCGGGATTGCGTGCCGCCGTGGCAAGATCGGCAATCGGGGTTGCACCGGTCGGGTCCTTGACCGATGCGGCACTTTTGCCATTGAGGGCAGGGGACATCGGGTGCATGACCATGGTGCCGTCATGATCGGTGACAAAGACATAGTTGTGATTGTCAAAACGCTGTGCCGCAACCAGTTCAAGTGCCTGCTTTTTCGCGTCTTCTTCTGAAAGAAGGCCCGATTTGGCGCGCTTGGCAAATTCGTCAATGATGCTTGCCGACTGATCGACCACATATCGCAGGGTGACTTCACGGTCATTGAGCATGGTGTTGTACAAGGACAAAAGATTGATCGCGGCCATCGCAGCCAGCGCAATCGCCACCACAACATTGACGCCGCGCAACTTCCACGCGAACGAATAGTCAGAAAGCTTCATATAGCACCCATTTGATAGCGGTGTGGCGCATTTCAGGTGAAATGCCCTGAAAGACAGTGAACAGTTGTGCACTGTTTCGCGCATTCGCGCGCGGGGTGCTCTGATCTATGGCAAACAATTCAAATTATATTTGCCAAGTTCATGATAAATCACATCTTCCTGTTCAAACGGGCCAATCGCGTGGTGATTGCCATTATCCGTGCCGGAATGTCGCGGGCCGGACATGAAAAAAGGCGGACCCGATCAGGTCCGCCTTTTTTGAGTATTTGGGGCCACAGCACCCGGTTGTACTGGCCCGTCTTGGTGATCAGTATTCGTACGGGCTGCCATCCATGTTTTCCATCAGCACTTCGCGCTTGCCGACATGGTTGGCAGCAGACACCACGCCGTTTTCTTCCATCTGTTCGATGATGCGGGCAGCACGGTTATAACCGATCGACAGTTTGCGCTGGATGAAGCTGGTAGATGCCTTTTTCTCGCGAAGGACAATGCCGACCGCCTGATTATAAAGATCATCATCCGAACCGTTCCCGCCGGCACCGGCATTGCCGCCACCCATATAGGCGGCCATCGGATCTTCTTCGGGTTCTTCGGTAACGGTTTCGAGATAGGCCGGATCGCCCTGATCGCGCAGATGCTTGACGATGCTTTCGACTTCTTCATCCGATACAAACGGGCCATGAACACGCTGCAAACGGCCACCCTGACCCATGTAAAGCATGTCGCCTTGCCCCAGAAGCTGTTCGGCGCCCATTTCACCAAGGATGGTGCGCGAATCAATTTTCGAGGTCACGGAATAGGAAATACGCGTCGGGAAGTTCGCCTTGATCGTACCGGTGATCACGTCCACCGACGGACGCTGTGTCGCCATGATCAGATGCAGACCCGCCGCACGGGCCATCTGTGCCAGACGCTGGATCGATGCTTCGACATCCTTGCCCGCCACCAGCATCAGGTCGGCCATCTCGTCAACGATGATGACGATAAAGGGCAGCGGCTCCATCGGCAGTTCCTGATCTTCAAAGATCGGTTTGCCGGTTTCCGGATCAAAGCCGGTCTGAACCCGGCGCGTAAGCTGTTCGCCCTTGGCGGCTGCTTCCTTGATGCGTTTGTTGTATCCGGCAATGTTACGCACGCCCACCTGACTCATGGCGCGATAACGGTCTTCCATTTCGCGCACTGCCCATTTAAGGGCGACGACTGCCTTGTGCGGGTCGGTCACAACCGGGGTCAGAAGATGCGGGATGCCGTCATAGATCGACAGTTCCAGCATTTTCGGGTCAATCATGATAAAGCGGCATTCTTCGGGCTTCAGACGATAAAGCAATGACAGGATCATTGCGTTCACCCCGACCGATTTACCCGAACCGGTCGTACCGGCAATCAGCAAGTGCGGCATTTTCGCAAGGTCGGCAATCACCGGGGTGCCGCCGATATCCTTGCCCAGACTCATATTGAGCTTGCCGGTATTCTTGTCAAAGTCGCTCGATGCCAGAATTTCATGCAGATGCACGGTTTCGCGACGCGCATTTGGCAATTCGATACCAATCACGTTGCGGCCCGGCACCACGGCGACACGGGCGGCAATCGCACTCATGGACCGCGCAATATCATCGGCAAGGCCGATCACGCGCGATGACTTCACACCTGCGGCCGGTTCGAGTTCATAAAGGGTCACAACCGGACCCGGGCGGACCTGAACGATTTCACCCTTTACGCCAAAGTCCTGAAGAACGGTTTCAAGCAGACGGGCATTCTGTGCCAGGGCTTCCTGATCAATCTGGGCGGCATCGGCCGGGTCGGGCTCGTGCAGCAGATCAAGCGGCGGGAAGCGATATTCATCCGAGCCAAGATCAAAGGATGCCTGGCGCTGGGCGGCGGCCTTCTGGCTTGGTTGCAGCTTGGCAGCCGGTGCGGCGACGATATGGACCGGCGGTTCGTTATCGACGCTGTCATCATCAAAATCGTCGTCATCACTGTCATCGGGGGCCAGTTTCGGTTCCGACTTGCGGGTCGAAATGGCCGAACCCAGCTTGGATTTCGATTTATCAAGTGACGGTTCCTGACGCGATCCGGGGGCGCGTTTGGAAATCGGCTCGTCATTGCTGCCATGCGGGATGACGGCGCGAATGCCGGCAATCACCTTGCCCGCGGCATAGGACAGAACCCCGCCCAGGCGTTCCCAATCCGACAGAGAATAGGCCATGCAATAGATCGTCAGAACAAAGCCAAGGATCATGGATGTCAGCGCAATCAGCGCGCGTGCCCCGGGAACGCCGATCATGGCAAATCCGGATTGAAGCTTTGCCAGCAATAGATCCCCGGCAAACCCGCCAAGACCCACGGTCAGCGGCCAATGCATGCCCGGCTGGATCGCGGCTGCTGAAATGGCAACCAGCAACAGCGCAAGCGGCAGAACCAGAAACCGCACCCACATCCAGCTGAACGGTTTGACCGCAATCAGGCGCAATCCCCAGCCCAGCATCAGAACCGTCAGAAGCGCCGATGCAAGACCAAGCGTGCGGAGCATCAGATCCGCCCCATAGGCGCCGACAATTCCCAGCGGGTTGAAAATCGGTCCGCGGTCTGTGGCGTGGTTAAAGGACGGATCGCCCGGATGGAACCCGATCAGCATGATGAACAGGGCAATGGCAATGAAAACCAGACCAAGGCCGCAAATCCGCAAACCGCTACGCTTCAGCAAAGTCACGAGACTGCCGGGCATAAACGCGGTTCCAAGAGTGTTCGACTGACTGCTCATCTGGGTATCCGTTCTGGTTAAGTCCTGTTTGGGGTGAATGATGGCAAGGGCGCGAAAGGCTTAGCTTTCAAGCGCCCCGGCAATCCGCGTCAGCCCGTCGCGTGTGGTTGCAAGATCATGGACAAGGGCAATGCGGATAAACTGTTTGCCCGGATTGTGGCCGTTCTTGTCGGTGATCGAAAGGTAACTGCCCGGGATGACCTTAACCCCGGCTTCCTTCCAGATCTTTTTGGTCGCTGCTTCGTCATCGCCGACATCAAGCCACAGGAAAAATCCCCCGGGCGGGCGGTAAAAGCCAAACCGGTTGCCGAAAACTTCGGCCGCGACATCGATCTTGGCACGATACAGATCCCGGTTTGCCTCGGCATGGGCATCGTCATTCCACAAATCCACCGATGCGGCCATGATCGGCATCGGAATGGTCGCTGAACAATAGCTGCGCAAGGCGGTAAAGCGTTTGACGATTTTGGCATCCCCGGCGACAAAACCGGATCGCAGGCCCGGTGCGCTGGATCGTTTCGACAGGCTGTGGAACACAAGGACATTGTCCATGTTTCCGCCCTGTTTGGCACAGATTTCAAGGGCGCCGACCGGTGCTTCGCGGTCATAGATATCGGCGTAGCATTCATCCATCGCCAGAACGAAATCATGCTTGCGCGCCAGATTGATCATGCGTTCGATATAGTCGGCCGATGCGATCGCGCCTTGCGGATTGGCGGGCGAACACAGGAAAAACAGCCGACAGGCATCAAGTGTCGCCTCGTCAATCAGATCAAGATCAGGCAGAAAACCGGTCTCAGGACCGGCCGCCAGCGGCACCATTTCCGCGTCATTCAGAACCGCTGCGCCGCAATAGACCTGATAAAACGGGTTGGGCAGCAGCACCTTGGGCTTTTGGCCCGGCTGATCTTGCGGAATGACGGTGGTGGCAATCAGATAAAGGGCTTCACGCGTGCCTGCGACGGGCAAGACATGGTCATCGCGATGGATCATGCCGGTCGGCAGGTTATAGCGGCGATCAAGCCAGTTTTTGATGGCGTCGCGCAATTCGGGTGTGCCGGAACCGGGCGGATATTTGTGCCAAAGCGATGCGTGTTTGACCATCGCCTCGGTGATCATTGCCGGGGGTTCATGTTGCGGTTCGCCAATCGACATCACCAGCGGGGATTGCCCGGGTTCGATCCCGTCAAGCAGGGCCGCCAGTCGCGGAAACGGATAGGCAGGCAATTGATCCAGGCGTTCGTTAAACATGGTCGTCGTCAATCCAGCTTGATCTGTGCCCCGTCACACTGAACGCGGCCGTTATGCAGAATATGGGTAAATTCCCCTGACTTTACCCCTATGCCAAAAGTGCAAAGAAAGATTTAAGAGACCGGCGACAAAGGTGCAAAAAGCCCGGAAAGGCTGGCTTTCCGGGCTTTGAAAAATCTTCTCGGGATGTCGGGGCGGTCTTAGCTTGCCCGCAGGTCATCCTCGGGATAGGCGCCGATTTTATGAATCGAAATATCCGCGCCATCAAATTCGTCTTCTTCGGAAAGACGGAACCCGACGGTTTTCTTGATCGCGCCATACACGACAAAGCCGGCAATCGTGGCAAAGGCAACCCCGATCAACGATCCGGCAAGCTGCGCGCCAAGCGACACGCCGCCCATGCCGCCAAGGGCCTCAAGACCAAAGATACCGCATGCAATACCACCCAGCAGGCCACACATGCCATGCAACGGCCAGACACCCAGAACATCATCGATTTTCCATTTGGCCTGACACTGGTTAAAGCCCCAGACAAACAGAACTCCGGCAAGCCCGCCGGTCACCAATGCCCCGATCGGATGCATGACATCGGACCCGGCGCAAACCGCGACAAGCCCGGCAAGGGCACCGTTATGGACAAAGCCCGGATCGTTGCGCCCGGCAAACAGTGCGGTCAAAATGCCGCCAACCATTGCCATCAGCGAATTCACGGCAACAAGACCGGTAATACCCGAAACCGATTGTGCGGACATGACGTTAAAGCCGAACCAGCCCACGCACAGAACCCACGATCCCAGTGCCAGGAACGGAATATTGGACGGCGGAATACCGATCAGTCCGCCGGTTTTGCTGTAACGACCGCGCCGAACGCCAAGGCTGATGACAGCCCCAAGTGCGATCCAGCCCCCGACCGCGTGCACGACGATGGATCCTGCAAAATCATGGAACGGCGCGCCAAATGTGGCTTCGATCATGTCCTGGAAACCGAAATTGTTGTTCCAGACCATGCCTTCAAACAGCGGATAGCACACACCGACCAGAATGGCCGTCGCAAGAAGCTGCGGATAGAAACGTGCGCGTTCCGCGATGCCACCTGAAATGATGGCCGGGATTGCTGCGGCGAATGTCAGCAGGAAGAAGAATTTGACAAGATCATAACCGCTTGAGGCAAAAACAGGCACGCCGTCGCTGCCTGCATGGCCGCTCAATACAGCAGCACTTGTAAGGAAATCAACACCATAGGCGATGCTGTATCCGACAAAGAAATAGGCGATTGTCGAAACGGCAAAATCGACAATGATCTTAACCAGAGCATTGACCTGGTTCTTTTTTCGCACGGTGCCGACTTCAAGAAAGGCAAAACCGGCATGCATCGCAAGCACCATAATGGCGCCCATCAGGACGAAAAACACGTCCGAGGCAGTCTGGAAGGCCTCCATAAGGCATCCCCCTTTATAGCGTTTCCTCTCGGTCCGGTCTTTTCGGGGCAGCCGGACTCTGGTTCGGAGCTGCCAAGATCAATTTTCGTGCCAGAAATGGTTCGAACCGCCATCAGGCCAGCAGCATCAACGGTCTGGCGTCGAAATCGTCGCTCGGGGTGGGGGATGTGCGACTGCTGTGAAAAACGGGTTTTGCCTTCGCAGTGACCAAATCGCTGCCCAAAAAGGCAGCACTGCATACAAAAAGCCCGCCTGGGATGCATCCCGGGCGGGCCAGTTGGTCTGACAGGCAGGGTATCGGGCGAACCCGATACCCGTCAGGAAATCTGTTTGCTTAGAAGCGCTGGGAACCCTTACCGAATTCCGGGTATGCTTCCAGACCAAGTTCAGCAGCATCCGAACCCATTGCCTCGTCTTCTTCAGACAGGCGGATACCGATGGTGAACTTCAGGATGAGCCAGACGATCGCCGAAGCAACGATGGTGAAGGCACCCATTGCAACGATACCGGTCAGCTGAACACCGAACGATGCACCGTCATTGGTGAACGGAACAGCAAGCGTGCCCCAGATACCGCAAACAAGGTGAACCGAAACCGCACCGACAACATCGTCGATTTTCAGTTTGTCGAGCAGCGGAACCGCGATGACAACCAGAATGCCGCCGATTGCGCCAATGATGATGGCAGAACCGATGGTCGGGGTGTCCGGACCAGCCGTGATCGATACCAGACCAGCCAGCGCACCGTTAAGTGCCATGGTCAGGTCGACCTTTTTGTAAAGGATCTGGGTCAGGATCGCCGCAGCAACCACACCGCCGGCAGCAGCCATCGAGGTGTTGCCATAGATGTTGGCAATCGCGATAACGTCAGCAGCCGAACCCATGGCAAGCTGGGAACCACCGTTGAAGCCGAACCAGCCGAGCCACAGAACGAAAGTACCGAGCGTTGCAAGCGGAAGGTTCGAACCCGGCATCGGATGAACCGAACCGTCTTCGCCATATTTGCCTTTACGTGCTCCAAGGATGATCGCACCGGTCAGAGCAGCCCAGCCGCCGACCGAGTGAACGATGGTCGAACCGGCAAAGTCAGCAAAGCCCATTTCCGAGAGCCAGCCGCCACCCCAGGTCCATGCACCGGTAATCGGGTACAGAACGCCGGTAAGAACAACGACAAAGATCATGAACGGCCACAGTTTGATGCGCTCGGCAACAGTACCGGAAACGATCGAAGCTGCGGTTGCAACGAACACCATCTGGAAGAACCAGTCAGACGTTGCAGAATAACCGCCAGAGAAGTCACCACCCAGAGCGGCTGCATCATCAGCGCTCCAGAGGCTGAGCGAGCCGATCCAGCCCGAAACATCCATATACATCAGGTTGTAGCCGATCAGGTAATACATGATACCTGCAACAGCAAACAGCGCGATGTTCTTGAACAGAATGGTCGAAACGTTCTTGGTGCGAACGAGGCCGGATTCCAGCATCGCAAAACCAGCAGCCATCCACATGACCAGCGCGCCGCTGAACAGGAAGCTGAAGGTGTTGAGAATGTATTGGGTCTCAGCCGAAACGCCTGCGTCCTGAGCAAAGGCCGGAGAAGCGATTGCCAGAAGGGCGGTAGCTGCAACAGCAGCAAGGCCGGTTTTCTTCATGGAAATAGTCATAAATGTCTCCCCTTGTCTCTGGACTTACAGGGCGTCATCGCCGGTTTCACCAGTACGGATACGGACCGCCTGGCTCACATCAAGAACGAAAATCTTACCGTCCCCGATTTTCCCGGTTTGAGCAGTTTTGGTGATGGCTTCGACAACCTGATCGACCAGATTATCCGTGATGGCGACTTCCAGCTTCACCTTCGGCAGGAAGCTGACCATGTATTCAGCACCACGATAAATTTCGGTCTGGCCTTTCTGACGGCCAAAACCTTTAACTTCGGTGACCGTCAGACCCTGAACGCCAAGCGCGCTGAGCGCCTCGCGGACTTCGTCGAGTTTGAACGGCTTAATGACAGCAGTAACAAGTTTCATAATATTGCGACCTCCCGGCATATCCGTTGAGTACCAACGTGGTAATCACGATTTCGCAGTCGCAGTTTCCAAACCAAGAATCGTGCCAGACTCAAAATAAAACTGTTAAACAATTGATTTGTAATGAAAAATTTAAAGATCGTTTGAGTTGAGCCAGAACATTCCAATGGAATTGGTGGATTAAAATATGCACAGAATCTGTTTCTGTTTAAAAAATGTGCATATTTTTTAATCAAAGAAATACAACAGCAAAAACCTGTTGTAGCTCAAGGCGATGGCAGGTCGCAGATTACGCAGATATTGGCGCTTTTTCGGGGATGGGTGGTCTGTGCGGTGGCGGGATTCCGCCATTATTTAATGGGAGCCTGTCGCGGATCTGGCCTGTGATCCGGGCGTGGGCAGACCGCCGTAAATATCATCACATGACAATTCCCGGGCCAGAGTGACCGGGGCGGGTTGTGGGGGCGTTCCGGGCGGGGTAAATATGGGCTGTAATCAATTGCGGTTATGAATATTGCGTCAGGTCAACGCCGTCCCGTGATCAAAGGTCGTATGACAGCGGGATCGAGGGAGCCGACTGAAACAGGATATTTCGAGATGCATGATCAACAGGCACTTCATACCGATGTCGTCATTCTGGGCGGTGGTCTGAACGGGGCGGCGATGGCGCTTGCTTTGGCCCACGGGGGCATGAAGTCGGTTGTGATCGATTACGCAGATCCCAAAACGATCCTGAGTGCAAATTACGATGGCCGTACCTGTGCGATTGCTGCGGCGTCCAAATCGGTGCTTGATGTGGTCGGGGCCTGGAAACATATGGCTGACGAGGCCGAGCCGATCCTTGATATTCGGATCGCGGATGGTCAAAGCCCGCTTTTCCTGCATTACGACCATCACGATATTGGTGACGAGCCGCTGGGTTATATTGTTGAAAACCTTGTGACCCGCGGGGCGCTTTATCGTGCAATCGCCAAAAACGATCTGGTGGAAATGATTGCACCAGCCCGTGTTTCTGAAATTGCGCGTGACCAGGGCGGCATGACCATCACCCTTGATGATGGCCGTTCTGTACGCGCACCTCTGGCTGTCGGGGCCGAAGGCCGCAATTCGATGCTGCGCAAATGGGCAGGCATCAAAACCTATCAGTGGAGCTACAAGCAAAGTGCGGTGGTCTGCACGGTCAAGCACAAGCAGCCCCACAATGGTCTGGCGGTCGAGCATTTCCTGCCGGCCGGTCCGTTTGCCATCCTGCCAATGACCGATAACCGCTGTTCAATCGTCTGGACCGAGGGGACTGACCTTGCCAATTATCTGGTCAATCTTGACGAAGAAACCTTTGTTGATGAATTGCATCGTCGTTTCGACGGCTATCTTGGTGATCTGGAAGTTGTCGGGCCGCGCTTCTGTTATCCGCTCGGGCTTCAGCATGCCTATCACTATACCCAGGATCGCATTGCGCTGATCGGGGATGCGGCACATGGCATGCATCCGATTGCCGGTCAGGGCCTGAATATGGGAATCCGCGATGTTGCGGTTCTTGCCGAAATCCTGGTCAATGCGCGCCGTCTGGGCCGTGATATCGGCAGTGCCGATGTGCTGGCCGAATATGAACAATGGCGCCGGTTCGACAATACGGTGATGTTGGCGGTGACCGATCTGACCAACCGGCTGTTTTCCAATGACATTGCCCCGATACGCTGGGCACGCGATATCGGTCTGGCAGTGGTTCAGAAAATCCCGCCGCTTAAAAAGACCTTCATGTCCCATGCCATGGGCTATGCCGGAACACTGCCGAAATTGATGCAGGGCAAGTCGCTTTAACGGTCATTACTGATCAATGTTCATTTAAAACCATTCAAAACACTGTCGTTTTTAGTCAGTGACTGTTGATATGTGTCAACAAGTCATCAATCAGAAAGGCGCAATGTCCCCTTCGATCTGAACTACGGAAAAAGGGGACAGACAATGTCATTCTTGAAGAAAACGATGGGCGCGACTGCATTGGGTGGCCTGATGGCAGCGGCCTTGCTTACCGGCAATGTGGCCTATGCACAGTCCGCAGAATTCAAAACCAAACAGGCTGGTGACATTGTTATTCGTGCTCGCGGTATTGCGATGGTACCGGATGAAGACACTTATGACGATACGATTGGCAGCGGTGAAGGTAAGCTGAGCAATGACGTCGTGCCGGAAGTCGATTTTTCATACTTCCTGACCAACAACCTGGCGCTTGAGCTGATTGCAGCAACGACCAAGCATGATCTTGACTGGCAGAACCCTAATCTGGACGCCGGCTCGGTTCGCCTGTTACCGCCGACCTTGACTCTGCAATATCACTTCATGCCGGAAAGCCGTTGGAGCCCGTATGTCGGTGCAGGTATCAACTATACCTTCTTCTACGATTCCAAGCCGGGTCAGTTCAACTCGGTCAAATATGACGATGGTTTCGGTTACGCGTTCCAGGCCGGTTTTGACTATGCCATTTCCGGTCCGTGGTCGGTTAACTTCGATGTGAAGAAAATCTTCCTTGATACCGATGTCAGCATCAATAACGGTGCGAATACCTCCAAAGCACATCTTGACCCATGGGTCTTCGGCGTTGGTGTTGGCTATCGCTTCTGATTTCGATCTGTGACACAAAGTGTCACGGTCTGAAGACGCAAAAACGGTCCTGCCGCTGGCAGGGCCGTTTTTTATTGGTCATGAATGACGGGAAAGTTTGCAGGTTAGCGCTTCGGATCGCGCGACAGGCCGCGTGCTTCAAGTGCGGCAAGGTAATCCGCCCACAGCGTATCCTTCTTGTCGTGCAATTCGCGCAGATATTGCCAACTGTAAAGTCCGCTATCATGCAGGTCATCAAAGCCGATGCGCACGGCATAATTGCCGACTGGCGCAATATCGATGATCCCGACATGTCGACGTCCGGCGATGATCTTTTTCTCGGACGGGTGATGGCCCTGCACTTCGGCGGACGGGCTTTCAACACGCAGAAGCTCTGCGCTTAGACGTGTCGATACGCCGTCATCCCAGATGACCTCAAGAATGCGGTCATCGCGCAGATAATTGATCTCGACGGGGGTGAATTCCGGTGTGAAGCCGTCCTGTGACATGATGGCCTGATCTGATCAGTCTTCGATCGGGCGGGCTTCGTCGGGCAACATGATCGGAATGCCGTCACGGATCGGATAGGCCAGACCGGCCTTCGGGCTGATCAGTTCGTTGTTTTCACGATCATATTCAAGCGCCTGCTTGGTTACCGGGCAGACAAGGATTTCAAGCAGTTTCGGGTCTACCGGGCTGTGGGTCGCAGTCATGAATTCGGCCTTTGGGTTCGGGTGCCATCACAAAGGATGGCATGGACAATCAATTGGCGCTGCCATGTACCTGTTTGGGGCCAGCATGGACCGCCATTTCAAGCAGCGTGGTCAGCATATCGCCCCGATCATACAAGGTTGTGCATTCGAGCAAAGCCTGTTTTTCAAGCGGACTGAGCCGACACCCCATCGAAATGGTCGTAATCAGCATTTCATCATCGCTGTCGGCCAGTGTATCCCAGCATGATCGCAGGGAATGCTGGGCAAAATAGGCCTCAAGTGCGATGCGCAGCCGGTCGCGATTGATCGGGGTGTCATCGGCCGGGATATCCAGATCGTCTTTCCATGGGGAAAAATCGCCGCGGACCGTGCGATATCCGCCATCGGTACAAGGCAATTCCTCGATCACGTTAAAGCGGCATACGCCGGTCAGCGTGATCAGAAACCGGCCATCGTCGGTTTCGCTGAAGGCGGTAATGCGCCCGGCACATCCGGTCGAAAAGATTTCCGGATGGTCCGGGTCCATGAAATAGTTTTTATGCTGGTCGGGGCGCGGTTGAATCATCCCGAAAATGCGGTCCTGTCCCAATGCGTCGGCCACCATATTCATGTAGCGTGGCTCGAATATATTCAGCGGCAAATGCCCGCGCGGCAGTAAAAGCGCACCACTAAGCGGGAAAACCGGCATGACATCAGGAAGATCCGAAAAGGCCGGATCAAATGGACCGCATATGCTCATGAAAACAGTACCGTCGATAGGGCCCGGCGTCCGGCAACACTGGCAGGATCCATCGGGCCCCAGGCTTCAAAAAACTTCAGGAGCTGTGTGCGTCCTGCATCCTCGTTCCATTGCCGATCGGTGCGAATGATCTTGATCATGGCATCGACGGCGGCATCGCGCTGATTGGCAGCAAAGCACGCCATGCCGTAATCAAACTGTGCCTGCAAATCATCGGGGTTGGCTTCGGCCCGTGCGCGGGCTTCTTCAAGGTCATCCCCCGATACGCCCGTCTCGGCCAGTTCAAGCGCGCTGATGGCTTCGCTGACCGGGCCTTTCAGGCGCAGCTGTTCTGGCATGTCATCGACATACTGGCGCGCTGCTTCAAGTTCTTCCATCGCGACCAGACAACGGATCACGCCACCTGTGGCCTGTTCGTTTTCGCCTTCGCCATCCCGTTCAAGAACGCCACCGTAAAGGCCATAGGCCGACTGGATGTCATCATTGGCAAGGGCGGTGGCTGCTTGCTCAAGAAGTGCTTCGACCGGGCTTTCGATCGGGCCACCGGCAAGGCGCTCGTAAAAGGCGCGCACTTCGCTTTCGGGCTGACCACCCTGAAAACCGTCAACCGGGCGACCGCCCTTGAAGGCATAGACAGTCGGAACCGACTGGATGCGCAGCTGCATCGCCAGTTCCTGGTTTTCATCAATGTTGATTTTGACGAGCTTTACGCGACCGCCAGCTTCGCGGGTGACTTTTTCAATCACCGGCGTCAGGTTTTTGCACGGACCACACCACGGTGCCCAGAAATCGACCACCACGGGAACTTCCATGGAAGGCTCGATCACGTCCTGGACAAACGTTTCTACACTGCTGTCCTTGATCAGGTCAGAAGCCTGATTCTGATTGGTGGCGGTCTCAGGCGCATTCGCGTCAAGAATAATCGACATAGTAGGTCACTCGCTAATTCTGAAATTCTAGATGATGCCGCCGTGCCCGGACGACAAGAGGCAGGCATGTGAAATAGGTGTATTACTATAGTTAAATATAAGTATTTATAAGGGTTTACCTTAGGTGTCCGCCATTCAGTTAGGGGCTGCCGGTTCCGGTTCTGCGTCGAAATCAATGACCAGGGCTTCGTAGCCTAGGGAGTCGATGAATTTCAACAGGTCTTGGGACGAAATTGTCGTGGTGCGGTCATTTCGCAAGGGGTGAAAATTCAAAACATCGCCCCTGGCCAGCTTCGCATCCAGCGCCAGATTGACCTGTCGTTCCCGGTCATTGATCAGCGCAAAGGGGGTGACAGAGCCCGGTTTGACCCCCAATGTTTCGATCAGCAATTCCGGTTTGCCAAAAGACAGGCGTGCACAGCCCAGCCGTTTGTGCAGGTGGTTCATGCGGATTTCCGTTTCTTCCTCGGCCACGACCAGCCACATCGCCCCTTTCTTGTCTTTGACAAAAAGGTTCTTGGAATGAAGGCCCGGCAGATCCCCGCGCAGCTTTTGCGAATCCTCGACCGTAAAAAGCGGAACATGCTCGTGAGTCGTCGTTTCGATTCCCAATTTTGCCAGCTGATCGAAAAGTACGGTTGATGGATCGCTCATGCTCTTTCCCTTGCGGATGTAGTGCGCGAAGATAGCCAAGTTCGGAACGGGACGCAAATTTGCGTCGGCACGGTCGGATTTCGGCAATTGGACCTCGTAAAGTCAAGGAAAACCGCCAAAATTTGCAATGTTACGATTTCGTGGAAAAAAGGGTTGCAATCGCTCTTTGTTGGGCTATTATCCGCGCCGCTCCACAGGGGCAGGAAACAAA
>NZ_PGTS01000002.1 GCF_002844235.1 Thalassospira povalilytica | reverse complement strand
GATCACACGATTTCAAAAACCCTCGACCTTCCGGTCGAGGGTTTTGTCGTTTCTGGTTGTTGTGGCTGCTCTGGCTGTCAATGTTGCGCTATGTATTCTATCTAGCGAAAATCAGAAGCGGGGCGATCGAGGCCACCAGCAACAGTGCCATGATGATGTTGAAAATCCGGGTGCGATTGCCGTGGCTGATAAAGTTGCGCATGGCCGCCCCAAACAGGGCCCAGCTTGAAATGGTCGGAATATTGACCAGTGCAAAGATCCCGATCATGACAAGCAGTCCGGCAATCCCGCCATCCGGTGACATATAGGTGACCGTGGCGATAAGGGCGACGGTCCAGGCTTTGGGATTGACCAGTTGCAGGGTGGCGGCTTCGATAAAGCTGACCGGTCGGGCTGCGGGATGATCTGCGCTGCCAAATGATCTGATCCGTGCAATGCGAAAAGCCAGCCACAGGATGTAGGCCAGACAGATCAGGCGCAAGATATCGTCAATCACCGGATATCTGGCCATGACTTCCCCAAGTCCCAGCCCGACGATGAAGACCATCGACAGAAATCCGAAGCTGATGCCAAGGATCAGCGGGACCGTGCGAACCATGCCAAAATTAGCACCCGAAGCCAGCAACAGGAAATTGCCGGGGCCGGGAGACAGGGACATGACAAAGGCAAAACCGATCAGGGCGGCGAGTGTTTCCGGGGTCATTGATCTTATTCCATTTTGTGCGTGCCATCAGGGGCGATGGAGAGATCATTGAGGATTTCGTCGCCGTCGTCTTTGCGGTAACCTGTTAAAAATTTATCAGATCGTTCCAAAAACACGGGCAATCATGCAGCCAGACGTTTTGAGTGATGTGTGCAGCAATTTAAGGCTGCGCTCGGATTTCTATTTCACAGCCGAAATGCAAGGGGCGTTTTGCGTTCGTGTTCCGGCCGAAGGGGCGCGGATCCGCTTTCACCTTGTGCTGGCAGGCGGATGCCGATTGCTGTTTGAAGATCGCGATCTGGCGCTTGATCTTGGGCCGGGTGATCTTGTTCTGGTGCCAAATGGCAAGGCCCATATTCTTGCCGATGCACAGCAGAAAACAGGACCGGCCAATGTTATGCCGGTCGATCTGGCCACTGCGATGGCCCACGGATTTGATCCGCAGACCGGCATTTTGCGCAACCGGAAAAAGGTTCCCAACCCGGCGCCCGGAGATGTGGACGAGAAGATGGTCAGGCAAATGTATGGGCAAATGCATGGACAAATGGACGGGCCAACGCAAGCGCCAACGCAGGGGCAGGATGCCGATATGCGGATGTTATGCGGGTTCTGTGCGTTTGACGAGGCCATCCGGCATCCGGGACTGGCGCTGATTGATGATCATGTGGTGTTGCGTGGCGGGGATCGGCGTGAAACACTTCAACAGCTACCCTATGAGCTACCCTATGAGCCACCCCAAGATGCACCCCAAGATGCGCCCCATGGCGCGGTTCTGGCGGCAATTACCGATCTTGCCACAAGTCGCCGGCCCGGTTGGCAGGCAGCGCTTGCACGCCTGATGGAGGTCGTGGTTCTGGAAATTCTGGGGTCGCAGCTGGGCAAGGATGATTTGCCGCCCGGTGTTTTGGCGGGGCTTGCTGATCCGCGGATCAGTCGCGCCCTAACCGTCATGCACCGCAATCCCGAACGGGACTGGAATGCCGAAAGCCTTGCCCGTCATGCCGGGATGTCGCGGACCCGGTTTGTTGTGCGGTTCGGGGCATGTGTTGGGGTGCCGCCGATGCAATATCTTCAGGATTGGCGCATGATCCGCGCGCGCACCATGTTGCGCGACACCAATCTGTCGATGGACGAGGTCGCCCTGCGCTGCGGATATCAATCGATGCCGGCCTTTTCGCGGCGCTTCAAGGCCCGTTTCGGGGAGGGGCCCGGCGGATATCGGCGGAGCTTGCGCAAGCAATCCGGGGCAGGCTGATGGCTATTTGGCGATCATGACCTTGTCGGATGGTTTTTCCGCTGCCTTGTCGTTGCGCAGGCTGGCCAGATAATCTTGGCTGATGTCATGAACCGACATGATATGCCCATAGAGCAATTCTTCGGCCGCCTTGACGTCGCCGCGCAGGATCGCATCGACAATGCCCTGATGTTCCTCGTGCGAGGAGGCAAGCCGGGCCAGACTTTGGAACTGTACGCGGCGAAATGGCGCGACCCGGCGGCGCACCGATAATGTCACATCGACCAGAACATCATTATGGGTGCCGCGATAAAGGGCGTTGTGAAAGGCCCGGTTCAGCGTTTCATAATTGTCGCTGTCACCATGGCGGACGGTCTGTGCGAGGTCGTGATGGATTTTTTCAAGATTGTGGCGTTCGCCGCTGGTCATGCGTTTGGCAGCAAGGCGCCCGCACATGCCTTCGAGTTCAGCCATGCTTTCAAACATTGCGGTCAACCGTTCCGGGGTGGCAAGCGACACATAGACCCCACGATTGGGGATCTTTTCAGCCAGTTCGGTTGCGGTCAGAAGTTGCAGGGCCTCGCGCACAGGGGTGCGTGACACGCCGAAACGCTTGGCCAGAAGCGGTTCTTCAAGGCGCTGCCCGGGCGGCAATTTGCCCTTCACGATGTCATCTTCAAGGGCCTGACACAATTGCTGGGCAATGCCGACGGAATCCGGCTGGTCGGAGGCGGTGCTGAGCGTTTGGCGAAGCTCGATCATATGGCGTTTTAACCCTTCTTACGAGGTTTATGCGGTTTCCCTTTAACGAATGTATACATCAGTTTTGCCATCAAATCCAAGAATACCAAGAGTTGCGCATGATTGCTTTTACGCGACCAGGTTTGCTGCATATTTTATGTGCAATAAATATATGCAGCGCAAGATAATGATTAAATAATAAACATAACTTGTTGCTGAGTGAGAGGTGAAAATCACATAAGTCATTGAAAAATATGAAATGGCACGACGGTTGCAAGATGTATACACAGTGCGGAATGCATTCCGTTGAGAGTACGTTTCAAAGAAATAGCTATCTCTATCAGGGAGACATCAATGACGAATGTGAAACGGCGCGACTTTTTGACAAAGTCCGCAGTCGGTGCGGCAGCTGCGGGGGCAGCTGTTGTGGCGGCACCAAATATCGTGCGTGCCCAGGAAACCTTTAACTGGAAAATGACCAATGCTTATGGTCCGGGGTCGCCTTTTTATGTGACCGGTCCGGGCAGCCCCGAGGATTTCTGCAAACGCGTGACCGAGATGTCAAACGGGCGCCTGAATATCCAGCATTTTGCCGCAGGCGAACTGATCCCGGCGCTTGAAGGGTTTGACGCGGTTCAGGCCGGCACGGTCGAAATGAATGCGGCCAACGCCTATTTCTGGGCCGGCAAGATCTTTGCTGCCCAGTATTTCACCACGGTTCCGTTCGGCCTGAACTTCCAGGGGATGAATGCCTGGCTTTATCATGCCGGTGGTCTTGATCTGTGGCATGAAGTTTACAAGCCATATGGTCTTGTCGCCTTCCCGATGGGCAATACCGGTGTTCAGATGACCGGCTGGTTCCGCGAGCCGATCGAAAGCCTTGATGATTTCAAGGGCCTGAAAATGCGTATTCCGGGTCTGGCAGGCAAAGTGTACCAGCAGATCGGTGTTGAAGTGAAACTGCTTCCGGGTGGGGAAATCTTCCCGGCCCTTGAACGTGGTGTGATTGATGCTGCCGAGTTTGTCGGCCCCTATCAGGACCGTCGTCTGGGCCTGCAGAAGGCCGCAAAATACTATTACACCACCGGCTGGCACGAACCGTCCAATGTCACCGAACTTCTGATCAATCAGAAGGCTTGGGAAAGCCTTCCGGCCGACCTTCAGGCGATCGTCAAGAACGCCGCCCAAGCCTGCAACCTTGACAGCCATTCCTGGTGCGAAGCCAATAACGCAGCCGCCCTGCGTGATCTGGTCGAAAACTTTGGCGTGACCGCCCAGACCCTTCCTGATGAAGTGGTCACCAAGCTTAAGGGCATCACCAAGGAAACCCTCGAAGCCGAAGCCGCCAAGGACCCGATCACCAAAAAGGTCCATGAAAGCTTCATGGCGTTCCGCGACAACCATCACGAATGGGCGGCCGTCAGTGAAAAACCCTATCACGGGATCATTTCATCGAAAGACGGGATGAGCTGACATGACGACGACCCGCACCGAATCACTTTTTGACCGTGTTCTTGGCCTGATTGTCGATATTGCCGGATGGGGGGCCGCGATCAGTGGTCTGGCCCTTGTTCTGGTGGTCGGCGGCAATGTGTTGCTGCGCTATCTTTTGAATTCGGGAAGTGTGGCAATGCAGGAGCTTGAATGGCATCTGGTCTCGCCGATTGCATTGATGGGCATGGCGTATGGCATGCGTCATGGTGGTCACGTGCGGGTCGATTTTCTCTATGAACGTCTGGGCCCGCGGGCCCGGGCGGTCATTGACCTGTTTTCGGCTGTTCTGATGGCAATTCTTGGCGCGGCATTGATCTGGTTTTCGATCCCCTATGTCGAACAATCCATCATGATGGGCGAAGGATCCCCCGATCCGGGGGGCTTGCCATATCGTTTCCTGCTTAAGGCATTCATTCCCGTCGGCTTCGGGCTTTTGCTGGTGCAGGCCGTGTCACAGGCAATGATCAATTATCGACAGATACGCGCCGAAAGCGGCGTTCCCACCTATGAGACATCCGCCGCGATACCACAAAGCGGCGCAGGAGACTAATCAGACATGACCGGAAATGAATGGCTGGCCATCGGCATGGTCGGGGGCTTCTTTGGCTTCCTCGTGCTTGGTGTGCCGGTGGCGATCTCGCTTGCGATTTCGGGATTTGCCTTTGGGATTATGGGGTTTGGAACCGGCCTGTTCAATCTGTTGCCTGCGCGCGTTTACGGGGTTGTGACCAACTATACGCTTCTGGCCTTGCCGCTTTTTATCTTTATGGGGGTGATGCTTGAAAAGTCGAAACTGGCCGAAGAACTGATTGATGTGATCGGTCATGCCATGGGGCGGCTCAAGGGCGGCATGGGGCTTGCAATTGTTATTGTCGGGGTTCTGATGGGCGCATCGTCGGGCGTGGTCGGGGCAACGGTTGTGACGGTGGGTTTGCTGTCGCTCCAGCCGCTAATCAATCGCGGCTATGACAAGGGCGTTGCCAGCGGGGTGATCTGTGCATCGGGCACCCTTGGGCAAATCATTCCGCCCAGTCTGGTGCTGATCCTTTTGGCTGATATTCTGGGTGAATCTGTCGGGACCCTGTTTGCCGCGGCCATGGTGCCGGGGCTGATCCTGGCGGGGATGCTTGGGCTTTATCTTGTCCTTTTGGGGATATTCAAACCCGAAATGGTGCCGGCCATTCCACAGGATGAACGCGATGCGCTAAGTTCGCGCGACCTGCTGATCAAGATCGTCAAGGTGGTTCTGCCGCCGCTGGCGCTGGTTTTTGCTGTGCTTGGGTCAATCGTTGGCGGGATTGCCGCCCCGACCGAGGCGGCCTCGATGGGGGCGCTCGGCGCGTTGCTTCTTGCGCTTTTTACCCGGCGTCTCAGCCTTGGCGTCATGCGCGATGTTTTGCATGACACGCTGATCACCAGTGCGATGGTGTTCTTTATCCTGATCTGTGCGCAGCCATTCGGTCTGGCCTTCCGCGGGCTTGGTGGCGAGGGGCTTGTTCATGCGATGTTTGAATGGGTGCCGGGCGGCGATATGGGCAACCTTCTGTTCATGATGGGCGTGATCTTTGTTCTGGGCTTCTTTCTTGAATGGATCGAGATTTCCTATATCGCGCTTCCGATGTTCTTGCCGGTATTCCAAAATAGCGGCATCGACATGGCCTGGCTTGCCATTCTGGTGGCGATGAATTTGCAAACCAGCTTCCTGACACCGCCTTTTGGCTGGGCGCTGTTCTTCCTTAAGGGGGTGGCACCGCCGTCGGTTTCGACAGTTGATATCTATCGCGGTGTGATACCGTTTATCGGTATCCAGGCACTGGCCCTGATCCTGCTGTTCATTTTCCCGGAACTGACAAGCTGGTTGCCTGATCTGATCGGCTGGTAGGATTTCTTTCTACGATGTGAAAAGCCGGGCGCCGTTCTGGAAAAACGGCGCTAAGAAGAAATCACCGGACAATGTGCGAAAAGTACGCAGCATGACCGAAAGCATTACGGCAGGGAGGCCGGATTACGATGTTACGTTCAAGAACCGCACTTGGTGGCATGGTTACGGCCCCCCATCATCTGGCAGCCCAGGCCGGGCGCGATATCCTGCGCGATGGCGGCAATGCGGTCGAGGCAATGATTGCCGCGGCCGCCACCATTGCGGTTGTCTATCCGCATATGAATGCGATCGGGGGGGACGGGTTCTGGCTGATTGCCGAACCGGGCAAGGACCCGGTTGCCATTCGGGCTTGCGGCGGGGCGGCGGGGGCTGCGACCCCCGATTTCTATCGTCAGCAAGGCCATGCCGCGATCCCGTCGCGCGGGCCGCTGGCGGCGTTGACGGTTGCCGGGGCGATTGGTGGCTGGATCAAGGCTGCTGATATCGCAACAGGGATCGGCGGGAAAGTTCCGCTTGAACGGTTGCTGGCCGATGCGGTGCATCACGCCCGGGCCGGGGTGCCGGTCACGAAATCTCAGGTCGAACTGACCACAACCAAAATGGCGGAGCTCAAAGACGTTCCGGGCTTTGTCGATACCTATGCCGCCATTGGCATTCCCGCGATTGGCGATGTGTTGAAGCAACCGGCCCTTGGCGCGACGCTTGAACATCTTGGCAAGGTCGGGCTTGATGATTTTTATCGCGGCGACATTGCGCGCAGCAATGCCAATGGTCTTGCTGCCGTCGGCAGCCCGATCGGGCTTGGCGATCTGGAGGGCTACCACGCCAAGGTCATGACACCGCTTTCTGTCCAGCTGTCGACCGGCACGGTCTTTAACATGGTGCCACCGACCCAGGGGGTGGCATCGCTTATGATCCTTGGTCTTTTCGACCGGCTGGGGGTGAAGGCCGGTGACGGGTTTGATCATGTCCACGGACTGATTGAAGCGACCAAGCGCGCCTTTATCGCCCGCAACAATCATGTTGGCGATCCCGACCGCATGACCATTGATCCGATGGCGTTGCTTTCGGATGAAAACCTTGCGCAGGAAGCCGCAAAAATCAGCATGCAAACCGCGCAGCCCTGGCCGCATGTCGCCAAGCCCGGCGATACCATCTGGATGGGGGCGGTTGATGCCAACGGTGTTGCAGTCAGCTATATCCAAAGCATCTTCTGGGAATTCGGATCGGGCATCGTGGTACCGGAAACCGGCGTTTTGTGGCAGAACCGCGGGGCCAGCTTTACGCTTCATGACGGTCCCAATCAGCTCGGGCCGGGGCGCTTGCCGTTCCATACGCTCAATCCGGCGATGGCAAGGCTCAATGACGGATCGGTTCTGACTTATGGCACCATGGGCGGCGAGGGCCAGCCGCAAACCCAGTCGGCGGTCTTTACCCGCAATGTCCTGTTTGGTCAGGATTTGCAGGAAGCAATCACCGCGCCGCGCTGGTTGCTTGGCAAGACCTGGGGCGATGAAACCACCACGCTTAAACTTGAAAACCGCTTTGACCCGGCCCTGATTGATCAGCTCAAATCAGCAGGCCACGCGGTCGAAGTCGTTGGCCCCTATGAAGACATGATGGGTCATGCCGGTGGTATCCGGTTACGCCCGAACGGGGTTATGGAAGGTGCAACGGATCCGCGTGCGGATGGAACCGTGGCCGCCATCTGATTTGCATGTTTTGGGGGATGGTTCAGCTGGTCTTTGATGAAAACTCCCACTCAATCACATGCTGGTAAGTTTCGCCGGGTTTCAGCCAGGGGCTTGGGAAGTCCGGGCGGTTGGGGCTGTTGGGCCAGGTTTGTGGTTCCAGTGCGATGCCGGCGGATGTGTGCAGGGGCACGCCGGTTGCCGATTTCATGGCGTCGGTAAAATGTTGGGAAAGATAGAATTGCAAGCCGGCCTCGGTTGAGGACAGTTCGATCGAACGGCCGCTGTCCGGATCGGAAAGGGTCGCGATATGGCGCAAGGCGCCGCGATCCCCGGTCAGGCAGAAATTATGGTCAAAGCCCTGTGTCGCGCGCGGCAGCATGTCTGATATCCGGGCCGGGCTTCGGAAGTCATAGCCGGTACCGGTCACGTCGCGTTTATCGGCAAGCGGGATCAGTTTTTCATCGACCGGAAGCCAATGATTGGCCGTGATTTTCAGGACATGATCGGCCGCTGATTGGTCAAATTTACCCGTCAGGTTCCAATAGGCATGGCTGGTCATATTGACCGGGCAGGGCGCATCGCAGGTTGCCGAAATATCAAGACGCACGCGGTTTTCACCAACAATCGAATATGTTGCCGTCGCATTCAGTGTGCCCGGATAGCCCTGATCCCCGTCAGGTGAGGTCAGCTTGAACGTCACGATTGTTTCCGACTGATCGGCAATATCCCAGACCCGTCGGTCAAACCCGTCCTTGCCGCCGTGAAGGTGGGTTTCACCCTCGTTGGCGGAAAGCGTTACGTCATGACCGTCTGGGTCGGTATAGCGGGCCTTTTCGATCCGGTTGGCGTAACGGCCGCAAACAGCCCCGATATAGCTGTCCTGTGCCAGATAGGCCGCATCATCGGCAAGGCCGATGGCGATGTTTGTGCCACAGGAATCTGAATCCTCATACAAATCAAGGGCGCAAATACGCGCGCCAAGCGCAGAAACCGTAAGGCGAATCTGCGACGTGCGCAGCACCACACGCGGGGCATTTTCACCCGAATTACGGGTTTTTGTGGATGGTTCTGCCATGTCTGATGGTTGGTGGCTTTTAGGCATTCTGTTCTCCCGTAATCTTTGATTTTTCTCGGTTTATCCGATGCTTTTGATCGTTATAGGCGATAGGTGGAGTATCGCAATCACTATATGGTTGAGCGTTAACAAATCATATTGTAATACTATATGGCTTTTAAGCAATAAAACCACACTTAGGGAGGAAATCGTGGTGAAATTCAAAAAGCTTGCAGTATCAACTGCGGCACTTGGCGTTGCGCTTGGTCTTTCATTTGCGGCACAGGCTGAAATGATGATCGGCTTTTCGCAGATCGGGTCTGAAAGTGGCTGGCGGACGTCTGAAACCGCATCGATCAAGGCCGAGGCTGAAAAACGCGGTATTGATCTCAAATTCTCCGATGCGCAGCAAAAACAGGAAAACCAGATCAAGGCTGTCCGTTCCTTCATCGCGCAAGGCGTTGACGGCATTCTTCTGGCCCCGGTTGTTGAAACCGGCTGGGATCAGGTCCTGAAAGAAGCAAAAGATGCCGGCATTCCGGTGGTGCTGGTGGATCGCGGCGTTGACGCCAGCGAAGACCTGTATCTGACCAAGGTGGCATCGGACTTCGTGGTTGAAGGCGCGCTTGCCGCTGCATGGCTTGCGGCGGAAACCAACGCGGTTTGCGATGTTGTCGAATTGCAGGGCACGGTGGGATCATCCGCGGCCAATGACCGCAAAGCCGGGTTTGAATCGGTTGTTTCGAACTTCCCGGGCATCAATATCATCCGGTCGCAGTCGGGCGACTTTACCCGTTCGGGTGGCAAGGAAGTGATGGAAAGCTTCCTGAAGGCCGAAAATGGCGGTAAGGATATCTGTGCGGTTTATGCGCATAATGATGACATGGCACTTGGTGCTGTGCAGGCCATCAAGGAAGCCGGTCTGAAACCGGGGACCGATATTCTGATCGTTTCGATTGATGCGGTGCCCGATATCTTCAAGGCGATGGCCGATGGCGACACCAACGCCACGATCGAGCTGAACCCGCATCTGGGCGGGCCGTCCTTTGACGCGATCAAGGCCGCAAAAGCCGGTCAGGAAGTCCCGAAATGGATCAAGGCAAATGGTCCGCTTTTCCTGCCTGATACCGCAGCAGAAGAATACAAAATGCGCAGCAAATAACATGTCAGTCGGCACCGTGATCCCTGGGTGACGGTGCCGGTTGCGTAGCTGGGTAGCGGGTGTGACGTGCTTCGGCTTTGGCCGGGGTGCGTCGCGCCGTATCAGGAACAAAAATCAAAAAACAGGGAGAGGGTGAGGAACATGTCAAACGCCGCACTTTCTGACGGGGGACGCGACACCGTACTTTCGGTGCGCGGTGCGGGAAAATTCTTTCCCGGGGTCAAGGCGTTGCAGGATGTCGATTTTGACCTGAAACGCGGGGAAATTCATGCCCTTTTGGGGGAAAACGGGGCAGGAAAATCCACCCTGATCAAGGTGATTACCGGGGTGCATCCGCGTGACGCCGGGGCGGTGATGCTCGATGGCATCGAAATCCACCCGCAGCATCCGGGCGATGCACAAGGGCTTGGGATTTCCACGGTCTATCAGGAAGTCAATCTGGTGCCGACCCTGTCGGTTGCCGAAAACCTGATGCTTGAACGCCAAACGCGGAAATTCGGCCTTATTTCATGGAGAAAGACCGAGGCCGATGCCAAGGCCGCCCTTGAAACACTGGGGCTTGATATTGATGTCAATCGGCCGCTCGGGTCCTATTCGGTGGCGATCCAGCAGTTGGTGGCGATTGCGCGCGCGGTTGCGCTCGATGCGCGGGTTTTGATCCTGGATGAACCGACCGCGTCGCTTGATGGTGATGAAATCCAGACGCTTTTTCGCATCATGCGTGACTTGCGCGACAAGGGGCTGGGTATTGTTTTTGTTACCCATTTTCTGGATCAGGTTTATGCGGTTACTGACCGGATCACGGTTTTGCGCAACGGGCGGCTTGTCGGCACCTTTGTGACCAGGGACCTGCCGCAGATTGATCTTATCAACCATATGCTGGGCCGTGAACTGGCCGAAGTCAGTGCGCACCGCCATCAGGATGAGGGCAGCTATGTCGGGCCAAAACGCACCATTCAGGTCAAAAATCTTGGCAAGAAACGGGTGCTGGAGCCGGTGTCGCTTGACCTTCATGCGGGCGAGATTGTTGGTCTGGCCGGGCTTTTGGGATCCGGGCGGACGGAGCTTTCCGAACTGATATTTGGCAGTCAAAAGGCCGATAGCGGACTTGTGTTTCTGGATGGGGAGCCGGTGATGCTGCGCTCCCCGCGCCATGCCATCCGGTCGGGATTTGGGCTTTGTCCCGAAGACCGCAAACAGGATGGCATTGTTGCCGAACTCAGTGTGCGCGAAAACATCGTTCTGGCCCTTCAGGGGCGGCGCGGATGGCTTCGGCCGATCCCGCGGGCCGAGCAACAGCAATTTGCCGATGACATGATCAGGGCCCTTGGCATCGCAACACCGGACAGTGAAAAGCCGGTCGGACAGCTGAGTGGCGGCAATCAGCAAAAGGTCATTCTGGCGCGCTGGCTGGTGTCCAAACCGATCCTGCTGATCCTTGATGAACCGACACGCGGCATTGATGTCGGTGCCCATGCCGACATCATCAAACTGATCAAGGAACTGTGTGACGAAGGATTGGCGTTGCTTGTCGCATCAAGCGAGCTTGAAGAAATCGTTGCCTTTGCCGACCGGGTTGCGGTGATGCGTGATCGCGAAAAGGTATCCGAACTGGTGGGGGCGGAAATCACCCAAACCCGGATCATCGAGGCGATTGCACGATGACCAGTTTGCAGGACAAAAAGAAATTACGGGAAAGCAGCACCATGTCTGCATCTTCTTTGATAAGCCGGCCGTGGTTTGGCCCGGTCGCGGCACTGGTTCTGATCGTGCTGGGCATCGGGATCATTTCGCCGGACTTTTTCAATATTCGCATTGTTGACGGGCATCTTTACGGATCGCTGGTCGATGTGATCCATCGCGGCGCATCAACCGCCCTTGTCGCCGTGGGCATGGCGATTGTGATCGGCACGCGCGGCATTGATTTGTCGGTCGGTTCGATCATTGCCATTTCGGGTGCCGTCATGGCGGTTCTGATCCGCGATACGGATCTTCATCCGGCCGTGATCATTCTGGCCGCCCTTGGGGCCGGGATTTTGTGTGGCCTTTGGAATGGCATATTGGTGGCGTTCCTTGATATTCAGCCGATCATTGCGACCCTGATCCTGATGGTAGCCGGGCGCGGGATTGCGCAAATGATCACCGATGGGCAGATCGTGACATTCCATGGCGCGTTCTTTGAAGGGATCGGCAGCGGCTATTTGCTGGGCATTCCATGGCGGGTGATCATTGCCGCGGCGGTGATTGCGGCAATCTTTTTCGTGATGCGCAAAACGGCCCTTGGCCTGTTTGTGGAATCTGTGGGTGGCAATGCGCGCGCAAGCCGGGTGGCGGGTATTGATGCACGCGGCATCAAGCTGATGGCTTATGGGGCATCCGGGCTGTGTTCGGCCTTTGCCGGGATCATTATTGCGGCCGATATTCGCGGGGCGGATGCCAATAATGCCGGGCTGTGGCTTGAACTTGATGCGATCCTGGCGGTCGTGATCGGCGGCGCGTCGCTGATGGGCGGGCGGTTCTTTATTGGCATGACAGTGATTGGCGTTCTGATCATTCAGTCGCTGAGTACCGGTATTCTTCTTTCGGGGTTGCCGTCGCAATATACCCTGATCGTCAAGGCGGCCGTCGTGATGATTGTTCTTCTGGTGCAGGCACCGAAATCCCGCCAACTGGTCGGGCAGGCGATGGATCGCATCAAACGGGGAAAAGCCGATGAAAATTAATGAACGTTTTTACCCGATCCTTGCAACGCTTGCGGTTCTGGCATTGCTGTATGGCTACGGGATTTTTGAACATCGGGCCTTTTCCGATACTTACGTTCTGGGCGCGCTTCTGACCGATAATGCGTTCCTGATCATTACGGCCGTGGGCATGACATTTGTCATCCTTTCGGGCGGGATTGATCTTTCTGTCGGATCGATGATTGCCTTTATCGGGGTCCTGATGGCCGAACTTGTTACCGGGTTTGGCATGCATCCGCTGATGGCGGCCTTGATATCGCTGATTGTCGGGGCGGCATTCGGGGCTTTCATGGGGGTGATCATCGCCAAGTTTGATATTCAGCCCTTTATCATCACGCTTGCTGGCATGTTCTTTTTGCGCGGTGTGTGTTTCCTGATCAATCTGGATTCCGTTCCGATTGACCATCCGTTTGTCGCAGCCTTTAGCGGGTTTAAAGTGCCGCTGCCCGGACGCGGCTGGCTGACGGCATCGGCGTTGCTTATGCTGGCGACCGTGATTGGCGGGGTGGTGATTGCCCATTACACGCGTTTCGGGCGCAATGTCTATGCGATTGGCGGGGATCGTCATTCAGCAGAACTTCTGGGCATTCCGGTGCATGGCACGATCATTCGCGTCTATACCCTGTCGGGCTTTTTCAGTGCGCTTTCGGGTGTGGTCTTTGCCTTCTATACCGCATCGGCCTATCCGCTGGCCGCGGTCGGGGTGGAGCTTGATGCGATTGCTGCCGTGGTGATTGGCGGAACGCTTCTGACCGGGGGCATGGGCTTTGTCATGGGCACGTTCTTTGGCGGGATCATCATGGGTGTGATCCAGACCCTGATTGCCTTTGACGGATCGCTCAATAGCTGGTGGACCAAGATCATGATCGGGGCATTGCTGTTTGGCTTTATCGTCCTGCAACGCCTGATCACAAGGTCGTTCTCGGGCATGCGGGCCGGGGCGACCTGATTGATGATGCAATCACGCATAATGAAAAACGGGCGCCATTGGCGCCCGTTTCTGTTTGGTTTAAAACCGACAATCGGTTGCGAATTACAGCCCGATCTTGTCCCAGTCGTGATCGACCGACATGCCAAGTTGCTGGCGGAGCTGGCGCATGGTGCGGCGAAGCAGTTTGTGCATGGTCGCGCGCGCCTCGTCCGGGTCGCGGTGGCTGATGGCGGCATAGACTGCATGATGATCGGGAAGCGATTGCACATGGGCCTTGGGGCCACCTGACGACAGGCGGAATGATCCGATCAGGGCGGTTTCGATCAGCATGCCGAACGATTTCATGAAATCGTTGCCCGATGCATTAAGGATCGCCTGATGGAATTGCAGATCGGTAAGATAGACCGCCTCGGTCCCCGGTTCGGCCTTTTCCATGGCGTCATAGGCATCGCCAATCGCCTTGATTTCATCGGGCGTTGCGCGGACCGCAGCCATGGCGACCGTATTGGGTTCAATGATCAGACGCGTTTCAAACAGCGCATACAGGAATGCCGGGTCCGGGTCCGGGAAGTGCCAGGACAGGACATCAGGGTCCAGAAGGTTCCAGCTGGATCGCGGTTTGACGCGCGTACCGGTTTTCGGACGGCTTTCAATCAGGCCCTTGGCCGACAGGATCTTGATCGCCTCGCGCAGGGCCGTGCGCGATACATCAAGGGATTCACTTAATGCCGCCTCGGTCGGAAGCACATCCCCCGGCGCCAGCTGGCCCGAAACAATCCGTGCACCAAGATCATGGGCAACGATGCTGTGCAGGCTGCGTTTGGCGTAGGTTCTTGACATCGACGACATTAAATTCCCTCCGGCATGGCCATGGGCCAGGACCTTGTAAAAATGCAAAACGGCAAAAGGCCCGCTTTGATATTATTCATATAATATGAATTAATTTCGAGGGCAACTTATCTGACCCCTCCAACGCTTTGTGTTGCAAAGCATATAATTATTTCGGGCAGGGGTGCCGTGATCAGGCATGAAGTGCCAAAGGTCATGGTGTTATAAACTACTGCGCGACAGATCGAAAGAATTCACTTCACCCGTTTGTCGCTTGACAGGCCCGGATATCCTGATCATTAATGTTATTGTATGAAGAATTAAAAACATAATTTTCAGGAGGAAGCATCATGATCACGGGCCGGATGGCAATGCCGCAAAACTGATCCGCACAGTTGCCCGATGCGGGCGATTGGCGCCGCAACCCGTCTTACGGACAGGTGTCTTTTGCGCTGCACATATCGGCAATGATGCCTATTCTGAACATTATGGAATGCAAATCCGGATCGCGTGCGGGGTGGAGTCCCCGTGCCGGACCGGCAGAGAGACACCAAAAGAGAAACCACACGACGGGAGAAGCACCGATCATGTCTGATCGCATGCCGACACACTATACCAGCCTTGAAGATAAATCGGTATTCATCACCGGTGGCGCATCGGGTATTGGCGAGGCCCTTGTTACCGCCTTTGTCGAGCAGGGCGCCAAAGTCGCCTTTGTCGATATCATGGAAGATGCGGGCAACGCCCTTGTCGAGAAGCTTTCAAAAGATGCGCGCAATGCGCCGGTCTTTATCAAATGCGACCTGACCGATATCCCGGCCCTTCAGGCCGCGGTTGCCAAGGCCGCCGAAATCAACGGGCCGATTACCGGGCTTTTGAACAATGCCGCCAATGATACCCGCCACAAATGGCAGGACGTGACCCCGGAATACTGGGATGACCGCCAGGCAATCAATATTCGTCCGTCCTTCTTTGCCATTCAGTCCGTCGCCCCGATGATGCAAAAGGCCGGCGGTGGTGCCATCGTCAATTTCGGGTCGGTCAGCTGGATGATGGGGCAGGGCGGCATGCCGGGCTATACCACGGCAAAGGCCGCAACCCACGGGCTGACACGCGGCATGGCGCGCGATCTGGGCAAGGATCATATCCGGGTCAATACCCTTGTTCCGGGCTGGGTGATGACGCAGCGCCAGCTTGATCTTTGGGTTGATGAGGCGGCCGAGCGCGAAATCGATGAACGCCAGTGTCTGAAGAACAAGGTGATGCCACAGGATATCGCGCGCATGGCGCTGTTCCTGATTTCCGATGAAAGCCGGATGTGCACCGCCCAGAACTTCATTGTTGATGGCGGCTGGGTCTAGGGCGGTTTTGCCCTTGGCGATCAAGCCGACATTCACATAACCGACAAAGATCATTCAGGACGAACTTTCATGAGACTGGTTCAATACAAGGATACCGCGGGTGCGCAGCATGTTGCCGTGGTCGAAGACGAAAATACCCTTATCCCGCTCAAGGGCGTTTCCACCACCCGTGAACTTGCGACCATCGCGCTTGCCAAAAACATGACGATGATCGAAAAGGCGAAAATTCGTATGGGGGACGACCGCGTTGATTATAACGAGGTTGTCCGTGACGGGCGCCTGTTGCCGCCGGTTACCCATGTTGATCCGGCGCATTTCCTTGTCACCGGGACCGGGCTTACCCATCTTGGTTCGGCCTCTGCGCGCGCAAATATGCACAAGGCCGACAACAAGGCCGCCGATGAAACAGATTCCATGAAGATGTTCCGCATGGGGGTCGAGGGCGGCAAGCCCAAGGCCGGTGAACATGGTGTGCAGCCCGAATGGTTCTATAAGGGCGATGGTTCCATTGTTGCCAATCCCGGGGCGGCGATCCCGAGCCCGTCCTTCGCCCTTGATGGCAGCGAGGAACCGGAAATTGCCGCGGTTTATATCATTGACCATGACGGAACCCCGGTGCGCATCGGCTTTGCGATCGGGAACGAGTTTTCCGATCATGTGATGGAGCGCCAGAACTACCTGTATCTGGCGCACTCAAAGCTGCGCCATTGCGCGATGGGGCCGGAATTGCTGCTGGGGGATCTGCCAAGCCATGTCGAGGGGACCTCGCGTCTGTATCGCGATGGCAAGGTGATCTGGGAAAAGCAGTTCGTCAGCGGCGAAGACAATATGTCGCACTCGATCGCCAACCTTGAATATCACCACTTCAAATATGACCTGTTCCGCCGCCCGGGTGATGTGCATGCGCATTTCTTTGGTACGGCGACACTCAGCTTTGCCGATGGCATCACGACACAGGACGGCGATGAATTCGAAATTTCATCAGCCCTGTTTGGCCGCCCCATCCGCAACCGCCTGATGGTTCAGGCAGAACGCCCGGTGGTGGTCAAAGCCATCTGATTTTTCGGGAATTCCTGTAATTCCAAAGGGCGTAAAAGCCCAGTCTCCCTCCGAACGACACCAACTTCCCCCGGCGCCGCAATGTGCCGGGGTTTTCTTTTGCCGCATTGGCAATGCAGGCGTAACATGCCTGAAAACAAAGATCTGCCCGCAAAAAGGAGCGTTCAGATGAGGAAGGTGATTGTATCGGCCTTTGTGTCGGTTGATGGCGTGATGCAGGCCCCGGGCGGCCCGGACGAAGACATCGCCGGCGGATTTGAATTTGGCGGCTGGACTTTCCATTATTGGGACGCGGAAATGGGCAAGATCATGGGGGATCATTTATCCGCATCCTATGATCTGCTGCTGGGGCGATATACCTACGATATTTTTGCAGCCCACTGGCCCTATGCCGGCGATGATGACCCGATCGGGCAGAAATTCAACAGTGTTACCAAATACGTCGCGACATCCGATCCCGACAGTCTGAGCTGGCAAAATTCGGTGGCGCTTGATGGCGATATTATCGATGCCATCCGCACGCTTAAGGCGGGCAATGGACCGGATTTACTGACACAGGGAAGCAGCAGGCTTGTCCAAGCCCTTATTGCCAATGATCTGGTTGATGAATATCGCCTGTGGGTGATGCCCGCCATCCTTGGCAGGGGCAAGCGCCTGTTTGGCAACGACGGTGCGCCAACCAACCTGACGCTGGTTTCAAGTCAGGCCTTTTCGACGGGCGTGTGCCTGAATATTCTTCGTCCGGACGGGGCTGTTAAATGCGGGTCCTTTGCCCATCACGCCCCGTCGGATGCTGAACGTGAAAGACAGCGCAAAATGCGCATCGCCGAAGGGCTTGCCTGATAGGTGCGCAGGGCTTTGGGATTACGCCGCGCCGTAAAGGGCCTGGCGGGCGGTTTGTGTTGCTGATCGCAGATGATCAAGCAGACTGTCGCGATGCTGGCCAAGGATTGCCGGTGATGCGCCGAAAACCGAAAAGCCTGAAATCATTTTGCCATGCTGGGTCGTGATCGGAACAGCAATGGCATAAATATCATTTTCACGTTCGCCATTATTGGTGGCAAAGCCCTGTTGACGGATCGTTTGCAGTTCGTCCCGAAGGGTTTTTATGTCGGTGATGGTGTGATCGGTCATGCCATGCAGTTGGGCGTTCTTGAAATAGCGGTCCTGATCTTCAGAGCCCATATGCGCCAGCCATAATTTGCCGTGCGCCGTGCAAAAGGCATCCAGTTTCGAGCCGATCCGGATATCGACATAAAGCGGCCGGTCGGGCAGGGACTTGGCGATGCAAACCGCCATGTCGCGATCAAATTCGGTTGCCATGCAGGCTTCCCCGGTGTCACGCGCCAGCTGATCAAGGATCGGTTGCAGAAGGGTTGGCAGATTGCCGTCATGCAAAACCCGTTCACCCAGATCGGCAAACATATATCCCAACCGGAAAACTCCGCGTGACGATGCCCGCAACGCGCCGGCATGGACCAGTGTGTGCAAAAACCGATGTGCGGTAATCATATTGATGCCAAGCGCATCTGCGGTTTCCTTTGCCGTCAGTTCGGACTTTCCCGCGGCAAAAAGATCCAGAATTTTAAAGGCCTTCAGGACAGATCCATTGAGCTGGCTGGTCATGATTTTCCATTCACATAAAACGCCACGGGTCAAAGTCGGACGCGATGCTTGACGCCGCCCGGATTTCAATAATAAACTATATTATAAATCATATTTCAAATATAGAAATATTGAAAGAGTAAAACAAGAGGCGTCTGATGACAAACGACACGCGTGACAAATCCGGTCAGATTACCCTGACCGCCGGCGGGGCGGTTCTGGCCCGCATGAAGGCGATCGGGATTGATTATATCTTTGCCAATTCCGGCACCGACTTTCCGCCGATCATCGAAGGTCTGGCCGAGGCGGCGGCAAAGGATATCGATCTTCCCAATGCTTTGATCATGCCGCATGAAAATGCGGCGATGGGCATGGCGCATGGCTATTACCTTGCGACCGGAAAAACGCAGGCCGTTATGGCGCACACCAATGTCGGTCTTGCCAATTGTGCGATTGGCGCGATCAACGCCGCGACCGAACATGTGCCGGTCGTTCTGATGTCGGGCAGAACCCCGGTGATGGAAAAGGGCCGCCTTGGCGCGCGCACCGTTCCGATCGGCTGGGGCCAGGAAATGCGCGATCAGGCGGCCTTGGTACGCGAAAGTTCGAAATGGGAATATGAACTGAAGTTCCCCGAACAGGTGCCCGAAGTCGTTGATCGTGCCTATGCCATCGCATCATCGGTGCCCAAGGGACCGACCTATGTCAGTCTGCCGCGTGAGGTTCTGTGTGAACCCTGCCCGGGGGACGAGATTGACGGGCCGCTTCGCATGCAGCCGGTACCGGTTGCCCCGCCGCAAGCCAGTGTCGAGCAGGCCGCCGACATTCTTGCCAATGCCAAGAACCCAGTGATCATTGCCCAGCGCGGGACGGGAACAGCCGAGGCATTTGGCCGTTTTTCCGAGCTGGTCGATCAATGGGGCATTCCGGTCGTGCAATATTGGGCGATCCAGCTTGCCATTGGCACCGAACATCCGATGTTTGCCGGGATGGATCCGGCACCCTGGCTTAAGGATGCCGATGCGGTGGTGGTGATTGATTGTCTGGCGCCCTGGTCACCCGATATCCACACATTGCGTCCCGATTGCAAGGTGGTTCAGATCGGTCAGAACCCGCTTTATTCCCGTTTCCCGGGGCGTAACTTTGCCGCCGATATCTCGCTTGTTGGCGAGACCGGTGATGTCATCATGATGCTGGCAGATGCCATGGATCGTCGTCATGCCGATCATGCTGCGACCTGTTCGGATCGTCGGGGCAAAATTGCCACGATCAATGCCGAAACCCGCAAGAAAGCACTGGCGATGGCCGATGCCGGGGCAGTGGACCCGATGACCAAGGCCTTTGTATCGCGCTGTCTGTCCGATGCGATTGCCGGTCGTGCGGCAACGGTGTTTTCCGAGCTTGGCTGTCCGTTGGAGCCACTTTCTCTGTCGGAACATGGCAGCTGGTATCAGGAACCGCATTCCGGTGGGCTTGGCTGGTCATTCCCGGCATCAATGGGCTATCAGCTGGCCGACAAGGACAAGCTTGTGGTCGCGACCATGGGGGATGGTTCCTACATGTTTGCCAACCCGACGGCATGTCATCAGATCGCCGAGGCGCTTGAACTTCCGATCCTGATCCTTGTTCTGAACAATAATGAATGGGGTGCGGTGCGCCAGTCGGTGGCGGGGATGTATCCGAACGGCTATGCGGCGAAAACCAATGAAATGCCGCTGACCGCGCTTAAACCCAGCCCGGATTTCACCAAGGTCGCCGAGGCCAGCCGTGCCTGGGTTGCCAAGGCCAAGCGTCCCGAAGACCTTCCGGGGATCCTGCTCGATGCCATCAAGCATATCGACACCAAGCGTACCCATGCGCTGGTCGAGGTAACGATTGCGCCGTAAGGCACGATCGTTGCAGTTGCCATGTTGTAGCGCCCGGCCTTGTGCCGGGCGTTTTGCGTATTAATGCCTGCTTTGTCGGCAGAATGGAATCCCTGCTTGCATCCTGTGCAATTTCATTATTTCATTGCGTAATGCTTTGAATTGCCTGCCCGGAAGGAGCCAGTATGGATCGTGTTGTCGGAACCTCGGGACGGATTGCGTTTGCCAGCGCGATGCGCAACCTGCTTGCAGATGTTTATCCCGAACACGATCACGAAGCACTGGTGCTGCGCGTTTTTGACGAACTTGGCCTGCCGGTCGAAGGTGACGGGCCGGAACCCAAAGAGGAAAACCTGCGCAAATGGGATCAGCGCGATGCGTTTCTGATCACCTATGGCGACAGCATCCATCAGGACGGCAAAAAGGGCCTGCAAAGCCTTGGCGAATTTCATCGTAAATGGCTGAAGGACTGGCTTACCGGCATTCATATCCTGCCATTTCATCCCTTTACATCCGATGACGGATTTTCAGTCAGCGATTTCAGCCAGCTTCGCACGGAACTTGGCGATTGGGATGATGTCGAGGATCTGGCAAAGCACGGCACGGTGATGGCCGATCTGGTGGCAAACCACATATCGGCGTCGCATCCCTGGTATCAGCAATTTCTGGCCGGTGAAAAACCCGGTGTTGACTACATCAAAACCGCAAGCCTTGAAGATGATCTTTCCGATGTGGTGCGCCCGCGCAGTCATGCGTTGCTGAATGATGTCGTGACCAAGGATGGCGAAAAGTTCGTCTGGTGCACATTCAGCTATGATCAGGTCGATCTGGATTATGGCAACCCGGATGTGTTTTTCGAAATGCTGCGCGTGGTGTTGAATTACCTGAAGCATGGCGTGCGCGTGGTGCGGCTTGATGCCATCGGCTTTATTTGGAAGGAAGTCGGAACGACATCCATCAATCTTGATCAGACCCATAAACTGATCAAGGCCATGCGCCTGGCCTGCAATGCGCTTTATCCCGATGTGCTGTTTATTACCGAAACCAATTTGCCGCTTCTGGAAAACCTGTCCTATTTCGGCAATCAGGATGAAGCACACCTGATTTACAACTTTTCGCTGCCGCCGGTGATCATTCATGCGTTGCTGAGCGGGCGGAGCGATTATATCCGCAAATGTATCATGGCGATGCCACCGGCACCGGCGGGCTGTACGTTCTTTAACTTTACCGCCAGCCATGATGGCATTGGTCTACGTCCGGCCGAGAACCTTATTCCCGATGAAGATATTGATGGCCTGCGCGAGCATGCGCTCAAGATGGGCGGCCAGGTCAGTTACCGTGCGCTTAAGGGGGGTGGGCAAAAGCCCTATGAGCTCAATGTGACGCTTTACAGCATGCTGGCGGAAAACTTCGCCGGAGAAGCGACCATGGGGCTTGAACGGTTTGTGATGAGCCAGGCAATTGCCATGTCGCTTGAAGGGATCCCGGCGATCTATGTCCAGACCATTCTGGCAACGGAAAATGATCAGGCGGCGTATGAGGAAACCGGTATTCCGCGCCGCCTGAACCGCAAGATCTGGAAGCTTTCCGATGCAGAACGGGTTCTGTCCGAAGATGGTCCGGCCAAATCGGCGTTTGATCAGTTGCGCGCGCTTATGTCGATCCGTATGGGGCAACCTGCGTTTCACCCCAATGCCACGCAATATACCCTTAATCTCGGTCCGGATTTGCTGGGCATCTGGCGGCAGTCGCATTTGAATGAACAAAGCATTTTCTGTGTCTTTAACCTGACCGAGACCCAACAGGATCTTGATCTTTCGAAGATCAATCTGATCATGACCGAAGGCTGGCAGGATTTGATCACCCAGCAAGTGATCGAAGATTACGACGGGATCATGAAGCTGGCGCCCTATCAGATCGTGTGGATTTCCAACCGGGACGGGCGCAACCGTACCGAAAGCCGGTTGCTGCAACGCTATCGGGATGCCATGCCGGTCTGATCGGTTTTTCAGATTGTGCAAAAAATACGCAGCCGATGCGTTTATCGTTGCGTCACAAAATGTGCTTTGCAAAACTCGTGTCCAGATAGCAGGACATAGAGGGCAATTTACGCACATGGCGTATGCGCAGGAAATCGAAATTCCGCACTTGCCCGATGATACAGAAAGCCGCGTAAGATCCTATTTCGAGGTTTGGCAAGCGGCGGCAAAGGGTGGCAAGGTTCCTGACCGAAAGGTGCTGAACGGTCATGTTCTGGCGCCTTGGGTCGATGATATCTGTATCTATGAATATCTTCCGCAAAAGCGTGATTTTATCATCCGCATCGATGCCCCGAACATCATTGACGCCAGCGGCGAAGATTATCATGGCTGTTCACCCCGGCAGATTGATCTGGATTTTGGCACCACATTACACGCGACATTGCTTGAGGTGATCGATCACGGCAAGCCGGCCTTTCACCGCATCGGTTATGAACGCAAGGTCTGGGAAGAATGGCTGCGTCTTTTGTTGCCTATGCGGGCAACCGACCGGCAGGGGCGGGTTATCGAACAGGTTTTCGTCACCCACTTCTTTTATCGCGGGGCATCGTGATTATTTGGCTTTCATACTTGTTTCGGGGCGTGATTTACCCACGTGCATATCTGGGAAAATGCCATGATACCATCACGCGCGCTTGAATCAGCAGACACCGAACTGGACGGGTTGCCCGAGGACGTTGATGTCCGGGTCATTGCGCTTGTCGACACATGGTATGATGCATGGACCCAGACCGGAATAAACAGCGTGCCGTCACGCGCCATTCTGAATGCGGAACGTCTGATCCGCTGGCGCGACGAGATCAGTGTTTATGAATATCTGCCGGTCCGGAATGACTTTCTGGTGCGCATTGATGCACCGTCAATTGTTGCTGCCACGGGCGAAAATTTTCAGGGATCCACCCCGCGCGAGATCGACCTGAAATATGGCACCTGTCTGATGGCGGCATTGCTAAAGACAATGTACGAAAAGCGGCCGACTTTCCATTATGTGAATGTGGCCGGAAATCATGCCAAACACCGTCATTGGTTGCGTGTCCTGTTGCCGGCGCAAACCATGGACCAGTTTGGTGACCCGATCTATCAGGTGCTTGGCGCACGTTTCCCCTACGAGCCGATGCACTATATCTGACGGATGCGCAATGGCCGGGCTTGGTGGTTCGCATGACAAGGAAGTGCCGCTGGATCGGCTTGGCGCGGATGCACCGGCCGGGGCGCATGCGCTTTTGGCATTGTGGGGCCGGGCTGCTGCACGGCGCAGAATTCCGACCCGTTGCGACTTTACCCCGGATACGTTGTCCCCATGGATTGATGATATCAGCATCTATGAATATCACCCGGACAAGGATGATTTTCAGATTTTGCTCGAAGGTGAAAACATCATTGCGCTGACCGGCGAGGATTGGCGCGGTGCCTTTGCCCGTGAAGTGGATTGCCATTTTTCAACTGCATTGCATGCGGCCCTGTCCGCGGCACGCAAAACAGGCAAGCCGCAAATCCATCATTTGCAGATCTTTCAAAAAGACTGGCGCAAAGGGGTGCGGCTGTTATTGCCGGTGGTTCTTGAACGAAAAGGCCAGGAAGACGTTCTTCAGGTCTTTCTGGCCATATTTCCATTCCCCGATCATACGCAATAGCAGCGAACCGCAAGCGCGTTCGAAACAGCGTGCCGGATCAAGCCCCGCTCTTAACCCTTGCCGATTTCGGTGTCGTTCAGATCGTCTTCAACTGCACTTGAAAGATGTTCGAAAATGTCACCCATCGCACTTTCAACACGCTGCCAGCTTGGGATGAACGGGCTTTCAAGCGGGTTGTCGAGATAGTGCTGACCGGCACTGATGATGACTTCCGACAGGACCTCGACGCATTTTTCTTCTTCGTCGCGATTGATTTTAAGGCCGTTAAACAGGGCATCGGCACGGTATTGCTCAATCAGGTCGAGTGCCGCGCGATAATAGGTTGCCTTAAGGGTGCGGAATGTCTCGTGCGAGAAAATCGTCCCCTGTGTTGCCAGTTTGCGGAACAGGGATTTGGCGATGTCACCCGCCATGCGCGACAGGCCGTCATCTTTTTGCGCCGGGTCGAATTCGCGGTGCTTGTGGTCATAGATATCGGCGATATCGACCTGGGCCAGACGATGGACCGTGTGATTGCGATACATTTCCGAAAGCATGGAAATTTCAAGCCCCCAATCGGACGCAACCCGCAGGCCATAGGCAACATCGGTGCGGATCGCCATTTCACCGGACAGGGAATAGCGGAAACAATCGAGATAATTCAGGAAATCGGTCTTGCCGACCACCTGTTTCAACGCCCGGATCAGCGGGGTGACAAACAGGCGGCATACCCGGCCCTTGAGGGTGCCATTGGCAACACGGGCGTAATATCCCTTGGCAAAGGCGAAATTGAACGCCGGATTGGCGATCGGATACATCAGCTTGGCCGGAAGATCGGGGGTATAGGTCGCAATGTCGCAATCATGAATGCCGATCACGGAACTGCGCCCCGATGCCAGGGTGTAGCCCATGCAATACCAGACATTGCGGCCCTTGCCGGGTTCGTAACGGGCCAGACCAAATTCATCAAGCCGGTCATGAACACCGCGCAGGCGCGGCCCGTCATTCCACAAAATGCGCACATGCTGCGGCAGGTCTTTGAAAAATTCGCGCGCATGAAGATATTGCTGCGCATTGGCGCGGTCCAGACCGACGACGATCTGATCGATATAGGTCGCCTGTTTGAGCCCATCGACAATGGTTGTCATGGCCGGGGTTTCAAGTTCCGAATAAAGGCACGGCAAAATCAGGGTCTGGCGCCTTTGGCGGGCAAAGGCAGTCATTTCATAGGCGAGTTCTTCCGGGTTGCGGTCAAGAATGCGATGAAGGGTTGTGATCGGGCCACCCTGATGGAAATCAGCCATGAAGTACCTCGCTGTTTTTATTGGTATTGGTTAACTGGTCGAGAAGGTCGTTGATCGCAGCGTTCCAGCCCGCAGGACCGGGGGCGGGCGCGATCCGAAGATTGGCATGGTCAAGCAGCGGCGATGTCCGCGCGCCATGTTTGGTTGGAATCTGAATGGCAAAATCGGCCTCGGCCAGCATCGGGATGTCATTGGGGGAATCCCCAAGCGCGATGGTGGTGAACCGTTTGGGCGGGGAGGTTTCGCTTTTGCCGCTTTGCGACAGGGCAAGCCATTGCAGAATGCGTTTCATGGCTTCGCCCTTGGTCGAGGGGCCGCACAAGGTATGGAAACGGCCACCCTTGACCAGTTTCAGTGACCATTTTTCGGCAATGGCGCGCGCCGTGGTGACATCCTGCTTGCTGGCTTGCCAGATCAGCGGGTCGGAACAATGGCGCTGACCGGCGCGAATGGCATCGTCAAGCGGAAGACCGGTTTCCGATGCAATGATTTCCGGCGAGACGGTCCGAAAACTGCCAACAGGGACGGAAACTGCATCGCGGATCTGATTGCGCGCAGCATCGATTGTTTCGGATGACGGGCCAGCCTGTTCGATTTCGCCATTCAGGGAAATGACGCCGCCATTTTCGCCAATCAGCCCGTCAAACAGCATGGATTGCTGATTGATATGTTCAAGTTCGGCAAGTGTTTTCGAGGATACGGCGATCAGGGGGATGGCAAGCTGTTTCACGCGATCAAGTGCCGGACGTGCGGCGTCCCAGCCATAGGTGTCATGATCAAGCAATGTGCCGTCAAGGTCGGTAAAGATGGCGATGGCGCGGCTGTTTGGCATCATCCCGTTCTGTCGCGGTTTTTGACATGTGCAAGACCGTAAACTGGTCTCTTGGTCAGAAGCTTATCACAGTGATCGGGGCGGATCGACCTTTGGGAAGGTTAATTTTTGATCACAGCGATAATTTGATCAAAAAACATGCGATGGCGTCGGGTGCGCAATACCGGTTTGGGGGCGGACGCGCATTTTCCTCTTCAATATCACCAAATGATGCTATTGTTGGTATGGCATTGATCCATCAATGGTTTTTACAGCGCCTGTCACGGTCACATTTTCCGGAGATGCCTATGGGGTTATATCGGGAAGCGCATGTGCGATGGTTGCAAAGAACAGTTGTCATCGGGTTCATATGTGTTGCGGTCATCCTGGATGTCGCGGCAACCGCCCGTGCCGGATCGGTCATTATGCCGGCAAAAGGCCAGAATACCCACAACCAAGCCAACACCCACACCCAAACCAACACCAAAACTGACCCCCATGCCGGTGGCAATGTTGGCGATGATGCCAGAAGCCGGGCAGGGGACGTGATCCGTGTCGGTGATGCCCGGCAAACCGGTCCGGGCAAATTGAAACCCGGATATGAGGTCTGGGTGGCGGTGGGCGAATGGCCGCCGATGATCAGTGAAACACTTCCTGATTTCGGCAAACACGCCAAACGGTTCCAGACGATTTTCAATGCGATGGGATTTGACGTCCGGTTCATTTTCGTGCCCTGGCAACGGGCCTATGAGCAAACCCGCCAGGGCATCTATGTCGCGACATTTCCGTGGCTTCGGACAGTCGAGCGCAGGGATGCCTTTCATATTCCGCGCTATCCGATTGCCCAGGCCCATCAAAAGGGATTTTACAAAAAGTCCCGTTTCCCCGAGGGGATCGATATCAACGCGTTGCGTGATGTTGTCGGGCTTGGACTGCGTCCGGTCGGGATTGCCAGTTACTGGTATGAACAGGAATTCAGACGACTTGGCATCGAAGCCGACATTGTAAATAACCCGGAATCCGCCTGGCGGTTTCTGCATGCAGACCGGGCCGATATCCTGTTTGAAGAGGAAGCCGTGGGCTGGCACGACCTGACCGGGCTTTTGGGCGAACAGGTGGCCGCACGTTATGCCACCACCAACACCATTACAACCAATGACATGTTCATTCTGTTTTCGCGCAAACATCCGTTCGGCGCGGAACTGATGCAGGCCTATGAAACCTTCATGATGTCGGATGACGGACAGGAAATCTGCAAGGAATGGGCGTTGTGCAAATCCGATTTTGTCACAGCCCCCGGGACGGCCGATGGCGGGGATCAGGCGCCGTCGGGGCAATTGAACTGAACCAGACCAGGCGGTGATTTGGCCGCAAGAGCCAAAACCAGATCAAACCCGATCCATAACCAAATGTGGATACGTGTTCGATTTGTCCAATCATTATCCCGGTTTGTCCATTCTGTCCAACTGCGAACAGGCGTATTCTTTCCGCAATGGAATGGTTCTTATTCCAATAAAAACCAACAACCGTGATCTTGTGAGGAAGCCGTCATGCATGTCCCTGTCGTCATTATTGGTTCCGGCCCCGCCGGTTTGCTTCTTTCCCATCTGTTGCATGTGCAGGGAATTGATTCCGTCATTCTGGAACGCAAAAGCCGCGACTATGTCGAAGGCCGCATCCGTGCCGGTGTTCTTGAAATGGGGACAGTCGACCTGATGAAACGGGTCGGGGTTGATGCCCGCATGAACAAGGAAGGCATCATTCACGGCGGCATCTATATCAGTGTGAATGGCAAGCGCACCCATGTGAATATGGAAGAGCTTACCGGTGGATCAACGGTGATGATTTATGGCCAGACCGAAGTCACCAAGGATCTGATCGCAGCGCGTCTTGCCCATGGTGGCGAAATCGTGTTCGAAGCCGAAGATGTCAGCCTGCATGACATTGATGGTGATGCGCCGCGTGTTCGATATGTCAAAGACGGCAATGAAGTCGAACTGCGGTGCGACTATATTGCCGCATGTGACGGGTTCCACGGTGTCGGCCGGAAAACCCTTCCGGGTGTTCAGGAATTCGAGAAGGTCTATCCGTTTGGCTGGCTTGGTGTTCTGGCCCATGCAAAGCCGGTGGCCGATGAACTGATCTATGCCAAGCATGACCGTGGTTTTGCGCTGTGTTCGATGCGTTCGGAAACGGTTGTGCGCCATTATGTTCAGGTGCCCAGCACCGATAAAATCGAAGACTGGTCCGATGACCGTTTCTGGGCCGAATTGCGCACCCGCCTTGGCGAAGAAGATGCCGAGCTGGTCAATGAAGGCGAAGTGTTTGAAAAAAGCATCGCGCCGCTGCGCAGCTTTGTCGCCGAACCGATGCAGCATGGTCGCCTGTTCCTGGCGGGTGACGCCGCCCATATCGTGCCGCCGACCGGTGCCAAGGGGCTTAACCTTGCAGCCAGTGACGTGCACTATTTGTCCGAAGCCCTGATCGCGAAATACAAGAAAAACCGCGAAGACCTGCTTGCGACCTATTCCGATACCGCACTTGCACGCGTCTGGAAGGCAGAGCGGTTTTCCTGGTGGATGACATCGATGCTGCATACGTTCGGGGATCAGAACGAATTTGACGGCCGCATTCGTGATGCCGAATTGCAATATATCCTGTCATCCAAGGCAGGATTGACCAACCTGTCGGAAAATTACGTCGGTTTGCCTTACTGATTGACGTAACGGGGATACCCACCCCCGTCGAAGAGCACCCACTCTTCATTTCCGCCCAGAAATTTCCGACAGGAACATGGAACGGCCCGCAGCCCACGCGGGCCGTTCTTTTTTTGGGCAGTTGGTAATCAATCGTTCCCGGTGCCGAAAATAATCATGAAATCGGTCTGGGCCGGGCAGGCAAAATCACCAATCGCATCGTCATAGGCAAAGCGATAGACATGCGTTGAGACCGGCGGGGCCAGATTGGTGACATAGGTCGAATTGTTTGCGCCAATAACACCGGTCGCTTGGTCACAGGTTTTCGATGATTTGTATTTCCCGGCACAGCAAAACAGATCCTGATTGCTGTCATTATTGACTTTGGCGTAGCTGCACGGGCTCATGCAGCCTTGGTATTTGCCATTGCTGGTGACCGTCAGGTCCCATTTGACGGGCGCATCGCCCTTGTTATAGCCCTGTGGCAATTGCGAGCTGCTTTGACAGGTCTTTTCACTGTCATTGATCCGGGCAAGAAAGATATCCGGGCCATATTTGCCAGCCCCGAGAATATTGGAATTTTCCGGCGGCACGGTATAGGTGCAATAGGTCGGCTTTGCCGGATAGCCGGTAACCGAAATGTTGTATCCGTCGACCGCCGAAATATCAAAATTGGTCGAACCTTCCGGGGAAGGGGCGCCGTTTTTGATCGGGACGGCCTTGTGGGTGAATTCGATCTTGGTGGCATAGGGGGTTTCGCCTTTGCCATATCCGCCGGTTTCAACCCAGTCGTCACTTGCCGACTTTTTATAGGCCGTGACGGTAAAGCCATAGGATGTCAGACCGGCAAGCGGCGTTTGGGCAGGTGTCGTGCCATCCCCATCGACATAAAAGGTCGCACTTTCCCCCTTGGCAATTTCATAAAGATTGAGGTTGTTGGCGCAGTTGGAATTGTCGGGGTTGGCCGAAACCGTGCAATGTTCGCCGATGCGGATCTGGGCGTATTGGGTATCGTTCTTGAAGGTGATCTTGCGTTTGGCGTAATCGACAGTGGTCGGGTTTGTCGGGGCCTGATCAATCGCGGGCCAGGCAATTGCCCCCATCGCCAGCGTATAGACATTGGAATTTGCGACCGGCTTGTTGATCACAGCCCCCGGGCAGGTGGTTGTCGTGGCGATCTGGCCGTTTGTCAGGACCATGTTACAACCGTGCCAGGCCGCATTTGAATCCTGATAGTAAAGGATGAAGTTCGCATTCGTAGCACCCGGCGCATAGTCGCCAAGGAAGGCTTGCTGGGTTGTGGCGTACAGATAATCGACCTGTGTGTCATTCTGATAGACATAGACCGGAAAACTGATCGCAGAGCCCGGCAATTGCCACATCAGATAGCTGGTGGTTGTTGCCGCTGCATGGGCGCAGACCGGAAGGGAAAATGTCAGCAAAGCTGCACATAAAGTACCTTTGAAGGAACGCAAGAAACTTCTGAACATTGTTTAAGGCTTTCAATTACATGAATGATGGATTGAGAAGCGGTCGCATTCAGGACGTTTTGCCATGGCAATTGTGATGGCAGCACGCACATCAAGGCAATCGATATCGACCGGGTCGACAGGATCCCGGTGCCACTAAAACATCACAATTGAAGATGGAACCAAAGCCGGGCGGGGGCGTTTAGGGGGTGTTGCTGTTTTCAAAACAACAGGAGAAAACCATGGCGACCAAGACCGAGACGACTGCAGATACCGCAAAGCTTCAGGCCGATGTTGATGCCCTGCGCAATGATCTGGCCGAAATCACCAAGACCCTTAAGGCAATGGGTGGTGATGCGGCACAGACCAGAACCCAGGCGGCTGCAGAACGCATTCGTGAAGTTTCCGGTCAGGCCCGTGAGCAGTTTGATCACGCACGCGGTGTGGCCGTGGATCAGGTTCGCGAGAACCCGCTGGCATCTGTTGCCGTGACCTTTGGCGTTGGCCTGCTTGTTGGCCGTCTGCTGCAGAAATGATTGATCAACTGACAGATAGTCTGGCTGATCTGGCAAGAGCCGCGGCACGCAAGTGCGCGGCTTTTGCCGCCATCGCGATTCTGATACTGATCGGGGCCGGTTTTCTGCTTGCGGCTATCTATATGGCGCTTGCTGCATCGTTTGGTGCGATTGCTGCTGCCACTGCATTGGGTGGAACGCTGGTGACACTGGGATTGATTGCACTTGCGATCATTCTGCAACGTGATCCGGGCGATGCGGTTGATCAGCCCGATGCCGATGCGCAGATGGCAGCCGGGCGCAAATCCGAAGACGACATGCTGTTTGATCTTTTGGTGCATTCCGCAGTGACCGGTTACGCCACCGGACAGGGCAACAAGCCGCGCATGCAGACCGGGTTCGAACAGATCGTCGGCGATCTTGAAGCACTGGGCGTTTTTGATCGTCCGCCGGGGCGTGTGGATACGGCGCCGTCAGATGAAAATCACAATACAAAAATGGCGGGATAGCATCAGCTTCCCGCCATTTTAATTTTGATCGGGTCCCGGCCTATTCGCCGTGGAAATGCACGGTGCCGATATAGGGCAGGTTGCGGTTGTTCTGGGCATAATCGATGCCATAACCGACCACGAATTCGTCAGGAATATCAAAGCCGCAGAAATCAATCGGGATTTCGACTTCGCGGCGCGACGGCTTGTTCAGAAGCGTGCAGATTTCCAGACGGTTCGGATCGCGGGTCTTAAGCAACCGCACAACTTCCGACAGCGTATAGCCGGTATCAATGATGTCTTCGACCAGAAGCACATCCTTGCCACGGATCTGGCCATCCAGATCCTTGACGATGCGCACATTGCGCGAACTTTCCGTAGAGTCGCCATAAGATGATGCGACCATGAAGTCGACTTCGACCGGAACGGTCAGTTTGCGGGCCAGATCAGCGATGAAAACAAAAGAGCCCCGCAACAGTCCGACAACAATCAGTTTTTCCGTGTCTTTGAAGCTCTCGTTGATCTTGGCGGCAAGCGCGTCGATCTGGGTGGCAATTTCGTCCGCCGTGATCAGCGGCTTGACATCATAATCGGCCATAAATTCTGGTCCTGAAGCGTTGGGTTGTGATGTTTGGCTTGCTAGCACACGAAGGTCGCTATGACCAGCCTGTGAATGGTAACAGAAGTATAATCCCTTAGATTGCAAACAGATTATCGCGCCTTGGGCGAGGCAAATTGCGCCATTGCGCGGCAGAGGTGCGCCACGACGCAGGCAATGCAAAGCCACCCATCAAGATGTTGGCGAGACGAGGCTGTTTTCAATGGTTGAGTGCGGGATAAGTGATTTGAGATTGCGGCTGCGCACCAGGTTCAGAAAGGCCTGGGCGGCGGGTGGCAATGTGCGCCCTGATCGCCAGATTAAGCCGATCTGGCGCAACAGCACCGGGCTTTCAAGCGGCCGGAAAATAAGCGGTGAACGCCCCAGAACCGGCAAGGTCAGCGATGGCAGGGCGGTAATGCACAGACCTTGCGACACCAGCGCACCCGCAGTTGCCAGATGGGCAACTTCAAACCGCGGGCGAAACAGGAAACTGTTTTGGGTGCAGGCCGCATCAATGACGGCGCGCACACTTGTTTCACGCGACATGGCGACCATCGGCTGTGACAGGATTTCTTCCCACTTATATGTGCGTTCTTCCTGAAGAAAACTTCCGGGTGCCCCGACAGCGATGAACTTGTCACTCAGCAGGCGTTGAAAAGACAGATTGTCGCTGTCTTCGACCACATCGGCGGTAAAGCCGATATCGGCACGGCCCATTTCAACTTCGCGCAGCACACCTTCCGAAAGCATGTCATTAAGCTGAACATCGACATTGGGATGGGCATCCATGAATTCGGCAATCAGCGGCGGCAACAGCCCGGCGGTTACCGATGGCAGTCCGGCAATCGTCAATTTGCCGCGCCGGGTATTGAGATAGGTGTCAAATTCAGCCAGTGCGGAATCCGTGGTGTTCAGGATCCGTTCGGCGAGTCTGAGAAACATTTTGCCCTGATCGGTCAGCGCAACATTGCGCGTGTCACGGTCAAACAGGCGGGCCTGCGTGCGTTCTTCGATGCGGCTGATCTGGCGGCTTAATGTTGATCCGGAAATTCCAAGTCGTTGAGCTGCTTTGCGAAAACTGCCCGTTTCTGCCAAAAGACAGAATGATCGAATTTCGTCCGTATCAAGATTGATGCGTTTCATGCATCAATTATCTCACTATTTGATCTTCCTGCAATAAAAAAACTGAACCACACTTTCGGTCCGTCGAAAAAATCAACGTCAAAACAAATCGACGGAACGTCAAACATGCCGTTATAGGCATAGGGAGGAATACATTATGAAATTCACGAAACTCGCCTTGGCGGGCGCGCTTGCCATTGGTCTTTCCGTACCTGCATTCGCACAGGACAAATTGCTGATCGGGTCAACGTCGGCATCATCATCGCATTACGGTTATTTCGTTTCTGTCGCCAAGCTGATCAATGATGCCGATAACGGTATCGAAGCATCGGTTGTCGAAACCGGGGCGACCATGGATAACCTGCGCCGTATCGAGCGCAACCAGATCGACCTTGGTCTGGTGACCACCAACGTCGCCCAGCACGCCTATTCCGGCAGCAAGGGTTTTGACGGCAAGGCGATGGAAAATCTGGGTCTGCTTTGGGTTTATACCGGCGCCCCGCAGAACGTTATCGTGCGCGAAGATGCCGGCATCAACAGCCTGGCCGAACTGGCCGGACAGCGTTTCAACCCGGGTATCAAGGGATCGGCAACCGAAAGCACGACCGAGGCGGTGTTTGCCGCACTTGATCTGTCATCGGATTATGTACGCGGATCGACCACCGATGTTGTCGACATGATCAAGGACAACCGTGTAAGCGGATATGTGAAATCCGGTGCGGGTCTTAAGCTTGACAGCTCTACCCTTGATATCGCGACCTTTACTCCGATCAAGGTGCTGAGCCTGACCGATGCACAAAAACAGGCACTGATCGAAAAAATGCCTGACGTTTCGGTAGTGGATATCCCCGAAGGTGCGGCTGATGGCATTCCGGCCTATTCGACCTGGAGCTTTGGCGTCGGTGTCGGTGCATCGGCAAGCCTGTCCGAAGACGCGGCCTATAAGATCGTTGATGCCATCATGGCCGACAAAGAAGTGCAGGGCGCGGCAATGGCCAGTGTGAAGGGCGTCGATCTTGCCAAGCTGACGCTGCAATATGCCACCATTCCCCTGCATCCGGGTGCGGCGAAATGGTTCCGCGAAAATGGATATGACATCCCCGCGAACCTTGACCCGGCCAAACAATAAGAAACCAGAATAACAGGGGGAAAACCGCCATGTCTGTGCGCATCCGCGACGGGTTTGCGTTGCTTGTTGGTATTTTTGTCTTTTACACCGCGGCGACGGGCCCGTTTGAAAGTCTTGTTCAAAGGGCGGTTTTCCTCGCACTTGTGACCTGTTTGGGGTTGTGTCTTTATCCGCTGGGCAAAGACACAAGCTGGCGAAAGCCGGGATTGGTTGTTGATCTTGTGCTTGCGGCGGTCACGGTTGGTGCCTGTGCCTATATTGTTGTGAACTACGACGAGATCATGACGACCCTGCCATGGGCGACCCGTCTTGATATGGCCCTGACCGTCGGGCTGGTTGTGACCGTTCTTGAAGTCGGTCGCCGTGCGGTCGGGGCAATTTTTCCCGCCCTTGTGATTGCCGGTCTGCTGTATGCGTTGCTGGGCAAATATATTCCCGGAAGTCTCGGGCATCGCGGGTTTGATGTCGAATTCGTTACCGAGACGATTTTCCTGGGTGATCTCGGGATCTGGGGCATGCTGACCGGGGTTGCCGCCACGGTGATTGCCGCCTTTGTCCTGTTCGGCGCCTTGTTGCTTCATACCGGTGGCGGGCAAAGTTTTATGGATCTGGCGATGCGTCTTGGCGGCCGGCAAAAAGGCGGCGCTGCGAAAATCGCGATTATTTCGAGCGGCCTGTTTGGCATGATTTCCGGATCGGCGGTGGCCAATGTTGCGACGACCGGCAATTTCACCATTCCGATGATGCGTCGTCTGGGCTATCCGGCACCCCTTGCCGCCGCGGTCGAGGCCGTGGCCTCAACCGGCGGGCAGATTGCCCCGCCGATCATGGGGGCGGCGGCCTTTGTCATGGCCGAAATTCTTGGCATTGCCTATGTCGATGTCATGATCGCGGCAATCATTCCGGCCATCCTTTTTTATCTTTCGGTGTTTGTGACCGTTCATATCGTCGCCACCAGACGCAATCTGAGCCTGGTGCCCGAAGACGAGCTTCCGGCATGGTCCGAAATTCTTGCCCTGCGCAAGGTGTTGCCGATCATTGCTGCCCTTGGTGGTCTTGCCATCGGGATATTCATGGGCCGATCGGTTGCGACATCGGCATTTTATGGCATGGCAGCGTTGCTGGTGGCCTTTGTCCTGACATCGGCCGGGCAGATATCGGTTGCCGAGATGGCAAAGCGGGTTCTGGACGGGGTGATTGATGCCGGCAAGGGCATGGTGATTATCGGTGTCTTGCTGGCGGGTGCGCAAATCCTTGTTTCCATGATCAACATGACCGGGATTGGTGTGACGCTCAGTTCCATGATCGTTGCGATTGCCGGTGATTCAACGGTTCTGGTGGCGGTGATTGTTGGTCTGGTGTGCCTGATCATGGGAATGGGGCTTCCGACCACGGCGGCCTATGTGCTGGTTGCAGCGGTTTTGGCCCCGGCGATGACGGCGGTCGGGATCGAACCGCTTACCGCACATCTGTTTGTCTTCTATTTCGCGACCATTTCGGTCATCACGCCACCGGTCTGTGTCGCGGTATTTGTCGGGGCGGGGATCGCGCAGACCAACTGGCTTCCCGCCGCGTTCGAGGCGGTGCGTCTTGGCGCGCTGACCTATGTCGTGCCGTTCATGTTGCTGCTGTATCCGGGCATGACCGGCGGCGGTGGCGTCATGGCGGTGACCAACGCCATTTTGTCCGGGCTTGTTCTTGTTGTGGCGATCCCGGCCTTGCTGGGCGGGCAGCCGTTACTGGGGCGGGTATGGCTTGATCGCGGCATGCTGGTGATTGTGATCGCCATTGCGTTGTGGCCGGCCTTTCTGACGCCGGTGATTGCCGCGGGCCTGCTGGGCGGGTTGCTGTTTTGGGGGCGCGATGCCCGTCGTGCTGCGATGGAGGGTGGACAATGAAGACCATCCGCATCGGAACCGGTGCCGGTTTTTCCGGCGACCGCATCGAACCGGCTGTCGATCTGGCCGAGCGTGGCAATATTGATTATCTGGTTTTTGAATGCCTGGCTGAACGGACCATCGCGCTGGCGCAACAGGCAAAAATGCACGATCCCGACGGCGGCTTTGATCCGTTGCTTGAACGGCGCATGCGCGCGGTTCTGCCGATCTGCCACAAAAAGGCGATCCGGGTGATTTCCAATATGGGGGCGGCAAACCCGGTGGCCGCGGCACGGCGCACGGTCGATATCGCGCGCGAACTCGGCCTTTCGGGCTTGAAGGTGGCGGCAGTTGTTGGCGATGACGTTCTTGATATCCTGTCACCCGATCAGTTTCGCATTGATGAGGCCGGATGCACCCTGGCCGGTTTTGAAAAACAGGTGGTGTCGGCCAATGCCTATCTCGGGGCCGGGGGCATTGTTGATGCGCTGGCGGCGGGGGCGGATGTGGTTCTGACCGGTCGTGCGGCCGATCCGGCGATGTTTCTGGCACCACAGATATTTGAATTTGGCTGGCAGATGGATGACTGGACCCGGCTTGGACGCGGGACGCTTGTTGGTCATCTTCTGGAATGTGGCGGGCAAATCACCGGGGGCTATTTTGCCGATCCCGGGATCAAGGATGTGCCGGATCTGGCCCGGCTGGGCTTCCCGATTGCCGAGGTTGCCGAAGACGGCAATGCTGTCATTACCAAGCTTGCCGATACGGGCGGTTTTGTGACGGCGGCAACCTGCAAGGAACAGCTTCTTTACGAAGTTCATGATCCGAAACGTTATATCCAGCCCGATGTGGTTGCCGATTTTTCCAACGTCGAGATTACCGAAATCGGACCGGACCGGGTTGCCATTGCCGGCGGTGACGGATCGGCGCGTACCGGCACGCTCAAGGTATCGATCGGCTATGTCGATTCCTGTGTCGGTGAAGGTCAGATTTCATATGCTGGTCCCGGTGCCGAAGCCCGCGGGCGTCTTGCCCTTGATATCCTGCATCAACGGCTTTTGCTTGCCGGGATCGCGCATGAAGAAGTCAGGGGGGAGCTGATCGGGGTGAATTCGGTGTTTCAGGACGTCAAATCAGGGCCATCAGAACCGGCGGAAGTGCGCCTGCGTTTTGTGGTGCGAACCCGTGACCTTGCCACTGCCGCACGGATCGGCGAGGAGGTCGAAAGCCTGTATCTTAACGGGCCGGCCGGTGGCGGCGGGGTGACCAAATCCAAACGGGAAATCGTTGCGATCGTATCGGGGCTTCTGCCCGAAGACCAGGTGCGCACGCAGTTTGAAATGATGGAGGTCTGATGTTGCAGTTACGCGATATTGCGCATTCGCGCACCGGGGACAAGGGCAACATTTCCAATGTGTCGGTGATTGCCTATCACCCCGAAGACTGGCCGCTTCTGATCGATCAGGTCACGGCAGAACGGGTACGCGCGCATTTTGGCACAATGATTTCGGGTAAGGTCATCCGCTATGAATTGCCACAGATCGGGGCCCTTAATTTCGTGATGCATGATGCGCTTGGCGGCGGAGTGACAAGGTCGCTGGCACTTGATCCGCATGGCAAATGTCTAAGCTCCCTGATCCTGTCGCTGCCGATCAACAAGGCCGGGGCATAGGGCATCAAACACCGCCGGGTCAAACAGCCGACAAACAAAAAGGGTGGCGTGATTGCCACCCTTGGGTGATCGGTGATTTGGTTGCCTTTGCCCGGCGTTTTTCGGTGTTTCCAGGTGTTTTCCAGTGTTCTTCAGTCCGGGCGCGCTTGATCAGGCGGCCCTGAAAATGACCGGGCTGTCGCCTTCGTGCCATTGATCATATTTGGTCATGGCCCGTTCAAAAAAGGACGAGGCCAGAAAATCATCCAGCCAGCGTTGCACATGCACAAACGGCATGGCCTCAAACGCATCCGGGTCGGTATTGGCGAACTGGCGGATAAACGGTGCAATGGCAAAATCGGCCAGGGCCGGGCGTGACCCGAACAGGTATTTGCCAACCGCAAGCCGCCCGTCCAGACGATTAAGGATCTTTTCCGCATCCCGGCGATGTTCGGCGGGATCGGCATCCTCGTAGCGGGTATGGTATTTGTAACGATCAAGATGATGCTTGAACGGCCCGTCATTTTGCGCAATCAGCGCCAGCATGTCTTCAAGCGTGCCGCTTTCGGGGCTTAGCCAATCGAGCGGATCGTTTTCAGCAAGCGCCCAGACCATGATTTCAAGGCTTTCATCAATCACCGACCCGTCGGGAAGGATCAGGACAGGCACCGTTGCCTTGGGCGATGCATCAATCATGCTTTGCGGCTTGTCGCGCAGAACCACTTCGCGCAGTTCAACATCAATTTCCGCTGCCAGAAGCGACATCCGTGCCCGCATCGCATAGGGGCAGCGCCGGAAACTGTAAAGGATCGGGCGTTCGGGTGATGCGGTGGCGTCATGGTCCGTATCGTTCCCGGTCGATGCTTCATCGCGTGGCGGGATCGACGGACCGTCAGCAGACGGCATAAGGTCGGTGGTGTGATCAATTTCGGGCATATAACCGGATTAAACGGTGCGGGGGGCGAATGCAATGTCATTTGCAATGTCGTCGGCAATATCATCGCAACGTCATCGCAATATCATTTGGAGAAAATCGGTCAAATCGCGGTTTTTTGATGCTGCGGGCTTGATTTCCGGGGGCAGTTTGTGAAAGGACAGTGCACCAGTTTTACGCACAGAGACAGGAAATGGGGCAGACGCCAAGGCGTCTATGCGATATCCTGTGATCTGAGAGATTAAAGCCGATTGGAAAGAACAAGGGGCAAGTCCTATGACACCGACCGAAATCGCGCGCGTTACCGATTATCTGCGCCGCACCTTTGACAATAACCAGATCGCGATTGATGCGCCGAAGAAAAAAGGCCATCCGATCGAGATGCGTATTGGCGATGAGTTCGTCGGCGTCGTGCATCGTGACGAGGACGAAGGCGAAGTCAGCTATTCGCTTAATCTGGTCATTCTTGAAGAAGACCTGCCGCCGGCACCGTGATCGGTCCTGTTATTGCAGGAAAATAAAAACGCCCCGGGCCTTGTTTCCCGGGGCGTTTTTTTTGTCTGTCGGATCGCGGCGATCAGGCCGCTGTTTTGGCATCTTCGGATTTGATGACCTTGTGGTTGTCTTCATTCATGCCAAGTTTCCAATAGCTTGAAATATAAAGATCATCCTTGCCAAGGCCGCGTTCTTCGCGGAAGTAGCTGCGCAATTCCTTCATCGCGGTGAATTCACATGCCGCCCAGACTGACGGGCGTCCATCGCCCCAGGGAAGCTTTTTGACCACATCGACAAGGGCGTTGCTGACTTCGCCCGGACGCGGATTGATCACCCATTCGATGGTGATGTTGTCGGGCTTGGCAAGGGGCTGAATATCGGCTTCCGAGCGTACTTCGATCACCGCATAGCCACGTGCATCAGCCCCCAGCGTTTCGAGATTGACCGAAACCGCGGGAAGGGCGGTCATATCCCCGACAATCAGGAACCAGTCGGCATCCGGATCAACCAGCTTTTTCGGGCCGGGGCCGCCGACCGTGATCACATCGCCGGGTTTGCAATTCACCGCCCAGTTCGATGCCGGGCCACCATGGTCATTGTGATCTGACCCATCGCCATGCATGACGAAATCAAGATCGATCTCGCGGCCCTGATCGGTCATGCGGTCATGACGCACGGTATAGGTCCGGCGCAATACCCGGTCCTTGTCATCGCCATCAATCGGAAAGATCAGTTTGACATAGGCGCTTTCCTGATCTTCGGGAAAGCTTGCCATGCCGTCACCGCCAAGGGTAACACGCAGCATATTGGGGGTGACTTGCTTTTTTGCGATCACGACAAGATCGCGCGGGGCAGGTCTGTTCATGAGAAACTCCTAAGTCCTTTGGTGCGTTTTGTTTTTTGCACCATGTCCTATCCGCAGGGATCAAGGTTATCAGCCATAAGATTGGCGATTTCGACAAAATCCCTGATTTGTTGGGGGGTAAGACCGCGTGTCATTCGGGTTCTGACATCTTGCTCGACCGTGCGGAATGCTTCCATGCGGGTCTCGCCTGCGGCTGTCAAATGCAGTGTCTGGCTGCGTCGATCGATCGGGTGCGGGCGGCGTTCAATCAGCCCGTCATTTTCAAGTTCTTTCAAAAGCCGCGTGATGCGGCCTTTGTCCTGACCGGATTTTTCGGCCATTTGCTGGGCGGTGATGCCCGGAATGCGGATGATCCATTTCATCACGCGTTTGTGCGAAATCGGCATCGGCATATCGGCATCGACCATCGCATTCATCAGGCTGCGTTTATAGGCATGAACAAGCCGATGCAGGGTTTCACCCGGGACATGTGCCTTATCCGATGCCTGGTCTTGTGCCTGATCCTGTTCGATCATGATCTTTCTCGCTTTATCACACATTCGCGGCAATCAGGCCGGTGCGAAGGGCATGGCGACGCCCTTCGCAAATCAGGGCCGATGCCAGGGCCGCACCACTTGCCACCATCATGATGGTATCAAGCTCAAACCCGCCGCCGGTGCCAATCAGGATCGCGGCCAGTGCCGCACCCACCGATTGCCCGGTCAGGCGCGCGGTCGATAACATGCCACTGGCCCCGCCGGAACGATCACGCGGTGCCGATGTCAGCATCAGGCGATTATTGGGCGCCTGAAACAGCCCGAACCCGACCCCGCACAGAGCAAGTGCGCCGATAATCCCGGCGTAGCTCCCGCCTTCCGGTACAAAGGTAATGGCATATAGCCCGATCGCAAACACCATCATGCCAAGCCCGGTCAGACGGATCGGCGAATATTTATCGGCCAGCCGTCCAGCAACCGGGGCGGCAACCGCAGTGGCAAGCGGCCATGGCGTCATCAAAAGTCCGGTGACGGTCGCGCTATAACCCAGCACGTCATGGAAATAGAATGGCAGGGTAACGAACGCAATCATCTGCGCACAGAAACCGCAAATCGATGATCCGATGGAACAGGCAAAAACCGGCAGCTTCAACAGATCAAGCGGCAACATCGGCCGGTCCTTGGACAATTGACGCCGCACCAGAAACGCACCGGCAATGACAGCCATGGCAAATTGCGCGCCAATCAGGGCCGGATCACTTTCGGTGCCGACATTGCCAAGGGCCGAAATCAATCCGCCAAAGGTCAGCACATTCAAAAACGCACTGATGAAATCAAACCGGGTGCGGCTTGGCGCGTTAAAGGGCAGGGTGAAATAACCGACAATGATCGCCAGGATCGAAATCGGCACATTGATCAAAAACAGCCAATGCCAGCTTGCAACCGCCAGAATGGCCGATGCGATGGTCGGGCCGCCTGCGGCCGACACCGATACCGTCATGGCGATCCAGCCAATGGCACGGCCCAGCTTGGCCTGCGGAAAGATATGGCGCATGACTGCACCATTAATGCTCATCAATGCTGCACCACCAAGACCCTGCAACACGCGCGCAGCAGTCAGAAACTCGATATTCGGGGCCATGGCACACAGGAATGATGCAATCCCGAAAATCACAATACCGCTCAGATAAACCTTGCGAAACCCGATGGCCTCGCCAAGGGCAGCCAACGGCAATAACGATACAACAATTGCCAGCTGATAGGCGGTGACAACCCAGATGGCATGGGCGGGCGAAACGCCCTGATCCTGCGCAATGATCGGAAGGGCGACATTCATGATCGTGCCGTCAAGCACGGCCATCATGATGGTCAGCAACACCGCCATTGCGGCAAATCCGGCCCGCGGGCTTGGCAATCCATCCGGGTAAATGGTGGTCGAAATCTTCATGGGGCGATTTCACTTTCAGTCTTCGTGGCAACGCAGAACGGCTCGTCCCGATCGGACGACAAAGCACTGCGCAATTCGGTGACACGCGAGGGGTGCGGGGCGGACACAGAAGCCGGGGAATGGGGGCGAAAGGCTTCTGCATCCGCAAACTTAATTGGTTGACTATATCAACTACATGAAGATGGTTGATTGTGTCAACTATATTTTGAGGCCTGCACTTCCGGGTAGTTTCGATCCGCGCCATTGGGGCGTAACATCAAGGAAATGAACAGGGAGGACAGAATATGAAAACCGCAATGATGCTCGCCATCACAGCAATGATTGCGCTTGGCGCACACCCCGCGCCAGTACAAGCCGGATCAGAACCGACAATCGTTGATCAACAGATCGAACATGGCGGCGGCTGCCGCAAAAGCTCCCCGCCCGGTCAGTGTTGCCACATGGATCGCAAGGCCGGGACGGTGCATTGTCACTAATAGTTAGTGTTTACACTGAATATAACTGAATGTTAATTCAACTATTGGTGTTATATTTCTTATATCTCAATTTTGAGGTGTGTGATGGCGAAAGTAACTTTCACAATTTACTTGGCGAAAGAGGGCCAAGAGCACTTCGAGGAAATTTTAACCGATAGCGCTAGGGAAAAACTCGGACGACGCGGGTTGTTCGTTCACAACTTACCGGAATTTGGGGATGGAGGGCGCTTGTTTGTATTTTCCGGCGATGAGCAAGTCCCCCTTTGGTACAGGAGGCTTGAACGGCACTTTGATTTAGCCTTCAAGGTGGGAACTAAGTCCACCAGCGCAATCCTGATGTTCAGAAAAGAAAGAAGGATCTTTGCTTGTCCATTTGCTTTCGGCTGGATGTATTTGAATGATCGTCGACTAGAAGCTGACTTCGGTTTACGTGCTGCAATTAATGCGTTGGATGACAAAAGGCTGCAACAAATAGAAAGGGCAAACTTGAGTGATGCAATTCGGGGTGTAGAACTGTCGCCTTTTAAAAGAGATTTGAGTTCTTTTGGGTTAGAAGCAGCGCTTAATCTTGTTCGACGAGTTGGTGGAGATGCGCAGGAAGATAGCACTGCAGAAACTATGCTTGGTGCGCAATCTCTCAAGATCACAGGTGATTTCGATCTTGAAAATCTTCCAGAGTTAGCAAGTGAGGCTTTGGGCCTATTCACATCGGAGTTTTATAAAGACACTAGCTTTGTAGCGTTGGATGTAATTCGGCCGATTAGAGATCGGGCTTTGGTTGATAAATTAGATTTGCTGGCATTGGAACGAATTAAGGAAGGCCACGAAGACTTCGAATTTGGTCTTCCAGTCGCTTTGGCTGATGAGTCGGTAATGTATAGTTTTCAGGGACCCGGATTGCGAGGAGGTTTTCCTGATCTTAATCTAACTGATTATCTAAACGCTCTAGGTGAAAAAATCGAAGAGATCACCCCCGATACCCTAAAAAAGCACAAGGTGATTGCTTCTTTTCAAGAAGCCGATCGCCCAGATCGGACTTGGTCTGCGCGACAATCTTTAGTGGGTACGTTAGTTCATGGGGACGGTTTGTACGCGCTTAACGAAGGAGAATGGTACAGGATTGACCAAGCTTTTAGAGATACTGTCATCAATTCATTTGAACAATCGTGTGCTGAATGGGACGGTTTTCCTAAACCACGACCGCTTGCTAAGCAGTTTCAAGAGAATGGAGACGGAGTATATGAATCTGAGGGGCAGTACAACCGTTCAGTAGGCAAAGCATTGGGATACTTGGTATTCGATACTGTGATGATAAAAGTTCCAGATGTACCAAACTCAGGTTTTGAAGTTTGTGACTTGCTTGACCTGCAGAATAAGAGACTGATTCATGTTAAGAAAAACTCTCGTAGATCCAGTGTGTTGAGCCACTTTTTCAAACAAGGCTCAAATTCTGCACGGAACATAAAATGTTACCCGTTAGTAAGGGAGAAAATGGCTGAATATGTTGGAAGCCAATATTCTCAAGAGCAGGCGGACGAACTTCGCAACTCCTTTGATAACAATTTGAACGACTGGACAGTGGAATATTGGATAGCGGATAGGCCTAGAGCCAATGGTCTCTTCGATATTCCGTTTTTCAGTAAAGCGTCATTCAGCGAAGAGCGAAGAAGTATGCAATCGATGAGTTACAATGTTTGCATTCGCTTTATACCGCTGCATTAAATTTCATAAAACACCCACTCAACAAATACCCACCTGTAGGTGCCTCCCAATCAATCATTTCGCCGAGGCAATAGGTGCCGGGGCGTTTGATGAGTTGGAAGTTGTCATCGAGTTCTTCCCAAGCGACACCGCCGGCGGTGCTGATGGCCTCGTCGATTGGGCGGGGCTTTTTGATTTTGAGGGGGAGGTTCTTGATCGCGGTGGCCAGTTTGGCCGGTTCGTTCAGGGTTTCGCGCGGGGTGACTTCGAAAATGAGTGCTGTTTTGGTGGCGTCAAGGCCGAGTGTCTTGCGCAGGTGATTGCCAAGCGAGTTTTTGCCGCGTGGCTTTGACAGGCGTTGGGTGACGTCATCAAGTGTGCGGTCGGGGCAGAGGTCAAGGGTGAGGGTGCCGACCCCGGTTTCAAGCCATTGATCGCGAAGCGTGGCGGATATGGCGTAAACCGCACTGCCTTCAATCCCGGTTTTGGAAATCACGAACTCGCCGCGCACGGTCTGGGGGCCGCAGGTCAGCGTCACGGCCTTGACCGGTGATCCCGCACATTTGTCGATCAGATGATCCGTCCAGTCGATGTCAAAGCCGCAATTGGCCGGTTTGAACGGGTTGCATTTGATCCCGGCATTCATCAGGATTTCCATCCATTTGCCGTCCGATCCCAACCGTTTCCAGCTTCCACCACCAAGGGCGAGGATGGTGATATCGGCATCTGCCGTCACGTCGCCATCGGGCGTTTTGAAAACCGCCTGACCGGCAGCGTTCCAGCCGGTCCAATAATGGCGGTAATGGATCACGCAGCCCAAACCATCAAGGCGTCGCAACCAGGCACGCAAAAGCGGGCTTGCCTTCATCGCGGTCGGAAAGACCCGGCCAGATGAGCCGACAAAGGTTTCAATACCAAGCCCCGCGCACCAGTCGCGGATTTGGGCGGGGCCGAATTTGCGCAAATGCGGTTCAAGGCGGGCGCGCGATGCGCCATAGCGGGTCAGGAAGGTTTCCAGATCCTCGCCATGGGTGATGTTAAGCCCTGATTTCCCCGCCATCAGGAATTTGCGCCCGGCACTTGGCATGCCTTCATAGATCGTTACCGCATAACCGTCACCCGCAAACCGTTCTGCGGCCATCAGGCCAGCCGGACCGGCACCGATCACCATGGCGGTTTTGCCATTCGGGGCTGGTTTTACGGGGGTGCTGGCTGTGGTCATGATCGGCCTTGTGATGCGATGCGGTTCTGTTGGGCGGTTTTAGCTTCTTTGGCGGGAATTGGCAATTTGTGCTGATGATCCTGTGGTGCTGGTGGTGAGAGGCCCGCGCCTTCCCAGGAGCCACGAAGGGCGGGGCTTAACCCGATACGTCACGCCCGTACAGGCGGGCACCCATCGGGGCGAGTGCAAAAAGCAAGGGTACGGGAGATTGGCAAGTATCGAGCATTCTCAACCGCATATGGGGATGCGGTCGCAGGGATTTCTCGCCTGTATCAGGTGATGATGAAATATCATTTCATGAATGGCGGGTTGTTGGGTGAATTCGACCCTTTTTGTTGCGGTTTGCGCCAAACATTGGCAATTTGTTGGCATTTCGGATAACAAAAAATCAGAAGAGGCAAACAAACCAAAAGACGACCAACAGGAGGAAACATGCGTTCTTACGATCTGGTGAAGGGGATCGGCGCGATTACCCGTCGTTCCATGCTGGCGACCGCACTTGGCGCCATTGCATTTGGCGCGGTGTCATTCGGGCAGGGGGCTGCGCAGGCGGCCGAGAAAATCAACATTGCGGCACTGACCTTTGTTTCAAGCTCGCCGTTGTTCATCGCCAAGGAAAAGGGCTATTTCGCGGACGAGGGGCTTGATGCGGAAATCACGTTCTTCCGCGCTGCACAGCCGGTTGCCGTTGCGATTGCATCGGGCGATGCCGATTTTGGCGTTACGGCCTTCACCGGCGGGTTCTTTAACCTGGCGGGCAAAGGCGCGCTTAAGGTGATTGGCGCACAGCTTCATGAAGATCCGGGCTATGACGGGTCGGCGATCCTTGCATCCAATGCCGCCTATGAAGCCGGTTTGACGTCGGTTGACAAGCTGGGCGGGCACAGCTTTGCCCTGTCGCAGGTTGGGTCAAGCTTCCATTACATGATCGGCAATGTTGCGGAAAAGGCCGGCGTTGATATCGACAGTATGGAGCTGAAGCCGCTGCAATCGGTTCCGAACATGATCGGTGCGCTTAAAAGCGGGCAGGTCGACAGCATGATCATCGTACCGCACATCGCCAAGCCGCTGGCAAATGCCGGTGCGGCCCATATCATCGGCTGGGTGAAGGATTATGTGCCTTATCAGGTTGGTGGTCTTTTCACGTCGACCAAAAATGTCGAAGAACGCCGTGACGTGGTCGAAAAATTCGTGCGCGCCTATCAGAAAGGTGTGGCTGATTACCGTGCGGGTCTTCTGGCGACCGATGCGGATGGCAAGTTGATTGAAAGCGATACCACGAACGAAATCCTCGAAATCGTTCACAAATATGTCTATGCCGATGACCCGGCCGAGAAGGCCTATCCGAAAATCCGCAATGGCGCGATGTTTATCACCGAGGAAGGCAAGCTTGATGTCGAAGACGTCAAGGCACAGGTCAAATGGTATCAGGAGCGCGGCTATGTTTCCGAAAGTGCCGATCCCGATACCTTCATCGATACCAGCTTCATCGCGCCGCTTGGCCAGTAAGCGGATGTGATTTCAAACCGGGCCGAAACTGTTGCGTTCGGCCCGGTTGTCTTTGGGACGCCTGTCTTCCCGAACTGCCACCACGAATGTTAATTATCCAAAGAGTTGGCCATGCGGCTTACCATCAAAAATGTCAGCCATCGCTATGATCAGGTCGAAGCATTGCGCGACATTGATCTGACGATTGAACCGGGCGAGGTTGTTGCCCTGATCGGGCCTTCGGGCTGCGGGAAATCAACGCTTTTGTCGATCATTGGCGGGATGCTCAAACCCAGTTCCGGTGACGTCCTGATTGATGATCAGGCCAAACCCGACGGGTGCCTTAACCCGCTGACATATGTGTTTCAGGATTTTGCATTGCTGCCCTGGCGTACGGTTGCGGGCAATATCAGTCTGGTGCTTGAAGACCATCCATTGTCCAAAGCCGAACGGGATGCCCGGATCGAAGAAGTTCTGGCGCAAACCAATCTGTCGGATTTCCGCGATGCCTATCCCAAACAGCTGTCTGGTGGCATGAAGCAACGCGTCGGCATTGCCCGTGCCCTTGCGGTGCGCCCGGCGGTGCTGTTGATGGATGAACCGTTATCGGCCCTTGATGCGCAGACCCGCATTCTGTTGCTTGATGAATTTTCTGATCTGTTTGCGCGCACCGGCATGACCGCGGTCTATGTTACCCACAATCTGAACGAGGCGGTGCGTCTGGCCCATCGGGTGGTGGCGCTGCGCCGTCGTCCGGGCACGATCAAGGAAATCCACAGCATCGATATCCCGATCAGTGATCGCACTGAGGGTATGGCCGAACTGGTTGCCCATGAACAGGCCCTTTGGAACCTGATCCGGGATGAGGCGGTTGCCGCGGACAAGGAGCTTGAAAATGTCGCATGAGGTCGCAAACAGCACTTCTGATGGCGCTGATAACAAGGTCCGTTTTCGTGCCACCGGCTTTAATCCCAAGGCCAATCCGGTTGCCGCATGGGCAAGCTTTGTGGTGGTGATTGCCCTTTGGCAATTGGGATCAAGCACCGGATTTATTTCCGAACTGGCAATGCCAAGCCCGGTCGCGGTGGCCCAGGCACTTTGGCAATTGATTGTGTCGGGTGATCTTTGGCGCCATCTGGCGGCATCGCTTCAGCGTCTTGTGGGCGGCTGGGTGATGGGGACGGTTGCGGGCCTGATCGTCGGGTTTATGGTCGGCATGTTTACCTGGGCGCGTTCGCCCGGTGTGGCATTGGTGTCCGCCCTGTTCCCGATCCCGAAAATCGCGCTTTTGCCGCTGTTTATCATTTGGTTTGGCATTGGCGAGCCGTCAAAATTTGCCACCATTGCCTTTGGCGTGTTTTTCCCGACCGTGATCAACACCTTTGGCGGGGTCGATAACGTCCAGCGTAACCTGATCCGCATGGGGCAAAGCTTTGACATGCCGATGTGGTCGGTGATCCGCAAGATCATCCTGCCTGGCGCATTGCCAACCATCCTGTCGGGTTTCCGTATTTCATCCTCGATCGCGATTATCCTTCTGATCGCAGCCGAGATGATCGGGGCACAATACGGGATTGGTGCACTTATTCTTGCGGCAGGCAACCTGTACCAAACCGATCAGCTGATTGCCGGTGTGGTGGTTTTGTCGCTGCTGGGATTGTGCGTATCCTGGCTGCTGGGGCGGCTGGATCGCTGGTTGCTTGGCTGGCGCTAGGTTCTTCACAAAACACAGAAAAGCCGGGCAATTGTAACGATTGTCCGGCTTTTTTTATCTGTGATCGGCCCGGAACCTGGCTGGCGGCATGCCGGCCTTTTTGGCAAAGAAACGGGAAAAATATCCGGCATCGCGAAAGCCGAGTTCGCCGGCGATTTGTTGAACCGCGATGTCGGTATAGATCAGGGTGCGCTTGGCCTCCAGCATCAGGCGGTTTTGCAAGACCTCGCTTGCGGTCATGCCATAGATATCCTTGGCAATGCGGTTGAGCTGGGTGGTCGTGACGCCGATTTCGCGGGCATAGAATTCAAGCGGTTTGTGATGTTTGTAAAACCGTTCAACCAGCATCTGGAATTTGCGAAATTTCGCGGTTTTCTGTTCTTGACGCGACAGATGGGCCGGATCACCTTGTGGCGCGATCCGCCCGACATCAAGCAACAGCAATCCCAGAATATGACGAAGCGCAAACAGACGCCCGGTATTGTGGCTGTAATATTCGCGCGCCAACTGTGAAATCAGGAAATCAACCGGCCCGGATGGCTGGCTCTGATCGGGGTCAAGATTGGTATCAACACAGATCGCCTGATCAAGCCGGGCGAGCAATTTGGGGGCCGGGGCCAGAATTTCCTGAAGATGATTATCGGTCAGGGAAATGACCCAGCCATCAATATCATCACTGAATTTGAAACCATGCACCGTGCCCGGCGGGACAGTAATCAGCTGCCCGGCCTGCATGGTCAGGTTCTGGTCATCAAAGCTGATTTCGGCTGTGCCCCGGGTGATGTAAAGCAACTGAAACAGGTTGGTATGACGGTGCGGCTTGATGTGCAAATCATGCAGACGCGATCGTTCCGGGATGCTTTCAAGGTGAAAGAATTCCGGTTCGGTGATCGGTTGCTGTTCGCTGGTTTCCGCGCCATCGGGAAAATCATCGGCGAAACCATCGGACACATCCCGGTCAAACGCGTCGATTGGCGATTGTGCGCGATGGGCGTCGCGTTCGCCATACAGTTTGTAAATCGGAATGCTGTTGCGCATGGGGATCCTGATGGAGTTCCAGACGGGTTTGATCGGGCTTGGATGAAGTCTATCCGGTTTCAGACAGGACCAAAAGGGACCAAAATACCCAAAAGAAAAGCCCGTCACAGGGGAGTGACGGGCTTTTATGATCAGCTTTGTTTCGGCTATCAGCCCAGTATCGAGGGGACGAACAATGTCAGGACCGGCACAAAGATCAAAAGCAGAATACGAATGATCTCGGCCCCGAAGAACGGCATCACCCCGCGGAAGGTCTGGCTCATCGGGACACCCTTGGCCAGCGCGTTGATGATAAAGACGTTCAGTCCGACCGGCGGGGTTATCAACCCCAGCTCCACGACAATGAGTGCGAGAATACCGAACCAGATTTTAAGGTCCTCGGTCCCCATGCCATAGGCCGCGGTCGCCGCCGTTGCCCAGTCGCCACCATTGATATCAACAAGGGCAGGCCAGAAGAACGGGATCACAACCACGATCATGGAAAGACTTTCCATAAAGCAGCCAAGCAAGATCAGCGCCATCAGCATCAGAACCATGATCAGCCACGGGTCAAGACCACTGGTTGCGGCTGCTTCTGCCATATAGGCCGGAAGGTTGGCACGGCTGAAAAAGCCCTTGAGGATTTCCGCACCCAGCAGGATGAAGAAAATCATCGAAGACGTGATCGCCGTATCCTTAAGCGATTGGCGCAGGCCTTCCCATGACAGGCCGCCTTTGCCTTTCCAGCGCATATAGGCGCCGTAAACCAGGATCGCGAACACACCCACACCGGCGGCCGGGGTCGGCGTGAACAGACCGGCACCAAGACCCAGAATGATGGATCCGAAAATCACCATTACCGGGATCAGACGCAGCAACGCTTCCTTGCGTTCGGCGGGCGGCATCGGTTCGGGTTTCGGGGCCAGCGACGGGTTCAGGCGGACCTGAATAGCGATCACGGCCATAAAGAACACAACGGCAATCAAACCCGGAATGATCGCGGCCTGGAACATCTGAATGATCGATGCTTCGACCGTGACGGCATAAATCACCAATGCGACCGATGGCGGGATCAGAATGCCAAGCGTTCCGCCAGCTGCCAGCGTACCGGTTGCCAGCCGCGGCGAATATTTCAGACGATCAAGTTCCGGAAGGGCAACCTTGCCCATGGTCGATGCGGTGGCAAGCGATGATCCGCATACCGCACCAAAGCCGGCACAGGCACCAATGGCTGCCATGGCAACACCACCACGGAACCGGCCCAGAATGGCATTCACCCCCTGGAACAGGTCGCGTGACAGATTGGCCTGACTTGCCAGATATCCCATCAGAACAAACAGCGGAACGACCGACAATTCATAGTTCGACACAATCCCGTACAGCAGCGATTTGAACTGCTGAAGATAGGGGTCGAAACGCAGGAACGGGAAAAACAGGCTCAGCACATAGTTGCCGCCAATGCCAACGCCAACCATGGCAAGGCCGACGGGAACACGCAAAGCCAGAACGAAAAAGAGAACAGCAAGGCCACCAAGGCCGATCAATTCGCGCTCAGACATCGGCCTCTCTTTCGAAAATCTGACTTCCGGCAATGGCCGCCCACAGGAACATCGAAATGATGCCCGGGACATAGAACGGCCAGATGGTCCAGCCAAGAATTGCCGAAAGGGTATTGTCGCCACGAACCTCGATCAGGCCATTGACCATCATATAACCAAGGAACAGCGCCAGTCCGGTCATGAGAATGCTTGAAACCACGTCAATTACGCGGGCAAACCCGTCCGGGAACATTTTGATGAACACATCAACGGCAACGTGACCGCGATGTGCCTGGCAGTAGGGGAAGAACATCAGGGCAGCCGAGCTGACAATCATGCTGACGAAATCTTCATAGCCGATGATGGCCGGAAAGTTGGCGTCAAACAGCCGGGCGATCTTGTCCAGACCAAAGGCGGTAACGTTGACAATCGTTACAACGGCAATCAGCAGGGCAAGCAGGCCACCGATAACGGCGAACCATGATGCAGCCTTGTAGAGCACGTTTTTCATATGTCTTACAATCTAGAGGGCAATCTAGCGGGAAAAACAGGGTCACGCATCGGTATGATACGTGACCCCACAAGATTTTCCAGTAACTTGATATCGTTACTTGGTATGGGCCAGAACGGCTGCTTTTGCGTCTTCGACGAGTTTCGCGCCGTCGATGCCGTTGGACTTGGATTCTTCGATCCAGCGATCAACGACCGAGGCAGCGGCATCATCGAAGGTCGCTTTTTCAGCGGCGGTCAGTTTGACAACCTGACCCTTGCCTTCGTTGATCATTTTCTTGCCGACTTCTTCAACATTGTTGAAGACATCGCCAATTTCGGCTGCGAAGTCGCGGCCGGAGTTGCGATCGATGATTTCCTTGAGATCATCCGGAAGGCTTTCGTAACGATCTTTGTTCATTGCAAACAGGAAGGTCGAGGTGCCAAAGCGCGAATTCACGCCTTCGCCTTCAACAGAATAGGAAATCAGTTCAGCCAGTTTAAGCGGCGGAACAACTTCGAACGGAACCAGACCGCCATCGACCACGCCAAGCGACAGTGCCTGCGGCAGGGCCGGGACCGGCATGCCAACCGGCTCTGCGCCCCAGGATTCAATAACCCAGGAACCGGTACGGGTCGGGGTACGCAGTTTCAGACCTTTGACGTCATCAACAGTGCGGACTTCCTTTTCCGTCAGATGGATGGCCTGACCGGCATGGACGTGAACCGCCAGCGGGTGGATGTCTTTAAGGTCTTCGGCGAATTCGTCCTTAAGATCCCACATCGCAAGGTTGGTTGCGCGCGCGTCACCAAGATGCACGCCCGGCAGTTCGAAAACTTCGATGCGCGGGAATACGCCCGGGGTGTAACCCGGAAGCGTCCAGACGATGTCTGCAACGCCGTCACGAACCTGACGGTACAATTCCGGCGGGTTGCCGCCAAGCGACATGGACGGGAAGATTTCAAACTTGATACGGCCGTTTGATTCTTCTTCGATTTTCTTTGCCCACGGCTCAATCATTTTGGACTGTGCCGGTGCCTTCGGACCCAGGAAATGGTGGATCGTAAGCGTGACTTCCTGTGCGTGTGCGCCGAACGACACCATGGTCGCAACAGCTGCACCCGCAAGCAATTTGGTGATGTGTTTCATTCTTCCTCCTTTGAACGTCTTGTCGCGGTCATGACGCCGACAAACGTTTCAGCCATGATGCGCATCTAGCGTGCGAAGTTTTCCAAGATACTTGGTTGTTGTTTTTATTATTATTTTTGGAATGGCCTGCGTTTGGTGCAATTCTGCCATACCGAATTGGAACCAATCTAATGGGCACGTGATGGTTATGTATAATGATATGTCCGCACATTTGCATAACCAAACGATTATGTATTAAGGCCTGAATGGGTTGCGTGATGCAGTGCCGCTTCTTCGCGCACAGCATTGATCAGCATCTCGACAGGCGGTGAAATCGGCGAGTCAATCCGGGTCGTCAACCCGACGGGTCCAAAAGTGTCACTGGTATCTATCGGTAATTCAACAAGATGGCCCTCGGCGATGTCAGATGCAACAGCCCCGTTCGAGATGATCCAGATCGCATCGGTCTCGCGCGTAAAGGCACGCCCGAACGATGTTGAAACCGTTTCGATCCGGTCGGGAAGGGCGCCGATGCCGTGGGCAATCAGCATTTTGTCGACCGTCGGATGAATGATCGCATGTTTGGGCGGCACCAGAACGGTGAATTCGCGGATACGCGTAATGTCGGGATTTTCATCGGTCAGCAACGGATGCCCCGGACGCGCCACCAGCGAAATATGTTCCGAATATAAATGTATGAATGACAGGCCCGACATTTGATCGGGTTCGGCCAGCCGCCCGACCACAAGATCAAGCTCACCAACGCGCAATTGCCCCATCAGCATCACGTTCGGACCGGCAACCACCTTGACCGTTGTGTCGGGACTAAGGGATTTGAACCGGCGGATGGCATTGGGCATGACGCTGGCGGCAACGGTCGGCAATACACCAAGATTGATCGAAAGACCGCCCTGCATGCGGACCTGGCTGATGCTGTCGACACCCTGGCGAAGGGCGGTGACGCTGGCCCCGGCATATCGCAGGAAAACCTTGCCGAAATCGGTCAGGGTCACGCCGCGTTTGGATCGGTCAAACAGCCGCGCATCAAGATGTTCTTCAAGTTCGCGGATGGTCTTGGAAACGGCGGGCTGGGTGATGGACAGGGTGTCGGCGGCCTTGACAACGCTGCGCTGACGCGCGACTTCCAGAAAACAGGTCAGATGACGGAATTTAATGCGTTGATCAAGCATGTGTGCCTACGTCGCGTCGTTGTAGAATAAAGTAATCAGAACACAATGCATAATTATATAGTTATGCAAAATACGCAATTCATCATTTTACATAACCAAAACCATCTGCGAAATTGTGCGCAAATAAGCAGGGTGGAAACGACATGAGTCTACAAGTCGCCCCGATCAACGGGACACATATCCATTATAGCCAGTCCGGGCCGAAAGACGCGCCTGTGCTGGTGTTTTCGAACTCGCTTGGGACCGATCTGCGCATCTGGGATGATGTTGTTGCGGCACTGTCTGACCGCTTCAATATTGTGACCTATGACAAGCGCGGCCATGGATTGTCAGGCATCGGTGATGCGCCATATGACATCGCGCTGCATGCCAATGACCTGATAGGGCTGCTTGATCATCTTGGTCTTGGCAAGGTGATTATTTGCGGTCTGTCGGTTGGCGGACTGATTGCCCAGAAAGTCACGCAATTGCAGCCCGAACGCGTGCGCGGCCTGATCCTTTGTGATACCGCCCCCAAGCTTGGTGATTATAACGGCTGGAATACCCGGATCGAAGCCATCAAGGCCGACGGGATTGATGTTCTGGGCGATGCGATCATGGAACGCTGGTTGTCGCCGACGTTCCGCAAGGACCGTCCGCTTGAAACCGCGATGTATCGCGACATGCTCGTGCGCACGACAGAGGCCGGCTATATCGGCACCTGTGTGGCGCTGCGCGATGGTGATTTGCGCGAAGCGGCGGGCAAAATTGCGGTTCCGACCTTATGTATCTGTGGATCGGATGACCTGGCGACACCGCCCGATGTGGTGCGCGAAATGGCGACCATGATCCCGAATGCCGAATTTGAATTGATTGACGGGGTCGGGCATTTGCCCTGCATCGAAACCCCGGAATTGCTGACCCGGTTGATCGACCGATTTACCAAGGAGAAGAACCTTGTCTGAGAGCCGGTATGACATTGGCATGAAAACCCGCCGTTCCGTTCTGGGCGATGCGCATGTGGATCGTGCGTCAAAAAACATCACCGAAATTGATGAAGGTTTTCAGCGCTATATCACTGAAAATGTCTGGAATGGTGTCTGGACCAGCGACACATTCACCAAACGCGAACGGTCCATCGTTACCATCGCCCTTCTTGCAGGGCTTGGTCACGAAGAAGAACTCGCCATGCATATCCGGGCGACCCTGAATACCGGGGCGACACGCGATGATATCCGTGAAACCCTGATGCATGTTGCGGTCTATGCCGGCGTTCCCGCCGCCAATACGGCATTCCGCATCGCCAAACAAGCCTATGCCGAGATCGACGCGGCATCCAAGGGAGAGTAAGTTAAATGTCCGTTTTCAAACCGCGTGACTGGGGATCCCACGCCCCGTTCATTGCTCCGGGCTACAAATCCACCATTCTGCGTGGCCCGTCGCGCCCGCCGCTGGCGATCAAGTCCGGCCTGACCGAAGGCACCGGGCCGCGTTTTGCCCCGGCCAGTGTGCGTGCACTTGATTTCGATCTGACCAAAAACGGGATCACCAACGGCGAACCGCTTGGTGAACGCATTGTGGTGCATGGCCGTGTCATGGATACCGATGGTCGCCCGCAGCCGAACATTCTTGTCGAAATCTGGCAGGCGAACGCGGCAGGCCGTTACGTGCACAAGGTTGATCAGCACGAAGCGCCGCTTGATCCGAATTTCCGCGGTTCGGGACGCTGCATGACCGATGAAAACGGAAATTACAAATTCTATACCATCAAGCCGGGGGCCTATCCGTGGGGCAACCATTTCAATGCCTGGCGTCCGAACCATATTCACCTGTCGCTGTTTGGTCCGGGCTTTGCCACCCGCCTTGTAACCCAGATGTATTTCCCGGGTGATCCGCTGCTTGAACTTGATCCGATTTTCCTGGGCACCGAAGACCCGGTCGCACGCGAACGTCTGATTGCCAAATTCTCGATCGACAAGACCGAGGAAAGCTTTGCGCTGGGTTATCAGTTTGACATTGTCCTGCGCGGACGCAACGGCACCCCGATGGAGAATTAAGTCATGGCATATGGTGAAACCCCTTCACAGACGGTTGGTCCGTATTTCGCCTATGGCCTGACAGCAGGTCAGTATGGCTATGATTTTACCGATATCGCCGACCCGGTTGTTGCCGGTCCGGATGCCAAGGGTGAACATATCCGCATCACCGGCACTGTGTTCGATGCCGAAGGCAATCCGGTCAATGACGCGATGATCGAAATCTGGCAGGCCGATGCCGATGGCGTTTACAGCGAAAAGCCGGTCGATGTTGCTGATGCCGGTTTCCGTGGCCTTGGCCGGTGCGGCACGGGCACGGATGCCAAAAACCGTTTCTGGTTTGATACGGTCAAGCCGGGCGTCGTTGCCGATGCCCAGGCCCCGTTTGTCAATGTGATCGTGTTTATGCGCGGCATGCTTGTTCACGCCTTTACCCGTTTTTACTTCGACGACGAAGCTGAGCTGAATGCCACGGACACCGTCCTGCAATCGGTTCCGGCAGATCGTCGCGACACCTTGATCGCCAAGCGTGTCGAAACCCCAAGCGGGATCGAATACCGGATCGACATCCACATGCAGGGGGACGCGGAAACCGTGTTCTTCGACGTGTAGGCCGATCTGGTCCGATGGCTGCGTCCGCTGCTTTGGGGAAAGCCGGCGGTCGCAGCCATCGATCCGATTTCCCGCATGATGCGGGGCAGTTGCCCCGAATTTGTTTTGTTCTGTTTTGGTTTGATACCACAGGAGTTTTACCGTGGTTGCACGTTTCATGTCGCTTAAAGAGGCTGTCGCGTCCTGCGTTAAGGATGGCGACACCATTTCGATGGAAGGCTTCACCCATCTTATCCCGCATGCTGCCGGGCACGAGATCATCCGTCAGGGGATCAAGGATCTGACCCTGATCCGCATGACGCCCGATATGATCTATGATCAGCTGATCGGTGCCGGCTGTGCCAAAAAACTGATCTTCTCCTGGGGCGGTAACCCGGGTGTTGGTTCGCTGCATCGTCTGCGCGAAGCGGTTCAGGAAAGCTGGCCGCACAAGCTTGAGATCGAAGAACATTCCCACGCGGCGATGGCCAATGCCTATGACGCCGGTGCGGCCGGTCTGCCCTGTGCGGTGTTCAAGGGATATCGTGGTGCGGAACTGCCGCGCGTGAACCCGAACATCAAGTTCATCAAATGCCCGTTCACCGGCGAAAGCCTGGCCGCGGTTCCGTCGATCCGACCGGATGTGACGGTTGTTCACGCCCAGAAAGCCAACAAAAAGGGCGATGTCCTGTTTGAAGGCATCGTTGGTGTGCAAAAAGAAGCCGTTCTGGCTGCCAAGAAATCCATCGTGACGGTCGAAGAGATCGTCGATGATTTCGGCGATATCTCGTCAAACGCTGTGATGCTGCCGAACTGGGCGGTTACCGCGATTGTTGAAATCCCGGGCGGGGCGCATCCGTCCTATGCACAGGGGTACTACAAGCGCGACAACGCGTTTTACAAGGCATGGGATCCGATTGCCCGCGACCGGGAGGCTTTCCTGGCCTGGATCGAAGAACATGTCATGAATGGCGGTCCCGAAGATTTCGCGGCCAAGCGTGAAGCAAACAAAGGCTAAGCGGAGAAAAGATCATGGTTGAATATACCCCGACTGAAATGATGACGGTATCCGCCGCACGCGCGCTTAAAAACGACGATGTGTGCTTTGTTGGTATCGGTATGCCGTCTGCGGCCTGTAACCTGGCCCGTCTGACCCATGCACCTGACATCACCCTGATTTATGAAAGTGGCACGATTGGCACCAAGCCCGACGTTCTGCCGCTGTCGATCGGTGATGGCGAACTGTGTGAAACTGCTGTGAACACGGTTCCGGTGCCCGAAATGTTCCGCTACTGGCTTCAGGGCGGCAAGATTTCGGTTGGTTTCCTTGGTGCGGCCCAGCTTGATAAATATGGCAACATCAACACCACCGTGATTGGTGATTACGACAACCCCAAAGTCCGTCTTCCGGGCGGTGGCGGTGCGCCGGAAATCGCAACCAGCTGTGGTGAAGTTTTCCTGGTGATGAAACAAAGCAAACGCGGCTTTGTTGAAAAGATCGATTTTGTGACGTCGCTTGGTCATGGCAAGGGCGGTGATGACCGCGCGTCCTATGGTGTGGATACCAAAGGCCCGTCGCGTCTGATTACCGATCTTTGCATCATGGAACCGCATCCGGTCGGCAAACAGTTCATCGTGACGTCGATCCATCCGGGCGTAACCCGCGAAGAAATCATCGAAAATACCGGTTGGGATGTTGAGTTTGCCGACGAAGTCGCCGAAACTGCGATCCCGTCCGAGAAAGAATTGCAGGTTCTTCGTGAACTGCATGCTCGTACCGCCAAGGCCCATGCGGGTCAGCAGTAAGAGTAATAACAAGGATCTTAGAAATGGCTGACGCATATATTTGCGATTACATCCGTACCCCGATTGGCCGCTTTGGTGGCAGTCTGTCACAGGTACGTGCCGACGATCTTGGCGCGGTGCCGCTCAAGGCACTGGTTGAACGCAATCCCGATCTTGATTTTGGTGCGGTTGACGATGTGGTCTTTGGCTGTGCCAACCAGGCAGGTGAAGACAACCGCAACGTTGCACGCATGTCATCGCTTCTGGCCGGATTGCCCGAAACCGTGACCGGAACCACGGTCAACCGTTTGTGCGGTTCGGGCATGGATGCGATCATCATTGCTGCACGCGCGATCAAGGCGGGCGAAGCTGACCTGATGATTGCCGGTGGCGTTGAAAGCATGTCACGCGCACCGTTCGTGATGCCCAAGGCAACGTCGGCGTTTTCGCGCAATGCGGAAATCTATGACACCACCATTGGCTGGCGGTTCGTCAATCCGGTGATGAAAAAGCAGTACGGCGTGGATTCCATGCCCGAAACCGGTGAAAACGTTGCCGAAGATTTCAACATTTCGCGCGGGGATCAGGATGCCTTTGCCGTGCGTTCACAGGAAAAGGCCGTTGCTGCCCAGCAGAACGGAACCCTTGCCCAGGAAATCACCCCGGTGACCATTCCCCAGCGCAAAGGCGATCTGGTTGTGGTTGATACCGATGAACATCCGCGTGCGGGTACCACGGTTGAAACCCTTGCCAAATTGCCGACCCCGTTCCGCGAAGGCGGTTCGGTAACCGCGGGTAACGCATCGGGCGTCAATGACGGGGCGGCTGCCCTGATCGTGGCATCCGAAGCCGCGGTCAAGAAATATGGCCTGAAACCGATTGCCAAGGTTGTCGGTGGTGCGACGGCGGGTGTTGCGCCCCGTATCATGGGTTTTGGCCCGGCACCGGCCTCTAAAAAGCTTCTGGCACGTCTGGGCTGGACCACTGATCAGCTTGATGTCATCGAACTGAACGAGGCATTCGCATCCCAGGGTCTTGCGACCCTTCGTGATCTTGGCATTGCCGATGATGACGCGCGTGTGAACCCGAATGGCGGGGCGATTGCCCTTGGTCATCCGTTGGGCATGTCGGGTGCACGTATTGCCGGTACGGCGGCCCTTCAGCTGAAACGCACGGGTGGCAAATACGCACTGGCGACCATGTGCATTGGTGTCGGTCAGGGGATTGCGATTGCGCTTGAAGCAGTCTGATCCCGGGAACGATTTGCCCATGAGTTGAAAGACGCCCCTGTGCGCTCAGATGTTTCTGAACGGGCAGGGGCTTCTTTTTGCGTTGTTGACCAACCCGTTGCACAGCGCGACACTATGAATTCGCACCTGATTACCATGGTGGATTTGACCTGATGACGATTTCGCCTTTTGACTCGGCCCTGCTTGGCGGGCTGTTTTCCGATCCGGAAATTGCGGCCCTGTTTGATGACCGGGCACAGATTGCCTCGATGTTGCTGTTTGAATCTGCCCTTGCCGCAGCAGAAGCCCGCGCAGGCGTCATTCCAGGGGAAAGTGCCGCACGGATTGCCGAAGTTTGCCGCGATTTCAATCCGGACCCGGCGTCTTTGGCGGCGGGAACGGCAAGTGCCGGTGTGCCGGTCCCGGCCCTGGTCAAGGCATTAAAGGCCGAGATTGGCGGTGAAGATGCCCGGTTCGCCCATTTCGGTGCCACCAGTCAGGATGTGGTTGATACCGCACTGGTATTGCGGTTGCGCGATGCAATCGGCATCATCCGTCGGCGCATTCGCAAACTGGCCAGATCGCTTGCGGCCCATGCCGATACGCATCGCAAGACCGTGATGATCGGGCGCACCCGTTCACAACAGGCTGTTCCGACAACATTCGGCCTGAAGGCAGCCGGTTGGCTGGCACCGCTGGTGAGGATCGACCGGCGGATCGACAGCTTGGCGGCGGATTTGTTACGGCTGTCGTTTGGCGGGGCGGCGGGAACGCTGGCATCGATCGGGGCAAAGGCTGCCGATGTCGAAAGCAACCTGGCCGAAGAACTTGATCTTCCGGCATCAGACATGCCCTGGCATGCGCAGCGTGATGTTCTGGTGGATTTCGCAAGTCAGTTAACAGCGTTAACTGGCGCGCTTGGCAAAATGGGTCAGGATCTTGTTTTGCTGGCGCAATCGGAAATCGCCGAAGTCCAGCCGGGCAAGGGCGGTGGGTCATCCACCATGCCGCATAAATCCAACCCGGTGCAGGCCGAAATGCTTGTGACACTGGCACGCTTCAATGCCGGGCAACTTGGCGTCTTCAGCCAGTCACAGCTTCATGATCATGAACGTTGCGGGTCAAGCTGGCTTCTGGAATGGCTGACCTTGCCGCAGATCATTATGGCGGCGGGAACGGCATTGGCGCAGGCGGTTGATATGGTGCCGGACCTTAAAATCAATACCGGGCGCATGGCCGAAAACCTTCAATTGTCGCGCGGGGCGATGCTGGCAGAAGCCGCGACCTTTGCCCTTGCCGACCATATCGGGCGTGATGCCGCGGACAAGCTGGTCAAGGATGCCATTGCCAAATCATCGGCAAACGGGTCGAACCTGTTTGATGAATTGCCCAAATTGACCGACGCGCCGGTAAACTGGGCACAGGTCGGTGATCCTGCAAACTATGTCGGTCAGGCGGATTTGTTCATCGATCGTGTTTTGGGGACAGCCAAACGCGGATTGCGGGACTGATCAAACCGGGCTCAAATTCAAAAGGCTGCCAGCGTTGGACCGTTGGCAGCCTTTTTTATGCGGGTTGGCCCGGTTTGCGCAGGCGCTTTTCAACGGCATAATTGTGGATCGGAACGCCATTGATTTCAAAGTCGCGCCGCTCGACCACGGAAAATCCCTGTTTAAGCAGGAAGGATTTGGCAAGTTCGCTGGCCTCGGAATAGAGCTTGCCGATATTTTGCGCATTGGCGGCGTTTTCAAGTTCACCATAAAGGCTGGCAACCACCCCGGTTCCCGCCACATCGGGGCTGGCATATAAAAATCCGATATGGCCATCGGGTTCAACATCGCCAAAGGCAACCGCACGATCATTCTGATCAACGGCGACCAGGCAGTAACGCCCGTCGGTCATCAGTTTTTTGAACTGGTCGGGGTTTGGTTGCAGGCTGGCCCAGATCGCTACCTGTTCCGGGCCATATGATTTCGGGCCGAGTTCGGCGACCGCACGGGCATATATGTCGGTCATTATCGCGGCATCTTCGTCGCGAAACCGGCGAATGGTGATCATTGCGCTGATCCCCACGCGGTGTCAAAGAACCGGACTTCAAGTTCCGTTGCCCGCGCAAAGAACGAAAGGCAGGCGTTGCGTTCCGATGCCGACAGGGTGGGGCCAACCTGATCAAGCTGATCATTCAGATAGCCAACCACACTTTCGAAATACGCACCGACATGAAGATCAAGCCATTCGGCATACCAGAAATCCTTGGGGCGCTCTGTCAGGGACCGGTTGACCCGGTCGGCCCAGCCAAGATAGGTGCCTTCGGCCACGGCAAGTACGGCCAGCATATCGGCATAGCTGGTGCCGTTGGCGGCATCGGCCATCAATTGTTTGAAATCGCTGGTGGCAGACCAGTCGGGCTGTGTTGCGCGGGCCTCATCGGTAACGCCAAGTGCGACAAAGCATCGCTCGAAATAGGTGTTTTCAGCCCCGGTCAGAAGAGCCAGAAACTGGCAGCCGGGAATGCGGTCCTTCAATGTCGGGGCGCGCGACACCGCAGCAGCCAGAAGGGCAACAAACCGGTCGATAAAGCGATGATCCTGAATAAGATAGTTTTCAAGATTGCGTTTGGGGATTGCCGCCTGACCCCAGGCATCCGTGAAGGGATGATGCGTGACGCGATGCCAGTTTTCAGCAACCGATGCCTTGAGCCAATCTGAAAATCTGCCGTCCGGGGTGGCGTGCTTCCATTCGGGATAATCCGGGGCGGATGAAGCCGCAGCAGGCTGGGGGATATCGATCGTCACGGCACGGTTCCTGATGTGTTTTGATGTGTTTTGATTTTTCCCCTTTTTACATGCCGCTCATACAAGGGCAATAATCCAAATCACATGTCTTCGAATTGGCCGCCAATTGATCATTATCAATGTAAATCAATACATAATGATATAATGCTTGTGTGATCTTACAGCGACGGCCCAAGGAGGATGTCATGGCAAATGTCGGGATGATTGATCGTGTATTGCGTGCCTGTGTCGGTGCGTTTCTGATTGCCTTGCCGCTGATTATGGCAACACCCGAACAGGGGATGGTGGCCTATGGGACATTCGGCTGGGTAATGGTTGCAGCCGGGATTGTCATGTTATTGACGGCGGCCTTCCGGTTTTGCCCGCTTTATCTGTTGCTGGGTGTTCGGACCTGTCCGCTTTCGAAATAACGTGCGGGTTGCTGTCAGTCGTCTGCACATGACAATTTTCTGTTCAAGCGGTTGCAACGACCGCGCTATAGTGGCATCCGTATCAGTTAAGGTGTTCTGCACATGTCCGTTTTGACGGGCAGATTGCGGTACGCCATCGGCAAGACATAACGGAACAGAAAAATGAAACGCCTGAGCGACGACCTGACGGTATCCCCGCAATTGCCACTTGATGCGATCGACGAGATTGCCAAGGCCGGTTACAAGACCATCATCTGTAACCGCCCGGATAATGAAGACCCGGGCCAGCCATCCTTTGCCGAGATTGCCGCCAAGGCCGAAGCCGCCGGCATCAAGGCAATTTTCCAGCCGGTCGCAAGTGGCAATGTCTCGGACGCCGATGCCGACGCATTTGCCGCCAATCTTGCCGCGGCGGAAAAGCCGATCTTTGCCTATTGCCGGACCGGCACGCGTTGCACGATCCTGTGGTCGCTGGCCAATGCCGGAAATCTGCCGGTTCAGGACATTATCAAATCGGCATCTGATGCCGGTTATGACATGTCGCCGCTATTGCCGCGCATTGCTGCGCGCGCCTAAGTGCGGCTGTCCGTTTATTGAAATTTGTGAGATGGGAACGGTCCCCATCGCATAAATGCGCGGCACGCCTGCCAAAATTGCACTATCGCATTTTTGCAAATCATGTCGATATGACAGGACGGTATGATACCGTGTGTCAGATTTTCTGCTGTGGGTGTGACTTTGAATACGCGTGAAAAGGCCAAAATTGATATCCGGTTGGCCGTGCCTGGCGACATTGATGCGCTGTGCGAAATTGAAGATCAATCCTTTGAAATTGACCGGCTGAACCGGCGCGCATTCAAACGCTTTGTCGGAAGCGAAACCGCGCGTCTGTGCGTTGCCTGCACCGATGATGGCGTGGTTGGCTATGCGCTGGTGATTTTCCGGCGCAATGTCGCGCTTGCCCGTCTTTATTCCCTGGCGGTATCGCCGCAATGGCGCGGGCAGGGGATCGGGCAGCAATTGATCATCCGGGCCGAAGAACTCAGCCTTGATTTCGGCGCGCCGATCCTGCGTCTGGAAGTCAGTCAGAAAAATGATCGCGCCATTTCGCTGTTTCATGCGGCGGGTTACCGCGAATTTGCGCTTTATCCGGATTATTACCCCGATCATTCCGACGCGTTGCGCATGGAAAAGGTATTGGTGCCCAATGCCTTGCGTCTGCCATCCCCCATTCATTTCTATCACCAGACATTGCCATTTACCTGCGGCCCGGCGGCCCTGATGATGGCGATGAATGCGCTTGATCCGTCACTTGAACTTGATCGCAATCTGGAAATTGCCCTGTGGCGCGAAGCAACCACCGTGTTCATGACATCGGGTCATGGCGGATGTGGTCCGCTGGGACTGGCATTGGCGGCCAATCGTCGCGGATTTGGTGCCGAGGTGCTAAGCAGTCGCGACGGGCCGCTTTTTGTTGATACGGTGCGCAAACCCAAAAACCGCGAAGTGGTCGAACTGGTGCATTATGATTTTGCTCGTCAGGCCCAGGATGCCGGCATTGCGGTGACGACCGGACCGTTTGGCGTGGCCGAAATCGAAGAACGCGCCAAACAGGGCAAGATGGCGCTGGTCCTGATCAGCCAGTACCGCATTTACGGTGACAAGATCCCGCATTGGGTCGTGGTGTCGGGCTTTGATGACCGGTTTGTCTATGTGAGTGATCCCGATATCGGCGATGATCACGAACCGTTTAATGGCAGTGATTGTTTGTCGGTGCCGATCCTGCGCAACGAGTTTGATCTGATGGCAAGATACGGGCGTGACAAACTGCAAGCCGCCGTCTTCATAGACAAAAAGGCCGGGTAAACCCGGCCTTTTTTATTGTGCGATTGAGAATTCAGGGGCGGGCAATCTTGCCCAGAAGATGCGCAATGATGCGGCGATATAGCTCCATGCCCAGAACCACGTCCTCGACCCCGGCATCGACATTGGGGTTGTCATTAACCTCGATCACCATCGGGCCATGCGGGGTTTCCTTGACATCCACACCATAAAGGCCATCGCCCATCAGGCGGGCCGCGGCAAGGGCGGTTGCAACGATATCGGCAGGCGCGTCTTCGACGGCCACGGTTTCAAACCCGCCTTCCTCGAAACTTTTGCCATCATCTTCATGTTTGACGATCTGCCAATGGCCCGGCGCCATGAAATAGCGGCTGGCAAAGATCGGCTCGCCGCCCAAAACACCGATACGCCAGTCAAATGTCGTTTCGACATATTCCTGAATGACCAGAAGTTCCGAGTTCTTGAACATCTCGGTCGCGACTTCATTAAGGTGTTCGGGGGATTTCACCTTGCGCACCCCGCGCGAGAAGCAGCCATCCGGCACTTTAAGAACCGACGGGAAGCTGAATTGCTGACCGATTTCGGCAATGCGGCGCTTGTCAAAAATCGCACTTTTCGGGGCAGGGATACGATGGGTGCGCAGCAACTCGGCCAGATAGACCTTGTTGGTACAACGCAACATCGAGTCCGGATCATCAATCACCGGAATGCCTTCCTTTACCGCGCGTTTGGCAAAGCGATAGGTGTGGTGATCAAGGGCCGTTGTTTCGCGGATCAAAAGGGCATCAAATTCCGAAAGATGATGGAAATCCTTGGCCGTGATCAGTTCGGCCTTGGCGCCAAGATCGGATGCGGCCTGAACAAAGTTTGCCAATGCTTCCTTGTCTGACGGCGGCAAAACTTCGTCCGGGTCATGCAGGATCGCGACCAGGGCGGTCGGTGGGGTGACGTTGCCCTGCTTGCGCACACGTCCGCGCAAATAGGCGCGAAGGGCTGCTTCAAATTCGGCAAGGTTGCTGTCATCAAGCTGACCCAGGGACGGGGCTTCGATTTCGCGCAAAATCTTGCGGTCCTGCTTGTTCAGATGCAGGCGCAGGATCGGGCAGCGGAACTGGTCAAACGCCCGTTCGGCGATCTGGCGGAACCGTTTGTCGGCGGTGCGTCCGAAATAGACATCAATATGGTCCGGTGCCTGTTCCGGGCCATGGCCCGATTTTGCCAGCGCATCAATGATCTGCGGGCTGAGTTCCGAACGCGCGGTTTTCTGAAGACGTTTCCAGTTAAGGTCGAGAAGCACATCGGCCTCGGGAATGACACGTTCGGCACGCGCAGCAGCCAGAAGACTGCAATAATAGCCGCGCGACAGATATTCATAGGATTGGCACAGGTTGATCACACGGCGGTTGCGCACCCCGTGATCAAGCGCAAGATAGTCGCGCACCCGCATGACGCGCGCACCCGAAACAGCAAAACGCTGATCGGACAGGCGATCAACAAGGATCAGCGGCGCACCGGTGGCAACCGCCGGGGTAACATCGGTCTGACCGTCATAGAGCGCATGTTCAAGGCGAATGCCATCACCGCCATCTTCGTAATAGCCCGGAAGATCGGCGACCTTCTGATAGCCGTGGCGCTCATACAGATTGCGCGCGGTGTCGTTTTGAACCCGCACTTCAAGGCGCATACGATGGCAACCGGCATCCATTGCCAGATTCTCAAGCCCCGCCAGAAGCTGTGTGCCAAGACCTTTGCCGCGCCATTCCTGTGAAATCGCAAGCGAATAAATCCGGGCGACGACCGCATTGGCCCGCAACAGCAGCAATCCGTATCCGACAATGGCCGGTTTGTCGGCATCGCCGGCATCCGCAACAAGCAGACGCGCAGATGCCTGACGCAAGAAGCGCGAAAAAGAGGCGCGCGAAATCAGGTCGCTTTGAAAATTGGCGTTCTCAAGGGCGCAAAGCCCATCAAGGTCGGCACGTACTGCGTTGCGAATAATGACGGTATTGGTCTGGGTCGAAGCCACGAGACGGACCTCCTGCGATTGGATGTGATGCATATGTTGCGCGCAACTCCCGGTACGCTCAAACCAAAAAGCTCACAAGTGCGAATATTGTTCACAGCCATGCCATTTTTTCATGGGAAGTGGCACTGGTGACACTCGACCTGTAAGATGAATGAAAATATGGTGTTTTCAGTTCGCTGTTTTGAAAATAACAACAATTCTGTTTGCAACAATCCCTGATGGGATCAAAGGGTATAAAAGAACGCCAAACGATGTTAACTGGCGTCACCTGACCGGACACAAAGCACAAGGGATATGACGTTTGACAAGCCGCATCCGCCGCAAATTTGGATCATATGGGCGATCTGCTGCGATCGTTCCGCTATTGATGGCGGGAACGATGCTGGCTGCGTGCTCATCTGACGAAGGAATTGGCGGGCTGGATTTCGGGTTTGGCAATGGCGAATCACAAGCCCCGGCTGATCTGCGCACCACCATCCCCTATGAGGTGGAACTGACCGGCATTGACGATCATGAAGAACAGCTGATCGAGGCATTGAACGCGGTCAGTACCGCGCGCCGGTTGCAGTCACGCCCGACCGCATCGCGTGCCGGACTGCAACGCCGGGCCGAAGATGATGTTGAACGGTTCCAGGCGGTTCTGCGATCCAACGGATTCTATGACGGCCAGATCACGTTCGAGATCACCGAAAAAACCGGTGATGACGCGCCCGTCGAAGAAAACGGCAATCCGGCGGGCAGCGAGAATAATGAAAATGACGATGTCACCGCAAATGACACGGTGAATGGCACCGCGTCGCAAGACACGGTTGATGAAGCTGATCACCGCGACAATGGTGCAAACGGTGATAACGGTAATAATGGTGAGAATGGCGATGGCGCACCCACACCGCTTGTTCTGACCTATATGATCGATACCGGTGCGCCATATCTGATTGCGTCGGTTGACCTGGTGATTGTGCGCCCGGACGAAGTCGTCGAACGCCCGGCAACCGATGCCGAACTTGAAAGAACCCGCCTGCAAATCGGTCAGCGCGCCACTGCAGAACCGATCATTCTTGGTGAACAATTCGGTGTCGATATCCTGCGTGATCAGGGCTATCCGCTGGTCAAGGCGACCAAGCGCACGGTAATGGCCGATACCGCACAGAAAACCATTTCGATCAAATATGCCTTTGAAACCGGGCCAAAGGCCAATTTCGGCGCGGTTACGGTCAATGGTGCCGACGAGGTCGATCAGGATTTCATCGCGGGATATCGCAGTTGGCGGGCCGGCGAGCAATACAGTCCTGAACGGGTGCGCGAAACGCGGCGCGATCTGGCGCAGACCAACCTGTTTGACAGTGTGATCGTCAAGGTCGCAGGCCCGGTGGGCGAAAGCGGCGAGATCCCCGTCGAAATCAATGTGGTCGAACGCAAAATGCGGTCAATCGGCGGCGGCGTTGATTTTTCGACCGCGGATGGTCCGGGCGCCAACGCATTCTGGGAGCATCGAAACCTATTCGGTGCCGGTGAAAGGTTGCGGCTTGGCGCCGATGCCTCAAGCCTTGAACAGGGTCTAAGTGCGGAATTCAAAAAGCCGCAATTCCTGCAACGCAAACAGGCCCTGGTGGCCGAGGCGAATGCAAAAAACAACGATACCGATGCCTATCAGGGGGCAACGGTTGACAGTTTTGTCGGTGTCGAACGTCCACTTGGTGAAAACTGGTCGACGACCCTTGGCGTGACGGCGGAATATTCCGACCTGACCGGGTCGGATTCCCCGAACGAGGAATTCTACCTTGCCGGTTTGCGCGGTATCCTGCGCCATGACAATACGGACAATCCGCTTGATCCCACGCGCGGAACGCGGTTTGAAATCAATGTGTCGCCCTATATGGGGCTGACCGACCATGATACCAATTTCACATCGGTGTCGCTGTCCGGGTCGCAATATCTTTCGATTGATGATGACGGGGATTATGTTTTGGCCGCACGGGCGCGGACCGGGACAATCATTGGTGAGGAACGCGGCAATTTGCCATCGAACAAACGCTATTATTCCGGTGGCGGCGGGTCGATCCGTGGTTATGAATATCAGAAAGTCGGCCCCCTTGATGATGATCATGATCCGCTTGGCGGGCGTTCGGTTCTTGAACTCGGTTTTGAATTCCGTGCCCGGGTCACCGAAAGTTTCGGCGTTGTGCCGTTTGTCGAGGGCGGCAATGTCTATGCACGCAGCGAACCCGAAGACATTTCCCTGTTATGGGCGGCCGGTCTCGGTTTCCGGTATTACACCGCCGTCGGGCCATTGCGCTTTGACGTTGCCGTGCCACTTGATAAGCGTGAAAACGTCGATGATGACTATCAATTCTATATCAGTCTGGGGCAGGCATTTTGACCAGGTCTGAACTTCCGTCAGAGAATAAGCCGCATGAACATGAACGCCGTACACCAGCCCTGAAATGGGCGCGTTACGGTGCGTTTGGTGTTGGTGGTACCGTCCTTGCCGTGGCTGCTGTTGTCGGGATTGCCGGGACCGGACCGGTATTGCGCGCATTGACGCCGATGATCAATGAAACGGTTTCGGCTGCGACCGACAGTTCATTTGAGCTTGGCCGGATTGAGGGCAGCTTGTGGACCGGGCTGACACTTGATGGCTTGCGAATGGAACGCCCGGCAGACGGCTTTCACCTGGATCTTGACCAGGTCGATTTTGACTGGTCGCCACTGGCCCTTTTGGGCGGGAAATTGCAAATCAATCACGTCGGTTTGCAAACCGCCAGCATCGTGCTCCCTGATGGCAGTCTTCCCGATACCCCCGATGACGAAGCCCCAGATGACGGTGGCGGGTTCAGTTTGCCGCTTGCTGTGTCGGTTGATGCGATTGATCTTCGCGAAATTGCGCTGGTTGATCCGGTTTCGGGCAAGGGATTTTTATACAGCCTTAAGGCCAATGGCGCGATCGGCACCAATCTTTCGGCGACAGCTGCGCTGAATTTGCAGCCACTTGATGGTGGCAGCGATCAGCTTGATGTCGATCTTGATTTTGATGGTCCCAAACAGCGACTGTCGGCCAGAATTGACGGGGAACTGGGCCGCGAAGGTGTGGTCATGACCCTTGCGGGGGTGACGCCCGATATTGCACCCGATGTACGCATCAAGCTTGCCGGGGATGGTCCGGCCGATGACTGGAACGGCAAACTTGAACTGACCGCAGACGGTTATGCGGCGCTGGCCAGCGATGTTGGTGTGCAATTGTCATCCGATGTTCTGGCCTTTTCGCTGGATGGCGGGGTTCAGACATTTGACCGTATTTCCGGTGATTTGCCCGAACCGCTAAGGGGGGATATTGCCCTTGGCATTGGCGGGGCATTCAATGCGGATGATCAAAAACTTGCCCTTGATCGCATCACGGTGGCGATGGCAGATGTGCTTGATCTGTCGGCAAGTGCACATCTTGATTTGGCCGAAAATCTGATTGCCGCACGGCTGGATGGTGATATTGATCCGGCCTTGTCCGGGCTGCTTGATGATGCGGTACGCTGGGGGCAGGTTGCACTGTCGGTCGAGGCCAATGGCGATCTTGCCATGCCCGGTCTTGTCGTTGCGATTGATGGTCAGGATGTTGCAACACCGGTTTCGACGATCGCACGCATGCAAGTGCGCGCCAATATGCCGGCATCTGATGGGGACGGGCCGGTTGCGGCAAACCTTGATGCATCGACGTCGGGCACCGTCTGGCAGGACAGCGATCTTGGCGCATTTTTGGGTGCGGATCAGGAACTTTCGCTCAATGCGCTGGTCAACCCGGATTTTTCGAGGATATCGGTCGGCAAACTGGTGCTGACTGCGCCGCAAATGGCGGTCAACGGTTCTGCTGAAATTGATGACACATTTTCGCTTAACGGCGCCAAGCTGGTCGGTGATGTTGCCGATCTGTCGATCTTTGCGCCGATTTCCGGTCTTGATCTTGGCGGGCAGGGGAAGGTTACGCTTGATAATCTGAGCTGGTCGGAACAGGACGGTCTGAAAAGTGATGTGACGGTTTCGGGCACGCAAACCACGTTCGGGATTTCCGATCTTGACCGGATTGTCGGCCCGTCCCCCACGATTTCGGGCAAGGTTGCGCTTCTGCCCAACCTTGATCTGATGGTTGATCTGGATGCGGTGAATGCCGCAACGATTAATGGGCCGATCAAAGTCGACATCACAAACGAATTTGAACGTCTTGCCGTTACGGCCGATCTTGATGTCGCGCCGGGCACGGTGCCACCCGATATCGGGGTGACGATTGCACCGGCAAAGCTTTCAGTGCGTCTGGACGGGGATATTGCCGCCCCGCCTGGTCAGATTGACCTGCGGGTGCCAAATGTCAAAGCCGGCGGACAACGCATTGATAATGTGGTGTTATCGAGCCGCATGTCATGGTCGGATCAGGCAGTATTGGCGCTGCGCAATAGCGGTTCGTTCAATCTGGGCAAGCATGCCTATGACATCGCGGCGAATGTGCGCCTGCCGGAAAATGATCTGTTGATCAGCGACATTCTGTTGCGCGGTGAATTTCTGGATCTGGGCGGTGAACTTGTTCTGCCGGGGTATGCCGTCCCGATGCGGGGCAGTCTTGAGCTAACCAAGCTTGATGCCGAAATGCTTGGCGATTTCGGGGGGCCATTTGCCAATGGAACGATCAGCGGCGATATCGGCTTTGTGCCGGAAGACGGGCGTCAAACCGTCACGCTGTCGGCCTTGGCCAAAGGATTGCGTATTGATCAGCAGCCCGATGGCAATCCGGCAATGATCGAGAATGTGAATATTGCCGCGACAATCCGTGATGCCTTTGCCCAGCCCGATATCAAGGCCGATATTGATGGCAAGGATATCGTCTTTTCACCCATCGCCATTGATGACGTTACCGTCGGGATTATGGGTGGGCTGGATGCCTTTGACGTCACGATGAACACGACCGGATTTTATCAGGGCAATGTTCCGATGTCGGCGGATTTGGCTGCCAATATCGGGTTGGGGGATGATATCCGTGTGGTCGCGGACAAGTTCGACTTCGCGCTTAGCGATCAGACCATCAAACTGCGCCGTCCGTTGCAATTTGTCATGGCAGCGAACGGTCAGCAAAACCTGGATGCTGATGTAACCGTCGGGTCCGGTCATCTGGTGGCAACGGTTGCGCAGGAAGCAGGTCAGAAATCGATTGCCGGTGACCTTTCGCTTGATGATGTCGATCTGGGGCCATGGGGCCGTATTGCCGGGTATGACGGGCTAAGCGGTGTTGCAAATCTGTCGGCCAACTTGCGCGAGACCAAGGGCACTTTGCCCGTGGCTGCGGTCAAAGGCCGGATCAGTGGCATTACCGCAAACACGGTCAAGGATATGGAGCCGTTCGAAATGGTTCTTAACCTTGATCTTGCCAAGGGGATCCTTAACGGGACGGCCAATCTTGGCAATCGCGATGTCAAAATCCTGTCGGCACAGGGGACAGTCCCGCTTGCGGTTTCGGTCCTTGCGCAGAATTTCAGTCCCGATCTTGCCGCACCGGTATCGGCAAGTGTGCGGATGAATGGCGAAATTGCCGAATTCTGGCCCTATGTACCGGCGCCGGATCATCAGGTATCGGGCACGATCAATCTGGAACTTGATGTTGTCGGAACACTTGATGATATCGGCTGGAAAGGCAATCTCGGCCTGTCTGACGGGCATTACGAGAACCTTGTTTATGGCACGATCCTTGAACAGGTTACGCTTGCGGGCGAGTTTGATCAGAACGGGCTTTCGATCCCGTCAATCACCGCAACCGATGGCGGCAACGGCAAACTTGATGCATCGGTTGACCTGACGGTGAAGGATGGCGGCGAGGCGGCCTATGACGTAACCGCCACCTTGCGCAATTTCGCCCTGTCGCGGGTCGATGAACTGCAATTCTGGGCCGATGTTGACACCAAGGTCACCGGCAATCAGGAAAGTGCCGATATCGAAAGCACGGTTACCGTTCAGCGTGGCGAGGTGGATTTGTCGCTCGCGCTGCCGGAATCGGTTCCGACAATCGAAGTCGCCAATCTGCCTGACGAGGAAGAAAAGGAAGAAGCCCGTAAGGCGGCTGAAAAGGATAATGGATTTTCCGGTAACCTTGACGTGACCGTTGATATTCCCGGTCGCTTGTTTGTGCGCGGCAAGGGGCTTGATTCCGAATGGGGCGGGCGCCTTGAAATTTCGGGCACCACCGATGATCCCAGCATTGTCGGTCAATTGTCCGCCTTGCGCGGGCAGCTTGACATCATCGGCAAGACATTCGTCATCAAGGATTCCAAAATCACCTTTGCCGGGGGATCACCACCCGATCCGATGCTTGATATCAAAGGCGTCTATACCACGGCCGATCTGGAGGTCACCGCCGGGTTCCAGGGCCCGTCAAGCGATCCTGAACTGGTTCTGACGTCGGTGCCGTCCTTGCCCGAAGATGAAATTCTGTCCCAGGTCCTGTTTGGCAAATCCCAGGGCAGCCTGAGTGCTGTTGAAGCCGTGCAGCTGGCCAGTGCGGTGAACGAGCTTTCAGGCGGGGGCAGTGGACTTGATGTGGTCGGAAGTGTCCGGCGCTTTATCGGTGCTGATGTGCTTCAGGTCGGTGGCGGTGAAAACGGGCCCGAGGTCAAGGTCGGCAAATACCTGACCAAGGGCGTCTATGTCGGCACCAAGGCCGGATCAACACCGGGATCAAGCGGGGTTGAAGTCGAAATCGAAGTCACGCCAAATATCAGCGTGACCAGCGAAACCACTGAAATCGACAGCAAGGCAGGTGTTCAGTACCGGCTGGATTACTAGGTCGGGGCGAACTTAGCCGAATTTCAGATCACTGATATCAACCAGCGCCCCGTGGCGGCAAATCACCCTTCCTGCGACCTTTTGGGCGACGGCAATGGCGTCTTCGATGCTGTTGCCGTGTGACCGTGCTGCCAGAAACGCCCCGTTAAAGGAATCACCGGCCGATGTTGTATCGACAATGTCGGTGATCACGGGCGGGGAAACAAAGCCCGACTGTCCGTCACGATTGCACCAATAGGTCGGGGCACCGCCCGATTTGACCACAACTTCGCGCAGACCGGCATCAAGCCATCTTTGGCCCGTCTGTTGCGCGGATATATCCCCGAAAAGGGCGGCGTCATCGTCAAAGGTCGGAAGTACCGTGTCACAATATGGCGCAATCGCCTGATAGATTTCGATTGCGGTTTTGGCATCAGGCCAAAGGCGCGGGCGATGGTTGGTATCAAAGTAAACCTTACCACCCTGGTTCGCATATTCGGCGACAAGCCTGATCATGTTCTGGCGGTCAGCAGGCGACAGGATCGCAAGACTGATCCCCGACAGATAAAGCCCGTCAAAGCGCGCAAAAGCATTTTTGATGGTCTGGTCATGTCCGCCCGCCAGAACCTGTTTGGCGGCGGCCTGATCGCGCCAATAGGAAAAGCTTCGTTCGCCGGTCGCATCGGTCTGGATGGTGTAAAGACCGGGCAGGGCGCCGTCGACCTGGCGGACCAGATCGGTCGCAATGCCATCGGCCTGCCAGGCCGCAATCATCGCATTGCTATAGGCATCGCGACCAAGTGCCGTGATATAGGCAGCCGTCCCCGATTGTGCCGGATCAAGAAGGCGGCTGGTGCGCGCCATATAGGTCGCGGCATTCAACGTATCCCCGGCAAAGCCAAGCTTTGCAGCGCCGAAAACAGACCCGGGCTGTGCCCCGGAAAGTTCAAGCATACATTCACCGATAAATGCGATCTGGGGCATGGGGTAACCTTTGTGCGGGGCAGATAAATTTGGTGGGCGCGCCTAGTCCCCGATGGGCTGGCGCCCGGTCGGCAGATTGACCGTCAGAAGGGACGATCTGATACGGCGCAGCTTTTCTTTTGCCTGATCTGGCATGCGGCGCGCAACAGCGGTGGCAATGACATCGATGGTGGCCAGAAACGCATGGCGCGTTGCCGTGGGTTTATAGATATCGGGGTTTTCAGGCATTTCGATCCCGATGACAAGGTCGCTTTCCGCAGCAAGCGGGCTGTCAGGATTGGTCAACGAGATGACCTTGGCACCATATTGCCGGGCGATGGCGGCGGAATGGATCAGCTCGGTCGGACGACCGCTGGTCGAGATGGCAAAAACCACATCGTCCGGTCCCAAAGTTGACGACAGCATGCGTTGCAAATAGCCGTCACTTTGCGATTGTGCCGGAATGCCCAGGCGGAAAAAACGGTTTGCGGCATCAAATGCCACGGTGGTCGAACCACCCCCGACGCCGAAAAATGCAATCTGGCGGGCCTTGACCAGAATATCGGCAGCCTGATCGACCTGGCTTGATGAAATCTGTTCGCGCAGAAGACGCAAATTGTCGATGATAACGCCCAGAACGTGACTTGAAAGAACGTCTGCATCTGTTGTGTCATCCGAAATGTCTTCGGATGTCAGATACTGCATACTGACCGCAAGGTTCTGCGCCAGACGCATTTTGAAATCACGGAACCCGTCACAACCAAGTGTCCGGCAAAAACGAATGACCGTCGGTTCGCTGACGCCAACATTGTTGGCAAGATCGGAAAGGGCAATCGTGGTAACCGCTTCCAGATTCTCGCTGACATAATTGGCAACCAGCTGTTCCCGGTTGGGGAAGTCACCCGACTGGTTACGCAGCAAACTGATAATGTCGGCCGTCGGTTGCATGGGTCTTGTCCGGTTCTGTTTCAAAGGTCGGGCAGGGGTGCCAAAATTGGCACCCCTTTGGGAAATATCACTTTTCCGGTTTGTAGGCGATAGCTTCAATTTCAATCTTTGCGTCAACCATCATCTGGGACTGTACCGTGGAACGTGCAGGACGCTCACCCGGGAAGAATTCGGCATAAACGCGGTTAAAGGTCCAGAAATCGCGGGTATCAGCCAGCCAGACATTGATCTTGAAGACATCATCAAGCGTGCAATCGGCCAATGCCAGTGCGGCCTTGACGTTTTCCATGGTCAGACGGGTCTGGTCTTCGATACCGCCATAGGCGATTTCACCATTTTCCTTCATTGCGACCTGACCGGAAATATAGACGTAGTCGCCTGCGCGAACTGCGGGTGAAAACGGCAATTTCTGTCCGCCGGCACCGCTGCGTTCATTGCCATAATGTTTGATCGCCATTGAAAACTCCCTGCTTTGGCTGATGGATCGTTGTAAAAACAATATCCTGTTTAAAATGTAGTTTAACTACCTAAATCAGTTTCAAATTTCGGTCAATAGCCGAAAAATTGTGCTTTTAATATCAAAAATGTGTAGACAAGCTACAAAATGATACTCAATATGTAGAAAAAATACACAAAAGATTCATCAGCGGAGAGTTTGGCGAAGATGGCATTACGCCGTGTTGAAACCATTGCAGCAATGTTAAGCCGTGGCCTGAACTGGGGTGTCGAACGCGTGATCGCGGTTCTGATGCTGGTTCTGGTTCTTGATGTATGGCTTGGGGTTATTGACCGATACATTTTCCATTGGCAATTGCCATGGCCCGAAGAACTTGCCCGTTATCTGATGATCTGGGCGGCACTTCTGGCGATTTCGGCCGGGATTGCGCGCCGCGAACATATCGGCATCGGGATGTTTGTCTTGAGCCTGCCAATGCCGATCCAGCGCACCATCCTGTTTCTTGTCGATCTGATTGCGCTTGCAGCCTTCCTGTATCTGGCGATCTACGGATTTGGTTTTGCCGAAGGCGGCATGCGCCGACAGGCGATGATTTTCGGCATGTCGCTGGCACTTCCCTATGCCGCAGTGCCGGTTTCGGCACTTCTGGCGGCCATCCAGCTTCTTCTTGTTGCCTTGCGTGATCAGGGCCGTTTCATCCCGGTTGATCTTGCGGAGGGCGCAGAATGATCGTCGCCATTATCTTTGTTGTTCTGATGGTTCTGGGCATGCCGATCGGCTTTGCCCTTGGTGTGGCGGGTGTTGTCGGCCTGTTTGACATGGGCGGGGGGATGTTCCTGTCCCAAGGCCCAAGCAAGGTATTTAACGGTCTGAACGTATTCCCGTTCCTTGCCATGCCGTTCTTTATTCTGGCTGGCGAAATCATGAACCATATCGGCATTACCAGCCGTCTGGTCAAATTCGCCCAGGCTCTTGTCGGGCATATGCGCGGCGGTCTTGCCCATACCAACATGCTGGCATCGGTCTTCTTTGCCGGTCTGACCGGGGCGGCGACCGCCGATGCGGCGGCCTTTGGCAAGACGCTTGTGCCTGCGATGGTTGAACGCGGATATCGCCGCGACTATGCCTGTGCGGTTACTGCGGCCGGATCAATCATCGGCCCGACCATTCCGCCGTCGGGTTTGATGGTGGTTTATGGGTCGCTGATGGGGATTTCGATCGGTGGTCTGTTTGCCGCCGGGATCCTGCCCGGTCTGATGATCTGTCTGATCTGCATGACCGTGATTGCCGTGACTGCACGTGCCAAGAACCTGCCGAAAAATGAACGCCGGGCGACACTTCTGGAAATCTGGCAGATTTTCAAATCATCGATTACGGCCCTGATCATGCCGCTGATCATTCTTGGCGGCATTCTTGGCGGGGTTGTCACACCGACCGAGGCGGCATCGGTTGCCGTCGGCTATGCGCTGTTTATCGGGGTGTTCATCTATCGCGCGCTCAGCTTTGCGGATTTCTTCAAGATGCTGGTGCGCACCGCACGTGTGACCGGGGTGATCTTTGTGATCATTGCCTTTGCGTCGATCCTTGGCTGGTGGCTGAGTTTCAACCGCATTCCGCAAGAAGTCGCAAGCCTTGTTCTGGGCGTTTCGGAAAACCCCTATATCGTGATCTTCATGATTGTCGGCCTGCTTTTGATGATCGGCATGGTGATGGATATCAATGCCATCCTGATCATTCTGGCGCCGGTTCTGGTTCCGCTGACCCTTCAGATCGGGATGGACCCGATCCATGCCGGGATCATCTTTGTCCTTGCGCTCAATATCTCGCTGATGACGCCGCCCGTCGGGGCCTGTCTGTTCGTGCTGTCATCAGTGACGGGTGAAAAGCTTGAAAAAATTGCTGCACAGCTTTGGCCGTTCCTTCTGGCCGAGTTGGGCGTGTTGTTCCTGTTTGCCTTCTGGTCGGATCTGGCACTCGCGATACCGCGACTGCTTGGCTTCCGCTAGGCCAGCGGGTTGAAGACAGCCCCGGTCAGTCCGGGCCGGGGCGCGCACCAAAACAAGATGCCGGACACCATAAAGTCGTTACATCAAGGAGAGGTAAGAATGAAAACCGTAAAGCGTTTGGGCGCTGCTGCCCTGGCCACTGCGATGCTGATGGGCAGCACCTCGATGGCGTTTGCCGAAACCAAGGTTCTGAAATTCGCGCATGACAACAAGGCCGACCCGTTTGAAAACCCGGCCCATGCCTGCACCGCGGTTTTTGCCAATATTGTCGAAGCTGACACCAATGGCGAAATCAAGGTCGAAGTCTATCCGTCCAACCAGCTTGGTTCGGCTGCCGAACATGTTCAGATGGTGCGCGATGACCTGATTCAGGCGACGCTGACCTCGACCGGTGCGCTGGCATCCTATTATCCGCGCATTGATGTTCTGAACCTTGCATTCGCGTTCGACAGCAACGCATCGACCTATGATGTGTTTGACGGTCCGTTCGGTTCGGCACTTGCATCGGATATCGAAGGCACCCTTGGTGACGTCAAGGTTCTTGGCTTCCCCGATACCGGCGGGTTCTTTGCTGTGACCAACTCCAAGCATTCCATCGCGACGCTTGAAGATTTCAAAGGCATCCGTATCCGTACCATGTCGCTGCCTTCGCATCAGAAAATCATGCAGGCGCTCGGTGCAGAAGCATACCCGATGGCCTGGGGTGAAGTTTATGCCGGCCTTCAGACCGGTGTGATCGATGGTCAGATGAACCCGGTTCCGACCGTGACCTTTGCCAAGTTCAACGAAGTCCAGGGCTACCTGACGCTGACCAACCACCTGTTCTCGCCTTACACCATGATGCTGTCGAAAACCTTCTGGGATGGCCTGACCGCCGATCAGCAGAAAATCATTCGTTACGCTGCGCAGTCTTGCGTCGTTGCAAGCCGTGGTGTTTCGCGCGTGATCGAGGCATCTGATCGTGGCCTTGCCGGTCTTAAGGACAAAATGGAAATCACCGCACTGTCGGCTGAAGACCGTGAAAAGTTCAAAGAAGCAACCCAGCCGGTCGTGGTCAAACACGTTCAGGAAAGCCTCGGTGACGAAGGCGTCAAGCTTCTGAACCTGTTCCAGCAGGAAGTCGATAAGGCCAACGCCAGCCGTTACATGGAATAAGCCGTTCCATCTGCCGAAGGGGCAGGGTTCTGCCCCTTCGGATTCCATTTTCCAATTTGATAAGACCAATAACAAAGGCACGGGCCATGCGGATTTTTTGCGCCTCGATTGCAACCGAGACCAATACATTTTCCCCTTTAAGAACTGATTTTTCCGATTTTCAGGAAAGCTTTTACGCACCTCCCGGCCAACATCCGGTCACACCGACGCTGTGCAGTGCCGTCTTTACCGAAGGCCGTCTTCGCGCTGCCAAGGAAGGCTGGGAACTGATCGAAGGAACCGCAACCTGGGCCGAACCGGGCGGGTTGGTCAGCCGCGAGACGTATGAACAGCTCCGTGACGAGGTTCTTGGTCAGTTGCGCGCGGCCATGCCGGTGGATGGCGTGATCCTTGGCCTGCACGGGGCAATGGTGGCGCAGGATTATCTTGATTGCGAAGGTGACCTGATTTCGCGCATTCGCGATCTGGTCGGTCCGGATGTCGTGATCGGCACCAGTTTCGATCCGCATAGTCATTTGACAGCACTTCGGGTCGACAATGCCGACATTATCGTGGCGTTCAAGGAATTCCCCCATACCGATTTTGTCGAAACCGGCCGGGCGGTTGTTGATCTTGTCCTGCGCACCTTGCGCGGTGAAATCACCCCGACCAAGGCGGTGTTTGATTGCCACATGATCGAAGTTCTGCCGACATCGCGCGAACCGATGCGGTCCTTTATCGACCGGGCAAAGGATATGGAAGGCACGGGCGATATCCTGTCGATATCGTTCATTCACGGATTTATGGCTGGTGACGTTCCCGATCTTGGGGCCAAGGTCGTTGTCACCACCAACAATAACCCTGCGGAAGCCACACAGATAGCACGAGACCTGGGGGTTGAGTTGTTTGGTTTCCGTGGGGCCACCCGCCCGACATTCCTCAAACCCGAAGCCGCCCTTGATCAGGCATTGGCATCCGATGCACAGCCGATTGTTCTGACCGATGTCTGGGATAATCCGGGTGGCGGGGTTCCGGGCGACAGCACGATTTTGCTGCGTGCGGTGATGGAACGCGGGCTTTCCGATTATGCCTTTGGCACCCTTTGGGATCCGATGGCGGTAAAGACCTGTTTCTCGGCTGGTGAGGGCGCGACATTGCCGCTGCGCTTTGGCGGGAAAACCGGGGCCCATGCGGGCGCACCCATTGATGCCGAGGTGGTGGTCAAAAAGCTTGAACGCGATGCCTGGCAGTATTTCGGCCAAAGCATCGTGCCGCTTGGCGATTGCGCGGTGATTGAACTTCCGGGCGGGGGTGAGGTCATCTTGAACACCAACCGGTCGCAAAGTTTCGATCCCAGCCTGTTTTCCAACATGGGCATCGATCCGAAATCAAAAAAATATCTGTTTATCAAATCGACCAATCACTTCTACGATGCCTTCGCCAAGATCGCGGGCGAGATCATCTATATCGATGTGCATGGTCCTTATCCGTCGGATCCGAAAACCAACGGATACCGTCATGTCAAACGTCCGCTTTGGCCGATTGTCGATGATCCGTTTGCCCAAAAGGCAGGCTGATTGTCGATTGCCACTGCACCCTTCGCGTCACCACCGAATATCAAAGGACGTTTTTCATGACCCGTTCACCGCAATATCCCGAACTTGATACGCCTTGTGCGGTGGTCAATCTTGATACGGTCGATCGGAATATCGATGCCTATCAGGCCTATTGCGACAAGCATGGGATTGCGCTGCGCCCCCATATCAAAACCCACAAACTTCCGGCCTTTGCCAAACAGCAACTTGATGCCGGGGCCAAGGGGATTACCTGTCAGAAAATCGGCGAGGCCGAAGTCATGGCCGATGCTGGCATGGATGACATTCTTCTGACCTATAACGTGTTGGGGGATCGCAAACTTGCCCGTCTGCGGGCTTTGTTTGACCGGGTCAAAACCCTTCGCGTGGTGGCCGATAACCTCCCGGTGATCAATGGTCTGTCGCGTGCCTTTGCCGATAGTGCCAAGCCGCTTGAAATCCTGATTGAATGCGATACCGGTGGTGGGCGCTGCGGCGTTCAGACCCCGCAGGCGGCCCTGGAGCTTGCGCAAAAGATCAAGACCCTTCCGGGCATATCCTTTGCTGGTCTGATGACCTATCCGGCGGCCGGGGGTGGTGACAAGGTTGCGGCATTCTTTGGGGATGCGATGACCAAGCTTGCGGCGGTCGGCATTGACTGCCCGATCAGAAGTTCCGGCGGAACTCCGGACATGTGGAAGGCCCACGAGGTCGCCAATATCACCGAATACCGTATCGGAACCTATATCTATAATGACCGGTCGCTGATGGCGCGTGGTGTGTGTGCGGAAGATGATTGTGCGCTTCGTGTTTTGACCGAAATCGTGTCGCTTCCGGCCCCGGGCCGCGCGATCATTGATGCCGGGTCCAAGGTTCTGACATCTGATCTTCTGGGACTTGACGGGTATGGCTATGTCGTTGGTCATCCCGATGTTGCTGTGGTCGGGCTCTCCGAAGAACACGGCATTTTGCATTTTGACGCGGGTCTGACCCCGTTTGAAATTGGCGAACGGATTGAAATCATCCCCAACCATGTCTGCGTGGTCAGCAATATGCTTGATCAGGTGCATCTGGTGCGCGGTGATGCGATCCAAACCGTCGATGTGGAAGCGCGCGGCAAGGTTCTGTAATCAAACGAAAATGTGTTGGATGAACCCGGGATTTACGCCGGGTCATGGTTGGGCAGATAGCCGGTAAACCCGGTAATCAGCCATTTTCCATCCGGCTGCTTTTCGCAGTAATAATGGGTTTTCCAAAGCAGACGGTCTTCTGTGCCGTCTGCTTTTTTGATGCGCCCGTTAAAATGTTTGCGCACCAGTGCCCGGTTGCCGGTGATGTCGATTTTTTCAAGTCTGGTGGCGCGAAATACCCCGTCAAACAGGTCCTCGGCAAAGTCGATCTTTTGGGCTTCGACGGCCTGGCGCAGCCATTCATCGCGATAGGCACCAAGATCGGGAAACATCATTTTCCAGTCATCGGGATTATCGGATTTGCAGGCATCAATCGCGTAAAACCCGTCTGCCTTGAAATCATCCGCAACCATTGACCAGTCGGCGGCGACAAAGGCCGCAATATCACGCAAAACCAGCATTTCCCAGATACGGGTGCGGTCGGTATCCGTGGACGGAAACGGGCAGGAACGGGGCAGGGACATGGGGTGCTATCCGGTTGATATAAAAATTGTTTCCAGCAGTTTCGCATTCCGGTCCCGACCAATCAATCGCCGGGTATGAAAACGCGTAAAAATACGCATCCCTTATCCGAAGTGATTGCAAACAGGGTAAAATTGAAGAAAGATCGAAACAGGACGTCAAATCCTGTGACGTTCAGTCCCGCAATGTCCGAGGTGCCGATGGCTTGGGGTGGTTTCACATCTGCTGAACTTGAATGGCAATATAATCCGCGCGAAACCGTGCCGGAATTCATGACCCATTTCGAACGGTTTGTGAAACTGTCCGATGAAACGCGTGCCCAGCTTGGCGGCAAGATCGATGTCCGCTTTGGCGACGGTCCCAAGGAAACCATGGATGTTTTCATGGCATCGGAACCGGGGGCACCGGTTCATGTGTTTTTCCATGGCGGATATTGGCGCAGCCAGGACAAAAAGGATTACGCCTTTGTCGCCCGTGATCTGGTGGCGGCCGGGTTTACCGTGATTTGCCCGAATTATGATCTGTGCCCGGATGTAACGGTGGCTGATATCACCGACGAAGCCGTGCGCTGTATTGATTATATCTATCGCCATATCGAAGACTTTAACGGTGATCGCGACCGCATTTCGATTTCCGGCCATTCGGCGGGCGGTCAAATTGTGGCCCGTCTTGCCACCCATGACTGGGAAGAAACGCTTGGCGATCCGGCACCATTTTCCGCCGTTGTTCCGATATCGGGTGTGTTTGATCTCGAACCGATCCGTCATACGACGCTGAATGAGGATATCCGGCTTGATGCGGCGTCTGCGGCCGATAACTCGCCGATGCTTGATGCGGTGCCGGTGGATGTGCGGATGATGGTGATTGTCGGCGGTAATGAAAGCCCGGAATTCGTCCGTCAAAGTGATGCCTATGGCGCCTATTGTGGTAGCGCCGGGCACAAGGTCCCGGTCTATAAGGCATGGGGGGCAAACCACTTTACCGTGCTTGAAGAAGTCTTTTTGGGCACGGGGTCACTGTTTGGGCATCTCAAGCGGTTTCTTCTGCCCTAAACGACGGCAATTTCCATAAAAAACAGCATAAAAAACCGGTGCTCGTCCTGTGACGGGGCGGTCCTGACGTGGTATAAAAAACGTCCGCTACCAAACTGAAATCAAAAATAATTCTACAGGAAGGCACATGCGTTTCATCACTGCTGAAGATATCGACAAATTTGTATCGCCCCGGGACCTGGTCGAAGCCCTGCGCAACGGATTTGCCCAAGGGTGCGAAGCCCCGCTGCGCAGCCATTTCAACATGGAACGCAGCAACGAGGATGATGCGACTTTCCTGATCATGCCGGCCTGGCAAAAGGACGGGGCCGCGGGGGTGAAAATCGCCGCCGTGGTGCCGGGGAATTCGGCGCGCAATCTTCCGGCGGTTTCGGGAACCTATGTTCTTCTGGATGCGGTAACCGGTCAGCCATCCGCCGTGATTGATGGTACCAAACTGACCACGCGCCGCACGGCCGCGGCATCGGCCCTGGCGGCGGATTATCTGGCGCGCAAGGATGCGACTGACATGGTCATGGTCGGATCGGGTGCGATGGCCCCGCAATTGATCAAGGCCCATGCATCGGTGCGCCCGATCAAAAATGTCACGATCTGGAACCGCAATGCCGATAAGGCGACAAAGCTTGCCGCGGAAATTGCCGAACTTGGCTTCAATGCGTCGGGTACTGATGATCTTGAAACGGCCTGTAAGTCCGCAGACCTGATTTCATGCGCCACCCTTTCGACCGAACCGCTTGTGCGCGGTGATTGGCTGCGCGACGGCACCCATGTTGATCTGGTCGGTGCCTTCAAACCAACCATGCGCGAAACCGATGATGGCGTGATGGCAAAATGCCGGATCTTTGTCGACAGCTTCGAAGGGGCCAGTGCCGAAGGCGGCGATGTGGTTCAGGCGATCAATAGTGGTGCGATCGCCAAAACCGATATCCTGGGTGATCTGTTCGGTCTGACCCGTGGGGACGTTTCCGGACGTCAAAGCGACGGGGAATGCACGGTTTTCAAATCGGTCGGTCATTCGCTTGAAGATTTCTTTGCCGCGGTCGCCGTGGTAAAGGCGGTCGAAAAATGATCAGTGCCGATCTGTTCGCCCCGGAACCGCTCGAAGCGTTTCGTGGCAAAATCAAACCGGAATGGATTGATTTCAACGGGCATATGAATGTCGGCTATTACGTCGTTGCCTTTGATCTGGGATCGATGGCATTTCTTGATGCGGTGGGGATGGGATATACCTATCCCGAACGGCGCGGCGGGTCGACTTTCGGGCTTGAAATGCATGTGACCTATGATCGGGAAATTCATCAGGATGACCCGTTCGTCATCTATACAAGGGTGCTTGATTGCGATCAGAAACGCATTCACATGTATCATGAAATGCGCCATGGCACCGAAGGCTGGCTGGCCTCGACCAACGAAATCATCACCATGCATATCAATATGGCGGAACGCCGGTCGGCCCCGTTTCCCGATGATATCATGACGACCCTTAACCGGATCCGCGAAGCCCATGCCGAACTTCCGATCCCGTCCGGGGTCGGACGCAAAATCGGCATTCGCCGCAAGTAAAATGGAAAACCCCGCAGTCATCGATGCGGGGTTTTCTTTTGGGCCTATGGGCGGATTGCCATATAAAGTCGGCACATCTCGCCCGACAGATTGACATCCTGATCACGCAGGAATGTCAGGCCAAGCTTTTCCAGCATGTGAATGGATGGGCCGTTGTCAGGCAGGCAATACCCGTAAACCTTGTCAAAGCCATAGACGTTCCAGCCATGATCAAGCAGGGCAGAACAAACTTCATAGGCATATCCCTTGCCTTGGTGGGCCTCGGTCACGGCATAGCCGATATCGGGCGCATCAAGGGTTTCGCGTTTGACAAAACCGATCAGGCCAATCGGGTTTCGGGTGGTCTTTTCAACGGCAACACACATTCCAAATCCCAGCTTTTCATAATTCTCGCGAAAGCGCAGATCGATGTAATCGCGCGCAGCGGCTAGATCATGGATATTGCGATCGCCGATGAACCGGATCCAGCCCGGTTCGTTCAGTAGTTGCAGGATGAACGGGGCATCGTCATGGTTGGCTTCGCGCAGGATGGTGCGCGGTGTTTCAAGAATGGTCATGATGTGGGGCGCTTGTTATGGTGGAAAAAGACGTTCGAAACTTTACCGTGAATTCCATGTAATCAAAGCCGTTTTTCGGTTTGCAGACACGGAGACATCCATGCCGGTCAAGCCCATCAAACTGACATTCGAAGGTGCCCATGGCGCGCAACTGGCCGCAAGGCTGGATTTGCCGGTCGGGCCGGTGCGGGCCTATGCGCTGTTTGCCCATTGCTTTACCTGCAGCAAGGATTTGACTGCGGCGCGCAAAATTGCCCAGTCCCTGACCTTGCAGGGGATCGGCGTTTTGCGATTTGATTTTACCGGGCTTGGTGGATCGGGTGGGGATTTTTCATCGACCAATTTTACGTCGAACCTTGAAGACCTGCGACGCGCGGCGGATTTCATGCGTCATGAATTTGCCGCGCCCAAACTTTTGATCGGCCATTCGCTGGGCGGGGCGGCGGTTCTTGCCGTGGCCGATAGCGTGCCCGAGGCAACGGCAATTGCCACCATCGGTGCCCCGGCCGATGTCGAACATGTCACCCATAATTTTGACGATTACCTTGCCGATATCGACCGCGACGGGCAGGCGGAAGTATCGCTTGGCGGGCGTCCCTTTGTGATCAAGCGGCAATTTGTCGATGATCTGCGCAATCACAGCATCGAAAAATCGGTGGCCAGGCTGCACAAGGCGTTGCTGGTGTTGCATGCACCGATGGATCAGACGGTGGGGATTGAAAATGCCGGGCGGATTTATGATGCGGCCAAACATCCCAAAAGCTTTGTCTCCCTTGATGATGCGGACCATTTGCTGCGCAATCCCGATGATGCCCAATATGTGGCAACGGTGATTGCCGCATGGGCGACGCGTTATATTCCAAAAGCCGTGGAAGACATTCCGGAACCGGCCGAAGGCGTGGTGGTGCGCGAAACCGGTCTTGGCAAATTCCAGTCAATGGTCATTGCCGGGCACCATCGCATGATTGCCGATGAGCCGGAAAATGTCGGCGGGTTTGACAGCGGTCCGTCACCCTATGATTTTCTTGCGGCTGGGCTTGGGGCCTGCACGGTCATGACGCTTCGCATGTATGCCGATCACAAACAAATACCGGTTGATGGCATCCGGGTTGAAATCCGCCATCAGAAAATTCACGCGGATGATTGCGCGGAATGTGCGTCGGAAAAAATCGGCAAGTCGGGCAAGATTGACCGGTTTGAACGCCTGATCACCCTGCATGGTGATTTTACCGATGACGTGCGCAAGCGGCTGCTTGAAATCGCGGATAAATGCCCGGTCCACCGGACACTAGAAGCCAGTTCCGTGATTGTGACCCGGGAACACGGGGCCTGACCCGAGGCATCCCAAACAAAAAGCCCGGCATATGGGGATATGCCGGGCTTTTGTGTTCGGATCGATCCGATTACGGTTTTGCCGCAACCACGATGAATTCGACAAGGTATTCCGGGGTGGCAAGCTTTGCCTCGCCGCATGCACGTGCCGGGGTGTGGCCCTGCGGTACCCATGCATCCCAGATTTCGTTCATGGCAGCGAAGTCTTTCATGTCAGCCAGCCAGATGGTGGTCGACAGGATGTTTTCCTTGCTCGAACCGCATTCGGCCAGAAGTGCGTCAACCTTTGCCAGGCATTCTTTGGTCTGGTTGGTCACGTCGCTTTTGGGATCGCCAACCTGGCCTGCAAGATAGATGGTGTTGCCGTGAACAACGGCCTGGCTCATACGCGGGCCGGTGTGGAAACGTTGAACGCTCATGAAGCTCTCCTTTGGTGACAAAATTGAATAATTTATTCGGGTTTAGCTATCACGCTTTTGCACACCGCACCAGTCTGCAATGAACAGCGCAAGGACCTCGGTGACTTCCATCATCGATGCGATTGAAACCCGTTCATCAATGCCGTGAATCCGTTCGGCTTTGGGCCCGTAACAGGTGGCCGGGATATTGCCGTAAATCTGGAAGAAACGCGCATCCGTGGTCGCGGTCGAGGCATAGTTTTTAATCGTGTTTCCGGTCACTTCCTGATGGATATCGCCAATCATCGTCATCATCGGATGATTGGTATCCATCTCGCATCCTTCGGCCTGAAAACCGCGATAGATGATGTCGATCTTTGCACCCTTGCAGGCCGGATGATTATCAAGCGCGCTTTGCCTGACCATCTCGATGGTTTCGCGCACTTTTGCAAGCTCCATCCCCGGATAGAAACCGACACGGATATCGGCCGTACATACCGGCGGCACGGTCGATGCCCATTCACCGCCTTCGATCTTGCCAAGGTTGAAGTTTACGGGGTGAACATGCGCCCCGTATGCACAATGCCGGTCGGTCGGATGGTTCCAGATATCCTCGACTTCTTTGAGAACTTCAAAAAAGCCAAAGGCCGCCTCAATCGCGTTGCTTCCGGCCGAGGTATCGAGAACGTGCGCCGGGCTTCCCGATACATGGATCTGGAACCACATCACGCCAAGCTGCGCGGTCATAAGTGTCTGGTTGAACGGTTCGGGAATGATCGCGCAATCGGCACGATACCCGGCATGCAGACAGGCAAGTGCACCATTGCCGGTGCATTCTTCCTCGATCACCGATTGCAGGGTGACCGGGGCGGCGGGTTCAAGCCCGATATCATGAAGTGCCCGAAGGGCATGGCAATAGGCAATGATACCGGCCTTCATATCACCGGCACCGCGTCCATAAAGCCAGTCACCATCGACATGCGGATCAAACGGACCACGCCGCCATTGATCAACCGGTCCGGTCGGCACAACATCCATATGCCCGTTCAGGATCAGGCTGCGACCGGTCGGGTTTTTCGGGCGGTGCAAGCCGACAACGTTTTCCCGCCCGTCATAATCTTCAATCACCGGCGGGGAAAAACCCGGCTGATCGCGCAATGCGTCGATGTCAATCGTCACACGTTCAACATCCAGTCCCATCTTGGCAAACTGATCGGCGATCCAGTCTTGCGCCGATGCTTCATTGCCCAAAAGACTGTCATGACGCACCAGTGCGCAAAGATCATCAATCGCCTGTGATGTACGGTCGGCAACCGCCTTGCGAAGGGTGGCGCGATCAAAACCGGTCATGCTGTTTTCTCCATCAGGCAGGGGGCTTTTATCCCTGCCGATATTTGATCATTTGCCAGATGCAAGTGTCGGGCGGCTTGCCGACAGGGCATCTTCGCGTACGCCAAGCTTTTCCATATGGGGCGGAATGCCGTTGCCACAGATCAGGCTTGCGGCATATTCACCCATGGCGGGGGCTGTCTGAATGCCATAGCCACCCTGGCCGGCCAGCCAATAGAAGCTGTCATCTTGCGGATCAAAGCTTGAAACAGGGTCGCCATCGGCAAAGAAGCTGCGCAACCCGGCCCAGGATTCACCCGGGCGACGGACCACAACGCTGGTCGCGGTCATCAGACGATCAATCGCAATGGCGATATCAAGTTCTTCGGGCTGGACATCATGGGGTTCGGTCGGGGTTTTATCGGCGGGCGATACCAGCAACCGGCCTGCGTCTTCCTTGAAATACAGGCTTTCATCAAGGGCCGCGACCATCGGAAGACCATGAATATCCATGCCATCGGGCGCATCCACCATCACGGCAGTCCGGCGTTTTGGCACAATGCCAAGCGGTTTGACACCGGCCTTGCTGGCGATGTCATCGGCCCAGGCACCTGCGGCATTGACAAGGATTGCACCGCTATGAACGTCGCCATTGGCAAGGGTGACCTGCCAATTGTCACCGGCTTTGGCAATCGCACTGACATCGGCCTTGATGACAAGGTTGCCACCCACGGCCTTGAACTGACGGATAAAGCCCCAGTGAAGGGCATGAACATCAATGTCCATCGCATCGGGTTCATGCGCACCCTTGGCGATCAGATCGGTATTAAGGATCGGCACGATTTCCTTAAGCGCATCCGGGGTCAGTTCGGTGAAGTTCGCGCCGTTCGCCCGGCCTTCGGAAATCAGGGCATCAAGTTCGGCTTCTTCGCCCGGCCCGGCATACATGATGATCCCGCGCGGGGTCAGGATCGGGTTTTCGGTAAAACCGGCTGGCGGGTTCAAAAAGAAATCGCGACTTGCCGTCGACATCTTGCGGATGATTTTCGGGCCATAGGTTTCGCTATAAAGGGCGGCGGACCGGCCGGTGCTGTGATAGCCCGGCTGATCTTCGCGCTCCAGAACGGTGACGGATTTACCCGCCTTGGCCAGAAAATATGCGGCCGACATACCGGCGATGCCGCCGCCAATAATCAGGATGTCTGAATGGGTCATTTGGGGCCTTCTGATATCGAAATGTTTTTGTTGGTGGCGCCAAAGGCGCTTAGAAACTGATACAGGTTTTCCGCCAGCGTGACGCTAACATAACCACCTTCCTGCACTATCACGGTTGGGCAGGTAAGGGTGCCAATTTTTTCACCGATCCTGGAAAAACCATCCGGGCTGACAGCAAGGCCGCCAAACGGATCATCCCGCGATGCATCAAGACCGAGTGCGACCACCACCGCATCGGCCCCGAATTCGTCAATCGCTGCCATCGCCCGGTCAAGTGCGGCGAGGAACACGTCATCGCCACTGCCCAGTGCCAATGGATAGTTCTTGTTAAAACCAACCCCGTCCTTGGCCCCGGTTTCTTCGGCATTGCCCCAGAAGAATGGATAAAAATCCATCGGGTCGGCATGGATCGAAAGGGTCAGGACATCGGACCGTTCATAGAAAATATGCTGGGTGCCGTTGCCATGATGCAGATCGACATCAAGGATCGCCACCCGGTCATATTTTTCGCGCAATTCCTGTGCGGCAATCGCACTGTTATTCAGATAACAGAACCCACCGGCAAGGTTGGAACTGGCGTGATGTCCGGGCGGACGACACAGCGCATAGGCCGATTGCGCGCCGCCATCACGGACATGACGGGCGGCTGAAATCGCGGTTTGCGCACTGGCATAGGCCGATTGCCACGTGGTTTCCGATATCGGGCAGGATGTATCACCCAGATGAAAACCGGCCTTGCCGGCATGATGGCGCGGGTAGGGGCCATTACGATCAAACGGATGAATGTTCGGGATCACCAGCTCCGACCCGCCTGCGGCAATCCATTCCGGGTAAATGGTTTGTAGGAAATTCAGATATTGATTGTCGTGAATGGCAGCAATCGGGGCCATACCGGCATCTGATGGTGCACAGACCTCAAGCCCCAGCCGCGCAATCGCCGTATGCAGGATTTCGGCGCGTTCAGGGACTTCGGGGATCGGTTTTTTCTCGCCCGCGACAATGAATGTCTTGCCGTGGTGGCGTAACTGATCGTCTGAGAAATAGGCACGCATCATCGCTGCCGCCTTTCACTGTTACGTGGATAAACGGTTGTCGTATCAACTGGTTCGTCGTTTCAGGCGGGCTAGAAGGCGACCTTGTCAGCCCCTTTAAGCCCCAAAATCGCACGCGCCTCGTCCGGTGTTGCGATTTCAAGAGACAACCCGTCCAGGATTTCGCGGATTTTGCGAACCTGTGATGCGTTGTCCGGCGCAAGTTCGCCCTTGCGCAGATAAAGATTGTCTTCAAGTCCGACCCGGACATTGCCACCCATCGCGGCGGCCATGCTGGCAAGCGGCATCTGATGACGACCGGCCCCCAGAACCGAGAACTGGTATTGATCACCAAACAGCTTGTCGGCGGTGCGTTTCAGATGGGCAAGGTTATCGGGATCAGCCCCGATCCCGCCCAGAACACCCAGCACAAACTGGATAAAGATCGGGCCCTTGATCAGGCCGCGGTCAACGAAATGGGCAAGGGTATAAAGATGACCAACGTCATAGCATTCAAATTCGAACCGCGTGCCGTTGGCTTCGCCAAGATCGGCCAGAATGGTCTCGATGTCGGAAAACGTATTTTTGAAAACAAAGTCGCGGCTGCTTTCAAGAAATTCCGGTTCCCAGTCATGTTTCCATTCGCTGCGTCCCGCAAGGGCCGGAAACAGGCCGAAATTCATCGTCCCCATATTGAGCGACGCCATTTCCGGTGATGCATGGGTGGCGGCACGAATGCGGTCCTTGACCGTCATGGTCATGCCACCGCCGGTCGAGATATTGATCACTGCATCGGTTGCGGCCTTGATCTTTGGCAGGAAGTCCATGAACAGGTCGGGATCCGGGCTTGGAAAGCCGGTCTTGGGATCACGGGCATGCAGATGCAGGATCGATGCACCGGCATTGGCCGCATCAATCGCCTGCCTGGCGATTTCATCGGGTGTGATGGGCAAATGCGGGCTCATGGACGGGGTGTGAACCGATCCGGTAACCGCGCAGGTGATGATAACTTTCCGGCTCATGAAAAGGCTCCGGCGACGAGAAGTTCATCCTGAAGTTCGGCAAGGGCGGCACGCAATGGCACCATAATGTCGTCGAACTGTTCGGACTTGATGGTCATGGGCGGGCAGACCATCACGTGATCGCCCCGATATCCGCCGCGTGTGCGACGCCAGTAAATGATCAATCCCTTGTCATAGGCGATATCGACCAGTCGGGCGGCCGCCATATGTTTGGGATCAAGCGGTTCCATGGATTTGCGATCCTTGACCAGCTCAACCGCAAGCAACAATCCCTTGCCGCGTACATCACCGATCATGGTGAATTCATCTGACAGCTTGGAAAGTTCGGCTTTTAGGGCCGCACCGCTTGTTGCGGCATTTTCAAGCAAACCGTCTTCGTCAATCACATCAAGAACCGCATTCCCCGCCGCACAGGCAAGCGGGTTCCCGGCATAGGTATAGCCATGGATAAACCCGCCATGATCAAGAACCGGCCCGACGATACGATCGGGCGCAATCATCGCGCCAAGCGGCGCATAACCCGCGGCCAACCCCTTGGAAACAGCAAGGATATCGGGCGTGATGCCCCAATGTTCGCAGGCAAAATATTTCCCGGTCCGACCGGCCCCTGTCATGACCTCGTCATAGATCAGAAGAATACCGTATTGATCGCAAATCTCGCGGATGCGGCCATAATAACTATCCGGTGCAACCAGCGCGCCGGTGGCCGCCCCGCCAACCGGTTCCATGATGAAACCAAGAACTGTTTCCGGACCCTGTTTGATGATCTCTGCTTCGAGCATATTGGCATATTTGATGCCGCGATCATGATCGGACAGATCATCACGATCCAGATAACAGGTCGGGGCAGGGATTTTCGGTTGGTCGACCATCATCGGCGCGAACGGCGCATGCATCGGCGTATAGCCGGTCAGGGCAAGCGCACCAAGGGTGGAGCCATGATAGCTTGGGAACCGTGAAATGACTTTGGTGCGCTGGGGTTCACCCTTGGCCAGTGCGTATTGGCGGGCAAGCTTGATGCAGCTTTCAACCGCCTCGGACCCACCCGAAACAAAGAACACCCGTTCAAGATCGCCTGGTGCACGTTCGGCCAACCGCCAGGCAAGGTTTTCGGCCGCGTCATTTTCAAAATGCAGGCGATAGGCGAAACTTGCTTTTTCAAGCTGTGCATTCATCGCGGCAATCACGCGCGGGTCACTATGGCCGATATTGCTGACCATCGCCCCGCTGGACGCATCGATATAGCGTTTGCCATCGACGTCCCACATATAAACGCCTTCGGCGCGGTCAATCAGCGGGCGGCGCGACCGGCTTTGATAAAACAGGCGGGATTCCCGGTTATGACCGACCGGATTTTTCTTATCATGCGTCATTTATGGTGGCTCTCCTGAACCGGTATCAGCGATCCTTAGTCCTGATGACCGGGCAACAACACACAATTACGTGCCGCGATATGCATAAAGATATCGGCACCTTCCTGATGGGGGCGGGCATCAATCGGATTGATCACCTGCCAGTCGCGGCCATTGGCCGTAACGAAATATCGGGCCTGCTGACCAAGATAATCGACTGTCTTGATCTTGCCGGGAATGGCGATGCTGCCATCCTTGGCGCTGTTCTGATCTGACAGTTCAATCTTTTCCGCACGGATGACCGCACGGACATCCTTTGATCCGTTGGCCTTGGCGGTTTGTTCCGCTGTGGTCAAAAGCGTTTCACCACTTTGCAGATTAACACTGGTAAAGGCCGCATCCGGGCTGCCAAGATTTGCGGCAATAATGTTGGAATGGCCTAGGAAGTCGGCAACGAATGCGGATGCCGGATTGTTATAAACATCTTCCGGGGCGCCTTCCTGTTCGACGATGCCGTTATTCATCACCACCAGCTTGTCAGACATGGCAAGGGCCTCTGACTGGTCATGGGTGACAAAGACGGTTGCAACGCCCAGTTCGCGCTGAATGCGTTTAAGCTCGACCCGCATTTCTTCGCGCAGGTTCGCATCAAGGGCGGATAGCGGTTCATCAAGCAACAACACATCGGGTTCGATCACAATCGCACGCGCAAGCGCAATACGCTGTTGCTGGCCGCCGGAAAGCTGATTGGGATACCGGTCCGCGACATGGGGAAGCTGCACCAGTTCAAGCGCGTCGGTAACTTTCTTGGCAATGTCGGCCTTGGCGACTTTGCGGTATTTCAGGCCAAAGGCGATATTGTCGAAAATCGTCTTGTGCGGGAACAGGGCGTAGTTCTGAAACACAAGGCCAAGATTGCGCTTATGGATCGGAAGACTGTTGACCCGTTTGCCCCGGATCAACAAATCACCTTCGGTAACGTCGGTCAGACCTGCAATCATGCGCAAGGTTGTCGTCTTGCCACAGCCCGACGGGCCAAGGAAGGTGACAAAGCTGTTATCAGGTACGGTCAGATCCATGCGTTTGACCGCAGTGAATTCCCCGTAACGTTTCACGACATTTTGCAGTTCAACAGCGTTGGTTGTGTCTGCCATTGTTAGATACCCTGTCAGAATAAATGTGCCTGCCGCCATTACGGGGCAGATGTGTCCTGGCCGGTTGTGCGAAGGCCAGGACACAGGTTCAGGTGTGCAATCGGGCCTTAATAGCCGCGCTGCACACGAGAGAAGGTTTTCGACCAGTCCGCTTCGTTTTCGTTCCAGTATGCCGGATCAAAGAAGCTGAGCGATGCAAGCGTGCCTTTCGGGTCGAACGCTGGCAGGGTCGGGATGATTTTGCCAAGATCGACCTTGTTCGGGTCAAGGGCCGGCGGGTAGCTCTGACCTTCGGCAACTGCAATCGCGACTTCCGGTTCAAGCATGAAGTTCAGAAGTTCTTCACAGGCGGCCATCGGGCTACCGCGCAGCACAAACAGACATTCCTGCCAGCCAAGACCACCAGCCGGATCAAGATAACCTATGTCATGGCCCTGATCCTGAAGCGCCTTGATACGGCCCGACCAACCTTCGGTGACATAGATTTCTTCTTCGGCCAGAAGGCTCATCAATTCCGCGCCCGAACTCCAGTATTTAAGGGCCAGATCACGGTGCGAACGGATCATGTCCCAAACCGCATCGATATCCTTGATATTGTTCGGGTCCTGATCGGACTGAAGCGCGCCGTACCAGATACGGGTTTTCCATTCACCCCAACCGCCGATCTTGCCTTTATAGGCTTCATCGACCATCAGCTTGGCACCCTTGGCCTTGGCTTCGTCGTCGCTGATATATTTGCGGTTATAGGCAATGCCCGTGGTGCCGTAATCATATGGAACCGCCGAAAGCGTGCCGCCACTGATCTTGCGCAGCGGATCAATCAGGGTCGGGATCACGTTTTTAAGGTTCGGGATATTGGCTTCGTTCAATTCCGAAGTCAGTTCCAGACCGTGATAGCGCGCATAGTCAAACACACCCGACAGGTGAGCAAGGTTGAATTCGCCCGGCTGGCCGGCCTTGACGCGTGCGATATATTCATCGGCCCCGCCAAAGGTGCCGGAAATGACCTTGATGCCGGTTTTCTGGGTATAGGGCGCGAAGGCATATTTTTCGAATGCCTCGGAAACAACGCCGCCCCAACCGTCAAAGCGGACCTGTTCGGGGGTGGCTGCGCGCGCATTTTTGGCAAGCATGCCCATCGGGCCACCGGTGACACCGGCAACAACACCGGCCGCGCCAAGGGCGGTCAGGAATGTGCGACGGCTGATATCGCCATCACGGTAACGATTAAGCAGGCGTTCATAGCGTTTCGTATCGTCCATTTAAGGCCTCCTGATAAAACAATTTGTTCCGTTATCGGTTTTGTTCTTGGTCGTTGGTCTTTTGGTCTTGTTGTTGGTTTTGGCGGTTACCCGCGATATTCGAAATCCACTAGGCAGTCTGTGTCTTGCGGTTTGATGCCCGAAGCTTGCGTGCGGACATGACCCGCGCAATCGATGCGGCAATCAGCGGAAGGGCGATGGTAAAGATCACCATGACCGCACCAAGCGCGTTGATTTCCGGGCTGATGGAATTGCGCAACATGGCAAAAATCTGGGTCGGGACTGTTTCCACACCACCCGGTTTCCAGAACAGGGTGCCGGTGATGTCATCAAAGGAAATCGTAAAGGAAAACAGCATCCCGGCCATCACAGCCGGCAGCATCAGCGGCAGGGTGATTTCAAAGAATGTCTGAACCGGGGTGGCACCCAGGCTCATGGCGGCTTCTTCAACGTCGCGGCGGATCGATACCAGACGTGCCTGAACCACCAGCACCACAAAGGGCAGGGTAAAGACAACATGCCCCATCAAAAGCAGGCCAAAGCTTTTGGGCATGGAAAGCGCCTGAAGGAACAACAGCAACGCAACCGCAAGAACCACTTCGGGGATCAGGATCGGCGCAACCAGCAAGGTCGAGATCGTCCGTTTTCCGGGGAAGTCATAGCGCACCATGGCAAGGGCTGCCATGGTGCCAAGCGTTGTTGACACCGCACTGGTCAAAAGGCCCAGCAACAGGGATGTTTTGAACGCCCTTACGATGGCATCATTGTTCCAAAGCGCTTCGAACCAGCGCAGTGAAAACCCTTCGATCGGAAATCCGCCAAACTGATTGGCGTTGAATGCCAGAAGGATTACCACGGCAACAGGGGCAAACAGGAACAGATAAACAAGGATCGTGGCAATACGGATCATCGACCAGCCGGACATTGTCATATACCTCCCTTACTTGAAGCTCTTGGCGATCTGATCGATGCCGAGATAGCGGGTGTAAATGACGACCAGCGCGCCCAGAAGGGCCAGCAGGACGAGTGAAAGAGCCGATCCAAGCGGCCAGTTCAACTGGGTGACGATGGCTTCAAACACCAGATTGGCGAACATCGCATCGCGTGGGCCGCCCAGAACAATCGGGGTGATATAGGTGCCCGCCGCAAGCACAAAGCACAGAAGCGACCCCGCTGCCAGACCGGGAAGCGAGAGTGGCAAGGTGACTTCGCGAAAGGCCTGAAATCCGGTGCAGCCAAGGCTTTGGGCCGCTTCGGTAAGGTTCTTGTCAATGCCATCAAGGCTGACATAGACATTCAGGATCATGAAAGGCAGCAGATAATGCACCAGACCCAGCACAACCGTGGTCTGGTTATAAAGCATCTGGATCGGTTCATCGATGATGCCAATTGACAGCATCACGGTATTAAGCGCGCCCGACGTGCCCAGAATATTGATCCACGACATGGTGCGGATGATGTAGCTGATCCAGAATGGCAGCATCAGCATCAAAAGCAGAAACGCCTTTGATTTCATCGGTGTGTTGGCCACGAAATAAGCCGGGATATACCCGACCAGTGCACAGATCACCGTGGTGTAAAAGGCAATGGCAAAGGTTTGAAACAGAATATCGCGATAGAACCGGTCGCCAAGGACCTCGATCCAGTTATCAAGATAAAAGCCGACCTGATCGGCTCCGGTCGCGGTGCGCAACCAGAACGAATAGACGACGATAAACAGCATCGGGATGATCAAAAGCAGCCCGACTGTTGCCAATGATGGCGATAACAGCATCCAGGGTGCGCGACGCGCCCCGGCGATATCTGCGGCCATTTATGCCTCCCGTTATTGTGCTCCGGCGATGCCGTGCGCGGTTATTTGGCCGTTGAAATATTTTCTGGAACCATTTCACCCCAGACTTGCGCATAGCGCAAATAGATAAGTAGAATAGATCCCATAGCCAGTAACTATGGGATGGCTGACCATACTACCGGTCCGGGGGATGAAATGAACGAATTGATGCGCCGCCAGTTTGACTGGAACCTGTTGCACACATTCACCGTCATTGTCGAAGAACGCTCGATTACCGGGGCGGCCAACCGGCTTTTATTGCGACAGCCCAGTGTCAGTAACGCCCTGAAACGGCTTGAAGATCAAATCGGTGCGCGCCTGATTGACCGCGAACGCGGGCGGTTTGAAGTCACCGAGCAGGGCTTGGCGCTTTATCATGAATGCCGGGAAATTTGCGGGGCGATCGGGCGATTGTCCGATGTGATGTCTGATAGCGGCAATCAATTGACCGGGCATCTGCATTTGTGGCTGGCCAGTCATGTGGTGTTCCCGCCCCTTGATGATGCGCTGTTTGATTTCAACCGGTCCCATCCCGAAGTGACCTATGAAATCAATGTCGCGACCTCGATGCATGTGATTGATCAAGTGCTTTCACAACAGGCAAGTTTTGGCATCTGCCTGGTCAAGGAACAGCATCCCAGACTTGAATATCGCAGGCTGTACCGCGAACATTTCGGCTTTTTCTGTGGGCCGACCCATCATTTGTTCGGAAAAAGCGACCTGACGCTTGCCGATTTGCGCAGCGAAGCATTCGTGTCGTTTTCCACTGACCAGTTGACGGATGCACTGGCCCCGGTGGCCATTTTGCGCGCCCAGCAGGGGATGAAGGGGAAGGTCGTTGCGGTAAGTCCCCATCTTGAAGAAGTCCGGCGTCTGATCAATGCGGGGCTTGGCATCGGGCCACTGCCGATCCATGTGGTGCAAAACGCCACCGAACGCGGTCAGTTGTGGCGTTTACCCCCTTATGACGCGCCGCCTGCTATTGATATCTATCTTGTAACCAACCCGCGCATGTCGCTCAGCCGGGCAGAACGGTTTTTCATCGATAACCTGACCGCGCGCCTTGAAAATGCGCCCGATGGATATTTTGTCTATCCCTGACGGGATCGTTCACGGCTTCGGGACTTGCGTCTTTGGGGCGATTGCGCAAGCATGGCGCCAAATTCAATCTTGCCATCAGGAACACTTATGAAACTGGTCTATTTTTCGTGGGTCAAGGACCGCATCGGTTTTGGCGAAGAAGACATTGATCTGCCTGATCATGTCAAAACCGTTGGCGGGCTTTTGACCTGGCTTCCCGAACGTGGCGAAAATTTCGCCAATGCCCTTGCCGATCCCGCAATCATCCGTGTTGCGGTCGATCAGGAATATGCAACATCCGATGCCGATGTGACCAAAGCCCGCGAGATCGCGCTGTTTCCGCCGGTCACAGGCGGTTAAGCTGCTACTCATCAGCAGTGGGAAAATGTAAGTCTAGTCCTTTAAACATTTCTGCAACTGCTTCGGTCTCGAGTTCAGAGCATATTTGTTCTGATTGGCTGATGGTATCGTTTGGAATAAAGTTCACTTCATGTTTTTGAATGGTCGGAAAAACCTGATCTTCATAAGGGTTTTTCAATTCATCCCTAATGTACATTTGGTAAAGTAGCAGCCAGTAGTTATCTTTGCTGTAGTTGTCTGCCTTGGCAACTTCCTTGCTAAAGTTAACGATTGAAGTCCTGTCGATCTCAAAATCTGAAAGCAGAGTGATTGCCAAGCTGTCAGAGCTGGCGACGATTGCTTCAGCTAGCTTTTGGCTGGGCGCCAATTCTGCGCACTTCAGGATATGTAGAGGCCAAGCGACACCGTCTGACCTTCTTTTTTTGAGGTTCTCAAAAGCAATTTTCTCAATGGCGTCAGCTGCGTTGTAGAAGTGCAGTGTGAAGTCCTCGTCGGTCAACCTTTGTACGTAAGGAATTAGAACCGGATAATGAAAAGCGAGTTCTAGAACTGCTAGCATGACCTCTGATTTTGATGATGCATGAACATGATCGATAATTAAATGAATTGCATATTTTAGCACGCTCCCATCAGGAGTAGTTTGGTTTAGGAGGAGCGCCTTTCCAAGATACGAGACCACTTCATTTGCACTAAGTTTCTCCTCTAGACCTTCTGGCTGAGCATAACGGTTCGGAAGGTAGCTATGAAGCTCAAGTACCCATGAATCGTCTGCGGGGTGTGGTAGAGGGGTCACCTTGGTTTTTGAGAGGTTGAGTGAGAGGCGGTACTTTGAGAGCTCGCTGCTGAGGTCGCGAATGAAACCTTCAGCATTTTCGTTTGTGTGACAAAAGCAGGTGTAGTCATCTATGTATCGGTGAAACCGATAACCGCCTTCGCGCAAGCTCTGGTCTACAGAGTTTAGTACTAGTTCGACGAATATGTTCGAAGTGGCGGGGCCTATTGGAATGCCCTGCGTCTCTTGGCGTTTTGTATTTCTCTGAAGAGTGTCGAGTTTGTTGAACCACTCTTGTTGGTTCCTGTTTTCTTTTGCTGCTGTAAGGCCAACGATTGCCCATGGAAGTGAATGCGAATAGATACTGTTAAAGCAGTTCGAAATGTCACTGTTAACCCGGAAAAAATTCGCAAAACTTGAAGTGTGATTCCGGAGGCGTTTTGTTGCAGGGTCTTCGTAGTTCATTACTAGGATTCTGCGATCTGCATGGAGTTCTGGTTTCACCATGCTATTTTCGTTTTCTTCTATGTGAGAAATTTTATCCCAATTATCACAGATGTGTTTAGTCAGTTCAGATTGGGGTTTGGGGTGAGGGATCGAGAGAATTCTCGGTACGTTGTTAAAGCGGGTAGATCTATACTCCACAAGGTCATAGCCATGCCGCTTTCTAGACCTTGGCGTTTCAAGGGAGGCAACCTCCTCGCATACTTCCGGTGTGAACTGTCTTGATGAGATACTGGGTGGTATCTCGGAAAAAGCAGATTTTTGGTTTGGGAAATAGTTATAGCGGCAGAATGCTTCGTAACGAATGCGATCATTGTCTATGAAGTGAACCATACTGCCATTTACCTTTTCTCAAACAGATAATTATTGTGAAATTATGCTTTACTAATTTAAAAAACTCAACTTAAAGTGGTGGCCTCAACGAGAAAATGATTGAGTGTTTGGGGGCTCTTTACAAAGAAGGCGACCAATGATTGGTCGCCTTCTTGTTGTGGATTTCTGTCTAAAAACGATCAGTCGTGAACCGATGCCGTCTGCGTCAGACTGTCAAAGAATTCCTTGCGGCCAAGCGTTCCGGAAATCTTGCCCTCGCGGGTCAGAATGACCGGGTTCTGGGTGATGGACCGCATATCAATCAGATCCTTAAGCAGCACTTCATCCTTGGCGACAAAGATAATCGCATTGTCGGTCGGATCCAGATCGGCCGGAAGGCTGCCATCATAATTGATCAGCTTCAGCTCCCCGCGCGCACCATTGGTCGCGGCACGCACAACACCGTTTTCAAGAGTGATCCGGATGTTTTCATCTTCGATCTGAAGATCACCCGAACCGTTGCGCTGATCCTTGGCAACACGCTGCATGATGGCGCGACCGCGCAGGATATTGACCGGGTTCATATGCGCGACAAAGTCGGCAACATATTCATTGGCCGGGCGCAATGCGATGTCTTCGGGGGTGCCGTGCTGAACCACATAGCCGCCTTCCATGATCGCGATCGAATTGCCAAGCTTCATGGCTTCGTCAAGATCATGACTGACAAACAGAATGGTTTTGTTGAGCTTTTCCTGAAGATCAAGCAACTCGTCCTGAAGCCGGTTACGGATCAGCGGATCCAGGGCCGAAAACGGTTCATCCATCAAAAGGATCGGTGCATCGGTCGCGAAGGCGCGGGCAAGGCCGACACGCTGTTGCATGCCACCGGACAATTCATGGGCATATTTGTCTGCCCATTCATCAAGCCCGACCAGTGCCAGCTTTTCATTGACGATGTCACGGCGTTCCTTGCTGCCCATACCGCGCAGCTCAAGCCCGAAGCCGACATTTTCCGCAACCGTGCGCCATGGCAGCAGCCCGAATTGCTGGAACACCATGGCAACGCATTCACGGCGCAATTTGCGCAATGTCGGACCATCGCATTTGGTGACATCGGCCATCCAGTCGCCATCGCGCACCCGCAACGATCCGCGCGACACGGTGTTCAGTCCGTTCACACAGCGCAGAAGCGATGATTTGCCAGACCCCGAAAGCCCCATAAGAACGCAAATCTCGCCTTCGGGAACGTTGAAGCTGACATCGGCGACGCCAAGAACGTTGTTGGTTGCCTCGGCGATTTCAGCACGCGTTTTGCCTTCATCCAGCAGTCTGAGCGATTCAGCCTGACGGTCGCCAAAGATCACATCAATATTATCGAATTCAACAGCATTGGTCATGATCACTGCCCCGTTGTTTCGGTGTTTTCGCGACGGCAAATGCGATCAAGCACAATGGCCAGAATCACAATTGCAAGGCCCGCTTCGAAACCCTGGGCGACATTCACGGTGTTAAGTGCACGCACCACCGGTTTGCCAAGGCCGTCGGCACCGACCAGGGCTGCGATCACAACCATGGAAAGCGACAGCATGATGCACTGGGTCAGGCCCGCCATGATTGACGGCATCGCCGATGGCAATTCGACCTTGAACAGAAGCTGGCGCGGGGTGCAGCCGAAACTTTCACCGGCTTCAAGCAATGCCTTGGGCGTGCTTGAAATACCCAGATGGGTCAGGCGGATCGGGGCGGCGATGGCAAAGATCACGGTTGAAATCAGACCCGGAACAACCCCCAGACCAAACAGAATAAGGGTCGGGATCAGATACACGAACGTCGGGATCGTCTGCATAAGATCAAGAACCGGGCGCATGGCCTGATAAAGCCACGGCCGATGGGCCGATGCCACGCCAAGCGGCACGCCGATCACCATGCAGAACAGCGACGCATAAATCACCAGCGCCAGCGTCTCCATCGTTTCTTCCCAATAGCCCAGATTGACAATCAAAAGCAGGGACAGAACGGTGAAAGCCGTCAGCTTCCAGGATTTGTGCAAAACAGCCGCCAGGGCGCCAAAACCGGCAATAATCAACAGCGGCGGCAACCACACCAGAAAATCGATGGTGTTTTCAATAATGAATTCAAGAACATCCGAGATGGTATAAAAAACGAAATCAGCATGTTCGTTCAGACCATCCATCAAGGACGATATCCACTGTCCCAGCGGAATCTTTGTTTCCGTGAGCCATTCCATGGGAAAATTTCCGTTGTTTTCAAAGTAAATAAAGATGCGATACGCCCGCGCAAAGCCCATGCGGGGCGCGGGCGTATCAGCATTATAGCAAAATCGGGCAGGGCCCGGTCATTTGCTGGACTTAAAGGCCAAGTTCGCTTTTGAGCGCGGCCTTTGCATCGCCACCGTCAAAGGTGGTGACGCCGTCAAGCCATGCATAGGCAGCATCCGGATTGGCTTTGATCCAGGTTGCGGCTGCTTTTGCCGGGTCGGTGCCTTCGTTCAGGATCGCGTCCATGATTTCGTTTTCCATGGCGAGGCTGAATTTCAGGTTGGTGACGAATTTGCCGGCATTCGGGCAGTCGTCGGTGTAACCGGCACGCAGGTTGGTGTGAACCGTGGCACCGCCAAAGTTCGGGCCAAATACATCATCGCCACCATCAAGGTAGGCCATGTCGTATTTCGCGTTCATCGGATGGGGTTCCCAGCCAAGGAAGACGATGAACTGATCACGTGCGGACTTGCGTTTGACTTCGGCCAGCATGCCCTGTTCGGAGGATTCAACAAGTTCGAATTCGCCCAGACCGAACTGGTCGCCATCGATCATGTCCTGAATCAGGCGGTTGCCGTCGTTGCCCGGCTCGATGCCGTAAATTTCGCCATCAAGTTCGTCCTTGAATTTGGCGATGTCAGCGAAATCTTTCAGGCCTGCATCATAGGCATTCTTGCTGACCGCAAGGGTGTATTTCGCACCTTCAAGGTTGGCACCGGTCGAAACAACCGTTCCCTTGTCGAGATAGGGCTGAATGTCTGCTGCCATGGTCGGCATCCAGTTGCCAAGGAAGACGTCCACGTCGCCATTGGCAAGGCTGGTATAGGTGACCGGAACAGACAGCAATTCGGTTTCTGCGTCATAGCCCAGTGCTTCAAGAATGACAGATGCGGTTGCCGTGGTGGCCGTAATGTCGGTCCAGCCAACATCGGAAAATGTCACGGTTTTGCAGGCTGCGCTATCGGCGGCCTTGGCAGATGCGGCACCCAGAAGGGTGGTGGCAACGATGGTGCTGCCAAGAAGGCGGCCGAAAGTGGAAAGTTTGGTCATGTTTCTGGTTCTCCCTTGTGTGGACCTAACGGTTACTAATGACTGCGAACAAGCGGTCATCAGACTCTCGGTTCCGGAGGCCAGACGAACATCAACGTAATGTAAAAGGTCGCTAACACTCGCCCAGAGCCACGCCATCAGGCTCCCTCGAACCTGTTGGTATGGACCGGAATAATCACAAAAACGGTCGCAATGCTGCGCAACAAGGGATCCTGTCCTTTGCTGAACGCGCCGCGAAAGACGACGTGTTTTTATTGATTGATTGTTCAATTAAAATACAGCATATTCGTCGGACGTCAATTGCGAAGGGTTAAAAACTGCATCGCAGCTTGTTGTGATCGTGCTTAACCCTTTGGATCGCTTTGAATTGGATGATGTGAATGCCCAAGGTTGGTATGCAGCCTGTGCGCCGCAGGCAGTTGATCGACGCGACGATTGAAACCATTCATCGTCACGGATTTGCCGATACGACAATTGCGCGTATCGCCAATGCGGCGGGTATGTCGTCGGGCATCATTTCGCATTATTTCGGCGGCAAGAACGCACTTCTCGAAGCCACCATGCGGTTTTTGATGCAGGAATTGCGCAAGGATTATCTGTCGCGCCTGGCCAAGGCAAAGACCCCGCATGAACGGCTCGAAGCGATCGTGAACACCAACTTCAACGAAGAACAGTTCACCCCGCAGGTCACTGTGGCGTGGTTGTCCTTCTGGGCGCAGGTGCCGTTTTCAAAGGCGCTGAGCCGTATCAACAATATCTATTTTCAGCGACTGGCGTCCAATCTGCGCCACGAGCTGCGTCAGCTGACCACTGTGCAGCGGGCAGATGAAATCGCGACTGCAATCGCGGCAATGATTGATGGCATCTGGGTGCGTTCCGGTCTGTCGGACGGACGTGCCGATGTCAAAGGGGCGCGCGAAATGGTGCTCGATATGATGCGCCTTTATCTGGCCAATTCGCCCGCGCGCTGAAGACAAGCAAACACACAAAGTTTTGGGCTGCCCGGATCCGGTGCGGCCCGCAGGAGTTTTGAAATGAGCCTTTACCAGATTCAGAATTTCATCAATGGCAAGAAAACCACCGGTTCCGGGGCCGAGATGGTGACCCTGAACCCGGCAACCAATACGGTTCTTGCCAAGGGACATGAAAGCACGGCGGGTGACGTGGATGCCGCTGTAAAGGCTGCGCGCGCCGGGTTTGAAATCTGGAAAAATACCCCGGCTGCCGAACGCGCCCGCATTCTGTTCAAGGCCGCCCAGATTTTGCGTGATCGCAATGATGAACTGGCCTTGCTTGAAACCCGTGATACCGGTCGCGCCATCCAGGAAACCGAAATTGTCGATGTGATTTCCGGTGTCGAATGCCTGGAATATTTTGCCGGTGTCGCCGGAAGCCTTGCCGGGGAACATATCGATCTTGCCGGGAACTTTGCCTATACACGGCGCGAGGCCGTTGGTGTTTGTGCTGCCATTGGTGCCTGGAACTATCCGATCCAGATCGCCTGCTGGAAGGCGGCACCGGCTTTGGCCTGTGGCAATGCGGTTGTCTACAAACCATCCGAGGTAACGCCGCTTTCGGCGATTGCGGTGGCAGAAGCCTTGCAGGAAGCCGGTCTTCCCGACGGGGTTTATAATGTTGTGCAGGGCGCACGCGAATGTGGTGCGTCGCTTGTCGAACATCCGGGGGTGGACAAGGTGTCGCTGACCGGTTCGGCGGCGACCGGGGCAAAGGTTGCATCGGTTGCGGCGGGCGGAATGAAGGCCGTGACCATGGAGCTTGGTGGCAAATCGCCGATGATCGTGTTTGAAGATGCCAATCTTGATAACGCGGTTTCCGGTGCGCAGATGGCGAATTTCTATTCGTCAGGCCAGATTTGCTCGAACGGGACGCGGGTTTTTGTCCATGAAAGCGTTGCCGATGCCTTCATTGAAAAACTGATCGCGCGGTCGAAAAACCTTGTTCTTGGCGATCCGGAAAAGCCGGAAACCCAGGTTGGTCCGATTGTGACCAAAACCCAGTTCGATCAGGTCATGTCCTATATCGAAAAGGGCAAGCAGGAAGGGGCAAAATGCGTTCTGGGTGGCCATGCTGTCACCGATGGCATGCCCGAAGGCGGGCTTTTTGTCGCCCCGACGATCTTTACCGACTGCCGCGACGATATGACCATCGTGCGCGAGGAAATCTTTGGTCCGGTCATGTCGGTCCTGACATTTAGTGACGAGGACGAAGTCATCACGCGCGCCAACGATACCCAGTATGGCCTTGCTGCAGGCGTGTTCACCAGGGACCTGTCGCGTGGTCACCGCGTTGTTGCCCGTCTTGAGGCCGGCACCTGCTGGATCAACACCTATAACATCACGCCGATCGAAATGCCGTTTGGCGGGGTGAAGAAATCCGGTGTCGGACGTGAAAACGGCCGGGCGGCAATCGAACATTACACCCGTATCAAGTCGGTTTATGTCGAAACCGGCGATGTCGAGGCGCCTTATTGATCACCATCATTATTGATGTGACGGGCTGCCCACACTGCTTGAAGAAACAAGGGATCAGATATGACGACCCCAACGACGACTGAAAAATTCGATTATGTGATTGTCGGCTCCGGTTCTGCCGGTGCCGTGCTTGCCAACCGGCTGACCGAAGATGCCGACGTCAAGGTGCTGGTGGTTGAAGCCGGACCCAAGGATCATTGGTGGGATTGGCGTATTCATATGCCGACCGCACTTTCCTATCCGATGCAGTCGGAAACCTATAACTGGGCCTATTGGACAACGCCGCAGCCCAATCTGAACAATCGCCGGATGGAAACCCCGCGCGGACGGGTGTTTGGCGGTTCAAGTTCGATCAATGGCATGGCCTATGTGCGTGGTCATGCGCTGGATTATAATCGCTGGGCCGAAGAAGACCCGGCGCTCAAGGATTGGGACTATGCGCGGTGTCTGCCCTATTTCCGCAAGGCCGATACCCGCAATGAAGACCCGGGCGGTGACGAATATCACGGCAACGGGCCGCTTCATGTGACCACCGGTGCGTGCCGGAACGATTTGCACAAAGCCTGGATCAAGGCCGGGCAACAGGCCGGATATGAATTCACCCCGGATCAGAACGGCTATCGCCAGGAAGGTTTGGGAACCATGGATATGACGGTCTATAAGGGCCGGCGCTGGTCCACGGCACGCGCCTATTTGCATCCGGCAATGAAACGCCCGAACCTGACCGTTTATCACAAGGCCTTTGCCCAAAGCATTGTTTTTGAAGGAAAACGTGCGATCGGACTTGATTTCGTTCATCAGGGTGAGCTCAAACGCGTACTTGTTGACCGTGAAGTCATCGTATCTGCCGGATCGATCAATTCGCCGAAACTTTTGATGCTGTCTGGTGTTGGTCCGGCGGCCCATCTGCGCGAACATGGCATTGATGTTGTCCATGATCTGCCAGGTGTTGGTGAGAACCTTCAGGATCATCTCGAACTTTATGTTCAGATGGAATGCACCAAACCGATCAGCCTCAACAGCAAGCTTGATCCGTGGAGCAAATTCAAAATCGGTCTGGAATGGTATCTGTTCAAAACCGGTCTTGGTGCCACCAACCATTTTGAAGCGGGTGGCTTTATCCGGTCCAAAGCCGGTGTCAAACACCCGGATCTGCAATATCACTTCATGCCGGCGGCGATTAACTATAACGGGTCAAAGGCCGCTGAAAAGGATGGTTTCCAGGCCCATGTCGGACCGATGCGATCCAAGTCGCGCGGCACTGTGCGACTGGCATCAAGCGATCCCAAAGATCGCCCGATCATTGATCCGAACTATATGAGCCACCCGGAAGACTGGGAAGAAATGCGCGCATCGGTGCGTCTGACCCGCGAAATCTTTGGTCAGGACGCCTTCGCCGATCTGCGCGGGGCGGAAATCGCACCGGGCAAGGATATCCAGACGGACGAGCAGATTGACGCCTGGGTCGCCGATCACGCCGAAAGTGCCTATCACCCGTCCTGTTCGTGCAAGATGGGCAGCGATGATATGTCCGTGGTCGACGAAAAGACCCGCGTGCATGGCATCGAAGGCCTTCGTGTGGTCGACAGTTCGATCATGCCGTCGATTGCCACGGGTAACCTGAATGCGCCAACGATCATGATCGGTGAAAAGGCTGCCGACATTATTCGCGGACGCGATCCGTTGCCGCCATCAAACGCGCCGTTCTTTGTCCATCCCGAATGGGAAACAAAGCAACGTTAACAGCCACAACGTCAAAGCCCCTGATCATTGGTCAGGGGCTTTTTTTATCTGGTGCGATGTTATCGCCGCCGCGATCGGGCACGGGGCAGGTCACGCCGCTGGACCGGGCGATCACCATTGCCACCACCAACACCATCACGCAGTCTGTGGTGCAACCCCGCACCGATGGCGGTGCCGATCGCGCTGCCCATGGCTGTTCCCATTGCGATATATGGGGCATGGTTTCCGGTAACTGTGCCCAGAAAAATACCGGCAGCAGTACCCGAAAGCGTCCCGACAAGCAGGCAAATTGACATCGACATTACCGGATCATCCGCTGTGCAAAGGGTGAGATTAAGGGGCAATAATGCGCAAGCGCGAACCGGTTTGCAAGATAAGTAGATTGCAATTGCCGCAATGGCGGGTGATCATCATGGAATATTGTATGCAATGCGCATGTTGTTTCCCGCAATCATCCGAAGTCCCGCCATGCAAGAAATCAGTCTGCTTAATTCCGTGATCGGCCCCGTGATGCGCGGGCCGTCAAGTTCGCACTGTGCCGCGCCCTATATGATGGCAAAGCTTGTGCGCGAACTTTCATGTTCTAATGGCGAGATCCTGCAAAGGGCGGTGGTGCGGTTCGATCCGCGCGGCTCGTTCGCCCCGTGCTACAAGGCGCAAAGTTCGGATGAAAACTTTGCCGCCGGTCTTTTTGGGGCCAAGCTGACCGATGCGGATTACCGTGACATTCTGGGGCGTGTGGAGCGCGGCGAAGGGTTCCATTTCGCAATCGAGGTTACCGAACTTGATAACAACAACCATCCCAACCGGGTTGATCTTGAACTGACCCTGCAAACGCAAGAAGGCGGGCAGCACACCGATCTTTATACCGGGGCGTCGGTTGGCGGTGGCATGTATTACATCGACAGCCGCAATGGCGAGGCCCTGTTTCTGACCGGGAAAACCGCAAGCGTCTTTGTCTGGGGTGAGGCGGCGGTAACGGATGCCGACACCATTGCCGAAATGCTGGCCGGTGGTGGCAACATGTTGCTGGGGGTGGCTGTCGATCAGAAACACACACGCATTGAAGTTTCCCTGCAATCCGTGCCCGCATTGGACATTCTGGGGCAAGTTGCCAAACGCGATGGCGTGACCGATCTGCGCTTTGCCGATGCATCGCAATATCCGGTCTGTGCGATGGATGATCTGTTTTCAACCAGCGATGCGGTAATTGCGATTGCCGATCAGCAGGAAGGCGGATCGATTGCCGATGCGGCCCTGGCACTTGAAGCCAAACGTCTTGGCCTGTCGCGCCAAGCAACCCGCGATCTGTTTCGTGAGCGGTGCGAATTGATGCTGCGCGTCGTGGCCGAGGGATTTGATGCCAAACCTGAAGATAACGTGATGCGGTTCCTGACCCTTCGGGCGCGCACGGTGCGCGATGCCAATTTGCCCGATGGTCTGGGCGGTCCGGTGTTGCAGGATGCGATTGCCGGTGCGCTTTCGGCAATGGAACGTGACAGCAATCGGGGGCTGGTCTGTGCTGCCCCGACGGCGGGCAGTGCCGGGGTGGTGCCCGGAACGCTGTATGGTTTGATCCGTCATGGCATTGATATCGAAGGTGCAACCGACGCCCTTCAGGTCATGGCATTGATCGGGGCGGTGTTTGCCGCACGCGGGACATTCGCCGCAGAATGCGGGGGATGTTCGGTTGAAACCGGGGCATCGGCGGCAATGGCGGCGGCTGGTGTGACCCAGGCCTATGGCGGGACGGCACAGCAATGTTTTGATGCGGCCAGCATGTGTTTGATGAATACGCTTGGTTTGGTTTGTGATCCGGTCGGCGGGGACGTTGAAATCCCGTGCCATGCCCGCAATGTGGCCGGTGTTTCGCATGCCTTTTCATCGGCGATGGCGGTATTGGCCGGGTTTGATGCGGTTCTTGGCTATGACGAACTGGTTGATCAAACCGTCAAGATCGGGGCAATGATGCATCCCGATTTGCGCTGTACGGCGCGCGGTGGCTGTGCTGCGACCAAGACCGCCTTGCGCATGGTCGAAGCCGCAAGTCTTGGCAAATAGGACAGGACTCCGTCCATGACAGCGGGCGGGATTTGTCATCCTGCCTGTTTTGGATGGTTTTGACGGATTTCTGCTGACAGATATCGCGTTGCGGATGCGGGTTGACGCAATCCTTTATCCCGATGGTTGCCTGTTTTGGCATAATCCGCGAAATCCGGTCAAAGTCATTAGAAACAGGCAGTTTTCCCTTGATAGCTGCCCCTGATCGGGCAGGATAGAGCCACAATATTCAACGAAAATGAGGATTCCTCATGTTTACCCCGAACCTGCTGACCGCCAATGACCGGGACGGCACCTATCCGGCATCCTATTACGCGGCAACGGCGAATGCGACCGACCCGTTTGCCAAGCTGGAAGGCGATCAAACCTGTGACATTGTGGTGATTGGCGGGGGCTTTACCGGGTTGTCGTCCGCACTGCATCTGGCCGAGCGCGGCTTTGATGTGATCGTGCTTGAAGCCCATCGTGTGGGGTGGGGCGCATCGGGGCGTAATGGCGGGCAGGTCGGGTCTGGCCAGCGCCGCGAACAGGATGATCTTGAAAAAATGGTCGGGCGCGATGATGCCCGCAAACTTTGGGATATCGCCGAACAGTCAAAGGATATCGTCAAATCCCTGATCACCAAACACGATATCAAATGCGACTGGAAACCGGGCATCCTCCATGCCGACCACCGGGCGCGTTTTGTCCCGGAAACCCATGAATATGTTGAAAAACTACAATCCGAATATGGCTATGACCAGATCCGGGCCGTGGATCGTGATGAAATGCACGCCATGCTGGGATCGGAATTTTATCACGGCGGGTCACTGGATATGGGGGCTGGGCATATTCATCCGCTGAATTTCGCATTGGGGATTGCCGATGCGGCACGTGCAGCCGGGGCGCGGATTTTTGAAAATTCCGTTGTGACGTCCTACGAAAGTCAGGCTGGCAAGGTAACGGTGAAAACCAGGGATGGCGGCGTTGTTAGCGCTAACAAATTGATCCTTGGCTGTAACGGGTATCTTGATGCGCTTGATGATCGTGTCGCGAAACGCGTCATGCCGATCAACAATTTCATCATCGCGACCGAACCGCTGGGCGATGATTTGGCGCGTGAATTGATCCGCGACGATGTGGCGGTCGCAGATTCAAAGTTCGTGATCAACTATTACCGGCTGAGTGCCGATAAACGCATGCTGTTTGGCGGCGGGGAGACTTATGGCTATACCTTCCCCAAAGACATCAAATCGTTTGTCGCGCCCCATATGCTGGAAGTCTATCCGCAGCTTAAAGACGTTAAAATCGATTATGGCTGGGGCGGGACATTGGCGATCACCATGAACCGCATGCCGTTCTTCCGCCGGATCGAGGATAATATCTTTACCGCCAGCGGCTATTCCGGGCACGGGGTGGCGATGGCGACCCTTGCCGGTCAGATCATGGCCGATGCAGTGGGCGGAACTATGGAACGGTTCGATGTGATGGCCAATATCAAGACCCCGGTTTTCCCGGGTGGCAAGGCATTGCGGTTCCCGATGCTGGTGGCGGCCATGTTGTGGTATTCGATCCGCGACAAGCTGTGATCGGTTCGGGCAACTCCGGATGGGCTGGCTGACGGGGTCAGGTTTCGCCGTTCCCGGGTGACCAGCTTGTCACCGGGTCATAGCGTTCGCCCTTGCCAAGGATCACGCCGTTATGGGCGGCAATCCCGATTTCAAAACTTGACGCAATGCGCAGCGCACGTTCCATGAAATGCCGTGCGGCGGGTTCATTGCAATGTTCCGAAAGGGTCAGCGCAAACAGTTGCAGCCAGCGATCAAAATGATGGCGGGTGATTTTAAGCGGCAGGTGCTTTTGCATCGGGCGGCCGTCATAATTGCCAGTGGCAAGGGCAACCGATGACCAGAACATCACCATGCGATCAAGGTGATGGTCCCAGTTTTCGACCTTTTCGGCAAATACCGGACCGAGCATTTCATCTTCACGAACCTTGGCATAAAAGCCGTGAACGATGTTTTTGATCATGTCGTGATCGATCCCGGTATCTTCCTTGATACGGCGGGTGGCGATTTCGCGGCGTTCCTTGATTTCGGCAAGGGTAGGCTGTTTTTCAGACATGTCACATGGCCCGTGGTTCGCTGGATAGACCGCAGTTTTACGCAAATCCGCGATGTTGGAATATGACATATGTCACTTTGACCCGGGGCGCAAACAGATCACGGCTCCGACCGGGCAGACCTGTTATGCGTAACGGTCGCGCAAACCGTAATAGCGATAGGCAACCGACCGGGCAACGCGCCGAAGGGCTGGCAGCGGGAAACGCTGCATCGGTGTTGCAAGAACAGCACCCAGATCTTCCTGATCGCTGATGCCCAGCATGCATTCCGCCAGCATCTTGCCGCCCAAACTGGCCAGCGCCACACCATTGCCATGCCAGGCAAGTGCGGTCCAGACATCATGATGACCGGGCACGCGCCCGATATAGGGACGCCAGCTTTGCGACAGACAGGCAAGCCCGTTCCAGTGATGGGTCAGTTCAATGTCGCGCCAGGCCGGGAACATGCGATGGAAATTATCAAGCAAGTCCTGCTTGCCCGCGGCAAAGGCGGCCTCGGTCGCGGTAATGCCGCCACGTCCGCCAAACAGGAACCGGTTATCAGGCAGCTTGCGGAAATAATGCAGCAGAATGCGGCTGTCAAAAGCCATCAGATCACTTGTCCAGCCCTGTGCGGCCAGTTCCGCATCGCTTAGGGGGCGGGTGACAAGAATGCCCGAAAAGACCGGCATCAGGCGCCCGCCAAGCCAGTCAGGAAGATTTTCGGCACTGTATCCGTTTGTTGCAATGACAATCTTGCCTGCGGTGATCTGGCTGTCGCCGGCATAAAGACGATAGTTTTCACCATCTTCAACAAAGCGGTCGATGCGGGCCTGTTCAAATATCCGAACACCTGCCGCAACGCATTTTTCATGCAAACCCGCCAGATATTTCATGGGGTTAAGGCCAAAACCTTCTTTGACGTGCAAGCCGCCATAGGTATCCCCGGCATTCAGCCCGCGTTCGATCAGGGCATCCTTGTCAAGAAATTCGGTCTGAATGCTGGTGAAATGGGCGATCTCGTCAGCTTCGTGATGAAGGTCGTGCACGCGGTTGGGTTTGTGGGCCAGAACAACTTCGCCATCCGAATGACGATCGGCATCAATGTTCCAGTCGCGCAGGCGCTGATCAACCAGATTGATGGCATCGCGCTGAATGCGGGCAAAGTGACGCACGGCATCGTCGCCAAACCGTTTGGCAAGTTCACCATATCCCTTGCCGCTGCCGCCCATGCAGCAGAAACCGCCATTGCGCCCCGAAGCCCCCCAGCCACTGCGACCGGCATCAAAGACCGCGACATCAGCCCCGTTTTTGGCAAGTTCAAGTGCCGCTGACAGGCCACAATATCCGCCCCCGATAATCGCAACATCGGCCTTGATGACCGCATCACGCGGCAATTGTTGGCAATCGGGAAGGGGGGATGCGCTTTGTACCCAGAAGCTGTCAGGCAGGGTGTGCGTCTGATAGGCGGCCGGCTGATAAATGCGTTTGAGCATGGGGCGTCTCATGGTGGCGTGGGGTAAAAGTCGGGGCAAAAGTCAGGTCGAAAGAACGGGGCGGACAGTCACGTGATAGAGTTGGTCGAACGGCGGTCAAAAGTTGGTCAAAAGTTGATCAAAGTTGATCAGAGGCCGGGGCGTCCTATCTGTCAGGTGGTCGGGGCTTGGCGCGATGGCCGTAAAATGAAAATACCCGGCGATGATAATGCATGCCGGGTATTTCGTTAAGGTTCTGAAATCGATCAGAAATTACATTTTGCCGATTTTCTTCGCTGTCTCGTCAAAGGCGGCGCGGGCGCGTTTGACCAGTTCGTCAATTTCTTCCTTGGTGATGCAAAGCGGCGGGGAAAGTACCATGCGATCACCACAGGCACGCATGATCACGCCATTGGCAACACAGGCATCGCGGCAGATGGTGCCAACCGTGCCCGGCTTGTCGAACATCTTGCGGGTTTTCTTGTCATCAACCAGCGGCATGCCGGCAATCAGGCCAACCGTTTCAACCGCACCGACCAGCGGATGGTCTTCAAGGGTTTTAAGGGCCTTGGCGAAATAGGGGCCAATGTCATCCTTGACGCGTTCAACCATCTTTTCGTCGCGCAGAATGCGAATGTTTTCAAGGGCCACGGCCGCACATGCCGGATGACCGGAATAGGTGAAGCCATGGGTGAATTCACCACATTCATTGATCAGTACATCCGCCACGCGATCACCGACCATAACGGCTGAAATCGGCAGGTAACCCGATGACATGCCTTTTGCCATCGGCATCAGGTCCGGCTTGATGTCAAAGGTATCGGAGCCGAACCATGCACCGGTCCGGCCAAAGCCGCAGATAACTTCATCAGCGATCAGAAGAATGTCGTATTTCTTGCAGATGCGCTGGATTTCCGGCCAATAGGTTGACGGCGGAATGATGACGCCACCAGCACCCTGGATCGGTTCACCGATAAAGGCACCAACGCGATCCGCGCCAAGTTCCTCGATCTTTTCTTCGAGTTTGCGCGCCGCAATCAGGCCGAATTCTTCCGGGGTGTGATCGCCGCCTTCGCCGTACCAGTATGGCTGATCAATATGAACCACATCCGGCAGAAGCGGGCCGCCCTGGGCGTGCATGCCGGCCATCCCGCCAAGCGACGAACCGGCAACGGTCGACCCGTGATAGGCGTTCTTGCGGCTGATGATCACCGAACGTTCCGGCGTACCTTTGAGTTTCCAGTATTGGCGTACCATACGGACAACCGTGTCGTTCGCCTCCGAACCGGAATTGGCATAGAATACGTGGTTCAGGCCGTCTGGCGTGATTTCGGCAAGAACTTTGGAAAGCTCGATCGCCGGGGTATTCGCGCACTGGAAGAAGTTATTGTAATAGGGCAGTTCAAGCATCTGCTTGTAAGCGACTTCAGCCAGTTCCTTACGGCCATAGCCGACATTGACGCACCACAGACCGGCCATGCCATCAAGATAGCGTTTGCCGTTCGAGTCCTCGATAAACACGCCTTCGGCACGGGTGATCACCCGGGTGCCACGGTTATTCAGATCCGCTGTATCGGTGAACGGATGAATATGGTGTGCCTGGTCGATGTCCTGCCAATAGGCGGTTTTGTCGAAATTATTCATAACGTCTCCTGACAGCGCAGTTTGTCTGCTTTTGTGCGATATGTTGAACATCTGTAATCAGTGTTCGTTTTTTTGAACACCTTTGCAAGAGGATTTTTCGACAAAATTTTTCGGCTATCCAACTCGGTTTTTGTTATCCAGTGGTTGGTTCGGGACGGCCATTGTTAAAGAGTTGTTTCGACCGGTGAATTCTTTTGCACTGCATGATTTGCACGATATATCGAACGAATGGGCTTGACCGGGGCATTCCGGCGCGGCACGATGGAACACAGGCACAATTCCTTTAATAAAAGGCCTTTTCTGGGAGTATAAGACGATGAACAAGTCGTTCGTCGAAGACAGTAGGGCGGAAGCCCAACGATTCTTTGAAGAAAACCCTGATGTCGAACTTGTTGAGTTGCTCATTCCCGACATTAACGGCGTGTTTCGCGGCAAGCGAATCAGCAAGCAGAAGTTTCTCAAAAGTTTCACCGAAGGTGTGACTTTGCCGGGCTCCATGTGCCTGGTCGATATTACCGGTGACACCCCGGAAGGAACGGGGCTTCTTTGGTCGAGCGGTGACCAGGACAATCTGGCAAAACCGATCCCGGGAACCCTGTGTCTTGTTCCGTATGGCGAATTGCCCTTGGCGCAGGTCATGATGAGCCTGCATAACCTGGATGGTACCAAGTTCTTTGCCGATCCGCGCAATGTGTTGCAGGGCGTTGTTGATCGCATGGCAGCCGATGGTCTGTATCCGACCGTCGCCCTTGAACTTGAATTCTATCTGGCAGATCAGAACGAAAAGACCGCCGAACCGCTTCCGCCCCAGCCGCTTGGCGGCGGGATCGCATCGGACGGTGTGCAGGTTTACGGCCTTCAGCAGATCGAAGACTTTGAAAAGGTCCTGCATGACGCGGTTGCCGAACTGAACCGTCAGGGCATTCCGGCCGACACCATCGTTGCCGAAGCCGGACCCGGTCAGTTTGAAATCAACCTTGGTCATGTGACCGATCCGATGCTGGCCGCGGACCATGCGATGCAGCTTAAACGCGTGGTCAAGGGCATTGCGTGGGACCATGGTGTGACCGCGACTTTCATGGCCAAACCCTATTCCGATCAGGCGGGCAACGGTTTGCATGTTCATGTGTCCTTGCGGGACAAGGATGACAATAACGTGCTGTCGCCGGTCGCGGGCGAGGAAGTTTCCGAAAATCTGCGTTTTGCGATTGGCGGTTTGCAGGAAGCGATGTTTGAAAGCATGGCGGTATTCGCGCCGAACCCGAATTCATATCGCCGGTTCCAGAACAAGGCCTATGCGCCGATGTCGCCGAACTGGGGTTTGAACAACCGTACGGTCGCGTTGCGTATTCCGGCTGGCAGCCCCAAGGCCGCCCGTGTCGAACATCGCGTGTCGGGTGCGGATGCCAACCCGTATCTGGTGCTGGCCTGTGTTCTGGCCGGGATGCATTACGGCATGAAAAACAAGCTTGATCCGGGCGAGCCGACCGTTGGTAACGGTTATGAACAGCATGGCGGGCGGATTGTTCCGCGCAGCATGATTTCTGCTCTTGATCGTTTCGTGGATGGCAAGATCGTCAAGGAATATCTTGGTGAACGCTTCGTCGAGGTCTTTGATATCTGCCGTCGGGCCGAATATGACGAATTCTTTGCCGAGGTTACCCAGCTTGAATATCGCTGGTACCTTGATGCGGTCTGACCGCAGGTAAAAATAAAAACATTCAATAGGGAACAACCGGGAATGTCGCAAAAGGTCGGGGATCGTCTGAAAGCTGTGCGCAGCATGTACGGGCTGTCGCAGCGTGAACTGGCACGACGTGCCGGTGTCACGAACAGTACGATTTCAACGATTGAACAAAATCGTGTCAGCCCGTCTGTTGACAGTCTTGCCAAAGTGCTGGCAGGCATCCCGATGAGCCTGATTGATTTCTTCACCATTGATCTCGACAATGGTGAAGAAATTTTCTTTAAAAAAGAAGAGCTTGTCGAACTTTCCGACGGGACGATGTCAATGCGTCTTGTCGGGGCATCGCGCAAGGATCGCAAATTGCGCGTGCTGCATGAAACCTATCCGGCGGGTGGCGATACCGGTGACAATCTTATCGTTCAGAAGGGCGAGGAAGCCGGTGTCATTATCCGCGGCAAACTTGAAGTGACAGTGGGCGAGCGGGTCAAGGTGCTTGGCCCTGGTGATGCCTATTACTTCAATGCAGAAATTCCGCACCGTTTCCGCAATGTCGGGGACGGGGAATGCGAAGTCGTCAGTGCTGCCACACCGCCGTCATACTGATCGCGTAAAGTATCGGGCATATGACCCGACCTGAATTCCGATATTGAACAAGGCCCCAAAAGCGCCATCCGTCAGGAGACTTCCGATGACCAATCCGTTGAATTTTGAACAACTGACCGCACAGGCCGCCGCCCTTGATATTCGCAACAAGGCGTTCATCAACGGTGCCTATGTTGATGCCGCATCGGGCAAGACATTCGATTGCATCAGCCCGCGCGACGGGTCGGTTCTGACCAAGGTTGCCGAATGTGATGTCGAAGACGTCAACCGTGCGGTGGCATCGGCCCGCGCCGTCTTTGAAAAAGGCAGCTGGTCCGAAGCCGCACCTGCCAAGCGCAAGGCGATCCTGCTTCATTTCGCGGACCTTCTTGAAAAGAATGCAGCCGAGCTGGCATTGCTTGAAAGCCTTGATATGGGCAAGCCGATCACGCTTGCTGCCCGCGATGACATTCCGTTGTCTTACAAGTGCATCCGCTGGTATGCCGAGGCGATTGACAAGATTTATGATGAAATCTCGCCGTCGGGCACCAATGAAATCGGCATGATCACCCGTGAGCCGCTTGGCGTGGTTGCCGCTGTTGTGCCGTGGAACTTCCCGCTGATGATGGCGGTCTGGAAGCTTGGCCCGGCCTTGGCGATGGGAAATTCGATCATCCTGAAACCCGCAGAACAATCACCGCTGACCGCCCTTCGTGTCGCGGAAATCGCGGTTGAGGCCGGTATCCCCGAAGGTGTTCTGAACGTTGTGCCGGGCTTCGGTCCGACGGCGGGCAAGGCGCTTGGCCTGCATGAAGATGTCGATTGCGTGACCTTTACCGGGTCGGGCGAGGTCGGCAAGCTGTTCCTGCAATATTCCGGTCAGTCGAACATGAAGCGCGTCTGGCTTGAATGTGGTGGCAAAAGCCCGAACATTGTTCTGGCTGATTGCCCGGATATGGATGCCGCAGCCGCGGCCGCAGCCGGTGGTATTTTCTATAACCAGGGCGAGGTTTGCACAGCCGGTTCGCGTCTGATTGTCGAAGAAAGCATCAAGGATGAATTCATCGAAAAGGTCATTGCAGCGGGTGCAAAAATGCAGCCGGGTGATCCGCTTGATCCGAAAAGCCAGATGGGCGCGATTGTCGATGAAAACCAGATGAACCGTGTTCTGGGCTATATCGAAAAAGGTTCTGCCGAAGGTGGCGTTCTGCGCACCGGTGGCAAACGCGCACGCACCGAGTCCGGTGGCTATTATGTCGAACCGACTGTGTTTGATGGCATCAAAAACGATATGACAATCGCCAAGGAAGAAATCTTTGGCCCGGTTCTGTCGGTTATTTCGGTCAAGGACTGGAAAGAGGCTGTTCAGACGGCAAATGATACGCCATATGGTCTCGCAGCAGCGGTTTGGACGCGCGACATCAACAAGGCACACATGACCGCAAAGAAACTGCGTTCGGGTCTTGTCTGGGTCAATTGCTGGGACGGTGGATCAATCACCATGCCGTTTGGTGGTTACAAGCAGTCCGGTACCGGTCGCGATCGTTCGCTGCATGCGCTCGATAAATATTGTGAAATCAAGTCGACCTGGATTGCGCTGGGCGACGCCTGATTACAAGCAGGTTCTCATTCGGAGATAAGGGAAGAAAAATGAGCAGCACTGGCGTCATTGACACCAAGGGCGGTGATAACGCCTTTACGGCGAAATCTGTGCATCAGAATACCAGCGAGCCGATGTATTCCGGTGCGCTGTCATTCATGCGCCGCCGCTATTCGCGTGATCTTAACGGTATCGACATCGCCGTGACGGGCATTCCCTATGACCTTGCGACATCAAGCCGTCCGGGTACCCGCCTTGGCCCGCAGGGGGTGCGTCGTGCATCGACCAATCTTGCATGGGCACCGCATTTTCCGTCCGGGCGTGATATCTTTGCCGAACTGGCGGTGATTGATTACGGCGATATGGTGATCGATCCGGGCCATCCGGAAAAACTGCCCGACATGATCGAAGATCACGCACGCGATATCGTGCAGTCGGGTGCGAAGATGCTGACGATTGGTGGCGATCACTTCATCACCTATCCGATCCTGAAAGCCCATGCCGAGAAATACGGTGATGGTATTTCCCTGATCCAGTTTGATGCCCATTCCGATACCTGGGAAGATGATGGTGACCGTATCGATCACGGCACCATGTTCTGGCACGCGGCGAAAAAGGGCATCGTTAATCCGTCGAAATCCATTCAGGTCGGTATTCGTACCCACAATGAATCGACGCACGGCTATAACATCATCTATGGGCCGGAAGTTCAGTCGATGTCGATTGACGCCATTGTCGAACAGATCAAGGCAACGGTTGGCAATAACCCGGCCTATATCACCTTTGACATTGATGGCCTTGACCCGTGCTATGCACCGGGGACCGGTACACCGGTTCTGGGCGGTTTGACCAGCCATCAGGCGGTGTCGATCCTGCGCGGTCTTGCCGGTCATGTGAACCTGATCGGCAGTGACGTGGTTGAAGTATCCCCGCCATTTGATGTTTCAGACATCACATCCCTTGCCGGGGCGACCATGGCGTGGGAAATGCTGAATATTCATGCGGTAAACCGCGCGAAATAACGGTTCTGCTCATAGGTCAGGGCGACGCAATCAGTTGCGCGCACTGGAATTATTCAAGGGCTGGTGCTTTTAACAGGCGCCGGCCCTTGTTTTTTCATTTTCTTGTGCTCTGATAGGGCCGAATAAGAAATGAAACATGACAGGAAATGAAAAATGAAACCGATCGCGATTACCCGTTTGACCATCTGTGGCATTGATGAATTGCCAACCCATCGTAATCACGGGGTTTCCCATATCCTGTCAGTTCTTGATCCTGACCGGGAAGATCCGGCCATCTTTGGCGATTTTGCGCCGCATGAACGGACCGTTTTGCGGTTTCATGACGTGATTGACGACAAGGAAGGCCGTCCGGCACCGACCCGTCAGGATGTCGAAGCCATTCTGGCCTTTGGCGAGGCCCTGAAAGCCAGCCACGCAGATCGCCGTGATGGTCACTTGCTGGTGCATTGCCATATGGGAGTTTCACGGTCGACAGCGGCCATGATTACCCTGATGGCGCAAATCGAACCGGATCGTGACGAAGACAGCATTTTCACCACCATTCGCGAAATGCGCCCAATTGCCTGGCCGAATTCGGTAATGATTGCGTTTGCCGATGACATGCTGGGGCGCGAAGGGCGACTGACCGCCGCCTTGCATCGTCACTATGCCATTCAGCTGGAACGTGATGACATGTTTGAACGCTGGATGACCGAACTTGAACGTGCGCGCGAGATCGAATTTGGCCGCGCACTGGCCCGCCAAAAGGCATCCACACAGTGATGTGCTATCATTCGTTCCGATTTTGGTTTGCACGTCAAATTGAATCGATTTAAAAAGCCCGTCGGTCCCACAGATCGCAACATGAATTTGATAACGGGTCCGCATTTGTTTGCGGACAATCCGAACGGAGAAACGTCATGACAGCCAAAGCTGTTTGTCTTGGGGAACTGCTGATTGATTTTGTTCCGACTGTGACCGGTACCGGCCTTGCCGATGCGCCTGCCTTTGCCAAGGCCGCGGGCGGTGCACCGGGCAATGCGGCTGTGGGATTGAAACGTCTGGGCATTGATACCGGCTTTATCGGCAAACTTGGTGATGATGCCTTTGGGCATTTCCTTGTTGATACGCTTAAGGCCGATAATGTTGATACATCGGGTATTGTTCTGACCAAGGAAGCGTTGACCGGATTGGCATTCGTGTCGCTTCGTGCCGATGGCGAACGCGAATTTTCATTCTATCGCAGCCCGTCGGCGGACATGTTGCTGTGCCCGGCCGATCTTGATCGGGATATGCTGACATCAACCGATCTGTTCCATTACGGAACCCTGTGCATGATCGATGATGATCCGCGCGCCGCCACCCTTGAGGCCATCCGTATCGCGCGCGAAAACGGGGCGATCATTTCATGTGACCCGAACCTGCGCCTGCCGCTTTGGCCGAGTGTGGAAAAGGCGCGTGAAATCCTGCGTCTCGCGATCAGTCAGGCCGATGTCGTCAAGATGTCGGACGAAGAAATCATCTTTGTATCGGGCAAGGAAGACCTGGAAGACGGCATCAAGGATCTTTGGTGTGACCAGTGGCGTGCACTTGTCGTGACCTATGGCCCCAAAGGATCGCGCTTTATCACGCCGGAATTTGACGGTTTCGTTCCGTCGTTTGACGTAACGGCGGTGGATGCCACAGGTGCGGGGGACGGATGCACGGCGGGCTTCCTGTCGCGTTTGCTGAAAGACCCCGAACTTCTGGGCTCCGAGGAAAAGCTGATTGCGGCATGTCGCTTTGCCAATGCGGTGGGGGCGATTACCGCCACCAAACGCGGGGCCATCAATGCGCTTCCGACCGAAAAGGAAGTCGAAGACTTTCTTTCAGCGCGCTAAGGCGCCAGCAACAGGAATGTCGTGGTATTCGCATAATCTTGCCACGACATTCTGCAAACTGTCCCACACATCGTTTGAACAAGATGCTAGTCTGCGGGATCGCGACTGCACTGTTTTGGTGTGTAATACGTTGAACAAGGCCGAGGGTGGTGATGTCCGCTGACAAACTGACTGCAAACTGGGAAGAACTGGATCAATTGGGCGCGGAGGTTTCAGGGAAACTGAACCTGCGCCAGGCTTTTGCCGATGATCCGGCACGGTTCGAACGTTATAGCGCCGCGCTTAACGACCTGTTTGTCGATTATTCGAAAAACCTGATCACCGATGATGTGATGGCCGCCCTTGTGCGCCTTGCCAAGGCTGCGAATGTCGAAGAATGGCGCGACCGGATGTTTGCCGGTGACAGGATCAATGTCACGGAAAACCGTGCTGTTTTGCACACGGCCCTTCGTAATCTTGATGGTGGCCCGGTCGAGCTTGACGGCGAAGACGTCATGCCCGCCGTCAAGGAAGTGCTGGCACGGCTTAAGGCATTTGCCGCGCGTGTTCATTCCGGCGAATGGAAGGGCCATACAGGCAAGAAAATAACCGATGTGGTCAATATCGGTATTGGCGGATCCGACCTTGGCCCGGTGATGGTCAATGAGGCGCTTCGCCCGTTCCATATTGATGGCATTCGCTGCCATTTCGTTTCAAACGTCGATGGCGCGCATATTGTCGATACGCTCAAGGATCTTGATGCGGAAACGACCCTTTTCATCATTGCGTCCAAGACTTTCACGACCGATGAAACGCTGACCAATGCCTATTCCGCCCGTGACTGGCTGGTAAAGGCGCTGGGGGATCAAAGTGCGGTCGCCAAACATTTCGTGGCGGTTTCAACCGCCCTTGATAAGGTCGCGGCATTCGGAATTGATACCGACAATGCGTTCGGGTTCTGGGACTGGGTCGGCGGGCGTTACAGCCTGTGGTCGGCGATTGGTTTGCCGATCATTCTGGCAGTCGGCTATGACAAGTTCGAAGACCTTCTGCGCGGTGCGCAATCAATGGATAACCATTTCAAAACCGCACCGGTGGAAACCAACATTCCAATGATCCTGGCCCTGATCGGGGTGTGGTATCGCAATGTTCTGGGCGCATCGAGCCAGGCCATTTTGCCCTATGATCAGCATCTTTCACGGCTGCCAGCCTATTTGCAGCAGGCCGATATGGAAAGTAACGGCAAATCGGTCACCCGCGATGGCAAGGCGATTGCCTATGAAACCGGTCCGATCATCTGGGGCGAGCCCGGCACCAACGGGCAGCATGCGTTTTATCAGCTGATCCATCAGGGCACCGAACTGATCCCGGTTGATTTCATTGTTGCAGCCAATGCGCTCCATCCGCTTGGTAACCATCACGACAAGCTGGTGTCAAACTGTCTGGCACAGGCCGAAGCATTGATGCGTGGCAAGACCGAGAATGAAGTGCGGGCCGAACTGGCCGGAAGTGACCTTTCCCCGGCCGAGATTGATGTTCTTGCCCCGCAAAAGGTATTTGCCGGGAACAAGCCCAGCACCATGATCCTGTATAAGCAGCTTGATCCATTTACCCTTGGCCGCTTGGTGGCGATGTATGAACATAAAATCTTTGTTCAGGGCATCATCTGGAACGTCAATTCCTATGACCAGTGGGGGGTCGAACTTGGCAAGCAGCTTGCCAAGGAGTTGCTGCCAATGGTCGAAGGCAAGGAAGACGCCGGTGCGCGTGACGCATCAACAGCAGGTCTGATCAAGCGTCTGCATGATTTGCGCGGGTGAATTTTAGTCCCCGTCATCGGGGACCAGACAAAGCCGATAGGCACCGGAAGGGCGGTTTTGGCCATGGCTGATGCCGCCCTTCTGATATTCAACCAGCCGTTCGGCGCAGAGCTGTTCGGCCACCTGATGAATGCGCGGCATCAGCTCGGTCCAGCTGTTGCCAAATGATCGGGCGACCTCGGACGGGCAGAAGGATTTGTCCGCACCGCGCCGGGCTGCAAGTGACAGCATTCTTTGGCGCAAAACCGCATAGGTTGGCCGGGTTTCTTCGATATCATCAACGATCATGACCCTGCACCATCATGCTCAGGGGATCTTTTGTGCGGACGGCTGTTGCGGCATCGGTCGGAACAGTATTTGACGTCTTCCCAACAGGTTTTCCATTTGCGTCGCCACGAAAATGGCCGGCCGCAGGATAGGCATGTCTTTGACGGCAAATGCGCCTTGGCGCGGAATGATCCATTGGCATTGCGGGGCATGGCATTACCGGGTCGTATTTATCCGATCAGGGTTTCAATCATCGCATGGGCGGCAGACTGACCGCTGCGCCATGCGGCTTCGACCCGGGCACCAAGACACCAGTCCCCGGCGGCGATCACGCGCCCGTTCATACCGTTCAGATGGCTTGAGCCCAGTGGCTGTTCGGTGCGCGCATAGCGCCAGCGATGGGCCTGCACCGAATGCAATTGCGGCAGTTTGACGCCACTCACATCGCGCAGGGCAGCCAAAAGGTTTTCAATCACGCGGTCCTTGTCATCTTCGAGATGGTCGCGCGACCATTGCGGACTGGCATGAAGAACCCAGGGGTCGGGACGGCGCCGGTGGAACAGATCATCTGACTGTGTGCTGCGTGCTGCCCAACTGATTGCCGGGGATGGATGCAGCATGGCATCAAATGCCGTCGGAAGTGGCTGTTCAAAGGCCGCCATCACCGCCCAGCAAGGTGCGGTGACCACGTCACCAATCGCGTCATAGCGCGCTGAAAGTGGCCGCAACAATTCAGCCGTCTGCGGGGCAGGGGCCGTTACGATAACCCCGTCAAACGGGCCGAATTCGCCGTCGAGATCGTCATGAAGGACAAAGCTTTTGCGATCAAGCTGTTCAATTCGGGTGATGCGGTGCTGTTTGTGAATGGTAAAGGCATCGACAAGCGGGCTGATCAGTTTGTTCATTTGCGGCGCGCCCTGATACCAGTGATCAAGCGCAAGGTTTCCGGCACTTTGCATGGCGGGAATGTCGCCACGATGCAGGTTCGGTTTCCAGTTTTGGGCGGCGTTATGCGATGCGGCCTGTTCCAGATAGGCGGCAAAACCGGGGTGACGGGCGGTAACATATTGCGCACCGTGATTGAAATGACCGAAATCGGTTCGCCGTGATGCCAGTCGCCCGCCCAGACCACGGCTTTTTTCAAAGACGGTGACGTCCATTCCGACCTTGTGCAAAGTACTTGCAGCTTTCAGTCCGGTCATGCCTGCGCCGATGATGGCGATGCGGATTGATTTCATCTGACAGCCCCGATGATGTGGTGTTGCGACAATTCAGCGGTTTGATTCTGATACGCAAGACGGGGCGGGTTGGAGCAGTCACTGCCACAAGATATTTATGAAACTGTCACGCCCGGGTCATCAAACCGTTACAACAAATCAGCAGGTTGTCTGATCTGTCGAACCATTTACCAAGGGGGAATTATGCGTTCTTCATTGATGGCAACTGCTGCTATTTCCGTACTTTTGACGGCCTGTGCCGGTACTACACCAGATCACGCGATGATGACCAACAGTGTTACCAACGCGGGCGCACACCCGATCACGATTGTGCCGATGGGCGAATATCGCACCGGCATGCTCGACGAGGGTGCCGCAGAAATCCCGGCATTTGACCCGTTGTCCAAACGCATCTTTGTCGTCAATGGCGCGGACAAGGCGATTGATATCCTTGATATGTCAAACCCCGACAAGCTTTCCAAGCTTGGTGCACTTGAACTTGCGACCTGGGGCAAGGGGGCAAACAGTGTTGCGGTGAAAAACGGGGTCCTTGCCGTCGCGGTCGAGAATGAAAACAAGCAGGCCCCGGGCAAGGCGGTGTTTTTTGATACCGAAGGCAACTTTATCGCATCGGTAACGGTCGGTGCATTGCCCGACATGATCAAGTTTTCACCCGATGGAAAATATGTCCTTGTTGCCAATGAAGGCGAACCCAATGACGCATTCACCAACGACCCGGAAGGCAGCGTTTCAATCATTTCGATTGCCGGTGGCGTCGATGGTTTGAGCGATGCCGATGTGCGCACCGTCGATTTCAGGTTCCTGAATGATGCGGAACTGCCATACGGCATGCGGACATCCAACCCGGGTACGTCAAGCGTCGCCCAGGATATCGAGCCGGAATACATTGCTGTTTCAGGCGACAGCAAGACCGCCTATGTGTCGCTTCAGGAAAACAATGCAGTCGCCATCATCGATATCGAAACCGCGACGGTCAAACATGTGGCCGGTCTTGGTTTCAAGGATCATTCGGTTCATGCCTTTGATGCCAGTGACAAGGACGGCAAGATCAATATCCGTACCTGGCCGGTGATGGGCATGTATATGCCCGATACCATTGATGCGATTGAAATTGGCGGCAAGGACTGGATCCTGATCGCCAACGAAGGCGATTCCCGTGACTATGACGGTTACAGCGAAGAAACCCGGGTTGGCAAACTGACCCTTGACCCGGTGGCCTTCCCGAATGCCGACACCCTTCAGAAAGACGAAAATCTTGGCCGGTTGAAAACGACAACCGCACAGGGTGACACCGATGGTGACGGGGATGTTGACGTTATTTACAGCTATGGCGCGCGGTCATTCTCGGTTCTGAATGCCAGTGGCGAGATGGTCTTTGATAGCGGCGATGCGTTCGAGCAGGTGCTGGCGGCGAAATACGCCAATGTCTTTAACTCCTCGGACACCGAAAATTACAGCCGCGACAATCGTTCCGACGACAAAGGCCCGGAACCCGAAGGCATTGCTGCGGGGTATGTCAACGGCGTTCCCTATGCCTTTATCGGACTGGAACGGCAGGGTGGCTTTATGGTCTATGATCTGACCAATCCGGCCAACCCGCAATTTGTCACCTATCACAGTGATCGCCGTTTCTCGGGCAATCCCGAAGCCGACACCGCAGGCGAACTGGCACCCGAAGGCATGCAGTTCGTTGATGCCAAGGACAGCCCGACCGGGAATGCCATACTGGTGATTGCGTCCGAAGTATCGGGCAGCACCAAGGTCTATGACCTGAAATAAAACCCGATGAGACGCATCGGGCAGACACAGGGGAAAGTCGGGTTTAGCCCGGCTTTTTCTTTTATGATCAGGTCATGGTAAAATGTTTCAATCCGAAGGCAATATGGACTAAACTCCGCGCACGGTCAGGAACATGACCGATTGATAAAGGGGAGTTCGGGACTCTGACTACGCGACGTGAACCTCATATTCTGGTTGTCGATGATGATCAGGAAATCCAGAAGCTTTTGAAAAAGTTCCTGCTGCAGCATGGTTTTCGCATCACGACCGTTTCGGACGGCAACGAGATGCACCGTGCCTTGCGCGACTGGAAGATTGATCTGGTCATTCTGGACATCATGCTGCCGGGCGAAGACGGGTTTGCGTTATGCCGGGATGTCAGGCGCACATCCAAGGTGCCGATTGTGATGCTGACAGCGGTGGGTGAGGATACCGACCGTATTCTGGGACTTGAACTTGGTGCGGATGACTATTTGACCAAACCGTTCAATCCCCGCGAGCTTCTGGCCCGTATCCGGGCGGTGTTTCGCCGGTTTGAAACCGGTGCGGTGGGGCCGACCGACAATGAAGTTGCCCCGACCCAGCGTATTATTTTCGGTGAATGGACATTGGATATCGGATCGCGTGAATTGCGCGATGCCGATAATGTGGCGGTTCATCTGTCGACCGGTGAATTTTCATTGTTGCTGGCGCTGGTGAAAAACAACAAGCGGGCACTGTCGCGTGAACAGCTTGTTGATATTGTCCGCGGGCAAAGTTCACTGCCATTTGATCGCAGCATCGACATCCAGATCAGCCGTCTGCGGCGCAAGATCGAGAAAGATGCAAAAAATCCCAAACTGATCAAAACCGTTCGCGGGATTGGGTATCAGTTCTGCGCCGATACACAGACGCTTTAGGACTGTGTGATGGCGGACATGTTCGCACAGTTCAGTGATTATCTAAGACGCTACAAGCCGCGTACCTTGGGTGGGCGGATCTTTATGCTGATGATGCTGGGCGGCGTGATCATTGCCGTGCTGAGTGCGCTGGCATCCTATTATGTCATTGAACGCAACGAGCGGATCAGCCGGGCCTATACGCTGGGCTTTACCATTCGTGAGCTGGCCCGCATTGCCGACAATCCCGAATTCGAAGCCAATATCGTCGATATTGCGGCGCGCGATGGCATGGCATTGCGCATCTTGCCAGCCGATGATCTTGGCACGTTGCTTTTGTTTTCAAGGCCGGCACAACATATCGCCATGCCGGTGCGACTGGCCAATACCGGTTGGCCGACATCGGTCAAGGTCCATTTCCTGCGCGGGCGCCTGAGTTCCGAACAACGTGCCACCATCGAGGCAACCGAAAATCCCAGCCTGTTTTTTGCAGAATTGTCGCGCGAAATGGCGCGTCTGGGACTGGAAGCCCAGCTTGAAATCATGATGCCGTCGGGCAAGCGGCTTTTGATCAGTCATGATGAATTATGGGCCAGCTATTCATCGCCATCGCTTGTGTTTCTGATGTTTCTGATGGGGGTGGTTGCGGTTTTGGCCGTCTTTGCCGCCCTTGCCGATTTGCTGGCCGGACCGTTCAAAAAGCTGACCGCAGCGATCATTGCCCATGGGGACGAAGTCGATGGCCCGCCGGTCGAAGAACGCGGCCCGACCGAAGCCAGGTCAATGGCCGCGGCCTATAACGATTTGCGCGAACGGATTTCGCGCATGCTGGGCGATCGTACCCGTATGCTGGCAGCGATTTCGCATGATTTGCGCACACCGAGTACCCGCCTGCGACTGCGCGCCGAATTCATTGAAAATGATGAATTGCGCGAAACCGTTCTGCGTGATCTGGATGAAATGGACGGTCTTTTGAATGATGCGCTCGATTTTCTGGGCGACTGGATTCAGAAAGAAGAAGAACGCACCGTTGATTTCGTTTCCGTGCTTGAAGCGATTTGTGATGACTATGCCGATCTTGGCCGTCCTGTCAGTTTCGACGGTCCGCAGCCATTGCAGTTTTCATCGGTTCATACGGTATTTGGTGGTGGGGATGAGCCCCATTCATTTGATGGCAAACGCAGCATTCGATTGACCTGCCGACCGGGGACATTGAAACGCGCCTTTACCAACCTGATTGAAAATGCCCTGAAATATGGCCATCGCGCCAAGGTCAGTCTGGAAGCAACAGCGGACAATGTTCTGGTGACCATCCGTGACGAGGGGCCGGGCATTCCGGTCGAACATCAGGACAAGGTTTTCCTGCCATTCTATCGCGTCGAAGGATCGCGTGCGCGCAGTACCGGGGGCAGCGGGCTTGGACTGTCGATTGTCAAAACCGTGATTGACGCCCATGACGGACGGATCAGCCTGCGCAATATGCCGGGCAAGGGGCTTGAGGTCACCATATCGCTGCCACGGCGGATCATCGCGCCCAACTGAACCGGATGGCAGAAACAAAAAAAAGCGGCCCGCATATTCGGGCCGCTTTTTTCATGACCGGCAGGTTTGACGCACCGGTAAAAGAAGAATGGCGGGTGGCCCCCAGAACCACCCGCCAGTCAGATCAGATCCGCAACTCGGTTTCCGGGTCAAACAGACTGATCTGAGACATGTCGGCCGAGAAGGTCATGCTCTCGCCCGGTGTCGGTGCGCGGTCCGGACGGACACGTGCGACGATTTCTTTGCCGGCAATGTCGATCACCGTCATGGTGTCGGCACCGGTCGGTTCGATCACTTCGACCTTGCTGTCGAAGTTGACATACTGGCTGCCCGGTTCGTCTGAGCCGGTGCGCTTGTGTGTCAGGCCTTCCGGGCGGATGCCAAAGACGACTTTCTTGCCGACATAGGCCTTGTAGCTTTCCGGTGCTTCGAACAGCGGCAGGGTAATCGGACCGCCATCACGTTCGATCGAAACGGCAAGCTTGCCACCATTGTCGATCAGGGTCGCATCGACAAAGTTCATGGACGGCGAACCGATGAAGCCGGCAACAAACATGTTGTTGGGGCGCTCATAGATGTTCTGCGGCGTATCGAACTGCTGAAGAATGCCGCCTTTCATGACCGCGATGCGAGATGCAAGTGTCATGGCCTCGATCTGGTCATGGGTCACGTAAACGATGGTCGAACCAAGACGCTGATGCAGTTTCTTGATTTCGGTCCGCATATCAACGCGCAGCTTGGCATCAAGGTTGGAAAGCGGTTCGTCAAACAGGAAGATGTCCGGATCACGCACAAGCGCACGGCCCATGGCAACGCGCTGACGCTGACCACCCGAAAGCTGGGACGGTTTGCGATCCAGAAGCGGCTCGATCTGAAGCAGCTTGGCGACATCGGCAACGGCCTTGTCACGTTCCTGTGCCGACACACCGCGGATTTCCAGACCAAAGGTGATGTTCTTGCGAACCGTCATGTTCGGGTACAGCGCATAAGACTGGAACACCATGGCGATGTTACGGTCTTTGGGGTGTACGTCGTTGATGACGCGATCCCCGATGCGGATTTCCCCGCCGGTCGAACTTTCCAGACCGGCAATCAGGTTCAGAAGGGTCGATTTACCGCAACCCGACGGACCGACAAGGACGAGAAACTCGCCATCTTCGATTGCCAGATTGATTTCCTTGAGAACTTCGACAGGGCCAAAGGCCTTGCGAACTTTATCGAGGGTGAGTGATGCCATTTGCTTATCCCTTCACCGAACCGGCGGTCAGGCCGCGGACGAAGTATTTGCCTGCCAGGACATAAACCAGCAATGTCGGAAGACCGGTCAGCAGGGCTGCTGCCATATCGACATTGTACTGTTTCACGCCGGTAGTGGTGTTGACGATATTGTTGAGTGCGACTGTCATCGGAGCGTTTTCGCCAGAGGCAAAGGACGCGCCAAAGAGGAAGTCATTCCAGATCTGGGTGAACTGCCAGATGACCGAAACCACGATGATCGGGGTCGAAATCGGCAGAATGATGCGCCAGAAAATGGTGAAGAAACCCGCACCGTCAATGGTGGCTGCCTTTACCAGTTCATCCGGGATCGATACGTAATAGTTCCGGAAGAACAGGGTGGTGAAGCAAAGGCCGTAAACGACATGGACCATAACAAGGCCCGGGGTCGAACTGGCAAGGCCAAGCTTGCCAAGAACCTGTGACATCGGCAGCAGAACGACCTGGAACGGAATGAAGCACCCAAACAGCAGAAGCGCAAACACGATGTTGGCACCCTTGAACCGCCATTTGGTCAGTGCATATCCGTTGATCGCACCAAGGAAGGTCGAAATCAGAACGGCGGGGATCGCCATTTTGACCGAGTTCCAGAAATAGACTTTGATCCCGGTGCATTCCACACCGACGCAGGCTTCGTTCCATGCATAATTCCATGCATCAAACGTCACCACCCGCGGCAGCGAAATCAGTGATCCTTCGCGGATTTCGTCAAGCGACTTCAACGATGTTGAAATCATGACGATCAGCGGGAACAGATAATAGGCTGCGAACAGGATCAAAACGAGATAGAGCAAGCCGCGCAGCACCGTGTTTTTCCAGCCTGCGTCGTGGCTATAGGTCTGAAGATCAGCCATTTTTCTTGCCTCCGCGCAGTTCGGAATACAGGTACGGCACAATGATTGCCATAACAGTTGCCAGCATCATCATTGCACTGGCCGCGCCAACACCAAGCTGGTTGCGCTGGAATGCCATGGTGTACATGAAGGTTGCCGGAAGATCCGATGCGTAACCCGGACCGCCACCCGTAAGGGCGATGACCAGGTCAAAGCTTTTGACGGCCAGATGGGCCAGAACGACGATCGCACTCAGGAAAACCGGGCGGATCGACGGAATGATAATGCCGAAATAGATACGGGGCAGGCTGGCACCGTCCATATAGGCTGCGCGAATGATGTCCTGATCGACGCCGCGCAATGCCGCAAGGAACATTGCCATGACAAAGCCCGATGCCTGCCAGACAGCTGCGATCACAACCGTGTAGATCGCCATGTCCGAATTGACCAGCCAGTCGAACTTGAAGCTCGTCCAGCCAAAATCATGCATCATGCTTTCAAGGCCAAGGCCCGGATTCAGAAGCCATTTCCAGACGGTACCGGTCACAATAAAGGACAGGGCCATCGGATACAGGAAGATCGTGCGAAGTGCGCCTTCGGCGCGAATACGCTGATCAAGAAGAACTGCCAAGAGGCACCCGATGATCAGGCAGGTCACGATAAACAGACCGCCAAAGACCAGAAGGTTTTCAATGGCAACATGCCAGCGTTCCATTTGCCACAGGCGTTCATACTGTCGCAGGCCTGCCCAATCCCAAACAGGAAGCATGCGCGACTTGGAAAACGCCATATAGCCCGTCCACAGGATGAACCCGTAAACGAAAAACAGGGACGCAGCAAAGGACGGTGCAACAACGATCTTGGAAAGATGACGCTGGATGCGGGCCGTCAGGTTGCTTTCGGTGCTTTGAGAAGCCCCCATACCCTTTGCCTCAAAAGTTAAAGTAGCGGGAAGCAGGCCCCGGAAACCGGGGCCTGCATACGATTCAGTCGATAAGACTGTTCAGATCAGGTGAGATTAGTCTTTGGCCAGTTCAACAGCTTCGACCAGACGCGAGACGGCTTCGTCAGACGACATGTCGGAGTTGAAGTGGGCGGTGACAACGTCAACGATCGCACCGGACAGGTGGCCGCGAAGTGCCATGCCGTGTGCCATGGACGGCAGGAAGCCACCAGCTTCCTGGGCTGCCAGAAGGTCAGCTTCGGATTTCTTGGCGCAATCGTCGAACTTGTCGAGCGAAACACCAAGACGTGCCGGGATCGAACCTTTGAGAAGGTTGAAGGTTTCCTGGAACTTCTCGCCAACGATCAGTTCAGCAAGCAGTTTCTGGCCTTCGACCTTGTCGTCACCCGAAACGTTGAACATTGCAAAGCTGTCAACGTTGAACAGGTAGCCGTGCTCAGACGGGGTTGCCGAGCAGATGAAGTCTTTGCCCGGTACTTTGCCAGCAGCAAGGAATTCGCCTTTTGCCCAGTCACCCATGATCTGCATGGCAGCTTCGCCATTCATGACCATTGCGGTTGCAAGGTTCCAGTCACGACCCGGGAAGTCGGCATCGACATAACCGCGAATTTTACGCATCTGGTCGAACACCGCTTTCATGGTGTCGGATTTCAGAGCGTCTTCGTCGAGATCAACCAGGGCTTTCTGGAAGAATTCCGGGCCGCCAAGGCCAAGAACGACGGTTTCAAAGACGGTTGCGTCCTGCCACGGCTGACCACCATGAGCAACCGGGGTAATACCGGCAGCTTTGAGCTTGTCAGCAAGAGCGTTGAACTCGTCCCAGGTTTTCGGGGCTTCGGTCGCGCCGACTTTTGCAAGAAGGGTCGGGTTTGCCCAGATCCAGTCAACACGGTGAATGTTTACCGGAACAGCAACATAGTCGCCTTCATACTTCATGACGTCCTGAATCGCCGGCGGGATAACCTTGTCCCAACCTTCTGCTTCGGCAACGTCATTGAGATCAGCAAGCGCACCCTGTTCGGCCCAATCCTGGATCGCCGGACCTTTAAGCTGAACAGCAGCCGGTGCGTCACCAGACAGAACGCGCGAACGCAGAACGGTCATGGCCGCATCGCCGCCACCACCAGCAACCGGGCTATCGACCCATTTGCCGCCTTTGGCTTCGAAATCTTCTTTAAGTGCAGCAACAGCTTTCGCTTCGCCGCCCGAAGTCCACCAGTGCAGAACTTCAGCGGTCGGCTCTGCATGTGCAAAGCTTGCAGTTGCAAGTGCAGAAATCGCCACACCGGTGGCGAGGATGGTTTTGCGCAGATACATTTAGGTTTCCTCCCTGGCTTTGAACCATTTGCAGCGACAACATGCTGTGAGAGACCGTTCAATGCATCCACAAAACTGTAACAGGGCGTTTCCAGAATGCGAACTGAAACAATCTGTTACAAAAATAATTTGGTAGCCAATCACCATATTGCAGGGCAGCAAAAACAATTAGAGCGTTTGTCAGCATCAAAGATGTTCCGGACCGTCACAAGTAACAGAAAATTCAAGCATATTGATATGGTTTACGATGTGATCCGGCACAAATGAAACCTGTTTTACGACATTTGGCGGTTTTGACTGGTCTGTTGTCTGTCGACAAAACGGGCGATCCTGTTTGTCCGACGTCAAATCGGTCATCAATTTCGCGAAAACAGACGTCATTTCCGTCAAAATTAAGCTGATATTGCCCGTGATCGCCGGTGTTTTGCCGCGCCGCGGCACGTTTTGGTGGGGCGTCCGTTGGCTGAAAACACCTGTGAAATATGCATAACTTCGGGGTTTCGTGGCCGATCAGCCGTGGTCACGGGTTTATATGTGACAAAATGGAACAGATGATATGCAAACTTTGGCAATTGAGGATTGAGTGGCCCTTGGGCATATTGCATTGCGAAACTACTGAGGTGAATGCGCCAGACAGTTGGAGGTGAGCTCCAAGGCAGCATTCGAATTTTGTAACCCAAGGAGGTTCAACATGTTCCTGTCCAGTATTCTTGTTGCTGTTCGCCGTTGGGCCTATGCACGCTCGGTTGCGAATGAACTTTACGGCCTCGATAAGCGCGATCTTGATGATGTCGGTATTTCTCACTGGCAGATCAAAGACGTTGCTCGTAAAGCAGCTCGTGACGCGATTGCATAACGCCAGCGCACTTTAGGCACCCGTTTATCGGGATTGCCAATGCGGAAGCCGGACATCAGTCCGGCTTTTTGTGTTTTGGGCGACAGTTTCGTCTTTTGGCAATGCTGCCTTTTGGCGTTTGGTCCAGGGCAGCCTGTCCTGCGATCAGCTGGCCGTTCTGGTTCGGCCGGGGAAAGCCGCCCGGATTTCGGGGGATTTCCGGGATTTAAAACAGTGTTGCCTGTTTGGGATGATTGGAAAAATCACCTTTATCTAGACGGTTCAGGAACTGTTCTGCCTGCGTGATCAGGTCACGCTTTGTCTCGTCTTTCATTCGGGCCCAGTTACGATAAGGCATGCCAAGGCGGGGATTGTTGCCAAGTGTATCGGCATTGCGGTCCAGAAAATGCCAGTAAAGCGCATTGAACGGGCAGGCGTCCGGCCCGGTGTTTTTACGCGGATTGAACTGGCATCCCTGACAATAGTCCGACATGCGATCAATATATTTTCCGCTGGCCGCATAGGGTTTGGACGCCATGACCCCGCCATCGGCATAAAGTGCCATGCCCAGGGTGTTTGGCAATTCAACCCATTCAAAAGCATCAATATAAACAGCCAGATACCAATCGCACACGTCCTTGACGGACAGACCGGCAAGCAGGGAAAAGTTACCAATCACCATCAGGCGCTGAATATGATGGGCATAGGCATTGTCCAGCGTTTCGCCGATTGCATGACGCAAACAGTTCAGTGAAACGTTCCCGTCCCAGAAAAAGGCCGGCAGTGCCCGGCTGGCATTGAAATGATTACGCGTGGCGTAATCCGGGCCCATGAACCAGTAAAGACCGCGCACATATTCCCGCCAGCCCAGAATCTGCCGAATAAAGCCTTCGACCGCATTCAGGGGCGCTGTGCCGTCATGATAGGCACGCTCTGCCGCCCGGCAGACTTCGTCTGGCAACAGCAATCCGATATTGAGATAGGGACTGATCAGGGCGTGATAAACGGTCGCACTTTTGACCGTCATCGCATCCTGATAATCACCAAAGCGGGGCAGGCGGGTGGTGATGAAATGATCAAGTACAGCCAGCGCATCATCGCGTGTCACCGCCCATCCGAATGAACGGGCCTCTCCGATGGCATCGGGGAAATCTGTGTCAACGCATTCAAGAAGATCGCGGGTTATCTGATCTGGTGCAAAGGATTTTGGTTCAGGCGGTGTCACATCGTCGGGCAGGCGTTTGCGATTGTCGTGGTCAAAGTTCCATTTGCCACCGACCGGCTTGCCATCGGGTTCCATCAGAATGCCGCTTTCGCGCCGCAGTCCGCGATAGAAATATTCCATCCGCAATTCTTTGCGATTGCGTGCAAAATCCTCGAACGCGCCAAGTGTTGCAAAGAACCGGTCATCGGGGCGAATTTCAAGTTCCGCATTAAATTGCGTTTTCCAGCCCTCTATTTTCTTGCGAACCCGCCATTCTCCGGGCTCGGTGATGATGACTTTCCGGCAATTATACTGATCAAGGGATGACCGCAGTGCTTTGCTGAAGCTGTCGCAGGGGCGGCTTTGATAGTCATGATAGTCGACAATGAAGCCTTCTTGGCGCAGTTGATCTGCGAAATGGCGCATTGCCGACAGGATCAGGACGATCTTTTGTTTGTGATGGGGGACATAGGTGGCCTCCTGACGGGGTTCGGCCATGACAATGACGTCGGTCTGCGGGTCTGCATCGGCAAGACTTGAAACAGAGCGCGTCAATTGATCGCCCAATACGAAACGAATGGTCTGACAAGAAGGCATTTTGATCCCGGTACAGGCTGCGTGAATGCGGTTACGAGTCGTACGGATCAGGGACGGTAAAAGATCGCATTCGGGTGATTTTTTGGCGAAGCGATTTTCATTCGCAGGCTCAAATCTGCGAATGATTTTTAATCAAGCAGTGTAAATGAAGAATTTTAAGGAAATCGCCTAAATTATTGATAATGGTAATCAAAGGCGCGTTTTTCTCTTGAAACGGGTGGGGGCTGTTCCCAATATCTTGGTAGCCCAACCCATCAGGAGAGCCATGATGAAAGGTGATCCCAAGATCATCACATATCTTAATCGCATTCTGACCAATCAGCTGACTGCGATTAACCAGTATTTCCTGCATGCCCGGATGCTGCGCGACTGGGGCGTCGAAGAAATGGGCGAATATGAGTACAAGCTTTCCATCAAGGAAATGAAACGTGCCGATGACACGATCGAGCGCATTCTGTTCCTTGAAGGCCTGCCCAATCTTCAGAACCTCAATAAACTTATGATCGGCGAAAATGTCGAGGAAATCGTCAGTTGCGACATGAAGTTCGAGCTGGCCTCCTTGCCGCTGCTGCGCGAAGCAATCACTGCATGCGAAAAAGCCGAAGACTTCGTCACCCGTGATCTGCTGGTCAAATTCCTTGAAGAACAGGAAGAACATGTCGACTGGCTTGAGACCGAGGAATGGCAACTCGAACATGTCGGTATCGCAAATTACATTCAAAGCCGTTCAGGCGACGGCGACTAACCAGATCAGGAGCTTAACGCCATGAAGGGTAGTAAAAAGGTTATTGCCGCACTGAACAAACAGCTGACTGCCGAGCTGTCTGCGGCCGACCAGTACAACACGCATGCCGAAATGTATGCCGACTGGGGCCTGCATTCGCTGTATGAGCGCATGCACCATGAAAAGGACGAGGAACTTGAACACGCCAAACGTTTGATCGAGCGTATCCTGTTCCTTGAAGGCGTGCCCGACACCGCATCGCGTGAACCGATCAAGATCGGTAAAACCGTGCCCGAGATGATGAAAAACGATCTCGAGCACGAATATCACGTGATCAACCTGCTTAAGGAAGCCATCAAAATCGCTGAAAAGGAAGACGACTTCCAGACCCGTCAGATGCTGGTTGGTTTGCTTGATGACAGCGAAGAAGATCACGCATACTGGATCGAACAGCAGATCCGCCTGATCGATATGATGGGCTTGCAAAACTACATCCAGTTCCGCGCGGCCGGGGAACCGAACCCGCACGGCTGATCGAATTTGCGATCAACGCTTCAAAAGCCCCGGAATTCGTCCGGGGCTTTTTTATTATAATTCAAAGCTTTCCAGTCTTTTTTCGCATCGGAACTTTTCGGCTTGACCTTCCAGTTGCTGGAAGGTCTATCTTCCACCATATCAAACAGGGATGTGCGCCAAACGGCATTGAAGCCATGCGCCCCCCGTCAACCCGGATTGAGGTGACAAGATATGGATAGCCGGATCGAAACAACCGATCACACCGCCCAAGGAAGTGCTGCTCAAGAAGGCACTACCCAGGAAAGCACAGGCAGTGGATCACAGGCAGCGTCCGCGCAACAGGACGAGGTCAGTTTGCCGATTGAGGGCATGACCTGTGCCAATTGTGCCGGGCGCGTGGAAAAGGCGATTGCCGGTCTTGATGGCGTGACCGGGGTCGATGTCAATCTGGCACTGAATTCCGCCCATATCCGCTTTGACGGTAACAAGCTTGATACGGCAAAGATTGCAGATACCATCAAGGATGCCGGTTATAGCGTTCCGCAACAGCAGCTGTCTTTTGATGTTGATGGCATGACCTGTGCGAACTGTGCATTGCGCGTGGAAAAGGCTTTGGCCGCGATGCCCGGCGTCACATCGGCCAGCGTCAATTTCGCACTGGAACGTGCTGATATCGACGCGTTGCCCGGCAAGGTCAATGATGCAGCAGTCATCCGTGCGATTGAGGATGCCGGGTATCATGCAACGTCGCGCAACACATCCGCGACCGGCGATAACGATGCGACCGACGGGCAATCCGCCACCAACAATGGGCAGGCGCGCCGGTTTGACAAATCACTTGTGATGCTTGCGGTATCGGCACTTCTGACCGCGCCGCTGGTGTTGCAGATGGTGTGGATGAACTTGGGTGTGAATTATCACCTGCCGGCCTGGCTTGAACTGGTTCTGGCCACACCGGTGCAGTTCATCATTGGTCAGCGGTTTTACAAAGGTGCCTGGGCAGCCTTGCGCCATCGCAGTGCCAATATGGATGTTCTTGTCGCACTGGGAACGTCGGCGGCCTATTTCCTGAGTGTCTATAACATGGTGGTCGGCAAGCCCGGCGACATGCATCTGTATTTCGAGGCATCAGCAGCGATCATTACCCTGATCCTGGCTGGCAAGATCATGGAAGAACGCGCCAAACGCGGTGCGTCCGCGGCGATCCGTGAATTGATGGCATTGCGCCCGCGGCGTGCACGCAAACTGGTTGATGGTGCCGGTGAACAGGATGTCGCCATCGAAAGTCTGACGGTGGGGGATATTGTCCGTGTACTGCCGGGCGAACGCGTTCCGGTCGACGGCACTGTGCATGCCGGTGAAAGCGAACTGGACGAAAGCCTGATTACCGGTGAAACCCGGCCGGTGGCCCGCATGCCCGGCGATGCCGTTGTTGGCGGTGCTGTCAATGGCACCGGCCGACTAGATATCGAAGTACGTGCCGTTGGCGATGACACCACGCTTTCACGGATCATTCGATTGGTCGAAAAGGCCCAGACCGGCAAGGCGCCGGTGCAAAAACTGGTGGATCGTGTTTCATCGGTGTTTGTGCCGGTCGTGGTTGCGATCGCCCTTGTGACCCTTTCGGTCTGGTTGCTGATGGGTTACGGGGCAGAGGCATCCATCGTTGCCGCAGTTTCGGTGCTGGTGATCGCATGTCCCTGTGCGCTTGGTCTGGCAACCCCGACCGCCCTTGTTGCGGGGACGGGCAGTGCCGCGCGTAACGGGATCCTGATCCGCAATTTCGAAGCCCTTGAACAGGCACATAACGTTGATACCGTGATCTTTGATAAAACCGGAACCCTGACCGAAGGCACACCGACGGTCCGTGATGTTCGTGCGGTAAAAGATGTCGAACGCAATGACATGTTGCGTCTGGTTGCAGCGGTGCAGGCGGCAAGCGAACATCCGCTTGCGCGTGCGATTGTGTCATTGGCCCGTGACGAGGAAATGCAGATCCCCGATATCACCGATTTCAAAGGCAAAACCGGGGCCGGTGTCCTGGCCAGTGTCGAAAACCATTCGGTTGCAATCGGGACAGAGGCCCTGTTGCAGGATCAGGGTATCGCATTGCCCCAACAGGCGATTGCCGATGAAATCAAACAGCATGAAAGCGAAGGCCGCACTGTTGTGCTGGTGGCGATTGACGGTGCGTTTGCGGGCTACATCACCCTTGAAGACCGCATTCGTGAAAGCGCCAAACAGGCAATTGCCGATCTTAAGGCGCGCGGCATTTCATCCATCATGTTGTCTGGTGACAGTCAGGATGTCGCAACCCATGTTGCCCGTGAATTGGGATTGGAGCGCGGGGAAGGACGTATTCGCCCGCAGGACAAGGCGCGCGAGGTCGAAAAACTGCGCAAGCAGGGCCGTCATGTCGCCATGGTTGGCGATGGCATCAATGATGCCCCGGCCTTGGCGGCGGCCGATGTTGGTATTGCCATGGGCGGCGGTACCGATGTTGCCATGGAGACCGCGGGTATCACCCTGATGCGGTCGGATCCGGCACTGGTGTCGGCTGCTATTGATATCTCGATCGCCACGCGCCGCAAGATCGCACAGAACCTGTTTTGGGCCTTTGCCTATAACGTGGTGGGTGTGCCTCTTGCCGCTCTTGGCGTTCTGAGCCCTGCGATTGCCGGGGCGGCCATGGCGCTCAGTTCTGTTTCGGTGGTCGGCAACTCTTTGACGTTGCGCGGCTGGAAAGTCCGGCGGTAAGGCGGGGAGACAGTTATGAATATTTCCGATGCAGCAACCCGGTGCGGGCTTCCGGCGAAAACCATCCGCTATTACGAGGATATCGGGCTGGTTACGCCAGGGCGGCTTGAAAACGGATATCGCGATTACAGTGACGATGACCTGCACAAATTGCGGTTTTTGCAACGTGCGCGCGGGCTTGGATTCTCGGTCGAGGATTGCCGGGTCCTGTTGTCGCTTTACGAGGATCGCAACCGCGCATCGTCCGACGTAAAGGAAATCGCCAAGGCCCATCTGAGTGAAATCGAACGCAAGATTTCGGAACTGCAAAGCTTGCAGAAAACACTCTCCGACCTTGTGCATGCCTGCCACGGCGATGATCGTCCGCATTGTCCGATCATCAACGATCTGGCGCGCTGAAGCGCGGCCCGTGAACCAAAAAAGAAAAGAGAGAGACCAAAGCGTGCAAAATAAAGGTGTTATGGTGCTGGGGGCCGCTGTCGGGGCCGCCATCATGTATGGAATTGTTTCCTTTTTCGTCCCGCAGGCCGGGCCGCAACAGAACGTGGAATTGCTCCCCGATGATCTGAAGGTCGTGGCCCTTGGCAAGAAAATCTATGACGCCAATTGTGCGTCCTGTCATGGCGTAAAACTGGAAGGGCAAGCCAACTGGCGCGAACGGGGTGAAGACGGTTTGCTGCCGGCTCCGCCGCATGATGAGACCGGTCACACCTGGCATCACCCCGATGCCCTGCTATTTGCCTTGACCAAATATGGTCCGGCCGCGATGGCAGGGGATGGTTACACCTCGGCCATGCCGGGGTTTGAGGATGTCCTGAGTGATGAAGAAATCATCGCCAGCCTGTCCTATATCAAAAGTCGCTGGCCCAAGGAGGTCAGACAACGCCACGACCAGATCAACCAGTCAGCAGCTCAACAGCAATAGTATGCAGAGCAGACTGGTGCGTTCAGCACGGCTGCTTGAAACACCAAGCCCCGCACCGGACGGCCGATGCGGGGCTTTTGTGTTGATATTCGGGATGCGGGGTTATCCGCGCGGCAGCGTGATGCGCACGGTTGTTCCTTTGCCCGGCGCGCTTTCTATGCTGAGATTGCCGCCATGCAGTTCGACCAGAAGCTTTGCCAGCGGAAGACCAAGTCCGGTCCCGGCACTTTCCTTGACCCCGGATGGGTGCAGCTGTGAAAAGCGGGCAAGTGCGCGCGGAATGTCATTCGGGCTCATGCCAACGCCATTGTCGGCAATCGCAATAGTGACGTCATCATCGGTGGATGTCAGATTGATCGTGATCGTGCCGCCATCAGGGGTGAATTTCGCGGCGTTGCTCAGAATATTGATCAGGATTTGTTTGAGCTTCAGCTTGTCACAGCGAAGGGCAAACCCATCCTGCGGCAAGTTGATCCGAAGATGGTGCTTGCGACGGGTGATGTCGTCACGAACCAGTTTGGCGGCTTCATTGATGACGATGCCAAGATCGGCGTCTTCGGCTTGAAGCGTCATGGACCCGGCCGACAGCTTGGACACATCAAGCACATTATTCACAAGTTCAAGCAGGTGCTTGCCTGCTTCATACACATCGCGTCCGCAGTCGCGATAACCATCGGGAATATCCCCCAGAACGGCCTGGGCGATCAGTTCGGAATTGCCGATGATCGCATTAAGCGGTGTACGCAATTCATGGCCCATATTGGCGATGAAGTCGGATTTTGATGCATTTGCGTCGGCCTGATGGCGGGTTTGTTCCATCAGGGATCGTTCGGCTTGTTGCTGACGATCATTTTCCAGAAGCGTCATCAAAACCGCAGTACGTGTTTCATTGTTCTGGAAATATTCAAGCGGGGCGATTGAAAGATCGCAAACATGGCTTTCGCGTGATGCACCAACCAGAACAATATCACCGCGCCACGTGCGGCCCGATGCGAACACGTCTTCGATATCGTTGATCAGGCCCTTGGAAAGAAAGCCGGCCTTGCGGCCCATCATGCGGTCGCGCGACACACCAATCAGGCGCGCGATGGCCTCGTTACACTGAAGAACAATACCGTTTCGGTCACAGATGACAGCCGCATAGGGCAGGGCGTTCAAGACAACCTGATCGGCCAATGGCACACTGGTTGTGCCAATCGGTGTATTGCTGGTCATATCAGCCCCTGGTCCCATGGTTTACAGTAACGCTCGTTTAAAACGTTCGATACCCAGCCCTGTAAGTGGGATGTCAGGTGTGCGATTGCTTATAACGTCGGCGATTGCCTTTGCCGATCCACAACTCATCGTCCAGCCCAGCGTCCCATGCCCCGTGTTAAGGAACAGATTACCATATTTTGTGCCGCCAAGAATAGGGGCAGAATCAGGCGTCACCGGGCGCAATCCCGACCAAAAGGCGATGCTGGACCGGTCCCCGCAATTTGGAAACAATTCTAATGCCTTATCAACGATCAACTGATTTCGGCGCGGCGACATGCGCAGGTTATACCCGTCAAGCTCGGCAGTGCCTGCAACCCGAAGTTGGTCGCCAAGCTTTGAATACACCATTTTAACGCTGTCATCGATCAGGGCGGTGTGCGGTGCGCCGTCATAGCCGGTCGTATCGATACTGATCGAATAGCCCTTGCACGGGTAAATCGGCAAATCGATGCCAAGCGGCCTGACCAGAAGCGGACTGTAACTGCCAAGACAGACCAAAAAGGCATCAGCTTTAATCTGCCCCTGATTGGTCTGGACTGCCGTGATCTTGCCATTGTCATGGATCAGTCGGTCAATCGTGGTGTTGAATTTGAAGTCGGCACCACGGGCACGGCAATGGCCGGTCAGATGTTCGGTGAATTTTCGGGCATCGCCACTTTCATCATCGGGGGTGTAGCTGCCACCGACAATCGGGGCCGTGCTTTGACGCAAGGCAGGTTCAATTTCGTAACATTCCTGCGTGCTGACCAGTTTTCGGCCAAGACCGAGTTCCTGCATCTGTTGGGTCGCACGCGCAACCGCAGCCATTTCGCCATCATCGCGGCAAATATGCAGGATCCCCCGTTCGCTGTGATCGTATTGCAGGTCAAGCTGACCGCGCAACGCACGCAGGCAATCACGGCTATAGGTCGCAACCCGCAAGGCCTTTTCAAGATTGATCTGCGCACGTTTATCCGTGCAATTGGCCAAAAACCGCAATCCCCAGGCAAACAGTTGCGGGTCAAAGCGCATTCTGATCAGAAGCGGCGCTTCTTCGCGACCAAGCCATTTCAGGATTTGCCCCGGCGTACCTTTGTTGGCCCACGGGGTGGCATGACATGCAGAAATCTGACCGCCATTGGCAAAGCTGGTTTCCTGCGCACTGGCATGTTGGCGGTCAATTACCGTGACCTGATGACCATTTTGCAAAAGATACCAGGCCGCTGTCGTCCCGATGACGCCAGCACCCATAACGACAACATGCATGTGGGCAAAGCCTTGTTGCGGAAAGTGCGTGATCTTTGCAGACCAGAAAGATAACCCTATGTGCTAACTGTCTGATGTGCGAATTTTGGTGCAATATACTGTTACATCAGGGAAATGGCTACCGGTGACTTGCCATGTCTGGTGACGGGACGGGCAGGCGGGAATTCCGCCATGCGGGTTGATGCTGCCGCGCAAAGCTGACGGGGTGAAATGTTCGAAATTCTGACCACAGACCAGATGTATGAAGCAGATCGTCGCACCATCGATGGCGGGATTGCCGGTGATGTGCTGATGGAGAATGCCGGACGTGCGGTGTACGAAGAAATCGTGCGCCACTGGTCACCACGATCGGTATCGGTTCTGTGCGGGCCGGGCAATAATGGCGGGGACGGTTTTGTCATTGCGCGTTTGCTGCGCGAGGCAGGCTGGTCTGTAAGGCTTGGGCTGATGGGGGATGTCGCGGCCCCTAAAGGGGATGCCGCAGATCATGCCGCGCGCTGGGAAGGCGCATCCGAACGCCTTTCGCCGGCGCTGGTTGTCGGGGCGGATCTTGTTGTCGATTGTATCTTTGGTGCCGGGCTTGCCCGTGACATCACGGACGATATTGCGGTGCTTGTCACCACGATCAATTCAAGTACGGCTTCTGTGGTTTCGGTTGATGTGCCCTCAGGCGTTGATGGCAATACCGGCATGATCCGCGGATGTGCGATCAAAGCGGATCTGACGGTGACGTTTTGCCGGGCCAAGCCGGGGCACTATCTTTTGCCGGGGCGGTTGATGTGCGGTGAACTGGCCATTCGCGATATCGGGATTTCTGATCAGATCATCTCGGAAATCCGGCCGAATTGCTGGCGCAATGATCCTGTCTTGTGGCGGGCGGGCATCCATTGGCCCGGTCTTGACGGGCATAAATATCATCGTGGTCATCTTCTGGCTTTTGGTGGGGCTGCCATGACCGGGGCGACCCGCCTTGTCGCGCGGGCCGCACGGCGGTCCGGTGTCGGATTGTTGACGGTGGTATCCGACCCCTCAGTCTTGCCGATATACGGGGCCGATAGCCCCGGCGTGATGACCGCACCGATCGGTCAGATCGAAACTCTTTTGAATGATTGCCGGCATAACGCCTTTGTCATCGGGCCCGGATACGGGGTTGGCGACGATACAAGAAGCCTTGTTCTCAAACTTTTGCATCAGTGCCGGTCAACGGTTCTGGATGCGGATGCGCTCACAAGTTTTGCCGATGATCCGTCTACATTATGTTTTGCGGTTCAGGGGCCGACGGTATTGACCCCGCATGAAGGGGAATTCGGTCGCCTGTTCCCCGACATCGAAGGTGACAAACTGACCCGGGCGCGGGCGGCGGCGAAACGAAGTGGTGCGACGGTTCTGATCAAAGGTGCCGATACGGTCATTGCCGCCCCGGACGGGCGCGCGGCCATCAGCGCCATTGAAGCCCCCTGGCTGGCAACGGCCGGTTCTGGCGACGTGTTGGCAGGGATTATTTGCGGGCTGATGGCGCAGGGCATGGAAATGTTTGATGCGGCCTGCATGGGTGTCTGGTTGCATGGCCGGTGCGGTGCGGATATTGGCCCGGGGCTGATCGCCGAAGATATTCCGGACCATCTTCCCGTCATTCTGCGCGAATTGTGGCTGGCCTCGCGGAAGAAAGCCTGAACATTTCGCCATTGATCCCAGTGATTGCGCAAAGCGCGTTTTGCACCAAATTTGTGACAAGTACCAACAGGTGCTGGATGTTTGGTGCCGACCTTCCGATATAAATGTCAGACAGGCCGCATAAAGCCGCATAAAAAGTGATGCCAACGACATCTCCTGCATGTCTTACGTGGTGTGAAAAAAAACAACGGTCAGTCGTGGTCTGCCCGGATCATGGCCGGGCTGTAAAACTGCTGGATGTGGGGGACAATCATGTCTCAGACCTTTCTTGACAGAACCATCGATAATCTTCGTCTGGCCTGGCGTGAATTGCGCGACAGTTCGGTTGTGCGCAGTCTTGGTCTTGATGAAGGCCAAAGCCGTCAGGATCGTTGGCGCCGTCAGATCGCAGATTGTTTGGCCCGGCGCGGTGGTGCGGTATCGGCGCGATCACGTGCGGCGGAACTTGGGCATGATTTTCTGCGCCTTGATGATGCTGGCAAACGTGCGTTTCTGCATTTGCTGGTCAATGAATTTGGCGTGGATCGCGATCATGTGTCAGCGATCATGGCAGACTGGAACATGGCTGATGATCTGGCTGAACAGGCGCTTCTGGAGGCGGAGCTCAGAACCGCACTTGTGCCACCATTTCGCATGATCCTTAAGGAATTCAATTCCTTGCCTCAGGGGGTGAAGTTTCTGGTTGATCTGCGGGCTGATCTTTTGCGTTGGCGCAAGGAGGCACCGGGACTTGCGATTCTTGAACGTGATCTCAAGGAATTGCTGGCAAGCTGGTTTGATATCGGTTTTCTGGAATTGCAGCGCATTACGTGGAATTCATCAGCAGCCCTTCTGGAAAAGTTGATCGCCTATGAGGCCGTTCACGCGATCCAGAGTTGGGATGATCTTAAGCGCCGGCTGGCCCCGGACCGCAGATGTTTTGCCTTTTTCCATCCGGGAATGCCCGATGAACCGCTGATCTTTGTCGAGGTCGCACTGGTTAACGGCATCGCCGGAAATGTCGATGCCCTGATCCAGGGCGATCAGGACGCACATGAACATCAGGACGATCAAGCGGGCGCGGTGGCCGATACCGCGATTTTCTATTCGATCTCGAACGCACAGGCCGGACTGGCAGGGATCAGTTTTGGCGATTTCCTGATCAAACGGGTGGTGGGTGAATTACAGCGCGATTTGCCCGATCTTAAACAGTTCAGCACCCTGTCACCGATCCCGGCACTGCGTGGCTGGATGAACAAACAGCTTGATGCAATGGCGCAAAAACAGGAAACCGGCCTGCCCAAGGCGATCGAGGCGGCCTTGCGTGATTGTGATGACCTGATGGGGCCAAAGCCGCCTGCCAAACATCCCGACGAGGTCAGCGAACGCACGCGTGCCAATATCGAATATCTTGCCGCATGGTATTTGTTGAATGCCAGACGCCCGGAAACCGGGTCGGCATTTGATCCGGTGGCGCATTTCCACCTGACCAACGGGGCCCGGGTCGAACGGCTTAACTGGAACGGCAATGGCAAGGAAAACGGCTGGCTACAGTCATTCGGGGTGATGGTGAACTATCTTTACGACCTTTCGATGATCGAAAAAAATCACGAAAGCTATGTCGGGCAGGGCAAAATTGCCGCATCTGGCGCGGTCAAACGTCTTTTGCGCTAGTTTCTTTTTTGACGCAAACCGTTGAAAGTCGCGCGATAGCGCCGCCGTTTGCCGGTTAATTTCGACAAGAATGCATTTGTCGAAAAGGCGATGCTTGCATGAGGTGAGCGAAGTTTGTATTAAGGCGCACTCATTCCGGTCTTACCGGCGTGATTTGCGTGCTTGTGTGCGGGCGTGGCGGAACTGGTAGACGCGCTGGATTTAGGTTCCAGTGGAGCAATCCGTGGGGGTTCGAGTCCCTTCGCCCGTACCACTTGCAGGCTTTAAAATTAGATCAGGTTTTATATTCGTTTAGTCATATTGACTTTCTGACGTCCGGACTGCGTCGCGTAACGGACATTATTCGAACCAAGCAAAAGAGTTATCTATGCAGGTTACTGAAACCAAAAACGAAGGCCTGGCGCGCGAGTTCAAAGTCGTCGTGCCCGCCGCACAAATCGAAGAAAAAGTCGTCGCCAAGCTTGACGAGATCAAAGACCAGGTTCGCCTGCCGGGCTTCCGTCCGGGCAAAATTCCGGCGAAACTCCTGCGTCAGCGTTATGGCCAGGCCGTCATGGGTGAAGTTCTTGAAGCTGCTGTGAACGAAAACACCGGCAAAGTTCTTTCCGACAATGACCTGCGTCCGGCTGTTCAGCCGAAAATCGAAGTCACCAAATTCGACGAAGGTGGTGATCTCGAGTTCGATATCGCTGTTGAAGTTATCCCGGCAATCGAAGCCATGGACTTCAAAAAGCTGAAGCTGACCCGTGAAGTTGTTGAACTTGACGAAGCCAAGGTTACCGAAACGCTTGAGCGTATTGCTGCTGCACAGGGCACCACTGAGCCGCTCGCACGCAAGCGCAAGTCGAAAAAAGGTGACGTTGTTGTCATCGACTTCCTCGGCAAAATCGACGGTGAAGCATTCGACGGCGGCAAAGCCGAAGATTACGAACTCGAACTGGGTTCGGGCTCGTTCATCGATGGTTTCGAAGATCAGCTGACCGGTGTGAACGCTGGTGACGAAGTTGTCGTCAAAGTGAAATTCCCGGAAGCTTACGGTGCGGCTGAACTCGCAGGCAAAGACGCCGAGTTCGACGTAACCGTCAAGGAAATCAAAGAAAAGAAACCGGCTGAGCTGGATGACGAACTGGCCAAGAAACTCGGTCAGGAATCGTTCGAAGCCCTCAAGGACGCGATCCGCAAGGATTACGGCCGCGAGTACGAATCGGTTTCCCGTCAGAAGCTGAAGCGTGAACTGCTTGACGCCCTTGCAGAAAACCACAGCTTCGAACTTCCGACCTCGCTCGTTGAAAACGAACTCGAAGGCATCATTGGTCAGATCAAACAGGCCCGTGAAGCTGGTCAGGAAGATGACGAAACTAAAGGCAAGTCCGAAGAAGAGCTGACCGAAGAGTTCCGCGAAATCGCAGAACGTCGCGTTCTTCTGGGTCTTCTGCTGGCAGAAGTCGGCCGTGCAAACGACATCCAGGTTACCCAGGAAGACGTGAACAAGGTCCTCGTTGCCGAAGCTCAGAAGTACCCGGGCCAGGAACAGCAGGTTATTGAATTCTATAAAAATAACCCGCAGGCCTTGCAGGCGCTTCAGGGCCCTGTATATGAAGACAAGGTCGTGGATTACATCGTCGAACTCGCCAAGGTTGAAGAAAAGACCGTTACGGTCGAAGAACTTCTGAAGCCGGAAGAGGAAGACGAAGCTCCGAAGAAGAAATCGGCTGCCAAGAAAGCACCGGCGAAAAAGGACGCAGAGAAAAAGGCTCCGGCCAAGAAAGCTGCTGCCAAGAAGCCGGCTGCGAAGAAAAAAGCAGCTGACAAATCCGACGAGAAGTAATCCGACCGGACACGGTTTAGGATAATGCAGGGAGTTGCAGTTGATGATTAGAGAACAGATGAATTCGCTTGTACCGATGGTGGTTGAACAGACCAGCCGGGGCGAGCGTGCCTACGACATCTTTTCGCGTTTGCTCAAGGAGCGTATCGTTTTCATCAACGGCCAGGTCCATGACGGCATGTCGTCGCTGATCTGTGCGCAGCTCCTGCATCTCGAATCGGAAAATCCGGACAAGGATATTTCGCTTTACATCAACTCTCCGGGCGGTGTTGTGACCTCGGGTCTCGCCATCTATGACACCATGCAATACATCCGTTGCGATGTTTCGACGGTGTGCATGGGGCAGGCGGCATCCATGGGATCGCTTCTTCTGATGGCCGGTGCAAAGGGCAAGCGTTATTGCCTGCCGAATGCACGCGTCATGATCCACCAGCCGTCCGGCGGTTTCCAGGGCCAGGCATCGGATATCGAAATCCATGCCCGTGAAATCCTGGCACTGCGTCAGCGTCTTAACGAGATTTATGTCGAACATACCGGCCGTGATCTCAAGACGATTGAAGATGCGATGGAGCGTGACAACTTCCTCACCCCGGATCAGGCCAAGGAATTCGGTCTGATCGACGAAGTGGTGACCTCGCGTCCGAAGCCGGAAGGCGATGAAAAGAAAGACTGATTGCCATATCGCAATCGGTGAAAACGCCCCGGTCAATGGCCGGGGCGTTTTTTTTATGTCTTGCCTCATGGCAGTTTTAAGTCATAGACAGGTAATTAGCGCGTGCGACAGGCCGATGTCTGGAACTTGTGGGTCGCTCGAACGTTTGGGTGATTAATGCAAGGGGTTTCGCAACCACGATGGCGGACCCATATCAAACATGACGCCATAACGTCGAAAAGCGCAGATTAAACGTTGAGATCGGTATCGTTTACCGGCTAACATGGCGATAAAAGATAACGTCAAACGTAATTGGGGTTTGTATGAGCAAATCGAATAGCGGGGACTCCAAGAACACTCTGTACTGTTCTTTCTGTGGAAAGAGCCAGCACGAGGTTCGCAAGCTCATCGCCGGTCCAACCGTATTCATCTGTGATGAATGCGTAGAGCTTTGCATGGACATCATCCGCGAAGAGCATAAAACCCATCTCGTCAAATCGGCAGACGGGGTGCCTTCTCCGCAAGAGATTTGCAAGGTCCTTGATGACTATGTCATCGGTCAGGGCCATGCGAAAAAAGTTCTCTCGGTCGCGGTTCACAACCATTACAAACGCCTGCATCACGCCAGCAAGAATGAAGACATCGAACTGGCGAAGTCCAACATCATGCTGGTCGGTCCGACCGGTTGCGGTAAAACGCTTCTGGCCCAGACCCTGGCCCGTATTCTTGATGTGCCCTTCACCATGGCGGATGCCACCACCCTGACCGAAGCCGGTTATGTGGGTGAAGATGTCGAGAACATCATTCTCAAGCTGCTGCAGGCTGCGGATTACAATGTCGAGCGCGCCCAGCGCGGCATCGTCTATATTGACGAGGTCGACAAGATTTCGCGTAAATCCGACAACCCGTCGATCACGCGCGATGTCTCGGGCGAGGGCGTGCAGCAGGCATTGCTCAAGATCATGGAAGGCACTGTTGCATCGGTTCCGCCGCAGGGCGGCCGCAAGCATCCGCAACAGGAATTCCTGCAGGTCGACACCACCAACATCCTGTTCATCGTCGGTGGCGCGTTCGCCGGCCTGGACAAGGTGATTTCACAGCGTGGCAAGGGCAGCGCAATCGGCTTTGGTGCCGATGTTCGCAGCCCCGATGACCGCCGTACGGGTGAAGTTCTGCGTGAAGTCGAACCGGAAGATCTTCTGAAGTTCGGTCTGATCCCGGAATTCATCGGTCGTCTGCCGGTTCTGGCAACGCTTGAAGACCTCGACAATGATGCTCTGGTCAAAATCCTGACCGAGCCGAAAAACGCGCTGATCAAGCAGTATCAGCGCCTGTTTGACATGGAAGACGTGAAGCTCACCTTCCAGCCGGACGCGCTCAAGGCGATTGCCGACAAGGCAATCGAACGCAAGACCGGTGCACGTGGCCTGCGCTCGATCATGGAAGGCATCCTGCTTGATACCATGTTCGATCTGCCGACCATGGAAAGTGTCGAGGAAATCGTCATCAATAATGACGTTGTCGAAGGAAAGGCAAAACCGTTGCTGATCCATTCGGAGCGCCATGAAGGTGTCGAAAATACCGCCTGATCTTAAATCCCGCACCGGCATCCATTGCGGTGCGGGAATTTCAGCTTATCTAAGAAATGTTCGCGTTACTGGCGGGGCCTATGGCAGGACCCCAGCAACGTTTTTGGCTCAGAGTAGGGAATAGAACATAATGGTCGAATTGGCGCGTGGCGAAATTTACCCGGTGCTGCCGTTGCGCGACATTGTCGTGTTCCCGCACATGATTGTTCCGCTTTTTGTCGGACGAGAGAAATCGGTGCGTGCACTCGAAGATGTGATGCGCGAAGACAAGCAGATCCTGCTTGTTACCCAGAAGGACGCCGGTCTTGATGACCCGGCCGTCGAAGATCTCTATGAAGTTGGTACTGTCGCAACTGTCTTGCAGCTTCTCAAGCTGCCGGACGGCACCGTCAAGGTGCTGGTCGAAGGCGGCAAGCGTGCCGAGATTTCCGGTTATGTCGATAACCCGGACTTCTTCCAGGCTTATGGTGCCGTGCGCGAGGACGCTGACGAAGATGACAGCGAACTTGAGGCACTGGCACGTTCTGTGGTCACACAGTTCGAACAGTACATCAAACTCAACAAAAAAATTCCGCCAGAAGTCCTGGTTTCGGTCAATCAGATCGAAGAACCGGCAAAGCTTGCTGACACGGTGGCATCCCATCTGTCATTGAAGATTTCCGAAAAGCAGGAATTGCTGGAAACCAAGCTGGTTGGCGATCGTCTTGAGCGTATTTTCGGTTTCATGGAATCCGAAATCGGCGTGTTGCAGGTCGAAAAGAAAATCCGCAACCGCGTCAAACGCCAGATGGAGAAAACCCAGCGCGAGTACTATTTGAATGAGCAGCTTAAAGCCATTCAGAAAGAACTTGGCGAAGGCGAAGACGGCAAGGATGAAGCTTCTGAAATCGAAGAGAAGCTGAACAAGGCCAAAATGCCCAAAGAGGCAAAGGAAAAGGCCCAGGCAGAACTCAAGAAACTGCGCAATATGAGCCCGATGTCGGCAGAAGCCACCGTGGTGCGCAACTATCTTGACTGGATGGTGTCGATTCCGTGGAACAAGCGGTCGCGTGTTTCCCATGATCTGAAAAAGGCCAAGAAGGTCCTTGATAAGGAACATTACGGTCTTGAGAAGGTCAAGGAACGCATCCTTGAATATCTTGCGGTGCAGGCGCGTACCAAAAAAGTCAAAGGCCCGATCCTGTGCCTTGTTGGTCCTCCGGGCGTTGGCAAGACCTCGCTTGGTAAATCGATGGCCAATGCCACGGGCCGCAGCTTTATCCGCATGTCGCTTGGTGGTGTGCGCGACGAATCCGAAATCCGCGGTCATCGCCGGACCTATATCGGTTCCATGCCGGGCAAGATTGTCCAGGGCATGAAAAAGGCGAAATATTCCAACCCGTTGTTCCTTCTCGACGAGATCGAAAAAATGGGTTCGGATTTCCGTGGCGACCCGGCATCGGCCCTGCTTGAGGTGCTTGATCCGGAACAGAACTCGACCTTTAACGACCACTATCTTGAAGTCGATTACGATCTTTCGGATGTGATGTTCGTGACCACGGCCAACTCGCTTCGCATGCAGCAGCCGCTGCTCGACCGTATGGAGATCATCCGGATCTCCGGTTACACCGAAGACGAGAAAGTCGAAATTGCCAAACGTCACCTGATCCCGAAACAGATCAAGGATAATGGTCTGCGCAAAGGTGAATGGAGCATTTCTGACGAAGCGCTTCGTGATCTGATCCGCTTCTATACCCGCGAAGCCGGTGTGCGTAACCTTGAACGCGAACTGGCCCGTCTGGCGCGTAAGGCGACCAAACGCATCATGCTTGAAAATATCAAGACCGTGCGTGTGACGCCGCGGACGCTTGGCAAATATGCCGGTATCCGCAAGTTCCGCTATGGCGAGACCGAGGGTGAAGACCAGGTCGGTGTTGTTACCGGTCTTGCCTATACGGAATTCGGTGGTGATCTGCTTCAGATCGAAGCCGTTACCGTGCCGGGCAAGGGCAACATGAAAACCACCGGCAAGCTCGGTGAAGTCATGACGGAATCGATCCAGGCGGCAACCTCGTTCGTGCGGTCGCGTGCAACGGAATTCGGCATCAAGCCGACCCTGTTCCAGAAACGCGACATTCACGTTCACGTGCCCGAAGGTGCGACCCCGAAAGACGGTCCGTCAGCCGGCGTGGGCATGGTGACTTCGGTTGTTTCGGTTCTGACCGGAAACCCGGTGCGCAAGGATGTGGCAATGACCGGCGAAGTTACGCTGCGTGGCCGTGTTCTGGCGATCGGTGGTCTGAAGGAGAAACTTCTCGCGGCATTGCGGGGCGGGGTCAAAACCGTTCTGATCCCGCAGGAGAACGAAAAGGATCTCGAAGAGATTCCGGACAACGTCAAACGTGGCATGGAAATCATTCCGGTGTCCCATGTTGACGAAGTTCTGAGCCATGCTTTGGTCAATCCGCTGGTCCCGATCGAGTGGGAAGAGCCCGATGATGATGTTGCCGTCAAATCAAAGGACGGTGAAGAATCGGAAATCGGCGGTGTGACGACTCATTAAGGTCCGTCACAACCGGCAGAAAACAAGGGGAGCGACCATGTCGCTCCCCTTTTTCTGTGGATAACTTTGCCCAAGAATCGACGAAGGGCCATGTCGAGATTGGTGTAAAGCGCAAAAAAAGGAAAAAAACGTCAAAAACCGCAGAAAACTGCGTCTCTCGCATTGACGAGCTGTTTGCTACCTGCTTACACTGCCCATGCAACAGGTTTGGGGCAAACCAAATTTCCTCATAACTCCGAACGTCCAAACAAGGGGGCCAGGAAGTGAATAAAAACGATCTCGTTGGAAGTGTAGCTGCTAAAGCTGATCTGTCCAAAGCTGACGCTGCTAAAGCGGTTGACGCTGTTTTCGATTCCATCACCGATTCTCTGAAATCCGGCGACGAAGTTCGTCTGGTTGGTTTCGGTACCTTCGCTGTCGCTGCTCGCGCTGCTTCAAAAGGTCGCAACCCGCGCACCGGTGAAGAAATCGACATCCCGGCATCGAAACAGCCGAAGTTCAAGGCTGGCAAAGGCCTTAAGGATGCCGTCAACTAAGTTTGACGAAGTTCTTAGAAAAAATGCCGGTGACACACGTCACCGGCATTGCTTTTTGTAAAAACCGTGTTATGTTCCGCCCCGCTTCTGCAGGAAACAGCGTGGAAACAAATGGGTGATTAGCTCAGCTGGTTAGAGCATCTCGTTTACACCGAGAGGGTCGGGAGTTCGAATCTCTCATCACCCACCATGAAAAAGGCAGCCCTAAAGGCTGCCTTTTCTCGTATCTGGGCCGATTGCGAATCTGGGCGAATCATTTCCGAATCACTGCGAAATCTTGCACGGCATTGTTTTGCCGAAATTATCGGGCGTTCAGTGATGTTTACGGGGAATTTTGGCGGGTTCAGGTTGACCAGTTGCCATGGATAAATACCCTTGAAATAGAAGTTACATTTTTCTGCAATCAGGGCATTGCTTTTTGAAAAAACCATGGTAAGTTCCGCCCGCTTCCGCAGAAAACAGCGCGGATACGCAACGGGTGATTAGCTCAGCTGGTTAGAGCATCTCGTTTACACCGAGAGGGTCGGGAGTTCGAATCTCTCATCACCCACCATGAAAAAGGCAGCCCTAAAGGCTGCCTTTTTTCTTTGCCGGTTTTCCCTGATACACATGAAATCAAGGTCGTCATCTGCGCGTTTGCATGCGAGGTGATTTTGCGCTGCGTTACAGGGTGTGAAAAGGCCCTGTGTGGCGCATATGCTGTGTCATGACAAAGTGGATTGCTGCGTATGCAACGGGGCTCTGTTGCGGGTTTGTGCAGCTGTTGACGGCTGTTGTTATCGGCATCCGGGTTTGTCTGCCGGGCAGGGCGGCTGACAGGTGTGATCGGTCCCATTGTGGTGGCGTGGTAAATATCTGTAAAAGTTGACGCTTGGGCATCTGCCGGGCAGTGTTAACAGCAAGGCACCAGCCACTGGATAAAAGAATCGGAACCTGCACCATGAATGCTTCCCCGGCTGAACGCGTTTCAAATCTTGTCAGACGAATTCGCCGTTTGATGCTTGTGCTGTTTCTGCCGTTGGTTCTGGCAAGTTGCTATCTGCCGGAATCCTTCAATATCGACATTTCGATGGAACGTAATGGTGACTATCGCCTGAGCTATCGCGGGCTTCTGGTGCAGCCAAACATTACCCAGGGCCTGTTGGACAACAGTCTTGATGAAGCCGGTGAAATGGAAAAGGTCGCCAAGGTTCTTGCCGATCTGAAACGCGATTCGGGTGTGCGTCAGCTGACCTATAGCGGCCGGGGCGTCTTCAACATGGTTTATGAGCGTCGCGGCAATATCATACGTGAAAAAAGCTTCGTGTTTGTGCGTCGGCAGTCCCGCATCCTTGAGATGTTCTTTCACAAGGATCGTAATACTGTCGAAATTCGCGGCGGCTTTGTGCCCGACCAGTATCAGGACCGTCTGAATGCGCTGGGTTATCAGATGACCGGCAAGATCGAGTTCCGGACCACAGCGGGGATCCGCAGCCATAACGCCGCCGAGTTCAAGGAAGTCGGCGGCCAGAACCGGCTACGCTGGGAAATCAGATCAATCACCGATCCCGTCCCCAATGTGATTGTCGGTTAGGGCAGGGATCAAGACGGCACATGAAAAAAGGGACAGCTTTTGCTGTCCCTTTGAATTTGGATGGTTGGCATGCCGTGCTGGCGATTTAGTAGACCATTTCGTCTTCGCCGCTGCCTTCGGAAATGACGATCTGACCCTGTGCGGCAAGTTCCTTGGCCAGCTGGACAATCATCATTTGCGATTCTTCGACGTCCGACAGGCGGACCGGGCCAAGCGCATCCATGTCTTCTTTCATCATCTTGCCGGCACGTTCGGACATGTTTTTGAAGAACAGATCGCGCATCTGATCGGTGGAGCCTTTAAGCGCCAGGGCAAGCTTGTCTTTTTCGACCTGACGCAGAAGGGTCTGAACGCCGTTATTGTCGAGACGGGCAAGATCCTCGAAGGTGAACATAAGGGCCTTGATCTTCTCGGCCGAGTCACGGTTACGTTCTTCCAGTGCGGTCAGGAAGCGATCCTGGCTCTGACGGTCAAGGCTGTTGAAGATATCTGCCATCAGTTCATGGTTGTCGCCGCGCGATCCGCGCGCAAGGTTCGACATAAACTCGGTGCGCAGGGTTTTCTCAATATTATCAAGAACTTCTTTCTGGACAGCTTCCATGCGCAACATACGCATGATGACTTCCATCGAAAAGTTTTCCGGCAGCAAAGACAACACGGAAGCCGAGTGACCCGGCTTGAGTTTTGACAGAACCACGCCGACGGTCTGCGGGTATTCGTTTTTAAGATAGTTGGCAAGGACCGCTTCGTTGACGTTATTCAGCTTGTCCCACATGGTGCGACCCGCCGGGCCGCGGATTTCTTCCATGATGCCGTTAACGCGGTCTTCGGGAAGAACTTTCGACAGCAGTCGTTCGGTCGTGTCAAACGAACCGACAAGAGAGCCGGTCGATGAAAGCTGGTCGGCAAATTCAACAAACAGACGTTCAACGATGTTGGCGCTGATGGTGCCAAGCCCGGACATGGTTTGGGAAATCTCTTTGATTTCCTCGTCATCCATCATGCTGAACATCTTGGTCGCGTGCTCTTCCCCAAGAGCAAGCATGAGAATCGCTGCCTTTTCCGGTCCGGCCAGTGATCTGTATTCTTCTTTAACGCGCCCCACGGGTGGTCTTCTCCGTCGTAATGACTCTGTCTTTCATTGAACCGACAATGCAAGAACGTGCCCCTATCGCACCGTAAGATAGGGGGAATTTGTCAACAATTCTATAAAAGCCGGCGCGTCTTTGCAAAGACCGACCGCACCTTGATGTCCAAAATGTACAGAATGGGTGAAATCGGTACAAATTCGGGCCGAAATTGCCTTTCAGCGGGTGATGTTGACTGGCGCAATTGTCGAAAGGGTTGAAAACACTGCTAGCTGCTTGACTTGGTTTGGGGGGTGGTCTAACAAAGGCCCGCCGATTGATGGTCATTTTGCGGGCGTAGCTCAGTTGGTTAGAGCGCCGGCCTGTCACGCCGGAGGCCGCGGGTTCAAGTCCCGTCGCTCGCGCCATGACCCATCATCTGTTGTCTTTTGTCGGGCGTTTCGTCTTTTCCGCGATCGCCTTTTCATGTGTTGCTTACACTGCATCGCAGGGCAGGGTCTTGATCATCTCGACATGCGCCCCGATATCGGACGGTAGTAAACGGTAAAAAGATTAGAAAGTTTCCGGTCTTAGAGCAGCTTAATCCTGCTTGAGGACTGGAACTTGTGCGGTGCATACGTTATGGTGCGCCGTAATGGGCCAGGTGGGGACCTGGTCGGGTCACAAGGCCTGTTCTTGAGAGGTCAGAGAGATGCAAGAGCTTCTTTCGGAATATCTTCCGATCCTGGTATTCATCGGGATCGCCGTCGGTCTTTCGGCGGTAATCGTCATCGCGTCGCTGGTTCTTGCCAAGCAGGCACCGGATGTTGAAAAACTGTCCGCATACGAGTGCGGGTTCGCGCCGTTTGAAGATGCGCGTATCAAGTTCGACGTCCGGTTCTATCTGGTCGCAATCTTGTTCATTATTTTCGACCTCGAAGTCGCCTTCCTGTTCCCGTGGGCTGTTACCCTTGGTGATATCGGGACTTTCGGCTTTGTATCGATGGTGATCTTCCTGGCTGTTCTGACGGTCGGATTTATCTATGAATGGAAGAAGGGAGCTTTGGAATGGGAGTGAGCACCAATACAGGCGCACCCCTGGCACCCGGTACGGATCAGGATGCACTGCTTAAGGGCGTGTTTGACGAGATGAATGACAAGGGCTTTGTCCTTGCCAATCTCGACAAGCTGGCAAGCTGGGCAAGCACCGGTTCCCTTTGGCCGATGACGTTCGGTCTTGCCTGCTGTGCTGTTGAAATGATGCATTCGGCTGCGTCGCGTTACGACCTTGACCGTTACGGTCTGGTGTTCCGCCCAAGCCCGCGTCAGTCAGACGTGATGATCGTTGCTGGTACGCTTACCAACAAGATGGCCCCGGCACTGCGTAAGGTCTATGACCAGATGGCAGAACCGCGCTGGGTTATTTCGATGGGTTCGTGCGCAAATGGCGGCGGTTACTATCACTATTCCTATTCGGTGGTGCGCGGTTGTGATCGCGTTGTCCCGGTTGACGTATATGTACCGGGTTGCCCGCCGACAGCCGAAGCGCTGATCTACGGCATATTGCAGCTGCAAAAGAAAATCCGCCGTACTGGTGTCCTGACACGCTGATCCGTAATAGGGGGCTTGCATGAGCGAACTGCTCAGCGATAACAGCGCCGCATTGAATGATCTTAAAGATCTTGTGGTGTCCCAGCTGGCCAACGAAATCCTCGAAAGCGAGATTCGTTACGGCGAGCTGACCATCGTCGCAAAGCGCGATGATATTCTTAAAGTTCTGACCTTCCTTCGGGATGATACCGGCTGCTTGTTCAAGCAGCTTATCGACGTTTGTGGTGCAGATTACCCGGAACGCCCGGAGCGTTTTGATGTTGTGTATCACCTGCTGTCGCTCAAACATAACCTGCGTATCCGCGTAAAGGTCCGCACCGACGAAGAAACCCCGGTACCAAGCTGTGTACCTGTTTTCAGCGCCGCCGACTGGTTCGAGCGCGAAGCATGGGACATGTACGGTATCTTCTTTGCCGACCATCCGGATCCCCGCCGTATTCTGACCGACTACGGTTTCGAAGGTCATCCGCTGCGCAAGGATTTCCCGCTGACCGGTTATGTTGAAGTTCGTTACGATGATGAGCAGAAGCGCGTTGTCTACGAGCCGGTAAAACTGGTTCAGGATTTCCGTAATTTCGATTTCGAAAGCCCGTGGGAAGGCATCCAGCATGTTCTTCCGGGTGATGAAAAGGCGGAGGGCAACGCCTGATGTCCGAACAAAAAATCAAAAATATGACCATGAACTTCGGCCCGCAGCACCCTGCGGCGCACGGCGTTCTGCGTTTGGTTCTGGAAATGGACGGCGAAGTCGTCGAACGTTCGGACCCGCATATTGGTCTTCTGCATCGTGGTACGGAAAAGCTGATCGAATATAAGAGCTATATTCAGGCGACCCCGTATTTCGACCGTCTCGACTATGTCGCGCCGATGAACCAGGAACATGCATATTGCCTGGCTATCGAGAAGCTTATGGGGATCGAGGTTCCCAAACGTGGTCAGTATATCCGTGTTCTCTATGCGGAAATCGGTCGTATTCTGAACCACATTCTGAACCTGACCGCGTTCGCACTGGACGTTGGTGCGATGACCCCGCTTCTGTGGGGCTTTGAAGAACGTGAAAAGCTCATGGAATTCTATGAGCGCGCCTGTGGCGCCCGTCTTCACGCCAACTATTTCCGTCCGGGCGGTGTTGCGGCCGATCTGCCAGCTGGTCTTCTTGAAGACATTGATGCCTGGGCTGATCAGTATGACGTGTTCCTCAAGGACTTTGACCGCGTTCTGACCGGCAACCGTATCTTCAAACAGCGTACGGTTGATATCGGTACCGTCAGCGCGGAAGAGGCGCTTGACTGGGGCTTTACCGGCCCGAACATCCGTGCATCGGGTCTGGCATGGGATCTGCGTAAATCGCAGCCCTATGATTCATACGAAGATTTCGACTTCGACATTCCGGTAGGCAAGAACGGCGATTGCTATGACCGCTTCCTTGTCCGCTTTGAAGAAATGTGGCAGTCGCTGAAAATCATCAAGCAGGCCATCAAGAATATGCCTGATGGTCCTGTTATTGTTGAAAATAACAAAGTGGCACCGCCGTCGCGCGCCGAAATGAAGCGTTCGATGGAAGCCCTGATCCATCACTTCAAACTCTTTACCGAAGGTTTCCACGTTCCGGCTGGCGAATGCTATGCCGCGGTCGAGGCACCGAAGGGCGAGTTTGGTGTGTATCTTGTTTCGGATGGCTCGAACCGTCCGTATCGCTGCAAAATTCGCGCACCCGGGTTCCCGCACCTCCAGGGTATCGACTTCATGTCCAAAGGTCACATGCTGGCCGACGTCGTTGCCAATATCGGGTCGCTAGATATCGTGTTCGGTGAGATTGACCGATGAGCCATTTGAGAAGACCAGCTCCGAAAGAGCTTCAACCTGTCAGCTTTGCTTTCACTCCGGAAAACCTGGAAAAGGCAAAGAAGATCATCGCCAAGTACCCGGAAGGCCGCCAGCAGAGCGCGGTCATGCCGCTGCTTGATCTGGCACAGCGTCAGACCGAAGGTAACTGGGTTCCGACCGTCGCAATGGATTACATTGCCGACATGCTCGAAATGCCGGCCATTCGCGTCTACGAGGTCGCAACCTTCTATACGATGTATAACCTTGCCCCGGTGGGCAAGAACTTCATCCAGGTTTGCACCACGACGCCGTGCTGGCTTCGCGGTTCTGCCGACGTTGTAGATACCTGCAAAAAGGAACTTGGCATCGGCGTTGGTGAAACGACCGAAGACGGTCAGTTCACCATGATCGAAGTCGAGTGCCTTGGCGCGTGTGTCAACGCACCGATGATGCAGATCAACGACGATTACTACGAAGACCTGACCCCGGAAACGACCAAGGCGATCCTTGATGCCCTTAAAAAGGGCGAGAAGCCGAAAGCCGGTCCGCAGAGCGGCCGTAAAGGTTGCGAACCGATGGGCGGTCCGAAGGTTCTGAAGGCATTCTGTGGCTGCGGCGCAGCTCCGCAGGACGCTGATGCAAGCGAAGGGGACGCCTGATATGCTGCAGGATAAGGATCGTATCTTTACCAACCTGTACGGTTTCCAGGATTTCGGCCTTAAGGGCGCGCAATCCCGCGGCAACTGGGATGGTACCAAGGCGTTGATCGAAAAAGGTCGCGACTGGATCATCGACGAGATGAAAGCATCCGGTATGCGTGGTCGCGGGGGCGCTGGCTTCCCGACCGGCCTGAAATGGTCGTTCATGCCCAAGGAATCCGATGGTCGCCCGAGCTACCTCGTCGTCAATGCCGACGAAGGCGAACCGGGTACCTGTAAAGACCGCGAAATCATGCGCAATGATCCGCATACCCTGGTCGAAGGTTGCCTTCTTGCCAGTTTTGCGATGAATGCACATGCGGCTTACATCTATATTCGTGGTGAGTTCTATCACGAGGCCTCCAACCTTCAGCGTGCGATTGACGAGGCATATGATGCCGGTTTGATCGGTAAAAACGCGTGTGGTTCGGGTTGGGACTTTGACCTTTACCTGCATCTTGGTGCCGGTGCCTACATCTGTGGCGAAGAAACCGCCCTGATCGAAAGTATCGAAGGTAAAAAAGGTCAGCCGCGTCTCAAGCCGCCATTCCCGGCGAATGCCGGTCTTTATGGCTGCCCGACCACGGTGAACAACGTTGAAAGTATCGCAGCGGTTCCGACCATCCTGCGTCGTGGCGGTTCGTGGTTCTCAAGCTTTGGCCGTGAAAACAACCACGGTACCAAGCTGTTCGCCATTTCCGGTCACGTCGAAAAGCCGTGCACGGTCGAAGAAGCGATGAGCATTCCGCTGCGTGAACTGATTGAAAAGCATTGCGGCGGTGTCCGTGGTGGCTGGGACAACCTTCTGGCGGTTATTCCGGGTGGTTCGTCGGTTCCGTTGATGCCCAAAGACATTTGCGATGACGTCCTGATGGATTTCGACGGCCTGCGTGAAGTGGGGTCGGGTCTTGGGACGGCTGCTGTGATCGTCATGGACAAGTCGACCGACATTGTCTACGCGATCGCGCGTCTTTCGGAATTCTACAAGCATGAAAGCTGTGGCCAGTGCACGCCGTGCCGTGAAGGTACCGGCTGGATGATGCGTATGATGGCACGCATGGTCCGCGGCGAAGCCACGCTTGATGAAATTGATCTGTTGTGGGATGTGACCAAACAGGTCGAGGGCCACACCATTTGTGCGCTTGGCGATGCTGCTGCATGGCCGATTCAGGGCCTTATCCGTCATTTCCGTCCCGAAATGGAACGTCGGATCAAGGAATATCGCGCACGGATCGCGGCCTGAGAGGGGCCTGTTGAGAGGGATTGAGACATGCCGAAACTAACAGTTGACGGTATTGAAGTTGAAGTAGAAGCCGGGGCGACAGTCCTTCAGGCCTGTGAAGAGGCCGGTAAGGAAATCCCGCGTTTCTGCTATCACGAACGCCTGTCAATCGCCGGCAACTGCCGTATGTGCCTGGTTGAAATGGAACGCGCGCCCAAGCCGGTCGCATCCTGTGCCATGCCTGCGGCAGACGGAATGGTGATCAAAACCGATTCCGACCTGGTCAAAAAGGCACGCAATGGCGTGATGGAATTCCTGCTGATCAACCATCCGCTGGATTGCCCGATTTGTGACCAGGGTGGTGAATGTGACCTTCAGGACCAGGCCATGGCCTATGGTTTTGATGCATCGCGTTACGCCGAGAAAAAACGCGCAGTGAAAGACAAGGAACTGGGCCCGATCGTCAAGACGATCATGACCCGTTGCATTCACTGCACCCGTTGCGTTCGTTTCTCCGAGGAAGTCGCCGGTGTCGGCACCATGGGTGCTGTCTATCGTGGCGAGGACACCGAGGTCGGACCGTATATCGAAGCTTCGATCAACTCCGAACTTTCGGGCAACCTGATTGATCTTTGCCCGGTCGGTGCCCTGACGTCCAAGCCGTACGCGTTCACCGCGCGTCCGTGGGAGCTGAAGAAAACCGACAGCATCGATGTGATGGATGCGGTTGGTTCGAACATTCGTATTGATGCCCGTACTGCCGAAGTTCTTCGTGTTCTTCCGCGTACGAACGAAGACATCAACGAAGAATGGATTTCGGACAAAACCCGTTACGCCATTGATGGTCTGAAGCGTCAGCGTCTGGATCGTCCGTATGTTCGCGTGAATGGCAAACTGACCCCGGCAAGCTGGGACGAAGCGTTTGCTGCGATCAAGGCAAAGGTTTCAGGCCTTGATGGCAAGAAAATTGCCGCTCTTGCCGGTGACACGGTCGATTGTGAATCCATGACTGCGCTCAAGGATCTGATGGGCAAGCTTGGCTCACCGAACCTTGATTGCCGTCAGGACGGTTCGAAGATTGGCGGCCCGCGTGCTTCCTATATCTTCAACAGCACGATTGCCGGTATCGACGAGGCAGATGCCTGCCTGATCGTTGGTGCCAATGTTCGCGCCGAAGCGCCGATCATCAATGCCCGTCTTCGCAAACGCTGGCGTTCGACCGCCGGTGATTTCAAAGTCGGTATCATTGGCGAAAAATGGGATCCGACCTACAAGAACGAGTATCTTGGCGCAGGCCCGGACACCCTTTCGGAAATTCTCGAAGGCAAGAACGAGTTCGCCAAAATTCTCGAAGCCGCTGAAAAGCCGATGATCATCGTCGGTATGGGCGCGCTGAACCGTGAAGATGGCGACGCCGTTCTGGCAACCACCCGCGCAATTGCCGAGAAGTTCGGCATGGTTGCCGGTGAATGGAACGGTTTCAACGTTCTGCACACCGCAGCATCGCGCGTCGGCGGCCTTGATCTGGGCTTTGTCCCGGGTGAGGGCGGTCTTGCAACCAATGACATTCTTGATGCCGCTGCCAAAGGCGACGTCGAGGTTGTCTACCTTCTTGGTGCAGACGAAGTCGACATGAGCAAACTGGAAAAGGCATTCGTCATTTACCAGGGTGCCATGGGCGATGCCGGTGCACAGGCAGCAGATGTTATTCTGCCCGGTGCGGCCTATACCGAAAAGAACGGCACGTATGTCAATACCGAAGGCCGCGCTCAGCAGGGCTGGCGTGCGATCTTCCCGGTTGGTGACGCGCGTGAGGATTGGGCGATTGTTCGTGCTCTTTCGGGTGCGCTTGACCAGACCCTGCCGTACAACAACATCGATGCCGTTCGCTCGCGGATGGTCGAACTCAGCCCGACCTTCGCGTCGCTGAACGTTCCGACCAAGGCGGAATGGACCGATTTCGGTAAAGCGGGTGACATGAAACCGGAAGGTTTCGCATCACCGGTTCGCAATTTCTATATGACCGACCCGATCAGCCGTGCATCGGTGACGATGGCCAAATGTACCGAGGCCTTCGTCAAGGATGCGGCTGCCGAGAAGGTTGCCTGAGTAAGATAGGCGACGCACCGTCGTCGCCTATCCCACAAGGGGGTGTCCCAATTCTGGGACGAAACGCAAAAGATACGGTTTGACCGATGGAACTTCTTTGGGACGGATATATTGAACCGCTGGTCTGGATCGTCGCCAAGATTTTGGCGATTGTCCTCCCGCTGTTGGGTGCTGTCGCCTATCTGACCTACGCCGAGCGTAAGGTTATTGGTGCGATCCAGCTCCGCAAGGGCCCGAACGTTGTGGGGCCGTTTGGCCTTTTGCAACCGCTTGCTGATGGTTTGAAACTGTTTCTGAAAGAAACAATCATTCCAAGCAGCGCGAACAAGGGCGTGTTTATCATTGCCCCGATGCTGACTTTCATTCTCGCGATCATTGCCTGGGCGGTTATTCCGTTCGACGAAGGCATGGTTCTGGCGGATCTGAATGTCGGTATTCTTTATATTTTCGCGATTTCTTCGCTGGGTGTTTACGGCATCGTGATGGCCGGTTGGGCATCGAACTCCAAATACGCATTCCTTGGTGCGCTGCGTTCCGGCGCGCAGATGGTTTCGTACGAGATCTCGATCGGCCTGATCATCATTTCGGTCCTGTTGACCACCGGCTCCTTGAACCTGAGCGACATCGTCCGTGGTCAGACCGGCGGTATCTGGGAGTGGAACTTCGTTTATCACTTCCCGATGTTCATCATCTTCATCGTGTCCATTCTGGCAGAAACCAACCGCGCACCGTTTGACCTTCCCGAAGCGGAAGCAGAACTGGTTTCGGGTTACAACGTCGATTATTCGGCCATGACCTTTGCGCTGTTCTTCCTGGGTGAATACGCCAACATGATCCTGATGAGTGGCCTGTGCGCCATTCTGTTCCTGGGTGGCTGGAGCGCGCCGTTGCCGTTCCTCGAATTCATCCCGGGCGCGATCTGGTTCATTCTGAAGATCTGCTTCGTTCTGTTCATCTTCCTGTGGGTCCGTGCAACCTTCCCGCGTTACCGTTATGACCAACTGATGCGTCTGGGCTGGAAAATCTTCCTGCCGCTGTCCTTCGCATGGGTCATGCTGGTTGCCACGTTCCTCGTTGTTTTTGACAAGGTCCCGGCCTGATCGCCGCGCATCGGAAAGAGAGAGGTAAACGATGTCATTTATTGATCGGACGGCCCGGAGCTTCCTGCTCGCGGAACTCGTATCGGGTATGGCGCTCACCTTGAAATATATGTTCAAGCCGAAAGTGACGCTGAACTACCCGTATGAAAAAGGCCCGCTGAGCCCGCGTTTCCGTGGCGAACATGCGCTGCGTCGCTACCCGAACGGGGAAGAGCGCTGCATTGCGTGTAAGCTGTGCGAAGCAATCTGCCCGGCACAGGCCATTACCATCGAGGTAGAGCCGCGTGACGACGGTTCGCGTCGTACAACCCGCTACGACATTGATATGACGAAATGCATCTATTGTGGTTTCTGCGAAGAAGCCTGCCCGGTAGATGCGATCGTCGAAGGTCCGAACTTCGAGTTCGCAACCGAAAACCGCGAGGAGCTGTTCTATGACAAGGACAAGCTGCTGGCAAACGGCGAGCGTTGGGAAGCCGAGCTTGCTGCACGATTGGAGGCAGACGCACCTTACCGGTAAGTGTCGCGTCTGATCGTTAGAAAGAGAGTTCATGGGCCGTTGTCAGCCAGAAGGGCGGCAACGGTTCGCCAAGGGGGTACCTTATGGTCGTACAGGCTTTGGCTTTTTACCTGTTTGCTACCGTCGCGGTCCTGTCCGCGACTGCGGTTGTGACCGTTCGCAACCCGGTGCATTCGGTACTGTTGCTGATCTTGACATTCTTTAACGCAGCCGGACTTTTCGTCCTGCTGGGTGCCGAGTTTCTCGCCATGCTGCTGGTCGTCGTCTATGTCGGCGCGGTTGCAGTCCTGTTCCTGTTCGTCGTGATGATGCTGGACATCAACTTTGTTGAAATGCGCCAGGGTTTCCTGAACTACCTGCCGATCGGGGTTCTGATCGCTGTGGTTCTGTTCGTCGAACTGGCACTGGTTGGCGCTGGTTGGACCCTTACCGACGGGGCGGTTGCGGTTCTCGCACAGCCAACACCGGAAGGGGTGACCAATGTCGAAGCACTCGGTCATCTGATCTATACCGATTACGCATACATCTTCCAGGCGGCTGGTCTGGTTCTGCTTGTTGCGATGATTGGCGCAATTGTCCTGACGCTGCGTCACCGTGAAGGTGTCCGCCGTCAGAAAATCTCCGAGCAGGTCAAGCGTTCCCGCGCTGATACGCTTGAAATCAAAAAAGTTCCGGTCGGAAGGGGGATCTGATGGAAATCGGTCTTGCACATTATCTGACCGTCGCGGCGATCCTTTTCACACTCGGGATCTTCGGCATCTTCATGAACCGCAAGAACGTCATCATCATCATGATGTCGATCGAGCTGATGCTGCTGGCGGTCAATATCAACCTGGTCGCGTTCTCGTCGTTCCTTGGCGACCTCGTTGGACAGGTCTTTACCATCTTCGTTCTGACGGTTGCTGCGGCTGAAGCGGCAATTGGTCTGGCGATCCTGGTCGTCTATTTCCGTAACCGCGGCACCATCGCGGTTGAAGACATTAACATGATGAAGGGGTAAGGCAGATATGTATCCGTTGATTGTATTCCTGCCCCTGATCGCGGCAGCCATTGCCGGGACCATCACGCTGGTTGGCGCCATGTCGACCGCCAAAGATGCCCCGCATGACGCGCATGGTCACCACCATCATGGTGTTTCTTCGGCTGATCGTGTGGCACAGCTTGTCACCGTTTGCGGTGTTGTTATTGCCTTTATCATTTCGATCTTTGCCTTTGTGGACGTCGCGCTTGGCGGCAACCCGCAGACGATCGAACTGTTCACCTGGATTTCTTCGGGCAGCTTTGATGCATCCTGGGCCCTGCGTATTGATACGCTGACCTGTGTGATGCTGATCGTTGTGACCGGGGTTTCCTCGATGGTGCACATCTATTCGATCGGCTATATGTCGCATGACCCGGACAAGCCGCGCTTCATGGCGTATCTGAGCCTGTTCACCTTTGCGATGTTGATGCTGATTACTGCCGACAACCTGATCCAGCTGTTCTTCGGCTGGGAGGGCGTTGGTCTTGCATCCTATCTTCTGATCGGTTTCTGGTATTCCAAGCCGTCGGCATCTGCTGCTGCGATGAAGGCCTTTATCGTCAACCGTGTTGGTGACTTTGGCTTTGCCCTTGGTATCTTTGCCGTCTATGTGCTGTTTGACAGCGTTCAGTTCGACGTCATCTTTGGCAATGCCGAAGAAGTCGCTGGTACGACGCTGATGTTCCTGGGCCATGAATTCTCGGCGCTGGAAATTACCTGCTTCCTGCTGTTTATCGGCGCGATGGGTAAATCGGCACAGCTTGGTCTGCACACCTGGCTTCCGGACGCAATGGAAGGCCCGACCCCGGTTTCCGCACTTATTCACGCGGCAACCATGGTGACGGCCGGCGTATTCATGGTGGCACGTCTGTCGCCGATCTTTGAATATGCTGAAACCACCCTGATGATCGTGACCATTGTTGGTGCGACCACGGCATTCTTTGCTGCAACGGTTGGCTGTGTTCAGAACGATATCAAACGCGTGATCGCATATTCGACCTGTTCGCAGCTCGGCTATATGTTCTTTGCGTGCGGCGTGTCGGCATATTCGGCTGGTGTCTTCCATCTGATGACGCACGGTTTCTTCAAGGCGCTTCTGTTCCTTGGTGCCGGTTCTGTCATCCACGCGATGTCGGACGAACAGGACATGCGCAAGATGGGCGGTATCTGGAAAATGGTTCCGCTGACCTTTGCTGTGATGATGGTTGGTACGCTTGCCATTACCGGCTTCCCGGGTCTTGCAGGCTTCTATTCCAAGGACCTTGTCATCGAAAGTGCCTATGCAGCACATACCGGTGTTGGTCTCTATGCCTTCTGGGCCGGTATTCTTGCTGCTCTGATGACCTCGTTCTATAGCTGGCGTCTGGTGTTCATGACCTTCTTTGGCGCGCCGCGCGCCGATGAACGGACCATGGCACATGTTCATGAAAGCCCGGCTGTCATGACTGGTCCGCTGCTGTTCCTGACCATTGGTGCGGTCTTTGCCGGCTGGTTCGCCAAGGACTGGTTCGGTGGTGGCGACTATGAAGAAATGCTGTCCTTCTGGAATGGCGCCATCTTCATGGCCGAAGGTCACCAGGCGCTTGAACATGCACACCATGTTCCGGGTTGGGTCAAACTGGCTCCGTTTGTTGCCATGGTTACCGGCTTTGCCATTGCGCTTGTGATGTACAAACTGGTGCCGTCGCTTCCGCGCACCCTGGCGAACACCTTCAACGGTCTGTATCGCTTCGCGCTGAACAAATGGTACTTCGACGAACTCTATGACAAGATTTTCGTCAAGCCGGCCTTTGCACTTGGCTATGGCTTCTGGAAATCGGGTGATGGTGCCATCATTGATGGTTGCGGTCCGGATGGGGTCGCTGCTGCTTGCCGTAACATCGCACGTCGCGTCAGCGCCATTCAGAGTGGTTTCGTCTATCACTATGCATTTGCAATGCTGATCGGCATTGCAGCGCTGGTCTCCTACACAATTTGGAAGATGGGTTAACGGGCGATGAGTGATGTGCCAATTCTTTCTCTAGTCACTTTCTTACCGTTGATTGGGGTATTGTTCTTGCTCCGCATCAATGGGGATGAGGCGACTGTTGCCCGCAATTCCCGCTGGGTTGCGCTTTGGACCTCGGGGTTCACCTTCCTCGTCTCCTTGATGCTGTGGGTGAACTTCGATGCAACGACCGCAGAATTCCAGTTCGTCGAGCAGGCGGACTGGATGCCGGGTCTGAACATTTCCTATCACATGGGCGTTGACGGAATTTCGGTTCTGTTTGTGCTGCTTGCGACCTTCCTGACGCCGATCTGTATTCTTTCGGCATGGGAAGCAATCCAGAAGCGCGTGAAGGAGTACATGATCGCCTTCCTCGTTCTTGAAACGATGATGGTCGGTATGTTCAGCGCCCTTGACGGTCTGCTGTTCTATCTCTTCTTCGAAGGCGTCCTGATCCCGATGTTCATCATCATCGGTGTCTGGGGCGGTCAGCGTCGTGTCTATGCGGCATTCAAGCTGTTCCTTTATACGCTTCTTGGCTCGGTCCTGATGCTGGTTGCGCTGCTTGCGATGTATTTCGAAGCCGGCACCACCGACATCCCGACCCTGATGGAGCACGGGTTCAGCTATAATATGCAGCTGTGGCTGTGGCTGGCATTCTTTGCATCCTTCGCGGTCAAGGTTCCGATGTGGCCGGTTCATACCTGGCTTCCGGATGCCCACGTTGAAGCACCGACTGCCGGTTCGGTTATTCTGGCTGGTGTGTTGCTGAAAATGGGTGGTTACGGTTTCCTGCGTTTCTCGCTGCCGATGATGCCGCTGGCATCTGAAACCTTCGCGCCGCTTGTTTTCACGCTGTCGATTGTTGCAATCATCTATACGTCCCTGGTCGCACTGGCTCAGCAGGACATGAAAAAGCTGATTGCGTATTCGTCGGTCGCCCACATGGGTATCGTGACCATCGGTGCATTCACCTTTAACCAGCATGGTATCGAAGGTTCGATCTTCCAGATGCTGAGCCACGGTGTGGTTTCGGGCGCGCTCTTCCTTTGCGTTGGTGTTGTCTATGACCGCATCCATACCCGTGAAATTGACGCCTATGGCGGTCTTGTTCACCGTATGCCGAGCTACGCACTGATCTTCATGTTCTTCACCATGGCGTCTGTCGGTCTGCCGGGGACGGGCGGGTTCGTTGGCGAAATCCTTGCACTTCTTGGTGCATTCGAAGCCAACACCTGGGTTGCGTTCTTTGCAGCAACCGGTCTGATCCTTGGTGCGGCTTATGCGCTGTATCTCTATCGCCGGATTATTTTCGGGGCACTCACCAAAGAGAACCTGAAAACCATCCTCGATCTGAGCCCGCGTGAATGGCTGATCTTTGCGCCGCTGGTGGTCATCGTTCTGTGGATGGGGGTCTATCCGGTCTCCTTCCTCGACATCATGCATGTTTCGGTTGAAAACCTCGTCAACCAGGTCGAAACGGCACAGGCTGCAGCGGCACATGCCGCCCAGCTGGCCGCGAATTGAGGGGAATGAACATGGGAGTTTCTATGCTCAACCTCGGGGCCGCACTGCCCGAAATGTTTATGGCAGTTTCTGCCTTGGCGCTGTTGATGCTTGGGGTTTTCGCCGGCAAGGACAAAGCGTTCCGTACTGTTTCCTGGCTGGCAGTTGCCGTTCAGGTCGTTGCCATCATCCTTGTGATGACGGGCGAGGGCGGTACCGCGTTCTTTGGACAGTTCAGTGCTGATGCATTTGCCAAGTTCTGCAAAGTCATGATCCTGATCGGTTCTGCAACCGGCATCATCATGGCGATGAACTTTGCCGAACGTGAAAATATGGCACGTTTCGAGTTCCCGATCCTGATCACCCTTGCCACCCTTGGCATGATGGCGATGGTATCGGCAACCGACATGCTGTCGCTGTATCTTGGTCTCGAACTTCAATCGCTTGCACTTTATGTCGTTGCTGCTATTCGCCGTGACACCGTGCGTTCGACGGAATCTGGCCTGAAATACTTTATCCTTGGGTCGATCGCATCGGGCATTCTGCTGTATGGCATGTCGATGGTGTACGGTTTCACCGGCTCCACCAATTTCGGCGTCCTTGCAGAAATCCTGACGGCAGGCAATCTGCCGGTTGGTGCGATGGTCGGCATGGCCTTTATCTTTGCCGGTCTGTGCTTCAAGGTTTCCGCTGTTCCGTTCCACATGTGGACCCCGGACGTTTATGAAGGTGCGCCGACCCCGGTCACGTCCTTCTTTGCGGTTGCGCCGAAGATCGCTGGTCTTGCATTGTTCATCCGTGTCGCAATCGGCCCGTTTGGCGGTGTTGTTGAAGACTGGCAGCAGATCATCGTTCTGATTTCGATCCTGTCGATGGCTGTCGGTTCGTTCGCGGCCCTGCGTCAGGAAAACATCAAACGTCTGATGGCCTATTCGTCGATCGGTCACGTTGGTTTTGCGCTTGTCGGTCTGGCAGCAGGCACCAAGGATGGTGTTACCGGTATTCTGGTTTATCTTGGCATTTACCTTGTCATGAACCTGGGCACCTTTGCCGTTATCCTGTGCATGCGTCGTAACGACCGTATGGCCGAAGAGATCACCGATCTTGCCGGTCTTGCCAAAACCAAGCCGCTGATGGCTGCTATCACCGCGATCCTGATGTTCTCGATGGCGGGTATTCCGCCGCTGGCTGGCTTCTTTGGCAAGTTCTATGTCTTCAAGGCGGCTGTTGATGCCGGTCTTGTGACGCTTGCGGTTATCGGTCTCGTGACCTCGGTTGTCAGTGCGTATTACTATTTGCGCATCATCAAGGTCATGTATTTCGACGAGCCGGTCGAAGGGTTCGATCGCAATGGCACCGAGATGAATGTGATCATGGCTGTTGCCACGATCGTCATCCTGGCCTTTGTCTTCTTCCCGAACCTTTTGATGGACAGCGCAGCGGCTGCTGCGGCATCCCTGTTCGGAATGTAAGAATGACAGCGCGGACGATCCGTCTTCCCGAAGGTTTCTACCTTCATGAACTGGAAGCGATCGACAGCACAAATGACGAGGCCAAGCGCCTCGCAGACAAGGGCGCCCAGAGTGGCGCCCTTGTTCTAGCAAGAACACAAACGTCCGGTCGCGGTCGCCGCGGCCGTGCATGGTCATCGCCGGTTGGAAATCTGTATTCATCCCTGTTGTTGCGCCCGACCTGTTCGCTGGCCGAAGCCGCACGGCTGACCTTCCTGATTGCGGTCTCGATGGCCGAGGCGGTCGAAATTGTGACCGGCAATCAGGTGCGCCCCGATTGCAAATGGCCAAACGATCTGATGGTCAATGGACGCAAGATTTGCGGTATTCTTCTGGAAAGTGCATCCAATCAGGGATCGGCGACCGACTATCTGGTGATTGGGACCGGGGTGAATGTTGCCTTTGCGCCCGATGATGCCGAACGACCGGCGACATCACTTTCGGCGCTTGGCGCACCGGTTTCGGTAGACGAGCTTGTATCGACCTATCTGGCGCGGATTGCCCATTGGCTTCCAATCTGGGAAGACAAGGGATTTGGCCCGGTTCGGGAAGCCTGGCTGTCGCGTGGGTACGGGATTGGCCAGCCGGTCGTGGCACGATTGACCGAACGCGAACTTTCGGGAACGTTTGTCGGACTTGATGATGATGGTTCACTTGTCCTAAGAGAAGACAACGGAACCGAACACCGTATCGGGGCGGGCGAAGTTTTCTTTGCCACCGGATCTGAATGATTACCTTGCGATTTAGCGGAGGCCTGTAAGCATCATGTTGCTTGCGATTGACGCCGGGAACACCAACATCGTCTTTGCTGTTTTTGATGGTGATACCATCAAGGGGCAGTGGCGCTGTTCAACCACCACCGAACGTACGGCCGATGAATTGGGGGTTTGGCTCCATCATCTGTTTGCGCTGGCAAATGTGCCGGTTGATGCGATTACAGGTGCCATCATCGCAACTGTGGTTCCGGCTGCGGAATTCAGCCTCAAGACCCTGTGTCGCCGTTATTTCAGTGTCGAACCGATGGTGGTCGGCGATCCTGCGGTTGATCTTGATATGAAGATCATCATGGATCGCCCCAGCGAAGTCGGTGCCGACCGTCTTGTCAACGCGGTTGCCGCCCATCAATTGTTTGGCGGGCCGCTGGTCGTGCTTGATTTCGGGACAGCCACGACCTTTGACGTTGTTGATGGCAATGGTGATTATCTGGGCGGGGTGATTGCCCCGGGGGTCAATCTGTCGATCAAGGCATTGCATATGGCAGCCGCCCAGTTGCCGATGGTTGCCATCGAAGCCCCGCGCAATGTGGTCGGGAAAAACACCGTCGAAGCCATGCAGTCAGGTGTCTATTGGGGCTATGTCTCGATGATTGAAGGCCTGTTGGCAAGGATCCGGAAACAGCAAAATCTTGATTATATCAAAGTCGTGGCAACCGGCGGACTTGCGCCGCTATTTGCAAAGGCTGTAGATGAAATTGAACATTTGCACGGCGATCTGACCATGTTGGGTCTTTTGATGATTTATCGTCGCAACAGCGACAAGATCGCCAAACAGGCCTGATCAGACCTGATCAGGTTTGCGCCGGGGGCGGGCATGTTTTACGCCCCTGATCTGAGCGTCGAAAATAAAGGATTACGGTCAGTGGATTTGTATTTGCCAAAAGACGAAGTGTTGTTCGTGCCGCTTGGCGGTTCGGGCGAAATTGGCATGAACCTGAACCTTTATGGCTACGATGACCAGTGGCTGATGGTTGATATGGGGGTTTCCTTTGGCGAGGAAGGGCTTCCGGGTGTTGATGTTGTCATGCCCGACCCGTCCTTTATCGAGGACCGCAAGGACAAGCTGCTTGGTCTTGTTCTGACCCATGCCCACGAGGATCACCTTGGGGCTGTGCCATATCTTTGGCCGCGGCTGAAATGCCCGATCTATGCAACGCCGTTTGCCGCCGAATTCCTTAAGGCCAAGCTTGCCGAAACCGATTTCGCCGATCAGGTGCCGATCCATGTGATCGAACTTGGCGGCCGGTTCAAGCTGGGCTGCTTTGACATCGAATTTGTCACGATGACCCATTCGATCCTTGAACCCAATGCGCTTGCCATCCGCACGCCCAAGGGATTGATCGTTCATACTGGCGACTGGAAATTTGATCCCGATCCCCAGATCGGCGAAGCATCCGACGTCAAAAAGCTTGAAGCACTGGGCGACGAAGGCGTCATGGCGCTGGTGTGCGATTCAACCAATGTCTTTTCCGAAGGCAAAACCGGTTCGGAAGGTGAAGTCGCCAAGAACCTGTCGACCCTGTTTGCCGAACATCCGCAAGGACGCATTGCGGTTGCCTGCTTTGCGACCAACGTTGCCCGCGTGCAGTCAGTGATCGAAGCCGCGCATGAAAATGGCCGTTGCGTCGGACTTGCCGGGCGATCACTTAATCGCGTGACAGAAGCGGCCCGCGAAGTCGGTTACCTTACCGGCTATCCGAACCTTTTGTCCGACGAAGAGGCAATGGAAGTCCCCAAGGATCAGGTGCTTTTGATTTGTACCGGATCGCAGGGCGAACCGCGCGCGGCCCTTTCACGGATTGCCAAGGGCGACCATCCGACAGTGGAACTTGATCCGGGTGATACGGTTGTGTTTTCCGCCCGCGAAATTCCGGGGAATGAAAAATCCATCGGCTATATCCAGAATCTTTTGATCCGGCGCGGGATCAAGGTCATTACCGCCCGCGATGAGCCGATCCACGTATCTGGCCATCCGGGACGTGAAGACCTGACACGGATGTATCAATTGACCCGCCCGCAAATTCTGGTGCCGGTGCATGGTGAAACCCGCCATCTGTGTGAACAGGCGGCATTGGGGGCGGAATGCCAGATCCCCGAACAGGTCATTCCCCATGACGGTACGGTCATCCAGCTGTCACCGGGCAATGCGCATGTGATTGGCGTGGCGGATGCGGGAATTCTTGCCCTTGATGGCGGACGGCTGCTGAAACGTGATGCCGATACCATCCGCAACCGTAACCGGATTGTCTGGAACGGTGTCATGTTTGTCACCGTGGTCCTGAACCAGTTTGGCGAGATGGTGAACGATCCGATGATCACCGCGCCCAGCCTGTTTGATGAACCCGATGACCAGACGCGGCTTGATCATTTTGCGGCGGAAATCGGCAACCGGATTGATCAGCTTAATGATGACGAGGTCCTTGATGATGCGGCGGTTATCCTTGCCGTACGTCAGGCATTGCGTCGTCCGGTACGCCAGCGCCTTGGCAAACGGCCATTGATCGAAGTCCATCTGGTGCGGGTAACCGAAAAGGGCTGATGGGCAAATCAATGCGACCCTGATCACAGTTCATTGGGCGGGCGCGCGGATAATAACCCTTGCGACGAAATGGGGAATTGTCTTTTGGCGTCTGCCTATCCTAGATTGTCGGTGATCGGGCTGATCATATTCGCAGGAGCAAGACCATGATTGGACGGCTGAACCATGTCGCCATTGCCGTACCGGACCTTGAAGCAGGGATCGCGCAATATCGTGATGTCCTGGGGGCCAAGGTATCAGAGCCACAGGACGAACCCGATCACGGCGTAACCGTTGTGTTTGTCGAATTGCCCAACACCAAGATCGAATTGCTATATCCGTTGGGGGACAATTCACCGATCAAGGGATTTCTGGAAAAGAACGCGTCGGGCGGCATTCATCATGTGTGTTATGAAGTCGACGATATCCTGGCTGCGCGCGACAAGCTTCAGGCAAGTGGTGCGCGTGTGCTGGGTGACGGGGAACCGAAGATCGGCGCGCATGGCAAGCCGGTACTGTTCCTGCATCCCAAGGATTTCAACGGCACACTGGTCGAACTTGAACAGGTCTGAGCCCGCGTAAATCATCATTTGACATCATCCGACCAATCGGGCAGGGCGCATCCATCCTGCCCGTCCTATCCGCACCACCATCAAAAGAGATCTTCATGAACTGGTTTTCGGGACTTCTGGTTTACATCGTTATCTGGTGGCTGGTGCTGTTCATGGTGCTGCCGTTTGGTGTGAAACGGGCAGAAAATGTTGAACCGGGTCATGACAGCGGCGCCCCGCAAAAAGCCCATATGTGGAAAAAGGTGCTGGCAACCAGCCTGATTTCCGCGATCCTTTGGGTGGTTGCGGTTTTCGTTATCACCAGCGGCATGATCGAAGTCCGTCCGCCAAAATAATACCGGGTGCGGTCAAACCACCAAAACAGGCCCACCAACAGAAAACCCCGCACGAAATGCTGCGGGGTTTTGTCATTTTATGCTGCAAGGAGAACCGGGATCAAAGCGGCGGGCAAAAAAAAAGCAAGATCACAAGGATCTTGCTAAGATGCTATTTTTATAGCTGTTTTCCCGTAATCTTTTTATGCTTCCTCCTAAGACCTGGGCTTCTTGGCACAGGTTTTAATTCGACGTCGCGCCTGCTTCTTGTATGCTTATTGGCAACAAAGCCTCCCGCAATTTTATGAGCGGCTGCGATACGCCTTCCGCAACGATCTTGCGTCGAAAGCGGAGGACTAAAAAGCCACATGTTTCAGTTTTATGCAAGCTGTTTTGACCAAACTTCACAAATGTTTCGATGCTGCAGTGCACACAGATAGGGTGAAACTAAGAGATGCATAATATTCCATTGGTCGAACCTATGTTAAGCCGTGGTTTTGGTCATAAAATCAGACTATTGGCGGCTGTTGCCGTATCATTGTTGGTGACGTGGCCGATATGTTCGGCATTGGCGCAGTCCGAATCCCCGCTGCCAACCAAACAGGATGAGCCGGTATCGGGCGATGCCGACCCCGCGGGTGCCGGTACGGAAACCGAAAAGCCCAAAATCATTGTGTCACGATCAGCCTGCAAGGCCCTGGTACAGCATGTTCCCGATGATGATGTTGCCTACAAACCCGGCGTCGATGTTCACGGCAACAAGGTTGTCGGCGCCGATCTGGACGGGGGCAGCGACATCACCAAATCCCTGCCCAAACAGATCGAATTTCCGGTTACACTGGATTTCTTTGAATATAGTGGCATCGCAGTACCAAGCGGCATGAGCGGCGAGCAATCGGTTGGCAAAATCACCTATCGCAATGGCAGGGTGTATTTCAATGACCAGCCGCTGGGCGATAATGCCTATGATGATGAATTGATTGCGGCATGCCGTGCGGCGGGTTTCCGGTAACCTGACGATGTTGGAACTTTGGTCATCGCAGTTTTGCCATCATTGAAAATTAGGGTCCGCATTCAATTGCATGTGAACCTTATTTGGGCGGGGACCAGATAACCGAAGTTCCGGCTTGCGTTTCGGGCAGCTCTGTCGCATTTTCCGGGCAAGGTATTCAAACACCCAAATATTCAGATTTGATCATCACGAGGCATTGATGCGTCTTTCCCAGTTCTTCCTGCCGACCCTGAAGGAAACCCCGTCAGAAGCACAGATTGCTTCTCATCGTTTGATGCTGCGTGCCGGTATGGTCCGTCAGCTCACGGCCGGGATTTATTCATGGTTGCCGCTTGGTTACCGTGTTCTCAAAAAGATCGAGCAGATCGTTCGTGAAGAACAGGACGCCGTTGGTTGCAACGAATTGCTGATGCCGACCATTCAGCCGGCCGAGCTGTGGCAGGAAAGTGGTCGTTATGACGATTACGGTCTTGAGATGCTGCGTATCACCGACCGTCATGATCGCAAGATGCTGTTTGGTCCGACCAACGAGGAAGCGATCACCGATATCTTCCGCAAGGATATCCGCTCCTACAAGCAGCTGCCGCAACTGATGTATCATATTCAGTGGAAATTCCGCGACGAGATCCGCCCGCGCTTTGGCGTGATGCGTGGTCGTGAATTCCTGATGAAAGATGCCTATTCTTTCGATATCGATTACGAAAGTTCGCGTCACGCCTATAACAAGATGTTCCTGGCTTATTGCCGCACCTTTACCCGTCTGGGTGTCAAGGCGATCCCGATGGTGGCCGATACCGGGCCGATCGGCGGTGATTTGAGCCACGAATTCATCATTCTTGCCGATACCGGCGAAAGCGAAGTCTTCTGCGACAAGAAGTGGCTGGACAAAGATCTGAGCGGCAAGGGCGTTGACCTTAATGACCGTACTGCACTTGAAAACTGGGTGCAGGGTACGCTGGTTGACTATGCCGCGACCGAAGAAAAGCACGATGCGGACAACAGCCCGATTTCCGGCGACGACCTGATTGCGACGCGCGGTATCGAAGTTGGTCATATCTTCCATTTTGGCACCAAATATTCCGAACCGATGGGCGCGACTGTTCTGGGCCCGGATGGCAAGGAAGTACCGGTCATGATGGGGTCGTACGGTATTGGCGTTTCGCGTCTGGTTGGCGCGCTGATCGAAGCATCGCATGATGAAAACGGCATCGTCTGGCCGGATGCGGTTGCACCCTACAAGGTTGGTCTGATCAACCTGCGTACGGGCGATGACGAATGCGATGCCGCCTGTGAAGATGCCTATGCCAAACTGACCAATGCCGGTATCGAGGTTCTTTATGATGATCGCGATATCCGTGCTGGCGGCAAGTTTGCCGATATGGACCTGATCGGTCTGCCATGGCAGATCGTGATCGGTCCGAAGGGCCTTAAAAACGGTGTTGTCGAATTGAAAAACCGCAGAACCGGTAAAAAAACAGAAGTCACTTTCGAAGCGGCTCTGAACCAGATCAGCGCCTGATAGACCTTGTTCAAGCGGGGCAGCGATTGCTGCCCCGTTGCCATTTCCGGTTCTGGATATATCTTAACCTGTTCAAACCGTTTCCCGACCCGCTTCCACAAGGATAGATTGCCCATGTTCAGTCCGTTCGAACGTATGGTGGCCTTCCGCTACCTGCGTCCACGTCGGCAGGAAGGCTTTGTTTCCGTCATCGCCATCTTTTCGTTGCTTGGCATCATGCTTGGTGTTGCAACGCTGATTATCGTGATGTCGGTGATGAACGGTTTCCGCGCCGAATTGCTTGGCCGTATTTTGGGGCTGAATGGGCATATTTCAGTTTATGCCCAGGGCAATGGCGGCATTGGTGATTATGCCAAGATCGAAAAGCAGATTGCTGAAAACGGCAATGTCATGATGACGGTGCCGGTGGTCGAAGGCCAGGTTATGGCGTCCAAGAATGGTCGCGCATCGGGTGCAATTGTGCGCGGCATGCGCCCCGAAGACGTCAAGAAACGCAAAACCATTGCCGACAACATCGTTTTCGGATCCCTTGATGATTTCAAGGGCGATGACACCGTGATCATGGGCGCACGTCTTGCCATGAAACTTGGGGTCGGAGTTGGCGATACGGTCAATCTGATATCGCCCAAGGGCAATGTGACGGCATTTGGTGCCGTGCCGCGGGTGCGCGCATACAAGGTCGCCGGCCTGTTTGACATCGGCATGTATGAATATGACAGCGGCTTTATCTTCATGCCGCTATCAGCAGCCCAGGTCTATTTCCGTCTGCCCGAAAAGATCACGCATTTCGAAGTGATGCTTGATGATATATCGGCGCTTGACGATACCATGGACCAGTTGCTGACAACTCTTTCCGGTGAAAGTTTGCGCCTTGTAAACTGGCAGCAATCCAATGCCGGATTCTTTAACGCGCTTCAGGTGGAACGCAATGTCATGTTCCTGATCCTGACGCTGATCATTCTGGTCGCGGCCTTTAATATCATTTCGGGCATGGTGATGCTGGTAAAGGACAAGGGGCGCGATATCGCGATCCTGCGGACGATGGGTGCAACCCGCCAGTCGATCATGAAGGTCTTTTTCCTGGCCGGGGCATCAATTGGTGTCTTGGGTACGATCAGTGGCCTGATCATCGGTGTTCTGTTCTGTCTGAATATCGAAAATATCCGTCAGTTCATCCAGAGCCTGACCGGAACCGATCTGTTTAACGCCGAGATCTATTTCCTGTCGCAGCTTCCGGCAGATATGGATGTTGGCGAAGTGGTAATGGTTTGCATCATGTCACTGAGCCTGTCGTTCCTTGCGACCGTGTATCCGGCATGGCGCGCATCACGCCTCGATCCGGTGGAGGCCCTGCGTTATGAGTGATCTTATCAAAACCACTGCTGAACAGCGTTCGCGCAATGTCGTGCTGCGTCTGGAAAAGATTGATCGCATTTTCAATCAGGGGCCGGATCAGCTTGAAATTCTGAAATCGGTCGATCTTGAAATCCATCAAGGCGAAATTGTTGCACTTGTCGGTCCGTCAGGTGCGGGCAAGTCAACGCTTTTGCAGATTGCCGGACTTTTGGAAAAACCCGATGGCGGGCTGGTTTCGATTGGTGGAAAGCGCAGCACGGATCTGTCAGACCTTGCGCGGACTGAAATGCGCCGGAACCATATCGGCTTTGTGTATCAGTACCACCATCTGTTGCCGGAATTTTCGGCCTTGGAAAATGTGGTCATGCCGCAAATGATCAATGGGCTGAAACAGCCCGAGGCCGAAGAACGCGGTCTCGAACTTCTGCGGTGCCTTGGTCTGGAAAAACGCGCCGATCATCGTCCGGCACGCCTGTCAGGTGGTGAACAGCAACGTGTTGCCATTGCGCGTGCGCTGGCCAATGTGCCCGATGTGCTGTTTGCTGATGAACCAACCGGTAACCTTGATCCGCATACTGCCGATACGGTGTTTGGCATGTTGATGGCACTGGTGCGTGAAACCGGTCTGGCGTCGCTGATTGCGACCCATAACCCGGAACTGGCGCGCCAGATGGACCGGGTTGTGACCCTGCGCGACGGTCATCTGATCGAACTTGACCGGGCTGAACTTTCCTAATCGGTCAAAATTCTTTAAGCTGCTTTCCAGCGTCGCTTCGCATTCTTGCAAAGCGGCGCTTTACCTGCCTTTTGTCTTATTTTTCGGGGTTAGACTTCGATGGAAAACGGTTTCGTCCATCTTCGTGTTCACACCAACTATTCGCTTGCCGAAGGTGCCATCACGACGAAGGAGCTTGCCAAACTTTGTGCAGCCGATGGCCAGCCCGCCGTTGCGATGACCGATACCGACAATATGTTCGGTGCTCTTGACTTTGCCGGCGCACTGAGTGGCGGCGGCGTGCAGCCGATCCTGGGTGTCCAGATGGGGGTTGAGCGGTTTGGTGACAAACCGGCCGTTGGCAAAATTGCCCGTGAACCGATGCCCGATCGACTGGTGCTGATTGCCCAGAACAAGGAAGGTTATTTCAATCTTCTGAAAATCGTGTCACGCGCCCATATGACCTCCGAAGCCGGGAGCGAGCCCAAGGCGCTTTATGACCATATTCGGAAATATTCCGGACATATCATCTGTCTGACAGGCGGGCCGACTGGTCCGCTGGCCCGCTTGCTGGCCGATGAACAGGTTGAAAAGGCCGAAGAATGTCTTGCGCAGCTCAAGGATATTTTTGGCAACCGGCTTTATATCGAACTTCAACGCCATGGCGAGGAACTGGAAGACCTGGTGGAACCGGGCCTGATCAAGCTTGCCTATGATCATGATGTGCCACTGGTTGCGACCAATAACTGCTACTTTCCGTCGGCAGATATGTATGAAGCCCACGACGTCTTCATCTGTATCGGGCAGGGGGCGGTTGTTGGCCAGGAAGATCGCTGGAAACTGACGCCCGATCATCGGTTTAAAACCGCAGCAGAAATGCGCGAACTGTTTGCCGATATTCCCGAAGCCTGTGACAACACACTTCTGATCGCCAAACGCTGTTCCTGGCATGTCGAAAAAATTGACCCGATCCTGCCGCCATTTGATTGTGGCGAAGGCCGGACAGAGGTCGACGAACTGCGCCACATGTCAGAAGAGGGGCTTAAAGGCCGCCTTGAAAAATATGTCTTTACCGAAGACATGTCGGATGCCGAAAAAGAAGAAATCGCCAAACCGTATTGGGAACGTCTGGATTATGAGCTGGGCATCATCAACCAGATGGGGTTCCCGGGCTACTTCCTGATCGTTGCCGACTTTATCCAGTGGGCGAAGGACCATGACATTCCGGTCGGACCGGGTCGTGGTTCGGGTGCCGGCTCGTTGGTTGCCTATGCACTTTTGATTACCGACCTTGATCCTTTGCGGTTCTCGTTGCTGTTTGAACGTTTCCTTAACCCGGAACGTGTGTCCATGCCCGACTTTGACGTCGATTTCTGTCAGGACCGGCGCGGCGAAGTTATCGAATATGTGCAAAAGAAATACGGTCATGACCGTGTGGCACAGATCATCACATTCGGTAAGTTGCAGGCAAAGGCAGCCGTGCGCGACGTCGGGCGTGTGTTGAGCATCCCGTATGGTTATGTCGATAAAATCTGTAAAATGATCCCGGGTGATCCGGCCAAACCGATCCCGCTTAAGGAAGGGATTGATATGGAACCGGATTTGCGGCGTATTGCGCGCGAAGACCCGGACATTGACCGACTGCTGTCGATCGCCATGCAGATCGAAGGTCTTTATCGTAACTCCTCGACCCATGCCGCCGGTGTTGTGATTGGTGACCGCGATCTTGACGCGCTGGTCCCGCTTTATCGTGATCCGCGCTCGGACATGCCGGTAACCCAGTTCAACATGAAGTTTGTTGAAAATGCCGGTTTGGTGAAGTTCGACTTCCTGGGTCTTAAAACGCTGACGGTGATTATCGAGGCCGTCAACCTGATGCGTCAGCGCAAGGATGTCCCGCAAAACTTTGATATCGGGGCAATTCCGCTTGATGACCGTGCGGCGTTCAAGCTTTTGTCTGCAGCCGAAACGGTTGGCGTGTTCCAGCTTGAATCCCAAGGGATGCAGGACGTGTTGCGCGGCCTGAAGCCAGATACCCTAGAAGACATTATCGCTGTTGTGGCCCTGTATCGTCCGGGGCCGATGGATAACATTCCCCATTACATCGCGCGTAAGCACGGTCAGGAAGAACCTGACTATATGCATCCGATGTTGCAGCCGATCCTCGAAGAAACCTATGGCATCATGATCTATCAGGAGCAGGTCATGCAGCTTGCCCAGATCATGGCGGGTTATTCGCTTGGTGGTGCTGACCTGTTGCGTCGCGCAATGGGTAAGAAAATCGCCGAGGAAATGGAAAAACAGCGTGGGCTGTTTGTAGATGGCTCCGAAAAGAACGGCGTCGATCGTGCCCAGGCGTCTGATATCTTTGATCAGGTCGCAAAGTTCGCATCCTACGGCTTTAACAAATCTCATGCGGCGGCCTATGCGCTCGTGGCGTATCAGACTGCGTATCTGAAGGCGAACTATCCGGTCGAGTTCATGGCTGCTCTCATGACGCTCGATATGCATAACACCGAAAAACTGGCGGTGTTCAAGCAGGAGGTCGAACGGCTTGAGATCGAAATTCTGCCACCATGTGTGAATAATTCCCAGGTGGCGTTTTCGGTTGAAAACCATGACGGGGTTCGCAAAATCCGGTACGCGCTGGCGGCAGTTCGAAATGTCGGGGATGCGGCGATGGAAAGCCTTGTCGCCGAACGCGAAGCCAACGGTCCGTTCAAGGACATTACCGATTTCGCATCACGCATCGACAGCCGTGCTGTCAATAAACGTCTGCTTGAAAACCTTGTGCGGGCAGGGGCGCTTGATTGTCTGACGCCCAACCGCAAGGTCATGTTTGAAAATGTCGATAAGGTGATTGCCGTTGCGCAGCGTGAAATGCAGGCGCGCAATGATGACCAGATTTCGATGTTTGGTGACAGCAGCGGCTTTGGCAAGGACAAGATCCGCCTGCCTGATGATCGTGACTGGGTGCCGATGGAAAAACTGACCGAGGAATTTTCCGCAATCGGTTTCTATCTGTCAGCGCATCCGCTTGATACATTCGGCAAAAGCATCCAGCGGATCGGTATTGCCCCGATCAAGGAGCTGCCCGCGCGCATGCGTGCCCAGAACAAGGGCGCCATTCGTCTTGCCGGGACATTGATCAATGCGCGTGAAATGATTTCAAAAAAGAACGGGTCAAAGTTTGCCTTTGTCATGTTCTCGGACCCGACCGGAAGCTTCGAGGTTGCCTTCTGGGCAGAAGCATGGGCGGCTTATAAGGAAATCATCAATGCGGGGCGGCCCGTTCTGTTGATTGTGGCAGCAGAAATGCGCGAAGGACAGTTGCGCATTCAAGGGCAGCGCGTTGAGGATCTTGAACAGGCTGTTGCTGGCGCGGCCGAGGGTATCCGTATTCGCCTCAATCGTCCTGACCCCGTGCCGGAAATTTGCCAGCTTCTTGCCGATGCCGGCAAGGGACGGGGGCTCGTGACGCTTTCATCTGTTTGCGATGACGGTCGCATGGCCGAAATTGAACTTGAAGACAAATACAAGGTCGGGCCGTCACTGATCGGTGCGATTGGCGCAATTCCGGGTGTGGAATTCGCCGAAGAAATCTGATGATTTGACGTCGAAACTGTCCGCGTGTCGGGCAAAGGTTCCCGGATCGCGCAGAAATGCGTACTTTAGGGCTTGCATTCTTGTCGGGACGGGATTAAAACCCGCCCCGAACATCGCACGCGAAAGAGCGGCGACTGCCGTCATATGGCAACTCGTCCATCCGGTGTTTCATGCATGAGGCATGAGATTCCCTTTCGCGGAGGTATTAACCGGAAAAAGGTAGGAACTATTATGGCATTGCCAACCTTTACCATGCGCCAGCTCATGGAAGCTGGTGTCCACTTTGGTCACCACACCCGCCGTTGGAACCCGAAGATGAAAAAATTCATCTTTGGTGCACGTAACGACATCCACATTCTGAACCTGCAGGAAACCGTTCCGATGCTGCATCGCGCGATGCAGGCAGTTCGTGACGTTACCGCATCTGGTGGTCGTGTTCTTTTCGTCGGTACCAAGCGTCAGGCTTCCCCGATCATCGCAGACGCTGCAAAGCGTTGCGGCCAGTACTATGTGAACCATCGCTGGCTCGGCGGCATGCTGACCAACTGGAACACCGTTTCCAACTCAATCAAGCGCCTTAAAGAACAGGAAGAAATCCTGTCTTCTGGTGCAGAAGGTCTGACCAAAAAAGAAATCCTGAACCTGACCCGTTCGCGCGATAAGCTTGAGCGCGCGCTTGGCGGTATCAAGGACATGGGTGGTCTTCCGGACATCATCGTCGTGGTCGACACCAACAAAGAATCTCTTGCCATCCAGGATGCCAAGAACCTGAACATTCCGGTCGTTGCAATCCTCGACTCCAACTCTGATCCGGCAAACATCCAGTACCCGGTTCCGGGCAACGACGATGCGATCCGTGCGATCCAGCTGTATTGCGACCTGTTCGTCGGTTCTGTTCTGGACGGTATCCAGGAAGAAATGACTGCTTCTGGCGCAGATCTCGGCGAAGCGGAAGAAGTTCCGGCCGAAGCAGCTGCCGCAGCTGACGCTGCAGAAGAAGCTTCCGCATAAGTTTCATTTTGTACCTGATGAAACGGCGGCTAGCATGCCGCCGTTTTGTTAGGTGTTCACCTGATCGCGTAATAGGGGCTTAAAAAATGGCTATTACCGCTGCTCTCGTAAAAGAGCTTCGCGAAACCACCGGCGCTGGCATGATGGATTGCAAAAAAGCGCTGTCTGAAACCGATGGTAACCTTGAAGCAGCTGTTGACTGGCTGCGTACCAAAGGTCTTGCTGCTGCTGCCAAGAAAGCTGGCCGTGTTGCTGCCGAAGGTCTGGTTGCTGTTGCTGTTGACGGCACCAAAGGTGCAGTTGTCGAGCTGAACTCGGAAACCGACTTCGTTTCGCGTAACGAAGACTTCCAGAAATTCGTCAGCGAAATCGCAGTACAGGCTGTTTCGGCAAATGGCGACATCGATACCCTTAAAGCTGCTGCTTTCCCGGGTACGTCGCGTAACGTCGAAGAGCAGGTTACCCACATGATCGCCACCATCGGCGAAAACATGTCCCTGCGTCGTTCGGCTGGCCTGTCGGTGGAAAAAGGCGTTGTTGCGTCCTACATCCACTCGGCTGTTGCTGCAAACCTCGGCAAGATCGGCGTTCTGGTTGCTCTGGAATCCGAAGCTGATGCTGCTGTTCTCGAAGGCCTGGGCAAACAGATTGCAATGCACATTGCAGCAACCAACCCGGCATCGGCAACGGTTGATGATCTGGATCCGGAACTGGTCGAGCGTGAAAAAGCCGTTCTGACCGAGCAGGCCAAAGAATCCGGCCGTCCGGCAGAAATCATCGAAAAGATGATCGAAGGTCGTATCCGTAAATATTACGAGCAGGTCGTTCTGGTTGAACAGACCTTCGTTATTGACGGTGAAAGCAAAGTCAAAGCCGTGATCGAAAACGCTGCCAAAGAAGCTGGCAAGCCGATCACCCTGAAGGGCTTTGTTCGCTTCGAACTCGGTGAAGGCATCGAGCGCGAAGAAAAAGACTTTGCTGCAGAAGTTGCTGAGCAGCTGAACAAATAAAACATCTGATCGGAATGGTGCGTTCGTCATCATTTCGTGTATGATCCAGACCGGCGAGGTCGGCAGCGCATATCCGCCCTGTTACTCGCCGGTCTTTTTATATCTGAATTTTGCATTTCCCGATCCGGGGCAGTGCGCTACATCGGCATTTAAGAGGCATTGAGATATGGCAGAAAACGGCCAACTGAAATTTCGCCGCGTTCTTCTTAAGCTCTCGGGTGAGGGGCTATTAGGGAAACAGCAATACGGAATTGATCCTGAAACGGTTGACCGGATTGCCAGCGAAATCAAAGCCGTTCATGACATGGGTGCCGAAGTTTGCATGGTGATTGGCGGCGGGAATATTTTCCGCGGCGTCAAGGGCGCCTCACAAGGGATGGAACGCGCAACCGCCGACTATATGGGCATGCTTGCGACCATCATGAATGCGCTTGCGGTTCAGAACGCGCTTGAGCGCCACGGGGTTCAGACCCGTGTGCAGTCCGCGATCCCGATGTCCTCTGTTTGCGAACCCTATATCCGCCGTCGTGCTGTTCGTCACATGGAAAAGGGCCGCGTCGTCATCTTTGCTGCCGGGACGGGCAACCCGTTCTTTACCACCGATACCGCTGCGGCTTTGCGTGCGGTTGAGATGGGCTGTGATGCCCTGCTTAAGGGGACGCAGGTTGACGGTGTTTATACCGCAGACCCGAAAACGGACCCGACTGCGGAACGCTATGATCAGCTGACCTATATGGAAGTTTTGTCCAAAGATTTGCGTGTGATGGATGCATCGGCTATTTCTTTGGCACGCGAAAATGATATTCCGGTTATCGTATTTTCTTTGCATAATCCGGGTGCCTTTGCAGACGTTGTTACTGCGAAGGGGACGTTTACGATTATTTCGAATGGAGACTGAACGTGTCTGACGTTGCTGGCCTAAAAAAGGACCTGTCCCGCCGTATGGAAGGGGCTGTCGAAGTGTTGCACAAGGAATTCACCGGTTTGCGGACCGGACGTGCCAGTGTGAGCCTTCTTGAGCCGGTCATGGTTGAAGCCTATGGCGTTCCGACCCCGCTTAACCAGGTGGCGTCTGTTAGCGTTCCCGAGCCGCGTATGCTTTCGGTTCAGGTATGGGACAAAACCATGGTCAAATCCGTTGAAAAAGCCATTCGTGATTCGGGGCTTGGCCTGAACCCGGCTGCGGACGGAACGCTCGTGCGCGTGCCGATTCCGCCGCTGAACGAAGAGCGTCGTGCTGAATTGTCCAAAGTTGCTGGCAAATACGCTGAACAGGCCAAGATTTCCGTACGTAACGTCCGTCGTGACGGTATGGACCAGCTCAAAAAATGGGAAAAAGACAGCGAGATTTCCAAAGACGAGCTGCACAGCGAAGAAAAAGAGATCCAGAAGCTGACCGACAAGGTCATCGGCGAGATCGACGAAGCGCTGTCGCACAAAGAACAGGAAATCATGCAAGTCTGATTATGGCTGTGCTTTCTTCGCAAACCCAACCGTCAGATACGCAAATTGTCCCGCGTCACGTTGCCATCATCATGGATGGCAACGGGCGTTGGGCGCGTAGCCGCGGGCGTCCTCGTACAATGGGGCATCGCGCAGGCGTCGAGGCCGTGCGTCGTACGATCGAGGCATCTGTCGAACTCGGTATCGAGTATCTGACGCTGTACGGTTTTTCGACCGAGAACTGGAAACGCCCGGAAAGTGAAGTAAGTGACCTGATGGGCTTGCTGCGCCTGTTTATCAAGCGCGAGCTTTCCACCTTGCAGAAAAATGGTGTGAAAATCCGGATTATCGGTGACCGGTCGCGGTTTGCAGATGATATCCGTGCTTTGCTTGATAAGGCCGAAAGCGCAACCAGTGGCAATTCGCGGCTTAATCTTACAATTGCACTAAGCTATGGCGCGCGTGCCGAATTGACCCAGGCGATGCGTGAAATTGCCAAAAAGGTCGCATCCGGGGAAATTTCGGCGGACGCGATTACCGAAGATCTGATTGAACAGAACCTGTCCACAGTCGGGATTCCTGATCCTGATTTGTTGATCAGGACCAGTGGCGAACAGCGTATCAGCAATTTCCTTTTGTGGCAGTCCGCCTATACAGAGTTCGTTTTCGAAGACGTATTGTGGCCGGATTTCGACCGTAACCATCTGGAAAAAGCCATTGACAACTTTGCCGGACGGGAGCGGCGTTTTGGTGCAGTCATCTGAAACCGAACGTCTCAAAGATAATAATTCCGGATTGAAACCGCGCATTCTTTCTGCGCTGGTTATGACCCCGGTGGCTGTTGCCGCTGTGTGGTTTGGATCACCATATTTCGATATTCTGCTGTTTGCTTTTTGCGCGGGCATGATGTGGGAATGGTCGCGCATGTGCGCGCCGGCAAACTATAATGGCATTTCGGTTGTTGCAGCTGTAGCACTTGGTGTTGCGATGTTGATGCAAATGACCGGCCAGGAAGAATATATCGTGATGCCGCTTGCCATCAGCGTCATTATTGGCGCTGCCAGGTCGGGCAAGAATTGGTTCATTGCCGGTTTTGGTATCCTGTATGTGTCGCTTGCGGCATTGGCGGCACTTTGGTTGCGCAATCAGGATCATGACGGATTGCTGACCATCATGTGGTTGTTCTTCCTTGTCTGGGCCACCGATACGGGGGGCTACGCTTTTGGAAAGATGATCGGCGGGCCAAAGCTTGCACCGCGTTTCAGTCCGAAAAAGACGTGGGCGGGGCTGATTGGTGGTATGGTGTGTGCGGGTTTGATTGGCGCAATTGTCACCTATTTCAGTGCCGATGCAATCGATTGGATGATTGTTGGTGTCAGCATGTTGCTTGCTGTGGTCGCACAGGTTGGCGATCTTGGTGAATCGGCGCTCAAACGTCGGTTCGCAGTCAAGGACAGCAGTAACCTGATCCCGGGTCATGGGGGCCTGCTTGATCGCGCTGACGGGATGCTGTCGGTATTTCCGGTTGCCTTTGTTATTATCTGTTTCGCAGGGCTTGCGCTGCGATAGGGCGGTTGAACCAGCGACCGCTTTTTTTACAGGTGTTTGATGAGTTTGAAGAAATCCGTCAGTGTTTTTGGCGTGACCGGTTCAATCGGGACCAGCACGGTTGATATTCTCAAAAGCCATGCGGACAAATATAGCGTCGATGCAGTGACAGCACACCGCAATGTTGAGGCCTTGGCGCAAATCGCCAGGGATCTGTCGGCAAAATTCGCGGTGATTGGCGATCCCGACCTCTATGACGAACTGTGCGATGCGCTTGCCGGGTCGGGTATCGAAGCCGGTGCAGGTGAAAGTGCCCTGATTGATGCCGCTCAACGCCCGTCAGATATTGTTATTGCTGCTATTGTTGGCGCTGCCGGCTTGAAACCGACATTGGCGGCAATCCGGCGCGGGGCACGTGTCGGTTTGGCCAACAAGGAAACCCTTGTCTGCGCCGGTGCCCTTATGACGGCAGAAGTCGCGCAACATGGTGCGACACTCATTCCCGTTGATTCGGAACATAGTGCTATTTTCCAGGTTCTAGAAGACCGTCCGGAACACCAGGTTGATCGCATATTGCTGACGGCTTCTGGCGGACCGTTTCGCGAATGGTCCCTAGACAACATGAAGTCGGTGACCCGTGCACAGGCGCTTGCCCACCCAAATTGGGATATGGGGGCGAAAATCTCAATCGACTCTGCGACGATGATGAACAAGGGGCTGGAGCTGATCGAAGCCTGGCATCTTTTCCCGGTACCGGAAGACAAGATCGAAATTGTTGTTCATCCTCAATCGGTTGTGCATAGTATGGTCGAATATTGCGATGGTTCGGTACTTGCGCAACTCGGTTCACCGGATATGCGAACCCCGATCGCCTATGCCTTGGCATGGCCGGAAAGGATCAAGGTCGATGTACCTCGTCTTGATTTTGCCACGATCGGAGGGTTGAACTTCCAACAACCGGATACAGAACGCTTTCCTGCATTGCGTTTGGCACGCCAGGCCTTGCAGGAAGGTGGTACACTGCCTACTGTCCTGAACGGCGCAAATGAAGTTGCGGTTGAGGCCTTCTTGCGCGATCAGATAGGGTTCCTGGATGTTGCGGGAATTGTCGAGACTGTGATGAACAAGATCGGCAGTCATCGATTGACCGATCTGGACCAGGTGTTTGAGACAGATGCGATGGTGCGCCGTGAAACGGCTGCCTGTATCGCTGCTGTTTAAGTTGAAATTTCCGGTTTTTCCGGACAAGGGACGTCTTGATGGAAACCTTACTTGCCTTTCTTTTTGTTCTGTCGGTTCTCGTGTTCGTTCACGAATACGGTCACTATTGGGTCGCCATCAAGAACGGGGTCAGAGTCGAAGCATTTTCCATTGGTTTCGGGCCGGAATTGTTCGGCTGGAAAGATAAAAAAGGTACGCGCTGGAAAGTAAGCCTGATCCCGCTTGGCGGTTATGTGAAGATGTTTGGCGACATGAACCCGGCAAGTGCCGGTCAGCGCGATGATCTTAATGCTGAAGAAGAAAAATACGCCTTCCATCACAAAAGTGTTGCTGCACGCGCAGCCATCGTGTTCGCCGGGCCGTTTGCAAATTTCATCTTTGCCATTGTTGTCTTTACATTTTTGTTTGCAGCTGTTGGCCAGCAGCGCGCGCTGCCGGTTGTTGGGGATGTGCTTGACGACAGTCCGGCTGCGACCGCCGGCTTGCTCCGTGATGATCAGATCACGGCGATTGATGGTGAAAGCGTTCAATGGTTCTCTGAGCTGTCGGAAATCGTTCGTGCCCATCCGGCGGAAACACTTTCGGTTACGGTTCTTCGTGATGGCCAGCAGATCGATCTTTCTGTAACGCCCGAGGCAATCACTGCTGATGAAAACGGTCAAACTCAGACCTTTGGGCGTTTGGGCATTACAGCAGGGGCCTTTGACACCAGTCGGGACGGTGTGATCGATGCCGTAAGCCGGGCATTTGAGACATTCTATTCACTGACAACGCAAACTTTTGCCGCCCTTGGTGAAATGATCAGCGGAGACCGCGATAGCTCCGAGCTTGGTGGGCCGATCCGGATTGCACAGATGTCGGGGCAGGTGGCCGAAGGGGGCCTGGGACCTCTTCTGTTCTTTATGGGCTATCTTTCAATCAGTCTTGGGTTAATCAATCTGATGCCGGTACCTGTTCTTGATGGCGGGCATCTTGTGTTTTACGCGATCGAGGCAATTCGCGGTAAGCCATTGGGGGCAAAAGCACAAGAATATGGTTTCCGTATCGGCGCTGGTTTGGTATTCAGCTTAATCATTTTCGCAACGTGGAACGATTTGACGCAATTGGGTGTCTTCAGTTTCCTCAAAGGACTTGCTGGCTAATGAATGACAGCAACAGGGGGGTTAACTTGCTGCGTAAGGTAAAAGCGGCCGCACTGGCTGCGGCACTGCTTGGCGGTACAGCGCCAATTGTTATTCCGGTGGCAGCATATGCCCAACAGAATTCCGGCCTGATTCGCGAAATTCAGGTCGAAGGCAATAATCGAATTGAAAGCGGTACCGTCAACGCGTATCTGACCGTTGCGCCCGGTGATTCCTATGACGCCCGCAAGATCAATGATTCCCTCAAGGCATTGTTCTCGACTGGTCTGTTTGCAGACGTGTCGTTCAGCTTCAACCAGGGTGTGTTGAAGGTAAACGTTGTTGAAAACCCGATTATCAACCGCATTGCATTTGAAGGTAACAATCGTCTGAAAGACGACGTTCTCAGTGCCGAGTTGCAGTTGCGTCCGCGTGTTGTTTATACCCGGACCAAGGTTCAGGCAGATGTCCAGCGTATTCTGGAATTGTATCGCCGAAGCGGGCGTTTTGCGGCAACTGTCGATCCCAAAGTCATTCAACTCGACCAGAACCGCGTTGATCTGGTCTTTGAAGTTGATGAAGGTGAAGCAACCGGTGTTCGCAAGATCAATTTCGTCGGCAATAAGGCGTTTGATGACGGTGAGCTTTCCGATGTCATCCGTACCACCGAAAGTGCGTGGTGGAAAATTCTGACATCCGATGACAACTACGATCCCGATCGTGTGACCTTTGACCGTGAATTGCTCCGTCGCTTCTATTTGTCGGCGGGGTATGCCGATTTTCAGGTTCTGTCATCTGTGGCGGAACTGACGCCGGATCGTTCCGATTTCTTCATCACCTATACGGTGAGTGAGGGACAGCGATATCGCTTTGGCGATGTAAAGATCGTATCGCAGATCGACAAAATCGATGCGGATTCCCTGTTGCCATTGATCGAGATCGAAAAAGACGAATGGTATAACGCGACCATGGTCGATGATGCTGTTGATGCATTGACCAACAGTGTCGGCGATCAGGGCTATGCCTTTATTGATATCCGCCCGAGTGTTCAGCGCAACCGCGAAACCGGTACCATTGATCTGACCTTCACGATTGCCGAAGGACCCAAGGTCTATGTCGAACGGATTGATGTTGTCGGCAACGTCAGAACGCTTGATGAAGTTATTCGACGTGAATTCCGTCTGGTTGAAGGCGACGCATTCAGCAGTTCGAAAATGAAGCGTTCAAAGCAGCGTATTGAAAACCTGAACTTCTTCAAATCGGTTGATGTCAAAACCCTTCCGGGCCAGACGCCGGATCAAACCATCCTTGAAGTCGATGTTGAAGAAAAATCGACCGGCGAATTTTCGATCGGGGCAGGTTACGGCACGGATAACGGTGCTTTCGGGCAGTTGGGTATTCGTGAACGCAACCTTCTTGGTAAAGGCCAGGATCTGCGACTTAACTTCACTTTGGGTTCCACGGATCAGCAAATCGATTTGTCCTTCACCGAGCCTTATTTCCTGGATCGTGAAGTCGCCGCCGGTTTCGATGTTTATCGTCGTGAAGAGGATAACCAGGACGAAAGCTCGTACGATGAAGAGCAGACTGGTGGACGCCTTCGTGCCGGCTTCAAATATACCGAAGACCTGTCTCATTCGTTCCGCTACACGCTTGAGCAAAACAGCTATTCCGACATCGACGAAGATGAAGCATCACGTCTGCTGTTGGCAGAAGAAACTGAGTTCGTTGAATCCGCAATTGGCCACACGCTGACTTATGACAAGCGTGACAGCGCCGTCGCCCCGACCGAGGGCTATTTTGGGCGCTTGTCCAACGATTTTGCGGGCCTTGGTGGGGACGAGACCTATCTCCGTACCCGACTTGAGGGCGGTTATTACTATCCCCTTGATCGTGAGCACGAATGGGTTCTCTCGACCCGTGCCGGTACCGGTTATATCTTTGGTATCGGTGATGACACCCGCATTTCCCAGCGCTTTATGGTTGGTGGTTCCAACCTTCGCGGTTTCGAATCCGCCGGTGTAGGACCGCGTGATATCGCAACGGGTGACTCCCTTGGTGGCAAGATGTATTACACCGGGTCTGTTCAGATGGACTTCCCGCTTGGTTTGCCGTCCGAGTTTGCCCTGAAAGGGCGCGTATTCAGTGACTTCGGCTCATCCGAAGGCGTTGACGGTGCGCGTGCCGGTGAAATTTATGACACCGGGTCCATCCGCGGATCGGTCGGTGTCGGTGTTGGTTGGGAATCGCCGTTCGGCCCGATCGGTGTCGATCTTTCCCAAGCCATCCTGAAAGAAGACCACGACAAAGAGGAAGTGTTCCGACTTAACTTCGGAACCAGATTCTAATGATGAAAAAGTCGTTCCAGAAAATTTTCGTTGCGTCCGCACTCGTTTTTGGTGCCGCAATGGTTCCGCAGGCCCAGGCGCAAGAAACGCCAAATCCGGAAACCGTCGCATCGGTCATGATTGTCGATTATGCGGGCATCATGCGTGAAGCATCGGCCATGCAGGACGTCAAAAAGCAAATTCGCGAGCGTCAGGTAACCTATCAGCAGGATATCGAAACGCGTCAGCAGGCGCTGCGCGAAGAGGAAAAGCAACTGGCGCAACAGCGCACTTTGCTTGCCGCTGACGTCTATCAGGAAAAGCAAAAGCAGTTCCAGCAAAAGGTCGCGGCATTCCAGAAGTTTGCCCAGGGACGCAGCCGTGTACTTGATCAGGCTCTTGCCGAAAGCCAGGCAACTTTCCAGAAAGCATTGAACGAGGTTATTGCCGGTCTGGCCGAAGAGCGCCGCGCAACTCTCGTCCTGCATCAGGCTCAGGTGATTATCTTTGCCAATGCAATGAATGCCAGCAAGGAAGTGTTTGACCGGATCAATAAAAAAGTGCCGACGATCAAGGTTGAGTTCAAGGAAGGCTCCTGATGGCTGATTCCCGTTTCTTTAGCCGCAAAGGACCATTCAGCGTCGCGCAAATCGCCGAGCTGACGGGGGCAGATGTTGTAAATGCTCCTGATCGCGACCGCGTGTTTGATGATGTTTCGCCGCTGCAAAATGCCGACAGCACGATCCTGAGCTTCTTTGATAACCGCAAATACATTGATGCGTTTATCAACAGCAAAGCCGGCGCGTGCTTTGTCCGGCCCGAGTTTGCCGACCGTGCACCAAAGGACATGGTCCTGTTTACGACCAACGATCCATATCGTGCCTATGCCAAGGCCGCGACGGCGTTTTACCCGTTCGAGACCGGAAATGGTTCCATTTCCGAATTCGCGGTTGTTGACCCGTCTGCCAAGCTTGGAAAAGGCGTGCAGGTCGATGCCGGCGCAGTTATCGGTGCGAATTGTGAAATCGGTGATGGAACCATCATCGAAGCCAATGCGGTAATCGGCAAGGGTGTGGTTATTGGTGCTGGATGCCGGATCGGGGCAAATGCATCAATCAGTCACAGCCTGATTGGCAATCTTTGCCTGATTTATCCTGGTGCGCGTATCGGTCAGGATGGGTTTGGCTTTGCCATGGGCCCGCAAGGGCACGTAAAAGTACCGCAGCTGGGCCGCGTAGTGATTGGCAATGATGTCGAGGTCGGGTCGAATTCCACGATTGATCGTGGTGCGGGCCCGGATACCGTTATCGGCAATGGTTGCCGTATCGACAATCTGGTGCAAATCGGCCATAACGTCGAAATGGGTATGGGATGTGTTATCGTATCCCAGGTCGGCATTTCGGGATCGACCAAGCTTGGCAATTTTGTGGTTCTTGCCGGGCAGGCCGGGATCACCGGCCATCTTGAAATTGGCGATGGCGCCAAGGTTGCTGCCCAATCGGGTGTCATGAAAAATATCGGGCCGGGGGAAACAGTTGGCGGAAGTCCTGCTGTTCCGGTCATGGAATATCATAAACAGACGGTGGCCTTGTCCCGTCTGATACGAAAAAAGAAATAAGGGCTACACACATGACCGAATTGGTAAGTGTTGATATTCAGCGCATTCTGGAAATGATTCCGCACCGTTATCCGTTCCTGTTGATCGACAAGGTTGTCGATATTGCCGAGGGTGAATCCGCAACCGGCATCAAGAACGTAACGATGAACGAGCCGCAATTTACCGGTCATTTCCCGCAGCAGCCGATCATGCCGGGTGTTCTGATCGTTGAAAGCATGGCGCAAACTGCGGCCATTTTGGTTGTTCAGACCCTGGGTGCGGATGCCGAAGGCAAACTTGTCTATTTCATGAGCATCGATAACGCCCGTTTCCGCAAGCCGGTTACACCGGGTGATGTCATGCATATTCATGTCACCAAAAAACAGAGCCGCGGACCGGTCTGGAAGTTCGAAAGCCAGGTCAAGGTTGACGGTCAGGTCGTTGCCGAGGCCACCATCGCCGCGATGATCCGGGATAACTGATAATGTCAAAAGTGCATCCAACCGCCGTTGTCGAAGATGGCGCGCAGATTGGTCAGGATGTCGAAATCGGGCCGTATTGCGTTATTGGTCCGAATGTTGTCTTGGGTGACCGTGTCAAATTGCACAGCCATGTTGCGATGGCCGGGCACACGACCCTTGGCGAGGAATGCGAAGTCTATCCGTTTGCTTCGGTCGGTCATGCGCCGCAGGACTTGAAGTTCAAGGGCGAGCAAAGCCGCCTTATCGTCGGAAAACGCACGAAAATTCGCGAAGGTGCGACCCTCAATCCCGGTACCGAAGGTGGCGGGATGGAGACCACCATCGGCGATGACTGCCTTCTGATGACCGGGGCCCATGTCGGGCATGATTGTCACGTTGGAAATCATTGCATTCTGGTCAATAACGGCACTTTGGCCGGGCATGTTGTGGTTGAAGATTTCGCGATTGTTGGCGGATTGTCGGCCGTTCATCAGTTTGTGCGCATTGGCAAACACGCCATGATTGGTGGCATGACCGGTGTCGAAAGCGATGTGATCCCTTATGGGTCGGTGATCGGTAACCGTGCTTATCTGTCGGGCCTGAACATTGTCGGCCTGAAACGGCGCGGATTTGATCGTGAAACCATCCATTCCCTGCGCAAGGCATACCGTTTGCTGTTTGCCCAGGAAGGGACGCTGGCCGAGCGCGTAGAAGAAGTTGCCAAAGACTTCGAAGGCGTTGGTCCGGTGATGGAAATCATCAACTTCCTCAAAGCGGAAAGCATGCGTTCCGTGTGTACGCCGAAATATGACAGCTCCGCAGGATAATCCGCTACCGAAACTGGGGATTATTGCTGGGGGCGGGGCGCTTCCGGCCCGCTTGGCTTCTGCTGCGCAGACGGCCGGGCGGGCTGTTTTCGTTGTGAAACTTGACCGCCATGCCGATGACCCCGAACTCGACCAATATCCAGGAATCACGGCAAGACTGGGGGCTGCTGCCAGGATTCTGGACGCCATGCGTGACAATGCTTGTCAGGATGTCGTCCTTGCCGGCAAGGTCGCCCGTCCAAGTTTTACGGCCATTCGGCCTGATTGGCGCGCGGCCAAGCTTTTGATGAAAGTCGGCATGAAGGCGCTGGGCGATGACGGATTGCTGCGTCTGGTCGGTCAGGAGCTTGAACGCGAGGGCTTTCGACTGGTTGGTGCGCACGAAATTCTGAAAGATCTTGCTGTTTCAGAAGGCGTTCTTGGCACCATCAAACCTGATGATCAGGCATTAAGCGACGCCAGACATGGCTTGCGGGTTGCCCGGATCCTTGGTCAGGCGGACGTCGGGCAGGGATGTGTCGTGCAACAGGGGCTTGTTCTGGCACTCGAAGCGATCGAGGGCACGGATGAAATGGTGCGTCGATCAGCCAATTATCGTCGTGACGGCGTTGGCGGAGTTCTGATCAAATCATCCAAACCCCAGCAGGACAAACGCCTGGATCTTCCGGCCATCGGTCTGACGACGGTGGAAGAAGCCCACAAGGCAGGCCTGCGTGGTATTGCGCTTCTGGCTGGTGGGACAATGATCATTGACCGGTCGGCTGTGATTGAACGTGCGGACAGGCTCGGGATGTTTGTCATCGGCATCCGTCCGGAACATGACGGGGACCCCGAAAATGATTGATGATGCCCCGGCAACCGGGCCTAAAATCATGCTTGTTGCGGGCGAGGCATCCGGTGATCAGCTGGGCGGGCGTCTGATGGCGGCAATTAAACGTCAGGAACCGGAAGCCCGTTTCATCGGCGTCGGTGGCCCGCGCATGGAAAGCGAGGGCCTTAAAAGCCTTTTTCCGATGAATGAGATGTCCGTCATGGGACTGACCGAGGTCGTGCCCCATATTCCGCATCTGCTTAAACGGATATCGCAAACGGCGGAATTTGCCAAAATACAAAGGCCCGACGCCGTCGTAACCATAGATGCCCCGGATTTCAGTTTTCGCGTTGGTAAAAAACTGAAAGGCAAAGGCATTCCCCTGATCCATTATGTCGCACCATCGGTGTGGGCCTGGCGTGAGGGACGGGCAAAGAAGATTGCCGGATTTCTGGACCATCTTCTCGCGCTATTGCCGTTTGAACCGCCATACTTTGAAAAAGAAGGTCTTCCAACCACCTTTATCGGCCACTCAGCGGTCGAAGAGCGTCATGACGGCAATGCTGAACGGTTTCGGGCCAAACACGATCTGGACGCGGATAAACGGCTTTTGGCGGTATTGCCCGGCAGCCGCAATTCCGAGGTAAAGCGTCTGTTGCCGATTTTCCGAGAGGTCATCGACGCCATCGCTGCAAAATATCCCGATACCCGCATTGTCGTGCCGACGGTCAGCAAGGTGGCGCAAACGGTAACCGACGAAATGCAAGACTGGCCGTTATCGCCGATTGTCGTTACGACCGATCAGGAACGGCATGATGCGTTTGCGGCGGCCAATTGTGCCCTTGCCGCATCGGGCACGGTATCGCTGGAGCTGGCGATTGCCGGTGTGCCGCATGTCATTGCCTATCAGGTCAATGCGATTACGGGCTGGATCGCCAAACGCCTGATCAAGATTGACACCGTCACCATTGTCAATCTTGTCCTGGGGCGGAAATTGATCCCCGAGTTTCTTCAAGACAAATGCCGGGCAAAGGCGATTTTGCCTGCGCTGGAAGATTTGCTGAATGCGACCCCGGCATATGAGGAGCAAAAGGCCGGATTTGACGAGGCATGCCAGATGCTTGGTTTCGGGGATCGCGCGCCCAGCGAAAAAGCAGCCGAACAAATTCTGGCAATTATCGCTAAAAAATAATGGCTAACGACTGGCATCGGTCGTGAAATGCATTTAGTTTCAGGTCATTGATCAATCCATGACGGAGACATTGCTATGCGTTATTTGCACACGATGGTGCGTGTCGAAAATGTCGATGAATCGCTGAAATTCTATTGCGATCTACTTGGCATGAAAGAGACCCGCCGTATCGAGAGCGAGCAGGGGCGTTTCACCCTGATCTATCTGGCTCCGCCGGCTGATATCGAAAGTGCCAAGGCAACCAAGGCCCCGGAACTCGAACTGACCTATAACTGGGATCCGGAAAGCTATACCGGTGGGCGTAATTTCGGCCATCTCGCCTATGAGGTCGATGACATCTATGCGACCTGTCAGAAGCTGATGGATGCCGGTGTTACCATTAACCGTCCGCCGCGTGACGGCCGCATGGCGTTTGTGCGTTCGCCTGACGGAATTTCGATCGAGTTCCTTCAGAAGGGCGGCAACCTTGAGCCGGCCGAACCATGGGTAAGCATGGAAAATACTGGCAGCTGGTAACACAGTTTATCCGGTGAACATCCAATACCTGTTCACCTGAATTGAAATGCAAAAAGGCCCGGATTTCTCCGGGCCTTTTTTTGATCTTGTTCAGATCGTCGTCGGTACGACTTAGCGTTTGTCGACCGGAACGAACGGACGTTCTGCGACGCCGGTAAACAGCTGACGCGGACGACCGATTTTCTGCGACGGATCTTCGATCATTTCTTTCCACTGGGCGATCCAGCCGACGGTACGTGCAACCGCGAACAGCACGGTGAACATGCTGACCGGGATACCCATCGCCTTGAAGATGATGCCCGAATAGAAGTCGACGTTCGGATAGAGTTTCTTCTCGATGAAGTACTCGTCTTCACGTGCAATGCGTTCGAGTTCCTGAGCAACGTCAAGCAGCGGATCGCTGATGTTGAGTTCCTTGAGAACTTCGTGGCAGGTTTCCTGCATGACTTTGGCGCGCGGATCGTAGTTTTTGTAGACGCGGTGACCAAAGCCCATCAGACGGAACGGATCGTTCTTGTCTTTTGCTTTTGCAACGAATTCCGGAATGTTTTTCACATCGCCGATTTCGTTAAGCATCACCAGAACCGCTTCGTTCGCACCGCCGTGTGCCGGGCCCCACAAGGACGCGATACCAGCAGCAATACAAGCGAACGGGTTCGCACCCGAAGAACCGGCAAGACGCACGGTCGAAGTCGAAGCATTCTGTTCGTGGTCGGCATGCAGGATCAGGATACGATCCATTGCCTTGGCCAGAACCGGATTGACTTCGTATTCTTCGCACGGGTTGCCAAACATCATCTGAAGGAAGTTTTCAGCAAAGCCCAGCTTGTTGTTCGGATAACGGAACGGCTGACCGATCGAATACTTGTATGCCATCGCTGCGATGGTCGGCATTTTCGCAATCAGGCGATAAGCCGAGATCAGACGCTGCTGCGGATCATTGATGTCGGTGCTGTCATGATAGAAAGCAGACATTGCGCCAACGACACCGCACATGATGGCCATCGGATGCGCGTCACGGCGGAAGCCGTTATAGAAATTGCGCATCTGCTCATGCACCATGGTGTGCATGGTGATGTCGTTTTCGAACTGTGCCTTCTGGGTGGCGTTCGGGAGTTCCCCGTACAGCAACAGATGGCAGACTTCCAGGAAGTCGGAGTTTTCTGCAAGATCGTCAATCGCATAACCACGGTGGCGCAGGATCCCTACGTCGCCGTCAATATAGGTCAGCTCGGACTGGCAGGAGCCGGTCGAAGTGAAGCCCGGATCATAGGTAAAATATCCAGTTTCAGCGTACAGCTTGCGAATGTCGATAACAGACGGGCCTACGCTACCCTCAATCACCGGCATCTCGAACGACTTGCCAGTGGCATTGTCGGTCAGTGTTACGGTGTGGGAAGTCTTGGAATTCTGAGCCATGACTTATTTTTCCTTCCCTGTTTGAACGAACACGGTTTCAAGTTGGGTGCAGCATAATGCTGCGGCGCATTAAGCGCAAACAGACTATTAGTTTTTTATAATTCGCTGTTGTTATGCATCGAAATGTCGAATGCGTTTCAGCGTTTGCTCTTTGCCAAGCACGATCATTACTTCGAAGATGCCTGGTGAAGAATTGGAACCGGTAAGCACCGCCCGCAAGGGCTGCGCAACTTTTCCGAGTTTAAGATCAAGTTTCTCGGCAGTTGCACGAACACATGCGTCAACGTTCTCTTCGGTCCAGCTTTCAAGCGCTTCAAGACTGTTGGCCAATTCTGCAAACAGACCTTCAGGTGCGCTATCGATCAGGGACTGAGCTTTCTCGTTAACGGACAATACGCCGTCAGTAACATAGAAGGCCGAAGATTCGGCGAGCTCGATAAGTGTCTTGGCCCTTTCTTTAAGGCCTGACATGCCATTGATCAAGATTTCTTTTTGCGCTGCATCAATTGCATCGGTTCCAATAATGGCCGCAACCCGTTGGGAAATCTCGTCTACAAGCCGTTTATCGTCGGCCTGACGCATGTAAATGCCGTTAAGGTTTGTCAGCTTCGCAAAGTCGAAACGTGCCGCACCCTTGCCAACATCCTTGATGTCGAACCATTCGATGGCCTGTTCCTGGGAAATGACTTCATCATCGCCATGACCCCAGCCCAGACGCAGGAGATAGTTGTTCACGGCTTCCGGCAGGAAACCCATCTCGTCGCGATAGGAATCAACACCCAGCGCACCATGACGTTTCGACAGTTTCGCACCATCCGGCCCGTGAATAAGCGGAATATGGGCAAAGGTCGGAACATCCCAGCCCATGGCGTCATAAAGCGCCTTCTGGCGGAACGCGTTGGTCAGGTGATCGTCACCGCGAATGACGTTGGTAACGCCCATATCATGGTCATCAACAACAACCGAAAGCATATAGGTCGGGGTGCCGTCGCCACGCAGAATGACATAATCGTCAAGCTGTTCATTTGCGACACGGACTTCGCCTTGGACCTGATCATTGATCACGGCGTCGCCATCCTGCGGCGCCTTGAGACGCACGACAGGTTTTACACCTCCCGGGGCTTCTGACGGATCGCGATCACGCCAGGTGCCGTCATATTTCATCGGGCGACCTTCGGCGCGGGCCTTTTCACGCATCGCGGTCAGTTCTTCGGGCGTGCAATAGCAATAATATGCTTTGCCGGCATCCAGCAATTGTTGTGCAACTTCGGCATGGCGGTCGCGACGGGCGAACTGGAAGGTCGGTTCATCGTCTGCGGTCAGGCCAAGCCAGTTGAGCCCGTCAAAAATGGCTTCGACGGCCTCGGGCGTTGAACGTTCGCGATCGGTATCTTCAATACGCAGCAAGAATTTGCCGCCGGTGTGTTTGGCATAAAGCCAGTTGTAAAGGGCGGTGCGTGCGCCGCCGATGTGTAAAAACCCGGTCGGAGACGGGGCAAAACGGGTAACAACCGTCATTCAATCTATCCGCTATCTGGATGTTGTCGCTTGTCGTATGGACTTTTGGCGTGCAGGCTATAGCACAAATGACACGCTGTTGCACCACAGCCGATGTTAGATAGAAACTAAGCTTAAGGCGGGCTATTGGACATTCGTCGTAATACTTTTACAAGAAGTATTAAAAAACAAAGGCTTGTGGGGTTTTTCTCGCAAGTCATATTTGTTGTTACAAGCCAAAGAAATAAATGGTTTCTGTCCTCTGTTATCTTCTTTGGGTTGGGATGTGCCCTTTATTTCTTGCTTCCTGCGCGCATTTCCGTTGCAGAGATTTCAGTTGCCGTGATTCTTTCGGTCTGCGCGTTCTGGATGGTTCGCAGCAAAGCCTGGCTGGCCTTTTTGATGCAACTGATGGCCAGTATCACGGCAGGTTGTCTGATCAGTGCCCTGCATACGGAACTGGGACCGGAAAATATCCCGACCAGAACCCTTTATTCGACCGAAATCACCGGAACTGTCATCGGTATTGAACCCCGCGGCAGTCGAATGCGCGTTACCCTTGATCCGACAAATATTCAGGGTCTTTCCGATGATCAGATCGGCTGGAATGTCCGGCTTAGTTTTCTCGGTGACAGTGCGCTTTCGATCGGCGATGAGGTGCGCGTAAAGGCACGGCTGTTTCCACTGCGCCCGCCGTCGGTTCCCGGTGATCCCGATTTCGCGCGCAACCTTTATTTCAGCCAGATCGGCGCAACCGGGTTTGCATTCGGTCGCCAGTTCGAAGTGTTGAGCGAGAAGGATGCATATGAAAACAAAGGGATAAGGGCCGTCGTTGAACACCTGCGTCAGAAAATATCCAACGTGATCAATCGATATGTAACCGCGCCCGAGGCCGGGATTGCCAAAGCATTGATCATCGGTGAACGCGGCGATGTCACTGCTGAAATTGCCGAGGATCTGAGAAAGTCCGGGCTGGCCCATCTTTTGGCGATTTCCGGATTGCATATGGGGTTACTGTGCGGAACCGTTTTCTTTCTGGTGCGTCTGGGGTTGGCTGCGATACCGGGGATCGCATTGCGCTATCCGGTCAAAAAATGGGCGGCACTCGCGGCCGCCGGGGCGGGGTTCATTTATCTCGGATTGTCGGGGGCAACAGTGCCGACGCAGCGGGCCTTTGTGATGTTGCTGGTGGTATGGATTGCCCTGTTGCTTGATCGCCGTGCCATATCTTTACGGCTGGTGGGGGTGGCCGCACTGGTTGTTCTGGTGTTAAGGCCCGATGCGGTACTTGGTGCCAGTTTTCAACTTTCCTTTGCTGCTGTCGGGGCACTTGTTGCCTTTTATGACGGGCCCGGGCGTCGTTGGCTTGACCACCATGGCGGACGTCCGTGGCATGAACGTCTTGTGGTCTATATGGCGGGACTTTTGATCACCAGTGTCATTGTGACGGTTGTGACGGCACCGATTATCGGGTTTCATTTCGGGCGGATATCGGTGCTTGGCATTGTAGCCAATCTGGTTGCCATTCCGATAATGGCATTCTGGGGGATGCCGTTAATTGTCCTGACGCTGGCATTGATGCCATTCGGGTTGGCGGGCGGTGTGCTTGCGCTGATGGCGCCCGGATTGACTGTTCTGATCAAAACAGCATCCCTTGTCGCCGCCCAGGAATGGGGGTTGTGGTATGTGGCCGGGCTCGGTGATGTGGCAACCGCCTGTTTGTTGCTGGCAATAGCGTGGGCCGTGATCTGGCGCAATCTGGTTGCCCTTGTGGTGTCCGGGCCGCTTTTGATCATTGCCATCATTGCGCAGTTGGCCCACGAAACACCGGATGTTCTTGTATCGGGCGATCAGGAAAGCTGGGCTGTTTATGACAGGGAACAGGAAATCCTGCATGTGGCCGACGGGCTTGGTGATTTCCAAAAATCCCTGTGGATGAGCCGTTTTGGCATCCGTCCGGAAGATGAAGCCACAAGAATAAGCCATTGTAAAAGCGATCCGTGTCTTGTGCTCACTGGCGCTGGTGATAAGGAAACTAGGACCATTGTCGCAACCAGTCTGGCCAATCCGTTCTATGCCTGTCGCAATGCCGATCTTGTGATTACGCTAAAAAATGATTTGCCAATCCGGGCCTGTCGCCAGGCCGGGGCGCGGGTGATGATTGATGATGACGTCTTGTGGTGGCAGGGCGGTGTGGCCCTTGATACGGCCAAGCTTGATCAGGGAAGGTCGTCATTTGAAACCGTGCGGGCAATATCCGGTCACTGGCCATGGATCGTGATTGGCGGCAAAGCTGCTCCATCGCAACGGTAATCAGTTGCCGTACGTGGACCGGGTTGCCTGATGTAGGGGTTCGATCGGGCTGGATGCACTGATCCCGAATACAGAAAATCGCCCGTGTGAAAATCACAGCGGGCGATTTTGTGTGTGTAGTTGTCGGTGGCTTAATACTGGCGCAGCAACCCGACCAGACGGCCCTGAATGCGCACGCGATCCGGTGACAGGGCGCGCGTCTCATACCGGGCATTGGCCGGTTCCAGAAGAACCTCACCGCGCCCGCGTTTAAGTCGCTTAAGGGTCGCTTCGCTGTCATCGACAAGGGCAACGACAATCGTGCCGTCATGGGCCTGCTCGCACCGCTGGATCAGAACGGTATCACCATCGAGGATGCCGGCCTCGACCATGGAATCACCCGATACTTCAAGTGCATAATGATCGCCTGATCCCAAAAGGGCAGCGGGCACCTGAACCATGGTGCTTTGATCACGCAATGCCTCGATCGGGGTACCCGCAGCAATTCGCCCATAAAGCGGAAGCGAAATGGCTTCGCCGGTTTCGGCAAAGGCCGTGGGCACGGTTGCCGGACGATGGGGAGCTTTGCGCGCACTGGCAATGGATGTGACGTTGTTCGGGGTTTCGGGGGTGTCATCGTCGCTGTTTTCCGGAAGCCGGATGACTTCCAGGGCACGGGCGCGATGCGCAAGACGGCGGATAAAACCGCGTTCCTCAAGTCCGGTAATCAGACGATGAATCCCCGATTTGGATTTAAGGTTCAGGGCCTCTTTCATTTCATCGAAAGAGGGCGAGATACCGTGATCGCGAAGGTAATTGTCAATATAGACCAGCAACTCATATTGCTTGCGCGTCAGCATGATATTTCCCGAACCTGTAGAAAGAACAAAAAGGATACATAAATGTTCTACTTTAGTTCTTTTGTCGGGTCAAGCGCATCGGACCAAAAACAACGGATTGGCCGTAATTCAGGCAATAATTGCGGGTTTTGAATGGTGGTCGCCCGCCCGCAAACACCCTAATCAGCGATGAAAGTCCCCGATTTCCCGCCTTCCTTGCGGGTGACGCGGATATCGGTAATCTGCATGGCCTTGTCGACAGCCTTGCACATGTCAAACACGGTCAAGGCGGCGACAGAGGCCGCGGTCAACGCCTCCATCTCGACACCGGTCTTGCCGGTGGTCTTGCAGGTCGCGGTGATATCGACCCCGTCAACATCATCGGCCAGTTCAAGATCAACCGTAACCGATGTCAGGGGCAGGGGATGGCAAAGCGGAATGAGGTCCGGTGTCTTTTTTGCCCCCATGATCCCGGCAAGCTGCGCGATGCCAAGAACATCACCCTTTTTGTGGCCACGATCGGCAATCAGCTTTGCCGTTTGCGCAGACATCAATACCCGCGCCTTGGCAATAGCAATGCGGGTGGTATCGGCCTTGTCCGAAATGTCCACCATCACGGCGTTGCCACCGGCATCAATATGGGAAAGCTTGTCTGTCATGTGCTTTGCCAGTCTCAGGTCAGGCCGCTAGGCCAAGAAGGTTGCGGGTTGCCGCAGTCACGTCGTCCTGACGCATCAGGCTTTCCCCAATCAGGAAGCACTGCGCACCAACCTTGGCCATGCGTGCAAGGTCTTCGGGCGTGAACAATCCGCTTTCGGCGACCAGAAGACGGTCGCTATCGACCATGCCAGCCAGTTCTTCGGTCGTGGTCAGCGAAATTTCCATGGTCTTGAGGTTACGGTTATTGACCCCGACCAGACGCGATTTCAGTTTCAGGGCACGTTCAAGTTCCGGCGCGTTGTGAACTTCGATCAGAACATCCATGCCAAGACTGTGTGCCGCGTCTTCAAGTTCGGCGGCCAGTTCGTCTTCAAGGGCTGCCATAATCAAAAGAATGCAATCAGCCCCCAAGGCGCGTGCTTCGGTGATCTGGTAGGGATCAACCATGAAATCCTTGCGCAATGCAGGAAGGTCAACAGCAGCGCGCGCCGCCACAAGATAGCTGTCATCACCCTGGAAATAGGGGACATCGGTCAGAACCGAAAGGCAGCTTGCCCCGCCAGCCTGATAGGCCTTTGCCAGTTGCGGCGGATTGAAATCGGCGCGGATCAGTCCCTTGGACGGGGATGCTTTCTTGATTTCGGCAATCAAGCCATAACGGCCATCGGCAACACTGGTTTCAAGGGCCTTGATAAAGCCGCGCGGTGCCGATTGGGCTTTGGCTTCGGCTTCAAGTGTGCCAAGGCTTTTGCGGGTCTTGCAGGCGGCAACGTGTTCGCGTTTGTCGTCGCAGATTTTCTTAAGAACGTCGCTCACGCTGCGTTTCCTTCGTTGGTAATGGTGACAAGACCCTGAAGCGTTTCTGCGGCTTTGCCACTATCAATTGCTTCGAATGCCTTTTTGATGCCATCGGCAAGATCGCTGGCAACGCCGGTCACCACAAGTGCCGCCCCGGCATTCATCAGAACGATATCGCGATAGGCATCTTTTTTCGCTGCCAGAAGGTCAAGAATGGCCTTGGCATTCACATCCGCATCGCCGCCCTTAAGGTCATCAAGCGTTGCTGTCTCAAACCCGAAATCGCCCGGGGAAATTTCAAAGGTCGTAACATTGCCGTCTTTGACTTCGGCGACAAAGGTCGGGCCCGTGGTCGAGATTTCATCAAGACCGCTGTGGCCATGAACCACCCATGCATGAACCGACCCAAGACGATTGAGCACATGGGCAACCGGTTCGACCCATTCCTTGGCAAAGACGCCAAGAACCTGGCGTTTGGTCTTTGCAGGGTTTGCAAGCGGACCCAGCAGATTAAAGATCGTGCGTGTGCCCATTTCAACGCGGGTCGGCATCACGTGACGCATCGCCGAATGGTGACGGGTCGCCATCATGAAGCACAGACCAATCTCGCCAAGGGCCTTTTCCAGCAATTTCATATCGGCATCAAGATTGACACCAAGCGCCATCAAAACATCAGCTGAACCCGATTTCGACGATGCCGCGCGGTTGCCGTGTTTGGCAACAGTCGCACCTGCGGCGGCGGCAACAATCGCCGCACCGGTTGAAATATTGAAGGTGCCGCTGCCATCACCACCTGTGCCACAGGTATCAACCGCATTTTCCGGGGCAATGATGCCGGTGGCCTTTTCACGCATGACACGTGCTGCCCCGGTAATTTCGTCAACGGTTTCGCCCCGAATGCGCAACCCCATCAGGAAAGCCCCCATTTGCGACGGGGTTGCCTGACCCGACATCAGCACGTTAAAGGCCTGTTCGGCCATGCTTTCGGTCAGCTTTTCACCATCTGCGACTTTGGCCAGAATTGGCTTCAGATCATTATCAGTCGACATTCGGGTTTCCTCGGTTTGCGGTCCGGTGCGGTTTCAGGCGCCGGTAAAGTCGATAAAATTCTTTAACAATGCGTGGCCATGTTCCGATGCGATGCTTTCGGGATGGAACTGAACGCCATGTATCTGATGGGTTTTGTGTCGAACGCCCATGATCAGACCATCCGCGCTTTCGGCCGTGATTTCAAGACTGTCAGGCAAAGTTTCGCGTTCAATCACCAAAGAATGATAACGCGTTGCTTCAAACGGGCTTGGAAGACCGGCAAAGACGCTGGCCCCTGAATGGTTCATGGCATCGGTTTTGCCATGCATGCATTCGGGGGCGCGAACAACCTTGCCGCCAAAAGCCTGCCCGATGGATTGATGGCCAAGGCACACGCCCAGAAGTTTGACCTGGCCGGCTGCTTCCCTGATCAGATCAAGACAGATACCTGCGCGTTCCGGATCACAGGGGCCAGGTGAAATCACAATGCCTTCGGGCTTGAGAGCAAGCGCATCTTTAACGGAAATCTCATCATTGCGGCGCACTTCGACCTCGGGGCCGAGTTCGCGCAGATAATGCCACAAATTGAATGTGAAGCTGTCGTAATTATCGATGAGGAGATACATCGGAAAAGGCGCCTGTGCACATGAAGGTCGGCAGAGAATAAACGCCCTTGCCGCTACGTCAAGCGGAAGCAGGGTAAGGGTTTTTTCCTACAGCCGGTTGTTGTCGCCCGCCCATAAAGGATCTCTTAACCCGGTGCTAACCAGCACCGATTTAAAACATCCCGACAATATCCGACATGATCGGTCTATAATCACCATATGGGAAGGAGCTGCGAGGTCATCTTCGCAGAGCCTACGAGCGACCCAGAAAACGATACTGGAGACCACCGCGTGGCACGCCGGGCAACGACCGCCAAACGAAAAAAGGCGGCACCCAAAAAATCCAACCGCAAAAAAGCTGCACCGAAAAAGAAATCGGGTGGCATTGGCCGCCTGATGCTGGGGGGTGCCTTTGTTGCGGGAACGCTGTCGGCCATTATTGCCGTTGGCAGCATGCTTGAACTTGACCGCGCGTCCGACGAGTTCGGCCGTGCATCCGATCAGCGTGCACCCGACTATACACTTGCGGCACCCGAAACAAAGCCGATGCTGCGCAAGGATTATCAGCTTCCCGACACACCGCCCACGGGCATTCAGGGACGCACAGGCTATCTGATTGATGAAAACGGGCGCCAGACGGCAAATCAGACCAAAAATCAGGGGCAGGGTGGGCAAAACCTGTCCGATTTCGTCGAAAACCCGAAACCAGACTCCAAAACATCGGTCTTGCCTGGTGAAAGCGGTACGGATAGCCCGGCGCTGACAACTGCTACGCCGACAGACAATTCTGTGCCCTGGCGCAAATTTGCGGCCCTTGCCCCCGATGCCGGGCAGAAACCGGTCATTGCAATCGTGATTGATGATGCCGGTCTGGACCAGCCGCGCACCGCGCGCACGGTCAAACTGCCCGGACCGATCACGATTTCCTATTTGCCCTATGCTCGCGATTTGCAGCCGCAAGTCAATGCCGCACGCACTGCCGGGCACGAGGTCATGCTTCACATGCCGATGGAGCCGTCATCTGCTGCGGTGGATCCGGGGCCGCACGCGCTGCTTGCGACCTATGATCGTCAAAAAATCCTCAGTGAAATGAACTGGATGCTTGACCGGTTTGACGGTTATGTCGGTGTGAACAACCATATGGGCAGCAAATTCACATCCGATCCGGAACGGATGCAGATCGTGATGGAAGTCATGAAGTCGCGCGGATTGATGTTCCTTGATTCGCGTACAAGCGCCACATCGGTAGGCTATTCGACCGCCAACAAATTCGGCGTTCCCGCCATCACACGCGACGTTTTCATCGATGATGCGGATGATGCGGAAAAAATCGCAGAAATGCTGGCGCGTACCGAACGTGTAGCAGCCAAACAGGGATATGCGATTGCCATTGGTCATCCCCGTGACCTGACGATCAGTGCCCTTCAAAAATGGATACCCGAAATCGAAGCACGCGGCTTTGTGCTTGTACCGGTCACGGATATCTTGCGCCGGTCATCACAAAGCGTAACCGGTTAGTTCAATATTCTGAAAAATGCAGGCATTAAAAGGGCCGCAAATGATTGCGGCCCTTTGGTGTGTTATCAGTTTGGATATTACGCAAACCGGTATGCTTCGCGGGCCGCGGCCATCAATGCACCGGCCTTGTTGCGGCATTCCTTGTGTTCAAGTTCCGGTTTGCTGTCGACGACAATCCCCGCACCGGCCTGAATATGGATTTTCTCGTCCTTGATGACGGCGGTACGCAGAGCGATACAGGTATCCATTGACCCGTCAGCCGAAATATAGCCGATACACCCGGCATAAATACCGCGCCGTACCGATTCCAGTTCATCAATGATTTCCATGGCCCGAACTTTGGGGGCACCCGATACGGTTCCGGCCGGGAACCCGGCCTTGAGCGCATCCATGGCGTCATATTTCGTTTCGTCAATCTGACCGACGACATTGGAAACGATATGCATGACGTGGGAATAATATTCGATCTGTTCGCGATCCGTGACGCGCACGGTGCCCGGTTTTGATACCCGCCCGACATCATTGCGACCAAGATCAAGCAACATCAGATGCTCGGATCGTTCTTTCGGATCATCCAGAAGGTCCTGGGCCATGACCTTGTCATCTTCTGGCGTTTTGCCGCGCCGGCGTGTTCCGGCAATCGGGCGAATGGTGACTTCGCCGTCGCGCAGCCGCACCAGAATTTCCGGGCTGGCGCCGACCACCTGGAAACCACCAATATCAAGATAGAACATGAAAGGTGACGGGTTGATCCGGCGCAGCGCACGATAAAACGCAAAAGGCGGCAACTGATAGGGCAGCGTATAGCGTTGCGACAGCACCACCTGAAAAATATCGCCAGCCCGGATATATTCCTTGGCCTTGTCGACCATGTCGTAAAATCCGGCTTCATCCACGCTGACCTTCGGATCGGGCAGGGTATCGGGCACGGATTTGGAACGGCGATCGATGAACAGATTGCGCTGGAACTGCATGACTACGTCATTGAGCCGCGCACAGGCGAGATCATAAGCCGCATTGGCATCAATGCCGTCCTCCGGGCGGACCGGGGTGACGACGGTTACGGTATCTTCGATGGTGTCAAAGCTTGCCGTGACGGTCGGGCGAATGAAAATGCCATCAGGTACGCCAAGTTCATCCTTGTTGCTGTCTGGCAGCTTTTCCATCAGACGCACTGTGTCATAGCCCATATAGCCAACCAGACCGGCACTCATTGGCGGCAGATTGTCGGGCAGCTCGATATGGCTTTCGGCAATCAGCTTTTTCAGGCTTTCAAGCGGGGCTTCGGCTTCGTCAACGAAGGCGTCGGCATTGGCCATTGCACGGCGGTTGAGTTCGGCCTTGTGGCCAAAACACCGCCAGATCAGGTCGGGTTTAAGGCCCAGAAACGAATACCGACCGCGAACAGCGCCGCCTTCAACAGATTCAAGCAAATAGGTGTTGGGCATACCTTCGGCGATCTTGAGGAAAGCCGAAACCGGCGTATCCAGATCTGCTGTCAACGCAGTCCAGAGAACCTGCGAGACGCCGTTATCGTAATTTTGCTTGAAGCTGTTGAAATCCGGTTTGATTTCCATGGTCTATCCAAATGTTGGTCTTGGTCGTAAATGTCATAAAAGAAAAAGGGCGACCGGATCAACCGGTCGCCCTTTTGTGTGGCTGTCAGTTTGCAGCGGACGGGGCGTAAAGCCCGTTGATCACGCTGTTATTGACCGTGACCGAGATTTCATCACGCAGATAGTCAAGATACTGTGACAGGATATCTTCATTGATCGCCTGTTTGAGTTCATCATTGACCGGCTGGGCATCTGCGGTTTCGACATTGGCTTGCTTGATTTCGTCAAGACGCACAACCAGAACGTCTTCACCGGTCTGGATTGCCTTGGCCTTGCCGTCTTCAAGCGTGAAGAGGGCAGCTGCAACCGCCGGATTGACATCAGCGCCAAGGCCCTGTCCGGTCCGCTTGGTCAGGCCGCTTTCCTTGACCGATGCGCCATTTTCCGATGCAACTGCTGAAAGGTCGGTACCAGATGTGTTGACTCTGTTGGCAAGTTCTTCGGCCTTGGCAACCATCAGTTTCTGGCGTTCTTCGGACTTCCAGGCGGCAATGACATCTTCGCGGACATCTTCAAACGGGCGCAGTGCCGACGGCGTTACATTTTCGACGCGGACAACATAACGGGTGCCCGATGCGGTTTCTTCAAGGAAGCTTTCCTCGCCGTTTTCAAGCTCGAAGATCTTTTCATTGATCTCGTCAGCCCCGTCGATGTTTTCGCCAGCAAGACCTTCGCCGCGGACAATGCCGTTAAGCTTGTAGGTCTTTGCACCGACATCGCGTGCAGCGTCTTCGATCGGGGTGCCAGCACCCAGTTCCTCGTCGAAATTGGCAGCCAGATCATAGATCGCGTCTTCGGCCTTGAACTGTTTGATACCGTCGACAATCTCGTCGCGGACTTCGTCAAGCGACTGAACGCTGCCCGGCGTTACCGACGTCACACGCAGGATATGCCAGCCAAGCGCCGTTTCAACTGGTTCGGAGAAACCGCCTTCGGGCAGGGCAAAGGTCGCGGCACTCAGGTCAGGCAAGATGTCTTTGGCGGTGAATTCGCCAAGCTTGACCATCGACTCATCCATGCCGGCTTCCTTGGCCGTTTCCATGAAATCGGCACCGCCCTGAAGGCTTTTGTAAGCTTCGCGTGCGGACTGTTCATCACCCGGCGCAAACAGGATTTGCTCGACAACGCGCTTTTCCGGGGTCTGGAATTCTGCTTCGCGCTGCTTGTAGGACTCCGCGATTTCGTCTTCGGTAACAGTGACCGTCGCAATCAGGTCCGCAGCACTCAGCGTTGCAAGCGTTACGTCACGGCTTTCCGGTGCCGTGAACTGCGCTGCATTGTCTTCGTGGAATTTGCGAAGGGTGGCGTCATCTGCAACGGCGATATCATCGAACTCTGCACCATTCAGGGCAAAGAACGAACCGCGACGCTGTTCATTACGATAGGCAACAATCTGCTTTGCCAGCATTTCAGGAACAGCCGCAGTGCCGGTCAGGCTGCCGACAACCTGCTGGCTCATCAGATCACCACGAACACCTTCGATGAATTCCTGTTCGGTGTAGCCCGCAGTGTAAAGAGCCTGAAGGAAACGGTCGCGGCTGAACTGGCCGGTGGTCGGGTCCTTGAAGTTGTCCGACGCAAAGATGGTATCGCGGACTTTATCGTCGCTGATACCGATCCCCATATCCTTGGCGTCTTCACGCAGCACCTTCTGCGAGACAAGCGACTGAACCGTATTGTTCAGAAGACCCATCTGGACAGCCTGTTGCTGGTTGAAATTCGGGCCGAATACATTTCGCATATTCTGCACGCTGCGCTGGAAGGCGCGTTCCAGTTCGACCGGGGTGATCTTCTGGCTGCCGATTTCGGCAACTTCACGCGATGTGCCAAGATTCAGCATCGATGCGTTCAGGCCCCAGATAACGAAGCTCAGTGCAATCACGCCAAAGATCACTTTGGCAAAGATTGATTTCGAAAATGTGCGAATGCCAGCAAGCATATGATAAGCCTAACAATTCGTGGTTTGGTGTCGATATAATGTATCGACAGCTTTTAATTATGATCGCCCAGGGACGCAAATCCCGACGAAATTGCCGGGCATCTTAATGGCGAGAGGTAACAGCGGCAACAGCCGATTGCATAGAAGATCATTGCAATTCCAAACGAAATGCATGAACGCGTGTTTTCCGGGACTTGGCCCGGTGCGGTGGACATGCTAAAAGCCGCTTCGAAATTGATCCTGTAACAATTCGTAACGATTGCCATTGATGCAATATCGAATTGTTATCAAAGGAATTTATCTGAAATCGACCAGCACGAGGTAGCTTCCCATGACCCAACGCCGTCCCCTGATCGCCGGAAACTGGAAAATGAACTGCTTGCGTGCGGATGGTCTCGCGCTGGCATCCGGACTTGCTGCAAAGGCATCCGAAAAGGGAACTCTGGGCTGCGATATTCTTGTTTGTCCGCCTGCGACACTGCTGTCTGATGTGGTTGGCGTCACCAAGGATAGTGCAGTTGGCGTTGGTGGTCAGGATTGCCACGCAGCCGTATCAGGTGCGCATACCGGTGACATTGCCGCACCCATGCTGGCCGATATCGGTGCTGGGTATGTTCTGGTCGGTCATTCGGAACGTCGTGCTGATCATGGTGAAAGTTCGACCGATATCCGCCGCAAGGCCATCGCGGCACATGATGCCGATCTGGTTGCTGTTGTTTGTGTTGGCGAGACCGAACAGGAACGCGATCTTGGTGCGACCCTGTCTGTTGTAAACGGGCAGGTGGCTGTTTCGGTTCCAGACGGGGCAACCGCAAAGAATACCGTGATCGCCTATGAGCCGGTCTGGGCAATCGGAACCGGACGTACCGCAAGTGTTGCCGAAGTCGCCGAAGTTCACACCGCGATCCGGGCCGAGCTTGTCAAACGCTTTGCCGATGGTAACGAATTCCGGATTCTTTATGGTGGTTCGGTCAAGCCGTCCAATGCGGCGGAATTGCTTGCCCTTGAAGATGTCGATGGCGCGCTTGTCGGCGGGGCGAGCCTCAAGCTTGAAGATTTTTGGAAAATTATTGAAACTTGCGCCTAGCCAACAGCCATAAAACGCGTTAAATACGCATCAAATTTATGCCCGATCCGGGCCAAATTGCGTTCGGATCGGAAGTTAGGACAAGAGTTTCGAGACCATGCAAACAGTCATTCTGGTAATCCACCTTCTTCTTGCGCTTGGCTTGATTGCCGTCATTCTCGTGCAGCGCAGCGAGGGCGGTGGGCTTGGTATCGGCGGTAACAGCGGCGGCGGAGGCGGTGGCTTCGGCGTGATGAGTTCACGCGGCGCTGCGAACCTGCTGACCCGTACCACTGCGATTCTGGCAGGTGCATTCATGATCACCAGCATCATTCTTGCACTGCAGTCCAACAGCCACACCAAGCCAGCTTCCATTCTGGAACAGGCACCGGCTTCGGCCCCGGCGGTTACTGAACCCGCCGAGGATACCGGGCCCGCGGCTCCGACCCGCTAAACAAATTAACCGACGACACGAGGCGGCAAACTTGCCGCCTCAATTTTTGATTGTTGTATTCCCCGGTTCGTGATGCACTAAACGGCATTGAACCGAGGCTTTGTGCTTTGAGATGAGGCAAAGAAATGACTCGTTATATCTTTATTACCGGTGGCGTTGTTTCTTCGCTGGGCAAGGGCCTGGCTTCCGCTGCTTTGGGTGCTTCGTTACAGGCACGCGGCTTTACAGTTCGTCTGCGCAAGCTTGATCCGTATATCAACGTTGATCCGGGCACCATGAGCCCGTACCAGCATGGCGAATGCTATGTGACCGAAGACGGTGCCGAGACCGACCTTGATCTTGGTCACTATGAACGTTTCACTGGCGTTTCTTCGCGCCGTTCCGACAACGTGACCACCGGGCGCATCTATTCGAACGTGATCGCCCGCGAACGCCGCGGTGACTATCTTGGCGGGACCGTCCAGGTCATTCCGCACATCACCGATGCGATCAAGGAATTCGTTCAGTCTGACGCGACCGAGGACTTTGTTCTTGTCGAAATCGGCGGCACGGTTGGCGATATTGAAAGTCTGCCATTCCTTGAAGCGATCCGTCAGATGGGCAACGATCTTGGTGATGGTCGCACGCTGTTCATGCACCTTACCCTGGTGCCCTATATCTCGACCGCAGGCGAGCTGAAAACCAAACCGACCCAGCATTCCGTCAAGGAACTGCAAAGTGTCGGTATTCAGCCTGATATTCTGCTGTGCCGTTGTGATCGTGAAATTCCGATCAATGAACGCCGCAAGATCGCGCGTTTCTGTAACGTTCGCGAAGCAGCAGTCATTCCGGCCTATGATGTCGATAACATCTATCAGGTGCCGATCAGCTATCACCAGTACGGCCTTGATAGCGAAGTTCTGCATCACTTCGGTCTTCAGGCCCAGGACCCGGATCTGGCACCGTGGGAAAACATCTGCAACACCATCCGCAACCCGGAAGGTGAGGTCACCATCGGTATCGTTGGCAAATACATCCAGCTTCCCGATGCCTACAAATCCCTGACCGAAGCCCTGACCCATGGCGGTATCGCCAACAAGGTCCGCGTCAATCTGGAATGGATTGCGTCTGACGAGCTGGAAAAAGAAGGTAACGTCAACGAAATCCTGTCCAAGCTTGATGCGATCATGGTTCCGGGCGGCTTTGGCGAACGTGGCGCAGAAGGCAAGATTGCCGCAGCACGCTATGCCCGTGAAAACAAGGTGCCGTATTTCGGTATCTGCTTTGGCATGCAGATGGCTGTTCTCGAAGCAGCCCGTAACCTTGCCGGTCTCAAGGATGCATCTTCGTCTGAATTCGGCCCGACCAAAACCCCGCTTGTTGGTCTGATGACCGAATGGGCAAAGGATGGCGGTTCGGTTGAACGTCGTACCGGCGAAGATGATCTTGGCGGCACCATGCGTCTGGGCAATTATGAGTGCAAGCTGGTTGACGGCACCCGTGCACGCGACATCTATGGCAGTGAAACCGTTCTGGAACGTCACCGCCATCGCTATGAAGTTAACGTAAACTTCATGTCGCAGCTTGAGGAAAAAGGTCTTAAATTCTCGGGTCTGTCGCCGGATGGTCGTTTGCCGGAAATCGTTGAATACCCGGATCATCCGTGGTTCATCGGTGTCCAGTTCCACCCGGAACTGCGTTCGCGTCCGCTCGATCCGCATCCGCTGTTCGTGTCTTATATCAAGGCCGCCAAAGAGCGCAGCCGTCTGGTATAATTGGCACGCAGTTTGATTGCGCGAATGGCCGCGTGCTGTATGCGTGAATGGCCGAATGCTTGAATGAAAGTCATCGCAATGACCGAAATTAAAACTGTCAAAGTCGGCAATATCGAAATCGCCAATGACAAGCCCTTTGCCGTTCTGGCCGGGCCGTGCGCGATCGAAAGCCGTCAACATGCACTCGAAATGTCCGCAGCCCTTAAGGAACTGTCCGAAGGGCTCGGCATCGGTCTGGTTTACAAAAGCTCGTTTGACAAGGCGAACCGCACCAGCACCACATCCAAGCGCGGTGTTGGTCTGTCCGAAGGTCTCGATATCCTGGCAGAAGTCAAATCGGTCACCGGTCTCCCGATCGTGACGGATGTGCATTTGCCCGACCAGTGTGCGGCGGTTGCCGAAGTTGCCGATATTCTTCAGATTCCGGCATTCCTGTGCCGTCAGGCGGATCTGTTGCAGGCAGCGGGCAAAACCGGTCGTGCGGTCAATGTCAAAAAGGGCCAGTTCCTGGCACCCTGGGACATGGCCAATGTGGCCAACAATCTTGCCGCGACCGGCAATGACAATATTATGCTCTGTGACCGTGGGACCAGCTTTGGCTATAACACGCTTGTCACGGACTTCCGCGGACTTCCCACCATGGCCCGTCAGGGCTATCCAGTTGTTTTCGATGCAACCCATTCGGTTCAGCAGCCAGGCGGGCAGGGCACGTCGTCCGGCGGCCAGCGTGAATTCGCGCCGGTTCTGGCCCGCGCAGCCGTTTCGGTTGGTATCGCAGCACTGTTTATCGAAACCCACGATAATCCGGCAACGGCCATTTCGGATGGCCCGAACCAAATCCCGTTGAACAAATTACCCGAAGTTCTTTCGGTCCTGATGGAACTGGACAAAGTGGCAAAAGCCAATCCGGTTCGTCTGGATATGTTTGACGCATGATTTTCAAATGCCGCCAATCGTCATTGGCGGCATTCTTTTTTGCTGTAACCTGCATGCCTGACAAAAAGGCATGGTTCCTACCAGTGAGGAGAACGTTTCTGTCATGACCGCTATTATCGATATTCGCGGCCGCGAAATCCTTGACAGCCGTGGTAACCCGACGGTCGAAGTTGATGTAACTCTGGAAAATGGCGCCTTTGGTCGTGCAGCCGTTCCGTCGGGTGCATCCACCGGTGCCCACGAGGCTGTTGAACTTCGCGACAAGGAAGACCGTTATCTTGGCAAAGGCGTGACCAAGGCTGTTGCCTCGGTCAATGGTGAGATTTTCGAAGCTCTGGTCGGCATGGATGCCGAAGACCAGGTTGCTGTCGACAATGTCATGATCGAACTCGACGGCACGGATAACAAGTCCCGTCTGGGTGCGAATGCCATTCTTGGCGTTTCACTTGCGACCGCAAAGGCGGCTGCTGAGGACGCAGGTCTTCCGCTTTACCGTTATGTCGGTGGTGCCTTTGCCCGTACGCTTCCGGTCCCGATGATGAACATCATCAACGGTGGCGAGCATGCGGACAACCCGATCGATGTTCAGGAATTCATGATCATGCCGGTATCGGCAGAAACCGGTTCTGACGCGATCCGCATGGGCGCGGAAATCTTCCACAACCTGAAAAAGGCGCTGTCGGCAGATGGTCTGAACACCAATGTCGGTGACGAGGGCGGCTTTGCGCCGAACATCGCATCGACCGAAGCTGCCATCAGCTATGTCATGAAATCGATCGAAGCTGCCGGTTATCGTCCGGAAGAAGACGTTGTTCTGGCCCTTGATGCGGCATCGACCGAATTCTACAAGGACGGCAAATATGTCCTGGCGGGCGAGGGAAAAACCCTTGATTCCAGCGGTATGGTAAAATATTGGGCTGATCTGGTCGGCAAATACCCGATCTTCTCGATCGAAGATGGCATGGCCGAAGACGACTGGGATGGCTGGGCTGAACTGACGGCCGCCATTGGCGCCAAGACCCAGCTTGTCGGTGATGACCTGTTTGTCACCAACCCGAAACGTCTTGCTGATGGTATCAAAAAAGGCGTTGCCAACTCGATCCTGGTCAAGGTGAATCAGATCGGTACGCTTTCTGAAACGCTGGAAGCTGTCGAAATGGCTCATCGTGCCGGTTACACTGCGGTCATGTCGCACCGTTCGGGCGAAACCGAAGATTCGACCATTGCTGATCTTGCTGTTGCGACCAACTGTGGTCAGATCAAAACCGGCTCGCTGTCGCGTTCTGACCGTATGGCAAAATACAACCAGCTGATCCGCATCGAAGAGATGCTTGATGCCGGTGCCTACTATCCGGGTCGTTCGATCCTGAAATAACCGGAACGGGTGATTTCACATCACCGGATTTCTGCGGGATGCACCATATGCTGGTGCATCCCGTTTTTTGTTTCGATGGCGTTTTGCGAGCTGACTGACAGTGGAAAACAGTAAATCAGAACTATCTGATTGACCGTAAATTGCGGTGCTTGAGGGTGCCGTTTAACGCTATTTTTACCAATGTCTGTGTTACTTGGTGCGTAATATTGGCCGATCTATGACTTTGTTCTAAGGCAAGTTGCTGAAGACAAAGGGAAATGACGTATGTTGTTTTCTTGTTTTGGTTTCAAAATGGTCAGTGATGCGGTCAAAGTCGCGTTTCCGCGCAAGGGGCAAGGGTAAATGTCGTCACACTCACCGGTTTTTCGTCGTCTGCAACAGGCAGTCGCGCCGGTCATCGCATTTACAGTCATGGCATATTTCATCTTTCACAGTGTGGAAGGTGAACGTGGTCTGCTGACCTACTGGTCGATGCAGGACCGCGTGACCGAAATTGCCAAGGTGCTTGATGAAACGACCGAGCGCCGCAAAAAGCTTGAACAGCATGTCATTTCCTTGCGCGCCAATCATCTTGATCCCGATCTTCTCGATGAACGTGCACGTGCGATGCTGAATGCCGCACATCCCGATGACGTCATCATCTTTCATCATGACGGTTATCAGGACATGACCACCATCGCTGCCCACACCAACTGATCTGTTCCCAAACAGCTGGTCGCATCCGCCCAGAGAATCCGGGGGCATGGTATCCTGTGTTTGGGCGGGGCAATTGGCCGTTGCGGCACGCTGTCACATCAAAAAACAAAGAAATTCCTGGTTGTGAAATCTGGTCAGCAATGATCGCTTACCGGTAAGGTATTGTTTAAACTGACTTCTGGTTTATAGTCGGAAAACTGGCCGGATCGGTTGATTGCATTGATAATGAATGCATTCTTTGGGTTGTTTTCGATCTAGAACGGCTATGCGGTATTATCGTCATAAAAGCATAGCATTTGTGACGCAGGGGAATGAACGAAATTTAACGCATTCGCCCAAGTCGCTGAAAATACTCAATCTCTGTATATTTGCCAAAATGCACAAATTAACTGAAATCAAGTTTATTTGTGATTGTGCGTTGCAAAACAACAGTTTATTCGGCGTTTGATTGCTTGCCCTTGGAGGTCGTTTTAGGTAGTCATTTCGGTGGTCCAGTACCGAATTAAGCGCTCATACATGATGCTTAAGCGATAGCCATCCACCGGGAGGAAACATGGCGACCACGAAACGCAAACGCGCCACTACGCGCGCCGACAACCAGGCGAGCAGTGACGATCTCCTCAAATATTACCGTGAAATGCTGCTGATCCGCCGCTTTGAAGAAAAAGCCGGTCAGCTGTATGGCATGGGTCTTATTGGTGGCTTCTGTCACCTGTATATCGGGCAGGAAGCCGTTGTTGTCGGCATGCAGTCTGCCATCACGGGTGATGATGGTGTGATCACCAGTTACCGTGATCACGGCCACATGCTGGCTTGCGGCATGGATGCCGGTGGGGTTATGGCCGAACTGACGGGCCGCGAAGGCGGTTATTCCCGCGGTAAAGGCGGCTCCATGCACATGTTCTCCAAGGAAAAGAACTTCTATGGCGGCCACGGGATCGTCGGTGGCCAGGTGCCGCTGGGGACCGGTATTGCCTTCAATTACAAATATCGTGGTGAAGACCGCGTTTGCCTGACTTATCTTGGTGACGGTGCCGTCAACCAGGGTCAGGTCTATGAAGCCTTCAATATGGCCGCTCTCTGGCAGCTTCCGGTGGTTTATTGCATCGAGAACAACCAGTACGCCATGGGCACCTCGACCCAGCGTCACTCGTCAAGCCCGGACCTTTATCAGCGCGGTATGGCCTATGGCATTCCGGGCGAACAGGTCGATGGCATGGACGTTCTTGCGGTCAAGGAAGCTGGTGAACGCGCCGTTGCTCACTGCCGCGAAGGCAAAGGCCCTTATATCCTTGAGCTGAAAACATACCGCTATCGCGGTCACTCGATGTCGGACCCGGCGAAATATCGCACCAAGGACGAACTCGACAAGATGCGCAAGGAACACGACCCGATCGATATGGTCAAAAAGCTGCTGATCGATGGCAACATCATCGACGAAGCTGGCCTTAAGGATATCGACAAGGAAGTGAAAGCCGAAGTCGCAAAAGCGGCCGAGTTCGCGCAGAACAGCCCGGAACCGGATGTTTCTGAACTGTTCACCGATATTCTGATCGACGCGTGATCGCGACTTTCGCGAACCGCTTTTGACCGATTTTTCCCGGGAGAGAGGGAACAATGCCGATTGAAGTTTTGATGCCGGCCCTGTCGCCGACCATGACCGAAGGCACGCTTGCCAAATGGAACGTCAAGGAAGGCGACACGATCGCATCCGGTGACGTCATCGCAGAAATCGAAACCGACAAAGCAACGATGGAAGTCGAAGCTGTCGATGAAGGTACTGTGGGCAAGATCGTCATCGCCGAAGGTACTGAAAATGTCGCAGTGAATGCTGTTATTGCCTATATCCTTGAAGAAGGCGAAGACGCATCCGCGCTTGATAACGTTTCTGCATCGTCTGGCGGCGCTGCACCGGCTGCCGAAGAAAAAACGGCTGCACCGGCCGAAGAAGCAGCACCCGCTGCAAGCACGGCAAGTGCCGCACCAGTTGCGGCCAGCGGCGCAATCGAACGTTCGGATGCCGAGCCGCGCGCCATGAGCGTGATGAACGCGACCCAGGACGAAAAGACCTATACCAGCTTTAAAACCCAGACCGTGCGTGAAGCCCTGCGTGATGCAATGGCCGAAGAAATGCGTGGTGACGAAAACGTCTTCGTCATGGGTGAAGAAGTCGCACAGTATCAGGGTGCCTACAAAGTCACCCAGGGGCTGCTTGACGAATTCGGTGACCGCCGTGTTGTCGATACCCCGATTACCGAAATCGGTTTTACCGGTATGGCAACGGGTGCGGCATTCATGGGCCTCAAGCCGATTGTTGAATTCATGACATTCAACTTCGCCATGCAGGCCATTGACCACATCATCAACTCTGCGGCCAAGACGCTTTACATGTCCGGTGGCCAGCTTGGTTGCCCGATTGTCTTCCGCGGTCCGAACGGTGCTGCTGCCCGTGTTGGCGCACAGCATTCCCAGTGCTATGCATCCTGGTATGCACATTGCCCGGGTCTCAAGGTGATTGCACCGTGGTCGGCTGCTGACGCAAAAGGCCTTCTTAAGGCCGCGATCCGTGATCCGAACCCGATCGTCTTCCTTGAAAACGAAATCATGTATGGTCAGAGCTTCGAAGTTCCTGACGATGACGATTTCGTTCTGCCGATCGGCCAGGCCAAAATCGAACGCGAAGGGACCGATGTCACCATCGTTGCTTTCTCGATCATGGTTGGCAAGGCACTCAAAGCGGCTGAACAGCTGGCAGAGCAGGGCATCTCGGCCGAGGTCATCAACCTGCGTACCATTCGTCCGCTCGATGTGAACACTATCATTCGCTCGGTAATGAAGACCAACCGTCTTGTTACCTGTGAAGAAGGCTGGCACTTCGCCGGTATCGGTTCGGAAATCGCATCTGTGGTCATGGAACATGCCTTTGACTATCTCGATGCACCGGTTGCCCGCGTGACCGGCGAAGATGTTCCGATGCCGTATGCTGCAAATCTCGAAGCGCTTGCGCTTCCGCAAGAGCAGCACATCGTCGATGCGGCCAAGGCCGTTTGCTATCGCTAAGTGATACGGACAGGGGCAGGCGCCGTCCAATGTGCGCCGCCCCGTTACCGGGAGAATGTGTTCATGCCTGTAAAAGTATTGATGCCGGCCCTGTCGCCGACCATGACCGAAGGCACCTTGGCAAAATGGCACGTCAAGGAAGGTGACACCGTTGAATCGGGCGATGTCATCGCAGAAATCGAAACCGACAAAGCCACGATGGAAGTCGAAGCCGTCGACGAAGGCAAGATCGGTAAAATCCTTGTTGCCGAAGGCAGCGAAGGTGTTGCTGTAAACGAAGTCATCGCGCTTCTGCTTGAAGAAGACGAAGACGAAAGCGCGCTGGATGGTGCCGATACGTCTGCTGCGGGTGCTGCCCCGGCGGCCGAAGCGCCGTCCGAACCCGCATCTTCGTCGGCACCGGCACAGTCAGATGCACCAGCAAAAGCCAGCCCGGCCCCGGCTGCACCGGTTTCGGGTGGTGATCGGATCAAGGCAAGCCCGCTTGCGCGTCGCATTGCCGCCAATGACGGTGTTGATCTTGCATCGGTGACCGGTTCTGGCCCGCGTGGCCGCATCGTCAAACGCGATGTCGAAGCCGCCAAATCGGCAAAACCGACAGCAGAATCCGCATCCGCCGAAAAAGCAGCACCCTCTGCACCGGCTGCGGCAGCCGCACCGGCCGCTTCGGGCTGGAATCCGGATCTTACCGGTTTGCCGGAATACGAGGAAATCCCGAACAGCGGCATGCGCAAAACCATCGCGCGTCGCCTGACGGAATCCAAGCAGCAGGTTCCGCATTTCTACCTTACGGTCGATTGCGAACTCGACAATCTGTTGGCAACCCGCAAGCAGCTGAATGAAAAGGCCGGTGACGGCGTCAAGATTTCGGTCAATGACTTTGTCATTCGTGCGGTGTCGCTGGCGCTTAAGAAAGTCCCTGCTGCCAACTCCATCTGGACCGACAAGGCGACCCTTCAGTGCAAGAAACAGGATATCTCGGTGGCGGTTGCCATTGATGGTGGCCTGATCACGCCGGTCGTTCGTGATGCCGGTTCCAAAGGTCTTGCTGAAATCTCGTCCGAGATGAAAGCACTGGCTGGCAAGGCCCGTGATGGCAAGTTGATGCCCGAAGATTACCAGGGCGGGACCTTCTCGGTTTCCAACCTCGGCATGTTTGGCATCAAGGAATTCTCTGCCATCATCAACCCGCCGCAGGGCTGCATTCTGGCCGTTGGTGCCGGTGAACAGCGCCCGGTCGTCAAGGATGGCGCACTTGCCATCGCGACCGTCATGAGCTGCACGCTTTCTGTTGACCACCGTGCGGTCGATGGTGCGGTCGGTGCCCAGTTCATGGCCGAATTCAAAAAGCTGATTGAAGACCCGCTGAGCATGCTGCTCTAACGGTCCAAAGTTGCGCGGGGACTTTCGAAAGTCCCCGCAAGCATTTGAATTTTAAGACCTGTGACCGGATACGGGCAGGCGAAGGAGATCCTACGATGGCGGATAGCAATTTCGACGTAATCGTGATTGGTGCAGGTCCGGGTGGTTATGTAACCGCAATCCGTTCTGCCCAGCTTGGCCTGAAAACGGCCGTTGTTGAACGTGAACATCTTGGTGGCATTTGCCTGAACTGGGGCTGTATCCCGACCAAGGCGCTGCTGCGTTCGGCCGAAGTTTATCGCAACATGAAACACGCCAAGGAATATGGCCTGTCCTGCGAAAAACCGTCCTTCGATCTTGATGCGGTCATTCAGCGTTCGCGCGGTGTGTCCAAGCAGCTTGCCGGTGGCGTTGGTCATCTTCTGAAAAAGAACAAGGTCACCGTGATCAACGGCGAAGCCAAGTTTGACGGTCCGAAAAAGATCGTTGTAACGGGCAAGGATGCCGGCACCTATACCGCGAAAAATTACATCATCGCGACCGGTGCACGCGCCCGTTCGCTGCCCGGTCTTGAAGCCGATGGCAAAGTTGTTTGGGATTACAAGAAGGCGATGACGCCTGACAAAATGCCCAAAAGCCTTGTTGTTGTCGGTTCTGGCGCGATTGGGATCGAATTTGCCAGCTTCTATCACACCATGGGTGCGGATGTGACCGTGGTTGAAATCATGCCGCAGATCATGCCGGTCGAGGACAAGGAAGTCGCAGCCCTTGCACAGAAGATGATGACCAAGGACGGGATGAAAATCCTGACCGAAGCAAAGGTCGCCAATCTAAAACGCAATGCAGACAATGTTGTTGTGACGGTCGAAACCAAAGATGGCAAGAAACAGGAACTCACCGTTGATCGCGTGATTTCGGCTGTTGGTGTGATCGGCAATACCGAAAATCTTGGTCTTGAAACCACCAAGGTCAAAGTTGATCGCAACGTCATTGGCACCGATGAATATTCCCGCACGGCCGAACCGGGCATCTTTGCCATCGGTGACGTTGCCGGCCCGCCGATGCTTGCCCACAAGGCCGAGCATGAAGGCGTGATCTGTGTTGAAAAAATCGCGGGCGTTAAAAACGTCCATCCGATTGATCCGCTCAAGATCCCGGGTTGCACCTATTGCCACCCGCAGGTCGCAAGTGTCGGCCTGACCGAAGCCAAGGCCAAGGATGCGGGTTACGACGTCAAGGTCGGTAAATTCCCGTTCATCGGCAATGGCAAGGCGGTTGCGTTGGGCGAGGCCGAAGGTCTGGTCAAAACCGTGTTTGATGCCAAGACCGGTGAATTGCTTGGTGCGCACATGGTTGGCGCCGAAGTGACCGAACTGATCCAGGGCTTTGTTGTCGCGATGGGCCTTGAAACGACCGAAGAAGATCTGATGCATACGGTCTTCCCGCATCCGACCCTTTCGGAAATGATGCATGAGTCGGTCCTTGACGCTTACGGGCGTGCGATCCACTTCTAAAATATTGTGTTTTACCGGGCGCACATGCCCGGTATGACCATTTTTGACGAATGTCGGTTTGACAAATGCGTGACGTGGCGGCAAATTGCCGCCCGTCCAATCCTTCGGAGGTAACTCTATGTCGACGGCGCGCAACGAAGCAAAAGCACTTCGTCACCCGGAAAAACAAAAACGGCCTGATCGTCCTTCCGGACGCAAGCCGTCCTGGATACGCGTCAAGGCGCCAACCTCCAAGGGCTATCAGGAAACCCGCGAACTCGCGCGTGGCCTGAACCTTCATACGGTTTGCGAAGAAGCCGCTTGCCCGAATATCGGGGAATGCTGGCAGAAGAAGCACGCATCCTTCATGATCATGGGCGATACCTGCACGCGTGCATGTTCGTTCTGTAACGTGAAGACCGGCATGCCAAACGCGCTTGACCCGTTCGAGCCGGAAAACCTTGCAATGGCCGTTGCCGACATGCAGCTCAAGCATGTTGTGATCACCTCGGTTGACCGCGATGATCTTGCCGATGGCGGGGCGGCGCATTTTGCCCGCGTGATCGAAGCCATCCGCTACAAGTCGCCGGAAACCACCATTGAAATTCTGACGCCGGATTTCCGTGACAAGCCAGGTGCCGTTGAAATCGTCGCCAAGGCCCGTCCGGACGTGTTCAACCACAATCTTGAAACAGTTCCGCGTCTTTACACCAACATCCGTCCGGGCGCGCGTTATTACCAGTCGCTGCGTATCCTTGATCGCGTCAAGCAGATTGACCCGACCATCTTCACCAAATCCGGCCTAATGGTTGGCCTTGGCGAGGAACGCAAAGAACTGGCACAGGTGATGGATGACTTGCGTGTGGCGGATGTCGATTTCCTTACCATCGGTCAGTATCTTCAGCCGACGCTGAAACACGAACCTGTGCATCGCTTTGTCACGCCGGACGAGTTTGACGAATATGCGTCGATGGCACGCGGCAAGGGATTCCTGATGGTGTCGGCAACGCCGCTGACCCGTTCGAGCTATCACGCTGATCGTGACTTCGAACAGCTGCGTGAAGCCCGCGAGAAAAAACTCGCCGCCGCAGAAGAAGCAAAAGCCAAGGCAGCACGCGCAGAAGTCGCTGCCCAGTAAACCTGAAACGATACGCGCGACGACAAAGGGAGATACGAGTGCCGACGCATGCAGAGCGCAGGAAACTGCCCTATACGCCGGAACAGCTCTTTGAACTCGTCGCGGATATCGATTCCTATTCCGAGTTTTTGCCGTGGTGCGTTGCATCACGGGTGCGCAAGCGTGATGGCGATGTGCTCCAGGCCGATCTTGTTATCGGCTTCAAGATGTTTCGCGAAAAATACACGTCCAAAGTCACCCTTCAGCGCCCCCATCGTGTTGATGTCGAATATCTTCAGGGGCCGTTCAAATACCTCAATAACCATTGGGTATTCGAAGAGGACGAAGATGGCGGGACCTGGCTTGATTTTTTTGTCGATTTCGAATTCCGCTCGGCATTGCTGCAAAAGATGATCGGTGTCGTCTTTAACGAAGCAGTCAAGCTGATGGTTGGCGCATTCGAAAATCGCGCCCGCGAAGTCTATGGGGATCCGAACACCGGTTCTTCGCAAAGCTGATAATGCGATAAGGCGTGCTTTAACAGGGCCGGGCAGGGTGCTTTAACCGCCCAGGCCCTTTTTCTGATCAATCATCTCTGAGATCAGGGCTAATGCCCTAAGAACCGTGGCCTTGCGAACGGCGTGGCGGTCACCGGCAAAAACTTCGTGATAGGTAACAGTCTGGCGTCCTTTACCAGCACAACCAAAATGAACCAGCCCGACGGGCTTGGTTGCTGTTCCGCCGCCCGGGCCGGCAATGCCGGTCACTGAAACAGCAATGCTGGCATTGGGCGCACGGTCAAGTGCGCCTTCACACATGGCGCGTGCAACCGGTTCGGAAACTGCGCCATGTTGTTCAAGTAACGCTGTTTTTACGCCAATCAGTTCATGTTTGGCTTCGTTGGAATAGGTCACGAACCCACAATCGACAACGGACGAGCTGCCATCCACCCCGGTCAGCGCCCCGGTAATCAAACCACCGGTGCAGGATTCGGCCGTGGCAATCATTTCGCCATTTGCGGTGCATTTCGCAATCAGCGCGCTTGCCGCAGCAAGAATGTCGTCATCGATTTGCATAACTCATCCACCCGTCAGGTAAACCACGCCCGCCAGAACGATCATGGCAAAGATACCGGCCAGAACATCGTCAAGCATGATGCCGAAACCGCCACCGACCCTGCGGTCGACCCAGCGGATCGGCCAGGGCTTGGCCACATCGAATGCACGGAACGCCACAAAGGCCACAAGAAGCCACACAATGTCCATCCAGTCGGCTGCCAATGGCACGACAAGCAGGCACATCCACTGACCAACGACCTCGTCAATTACAATTTCACCGGCATCATGAATGCCAAGCAAGTGACTGTATTGATGGGCAACCCAGATACCGATCACAAAAATAATGATGCTGGCGATAATCAGCGCCTCATTGCCGCCGTAAATCCAGATCATCCAACCAAAGGGTAGGGCGGCAAACGATCCGGCTGTTCCCGGTGCCTTGGGGCTTTTGCCGCTATAGAACCAGGTTGCCAAACATGTGATCAGAAAACGGGAAAAAGCCATGGATCAGATACGTATGAGCTGTGAAAGATGGCCATAGGTAACACACCAAAGTGCCCGCACGGTGAAATTTTTACCCTTAAGGGTGTGTTAACACACTTGCCTGCGTGCAAAGTTACAGGTAGCGTAAAGAAAAAGATTAATAAGTCGCAGGCGGGGTCAAAGAAACTCTACGCAACCGGGATACCCGGGCGTGAATACGGGCAACTAGGGGTTAGACACTGAATATGTCGGCGTTTCAAGGCATGCGTCGCTTGGTGGATAAATGGTTTCCTGACCGGCAAATTCTTGTTCGGTCCAATGATTCTGTTTACCAGCTTCGTCTTGGAAAATATGGACAGCTTGCGCTGGCTTCGTTCGGAGCCGCGGCCATTATCTGGTCGGTGGGTGTAACTGGTTATAGTTGGTACCTCGATCAGCGTCTTGCAACGCGTGAGGAACAGCTTTTCCGCAGCGAGCTTTCCTATAATCGTCTGATTGCGCGTGTGACCGAAAGTCAAAGACGTTTCGGCGAAATCACCGCACAGATGGAAGATACCCATCGCAATTTGCTGTCGATGGCTGAAAAGAACCTGCAGCTTCAGGCGCGGGTACAGGATTACACTTCCAAACTCGCCAGCAGCGAGAAGGAAAAAGTCCGGATTTCGGCCCTTCGCACGTCGATGGATAACCAGATGAATGCGCTTCAGGGGCAGATTGACGGGATCACCAACCGTAACCTTGCGCTGCGCGATGAACTCGAAACCGTTGAAACCGTCATGTCGCGTGTGATGCGTGAACGTGATCAGGCCCTGCAACGGTCCAAAAAACTTCAAAGTGAACTCAGTGATGCGCGCCAACGCATTGCCGATTTGCACACGGTCCAGCAACAGGCCATGCAGCGTGTCGCCGAAACGGCCGACAACACGATCCTTGAGCTGGAAAACGTTCTGGAAATGACCGGTTTGCAGCCGGAAACCTTTATTCTTCCACCGATGAAGCCCCAGGAGCCGGGGGTCGGTGGTCCGTTCGTGGCGTTCGAACCTGAACATCCCAAGGACGAGGAATTTGTAAATGTGGCGATGGCGCTCAGTGATCGTATGGATCAACTCGCCAACCTGCATGACAGACTGAAAAAGACGCCAATCGGGGAACCTGCCGCGTCTTATTATCTTTCGAGCTCGTTCGGTAAACGAAAAGACCCGATCAATGGTCGCTGGGCTTTTCATTCCGGTGTTGATCTTGCCGGGCCGATCAGAACACCAATTCTGGCAACTGCACCGGGTAAGGTGGTGCATGCAGGATGGAGTGGAAAATACGGGAAGATGGTCGAACTCGATCACGGGAACGGCATTAGAACCCGTTATGGACACTTATTTAAGGTCCTCGTCAAGAAGGGCGACGAAGTGCGTTACCAGGATCAAATAGCGTTAATGGGAAGTACCGGACGAAGCACGGGCAGCCATGTACACTACGAGGTTTTGGTCCATGACAAGCCGGTCAATCCCCTAAAGTTTATTGAGGCGGGACGTTATGTTTTCAAAAACGAGCAAGACGACACAAACAACTAAAAGCGGCAACCCGGTTGCAGAAAAAAAGGGTGGCCTTTCCATTATCAATGCGGATCTCCGGGTTACCGGTGATCTGATCTCGGAATCGGATGTTCAGGTCGACGGTTCTGTGAATGGTGACATTCGCACCCGTACCCTTACCATCGGTCAGCATGGCGAAGTGCGCGGCGAAATTGTCGCTGACAAGATCCGGATTTGCGGGGCGGTTATCGGCCAGGTCCGTGCACGCGATGTTTCGCTGTCTGAAACCGCACGTATGATTGGTGATATTCTTCACGAAAGCCTTTCAATCGAACCGGGCGCCCATATCGAAGGGCATTGCCGTCGTATTGAAGGTGTGTCTGAAGAAGGCGGTCTTACCGTCATTCAGGCCGGCCAGGTCGTTGCGGCCAACGTGAAAAAAGAACACAAATAATCATCAAAAAGATGGTGCTGATGGTGCCGCGATGACGGGTCCGGTTATCGCAAAACCACACAGATACGCAAAAAGGCAGGTCTGATTGGACCTGCCTTTTTCAATTGTATTTGCAAAACTTGCCCGGTTACCGGGCCGCATCACATGATCTATGCCTTTTCCGAGCTGGACAACAGGGGCAACAATTCGTCAAGACCACCCAAAACCACGTCCGCCTCGTGCGACAGCCGTTCTTTGGGTTGCTTGCTTCTGTTGATCCACGCCGTGCGGAAACCGAAATGCCCGGCCCCGGCAATATCCCAGCCATTTGACGACTGGAATGAAATTTCGGCCGGCTCCAGTTCAAGTTTGTCTGCGGCCAGCTGGTAAACATCGGGATGGGGTTTATAGGTCTTCAGGTCGTCGACACAGATGATCTGGTCAAACAGCGACAGAATTCCTGACGATTTTGCGGCTGAAATCAGCATATGTTTTGCGCCATTTGACAGAATGGCAAGCTTGTGTCCCTGCGCCTTGAGGGTGTTGAGCGTTTCGACCACCTCGGGAAAGGTATCAAGCGACAGGTATGTTTCCATCAGTTTGGCGCGCAGAACCGGATCTTTCTTGCCGGTCTGGTCCATCGCGTAATCAAGAGCATCGCCTGTCACGGTCCAGAAATCGGCAAAATCCCCCATCAGGGATCGAAGCCAGGTATATTCAAGTTGCTTCTGACGCCATAAAGCGGAAAGGCGGTCTGCCTCGTCACCGACGGCATCACGCAGTTTCGCAACCGCCGAACCGACATCAAACAACGTTCCATATGCATCGAAAACAAATGCGCGGCAGGAAGACAGTACATTCTCGGACATATTGCTGACCTTTTCTGACAAGCAGTATTGATCAAATATGGGCAATCAGGCCAAAAGCGCAAATGAAGCCCCGGGCAGGTCAATCCCGCCCGGGTGTCTCATTCTGACCCATTGCAATCTCATCGCGGGCAAAACGCCGACGATAGACATAGGTTCCCTCCATTACGCGCTGTACGTAATTGCGGGTTTCGCTATAGGGAATCATTTCGATCCAGTCGACCAGATCAACTTCCGGATCACGGGGATCACCATATTCGTTGATCCACTGGCGGACACGCGTCGGACCGGCATTGTAGCTGGCAATTGTAAGAGCCTCTGCGCCATCCCAACGATCAAGAAGCCTGCTGAGATAGGCGCGTCCCAATGTGATGTTGAAGGACGGGTCATCGGTCAGCCGGTCGGTTTCATAATCAAGGTCAAGTGACTTTGCCATGCGTTTGGCCGTGGCCGGCATCAGTTGCATCAAACCGCGCGCACCGGCGGATGATACGGCCTGCGGGTTGAACAGGCTTTCCTGACGCATGATGGCATGAACCAGTGCCGGATCGGGCGCATGGCCAAGCGGCACCTGTTCATGGATCGGGTAGGCGGCATCAAGATAACCGCTGCCGGTGCGAATGCTGCGCTTGGCGGCAATGATGCCAAGGTCGGCACGACCATATTCGCGGGCAAGGTCGGTCGCCATCGCAAGGTATTCCGGCTCATCATGTTCATAGACCAGCGCCATGATGAACGGCCGGATAATATTGCCAAGCCCGATGGCGCCAAGCTTGCGCACGACCTGAACAAGTTCCTGATTTTCAAATGCGGCACGCTGTTCCGCCGTCGGCACCGGCTGTTCAACCGAATAGGACGGTTTCAGGCCAAGCGCATCAATGGCAAGCTGCCCATAGAATGTGTGGGCATGCTGGGCGGCGAGTTCATACCATTCCTTGGCCCGTTTTTCATCGCCAAGCGCCGCATTGGCACGACCGGCCCAATAGGCCCCGCGCGACAGGCTGATCGGGTACTGGACAACGTCATACAGATTTTGGAAATGGGTCAGTGCAATATCGGCATCGCCCAGAAATTCCAGCGCGATCCAGCCTGCATACCATTCGGCTTCCGCAATATCGCCCGGATCGGTTTGCCCGTGATTGGCAACCAGACGATAGGCGTCGGTGATATGGCCCTTTTGCAAGGCACGCCGCGCCAGAATGGCCTTTTCAAGCCACCAGTATTGCGGGCGGATCGAGATATAGGCAAGGTCGTTTGCCTGCGATAAAAGAAGATCACGGGCTTCCTGATCGCGGTCCTTGACCCGGCGCCAGCGCACGCGTTCATAAATCAGACCCGGATCATTCTGATATTTCTTCGGAACCCGATTGATGGCCGCATCGACACCGCCAGTCATTGCGCGCAGCGCTGCGCGGGCTTCTGCCAGCAGGCGATAGTCATTGCTGACATATTTCATTGTGCGTGACGCGGTAGTCAGGCGACCTTCCCACAACAGACGGTCAAGACGCTGCTGATGGGTTTCCTGATCGATATATTTGCCATATCGGTCCAGAAATCTTTTTTCCTGCCCGCGACCGAAATTCTCGTTGATCCAGCTGGTCCGGACAAGGGCAATGGCCGCCGATTCCTGACCCGCGCCCAAAAGCGCCTTGATCTGGCGGGTTGCACCATCGGCCGTAACCGGGGCAGACCGTTTGAACCATGCCAGAATTTCATCATCGGGCACGGCGTCATTCATTGCCTCTTCGGCACGCTGACGCAACAGGGCCTGACTTGGCCAGGTCGGGTGGGTGTCGATGAAATTGGTAATTTCTTCAAAGCTGCGGCCGGAATTCGGCGACGTCAGCAACATCCATTCTGCTGCCTTTTGCAGCAACGGATCGTCGAAATTGGGCAGAAGCTTTTCAAAGCTTTCGGTACGACCATCTTCGACGGCATCAAGGAATGCGTTCAAACGTGCGCGACTGACAGCCGAATAGGTCGGCGAGGGCGGCTGCATCAGAAGAATGCTATCTTCGTTTGCTGCGGCCTGTGCCAGATGACCTGTTGGCATCAATATCGAAAAGCCCAGTGCCAATGCGCAGACTGAAACTCTGCGGAAAGACGCTTGCGCCATGTAATTGTCCCCTTTGCCTGACGGCAGCGAATGCACTCTAGACCGGCGCATTATGACAGTGAAATCCGGAAAAGCCAAACAGTCCTGAAGGGAAATTGCAACCCCGATTACAGTTCCTTTCGATTAATGTATACAGTGCTTGCGGGATTGGCGAACAGCCGCTATTTTCGCGACCGCTTTCAATATATCCAATGTTTGGAGATCTCCATGTTTAAGGGTTCAATCACAGCTTTGATCACACCGTTCACGCAAGATGGTGCGATTGATGAAAAGGCGTTCCAGTCTTTTGTGGATTGGCAGCTTAAACAGGGCACGACAGGTGTGGTGCCTGTCGGAACCACTGGTGAATCCCCGACGCTGAGCCATGCTGAACATCATCGTGTTGTTGAACTGGCACTCGAAGTGGCCAAGGGCCGCGGCCCGGTAATTGCCGGAACCGGTTCCAACTCGACCGCAGAAGCCGTTTCGCTGACGCGCCATGCGCAGAATGCCGGTGCGGATGCCGCACTTGTTGTTACGCCTTATTATAACAAGCCGACCCAAAAGGGCCTGTATGCACATTACAAGGCCGTTCATGATGCAACCGATATCCCGATTGTCATCTATAACATTCCGGGTCGCTCGATTGTGGATATGAGCGTCGCGACCATGGCCGAACTGGCAAAACTGCCGCGTATCGTTGGTGTCAAGGATGCGACCAGCGATCTGGAACGTCCGGCACTGACCCGTTTGGCGGCCGGTGCTGATTTCTGCCAGTTGTCGGGCGAAGACGGCACCATCGTTCCGTTCCTGGCCCAGGGTGGGCATGGCTGCATTTCGGTAACGTCGAACATTGCACCGAAACTGTGTGCAGAACTGCATGCTGCCTGGGCTGCCGGGAACATTGCCAAGGTTCAGGAGTTGAACTACCGTCTGATGCCGGTTCACAAGGCAATGTTCTGCGAAGCAAGCCCGGGACCGGTCAAATACGCGGCTGAATTGCTTGGCCTTTGTGGCAGCCACATGCGCCTGCCGATGGTCGAGATCGCCGATGAATCCAAACGCAAGGTCGAAGCCGCGCTTAAGGGTGCCGGATTGCTCGGCCACTAAGCGATAATTAGCGTCTTATGGCACCGAAGAAAGAAACAGATAACAATAAGGTCGTTGCGCAAAACCGACGCGCGCGCTTTGACTATTTCCTGACGGAAACATTCGAAGCCGGGATCGTTTTGCGCGGGACCGAGGTCAAATCGCTCCGCGATGGCAAGGGCAATATTCAGGAATCCTATGCCGAAGCCAAGAATGACGAAGTCTGGCTGATCAACGCATATATTCCCGAATATCAAAGCAAGATGCCGTTCGGCCACGAAGAACGCCGTCCGCGCAAATTGCTGCTGCACAAACGCGAAATCGCCAAAATGCATGATGCCTTGAACAAAAAGGGTTTTACCCTTGTTCCGGTCAAATTGTATTTCAATGAACGCGGGATCGCGAAGTTGGAACTCGCCATTGCCGAAGGCAAGAAAAAGGCCGACAAACGCGAAGCGGTCAAGGAACGTGACTGGCAACGTGACAAGGCGCGTATTATGCGCGACTTTGGCTAGTTGCCGAACAAGGCCCGGGTTATCGCGCGGAAGTGAATTGCCTTTTCTGGCCGGTTTTATGATTAAATGGCGTTGTCATGGTGAACATGTCAGCGCCATTTTTCGTATCAGCTTGTGACAAGGGAGAAAGCGGTGACGCAAAGTTTTTCTGGAAAAATCAAAGACAAGCTGATTGAGGCCAAGCGTAAATGGGCCAAAGATGGTCGTTTACTGACCGGGACATCCGATGCCGCACGCGAAAACCGTCTGCCGCCGGGGCAGCGGCTGGTAAAGGATTGGCCGGTACTTGATCTGGGCATCACGCCCCATGTCAGTGCAGATGACTTCAAGCTTGATATTACCGGGTTGGTTGAAAATCCGCTGTCGCTTGGGTTTGTGGATCTGCTTGATCTACCAAATGTCCGGGCGCGAAATGATATTCATTGTGTGACCAGCTGGTCGCGATATGACAATGACTGGCAGGGCGTGTTAGCGCTAACATTGGCGGAAATGGTCAGGCCGCATCCCGATGCCAAACATGTCCTGTTTACGGCACATGACGGATACACCACAAATGTGAGGATTGATCAGTTTCTTGATGAAGACGTCCTGATTGCCCATCACTGGAACGACGAACCGTTAAGCGAAGAACATGGCGGTCCGGTTCGTGTTGTCATCCCCAAGCTGTATTTCTGGAAAAGCACCAAATGGGTGCGCGAAATCCGGTTTGTCAAAGAAGATGCACCGGGATTCTGGGAAGAACGCGGATATCACAATAATGCCGATCCCTGGACCGAGGAACGATATGGCTAGGTGTTTTCCTCAAATTGAAAAGGGTCGGCATTTCACTGTATTATGCGTGCTTGCAGTGATTACGGTCATTTTTTCCTGGAGAGGAACCATGGCATCGGAAGATGCAAAAACGGTGTATGACTTTTCATTCCCGTCCATCATTGGCGGGGAACTTCATCTTGCCGATTATCAGGGCAAGGTCATTCTGTTGGTGAATACGGCATCAATGTGCGGGTTCACCCCGCAATATACCGGCCTGCAAAAATTGTGGGATGATTACCGCGATGACGGGCTGGTCGTGATCGGTGTGCCATCAGCCGATTTCGGCGGTCAGGAATATGCCGAAGACGCCGCCATTCAGGAATTCTGCGAAGTCAATTTTGATGTCGATTTCCCGATGGCATCAAAAACCACGGTGTCAGGGGCCGATGCACATCCGTTTTACAAATGGGCGATCGATGTGCTTGGCGCGGATAAGGCGCCAAACTGGAACTTTCACAAATATCTGATCGGGCGAAACGGGCAGTTGGTGGACAGTTTTGATACACGCGTGAAACCGGGCGATGATGTGATTGTTGACGCCATCAAAGCACAGCTGTCAGGGCACTAGGGCCTGATGCCAAATTTTAGGGCGGCTGTTAGCGCCGCCCGTCCATCACATCAAGAAACGCCAGCCCATACTGGTCGAGTTTCTTGACCCCAACCCCGTTAATGGACGCCATGTCTTCGAGTGTGCGGGGCTTGAAACGTACCATTTCCCAAAGTGTGCGGTCGCTGAAAATGACATAGGGCGGGACATTCTGGCTGGTGGCCAATTCGCGGCGCATGGTACGCAACCGTTCCCATAGATCGCGGTCATCCTCGTTTTCAAATTCGGTATCGAAATCGCGCAGACGCCGCGTCATGGCGCGTTTGCTTTCGCCCGGGTCCTTGCGCATTTCGACAACTTTTTCACCGCGCAGGACCGGCCGTGATTCCTCGGTCAGGTAAACACCGCCATGCCCTTCGACATCGACCTGCAAATATCCCATGGCAAGAAGCTGACGGAAAACCGATCGCCATTGCGGTTGTGGGATATCCTTGCCAATTGCATAAACCGAAAGCTGATCATGGCCGTTCTGGCGGATTTTTTCGGTTTTACGGCCCATCAGAACTTCGATCACATGGGCCGGGCCAAACCGTTGACCTGTCCGATAGACCGCCGAAAGCGCCTTGCGAGACGCATCGGTGGCATCCCAGGTATCGACCGGCTCAAGACAGGTGTCGCAATTGCCACAGGGCTGATGTTGATCTTCGCCAAAATAGGACAGGATGACCTGGCGGCGGCATTTGGTGGTTTCTGCAAGTCCGACCAGCGCATCAAGCTTGCGCGATTCAATGCGTTTCTGGGCTTCGGGCGCGTCGGAACTTGCCACCATGCTGCGGATCGAAACGATGTCTGAAAGGTCGTAATTCATCCAGGCATTGGCCGGAAGTCCGTCACGGCCTGCACGCCCGGTTTCCTGATAATAGGCTTCCATGCTTTTGGGCAGGTTCAAATGCGCAACAAAGCGGACATTGGGTTTGTCGATGCCCATGCCAAAGGCCACAGTCGCACAAATGATCATGCCATCTTCACGCAGGAAGCGATCCTGATGGAGCTGGCGCGTTTCCTGTGTCAGGCCCGCATGATAGGGCAAGGCAGGGCGACCGTTATCGGTCAGCCATTGTGCGACATCTTCGGTCTTGCGGCGTGACAGGCAATAGACAATCCCGGCATCTTCGGCATGTTCACGATTAAGGAACGACAGCAGGCGCTGCTTGGCGTTACCCTTGGTTTCAATGCGATAGGTGATATTGGGACGGTCAAAACCGGTAATGAAGCATTTGGCATCGGTCAGATGCAGGTTTTCGGCAATGTCCTTGCGGGTCGGTGTATCAGCAGTCGCGGTAAGGGCGATGCGCGGCACATGGGCAAAGCGCGTCGGCAAAAGGTCAAGCCGACGATATTCCGGGCGGAAATCATGCCCCCATTGCGAAACGCAGTGTGCTTCGTCAATCGCAAACAATGAAATGCTGATGCGATCAAGCAGATTAAGGAACCGGTCGGTCGCAAAGCGTTCCGGCGCCACATAAAGAAGATCAATATCGCCATCAACGGCCCGGGCCTCGATCTCGCGGGCGGCTTCGGGGGCCAGGGTCGAATTGATAAAGGCCGCCTTGACACCAAGCTGATTAAGAGCGTCGACCTGATCTTTCATAAGCGCGATCAGCGGTGACACCACAACAGCAGTACCCGAACGGCACAGGGCAGGGACCTGATAGCATAATGATTTGCCGCCACCGGTGGGCATCAGTACCAGCGCATCATTGCCGGCAATCACATGGTCAATGATTTCAGCTTGTTGGCCGCGAAAACTGTCATAACCAAACACCTCGCGCAGGACGTCTATCGGCAGACGTTGTACGGGTCGGTCGAGCAGGTCGTTCATGGGCGATGTATCAGGCAAATTAACCGTCCAGATGTGCGCGAATGTCAGCAAAGACGTTTTCAAACATCTCTGGCGTCAGGCGATAAGTCTGGGTGTTGTAGCGCGAACAGTGATAGCTATCAAACAATGTGATGCCATTTTCCATTTTATGCGATGCGCCATGGCCAAATTTAAGCGATGAAAGCTTAAGGCCAAATGTCCTGAGCATCGCCTGATGGGCAACCTGCCCAAGGCACAAAATGGCCGAAAGGTTTTCCATCGCATCAAATTCGCTGATCAGAAAAGGCCGACAGGCATTGGCTTCCGGTCCGGTCGGTTTGTTTTCCGGCGGGACGCATTTCACCGCATTGGTGATGCGACAATCAAGCAGTTCAAGCCCGTCGTCAGGCCGCTTGTCATAGGTACCCCTGGCAAAGCCGAACTTTTTAAGCGTGTCATACAAAAGGTCCCCGGCATAGTCGCCGGTAAACGGACGCCCGGTGGCGTTGGCCCCCTTAAGACCCGGCGCCAGTCCGACAATCAGCAATCGCGCATTCAGGGGGCCGAACGGGCGGACCGGGCCGTTATAGAAATGCGGAAACTTTTCCTGATTGGCGCGCCGGAATTCGACCAGTCGCGGACAAAGCTGACAATCAATGTCGGGTTGCAGATAGGCGGTCATGGCAAGTCTGACATGCTTGCCGGTTACGGTTCGGACCGTAACCGGTCGTGATCACGTTGGGCGTATTTCCGGGTGTGTTTCCGGGCGAATTCGGGTTTTCTTACTCGAAATCGAAATCGTCAAGTTCCGGGTGATCGGGGTGATCGTCGATATCGGGATGATCGTCATCGCGGCGTTGCTGAACCTTGCGCGCGATCGTTCCTTCGAGTTCGGTCAGCTCGATAAAGTTGTCGGCCTGGCGGCGCAGCTCGTCTGCGACCATCGGCGGATTGGATTTGACCGTCGATACGACCGTGACGCGAACGCCTTTGCGCTGTACGGCATCAACCAGGCGGCGGAAATCGCCGTCGCCCGAGAAAATGACAACATGATCAAGATGTTGCGCCATTTCCATGACGTCAATTGCCAGCTCGATATCCATGTTGCCCTTGATCTTGCGGCGACCGGCAGCATCGGTGAACTCCTTGGTCGGTTTGGTGACCATGGTGTAGCCGTTATAATCAAGCCAGTCGACAAGCGGACGGATCGGGGAATATTCCTGATCTTCGATAAGGGCGGTATAGTAGAAGGCCCGGATCAGTTGACCTTTTTGGGCAAAAAGATCGAGTAAGCGTTTGTAATCAATATCAAAACCAAGAGACCGCGCCGCGGCATAAAGGTTCGAGCCGTCAATGAACAGCCCGATGCGTTCCTGCGGGTAAAAAATCATCCTGAAATTCCTCAAACATCAAATTTAATTATGCAGTTCCAAAAATACGGAACTCTCAATATCTACCGTGGGCAGAGGGACAAAGAAAGGCGAAAATATCGTAGACAGAGTATGATGGCTCCCTTAGATATGCCGTCTTTCGCGCAGCTGGCGAACAAGCCGTTGCTCGTTGAACCAACAAATATCCACCGAACTGAAAGTCTGCCTTGTGAGCACGCTGTCACCATCGACCACCAGCACACCGTCGGATGACGCCATTCTGATTGCATTTGGTGCCAATCTGCCTACGGAAGAATATGGTGCGCCTGCACAAACATTGAAAGCCGCGTTGCAGCGTTTAATGCAGGATGGTGATATTTTGATCGATGCGGTGTCGTCCTTTTACGAGACGGCACCCGTTCCGATCTCTGACCAGCCCTGGTATGTGAACGGGGTGGCAAGAATTTCGACAAAGCTCTCTGCCCATGATCTGCTGGCGCGTCTTCATGAAGTGGAGGCCGAATTCGGTCGGGTGCGCCGCGAACGCAATGCGGCGCGTGTGATTGATCTTGATCTGATTGCCTATGGCCGCGAGCAGGTTCGTGAGGAGGGCGGCATTCAGGTTCCCCATCCCCGGATGGCGGAACGCGCCTTTGTTCTGTTGCCTTTGCGCGATGTCGCGGGTGACTGGGTGCATCCGGTGATCGGGCGCACGGTAGAAGATCTGATTTCGGAACTGCCCGAAGATCAGCAGATCAGAAAGCAGGCGGACTGACGAAAAAGCGTGCGAAAACCTGCGCCAATAAGCGGTTTCGCTGTTGCAACACAGAAGATCCGGCGTTATATAGGTCGGTCTGGACACCCCAAAAGTATTTCTGGAGACATTTATGGCGCGCGTTACCGTCGAAGATTGCGTTGACAAGATTCCGAACCGCTTTGAGCTTGTTATGCTTGCAGCTCAGCGTGCACGCAACATCTCGGCCGGTGCAGAACTGACCATTGATCGTGATAACGACAAGAACCCGGTTGTTGCGCTGCGTGAAATCGCCGAAGAAAAAGTCGATTTCGACGATCTGCGCAACGGCATGGTGCAGGGTCTGCAGCGGCATGTTGAAACTGACGAGCCGGAAGAAGCCGAAGACGATTTCGGTCCGAAACTGGTCGCAGAAGCTGTCGAAGACGCATCGGCTGGTGTTGTGCTTCCGTCAGAAGATGAATAAGGCCAGATTGATATTGATCTGAGCCCGTTTGAAAAGAAAAGCCACGGTATTCATCTTCCGTGGCTTTTTTTTGTCTAAATCGTACTATCTTATGTAAGGGCTCGGTCATGAGCCCTGCTTGGACTATACGGAGATGCCCCTGAATGATGCGCCAATACGAACTTGTTGAACGGGTGAAAGCCTATGATCCGGACGCGTGTGAAACAACGCTGAACCGGGCATATGTTTATGCAACCCAAAAACACGGTTCGCAGAAGCGTGCGTCCGGCGACCCGTATTTTTCCCATCCGATCGAAGTCGCGGGCATTCTGACCAATTACAAGCTCGACTGTGACACGATCATCACAGCATTGCTGCACGACACCATCGAAGATACCGATGCCACCCCCGAAGAGATCACCAAGCTTTTCGGGACCAACATCATGAAGCTGGTCGATGGTGTGACCAAGCTGACCCAGATCGAGCTGAAATCGGCAGATTCCAAACAGGCAGAGAACTTCCGCAAGTTGCTGCTTGCGATGTCGGAAGATATCCGTGTTCTTCTTGTGAAGCTGGCGGACCGTCTGCATAACATGCGGACCCTGCATTATATCTCGAAGCCGGAAAAACGCGTGCGTATTGCGGCGGAAACGCTTGAGATTTATGCACCGCTTGCCGAACGTATCGGTATGCATGACATCAAGGAAGAGCTCGAAGATCTTGCCTTCCAGCATATCAATCCCGAGGCTCGTGATTCTATTCTGGCGCGTTTGGAATTCCTGCGCGAAAAGGATGACAACGTTGTCAGCCGCATTGTCTCGGAGCTCAAGGAAGTCATTTCGCGGCAGGGATTGAAGGTCGATATTTACGGGCGTGAAAAACGTCCATATTCGATCTGGCAGAAAATGCAGCGCAAGAACATCACGTTTGGCGAGCTGTCAGACATCATGGCATTCCGTGTCCTGGTTGATGACATGCCCGAATGTTACGAAGTTCTTGGCTATATGCATGCCAATTACAAGGTGGTGCCGGGCCGGTTCAAGGATTACATCTCGACCCCAAAGCCCAACGGATATCGTTCGATCCACACCACGGTTCTCGGACCGGAAAACCATCGGATCGAGGTGCAAATTCGTACCCGCCAGATGCACGAGGTCAACGAAAACGGTGTGGCCGCGCACTGGGCCTATAAACAGGAAGCCCCGACAGGACAGCAAAAAGAAGGTGTTCAGTATCGCTGGCTGCGTGATCTTCTGGATATTCTTGAACATGCGTCGGAACCCGAAGAATTCCTTGAACATACCAAGCTTGCGATGTTCCAGGATCAGGTCTTCTGTTTCAGTCCGAAGGGCGACGTGATCGCCCTGCCGGCACGCGCGACCCCGGTTGATTTCGCTTATATGATCCATACCCATATCGGGGACACCTGTGTGGGGGCCAAGGTCAATGGCGCGATGGTGCCGTTGCGCACTGTGCTCAATAACGGTGATCAGGTCGAAATCGTCACATCAAAGGCGCAAACGCCGAATCCGACCTGGGAACGGTTTGTTGTTACCGGGAAGGCACGGGCGCGTATTCGCCGCTTCATCCGTCAGCAGCAGGAAGACCAGTACAAGGATCTTGGCAAGGCAATCCTGCAAAAGGCATTCCGTCAGGAAGGCTATGATTATTCCGACAAGGCGATTGAAGGCGTTCTCAAGATCTTCAAGCAGCCATCTGTCGATGCGCTTCTGACGCTGGTTGGTGCGGGCCACCATACCGGACGCGAAGTTGTTCATGCGGTCTTCCCGGGCTCCAAGGACAAGGAAACCGCACGCAAGGTTGTCCCGCTTGAAAAGGTCCGGGCGCGCAAACATGACCACGCTATTCCGATCAAGGGCCTTATTCCCGGGATGGCTGTGCATTATGCCGGCTGCTGTCATCCGTTGCCCGGTGACCGCATTGTCGGGATTGTTACAACCGGCAAGGGCGTGACAATCCATACGATTGATTGCGATACGCTTGAAACATTTACCGAGCAGCCGGAACGCTGGCTTGATGTTGGTTGGGACAATGACGGTGAACCCGAACATTTCATCGGACGTCTGGGCTTGACGGTCGGGCACGAGCAGGGGGCGCTCAGCTCGATTACCAGTGTGATTGCCAAGAACCATGGCAACATTACCAATCTTCGCTTTACCAATCGCACGACGGACTTCTTCGAAATGCTGATTGATATCGACGTTGTCGATGTCAAACACCTGACCAATATCATCGCAGCCCTGCGGGCGACACCGGTGGTAAATGCTGTTGAGCGCGCGCGCGGATAATGGCGGGCTGTGAACCCAATCATCTTTTAGGTGAGAAACGCGTAAAAACCTTGCCAAGCGCGCAGTCAGCACTTACCCATATGCCTCGACTTTTTATTGCGTTACCTGATTTGTTCCAGAACTGACCCGCATGTTTCGGCGCCGCATTAAACCATCATCTTTGCAACGAGTACGTAACGTAGTCTGGCCGCGTGGCGGGTGGCGTCGTTCTTCACAGTATTTTGCACATCGTGTCGCACGTTTGCCCGGAACGCCTTACAGCATTGCGTCGGGCTTTGCGATCGGTGCGGCTGTGTCCTTTACGCCGTTTATCGGGTTCCATTTTGTTGTTTCGGCCCTGATCAGCCTGCTGACGCGCAGCAATGTGGTTGCATCCCTTTTGGGGACGGTTGTCGGGAACCCCTGGACATTTCCGTTTATCTGGTTGTGGCTTTATACCTGCGGCAACTGGATGCTGGGTGTTGATGAATCGAGTGTCGCTGTTCATTTTGACATGGCCGTTCTGTGGGACTTTGTGGTTCTGGGACTTAGCTATGTCGGGGGCGGGCTGATCTTCGGGCATTGGGATCCTGCGGATCACCAGACGCTTGGCCAGCTTTGGAGCAGCATCGTTGATATCATCTGGCCGATGCTGGTGGGATGTGTGCCGACTTCAATCGTGGTCTGGGCGCTGTTCTATTTCCCGGTGCGTCGGGCGGTTATCATTTACCGGCACAACCGGATCTTGCGCCGGATGAAAAAATCGGAGCGGCACGGGATTGGTCCCATGCTTGAAAGTGCCAAGGAAAAAATTGGCAGTGCTGCAAAGAATGCCACCAAAAAGCAGGATGAAACCCCATGAGTTCGAAACTTCGGCTCGGCGTTAATATTGATCATGTTGCGACCATTCGAAATGCGCGTGGTGGCAATAGTCCGGATCCCGTGCGTGCCGCCGCCCTTGCAAAGGCTGCTGGTGCCGATGGCATTACCGCACATTTGCGCGAAGACCGCCGCCATATCCGTGACGAGGATATGAAGCGACTTCGCAATGAAATTGACTTGCCCCTTAATTTCGAGATGGCAGCAACTGACGAAATGTTGGCGATTGCGCTGGCGACCAAGCCGCATGCTGTGTGTCTTGTGCCGGAAAAGCGTGAAGAACGGACGACAGAAGGCGGCCTGGATGTTGTTGGCGGCCACAATCACCTTAAACGGTTTGTGTCGGAACTGGGCGATGCGGGTATCCGTGTGTCGCTGTTCATCGAAGCCTCCAAAGATCAGCTTGATGCTGCCAAAAGTCTTGGCGCGCCGGTTGTCGAAATCCATACCGGCGCCTATTGCGATGCTGAAACTGACGCAGACCGTGCCCATGAACTTGAACGTATCCGCAATGCCGTGACATACGGGGCAGGGATCGGGCTTGAAATTCATGCCGGGCATGGGCTTAACTTCGAAACGGTAGAACCGATTGCTGCAATGCCCGAAATTGCCGAACTGAATATCGGGCATTTCCTGATTGGCGAAGCGGTGTTTGTCGGGCTTGAAGCGGCGATTGCCGAAATGCGTCGTTTGATGGATGCCGCACGCGGTCAGACGAGTAATGTGAAATGATCATTGGGATCGGCACGGATTTGTGTGATATCCGTCGAATTGAAACCGCGCTGGAACGCCATGGGGAGCGTTTCATGAAGCGTGTTTTCACCGACGTTGAAATTGCCCGCGCAATTCGAAAGCCGCATCGGACCGCATCATCGTTTGCTATGGCGTTTGCTGCAAAGGAAGCCTGTTCAAAGGCACTTGGTACCGGGTTTCGCCGGGGTGTTTATCACAACACGATGGGTGTGGTACATCAACCAAGCGGCAAGCCGGACATGGTCCTTGTTGATGGGGCGCTGGCGCGATTGAACGAATTAACTCCGGACGGGAAAACTGCTTCGGTGTATGTGACCTTGACGGACGAATATCCCCTGGCGAATGCCGTTGTGGTAATTTCGGCCGACTGACAGATAAATTGATTGGTTAAAAACGGAATGGAAAAGCTTGTGCAGAAAAAGAAAACGGGTGGCCTTTTTGACACCTTGAAGACCGTTTTCTGGGCCATTGTCATTGCACTTTTGGTTCGGACATTTGCCTTCGAACCGTTCAATATTCCGTCTGGTTCTATGATCCCGACCCTGCTGGTGGGGGACTATCTGTTTGTGTCGAAATTCTCCTACGGGTATTCGAAACACAGCATGCCCTTCAGCCTGCCGGTCATTCCGGGCCGTGTATTTGAAACCGAACCGGAACGTGGTGATGTGGTGGTTTTCAAACTGCCGTCCGACACCACCCAGGACTATATCAAACGCGTGATCGGCTTGCCCGGTGATACCGTCCAGGTCACTGACGGGCGCCTTTATATCAACAACAAGCTTGTTGAACGCGAACGGATCGAAGATTACATCCTGACCGATGGTACGGGCCGTTCCGCGGCGGTTCCGCAATATCTTGAAACGCTTCCGAATGGCAAGGTGCATCGTATTCTGGAACTGTTTGGTGATCAGGGTCCAAGTGACAATACCGAAGCCTTTACCGTGCCCGAAGGCCATTACTTCATGATGGGTGACAACCGCGATAATTCGGCAGACAGCCGTGCCTTCCCGTCGCGCTTCCGTTTTGTGCCGATCGAAAATCTGGTCGGCCGTGCCGAATTCCTGTTCTATTCCAAGGACAGCTCGCAGCCGGTCTATGATCTGGGCAGCATCCGGTTTGATCGCCTGTTCCAGGGGGTCAACTGATGAGCGACGGCATACCGGTGATCGCCGAGATTGATCACGGTTTTTCCAATCCTGACCTGCTGCGTGTGGCGCTGACCCATCGTAGTGCGGCAAAGGGCAAGGATGCGCTAAGCGGTGGGAACGAGCGCCTTGAATTCCTGGGCGACCGGGTTTTGGGTCTTGTTGTGGCCGAAATGCTTTACACCCGGTTCGGGCGTGAGCGCGAAGGTGCGATGGCCAAGCGTTTCGTTGCGCTGGTGCGTCGTGAAACTCTTGCGCGTGTGGCCAACCAGATCAATCTGGGTGACCATATCCAGATGGCAAAGGGTGAACGCGCCGCCGGGGCGGACGCCAATCCGGCAATTTTATCTGATTGCATGGAAGCCGTGATTGCCGCACTCTATCTTGATGGTGGACTTGAACCGGCGCGCCGTTTTATTGAAAAGCTCTGGACGCCGCTGCTTGATGAAGACAACAAGCCGCCGCAAGATGCGAAAACGCAATTGCAGGAATGGCTTCAGGGGCGGGGCAAGCCGCTTCCGAAATATGAAATGGTCGGACGTGAAGGTCCGGCACATGCACCGATCTTTACGATCGAACTGACCACCAGTGATGGCGATCGTGTCAGTGCAGAAGGAAAATCGAAACGTGAGGCGGAACAACTCGCCGCCCGCATGATGTTGGACAAACTAAGCGATGAATGAGGTTCCCACACCGGTGGCCGAAGACAGATTACCTTATCAGCAGCGTTGCGGCTTTGTTGCGCTTGTTGGCGCGCCAAATGCTGGCAAGTCGACGCTTCTGAACCAGCTTGTCGGCACCAAAGTGTCGATCGTCTCGCCCAAGGTCCAGACGACGCGTACGCGTGTGCGCGGCATTGTCATGACCGAAGACGCGCAGATTGTTTTCATTGATACCCCGGGTATTTTCGCACCCAAACGCCGTCTGGACCGCGCGATGGTCAAGGCCGCCTGGAATGGTGCGGATGATGCGGATCTGGTGGTTCTTGTCATTGATGCCGGTACCGGCATTACCGACGAGGACCTTGCCATCATCAATCAGCTCAAGGATCAGAACCGCAAGGCTATTCTGGCCCTGAACAAGGTCGACAAGGTCGCAGACAAGGAAAAGCTTCTGCGTCTGTCGCAGGATCTGTTTGCCCATGATGTCTTTACCGATGTCTTTATGATTTCGGCCAAAAAAGGTGCCGGCACCCAGGATCTTGTGAACTTCCTGGCCGCAAAAATGCCCGACGGTCCCTGGATGTTCCCCGAAGATGACGTTTCGGACATGCCGTTGCGTCTTCTGGCAGCCGAAATCACCCGCGAAAAGCTTTATTATCAGCTTCAGCAGGAACTGCCGTATTCCGCAACGGTCGAAACCGAGTTGTGGGAAGAACGCAAGGACGGATCGGTCAAGCTTGAACAGACAATTTTTGTCGAGCGCGAAGGCCAGAAGGCCATCATTCTTGGCAAGGGCGGAAAACGGATCAAGGCGCTTGGCAGCGAAGCCCGCAAGGAGCTCGAAGCCATTTTCGAACGCCGGGTGCATCTGTTCCTGTTCGTCAAGGTTCGTGAGAACTGGGGTGATGATCCCAACCGCTTTGCCATGTGGGGCCTTGATCCCAACGCATAACCGTGCGCGTTGCGCAGACAGATTATCAATTGCCGGGTAGATAATGGAAATCGGATCATTCTGGGGTGTCGTGATGATTGTTGTTGGCGCTGCTGCCGCGATGATTGTTGCCCGTGTGGCCAGACGACCGTTCCGTAACCGCCGCGATTATAACGCTGTGCAACGCGAAAAATCCTTTTTGCATCGCCCGCTTAATCTGATTGCGCTTCTGGTTGCGCTTGGCATCTTTGTGCTTGGCCTGTTCTGGAAAATGACGGGCGGAGGACCAAACTGATGACGCCAAATTCAATCGATCCGATCGATCAGGCCATAGACGAGGTCGAAAACCGTTCATGGCTGCGTAAAGTGGTGTTCGGTATTGCGATCTTTGCACTTTTTTCCTGTCTGTTGGGCATGTTCTTTCTGGTGACCCGTCTGATCGTGCCCAGCGGTTATTTCTAAGAGACCGCGATGGATTGGCGTGATGATGGCATCGTTCTTTCGACACGCAAACTGGGCGAAAGTTCGGTCCGGTTATCCGTCCTGACACGGGATTATGGTCGCCATGCCGGTATGGTCCGTGGCGCCATGAGCAAATCAATGCGCGGCACCCTGGAGCCGGGCAATGAAATCAGGGTAGGGTGGTCGGCCCGCCTTGCCGAACATCTGGGGCAGTTTCGTTGTGAACTGACCGGCGCACATGCCGCGGATCTGTTGTTGCAGCCGGGCCCGCTGATGGCAATGAGTTCTGCCTGTGCGATGCTGGATGCAACATTGCCCGAACGCGAAGCCCATCCCGATCTTTATCATGGCACGGTGGCCCTGATGGCTGCCCTTAAGCTTGACCAGTGGTTGCCGGCCTATATCCGCTGGGAAGTGGGGCTTTTGGAAGAACTTGGCTATGGCCTTGATCTTCAAAGATGTGCCGCGACCGATCTTGCCAGTGACCTTGCCTATGTTTCCCCGAAAAGCGGCCGAGCAGTTAGCGAGGCCGCCGGGCAGGCCTATCGCGATCGTCTTTTGCCGTTGCCGGCGTTTCTTGCCCTTGGGCGGGCGTCGGGACCACGCGCGGATGCCGATATGCTTGAACAGTTGCGTGACGGGTTGAAGTTGACCGGTTTTTTCATTCACCGCGATATTTTCGAAGCCAAGGGCATAAAACCGGTGGCCGCGCGCGACCGGCTGGTCAGCCATGTCTGGCGGCTGTCAGGGGATGATGAAAAATAAATTGGTCAATTTGGTTCGCATCTGTTGACCAAGCCTATGCCCAGCGTAGTATGTTGCCAATATCGCAAGACATTCGGGGTTAGAATGCCCTTGCACCTGTCCATTCTGCCAAGCAACAAGAAAAATCGTTCATGAGCACCAAGACTTCCGAACCGGCCGGCGCCGGTCAAATCAGGGAAACCCGACTTGCTGATGCGCTAAGCGAACGGTATCTCGCATATGCGATGTCGACAATCATGTCGCGTTCCCTGCCTGATGTACGTGACGGCCTTAAGCCCGTGCATCGTCGTCTTCTTTATGCCATGCGTCAGCTCAAGCTGAACCCGGAACAGGGGTTCAAGAAATGTGCACGTGTGGTTGGTGACGTGATTGGTAAATATCACCCGCATGGTGACCAGTCGGTCTATGACGCACTTGTCCGTCTGGCCCAGGATTTTGCGGTACGCTATCCGCTGGTCGATGGTCAGGGCAACTTCGGCAACATTGACGGCGATAACGCCGCGGCAATGCGTTACACCGAAGCGCGCATGACTGCCGTTGCCGCCGCCCTGATGGACGGTCTGGACGAGGATGCAGTCGATTTCCGCCCGACCTATGACGGGGAGGAGCAGGAACCCGTTGTCATGCCGGCAGCGTTCCCGAACCTTCTGGCAAACGGGGCCGCGGGCATTGCGGTTGGTATGGCGACCAATATTCCGCCGCACAATGTCGGTGAAATCTGTGCGGGCCTGATCAAGCTGATCGACAAGCCCGAAACATCGATTGCCGAACTGGTGCGTTGCGTGCCGGGGCCGGACTTCCCGACAGGCGGGGTTCTGGTCGAGCCGCATGAAAATATTCTTGAAGCCTATGCCACCGGGCGCGGATCGTTCCGACTGCGCGCGAAATGGGAAGTCGAAAAACTGAGCCACGGTCTGTATCAGATCGTCGTGACCGAGGTTCCCTATCAGGTGCAGAAGGCCAAACTGGTTGAACGTATCGCCGATTTGATGGTGGCCAAAAAGCTGCCGCTGCTTAATGACGTGCGCGATGAATCAACTGATGTCATCCGTCTGGTTCTTGAACCGCGTACCCGTGCGGTCGAACCGGAACATCTGATGGAAATGCTGTTCAAGAATACCGAACTGGAAATCCGGTTCGGCTTGAACATGAACGTTCTGGATGCCGACAATACGCCGCGTGTGATGAACCTGCGCGAAGTGTTGCGTGCGTTCCTTGCCCATCGTCAGGATGTGCTGATCCGTCGTTCAAACCATCGTCTGGCAAAGATCAATCATCGTCTTGAAGTTTTGGAAGGCTATCTTGTTGCCTATCTGAACCTTGACGAAGTGATCCGCATCATCCGGTTCGAGGATGAACCGAAAAACGCGCTGATGGCGGCCTTCAACCTGACGGAAGTTCAGGCTGATGCGATCCTGAACATGCGTCTGCGGTCGTTGCGCAAGCTCGAAGAGATGGAAATCAAGAACGAGCATGCCAAGCTGACCGAAGAAAAGCAGGGGCTTGAAGCACTTCTTGCCAGCGAAACGCTGCGCTGGGAGAAAATCCGCGATGAAATCGAAGTCATGCGCGAGAATTTCGGCAAGAAAACCGCGCTTGGCAAACGTCGCACCGAAATTGGCGATGCCCCGGAAGAAATCGAAGTGCCGCTTGAAGCACTGATCGAACGTGAACCGATTACGGTGATCTGTTCGAAAATGGGCTGGATCCGTGCCCTCAAAGGGCACACTGCCGATATCAGTGATCTGAAATTCAAGGATGGCGACGAACATCGCTTTGCCATCAAGGCCTTTACGACAGACAAGCTTCTGATCCTGTCGACGGCGGGGCGTTGCTATACCATGTCTTGCGACAAGCTTCCGGGCGGTCGTGGTCATGGCGAACCGATCCGTCTTTCCATCGATCTGCCCCAGGAACATGACATTGTTTCGATGGTGGTTCACAAGGAAGGCCGCAATCTTCTGGTGGCAAGTTCTGCCGGACGCGGCTTCCAGGTCGCGGAAAAAGACGTTGTTGCCCAGACCAAAAACGGCAAGCAGGTCCTGAACCTTGGAACCGGGGAAGTGGCCAAAATCTTCATCCCGGTTGAAAAGGACCATGTTGCGGTTCTTGGTGATAACCGCAAATTGCTGATCTATCCGGTTGATGAAGTGCCGGAAATGACCCGTGGCCGCGGCGTCATCTTGCAGAAATACCGTCAGGGCGGTCTTTCAGACCTTATCCTGTTTAATCTGGAAGACGGTCTGAGCTGGGCAATGGGTGGCAGCGAAGGGCGGACCCGAACCGTTACCGAACTTGCCGAATGGACCGGCAAACGCGCCGGTGCCGGGCGACTGCCGCCAAATGGTTTCCCGCGTTCGAACAAGTTCGAATGACGAAAACAGACCTGAATTAATGCATCAAAAGCCGGATGGAATATCACCATCCGGCTTTTTTTATGCCTGAAACCGGCCCGCGAAGATGCAAACAACATCATATGCTGAGAATTTGGCGAGAAATGGCGGAATTGCGTGCCAAAAGATATGGCGTTTTGGGTGGTTAAAATGTAACTTCGCAACCTGATTAACAGGAAGCCCGCAATATTCCTGTGTGATTCAATAAGGGCTTGGGAGTGAAAAGTGAGATTTCTGGGAAATTTCGTCCACGCGATAGACGGTCTGAATGACTGGATCGGTCGCGGGATAGCCTGGCTGGTAATCCCGATGGTCGTGATCACGTTTCTGGTTGCGACATTGCGTTACGGCTTTGCGGTTGGCTGGGTATCGATGCAGGAAAGCTATATGTGGCTTTATGGCATCATGTTCATGGTAGGGGCGGGATACACGCTTTTGCACGGTGGCCATGTTCGGGTGGACGTTTTCTATCGTCCGGCTTCGGCACGATACAAGGCATGGGTTGATCTTTTCGGATCCCTGTTCCTGATGACCCCGGTACTGGTCATGATCCTGATGTACAGCTATCCGTATGTTGCGACGAGCTGGCACCGTCTTGAAGGATCTCACGAGACGGGCGGTCTTCCGGGTCTGTTCCTGTATAAATCGGTGATTTTGGTGTTTTGTGTGCTGATGCTGCTTCAGGGGCTTTCGCTTGCTGCGCGCAGTATTCTGGTACTTGCCGGTCACAAAGAATTTGAAATCAAAGAAGAAGAACACGAGGGCGTTTGATGACGGGTGAAATTCTTAGCCTGGTGATGTTCGCCGTGGCCTGCGGCGTGCTTCTTCTTGGTTTTCCGGTTGCTTTCTCGCTTGCGGGCACCGGTCTTGCTTTTGCCCTTATCGGCAATGCGATGGGTACATTCGACATGCCGCTTCTGGGGTCGTTGCCGTCACGCTATTTCGGTGTGATGACCAACGAACTCTATGTGGCAATTCCGCTGTTCGTGTTCATGGGGGTTATGCTTGAACGCGCGCGGATCGCCGAAAAGCTTCTGACCACCATGGGCATGCTGTTTGGCACCATGCGCGGCGGTCTTGGCATTTCGGTGGTGATTGTCGGCATGTTGCTGGCAGCATCGACCGGTATTGTCGGTGCGACTGTTGTGACGATGGGCCTGCTCAGCCTGCCTGCGATGCAGAAGGCCGGTTACGATCCGAAACTGTCGACCGGTGTGATCTGTGCGTCCGGTACGCTTGGTCAGATCATTCCGCCGTCAATCGTTCTGGTTCTTCTGGGTGATATCCTTCAGGGCGCTTATGCCGAAGCACAGCGTGCGATTGGCAACTGGGCACCCGAACCGATTTCGGTGATGGACCTGTTTGCAGGTGCCTTCATTCCGGGATTGTTGCTGGTCGCACTTTATATCACCTGGATCATTATCAAGTCGCTGATTGATCCCAAGGCAGCCCCGGCACTGGTCGAAGGCAAACGTCCGGAAGGCCTGTGGGGGGAAGTTCTTCGTGCATTGCTGCCTCCGGGACTTCTGATTGTGGCTGTTCTTGGCTCGATCCTGACGGGTATTGCAACGCCGACTGAATCCGCTGCATTCGGCTCGATCGGTGCGATTGTCCTTGCGGCATTCTACAAGCGCCTCGATATGGCGGTTCTGCGCCATGTTGTGCGCCAGACCGTTCAGGTCAGCGCGATGGTGTTTGTCATTCTGCTTGGCGCGTCGGTGTTCTCGCTGGTGTTCCGCGGTCTTGGCGGGGATCATCTGGTTGAAGAATTGCTGCATAACCTTCCGGGTGGCGTTTTCAGTGCCATGCTGGTCGTCATGCTGCTGATGTTCTTCATGGGCTTCTTCCTCGACTTTATCGAGATCGTGTTTGTCGTGATCCCGATTGTCGGCCCGATCCTGCTTAAGATGGATATCGACCCGGTCTGGCTCGGCGTGATGATCGCCATCAACCTTCAGACCAGCTTCCTGACACCGCCATTCGGTTTTGCACTGTTCTATCTGCGCGGTGTGGCACCGGCAGCGATCAAGACACTTGATATCTATCGTGGTATCATTCCGTTCGTGATGATCCAGATGCTGGGCCTTTGCCTTGTCGCGGCGTTCCCGTGGCTGGCAACCTGGCTGCCAAGTGTTCTGTTCTGATCAGACAACAGATGACCATTTCAAAGAAAGGCACCCGAACGGGTGCCTTTTTTATTGCGCGATCCGTGGATCGATGAGGGGGACATGTCGGGGTATCCCAGCCGTCTTCTGATGTCTTCTCATGTGCGAGGGGCAAAGAAAAAGGGCCGGCAAATTGCCGGCCCTTGATCGTTTCCAGAAATGGAAGATTAGTATTTGAACGGCAGGACACGTGCCTGGGCAAATGCCGATTCCGAGAATTTCGACCATGCGATCGACTGGGTACGGAAAGCAATCAGGCTTTCGAAGACTTCCTGTGACAGCGGGTTCGAAGAAACCAGGTCACGCAGAACCTCACCCGAAAGTTTGCCAAGGCCGGTCAGAATGTCGTCAGAGAACGGACGAACATCGACATTATGCTTGTTGCGCAGGGTGTCGAGTGCCTGAACGTTACGGGCGGTGAATTCCGACAGAACCATCTGGTTAACAGCGCGGTTTGCCTGCTCGACAATTGCTTTCAGATCATCCGGAAGCGCATTCCATGCATCCAGGTTGATGAAGTTGTCAAGAACGGTCGCCGGCTCGTGCCAGCCCGGGTAGTAGTAATATTTCGCCGATTTATAAAGACCGAATGCCAGGTCGTTATACGGACCAACCCACTCGGTCGCGTCAATCGCACCGGACTGAAGTGCCGGCGGGATTTCGCCGCCCGGAAGGTTCACAACGTTTGCGCCAGCCGCTTTGACGACTTCGCCACCAAGGCCCGGAATACGCATTTTCAGACCCTGATAGTCTGCAATGGTGTTCATTTCCTTGTTGAACCAGCCACCCATCTGCGTGCCGGTGTTCCCCGACGGGAAGAACTTACAGTTCAGTTCGGCATAGACCTTGTCAGCAAGTTCCTGACCGCCACCCCACTGGAACCACGCATTCTGTTCCTGAGCGTTCAGACCGAACGGCATTGCTGCGATATACTGGGTCGCGTCAACTTTGCCTTTCCAATAGTAAGGCGCACCGTGGCCCATTTCGACGGTGCCGTTGCCAACAGCGTCAATGGCTTCGAATGCCGGGACGATTTCGCCCGCACCGAAAACGGTAACTTTCAGGCGACCATCAGATGCCTTGGTGATGTATTCAGCAAGAAGGTTCGCACCGGTACCAAGACCCGGGAAGTTTTTCGGCCAGGTGGTGACCATACGCCATTCACGGACGTCCTGTGCAAGTGCCGGTTTGGCAAAAGTGGATGCGGCAGCAGTCGCACCTGCTACGGCAGCGCCAGAAAGAAATTGGCGACGTTTCATTAGTTACAGCCTCCCAAAGATGCAAGCTCATGATTTATATATATCAAAGCCGGTTAACCGGCTTTGTAAGGAGCTTATATGCGTCTTTGGATGCAGGCAACCGGGGATCGAGCTGATTTCTAGGACTTTAGTCTAATGTAGAATGATACGAAAGAAGGGGAGCCCATCCTATGCACAGGTATCGGGTCCGGTGTCGCTCATCGACACCCATTGCCCGTCCCTGAACCCTTCAAGCGGCTGAAAGCGCATCTTGTAGGACATCTTGCGACAGTCGCCGATCCAGTAACCCAGATAGATATGTGGCAAATCAAGAAGTTGTGCTTCTTCGATCAGGTCAAGGATGATGTAGGTCCCAAGTCCGCGCTTGTGTTCTGCCGGGTCAAAAAAGCTGTAAACCGCAGATAATCCGTCGGCAAGATTGTCCACCAGTGCAACGGCAATCAAACTGTTGTCGGCGCGACGATATTCATAGATCGATGTATCAATCGTGCTGTCTTCGATCATGGCGCGATAGTCGCGCGCATCCATCCGGGCCATATCGCCATTGCCATGGCGGGCATCCTGATAGGTGCTGAACAGCTGATATTGTTCCTGTGTGGCTGTTGGCGGCAGGATGGAACGCGTAAGGTCACTATTCTTGTTCTGAATGCGGCGGAACGACCGGCTGTATTCAAAGTCCGGGCATCTTACCCGCACGGGAACACAGGCATTGCAATCGCTGCACGCCGGAAGATAGGCGATGGAATGGCTGCGACGGAAACCGGCGCGCGACAGCAGATCGTGAATATTGTTGGCCTCGGGGCCACGCAATTCGGTCACCAGCTTACGTTCAAATCGTCCGGGCAAATAGGGACACGGCATCGGGGCCGTCATGAAGTAATGCTGCGTAAGGCGGCGCTGGTTGACTGTCATCTGGTATTCTCAATCCCGATCACACGCGATCATCTATATTATGAGATTAAGTGCTGTTTGTGACAGTTTAAAGGTCATGCAGCCAAAAGGGCATTCAAATCTGTGACATCGCCATATGTTTATGGTTGTGACGGCACGCCGAATGTCGGACGACGCGGGGCAGCACCATTGGCCGGTGTCTCGGATTGCTGGGCCGGGGATGCTCCGTTGGCAGGGGTGCCTGTGCCATTGCCATTCTGTCCATCTGATCCCAGTTCTGCGCGTTCACCGGTACCACGTAAAAGCGTGATGCTGATGCGACGGTTTCGTTCATTCTTGGGATCATCAGGTACCAGTGGATCGGTATCCGAAAGACCGGCGACCTTGGCAAAGCGGGCGGTTTCCAGACCCAAGTCCTGAAGGGCGCGGCGCGTGGCCAGTGCACGGTCTGTCGACAGTTCCCAGTTTGAATAACCGTCAAGGCGGTTGAACGGTACCGCGTCGGTATGGCCTTCGATCGAGATATCCTGGGGCATTTTTTCAATGACCTCGGTAACCTTTTCGAGAAGAAGCCGCGTATGTTCAGCCATATCGGCACTGCCGCTCGGGAACATGGCAGTCCCGTCTTCATCAAGGATCTGGATCCGAAGACCTTCGTCGGTTTCCTCGATACGGATGTTCTTCTCAAGACCCTGAAGTTCCGGGCTTTCATCAATGGCCTTCAGGAGTTCTTCCTTGGCCTCGTTGAATTCCTGTTCTTCCATCTGGGCAACACGGATGGCTTCGCGTTCGTCGGGGGACTGCTGTGGCGGGATGTCCATGCTGACAGTTGGCATGCCGAATTCGGAGCGCAATGCGCCTTCTTCTGCAAGGCTGGTCCCGCCGAGCAAACCGCCCGAACCCGAATCATTCTGTGATATGGTTTCAGGTGTGAAATACATTGACACACCCTGAAGCTGTTCTTCGGTAGCACTCGAAAGCAGCCACAGCAACAGGAAGAATGCCATCATTGCCGTCACAAAGTCGGCATAGGCAACTTTCCAGGCACCACCATGGTGCCCGTGCCCACCTTTTTTGATCTTTTTTATAACGATATCGGGCATGTGCTGCGTTTTCCTCTAAACCAAAGCTCCCGGCTCAAGATCAAGCTGTGGGCGCATCTTGCAGCGCTTCGTCAAGTTCCTTGAAGCTGGGCCGAAGGTTATGGGGAAGGGTCTTGCGCGCGAATTCCACCGAGACCTGTGGGGCGTAACCCTGCATGTGACCGATCAGTGCGGCTTTGATACAGCCATAATATTTGCCATCGGAATCAACCGTGTTCTTGATGATCGATGCGGTCGGGCCAACAAAACCGTATGCACCAAGAATACCAAGGAACGTACCGACAAGGGCAGCTGCGATCAGGCCGCCGAGAATTTCAGGCGGTTCGGTCACCGAGCTCATGGTGACAATCACGCCAAGAACCGCGGCAACAATACCAAGTGCCGGAAGGCCATCGCCCGCGGTCTGAACGGCTGATGCAACGGCATGTTCTTCTTCGTGGTGGGTGTCGAGTTCCTGATCCATCACCGCCTCGAGCTCATAGGCGTTGGTGGTTCCCAAAGTCAGCAGGCGCAGATAATCACACATGAATTCCATCGCGTGATGATCTTTCATCAGATTCGGGAAGTTGGAAAACAGGCTGGAACTTTCCGGGTTCTCGACATGGCTTTCAAGCGCCAGATCACCCTTGGATTTGGCCAGACGGAAAATGGCATAAAGGCATATCAGGAGTTCCAGATATGCGGCCTTTTTCTTGGGGCCCTTCATGGCGCGCAGGGTATAGGTGAATGATTTTTTGACGATGCCAAGCGGGTTGGCTGTCAAATATGCACCGAATGCTGCGCCGAAGATGATCAAGACTTCAAGCGGTTGTACGAGAATGCCAAAGTCGCCATGCGGCAGATAGCCACCCAGGACAGAGCCGATTACGACGATATAGCCAATGATCAAGAACATTCTTTTTTCTTCTCCGCTAGCCCAAGCCAGATACCTGAACGATCAACCCCGAGTTCATTGAAACATCTGTCATCTGCGGCACTGCAAAACATGTTTCTGATATCTGTATGCTCTTATTAAGTTTTAATCTTATTAACATCGCGTTTAAATTAGCTGCGAGTTAGGTTTGACAGCGGGATGATTAGACGCCATTTTCCCCAAGCTCCATTCAGCGTGCGTCAACCATCCATATTTGTATACGAGAGCTGCCTTCAATATGTCTTTCTCTGCGCGCGATTTTCGCGATTGCCTTGGTCAATTCACAACCGGTGTTGCTGTGGTAACCACCCGCGCTGCAGACGGTGCAAAAGCCGGCATTACCATCAACAGCTTTGCTTCGGTCTCACTGGATCCGGCACTGGTTCTGTTTTCGGTTGATCACCGTGCGGCAACGCATGCGCTGTTTACCGGGGACGCAAAGAGCTTTTGCATCAATATCCTGAGCCAAAGCCAACAGCAGGTCTCCGAGCTGTTTTCCGCACCGGGGCAGGATGGCTGGGATCGCGTGGCCTATGAAGATGACAGTCTTGGCATGCCGCGCCTGACAGGAAGTGTTGCGGCACTGACCTGCGAACGTCATGCCCTGCATGAAGGCGGCGATCACAGCATCATCGTCGGCCATGTCCGCGAACTGGTGATGGGAGAAACCGGTGCGCCGTTACTTTATTATGGCGGTCGGTATCGCAGCCTGGGTGACTGATCTGCTGGCGATCATGTGATCGGGTTTACACAGAAAAAGGGCCGCGGTGACATACCGGCGGCCCTTTGTCGTTTGGCAGTCGATCAGGTCAGGCCTGATCAATCGAGTGATGTGTTGCCAAGTAGGCGCCCGCCAAATCCCGCCTTGATCAGGCGTTCGATAACCTGCTGGGCATGGACGGTATCGCGGACTTCCAAAACCATATCGACGTCGGTCTGTTTTGCCGGCACGTCATAGAAATGACGCTGGTGATAGACTTCGATGATATTGGCTTCTTCTTCGCCGATCAGCGAACTGATGGTTGCCAGCGCACCCGGCACATCGGGAATTTCAATACGAACGCGAACAAGACGTCCCTGACGGGCCATACCGCGCATCAGCACCTGGGCAAGAAGGCGGGTATCGATATTGCCGCCGCTGACAATCAGGCAAACTTTCTTGCCCTTGAATTTCTCGGGATGGTCAAGCAGGGCCGCAAGCGGCGCCGCACCGGCACCTTCGACCACGCTTTTTTCAATCTCGATCAGCATCTGGATCGACCGTTCGATACTGCTTTCATCAACCAGTACGACGTCGTCGAGCTTTTCCTTGCAGATTTCAAGCGTCATACCACCAGGCTGTTTGACCGCAATGCCTTCGGCAATGGTGACACCGCCGCCGGTATATTCTTCGCCGCGAATGCCCTCATACATGCTGGGATAAAGCTTGGTCTCGACACCGATAATCTCGATATCCGGGCGGCGCGATTTGACAGCCGTTGCCACCCCGGACGCCAGGCCACCACCGCCAATCGGCACGACAATGGTATCGATATCGACATTTTCGTTCAGTATTTCGAGCCCGACCGTACCTTGGCCGGCAATGATATGGGCATCGTCAAACGGGTGGACAAAGGTCAGGCCGCGCTCTTTCTGAATGCGTCCGGCGGCCTCAAGGCTTTCGGCGAATACATTTCCGGTCAGGACAACTTCCGCCCCGTGGGATCGCGTATGGTGGACCTTTGTAAAGGGGGTGTTTTTGGGCATGACGATGGTTGCCGGAATGCCAAGCCGCTTGGCGTTATAGGCAACACCCTGGGCATGGTTTCCGGCCGAAACGGCGATAACGCCGTTTTCGCGTTCTTCGGGCGTCAGGCTGGCAAGTTTGACATAGGCGCCACGTTCCTTGAACGAGGCGGTATATTGCTGGTTTTCAAGTTTAAGATAAACTTCTGCCTGACAAATGCTTGAAAGCGTAAGTGATTTTACCAGTGGTGTTTTGGCGACAATGCCATCAAGCAAGCCGGATGCGCGTACAATATCGTGATAGGAAACAGTCATAATTTCCATGCTCCTGCGGCCACCATCGGTGTGATGTGGTGGCAATAATATCATGTGGTGGGTGAATAACGGTAGTTAACCGGACCTGTCATCCGCAGATGACAGGGATCACATTCGCAGGTCGGAAATCCCCATAATCATGGCCATCGCACCGGCACGAAGCGTCGGACGGGAATGCGATGAAAGGATGTCAGTATATGCAGACATAGCCATGTTCTTTCTGGGTTAAAGATGTGTTTTCAAGCGGCAGCTTTGCGGATAAGTCGCCCAAGGTCAAGTGCCGCAATAGAAAAACCGGGTTGCGTGTACCGCAACCCGGCCAAGTGGAACGCCTGGTTTGGGGATCGGGCGTTATTCCATATTCAGAATGACGGTTTTCTTGTAGGTGAAATGTTCAAGCATGCTTTCAAGCGATGCTTCCTTGCCAAGCCCCGACAACTTGATGCCGCCATAGGACAGGTTCGGCTGAACAACAAGGTTCTGGTTGACCTGAACAAAGCCCGCTTCAAGGCGCTTGGTGGCGACAAGGGCGGTTTTCAGATCCGTGGTCCAGACCGTCGCCGCAAGGCCAAAGTCGCTGTCATTGGCCAGTTCAAGGGCTTCTTCAAAGGTCTTGAATTTGAAGACACAGGCAACCGGGCCAAAGATTTCTTCGCGGGCGATCCGGGCATTCGGGTTAACATTGGTGAAAATTACCGGACGGACAAAAAGACCGTCGGAAAGTTCGGCGTCCGCGGGAAGGGCGCTGAGCTCGTGCTTGGTTGCACCTTCGTTTTCCCCGATATCGATATAGCCGCATACCTTGTCGAACTGTTTGCGGTTGATGATGGTGCCGATATCGGTTTCTTCATCAAGCGGGTTGCCCATTTTCAGGGTATTAACCTTGTCAATCAGTCGCTTGACGAACTCATCATGAAGTTTTTCGTGAACCAGCATGCGTGACGATGCGGTGCAGCTCTGACCCTGACGGGTGAAGCGCATGCCGCCGATTGCGCCGGCAACCGCCTTGTCGAGATCGGCGTCATCCATCACGATCATCGGTGACTTGCCGCCAAGTTCAAGGGTGACCGGGATCAGCTTTTCGGCAGCGGCCTTATACACCGTGCGACCGGTTTCAACCGATCCGGTGAACGAAACCTTTTTGACATCCTTGTGTTCCACAAGCGGACCACCGCAAGACGGGCCAAAGCCCGACAGGATGTTCAAAACGCCAGCCGGAAGAATTTCCTGCATGATCTGGCAGACGCGCAGCACGGTAAGCGGCGTGTCTTCGGCGGATTTCACGACAACCGTGTTACCGGCAACCAGCGCCGGGGCAACCTTGATCGCCATCAGAAGCAGCGGGACGTTCCAGGGAATGATGGCGCCGACCACACCAACGGCTTCGCGGGTGGTCAGGGTCATCATGTTGGGGTTAAAGGGAACGGTTTCACCTTTGAGTTCCGAGGCAAGCCCGCCAAAGAAGACAAACATGTCGGCCAGAACCGATGCTTCGACACGGCTTTCAGTGCGCAGCGCCTTACCCGATTCAAGGGCGACCAGTCGTCCGAGTTCCTCTGTATGGGCCATCAGGACGCGACCGCATTCGGCAACTAGCTTGCCACGTTCACGAGCAGGGCGTTCTGCCCAGTCTTTCTGAGCTTTCTTGGCAATATCAACTGCAATTGCCACATCGTCGGCATCGCCGTCGGCTGCCTGACCGATAACCTTGCCGGTGGCCGGGTTGATGACGTCAAAAGTCTTGCCGTTTTTGGGTGCAACAAGTTTGCCATCAATCAGGTGGTGGCCGGAGAGTTCCGTCGCCAAAGACATCGGATCAAGGTTCGGTTCGAAAGGCATTTCAGGCTCCCTGTGGGTTGTGTGTGGTTGCGCTTTTTTGCGTGGGGCACACGATATTGGTTATTCGGTATTGGTTTACCAAATTATCGACAGGATGCCGCAATATCAAGATCAATTCGTGTTTACAGGCATGACAGTTTCGCAAAGGGCTGATAACCTTGTCGTGCAAAAAGGCCAGCCCGGCGGCGGTACGTGTCTGGGCGCCAGCATTTCGCAAACGATGGAGTATTTATGCCACGTCATTTCGATACGACGTTCGATGTTGTTAAGGAACTCAAGCCTTCCTATCCGGTTTATTGTCTCAGACCCAATATTCTTCGAGAAACAGCGCAGCGCTTTGTCGAAATGTTCCCGGGCGACGTCCTTTATGCCGTGAAATGTAATCCGCATCCCGAAGTGATGCGCTATCTCCATGAAGGGGGTGTTCGACATTTCGACACGGCATCGCCAGAAGAAATTTCGCTGGTACGTCGCCAGTTTCCGGGCATGAAGGCCTATTTTATGCATCCGGTCAAAAGCCGCGATGCCATCCGGAATGCGCATCGTGTGTATGGCATTGATCACTATGTCATCGACACGATCGAAGAGCTCGAGAAAATCCGCGAAGAAACCGAAGGCGACAAGAACCTTGTCATTCATGTGCGCCTGGCAACGCCCCCGGCCGGGGCGACCTATAACCTGTCGGCAAAGTTTGGCGCGCGTCCGATGGTCGCAGCAGAGCTTCTTAAAAAGGTTGATGAATACGGATATGAAGCCGGTCTTTGCTTCCATGTCGGGTCGCAATGCACCACGCCGAACGGCTATCGGATCGCGGTTGAGCTGATCCGCCAGGTTGTCGATTTCTCCGGTGTTCAGGTCAAACATATCGACGTCGGTGGCGGTTTCCCGGGCCAGTATATGAACCAGCGCGGTGCCAGCCTTGAAGAATTCATGGACGAGATCAAGGATTGCATTCGCTGGCTTGATATGCCCGAAACGACCTTTATGTGCGAACCGGGTCGGGCACTTGTTTCAAGTGGCATTTCCTTGATTACCCAGGTTCACCTGCGTAAGGAAGATACCCTGTTTATCAATGACGGTGTGTATGGAAGCCTGTCTGAAACCGTGACGGGGCAGCTTCGCTATCCGGTGCGGCCCATGCGGATCAATGGTGAATTCATCGAAGATGAAACGCTTGATTTCACTATTTATGGCCCGACCTGCGATAATATGGATGTGTTGCCAGCGGCTGTTTCCCTGCCGGCGGACATCCGCGAAGGGGACTGGATCGAATTTGGCCATATCGGGGCCTATAGCAACGCACTTGCGACCCATTTCAACGGGTTCTTCCCGGAAATGCAGGTCACGGTTGGCGAAGCATTCCCGTTCGTGGATGGCGAATTCCCCTATGTGGCCTGACCGCGCACCAAGTTGCGACGGTTAATTGATTACCGTGCGGGTAAGCAGTTTCTCTGCTTACCCGTTTTTTTTGTCGTGTCGTGTTTGGAAAATATCATTATCGGTAAAAAGGTACTTGTTTACCGATAATGATTGATTGCACTATGTTGCCCGCATTCGGAACCGGCAGGTGACCTGTCGGCCAAAAGACCAATCTTCGGGGAAGCAATACAGTGACCAACAGCCTTTTCATGCGTATCCGTGACCGGTTTCCAAAAGACCTTTCGTCGGTTCTGATCGAAACACCGACCGGCAAGACATACAGCTATGCCGACGCGGATTCGGCATCGGCGCGGATTGCCGGTTTGTTGACGTCACTTGGTGCGCGCAAAGGGGATCGGGTGGCTGTTCAGGTCGATAAATCGCCCGAGGCACTGTTCCTGTATCTGGGGTGCATCCGGGCTGGCCTGGTTTACTTGCCGCTGAACACCGCCTACCAGGCCGGGGAACTTTCATATTTCATGGGCAATGCATCACCGGTGGTGTTTGTTTGTCAGCCCCAGCGATTGGAAGAAGTCACCGCAATCGCCAAGGAGCAGGGGGTGACCCATGTTCTGACACTTGGTACCACAGGTGATGGCAGTCTGATGGATGGTGCCGCCGGACAATCCGGGCAGTTCGCGCCTGTGGCCTGTGCCGATGATGATCTGGCCGCGATCCTTTATACGTCGGGCACCACGGGAAAACCCAAAGGCGCAATGATGACCCAGATGAACCTGTGGTCCAATGCGGCAACGCTTGAAAAGCTGTGGGGCTTTACCGGGGATGATACCCTTTTGCATGCCTTGCCGATTTTCCACACCCACGGGCTTTTCATCGCCTGTCACTGTGTGATGTTGTCGGGCTCAAAGATGTTCTTCCTGCCGAAATTTGACCGTGACGAGGTCATGGCGCTTTTGCCGCGCAGTACGGTGATGATGGGTGTTCCAACATTCTATGTGCGATTGCTGGCAGAAGATGACTTTGATGCGGATGTTACCGCTAACATGCGCTTGTTTATATCGGGATCCGCCCCGTTGTTGCCAGAAACTTTCACTGCGTTCAAGCAGCGCACAGGCAAGGCTTTGCTGGAACGTTATGGCATGACGGAAATGGGGATGGCGACGTCGAACCCGCTGGACGGGGAGCGTATTGTTCATACTGTTGGCCCGGCACTTCCCGATGTTGAAGTCCGCGTTTGTGATGGGGACGGTAACGTTCTGGGAACCGACGAGATCGGCGTTCTTGAAGCGCGCGGACCGAATGTTTTTGCCGGTTACTGGCAGATGCCGGAAAAAACAGCAGAAGAGTTTCGCAAGGACGGCTTTTTCATTACCGGCGATATCGCCAAGATCGACGACAAGGGCTATGTCCATATTGTCGGACGGGCCAAGGATCTTGTGATTTCTGGTGGCTTTAACGTGTATCCTAAAGAAATCGAAACCCTGATCGATAAAATGGAAGGGGTTGTTGAAAGTGCCGTGATCGGTGTTCAGCATCCCGACTTTGGCGAGGCGGTTGTCGCCATAATCGTTCCGACCCGAAAGGACGCCCTGTCAGAAGATGGGGTAATTAGCGCCATCAAATCGCAGCTTGCGAACTTCAAGGTGCCCAAGCGGGTGTTCTTTGTCGAAGAACTGCCGCGCAATGCGATGGGCAAAGTCCAGAAGAATGTCCTGCGCGATGACTATAAGGGCCTGTTTGCCAACTAGGCCGTTGCACAGCCACGATGTTGAGGCCGCATGAGTGCGGACGTGGCTGGATACTGACGATCCTGAAATGCGGACAAAGAAAAACCCCGGCAGATGATCTGCCGGGGTTTTTCTCAAGGACGCTACGGTCGTGGCTTAGCGACCGAAAGCAACACGGTGTGCTACATCGTCGATCATGTCGCGGTTCAGACCGATGTCAGCCAGTTCGCGCGTATCAAGTTTACGCAGCGCAACCTGGGTCTGGTACTGAACGCGAAGAGCGCGAAGGAAAGCGAAGATTTTAGTTACGATCATTTCATCACCTATTTCAAACCGGCCGTTTAACACGGCGTCTATTCAGATAACCGGCATGTTCTCACCGAAGGTATTCCGCGAAGGAATAGTTAACTGGTTTGACGTGTCGGTTTGTTTACAATGTATCGAATGATCATCTGCTTGATGGCGCATTTACCAGTCGATACGTCCTATTCATTTGGTGAAGGCAATCTACGTCTGATTGTTGTGTTAATCCAATGCGTTTTTTGCATGGCAGCGGCTTGGAAAGCGCAGAAAGTCACCAAATTGCAATGAATTGGCGATAATACGGTTACATGAGGCTTCTTTTGCAATTTTAATTGCTATGCTAATGGTGCATGGCTAATGAAATTGCGTGACGCGTATCGGTTGATTTTGGCAGTTGCGCGCATTTAACAGGAATTGGGATGTATTTGGGGTCGCAATCAGCCGGAAAAGACCGTAACTTGCGCGACCAAATGCACGAACAGGAGAACTGACCATGAGCATCAATCGGCCGCGTTTGAATTTTACGCAGGCAATCGACGCATATTTGCAATATGCGCCGCGATTGCCGCAAGTGCAGGCTGATGCTGTTCCGGCGAAAACCGACTATGTCGAAAATCTTCTGGCGATTGCCGATCAGTTTGATCTGATTGTGTTTGACGCGTTCGGCGTTCTCAATAGCGGCCCGACGGCCATCCCCGGTGCTGTAAAAACCATCGCCACGCTTCAGGAAGTGGGCAAGAAGATTGCCGTTGTCACCAACGATGCGTCCAGTTCGGCAGAGGCCATCCTTGCCCGCCATCGCAAGCGCGGATTTGATTTTGACAACAGCAACCTGATCAGCAGCCAGCAATTCATTGCACCCCTGATGCATGAACATGCCGACATTACCCATTGGGGGGCAATGGCCCCGGCGGACTGGCCGTTTCATGTATTGCCCGACACTGTCGAGCCGCTTGGTGCAGACCGCGCACTCTATGACCGTGTTGATGGTTTTCTGTTGATTGATTCGGAAAACTGGTCAGATCAGCAGCAGGAAATGCTGGAACAAAGCCTTGCGGCCAATCCGCGGCCAATTTTGGTCGGTAATCCGGATATCTGTGCACCAATGGGGGACTTCCTGTCCGTGGAATCGGGCTATTTCGCCCATCTGGCGGCGGATGCATGCGGGGTGATGCCCCAATGTGTCGGTAAACCGTATCATCACGTGTTTGAAGAAGTTCTGCGTCGCCACCCGGATGTCAGCCGTGATCGCGTTCTGATGGTTGGCGATACGGTGCATACGGATGTCCTGGGCGGTCTCGCATCGGGGATCAAGACGCTTCTGGTGCATCAGGGGGGATTCCTTGATGGTCAGGATATCGAAAATGTCTTTGCCAAATCCGGTCTGCGGCCACATTTCTGCGCGCGTGCAATCGGCCATGGTATCGCCGATCCGGTCAGCGAAGCTGTCTGTTGTGCCTGATCATCTGACTTTATGATCTCGGGAAATGCAAAAGGGCCTCGGTTGAGGCCCTTTTTTGTGTTCTGGATCGGGATTGCGTGCCGTGGTTTATCCTTCAAGCGCCTCGGCGACTTCAATGGCGCTATAGGTCAGAACCCCGGATGCGCCCGCACGTTTGAAGCATGAAAGTGTTTCAATCGCGCAGCCGATATAATCCAGCCAGCCATTCTGGCCCGCAGCCCGCAACATAGCATATTCCCCCGATACCTGATAGGCAAAGACCGGTACGCCAAATTCCTGACGCACGCGATAGAGAACATCGAGATACGGAAGGCCCGGTTTGACGATGACCGAGTCTGCGCCTTCTTCGAGGTCATAGGCAACTTCACGCATCGCTTCGTCGCTATTTGCAGGGTCAAGCTGATAGGTTTTCTTGTCTGCCTTGCCCAGCGCGCTTGCAGAACCGATGGCGTCACGGAACGGTCCATAGAAAGAGGACGCATATTTCGCGGAATAGGCCATGATCTGAACGTTCTTGAGACTTTCGCCTTCAAGTGTTTTGCGGATCGCACCGATGCGGCCATCCATCATGTCGGATGGCGCGACAACGTCACAACCTGCCTGGGCCTGGACAAGAGCCTGACGGACCAATGCTTCGGTGGTTTCGTCATTCAAAATCTGACCATCGACGACGATCCCGTCCTGACCGTCGGAATTAAACGGATCAAGGGCGACATCGGTGATGATGCCGATATTGGGGCAGGCATCCTTGATCGCCTTGGTCGCACGGCACACGACATTGTCGGGGTTATAGGCTTCGCGCGCGTCCTTGGTTTTAAGGTTCGCTTCGATATAGGGAAACAGTGCCAGGGCAGGGATGCCAAGTTTTTCTGCATGTTTGGCGGTTTCGACCAATACATCGACAGACTGGCGTTCAACGCCGGGCATGGACGGGATCGGGGTTCGCTGGTTTGTGCCATCAATCACAAAGACCGGCAAAATCAGATCATGTGCGGTCAAGCGGCTTTCCGCGACCATGCGACGGGACCAATCGGACATGCGGTTACGACGCTGCCGGGTGCTGGGAAATGTGCCATAGGCGAATTTGTTGGCCATGATCTGTACTCTGTTCTGTGAGGCGGGGCGAACCTTGGATCCTGCCCGTGGAGTGGACAGGCCAATTTATGGGGCAGATTTCATGCGCAATCAACCATTGCTGGCGAATTGCAGCCGTGCACGCATGGTCAGAAGGTAAACCGGGATGATCAGGGCAAGGAAGCTGGCGGTGATGGCAAATGCTGTGACCAGTCCGGCCACCTGGCCGATTGCGCCAATAATCGGCGGCCCAGCCATGATTGCCGAATAACCGGTGGCCGCGATGATCGACACCACCGCACCGCCACCTTTGCCCGTGGCCTTTGATGCTGCCGACAGCAAAAGCGGAAGAATAACCGCAAGCCCGGTGCCGGCAATGCCGCACCCGATCCAGGCCACGATATAATGTGGTGACAGGGCGATGATAAAGGTGCCAAGGGATGCCAGAACCGAGCTTGTCAAAAGAACCGGTGCACGGCCGAATTTCATCACCAGTGCATCGCCCGACAACCGGGTTGCAGCCATTGCGCAGGAATAAATGGCAAAGCCGACAGCGGCCATGGTCGCACCCGATGACAGTTCGCTATTCATAAAGACTGTTGCCCAATCGGTAATGACGCCTTCGCCGAATTGCCCGATAAAGGCACAAACACCGAACGGAAGCAGCATGAGGAACATGGGGCGGTCCTTTTGCGCGCCGGACATTCCCGCATTGCCGGTAGCAGCATGGTCTGCCGTTTCCTGATTGTCCTGCAAGATGGCGATTGCATCCCGGTCGGGCAAAAGTTTGGTTTGGGCAATGATATGGGCGATCAGAAAGACCGAAAGAATGACGGGCAGGTGGTAGCTGTTATCAAAGGGCAGGGCGAACCATGCTGCGGCAATCCCGGCACCGGCAAAGCCGCCAAGGCTCCAGCAGCCATGAAGGCCTGACATGATGCTGCGTCCTTTGACCCGTTCGACATTCAGGCCATTGGCATTCATTGCCACATCAAGAAACGCACCGGAAAATCCAAGGGCAAACATCGCAACAGAGATACTGACATAAGATTGCATGAAAACCGGAATGCCAACCGCGATGAAATAGGCCAGCCCGGAATAGCGCACGACCAGCTCGCTTCCGATGCGATCGGAAAGGCGGCCGGCGATCGGCATCACGGCAAGCACCCCAATGGCAGCAGCCAGCAGAATACCACCCAGTTCGTCATGACCAAGGCCAAGCCGTTCCTGCACCAGGGGGATATGCGGCACCCAGCTTGAAAAGGCAGCGCCATGCAAAAAGAAGATGGTGCGTACCCGGTTATGGGGCTGGGAATAATTTTGCATCTTTGGTGGCTCCGGTCACTGGGCGTTTGGGCAATCAGGCCTGAACAACGTTCATTCCGCGCTTGGCATAGTTTTTGAGATATCCGGCCGAAAGTTTGCGACCTGTTACAAGGTGGGATATCGCATCAATATCACACACCCGGAATGGCAGGCTGGTTTCAAGTTTGTCGGCTGTGGTGACAGCGATGATTTCGGCGGATTGGCTGATCATTGCGGCCTTTGATGCGCGTTCATCGGGGTGGCTGGTGGACAGTCCCGACTCAGGATGCAGGGCACAGGTCCCGAGCAATGCCAGATCTGCATTATATTTGCGGATTTCATCAATTGTGGTCGGTCCACAGACGACCATGTCATTTTTCAGAAGCGTACCGCCCAGCATGATAACCCGGGCGTTCGGGTGGGCGGCCAGCTCGACGGCAATCATCGGGTTGACGGTAATAACCGTGCCGCGAAAGGACGGTTTGAGGTGCCGTGCCACTTCGCAAATGGTGGTGCCACTGTCAAAAAATACCACGGCGTCATCCGGGATCAAATCGCGGGCGGTTTTCTGGGCAATAGCCGTGCGTTCGGGCTGAAGATCACGTGCGCGTTCTTCATAGGTTTCGCTTGGCTTGTTGGGAAGCACCGCGCCACCATGGATGCGGCGTAGCTGTCCTTCGTCTTCAAGCTGGCGCAAATCGCGGCGGATGGTATCAAGGGATGCATGAAACAGGGCAGCCAGATCATGAATATGAACTGTTCCCATGTTTCGCAGCAGTTTCAGGATTTCATCCTGACGGGTGATGACGCTCGACATTTTGGTGCCTGTTTTGCATGTTGTGCATGTTTTGCCGATTTCATCTAGGCCTGTTTGTGAATTTGGTCAATGAAAAACCGGTCGAACGTTGGTTCGACCGGTTGCAGATGACGTCGCAAAGTTTAGCAAGATCAGGCTTTATCAAGGGCCTGTGTCAAATCGGCCAGAATATCGTCAATATGTTCAATGCCGATGGACAGCCGGACATAACCGTCAGTCACGCCTGATGACAGACGATCCTGTTCCGACAGCTGGCTGTGAGTCGTCGTAGCCGGATGGATGGCAAGTGATCGCGTATCACCGATATTGGCGACGTGATAGAACAGCTCAAGCGCGTTGATGAATTTCTCACCGGCGTCTTTGCCACCCGCCAGTTCAAAGCCCATCAGTGACCCGTACCCACCTTTAAGATAGCTGTCTGCACGACGGCGGCTTTCACCGTCCTGTTTGCTGGGATGGATGACCTTGGTGACTTTCGGGTGTGATGCCAGGAAGTCGGCAACCTTGTTGGCATTCTCGCAATGACGTTCCATGCGCAGCGGCAGTGTTTCCATGCCCTGGATGGTCTGGAATGAATTGAACGGGGATGCAGCGGCACCGATGTCACGCAACAGCGTGCAGCGCAATTTGATCGCATAGGCAACCGGGCCAATCGGTTTGACTGCCTGCGTCCAGACCGCACCGTGATAGCTGGGATCAGGTTCGTTCAAAAGCGGGAAGCGTTTGGCATGTTTTTCCCAGTCAAATTTGCCGGAATCGACCACAACACCACCAACCGACGTGCCATGACCAGCAATGAATTTGGTGGTCGAATACATTACGATGCTTGCGCCATGTTCGATCGGTTTGCAGATGACCGGGGCAGCCGTGTTATCGACAATCAGCGGAATGCCAAGCGCGTCACCGATGGTGGCAACTTCGCGGATCGGGAAGACCTGCAATTTCGGGTTCGGCAGGGTTTCTGCATAAAAGGCACGGGTCTTGTCATCGGCGAGTTTGCGGAAGCTTTCCGGGTCAGCCGGATCTGCAAAGCGCACTTCGATGCCCATTTGCTTGAATGTATTGGCAAACAGGTTCCAGGTCCCGCCATACAAATCTGTCGAGCTGACAATATTGTCGCCGGCCTGTGCGATATTCAGCACGGCAAAAGTCGATGCCGCCTGACCCGAACCAAGTGCAACCGCAGCAGCGCCGCCTTCAAGGGCGGCAATGCGCTGTTCAAGCACATCATTGGTCGGGTTCATCAGGCGCGTATAGATATTGCCAAGTTCCTTAAGCGCGAAAAGGTCGGCGGCATGCTGGGTGTCGCGGAACTGATAACTGGTGGTCTGATACAGCGGAACCGCAACAGACCCGGTGGTCGGGTCGGCGCGATAGCCTGCATGAAGAACAATGGTTTCCGGTTTCGTGGACGACATGATGTGTTTCCCTGATTTATTGTGGTTCCTGACGCGGAGAAGGTAAGCCGACAGCACCATCATCAGCAAGAAACATTTGGTGAAAACAACTACGGGAATGCACGTAAACGGTGTGATTTTTTAATATTGTGATAATTCGGTACTGTTATACCGAATGAATTGACAAGAGGGTGTTTTCACGTTTACGTAAAGGGAAAACAGATAAACTTCAGAGGCGGCGATCCAATGGAATTCAACCTGTCTGACGATCAGCAGGCATTTGCCCAGGCTGCGCGTGATTTTGCCCAGAACGAAATGGCACCTCATGCGGGTGAATGGGACGCAAAGCACATTTTCCCCGAAGAAACCCTGCGCAAGGCAGCAGAGCTCGGCTTTGCCGCGATCTATACGCGTGAAGAGTTCGGCGGAACCGGGCTTGGCCGTCTGGATGCGGCTGTCATCTTTGAAGAACTTGCGGCGGCGTGCCCGTCTACTGCGGCTTATATCTCGATCCATAATATGGCGTGCTGGATGATCGATAGTTTCGGATCGGACGCGCAGCGCAAAACATATCTGCCCAAGCTTGTGTCGATGGAACATTTCGCAAGTTACTGCCTGACGGAGCCGGGCGCGGGGTCAGATGCCGGATCGCTTCGGACCAGGGCGGTTCGTGATGGCGATCATTATGTCCTTAATGGTGAAAAGGCGTTCATTTCCGGCGGATCACGCAGCGATATATATGTTGTTATGGCGCGTACCGGCGATGACGGCCCGAATGGCATTTCGACCTTTATCATTCCCAAGGACACTGACGGGCTTTCATTTGGCAAGCTTGAAGAAAAGATGGGCTGGAACAGTCAGCCGACATCCGCCGTTATCTTCAGCAATTGCAAGGTGCCGGTCGAAAACCGTCTGGGCGAAGAGGGCGAAGGTTTCAAATTTGCCATGAAGGGGCTGGATGGCGGGCGGCTGAATATTGCGGCCTGTTCGATTGGCGGCGCCCGTGCTGCAATGGAACATGCCCGCGATCACATGAAAGTCCGCAAGCAGTTTGGCAAAAGCCTTGATCAGTTTCAGGCGTTGCAATTCAAGTTCGCCGATATGGTAACTGAGCTCGAAGCAGCGCGCCTTATGCTGCACAAGGGTGCATGGAAGCTTGATCACAAGGCCGATGATGCAACACAGTTCTGTGCCATGGCAAAACGTTTTGCCACCGATATCGGGTTCGAAGTCTGTAACCAGGCGCTGCAATTGCATGGCGGGTATGGCTATATTCGCGAATATCCGATCGAACGGCTGTTGCGCGACCTTCGTGTTCACCAGATCCTTGAAGGAACCAACGAAATCATGCGGCTGATCATTTCCCGTGCCGCTTTGAAAGACTAGGTCATGAATAACACGTCTGATACCCAAGCCACTGTTGCCGACGCGCCCGTGCTTTTTTCCCAACAAGGTGCAATCGGGCAGATCGTTCTTAATCGCCCGCGTGCGCTTAATGCGCTTGATCTTGTGATGGTCGATATGATGATGGGGCAACTCAAATCATGGGAAACCGATCCGTCGATCAAGGCCGTTGTGATCGAAGGTGCCGGTGAAAAGGCCTTTTGTGCCGGCGGCGATATTCGCGGTCTTTATGATGCGCGCAAGAATGATGACGAAGATCTGCTTGATGCCTTTTACCGGCACGAATATCACCTTAATCATTACATCGCCAATTATCCCAAACCCTATGTCGCATTGATGGATGGCATCACGATGGGCGGCGGGGTCGGTGTTTCGATACACGGCATGTTCCGGGTGGCGACTGAGCGGACCCTGTTTGCAATGCCTGAAACCGGAATTGGGTTTTTCCCCGATGTTGGCGGTGGCTATTTCCTGCCACGATGCCCGGGGCAGATCGGCATGTATCTTGGCCTGACCGGTGCGCGGATAAAGGCCGCGGACTGCCTTTATGCAGGTCTTGCAACCCACGGCGTTGCAACCGACAAGCTTGACAGTCTTAAAGCCGATCTTGCGGCGGCGTCCTATGAGGGTGATGCAAAGGCGGTGGTTGCAGATATTCTCAAGCGCTATGAAACGGCTTTTGGTGATGCGCCGCTTGCGACCATTCGCGATGATATTGACCGGACGTTTGCCGGTGACAGTGTTGTTGCAATCTTTGAGGCGCTTGAACGTGAAGAAACCGCGTTTGGCAAGGAGACCCTTGATGTTCTGGCGGCAAAGTCACCGACGGCACTGTGCGTCAGCTTTGACCAGATCCGTCAGGGGCGTGAGATGACGCTGGCTTCGGTTCTGAATATGGAATACCGGATGTCACAACGAATGGTGCGCAAGCCCGACCTGTTTGAAGGGGTGCGGGCCGTGATCGTTGATAAGGATCATGACCCGAAATGGCAGCATGGCGATATCGGCCAGGTCGATCCGCGTGAAATTGCCGAGTATTTCGAGCCGCTTCCGGCGGAAAAGGAACTTAATCTTTAAAATGATCCGGACCATTCTATGGTCCTGAAAAATCAAAACAAAAGTCCCGAACGGGATGTCAGAGGAGACTTCAAATGGCGACTATCGGTTTTATCGGTCTTGGCAATATGGGCGGCCCGATGGCGGCAAACCTTGTCAAGGCAGGGCACGACGTCAAGGTATTCGATCTGTCTGCGGATGCGGTGGCCAAGGCAGTTGATGGCGGTGCGGGCAAGGCCGCAACAGTGGCCGAAGCAGCAAGCAATGTTGAATTTGTTGTAACCGTGCTTCCGGCCGGAAAACATGTTCTTTCGGTATATGACGGCCCGGACGGTGTGATTGCCAATGCCAAGGCAGGTACAGTTCTGATTGACAGTTCCACGATCGAGGTCGATGCCGCGCGCAAGGCATCTGAGCTTGCACGTGCGGCGGGACTTGGCGCGGTGGATGCGCCGATTTCTGGCGGAACCGCCGGGGCCGCGGCCGGGACCCTGACCTTCATGGTTGGTGGTTCGGATGCGGATTTCGCCCGCGCAAAGCCGATCCTCGAAGGAATGGGCAGCAACATCATCCATGCTGGTGACAGTGGTGCCGGGCAGGCGGCAAAGATTTGCAACAACATGGTGCTGGGTGTCAGCATGATTGCTGTTTCCGAGGCCTTCATGCTGGCCAAGCGTCTTGGCCTTGATGCCCAGAAGCTTTTTGATATCTCGTCAAAGGCATCTGGGCAGTGCTGGTCGCTGACCAGCTATTGTCCGGTTCCGGGGCCGGTGCCGACATCGCCGGCAAACCGCGATTATCAAGCAGGATTTGCGGTTGATATGATGCTTAAGGACCTGAAACTGGCCCAGCAGGCTTCGGCGGCATCGGGGGCAACAACGCCGATGGGGGCGCTGGCTGAAAGCCTTTATGCGCTTTATTCCAATAGCGGCCATGGGGGCATGGATTTCTCGGCCATTGTAAAAATGCTGGACGGGGAAAAGTGATCTCGTTCTCAGATTCTGTATCAAAGCGGGTCCGGATTTCCGGGCCCGTTTTTGTTATCTATTGCGTTGTCCGAGAATGGGCGCACAATAGGGGGCGGTTACATTCCCAAGGATCATCAGCATTACAATGACCACGCGACACAATACGTCAAATGAGATTTACTTTGAACTTCGTCAGGTGGGAACCTATCTGCGTTGTACGGCGATTGATGGCAAAACCGGGGTGGAGGTAACCGTTGCGGGACCTGTGAGTCGGAATCCTGAACAGTTGAAAAGGGTCGCCGCACAAAAACTTGAATACGTCCTGAAAAAGGGATAATGTATACAATATAAAGAGCGGGTGGCTTATCGGATCAGTGTTTTATTCCAATATCAATTCCTGATTTGGTGATTTTCACTAAAATCTCAAAGCCGCTTGCAGCCTTTGAACACATGTGTCTAAGGTTCACGCTCTAATCGCGCTTTCGGAAGTAAGAACCACAAACAGAATGGTCGGCTCCGAAGGCTAAAACCGGGTCATACCCGATAACAATAAGACGGAGGCTTCGCGGGTTTGCAAGGGGGCAATGGGGAGACTATGTCTCATCCAATCAATACATATATATGTGGCTTGATGCCTTCTGCCGAGCTGGCGAGGACCTTGTTTGTCTGTGCCAAATCTAAGGTTGTGCAATGGATTGGGCTTATTTCCTACAACAATTGATCAACGGTCTGACGCTGGGAGCCATTTATGGTTTGATCGCCATCGGTTACACGATGGTGTACGGCATCATCGGCATGATCAACTTTGCGCACGGCGAGATTTATATGCTCGGTGCGTTTCATTCCCTGATTACCTTCCTGATCTGTCAGGCGGCAGGGATCAGCGGTATTCTTCCGCTCACACTTCTTTTGATGCTGTTCGTTTCAATGGTTCTGACCTCGATTTACGGTTGGGGCGTGGAACGTGTAGCATATCGGCCCTTGCGCGGATCCTTCCGACTGGCAGCCCTGATTTCTGCCATCGGTATGTCGATCTTCCTGCAGAACTTTGTTCAGATTTCGCAGGGCGCACGCGTTAAGCCGATGCAGCCGCTTGTTGAGGGCGGCATCACCCTTATGGAAAGCGCGAATTTCGACGTCCAGCTCAGCTACATGCAGATCGTGATCATCGTTCTGACCTTTGTGCTGATGGTTGTCTTCTCGCTGCTGATCGCGAAAACCTCGCTTGGCCGTGCACAGCGCGCTTGTGAACAGGACCGCACCATGGCGGGCCTTCTGGGCGTGAATGTGGACCGCACCATTTCGACCACCTTTGTCATGGGGGCCGCACTGGCATCTGTCGCCGGGATGATGGTGACCCTGTATTACGGTGTGATCGACTTCTATATCGGCTTCCTGGCCGGTGTGAAAGCTTTCACCGCTGCCGTTCTTGGCGGTATTGGGTCGCTGCCGGGCGCCATGCTTGGTGGGTTGCTGATTGGTCTGATCGAAGCATTCTGGTCGGGATATCTCACGATTGAATACAAGGACGTTGCAACGTTCGGCATTCTGGTTCTCGTGCTGATCTTCCGCCCGTGGGGTCTGCTTGGCAAGCCGGAGGTTGAGAAAGTCTGATGTCATCTGCATTTGCATCAACTCGTACCAACGGCTCGGAAGTTGTTAAGGAACTCGCGTTCTTTGCAGTTGTCGCGCTGCTGATGTCGGTCATGATCCTTGGTGTTGAAACGGTTGACCGTCCGACCGGTCTGGAACTGGCCGTTCGCTGGGATCTTGTTCTGATTGCCATCGGATCAACCGTGGTCGGGCGTTTTGCCCTTATCATGCGCCGCGAAGGCATGTCCCGAATTGTCCAGGCATTGCTGATTACGGTGACTGCGGTTGCCGTGTTCGAAATGTTTGTCCGTTTTCGTGACATGGATGATCGCTGGGCATCGCCGGTGGTTCTGGATATGGCATTTGGCAGTGTGCTTAGCACCGTTGTCGCCATCGCCTTTGTCGCCATCGTTTTTGCCATCGCCTATTTCTCGATGAAGGAAAAAGGCGCGGTTGAAGTCGATGAAAGCGCAAAGCTGTCGTCCAAGATCCAGCTGGTTTATCGCTCAAACACCAAAAAGATCGGTCTGGTGGGGATTATCTTCTTCATCATCTTCCCGTTCCTGTTCGGGGAAAACCGTTCCGCGATCGATCTTGCGACCCTCGTGATGATTTACATCATGCTGGGGTGGGGGCTTAATATCGTGGTTGGCCTGGCTGGTCTTCTTGATCTTGGTTATGTGGCATTTTATGCAGTCGGGGCCTATTCCTATGCATTGCTGTCACAGAACTTCGATCTGAGCTTCTGGCTCTGCCTGCCGCTTGCCGGGATCTTTGCAGCCAGCTTTGGCATCATTCTCGGCTTCCCGGTTCTGCGTTTGCGTGGTGACTATCTGGCCATCGTGACGCTGGGCTTTGGTGAAATCATCCGTGTTGTTCTGATCAACTGGTATGATCTGACCGGCGGCCCGGATGGCATTTCTTCGATCGAACGTCCGAGCTTCTTTGGTCTTGCCGATTTCTCCCGCCGTGTGCCTGAGGGCTCCGTTGCCTTTAGCGACCTGTTCGGGATGGACTATTCGTCCATGCATCGCCTGATCTTCCTGTACTACCTGATCCTTGCACTGGCACTTGTGACCAACTTTGTCACCATGCGCCTGCGCAAACTGCCGATCGGTCGTGCATGGGAAGCGCTGCGTGAAGACGAAATCGCGTGCCGTTCGCTTGGCATCAACCCGACCAACACCAAGCTTTCAGCTTTTGCGATTGGTGCGATGTTCGGTGGATTTGCCGGGGCCTTCTTTGCCACCCGTCAGGGCTTTATCAGCCCGGAAAGCTTCACCTTCCTTGAATCTGCCGTGATTCTTGCGATCGTGGTTCTGGGCGGCATGGGCAGTCAGATCGGTGTGGTTTTGGCCGCCATCGTGATGATCGGTTTCCCGGAAATGTTCCGTGAACTTGCCGAATACCGCATGCTGATCTTTGGTGCCGGTATTGTTGCCATCATGTTGTGGCGTCCGCGCGGTCTGTTGTCCTTCCGTGACCCGACCATTCTGCTCAATATGAGCCAGAAAGAAAAAGTTGCCGGAGAGTTGAAATGACCGACAACAAACTGCTCGAAGTCGAACACCTGACCATGCGCTTTGGCGGTCTGGTCGCGATTGATGACCTGTCTTTCACGGCTAATAAAAGTGAAATCACAGCAATCATCGGCCCGAACGGTGCTGGCAAAACCACGGTGTTTAACTGCCTGACCGGGTTCTATGTCCCGACCGAGGGGCGTTTGACCCTGCATGCCAATGATGGCCCCCGTTTGCTGGAACGGACCGAAGGGTTCCGTATTCCGCGCAATAACGGTGTTGCACGTACATTCCAGAACATTCGCCTGTTTACCGGGATGACGGTTCTGGAAAACCTGATCGTTGCGCAGCATAACCGACTGATGGAAGCATCTGCATTTTCCATTGCCGGGCTGTTCAACCTTGGCCGCTATGCAAAGGCGGAAAAGGAAGCGATCGAAAAGGCGAAGTTCTGGCTGAACAAGGTTGGTCTGTATGATCAGGCTGACTGGAATGCCGGTAACCTGCCATATGGTTCCCAGCGTCGTCTGGAAATCGCACGTGCAATGTGTACTGATCCGTCACTTCTTTGTCTGGATGAGCCGGCAGCGGGCCTTAACCCGCGTGAGTCGGCAGAACTGAATATCCTGTTGCAAAGCATCCGTGATGATCAGGGCGTTGGTTGCCTTCTGATCGAACATGACATGAGCGTCGTGATGCAGATTTCCGACCATGTGATCGTTCTCGATTACGGACGAAAGATTGCCGATGGCAATCCCGATGCCGTCAAGAATGATCCGGCCGTTATCCGCGCCTATCTTGGCGAAGAAGAGGATGACGAGCTTCCGCCGGAAGTTGCCGCCGACCTTAATGTTGATCCGAATGCGCACTGAGGGAGTTCATCGATATGTCCATGCTTAAAATCGAAGGTGTTCATACCTTCTATGGCAATATCGAAGCCCTCAAGGGCATTGATATGGAAGTCAACGAAGGTGAAATCGTTACCCTTATCGGCGCCAATGGTGCCGGTAAGACCACGTTGCTGATGACTTGCTGCGGATCGCCGCAGGCAAGCAAAGGCCGGATTTTGTTCGAAGGTCAGGATATCAGTCGCATGCCGATGCATGAGATCTGCAATCTTGGCATTCAGCAATCGCCGGAAGGTCGTCGCATCTTCCCGCGGATGTCGGTTTATGAAAACCTTCAGATGGGGGCAATTACCCAGGACCCGAAACATTTCGATTCGGATCTTGAAATGGTGTTTGATCTGTTCCCGCGCCTGAAGGAACGCATCAGCCAGCGTGCAGGGACCATGTCCGGTGGCGAGCAGCAGATGCTTGCGATCGGCCGTGCCCTTATGGGACGTCCTCGTCTTTTGCTGCTGGATGAGCCGTCACTTGGTCTGGCACCGCTTGTGGTGAAGCAGATTTTCGAGACCGTTGAAAAGATTAACCGCGAAAACAAGGTAACTGTCTTCCTTGTCGAGCAGAACGCATTCCATGCGCTCAAGCTCGCTCATCGCGGTTATGTGATGGTCAATGGCAATATTACGCTCTCGGGGACGGGTGCGGAACTTCTGGCAAACCCGGAAGTTCGTGCAGCCTATCTCGAAGGCGGCCACTAAGGAGGTCTGATATGGAAACCATTACGGGGACCAGCATTGGTGTCACCATTGGCATGACCATCATTCTGATGGGGTTCTGTGCCTTTATGACCGGGCAGGCCATCGCCAATACCTGGCGGCCGTCATACCAGCTTTTGCCGTATGCGCTGTTGCTCGGTCTTGTTGATCGTTTCATGGTCTATGCGCTGTTCGAAGGCGAACTTCTTTCGCTTTCAGGCTATATTTTTGACACGGTAATCTTGTTTGCAATCATGCTGGGGGCCTTCCGGCTGACCCAGGTGAACAAGATGCTGTCTCAATATCCGTGGCTTTATGAACGCGTTGGTCCGTTTGCATATCGTGCCCGCGAAGGGGCCGATGTGCGCTGATTTTTGTGGTGGCGTTTCGCGCCACCACACCATTGCTAAATAATTGGCAATACACCAGTTTGTACTATTGCACACCAATTCAGGGGTGTTAAAGTACTAGGGAGCTGAAACCGGTAATCGGCGAAGAATATGAGCCGGTTTCGGGTCCGAAAAGATGGTTCTGTCATGGTGATGGAACCAACCTTTGGAACAGGGAGACTTCTCTAATGTCGAAAACCAAGCTCGGCCTTCTTGCCACTGCTTCCGCGCTTGTTCTTTCAATGGGTGCTGCCAAGGCTGACATCGTGATCGCGACCGTTGGTCCGATGACCGGTCCTTATGCGGCGTTCGGCGAACAGATGACCAAGGGCGCAGAGAAAGCGGTTGCTGACCTCAACGCTGCTGGCGGTGTGAATGGCGAAAAAGTCGTTCTCGAGATCGGCGATGACGCTTGCGATCCGAAACAGGCAGTTGCAGTTGCCAACCAGCTCGTCAGCAAAAACGTTGCTCTCGTCGCTGGTCACTTCTGCTCGGGTTCCTCGATCCCGGCATCGGAAGTGTATTTCGAAGAAGGCATCGTTCAGATTTCCCCGGCTTCGACCAACCCGCAGCTGACCGAGCGTGACATGGACAACGTGTTCCGTGTTTGCGGTCGTGATGACCAGCAGGGTGAAGTCGCAGGTAAATACCTGGCGGAAAACTATGGCGACAAGAAAATCGCCATCGTTCACGACAAACAGGCTTATTCCAAAGGTCTGGCTGACGAGACCAAGAAAAACCTGAATGCTGCCGGCGTTACCGAAGCCATGTACGAAGCAATCACCCCGGCCGAGAAAGATTACTCGGCACTGGTGACCAAGCTGAAATCAGAAGGCATCGACGTTCTGTATTATGGTGGTTACCACACCGAGCTTGGCCTGATCGTTCGTCAGATGCGCGCTCAGGGTATGGATACCCTTGCCATTTCGGGTGATGCTCTGAACTCGCTCGAATACTGGTCGATCACTGGCGACGCTGGTAAAGGCACGCTGTTCACCGCTGGTCCGGCTCTTGAAAAAGATCCGCGCAACGCTGAACTCGTCAAATACTTCGAAGGTCAGGGTTACAAGCCGGAAGGTTACACCCTTTACACCTATGGTGCGATCCAGGCTTGGGCACAGGCAGTTGCCAAAGCCGGCACCACTGATTCCGAAGCTGTTATCGAAGCTCTGCACAGCGGTGCAACCTTCGACACCGTTCTTGGTTCGATCTCGTTCGACGCCAAGGGTGATGTTGCGGCTCCGGGTTACGTATTCTACGAGTGGGACAACGGTTCCTACGACTACGCAAACTAATCAAATCATCCGATTTGGAAAAAGCCCGGCACATGCCGGGCTTTTTTTATGACCGGCATAAGAAAACGCCGTTCGTTTTCGGGAACGGCGTTTTCTTGTTAGCAAGACTGCCGGTATTTCTGGACAATCTGAAAGGTTACTTCGCCTTGCGACCAAGACCGATCTTTTTGGCAAACTGCGAACGCTGTTTGGCGTAGTTCGGTGCGACCATCGGGTAGTCGGCCGGCAGGCCCCATTTCGCACGGTATTCTTCCGGCGTCAGGTTGTAGGTCGTGCGCAGGTGGCGTTTGAGCATCTTGAGCTTTTTGCCGTCTTCAAGGCAGATGATGTAGTCATCGCCAATCGATTTACGCACAGGAACAGCGGGTTTGAGCGGTTCTTGTTCAGGTTCTTTTTCAACTTCACGAATGTCGTCAAGCGAAGAAAAGACAGTAGAAATCAGTTCAGGAATCTGCGCAGCAGCAAGTGCATTGTTGCTGACATATGCAGAAACAATATCAACGGTCATCTGCAAGAGTTCGTCGCGGTCAAGCACGCTGTTCTCAGTTTCGGCCATGATTGAAGTAACCCTTCATTTGAAAATTCACATTAAAACTAATGCACTATTTCAAACAGATAGTCAAACAACAGAAAATAACAAGGGTCATTTATCTGATGTTATCATCAGACAAGTATATAGGGGTGCGTATAAGGTTATCGTAATTAGTACTTTTACGCGCATAGTTATGCAGTGAGGGCAGATATTTTGACCAATTGGTTAATATTGTCTTCGTGATTAAATCTCTAATTCTTTGCCGGGACAGTAAAGGGACGCTACTTTGTGGTGTTTCTGGATTTCGCTTAATACTATTGCGTGTCAAATCCCGGGGCCGGGCAGGTGACAATATATATGCGTCCATCAATGCGCATATCTGGGTTTCGCAAAACTTGCCATTCTGGCCGAGCTCTGCGTTGGCAGGGACACCGCTATATGCTACAAGGCGCTCAATTTTACTCTTTGACTTTTGAATAAAGGCGCGCAGATGACCGTCAAAACCCTTGCCATTGCGTCCGACCATGGCGGCGTTGAACTGAAATCAGCCATTATCGAGCTTCTGAAAGACCGTGGCGTCGAGGTTTCCGATCTTGGTACCAATGGGTCTGCATCGGTGGATTATCCGGACTTTGCACAGGCCGTTGCCAAATCGATCATTGACGGTTCAGCCGAGGCCGGCATTCTGGTTTGCGGTTCGGGTATTGGCATGAGCATCGCGGCCAACCGGTTCCCGCAGGTCCGTGCTGCCCTTGTTCATGACCGTCTTTCGGCCGAACTTTGCCGCCAGCATAATAACGCAAATGTTCTGTGCCTTGGCGCACGCCTGCTTGGCGAAGCGACGGCACTTGATTGTGTTGATGCATTCATTTCGACCGAATTCGAAGGCGGTCGTCATGAAGGCCGTATTGCAAAGATGTCCTGAGCAAACATATTTCACCGCCATCTGGCATTAACCAGACCGGGCAGGGTGCGTTTGATTGTTGCCCGTCCTGTGACCTTGCCCTGTAACCTTGCATCGAAAGAGGCCCCAGCATGTCGTTCAAAGGCTTTTTCTCTACCAGCTTGTCCGACGCCGATCCGGCATTGTTCAAATCCGTCACCGACGAACTTGCCCGTCAGCAGAACCAGATCGAAATGATCGCTTCGGAAAACATCGTTTCCAAAGCCGTTATCGAAGCACAGGGTACTGTCCTGACCAACAAATACGCCGAAGGTTACCCGTCGCGTCGTTATTATGGCGGTTGCGAATATGTTGACGTTGCCGAGGCCCTGGCGATCGAACGCGCCAAGGAAATCTTTGGCTGTGAATATGTCAACGTTCAGCCGCATTCCGGTGCACAGGCAAACGGTGCGGTCATGCTGGCACTTTGCAAGCCGGGCGATACCATTCTGGGCATGTCGCTGGATGCCGGTGGTCACCTGACGCATGGTGCGCGTCCGGCACTGTCGGGCAAATGGTTCAATGCGATCCAGTATGGCGTGCGTGAAGACGACCTGACCCTTGATTACGATCAGGTTGAAGCATTGGCCCTTGAACACAAGCCGACCCTGATCATTGCAGGTGGTTCTGCCATTCCGCGCCAGATCGATTTCAAACGGTTCCGTGAAATCGCAGATAAGGTTGGCGCGCTTCTGATGGTTGATATGGCGCACTTTGCCGGTCTGGTTGCCGGTGGCGTTCATCCGAGCCCGCTTCCCTATGCTGACGTCGTCACCACCACCACGCACAAAACCCTTCGTGGTCCGCGTGGCGGCATGATCCTGTCGAACAATCTCGACATTGGTAAAAAGATCAATTCTGCGGTCTTCCCGGGCTTGCAGGGTGGTCCGCTGATGCATGTGATTGCAGCCAAGGCGGTTGCCTTTGGCGAAGCACTGCGTCCGGAATTCAAGGCATACGCCCAGCAGGTCGTCGACAATGCCAAGGCACTGGCCGAAGTTCTGGTCAAGCGCGGCTTTGACATCGTGACCGGTGGCACCGATACCCATCTGATGCTGGTTGACCTGCGTCCCAAGGGGCTTAAGGGCAACACCGCAGAAGTCGCACTTGAGCGTGCGGGCATCACCTGCAACAAGAACGGCATTCCGTTCGATACCGAAAAGCCGACCGTTACCTCGGGTATTCGTCTTGGCACGCCGGCTGGTACGACCCGTGGCTTTGGTGTTGAAGAATTCAAACAGATCGGTGAGCTGATCGGTGACGTTCTTGATGCCATGGTTGACAACCCGGAAGGCAATTCCGAGGTCGAAGCCGCTGTTCGTGCGAAGGTCGAAGACCTTTGCAAACGCTTCCCGATCTATTCCTGATCGCAAGAGCCGAGTATAGATAATGCGTTGCCCGTTTTGCGGACATACTGATACCCAGGTCAAGGATTCCCGCCCGACAGAAGAGCATCACGCCATTCGTCGTCGTCGGTTCTGCCCGGCTTGCGGATCGCGCTTCACAACGTTTGAGCGTGTGCAGTTGCGTGAATTGATGGTGGTCAAAACGGACGGGCAACGCGAATTGTTCGACCGCGACAAACTGGCGCGGTCGATCTTTCTTGCCTGCCGCAAGCGTCCGATTGAAGACGAGCGCGTCGAGAAGGCCTTGAATGGTATTCAGCGACGCCTTGAAAGCAGCGGAGAAAGTGACATTTCAACCGATACCATTGGTGAAATGGTGATGGAGGCGTTGAATGCCCTCGATCAGGTTGCCTATGTACGTTACGCTTCGGTCTACAAGAATTTCCGCGAAGCACGCGACTTCGAACAATTCGTGGAAAAGATGAATGACGGGGAAGAAGAGGCGGACGCAGAGTAATGGCACCCCCCGCGTTTAGCGAAGACGACCGGCATTTCATGCGGGTCGCATTGAGCCTGTCAAAACGCGGTTTGGGAAATGTCTGGCCGAACCCGTCCGTCGGTTGCGTCCTTGTTTCAGCAGACGGCGTGATTGTCGGCCGTGGCCATACCAAGCCCGGTGGTCGACCCCATGCAGAACGCGTTGCCCTGGATATGGCCGGTGATCTGGCCCGCGGGGCGACGGCCTATGTCACGCTTGAACCCTGTAGCCATTTCGGAAAATCTCCCCCCTGTGCGGCCGGCCTGATTGAAGCCGGTGTTACCCGTGTCGTCAGTGCACTGACCGATCCGGATGATCGTGTTTCGGGGCGGGGGCATGCGATGCTGCGCGACGCGGGTATTTTCGTGGATGTCGGTCTGTTTTGCGACCAAGCCAGAAAAATCAATGAAGGTTTCCTGTCGCGGGTGGAGCGCAAAAGGCCATTTGTGACCTTGAAGCTTGCCGCCACCATGGATGCACGATCGGCCACCCGGTCCGGTGAAAGTCAATGGATCACCGGCGACGCGGCACGCGAACACGGACACCTGTTACGGGCCAATCACGATGCCATTCTGGTTGGGGCGAAAACGGTTATTGCAGATGACCCGACGCTGACCTGTCGGTTGCCGGGGCGCGCCCATCAATCACCGGTACGGGTTATTCTGGACCGCTGGGGCGAGGTCCCCGAAACAGGGAAACTGATCCGGACGGCATCCGAGGTTGCCACCTGGGTCGTGACATCCGGCGCAAAATTTGCCGAACTATCGGAAAAGTTTGAAAAAACTTCGGTAAAAGTGATCGAAGCCGGATGCGATGGCGATCATTTGGACCTACATGACGTCATGCAAAAGCTTGGCGATGCCGGACTGACCCGGGTGCTTGTCGAAAGTGGCGGGGCCTTGGCCGCAGGGCTGATCAATGCGCACTGCGTTGATCGTATTGTGCATTTCGTTGCACCAGCCCTGTTGGGGGATGATGGCAAGGCAATGATCGCCGAACTTGGTGTTGAACGGCTTGTTGATATGCCGCGCTTTACCCGTACATCTGTTTGTGTTCTGGGTGAAGATATCGCGGTAACTTACGATTATAAAACGGGATAATTGCATGTTTACTGGCATCATTACCGATATCGCGACGGTGCGCGCAATCAAGAAAACCGGTGATACCCGGTTTGAATTCACGACATCTTTTGATACGTCGAAGATTGTGCTTGGGGCGTCGATCGCATGTAACGGTGCGTGCATGACCGTGATTGAAACCGGTGATGACTGGTTCGCGATCGAGGCATCGGCCGAAAGCCTTGACCGCACTACGTTGGGGGACCTGATGGTCGGAGCAAAGGTGAACCTTGAACAGGCGACCCGTGTTGGTGATGAACTTGGCGGTCATATCGTCTCGGGGCATGTGGACGGTGTCGCAACCCTGACCAAACGCATTCCGGAAGGCGATTCTTTGCGTCTGACCTTTGAGGTGCCCGAAGAATTTTCAAAATATATCGCGTCCAAGGGCTCTGTGACCCTTGAAGGTGTTTCTTTGACCGTCAATGAGGTTGACGGAAACACATTTGGTATCAATCTGATACCACATACGCAAACGCATACGACCCTAGGTTCGAAACAGCCGGGTGACCGGATCAATTTCGAAATCGATATGCTTGCACGCTATGTTGCGCGCATGCTGGGTAAGGATTGATCATACATGTCGCATCAATATCTTTCGCCAATTGAAGAAGTCATTGAAGAAGCCCGCAATGGCCGGATGTTCATTCTGGTCGATGACGAAGATCGTGAAAATGAAGGCGATCTTGTCATTCCGGCACAAATGGCAACACCCGATGCCATCAATTTCATGGCGACCCATGGGCGCGGTCTGATTTGTCTGACCTTGGAATCTGAACGGTGTGACGAGCTTGGCCTGACCATGATGAGTGCCCATAACGGTACCCGCCATGAAACCGCATTTACCGTCTCGATCGAAGCAAAGACCGGGGTTACCACCGGCATTTCGGCACCCGATCGTGCGCGGACGGTTGCAGTTGCCATCGATCCGAATGCCGGGCGCCATGATATCGTGACGCCGGGGCATGTATTCCCGCTGCGTGCGCGTCCGGGCGGTGTTCTGGTTCGCGCTGGCCATACCGAGGCATCGGTTGATATCGCGCGTCTTGCCGGGTTGAACCCGTCTGGTGTGATTTGCGAAATCATGAGCGAAAATGGCGAAATGGCACGTTTGCCGGAACTGGTGGAATTCGCCAAGAAGCATGGTCTTAAAATCGCGCAGATTGCCGATCTGATCCGCTATCGCCGCAAACATGAAAAAGTTGTTCAGCGCAAGGCGACCACCAAAATCCAAAGTGTGAATGGCGGCGAATTTGACATGCATCTTTATGTCAACAACGTCACCTATGCGGAACATATCGCGCTGGTCAAGGGCGACATCAGCGATCCGGCCCCCGTTTTGACCCGTGTGCATGCACTAAATGTTCTTGAAGATGTTCTTGGCGATACCCAGACCGGGCATCATGGGCAACTGGCCGCTGCCATGCGCCAGATTGGCGAGGAGGGGCGCGGTGTTGTTGTTCTGATCCGTGAACCGCGGCCAAACACGCTGTCATCATCGATTGCCAAACTGATCGAGCTTAATGGCGGTGATGGCGAATCCCTGCGTCAGGAACTTGCCGAGGCAACCGGTGATGCGGATTTGCGTGATTATGGTGTTGGTGCGCAAATCTTGCATGATCTGGGCATTCGCGACATGATTCTGCTTTCAAATACCAAACGCCACATTGTAGGACTTGACGGCTTCGGCCTAAATCTGGTTGATCAGCGTCCGCTTGTCGTCTCGGAGGAATAAAACCATGACCAATGCCCCCCACATTCTGATTGTGGATGCGCCATATTACACGCATATCGTTGAAGACCTTGTCAAAGGGGCTGCTGCGACTCTGGAAGCCGGTGGTGCTACGTGGGACCGTATTTCGGTGTCTGGTGCGTTCGAGGTGCCGATTGCGATCCGCTATGCCGTCCAGTCGATGGAAGAATTGGCAACCGGGCCGCGCTATGACGGGTATCTTGCTCTTGGTTGCGTTATCCGCGGCGAGACGACACACTATGATCACATCTGCGAAGAAGCCAACCGTGCACTGATGCAGCTTTGCCTTGATTACAATCTTGCAATTGGCAACGGTATTCTGACCGTTGAAAATGAGGCACAGGCGCTGGCACGGGCCAAGGCGGACGAAAAGAACAAGGGCGGCGAAGCTGCCAATGCTGTTCTGCGCCAGATCGAAGTTCAAAACCATTTTGGAATACATCACAAGTAATGACCGATAAACCAAAGGCATCAGCCGCCCAGCGGCGCAGCGCAGCGCGTTTCGCCGCAATTCAGGCGCTTTATCAGGCCGAATTGTCCCAACTTTCGGCCATCGACATCGTGCGCGAATATTCCGACTTCCGCCTTGATGGTGACGGCGGACGCGACCTTGATGTCAGCAATGAAGACCTGATCGATCCGGATCGCGGTTTCTTTGCCGATCTCGTGCAGGGTGTGGCTGCGCGGATGATCGATATTGACGCGCTGATTGACGGTGCGCTTGAAAAAGGCTGGACCACCAAGCGCCTTGAAACCGTCCTGCGCAGCATTCTGCGTGCGGGCACCTATGAGCTGATGGCGCGTGAGGACGTTCCGATGCGGGTGGTGATCACCGAATATGTCGATGCGGCACATTCGTTCTTTGACGAAAACGAACCCAAGCTCGTGAATGCTGTGCTTGACCGTATTGGCAAGAACCTGCGCCCAGGTGAAGCCGGGCAGAATTGATATGGCTGCGCGATCTGGCGAATTTGATCTGATCGCGCGGCACTTTGCGCCTATTGCGCAACGGGACCCGGCCGCATTGTCGCTTTTGGACGATGCGGCCGTTTTTTCGCCGCCAGCCGGGCACGAAGTCGTTGTGACGACTGACGCACTGGTGGCCGATGTCCATTTCCGAACCATCGATACCCCGGAAACGATCGCGCAAAAGGTATTGCGTGTGAACCTGTCTGACCTTGCCGCGATGGGGGCGCGACCCGGCGGGGTTGTTTTGACCACCGGATATAATCGCGACCTTTCCGAAGACTGGATTTCGCGGTTTGCCAAAAGTTTTGGCCAGGATTGCGCGTCTTATGACGTGTCGTTGCTTGGCGGTGATACCGTTGGCACACCCGGCCCGACATTTTTCAGTTTAACCGCATTTGGCTATGTTCCAACGGGCCGGGCGCTTCGCCGCGATCAGGCGCGCCTGGGCGATGTGATCGCCGTGTCCGGAACACTTGGCGATGCCGCACTGGGATTGTCGATCTTAAGCGGTGATTTGACGGGCGTTGGCCTAGCTATGGAAGATTTCCTTAAGGACCGTTACTGGGTGCCTCGGCCGCGACTGGATGTGGCAAAGGCCTGTCTGGGCCTTGAAACCCGTATTGCCGCCATGGACCTGTCTGACGGGCTTGCCGGTGATTGCCGCAAGATTTGCGGCCCGTCAAAGGTCGGTATGGTCTTTGAGCTGAAAGATATTCCGCTTTCGGATGCGGCACGCGCTGTTGTGGCATCCGATCCGTCACGCTGGAACCAAATTCTCGGGGGCGGTGACGACTATGAATTGCTGATTACCGGGGCGGCAAATGACATCGCGGCCCTGGGGGATCAGGTCACGGTGATCGGGTCGGTGACCGATCAGGTCGGCGAGGTTCTTGTGCGGGGGCTGGATGGCAAAATGGCCGAACTCGCACCGGGCGGGTTCGACCATTTCAAATAAGGTGGCAACGATGAAACGTTGCTGATCAGCTTTTACTTGTTTTCGCTGAACCGGCCAAGGTTGCCAAACAGCTGCTGAAGGATCGTTATTTCACGACCGGCAGTTGGTGTTACCCGATCGGTCGGGATGACAGGCTTGCCGTCTTCAAGGTCATACTGGCTCAGGATTTCGACACGGTTGGCGGCGTCAAAGCTGATCAGGATCACTTTCTGTTCGACGGTTTCCGGCTCGAAAAAGGCAACTGTTTCGGTGGTTCTGGAAATATAAAGCCAGACATTTTCGTCAAAGGCGGCAATCGTGGACGGAGAGCCAAGAATATCGGTGACATCACCCTTGGTCGATTCTCCCACCGAGATCTGTTCAAGCAGTTCTGGGTCCGGTGCGTTGCCGCGTGTGGCGATCCGCGGGCTGCATGCCGAGACATAGACAACAGCCAATCCTGCCAGCATGATCAGGGGAAAGCGGGTAATTTTGTTATGCATGAAGCTCACCAGAGCGACCCTCTTGTTGAAACCTAACCGGAATTGCCTTGAGTTTCTGCGCTAGGCGCATGATATTGCCGGGCAATGATCGGGGCAGAGATGACCCGAAAAAGATTTACGGCATTCTGCGTGCCATGACAGGAATGTCAACGAAGGAGTGTTACTGTTGTTTGGATGGCTTAAGAAAAAAGACCGCAAGCAAACTGCTGCCTTTGAACTTTACACCGCAATGGTAACCCAGGCACGCCAGCCGGACTTTTATGCAAAGCTGGGCGTTCCCGACACGATGGAGGGACGGTTTGACCTGATTCTGGTCCATGCATTTGTTCTGTTTCGTCGTTTGAAAGCCGACGAAGGGGACAAGGATCTGGCACAGAACATCTTTGATGTGATGTTTGCCGATCTTGATCAGAACATGCGCGAGATGGGCATTGGCGATGTCGGAATCCTCAAAAGGATCCGCAAGATGTCAGAATCCTATCATGGTCGGATCGTTGCCTATGAGGAAGGAGTTCAATCCGGCGCGGCTGAACTCGCCGCCGCATTGAACCGCAACCTTTATGCGGACACAGAGGTGTCCGATGAACAGCTTATGGCGATGGTCGGCTATGTGCATGATGCACTGGCGTCCCTTGCCAAACAGCCTATTTTAGATTTGCAGCGCGGTGTTGTGCATTTTCCCGATGCGCCCAAACTTGCCGTGACTGCCCCGTAATAGAAAGAAAGACCTGATGCCTGATACCTTCGCACCCGAATTTTCGCGTATCGTCAAAACGGACGAACAGGTAAGCGCGAAAGAAAAGCTGGCGATCGAAGCCAATGAAAAGGAACGCGCCGCACTGGCCAAGCGTTTCGAGCTTGTGTCCATTGACAGCCTGAAGGCGGAATTGACGATCAGTACCGCGTCGAATGGCGAAGTCACTGTGCGCGGACCGATGACGGCCGAAATCGTACAGAATTGCGTTGCGACGCTCGAACCGGTTCCTGAACTGGTCGAAGACACCATTGAAGTTCTGTTTTCACCGCATGTATCCGAAGACGACTTGCCGTCTGATCCGGATGATCTGGAAGACCTGTCAGAAGAAGAACTAATGGCGTTGCTTGATCAGCCGGAACCGTTGGTCGATGGCAAAATCGATTTGGGCGAGGTCGTGGCACAGTTTCTGGCCGTTGCCATGAACCCGTATCCGCGCAAGGAAGGTGCGGAACTGCCAGCAGCGGTCAAAACCGAAGAAGAAGCTGACGAAGAAAAACGTCCGAACCCGTTTGCACAGCTTGCCGGTCTTAAAGACAAGCTTGAAAAGAAAAATTGACGGCTGCAAACGGCCAAAAGCCTGAGAATTAGGGTGCTTGAATATGCCGGTATTTACCGGCATTTCACTTTTGGCCGGCACTATGGCGGTGCGCAAAGAGGGGATGGTCTGTATAACTGGCTCGGCTTTACCTTGTATCTGGTCGAGAATTCCGGTAATTACGGGCGTTCCGGCCACCAGTTGACCGTGCTTAGCCATATGGCTGACCTGCCGGATATCCGGTTCAGAAATTTTAGAACAACCATAAGAGAATACGTTGCCTGAACAGGTTTGCATATCACTTGACGCGATGGGAGGAGACCACGCGCCAGAGATGGTCATAGCAGGTGCTGAAATCGCACTTAAACGGCTGCCCCATCTCAAGTTTCTGATGTTTGGTGATGAAGCACGGCTCAAGCCGATGCTTGCGAAATATCCTGCATTGGAAGCCGTAAGCGAGGTTCGCCACGCATCGCAGGAAGTCTCGATGGAAGAGAAGCCTTCTGTCGCCCTGCGCCAGCGCCGTGATTCCAGTATGCGTCTTGCCATCAACGCCGTGAAAGAAGGGGACGCGCAAGGTGTCGTGTCTGCCGGAAACACCGGTGCCCTGATGGCCATGGCCAAGTTTGTGCTGAAAACCGTCCGCGGCATCGACCGCCCGGCAATCGCGACATACATGCCGACCCAGCGTGGCGAGACCGTCATGCTGGATCTGGGTGCCAATATTGAATGCGACGAAAACAACCTCGTGCAATTTGCACTGATGGGCGAAGTGTTTACCCGCATTTTGTTCGGCCTTGAAAAACCGTCGGTCGGTTTGCTCAATGTCGGGATCGAAGAACTTAAGGGTAACGAGTCTGTCAAAAAGGCTGCCGCGATCCTGCGCGATATCGATCTGCCAATCCGTTTCGAAGGCTTTGTCGAAGGCGATGACCTTGCCAAGGGCACGGTTGATGTGATTGTCACCGATGGCTTTACCGGTAACGTGGCGCTTAAAACCGCCGAAGGTACCGCCCGTCTTCTGGTACATTTCCTGCGTGAAACATTCAAAAGCTCCTTCTTTGCGAAGGTCGGCTATTTGTTGGCCCGCCGCTCATTGCAGCGTTTCCGCGACCGTATGGATCCGCGACGTTATAACGGCGCGATGCTGCTTGGGCTTAACGGTATTGCTGTGAAAAGTCATGGCGGCACCGATGCACTCGGCTTTTCCAATGCCATTGGCGTTTGTCATGACCTTATCGTCAACAAACTCAATGACAGCATCAAAGATGAACTTGCAGCTTTTGAACAGGCGATGACCGGACTGGAAAACGTCGAGCAGGAAGTCGCAGTTCCGGCTGGTCAAGCCGACTGATAAACTCACCAACACATCAAGATAACTGGCGGTCCCCAAATCATGACAGTTCGTTCTCGCATTATTGGTTGCGGCTCATACCTTCCTGCAAATGTTGTAACCAATGATGATCTGGCAAAGCGCGTCGATACGTCTGATGAATGGATTGTGGCGCGTACCGGCATTCGTCAGCGCCACATTGCAGCCGACGGCGAAACCACCAGCGATCTTGCCTATGAAGCTGCCGTCAAGGCGATGGATCATGCCGGTGTAACCGCCGAAGACATCGACCTGATCATTGTCGCGACGGCGACCCCGGACAACACATTTCCGGCAACCGCGACCAAGGTTCAGAACCGTCTTGGCGTTACGGGCTTTGCCTTTGACGTGCAGGCAGTATGTTCGGGCTTTGTCTATGGTTTGACGACGGCGGATATGTATATCCGCAACGGACAGGCCAAAACCGCGCTTGTCATCGGTGCAGAAACCTTTTCGCGCATCCTTGACTGGGAAGACCGCCGGACCTGTGTGTTGTTCGGTGATGGTGCCGGTGCTGTCGTTGTCCAGGCTGTCGAAGGGGCGGGGACCATCAATGACCAGGGGATCCTTGCCAGCCGTCTGCATTCCGATGGCAGCAAATACGAATTGCTGTATGTCGATGGCGGTCCGTCTGCGACGCAGACCGTCGGGCATCTGCGCATGGAAGGCAAGGAAGTCTTCCGTCATGCGGTGACCAATCTTGCCGGTGTTATTCGCGAAGTTCTTGCTGATACCGGAATTGATGCATCTGAAATTGACTGGCTGGTTCCCCATCAGGCCAACCGTCGTATTCTTGACAGTACGGCCAAAAAATTCGGTATTTCGCCTGACAAGGTTGTTGTCACCGTTGACCGGCATGCCAATACATCGGCGGCATCGATCCCGCTAGCGCTGTCCGAGGCTGTCCATGACGGTCGCATCCAACGCGGCGACATCGTGATCCTTGAAGCAATGGGCGGCGGATTTACCTGGGGTGCTTCGCTGGTCCGCTGGTAAAACCCCGCGATCGGATTGCAGCTTTGGGGCGGAAAAACACGGCATTTCCGCAAAAATCACAACATTCCGCCGCAAAGCAGTGTATCCTGTTGATATTGACTGATTTCGCCACCAGATATAGCCTTGTGTATAAAGTCCCGTAATAAGGAGGCGGCCTGATATGTCGGAAACAACGATTACCCGTGCGGATCTCGCAGAAGCCGTTTACCAAGAAGTAGGTCTGTCGCGGAACGAGTCCGCCCAGCTACTCGAAACCGTTCTTGATGAAATTTCGACGGCGCTGATCAAAGACGAAGTAGTGAAGATTTCCTCGTTCGGGAGCTTCTCTGTTCGTCAGAAAGGACAGCGTATCGGTCGGAACCCGAAAACGGGCGAAGAAGTACCGATCCTTCCGCGGAAGGTGCTTGTTTTCCGGCCGTCACAGGTTCTGAAAGCCAGAATTAACGCTTAAGAAAAAGAACTCATGAAAACGAACTTGGGGGCTGCGGCGGGATCAACCCGCCGTTCAGCAAAGTCTGACTCTGCTTTTCGCACAATTAGCGAGGCCGCGAAGGAGCTTGGTCTTCAACAGCACGTGCTGAGATTCTGGGAATCCAAGTTTCCACAGATCCAGCCGATGAAACGTGCTGGTGGGCGTCGTTATTACCGTCCGGAAGATATCGACTTTCTGGCAAATATCCGCTCGCTGCTTCATGATCAGGGTTTCACCATCAAAGGTGTCCAGAAGCTTCTTGATCAGAACAAAGGTAAGTTGCCGTCTGAAATTACGGTCAGTGCTTCCGAAGCCGAACAGCAAAGCACATCCGCCCATGTTGCTCGCGGTGTGGCGTCTGGTACTGCTGACGCATCGATTGATAAATCGGCACTGCAAAGCGTTCTGGGTGAATTGCAAGAGCTGCAAGGCATCCTTCGGGCGAGCCTGCAGGAAGTCAAAAAAAATCCGTAAAAATCATTTGCGTCTTTGGCGTGGCGCCGCTATTTATCGAGCCGCGCCACAGAGCGCATCTATACGGTCGGAGCGTGGCGCAGCCTGGTAGCGCACCTGCATGGGGTGCAGGGGGTCGGAGGTTCGAATCCTCTCGCTCCGACCAATATCTTCCCAACAGAAATTTGATCACAAATGGTCGCTTGATCCGGTTATGGCATCAGACGGGCAAGTGTTTCTATTTTGCCGTTTTCCGTCGGCCTGATCAGAATGATTTCACCTGATCGGGGATATATTCCGGTCAGGGCCGTGATGTTGACCTGATGTGTTACCAACAGTGTTTTGGTGCCCGGCGGCAGTTCCGACAACAAATCGGTTATTTGGCGGGTTTGCACGCTTTCTGTGCTGCGATCGCGGAAGAATGAATTCAGTGATGGCTTCTTGCTGACCGGGCCCAGGTCCAGCAATGTCGCCGTATCGACACATCGGCACCATTCACTGCTTAGCACCAAATCAATCCTGATCCCCATTTCCCTGATTTTACGGCCGGTTTCGCGGGCCTGATCGCGACCGGTTTGATCAAGGTTTCGTTGTGTGCTGCAATCGCCAATGTGGAAATCGACCGGATCACCGGTTCCCGGGGCGACCGCATGGCGCATCAGGGCGTGCACACCATCCCGCTTCCAGATTTGCCACGGGTCGGCGTCATCAGCCTCATTTGCCTGTAACGGGCTGGGCAGGGCGCAACATATCAGGATGGTCAGGAAAACCGGCAGAGTTCTGAGCAAGGTCATGACGAACATGCATGTTGTGAACGGGGTATATATTGATACCCCGTGCCAGGATGATCGGATCAGTATGCTTTGGTGATGGGATGCAAATGACCGTGGTCGGTTTAATTGTCGCTGATGGCGCTTGCGACCCGGCGTCCTTCATCGGTCAGTTTGCAAATCAGCCAATCGGGTTTGACAGGGTTGTCAAACCATGGGGCCGCCCAGCCATGTTCAATGCAGCTGCGGACAGTTTTTTCGCTGATTTGTTTGCCGTTGCCATCAAATAGCGGCAATTTACCACCAGGTTGGCTTAAGCCACGGCGAAGCCATTCAAGTTGTAAGTCGGTGGGTTTCGAATGTTTTTTCCCCGTCATCGGTACTCCCCGCACCGTTATGATATGATTGGTGTCATAAACATCGTCTGTTATCCAGTGTGACGGATTATCAACCATGGAGCAATCGCAATGACAGAAGCCGGATTTCAGGACAGTGAAATGTCGTTTCTTTATGTCACTGTACCGGACATGGAAATCGCACGCGTCATCGCCGGGGGTGCGATCCGTGAAAAGCTTGCTGCTTGTGCGAATGTTTTGCCCCAGATGACGGCGATTTATGAATGGAATGGCGATGTTGAAGAAGAAAGCGAACTGGTCGTGCTTCTGAAAACATCACGAAACAAGGCCCAGTTTCTGGCCAAATGGGTTGAAGAACATCATCCCTATGAGGTGCCCTGCATTCTTGAAATTCCATTGGGGCGTGGCAATCACGACTACGTTTCATGGCTACAGGGACAATTGGGAGCCGGATCACGGTTGATGTGATTGCATCGATTGTCTTGGCCCCCTAGGATGGCACAAATTCAATTCATGAAGTGAAGTGCTTTTAATGAACCAGCTTACCAAAATGGCCCTGGAAATGGGGCCGTTGATCCTTTTCTTCGGGGTCAATGCGACGACCAATCTGATGACGGCAACGGCCGTATTTGTGGCAGCAACGGTTGTTGCGCTGATTACGTCCTATGTGATTGCCCGAACCATTCCGGTTATGCCGTTGATCGGCGGGGTTTTTGTGATCGTCTTTGGCGGATTGACGCTGTATCTCGATGACGATCTGTTCATCAAGATCAAGCCGACAATTGTGAACCTGTTGTTCGCGGCCATCCTGTTTGGTGGTTTGATGGCGCGGAAGCTGTTTTTGAAACTGGTTCTTGAAAGTGCGTTCAAGGCAACCGACGAAGGGTGGCGCATTCTTACCTGGCGCTGGGCGTTCTTTTTTGTGTTTCTTGCCGTGGTGAATGAATTCGTCTGGCGCAATTTTTCGACCGATACCTGGGTGGCCTTCAAGGTCTGGGGAATTATGCCGATCACCATGGTCTTTGGCATGGCGCAGGTACCGGTTCTGATGAAACATCAATTGCCGGAAGAAGAAGGCGGTTCCGCGGCCTCGTAAAAACGTCGGCCAACTGATGTTCAAATACAAAGGGCAGGATCATAATCCTGCCCTTTGCTGTATCTATCAGATTTATCTCAGGTGAATGATCAGCCGATCGGCAGGGCAATGCTTGCCGCGGCCTGGGCGGCAATGCCTTCTTCGCGTCCGGGAAAGCCAAGGCGTTCGGTCGTGGTGGCTTTGACATTGACGCGATTGACATCGATTTCGAGAATTTCGGCCACCTTTTCGCGCATGGCTTTGGTGTGGGGGCCGATCTTGGGACGTTCACAAATCAGCGTAAGATCGACATTCACGATGCGGCCACCGCGCTTGCGGACAAGATCGGCTGCATGTTTGAGGAAAATATCAGATGCGGCACCTTTCCATTGCATGTCGCTGGGCGGAAAGTGCTGGCCGATATCACCGGCCCCTATGGCCCCGAGAATGGCATCGGTCAGGGTGTGCAAGCCAACATCCGCGTCGGAATGGCCGTCAAGACGTGCGGTATGCGGCACTTTGACACCGCACAGGATGCAATGGTCACCGGGGGCAAAACGGTGAACGTCAAAGCCGGTACCGGCACGGTATTCTTCCTGCTGCATAGATGCATTATCCTTGTTGGTGCTGTCGATCCAGTCGTGGGCGCGGTCAAAATCATCGCGTTTTGTGATCTTGTCATTTGCCGATGTGCCTTCGACGCACATCACGTCAAGTCCAAGTTCCTCAAGCAGTGCTGCATCATCTGTGAATTCCTGGCCTTCGAATTGTTCATGCGCGGCCAGAATGGTTTCAAAGACAAAGCCTTGTGGCGTTTGTGCACGTTGCAATGTGTCGCGCGGGATGGTTTTCGTGATCACGCCATCGCGGGATGTCTGTTTGATGGTATCGGCGACCGGCAAAGTGGGAATGGCGCCGGCATGGGTTTCCAGCGCCTTGATCACGCGGGTAATCACGTCATCGGAAATACCCGGTCGTGCCGCATCATGGATCAGAACAATATCGGGCTTTCGTGCTGACAGCGCGCGCAGGCCATTCAGGACCGATTGCTGGCGCGTCACGCCGCCGCCAATCGGTGCGGGCAGGGTGGTGATATCAGCCCCGAGTGCTGCAATCGCGCCATCATACCAGTTCTGATGTGCGGGGTTATACACCACTTGCACAAGTTCAGGGGATGTATGGCGGGCAAAACATTCGATACAATGGCCAAGCAGTGTTTTGCCGCCAAGCGTGTGATATTGTTTTGGTATTGGGTCGCCAAATCTGTTACCGCTGCCAGCTGCAACGATGACAACCCCGATTTTTTTGGTCATAAACGTGATGCCATGGCTTGTCTGAATTGCGCCGCAGGCTATCTTTCTGCGAAGCCTTTGCCAAGTCGCCATTTGGTTTTTCAAGTCTTATCGAAGTCTTGTGACAGAAACGGACCAACACATGCTTGCTGCCTATATTCATATTCTGGCCTTGCTGCCGCTGACAGCCCAGATCATGCGGGCCGAACCCAAGCGTGATATATGGCTGTATGGATCGATTTGCCTGGCGGCGATCGGAACGATGGTCGTACTTGGTCTGAGCGGTGAGGAAGTCCAGTCGCGCGGGTTCGCAGCGGCCCTGCATTGGTCCGAACTGTCTGTCATCATGATTTTTGGCGGGCTTGTCATTTGCAAAGGCCCCCATCAGGTCTGGCGGCTTGCCGGATATATTGGCGGTTACCTGCTTCTGTTTGCGTTGCTTGCTGCGATCTTCAATCTGTTTGGCAAACATGTGCCGCCGACTGTAACCGGGCCTGCGCTTTATTCCGGCTGGCTTTGGGCGCATATCGGAAGTTCGCTTGTGACCTATGCGCTGGTAACATTGGCGGCGATTGCCGCGATGGCCTATATCGTGCAGGAACATGCCCTTAAGCACCGTAAACCAACACGCTGGAGCCGCCGGTTGCCGCCACTTCGCGACAGCGAATATATGCTGGTGGGGTTTTTGAAATGGTCCGCCTGGGTTCTGATTATCGGGATCGTATCAGGCTTTGCGCTGCGTTATGTCGAAGGCAGCAGCCTTTGGGCAATTGATCACAAGATGCTTTTGACCTTGCTTGGATTTGCCACGATCTGCGTTTTGATCTTCATCCATGAAAAATCAACGCTGCGCGGGCGCATGGCTGTTCGGTTTGTCCTTGGTGCATGGCTGCTTTTGACGCTGGCCTTTCCGGGTGTGCGGCTTGTTACCGGATATATTGTCGGCTAGACCCCGAAACCATAAAGCCAATATCATGACCGATAATGGATTGAGGCACTGTCGGCATCAGGGTCGATGGGGTGTCTGTTATCGTCTGAACTGTGGTCTTTGCATGTGATGGACCCGCGTCAGGCAACGATAATTTCCGCAAGACGCTTAGAGTTGTTGCAACTCGTAGCCAGTTTTATTAATCTGCCCAAGTTTTAGGCAATCGGATTACCTTCATGTCATTGCAGATCGGTTCTGTGCATGTGCCAGAGAATGTTATTCTGGCACCAATGTCAGGTGTGACTGACCTTCCATTTCGTCAGCAGGTCCGCCAGTTTGGCGGACATCTTGTTGTGTCTGAAATGATTGCGTCAGATGCCATGACCCGCATCCAGCGACATGAAAAAGAAGTGCGCAAGATGCACGGTGATTGCGCAGCCGAAAGCCCGCTTTCTGTTCAGCTTGCCGGAACCGAGCCCGAAGAAATGGCCGAGGCCGCCCGCATGAACGAAGCGCGCGGGGCAATGATCATTGACATCAATATGGGCTGCCCGGCCAAAAAAGTTACAAAGGGCTATGCCGGATCAGCACTGATGCGCGACGAAAAACTTGCTGCGGATATCATCAAGGCAACGGTTGATGCTGTTTCTGTGCCGGTAACGCTGAAAATGCGGCTGGGCTGGGATGACGACAACCGCAATGCGCCGTCCCTTGCGAAAATTGCCGAGGATCTTGGCATCAAGATGCTGACCATCCATGGTCGAACCCGCTGCCAGTTCTATAAGGGGGACGCGGACTGGGATGCCATTGCACTGGTCAAGGATGCTGTTTCCATACCGGTGATCGGCAATGGTGACGTTACCAGCGAAGAAGACGCCGAAGAATTACTGCGTCGATCCGGTGCAGATGGTGTCATGGTCGGGCGCGGGGCACAGGGCCGACCGTGGTTTTTGGCGCAAGTATCGCACTATCTTAAAACCGGGGAAAAGCTGGCAGCACCGAGCCTTGAGGTGCAATTGCAAACGATCTTGCGCCATTACGATGCAATGATTGACCATCATGGCCGTCAGGGTGTGCGCATCGCACGCAAACATCTGGCCTGGTACTGCAACAGTTTGCGCAATGCCACGGAATTTCGGCGTGTTGTCAACGTGTTGGATAATCCTGATCAGGTAAAAGGTGAAATTCGCGCGTTTTATGAACCGCTGATCGAAAACGAAGTCAAATACAGTCAGGAAGCAGCCTGACTGCTCGATAACAATAATATGGCGATATAAAACTAACGTCGTCGGGGAAGAATTGAATGAGACTGGGATTTGGAAAAGGCAACGGGGTTGACCCGACCGGGGTGCTGAACGCAATTGCAAGCGCAGTTGTCGTCGCCAACCGGGATGGGAAGATCCGGTTTGTCAATCAGGCCACCGAACAGCTGTTTAACACCAGCGCCAGCGTTCTGTGCCGCAGCGATCTGAGCGACTTTATACCGTCAGACAGTCCGGTTTTTTCGCTGATCAAGCAGGCAATTGACGAGGCGACGCTGGTTGCCGATCACAATCTGCTGATTGAAAGCCCGAAAATCGGCAAGCATACCGTGAACCTTACCGTTGGTTCGATGCCCGATGACAGCGACTGCGCGGTTCTGACATTCGAGCCGCGCTCGATTGCCCAGAAAATCGATAACCAGCTTCTAAGCCGCAATTCTGCCCGTTCTGTCAGTGCGATGGCCGCCATTCTGGCCCATGAAATCAAAAACCCGCTATCGGGCATTCGCGGGGCGGCCCAGTTGCTTGAGCAAACCAGTAATGAGGACGACCGCGTTCTGACCCGGCTGATTTGTGACGAGGCTGACCGTATTGTCGAACTTGTCGACCGGATGGAGATTTTCTCCGACAAGCCGATGGAACGCGGGGCTGTCAACATTCATACGGTTCTTGAACATGTGCGCCGTCTGGCCGAAAACGGTTTTGCCAAGAATCTTGCGTTTGAGGAAATCTACGATCCGTCCTTGCCGCCGGTATTTGGCAACCGCGATCAGTTGATCCAGGTGTTTCTTAATCTTGTGAAGAACGCCGGCGAAGCCGTTGATCCGCAAGATGGCAAAATCATCATATCAACCCGCTACCAGCATGGCATCCGGCTGGCAGTTGCCGGGGGTGATGCGCGTGTGCATTTGCCGTTGGTGGTATCGGTCCGTGACAATGGTCCGGGCATTCCGCAAGACATGCGCGAAAGCCTGTTTGATCCGTTTGTCACGACGAAACCGACCGGTTCCGGGCTTGGTCTGGCGCTTGTTGCGAAAATCATCAATGACCATGGTGGTGTGATCGAAGTGAAGGATGTGCCGGGGGGCGGCGCAGAATTCCAGATCATGCTGCCGATTTATAATCGTGCGCTGGCCGAGGGGGCCAGTGAACAACCGATAATAATCGATAACAGGGAACACACCGCATGAGCACGAGCCCTGCAAGAATTCTGGTCGCTGACGATGACCGGGCCATCCGTACCGTATTGACGCAGGCATTGTCGCGTCAGGGTCACGAAGTCCGCAGCACCGGTCACGGCCGCACGCTTTGGGACTGGATCGCCGATGGGGACGGTGATCTGGTGATTACCGATGTCATGATGCCCGACGAAAACGGTCTGGACATGGTGCCGCGTATTCGAAAATTGCGCCCGGATCTGCGCGTCATTGTCATGAGCGCGCAAAACACGCTGATGACGGCGGTCAAGGCCGCGCAGCGCGGGGCATTCGAATATCTGCCAAAGCCCTTTGATCTTAATGAGTTGATGGGCATTGTTGATCGGGCACTTGAAACCCCGCAGGAAAGCCAGTCTGGCAAGTCAGCAGATGAAGAGGGTGATGATCGCCTTCCGCTGATTGGACGTTCGGCAGCCATGCAGGAAATCTATCGTGCCTTGGCGCGCCTGATGAATACCGATCTGACCGTTATGGTGACCGGTGAAAGTGGAACCGGTAAGGAACTGGTTGCGCGCGCCCTGCACGAATATGGCGGGCGTCGCCACGGACCGTTTGTTGCGATCAATATGGCGGCAATTCCGCGCGAACTGATTGAAAGCGAACTGTTCGGTCACGAAAAAGGTGCCTTCACCGGCGCGAACGAACGTAAGGTCGGCCGGTTCGAACAGGCCGAAGGCGGCACGCTGTTTCTTGATGAAATTGGCGATATGCCGCTTGAGGCACAAACCCGTTTGCTGCGTGTTCTTCAGGAAGGCGAATATACCCGTGTCGGTGGTCGCACGCCGATCCGGGTCAATGTGCGTATTGTTGCCGCAACCCACCGTGATCTTCGCAAACTGATCCGCGAAGGCACATTCCGCGAAGATTTGTTCTATCGCCTGAATGTCGTGCCGATCCGTTTGCCATCGCTGCGTGAACGTCTTGAAGATATTCCTGAACTGGTCAATCATTTCCTGATGCAGGCCAGCGAAGAAGGATTGCCGCGCAAGACCTTGTCGGCAGAAGCCATGGCGCGTCTCAAGGCGCATCGCTGGCCGGGCAATATTCGTGAACTGGAAAATATGGTGCGGCGTCTGACGGCGCTTTATTCCCATGATGTGATTGGCGTTGATGTCATTGAAACCGAATTTTCGGAAAACAATGTCAGCGAAGCAGCACCCAGTGCCGAGCCGCAATCCTTGTCGGAATCCATTGAACGTCACGTCCGTGAATATTTCGATGCACATGAAGAAGACCTGCCGTCAAACGGGCTTTACGATCGCATCCTGCGCGAAATGGAACGCCCGCTTTTGAATGTGACGCTTGAAGCAACCCGCGGCAACCAGGTCAAAGCCGCCGAAGTACTTGGTCTGAACCGCAATACGCTCCGCAAAAAGATCCGTGATCTTGGGCTGGAAGTCGTCAGGGGCACGAAATGAACAATGCGGAAAGTTCGATCTCCAACCGGATATTGAGATCGGGCTTCGTAAGGTTTCTGGGGCGTCTGGGCCAATCGCGACGGTTCGCGTTCGGTCTGGTTGCTGCTGCACTGGTTTCGGTAACGGCCACCTATCTTGCGATGACGGGGACGGCGCCGTTCCGTCCTGACCCGCGCCTGATTTTGCTTTTGCTGAATATCGATCTGGTGCTGGTGTTGTTGCTGGCTACCCTTGTGGCCCGCAAGCTGGTTCAGATCTGGGTTGAACGCAGGCGCGGTGTTGCCGGGGCAAAGCTTCACACCCGCATGGTGTTGATGTTTTCGCTGGTGGCTGTGACGCCCGCGATTGTTGTTGCCGTATTTTCAGCGCTCTTCCTGCATTTCGGTATTCAGGGCTGGTTCAGTGACCGCATTCGAACAGCTGTCGAAGAAAGCATGGTCATTGCCGATGCCTATCTTAAGGAGCATCAGGAACTTATCCGTGCCGATGTTCTGGCAACCACGGCCGATTTGCAGCGGTTCGGGGTGAATTTTTCCACCAGTCCTGAACGGATTTCCGATCTTTTGACCGATCAGGCACTCGCGCGTGGTTTGCCCGAAGTCATGATGATTGACGGTTCGGGCCAAATCATCGCCCAGTCGGAATACAGCTTTTCCTATGATACCGATCAGGCGTCCATTCCCGCCGAAGTCTATGACGAAGCACGCGAAAAAGACGTGGTTCTGATGATTGGGAACAGCGACAACCGCATTCGGGCGCTGGCCAAAATTCCAAGCTTCATCGATGCGTTTTTGCTGGTCGGGCGGTTTGTCGATCCCAATGTGCTTGATCGTATCGACAAGGCACGGCGGGCCGTTGACGCCTATGAAAGCCTTGAAGGTGAACGATCCGGGATCGTGATTACCTTTGTCATGATCTTTGTGCTGATTTCTGTGGTTTTGCTGCTGGCGGCTGTCACGCTTGGCCTTATGGTGGCAACAAGACTTGTTCAACCGGTATCGCAACTGATCACCGGTGCCGAACGGGTGCGCGATGGCGACTTGTCTTTCCGTGTGCCGCTTGACGGGCAGGGGGATGAACTTGAAGCACTAAGCCGCGCGTTCAACCGTATGACCGCCCAGCTTGAAACCCAGCGCAATGAGCTGATTGCCGCCAACCGTCTTAATGACGAACGCCGGCGCTTTACCGAGGCCATTCTGGGCGGTGTTACCGCGGGCGTGATCGGCCTTGATCCGGATCGCAAGATCGATCTGCCCAACCGAAGTGCATCTGATCTGTTGGCTATCGACCTTGAGGGGCATCTTGGGCAGGAACTTACGGAAGTCATCCCGGAATTTTCCCCGTTATTTGATGATTTCAGCCGTGATGGTGATCGCAGCAAGCCGCGCCAGATCGAAATTCGTCGCGATGGTGTCAATCTGACATTGCTTGCCCGGGTCACCGCCGAGTGGGCCGATGATGGCACGGTGTTCGGGTATGTTGTGACCTTTGATGATGTGACCGAACTGCAAACCGCACAGCGCATGGCGGCCTGGGCCGATGTCGCACGCCGTATCGCCCATGAAATCAAGAACCCGCTGACCCCGATCCAGCTTTCGGCAGAGCGCCTTAAACGGCGCTATCTGAAACAGATCGAAGATGACAAGGATGTGTTCCAGACCTGTACTGACACGATCATTCGCCAGGTTTCAGATATCGGACGTATGGTGGACGAGTTTTCCAGTTTTGCCCGGATGCCGTCCCCGAAAATGCGAATGGAAAACCTTAGTGAACTGGTAAAAAGTGCGGTCTTTTTGCAGAAGCAGGCGCATAGCAACATTACCTATGACTTTGACCGGTCCGGGATCGAGGATTTGCAGATTTCGTGTGACGCCCATCAGGTTAACCAATGTCTGATCAACACGCTTAAAAACGCAGCCGAGGCCATCGAAGGGCGGGAAAAACCCGAAGACGGCGAATTGCCGCGTGGACGCATTGAAATTTCGATTGCCGTGTCACCAAACAATCAACATGTCTTTGTGGCTGTTTCTGATAACGGTAAAGGACTTCCGGCCGAGCATCGCGAACGTTTGACCGAGCCGTATGTCACGACGCGGTCAAAGGGAACGGGGCTTGGTCTTGCGATCGTCAAGAAAATCATGGAAGACCATGGCGGAGAGCTTATACTCTCCGACGGCGTTGAAAGTGGGGCGACCGTGACACTATCTTTCCCGCAACCTACTGATGCCGAAATTGAAACAGGGGCGCAGGGCGCTTCTTCCTCGGGCAATTGATAAATTGCCAAAATCGCAACAATAATAAGATTGATTTGGTTCCGACATGGCGCACGACATTCTGATTGTCGATGATGAACAAGACATTCGAGCGTTGATTTCCGGTATTCTGGAAGACGAAGGCTACACGACCCGACAAGCCGGTTCGAGCCAGGAAGCCCTGGCCGAGGTGTCCGCACGTCGCCCAAGTCTGGTGGTGCTCGATATCTGGATGGATGAAAGCGATCACGACGGGATCGAGACGCTTAAACTGATCAAACGCGAGCATAGCGAAGTTCCCGTTGTCATGATTTCAGGTCATGGCAACATTGAAACCGCGCTCGAAGCATCCCGTATCGGGGCCTATGATTTCATTGAAAAGCCGTTCAATACCGACCGTCTTTTGATGGTTGTGGAACGCGCAATTGATGATGCGCGTCTGCGCCGCGAAAACCGCGAACTGACGCTGCGGGCCGGTGGCGATACAGAACTGCTGGGAAAATCGTCGGTCATCAATAATTTACGCCAGTCTGTTGACCGTGTTGCGCGAACAGGCAGTCGTATTCTGATCCATGGCCCGGCCGGTTCGGGCAAGGAAGTAGTCGCACGGCTGATTCATCAGAAATCCGCCCGGGCCGAAGCCCCGTTTGTGGTTCTGAATTGCGCGAATATTTCACCGGAAACCATGGAAGAATCCCTGTTTGGGGCGGTTGCAACTGCGGATCGCGAAGCACGGACCGGTGTGCTTGAACTGGCGCATGGCGGGACTTTGCTGCTTGATGAAGTGGCTGATATGCCCCTTGAGACCCAGGGGAAAATCGTTCGGGTGCTTCAGGATCAGACATTTGAACGTGTCGGCGGATCGGTTCCGGTCAGTGTCGATGTCCGGGTGATTGCAACAACGGCGCGTGATCTTGAACAACGGATTGCCGAACAGACATTCCGTCAGGATCTTTATTATCGGCTTAATGTCGTGCCGCTCGAAGTGCCGTCCTTGCAGCAGCGTCGCGACGATATTCCCGAATTGGCGGAACGTTTCCTTGAACGGTATGCGGATGCAACCGGGCTTCCGAAACGCAAATTGTCACCCGAAGCCATGGCAACCCTTCATGCCTATGACTGGCCGGGCAATGTTCGTCAGTTGCGCAATGTCATCGAAAGATTGATGATCATGGCGCCGGATGACGACAAAACGGATCTGATCAGCGGTAAAATGCTGCCATCTGAACTGTTTTCTGATGTGCCGACGTCGCTAAGTTTTGACAAGACCAGTGAAATCATGGCATTGCCGCTGCGAGAAGCACGCGAGATGTTTGAAAAAGAATATCTCCAAACCCAGATTGACCGGTTTGGGGGAAATATTTCCAAGACGGCGAGTTTTGTCGGCATGGAACGTTCAGCGTTGCATCGCAAGCTGAAAAGCCTTGGTGTGAACAGCTGATCGGGCCATTCCCATCTTGGACTGTTGTGAACGGGAGATAACAAGATGAAGGTCATCATTTGCGGCGCCGGGCAGGTGGGGTTCCACATTGCCAAATATCTGGCTGCGGAAAACAATGATGTCACCGTGATCGACCAGTCGGAAGAACTGGTTCGCAAGATTTCAGACACCCTGGAAGTTAAGGGCATTATCGGGTTCGGATCGCATCCCGATGTGTTGCAGCAGGCGGGTGCGGACGAGGCCGACATGCTGATCGCTGTTACCTTTGCCGATGAAGTCAATATGACGGCCTGTCAGGTCGCCCATTCACTGTTTAACGTGCCGACCAAAATTGCCCGTATCCGAAGCCAGACTTATCTGCAGCCGGAATGGGCAAGCCTGTTCGGGCGCGAAAAGCTTCCGATTGATGTGGTGATTTCACCGGAAATGGAAGTCGCCCGTGCGGTCGCGCGTCGTCTGCAGGCGCCCGGCGCGTTTGACATGATCCCGTTTGCCGATGACAAGGTCAAAATCCTTGGCCTGCGGTGTAACGAAGATTGCCCGGTGATCAACACGCCGCTGCGTCAATTGCATCAGCTGTTCCCGGATCTGAATATTTCGATCCTGGGCATGATCCGCGATGATAAGCCGGTCTATCCCAAGGGCGATGATCAGATGCTGGCCGGGGATCTTGTCTATCTGGCTGTTTCAAGCGATCAGGTATCCCGTGCGATGTCGGCATTCGGGCATGAAGACCCCGAAGCACGCCGCATTGTCATCTTTGGCGGCGGCAACATTGCGCTGTTCCTGGCCGAAGAAATCAACAAGAACTTCCCGGGTGTTACCACCCGCCTGGTTGAAGCCGATCCGGAACGTGCGCGTTATGTCGCCCAGAAGCTCCCGAAGAAAAGCGTTGTCCTGCGCGGCGATGTGCTTGATCCGGAGCTGCTCGAAGAGGCAAATGTCGGCAATGCCGAGGCCGTTGTTGCACTGACCAATGATGACGAGACCAATATTCTCGCATCCCTGCTGGCCAAACGGTATGGCTGCCCGCGCGCCCTGACGCTGATTAACAAAAGCACTTATAACTCGCTGGTTTCCGAACTTGGCGTTGATGTCGTGATCAGCCCACGTATGACGACGGTGTCAACGATCCTGCATCATGTCCGCCGCGGGCGTATTCGCGCGGTACACAGCCTTTCAGAGGGCTTTGGCGAAGTGCTTGAGGCAGAGGCACTCGAAACCGCGCCGATCGTTGGCAAGGCGATCAAGGATATCGCGATGCCGGCCAGTGTGGTGTTCGGCGCCATTTTGCGTGATGGCGAAGTTGTGATGCCGCGCGCCAATACGGTGATTGAAGCCAACGACCGGATTGTCGTGTTTGCCGGTTCCGAGCAGATCAAAAAGGTCGAGAAAATGTTTGCTGTTCGACTGGAATATTTCTGATCGACGGCGGGGAAAATTATTCCTCATACCAATAAACGCCCCTCATATCACCGGAAGACCAAATGTCTGACAAATTGCCCCATCCGCCAAAGGCCGTCATTTTTGACTGGGATAACACCCTTGTTGATAGCTGGGGAACCATTCAGGCAGCCCTGAATATGACCTTTGACGATTTCGGCAAGGATCGCTGGACGCTTGATGAAACAAAGCAGCGCGTTGCACGCTCGTTGCGTGACAGTTTTCCGGTGCTGTTTGGCGAAGATCGCTGGGAAGCAGCCAAAGACAGCTTTTATGCCCATTTCAGATCAATCCATCTTGAAACGCTGACGCCATTGGCCGGGGCATATGATTTGTTGTGTGCGCTGCGTGACAACGGCACCTATATCGGTGTTGTCAGCAACAAGAACGGTGATTTTCTTCGTAAAGAAGCCGAGCATCTTGAATGGACGCCGTTTTTCGGAAAGATCGTCGGGGCAACCGATGCGCCAAACGACAAACCGGCACCCGATCCGGTCCATATGGCAATGGGCGACTCTTCGGCGTCGCAATATGAGAATCTCTGGTTTGTTGGGGATAGTGTGGTCGATATTCAATGCGCGCGCAATGTCGGGGCCACGGCAATCCTGATTGGTGATGAATTAACCGGTCACAGTGAGACGCAGAATTCTGCGACTCTTAGCCCTGATTGGCATTTCGCTGATTGCGAGGCGCTTGTAAGGGTTGTAAAAGGCTTCTCGAAAGTCTTATAGTTCAGACTGGTCATTAAAAATGGGGCAGGGGTCGTGACGGACCTTAACGTCGACGGCTCCACATTTTCCTTGACCGCCCGAAACCAAAAAAACGCTCATAAAAGAAGGCTAGGTCTAACCAATGGCGGAAAAATCACAGAATGTTCAGGACGTATTCCTGAATTATTGCCGTAAAAACAAAACGCCGGTTACCGTGTTTCTGGTCAACGGAGTCAAATTGCAGGGCATCATTACCTGGTTTGACAATTTCTCTGTTTTGCTGCGGCGCGATGCTCACACCCAGCTCGTGTACAAACACGCGATTTCGACGGTAATGCCGACGACACCGATTAAACTGTTTGATCCGAGCCAGCCAGCGACGGAAGAAGAAAATAGCTGACGAGTCTCTGACTTCGGGGGGAGGCACGACGCCAGACGCCCCCCGGGTCCTGGTTTTCCATCCAGAACTAAAACGCGCCGACCAGACAGCGTCTTGGCGCGATGCATCTTCGCGACTGGATGAAGCTGTCAGTTTGACTGGCGCACTTGAATTTGATGTGGTGGGCGCGGATATCGTGCCCATTGCTAAAACACGTCCGGCAACCCTGTTCGGGACCGGTGTTGTTGAACGGCTTGGTCTGCAGATCAAGGCCGAAGAAGCCGATATCGTGATGATCAACGGCCAGCTTTCCCCGATCCAGCAACGTAACCTGGAACGCGAATGGAAGTGCAAGGTTATTGACCGCACCGGCTTGATCCTTGAAATCTTTGCCGATCGCGCGCGCACCCGTGAGGGGCGCTTGCAGGTCCAGTTGGCGTTGCTGAGCTATCAGCGATCCCGCCTTGTCCGGACCTGGACGCACCTTGAACGTCAGCGCGGCGGGCGCGGCTTCCTGGCCGGTCCGGGTGAACGTCAGATCGAAATTGACCGGCGCTTGATTGGCGACAAGCTGGCCAAGCTTCGTCGTGAACTTGAAGAAGTCAAACGGACCCGTGAACTTCACCGCGAAGCACGCCGACGGGTTCCATACCCGATCGTTGCGCTTGTCGGCTATACCAACGCCGGGAAATCGACGTTGTTCAACCAGTTGACGGTATCGGAAGTCTTTGCCGAAGACATGTTGTTCGCAACGCTAGATCCGACCATGCGTGGTTTGATCCTGCCAAGCGGGCGCAAGGTCATTCTGTCTGATACGGTGGGGTTTGTTTCCGATTTGCCGCACGATCTTGTTGCGGCGTTCCGGGCCACGCTTGAAGAAGTTCTTGAAGCGGATTTGATCGTACATGTCCGCGACGCATCATCTCCGGAAACCGAAGCCCAAAAGCTTGACGTGCTTGAAGTTCTCAAGGCGCTGGGACTGCAAAAGGCAATCGATGGCGAAGAACTGGTCGAGGCCCTGAATAAAATCGATCTGCTTGAAGGTGATGATCTTCAGGCGGTGACGGAATATGCAAGCAGGCACGACAATACCATCGCAATTTCAGCGGTTAAGGGTCGGAATTGTGATGCGTTGCTTGAGCTGATTGAAAGCCGTCTGACCGAAGATATGCCGGTTTTCGAACTGTGCGTGCCTTATTCGGATGGCAAGTCACTGGCCCGTCTTTATGAACAGGGCGAAGTGCTTCAGCGCAGCGAAGGTGCCGACGGAATATCAATCCAGGTACGTGTGGACACCACACGTGTCGGGCGGTTTGAGGACTGGTGCGCAAAGGCCGGGCTTCAAATTCATGTGGTTTAGTGCGTAATCAAGTTTACCCGATGGGAGAAGTAGCGTGGCGATAACAGTCGATATGGATAAGGTTACCGAAATTATCCGCGAGGTATCGGCAACTGAAATCGCCCCGCGCTTCGGCCAGCTTGACGACGCAGATATTGACACCAAATCCCACGCCCTTGATCTGGTGACCATCGCAGATACCGAAGCCGAACGTGTCTTGACCGCGCGCCTGACCGATTTGCTGCCCGGAAGTCTGGCACTTGGCGAAGAGGCTGCCCATGCCGATGCCAAGTTGCAGGACCGGGTCTTTGCCGGTTCTGATCCGTTCTGGATCATTGATCCGGTCGATGGCACCAAGAACTTTGCCCATCATCGTCAGCCATTTCGATGCATGGTCGGGCTTTATCACGGTGGCGAGACGGTAGCAGCCTGGATTATTGATCCGATCGAAGGGCATGCAACCGTTGCCGAAAAGGGATCTGGAACCCGTTATCAGGATCAGCCGGTTTCGGTTCGATCCAACATCAAGAATGCGCGCGATGCGAAGGGTTTCCTGATTTCCTATGCCCGCGACCGCATCCGGAAACATTACGGGCATCTCGATTTCTTTGACGAGGTCGCACATTATTCCTGCTGTGGCGCGGAATATGAAGAAACGGCCCGCGGTGCATACGACTTTTGTGCTTATCGCACGTTGAAACCGTGGGATCACGCACCGGGTACGTTACTTGTGCGGGAGGCCGGCGGCTTTGCACGTTATATCATGACCGACAAGGACAATGAATATAACGCCAATGCCACAGCACCGGGACTTCTGTGCGCAAGTTCGGAAGAACTGTGGCACGAAATAAACGAGATTCTGTTGCCGCTGTTCTCGTAACTTCACGCGGCCTATTTGTGGGTGTGAGCCAATCGTTGCCGCCATCCGGTGAAGAAGCTCGCGACGGTCCGTGTTCCGAGGATGTCTGAACAGCCCGCGTGACGTTTCACCAATTGGACTTCTGATCGAACTCTATATGCGGCAGGAAAACCAATCGGTTGGCCCAAGATCGCATTCAGAGCGGTCTTGGGTAACTATGCCTGACCCCGCTCGACTTTTTTGGCGAGGTTCCAGAGCGCATCCATTTCATCCAGATCTGATTGTGCGGCGGTGCGTCCGTCGCGGGCAAGTTCGTCTTCGATGAAATGAAAGCGCTTGGTGAATTTGTGATTGGCGCCGCGCAAGGCAACTTCGGGATCCACACCGATTTTGCGGGCCAGATTGGCCATCACAAAAAGCATGTCACCCAGTTCATCCTGCAAGCGTGCGGGATCGGGGGTTTCGGTCATCTCGGCTTTGAGTTCGTCGATTTCTTCGTGAAGCTTGTCAAACACTTCGTCAGTGCTGGGCCAATCAAACCCGACACGGGCGGCGCGTTTGGTCAATTTTTCTGCGCGCATCAATGCAGGCAGGGCGCTTGCAACCCCGTCAAGGGCGCTGTGACGTTCATGTCCCTTGGTTTCGGCCTTTTGGGCGCGTTCGGCAGCCTTGATCTTTTCCCAGGTCTGATTGACGCCCTCGGTGGTGGTGGCATCACCATCGCCAAAAACATGTGGATGACGGCTGATCATCTTTGCAACGATGCTTTGTGCGACGTCTTCGAAGTCGAAATGACCGGCTTCTTTGGCCATTTGGGCATGAAAAACGACCTGAAGCAGCAAATCACCCAATTCGTTGCACAGTTCGGGCATGTCATTATCGGCAATCGCATCGGCCACTTCATAGGCTTCTTCGATCGTGTAGGGGGCAATGGTGGAAAAGTCCTGTTCGAGATCCCAGGGGCATCCGCCATCCGGATCGCGGAGCTTTGCCATGACGTCAAGCAACTCGTTGATGGCTTTGCTGTTATGGGTGCTCATGACGGGGTCCTTTTAAGCCGGAACAGAACAATGTTTTAGTCCTATCGCGCTGCATCATGGCTGGCAAGTATGGGATGCGGTCAAAACAAAACCCGCAAGGCAACAGGTGCACTTGCGGGTTCTGGTCTTGGTCGGGACGCGACCAGGATCAGGCAGCTTTAAGCTTTGCCTGCTTGTTAGCGCTATCATCCGCGGTGTTGTCGGCTTTGGCTTTGCCTTCGACCAGGCCGCGATGAAGGGCGATGACGGCCTTGTTGAAGTCGCCTTCGGCAACCACGAACTGAAGATCCACCCGGCGGCTCGGATAGTGCGACGCCACCAGTTCAACACCGGCATCATCAAGAACCGACACGGCACGGGCAAACAGGCCCGGCTGGGCGATATTGGCACCGATCACCGATACGATGGCGACTTTACGGGTCTGAACCGTTGCTTCGGGGTGCTTGGCTTCGATCTCGTCAACACAACGACGGATCTGTTTGAGCGGTGCCGACACGTAATGGGTGATCGTATTGGCATTAAGGTTCTTGGTGACGGTCGGAACCTTATAGCGTTTCAGAACGCTAAGAATGGATTCCTCACCACCAGGAACGCCAACCATGTCCTGATTGAAAACTTCGATCTCGAACGCGGTCGGAACGCCGGTAACGATTTCAACGCGGCTGCTTTCCGGATTCCAGTGGTCATCAATCACTGTGCCCGGATGTTCGGGTTCAAACGTGTTGGCAATACGCAGCGGAATATCATTCTGGCGCAGACCTTTGGCCGCGCGTGGATGAATGGCTTCCATACCCATATTGGAAAGCTGATCGGCAACATCATAACTGGTACGGCCAATCGGGCGAACGGCATCTTCACCAACAATGCGCGGATCGGCGCTTGAAAGGTGGAATTCCTTATGAATGATGGCTTCCTGCGCCTGGGTCAGGCAGGCAATCCGCGAGAAAGTCACCTCGCTATAGCCGCGGCCATAGATGCTCATCAGACCTTCGCTGCACTGGGCATAGCCGGTTGCAATCGCAAGCTGGCTTGAAATGTCGATATCTTCGAAAACCTTTTCGATCCGGCCATCAAGGGTAGAGGCCTCTGGCTCGCGCCAGCCCGAAAGGTCTGCGAACACAGCATTGACGCCCTTGGCACGCAGCAGAAGCATCGTGTTATGGGCACTATGTGCTTCGCCAATGGCCGAAAGCATTTCGCGAACGGTCAAAAGATGCTTTTCAAGTTTGAAATGGCCAAAGCTGCAGAGGCGATGAAGATCCATCAGACAGCTTCGTGTCCCTTCAATACGTTCCTGAACAAACGCATTGGCCAGTTTCAGTTCCGGTGCGTCACCAAAGATCTGCTCGTTAATTTCGCACATCTTTTCGGAAACGCCGGTCAGGGCATCACCCCAGGCCCAATCGGTTTCCGAGCCGGCATAAAGCTGATAGACACCCGGCTCACCGGTTTTCTTGTTTTCCAGCAAAAGATCGGTAAAACCGCCATATGCCGAAACGACAAAGACCCGGTTATAGAGTTCGTCTTCTTTACGATTGCCGACCAGAATGTTGTCCATGACCGCATCAACCTGGGTCATCGACGTACCACCGATCTTGTGAACGCTATGCCCAGCGTCCGATTTTTTCTGGGCTGAAAGCATGTTGCCTCCTTTGGGGGCGTTTCCTTGAAAGTTTATTGGCTTAAGAAAGTTTGAGGCGGTCGTTGCCGGCCGCCTCAAACAAGAGTCTTAGCTGGCGAGCGCATCACCATCGAGCGGGTAGACGCCGTTTTCGTCATGGACTTCTCGGCCGTTCAAAGGCGGGTTGAACGCGCATGCGACAACCATGTCCTCGGTGCCGCCACGCAGATAGTGACGGTCATGTTTGTTGAGGATGTAAACCGTGCCCGGCTCGATCTTGTATTTCTTGCCATCTTCGATGGTTTCGACTTCGCCATTGCCCGAAATGCAATAAACCGTCTCGAAATGGTTGGCATAGCAGATTTCGGTTTCGGTGCCGGCATAGATGGTGGTGATGTGGAACGAGAACCCCATGCCATCATCGGCAAGCGACAGGCGGGTGCTTTCCCAGTTGTCCGAAACCACGCGACGGCCGGATGCTTCACATTCTTTCAGTGTGCGAACAATCATTTTTAACTCTTTGATTTTATGAAGTTGTGGGGCGCGGGCGACACCCGGGGATGTCGCCCGACCTGGCTATTATTCAGCTGCTGCTTTGGCCGGTGCGACATCCTTGCCCATGGCTTTGGCGGTTGCCATTTCAAGAATATCAAGACCATGCGCCAAATCCTGCTTGGAGATGATCAGCGGCACAAGGCATTTCACCACTTCGTCTTCCGGTCCACTGGTTTCGATGACCAGGTTATGCTTGAAGCATTCCTTGGTGACTTTCGATGCCATTTCACCGCTTTCAAAGCAGATGCCCTGCATCAGGCCGCGGCCCTTGCGGTACAATTTGCCATCGCCATAGCGCTGCGCAATTTCTTCAAGGCGGTTGCCAAGAAATTCGGCCTTGTCGCGGACATCGGCTGCGAATTTGTCATCCGACCAGAAATGGTCCAGAGCGGCGGCGGCCGTAACAAACGCGTGGTTGTTGCCGCGGAAGGTGCCGTTATGTTCGCCCGGATGCCAGATATCGAATTCCGGTTTGATCAGGACAACAGCCAGCGGAAGACCATAAGCCGAAAGCGATTTCGACAGAGTGATCATATCCGGTTTGATGCCGGCCGGTTCAAAGCTGAAGAAAGTACCGGTACGACCACAGCCAGCCTGAATGTCATCGACAATCAGAAGGATGTCGTGCTTGCGGCACACAGCTTCGAGGTTTTTCAGCCAGCCGAAATCAGCTGCATTCAGGCCACCTTCACCCTGAAGCGTCTCGACGATGACAGCAGCGGGCAGGGCGACGCCACTTGAATTGTCCGACAGGACACGATCAAGATATTCGGTGGTATCAGCACCATCACCCATGTAGCCGTCAAACGGAACAGCAACAGCATTGTCAAGCGAGACGCCGGCAGCACCCCGGTGATGTTCGTTACCGGTAATGGCGAGCGAACCAAGGGTGCAGCCATGGAAGCCATTGGTAAACGAGATCACGGTTTCACGGCCTTTGACGCGGCGCGCCAGTTTAAGGGCAGCTTCGACCGCATTGGTGCCGGTCGGGCCGGTAAACTGGACCTTGTATTCCATATCGCGCGGCTTGAGGATTTTGGTTTCAAGTGCCTCAAGGAATGCGGCCTTGGCCTTGGTATGCATGTCCAGGCCGTGGGTAACGCCGTTTGATTTGATGTAATCAATCAGCTTTTCCTGCAGGACCGGATGGTTGTGGCCGTAATTCAGGCTGCCGGCACCGGCAAGGAAATCAAGATAGCGATTTCCGTTTTCATCGGTCAGCCAGGCGCCTTCGGCCGTTTCAAAAGTTACCGGGAAGGAGCGTGCGTAGCTCTGAACTTCCGATTCAAGACGATCAAATACAGTCATGGTTCCCTCTTTCAGATTGGGAAAATCAATTCCACTTGTCATGCCAAACGTTCCGGCAGGCCGGTTGTTCCAAAAACGGTGCGATCCGTTTGTTGCATGCGTTGGGTGAATATCGGTTGGGTCGGATCAGGCCGCGACGCGTTCAACGTCCTTGCGTTCAAACGGTCCGATCTGCCACAGGATTTCGCTGGCAGCGGCCCCATCGAAATGGGTTTCGCGTTCGAACTGGACTTTGCGTTTGACGTCAGCGCCAAGCTCACGTGCGACTGAACGGAATACGCCCTGTGACGGGGCATTCGTTGACGTGATCGTCGTGTTCAGTTCCGTCACGTTGTGGCATGCCGGACGATCAAGAATGTCAAGGATCAGACGTTTTGCCAGGCGCAATCCGCGCGCCTTGGGCGAAACGGCGACCTGCCAGATGAAAAGCTGGTCCGGTTTGTTCGGGACAAGATAGCCCGAGACGAAGCCGACGGCTTCGCCATCAAGTTCTGCGATCGCGCAGGTGTCTGCGAAGTGCGAGCATTGCAGCAGATTGCAATACACGGAATTTTCGTCCAGGGGCTTACATTCGGCAATCAGGTTGTTCACCGTCGCGCCGTCAGTGGCCTTGGGTTTTCGGATAATCAGGTTGGCTTTCTGGCCGGTATTGCCCTTTGTGGTGGCAATTTTCATCGGTCTGCCTGTTCTGTTATTTCGATATGCGATCATTCATGTCGCGATAGATGTATAGAATATCGATGGAAAATGATCAAGGGGGCGACTGTTAAAATCCTGTGAAATACAATAAAGTATTGAAAATAAACGAAACTATAATGGATCGACGGTCGATAATCATTGCGGGGAAATGATGAAATAATCTTTCCTTAAAATAACGAATATCGATGCAATTAAATATCGAAAGTCGATGGAATAATGCCATATACCGTTGCGAATTGCGGTTTTCGGGGCTAAAACAGGTTTTGCAGCAGGACAAAATCAACGCCCGGATATTCATCATGGATAAATTGCACGAAGCACTGATCTCGATCCGTCGAATTTTACGGGCGAGTGATATTCACGCCAAAAAACTTGGCAAGATTACCGGGCTGAAAACGTCCCAATTGCTTGTTTTGCAGTCACTTGAAGAATTCGGCGAGATGACGGTCGGGCAGATTGCCGCGAAGGTCAATCTTGCCCAGGCATCAACGACATCATTGGTCGACAAGCTTCAGGCGATGGGGTTTGTGTCGCGTGAACGCGGGGATACCGACAAACGCAAAGTCTTTGTCCGTCTGACAGAGCAGGGGCGATCCATCCTTGATCGTGCGCCGATGGCATTGCACGACCGTTTTTCAGACAATTTCAACAGTCTGGAAGAATGGGAGCAAACCTTCCTGATTGCCGCCTTGCAGCGTGTTTCGGGGATGATGGATGCCAGTGACATTGATGTCGCACCGGTTCTTGATCACGACGTGATCGTTGAAAAACGTGACTGATCCATCGGCATATCAAGGGCTATGCGTTCTGATCAAGTGCATCAGGTAGCTTCCATAATGCACTGTAAATCAAAATTTTTTTATTTGATTGCGCCGTTTTTGCGGTTGAAATGGCGTTCGAACCATTTCGCCATGATTGGTGCCAGAAGCACGATTTCGAAAATCCGCACGATATGGTGAAAGGCAACAAAGCTTGGTTCGACATTCAGGGCTAGTGCAATCAGCGACATCTCGGCCACGCCACCCGGCGCAAAGGCCAGCAGAACCGCAATGAAGTCAAGATCGAGCCATTGCGACACGAACCACGCAACACCGCCGGTAAAGGCCAGCACAACCAAGGTTGCCAGAACCGAATAAATCGCCAGCCGTCCCAGAACAGCAAGCTTCACACCAGAAAAGCGGCTGCCGATGGCAGATCCAAGGATCAACAGACTGCCGGCAAGAAGCCAGTCGGGCAGGTTGCCTTCGACGATGCCGGTGACATGCAGAACCATGCTTGCTGCCATCGCGCCGGTCATATAGGAGGCCGGCACACCGATTTTGCGGAAAATCAGGATGGTGACAAGGGCGCAAATCGCGGTAAGTGCGCCTTCGCCCAAGCTCATGTGGATGGCTTCGCTGTCGCCGTGTCCATTGGCGACAACACCCGTAATCAGCAAAACAATCAGCGGGGCAGACATCACCAGAAGCAGCACCCGCAACCCTTGTGTCAGTGCAATTTCCTGCTCATTCCCGCCGGCCGCAGCCCCGAGAACCACCATGGGGGTCAGTCCGCCCGGTGTTGCCGAAAACAGGGCGGTTGCCGGATCAAGACGGGCGACCTTGCTGTAAAACCAGGTGATGATCACGGTAATCACCGGGACATAAAGCAAAACAGCAATCATGCTGATGGGCCAGCGGGCCGCCTGATCAAAGGTATCGGGCGTAAAGGAAGCGCCAAGAAAAATCCCGATCACGCCCAAAATCACAGACCGGAACTGCATGGGAATGCCCATCGGCACGCGCAGAAGGCTTGCAACAAAGGTTGCGAGCATCGGCCCCATCATCCATGCCAGTGGCATATTGATGGAATGGGCGATGAGCCCGCCAACAAGTCCGATCCCAAGGCCAATGGCCAGTTTTTTAAGAAAGCGCGGTGTCAAAACACTGGAAAATCGTGTGATCCAACTGTCTTGTGATGGATCGTCCTGTGTTTTGGTCATTACGCGTCAGCCTTGTTTTTTTCGATTTGTTCGAGGAAGCCGTCAATGGCATCACGCAAGCGCGATGCTTCGGTATTCAGGGTGTTGGTCGCCCGTGTCACATTTTCCGAGCCGTTATGGACCCGCGCGGTTTCGTTATCAAGCGCGCCGACGGCTTCGGCAACGGTACGCATGCCGCCATTGGCATCCTGGATGCTGTCGGAAATGCCGGCTGTGGAGGCCTGCTGTTCTTCGACAGCCGCCGCGATTGCCGCCGCCGATTGATCGACTTCGCCAATCACATCGGCAACAGAATGAAGCGCATTGACCACATTGTCGGTCAGACCGCGAATTTCTTCGACCTGGCTTGCGATATCTTCGGTCGCGCGCGCGGTTTGCGAGGCAAGGTTTTTGACCTCGCCGGCAACCACGGCAAAGCCTTTGCCGGCATCGCCAGCACGTGCGGCTTCGATCGTGGCATTCAGGGCCAGAAGGTTGGTCTGGCTGGCAATGTCTTCGATCAGGCTGACGATATCACCAATGCGCTGGGTGGCAGATGTCAGCTGTTCAAACAGGGCACGTGAATGTTCGCTTTCCTCGCGGGCGCGTCCGGCGACAGTTGCTGAATTCTGGGCCTGCTGACCGATTTCGGCGATGGCTTCGGACAGGCTGGCAGTCGTTTGCGATACCGCCTCGATGTGATGGAGAACCTGCTCGGAATGTTGATTGGCATCGGCAGAACGGGCGCTGGCATGGGTGGCGATTTGTTCCATATCGCTGGCCGAACCGTTCAGAGATCCGAATTCACGGTCAAAGCCGGAAAGGGCTTCTTGTACGGTGCGCTGGAAATGTTCGGTCGCCTCGATCAGGTTTTGCTGGCGCTGACGTTCAAGGCCGCGCACGCGTTCGCGTTCCTTGCGCAGGTTTTCGGCTTCGCGTGACTGGTCGCGCAAGACGGTGACAGACCGGGCAACAGTGCCGATTTCATCACGGCGCTGAACGCCACGGACCTCGATATCCAGATCACCATTGGAAATCTGTTCGATCAAATGGGCAAGGTCGGTCATTGGCCGTGAAATGCGGCGCGATACAAAAATCGATACCGACCCGGCAATCAGGACCACAACAATGGCAACAACAACAAAGACCTGCTGAAGGGCTTCTGCCTGCGATGTTGCGTCGGCAAAGGACGTTGTCGCGATGTCGTGGGATTGCACAAGAATTTCATTAAGCGGCGCTTGCAGGGCCTGGAATGTTTCATCGGCCTGGGCGATGACTTCCAGCGCGCCATAAATGTTCATTTCGCTTTCGACAAGGAACTGGTCAACCTGTTCCATGTATTTTGCGTAGTTGCTGCGGAATTCGTCACCGCCAACAGCGGCCAGACGATCGGCAAGTGGTGCCAGTTCTGTGGACAGCTTGCTGACTTTTTCACGCAGGTCGGGGACAACAGCGGCATTAATGCCATTGGAATCCCAGGTCAGAATACGAAACAGCGATCCGTGTGCCTCATTTAACGCACTGCTGAGCGTCAGGGCATCGGATCGCCGTTCATAGGCTTCGACGCGAAGGCTGGTGAGAGTGGCTTTTTCGCTTTGAAGGGTTGCGACCGTGGCAATCCCCATGGCGATGATGACGATCATAAGGAAGACCGGAACCAAAAGGGTCTTGGGGCCGATCGACAGATTATCAATAAAACGCATTCACCAGTTTCCTTCGCGCCGATTAACGTCGGTTTTTAGAGTTCACCGTCATTGGGAACTGTTTTGCGATTACGCATCCATTCCCGAAGGTTCCCGATCAGCGGAGCAGACAGGAACAGAATGCTGATCAGCAGAATGACGAGCGTAATCGGGCGTTCCCAAAGGAACGAGATCGACCCGTCACTGATTGCCAGGGCACGACGCAGGTTTTCTTCCATCATCTTGCCCAGAATGAAGCCAAGAAGCATCGGCGCCATCGGATAGTTCAGCAAGCGCAGGCCGATCGCGATTGCCGCTGCAATCACCATCATGTGGATGTCCATGGTGTTAAAGGTCACCAGGTAAACACCGACCAGCGAGAAGAACAGAACGAACGGCACCAGAAGCTGCTGGGGCAGGGCAAGCAGACGGGAAATATACGGGATCAGCGGCAGGTTCAGGATCAGCAGCACCACATTCCCGATATACATCGAAATGATGACAGACCAGAACACAGCAGGCTGTTCAACAAACAGGCGCGGGCCGGGCTGAACGCCATAGGAAATCAGCGCGCCCATCATGACAGCCGTCGTACCCGACCCCGGGATACCAAGGGTCAGAAGCGGTACGAATGAACCAGAACACGCGGCATTGTTTGCAGTTTCCGGTGCCGCCAGACCACGGATCGAACCTTTGCCGAACTGAAGCTTTTCCTTGGCCGAAGCAAGGTTGCGTTCCATGCCATAGGCCAGGAACGAGGCAATGGTCGCACCCGCACCCGGAAGAACACCAGTGAAGAAACCAAGGATCGACGAACGGCCAATGACCGGAACCATGGTTTTGACTTCATCCTTGGAAAGCTTCATCGAGCCCAGGCTTTTAAGTGCTTTTTCCTCGTCGCTACGTGTGTCCTTGGTCGGACGCAGGATCGACAGCAATGCCTCGGACAGGGCAAAGGTCGACATCGCCAGCAACAGGAAGCTGATACCGTCGATAAGGTCCATGCTACCAAAGGTAAAGCGTGCAACACCGGCTGCCGGATCGGTGCCGATGGTCGACAGCATGATGCCAAACAGCGTCATGGTGATGGCCTTGAGAACCTGGCCCTTGCCGGCAAAGGCCGATACGGCCGTAAGACCCAGAACCATCAGTGCGAAATAATCGCCAGACTGGAAAGACAGCGAAACAGAGGCCAAGGCAGGTGCCGCCACCAGCAGGAAGATCGCAGCGATCGTACCACCCGAGAACGACGCATAGGCCGCAATTGCCAGCGCCTTGCCAGCCTGGCCTTTCTGGGCCATCGGATAGCCGTCAAAGGCGGTTGCAACCGTGCCGGCAACACCCGGTGCGTTGATCAGAATAGAAGAGGTCGACCCACCGAAAATCGCCCCATAATACACACCAGCCATCAAAATCAGGCCGGTCGACGGATCAAACCCGTAGGTGATCGGGATCATCAGCGCAATGGCGGTAATCGGGCCAAGACCGGGGAGCATCCCGATAAAGGTGCCTGCGAAACAGCCAACAGCAACCATCAAAAGGTTGATCGGCATGACAGCGGTCGAAAGACCGGCGAAAATTCCATCAAGCATCGTTCGACATCCAACCGAGATAGTAGAAGAAATCGCCAGGGGTCAGGTAAATACCCATCAGATAAAGCAGGCCCCAGAATGCGAGTGTGACAAGAACAGCCGTCAAAACCAGAACCAGGGGACGTCGTTCGCCAAGGGTATAGAAACCACCCATCAGGAAGAGGGAGGTCGAAATCGGGAAGCCAAGCTGGCGGATCGTCAGGCCGTAAAACACCATCAGACCCGCAAGGATGACAACGCGGCGCCATTTGAGGCCGCGGAAGGCATCCGCAAGGTTGCCGGCCTCCTGGTTGGCCGGCAGGATCAGTTGGATAAAGGAAACCACGCCCAGGATCCAGGCAAGTGCGTTAGGGAGGGTTCTGGCGTTAAACGGGGCATCCTCGTCGCCAAACAGCAGCGGGATATCACCGACATAAAAGCCATAAATCAGCGCAAGGCATAGGAATAGCAATGCGCCGAATTTGTCGCGATTGATGGACATGGCGTGGTTTCCTTCGGAGGTCTTTTTACTTGTGTTCTAGTGGCTTATTTCAGGAAGCCGAGTTCGCGCATCAGGTCGCCAACGACCTTTTCCTGGTTTTCCATGAAGGCGGAAAATTCAGCACGCGGCTTGTAGATTTTTTCCCAGCCATTGCGCTTGCGAACGGTTTCCCATTCCGGGGTTGCCTGAACGTCTTTCAGGACCGCTGCATAGGCATCCGCTTTTTCAGCCGAAAGTGCCGGGGAGCCGAAATAGCCGCGCCAGTTGACGAATTCGGCATCAATGCCGAGTTCACCGAGCGACGCTACGTCCGGAGCCGCTTCAACGCGTTCTTTCGAGGTCACGGCAAGGATGCGGATCTGGCCAGCTTTGGCCAGTTCAAGCAGTTCACCAAGACCGGTCGACAGAACTTCGGTTTCACCCGACAGAAGGCCAGCAATTGCTTTGCCGCCAGCATCGTAGGGGATGTATTTTACCTGTTTCGCATCGCCGCCAGCTTTCTGGACAGCATAGGCAGCAACAATGTGGTCCATACCGCCACGAACCGAGCCGCCGCCGAACTTGACCGAGTTCGGATCCGCTTTGACCGCGTCAACTACATCGGTAAAGGACTGGAATTTGCTGTCTGCCGGAACTGCGAATGCAGCATATTCAGCAACAACAGCAGCAATCGGGGTCAGGTCACGGAAGGACTGCGGGAACACACCGGTCAGCGAACGAACGATGATCGGGGTGGAGTTGACCATAAGGGTGTTGTCAAGACGGTCAGCCGCTTCGATCATGTAGGCAATGGCTTTACCGCCGCCGCCGCCAGACATGTTTTCGTAGGATGCGGTACCAACCAGACCGGATTTGGTCAGGGCTTCACCGGTACCACGTGCCGTACCGTCCCAGCCGCCGCCAGCGCCACCTGGAATGACGAAGTGAATTTCATTGATTTCTGCGGCTTTGGCATCCATGGCGCCAAATGCAGCAGTCGAAACAGCAACAGCGGTTGCTGCGGCAATAAATCCGCGACGCGAGAACATCGTCAGCTTATTCATCAGGGTCTCCTCCAGACACTAAAGCATTTTCCCAGACCACCCGTTTGGCGGTCGACCGATCGAAAGGAACAAAACTTCGACAAGGAAGATGTTTGATGTCGCAATGCCGATACAGTTTCCCCATCAGCATACGACCGCTAAAAATGACCTCCCTTGCCGATATTCTTTTTGTTTGTTCCAGGCACGTTCAAGACGCACCCGGATCGGCAGTTGGAGGACGTTAGCAGTAGAACCTGTCATCAACCTGTCATTGCGGATAATTGCGTGAAAATTTTTCACATCATTTTTGCGGCAATGGAAAAGGTGGGTGGAAATACGCGGTCAGCCAGACAGTCGGTCGCCACATTCTGTGGCATGGTTTTGCAATGTTTGCAGAATGTTATGGCGTTTCTCGCGTGTGAAGCGGCTGCTTGGGCCGGATAGTGCCAAGGCACCCAAAAGATGCCCCTGACGGGCCAGAACGGGCACCGCGATCGCCGATATGTCCGGGTCACGTTCGCCTTCGCTTTCGGCAAACCTGTCATCAAGCACCTCGATGGCGCGATCATCGACACCATCGCCCCAGGCACGGATAACATGACCGGCCGCCCCACGATCGCAGGGCAAAAGAGCACCTTCTTCAAGATGGTGGCGCAAACTGCGCGACGAGTTTTCACGAAACAGACAAAGACGACTTGATCCTTCCGGAACGTAAAACGAGGCCGTTTCCCCGCTTTCTTTGACCAGTGCCGACAGATGGGGGCGCACCACGTCATCCATGCGATAAGAGCGCCGATAGATCGAACCCAGTCGCCACAAGGCCGGACCCAACCGATAGCGACCACGTCCCGACAACATCAGAAACCCGTGGGACTCCAGTGTACCCGCCAGTCGCGACAGGGTGCTTTTATACATTCCGGTGCGTTCAGCCAGTTCCTTAAGCGACAAGTCGCCGTCCTGATCGGTAAAGACATCCAGAATTTTAAGGGCGCGTTCAACGGCGGTAACGTTTTGGTCTGACATGGAAAATCGTCCTGTTCCAGGCGGGTGATCGGCAATGACGTGCTGTTTGGATTTCGCGATGGTCCAAAATTCTATATAATAGAACATAATTCTACTAGACAGAATTTAAGGAAATTCCATGAACGGATCAAAATCGCTTTCCGGTATCACGGTGCTGGACCTTACCAATGTTCTGGCCGGGCCGTTTTGTTGTCATCAGCTTGCCCATCTTGGCGCGGACGTGATCAAGGTCGAAGCACCGGGGCGCGGGGATCTTGCGCGGCAGCTGGGTGCGGACATGGCCCTGAATGAAAAACTTATGGGCGTCTCGTTCATGGCGCAAAATGCCGGAAAGAAGTCGATCACCCTTAATCTCAAGGATCCGCGCGGCAAAGAGATTCTCAAGAAACTGGTCGAACGCGCCGATGTGCTGGTCGAGAATTTTCGCCCGGGCGTCATGGACCGTCTCGGGCTTGGGTATGACATCCTGTCACAGGTGAACCCGAAGCTTGTCTATTGCGCGATTTCCGGGTTCGGGCAAACCGGCCCGATGAAAAAGCTTCCGGCCTATGATCAGATTGTTCAGGGTCTTTCGGGCATCATGACGATTACCGGCGAGCAGGGTAAGGGTACCTATCGCGTTGGTTATCCGGTAGCGGATACGATTGGCGGCATGACGGCTGCTTTTGCGATCAGCTCGGCGCTGGCCGGACGTGCGCTTGGCAACAAGGACGGCAAGGGCTGCTTTATCGATATCTCGATGCTGGAATCTGTCATTGCGACCATGGGCTGGGTGGTTTCAAACTATCTGGTTGCGGGCAAGGAACCGACCGCCAATGGCAATGACAATTTCACATCGTCGCCATCGGGAACGTTCCGCACCGCAGACGGCCAAATCAATATCGCTGCAAACAAACAGGAACAGTTCGAGGCATTATGCGGTGTGCTTGGGCTGGAAGAGCTGATTGGTGACGACCGCTTTACGTCGCGCAAGGAACGGCTTGAAAACAGGGAAGTCTTGACCGGTCTTCTTGAAAATGTGCTGAGGACGGATGCCACGGATCATTGGGTTGAACGTTTCAACGCGGTTGGGGTGCCGGCCGGTGCGGTTCTGACCGTTCCGCAGGTGCTGGCACTGCCACAAATTGCCGATCGGGGAATGTTGGCGTCCTTTGAAAATGTCCCGGGAGCCGGGCGCGATATCCGCATTCTCAAGACCGGGATCAAGATGGACGGGGATGCGCCGTCGGTCGATATGCCGCCCCCGGAACTTGGTCAGGACAATACCGATATTCTGACCGGGCTTGGTCTGTCGGCGGACGAAATTTCAACATTGGCCAATGAGGGCGTATTATGAGCGAGAAGACAGCAACCGAAATCGAACAGGAAGTTCGCGACTGGTGGCATACCGGTATCATCGATATGGAGCCCGGAAAAATCCATTACGGCGGCTATGCAATCGAAGAACTTATCGGAAATGTCAGTTTCCCGACGATGATCTGGCTGATGACGCGCGGCGAACTGCCGACAACTGGTCAGGCGCGATTACTCGAAGCAGCCCTGGTTTCCGCCGTTGATCATGGCCCGCAAGCGCCAAGCATTGCCATTGCCCGGATGGCTGCGACATGCGGGGTCGGGCTTAACAATGCCATGGCAAGTGCCGTGAACGTTCTGGGCGATGTTCATGGCGGTGCGGGCGAGCAGGCCGTCAGCCTTTATCATGATATCGCAAACCGCATCGATCGCGGTGTGGTGTTTGAGGAAGCGGTGTCTGACGGACTGGATCATCAGATTGCAGAACATGGCAAACATGTTCCGGGTTTCGGTCACCGGTTCCATCCGGTTGATCCGCGGGCGCCCCGGCTGCTTGAACTGGTCAAGGTCGCCGCTGAGGACGGGCATGTTTCAGGCCGGTTTGGACGGATCGCAAGCGGTATCGAGGATGAATTGCTCAAACGCAAAGGCAAACGCATTCCGATGAATATCGATGGTGCCACAGCGGTGATCTATGCCGAACTCGGCTTTGCACCGGAATTGGCGCGCGGTTTGTTTTGCCTGTCCCGTTCTGTCGGTATCCTTGCCCATGCCTGGGAGCAGACCAGTCAGGGTGGCCGCAACAAGGGCCCGATCCCGCGTCGCATGATCTGGAGCTATACGGGGCCTGAACGCCGACCGGTTCCCGAAGGTGCAAAAACGGAATGCAACAAGGCCTGATGACGGAATGAATGCCGGGCAGGGTGCCTTAGCGACGGTTTAGCAAGGAATCCTGCCAACGGCGAATAAAGCGCTGGCGCTTGGCCTGATCAAGATAGACCAGAAGACCCGGACCGACTGGAAAAGAACGTACCCGTTCGCCGTAACGGTCAAAAATCAGCGACGAGAACGGGCTTTGCGGGACATCGGCGCGGACCGGGTTGAAATTGCCCTCGCTTTGCAGAACGCTTTGGCCCTTGATCGATAACATGAAGTCGAGGAAACGGGCACCAAGGTCGGGGTTCTGTGCGTCGCGCGGAATGATGGCAATCCGCGAATACACGACAATAAAGTCGTCGGGCAGGATAACGCCAAGGTTCGGGTTGCGATGGCTGAACGTCTCAGCATAGGAGCCAAGAAGATTGTACCCAAGCACCACCTGCCCATCGGCGATTTTTTCCAGCATTGGTGACGTGTTGGAATAAAGCTTCACCTTCGACTGGCCAAGTGTGCGCACGAAATCCCAGATACCCGGAAAGAAGCGTTCATCGCGGGCCAGAAACAGAAAACCAACCCCGCTTCGTTCAATGTCATAGGTGGTAACCTTCTCACTGAACAGATCATCATGTTTGGTCAGGAGTTCGATGAAGGCATCGCGGGTTCTGGGCGGTTCAAGATTGTGTTCGCGAAAAAATGCCCGGTTGTAGGCAATGACGGCGGGTTCCTGCGTTACGGCAAAGGCTTCGTTGCGCCAGCGCGCCCAATGTGGCAAGGCGCGCGTCTGGCTGCTTTGATGTGAAATGGCATAGCCGTCATTGGCCAGTTTCATCTGCAAGTCCATGGACGAACTGATGATCAGATCGGCATTTGGTTCGTCATTGGCACGCTGTGCCAGTGTCATGTCATACATTTCAAGGGTTTGAAGCTGATGATATTCGACACCAACATATGGGTTTTCTTGCTGAAACGCTTCGATGACCGGGGAAAATGCGCCAATATCGGCAGAACCGTAAATAACCGCGGACGGGGTATCGGGTGATAAAAGTGACTGTTCCGGGTCGGAAATCTGGGATGTTCGCAGCGGGGCAAAGGTAAAGACTTCCGCCAATGCAGAAGATGCTTGCATCGCAACCACGATGGCACATAAACGAATAATGGTACGGCCCAGGGTCATTTCGGATACTCTATGTCACGGTCGGCCAGAGACGACTGGCTGGATACGGGCAAAGCGTTTCAACATAAACGGCCATATCAAAGCCAATACCAAGAACGGCAAAGCATAACAACGCCGTAGAACGGTTTATCAGGGAAGAGTAACACAAACAATGAGAGTCCTTGTCGTCGAAGATCACGCCGCACTGGCTGACGGGATTGCACAGTCTTTAAGGCAATCGGGTTATGCGGTTGATATCATTGCCGATGGCGAGGAAGCCGACGATATCCTGCGGACGCAGGAATACGGGCTTGTGGTGCTTGATCTCAACCTTCCGAAGCTCGACGGGCTTGAAATCCTGCGGCGGTTGCGTCATCGGGGGGCGGAAAGTGCCGTTTTGATCCTGACGGCGCGTGGCGATATCGAAGACCGGGTGAAGGGACTTGATCTTGGCGCCGACGATTATCTGGCCAAACCGTTTGAGCTTGTCGAGCTTGAAGCACGGGTGAGGGCGCTGATGCGCCGTCATGCGGGTACGCACAACACCCAGATCAAATGCGGCCAAGTGACTTTCGATACGGTTGCCCGCCGCGTCATGATTGACGGCAATGACGTCGATATTCCACGCCGCGAGCTCAATATCCTTGAAATCTTGCTGTTGCGGGTCGGTCATGTTCTGAGCAAGGAACAAATTGCAGACCAGTTGGCCGGATTTGAAGACGATATCAGTGCAAATGCGGTCGAACTTTATATCAGCCGGCTGCGCAAGCGTGTCGAAACAGCCGACGTCAAAATCCAGACGGTTCGCGGGCTTGGATATTTGTTGAAAAAGACATGAAATGGCGTAACGGATCTCTTAGACGCAGGCTTGTCATCTGGCTGCTGATACCGCTTTTGGTGATCAGTTCATTGATGTTGCTTGAAGTGCGCAGCAACGCTGTTAGGTCGACAAACCAGGCATTTGACAGGGCACTTTTAAGTTCTGCATTGGCCATTGCAGATCGCGTGGTCATGATCGGCGGGAAGATCGAGGTTGATGTTCCCTATGTCGCGCTTGAGATGCTGACAAGTGCGGCCGAAGACCGGGTATTTTATCAGGTAAGTACCGGGCAGGGCGAATTCATCACCGGATACGAAGACTTGCCCCCGGTGCCGGACCGTTTGCTGCCGCTGCGCGAAGAACCGGTATTTTATGATGCGGTCTATAATGGTGAACCGGTGCGCATTGGTGCATTGTCGCGATATGTTGCAAGTGTTCGAAAAGCAACGCGTTTTCAGGTTCTTGTGGCGGAAACAATGGGTACCAGAACCAGTCTGAGCGAGGATATTCTGGCCAGTGCTGCTGCACGTCAGATTGTGCTGATCATGCTTGCCGCAATCATTGTCTGGTTCGGGATCGGTCAGGGTCTTAAGCCGCTAACACGGCTTGAAGAAGCCTTGAACCGTCGCTCGCCAACCGATTTGCGACCCATCTTGCATGACGTTCCGACCGAAGTGCGACATCTTGTAGGAGCGATCAATCAGCTGTTCGGACGCCTTGAAAACAGCCTCAAGACCATGCAGCGCTTTACAGCGGATGCAGCCCACCAGCTGCGGACTCCCTTGGCGGCATTGCGAACCCAGGCAGAACTTGGCCAGCGGGAAGATGATCCGGAAAAAATGCGCCAAATCATGGAAACCATCGCGTCTTCAACCCGACAAACCTCACATCTGGCCAATCAGTTATTGGCGTCTGCGCGTGCAGCACCCGAAGGCCTGGCCGGACGTCCGTTTGAAAAAATCGATCTCTGTGCCATCACACGTGCGGTGACCAGTGCAAAGGTTCCAGCTGCGATCGAAAACGGCATTGATCTTGGGTACGAGGGCCTGACAGAGCCGGTATTGATTATGGGTGACGCAACCCTGATTGAAGAACTTCTTAAAAACCTGGTGCATAACGCGCTGATCTATTGCCCGGATGGCAGTGCGGTGACGGTGCGTCTTGAAAATGATCGAAAACCGGGGTTCGTGCGGCTAAGCGTCGAGGACAATGGCCCGGGCATTCCGATTGAACATCACAAGGATGTTTTCAAACGGTTCTATCGGATGAGTGAATCCGGTCAGGAAGAGGGTTGCGGCCTTGGCCTGTCGATCGTCAAAGAAATTGCTGCACGTCACGACACCAAAGTGAAATTAACACAGCCCGAACGCAACAGCGGGTGTGTGTTCAGCATTTCATTCAAACGCAGTTCATAGCAGCGGGAGCATCTGTGCGCAGGCATCAAACTCAATGCATTGCGTGAGATAATAGAATGCAGTGAATTGAAGAGATTATATATTTCTCCATAAATGCTATTTATAAATATTTGTCATAATATATATTATAGAACTAAGTGAGGTACCCCTTGCCAGCGGACAGCCTTGTTCAATGCCGTCAAGAAATGTACTAGGAATACAGAGTTGGTAGTTACTGGTTTACCTGTTGAAGAGAAAGTTGATGAAGATTAAGGCGCTTGAAATTCCAGACGTTAAAGTTCTCTATCCTGCCAAATTTGATGATGATCGAGGGTTCTTCTCTGAGATCTATAACAAGTCCACCTACGAAAAAATTGGAATACAGGAAGAGTTCGTTCAGGATAACCACTCTCTTTCTAGAGCGGTCGGCGTCATCCGAGGTCTGCATTATCAATGCAGTCCGTTTGCACAAGCCAAACTTGTACGTGTTGTCAGGGGAACAATCCTTGATGTTGCCGTCGATATCCGAAAAAATTCAGAAACGTTTGGGCGATGGGTGTCGGCAGAAATAAGTGCGCAGGCGTGGAACCAGATATACATTCCCAAAGGCTTTGCGCATGGGTTTGTAACGTTGGAAGAAAACACGGAAGTGAACTACAAAGTTTCAGCGCGATATGCTCCTGAGTTAGAGAAATCTATCGCCTGGAATGACCCCGCACTTAAAATCGAGTGGCGGATTTCTGAAGGCGCAGTAACTCTCTCAGATAAAGACATGCAACCGATGAGTTTTGCTGCATATTGCCAGTGTCCGGATTTTTGATGACACCTCACCCATGTTCGTAAGTGTGCAACACCAAATTCAGATAGTCTTTGTATGATCCTGCGCCGAATTCATTTGCAAGTTTCTCAAATTTAGAAACGGTAATCATTCCGGTCCTTAGAGCAATTTCTTCCGGGCAAGCAATTTTAAGACTTTGACGGCTCTCAATAGTTCGAACAAAGTTGGCAGCGTCGAGCATGGTGTCATGTGTGCCAGCATCAAGCCACGCATATCCGCGTCCTAACTTCTGGACAGCCAAATTGCCGTTTTTTAGATATGCTTTGTTCACATCCGTGATTTCAAGCTCCCCTCTTCCCGACGGCTTAATAGAGCGTGCGATCTCGACCACCTCGGGGTCGTAAAAATACAACCCGGTGACTGCAAAGTTTGACCGCGGCTTGGTTGGCTTCTCAATTATATCGATCGCTTTACCATCGCCGTCAAACTCTACAACCCCATAGCGCTCCGGATTTTGTACAAAATAGGCAAACACAGTTGCACCACTTGATTGTCGCGCGGCGTTCGTGAGCAAATCGGTCAAACCGTGGCCGAAATAGATATTGTCGCCTAAAATCAGGCAGCATGGATCACTTCCAATAAATTCAGAGCCAACAATAAATGCATCCGCCAGCCCTTTCGGCGAATGCTGGACTGCATATTCCAGCCGGATACCCCATTTGTTGCCGTCGCCCAAAAGCTCACGAAATAGTGGCACATCTCTTGGCGTGCTTATGATCAATATTTCCCGTATCCCTGCGAGCATGAGCGTTGTCAGCGGATAATAGATCATAGGCTTGTCATAGACAGGTTGCAGCTGCTTTGACGTAACCAAGGTTGATGGGTATAGCCTGCTTCCTATTCCACCAGCGAGGATGATGCCTTTACGCATGATCTTGACCTTCTGAAAGTTTTGTCAGCGTTGTGATCAGGCTCTGACGAAATGCAGGTAAACCAAACCCGAAACATGCTTTGAATTTGTCTGTTGCCATCACTGAATTCACGGGACGGCTGGCCGGTTGTTGAAAGCTCTCGCTGGTAACCGGTTTGATTTTACACTCTGTGCCAGACCAACTGTCCCCCAATATTCTGGATGCTTCCGCTTGGATTTTCATGGAAAACTGATACCAGGTCATTGGGGCATCGGAGCACAAATGATAGGTCCCAAACTTGTCAAATCCCGGACGGGTTATGGCTGGGAGTATGTTTAAAATGGCTGCAGCTAGATCGAGGAAAGATGTTGGACAGCCTGTTTGGTCATCAACCACTGCGATTTCGTTTTTTGTACTTAGCAATCGCATGATTGTTTTCAGGAAGTTGTCACCATATGGGCTGTAACCCCATGCAGTTCGGAAAATAAGGTGTGCGTCGGTGACAGAGCTAAGAGCAATTTCTCCAGCTAACTTTGTTTGTCCGTATATGCCAAGTGGCCCGACCTTATCAGTTTCCCGATAGGGAAAAGCCCCCTGCCCGTCAAAAACATAGTCTGTTGAGATATGGACCACTGGCAGTGAACGTTTAGCTGCAGCTAGAGCGATGGTTCGAACAGCCTCGCAATTGACGAGTTTTGCTATATCACTGTTGGTTTCTGCAAGGTCGACTGCAGTATAAGCAGCAGTGTTGACAATTGCATCAGGCTCTTCGTTGTCGATTATTCTAAGAATACTATCGAGATCTGTGAAATCGCATTCGTTCCGACTCGCAAACTTTAGTTGCAGCTCAGGGTAGTGGTGGCTGCAAGCCGCCATGCTTTGACCGAGTTGGCCGTTTCTTCCGAATACCAAAGTTTCAGTCATCGCCCTTCCCCGTGCCCAGTCGATTGCCGGGATATTTTGTTTCGACGATTGGCTCCCACCAGTCTCGATTTTCGATATACCAGTTTACAGTGCTCATAAGACCGGTCTCAAAGTCGTATACTGGTTGCCAGTCCAGAGTTTTGGCAAGTTTGCTTGGGTCAATTGCGTAGCGCCAGTCGTGACCAGGGCGGTCGGCAATAAACTCTGAAGCCTCTTCAAAATTGCTAAACCCTGATATCGGAAATCGGTCTTGAACTAAACCAAAGATTCTTCGGGCGACATCCAGATTGGAGCGTTCATTACGACTGCCGATGTTATAACTTTCGCCGACAACGCCTTTGGCCAAAATGGTAAACAAAGCAAGGGCGTGGTCTTCAACGTGCAGCCAGTCTCTTACATTCTGGCCGGTTCCGTATATAGGCAGTTTTTTTCCCAACAGGGAATTTATGATCATTAGCGGGATAAGCTTTTCTGGGAACTGGAATGGTCCGTAGTTGTTTGTACAATTGCAGATGATGACCGGCAATTCATAGGTATGGTGCCATGCGCGTACCAAATGGTCCGAACTAGCCTTACTGGCCGCATACGGAGAATTCGGTGCATATGGTGTGTTCTCTTTAAACAGGTCTGTGCTGCCAAGTGTGCCAAAGACTTCGTCTGTAGAAACGTGTACGAACCTAAATTGTGATCGCTCGACGGCATTCAGGCCGTAAAAGTACGCACGAGCAGCTTCGAGCAGGCTAAATGTGCCGAAGATGTTCGTCTTCATAAACTCCGCAGGTCCATCAATTGAGCGATCTACATGGCTCTCGGCTGCCAAATGTATTACCGCTGTTGGTTGGAAAGTCTCAAATAATTTCGCGATCTGCGGGCCGTTGCAAATATCTTCCTTTGTGAATGAATAGTTCGGATTTTCCGAGATGCTGTTTAGCGAGCGTAAGTCTGCGGCGTAAGTAAGTTTGTCGAGATTCAACACCTTACAATTGCCTTTTCTGATGAGGAGCCGGCAAACAGCAGAACCTATAAATCCGGCGCCACCCGTTACAATAATCCTCATTGATTCCCTAAAAATTTAAGTTAAAAACACCAGTTACGTAAATATACGTGGCGTGAATTCGCATAAGTATTCCCTTTTTGGAATTGTGTATGCGCAAAATGCCGCCCTGTTCTATCCGTTTTGTATTGTGTTCGGGTGGGGATCTGGAAGTTCTGGAACGGAAATCAGGGGAGTTCTTCGATTGAGAAATGTTCTTGGCCATATTTCACCCATTTGCCATAGAACTCCAACCAGTGCGAATGACAGGACGAAGGGACCATGGAAGTATCCGGCACTCCTGATCGCTGCCATCACCAGAAAACATGCAATTACTGAGATCGTGCAATTTCCAAATTTATTGATGATAGCCAGACAGCTCAGACCAAAGTAGGTAACAAGCGCTAATCCAAATATACCGGTTTCGCCGATCAACTTGAGTAGGACGCAGCTACCGTCATCTTTGTTGAGCTGTCCGTGAGATATTCTCTCAATTGCAGAGCTTGCAACAGCCCCGTCAAAGTAAATGCTGAAATTACCAATGCCGGATCCCACAATATCCATGAGGCCAGCCAATGCCATATGAACACCATTGGCATACACCATTGCAGACAAGTTGACGCCGGGTTCGATTGTGCCTGTCATAACTTCGAAGACACCATAGAAGCGCCGTGCGATAGGTGAAAGGAACTCCAGCCCAAATATGTACCAGCCGACAAGGACCAAAGATATGGAGCCGACAACCAAACCGAGCGCTGCAACCTGACGCGGCCAAGTGTTAACTTTTACGATCAATAGTACTGTCAGCAATACAATACCAATAAAGGCGGTTGCAGAAACAGCCAATGCTATCGAGACTGATGTTAGTATACTGATTGCATTCAGATGGTGGCCATATCGGTTTTTTAAGAAGACCAGAGGCACCAAACAAAGTGCAACATGTGATCCTTCGCCATACAACCCTGTACTTCCGATGGATCCAAATATATACATCCGAACGGTATTGAAATCATACAAATGGTAGATGTCCAATATGTCCAAGACTTGAAAAGATAATTGTGCGATGAGCATTGTAAGTATCGCATATCGAAGAGTATGAAAATTGTCTTGCAAACAAAATCGCAATGAGTAGTACACGGCCACAAAATACAAAATAAATACCACAATCATAATTGTCGATCGGTAATCTATTCCATTATATAGAGAAAATAGAACGTGTTGTGTTAGTAGTATTGCAGATATGATAATCGGAAATGGGTCAATATTACGATAAATGTATGGTAAAAATATGATAAATGATGCAATGGAAATGTATACATTAATGCCAACGTCATAATTGTTCGGTCCAAATTCAATTGGCCATAGGAAAATAGTAGAGGATACTACTATAGCACTTATTATTGAATATATACGTGACGTGCTGAACGACATATTAGGAAATCATCTCTTGGGGGTTATGTTAGTCGATGTTTCAGGAATTGAAAGTGACCGGCAAATCCACTGTCTGAGCAGCATTGACTTCTGCTCATAAATAATCGGGATATAGGGGCGCCAAGTGCATCAAATCATCTTGACGCAAGTCTGCCGATTATATCCTGATAGTGCTCTGCCCAGTAATTGCTCCAACAACAATTGTGATCTAATCCGGAGACTTCCTGCCAGTCAACAGTAGCTGGTGATAGATCTCTTAATCTCTTTAGTTCATATTTCGATAGTTCAGGCGGGATAACATCATCTTCGCTTGCAAGTAGATGAAGTTGTTTGGTTAGGGCAATCTTAGCATACAACGCTGCGGGATTCATCGATTGGCCGAGAGGGGAAATATCGTGATAACGGGTCCAGCTCTGGTGATTGATTAACCCGGACAGGGTTATGATCGCCGAAATATCACTTCGCTGTGCGGCAAGGAGCATCGCTATCGTCCCCCCTCCAGAACCACCTACAAGAATGAGGCCGCGGTGACTGCGCTGTGCGAGCAGTTTATCGATGGCGTTGTTCATATCGGCTACAACGACACGATGAAAGCGGGCATCGGTCCACAATGCCGTACGGCAGTTTACGCCAAGGCCTGCCTCTATTACGTACTGACAGGGTCTTGCCAAATATGCTGCGTTATAAAATCTATCTTGCAGGGCGACATCAAGCATAAAGGGTTTGCGTGGCGTTGGATCTGGAGATGCCCAGTTCTGCTTAACCCAAGCATACCCGTCACCCTCTATATAAATCACCATAGGGCCATCGGCATTACGCTGAGGAGCCAGGTAGGATTTCAACGTAAAATGTGGTGTTTCTAAAAATTGCCCTTCCCAACGGGATGATAGTGCCAGACTGTCTGCATTCCGATATGCGCCAGATGCGGTTAGTGACTGGCAGGAAGGCAATGTGCTAAAACACAAAAAGGCCAGACAGATGTGTCTGGCCTTTTTGAAAATATATCTCATCGTCACAATCCGGCTGGATCGATTAGAAGTTTACGCGCACCATGGCGGTCCCGCTGGTCTGGCTGTAGTCATCACGGCCCAACTGCGTCTTGATCTGGAAAAATCCTTCCAGAACGCCGTCTTGTGATGAGACCTTCAGGCCCAAACCGGTGTCAAAGGCGTTGGCGTCTTCGTTGATTTCGTCAGAGAAGTCATGAAGGTAATCGACGCTTACGAACGGTGTAAACATTACAGAAGAGGCTGCGAAATCATACGATGCTACACCACCGATGCGGCCCTGGTCAGTCTTGGCTGAGGTTGCTGTGACAACGTTGGCGTTACTTTCGATGTAGCCATCGGTGTCGCGATCCGCCCAGAGGTAACCCAAGTGAGCCGACACTCCAACCTTGTCGAACTTCTTCGAGGTGGTCAGGGTCGTAGCGGCAAAGGTCGTATCAGCATCAAGGTTCGAGGTGGTCGCACCGTTCTGGCGATCCTGATCGATGCTGGACCATGCACGGCCAAGCATGCCGGACAAGTTCAGGTAGTCGGTAAATTCATAAAGTGCGTAACCTGACAAGGTGTAGGCATCTTCTTCGTAGGTACCGTTATTGTAGGTGGTGTCAATGTCGGTCTTCGAGTAGCCAACCGAGAGACCAGCCAAGAAGTTATCTGTGAATCTCTTGTCGGCACCGATATTGAGAGTTTTTACATCACCGTCGAACTGGGTGTCGGCTTTGTCGTTGTCGACATAGGTATAGTTGGCGTTTGCCCAGATGCTGTAAGTTTTTTCGTCTTCACCAGCGGCCAAACCGTTTTGCAGCTTGCTGTCGAACAAAGAGAAGCTCTGTTTGTCTTCTCCGCCATCAAGACCAGATGAAATCGTACCGCCGCCAAATCCGCCGCCGCCAAATCCGCCGCCGCCAAGATTGCCAACCAGAGCATCAAGGTGAGTGGAAATGTTGCTGACATTTGATGATGCAACCGTTCTTCCGATTGTTGGGGTGACAACGGTTGCGCCAGCAGCATTTTCGCCGCTTGCATAGGTTACGGCAGATGCTTGAAACGAAGTTAGTGCAAAAATTGCGCCGATAACAACGCAACCAAACCTTGAATTCACGGTAGGCCTCCTGAGTCGCAAATCTTTATTCCCTTCTTCGACGTATGAGGCATACGGGCAATCGATGCAACCGAAAAAAAACACAATTGACCGAAATTCACCAATATTTTGCCAATATTGACAGTATCTTGGGGCGTGTGTGGTATTTGGGCCACATCTCTTTTGCGCATTTGTTTAAATGCAAATTAAAGGAGTACGGTAGCCAGCTTCGTTATGAGCTTTAATTGCACAGTGGTGTTGGCGCCAACATTAAATGTCGAAGTTATTGTGGGTTTAGGGAGGCTTGGCTCATTTGCCGCTGATTTTGTCGCGTGCGTTATGGAGTTTGTCCAAAATATCATCCGATAAAGCGATATAGCGCTCCAAATTGTAGTTCTGTATGGCATCAATCATGTCTGAGAGACCTTCAAGAACCGTCTGACGACTGGTTGAATTTATTTTCCGCTGACCATCGAACCACAAAACAATCGGGTTCGATGGATATCGCTGCGCAAAGTCGTCCAAAATCTGATCACCTTGGTGGCGGGAAATCCCAACCGCATCGGTATCTGAAAGATAAGAAAAGTATGGTATCAGTGTATCAATGCGAAGCGGGGCTACGTTTATCAGCTGCGCAGCGACATTTCCCCAGTTCTGAACAAGCCGATTTTTGAGATCCTGAAATGGAGCTGGTGCATCTGCAGGTAAATTGGAAAAATCTGCAGTGATAACGAGATACGCTAGTACCAGACTGCTTGTCGGTTCCGTGCTTACTTGATTATATACGTGGCGGATTAAATTTTCACACCACTCCATCTTCCGCTCAGATACGTTTTGCGTGTTGTCGTGGCCTGCCAAGTCTCTGCAACCATTTAAAAATGCACGTTGAAGAGAAATATTGCCGCGCGCGCCGTCATCAGGGATTTGGATAGATAGTTGTTCCACCGGCAAGTCCAAGAACCGTTCGCGATCTAGGCCTTTATTCAGCCAGTACAGCCACCCTGCACTGCTGCTTAATGCAACAATTACAGTAAGGCTAAGGATTAGACCGATGCGCTGAGATTTTATAAAGCCCCTCAAGGGCCTGTTGTTTTTTTTCTTTGAAAGTGTAGCGCCCATAACCAAGGCCAAGAGCGGGATCACGGTGGAAAACTCGAACCAGATTGAGACCACAGCCAGGTAACCCAGTGCTGTCGCTATGACGATTGCTTTATGCTCGGGTGCAGCTTGATGGATCCACAATGCAAACACCGAGATGTATAGTGTTAGTGCAACGATGCCACCTGATAACAGGACTTCATAAGGGATTGAGTGCGTGTGCACAAAATCACGATAAAAGACATCCCAATTTGGGTAGAGAAAGCTTTGTCCGGAAAAACTCAGATAGTTCTGAATATAGAACAGGGAATGACCAAATCCGTTGCCGAACAGGTATGATATGGCACCGTTATCGTCGAATGCATGACTACTTAAATTCAACATTAAGCCGCGAGAGATCATGGAATACAGGCCCGTGGGCAGATCAGGCGCACTATCCTGCTGATAAATGTCGACGGTCTGGCCGACGAAATAAAGCATGGCCATGACTGTGAGCGGCAAGGCGAAGGTGGTGGCGATTGACAAATAGACTGCTCTTCGCTGGAGTACCGGCCATTCCTTTCCGAAAAGCATTGCACTGCCAGCCCACACCAAAAAACTGAAAGTCAGCGCGAGTACGGCCCCTTTGCTGTTGGCATCAAGTGATATCAACATCGCAATCGAAAAGCCGACAATCACAATGGCAATTCGTATCTTTGTGCTCAGACCGTATTGTTGGCAGAGACAATGGACCAAGATCGGCAGCAACACTGCGAAAACGCCAACAAAATCAGTAAACCCGAAAAGTTCGAAGCTGTACTCTTCGCCAACATGCGAAGCTGCGGAAGTGTATAGCACCATGAAAATGCCTGCTATCAACGCTGACCGCATAGCAAGCTTGTTTCGAGCTGTTTTCCATGCAAGCAAACTTAACCCTGACCAGCACAGGAACAGTGCGGGTCCCTCACCCAGCTGCGGGCTGCCCAGAAATGAAAGTAACGGAAAGGGAGAAAAAATACTGGCCAGGCTGCACCACAATGCCAAGAATAAACAGGCAGCAATTGCGTGAGGTATCTGTTTTATTTCTTTTCGATAAAACAGATACCCGACCCAACTCCATGACATCGCGCCAATAGCGAACACCGTGATTACGGTAGGCTCACTGTCGCGCCATACGCCAAATCTGAAGAAAGGTAGTGCTGCGAGGGTGGATAATGTACCAGCTACTAAAATAAAGGCTGGAAGCCACGTTGCGCATCGTACCGGATCGCGTAAAAGAAACACTGATAACTTCTGTACTGTCAATGGTCGCATTCCTCGATGTGCTGTATGCGCGGATTGTGTGCCCTTAACTTAAACATAGTAAGCTAAGTCGCGACATTTTAACACTGATTGCGGCAACAGGTTTTGCCCCAAGAGGCAAGCTGTATTCCGGAATGAGGCGCAATTTATCTAACTGGGACCATGTCAAAGTTTAAGGCGCCGGAAAACTGGTAGTCCATGCCGTTTTGCGAACAGTTTCAAGCTTTGGAAATGCAGTGAATGGGCCCGTGTCCATTTCCATATTTGGCCGCTTTGGCGCCGATGGTCGTGAATGAACTTTACCGCAGGCATAAGCTGAACTCTAAATCCGGCGCGATGAACTCTGGCACATAGATCTACATCATCCATATACAGAAAATAGCCCTCATCCATTTTGCCGACCTGGCAAAACAGTTCGCGCCGAACAAAAAGCCCTGTTCCCATTACCCAGTCAACATCAAACGCGGAGTTTCTCGGGTGCGCCTGCATTAGGTGGGAACGGTTTAGAAGGCTGAAGGGGAAAACGTTTTTGAGAAATGAGCGCCGAACGAGAACATCCAGGCATGAATAAAACGTGCGAGCGGAATATTGCAAGGAACCATCTGGATTGACCAGTTCTGCCCCTACTATGCCAACATCTGGATTTTGATTGATGTGATCCAGCACGAGATGGATGTTTGCTTTTTCCGGATAGCAGTCGGGATTCAGAATGAGAATATTGGCGGCTCTGCCTGCGCGCGATCCGACATTGACGCCAGCGCCAAATCCTCGATTTTCTTGCATGAGAATCACGTTCACTCCCGAGGAGTATGTTTTCATGAGAATCTCCCCGGAGCCATCGGGAGAACAATTGTCTACGACATAGATGTTTTCCGGGCTTACTTCACCTTGCTCAAGTAAATGTTGCACGCATTTACATGTGTCATCGTATGTATTGTAATTTACGATAACAACATCGAGAAGATCGCCAGTTTCTTTTTTAGATGAATTGGCTCGGCGTGATTGTTCATTTGTTGATTGTGGAGCTGAGGCTGTCATTCAGGTCCTGTTTTGCTTGTCGAAAGATCCAAGGAGATTGGGGCAGCTTTACCACGCCGGAAAACTTGAAACTAGACTGGAAAATCAAATGCAGTCAGTGATATGACCTTCTCGGAAGATTGGCGCATTCCGTGCCCGGCTTATGCTTTCATTTGGGAAATGCAACGTATGCAGGTGTCGACAGTCGTCGTGTTATCGGACTCTGTCCGCAGTGACGGAGGTGCTGCAAAAGTCGCTCAAATGAGTGCAGTGGGCCTCAGTAATGCAGGATACAGGGTGATATTCATCAGCGGGGAAACCGCGGATGTTGGCAGTGATTTGAAAACAGCCAATGTAGAGGTCGTCTGTCTTGGTCTTCACACAATTTCCGATCCAGCCAATCGTGTAAAAACGACCTTTACGGGCTTGTGGAATATTGCTGCAGCAAAGCAGTTGAAGAACGTCCTGTCTAATCTTGATCCTGCGAACACAGTTGTTCATTTGCATAGCTGGACCAAATGTCTTTCGTCATCGGTCATCCCCGTCATAAAGCATGCACGATTTCCTCTTGTTTTGACGCTACATGACTATTTTTCAGCTTGTCCAAACGGTGGTTTTTTTGATTACAATACAAATCAAATTTGCGATTTAAGGCCTCTGGGAGTTGCTTGTCTGACAAGAAATTGTGATGCACGAGCTGCTTCGCACAAGATATGGCGAGTTGCTCGTCAAGTTATTCAGCTTGGTCTCGGGAAACTTCCTCAGGCGGTTGATGCATTTATTGCTGTTTCCGACCTTAGCTATGATGTTTTGCGGCCGTATCTTCCTGAAGATGCATCTGTCCATCGCATTAACAATCCCATCGAATGCTCCAAAATACCGCCAGCCAAGCCTGCGGAAAGAGATGGCGTGCTTTTTATCGGACGCCTCTCCAAGGAAAAGGGCCCGGATTTACTGGCAGCGGCAGCACGTGAAGCGCAATTGGAAGTAACATTCGTCGGTGACGGCGAACTGAGAGAAAGCCTGGAAGGCGCCTACCCTGAGCATCATTTTACAGGCTGGTTGTCTTTTTCCGATGTTCTGACACTTGTTGATAAAACCAGATCACTGGTGTTTCCATCCTTATGGTATGAAACTCTCGGTCTTGTTGTTCTTGAATGCGCAGCACGCGGTGTACCTGCGATTGTTTCAGATAATTGTGCTGCTAAAGAAATTGTGGTGCACGAGAAGACAGGGATTCTATTTGCCGGTGGAAGTACGCAGGATTTGAAGAATGCGCTTGATCGTATAAAAGATAACAAAATGGTCGAACGAATGGGGACGTCGGCCTATCAGCATTTTTGGCGCAACCCACCCACATTGGAACAATATATCAATAACTTGGTGAATTGTTATCATCAATTGCCTGATAAGCACCCTGCTCTGCCCAATGCTCAGACAAATCGATAACACGCAGTCAGCACACTCAATCTATTGGCCCGAAGCCTGAGTAAGATAAATGATAGAACACATTGAACATGATGGTGAGCTTCTTGCGCTCATAATACGCGCGTCGTTTTCTCGGCCGGGCATCACATTCTTTACTGAGAACTCGCTTTCGCAACAAATCGGTTATATGCAGCATCCAAGCGGTAAATTGATTGAGCCACATGTACATCTTCCCGTTGCACGTGAAGTACATTTAACTCAAGAGGTTCTCGTGCTTCGGAAAGGAACCTTGAGGGTAGATTTCTACGACGAGAGACAGGTCTACTTGTATAGCCGAACATTGAATGCCGGTGACGTTATTTTGCTGATAAAGGGCGGACACGGGTTTGAAGTAATTGAAGAAGTAGAAATGTTCGAGATCAAACAAGGCCCCTATGCCGGCGATCAGGACAAAACAAGATTTTCAGGTATATCCGCGAAAGAAGCAAAAGAATGAAATCTTCCGGCATCTCCGATGTCCTTGACGGCAGTTTGTCCTACAAAGCAGTTGGCGCGATCCCGGTCAACCAGCCATTGCTCAATGGAAATGAGCAGCGGTATTTAAACGATTGCATTGAAACTGGCTGGATTTCGTCGGAAGGCCCGTATGTCGAGCGTTTTGAAGCCGCAATGGCAGCAAGGGTTGACCGTAGTTACGGAGTTGGTGTTGCAAACGGGTCGGCTGCTCTTGATATTGCAATTGCGTCGCTGCGGATTCAACCGGGTGACGAGGTGATTTTGCCTTCTTTTACAATCATTTCGTGTGCTGCTGCAGTTGTCAGAAGTGGTGCTACTCCGGTGGTGGTTGACTGCGATCCTTTGACATTCAACAGCACTGCACAACATTATTCCGATGCCATTACTTCGCGCACCAAAGCTTTGATGATTGTCCATATTTATGGCCTTCCCGCTGATATGGACCCAATCTTGGCCTTGGCGGAAAAACATGGCTTGGCGGTGATCGAAGACGCTGCTCAAATGCATGGGCAGACTTATAAAGGTCGGCCTTGCGGGAGCTTTGGAACAATCAGCACCTTTAGTTTTTATCCAAATAAACTGGTAACATCTGGTGAAGGTGGAATGGTCGTGACGAACGACCCGGTGCTCGCAGAAAATTGTCGCAGTCTTCGCAACCTATGTTTTGATCCCAGACAGCGTTTCGTACATGAAGAGCTGGGCTGGAACTACCGCCTTACCAATATGCAGGCAGCCATTGGACTGGCCCAAGTCGAACAACTTGACGAGACCGTGGCTAGAAAGCGTGAAATTGGCAAGCAATATTCTGAATTGCTATGCTCGTTATCTGGTGTCAAGTTGCCGGTAAACCGTACCGACTATGCAGAGGGTTTGTACTGGGTTTTTTCGGTCATTTTGGATGACGAGATGGAGATGGATGCTAAGGCCGCAATGGCTGCGTTGGCAGAACAAAAAATCGGAACAAGGCCATTTTTCTGGCCCATGCATATGCAGCCGGTCTTTAAGAAGATGGGCCTTTTTGCCGATATCTCTTGCCCGGTGGCAGAACGGATTGCAAAACGTGGTTTCTATATACCTTCTGGGCTTGCACTAACCACTTTGCAGATGCAGCGAGTTGCGGCAGTAATGCATAAGGTACTGAGATGAGTCGTGCGTTTTCTGAAGAATATGTAGCGGTTTATGACCTGCTTTATGGTGACAAACATTACCGGAAAGAAGCGGACTTCGTGCTAGCCCGGCTAAAAGACGTTTGTTCCGGTTCGTTGAATGCCTTGCTTGACATAGGATGTGGCACAGGGACCCACGCGCATTGTTTTGCGGATCATGGCATAAATGTTCAAGGTGTTGATATTTCCGAAGAAATGATTGCACTGGCGATCCATCGAAATGATAGCTGCAAAACATCGTCTCTGGTTCGGTTTTGTCAAGGTGATGTGAGAAGCTTCGAACTTCCGGAAACGTTTGACGCTGCTGTGGCACTTTTTCATGTGTTCAGCTATTTGACTCAACTGGCGGATATCGAAACTGCTTTACGCCAGGTCCGAAAGCATCTGAATGTCGGCGCCCCATTCCTGTTTGATTACTGGTATGCGGGGGCCATCCTTAGAGATGGCGTAAGTCACCGTGAACGTGAAGCGGAAAACGACAAATGGCATGTGCACCGCGTTACTGATCCTTTCTGGGATCCGGAACAAGATTTGGTGCGCGTGAACTTTCATGTCACTGCAGTAGAAAAGAAAACCGACGTTACTCACAGTTGGCATGAAGAGCATCCCATGCGCTACTTTGAGCCTTCGTTTCTTGAAGAAACATTGTCACGAACCGGCTTCAAGGCAGTTAAACACGGCGAGTGGCTGTCTGAAGGGGCTCCGCAGCCAGGGGCATTAGGTGCCTATGTTGTCGCAATTGCAGTTTGAATGAAATCGTTTGGTTGCGTGCTTTCTGTCGGGTTTTCCATGCGCATCCGTGATCCAATTGTTTTAACCATCAGTTTTGCCTAGGACCCCCCTTATGCGGATTGCAGTATTTGTAGAAAACGCCCTTGAGGCCGGTGGGACGTTTCAGCAAACTTTGACAATGGTCCAGGCTATTCAGTCCCTCCCCGGGCATGAAGTGGTTGTGTTGACCCCTATCGCCGACAACATTGCCCAGCTTCGCAAGCACGAAATAGAAGCGCATCTTTACAACGACGGCGCGTGGACGCGTTTTATAGATACGATCGGCGGCCTAATGCCTCGATGCCAAAAGGTATTGCATTTGGTACAACGGATTGGTTTTAGACGATTTGGACAAAACCTCGATTGTCGTCTCGATCATCTTTCAATTGATTTGGCTTTCTTTAATGCACGTTCGGCCACGCCAATACGGCTGTCCCGTCATTCTTATGTTTTCACTGTTTGGGACCTGTGTCATCGAGATCACCCGGAATTTCCCGAAGTCTCCGCAAACAGAGAATTTGAACGTCGCGAACAAGTTTTGAATGCTGTCCTACCAAAAGCTGTCGCCGTGATTGCTGACTCAGAAATCGGTGCCGACAAAATTTCTCAATGGTACGGTGTCGATAGATCACGGGTGCATATAGTTCCTTTTTTGCCCTCGGTAGGAGTACGTTCGTATGCAAATGGGACGTGCTTGTCTTCAGTAAGTTCTGTGCGCCAAAAATATAAACTACCCGAAGATTATTTTTTCTATCCTGCGCAGATGTGGCCCCATAAAAACCATTTGTATTTGTTCGAGGGGCTGGCAGAACTGAAGGCGAGATTTTCTCTTGCACCTGCGCTTGTAGTTAGTGGCGGTGACAAGGGTAATCTGCGTTACTTACGAAATTGTGCCGAAAAGCTTGGGCTTGCCGATCAAGTATTTTTTCTTGGCTTCGTCAATAACGAGGATATCCCTGCATTGTATGACGGGGCAAAAGCACTTGTTATGCCCACCTATTTTGGGCCGACAAATTTACCCCCTATTGAAGCAGCACTCTTGGGCTGCCCTGTAATTTATTCAGATACGAGAAGTTTTCGGTCTCAAATGGGCAGTGCTGCACTTTACTGCGATCTGTCGGATCCCAAAAGTTTGGCCGAGCAAATGCGTCTGATTCTTGAGGATCAGGCCACCGTTGAAATACTAAAGAGTGAAGGCCTTAAGCTTTCATCATCACTGAATGAAGACGCTACCCGGAAAAGTCTGCAACATATCTTTGATGCTTATGCCTATAAACGACGTCTTTGGAATTCCTGAATGATTGATAATGCAAATCTGCCGAACTTTATTTGTGTCGGGGCACCAAAGTGTGGAACCACAGCGTTGTATGCCGATTTGCTTGAGCATCCTGAGATATTCTTGCCGGAGTTGAAAGAAACTCATTTCTTTCGCCTGGCTTTTGACGGCTTAACTTGGAATGGTCCGGGGACAGCGCCCTCAATGAGGATTAATACCCCTGAACGATATAAAGCGTTGTTTCGCGGTGTTGCAGGCGAAACGGCCATCGGAGAGGTCTGTCCATCATATTTCGCAGGTGAGCATACGGCAGAACATATCCATCAATTTTTGGGGCCAATAAAAATCCTTATTATGTTACGGAACCCGGCCGAGCGCGCATTTTCACAGTTTATCCACGCCCGATTAATCGGGTGCGAACCTGAACCATCATTTTTAAAAGCCGTTTCTTTAGAGCCTGAGCGTGCCGCAAAAAAATGGGGAGAGTTTTGGTCCTATCTGGGGCAAAGCCATTACGCGCCGGTTCTAAAGCGTTATTTCACTATATTCGGTCGTGAAAATGTCCTGGTTGCTCGGCACGAACACTACACCCAAGATCGTGAGGTAACATTGAGGACGATCTATAAATTTCTTGATGTCGATCCCGATTTCGCACATCGCCAGTTAGAACCTAAACGACAGGTAAATATCTCGGGGGTGCCCAACAGCAAGGTAAGTGCACTGGCGTTCAAAAACATTGAGAAATTGGCCGGGCTTGCTCGTGCAATAGTTCCGGCACCTGTTCGGAGAACGGTACGATCTACGTTGGATCGTTCTTTGGTGCGGGCGACTTTGCGTGAAGATGAGCGGCTTTTTATTGTAGGCCAGTTATTGGATGATCTGTCTAAAGTTGAGACACTTACCGGTTGGAATGTTGAAGACTGGAAGGGCAGACCGGTATGATCGCAAGTCAAGTGTACGATTGTGAAAAGCCACTTATTTCCATAATTACGTCGACATTCAATGCGGAAACGCATTTTGGAGGCTTGATTGACAGTATTCGCAGTCAACAAAATGCAGAAATTGAATGGATTGTTGTCGATGGTGGATCAACAGATCAAACAGTTACTTTAGCCAAAAATGCGCACGATGTCGTCAATGTACTGATAGTTGAACCAGATCGTGGTATTTATGATGCTTGGAATAAGGGCATAGCTGCGGCTAGAGGCACTTGGATAGCCTTTGTCGGCGCCGATGATTACTATTTACCAAATGGGCTTGAACTATCTCTCCGTGCGACGAAAAGTGTTTCAAACGATGTTAATCTGATCGTGGCAAGCGTTGATAGAGTTAATGAAGAGAACACCCGTGTTCTGCGCAGCGTTGCCTCTCCCTGGGACTGGGAAAAGATGAAGAAATGGATGGTGATCGGTCATCCCGGCACACTTCATCACCGCATACTATTCGATAGGTTTGGTAAATTTGACACCACTTTGCAGAGCGCTTCGGACTATGATTTCCTGCTTCGTGCCGGGGATCAGATCAGGGCGTCCTTCATCGAAACTCCCCTTGTTCGCGTTCGTGCTGGCGGAGTCAGCCAACAAGTACTTGCCCTTAAAGAAGCGCAATTTGTTCGCCGCCGTAATCTGGGCATAACTGCTGTGCAAGCGGGCATTAGCTATTTGGTGGCGCGGGCAAAAATGTTTGTTCGCAATAATATGGAATGGTGCCTTAATAAACTTCGTTAATATCATCCAATTGCCGCGATGCCTATTGGCTTTGGTGTGTTTGGTTTGTTGGCTTTGCTCGGAACTTTTTATTGTTTTGGATTTTCTTGCGGGAATTAAAGGTTTTTCATGGGGTCTAATTTTCGAAAAGTCATGGATGCAGGCCGTGCGTATATGATCGGTTTACGCCACAACCTGCGTAATCAGCCGCACCTGTCTACCCTTCCCTCTTCGCCTAGAATTGACGATACATTTCTGGTGGAATTTCCGAAAAGTGGAATCACTTGGCTAACCTTTTTGATTGCATCCGTGAATCTTCAAAAAAGTGGACTAGAGCGACAGCCCACATTCTTTGCCATCAATGATTTGGTCCCTGATATACATGTATCGAGGCATTTACCGCCTCCCTTGCCATTTCCCGATATGCGTTTCATTAAAAGTCATGCTGGCTACAATCCCTTGTACAGTAAGGTGATTTATCTGGTTCGCGACCCGAGGGACGTCATGGTGTCTTACTACGCTTTCGCAAGAAAGTTGGGGTGGTACAACGGATCCCTCCATGACATGATCAAAGACCCACAATTTGGTATTAAAGCATGGGTTGCCCATGCAAATAGCTGGTTGGACGAAACAAAACCGAGCGTTTCGTTCAATGTGATACGATATGAAGATCTTCGGGCGGATGCAGGCGGCGTATTGAAGCGCATATACAGCTTGTTGGGATATTCAATCGAGGACGAGATTATCGGCAGAGCCGTCGATCTCGCTTCATTTTCAGCCATGAAAGAAAATGAAGCGTTTTGCTCGGAAAACAATCCTACTCTTCCGGAGGATTTCAAATTCGTTCGTGAAGGAGGAAGTTCTTATAAAACAACAATTTCTAAAGAAGATATTGATTTTATAGAAAAGGTGGCTGGAGAAACGATGAGTACTTTCGGCTATATTTAAGTTACTTAAAAAAATATCTTATTTCTGGGATGAGAAAAACGTCGGTAGTGAATTGCTATACACCCCTTTAATGCCGAGTTTAAAAAAGACCTCGGCCTCTGATGCTGCGTCAATTGTGTGTGTAAATACAAACGGAGTTTGGGGAATTGTTTCCAGCTTCCGAGTTCGTTCTTTTGTTAAAGTAACGGCTTGGATTTTTGCTACGTTAGCATAATGTAATATTTGCTCGTTGGTAAGCGCGCTTTTGTAGGACGTAAATACAGCACCGGAAAATTTATGATTCCGAACCCAAATAATTTGTTCAAAGTCATAGATTTGGGGAATTATTTGATTAAGAACGTCTTCTGCTATTTTTTCAATTTTAGAGTAAGTTTCGACAAAATTATCTTTGGCATCAACAATGAAATACACATTGGGGTGAGAACGTAACGTTTGAACTACATCCAAGAAGAAACATGGTGTTTCGCCCAAACTTTTTTTCAATGCTAGGTATTCTACCGTCGAAACTGATTTCGTCTCATCTCCATGGAAGCAGATAAGATCACCTTCGGTCGTTAGCCGTATGTCTCCCTCTATGATCATGTCCCCGTTAGCAATACTGTTCATTAATGCCTTGAGAGAATTCCGGGGGAAAGCAGATGTCTCGCCCATGGCGTGCCTGATAACTCTGCTTTGTTTATGTTCCAGCCACAGATAGGCATTAATGTCAGGATCAGGAAGTGAAGCCGGCAGATTCGGGAGATTCTGCTGATGGTATACTCGGCGAAGCGCGCCATTAAGCCATTTAGCGTCAAAATCAATCAAAGTTTCTTTGGTGATTTCGCTGCTTACGTTCGTTACCATCAATAACAAAGTTACAAAACCGAACAATGTAACCAAATGCCAGGATTTCATTTCGGTACAATCTCTAAGAAAGGGACGACTTTATCTGAAAACTTCTGGCGGCTCTTCAAGTCTGCAAAAGGGGGAGCATGATCGCCAACAAGAACGATATGTATAGGGGGAAGTGTTGGGTCCTTCAATAGGCCCGCCAGGCTTGCAAAGAAGTTCTCGTGAGCCTTAAGCAATGTGCAAACTTTATCCGTGGCAGTACCCGGGCATACGGCCGGTGAGCCGTCGGCTAATGCAGCATCATTGGGCAGGTGCGTATTAAGAGTCAGAAAGTAAACGAAGGTCTTCTCTTCCTTTGAACGTCGCATAAGCTCTGCAATTTTTAATAAAATGTCTGTATCACATTGCCCGCGGAAGAATATTCCGCATTTTCTCGAAATATTGTCTTTTCCGAATTCAAGATGCTTAAATCCGACGACAGGAAACCATTGTTGGCGGTTAAAGAATGTTTCGGTGAACCCATGGAATGCATAGGTTTCATATCCATTGGCGGCGAAGCGGCCGGGAATACAATTCTGATTGCCCAGTTCGCCTGCATTTATAAAGCTTGCAAGGATGCCGCAAAACTCGCGCATTTCTCCGCTCGTTGTTGCCCCATTGAAAGGAACTGTTCCCCTGTGCACTTTATATCTTTGAAAAAGATCTGGCGTCAGCAGGCGGAGTAGTGGAATTTCGTTGTAGGCCGGATCCGTCGACTGTCCCCAGGACTCAACAACAACCAGCATTTGATGATCAGATGTAGTTTGGTCCTGAACAGGAACAAGGCGTGCTTCAGAGGCGCTTTCTACAGCGGCGGATTTTAGTGCTTTGCGGCTGCGAAAAAGGTCATATGTAAATTTTCCAGTCTGGGACGTTCCGATATTTGTGGGTAGAGTTACCGAATTGAAGGTTTCTGGCATTACATTGGATATTACGCCACTGGTTCCATTGATTGCGTCTGCCCCCAAAACTATAAGTATAATCAATGTCGAGCTTTTTAATATCTCATACTTGCGGTACACAAATCTCGACAATGTATACGACATGGAGGCTAGAAGAATAAATCCGAATAATGTTAACACAAAGAGATCATTGTTTAATAGTTCAATTGCTTGTAATTTGGGGAAAGAAAGAGCAATAGATTTCGCATCAAAATAAAATATCGATTTTGCTGACATTATTGCATCGAATATTAAAAATATAATTATCGATGCGCATGCGATGCATGGTCTAATTAGCACAGAAATCACAATGTATAAAGCATAGTCAATGTTTATAAGCGCCCTATCAATTAATATATAATTTGATATTATAATGAAAATAAAATTTATAAAAAATAAGTATAATAAAGAGATGTATGTTAATTTATGTTTCATAATGATGATTTTCAGTGGTGATTACTTTTGTTTATTTGGGTGGCTTGTAGAGATATGATATGATTTTTTAAAAGGCAGGATTCAAGTTATTCGCGGACATTAGCTTGTTCAATAGCTATTTTCATGTCCGACCATCCTTGATAAAGTTCAGTCATGGCTTATCGGGATTAATTCGTGATCGACAGAAGATGTGCATGAAGTTCTTACCGGAAATTAAATTAATATCTTTAGCGTTGATCCTGGCGTCCTCTGTGTCAACTCCGGCGATGGCCTATATCGATCCAAATACGGGAAGCCTTATTGTTCAAATATTGACTCCAATAATTGGTATAGTTGCATTTTCCTGGAAGTTTCTTGTAATCGGCGTGCGGAAACTTGTAAAAAAGTTAGCTGGAAAATAATTTTTTTTAAAAATAAAAATCCGATTGTATAGCTCTAACAATCATCTGTAACTAGTGAAGTTATTCCATTCGGAAAGGACACGTGTTCGCCATTCTGGTGGAGGCATTTCGTTTAGTGCTTTATAAGCTTTGTGTTTTTTGATCGCCTGCATGCTTTGAGTGGAGATCAAGTGGCTGCTATCCAAATTCAGGGTTTCATATATTTTTTGCAATTCTGATGTGGGCGCGTGGACAAGGTTTTCATAGTCCAGAAATGCCACCCTACCCTTGGTCAATTTCCCCAGTGCATCTGACATTTTTCTTTCTAAAGTAGTTCCATTCTTCAGTATTGTTTCCCTTAGGTCATCATCATTGATTGAAGGACCAATTGCGTAAAGTTCAAAAAGTGATTTCCACATTCGGAAAGTGGATTCAAATACCTCTAAGGGGTTTCTTCTTATCGAGATGAACTTTGCATTTGGGAACGCAGTTGCAATTGAATTTACGCGGTAGCTATGTGTTGGTGATTTAAACATAACAGGGCGATCATTTCCAACAAACGATATCAAGTGAACAAATGTGCGAAATGTTCTCTCCCAGTTTTGTCTGTCCTGAAGCTCCATACTCTCAGGATCCGCAATCGACAAGGCCTCATGAAGTTTTTGCGGAAAGAGAAGGCATTCATATGGGGACCGAGCACCTAAATTCAGTAGCGCAAATTCGTCCTCCTGTGGTGACTGAGCGGACACCATGAGATTGTCCATTGGTCTCCTTGCTGTCTTTCCTCTAGCAGTCTTTCTTGAATTCTCAAGAAGCAATGAATGAGGGTTCATGCAATCTGATGTTGTTGGGAACGTGTAGTTCGGATCAAGACACATCAGATTGTGAAGGTATGTTGTTCCCGAACGCCAATGGCCAGTTATGAAAATGTGGGGTTGAGACTGAGACTGGTCTATTTCATTGTTAAGAAGGGCGAATTGAAGCCGGCCGGCAGCAGAAAACAACGTCCCCAAGATATGCTTTCTGATTAAACGGATGCGCCGATCGAGTTCGCCATAATCCGAAATATGACCCCAGGCTGCCTTGTTCAAATTTAGATAGGCGTCAGCTTCACCCATTCTTGGCTCCGGTTAACATTACTTCCGGAAATTTTGCAGTAAGCGCATGTCTTAGATGATGCAGCTCGTAAGGGATATCGTTCTTTACATCTGTGCGAGCACCTTCCAGCTCATTTCCGGACGAAACTTCGCGCAGAGAAAAGAGCTTCTCTTCTCCGGTAGAAATGTTTCTCACATACTGATAGTCCGAACTGACAGCTCCAATTGTCCCCTTCGTGATGGGCTCGAATTTGCTGTTCCTAACAAAGTATTGGGTCACTGCAAGATTCGCAGATTCAAAAGGTTCTCCGATAATTGTCTGTGCGCTGCGGAGTGGAGACCCTTGCATCCAGATAGGCTGCTCTATGCCTGCGGCTTTAAGGATAGTTGGTGCAATAGCAGTTTGATCAGCAACAGTTGCAAGCTGGCGACCGGTATGTTGTCCGGCCTCTTTTATAATCATTGGAACATTTATCAGGGACTTGTGGAAGGTGCCACCCGAATGACCATATGTATTCGGCGCAAAGAACTCACCGTGATCTGCGGAGACCATCGTCATGGTCTCGCCCATGCGTCCGGATTTATCCATGAAGCTCATGAACTTCCCGAAAGCGTCATCAGCTTCAGAAATCCATTCGTTGTAACGCAATCGCACGTTTTCAATATCTGCTTGGATTTGAGACTTGCTTTTGGTTTTGTTTACAATGCGAGGATGAAGCATATCTTGCCGAGTTTCAAGTACCCCTTGCGGAAGAAAGCGATACCTGAACTCCTCGGAAGGCAAGTATGGCGCATGTGGTGCCATTACATGGATCCACAAAAAGAACGGGCCGTCTGCCTTAGAGACAAGGGTTTTGGCAGCCTCAAAGGTTTCGTGTGGTGGTGTCTCCGAGAACATTTGCCGGAAAGCAGGTACGACAAGCCCTGAAACTGTTCCTACTCGTGTGCCCAGATCAATCATGTCCATCATCCCAGGAAGCTCTTGGAGTTCGGAAGGCGCAATACCAGTCCACCCTGCCCTAGGTGCAGCACATAGATGATCGAATGCTCCGTGAGTAGAGCCCATTAACGGCATTGCATACGGGTTACCGAATACGGCGGTCGTTTCGTAACCTGCGCTTTTTAATAGAGCGGGCAATGTGCGGTAAATGTTTTGATCATGGAGCATTCCGGCCAAATGATAAATTCCCGAGCTCGAAGGGTATCGTCCAGTCAGTATGGTCGCAATTGCCGGGGTCGTGTATGTCGAGCACGCGTAGAAGTTTCGATATACATCCGCAGAGTTAGCAAACAAATCAATGTTGGGTGTCGTGTTCAAGCCGTACCCGTAGCACGACATGTCAGTTGCAGATAATGCATCAAACGTGATGAGCAGAATATTTTTGAGTCCGTCGCGCCTGCCTTGAATCGGCATCTCAAATTGATTTCCAGCAACAAGACGAGAACCTACTGTTGCTGTAGCAAGTGCTGAAGCTGATGAGGCAAGAAAAATACGGCGATTCAAACGCTTTTCAGCTACGTCCGCATCCAGATCGGTTGTTGTTGTTTTGTTAACAGCTTGCGCTCGGTATGAAGTAGCGCCACGAATTAGCATTAGTACAAATATTGTTACACCAATTAGCATTTCGCCGGCGGCACGCACGACCGGAGTTATACCAATACCATCAAGCACTGATTGATCAATGAAAACGCGTTCCATCGAGAATGCAAAAGCAAAAAGACTGACAGAATATCCACTATATAAAATTATCGTCAGGGCTATTTCGAATGCACGATCTGTGTGACCAAATTTCTCGGCTAAACACACGCCAAGGAGCGATAGTGCAGATATAATTACACATAAAACCTGAGATGAGATAAAGACAAAACATGCATATGTGATGAAATCACCTATCATCATGTAATAGGTAAATGCATGTATTCTATAAGTAATGAACAATGCGTAGGTTATTATGATAGGCGTGTTTGCGCATAGAAACAGTTTTTTAAATTGATCAATTTTATCAGTATTGAGAGCGCGCTTCATCGGGCACCATTACGGAATGCGGCATACAATTTTAAATTTCAATATATTATTAAGCCGGCTTTGATATTTTAAAAAAACGACTGCTTACTTCTTCTTTGCAACAATGTTCCACCAGGCAAGTCGCTCTGGTTTTGGGGTATATGATTCACTGACCACGTGATCCAGAACTTCGATAGTAAAGTTAGAAAAAAGACTTTCAATTTTATCCCGATCAAAGAAATGAACGAGGCCGACTTCTGCAAACGGGCCATCTTTATAGCCCTTCCGTACGTCGGGATATTCTGATGGAATGCCCCTTGTAAAATCATCTGAGTCCTTCGAGAACCAGTGAACTCCAACGAATATTCCACCGGGAGCAAGGCGCTCCTCGATCATTTCAAGGCTATGCTGAATACCAAGTGTCGGGTTATGTGTTAACGATGCGCGATCGATAACAAGGTCGAAAGGTCCAGCAAACGGAATTTCTGCACAAAAATCTGCTTGCGCAAGTTTCACCTTCTTTCCGAAGCGGCTCTTGATGCTTTCTAGTGCTGAAGAGCTGTTATCAATGCCCCAGAACTCACCACCAAACCAGTGCACAAGGGGGATGTTGGCGCCCACTCCACAACCAATTTCCAGAACACGACAAGGTGTTTGGCTTTTGTAGGGCGCTGCATGTCTCATAATTAATGAGATTAATTCACTCCAGGGCCATACACTGTGATGGGCCCCTGCTGCGTAAATATCTTCCCACTCAGATGAAAATGACATCGAACTATACCTTTAGTAAACCGGAGGGATCTGGAGCATTCATCAGAAGGTCGATGATCCCCATATTGGGTTCAAAACCACCATGGCATTGCGTATAGATAGGGTGGCTAAAATCTTGGTAAACAACTGCAATATCGAACTTTGCAAAGGTATCTTCATCAAGATATCCGCGGCCCTGACTTCCCGATAAATATGTTCTTGCGTTGCTCTGGCGACACAAGTTTAGAATAAGGTCGCTTTTGGCCCCATCAACAGGAGTCATCTCGGATGTCTTCTGCATTGGCGTGGATATCCCCAATGCCTTATTAAACATGAGCAGCATGTCCCAGCACAGGTCACTGAAGCAGTCATATGAAGTATGATAAAATGGTTCTAACAGTGTGAGCCATTCGGAAGAAAACGGTGCCTTGCTGTAATTCTGCTTGATCGTTGCCCAGTGCTTGGCTTGCCAAGGTTGACGGTTATCAATTTCTATTTCCGAAATTGAATGTTCGTACAGAATTCCCTTAGTCTGAACTGGGACGGTTTGCCAAACCCATCCGCCTTTGGTGCGCAATTTGTTGCGGTTTTGAAAGCTACCTTTCTGAAATTGCACGGTATCAAGATACAAAAACAAATCTGACTTCTGAATCTTGTCGAAATATCCGAGCCACGGCAGATAGGCAGGCTGGTGAATGGAGACGATCATTACGCACCCAATGGCTCCAGATCATCAATGGAAATGCCCTCTCCGGCAGCCTTATCGGTCAGCAACGTTCGGCCACATATGTTATCCCATTCTCCAACATAGGCGCCATAATCGGCACGCTTGAACGATACTGAAAGATCGCTCAACACTGTACCTGCCTGAAGGGCGTTGCTTGCAATAATCCGCCGCCGCATGATTTTTCGGCTTTTTTCTTCGTCAGTGTGTGGTTTGATCGCATTGCTTCCAAGTGCCGCTTCTGCAAAACGAATGTGAGAAACCATTTCGGTCAATTCTTGCGGGTTCATAGAAAACCAATGGTCGGGCCCTGGGAGATCGTGATCAAGTGTGAAGTGTTTTTCGATAATGCGAGCTCCCAATGTTACCGCGAGTGCTGGCGCAATCGTGGAGCGACTATGATCAGAAAAACCCCACACAACGTCAGGATGACGGGTTTTCAGTACAGGAATTTGCGCAAGATTAAGGTGTTCCGGATCTGACGGGTAAAGGGATACACAATGCAGAACGCCAAAGTTCTCGCACCGCGCTTTCAGGTCGTTTACGACTTTATCGACTTCATCGCAGTCTGCCATCCCCTTGGAGATAATCAAAGGTAAGCCGCTGCTGGCAAAAAACCTCAGGTTTGGTAGATGATCGAAGTCATCTGAACCGACTTTAATGGCTTGCAGTCCCAATTCCTGCATCATTTCGAGATTTACTGGATCCTGAACTGTCGTCAGGAACATAATTTTCTGTTGGTCACAATATGAAATAATTTCTGCCCATTCGTTCCGAGTGAACTCCAGGCGACGGAACATTTCGTACTCACTTTCTGTGACCTGCTTTCCTTGACTGAAATAGGTGAAGGTCTTCGTCGCGTCAGCGCAAAATTCGGCGGCCGTAAATGTTTGGAACTTCACACAATCAGCGCCGGCATTTTTGGCAACATCTATCAACTTCTTGGCCATTTCCAGTTCGCCATTGTGGTTCGCGCCGGCTTCAGCCATCACGAACACTGGAGAATTGTCGCCAATTAACCGTTCACCGATTTTCATCTGCGCGGCCATGCGCCCTGCCCTTTCTGTCAAATTAATGTGTTAGCTCATTCCGGCATATCTCGCCGGAACGCCGTCAAATTTGAGGCGGAACATAACACTGTGCCTCAAAGCTGACCACCACTTGATTAGAGGAATTAATTACCAGGAGCTGGGGTTTAATAATGCAGAAGGAACATAGGGAATTATGTCATCTACAAATTTTCTTTCAGCATTACTGAGAGCTGGCGTCGTGACGAGACGCAGATTTTCTTCGAGTTGTTCGGCGGTTTCCAAGCCAAGAACGACACCAGATATTTGCGGATAGCTCAATACATAGGCTGTGCATAGATCAGCCAAAGAGCTGCGGTTCAGCATCTGTTTAGCTTTGAGCATAGCATGGATAACATCAGGTCCGCACCCTTGCGATACATCCGGCCACAGTGAATTGTTTCCGGCCAACAAGAGCCCCTGCAAAAAGACAGATCGAGCATGTACTGTCAGATCGCCGCGGACACTAATTTGGGCGAACACATCACTATTTCGCCAACGATGATCCAAAATATTAATTGGAACTTGTAGGTGCCTAATATCGGGAAATTTTAGGGCTAATTGTACCTCAGCGGGGGATTGTGCTGACAAACCCAAGGTGTGAATTAAACCCTGTTCGCGTAAGGTTAACAAAGTTTCCCAGAACATCGTTGGCCTCATCAGAGGCCAAGATTCACGTATCAACAATACAGGAAGTTGCTCAAGACCAAGAGCGCGACAAGATGAAATCACGCCTTGTTTTACAAACTGTATTGTTTCCTTATCACTTAATTGTTCAGCTTCTTCAGCAAGTGGTGTATCCAGTTTTGTAATGACTCGTGGGATAGGAAGACCTTCCTGCACAGCCAATGCCAAAGCATCCCTCAAGATGGATTCTGCATCGCCATAGCAATGAGCTGTATCCAGCGTGTTTACTCCCGCCCGTAAGGCGGCAAGAACTATATCCACAGCGGCATTCCTGTCAGGAATGCCGGTTGCGTTCGCAATTCCATACTGCATTCCCAACTGCGCCGTTCCTAAAACAAGGCGATGCGTGCCGATAGTCATTTTAGCAAAATGTCCGCTAAACGTTGTGCCAGATATGGCCCGCCAGGAGCGGGAAACATTGCTTTTCCACGCTCGATGCGTTCTTCTCTCCAGGCGGAATGATAAAGAAAGCGTTGCACAATGCGTCGAGCAGGCCCGCTATCGCGTTCGTCGGAAGACTTTTGCGGACCCCCTATTGAAACAATTCCCCCCAACCTCTCTAGCGCATTTATGAATTCTAGCTGGTGGTGTTCAACTGCCAATGCGGCAACTGCGATACCTGCCGCTTGTAGCTCGTAGCAACTGGTTCCACCAGCTGATATAGCCAAAAACGAACGCTCTGCTGCTAATGTAAGAGATGAAGGGGCATACAGAATCTCTGCTTGCGGAATATGCTGGTTTATCGCGTTAACTGCTTCAAGTTGGTCGGGATGGGATGGACCAATGGCTACAATAACGGGATAGCCGGTTAGCATGTCGCCCAAAGAGTTGGCTATCCATGCTGTGTCATTTTGAGGATCTTCTCCGCCCATTGTGATGAGAATAGCTTGCCGGTTTTCAATTTTTGCAGCTTCAAAATACCGAGGATGAATGGAGTTAAAGCGCCCGCCTGAAAGTATTTGCCTGTCGGCATGTTGAGGATAGTCCAGCTCTGTCGTCCACGGCTGTGCGTTGACAATCACGGGGACTGGAAAATCTCGATAAGGAAAATCATCAAAGCAAATAACATTTGCTATATGTGACAACGGCTCAACAGAGCTTGGGCTGGCGTATTTTCCATCAATTACAATCCACGGACGTATCGGATCATTCTGGCAATTCTGGTGGTTCCAGTCCAAAATCTCGGCACAGCTTTCCTTGGTACCAGTCACGAACCGAGCGTCCAGCACAGAAAAGCCGGAGTCATAGATACGCTGTAAGATTCTGGATGAAGCCTGAACCATGAATTTTATGTTCATAGCTCCCTGTGCCCTCAGGGATTCGGCAAGCGTCAAGCAGCGCATCAGGTGCCCGAGCCCGTGGTCTCGTCCTGCATCACATCGAATAAGAATCGATGGCCACGCCTTCACAAATTTATTCCGCGAATCAATACAAAACCTTCAGCATAGTCCAGTCCAGCTTGCGCACCTCTAAACCTAGCCAGTGCCTGCAAAACCTCCGGAGATCTAGGATGTGGAGGAGGATGGATTTCACTTTCGTACTTTTGCATCGCAGCGATCTTTTGCGTGATGCTATCCGTAATATCCTGGAATACAGTTGGAGCGTAGGGTTTCAAGGGGTTCCATTCGGTGCTTGATAAGACCTCGAACGCGAAAACACCTCTTAGATGCTGACCTTTGATTGGACGAATAGCAGGCAACACAGCTTTATGAACCGTTACATGATCAATGTTTGGGTCATCGGGGGCGTGAGTGAACATGTGTGTTGGAGAAAACTCTCGAATGTGGTCTTCAATTTGCTTTGTCAGTTCAATCAATGGAACTTGATCAAGTCGACAACAATGGCGCTCTGACAAAAAAACTTGATCTGTATTCACTCCTAAAACCGTCATCGCCTCCAAAGCATCCGCATTGCGTTTGGCCGACTTTTCTTTGACTGCATCAGTGTCAAATTCGCTCGGAGAAAAGCGAGCAGTAATCCCTTCAGCCATGAAAACGACTCTCACATCGCATCCTTCGGCCCGGTATCGGGCTATGGTACCCCCGCAACCAAGTACCTCGTCATCAGGATGGGCTGCGATTACTAGAACCCTGTCGTTACTGTTCATCAGGCCCCTCCTTTCCCTGCCACTCCTTAACGAGGGCAAGCAAGGTATCTTGAATTGAGGGCATCTTGATTCCCAACAGTAATTCGATCTCGGAGACACTCATACTCATGTCGAGGCACCGGGGAGCCTTCAGCGGAAAGTCATTCAAGAACCCAAGCTGCGCCGTTTCTGTTGGCAAGCGAAGTAGATTTGCCAGTCTTAGTAAGAATTCTGCTTTCGAAATTGGGGTGTCATGAGCACCTAGGTTAAAGGTCCCATAAATTTTTTGCGCAATTATCGCTTCCGTTACTTTAGCTACGACCGTCCCGTGGCACGGATTAAACAGAACGTCTTGGAACAATGTAACTGGTGCTTCTGCACGAAGACTGTTGATTAGCCAGCTAACCAATCCCGGGCGGTCAGGAGTTCCTCGTCCGACATAATTAAGGCGGAGGATGGTCGTATGGTTATGTTGTTTTGCAATATCTTCACTCCACAATTTTGTCCATCCATATAGATTGACCGGACCAATTTTCCCTCTTTGGCCTCCGCCGTCGCAATATACTTGATCTGTTGAAATATGAATCAGATGGCATTTGGGGGTATGCCGCTTTAAGGCAGCAACAACTGATCGCGTCGCCTCAACATTATCCCGAAATGCTATGTTCCGATTGCTTTCACACAGATCAACATCACTCAAGGCCGCACAGTGAATCACTACGCTGGGCCTATGGCGTTCAATCATGTTTTCCGTCGCTTGCTGGTCGGCAAGGTCTACTTCTTCCATTGCCCCAAGGAATTGGCCTTTTGTCGTTAAGCCGCCAAGCCGATATTTCTGCCTGCGGGCTGAAGGTACAAGATGTGTACCTGCTAAGCCATTTTGTGCCCAAGCGGAACAAAAGTAGTAACCAAGAGCTCCTGCTGCACCTGTTATTATTACGGGACCAGCTAATTGTGCGTTATGTTCGGGCAGTACCATTTTGACCATTTTCATCAAGCAGTCCAACTACACTGATAGCCGTCTTTAAAGATATAATCACGTCTGAACGAGGACTGACGTGATTGAAATACAGCGTGCCATCGATGTCAGGTGCCAATTTGGGTGCATGTAATTTATAAACTTTATGATTCTGGTGAATCGTCCAATCTCGATATATCAATAATCACATATTACTTGGTGTATTTTATCTTTGTTCGTGATGTCCACCATAGAAATCGGGTTATCTAACGGCTGCATCACTGGCGCCAAAATTAGCTTGGTGAGATATAGGTACTGTATGGTTCATTGACGTCGATTCAACGTGTAAAATTTCTTCCATTTTACCCGGTGAGAGTGCGCACGAATCTTACAGGTTGGGTCAATCAATTCATCGGCGTGAATGTACAGGTAAGTGGCTCTGCTCAGTAAATTATTCAGGATATCGGCACGAAGTGGTGGACAATTAGCACATCATAGGCGAGAAACGCAAATAGCAATCAATCAGGTATTTGTTAAAATCGGTTCATGTCTTTTCTGTTCAAATTGAATTATGAAAAATAAACCTTAAATTGACGGCTTTCTTTTGTGTTTGTCTAATATGTTATGCGTGCCGGAATTTCTATCTGAGTTATTGTTTGTTTAAATTCAGATTTTGTTATGAGGAAAAGTTAATTAATGCATAGGAAATGTATTATTTCCTCAGTCGTGACTACGGGGATGCGGTGAAACATTCGGATACTCGTACTGTCGAATTGTGCATTTAGCATGTCATATCTTCGACATCTGATATTTTTAAGAAAAAATCCAGGAGTTGTCGTGTCGGTTGGTCGGTCCATAGCAAAACAGATATTGTTGGGGGCAATAACACAGATTCTTATAGGGTTTCGCGGTTTGATTATTATGCCATTAATCATCAAATCTGCCGGTGATTCCGTGTTTGGGTCGTATGTGCTCATATCATCAATCATCATTTTGCTTTTGGGAACATCGTCATTTGGAACAAATTATAATTTTCGCAGAGATTTGCCGGCGGCAAATACCTATGACGATCGACGAGAACTACTTATGTCGTCGATTTCATTTCGTGCTCTAACTACTGCAATATTTTCTTTAATCATAATTGTCATAACGCCAGAAATTTTTGCTTTCTTGAATCAAGACGTGCCATTTTCTCCAGGTCTTTTAGCATTATGGCTCCTAGGGATGACGATTCAAGAAATTGTCACTGACTACTACCGATATACATCTCGGTTCGGCGTGTATAACCTTCTTATGGTTGGGCAAATTTACTTACACATTGCTGCAATCGTTGGGCTGAGTTTTTGGTGGAACAGTTTGAGTTTGGATCAACTGATTGCACTACAAGCGATAACCCTCATTGTATTTTCTGTGCCCGCATTTGTTTGGGGTGTAATCCGTGAGACTGGAGTTTCGTGGCCAAGCACCGATTGGAAGAAATTTTGGGCAGGAGCAAAGCTTGGCTTACCAATTAATGGTGAGTTTCTCGTCGACTTCTTGGTTGCATTTGGAGATCGTTATCTTATAGGTCTTTTCCTCACCGTTTCAGCTGTCGGACAATATCAGGCAGCTTATGCACTTGCAGGTTTGCTGACTTTTTTTCCAAAGGTAATTTCAACTGTTCTCACCCCTGCCCTCTGCAAGCTCTGGGACACTAAAAACATTTATGCGGCGGAGCAGTTGTTTTTTCAGGCGGTCCGTTTTTACATAATTATTGGAGTACCGTTTGTTGTCGGCACTCTATTGGTTGGTCCGTCTCTTATTGCTGTGCTGACAACTCCATCAATAGCAGAATCTGGAAGATGGGCAGTAGCCTTGATTTCAGTGGGAATATTTTTCTACGGATTTGTTATCCTGATTTCTAGTGCTGCATTTGTCATCCGACATACAAAAATTATTATTTATGCCAACATTGTTGCCGTAACAGTTAATATCCTGCTCAACCTCGTTTTCCTGCAAGTGTATCCAAACGTTAGCGTGCCCGCCGCTATTTCTATTGCGTCATACGGTGTAGCGTTTGCTTATGCGCTTTCGGCTGTCCGAGCTACATTTGTGTTTACGTTTGACGTTTCAACCATATTTTGCGTTTTTTTTGCTTCGTTCGTTATGGCAATTACGCTTTGGTTTGCCGGGTACAGCCCTGGGGGCATTAAACTAGAAAGTGAACTTTTCTTAGCTTCGAAAGTTGCGCTTGGTGCTGTCGTATATTTCATAGCCTTGTTCTTTGCCGGTGGGCTCTCCAAAGCCGACTTGGAGCTAGTGTTTTCCAGCTTCCAGCGCAGCAAGGAAATTGATGAATGCCCCCCGAAAAGTCGTCAAAATGAATTGTAGTGGATTGAAAAACACAAATTTACAAAAAATCATATTACTTTGATATCTATAATTTTTTGGGTCTAGATCATGTGCTCCACTGAGTCATCTTCTCGTCAGGCTATTCTTCTTGATACATTTTCATTTCATTCTTTCCTAAATGCAGGGTATTTTTATTGTTGGTACTTATCTAAAATCTATGACCTTGTTGTTATGGTCGAAGAAAAAGATAAAAACTCCAGCTCTATCAAAATACTTTTGGATTCAGGGTGTATCAAAAGGCTTGTCGTGTTGCCATCGCGGAGCCGCCGCTTTGCAGTACATCGTTGGTTTTGTTCTACGTTTCCGCACGTCTTGCAGGAAGTTAAACCGTCTATTGTCTTGATGAATAATTGGCACGCATTTCATCAAAAATATATTTCACGATCTGTTCGTCGCTTGCTGCCTAATACTATAATTGTGATTTGCCTTAGCGTTCACGTTCCTATCACCGACTTTGAAACTACTGATTATCGTCTTAGAGAGGCAAGTCTATGCAAATGGCGGGCACGCTGGTTTTGGGTTCCCGCGCTAATTGCAAACGTGACATATGAATTATGGGGACGCTGGATCGGTATCCGAGACTTTTTCCTTTTCCCTATGCTAAATGGTCAGCGCCCTTTGACCGAAACACATAATCCATGGCTTGGAAAGCTTCGCACGAAGAATACAGCGGATTTGTTCGATGCTGTTTTGTGCTACACGCAGTCCGAGCAACAGGGATATTTGATGGAAATGCACGAAAGCGATAAGATTTATCTTGTGCAACACCCGATGAGTCTATCACCCGCTGCGGTGGAGGCGTTGTTTCCAGCAAAACATTGCAAGAAAGTTATTGTAGCTTTGCCCTCATCGTGTCTCGAATACGGAAACTCGGACACAGTTGAAGAGCAGATCAACCGTCTAGAAGCAGCTTGGGGCCCTGCCTTGGAGATTTTGAAGCAAAAGTCGGGAGGGTTGGATATCTGGTGGAAGTTACATCCGGGGTTTGTCGATGACCCAACGATGATGGGATTAACTGATAGACTACAAGCTAGGATTCCGGGATTTGTCTCTAAAACAGGGAAAATGGGTGCAGAAGAAATGATGGTGTCAGCGGCACTGGTCGTTGGTGATGTTTCAAGCGTTCTGATATGGGCTAGTCGCTTAGAAGGTTGTCCAGTCGTGAGCCTGGATATTTTTGGTGTGGAGGGTGGAGATGAAATGGGAGTTTTCCCTGCAATTTCTGTTGTGAAATCGTTTGCTGAACTTCGAAATATGCGTCTGGAGCAGCATATAGATATTGAGCGACCTTCTTCTTCGAATGCCCTTCCTACGCCATTACAATGTTTGAAGGTCTTAGTTGAAAAACATACCTCAAAGGCGTGAGTTCTCGATAATTGTAAGGTGATTTTAAAGTAATCCAACCAGCGAAGTCATGCTTGTAGATCCTGCGGCTTTCCCTCGTTTAGGCGATTTCATATTTGCCGCACATGCGGGATTAGTTGCTTTCCGATCAAAACACGGGACTATATGAAGACAAAGTCAAATGAAAAATATTGAAAATATTTTGGTAGTATTGCCAGCCCGGGGCAACAGCAAGCGCATACCTAAAAAGAATATTCATCCCATATTAGGGCAGCCAATGATTTATTGGCCAATAATGGAATTGCGCAAAATTTTTACTCCAGAGGAAATTCTGGTTTCCACCGATTCAGATGAAATTGCTGAGGCGGTTGAAGAGCTGGGATTGCGCGTCCCCTTGCGTCGGCCGGTGCACTTGTCGGATGATCATACAGGCACAGTTCCTGTCATAACACATGCGCTTGAATGGTTTGAGAAAAATGTCAAGCGTGTGGACTATGTACTTGCAGTTTATCCAACTGCTGTAATGCTGCTAATCGATGACATTTTGGATGCTTTTGAGATGCTCCGACGTGACAAGCTCTGCGACTCAGTTCTTTCTGCGTGCACATTTCCGTATCCAGTTCAGCGTGCCGTTTTTGAAAATGCTGATGGGTATGCAGAGATGTTCCAACCGCAATATTTTCATTCACGTTCTCAGGATCTTGTAGAATCAAAGCATGATGCCGGTCAATTCTCGATTAGTCGAGCAGGCGCGGTCAGAAAAGGGAAGATTCTTACCAATTCACACGTTCGAATGAAGTTGTTGAATAGAAATAATGTTATAGACATCGATACCATGGAAGACTTGGAGGTTGCGGAAGAAAAATTACGTATTCATAATCAAAGATATGATAAAAAATATCATATATAATTATTCAATTAATATCCTCCATTACAATCACCGATAAAGTAGGTGCAATTGTTGTTTATTATAAAGAAATTTTATGAGCAATAATATTACAGCAATCATTCAGGCGCGCATGAGGTCTACCCGCCTGCCGGGGAAAACGCTTATGCAACTCGCAGGGAAGCCAGTTGTTCTGCATTTGATAGATCGAGTCAGAGCCGTGGATCTAATCGATAGAATTATTGTGGCAATCTCGAATTCTGCAGAAGACGATGTGCTTGAAAACTTTTTAAACAGCCAGGGCGTGTTGGTTTATCGCGGTTCTGAGGCCGATGTTTTGAGCCGATTTGCCGGTGCGACTAGAGCTTTGATACCAGAAGAAGAGTGGGATTCTGGTGCGGTTGTACGGTTAACCGCCGATGATCCCGTAAAAGACCCGTCAGTTATGGGTGCTGTCATTAAAGAGTTCATAAAACTTCCGGGCACCTGGGATTACGTATGTAACAATCAGCCACCTTGGTTGCCAGAGGGACAAGATAGTGAAATCGTCTCAATTCAAGCATTGTTGCGTGCTGATGAGCTGTCGATCAGCCCGTATGAGCGTGAACATGTAACCCCGTACTTCTATCATAACTCTCACGAGTTTCGCTGCCATAGCCTGCACGGTACGCCAGATTTGTCAGGTAATCGCTGGACCTTGGATACAGAGAAAGACATGGACTTCTTTACGGAAGTGTTTTCACATTTTTCGGATAATTCAATGCCCCGAATGCAAGAAATTTTAGACCTGTTAGAACAGAAACCGGAGATCAGAGCCTTAAATTCAAACGTTGTCCGCTCCTCCCTTTATCTTTCAGACACAGGTAATAGTTGATGTTCTCCTACCCCGCCCCAAAGAAGCGCGTTATCTCACGTGTTACCGATCTTGAGCGCCGTTATGTAATGCAATGTCTGGATTATGGCTTTGAAACTTCCAAAGGCTCAGAGTTTTGCACACGCTTAGAAAGAGCTTTTGCGGACTATCATGGAATGGAGTTTGCCATTTCATTCATGAATGGCACTTGCACCATGCACGCAGCGCTTGAGGCGGCAGGTGTCGGGCCCGGAGACGAAGTCATTGTGCCACCACTGACTATGTCCTCAACTACCTTTGTCGTCCTTCAAGCCCATGCGGTTCCGGTTTTTGCGGATGTGGACCCGGATACATTTCAGATTGACCCGATGAGTATTCGTGAACGGGTCACTGAGCGCACCAAAGCAATTATTCCCGTTGCACTGTACGGATTATCGCCGGACATGGATGCCATCATGCAAATTGCGAAAGAGCATGATCTCATTGTTATTGAGGATGATGCGGAGGCTATTACCAATACTTACAAAGGTCGCAAAATTGGAACAGTAGGGCATGTCTCAAGTTTCAGCTTTCAGAGTTCCAAGCATCTTACTGCTGGTGAAGGAGGAATGATCCTCACCAACGACGAAGCACTTGCAAACAGCATTCGCCGCTTCAATAGTTTAGGGTATGCCGGTGTGGGTTCGCGTAAAGGTAAAATCACCAAAACCGATATTCAGGATCCCGCCTACTCCCGTCACGTGTCGACCGGGTTCAATTACCGCATGCCAGAATTGTGTGCGGCAGTAGCGTTGGCTCAGTTAGAGCGCATTGATGAATTGGTGCAGCGACGCATAGATGTTGGCAACCTGTTTAATGAGGTTACAGCACAATACCAATGGTTTGTTTCTCAAAAGACTCCTTCTAATTGCACCAACAGCTACTGGACGTTCGTCGCCAAACTTGAGCATCCCGATGTCAGCTGGCATGAATTCCGTGATGCCTTTTTGGCAAATGGCGGAGATGGCGTCTATGCAGCCTGGAAACTTAGCTATATGGAGCCGATGTTTGCCAATGGATGCCCGTTAACCCACCCCGCGTACAAAGGTATATATCAGAAGTTTGGTCCAGGATTATGTCCAAATGCAGAGATGGTTCAGCCAAAACTCTTCCAATTTAAAACCAATTACTGGAACTGGGATGACGCAGAGGAACAGGCGCAGATTTTAAGAAAGACTCTCTCGCAGTTTTCTTGATTGTCAGAAGAAAAAAGAAACACAACCTCCCCTGAACAATTTACGTAGTAAATTATCGGGGGAGGAAAAAATCAAAAGGCGTTCTTGTTTGAGAGAACTGACAACATAGTCAAAAACAGAATGCGCAAATCGAACCAAATTGACCAGTGGCGAATATAATACAGATCGCATGCAATCCGCTGCTGGATTTTTTCGTCGGTATCAGTTTCACCTCTCCATCCATTTACTTGCGCCCATCCAGTGATGCCGGGGCGTACCCGGTGCCTTGAAAAATAGGTGTCAACTTTTCCCTGGTAGAGTTCATATTGGGCTGTCGCGTGTGGCCTAGGGCCGACGAGAGACATCTCTCCTTTGAGGACATTTATCAGCTGAGGCAATTCGTCGAGGCTTGTTCGTCTGATGAAAGACCCAAATTTTGTGACGCGAGGATCATTTCTCCGTGCCTGCACAATTTGCCCAGATACGTCTGTGTCACAACTGCGCGCATACATTGAGCGGAATTTGAGAATTTGGATTTCGTCGCCGTTAAACCCGTGCCGTAGTTGCCGGAATAAAACAGGTCCAGGGCTTGTTGCTTTAATGCACAGCGCTATAACCATCATTACGGGCGACAACAAAATCAACAGGATTGTGCCTAAAACAATATCTTCTAAGCGTTTTATCCACCAAGCTCTGGCCGAAAGAGGTTTCACTGCAATGCGAACAAATGGTAGCCCGGCAACTATCACCCATTCCCGAAACTTATTGGAGTTGCTGTTCGTGCTGCAGAAGTCCAAGTTAGATGCATCTGCGGATAGAGTTGAAAACTCCAATATCTCCGAAGGCATGGCCGACAGCGTTACAATGTGATCAGAAAATTGCTCTCTGTCCTGATCTGAAAGCGCAAATATCAAGACATCAGGAACTGACCGCCTTAACTGATATATTTGTTCCTCAAACTTTCGCAGTTCAGTCGGGTGTTTTCGATCAAATGGAGTTTCAATTTTTTTAACAATATTAATTCGATGGGAAATTGCTTGTGAATCGACAAATTTTAAGAAATTAGAATAGGACTTGCTGTAAACTACTGCAAATGCAGGCTTTATCTTGTCCAATAATCCCGTTCTATAAAGGGCATAACCAAAAATAAATCGATATGTTGTTAGCAGGGTTAAACAAATCGCAATGTTGTATCCCATCCATAATCGAGAGATTTCAGCCGATGATTTGGTGAAATAAGCTACAGAAAAAAATACTGAGAACGAAAATATTGTAGCTGCGGTTAGTCGCACAATGCCAAACCGAAGAATACTCAAATCTAATCTAGTGTACGCCCGTGAAGATAGCATAAACAAAAAATATAGCATCCATATTGGAATAATATATGAATACATCGAAAATGAACTTCCGATTTCCCCAAACCGTAAGTAATATGATGTTAAAGCTGATAGCAAAAACAATACACCATCAGATAATATCATGATGTCACGAATAGCAAGCCTGCGCCTGCTATATATGTGAAAGTAATTATGCTCTTGTGGGGACTTTTTCACATTTAGTCTCATTGATATGATGCGTGGTATTCGATAAAAAAATCGATATGTTAACTTAACTTTTTCCGTATTGAAATTATGTAATTGTAATTCCATACATTCCCATGCTCCACTATCAGCACTAATATTTCTCATTTACTGTAATGGATAAGCCGTCATAAGCCGGTTCAACATGGTTCGGTGTGTCGGCCATCGCCTGTGCGTAATCGAACTGAATACCCATATGGGTCATGTAGACCTTTTTGGGTTTGAATTCTTCAACCCAGCCCAGCAGCTTTTCAAGGTGCGCATGCGTGTTGTGTGGTCGGTGGCGCAAACAATCGACGACCCACACATCAAGATCATAAAGATGCTGTTTGGATTGCTCGGGGAAATTCACGACATCCGTCGAATAGGCAAATTTCCCGATCTTGAAGCCAAGGGTTTCGCCATAGCCGTGATCCTGCGAGAAAACGGTTATCGGGACCCCTGCTGCGACCAACGGCCCTGTGATGACGTGCGGTATCAGGACCGGTTTGAAATAGAACTCAACCCCGTCAGGCAACGGCGTAAAGACATAATTGAAGCGATGGTCGATATCAGAGATCGTCTCGGCCGAGGCATAGATATCTATCGGCCGGTTCATCGCCACATTGAGCCAGCGAACATCATCAATCCCGTGCACGTGATCGGCATGTGAATGCGTGAACAGGATCGCGTCAAGATGGTCAATGTTATGGCGGATCGCCTGTTCACGGAAGTCCGGGGTGACATCGACAAGGATCTTTTTCCCGGCTTCTTCGATCAGGATAGAACTGCGTAAACGGCGGTTTTTCGGATTGTTCGGGTCGCACTTTCCCCATCCAAGGCCAACGGATGGCACGCCATTTGATGATCCGCAGCCAAGAATGGTTATTTTGGTCACTGTGCCGCTTCTCCTGGCAGAAGAAGATTTTTGCGATCGGCCTTGGTGAAGAGCTTAAAGAAGTTGTCGGTGGTGATCCGGGTGATTTCTTCGAGGCTTACACCCTTGATTTCGGCGAGCTTTGCCGCTGTGTGGGCGACATAGCTTGGCTCGTTCGGTTTGCCGCGTTTGGGCACAGGTGCCAGATACGGCGCGTCTGTTTCCACAAGCAACCGGTCCAATGGCACATCTTCAAGAGCCGCACGGATTTCCTTGGCGGAATTAAAGGTAATAATGCCCGAGCAAGAGATATAAAACCCGATTTTCAAGGCCCGCTGCGCCAGTGTTGCCGAACTTGAAAAGCAATGGATCACCCCGGTAAAGGGCCCTTTTTCATATTCTTCTTCGAGAATATCCATCGTGTCATCATCCGCATCACGGGTGTGAACGATCAAAGGCAAACCGGTTTCACGGCATGCGGCAATGTGGGCGCGAAAGCTTTGTTGCTGGGCTTCGCGCGGTGCATTGTCGTAAAAATAGTCAAGGCCACTTTCGCCGATGCCAATAATTTTGGGATCGGATGCCTTGGCCAGCAACGGTTCGGGGCTTGAAAGCCCCTCCTCGCCTGCTTCGTGCGGATGCACGCCAATCGTGCAATAGATATGATCGGATTTTTCGGCAATGGCGCGAACCTGATCAAAGGTCGTCAGTTTCACGCCGATGCTGACCATCATGCCAACGCCGGCATTTTTCGCGCGCGCGATGGTGCCCGAAAAATCTTCGGAAAACTGCGGATAATCCAGATGGCAGTGGCTGTCGACCAGGGAGACATTCATGCCTTCTCTCCTTCGTCTTCTTCTACATAGCGCGGGAATACTCCAGCCGGTTTCGGGATTTCCGTTCCCGGTACAAGGGCATGATGCGGGCCAAGATTCTCGAACCCGCGCTGAGCATCGGCCAGCACCAGCAAATCGAGAATTTTCGATGCGGAATCCGGCATGATCGGCTGAACCAGAATGCCAACATGGCGAATGACTTCGGCCAGAACATAAAGAACCGTTTCCATACGTGCCGGATCGGTCTTTTTCAGGCCCCAGGGCGCCATTTCATCGACATAACGGTTGGCATCGCCCACAAGGCTCCAGATTGCTTCAAGGCCCTTGTTGAATGCCTGCTCATCAAACAGCGGCCGAACGGTGTCCAGCATCCCGTGTGCTTTGCCGAGGATTTCATTATCCGCATTGGTGAGCGCGCCCGGTGTCGGGATCGCGGCGTTGCAGTTTTTGTGGATCATCGACAGAACGCGCTGGCACATATTGCCAAGATCGTTTGCCAATTCGCTGTTCATGCGATTGACCATGGCGCGATGGGCAAAGTCACCATCATTGCCGAACGGAACTTCGCGCATCAGGAAATAGCGAGTCTGATCCAAACCATATTTTTCGGTAAGGTCATAGGGATCAATGACATTGCCGATCGATTTGGAAATCTTCTGGCCTTCATTGGTCCACCAGCCATGGGCAAAGACGCGCTTGGGCGGCGTGATACCAGCGGCAAGCAGGAAGGCCGGCCAGTAAACGGCATGGAAGCGCAGAATATCCTTGCCAACCATGTGGAGGTCCGCCGGCCAGTATTTTTCAAGTTTGGCCGGGTCTGCATCGGGATAACCGATCGCCGTCAGATAGTTGGTCAGCGCGTCAAGCCACACATACATGACATGGTCTTCGTCACCCGGAACCGGCACGCCCCATTTGAAGCTGGTGCGCGATACCGAAAGGTCGTGCATGCCGCCTTTGACAAAGCTGATGACTTCGTTGCGGCGTGACTGCGGCGCGATGAAATCCGGGTTCTGTTCATAGAACTCAAGCAGACGATCCCCCCATGCCGACAGCTTGAAGAAATAGCTGGGTTCAGACACCCATTCGACCGGGGCCCCGGTCGGTGCCAGTTTCTCGCCATCCTTGGTGATCAGTTCTTTTTCAGCATAAAACGCCTCGTCGCGAACCGAATACCAGCCATCATAGGAGCCAAGATAAATCTCGCCCTTTTCAAGCAACGTATTCCAAAGCGCCTGACAGGCCTTTTTGTGGCGTTCTTCGGTCGTCCGAATGAAATCATCATTCGAATAGTTCATATGCACGGCCAGATCGCGGAAGTTCTGCGATACCTGGTCGGTAAAGGTTTGCGGGTCAATACCCTTGGCCGCGGCCGACTTGTCGACTTTCTGACCATGTTCGTCCGTGCCCGTCAGGAACATCACGTCATACCCGTCCAGGCGCTTGAAGCGTGCCAGAACGTCACAGGCAAGCGTCGTATAGGCATGGCCAATATGGGGCTTGTCATTGACGTAATAGATCGGGGTCGTGATGTAATAGGGCTGTTTGTGCCCGGTCATGGTCGCAAATCCTTCGCGCAAGTCGTGAAACAAAACGGCCCGAAATGGGCCGTGATGGTCAAAATTTCGGTTACAGGGCAGTGATGTCAGGTTCGCATGGTTTCTTCAAGCATGAAGAATGCATTCAGCAAGGCCTGCTTGCGATCAAGATGCAAACCGCGGGTCGCGCCCATCAATTCGTTGATCTTTTCCCATACCTCCAGCCATTGATCAAGCGGTTGCGCAGCGGCCATGCGTTGCATGGCTGGCAATTCGCCTTCGACCACTTCGCGTGGCGGCTGTCCGGTTGCGGCAAACCGGATCATTCGGGCCAGCCACCAATGCAGAAGTTCGGTCACGGTGGCAAAGGCCGCGTCCTTGTCTGCCGGGGAAAAGCGTTCGGCAAATTTGTGCTGGGCCGCAACATCGGCATTTGGCAAAGATGCGATCAGATTGACCATCTCGGTATATAGCTCAAGCCCGCCGACTTCATGCAGTTGAAGGGCGCGGCCAATGCTGCCTTCGGCCAGACCCGAAAGCGCATCACGATCGCCAAGATCCATTTCAGGACAATAGCGTCCCAAAAGATCGACAACCTGATGGTCCTCAAGCGCGCCAAGGTTCAATCGACGGCAACGTGAACGGATGGTTGGCAGCAAACGGCCCGGATGATGGGCAATAAGGATCATCATCGCATTTGCCGGCGGTTCTTCGAGAACCTTCAGAATGGCGTTTGCTGCGTTACGGTTCAACTCGTCAGCCGCATCGACGATCACGATCCGCCAGCCACCCTCGGCCGAGGTTTTGGACATGAAATTGCCAACAGTACGCACATTGGCAACGGTAATTTCGCCCTGAAGCCGTTTTTTCTTCTCGTCATACTGGCGCTCGATGACCTTAAGGTCACCATGTCCGCCACCCGCAATCCGTCGGGCGACCGGATCTTCGGGATCAACGTAAAGTCCATCCGGCTGATCACCAAACAGGCCTGCCCCGCCGGTCCCGCCACCAGACAGGATAAAGCGCGCCATGCGATAGGCCAGCGTTGCCTTGCCGACGCCACGCGGACCACACAATAGCCACGCGTGATGCATCCGTTTGCTGTTCCAGGCATCAAGAATTGTTTTCTCGGCCTCTTCGTGGCCAAGAAGCGCCTCATTACGGCGCGGTTCAAACGGATTGTTGTCTTCTTGAAGGTCGTCGTTACGGGCCATCCGGCTTATGCCCCCTGCCCGACAATTCGGTTCTTGACCGTTTCAATGACACGTGCGGTCACGTCATCAATATCACCCAGGGCATCAACAACGCAGCAACGTTCCGGTTCTGCGGCCGCGATTTCACGGAAACCGTCACGCAGACGCTGATGAAATTCCAGCCCCATCCGTTCAAACCGGTCTTCGGCGGCGCTGACATTGGCAAAACGTGCACCAGCGCGTTCAAGTCCTATTTCGATTGGAAGATCAAAAATCAGGGTGATATCGGGTTTGAAACCATCGATGGCAAGTTGCCAAAGATTTCTGATGTAATCAGCCCCGAGCCCGTGGCCATATCCCTGATAGGCAACGGATGAGTCGGCAAAGCGGTCGCAAAGCACAACCTTGCCTTCGGCAAGGGCCGGACGGATCGTGCGTTCGACATGGTCCCGGCGCGATGCAAACATCAAAAGTGCTTCGGTGACCGCATCCCAGCGCCCCGGATCGCCCGTCAACAGAAGCGTTCGGATTTCCTCTGCGCCAGGCGAGCCGCCTGGTTCGCGGGTGACAACGACATCACGGCCCTGGTTGCGGAACCATTTCTCAAGGCATCTGATCTGTGTCGATTTTCCGCTGCCTTCCCCGCCTTCAAAGCTGATGAACAAGCCGGGCTTCACACTCACCCGTTTGCCCCCCACAGAAGATATTTGATGGCGGCACCGATACGGCCGACAAAGCCGAGGCGCTCGACATCATGGGCCGCATAAAGCGGGAATTCTTTGGCTTCCTGATCAGGAACTTCAACCTTCAGGGTCGCGATCTGATCGCCTTTGGCAATCGGGGCCGGAATCGGACCGTCATAGACGACAGACACTTTCATATCACGGCTGGCGCTGCGCGGGAGTGTCAGGAGAATGTCCTGATCTGCGACCAGATCAACCTTTGTTTCGGCGCCAAGCCAGACATTGGCGGAACTGACCGTTTCATCCTTGGAAAACAGGTCGTAATTGTCGAATTCGCGGAAACCCCAATCGAGAAGTTTCTGTGATTCCGTACGGCGTTCCCGGACCGAGTTCAGGCCATTGACAACAATGATCAAGCGACGGCCATCACGTTCGGCCGACGCGGTAAGGCCATAACCGGCAGACTCCGTATGCCCGGTTTTAAGGCCGTCGACACCTGCGCTGGTCCCCAAAAGCGGGTTGCGGTTGGGCTGACGGATGCCGTTATAGGTGAATTCCTTGACGGAATAGAGTTCATAAAGATCAGGGAAATTGCGAATGGTATCGCGGGCCAGGATCGCAAGATCATGTACAGTGACAAGATGCCCTTCGGCAGGCCAACCGGTGGCATTCTTGAACACCGATTTGGTCATGCCGATATTGCGTGCTTCCTGGGTCATTTCCTCGGCAAAGGCTTCTTCGGTGCCGGCCAGACCTTCGGCTACCACAATCGCGGCATCATTGCCGGATTGAACGATAATTCCGTGCAGAAGGTCGGAAACAGAAACGTCGGAATTGACCTCGACGAACATTTTGGATCCGCCCTTGCGCCATGCCTTTTCACTGACATGGAAGGTGTCATCCATCGATACGCTGCCGTCCTTGATATGCTTGAACAGCATATGGACAGTCATCATCTTGGTCATGGATGCCGGTTCGGTCAGCGTGTCCCCTTCCTTGTTCAGAAGGACAGCACCGGTGTCGAAATCCATAATATAGGCTTCACGCGCGCTGGTCTCGATCGCCTGTGCGCTGGTCATCGACATTGCCATGACGGACCCCAATATTGCGGCCCCGGCCACTACCCGGTTCAGACTGTTTTTGAACGGAATTGGCGGCATCAAAGTCATAGCGTCCTAACCCTGTATAATAAAATCTGTTCCCGCCGGTCTTTCGGCGTGTTCATTCTGTTGCTTATGTCGCAAATCCGGCAAAATTGTGCAACAGCAAGCCGGTATGCTCATAAAACAAAAGACTTCATCAGAAAACCGTGCGCATGACAGCAATCAAAGCGGTGGCACAGCGGATTTCTGCAATCAACATCCCGACTTGGCTGCCCCACCGTCAGCGCATTCAACGACCACTTTGGCGCCGTTCTGGCCGGTTGCAATCACCCGTTCGAGTAAAATGTCAGCTTCGGGCACCGTGTTTAACGGTCCAAGACGTACCCGGTAAAAGGTCGTGCCTTTGACTTCAATCGGTTCAATCTTGCTTGGTGCAAGATCATAAAGACGGTTCCGAAGGTTCAAGGCATTGTCATAAACTGAAAATGCACCAGCCTGAACATAGATTGACGAATTGGCAACAGGTGCAACATTGACAACTGCGGCCTCTTCAACCGTTCCTTCCAGCGGGGACGACGATACGCTTGGTTCGGACGATGGCGGCGTCAGTTTGATTCGGGACGTTGTAGGCTGTCCGCTGTCGGTAATCGGACCATCATCAAGACGTACGGTTTCGACAACATCACGCGGTGCGGCCGATACGGTATTCTGTTCGGCAACGGTGACCGCCGGTGCTGCTTTGCCCTGCGCGATTGCGGCGATCTGCCGACTTTCGCTTTCGATCACCTCGACCATCACCTTGGCCGTGCCCTTTTTCTCGAAACCGAGTAACTGGGCCGCGCGGCGCGACATATCAATGATGCGGCCATGTGCAAACGGCCCGCGGTCATTGATGCGAACCTTAAGCGATTTGCCGTTTTCAAGGTTGGTTACACGAACAATGCTTGGCAGTGGCAAGGTACGGTGGGCCGCCGATATTTCGTACTGATCAAAAACTTCTCCATTGGCTGTCCGTTTGCCGTGGAATTTGGGGCCGTACCAGGATGCGATACCGGTTTCGCTATATTCGTAATCAACGGCGGGGTAATACCACTGACCAGCAATTTCATAGGGATTGCCGATCTTGTAGCTTCCGACCTGAACCGGTTGTGTTTGTCCGCCACCCAGACGTTTGACACCGTGAACGGCCAACTGGGTTTCGGCACAACCTGCCAGTAACATACCAAGTGCAACCACGGACAGTCCGAGGCGGCCATTTGTCCGCAGGCGTGCGAATGCACTTTTTCTTGGTGATGGCATCAAGGTGTCCCCGCTTAAAGATGCTCTGTATCTGTCGGTGACGGGACTTGCCCGTCACCTGGACATTCAATGGTTACTGCCCTGCAATCGCGTCTGCCAACGTACCGACAGCAATCGCGAAATAGGTCGAACGGTTCCAATGCATGATGGTGTGGAAATTGTTATAAACCATATATGCCGGACCTTCACCGTCATTTACGGTAACAATTGATGCATCCATGTCAGCCTTTGGCAGATCCGCACCATTAGGCATGCGTACACCGGCTTTCTGCCATTCGGCGATTGGTTTGCGAATGTCGCGGCCAACCAGTGACTTGTCAAAATCTTTCGGGATGCTGACCTTGCGTCCCCAACGCTCGTCACCCTTCCAGCCAACGGTCGAAAGATAGTTTGCAGCCGACGCAAAGACATCTTCCTTTGCCCCCCACAAATCAATCTTGCCGTCGCCATTTCCATCACGTGCATAGTTCAGGAATGTGGAAGGCATGAATTGCGCCTGCCCCATTGCACCGGCCCAGGATCCTGACATGTTTTCAGGTGCGATATGCCCGGCATCAATAATGGTCAGGGCATTCATCAATTCCTTGCGGAAATATTCCGCCCGACGGCCCTCAAAGGCAAGGGTCGCAAGTGAATCAACCACGGAATACCCGCCAGTATGGCGGCCAAATCCGGTCTCGATTCCCCAAAAAGCCGTAAGATACTGACCGGGTACACCATATTTCTTTGCCGCGGCATCAATCACGGCGCGGTTTTCGGCGTATTTCCGGCGTCCTTCATCAATACGGGACTGCGGCACCACACGCTGGATATATTGTTCAAACGTCAGTTTGAATTCCGGCTGGCTGCGATCATATTCGATGACTTTGGGGATCGGCTTGGTATTGGCAAAGGCGACATCGAGTGTCGGCTGTGAAATGCCTTTGGCTGCTGCTTCTTTTTTGAAGTCAACAAGCCATTCATCAAACCCCTCTGTGGTAAATTCTGGAAGTTTTTCATCGGTCTGTGCGAAGGCAGGTGAATGCGCAGCCAAAACAGTCAACACCGAGGCGGCAGTCAGCAATTTCCAGAATTTCATCAAAAGGCCTCATCCAGGATTTTAGTTGTCAGGGGCGACCGGCACCGGGCCGGGGAACCACTCATTCGTTCGCCCGGTCAGGTAATAAGCGGTCAAACCGACCCATTCACGCAAACCACGGCTTAGAGATTTGATACCGCCTGAGACGTTAAGACTTGCTAAATGGATGTCGTCTGAGGTCAATCTGCCGACCGGATAGGGAATTACAGTCCATCCAACCTGTCGAAAAACACCAACCGCGCGCGGCATATGATCGGCCGAAGTGATTAAAAGCCAAGGTTTTTGTGCCAGTTCAGGCCAGTTGCCGTACACAACCTTGTGGGAGTTTAGCGCATTCTCATATGTGTTGCGTGCTTCGGTCTCAAAATGCATGTTCGGCGTCAGAAGTTTCGAATCGTAAAGCCAGTCGCGAAGAACATTGGCCTCGCTGAAACCCCGATCGTTCAAAACACCATCGCCCCCGGTGAATATTACGGGTTTATCGGGGTATTTGTTTGCAACGCGCAGCATCGTAAAGACCCGGTCCGGGGCACTGAGAAACTGCACGTCGCCACGCTGAAGGAAGCCGTTTGCATCGATACTGCCTGACAATGTGATGACGCCTGCAAATTCGGTTTTGTCCAGATCAGGCTTTTCGAACCGCGTTTCGAGTGTCCGGGACAGAAACGCACCGAGCGGAAATACCGTAATCAACAGTGATAAAACGGTCACGACAACCAGGCCGGCAAGAGCAAAGCGCCGCGTTCGGCGCAGGAAAATCAATGCGGTCAGCGCCAACAAGACAAGCCCATGGACCAGCCCGATATTGACGATATAGCCCACTGTTTTAGACAGAAAATAGAACACGTGAATTCAATCCGACTGGTTGTTCGCCCTGTGGTTGCTGGTACCTTACTGAAAACAAATTATTTCGTCAGCATTCGATGCAATATCGGATTGACCTATTGACAGGGCAGCGCACCCAATTTATTGAAAGCGCCCAGAGCGAGATGCTCCAACCATTTTTGCGGAGAGGTGGCAGAGTGGTTGAATGCAACGGTCTTGAAAACCGTCGTGCCTTTACGGGTACCGTGGGTTCGAATCCCACCCTCTCCGCCATTTCCCAAGTCGTTGATTACGTTGTGAATTGCCGCTGATTATTGCGAATTGTGAACCAAAACTGGTTTCCGATTTAGCATTCAGCTTGGCTTGTGCATATCTTCCTCGCGCGGTCGCGGACATTGTTTTATCCGCCCGGCATCCGTTTGCTTTCTGGGCCATTTACCATAATGACGGCATGGCAGGCATCCCATACGGTGTGATGCATTTAGGTTGTCGTGATCAGTAATTTAATTCCAGGCCGAGCATCCGGCTCAGCAATATGGCGACAAGTCCGACTGCGATCAATGCAACCACGAAAATAGCGACCATCTTGGCGCCAGAGCGTATCAGGGCGCGGGTCTCGCCCTTTTCTCCCTGGTCGTAATGCCATTTGATGGAAAAGAACATGGCGGTGCATAGCGCGACAATCTTGAATGTGCCGAAGATTATTGGGACCCAATCCATTTTATTCACTCATATCTGCATCAGCTGTGTGCGTTATGGCCGTGTTTTGACCAAACGCACACTTCCTATTCTGCAACGCAGACATGTATCAGCGGGTGGGAATTGCATTGGCCCATAAGGCGGGTACCTTGCGGATACGGACGCCTGCGACTGCCGCGGCAACTTATATCCAAATACGCGCCGGTAAATGACAATTGTCGATTTCGCCGGGATTTCGGGGTTTTAAGCCATGGGATGCTGACTGCACGGATATTGTTTATCTTGACGCGGTCGTCACTGTTCTGCGAACTGTAGCCTCCTTTCGCAAGATTTTGAAACCGTCGTAATGAAAGTCCGCCAATGAGCGCGTTACCGCCCTGCCCCAAATGCCAATCGCCCTATGCCTATGAGGATGGCGAGCTCCTGATTTGTCCGGAATGTGCACATGAATGGTTTGCATCTGCCGATACTTCATCCGAGACAGCTGTCAGGGATGCCAACGGAACGCCGCTTTCTGATGGTGATACGGTAAGCGTTATCAAGGACCTGAAAGTCAAAGGGTCATCGGCCGTTGTCAAGGTTGGCACCAAGGTCAAAGGCATTCGCCTGGTCGACGGTGATCACGATATTGATTGCAAAATCCCCGGGATTGGTCAGATGGGACTGAAATCCGAATTTGTGAAAAAGGTATCTGACTGATTTCCCAAGTCCTGTATTTCAGACAAGAAAAAGCGCACCGTTTCCGGTGCGCTTTTGTCGTTTCAATATGATGTTGGGCGGTGCTTAGTCCGCACTTCCGGTACGGAAAGTCGCGCCGGCTTTTGGTTTGATCACGCGCTGAACAAACCAGATCACCGCAGCCATCCCGACACCGATAAGATCGGTGACAAGACCGCCGGAAATCATGAACAACGCTGCAATAATCAGAGCAATACGCAAGAACCAGACTGCGTTGCGGCCAAGGAACCAGCCCTGAACACCCGCAGACAGCAGGAATACACCGACAACGGCCGTAATCAGCGCCTGCCCGATCTGAAGGTATGTGCCCTCCATCAGGATTGCAGCGTTATAGAAGAACATGAACGGCACGATAAAGGCGGCGATGCCGATCTTGAATGACGCAACCGATGTTTCCATCGGATTGGCTCCTGAAATCCCGGCCGCGGCATAAGATGCCAACGCAACTGGCGGCGTGATTGCCGAAACCACAGCAAAGTAGAACACGAAGAAATGAGCGGTAAGTGGTTCAATTCCAAGCTCAATCAGGCCAGGCGCAACAACGGATGCCGCCACGGCATAGGCAGCAGTTGTTGGCATGCCCATGCCAAGAAGAATGGCAATCAGCATGGCAAATACCAGTGCCAGAAGCTGGGATGCTTCTGCCAGACCAAGTAACAGGTTCGAGAACCGCGCACCAACACCGGTCAAGGCGATAACGCCAACAATGATCCCGGCACAGGCACAAACAGCAATGATCTGAATTGACATGCCACCGGCCAGCTCAAAGGCCTTGGCAACGGCGCGAACACCGACCCGGTTTGGCGTCAGCCAACTGACCACGACGGCCGCAACCGTCGCCAGCGTACCTGCACGGATAACCGAATATCCAAGGAACAACGCAATGATCAATATGATGATCGGCAGGAACAGGTAGACCTGTTTGACCATCGTGTTGAAGCGCGGCAGTTCTTCTTCCTTCATGCCGCGCATGCCGAGTTTTGCGGCTTCGAAATCGACCATGAAATAGATCGATACAAAATAAAGGATCGCAGGAATAACCGCGGCAATCGCAATGTCGGTATATGGAATGCCGGTAATCTCGGCCATGATGAAGGCGCCCGCCCCCATGATGGGAGGCATGATCTGGCCACCAGTCGATGCTGCGGCCTCAATCGCACCGGCGGTTTTCTTGTGATAGCCGACCTTTTTCATCAACGGGATGGTCAAGGAACCGGTTGCCACAACGTTACCGGCCGATGTGCCATTAATCATGCCCATCAAACCGGACGCAAAAATCGCGACCTTGGCCGGGCCACCCCGCGCCCGTCCGGCGACCGAAAAGGCAAAGTTCACAAAATAGTCGCCAACTTTGGATGCCTGAAGAAAGGCTGCGAAGATGATGAACAGGATGATGTAAGTCGAAGAAACGGCCGTCGTCGGTCCGAGAATACCGGCATCGGTATAGACCTGGCTGAAGAAGCGCTGCCAGGTGATGGCCGGTGATTGCAGGAAGCCCGGCAGGAATTCACCGACAAAGACGTACACGAGGAAGATCGTTGCGATGATCACAAGCGCAAGCCCGGCGACACGACGGGTCAATTCCATAATCAGCAATGTTCCGGAAATCGCAGCAATCGAAATTCCGATTGGCGCAAACGGCGTTCCGGTCGAGTTGCGCATCAAGGTGCCATAAATCGTAATCAGATAGATGGCGACTGCAAGCCCGCATACCGTAAGGACAAAGTCCGGCGGCGAATAACGGTTTCTGGTGGTTTTGTGGAACCAGGACAAAACGATACCGCCGACTGTCGCAGCCATAAGCGGTGCGCCAAAGACCCAAGTTTCATTGAACTTGATGCGCGCGTCAATGCCGTTCCACATCACGCCATTGTTGATTTCAAAGGCGAAACTGATTGCGGTTCCCACGGCAACAAAGGCCGGAACCAGCAGAATATAGGACAGATAACCCAAAAGCGGCGTCTGGCCGGTCGGGGCATCCGCAAATTTGTTGGCCGAATACCAAAGGAAACCAAGTGCCAGCGCACCGGCAACGTGAACAATTCGGAAGTTCCAGGTTTCGAGCGGAAAATCAGGCAGAAACGCAAGATTAACCAAACCACCGGTCATGCCCGACAGCGACACGCCATTAAGTGCCAGCATGTGAAACGCGGCATAAATCGCAGCAGCAATCGTAATGAAAGTAAGGCCGCGCCCTTCAAAAAGGCGTCGGTTTTGTTCAACCGGTTCCTCGTCAACGCCATCGGCGATGAGATGGTCGTCATCAGGTTTGTTGGGTTCGGTCATAAGGTTTCCCCGCACTCTTTGGTCATTTGTTTTTGGCAAGCTTCTTTACGGCGATTGAGCAAAGGCGGGTCACCATTGCGATGACCCGCCTTGCGATATCAGATCGGGCTGACTTAGTGGATCATGTCAGCCGGGATGGATGCGCCATGTTCATTGAACCATTTGGCTGCACCCGGGTGCCATTTCATGACTTTGTTCTTGTTCCAGTTTTCCGGAACCGTCGAACGGGCCGCACGGTGGATCGAAACCATGCGGGCGTTGTCCGACATCACAACGTCGGTTGCGGCATAGACGAAGCTTTCAGGAAGATCGCAGTTGGCAATCGCAAAGTTCCACATCGAAACCGAACGTGCCGGTGCGGTCAAAGTGGTGTAGGTATCAGCTGCGATGTCGAACTCGGATACCGGGAAGGCATCCATGATCTGTTTCTGTTCTGCTTCGGTGAACTCGATGATGTTCACTTTGGTCTGGACTTCCAGCTGGCTGACAGCCGGAACCGGAACGCCGGCGGCGAATGCGATAACGTCAAGCAGGCCATCCTGAAGCTGACCACCAAGATCAGACCAGCCGCCGTTACGGCGTTCGAATTTCACGCCGAGTTCTTCAAGCATCCGCGGGAAATAGGTATCGGACGTCGACCCCGCCGGGCCGAAACCGATTTTTGCACCTTCCGGAATGTCGGCAACCGATGCGATGCCCGACGATGCCAATGCGGTGATCGAGAACGGCGTCTGATACATCGGGAACATTGCGCAGGCGTTGGTCATCTGGACGCCCGGTGCAATCGGGTTGGTCCCGGCCAGCGATTCTGCAGCCGGTCCCATCGTGGTCATGCCAAATGCGGCTTCACCAGTATGGACCAGTGCCATGTTCTGCATCGGACCACCGGTGACTTCACCACCACCGGAAATGCCGAGTTCGTCAGCGACAAGGTTTGCCCAGCCCGAACCATAGGCAAAGTATGTGCCGCCCTGAGAAGCGGTGCCAACGGTGAAGCTATCAGGCCAACCGGTGCGATCCTGCGCGACAGCAGCAGTGCTCCCAAACGCAAACGCGACCGCCATCCCTGCAATTAATGCGCGTTTCATCTATTTCCTCCGTTTATCGGTACTTATGTGACGTTGCCCCCAAGACAGTTCCACATATGGGGAAACCAAAGGTTGAAGGCAATGTGATCTATAATCAATAACTAAAACAAGGCACTTGGAAAGTGATGTTGGTCTCAGAACTTATGCGACTTTCGTTGAATGGTTCTATTGCGTGCATTTGACGCCACTAAAACACGTTACTCTGATTTAAATTTAAAGACCGCGCTACAAACGCTTGTAATGGCATGAAGACGTTACAACGTCTCTAGAAACCATGGTGTCTCGGAGGGCGGCGCAGTGTCATTGAATATCGGCAGTAGAATCTTGCTTGCAGCGGCGATGATTGTTGTTGCGACGTTTGTTGCCTTTATCCTGTATTTTGATTACCAGCAGCGAACGTCGATCCAGAGCGCGTTGCAGTCAAAATTGACCGAAAGCGGATCGCTTGCGACGGCTGGGATTGCCAACTGGCTTGATGGCCGTCGTCTTCTGGTCGAAAGCCTTGCCAACAACATCGCACGGGACAGCTCGCCCGAAGCCGTACGTGAAGTCGCCAGCGGCCAGGCGCTTGCTGAGTCGTTTATTTATGCCTATTTCGGCAGCGCCGATGGCGTAATGACGATGAACCCGCCAGACGAGCTGCCGCCCGATTACGATCCGCGCAAACGCCCATGGTATGGTGATGCGGTGGCCATCGGTGACAGTACCCTTACCGAACCCTACACCGATGCCTCTACCGGGCAGCTTATTGTAACGGCAACAACCCCGGTGTTTGACGGGTCGAAACTTCTTGGCGTGGTGGGTGGTGATATCAACATCTCCATTCTTGGCGAACTGGTTCGCAGCATCGATCTGGGCGGGATCGGATACGGGTTCCTTGTCAATGATCAGGGCACCGTCCTGATCCACCCCAATGCAGATTTCACGCTTAAACCGATTGCCGAAGTTTTCCCGGAAAACACCCCGACCGTCGAAGAAGGCATGCAAAGCGTTCTTGAAGGAAGTGGTCCGCAATTGTTTACCTTCTTCAAGGTCGACGGGTTGCCTTCTGTGAACTGGTATCTTGGCTTTGCCCTTGATCGGGATGCGGCATATGCATCACTGACCGAGTTTCGCTATACCGCCATCATCACGGCGATCATTGCCGTGCTGGCGATCATGGGGTTGATGGGGGTTCTGGTACGCACCTGGGTTTCGCGTCCGGTGCTGAGCATGACATCGGCCATGACCCGCCTGGCCAAGGGGGAAAAGGATGTTGATGTACCCGGAACGGAGCTGAAAGATGAAATCGGGGCGATGGCAGCCGCGGTCCTTGTGTTTAAAAACAATGCGGCCGAGGTCGAACGCCTTGCACATGAAAACGAACAGGCCACACAGCGGGCTGCAATGGAGCGCAAACGTGCACTTGATCAGATGGCCGACAATTTCGAAAAAAGCGTGCTTTCGATCGTTGAAACGGTTGCCGATGCGGCTGAACGAACCCAGTCGGTTGCGACCCAGCTTTCAGCCAATGCCGAAGAATCCACCAGTCGTGCTGCCGCGGTTTCAAATGCGGCCAATATCACGACCGAAAACGTTCAGGCCGTTGCCTCTGCCACCGAGGAACTGTCAGCAGCCATTCGTGAAATCGGCGCGCAGGTGACCCAATCGATTGATGTTGCAACCGAGGCCGTGAATGGCATCAACAATACCACGGCAACCGTAACAGAACTGGCCGAGGCCGCCGAACGCATCGGTCAGGTCGTCGGGCTTATTCAGGACATTGCCGGACAAACCAACCTTCTTGCTCTGAACGCAACAATCGAAGCCGCACGTGCTGGTGACGCGGGCAAAGGCTTTGCCGTGGTCGCCGGCGAGGTCAAGTCACTGGCCAACCAGACAGACAAGGCAACGGGTGACATTCAAACTCAGATTGACGGCATTCAGGGATCGTCTAACCGCTCGGTGACAGAAATCGGGTCAATTTCCACGACGATTGAACGGATTAACGAGTTCTGCAATGCCATTGCAGCCGCTGTTGAGCAGCAAGGTGCCGCAACCCGTGAAATCGCCGACAGTGTCCAGCGGGCGGCATCGGGTACACAGGAAGTTTCGCAAAACGTTTCAGCAGTATCGGATGCGTCCAATATGGTCAGCACAGAGGCCAACTCCCTTCTGACATCATCGCGCGAGATGCGTGAACTGGCCCAGCGGCTTCGCGAGGAGGTCCTTGGCTTCCTGAAATCTGTTCGGGAAAACAAATAGGATCCGGACAGAAGTCCCCTGCACGAGTATCAAATTGACGCCATTGTTCATGATCCCGAACGATGGCGTTTTTTGTGTGATCCGGTTGCCGTTCCTTGGGATTTTGTCGGGATATATCCCAAGAGTCTGGTGCAGGTGCACAAATGGCAAAATCGGACGTGGTGTTTTGTTGCGTGAAATGCGGGTGCGGCGCACGATGTTTGCGGGTGTTTGTCCAATTGGAATGGCTAAGCGTTTGAAATATTGCCTTTATTCATAAAACTGCAAAAAATCAGTGGAAATACGCAGCGTCGATAGGCAATTATTGTCGCGATGAGAGGCGCATTTATGGCGTGTCTTGTGGGGGAGCATCGTTTCGATGATGCTAAGACGAACAAAATTCAGACTCTCAACAGGGAAACTTTTCACTCGCTATGAGCAAAAACATACCCGCCCTGCAGGTCGAAGGGATGATCAAAAGCTTTGGGGATCACGAAGTCCTCAAGGGAATTGACCTGACGGCGCATACTGGGGACGTGATTTCGATTATCGGTTCCTCTGGCTCGGGCAAAAGTACGTTCCTGCGGTGCATCAATCTGCTTGAAACCCCGAATGCGGGTAAAGTCCATGTCCATGGCGAACTTATTCGCATGAAGACATTGAAGGACGGTTCGCAGGAAGCCGCGGACAAAAAACAACTTCAGCGCATCCGTACCAAACTGGCAATGGTGTTTCAGAGCTTCAATCTCTGGAGCCATTTGACCATTCTTGAAAATGTTATCGAAGCACCGGTGCATGTTTTGGGGGTGCCGAAAAAGGAAGCGATCGAGCGCGCAGACGCGCTGCTTCAGAAAGTCGGCATGTATGAGCGGCGCGATTATTACCCGGGGCATGTTTCAGGTGGTCAGCAACAGCGTGCGGCGATTGCCCGCGCCCTTGCGATCGAGCCTGAAGTCCTGCTGTTTGACGAACCGACTTCCGCACTTGATCCCGAACTGGTCGGGGAAGTGCTTAAGGTAATGACAGATTTGGCCGAAGAAGGCCGCACGATGCTGGTGGTGACCCATGAAATGGGCTTCGCTAAAGGGGTATCCAGCCATGTGATGTATTTGCATCAGGGCCGGGTTGAAGAATTCGGAAACCCGACTGATGTGTTCGAGAACCCCAAATCGGAACGTATGAAGCAATTCCTTCAACGCGATTTCTGATATGGGCAGGCTGCCTCTGTTGGGGGCGGTCGCGTGAATGGGTGCAAGAGGTTGTGCGCCATTCCAATTTACAAGGGAGAATTTGAATGAAAAACTGGATCAAGGTTGCTTCGGCTGCCGCTATTGGTATTGCACTGAGCGCATCTGCAGCAAATGCGGCGTGGGAAAAGGTTGTGATTGCAACCGAAGGTGCCTACCCTCCGTTCAACATGGTTGACGAGAACGGTAAACTCATCGGTTTTGACGTTGATTTCGCCAACAAGCTTTGCGAAACCGCAAAAATCGAATGCGAAATCGTTGCCCAGGACTGGGATGGCATGATCCCGGGTCTTCTGGCGAAAAAATATGACGCGATCATTGCTCAGATGTCGATCACCGAAGAGCGCAAACGCTCTATCGACTTCTCCGACTATTACAGCAACACTCCGGCTGTTTTCGTTGGTAAAGACGGCATGAGCATCGAAGCGTACAAAGATGGTGAAGTCGTCGAAGACGCACTTGACGGTCTTGTCGTTGGCGTACAGCGTTCGACGACCCACGCAAACTTCCTGGAAGACAACTTCCCGTCTGTCGAAATCCGTATGTACGGCACCCAGGACGAAGCACTTCTTGACCTGACTGCCGGTCGTGTTGATGCCACCCTGGCTGACTCCGGTACGCTTGAAGACTGGCTGAAATCCGACGAAGGCAAAGGCTACGGCTTTGTTTCCAACCAGTTCGCACCGAGCGAATGGTTCGGCGATGGCGCTGGTATCGGTATCCGCAAGGAAGACCAGGATCTCAAAGAGATCTTCAACAAGGCACTGGCTGAAATGCTTGAAAACGGCTCCTATGCCGAGCTGAACAAAAAGTATTTCCCGACGATCAATCTGCACCCGAATTGATCTGTTGATTTTTCCGGGGCGGCATTACTGTGCCGCCCCGCCCTTATTGTTGTCTGGTGTTTCTTTTTAGGGGATTGAAACGCCTGCGACATCAAGGAAAGCTGGAGACACCATGCTCGATTTATACGGCCGCGGCTGGCAGATGCTTGAAGGGGGACTGGTTACAGTTCAGCTTTGCCTTACCGTTTTGCCATTCATGATCATTATTGGTCTGCTGGGCGCATCGGCGAAACTTTCACGCTATCGCTCGTTGCGCATTATCGGGGAAAGCTACACCGTTCTTATTCGCGGTATCCCTGAACTTCTTGTTATTTTATTGATCTATTTTGGCGGCACGATTGCTGTTCAGAACATTGCCGAGCTGATTTCCGGCGAAGAAACCCGTGTCGATATTCCGGCATTCTGGTCCGGTGTCGCCGCCCTTGCACTGGTACAGGGCGCATTCGCATCCGAAGTTTTTCGTGCTGCCATGCAATCCATTCCGGTTGGCCAGATTGAGGCTGCCACGGCATGTGGCATGACACCACGGCAAATCTTTATGCGCATCAAGTTGCCGCAGCTTTGGCGTTTTGCGCTTCCGGGGCTTAACAACCTGTTCCAGGTGCTGATCAAGGACACCGCCCTTATTTCGGTTGTTGGTGTCGAAGAAATCATGCGCAAGGCGGCCATCGGGGCTGGAACGGACAAGGCCCCCTTTACATTCTATCTTGTGGCGATGCTGATGTTTCTTTCATTTACAACAGTTTCGCTTATTGCCTTCAACTATCTTGAAAAGCGGGCTGCCCGCGGTATCGCGAGGGCCTAAGATATGTTTGAAGATCTGATTTACGTTCTTGGCAAATATGATACCTGGCTTTGGCGTGGCTTTTTGCTGACGATGGAGCTGCTGGTAATCTCGGTTACCTTTGGAACGATTTTGGCCATTCCGCTTGCGGTGGCGCGCGTGTCCAAAAAAGTCTGGGTCCAGGCCGTTCCTTTTGCCTTCATCTATGTGTTTCGCGGAACGCCCCTGATCGGGCAGCTGTTCATGATGTATTATGGCGTCGGACAGCTGATTTCGAACATTGACGGCATCCAGGATCATTGGAGCTGGGTCTATCTTCGCAATCCCTATTGGTACTGCCTGCTGACCTTTGTGCTCAATACATCGGCCTATGTTGCTGAAATCATGCGCGGTGGCATTCAGAACGTCCCAAGTGGTGAACTCGAAGCTGCGCGTGCATGCGGAATGACACCCTGGACCACCTATCGCCGGATTATCTTCCCGCGGATGTGGCAAATGATCTGGCCGGCTTACACCAATGACGTGATCTTTACCCTTAAGGCGACGTCACTGGCATCTACCGTGACCATGATGGAGCTTACCGGTGCCGCGCGTAAAATCGTTGCGCGAACCGCCCTTCCCTATGAGGCGTTTATTTCGGCTGGCGTGATTTATCTGATCATTGTTTATACGCTGACTTTCGGCTTCAAGGGCATGGAGCGATACCTGCGCCGGAACGAACGCCGAAAAGACAAGCATTCAGCAAATACCAAGGCGCTACCTACCTGACCTTGACTGAATTTGAATACTCAAACGGCCCGGAAGCCGGTAACAATCATATGCCAGAACTTTGGTGATGATCTGTTTCCGTCCGGGCTGTTTTGCCCCACGCCACCATTTTTCAGGAAACCAAAATGCAAGAAGAACGCATTGAACTCGTTCGCCCGCAAATGGGCACGTCACGCGCCCTTACCGTGCGCCGCTATGGCAAGGCCGGAGCCGGTCCGAAAGCCTATTTTCAGGCAGCATTGCATGCAGACGAGTTGCCCGGTGTCATCACCCTTCATCATCTTGAAGCATTGCTGAAAGAAGCCGATGCCAAGGGTGAAATCACCGGTGAGATTGTTGTTGTTCCGTTTGCCAACCCGATCGGTCTTACCCAATATGTCGATATGAAGCCGCTTGGCCGGTTTGAACTGCGCAGCGGCCAGAATTTCAATCGCCATTACCCGGATCTTAGCCCTGCGCTGATTGCCGCCGTTGACGGCAAACTCGGTCAGGATGCCGACGCGAACGTCAAACTGATCCGGGCCGAACTTCGCAAACTGATTGCGCAACACCGCAAAGATGTAAGTCCGCTGACCGATTTGCAGGATTTGCGCCTTACACTTGCCGAACTGGCGATCGATGCGGACTATGTCCTGGATTTGCATTGCGACTGGGAAGCGCCGATGCATCTTTATATCAGTGACCATAACTGGCCCGATGCCGCCGACCTTTCCGCACAGATCGGATCGGAATGTTCCCTGATTGCCGAGATCAGCGGTGACAACCCGTTTGATGAAGCATTCAGCCGCCCGTGGGTCGAGCTACGCCGTGCCTATGGCGACAAGTTCCCGATCCCGATGGCGACCCTGGCAACAACAATCGAATTGCGCGGTGACCGGGATGTTTATGATGAATATGCTATCCCCGATGCCCTGAACATGTTCAAGTTCCTGCAGCGCCGCGGTCTTGTTGCCGGGGATCCGGGCCCCCTGCCCGAACCGAAATGTGATGCGACGCCGCTTTCCGGTGTTGATCGTGTTGCTGCGGTTCATGGTGGCATGGTTGTCTTTTCTGTCGAAGCCGGTGCACAGGTTAAGGCCGGTCAGGAACTGGGTTATGTGCTGGATTGTGAAACCGGTCAGAAAACGCCGTTTTCAAGCCGCACGGACGGAATCCTTTATTCCCGTCTTGGTATCCGGCTTGTCGTGCCGGGGGGCTATTTGTGTTCGGTCGCCGGTGAAAAACCACTACCCGGCCGCGAAGGACAATTGCTGCTGTCGAAATAGGATTTTGGACGGCAGTTGTCAGGCAGTTCTGCTGTTTTGATTGAAACTGTGTTTTGGACGGATCGATTGATTGCCGGGGTAAGGTTGGATACCTTCTTGGCGATTGGACGATCCGTCTTTATCTTTAATGCCAGATGCATTAAGTGAACCGACTTTTGCCACCATTCGATGCCAGATTGTCTGGTGTGCACACCTAAAACCGACAAGTCGCGCGATGCGCGTTGCAAGGATATTCCGATGTTCGACCCGAAAACTGCTTCCGACGTGATTGCCGCTGCCCGCAAAAAAGCAGTAGCTGACGCCGATACTGCACGTCGTGCCATTTCCGTTCTTGACCTGACCAGTCTGAATGATGATGACACGCCAGAGGTCATCGAAGCCCTGTGCAAGCGCGCCCAAACACCCGAGGGCAATACCGCCGCGGTTTGTGTCTATGCGCCCTTTATCGAAACGTCCTGGCGGGCGCTGGGACAGTCCGGGGTCAAGACGGCGACTGTTGTGAACTTCCCCGAAGGTGGCACCAATGCCCAGCGCGTTGGCGATGAAACAGCCGATTGCGTTGCCAAGGGTGCGGATGAAGTCGATCTTGTTTTCCCCTATAAGGCCTTTATTAGCGGGGATGTCGCGATTGCCGCCGATGTTGTTGATGCGACCCGGATGGCGTGCGGCACGATGACCACCATGAAGGTCATTCTTGAAAGCGGCGAGTTTGACGACCTTGCCAAGGTCTATGATGCCGCCCGCCTTGCGATCCGGCACGGGGCCAATTTCGTCAAGACCTCAACCGGGAAGGTTCCCGTCGGTGCCACGCCAGAAGCGGCTGTGGCAATGCTGACGGCCATCCGGGATGCCAAAGAAGAAGACGGCATTGACGCCGGTTTCAAGGCATCGGGCGGGGTCAAGACCACCGATGACGCCGCACTGTATATCGCAATCGCCGACCACATCATGGGGGACGGATGGGCAAAACCCGAAACGTTCCGTTTTGGTGCCAGCGGGGTTTTGACCGCCCTGCTTGAAACCTGCGGGTCGAAACCGTCGGATGCGCCCGCGGCGACTGGCAATTACTAAGACGACTGACTATCTGCGACACAGGTTTTCGCAGCTTCTGGTTTGAAGGAAAATATCCATGGCACGTGCCATCATCATCGTAGCGGACAGTTTCGGTATCGGTTCTGCACCGGATGCATCGAAGTTCGGGGATCAGGGATCTGATACGCTCGGACATATTGCCGAACATTGTGCCAAGGGCTTGGCTGATAACGATCAGCGCAGCGGTCCGCTCAATATCCCGAACATGGTTGCTCTTGGCCTTGGCGAAGCTGCACGCGATGCAACCGGTCGTGTGCCGCCGGGACTTGATCATGGCGGGGCGATGATTGGTGCGTTTGGCCATGCCAAGGAACTGTCGCGCGGCAAAGATACGCCAAGCGGTCACTGGGAAATTGCAGGTGTGCCGGTCGATTTTGACTGGGGTTATTTTCCGATGACGGTTCCGACCTTCCCGGCGGAATTGACCGATGCCCTGATTGAACAGGCCAATCTGCCGGGGATTTTGGGCAATTGTCACGCATCTGGTACGACGATCATTGCCGAACTGGGCGAAGAACACATCAGGACCGGAAAGCCGATTTGCTATACCTCGGCCGATAGTGTGTTTCAGATTGCCGCACATGAAGAACATTTTGGGCTTGAACGACTTTATGAAGTTTGCGAAATCGCCTTCAAACTGGTCGAGCCGTATAATATCGGTCGCGTGATTGCCCGTCCGTTTGTCGGCGAAAGCCCGGCTGATTTCAAACGGACTGCAAACCGCCGTGATCTTGCGGTTCCCCCGCACAAACCAACCCTTCTTGACCGGTTCAGCGATGCCGGTGGCAAAGTCATTTCAGTTGGCAAGATCGCCGATATCTATGCCCATCGCGGTATTGCCAAGAAGGTCAAGGCATCGGGCAATATGGCCCTGTTTGACGCCATGATGACCGAAATAGCCGACGCACCTGATAACAGCATTGTGTTCACCAACCTGGTGGACTTCGATATGGAATTCGGTCACCGTCGCGATGTTGCGGGCTATGCCAACGCGCTTGAGGAGTTCGATAAACGAATTCCTGAATTGCGCGCAGCCCTCAAACCCGGTGATTTGGTGATTATCACCGCCGATCATGGATGTGACCCCACGTGGCGCGGGAATGATCATACCCGCGAATTTGTGCCGATCATGGCCTTTGGTCCGGCGATCGCACCGGGGCCATTCGGTTTGCGGGAAACGTTTGCCGATATCGGACAAACGGTTGCCGATCACCTTGGTATTGCGCCACTTGCGGCGGGAACATCGTTTTTGAATGGATAGCATCATGAACTGGCAAATCGGACAAAGTGAAACAACAACGGCACCGATCCGGATCGAGGCCATTGTCGATACGATTTGCCCATGGTGTTACATCGGTAAAAAACGACTGGAAAAGGCGCTGGCACGCGAAAAGCTTGATCAGTTGATGATCACGTGGCGCCCTTTCCTTCTGAACCCGGACATGCCCAGTGGCGGCATCGACCGCAAACTGTATTTGTCGGCAAAGTTCGGCGGATCAGAAAGTGCTGCACGGGTCTATAAGGCAATCGAAGATGCCGGGGCAGCTGTCGGCATTGACTTCAAATTTGACCAGATCAAGGTCACACCCGATTCAACAGATTCCCATCGCCTGATTTACAAGATGTGCGCGGAACGCCCGGCTGTTGGCAATGCGCTGGTCGAAGATCTGTTTGTCGCCTATTTCCTGGAAGGCCAGGACATTGGCGATCATGAACTTTTAGCCGATATCGCGGTTCGCCATGGCGAAGACCGAAATGAAATTCTTGAATATCTTGCCGGTGATATGGATCGGGAATTTGTCGGACAGGAAAATCGTGTGGCCCATCAAATGGGTGTGACCGGTGTGCCCTGTTTCCTGTTTAACAGCCGTCATGCTTTGTCGGGGGCACAGGAACCCGACATTTTGCAACGGATGATCCGTCTTGCTCGACAGGAAGAAATACCGGCCTGATCAGCAAGTGAGAAATCAAAAAAAGGCGGGATAACAGTTTGTTACCCGCCTTTTCTTTAAGTTGCGACTGCAATATCGGAAAGCCGCTTCATCAGCCTTTTAAGGCCTTCCAGTCGATCTGTCGGTCCATCCCAGCCAGCTGAATAGACAATCTTGTGGTCAGGACGCAGGCGGGCAACGCCGACCTGCTGCTGGATAAAGCCGATCAATCCGGCCGGGTTGGGGAATTCGTTATTGCGCAACGTGATTAGTGCGCCTTTGGGGCCCGCATCAAGCTTTTCGATATTGGCGACACGGCACCATTGCTTGATCGTGACAACATCCAGAAGGTTCTCGACTTCTTTGGGCAATTTGCCAAACCGGTCGATCATCTCGGCCGCGAACTGGTCGACTTCTTCGCGTGATCGCAATTCGGAAATCCGGCGATAAAGACCCAATCGCACGCCAAGATCAGGCACGTAGCGATCCGGGATCAGAACCGGCATACCGATATTGATCTGCGGGACAAAGCTTGCATCTTCGGAAGCATCAATTTCGCCCTTGGCCTCGGCCACGGCTTCTTCGATCATTTGCTGATACAGCTCGATCCCGACTTCCTTGATATGACCGGATTGTTCTTCGCCAAGCAGGTTCCCTGCCCCGCGAATGTCAAGGTCATGGCTGGCAAGGTTGAACCCGGCGCCAAGGCTGTCGAGCGTTTGCATGACTTCAAGACGTTTTAGCGCCGTTGCTGTCAGCTTCTTGCCGTTCGGAAGCGTGAGATAGGCATAGGCACGCTGTTTTGAACGGCCAATCCGCCCGCGCAACTGATAAAGCTGTGCCAGACCAAACATATCCGCACGATGGATGATCATGGTATTGGCGTTGGGAACGTCGATACCCGATTCAATGATGTTGGTCGCAAGCAAAAGATCAAATTTGCGATCGGTGAAATCAGTCATCACCTGTTCAAGATCGCGGGCGCCCATCTGACCGTGGGCAACATCGAACTTGATTTCCGGCACCAGGTTTTCGAGTTCCTTGGCTACCCGGCCAAGTTCGTTCACGCGCGGACAGACATAGAAAATCTGACCACCACGATGACGTTCGCGAAGGATGGCCTCGCGAACAACCACCGGGTCATAGGGCGTAATGTATGTACGAACCGCCAGGCGGTCGACCGGCGGCGTGGCGATAATCGACAGTTCTTTGACCCCGGTCAGCGCCAATTGCAGCGTCCGCGGGATCGGTGTCGCGGTAAGGGTCAGAACATGCACGTCTGATTTCAGTTCTTTCAGGCGTTCCTTGTGTTTCACACCGAAATGCTGTTCTTCATCAATGATCAGAAGGCCCAGATCCTTGAAATGCACGCCATTGCCCAACAACGCGTGGGTGCCACAGACGATATCAACATGGCCGCTTTCAAGGTTGTCTTTGACCAGTTTGGCATTCTTGCCGGTGACCAGGCGCGAAAGCTGTTCGACCCGAACCGGAAGCCCGTCAAAGCGTTGCTTGAAATTCAGGTAATGCTGGCGGCACAACAAGGTGGTCGGTGCGACAATGGCGACCTGTTTACCAGACATCACCGCGGCAAAGGCAGCACGCATGGCAACCTCGGTTTTGCCAAATCCGACATCGCCACAGACAAGGCGGTCCATCGGCTTGCCAGCGGCAAGGTCATCAAGTGTATCGCGGATGGCACGTGCCTGGTCTTCGGTTTCGGCGAACGGGAAGCTTGCGCAGAATTCGTCGTAACTTCCTTCGGGTGCCTGCAATTGCGCACCTTTGCGCAGATGCCGTTCGGCGGCAACCTTGATCAGCTTGCCGGCCATGTCGCGGATACGTTCGCGCAGTTTGGCCTTGCGGGCCTGCCAGGCAACACCGCCCAGTTTATCAAGGATTGATATGCCTTCGTCCGAGCCGTAACGCGACAGGACTTCTATATTCTCGACCGGGACAAACAGCTTGTCGCCGCCATCATATTCAAGCTCAAGACAATCATGCGGTGCGCCACCCGCTGTCACGGTTTTAAGGCCAAGATAACGCCCGATACCGTGTTCAAGGTGAACAACAAGATCGCCTTCGGAGATTTCGGATGCTTCGCGCAGGAAGTTGTCCGCCTTGCGGCGACGACCGCCCGGACGGCTCATTCGATCCCCGAGGATATCCTGTTCGGTTACAAACCACAGGCCCTGACGACGGAAACCGCGTTCAATATCAAGGATGACGACCGCAACATGTTCATGGGTCAAATCAACAGTGATATCTTCCCAGCATTCACATGTGACAACCTTGCCAACCCCATGTTCGCGCAGAAGCGATACCATCCGATCACGTGATCCGTCGGAATAGGCCGCAATGACAACCTGATTTTCCTTGCCGCGCTGGGTCGTGATGAAATCGCGTAGTTCGTCATAAAGGTTGGTATCAGCACGCGCACGCACGTCACCAAAATCACGCCCCGCCCGTGCACCAAGGTCAAAGATGCCGCGCTCCGGGTTTTCATCGTCATAATATGGCGAATATTCAAGAACGACGCGATCTGCCAGCATGCGGTCAAATTCGGCCTGATCAAGATAAAGCCGTTCGGTTGGAACCGGCTTATAGACATTATCACCCGAAAGACCGCCGCCTTTGATATTCAGACGTGCCTGATAATAATCGTCAATCATTTCAAGGCGGTTCTCGATGACCTCGCCATACTGGTAATCCAGTGTGACGATGGTGTCTGGCAGATAGGCAAAGATCGTATCAAGCCCGTCATGGAACAGTGGCAACCAGTGTTCCATGCCACCATATTTCAGGCCGTTTGAAATTGACTCGTATAGCGGATCGGTTTGCGAAACCGCGCCGAACAATTCGCGATAACCGCTTCGGAACCGTGAAATGCTGTCGGGATCAAGGAATACCTCGCCCACCGGCAACAGGGCGATTTCCTTGACCTTGCCAACGGTGCGCTGTGTTTCAACGTCAAAGCGGCGGATGCTTTCAATTTCATCCCCAAAGAAATCAAGGCGCACAGGTTCTTTCATGCCCGGTGCAAAGATATCGACAATGTCGCCGCGCACGGCATAGTCGCCCGGTTCCATCACCTGCTCGGCGCGGTTATATCCCATGCGTTCGAAATAGGCGGTCAGTTCAGACCGGTCATATTCCGATCCGGCCTTGAAGGCGAGTTTACCCTTGCGCATTACTTCAAGCCGCGGGACACGCTGGATGGCGGCGGCCGCGGTTGTAAGCACAATGCGACCCTGCCCGGCGGCCGGCTTTGTGCCCTCTGCCAGGGTGGTCAGGGTCTCGATACGCCGTGCGGTTACTTCCGCGATCGGGGATACCCGGTCATAGGGAAGGCAATCCCAGGCCGGAAGCGTCAATGTGTCTACTTCGCCGGCAAAAAACCGAAGCGCCTCTGCCAATTGCGACATGCGTTTGTCATCGCGCGCAATATGAAGAACCGTCTGGTTGGTTCCGGCAGCGTCAAGCAACTCACGCAGGATCAGGGCGTCGGCCCCTTCCGGGACACCACCAACACGTTTCCGACCTTTGGTCGATATGATTTCTTTGATTTTACTCAATGCTTTATCAGGCGTTGCTAAGTTCCCGGATCATCCGCAGAACATCCGTGTCATATTGGGCTGGCGCTTGTTCCTTGCCGGTTGCCCATTTGAAGAAATCTGCATCCGGTACTTCGTTGATCAGTGCCTCGAACGTATCAAGCTGTTCTTCGGTCAGGGTGCTCAGGTGTTTTTCCATGAAACGCCCCATCAGGATATCGTTTTCCTTGGTGCCGCGATGGCCACCCCGGAACAACAGTTTCTTGCGACGCATTTCGAGTTCCGAAATGTTGTCAGTCATGGTCGATCTCCTGATTTAACTCTTTGATAGCCGCCCGGCGGGAGGGCCGGCTGTCTGCAATTCTGTGGCATGGCTTTTACGGTAAAATACGATCCGGGTCCATGGTGCCGATCACCTGATTTTGCATCAATTGGTGACTTGCCGGTTGTCCCGCGATAATTTTGTTGTATACCCGTGCCATAAACGCAATTGTTCTATTAACGTTCTCATCAAAAGTTGCAACCAAAACCGTCATGCGCCCGGAAATTCTGTTCCCGCTTTTTGCTGAAATCGACACCCTGCCGGGCATTGGTCCACGGTTAAAGCCGCTTGTTGCCCGGTTGATTGGCGGAGAACATGTAGCCGATCTACTATGGCACTTGCCATCCGGGATCATTGATCGCCGCTTGTCCCCGCCGTTAAGCGAAACAATTGACGGGTCGGTCGTAACAATGGATGTCTGGGTCGAGCGACATGATCCTTCGCCCAACCGCCGCCGTCCTTACCGTGTGATTTGCAAAACTCAAAGCGGCACGCTTGTTCTGGCGTTTTTCAATGCACGCGCAAAATACCTGAATGACGTTTTGCCAGTGGGCGAAAAACGTATTGTGTCGGGAAAGATTGATCATTATCGCGGCGAATATCAGATCACGCATCCCGACCGGATCGGGACAGAGGCCGAACGTGACGAAATTCAAACGGTTGAGCCGGTCTATCCGATGTCTGCTGGCGTTACCGGCAAAACATTGACAAAAGCCGCACGCGCAGCACTTGGCACCCTGCCCGAATTGCCGGAATGGCATGATCCGGCACTTGTTGCGCGCCATAAATGGCCGGACCTTAAAACGGCCCTGAATATTGTTCATAATCCGCAAGATGACACAGATCTGTCGCCCGATCATCCGGCGCGCAAACGACTGGCCTATGATGAATTGCTGGCAAATCAGCTGGCCCTTGCACTTATTCGCGCCAAGATGCGCAAGCTTGGCGGACGTGTGACCAAGGGGGATGGCGGGCTTCGTGATGCGTTGGCGGGCCACCTGCCCTTTGCCATGACAGGCGCGCAGCAACGCGCGTTAACGGACATCTATGCCGATATGGCAAGCGAAGGTCGCATGTTGCGTCTTTTGCAGGGGGATGTTGGTTCGGGCAAGACAGTGGTTGCCCTGATGGCGATGCTGAATGCGGTCGAATGCGGGCGTCAGGCAGCATTGATGGCCCCGACTGAAATTCTGGCCCGGCAACATTTTGAAACGATTGCCCCCTTGCTTGAAAAGATCGGGGTCAGTTGCGCAATCCTGACCGGACGGGACAAGGGAAAATCCCGCAAGGCATCGCTGGAAGGTTTCGCAAGTGGCGAAGTCCAGATTGCGGTCGGAACACATGCACTGTTTCAGGATGACGTGGTGTTCAGGGACCTTGCCTTTGCCGTGGTCGACGAACAGCACCGGTTTGGTGTGCATCAACGATTGATGCTGGCGGGCAAAGGTCAGGCCGTGGATGTGCTGGTGATGACGGCAACCCCGATCCCAAGGACACTGACCCTGACCGCGTTCGGCGATATGGAAGTTTCGCGTCTAGACGAAAAACCACCCGGTCGCAAGCCGGTGGATACACGCGTGCTTCCGATCGACAAGGTCGATGATGTGATGTCCGGCATTGGGCGCGCGATCCGTACCGGCACAAAGATCTATTGGGTGTGTCCGCTGGTGGAGGATTCAGAAGTGCTGGATCTGCAAGCAGCGGAAGAACGCTATCGTGTGTTGGTGGAGCTTTTTGGTGAAAGCCGTGTCGGCCTTGTTCATGGCAAGATGAAGGGCAAGGAAAAGGACGAGGTCATGGAGCGTTTTGCCCATGGCGAGACGTCCATCCTGGTTGCGACAACGGTTATCGAAGTCGGGGTGAACGTCCCCGAGGCAACCATCATGGTGATCGAGCATTCAGAACGTTTTGGTCTGGCACAGCTCCATCAGCTGCGTGGCCGCATCGGGCGTGGTGATGCAGCATCCACCTGTTTGCTGCTATATGGCAGTCCGCTTGGTCAGGTGTCGAAATCACGCCTTAAAATCATGCGCGAAACCGAAGACGGCTTTGTAATTGCCGAGGAAGATTTGAAATTACGCGGCGCCGGCGAGGTTCTGGGGACGCGGCAAAGCGGTCTTCAGGAATACCGCCTGGCAAATCTGGAGCTTCATGGGGATTTGCTGGCGATTGCACGCGATGATGCAAGGCTGATTGTTGATCGCGATCCGGATTTGCAAAAGGCGCGCGGCGAAGCGTTGCGCTTGTTGCTGTATCTGTTTGAACGTGACGAGGCCGTACGCTATTTCCGGTCGGGCTAGAAATGACAAAGGGCGCCCGATATCTGGCGCCCTTTGATTTGTGCTGCAAGCTTTAACAGGCTATGCGTCTTCGCGTGTTTTACCATCCTTTGGGGATGTATCCGCATCCGGATCGATGCGCGCGGGAATATCGCGCGAAACCAAAATCGGTACATTTTCCTTTTCACGAAGCACATCCACATCTTCATAGGTCTTTGCCGCGACCTTTGGCTGGCTTTGTTCTTCGGGCGGACGGCGGTCCGGCGGGGTAACGATACCCCCGGACATGACCATTTTGATCGCCTCTTCCACCGTCATGTCGAGAATGATGATATCGCGACGCGGCACGAACAACAAAAAGCCCGATGTCGGGTTCGGGGTCGTCGGCAAGAAAATGTTGATGACCGTGTCTTCGGTAAGGTTTTGCACCTCGCCCTTGGTCTGGCCGGTAATAAAGCCGATCGCCCACATCCCGCGACGCGGATATTCCAGCAACACCGCCTGCCGGAACGCATTGGACTGGTTGGCCAACACGGTTTCAAGAATCTGTTTTACCGCGCTATAGATGCTGCGCACGGCCGGAATGCGGCCGAGAATGCGCTCGTAAAGCTTGATCAGTGCGCGGCCGGCAAAGTTGGTCGTAAACCAGCCGACAATGGTAATGAAGACCAGAACGACCAGAAGTCCGAGGCCGGGAATGCCGTAATCCTGATAGCCCGCCGGCAGATATGTTTCGGGATTGTAGTGTGACGGGATTAGTGGGATGACTTTGCTATCGACAAACTCGATAAACCACCAGGCCAGACCGAACGTGATTGCAAGCGGCGCGCTTACAAGAATACCTGTCAGAAAATATGCCCGCATCCGGGCGAAAAAGCCCGGGCTGGGAAGAACATGACCGGAACCCTGATTTTCCGTATCATTTGTGTCGTCGCGCTTGGCGTTCATTGATCACCTGTGCTGAAGTGCCGCAACCAGACAGCTATTGGTAAGAATAGCCTTTGGTATTTAGTATTTGTAAGTAAGAATATGGCATTGCTGCGACATCGGATCGGGTTTCCCCGTTCCTTGAAGTGATAGCAGTATTCAAGTTTGCGGCGCAACCAAACAAACCGCAAATAGGCAAACAGAACCGTGGTGGAGACGTTTTGAAGGTCTGGATAGTCGAATATATTTACGACAATGATGGCTCGGTCGGGGTGAAAACGGCCAAGGTCCGGGCCCCGGATTATGAAACCGCACGGCAATTCGCCCTTGGCGACGCGCCTGCGCTGGATTTCGTGATGTCTTTGCATCCGGAATCCGAAGACCAGTTTCTCGGTACAACCGGCATTCGTGCGCGCGAAATGACCGGTCAGGTAGTTCACGAAGTCCCTGATCCGGACGATGATTTGGAAGAAGATGATGACGATTTCCGAGCTTGACGAAAGAACGTTTTTACCGCGGCCGATGATCGGTGTTGGTGCGGTTGTCTGGCATCAGGATCATGTCCTGCTTATTCAGCGTGGCAAGGAACCCAATATCGGCAGCTGGAGCATTCCCGGCGGCGCGCAAGAGATCGGCGAAACCGTTCGCGACGCAGTATGCCGCGAGGTCATGGAAGAAACCGGTGTTAAAATTTCAAGTCCGATCCTGGTCGATACGGTTGATCTGATTTCACGAACCGAAGACGACAAGGTGGAATATCACTATACCCTGATTGATTTCGTTGCGGTTGCCCTTAACCCCGACATCAGTCTGGGGGGGGATGCGGCCGATGCAAAATGGGTCAAGGTTGGCGATGTCACGAAATACGGTTTGTGGAGCAAAACCGTCGACGTGATCGCGAAATCCCGTGCGGTCCTTGAAGGCCGTTAACTGCCAAAGTTCCCGAGACCCCAGGTCCCCAAGTCCCCAAGTCCCGAAACGGGGCTGCTGGCAGATACAAAAAAGGCGGCACATCAAGGTGCCGCCTTTTGATTGTTTGCTTCCCGCCCGATCAGGCTTGTGCATGCTGCATCAGAACGCTTTCCTGCAGCTTTTTGAAAGCACGGGCTTCCAACTGACGGACACGTTCGCGGCTGACCCCAAAACGTTCACCAAGTTTCTCAAGCGTTATCGGATCATCGCTCAGGAAACGGGCCTTGATGATTTCCTGTTCGCGTTCAGGCAATTCACCAAGTGCGTTTTTCAGCATGCCGTTATGAAGAACACGTTCCTCGGCATCGGCAACGATTGCTTCCGGGCTTGGTGCATCCGATGACAGGGTATCGAGATATTCCATCCCCTCGTCTTTTGGCATCGGCGTATTCAGCGAGAAATCACGTGCCGCTAGGCGACGGTTCATTTCAAGTGCTTCACGGCCGGTTACGCCAAGCTTTTCGGCAACCTGATCAGCCTCATCGGGGGACAATTCGCCATTGTCATAGATATTGAGCTGACGTTTTGCCTTGCGCAGGCTGAAGAACAGTTTCTTCTGCGCGGCCATGGTGCCGAGTTTGACCATGGACCAGCTTTGCAGAATATATTCGGTTACCGCAGCACGGATCCACCACATCGCATAGGTCGACAGACGGAAACCGCGTTCCGGATCAAATTTCTGGACGGCACGCATCAGGCCGGTATTGCCTTCGGCAACCAGGTCGGCCATCGGCAAGCCATAGCCGCGATACCCGAACGCAATTTTGGCAACAAGACGCAAGTGGCTGGTCACAAGTTTGTGGGCGGCCGCGGTGTCATCATGATCCTGATAACGATGGGCCAGCATGTATTCTTCGTCCGCGGTAAGCATCGGAAACTTCCAAACTTCGCGGAGATAACCCGAAAATCCCTCATCCTGGGGAACGGCTGGTAATTTAATGGCGCTCATTCTATGTCCTCCTGAGAGGTTTACGCGTCGACATCTGTATTGAATACGGAGTCCGTCAAAGATTAGATGACGCGCAAACACTGTCGGTTGTGAATTTATTCACTTGGACGACCGGAGTTTAATGGGAGATATCGCAAGTCCGGTCGCAATTTCATTCCATAGGTGCCTATGGAAGAGGACAGCAGACGCTAATAAGAAGTTCATTCATGGTGTCTCATCCTTACATGAAGCAAATCGACAAGTTACATGTCCGCCAATAGGCCGGACTTTGATCCGGCGGTGCCTTTGGGCCCCCACCCGCAATTCTTAATATATCTAAACCTGACCAAATCAGTCAAGAACTTCTGACCAGTATTTCAGTTATATTAATCATCCAATATCAGCATTTTACGATCGATAGCCGACAAACCCTGTCGGGTACTCGGAATGCCAATAATTCACGGTAAAATCGATATGAGGCGAAACAAAGGCAAGCTGTCCAAATTCGGTGTCACTGATGACCCTTAGCCAAATACACGGTTCCAAGGTGACCAAAAGGTAACCGTCGAAATCAAAGGAACTGGTATCCGCGAACCGCCTGATATAGGGTCGCGCACCATGCTTGATTACCGGGAATATCGTATGTCTGCTTTTCCATCGACAAATCCGTGCCCCTGCGGCAATCGGGAAACCTATGGCGATTGTTGTGGCCGGTTCCATGCGGGCGACAGCATGCCGGAAACAGCCGAAAAGCTGATGCGATCACGTTATAGTGCATTTGTGGTTCGCAATGGTGACTACCTTGCGGCAACCCTTGCCCCGGAAAAACGGGCGGATTTCGATGCCGATGGGATCAGGGATGATCAAACCCAGTGGACCGGACTTGAAATCATCGACCGCGCAAAGGGCGGCCTCCTCGATCAGACGGGGATAGTCGAATTTGTCGCAAGCTTCATTGAAAACGGACAAATATATCAGTTGCATGAACGGTCAAATTTCGTCCGACGTGACGGCAAGTGGTTCTATGTTGACGGCGTCTTTCCATCAGAAAACCAGTCGGCAGCTATTGCCACCCAGGGCACAAGTGCAGTTGCCACCGGTAAAGGCGGCAAAGCCGGCCGTAATGATCCCTGCCCGTGCGGATCGGGGAAAAAGTTCAAGAAGTGCTGCGGCTAGCAGAGCTGACAAATTCCAGTGCCCAGCGATGAAATGGTCTGATTAGACTTTCATGGGCTTTCTGATACGGCATCCAGATCAGTTCGTGGTCGTCTTCAAGCGGCGGGCCGAGTTTTTCTGTCAATTCGCATTCAAAAAAGGTGCCGCGTTTAAGGCGGTATCTGCCTTTGGCGAAATTGTTCACATATTGTGATGCAAATCCCAGACGGGAAATAATCCGGATGCGATATCCGGACTCTTCATAGGCTTCGCGATAAAGGGCATCCTGTTCGCTTTCACCCGGCTCAACCCCGCCCCCCAGAAGGACGATCCCCTTGGGTGTGCGCGCAACAGCAACCTTGCCCTCGCCATTTCGAATAACGGCATAGGAGCAGTCCTGAACAACATAGCTTTGCCCCATGCGCGGGGTTCCAAAAACTGGGCCTACCAAATCGGATCTACTTGCCTTCTGAAATGATTGCCGTTGCCAGCAAATATCCGGGTTTCTATTTTATTTTTAACGCGATAGCACGATCAAGCAATGCTTGGCAACGCGTAGGAACACATGAACCATTGAGTTTCCAAACCTGCCACACAGGTCTGGTTGCCTGATTAAATTCATCTTTGCACGAAAGTCACTATCGATCATGTCACAAAAAGGACCGTCAATAGAGACAGCGTACGGACTGAACTTACTGCTTTATGAAAACACCCCGAAACAGCTTTGTTCCGGGGTGTTTTGAAGATCATGTCAGTGATGAATTCTTAGAACGGAATTTCGTCATCCAGGTCCGGTGCGCCGGCCGGTGCGGAACCGCCGCTCGACGATCCGCCGTTACCCCAGCCCGCGTCAGAACCGCCGCCGAAGCCGCCATTGTCAGAACCGCCATAACCGCCGCCGGATGATGAACCGCCACCCATGCCGCCGCCACCTTCGCCGCGGTTATCAAGCATGGTCAGGTTGGAGTTAAAGCCTTCAAGCACGACTTCGGTCGTATAGTTGTCCTTGCCGTCCTGTCCCTGCCATTTGCGGGTACGCAGCTGGCCTTCGATATAAAGCTTGCTGCCTTTTTTGACGAAGCGCTCGACAACGTCTGCAAGGCCTTCGTTGAAGACTACGATGCGATGCCATTCGGTACGCTCGCGGCGCTCTCCAGACTGACGGTCGCGCCACTGTTCGGAGGTCGCAATGCTGAAATTGGCGATTTTCTTACCGGCCTGGGTGAACCGGATTTCAGGATCGCGCCCGAGGTTCCCGACGAGAATGACTTTATTGACACTACCAGCCATGGGTTATCTTCCAAGTTTGTGTTGTCCGCTGTCCCGAATGATCAGGACTTGTGAATTATCATTGCGCAAAAATGCGCTGCATTAAAGTTTCAAGTGAAACGCGATCCGTTTCATCAAACGAGCCATACTCGACACTATCGACGTCAAGCACCGCAATCAACTGTCCATCACGATTGATGACCGGAACGACGATTTCGGAATTGGAACGGCTGTCGCACGCGATATGCCCCGGAAATGCGTGGACATCGGCAACAAGCTGGGTCTCGCGGGTGGCAGCAGCTGTGCCGCAAACGCCACGACCGAATGGAATGCGCAAGCAGCCCAGCGTGCCCTGATACGGGCCGACGACCAGTTCATTTTCCTTTTTGGGATCAACCACGTAAAAGCCGGTCCAGAAGTAATAATCAAACTTCTCCGACAGGATGCACGATACTGTCGCCATCAATGCGGTGACGTTCGTTTCGCCCTCTGTGATGCTGATCAGTTCTTTTTCTGCTTCGGCATACAGGGATTTTTTAGTGTCTGGCTGCACGGTGATCTCCATGTTCTTTGACGATACGAACTACCCCGTTCGCCCCCTGCGAGACAAGGGCAAATTGACCGATAGACGAAACAAAAATACCCCCAGCACAGGATATATGCCGGAGGTATCTGAAATCAGCTTGTAAACAGCAATTAAAGACGCTTGCCACTTTCCGTATCGAACAGATGAATTTTGTCGGCCGGCACTGTTAGACCAAGGGCATCATTTTTGGAAAAGTTGTGCGTCCCTTGTAGGCGAAGCGTGACATTGTCGGCTTTGCTTCCGAAATCCAGATAAACAAGGGTTTCTGCCCCAAGGGATTCCACCATGCGGACCGTTGCATTGATCGTTCCCTGCCCGGCTTGCGCGATGCTGAGATGTTCCGGGCGAATGCCCGCGACAACAGCCCGTCCACCAGCAATGTTATGGTCGATATCAAGCATCACTCCGTCGCCGACAGTCACATGTTTACCATCGTCGGAAATAACACCATCGAGGAAGTTCATCGCCGGGGATCCGATGAACCCTGCCACGAACCGGGTTGCCGGCTTTTCATAGATGTCAATCGGCGTTCCGATCTGTTCGGCAATGCCGCCGTTCATGACAATCAGACGATCGGCAAGGGTCATGGCTTCGACCTGGTCATGGGTGACATACACAGATGTAATGCCAAGACGCTGTTGAAGGTTCTTGATTTCCAGGCGCATATCAACGCGCAGCTTGGCATCAAGGTTAGAAAGCGGCTCGTCAAACAGGAAGACTTTGGGTTGGCGAACAATCGCGCGGCCCATGGCTACGCGTTGACGCTGCCCACCGGAAAGCTGACGAGGTTTGCGATCAAGGTGATCTTCAAGCTGAAGAATTCGGGCTGCTTCGCGAACCTTGCTTTCGATATCGGCCTTGCTATAGCCGCGATTGCGAAGGCCATAAGCCATATTGTCAAAATTGTTCATGTGCGGATAAAGCGCATAGTTCTGAAACACCATCGCAATATCGCGATCAGCCGGTGCCACTTTGTTGACGACCTTGCCATCGATGCTGATTTCACCGCTTGAAATGCTTTCAAGGCCGGCGATCATGCGCAGCAAGGTTGATTTTCCGCATCCGGACGGTCCGACAAGGACGGTAAACTCGCCATCTTCAATGGCAAGATCAATGCCATGAATGGCCTTGAAGCCGTTCGGATAGGTCTTTTCAGCCTGATTAAGGGTAACTGTTGCCATCGTGGTATCCTGTATTCGGATCAGTTGTTGTCAGCTCAGCAAGTGTCGGGAGACAGAATTATTTCTCTGTCTCGACCAGACCCTTGATGAACATGCGCTGGAAGATGACCACCACCAGAACCGGCGGAATGGTAGCCATGATTGTCAGGGCAAATGCCTTGGGGAACTGCGGGATTTGTCCGCCTTCATATAGCGAGTTATAGACCTGCTTGATGCCGATCACGATGGTATAAAGCTGATCATCGGTGGTCATCAGAAGCGGCCAGAGATACTGGTTCCAGCCAACGACAAACATGATGATAAAGATCGCAGCAATCATGGTGACCGAAAGCGGCACAAGAATATCGATAAAGAACCGAATGGGCCCTGCCCCGTCCAAACGGGCGGCTTCAAGTAGTTCATCCGGGACCGAGCGGTAAAACTGCCGGAAAAAGAAAGTCCCGGTCGCCGATGCAATCAGCGGCAGGATCAACCCGGTATAGGTGTTTAACATGCCAAGGTTTGCCACCACCTCGTATGAGGGCACAATACGTACCTCAAGGGGAAGCAACAGGGTCGAAAAGATCACCCAGAAAAGCGGCACCGCCAGTTTGAATCGGAAATAGACAATCGCATAGGCCGCCATCATCGAGATAATGACTTTGCCAATTGCAAAGCCAAGCCCCAGCACCATGCTGTTAAACAGCATTTCAAGAGCGGTGACCCTGCCCTTTGTAGCCGACGGATCAAACAGGATTGCCCCGTAATTATCGATCATATGTCCACCCGGCCAGAATTGCAGACCGTTCTGGAAAATGAATTCACGGGTATGCGTCGATGACGCAAAGGCAATCCAGACCGGCATGATCATAAAGAGCGCGCCCAAAATCAGAATTGTGTGGTTGGTAAAAATTCGCCATTTCGACTGATACATCTGGGGCCTCCTAGTAATGCACTTTGCGTTCGATGAACCGGAACTGGAACACCGTCAGTACGCTGACCATGATCATCAGAAGCACCGACTGGGCCGAACTGCCGCCAAGATCCGCACCGATGAACCCATCGACATAGACCTTGTAAACAAGGGTCGCCGTGGCCCCGCCCGGCGAACCTTTGGTCGATACGTCAATGATGCCAAAGGTTTCAAAGAACGCGTAGGTCAGGTTGATCACCAGCAGGAAGAATGTCGTTGGTGCCAAAAGCGGGAATGTAATCGTCCAGAAACGCCGTTCAGCACTTTTGCAATCAAGTGTGGCTGCTTCCTGAACCGATTTCGGAATTCCCTGAAGGCCGGACAGGAAGAAAATGAAATTGACGCTGACCTGCTTCCAGACCGCAATCAGAATGACGACAAAAGCCGCATCATTGGCATTCTGGATATGATTGAATTCAAAGCCGAAACTGTTGAAGGCCTTGTAAAGATCGCCCATCAACGGGTTAAACATCATATTGCCCAGCAATCCGGCCACCGGCGGCGCAATCGCATATCCCCACATCAGAAGTGTCCGATAGGATTTTGCCCCGCGAATGACCTCGTCTGCACGAACGGCCAGGAAAAGTGAAATTGCGATCGAAATAACCGCAACCAGTACCGAAAAGATCACTGTAAAGATCGCAGACCGGCTCCAGGACGCGCTTGACAGTACATCCTCGAAATTGCGGAACCAGACGAACTGCGACGACATGCCAAAAGCGTCTTCAAGCAGGAAGGACTGGTAAACCGCCTGTGCGGCAGGCCACAGGAAAAATATCGAAATAATCAAAATCTGGGGTGCAATAAAAAGATACGGCACCGCGCTATGTTCAAATTGTACGCGCTTCATCGCTCACGCCACCATTAATCACGTCCGGAAAATGCAAAACAGGGCGACCAGCAATGGGCCGCCCCGCATTTGCGTAAGGCTGTTTAGTTGGAATAGGTGTCGTTGAAGCGCTTCAGAAGGCCGTTGGCTTCTTCTTCGATCGTGTTGAAGGCCGCATCAACGGTTTCTTCGCCGTTCATGATTTTGTCGACTTCACGATAGATGACTTCGCGGATCTGGACATAGAAACCAAGACGGTACCCTTTGGTCCAGTCGCCACCTTCTTCAGACAGCTGCTGAATGCCGACTTCTGCATCCGGGCTTTCTTTGTAATAGCCGTCTTTTTTCGCCAGTTCATATGCCGCATTGGTGATCGGCACATAACCGGTTTCCTTGTGCCAGTAATACTGGGTTTCCGGCTTGGTCAGGAATTGGAAGAATGCAGCAACGCCTGCATCTTCTTCTGCGCTATGACCCGAGAAAGCAAACAGCGAAGCACCACCGATGAAGGTTGATTTCGGGGCATCACCAACGCCTTTCCAGTACGGAAGGGTCGACGTGCCAAAGTCAAACTGGGCCGACTTGCGAAGGCCACCGAAGGAGCCGGACGAACCGATCCACATGGCAACCTGCTGCTGAACGAAGGCGTCCTGGTTCGCACCCCATGCGCGGCCGTAATAGCCATAATATCCGGCGTCTTTCCAATCCTTGACGTGCTGCCAATGATCTTTCAGCGCCTCGTTGTTATAAAGGATTTCAACGTCAGTGCTGTCATAACCGTTATTGGCAGTGGCCATCTGCAGGTTGTGACGGGACATGAAGTTTTCAAAGAAGATCCACGGGCTGTGCGACTGGGCAAGCGCGATATAGCCAGCTTCTTTAAGCTTCGGAGCTGCTTCTTCGAACTCCTGCCAGGTCTTCGGTACATCAACACCGGCTTTGGCAAGGGCTTCCTTGTTGTAATACAGAAGTGGGGTCGAGCTGTTGAACGGCATTCCGATCATCTTGCCGTCAGAATCGGCATAGAAATAACGAACACCCGGGATGTAATCATTGATGTCAAATTTGACGTTGTTTTCTTCAAGCAGGTCCTGAACCGGCTTAACAGCGCCTTTTGCGTTAATGATCGTTGCCGCACCAGCGTCGAAGATCTGGATGATGTTCGGCTGGTTTTTCGCGCGGAATGCCGCGATACCGGCGGTCATGGTGTCTTCGTAGCCACCCTTGTTTACGGCTACAAGGTGGTAGTCGGACTGGCTCGCATTGAAATCTGCGGTGATCTGATCAACCACACCGCCAAGCGCGCCGTCCATGGCATGCCACCAGGTGATCTCCGTTGCTGCTTCTGCGGTGTTGCCAAGTGCAAACACGGCAGCCGCTGCCATAAGCGTCTTGCGAAACATGATCTGTTAGCTCCCAATTAAAAAGACATCTGCGTCAAACCGCCTGTTGCCCGGTTCGCCACAACGTATTTGTTTTCTGTCGGGAGACCTGTTTCCTCAAGTGACAGTTTTCGGAAATTTACTTTTTGAACGCGCAAATGATCAATATAGCGCCGCGATGCCGTCTAAAAACTCGCAAAATGATGCATGGTTATGTTCACATGAACAGTAGATAATGGTGAAGGGCACGGCCATTTTTCGGCGTGTGGGGGCTCGCTTCATTGCGAAACCAAGTTCGATACTGCCTTAAATGTTAATCTTTTATTGCGATTTAATGACAATTGTTAAAGCGGCGATGATCAAGACTTGGGACTAAAAAACGACCACAACAAAACAAAGGGCGGCATTTCTGCCGCCCTTTCATTTTGTTCGCAACTGAACGGACATGTGCCCGATCAGTTTTTGCTGTCGCGCTGGACAAAGACCGACAGCAACGCCAACCCGCCGGAAACAACCATCAGAAGCAGTGACAACGCATTCAGAACAGGTGTTGACCCCTGTTTCAAGCGGTCAAACATGGCAATGGTCAGCGGCGCGTCGGAACCGACCAGCATCAAGGTCGTATTGAAGTTTTCAAATGACATCAGAAACGCGACGATCCCGGCGCCGATCAATGCCGGCTTCAGGAAGGGAATGGTGATCGTCCACAGTGCGGCCCGCCGTGTCGCCCCAAGGTTCAAGGCGGCTTCTTCAAGACTGACGTCGAATTTGCGAAGGCGTGCGGATATCACAAGCGTCGTGATGGTCGTGACAAAGGCGAACTGGCCAATAATCACCAAAAACAGCCCCGGACGCAGAAATTCGAGGTCCCAGCCAATCGCTTCTTCGATGCCATTGGCAATCGCGTTCGAGAACACCAGAATGGATATCCCCAGAATAACCCCGGGGATGACCAAAGGCGATAACGAAACAATATAAAGCAGGTTCTTGCCGGGAAACTTGCTGCGTTCGAACAGAAACGCGTTACATGTTCCGACTGTTACGGACAGAACCGTAACCCAGAAGGCAACAAACGCCGAAACGCCGACACTTTCAAGAAGCTTGGTGTCATTGAAGATGCCGATATAGGGATCTTCATTCCCGAAAAACCACGCCAACGTGCCGCCTTCCCACGGCATTGACGGAAACAGACTGTCATTGAAGGCAAATACGCCAACGACAATCAGCGGTGCGCTCAGATAGACAAAGAACAACGCGATATAGGTCGAATACAAGCCCTTGTAGAATTTGGGCTGTGGAATGCTTGGTATCATGTCTTCCCCCTAGCCCACGGTTTCCGAAAGCGTCTGTTTGCTGAGTTTCAGGCCAACCCAGACAATTACGGACGACAATATCAGCAACAGGAACCCAAAAGCCGAGCCGGATTCCCAGTTAAAGCGTGTGATGAACTGGGTATAGATTTGTTCTGTGAACCACAGGCTGTCTTTCCCGCCCAAAAGATTTGGGGTCAAATAATTGCCCAGCGTCAGCATGAAGACCACGATACAACCGGACGCAATACCGGGCATTGCATGCGGGATAACGATATCGCGGGTCACGGTAAATGTATTCCCGCCTAGGTCATAACCGGCCTCAATCAGGCTGTCATCCAAACTGTCGAGAACCGACACAAGGGGGACAACCATGAACAACATGGATGTGTAAACAAGGCCAACCATGATAGCCGCATCGTTATAAAGCATTTCAACCGGACCATCCGCAAGGCCAGCCCATTGCAGGAAGTTGCTGATGACACCGCTTTCACGCAAAAGGATCATCCAGCCGAAGGTCCGCACAAGCTCTGACACCCAGAACGGGATAAGGCACATCAGGAACAGAACGTTCTTGCCTTTGCCTCGCATCACTTTGGCGATGTAATAGGAAACCGGAAAACCGATAATCAGGGTCAAGGCCGTTGCGAAAATAGACATGACCGCAGTGCGGACATAGGTGTTCCAATACAGGGGTTCAGCAAAGAATTCGATATAGTTGATCAAGCTGAATTCATATTTCCCGTACGAAATACGTTCACGCATCGACACCAGAAAAAGATCAACATGCGGAAGAATAACCAGCAGAAACAGCCACAGCAGCAACGGCATTGCCAAAAGCAGCAAGCCGAAGCGGAAAGTGCCGCCCGTGGTTATGGACGCGGATTTGTTCATGCCCCTGCTCCGCTTTGGTTCGCAGCAAAGCATCGGGTATTTTCAACGGTCCAGCCAAGTGTGATTTCGTCACCGGCCCTCACCGACGCATACGCACCGGTTTGCGGTAGTGCCACCGTCATCTCTTGACCGGTTGCAACATCACGAACCTGCAGGCTGCTTGCCGCACCATTAAACAGAACGTTCTCCACCTTGGCGGAAATGGTGTTTTCAGCACCACTGGCCCCGTCAATTGCGATGGCTTCGGGGCGGACAAAGATTTCGACATTCTGACCTTCGACCAAGGGCATATGCGCATCGCGTTTGGCCAACACCTTGCCGCCAGTCGGAAGGATGACTTCGACCTTATTGTCATCACCACTACCGATTGTTCCGGTCCACCGGTTGCTTTCTCCAACGAAGCCGGCAACGAATGCTGTTTTCGGGTTGTAATAAAGATCTTGTGGTGCGCCCACCTGCTCAAAACGGCCGGCATTCATGACGGCAACCTGATCCGACATCACCAGCGCTTCGGACTGGTCATGGGTGATATAGACAAAGGTAGTGCCGATCTCGTGCTGAAGCTGTTTGAGTTCGACTTTCATATGTTCGCGTAACTTAAGATCAAGCGCGCCCAATGGCTCGTCGAGAAGAAGCACAGCCGGGTCAAGCACAAGGCAGCGGGCAATGGCGATACGCTGTTTCTGACCGCCGGAAAGCTGATTGACCTGTTTGGGCCCGGCATCGGGCAACCCGACACGGGCCAAGGTTTCGTTGACCTTTTTGGCAATCGTTTGTTTGTCAATGCCGCGCCGCTTCAGACCATAGGCAACGTTTTCCGCGACATTCATCATCGGAAACAGGGCCAAATGCTGAAACACCATATTGACCGGTCGGCGGTTTGGCGGAACGCCCAGCACCGATGATCCCTTGATCAGGATGTCGCCGGATGTCGGCGCCTGAAACCCTGCCAGCATCCGAAGAAGCGTCGTCTTGCCACATCCGCTTGGACCCAGGATCGAGAAAAAAGAACCCTTCGGGATCGCAAGGGAAATGTCATTGACGGCGGTAAAGTCGTCAAAGGTTTTGACCACATTGCGGCATTCAAGGTCAAATTGGTCAGCCATAGGAGCCCTGTTCACGTTATTTTTGTTGGTGGAGCCTGTTGAACGGTTATTGCCGTTCCTGAAAGCACGATATCCCCGGCACATAAATATGCCGGGGACAAAGGTGTTTGGAAACGTGTTCCGTTAGTTCGACTGTGCTGCTTTCACACGGTCAAGGGTCTTGCCTTCGAGCACTTCCAGACCAGCCGGAACCGTCGGATACCACTTGATGTTGTCAAGATCAGCCGGCGGGAAACTGCCCTGGAACTGAGCTTTCAGCTTGTCATCTGCAAACTCGTCGGCACCTTTGGACGCGGTGAAGTTACCCGCACTTGCCGTGATTTTGGCAGCGATTTCCGGCTGCATCACAAAGTTGATCCACTTATAGGCGGCATCTTCGTTTTTGGTCTTGCGCGGCAAGGCAAAGGTATCGATCCAGCCAAGCGCACCAGACTTCGGTGCAACAAAGGTGATGTCGGCATTGTCGTTATTGAGTTTCCAGCCGCCGGTATCCCACGCCATTGCGGCAACAACTTCACCCGAACGCACCAGGTTAAGCAGCGCATCGCCGCCTTCCCAATAGGTTTTCACGTTGGCTTTGCATTCGATCAGCTTGGCTTCGACGGCATCAAGGATTTCCTGATACTTGGCTTCGTCACCATAAGCGGCAAACGGATCCATACCCATTGCATAGGCAAAACCGATCAGCGTCGGGCGTTTCAGACGATAGGAAACCTTGCCGGCCACTTCCGGTGCGCAAAGGTCGGTATAGTCTTTGACAGCCGCGGCTTTGGAAGTGTCAACGATCAGGCCGCTCGTACCCCATACGTGGGGAACACCGTACACTTCGCCGTCAACGGTGGTGTTTGATTTGGTTGCGTCGAGCATCGACGGAATGAATTTGTCGTTGTCAATTTTGCCAAGATCAATCGGCTTGTAGATGCCATACTCAAGCTGTGCACCTGCAATCCGGTCCTGGGACGGCTGAGCAAGATCGAAACCGCCGCCGCCAGTAGCGCGCAATTTCGAGATCATGTCTTCGTTGTTCGACAGCGTCACTTCAACATCAATGCCGGTTTCTTTTTCGAACATCTCGACAACTTCGTCAGGGGCATAGCCGCCCCAGGTCAGCAGACGAAGTTCTTCAGCCTGAGCAGCCGAAACAAGCGAAACCATTCCTGCAAGTGCTGTAAGGCTGAGCAAGGAACCACGCAATGCGCCGTGTTTTTTTGACATTTTGAACCCTCGTAATAAACGTGATGGCATTTCCCTGTAGCCGGACCGCGCATGCCATTTGGCTTTTGTTTCGTTCCGGCACGGAGCAATATCGCAAACATTGTTGTTGATACGAAAGAAAAAAGGTCATTTTTTCTTTCTTTTGAACAAATCACGTTCATTTTTGCGCCGACACCCGCATCAGGGCAAGTTAAAGTTCTGCAACAATTAATCGACCTTGACGGTCGGTGCGCCCCCAAACGCCAAAAGGCGCCGGTTGTGGCGCCTTTTGATCCGAAGTCCTGTGATTGGAAGCTTTGTGAAATCTATTCTTCCGCGCTGAATTCAGCCGGACAATCGACTTTCTGGTACGCTTTGCCCTTGTCATTGAAAAGATGCGCGGCACCGGCTGGTGCGGACGCTGTAACGGTTTCACCGATTTTGACACGGCTATGTCCCGGCGCGCGAACTGTGACCCGATCACCATTGGCAAGCTTCAAATACAAATAGGTAGAGTCGCCCAGCTTCTCGACCACATCGACCAAGCCACTGACAGTAAGCGCGCCTTCGTCGCCAAGTCCAAGATGTTCGGGGCGAATGCCAAGCTCAACCTGTTTGCCGATATCCGCCTGATCAACATTGAACGGCAGCACGGATTTCATACCCCCGGGGACGGAAACTGTGGCCTGCCCCTGCCCGACGGCATCAATCGTGACGTTGGTGAAGTTCATGGCCGGTGACCCGATAAAACCGGCAACAAAGCGGGTTTCCGGATGATGATAAAGCTGCATCGGCGATCCCACCTGCTCCACATTCCCGCCATTCATCACGACGATCTTGTCCGCCAGTGTCATGGCTTCGACCTGATCGTGCGTGACATAGATGATTGTCGATTTAAGGTCCTGATGCAGTTTGGCAATTTCAATGCGGGTCTGAACACGCAATGCGGCATCAAGGTTGGACAACGGTTCGTCAAACAGGAAGACCTTGGGTTGGCGCACGATCGCACGGCCAATCGCAACGCGCTGGCGCTGACCACCCGAAAGCTCGGACGGACGTCGGTCAAGAAGCTGATCAAGTTGCAGGATACGGGCGGCTTCGCGTACCCGGGCATCGATTGCCGCCTTGTCCTGTTTGTCGAGCTTAAGCCCGAAGGCCATGTTTTTGTAAACTGTCATATGCGGATAAAGCGCATAGGACTGAAACACCATGGCAATGCCGCGATCACGCGGGCTTTTGGTGTTTACCACCTCTCCATCGATCATCAGATCGCCGCCCGTGATGTCTTCAAGGCCTGCAATAATTCGCAACAAGGTTGATTTGCCGCAGCCCGACGGCCCAACGAACACGACGAATTCACCGTCTTTGACATCCAGATCAATGCCGTGCAGCACATCCACAGCGCCATAGCTTTTGCGGATCTGGTCAAGTTTCAAGTCAGCCATTTATTCAAAGCTCCTATCAGCCAACAGTTACTTCACCGCGCCGGATGTCAGGCCGCGAATGAGTTGTCGGGAGAAAATCAGATAAAGGATAAGGATCGGAATGATCGCAAGGCTCAGTGACGCCAGAACCGCATTCCAGTCTGTCACATACTGGCCAATGAATTGCTGCACACCAAGGGTGATGGTCTGCTTGCCGTCACCGGGTGCAAGGATCAGCGGGAACCACAGATCATTCCAGATCGGGATCATTGTAAATACAGCAACCGTCGCAACAGCGGGCCGGATCAAAGGCAAAATGATCGCAAAGAAAATCTTGAACTCCCCGACCCCGTCGCATCTTGCGGCTTCTTTCAAATCCTTGGGAATTTGATGCATGAATTCGGTCAGGATAAAGATCGCCAAGGGCAATCCTTGCGCGACATAGACCAGTACCAGTGCCGTCAGGGTGTTGACCAATCCCATATCAACAATCAGGTTCAAGATCGATACCGACCCCAGACGGATCGGCACCATGATGCCAATCGCAAGATACAAGGCCAATGCGGTGTTGCCCGGGAACTTGTATTCCGACAGTGCCCATGCCGTCATTGCTGCCAACAGCAGAACAATAACAATGGTCACGATGGTCACGGTAAAGCTGTTATAGAAAAACAGCTCGAAATTGGATTTCGCCAGAACCTTGGTGAATCCTTCAAGACTGAAGGTCTCCGCATTCGGCAAGCCCATCGGATCGCGAAAGATCCCTTTGCGCGTCTTGAAGGCGTTGATAACCACAAGAAAAATCGGATAAAGCGCAACCAGGGTATAGGTCAGCAAGATCGCGTGCACGATGACTGCGCGGCTGGCGTCTTCTCTGCGGATGTTTGCAAAACTCATATTCGCCCCCCGACTACAGCTGATAGCGCGCCAGTCGGCGCTGAATGGCGAACAGATAGAACAGAACGCCTGCCAGAATGATCAGGAACATCAAGGATGCAACGGTGGCGCCCAAATGCGGATCGCCCAGCTGCAACTGATAACCAAAGAATGTGCGATAGAACAAGGTACCCATAATGTCGGTCGAGAAGTTAGGGCCGGCCAACGCACCCTTTACCGCATATATCAGATCGAACGCATTGAAATTACCGACAAAAGTCAAAATCGACACCATCGCGACAGTCGGCAAAACCAATGGCAGTTTGATGTGAATGAAGACTTCGAAATGGGTCGCGCCATCAACAATCGCCGCATCCACCAGATCGTCGGGAATGGCCAGCAAGGCCGCATAGATCAGCATCAAAGGAATGCCGACCCACTGCCAGACCGAAATGAAGGAAAGCGTAATCAGCGCGCTGCCTTCCTTGCCAAGCCATGGCCCAAACAGCGACTTTAGGCCAACAATATCAAGCAGGTCCGCGCCAACTCCCCAAACCGGGCTCAGGATCAACTGCCAGATAAAGCCGACAATCACGACTGATAACATGGTCGGCATGATCATCATTGTGCGATATGTGTTGCGGAACCGCAATTGCGGCAGGCTCAGAATACCGGCCAGCGCGATACCGATCGGGTTCTGGATCAGCATATGAACCGCAAAGAACTTCATATTGTTCCAGAAACTGTTCCAGAAGGTCGCAGACCAGTCCGGATCCGCCAAAATCGTGCGGTAATTGTCAAGGCCGACAAAAGCCGCCTCACCGCCGCTTGGCGTTGCGTAGAAGCTTAACCGGATGGAATCAAGCAGCGGATAGATCATAAACAGTGTGTAAATGATCGTTGCTGGGGCCAGAAAGGCAATCACAGGCAGTTTTGCCTTGCGCCAATCGGTCATGGGGCCGGAATGCGCCATACCCTGTCCTGTTATCCAAGATTTAAAAGAATGAAGACCTGCTTGGGTCTTCTGTAATCAGTGAACCGCAGTTTCGCCCGGCGGTCGGGCTGCATGCCTGCAATGGCACGGCAAACATCAACGATGAATGAAGGATGGCAGAAACCGGTCGTTCCCGCCATCCTTTCAGTTCTTTACTGGTGCGGTGCGTACCATTTCGCCAGACCAGCTTCCGCAGCGCCGGCTGCTTCTTCCGGGGTCAGCGTACCGTTGATAACCTGAGCGGAAAGGTTCCACAGGTCGTTTTCAAGGTTCGGCGTGCCACGCGAAAGGATCTGGTATGAGTTACGAATGGTGGACTCGCACTTCTGGCGCCAGCTTACAAACTCGCTGGCAACCGGATCGGTTACTTCGACCGTGTGGTTCGACAAGGAGAAGAAACCCGGCAGCGCGTTGGAATAAAGCTCGGCAAATTCCGAACCGGTCATCCATTCAAGAAACAGCTTTGCTTCGGCTGCGTTTTTGGAATCCGCATTCAGACCAAGTGCAATATCGGTGTGGTCACTGATATAGCAGGTGTCTGCACCGGCTGCTGCGGGCGGCGGGAATGCTCCGAACTCGAAATCGGCCTGGTTGTTAAACAGCGAAATATCCCAGGAACCGGCCGGATAAACGGCGGCACGGCCAAGCGAGAACAGGTTCTGTGCATCCGGATAGGAAATGGCTTCATACCCGTCCGGAAGGTAGTTTTTCCAGCTTGCCAGTTCCTTGAAGGTATCGACATAGGCGGCATCGGTGAATTTTGCGCTGCCATCGATCAATGCCTTGCGGCCTGCTTCACCGTTCCAGTAGTTGGGACCGATATTCTGGAAGCCCATGGTGGCTGCTTCCCACTGGTCCGCGGTGCCCATCGCCATCGGGATGTAGCTGCCATCTTCCTTGATTTTATCAAGGGCAGCATAAAACTCTTCGCGGGTTTTCGGGACTTCAACGCCAACTTCTTCAAAGGCTTCCTTGTTATAGATAAAGCCATGAATGACCGATGCCATCGGCAAGCAGAAAGTGACTGCGCCATCGTCGGTCTGCCAGGCAGATTTGGCAACATCCGAGAAGTTGTCCATGCCTTTAAGGTCATCAAGAGCGGCAAGATTGCCCTGCTTGTAAAGTTCAAGCGATGCATCAAACGGACGGCACGTGATCAGGTCGCCCGCGGTACCACCAGCCAGTTTTGCGTTTACCGATGCGTTATATTCGGTCGGCGGGGTCGGCTTGAACGACACCTTGATGTCAGGGTGAACTTCATTGAATGCCGGAATGATTTTTTCATTCCAGATATCAATATCGTCATTGCGCCAGCTTTCAATTACGAGTTCGCCAGCAGACGCCATCAACGGAACCAGGGCGACACTTGCCGCCAGGGCCCCGGCCAGGCCTTTTGCTAAGACTTTATTCGACATTTATGCCTCCTCTGATCAATGTCGGCGGACTGGCACCGTGTTGATGTCAGTTCCTGTACTCAAGTGCCGCCCGGAGATTTCCATTAGACAGCGCAAGAATTTCTTTTGCCCGGTCGGGGCTGTGGCCCGTGGTCACCAGCACCGCCACGCGGATATCGAAATCGGATTTTTCCAGGGCGTCTGAAGCAAGTTCGGCGTCGCAAGATGCAATATGAGACACGATCCGAACCGCCCGGCCCCGAAGTTTGATGTTCTCGGCGCGCATGCCAACCATCAGGTTGTCGAACAATCGGCCCAACTTGTTCATCACAAGGGTCGACAGAATGTTCAGGGCTGCTTTTTGCGCGGTACCCGCCCCCATGCGGGTGGATCCGGCAACCACTTCCGGCGCGCTATCAAGAAAGATACCTGTTTCTGCGACGCCAAGAATTTTGCCATCCGGGTTGTTACAGATGCCCACCGTGAAGGCCCCGCGATCACGGGCAAGTTCGAGCGCGCGCACCGTGTAAGGGGTCGCGCCGCTGGCAGCGATCGCGATTACCGCATCATTTTCTGAAATGTTGTTCTGGGAAATTTCACGTTCGGCAAGGCTGGTATCATCCTCGGCACCATTGAATTCGTTCGGCGCACTTTGAACCCCGCCAGCCAGCATCACGATGGTATGGCTTTCAGGCCAGCCAAAGGTGCCGCCAAGTTCCTTGGCATCTTGCCAGGCGACAGTGCCTGATGTTCCGGCTCCGACGTAAACGAGACGCCCGCCGCCCCCCAGGCGGCGTGCTATCCCGTTGGCGGCTGTCGCCAAATCCCCCAGGATCGGACCAACCGAGGCCACAGCGCGCATCTGGCCTTCCCACAAGGCCATAAGGAAATCGGCGTCGGACCATTGATCCAACCCGGCAAATCGCGAATCAAAATCTTCTGTGCGTGATGCCATTTTTCCGTCTCCCTCTGCAAATTAAATACCATTGTGATACCAGCAACGCAAGCTGCTTGATGAATAATTTGTGCCACAGCTCGGATATCGGGAGATATCTCTAGTTAAAACAACGTATTATATAAGGATATCAATTTTGCGCAAAAGCTTCTGCGTATATGTACGGACTCCAAACTCAGACCAGTAACAGTTTTAGTGGCGTTATATTGGTATTGCTTTTTAAGATACCACTCTGCTATGCTCTCCCTATGAATGAGAAGGCAGTTGCTTTGAGATGAAAAACGAACAGCTTTATCTTGGTGTTGATGGCGGCGGAACGCAGTGCCGCGTTCGGATTGCAGATGCATCCGGACGGATCCTTGGTGAAGCTGTGCGTGGTGGTGCGAATACGCGACTTGGAGTCGATTACGTATTTGGCGAAATCATCGCAGCGGCGAAAATGGCCCTTTCCAATGCCGGACTTGATGAAAAATACCTTGGCGATTTGCATGCGGGCCTTGGGCTTGCGGGGCTTCCGCTAACGCGTGATCGTCAGCTTGTGCAGTCCTATAATCACCCGTTCGCCGACATCTGCTTTGCGACTGATGCCTACACAGCATGTCTGGGTGCGCATGATGGCCAGAATGGCGCCATCCTGATTGTCGGGACCGGAACATGTGGTCAGGCAATCATCGGGGATCGCCAGTTGTCTGTTGCCGGTTGGGGGTTCGAGGTTTCCGATCTTGGAAGCGGCGCAAGAATTGGACGCAATGCCATTGAAACCGCCCTGCTCGCCCATGATGGTCTGGCAAAGAAAACCGATCTGACCGCAGCGGTCATGGCCCGATTTGATAATGACCCCGAAAATATCGTCATATTTGCGGAAACAGCAAAGCCGTCCGACTATGGAAAACTCTGCCCGATGGTGTTTGATGCCGAAGCGGCTGGTGACAGTGTGGCGACTGAACTGATCAAGATTGCCGTCGACGCCAATCTGGCAATCTTGCGCAGGCTGGTTGATTTCGGTGCGCCGCGACTGACCCTTATGGGCGGACTGGCAGAACAGATGGCCCAGCGCATGCCACCCGAAATTGCCGAATTGCTGGTGCCCGCGAAATTTGACGCCATGCATGGGGCTATCTTGATGGCCAAGCAACATGAAAGAGCCGCCGCATGATCGCAACGTCGGACGTCATTGCCAATCTAAGAACCCGCGACATCGAAAATAACGGAAATGGTCCTTTGTACCGTCGGCTGCAATCGGCGTTGAAGGCTGTGATTGATGATGGAATTTTGCAGGTCGAAGATGCCCTGCCCAGCGAGCGCGATCTGGCAACCGAACTTGGCATTTCACGCGTAACGGTTCGCAATGCGATGCGCGCCCTTGTCGAGGAAGGTGTTCTGGTTCAACGCCACGGTGCCGGCACGTTCGTTGCGCCGCGTGTCGAGCAGGCCCTGTCACGCCTGACATCCTTTACCGAGGACATGATCACCCGTGGCATGGATCCAGGGGCCATCTGGATCGAAAAAACACTTGGTCATGCCTCACCCGAAGAAGCCATGGCGCTTAATCTGTCACCGGGTACCGAAGTTACAAGGCTGCGTCGTTTGCGTACTGCCAATGACAAGCCAATGGCACTTGAATATGCGGTAATTCCGCGCGCCTTCCTGCCCAGCCCGGATGAAGTCGACAAATCGCTTTATGACGCGCTGGCGAAATACAACAAAAAGCCTGAACGCGCCCTTCAGCGGCTTCGGGCAGAACTTTTCGATGGCGAAACCGCCAAAATTCTGGGCGTTCCGGAAGGCAGTGCCGCGCTCTATATCGAGCGGCGGTCCTTCCTGGCAAATGGAACCCCGGTTGAGTTCACCCGGTCCTATTACCGCGGTGACAGTTACGACTTTATTGCTGAAATGCAGGTGGACGCCCGTTGACCAGATCAACGCATCCACCGGAAACCAAGGGAATACGGCATATGACAACGAATTGGCGCCCGCAAACACAGATGGGCCGCGAATTGGCAGAGGCTCCGGAAGTCGTTGCAACGCAGCTTGCCGGCAACAAGGACGCAATTGCCAAACTTGCTGATGATCTGCGCGCCAATCCGCCGAAATTTGTTGTGACCTGTGGTCGTGGCAGCTCGGACCACGCGACCCTTTATGCCAAGTACCTTATTGAAAGTCAGTTGGGCATTCCGGTGGTATCGGCCGCACCCTCGATCGTATCGATCTATAACCGGTCGATCGCCTCAAAGGATGCACTGTTCATTGCAGTTTCCCAATCAGGCAAGAGTCCCGACCTTGTCAAAAATGCCGAGGCGGCCCGTGACGCAGGCGCGCGAACCGTCGCACTGGTCAATGTGGTCGATTCCCCGCTTGCCGAAACTGTCGATCATGTCATCCCCCTGATGGCTGGTCCGGAAACAAGTGTTGCGGCAACCAAATCCTATATTGCCACATTGTCGGCGATTGCCCAGATCGTCGGTGCATGGACACAGGACGACGCATTCAACAAGGGTCTTGGCAATCTTCCGCAATCCCTGCGCACGGCACTTGAAAAGGATTGGCTGGGGGCATCGGAAACCATCGCCAAATCAAACGGGCTTTATGTCATTGGCCGCGGACCTGCCTTTGCTATCGCCCAGGAGGCCGCCCTTAAATTCAAAGAAACCAGTAGCCTGCATGCCGAAGCTTTCAGCGCGGCTGAAGTAAAGCATGGCCCGATGGCGCTGGTAACGCCGACCTTCCCGATGTTGGTCTTTTCACAGCAAGACGCATCGCGCGACAGTGTCGAGGACTTTCTGGCGGAAATGCGTGCCAAGACCGACAATCTGTTTGCTGCCGAAACCGGATATGCGGACGTAAAGGGACACCTTCCGGTGGTCGAGGATATCCATCCGTTACTTGCCCCGATTACGATGATCCAGACCTTCTATACACTTGCTGAAAGTGTTGCGCTGGCGCGCGGCTGTAACCCGGATGCCCCGCCGCATCTATCGAAAGTGACGGAGACGCACTAATGACCAGTTTTGCCATTGCCAATGCCCGCATTTTCGACGGGACAGAATTTCTCGACGGAATGGCGGTTGTTATACGCGATGGCAAAATTGATGCCATTTGCCCGGATAGCGCCCTGCCCGACGGGATGGACGTTGTTGATGGCAAGGGACAGGTTCTTGCCCCCGGACTGATTGATGTTCAGGTCAATGGTGGTGGCGGTGTTCTTTTGAATGATCACCCGGATGTCGCTGGCATTCGCGCCATCATGGCAGCCCATCGCAAATTTGGCACCACGGCGATGCTACCGACCTTGATCACGGACTATCGTGACAAGATGGAAGCAGCCATTGCGGCGGTTGAAGACGCGATTAACGCAAACGTCCCAGGCATCGTCGGCATTCATCTTGAAGGGCCGTATCTGAACAAAGAACGCAAGGGTGTGCATTCAGCCGACATCATCCGCCCGATGGAAGATGACGCAATCGATCTTCTAAGCCATCTTCCAAATGGCCGCATCCTGGTAACGATGGCACCGGAAAAGGCAACTAGCGGGACGATCAAAAAGCTTTCTGACAAAGGAGTTCTTGTCTGTGCCGGGCACACGGCAGGTACCTATGACGACATTCAAATGGCGATCAGCGAAGGTTTGCGCGGCTTTACGCATCTGTTCAATGCCATGAGCCCCCTTACCCATCGTGAACCCGGTGTTGCCGGGGCAGCGATGGCCGATGATGCAACATGGTGTGGCCTGATTGTTGACGGTTATCACGTTCATCCGGCCGCGGTGAAGATTGCTGTAAACGCAAAGGCAACCGGCAAGATCATGCTGGTCACTGATGCCATGCCGACTGTCGGGGCTGCGGACAAGCGATTCAATCTTGGCGGGGAAGAAATCATTGCCACGGATGGCCGGTGCGCCCTTGCGGATGGGACGCTGGCGGGTTCCGATCTTGATATGATTGGCGCGGTTCGAAATTGCGTGGAAATGGTCGGGATTGACCTTGGCGAAGCCCTTCGCATGGGGTCACTTTACCCGGCTGCGTTCTTGAAACTGGATCATAAAATGGGGCGTATCGCCCCAGGTTATCAGGCGGACATGATCCTGTTTGATGGCGAATACACAGTGACCAGAAGCTGGATCAATGGTGCTGAGTAACAGGCAAAATCAATAATTTATCAGGTATTTCAGGAGGCACAAAATGAAGCCGGTTCGCATTCTTGTCATTGGGCTTGGCAATATGGGCATGTCCCATGCAAAGGCCTATCACGCCCTTGACGGGTACGAGATTGTCGGCATCTGTGCCCGGTCGCCCATTCCTGCCGATAAATTGCCGGACGGCTTTGCTAACTATCCTCAGTTTACCGATTTTCACACTGCCCTTGCCGAGACGAAACCGGATGCAGTTTCGATAAATACCTATACCGAGACCCATGCGGACTTTGCGATTGCAGCCTTTGAAGCCGGTGCGCATGTCTTTATTGAAAAGCCGCTTGCAGCCACTGTCGAAGATGCCGAACGGGTTGTGGCAAGCGCACGCAAACATGACCGCAAGCTCGTGATTGGCTATATCCTGCGCCATCATCCGTCCTGGGAAAAGTTTGTTGAAATTGCCAAGACCCTTGGCAAGCCGCTTGTGATGCGCATGAACCTTAACCAGCAAAGCAGTGGCGCATTCTGGGAAACCCACAAACGTCTTCTGAACAGCGTATCGCCCATAGTCGATTGCGGTGTTCATTATCTCGATATCATGTGTCTGATGACCGGGGCCAAACCGGTGTCGGTCAATGCAATCGGTGTTCGCCTGTCTGAGGATGTCGCGCCCGACATGTATAATTACGGGCAGTTGCAAGTTCGCTTTGATGACGGTTCTGTTGGCTGGTACGAAGCCGGCTGGGGCCCGATGATCAGCGAAACCGCCTTCTTTGTGAAGGACGTCATTGGCCCGAAAGGCAGCGTATCAATCACCGATGTCGAAGAAAAAGGTGCTGGATCGGCCGACATCGATACGCATACCAAGACAAATGCATTGCGCCTGCATCATGCGGAAACAGACAGTGCCGGTGAATTTACCCGCACAGACGAGATTATCCGCACCGATGACGAACCTGATCATGATGGTCTTTGCCTGCGCGAACAGCAATTTTTCCTAAAGTCTATAACAGAAAATCTTGACCTGACGCAGCATATGGAAGATGCATTGGGCTCTCTACGGATTGCCCTTGCCGCGGATCAGTCGGTTCGCACGGGGGCACCTGTTTTACTCTGACCCCCAGGAGGAGTACCCACATGCCTTCCGTTAAACCCGGTGTTGTTACCGGTGCTGCCTATCGTGACCTTGTCGCTGCCTGCAAGCAGGACGGTTACGCCCTTCCCGCTGTGAATATTACATCGTCAAGCACGATGAACGCAGCCCTTGAAGCCGCTGCGAATGCCGGTTCTGACATCATCATTCAGCTTTCGAATGGTGGCGCACAGTTCTTTGCTGGCAAGGGCATCAAGGACGCCGATGCGGCCCGTGTCGTGGGCGCAGTTTCGGCTGCCCGTCATGCGCAGCTTCTTGCTGAATATTATGGTGTTGCTGTTGTCATGCATACCGACCACGCGAACCGCAAGTTCGTTCCGTGGGTCGATGAAATGCTGAAATGGAGCGAAAAGGCCTATGCCGAAACCGGCAAGGCGCTTTACAGCTCCCACATGCTTGATCTGTCCGAAGAATCGCTTGAAGACAACCTTTCGACTTGCGAGACCTTCCTCAAACGCATGTCCGCCATCGAAATGAGCCTGGAAATCGAACTGGGTGTAACCGGTGGCGAAGAAGACGGCATCGGTCACGAACTTGATACTTCAAGTGACGAGATCGACCCGCGTCTTTACACCCGTCCGGAAGAAGTCGAAGAAGCCTATCGTCGCCTTTCGCCGCTTGGCCATTTCTCGGTCGCAGCTGCATTTGGCAACGTCCATGGCGTCTACAAGCCGGGCAACGTCAAACTGCGTCCGGAAATCCTTCTGGAAAGCCAGAAGTTTGTCGCCGAGAAGCATGGTCTTGATGACCGCCCGCTGGACTTCGTGTTCCATGGCGGTTCGGGTTCGGAAAAAGAAAAAATCGAAGAAGCCGTCGGCTATGGCGTCTTCAAGATGAATATCGACACCGATACCCAGTTTGCCTATGCCCGTCCGGTCGGTGAGTATGTTGAAGCAAATGCACGTGCTTTCAAATACCAGGTCGATCCGGAAACGGACAAACCCTACAAGAAAAACTACGACCCGCGTGTCTGGATCCGCGAAGCTGAACTGTCGATGGCAGCGCGCCTCGAAGAAGCCTTCAAGGATCTCGGTGCCACCGGTCGTTCCGTGACCAAAGGCTAAGCCATCTTTTGCTTTGTCTGACCCGTTGGGTCACAGGATTTATGAAACCCGCCGGACTTGTTCGGCGGGTTTTTTCATGCATTTTTGGGGGCAGTGATTGTGTAATGTCAGTCTCCTGACAAATACTGACAGGAACTGTCAGGGGTGCGCTTGCGTATAGTGTTTGCGTCCTCTATACACTTTCCGAACAATTCAGGAACAAAAGGCCCGACATGCTGACGAAAATTTCGGTTCGCGGTGCGAAAGAACACAATCTTCAGAACATTGATGTTGAATTGCCCCGCGATTCACTGGTGGTCATTACCGGCCTGTCGGGATCGGGTAAAAGTTCGCTTGCGTTCGATACGATCTATGCCGAAGGCCAGCGCCGCTATGTCGAAAGCCTGTCTGCATATGCCCGTCAGTTCCTTGAACTGATGCAAAAGCCGGATGTCGAATATATCGATGGTCTGTCGCCGGCCATTTCCATCGAACAAAAAACCACGTCGCGTAACCCGCGTTCGACCGTGGGGACCGTGACCGAGATTTATGACTATATGCGCTTGCTTTGGGCGCGTATCGGCATCCCGTATTCGCCGGCGACCGGTCTTCCGATTGTCAGTCAGACCGTGTCGCAGATGGTCGACCGTGTGATGGAAATGGAAGAAGGAACACGGTTGTATCTTTTGGCGCCGATCGTCCGTGGTCGTAAGGGTGAATACAAAAAAGAACTGCGTGATTTGCGCTCACGCGGGTTCCAGCGCGTCAAAATTGACGGCGAAATGTATGACATCGATGATGCGCCGGAACTGAACAAAAAGCTGAAGCACGACATTTCTGTTGTTGTTGATCGGTTGATCGTGAAAGACGGCATCGCAACCCGCCTGGCCGACAGTTTTGAAACCGCTCTTGAACTGACTGACGGCATTGTTCTTACCGAAGATGCCAAAACCGGCGAAACAACCGTATTCTCGGCGAAGTTCGCCTGCCCGGTTTCCGGCTTCACGATCGAGGAAATCGAACCGCGTCTGTTTTCATTCAACAACCCGTTTGGCGCCTGCCCGGCCTGTGACGGTTTGGGAACCCAGATGGAGTTTGATCCGATGCTGGTTGTTCCTGATGAAAGCAAAACGCTTGAAGATGGGGCGGTCGCACCATGGGCCAGCACGACGTCGAAATATTACCTGCAGACCCTGAAATCAGTCGCAAAGCATTTCGGTTTTAAAACCAATGTTGCCTGGGAAAAGCTGCCCAAAACGGCGCAGGACATCATCCTGCACGGGTCCGGTGACGAAGAAGTCACTGTCACCTATGACGATGGTTCACGCAGTTACAAGGTTTCGCGCCCGTTCGAAGGTGTCATTCCGAACATGGCGCGGCGCTGGCGCGAGACGGACAGTCAGTGGGCCCGCGATGAACTGGCCAAATATCAGATGGTGTCACATTGCCCAACCTGTGCGGGCAAGCGCCTGAAGCCCGAAGCACTGGCTGTCAAAGTCGATGGTTGCGACATCTCGCAGGTGACGGATCTTTCAATTGCCAAAGCCGGTGACTGGTTCATCGCCCTTGAAGGCAAGTTGAACGAAAAGGAAACCGAAATCGCGCGCCGTATTCTGCGCGAAATTAACGACAGGTTGCGCTTCCTGCGCGATGTCGGGCTTGATTATCTTTCCATGTCACGCACGTCAGGCACCCTTTCGGGCGGTGAAAGCCAACGTATCCGTCTGGCGTCGCAAATCGGCTCGGGTTTGACCGGTGTTCTGTATGTACTGGATGAACCGTCCATTGGTCTGCATCAGCGCGACAACGATCGCCTGCTCGATACCCTTAAGCGGTTGCGTGATCTCGGGAATACGGTTCTGGTCGTTGAACATGATGAAGACGCCATTCGTGCGGCGGATTATGTGATTGATATGGGCCCGGGTGCCGGCATTCATGGCGGACGCATCGTTGCCCAGGGCACCCCGGAAGAAATCCAGCAAAACCCCGAAAGCCTGACCGGCAAGTATCTGGTTGGTGTTGAACAGATTGCCGTTCCAAAGGAACGTCGCAAAGGCAACGGCAAGTCCATCACGATCAAGGGGGCCAAAGCCAACAACCTTCAGGGCATTGATGTCGACTTCCCGCTGGGCAAGTTCATCTGTGTTACCGGCGTGTCAGGTGGCGGGAAATCCAGTCTTGTCATCGAAACGCTATATAAGGCGCTGGCAAAGCGGATGCATAATGCCCGCCATCATCCCGGGGCACATGATGCAATTACCGGGATCGAGCTGATCGACAAGATCATTGATATCGACCAAAGCCCGATCGGGCGAACCCCGCGTTCGAACCCGGTGACCTATACCGGTGCCTTTACCCCGATCCGTGACTGGTTTGCCCAACTGCCGGAAGCCAAGACCCGCGGTTACAAGCCCGGACGTTTTTCATTCAACGTCAAAGGTGGTCGTTGCGAAGCCTGTCAGGGTGACGGTGTCATCAAAATCGAAATGCACTTCCTGCCCGACGTTTATGTCACATGCGATCAGTGCAAGGGCAAAAGATACAACCGCGAAACGCTGGAAATATCTTTTAAAGGCAAATCGATATCTGATGTTCTTGATATGACGGTGGAAGAAGGCGCGGACTTCTTCAAGGCCGTCCCATCGATCCGTGACAAGATGGAAACCCTTAAACAGGTTGGTCTGTCCTATATCCATCTGGGCCAACAGGCCACAACCCTTTCGGGCGGTGAAGCGCAGCGCGTGAAGCTTGCCAAGGAACTGTCAAAACGGGCGACCGGGCGGACAATCTATATTCTGGATGAACCGACCACCGGTCTTCATTTCCATGATATCCGCAAATTGCTTGAGGTCCTTCATACCCTTGTTGACCAGGGCAACACCGTCGTTGTGATCGAACACAACCTTGATGTCATCAAGACTGCCGACTGGATCATTGATATTGGTCCCGAAGGGGGCGACGGTGGTGGACAACTGGTCGGCACCGGCACGCCCGAAGCCATCATGGCCAATGAGCGAAGCTATACCGGGCGCTATCTTAAACGGCATTTAGGGCTTGAATAACCAAAGGGCTGCTTTCACCAACCGCCGTTACAAAAGCCGCCACGATACAAAGAGAGGCACGAACATTTTCTATGATGTTCGTGCCTCTTTTCTTTTGGACCCTGTATGAGCAGGTATCTTTGTCCTAACTGTTGCTTGCCACCCGGTTTTCGACCCGCCGCACAAGTGCAGTGCTTAGTCGTTCACTAAACCCGGACAGAAACGCAAAAACCAGAACGATTGACAGTTGCCGTCCGGCCGGTGACGAACTGCTGATCTGGTCGAGGTCGTCAAGATTATGCAAATCGTCAAGCGGAATGGGCAACATCCCTGCCCGCAGCGCGAAAAGCACAATCAGGGCGAAACAAAATCCCATGCATGGACGGAACAGAAAATTGAAAAAGACCGATGATGGCTCCATCTCGGCCCATGGTGTCTGTTTGCCAAGCCGCATCATCATGCTGGTCAGAGCCCCGATCGCGCCAAAGCTGCCAACAAAGAACAAAAGATCATAGCTGAACCCGAAAAGCTTGCCGTTTCCGGTACTGATGATGGTGTCAATCTGAACAAACAGCAGCACCGCAAAAATCAATACGATCGGCGACAGGGCAAGTGCCAGTGCGGCAATACGCAGACTTTTGTTGAATGCCGTTCGCAGGGTTGTTTGCGGTGATGACGGTTTCGGGTGTTCTTTGGCCTCGTCCTGCAGATCATGCAAATAGCCATGAACGAACCCGTCACGGCCCTGGTTAAGTGCAAGAAGCATCAAAATCGCATCTGACTGCTTGCGCTCCCGGCCGGGATCATCAAGGGTTTCGTCTTCATTGCGCCACCAACGCAAAAACGCCCGTGTAACAAGGGATGCGCGCCATCCCTGACGTGTTGCAACCACATATTCGATCATGCTTTCGATGTCGGTGGCGGTGAAATTGCCGTCATTAAAGCCGCCGAATGGAAAACCGACCCTGCGTTCACTGTTATCAGGCTTTTCATTGTCCTGCGCGTCGCATCTGTCCTTGTCATCAATGATGACGGGGCGCCGCCGTGGCACCAGACCGATAACCGGGCAATGTGTGGGTTCGTATCCATATGGGTGATGCGGGTAGCTCATGTTGGCCCCAGTTTCACATATGTTTGACAGAACGGGTCTGGCATTTATGACGGGGAAGATGTGGCTTTGTGAATTATTCATGCCTGCATGCACAAAGCCCACGGGCAATATGGCGCAAATCACTTGAAATCTTCCCCCATGCACCGCTATGTGTGTGCCAAGCATTCAAACACATTCTTCGCGAGGAGTTCGCACACGTGAATACGGTGAAACCTGTTCATATCATTGGCGCCGGTCTGGCGGGCAGTGAAGCCGCCTGGCAACTGGCCGAGGCCGGTGTGCCGGTGGTTCTGCATGAAATGCGCCCGGTTCGCCCGACAGACGCGCACCATACCGACAAATGCGCCGAACTCGTCTGTTCAAACTCATTCCGGTCCGATGACAAGGAATATAATGCCGTCGGCCTGATCCATGACGAAATGCGCCGTGCGGGTTCGATCATCATGCGGTGTGCCGATCAGCACAAAGTCCCCGCTGGCGGTGCCCTTGCCGTTGATCGCGAAGGTTTTTCGCAGGCGGTCACCGAAGCGCTAGAAAACCATCCGTTGATCACAATGGAGCGCGGCGAGATTGATGGTCTTCCCCCCGAGGAATGGGAACAGACCATCATTGCCACCGGTCCTTTGACGTCAGGTGCGCTGGCCGACGCCATCCGCAAGGTTACCGGCGAAGAAAGCCTGGCCTTCTTTGATGCGATTGCACCGATTGTCTATAAGGAAAGCATCGATTTCGACAAGGCCTGGTTCCAGTCGCGATATGACAAGGGCGACGGCAAGGATTACATCAACTGCCCGATGGATGCGGACGAATATAACCGCTTTATCGACGCCCTGATCGAAGGCGAGAAAACCGAATTCAAGGAATGGGAAAAAGACACGCCCTATTTCGACGGCTGTCTTCCGATTGAAGTCATGGCCGAACGCGGTCGTGAAACCTTGCGCCATGGGCCAATGAAGCCGGTAGGACTGACCAACCCGCACAACCCGACTGTAAAGCCACGCGCGATTGTTCAGCTTCGCCAGGACAATGCCCTTGGTACGCTTTACAATATGGTCGGTTTCCAGACCAAACTGAAATACGGTGCGCAGATCGACGTTTTCCGCACCATTCCGGGGCTGGAAAATGCCGAGTTTGCCCGACTGGGCGGCATTCATCGCAATACGTTCCTGAATTCACCGCGTTTGCTTGATGCAACACTGCGTCTTAAAGCCCGTCCTGATCTGCGATTTGCCGGTCAGATTACCGGTTGCGAAGGCTATGTTGAAAGTGCTGCGGTCGGTTTGATGGTTGGTCGGTTCACAGCTGCGGAAAAAGCCGGTGTTGCCATCCCCACCCCGCCGCTGGCGACCGCGATGGGCGCCCTTTTGAACCACATTACCGGCGGTGCTGATGAAAGCACCTTCCAGCCGATGAATGTCAATTTTGGTCTGTTCCCTGATCTGGAACTGACCAAACGGGTCAAGGGCCGCGACCGCAAAAAGCTGTATACTGATCGTGCCATTCCACTGTTTGATGAATGGCTAAGTGCGATAAATGCCGCCTGATATGACAAAAGCCGCATCTTCGGATGCGGCTTTTTCATTGGCACCAGTGCAATCCGCGACTAGTAGCTTTTCTTCTGACGGGTCAGTTTTCCGGTAACATCGCGAATTTGCTCACCATCGCGGAACCGCCGGAAAATCAGATCCATATTGCCGTCTTCGTCAAGTTTCCGTTCATAGACCTGCATCTCATAGCCGCCCTCGTCCGTGATATAAAGGGCGTGTATGGTCAAGGTCTTGTCAACGATACGGGCCCAAAAGAACGGCTCACCCTTTAACGGGTCATTGGGAATGCGTTTCCCGAACAATCCCGAACGCATGGCACTGCCATAAATGTCGGGACGTTCGGTCGAATAAAACTCGATGCTTAGTGATACGTTCTTTTCACGGCCATCGGCCTTGTGGATGACAGTCGCCCAATCAACGTTGAAACCGCGTTCTGTCTTGGCGATTGTAACGTCAAGATCACGTGCCTGCAGCTCACCTTCGGCATGTTCAATGGTCACCCCGTGATAGACTCCGACAAACGGATCAATACTGGCGGCCTGGCCCATTGATGGCAAAAATCCCATCAGGCAAATCACCCCGGCCAGCATCAGCCTGGTCAGCCAGTCACGTCCGGGTCTGGAATGCGGATATGCCATATGAGCCCTCATACTGGGTGGCTACTGAACGTTACGCCGCGAAATCAACGCGTTAATCACGCTAGCACGGACAGAACAAACCTGTCTTATCCTTTATCGTTAATGTAGATGATATTTTTGCAATATCCAGTCTGTCCGATGAAACCTAATATCGTTTCAACAGACCATTCACCATCAGACGGACACTGGCCGGGCGCGCCAAACCAAATTCGGCCGAGAACGGATCGAATTTCGCCTTGGCAAGTTTGCGCAAATATCCATCGGCCAACACCATCGGCAGGACTGCGGCATGTGCGCCCTTCGGAACAGCGCGGCGATGTTTGCGTGCTTCTTTGATGCGGCTTTGCGCAAGTTCGGCCAGTTCACGGGTCAGATTGCGAACTTCATCCTTCTTTCGAAATTCGAAAATGTCACTTTGTACGACATTGTGGTGTTCCATCCGGTCCTTGGGCAGATAAAGCCGTTTGGCGCGCCCGTGAAACACCATGGCGCGCATAATCCCGACCAAGCCGTATGCGTTGCCGGCAAGGCGCACGGCCTGTTGACCTGCTTCATCCGTAACACCCAGTATACGTGCTGCAAGAACCGCCATCTGCCCCGATGTTTGATCAATATATCTGTCAAGTTCCGCCTGATCTGCCGGTTGGCGATCCTCTAGATCGAATTCACGTGCCGCCACAACCGTTTCCAGATCGTCGACGGACAAAGCCCCGGTTTGTACCAGATCTGCCAGTGGTTCGACGACCTCATGCTGGCGGACCTTGCCTTCGGCGATTTCCGAAAGCGTATCGCGCCACCATTGCAGGCGGATATGGCCCAGCATGATCTCACTGACCATTTCACGGGTTTTCGAAACTTCCTGATTGAAGGCATAAAGGGTGAATAGGTCTTCGCGCTTTTCCGGTGCCGCAAACAGGGCACACAGAAAACGGTCGCGGTCGTGGCGGCGCGTATAGTCCGCGCAATGTGATAATTTTGGCGTATCAGTCATTCTGTTTATCCGATCTGACGTGCGGGTCGCTGATCGTTTTTGGTGTCGACAAGGTTATCAGGAAGGCTTTCGACATAAAGCGATTGGGATGGGAAGGCAAAGGCAGCGTCTTCTTCCTCGACGATGCGCTTGAATGCGATGATGTGGCGGTTGCGAATTTCACGCCATGTAACCCAGTCGGTGGTCTTCGTAAAGTAATACAGATCAATATTGATCGAGCTTGCACCGAAATCGGACAAATGAACCATCTGCGCAACATCCGTCTGTGCGACGTCGTCGTCATTTTTCAGAAAGTCACGCAGCTTTTCGACAATCCGTTCCATCTGTTTGGCTGTTGTGCGGTATTCCAGTCCGATGACCATCTTGATGCGACGATGGGTCATGCGTGACCAGTTGATCACGGGTGAATCCACAATCTGGGCATTCGGCATGGTGACAAGCGCCTTGGCAAAGGTCCGGACCTTGGTCGCCCTCAGGCCCACCTCCTCCACCGTTCCTTCGAAATGGGGCGTTTCAATCCAGTCACCGCGCTTATAAAGATTGTCCGCAAAGATCGTCAGGCCGCCAAAGATGTTGGCAACCGAATCTTTGGCCGCCAGCGCCACAGCCATCCCGGCAAGACCAAGCCCACCCAGAAAGGCCGAAACATCAATTCCCCATCCTTCAAGGAAGATAACAAAGCCGATCACAACGATCAGCGTTTTGACCCCGCGGATAAAGAATTGCCGCAAGTCGTCACCAAGACCGGCACCAAACCGCCCGATCAGGCTGTTAAGTGACACCGCAACCGGTTCGACAGCCCGAAACAGGGCCCAGAACACGCAAAACATTGCTGCGATATGGATTGCCTCGATCAGGGGCGCATCAATCGCCACCGGCAGGTCCAGAAGCTCTACGGCGAAATACGCGCCCAGCAACATCACCAGCACCTGAAGCGGCAAGGCAAAGGCATCAAGGACATTTGCAATCATGCTGCGTTCGGTTTGATGCGCGATGCGTCTCAAAACGCCAAGTACCCCGCGCACCAGAACGCGCTTGAACACAAAGAATACGAACAGGACCAAGACCGCACCAACAAGCCGTCCGACTTCGCCGCCGCCAAGCAGATCGACCCAACTGTTCATTTGGTCGATGACTTCGGTGTTCAGGCTGTCCAGTTCGTTTGAAATTTCATCCATGGCTTGTAAGCTGTTCTGCTGTTAAGGTTATTTTGTCAGACCGAATGACACGATAACGTGCAAACCAGTTAATTCTGGCCTTGTATAACAATTAAAGTGGCGCAGGCATATGGCATCCTTCACGTCTGGGAAAGTTCACGTTGTTGGCGGCGGCCTTGCCGGGGCGGCATTGGCAACCCGGATGGCAGAAGATGGTGCAGAAGTCGTCCTTTATGACGAAGGCGAGCCGTTTGAAAGCCGGTGGACGCGCGGCATGCAAACCGCCCCTGAAAACCACAAAACTGCTGAACCCGAGATTTTCTATGACCCCGAAGGCTTGGTCGCCGATTATTTTGCCGGTTTCCCGGAAATTCCCAAAAAGCTGATCCGACCAGCCCATTGCGTGATCGGACTTAAACGAGGCCGGCGCAAACCAGCCGTTATTTCACTTGATCACGGTATCGCGCGTGCGCTTGTTGCCCGGCGACTTGGCTTTGTCGCGCGGGCCTATACTGCCCTTGGTTTGTCGCGGCAACGCTTTGCCAGTGAAGAAAGCCGGGTTGATAACGTTCTGTCTTCGGGTGACTTCGATAGTGACGAACAGGCCAACCAGCCCGGCACATACCATCGCGATGCATTGGCGGTGTTGGCAGAAACATTGTTTTCTATCCCGGCACACCGGTGTTCGCGCGCCCTGTTGGCACGTGTTCTCGTTCCGAAAATATCCGCATTGTTTTCAAAGTCACACGAACCGGTATTTTCGGCCATTGATCCGATCATCCTCAATGACATTGCCCTTCCGACCTTGCGCGAACGATTTGTTGCCGCGGGTGGCACAGTGATGGCACGCACAAAACTTGGTGACATTGACAGTACATCGGAGTTCGCAACAGACTTGCTGTTTAATGACGATATTCAGGTGGTTCTTAAGCCAGGTGACGCCGTTGTGTTGGCGCTGCATCCACGGCCGCTTTGCGATGCGGTGCCTGATATCGGCATTCCACCGGCCCCTGCCCGCCGTCAGACCGTAGCCTTTGAAATGCGACGGCCATTTGCCGAACCAAGTTGCCTTCTGGTCAGTGACGACCTTGTCCGGGCAATCTACTGTCATCGCCGCCACGTGCAGGTCAGCCTCAATAGCAGCTTTCACATGCCGACCGACGGCACCACTGATCAGATTGTTGCCCGGGTCTGGCAGAGATGTCTTTGGTTATGCAATCAATATCTCAATGTCGATCTGCAAGCACGGTCTCGCAATGCCGACGGGATAGACCATCCGAAATTCAGCTTCATTGATGCCGAGGCCCCCTTCCCGGAATTCACCCCGGGCCATGCGGCTTTACGTGATCGTTTGCGATTGCCGTGGAAGAACCTGTTTCTGTGCGGGGAATCATTCCCGGCCGGCTATGCACCGGGCCCTGCTGCAATTTTTGCCAGCGTAAAGCAGGTCCGCCATCAGTTGCAGCACTATCTGCGCGGCTAGCCTTATCAAACCGCAATCAAGGCTGCGGCGACGCGGCGTGCTTCGGCGACAAGAACGTTGTAGGTCCGGCATGCCGCACCGGTATCCATCGGTTCGATCACAATGCCATGTTCCTTCAATGCGTGGCGCCACGCCAATGGCACCGGCATCAGGCGGTTGCCCATACCAAGCAGCAGAATTTCAATCTCGTCTGCTTTTTCGATCACCCGGGCGAATGAGTCGACCGTGATATCGTCCATGGATTTGACATTCCAGGAATAGATCGATTCCGGAAACAGCAGGACCGATCCATTGACGGTTTCTTCGCCAAAGCGGAACAGACCGTCACCGTAACTCGACACCAGATTGCGACCTTCGGCAACAAGTGGGCTGACTTCAAGTGACATGGCAATCCTCATATGGTCTGGTGCGCAGTTTTCCACCCGGTTCAGGCAGAAAGCCAAAAGAAAAAGGCCGGGGCGTTTTCGCACATCCCCGGCCTTCTTGCAAATTCTAGATCATCCGATCAGCGATCAGGCTTTTGCTTCCTGACCTTCTTCGGCTTCCGGAATTTTCCGTTTGAGACGCAACACAATCAGTAGTGGCGATGCCACACAAATCGATGAATAGGTCCCGATCACGATGCCAAAGATCAGCGCCATGGTGAAACCGCGGATCGCCTCACCGCCAAAGGCAAACAACGCAATCAGCGCCAACAAGGTCGTGAACGACGTCATGGTCGTACGCGACAGTGTCGAGTTGATCGAAAGATCAAGCAGATCCGGGATTTCCATTTTGCGGAACTTGCGCAGATATTCACGGATGCGGTCAAACACAACGACCGTATCGTTGATCGAATAACCTGCAACCGTCAAAACGGCTGCCAGCGTTGCCAGATCAAACTGCACACCAGTGATCACAAAGAAGCCAACCGTGATCACGACGTCATGCAAAAGCGCAACAACGGACGCCACAGCAAACTGCCATTCAAACCGGAACCAGATATAGATCATGATCAGCAGAAGCGAGATCACAACCGAATAGAATCCGGCTTCCTTGAGCTCATCACCGACTTTCGGGCCGACGAGCTCGCTTCGACGGATGGTTACATTTTCGCCAAGGGCTTCTGTAACTTTCGCCAATGCGGCCATCTGGGCCTTTTCGTCACCATCCTGACGCTGGAGCTGGATCAACACATCGTCAGCCGCCCCAAATTCCTGGATCGAGACATCGCCAAGACCAAGGCTGCCCAACTTGTCGCGCAAACCGCTAATGTCTGCCGGGCCTTCGGTCTTGATCTCAACAAGGATACCCCCGCGGAAGTCGATCCCGAAATTAAGGCCTTTGGTCGCAAACAGTGCCGCCGATGCAAGAACCAGCGCCATCGATACGATGTAAAAGATTTTCCGGAATTTGAGGAACGGGATGTTCACGTCATCCGGGATAAGATGCAAAGGTTTCATATCTTCCCTGTTCCCTTCCTCAAAGTACCAGTTCCGTCGGGCGGCTGCGCTTGACCCAGACGGAAATCATCAAACGGGTCAGCCAGATCGCCGAGAACATCGACGTGATGATCCCGATGGCCAGCGTCACGGCAAAGCCCTTGATCGGGCCAGAGCCGAAGCTAAACAGCACCAGGGCCGCAATCAGTGTCGTGATGTTCGCATCAAGAATGGTCGACATGGCACTGCGATAACCCGCATCAATCGAATTGATGATCGTTCGGCCGTTACGACGTTCTTCGCGAATGCGTTCAAAGATCAGAACGTTGGCATCAACAGCCATACCGACCGTCAGAACGATACCTGCAATCCCCGGCAGCGTCAGTGTTGCCTGCAAGACAGACATCACCGCCAAAACAAGGATCAGGTTCATCATCAGGGCGATGTCGGCATAGATGCCAAAACGTCCATAGCTGATCACCATGAAGGCAATAACAAACACCAGACCAAGAACAGCAGCGATTTCGCCAGCTTCAACCGAATCCTGACCAAGGCCTGGACCGACAGAACGTTCTTCAAGGATCTGCATTGGGGCCGGCAATGCACCAGCGCGCAGCAGCAATGAAAGATCGTTGGCTTCCTGCACGCTGAATTGTCCGGTGATGATGCCGTTGCCGCCCAGGATCGGTTCATTGATCCGCGGCGCGGAAATCACTTCACCATCCAGAACGATTGCCAGGCCACGCCCGGCATTCTTGCTGGTGACATCGCCGAAACGGGCGCCACCGGCCGCATCAAAGCGGAACGATACAACAGGACGACCGTCACTGAAGGTCGGCTGGGAATCAACAAGATTGTCCCCGGATACGACAATACGACGATCAATCAGATATTCGCGGATGCCAGCAGCCTTGTCCGACGCATCAGCAGCCGGCAGGATCATGGTTCCCGGCGGAAGACCGGTTGCACGGGCTTCAGCGGCCGTTTTCTCGTTATTTACAAGATGGAAGTTCATCTTGGCGGTACGACCAAGGATCGCACGCAAACGCGACGGGTCATCAAGACCGGGCACCTGAACAACAATGCGATTTTCGCCCTGACGCTGGATCGACGGTTCCGTCGTGCCAAGTTCGTCAACACGGCGACGCACCACTTCAAGTGACTGCGCAATGGCACGGTCGATCAATTCCTTGCGGGCAACGGCGTTATAGGTAACGTGGATGTTGTTCCCCTCGCCGCTCAGCTCCGTATTGGGTTCTGCTGCGCGGGCGATCTCGCGGGCTTTTTCAACATCTTCAGGTTTGAGGATGGTGATCTCGGCACCGTTCGCGGTTGCTTCGCGCGGGCGGTTGCGGATCTGTTCCTGGCGCAGGTCGGTGCGGATCGTATCGGCAAGTGCGTCATAACGTTCACGCAGGACACTGTCCGTATCGACTTCAAGCAGCATATGCGAGCCGCCACGAAGGTCGAGGCCAAGATTAATCTGCTTGCCGGGCAAATAGCTTGCCTCGGTCGGGAATGTTCCCGACGGCAGGAAGTTTGGCGCGGCGTATATCACGCCCAAAGCACACACCAGAAGGACCAGTGCTGCTTTCCATTTGGTAAAATAAAGCATGTGTTCTTTGACCGGATCTGTCTGGGTCAACCTTGGTCTGGTTCCAAGGTTCTTGGAACAACGGGTATTTTGTACCGCTTCAGGCCACCGGTAAAATGCAAGAAGGCGGAGCCATGTGCCCCGCCTCACTTAGCGCGAAGAGATCAGTCTTTTTTGGTCTCTTCTTCTTTTTCTTCTTCTTTGGCGTCGTTCTTGGCCGGTTCGGTTTTCGACAGAACTGTCGAAACCATGCCGCGTGCCACTTTGACTTTTACGCCTTCGGCAATCTCGACGGACAACTCGTCATCACCAACAACTTTGGCAACGGTGCCGATCAGGCCACCTGCGGTGACGATTTTGTCGCCACGGCGGATCGCCTCGAGCATTGCTTTATGTTCTTTCTGTTTTTTCTGCTGAGGACGGATGAGCAGGAAATAGAAAACAACGAAAATCAGGATAAGCGGTGCGAACTGCATCAGTGCGCCTGCACCATCTGCACCACCAGCGGCCTGAGCGTAAGCCGTCGAAATAAACATTAGGAACTCCTAATTCCTCAGAACAAAAAATATCAACTGCCGGAATATAACGGCGTACAACGCCAAAGCAAGGAAGAACCGGATATAAAGGCGGAAAATTGGAAAACATGTGGTTTGGATCACCTCGATCCCGAACCGGTCTGACCGTAACAAGCTGTTCCATTTGGTAGTCGGTATGCTAGTTTTCCCGCCAACAGGGTCTGTATTTAATGCAAGGACTGAAATGATCACCCGTTTTGAACGGGCCATGGTGCGACCTGCCCAAATAACGTGCGGGCTTGGTGTCGTGTCATTCGTTTCGGCAACCGGTTTTCCGCAGTCCCTTATGTCACCAAAAACAACAAACATCCAAGAGGCTTCGATGAGTACGGATTTCGATAAGTTGCTGCCAACGCTTGAACGGATTGCAACAGCACTTGAACGCATGGCCCCACCAGCACGAACCGAAAATGACCTGAGCGCGGCGGACGCCTTTGTATGGCAGGCCGAAACCGGCTATTTGCAGCCGGTGCGCAACGTCAACCGTATCGATATCGAGCTGCTGCAAGGCATCGGCCAGCAAAAGGAAATCCTGTATAACAACACGAAACGTTTTGCAGACGGATTACCAGCCAACAACGCCCTGTTGTGGGGCGCACGCGGCACGGGCAAAAGCTCCATCGTCAAGGCGATGCACGCTAAAATCAACGCAGAACGTCCGGCCGCCTTGGCCCTGGTGGAGATTCACCGTGAAGACATTCCCAGCCTGCCCGACTTGCTTCACATTCTTGAACAAAGTGGCCGCCGCACGATCCTGTTTTGTGATGACCTGTCATTCGATATGCAGGATGAAAGCTACAAGTCGCTGAAAGCAGTGCTTGAAGGCGGAATTGAAGGCCGTCCCAAGAACGTTATTTTCTATGCCACGTCAAACCGCCGTCACCTTATGGCCCGTGACATGATTGAAAATGAACGTTCAACCGCGATCAACCCGTCCGAAGCGGTTGAGGAAAAGGTTTCACTGTCGGACCGCTTTGGTCTGTGGCTTGGCTTCCACAACATTTCCCAGGACGTCTATTTCGAAATCATCGAAGGCTACGCAAAGGAATTCAACCTCGACATGCCGGTTGAAGAACTGCACGCACGGGCCAAGGAATGGACCGTTACCCGTGGCAGCCGTTCGGGCCGCGTGGCCTGGCAGTTTATTCAGGAAATTGCCGGTGAACTTGGCAAGTCGCTCGATTAAGCCGGTGCACAAGCGCTTTGGTGCCACATCAAAAAAACACCCGGATCTTTGTCCGGGTGTTTTGCTATCTGGAAACCATGACACTTGGCAGATATTTCAACGGGTCTGATGACTTGCGCCCGTTGCGGACTTCAAAATGAAGCTGCGGGAATGTCACAGCGCCGGTTGTTCCGACACTTGAGATCCGCTGCCCACGTTCAACAACATCGCCGCGCGCCACCAGCGGGTTTTCGGTATGGGCATAGGCCGTGACGAAATTGTCAGCATGCTTGATCAGGATCAGGTTCCCGAAACCGCGCAACTCGTTCCCGACATAGGTTACAACACCATTTTCGGCAGCAAGGATCGGTGTCCCGCGATTGGCCTGAATGTTGATCCCGTCATTAAACAGGCCACCCGTACCGGCCCCGTATTTCAGGACCACCTTCCCTTGCACCGGCCAGATGAAGCCTTTGCGATCGGCCGGCTCGGCAATCACGACATTCTTGCGGGTGTCGCTTCCTTCACCGGCAACCGGTGTCGGTCGGGTATCTGTGACCCAACTGCGTGTGGAGGCGATTTCGCGCTGTGCATCTGCGGCAAAGTCTTGCGGTTTGATCCCGGGTGTTGGAATATTTCCACCTTCTCTCGGGGCGACACGGGCGACCTGTGTTTGAACAGTCGATCGTGACGCTGAGGACGAAGTGTCTTTTTCAAGCGGAATGCTGACCACCTGTCTTTGACCGCCAATCGTTACTGTTTTCGTCGGCGACGAAGTCGATGTGCGTGCTGCGACGCTGGTTGGCGGCGAACTGTCATAATCTGGCGTCCATGGCGGCAATACAAGCCGCTGGCCCGGATAAATGACATAGGGTTTTCTAAGGTTGTTGCGGGCAGCAAACTGGGTAAAGTCCGTACGATACCGTGTTGCCAGCTCGGATACCGTATCGCCGGGTTCCACAGTAATCACCCGTTCTCCGTTTTGGAGCTTGGGCATGCTATAGGGGCTGTAGCTTGCCCCGTCGCCATAAACCACCGGCACAGGGACGGAATTCAGCAAACAGCCACTCAGCGCCGCGCTTGTCGCACAGACAAGCAGCAGTCGTTTTCCGCTATGAACAGCAAATTTGACACAATTTTCCATCATGTTAACGATTGTCTGCGAACAGCCGTTAACAATCGGTAAGCAAGCTTGTGATTTGACCCGATATTCGGTGAATTTGTTCTAGAATTCTTCTGTGCCGGGCAACATCGGAACAAAGCGCACCGGCATCAATTCGGTGACTTCAACCCCGCTTGGTGTGCGCAACACACGCAATAGCAGCTGCGTATGTGACACTTCGCCCACCGGCACCACCATGATCCCGCCAACTGCAAGCTGATCAACCAATACCGGCGGCACATCCTGGGCCGCAGCCGTGACAATGATACGATCAAACGGTGCCTGGTTTTTCCAGCCAAGTCCCCCGTCACCATGAAGGGTAGAAATGGTGTGCAAGCCAAGCGCACGGAACTGTTCTTCTGCCTGACGCAAAAGCGGCTTGTGCCGTTCAAGCGTATAAACACGGCGCGCCAGCTTGGCCAGAATGGCGGCCTGGTATCCTGATCCGGTGCCGACCTCAAGAACCTTCATACGGTCATTTAGCTCAAGCGCCTGGGTCATCAGTGCCACGATATAGGGCTGCGAAATCGTTTGGCCCTTGCTGATCGGAAGAGCAACATTTTCCCAAGCACGATCAACAAACGGCTCGGCAACAAATGACTCGCGCGGGACTTCCGCCAATGCACGCAAAACTGCCTCGTCATGAATGCCGTCATGGCGAAGCGTCTGAAGCAAATCGGCTATTTTTGATTCACGTGTAATGACCGGCTCGTTCACGGGAAAGCTTTCGTCAGGTTGTCAAAAGTCTCGTAATGGGTGAAATCAAGGCTGATCGGGGTGACCGAAATATTGCCCTGTTCAATGACGCGCAGATCAGCAGACGGATCTTCAGGCAATTCCGACCGGATGGCACCGATCCAGTAATATGGTTCACCACGCGGATCAAGACGTTCGGCAATATGATCGCCGATCTTGCGCTGTCCCTGCTTGGAAATCTTGACAGAAGCACCGCCGGGTGCTTCGTGCTCGGGGAAGTTGACGTTGATCAGAACACCTTTGGGCCAGGTATTTTTGACCAGTGTTGCTGCAACATCCTTCAGATATTTTTCCGCGATGGTCCAGTCGATCATCTCGCCGGAAAAATACTGGGAAAATGCGATGGCCGGAACATTCAGCAATGTTGCTTCCATCGCGGCTGCGACGGTTCCGGAATAGGTCACGTCTTCGCCAAGGTTTCCGCCGCGGTTAATACCGGAAAGAACAATGTCTGGCGGGCTGTCACGCATTACCTGCTGCAAGCCCAGAAGAACGCAGTCTGTCGGCGTGCCATCGACGGCAAAATGGCGTTCATCGCGCTTGTGAATGCGCAAAGGACGGCGCAGGGTCAATGAATGACCTGCGCCGCTTTGTTCGATTGACGGAGCGATGACCCAGACGTCATCGGAGAATTCCCGCGCAAGACGTTCAAGCAGCTTGATCCCCGGTGCATCAATGCCGTCATCATTGCTGATCAGGATACGTGCGTTGGTCAGATCAATCATGCCGGTTTTGCCTTAGCGCGGGGAAATAACCTCGAGACCGCCCATATAGGGCTTGAGCGCGTCCGGAACCCGGATCGAACCGTCTGCCTGCTGATAGTTTTCCATCACTGCAATCAGGCAACGTCCAACCGCAAGCCCAGAACCGTTCAATGTATGAACAAACTGGGTTTTCTTGTCACCAGCGGCACGGTAGCGGGCATTCATGCGGCGTGCCTGGAAGTCACGGGTGTTCGAACATGACGAAATTTCGCGATAACGTCCCTGCCCCGGCAACCAGACTTCGATGTCATAGGTCTTGCATGCCGAGAACCCGATATCGCCGGTGCACAGGATAACCGTACGGTACGGCAGACCAAGGCGTTCAAGGACGGTTTCCGCACAGCGTGTCTTGCGGGTCAGTTCCTCGTCAGACTTTTCTGCCTCGACGATCGAAACCATTTCTACCTTTGAGAACTGATGCTGACGGATCATGCCACGCGTATCACGGCCAGCCGACCCTGCTTCGGAACGGAAGCATTGCGTCAGCGCGGTATAGCGCAGCGGCAATTTTGCCTGATCAATGATGTCGCCGGCAACCTGATTGGTCAGGGTGACTTCCGATGTCGGGATCAGCCAGTAGTCATTGGTGGTTTTAAACGAATCCTCGGCGAATTTCGGCAACTGTCCGGTGCCAAACATGGCGTCATCACGCACCAGCATCGGCGTTACGGTTTCTTCGTAACCGTGTTCGCTGGTGTGAAGGTCGATCATGAATTGTGCCAAAGCACGTTCAAGCTTTGCCAGACCGCCACGCAAAATGACAAACCGCGACCCCGACAGTTTTGCTGCGGTTTCGAAGTCCATCATGCCAAGCTTTTCGCCAATTTCGAAATGCTCAAGCGGCTTGAAATCGAATTCTGCCGGTGTGCCCCAGCGATTCACTTCGACATTGTCATCTTCGTCATCGCCAACCGGCACTCCCGGATCAAGAATATTGGCAAAAGATGACAGCAACAGATCAAGCTGTTCGTTCAGGGCGGCCTGCCCGTCTTCGGCTTCCTTGATCTTGTCTTTGAGCGTGCCCATTTCGGCCATCAGGTCGTCAGCATTCTCGCCTTTCTTGCGAAGCATGCCGATCTCGCCGGAAATGGCCTTGCGGCGCGCCAGCATTTCCTGATGTTCTGTCATCAGTTTGCGGCGCTCGACGTCGATATTCATCAGACGTTCCGCGGTAATTTCCTGTTTGCGTGCAGCCATTGCTGCGTCAAAAGCCTCGGGATTCTCCCGAATCCATTTAATGTCGTGCATTGAACAGCACCCTGTCAGTCAAATATTTGTGGCTTTATACGATGGGGTGAACACAAGGTCCACCCCACCAAATCAGACGTTTCGGGATCACAATTCCAACTAGCGCGCGTTATTGAAATCGTCTTCACCATCATCACGTTGCGATGGTCCCGCAATTTGGGAGGAAGGCTTTGCTGATGACGTGTCTGTCAAGGATGCCTGACCGTCATCATAAGATGCCGCGGCAGCCGCCTGCTCATCCACACTGTCATCCGTGCCTTCTTGCGCATTTTCGGACGTCTCATCTTCTGACGAATCATCTTCATCGTCGTCGTCATCTTCGGCCGCCTGACGCTTCTTGCGCTCGGAAATCCGCGCCATGACGATCGAAATTTCATAAAGAATAATGATCGGAATGCCGAGACCAACCTGGGAAATCAGATCAGGCGGCGTCAAAATTGCCGCAAACACAAACGCGATCACAACCGCATATTTGCGCCGCCGTGCCAATCCGTCGGCCGTCACAATGCCCGCGCGTGCCATAAGCGTAAGCAAAACAGGCAACTGAAAGCAAAGTCCGAACGCAAAAATCAGCTTCATGACCAGCGACAGATACTCGCCCACCTTGGCTTCAAGCTGAATGGCAAGTCCCGATCCGTCGCCCGCATGCTCGAAACTCAGGAAGAATTTCCAGGCAAGCGGCATGATGAAGTAATAAACCAGCGCTCCGCCCATCAGGAACAGAACCGGGGTCGCAAACAGGAACGGCAAAAATGCCGACCGTTCGTTTTTATAAAGCCCCGGGGCGACAAAGGCCCACAACTGCCCCAGAAATACCGGTGCAGAAACAAAACAGGCCGCAAAGAAGGACACTTTGACATAGGTGAAGAACACTTCTGTCAGCGCCGTATAGATCATGCGGCGATCCGGGCCCATCTCGTTTGCCAGTGGCCTGACGAGGAAACCATAAATGTCCTCGACGAAATAATAGCAAACCGCAAAGGTAATAAACAAAGCCAGAACCGCCCAGGTCAGGCGGTTCCGCAGCTCTATCAGATGCTCCATGATTGGCATCTGTTTGTCATGCGATTGCATGTTCACGCCTGGCTCTCCGGGTGGTCGTTCTTTTTGCTCTCTCCAGCCGCAGATTTGGCAACAGGCTTTTCGGCTTCCACTTTGGGTTCAGACTTTGTGTCTGCCTTGGCATCGGCCGGTTTTGCCTTGGTGTCTTTTGCCTTCTCGTCGCCTTTGGGAGCGCCAATGCTTTTTTCCAGGAAGTCGGATCCACTGGTCGGCGCACTGCTGACCTGCTTGCGCAGATCATCGAGTTCGGCCTCGCGGATGATGTCATCAATGCCACTTTGGAACTCGCGCGCCATGCCACGCACTTTTTTCCAGTAGCCCGCCAACTTGTAAAGAAGATGAGGAAGCTCTTTGGGGCCGACGACGAACAACGCGACGACGGCCACAAGAGCCATTTCGGTCCAGCCGATATCAAACATTTGACACGCCTATCTGAAGGAAATCCGACAGACGATCAGGATTTCACGGAATCCTTGTCTTTGCTCTCGGATGAAACCGATGCAGAGGTCGTGTTTTCAATGGTCTTGGCCGATGCGGCTGCATCTTCTTCTTTTTCGTTGATGCCCGCTTTGAAGCTCTTGATGCCTTTGCCCATGTCACCCATCACTTTCGGCAATTTACCAGCACCGAAGATGATCAGGACAATCGCAAGAATCAGAACGATTTGCCAAACGCCAATACCCATAACTTCAATCTCCAAAGATCCATTCTGCCTTCCGGCGATATGCTCGGATAATGGCAGAAAGCCCCCCACTGTGCAATGCGACGGTTGGGTTAATAACCGTGATCACATACACCTGTTAATTATACCTGATCCGACAGCCTGCCTTGATTTTTGTCAACCCGGCAGTTCGTCTTATCACGACATAGGAAACACGAAGGTCATCTCGGGATCAAGCGTTATAGCGACAGATTTCTGATTTAATGTCGAAAAACGCCGCGGCACGCGAGCATGGATATGACCGCCGGAATGAAGGGTAAGGTGCATCAGATTGACCTCGCCCAGGGCGCGCACGGCATCAACATTGGCCAGAATGTCATGACCGTTGACCGCATCACCGATATGAAGCCCTTCGGGCCGGATCAGCACATCAACATCCGTGCCATCCGCAAGGCCGACATCATCAAGCACCCCGACCGGGGTTTTCACACTGCCATTGGCAACAACGGACGGAAAATGGTTCACTTCACCAAAGAAGGACGCGACAAACCGGCTTTCAGGACGGAAATAAAGGGTTTCCGGCGTTCCGTCCTGCATGATCTGGCCTTCATTCATGATGATGATGCGGTCCGCCATATACATGGCTTCCTGCGGGTCATGGGTGACCATCACCGTCGCAATGCCGGCATTTTTCAAAACGTGCAGTGTGGTATCGCGCAAGTCAGCACGGCGCGCGACGTCGAGTCCGGAAAACGGTTCATCAAGCAACATGATACGCGGTGTGGGTGCCAATGCCCGCGCCAGCGCAATGCGTTGCTGTTGACCGCCTGACAACTCATGCGGGAAGGCATGTTCGTAATCGGACATACCGACCTGATCAAGCGCCCTTTTGACAGCAGTTGACCGATCCTGTTCGGAAAAATGACGCAGACCAAAGGCGATGTTTTTCGCAACATTCAAATGGGGAAACAGGGCGTAATCCTGAAAGACCATGCCAACCCCGCGCTTTTCGGGTTCGACATATTCACCGGGGCGTGCAACCACCTGATCACTGACCGAAATCTCGCCGACCTGTAATTTTTCAAGTCCGGCGGCAAGTCGAAGTGCGGTCGTTTTCCCACAGCCCGACGGTCCCAGCAGACAGACTAATTCCCCAGGGGCGACATCGAAACTGATATCCCGCAATACCCGGTTTTTCCCGAACATGTGCGAGACGTTCGACATCTTAAGGCCGTCGGTCATTCAAATTCTCTTCTTGTTGCAGTGGCCATGCATCCAAAGATGCAAATGATTGGCGAAATCTTTCTGAAATTTAAGGTCCCCGCCCGCAGGATGCAAGCAGATGGATCAATTCCGATCATCATCCGGCGAATCAACATCATCAACAGGTGACTTGGTGGCTGAACGTTCCGCATCATCAAGCAGGTTGGGATTGTCGGAATAAATCGTTTCATCAAGATCTTCGAGGTTGCGCGTCGTAAGCGCCTCCTCAACGACCGCATCGGTCACTTCGCCATCATCGACCAGATCTGGCAATACATCGTCATCTGAACTTGCACCGTAACGTCCCATACCCGGACGACTGTCAAGCAATCCGGCAGCCTTGAGATCGGCAAGGCCCGGCAGATCATCGCGACTTTCCAGACCAAAATGATCAAGAAAATCATCAGTTGTCGCCCACAGAACCGGACGGCCCGGCACGCGTTTACGCCCCCGCGGACGGATCCAGCGCGCTTCAAGCAAAATATCAAGCGTGCCCTTGGACAAGGCGACGCCACGAATTTCTTCGATTTCCGAACGGGTTACCGGCTCGTGATAGGCGATGATCGCCAGCGTCTCGAGTGTCGCGCGCGTCATTTTTTTGGCTTTTTCGACTTCAATATGAAGGTCACCGGCAAGATCGACGGCGGTTCTGAATGCCCATTTTTCGCCGATACGATTAAGGTTAATCCCCCGCGCAGCATAGGTTTCCGACAAGGTCGCCAGAATGGCCGATACGTCCGTGCCTTCTGGCAGTCGGGCGGCAATCACGCGTTCGCTGACCGGGTCGGCTGATGCAAACAGGACGGCCTCGACAATACGGACATGTTGGAAATCAATGTCGGGTGCTGTTTCAACACCCTGGATTTCAAGCTGTGCGTCATTGCTCATCAAATATCCCTGCCCCTCAATCCCGAATCAAATCGTCGTCTGACGCAATTGGTCTGTCCATATCCCCGTCACGGCGCTTTTGCGGCGAGCGCAACAAAATCGGCCCGAAGACTTCTTCTTGTGAAATTTCAAGTTCGCCATCGCGACACATTTCAAGGCTGGCGACAAAATGCGCGGCCAGTGCCGATCGCGCTTTCAAAGGCGATCCAAGGCCGCGTGGCATGAATTCAAGCAATTTGGTCCATGTAGGCACGACGCGTCGACCAAACAGATCACGCAGGCGCTGAATGGCGTCATCCATCGCATAAAGGTCGAATGCCTCGATTTCCAGCGTCTTGCTTTCGGATGTCAGCATGATGCGTGCATATGACTTCAACAGATCATAAAGCGACGCGTCATAGACAGATGCCGTGGTGACCCGCACTTCTTCCGGGGCGCCGCGCGCGAAAAAGTCACGGCCAAGGTTTGGACGTTCAAGCAACTTTTCGCCCGCGGCCTTCATTGCCTCAAGCCGTTTGAGCTGGAAGGCAAGGAGCTCTGCCATTTCTTCGGCACTAAGCTCTTCGTCATCATTTTCCTGCTTGGGCAGCAGCAACCGCGATTTCAGATAGGCAAGCCAGGCCGCCATCACCAGATAGTCTGCCGCCAGTTCAAGACGCAAACCCTGTGCGGTTCTGATAAATTCAAGATATTGTTCGGCCAGCGCAAGGATCGAAATCTTGATGATGTCGACTTTCTGATCGCGTGCAAGTTCAAGCAGAACATCAAGCGGGCCTTCAAACCCATCAAGATCAAGGATCAGGCGTTCGGCAAGGCTCGGCCCGTCTTCATCGACGGGCTTCTTGTCAAACACCTCGTCCGGGATTTCCAATTCGAATTGGTCTGCCATCTGTCCCTGACTGTCCCCTGTCCTTCGCTGATCCTGTATCAGGCGAAAATATTTGCCAGAAGCCGCACCAGCGCATTGGCCGGTTCAAGCACCATCCACTGAAAAATCGGCAGGTCAATCCCAAGCTTGCTGGTCACGTATGGCAGCAAAAAGACCAAGCCGATCAAAATGATCATGCCGGTTTTTTCCATACGCGCCAAGACCCGTGCAACCGGCATCGGGGAAATTGCCGTCAGAACCCGCCCGCCATCAAGCGGCGGGATCGGCAACATATTAAAAACCGCAAGAATGCAGTTCAGCCAAATCGATTGGTTAAGCGTGGTACCAAGCCATTGATTGATTGATGGCGAAAAGTCGGGCAACCACACCAGAAGAAGGATCGAGACAATGGCAAGCAACACATTCGTTGCCGGACCGGCAACCGCCACGCCAATGATGCCAAGCCGTTGTGGGTGCAGGCGGTGAAATGCCACCGGAACCGGCTTGGCATAGCCAAACAGGAATGGTGCGGCCGTTATCAGCAAAAGCCCCGGGATCAAAATGGTGCCGACCGGATCAATATGGCGGATCGGGTTCAGGCTAAGCCGTCCCATCCGCTGCGCGGTATCATCCCCGAACAGCTTGGCGGCAAACCCGTGTGCGGCCTCGTGCAACGTCACCGCCAGCAAAACCGGAATGACCCAAGTAGATGCCGATACAATCAATTCAACAATGTCGTTCACTTGGCTGTGTCCTCAGCCTGCCAAACCGGTGCAAGCAAGTCCGCCAACCGGACCCGCCAATCCATCACCTGTGTCGATGACGGCACGTCGGGTTTGAATGCGGCAATCTGGTTGGTAAATGTTTGCGCGCGAACCAATCCCGCACCGGACAGCAGCGGTGCCATGGAAACCACTTCTTCCATCTCGGTCCGTTTGCCGTTGCAATGAAGCGCAATATCACATCCGGCATGCAGACATTCATGGGTGCGGCTGGCAATCGACCCGCCAAGGGCCTCCATGGACAAATCATCGCTGATCAACAGATTTTCAAACCCGATTTCGGTTCTGATGACATCATTGATGACCTTCGGGGAAACGGTCCCCGGTCGCTGATCGTCGATCGCTGTAAACAGCAAATGCGCCGACATGGCCGCCAACACATCTTTCATCTGTACGAACGGCGCGAAATCAAGCTGGCTTAGGGTGTCGTGCGATGCCGATACGACCGGCAGGTCCTTGTGGCTGTCAACAGCGGCCCGGCCATGTCCGGGAATATGTTTGATTACGGGCGCGATTGCCCCGTCAAGCAAGCCTGCCGCAACCGCACTGGCCAGTGTAACCACCTTTGTGACATCTGCGCCGTAAGAACGGTCGCCGACAACGTCACTCATGCCAGGAAACCGCAAATCAAGAACCGGTGCGCAGGTTGTGTTAAAGCCCGCTTCACGCAGATCCATTGCCATCAGACGTGCATTGATATAGGCCGCCTCGCGCGCGTCTTCGGGGTTTCGATCAAACAGTTCCCCAAACACGCCAGCCGCGGGTATTTTGCGCCAATGTGGCGGTTTCAGACGCATGACGCGCCCGCCTTCCTGATCGACAAAGATCGGAATATTGCTGTTTCCAACCGTATCCCGCAATGCAGACGTCAAAGCACGGACCTGGTTACGATCTTCGACATTGCGGGCAAACAGAATAAAGCCATAGGGATCAGCTTCGCGGAAGAATCCCTTTTCCCAGTTGCTTAACTCGGTCCCGGCAACACCCAGAATACAGGCGCGCGGTTTTTTGACTTCAAGGCCGGACAATGAGGCACCCCACATTGCGTTGTTTCAGATCACCACACAGCTTTTCTGCCGCAGCTGCATCGGCCAATGGCCCTGCCTGCAAGCGATAGAATACGCCCTTGTCACCAAGATCCGTACGCTGCACGAACATCTGAAGACTACCAAGCAAGTCTTTGTTTTTCGATGATAATCTTTTCCATTCGGCAGCCGCGCCATTTTCATCGCGCACCGAAGCCAGTTGAATGCGAAAATCATTCGTCGAAACCGCGTTTGCCGATGCTGGCGTGTCGCCAGACGCTGGTTTGGCAGGTGCTGCTTTGGTTTCGCGCGCAGTTGCTGCGGCGATTGCTTTTTGCGCATCTGTCAATTCCGGCTCGGAAATTTCTGGCGCACTTACGCTTGGCTCTGCTGCGGGGGCATCATTTGTTTGCGCTGCGTCCTTGGACGCAGACACTGCGTTCCCTTCGACAGTCGGGCTATCGCCACCCTCGCTCGCATCTGATTGCGCATTGTCGGCGACGGGCTCCTCAACGGCCTCTGCGGTCGCCGGCTGGGATCTCGTGACTTCGGGTGCACGCGGCATATCGGGAAGTTCCTGCAAAACCACATTCGCATCGGGATCAACGTCATTGAGTTGATCATAAACCGTGGTGTTGCGATGTGGCACTTCCATCCCCCCGGGATCATCGGGGCGGATTTTGATCGGCGACGGGTCAGGCAAAAGGATTGGCAATTTGCCATCATCCTGGATCGGCTGGCCCTGATGATAGAACCAGTACCCTGCACCGCCAAGCCCGCCTGCCACCACAGCCAGACCGAAGAACACGGTAATCGCCCCTTTTAGCATGCTTTTGCGCGCTGGCTTTTCAGCCCGATAGTGGGTTGCGCGTTCTGCATGAAGGCCACGGCCGTGTTCTTCGTTCATATCTTACATCTCCTCGACAGGCTTAACGCCAAGCACCTCAAGACCCGATGCGATCACCGTCGCAACCGCACGGATCATTGCAAGACGTGCCAGAGTCGCTGCCAGATCATCCGCAACGATGAAGCGCAGCGCCGTGTTGTCACGTCCCTTGTTCCACAATGCATGGAATTCTGCTGCAATTTCTGTCAGGAAAAAGGCAATTCGATGCGGCTCGTGCGCGACGGCAGCCTGTTCAACAATACGCGGCCATTCCGCCATACGACGGACCAGAAGTTTTTCTTCTTCACTCGAAAGCTGGCTAAGATCCGCATTGATCAAGGATTCCGGCGAGAAGTCCTGATCCGGGAATGCTTCGGCAGCCTGACGGAACACCGAATTCACCCGCGCATGGGCATATTGCACATAAAATACCGGGTTGTCTTTTGACTGCTCGGTCACCTTGGCAAAGTCGAACTCAAGTGCAGCGTCGTTTTTACGGGTCAGCATGATGAACCGTACGACATCCTTGCCAACGCGTTCGACAACGTCACGCAGGGTGACAAACGTGCCGGCACGTTTTGACATTTTTACCGGCTCGCCATTGTCAAACAGACTGACCAACTGACACAGTTTGACATCAAGGTCGCCCCCGCCACCGGTGATCGCCTTGGTTGCGGCCTTCATGCGTTTGACATAGCCACCGTGATCGGCACCGAAAATGTCGATCATCAGGTTGAAGCCGCGCTCATACTTGTCAAAGTGATAGGCAATGTCAGATGCAAAATAGGTCCAGCTGCCATCCGACTTTTTAAGCGGACGGTCAACATCATCCCCAAAATCGGTCGCACGGAACAATGTTTGCGGACGCGGTTCCCAATCGTCGGGTTTCTTGCCTTTCGGCGGTTCAAGAACACCGACATAGATGTCGCCTTTTTTCTCAAGATGTTCGAAAGCCGCTTGAACCTTGCCGGCTTTAACCAACCCATCCTCGGATGTGAACACGTCATGAGAAACGCCAAGAAGACGCAGGTCTTCCTTGATCAGGGCCATCATTTCGACGATGGCAAAAGCACGGAATTCCTCAAGCCATTCTTCTTCGGGTGCATTTACCCACTTGTCGCCGTCACGCTTTGCCATTTTCTGGCCCGGCTCAACCAGGTAGTCGCCCGGATACAGGCCTTGCGGGATTTCGCCGATATCTTCGCCAAGCGCCTCGCGGTAACGCAGATGCAGGGACCGGGCAAGAACGTCAACCTGTGCGCCAGCATCGTTGGTGTAATATTCCTTGGTGACTGCATAGCCGGCCTTGGCCAGCAGGTTTGCCAGAACGTCACCCACAACAGCGCCACGGCAATGCCCAACATGCATCGGCCCGGTCGGGTTTGCCGAAACATATTCGACATTGATCTTTTCACCTTTGCCCAGATCACTCTGACCATACGCGGTCCCGAGTTCGAGCACCTTGGAAACCTGTGACAGCCAGAAGCGGTCCGCCATTCGCAGGTTGATAAAGCCCGGCCCGGCGATTTCGACATTTTCGATGTGGTCGATCTCGCGCAATTTTTCAGCAAGCTTTTCAGCAAGATCACGCGGTTTCATACCAGCGGCCTTTGACAGCAACATGGCGGCATTGGTGGCCGCATCCCCATGAGACGCATCGCGCGGCGGTTCCACCGTCACACGAGAAGTGTCGCTTCCGGCGGGAAGAACACCATCTTTTTCAAGGGCGAGAAGCTGGTTCTCGATGTCGCTTTTCAACAGGCTGAAAACATTCATGACTTTGAACTTTGCATTTTCTGGTTTTGACCCAGCGGGCCTTTTGACTGGCGCCTGTTTTGAGCCATTTCGCCCCAAAACGCAAGTCACCCTTGATTAGAGTGATTACAGGTTTTGACATTTCAGCCATGCGCGCTAAATAGTGACTTAAATACTGCGATCTGACCGTGCTATTATAACGCCATAAGATCGGAACTATTCCTGCCCGTCTGCGGGCAGGTCTAAGACCAAGGAGTGTTGAATGACCGAAGCTTCACGGCAAGTTCAAATGACTGAAAGTGCTGCGAAACGTATTCAGGAACTGATCGCATCGGAAGGTGCGGCAAACACCATGCTGCGCTTGCAGGTTTCTGGCGGCGGTTGCAGTGGTTTTCAGTATGAGTTCTCGCTGGACTCTGACACCACGGACGAAGACTGCATCTTCGAAAATTACGGTGCAAAAATGGTAATTGACGAAGTATCGCTTGACCTTCTGGGCGGTGCGGAAATTGATTTCGTGCGTGAAATGGTCGGTTCGGCTTTTCGCGTGAACAATCCGAATGCAACCTCTTCATGCGGGTGTGGATCAAGTTTCTCGATTTGATTCAACCGCGATTGAATTTACCCCTTAGACGGGGCCCGCTTCATGCAGGCCCCGTTTTTTATTTCGATGACAGAAAATGTCAGAAATTTTCAAAGTATTGTAATTGCAATTACTTTGGCTTCTCGACTACAAACTTTCCGCCACCATACATACACGCTATGATTTTAATGAGCAGTCAAAATGCAATCTTGGAAACCCGCTGTCACCGTTGCAGTTGCAACTGCAATTATTTCGTTGTCATCACACGCTTATGCGGAATCAAGCCTGCTCGGCTCATCCATTCTGCAAAAACCCGACAACTCTTCACTATTTTTCGGTTCGGTTGGAGCCACCAGCAAGTTTTACAACGCCCCAAATTATCACGGTAACTATTCCAATCTGTCTGCCGGACAGAGCAGCCCGACATCAGATTCCCAGTATTACATAGACTATGACGAGATGATGGTTTTAACCGGCCCACAAATCGAGGCTGGATTTTATCTGCCCGAAAACGGACTTACCGATATTATCGGTCAAAATCCGCGTGCCATGATCAAGGGACATTATCTCAGCGGAGATGATTCTGAAACCGTATTTGGCAAGACCTTTGCGTCGGGCAACACAGGCCAATCTGCGGTCAATGGCACAAATGCCGTCAATCAGAACTTCGCAGACCGTATCCACAATACATTTATAGATGTTGATCAGAAAGACAGATCCTTCGAGATCATCGTTGCGGCGGATCGCATTTTGTCGGAAAGCCTTACGATTACGCCGCTGCTGGCTATCGGATACGAAAATGCTTCCTCTGAAGTCGATACACGGGAATTCATTCCTGTGCGAAACGATCTGGTTACCCAGAATTTTGATTTTGATACTGACGGCTTCAAAACACGCATAGGCAGTGCCGTTAACTACACGGCAACATCCTGGCTTGACCTTGGACTTTCCGGTTTTGTCGGGGCAAGCTATCGCAAGGCCAAACTGAACGCCTCTGATTGCGGCGATGGTTTCTCGACCGACCTGTTCGGTGTCTGTGACGGCTCAGGCTGGAGAACCTCTGTATCGGATTCAGACCATACGATTGCCCTGCTTAGCGGCATAGCCTTGGGCGTAACGGCTCATACCGGTTCGATGGCCTTAAACTTTAATATCGGGGCTGAATACGATTCCAGCGTTGCCAGCTACTGGACACCAAGCGGCGCAGACGGAGGCACGGCACGCGTCAACTTTGAAGACCAGATCAGCGGTTATGCGTCTGTCATGGGGACTATTCGGTTCTAGGAATTGTCGCCAAAGGTTGACATAGTTTGGACCAAATGCTTCAAGGCTCCCGGTTAACGGGGCCTTTAAGGTGCAGAAAAAAACAACTGAGGCACGCATGAAAATCGCCACATGGAATGTCAATTCAATCAAGGCTCGCTTGCCCAATATCATCGAGTGGTTGCAAGACGCCAAACCCGACATTGTTCTGTTGCAGGAAACCAAGACAGTTGATGAAGCCTTTCCGGCGATGGAGATCGAAGATCTTGGTTACAACATCGCGATCCATGGCCAAAAGACCTATAACGGGGTTGCCATTCTGTCGAAATATCCGATCGAGGATGTCGAACGCGGTCTTCCGGGCAATGATGACGACGAACAGGCGCGCTATATCGAAGCCACTGTTTGTGCGCCCCACCCAGTTCGGGTGGCATCCATTTATGTCCCGATGGGAACCGCAGTCGGGGACGAGAAATTTGATTACAAGCTCAACTTCCTCGATCGACTGATCAAGCGGTTTGAAAAAATCCGCGCCAGTGGCGAAGCCGCCGTCATGGGGGGCGACTACAATATAGCACCGGATGATGCCGACGTTTACGATCCGATCAAATTGCGCGAAACCGTCCTGTGCACAACTGTTGAACGCAAACGGCTGCGTACGATGATGAATATGGGCTTTACCGACGCCTTCCGGACATTCAACCCGAAAGGACACCAATATAGCTGGTGGGATTACCGTGCGGGTGCCTGGAACAAGGATAATGGTCTTCGCATTGACCACCTGTTGCTGACCCCGGCTGCCGCTGATCGCCTGAGCGCGTCCGATATTGATCGCGACCCGCGCGGAAAGGAAAAGGCATCCGACCACACCCCGGTCTGGTGCATGATTGATGACTGATCGCAGGGAATATACCCCCGAAAAATCAAAGGGCAGCGTATTTCACGCTGCCCTTTTTGTATCTGGCTCTAAGCCCGAAAACGGGCTTTTGTGTCGTTTTATTCTGCGGCCTGCTGCATCGCGGCGCGATAGGCAACAATGTCTTCGATGCTGATCACAACCAGGTCATGGGACCGGGCATATTCGATCAGCTCAGGAAGACGCGCCATGGTGCCGTCCGGATTGGTGACTTCGCAAAGAACGCCGGCCGGCTTCAAACCTGCCAGGCGCATCAGATCGACCGTTCCCTCGGTATGGCCGCGCCGTTCCAGAACACCACCGGCACGCGCACGCAGCGGGAAAACATGCCCCGGACGCGCAAGATCAGACGGCTTTGCATCATCGGCGATGGCGGTCTTGACCGTGGTCACGCGATCAGCCGCAGACACACCGGTGGTGACCCCGACTTTGGCTTCGATGGTAACGGTGAAGCCCGTTCCCATGCTTGATGTATTGGTCGCGACCATCGGTGGCAGATCAAGCGCCGTTGCCTTTTCATCGGTCAGGCACAGGCAAACAATGCCGCTGCAATCGCGAATAAGCATCGCCATCTGCTCGTTGGTCAGATTTTCTGCGGAAAAGATAAGATCGCCTTCATTTTCGCGATCTTCATCATCGACAACCAGAACACCCTTGCCTTCGCGCAAATCAGCAAGCGCACGTTCCATGCGTTCATGCGGATCGCCAAAGATCGAAAGACCTGATTGTGGTTCAATACTCTGATTCATAACCGTCCTCTACGGATGGGGCTTACGAACCAGGGCAACAAAGAAAGGCCCGCTTTATGGCAAATTGCCACATCGCGGTCGCAGGCAGACGTCAAAACAGTCACGCAAATGCGTTCTTGCCTTGTACGTCACGCTTTATCCTCTCCCATCCGGACTATTACCGTCGGCCCCGGAATTTCACCGGATCTGCTGACCCCGAAGATCGTGTGATCGTCGGGCGCTCGCGGGCTTCCCAGAAATCTGGATTACCGCCGGTCGGGATTTACACCCTGCCCTGAGAATAAGCGCCGTGTTTTAACGACATAGCCAATCATGATTGATCAGCTGCGGGCACTTTATGAAAGCGCCACGCGGTTGTCAAACATCTAAAAAGCGATGGAAATCGTTGATTCAAACCTCGGCTAGCCGTTTTCCGCTTCGGAAATGGAAGTTGCAGCCATTCTTGCGCGCCTCGCGTGGCGCCCACTGACATACCGCACAACGTTTGTCGGTTGACCGCCGTTTTGATTTGCATTCCCGGTGCAAATAGGACCCCAGCATCGCATCAATATAGCTACCCTGGAACACTTCAACGCCAAGACTTCGTCCCATGCGCAAGGCCGTCCGGCTATCACATCGCGTCAGAATAAGACTTCTTTCGACAAACAGGCTCGCAAATTCACGCAGACGTTCGGCGACTTCTGTACGCCGCGATCCGATGATGTTCTGATCCCAGATCACCTTGATGAAATCGACATTCATCTTGCGCGGTGAAAGAAACTCCAACGCAGGCAATGTGATCCGGTCCAGACCGACTTCGATCCCCGACGAATGCAGGAACTCACAGGCATCTTCAAATTCCCACCAGTTGGCAATGGCGTTTTCCATCGAAAATTCGATCGCCATGTTTTTGATCAGCTTGCCATCGTCATGATTGACGAATTCGGCAAAAGTGTCGCTCAAAACAGTTTGCACCCGCATGTTAAGATGCAGCTTGTCGGGCAGGATCGACGGCGCGATCGTCCGTGTCACTTCCATTACTTTTTCGTCAAGCACCCGCGACAGGATTTCAAGTTCGCCCGGCCCTTCAAGCAAAAAGCTTGCAAGGTGGTGCTGGCGCAAATAATCAAGCGAACAATAGATTTCATGACCAAGGATCTGCCGACGGGTGTCATCGAAACTCAGGATCGCTTGACGTCGGCAGGAGTCAAACACGGCTTCTATAGTGATCGCGCCGCGCAGCATTTCTGACATATCGAAACGCGCCCAGCCATCCCCCATCAGCCGTTCTGATAACGGAATGCCAAGCAACTGGCCAAGTCGTTCGTCATCTTCGGGCCAACGAAAACGGCTCCACAGATTTTTGGGAATCGTGCCAAGGCCTTGTCGTTCGATCACTTCTTCAAGTGTTTCGCGGACATGCTCGACAAAACTGGAATCGTCTTCGGTCCATTTCGTGCCGCGCACACAGGCCACCATCCCGTTTTCAAGACGGTGGATCTGTGTGTTTTCGGGCAAGTGATGAAAAGCATCACGGCTGATTGCCTGATAATCTTCGGCCCCAAGACGCAAGTCTGGCGGGATGTTCAGAACACCCAAATGCGGCGTTTTACCATTGGCCGCGTTTTTGCGCAGTCCTTCGATAAACCGGTTAAGTGTCAGTGCGGGTTTTGTGGTTTGGGCGGTCATAGGCAATCCTGTAACAGGTCATTGCCCATGATCATGCAGATGCAGGGTTAATTTACCCTAAAGAACTATACTTTCGCATAGCGATGTTTCCACCGTTTGAGCAAGTTCTGCAAAGAATGTCATTGCCGGCACACCGATCACAAGACCGTCCACCATATCAACAACCCGCAATCCCTGAAGGGCATTCGCTGTAAAAATAGCATCGAATTCTTTGAGCATATCGGGTGTTTTGGCTTCAAATTCAACGTCCCGGCCGGTTTCTTCGGCCCATTCCAAAATGAAATCACGCGCCAGCCCGCACAGAATTCCGGTATCCTCATCCGGTGTCCAAAGAGTTTCACCCTTGATCCCGAAAATATTGGCAACCGTGGTCTCGGCAACATTGCCGTCCGAAGACAAAATCAGGGCATCGTCACCGCCATATGATTGCGCTTCCTGTTTGGCTGCAATGTTATCAAGGTAATTGATGCTTTTGATCCCGCCCGCAACCGAATGTGCGTTCCGACGTACTTTCTGGGATGTAAACAGCTTCATCCCGACTGCCGGTTCGACGGGTTCAAACGGTGAAACGGTAATCAGGATGGTCGGATCCGGATCGGCTGGCGGCAAAAGCCCCCGTTCCCCGGAACCGCGCGACACCGTCAGGCGCACGACCGCATCCTTGCGATGAATCTGTTCAAACAGGGTGGAAACCACATTTGCCACTTCATCGGTTGCCGGCAACAGATCAACCGGAAACTCGATTTGTTCGGCGTGATAGTCCAGGCGCTCCATATGGGCATCGATCCAGGCGATCTTGCCTTCGTGGGCACGCATGGTTTCAAAAAAGCCGTCACCCAGCAAAAATCCGCGATCCGTTACCGGGATAGATGCCTCGTCAAGGTCACGAAAGCTCCCGTTCATCCATACCTGCATCACGCCGTCCCTTCTGTTTTTGTGCCTTATGAAGAAGCCCGCTTCAGGAAGTTTGCCAACAAATCATGTCCTTGCTCGGTCAATACGGCTTCCGGATGGAACTGTACACCAAACAACGGAAAATCTTTATGTGCAAACGCCATGATTTCACCTTCGGGGCCACGGGCCAGTTCAATCAGACTTCCATCTTCAGGCAATTCAACGATTAAGGAGTGATAACGCGTTACTTGCAAAGGATTCTTTAATCCCGAAAACAATTCCGTACCACTGTGATGGATTTCAGATGTCATTCCGTGCACGGGGCGCTTGGCACGTTTGACCTTGCCGCCAAAAACCTGGGCGATTGACTGATGCCCAAGACAAACCCCCAACATCGGATATTCCGATTTCAGGGTATCAATCAGTGTCAGGCTGTTACCGGCTTCATCCGGCCCACATGGACCGGGCGAAAAGATGATGGCGTCGGGATGCAGTTTGCGGACCTGGTTTGGACCAATTTCATCGTTGCGAACCACAATGACATTGTGACCGAGTTCCTCGATATAGCGGGCCAGATTGAAAACAAATGAATCGTAATTATCAATCAGAAGGATCATGACACAACATCCTGCCCATCGATCCCGAACAGCTCGAACATCTTGGTCGCCTTGACCAGTGTTTCTTCATATTCAAGCGCCGGATCACTATCAGCAACAATGCCGCCGCCAACATTGAATGCCATGCGCCCGCCATTCACACATAGCGAACGAATGGCGATATTTGTATCCATGCTGCCATCAAACCCGATAAACCCGATCGCACCGCAATAGGCCCCGCGCGTTGTCTGTTCCAGTTCGGTGATAATTTCCATCGCCCGAATTTTCGGGGCACCCGTGATCGAGCCGCCCGGGAAACTTGCCTTCAAAAGGTCCACTGCTGTTTTGCCGTCACGCAATTCACCGGTGACGGTTGAAACAAGGTGATGCACGTTCGCATAACTTTCCAAGGCACAGATTGCTGGCGTGTGCACGGAATGCGGTTTGCAGACCTTCGACAGATCGTTGCGCAAAAGATCAACGATCATAATGTTTTCTGCGCGGTCCTTTGGGGATCGCATTAATTGCTGTGCAAGTTCCGCATCGCTGAGCGGGGTTTCTCCGCGTGGTCGCGTTCCCTTGATCGGTTTGGTTTCAACCTGTCCTTCGGCTACTTTAAGGAACCGTTCCGGCGAGTTCGACAGAACTGCAAATTCACCAAAATTCAAAAAGGCCCCAAATGGCGCGGAACTGATATCGCGCAGGCGCCGATAAAGCCCGAACCGTTCAGGGATGGCATCACGCGGATATTCCGCCCGGATGCTTTGCGACAGGTTTGCCTGGAAAATGTCGCCAGCAAAGATGTAATCAATGACCTTTTGCACACTGGTTTCAAACCCGGCGCGGTCAAAATTTGACGTCCATTTCCGGATCGCTGGCGCATGCGGAACACCCGGGCTGTCATGTAGCGGTCTGGCAAGACGCAAATATTTGCGCAGCAACCCCATGCGTTCTTCTGCACGTTGCGCGCGTGCCGCCCCGATACGTTCCGGCATACCCGTTGAAATCAGCCACATCTTGCGATCTTCCTGATCAAAGGCAATCACAAGATCATAGATTCCGATCGCCATATCAGGCATGCCCAGCCAGTCATCGGCGGCCTTGGGCAGGGTTTCGGTCTGATGGGCCAGCTCATATCCAAAATATCCGACGGCCCCACCCTGAAACGGTGGCAAATCATCACGTCTGGTTTGCGGATAACGCGCCAGAAGATCCCCCAGCACATCAAACGGATTTCCGGGAAACGGAAACCCGTCCAGGGTGACCTGACCATTTTTCGCCGTCAGCTTATGAAGCGGCGACACAACGATATAGGAAAAGCGATCCCGATCGGCAGAATCAAGGAAATGACTGTCCGCATAAGGCGCAAACGCACCATACGCATCGACAGGCTCAATATAGGGGCATTCTTCAATCAGCATTCAAAACGCATTCGTTCGGGAAATACGATCAATGTCCGGCAAATGGTCGGGCATCAATTCCGGCACGCGGCAGGGAATGGAAATTTACGCGATTCGCATCCCGTCCGGTGAAAAATTTGCGTCACCTTCGATTAAACAGCGGGTCAAAATGAAAAAGGCCAACCGCTGTGGCTGGCCTTTGACATTCAAAAAAATCGCATGATTACATCGAAGCAATCCGGTCATAGGCCTCTGTCAGTTTTGCCAGAGTATCGCGGGCTTCCTCAAGTTTGGCCTTTTCGGTCGCAACGATATGTTCCGGCGCGCGGCTGACGAATTTCTCGTTCGACAGTTTGCCTTCCTGTGCCTTGATGTACTTCGTTTTGTCCTGCATTTCCTTTTCGAGACGCGATTTTTCCGCCGCGACATCGATAAAGTCCGCAACCGAAACGAAGACCGCAACACCGTCGACAACGGTCTGGATTGCGCCCTTGGCGATGGCTTCGACATCGCCCTGCCCCTTAAAGGCAATATCGGCGACACGTGCCAGACGTTTGACCTGTGCTTCCTGCGCGGTGACTGCCGCTTTCATCGCGTCGGTCGCATCAACAAGATAGATCGGCACTTCTGCGGCCGGCGGAACATTCATTTCAGAACGAACACCACGAATGTTACCAATCAGACGAATGGCAAGATCAACCTCGGCTTCGGCCGTACGATCGATCAAGGATTCATCGAATTGCGGATAGCTTTCCGAAATCAGCATCTTGCTGCGGTTCTCGGAAATCTTTTCCCAAAGTTCCTCGGTGATATAGGGCATTACCGGATGCAAGATCAGAAGAATCTGATCAAGAACCCATGCGGTAACGGCACGGATTTCTGCTTTGGCTTCCTCGTCCTGTCCCATCAGAACCGGCTTTGCCAGTTCCAGATACCAGTCACAGAATGAACCCCAAACGAACTGGTAGGCGCTGCTTGCCGCATCGTTGAAGCGATAGGTCTCGATCCCCGTCCCGACAGCCTTGGCGGCCTCGACGGTTTTTCCGACAATCCAGCGCGCAAGGGTGGATTTGACCGATGCCGGGTCAAAGCCTTCGACCGGCTTGCATTCGTTCATTTCCGCAAAGCGCGCCGCGTTCCAAAGCTTGGTCGCGAAGTTGCGATACCCTTCAACGCGTGATGCTGCAAGCTTGATGTCACGGCCCTGTGCCGCAAGCGCGGTCAGGGTAAAGCGCAGCGCATCACAGCCGTACTCGTCGATGATTTCCAGCGGGTCGATCACATTGCCCTTGGATTTCGACATCTTCTGCCCGTTTTCATCACGGACCAGCGCATGGATATAAATATCCTTGAACGGGATTTTACCGTCCATGAAATGCATGCCCATCATGATCATGCGGGCAACCCAGAAGAAGATGATGTCAAACCCGGTAACCAGAACATCACCCGGATAATATTTGCCAAGTTCCGGGGTCTTTTCCGGCCATCCAAGGGTCGAAAACGGCCACAAGGCAGATGAGAACCACGTATCAAGAACGTCGGTTTCCTGCGTCAGTTCAACATCCTTGCCGTAATGTGCTTTGGCTGCGGCAATTGCTTCTTCTTCGGTTTCCTCGACGAAAATCTCGCCATCCGGACCGAACCAGGCCGGGATGCGATGCCCCCACCAAAGCTGACGGGAAATGCACCATGGCTGGATGTTGCGCATCCACTCGAAATAGGTGTTTTCCCAGTTTTTCGGAACAAAGCGGATCCGGCCATCTTCGACCGCCTCGGTCGCCGGTTTTGCCAGCACTTCGGCATTCACGAACCATTGATCGGTCAGATACGGCTCGATCACAACGTTGGAACGATCACCATAGGGAACCATGTGAACGGTATCTTCGATCTTCTCAAGAAGACCCAGTTCATCCATCTTGGCCACGATCTGCTTGCGGGCTTCGAACCGGTCAAGACCACGGTATTCTTCCGGCGCATTGTCATTGATGCGCGCATGGTCATCCATGATATTGATCTGATCAAGACCACCACGTTTACCGACTTCAAAGTCATTGAAATCGTGCGCCGGGGTGATTTTCACTGCACCCGACCCTTTTTCCGGATCGGCATATTCATCGGCCACGATTTTGATGCGACGTCCGACGATCGGCAGAATGCAATACTGCCCGATCAGGTCCTTGTAACGCTCATCATCGGGATGAACTGCCACACCGGTATCGCCAAGCATGGTTTCCGGGCGTGTGGTGGCAACGGTGATGAATTCGCCGTCGCGGCCTTCGATCGGATATTTGAAGTGCCAGTAATGGCCTTTGACCTCTTTCTGAACAACTTCAAGATCCGAAATTGCGGTCAGCAGTTTCGGGTCCCAGTTGACCAGACGTTTGTCACGGTAAATCAGACCTTGCTTGTGCAGGGTAACGAACACCTTGCGTACGGCTGCCGAAAGGCCTTCGTCCATGGTAAACCGTTCGCGGTCCCAATCGGGGGATGCGCCAAGGCGACGCAGCTGATTGGTAATGGTCCCGCCTGACTTTTCTTTCCACTCCCACACCTTTTCCACGAACTTTTCGCGGCCAAGGTCATGGCGCGTGACATTCTGTTCACCCAACTGGCGCTCAACGACCATCTGGGTCGCGATACCGGCATGGTCGGTGCCGGGCTGCCAAAGGGTATCCTTGCCATTCATCCGGTTGTACCGGATCAGGATATCCTGAAGCGTGAAAGTAAGCGCATGCCCCATATGGAGGCTGCCGGTCACGTTGGGCGGCGGCATCATGATGACATAGGGATTGGCGCTTGACGCCGTATCGCAGGCAAAGGCCCCCGATTTTTCCCATTTATCGTAAAGTCTGCCTTCCACTTCGGCCGGGCTGTAGGTCTTCTCCAACATGGTCTTTTGATCCGCTGCGGGTTTAATCAATCATACAAAGAAAAAGCGGCGCACCCCGGGCGCGCCGCTTCAAATCAACTATCGGCTCGCCTACAGGTCTTCGGCGCGGTTCACAATCCGCTCGATTTCCTTCTTCACAAGGCGTTCGATCATATAGGGCAGGTTTTCGTCAAGCCATTCCTTAAGCAACGGACGCAACATATCACGTACCAGATCCTCAAGGGTGGCATGTCCTGCATTGATGCCAAGCGCAACTGCGCGTTTCTTTGCAACAGCTTGCGCCAGTTCCGAGATGGTGCCGGTCGCCGAGGATTCCGTCATGTTCGAAATCAGCGGTTCGTCATCATCATCGTCATAAAGTGCCGGCATCGCCGGTTCAGGCTCGGGTTCGGGTTCCGGCTCGTCGAATTCGTCTTCTAACGGTTCCGGGTCATCCTCAAGCGGAGTCTCATCGAAATCGAGCATGTCATCAAGTTCGAGCTCTTCTTCAGGCTCGTCGAGTTCAAGCTCTTCCGGTTCATCGTCGAACTCAAGTTCTTCGGGTTCATCGTCAAGAACGAGTTCGTCAATTTCTTCTTCCGGTTCCGGCTCGGGTTCTGGCTCGGGCTCAGGTTCCGGCTCGGGTTCTGGCGTCGGTTCGGGTTCAGGAGCGGCTTCCTGTTTTTCTTCGTCCCCCTCATCTGCAAGAATCTTGCGGATGGACTGGAGGATATCCTCCATTGAAGGTTCTTGTTGCCCGTCACTCATAATTAAAATTCCGCACTAGTGTCATTTAACCAGACCGATCCGAAAGCGCGCTCAGGACAGGATGACGACCACCCTGCCCTGAACATTCAAAAGGTCAGTCTGTTCCCCACCACTGGTCCTTGACTTTATTGTAGTTGGACTCAGTGTCGTAAACTTCGACCGGCAGGCCGAGGACCTGCGCATTAAGCGCGCCCATTGCGGCCTTGACCTGGAATTCGGCGACTGCCGCATCACGGCGCGACCCGACAAGATCGACACGTGCCTGCAACAGTTCCTGTTCCTGATCAAGGACATCAAGAACAGTACGCGAACCGACAGATGCTTCACGCTGAACACCGTCCAGGGCGACTTCCGCCGAAGATACCTGCGCCTGCTGGGACTCAATGCTTGCACGTGCCGTCACAAGGGTTTCCCAGGCACTGGTTGCATTTTCAATCACAGCACGGCGTGCTTCATCAACCTGGATCCGCGCCTGACCTGCGGTCTGCTTGGCAGCACGAACGCCAGAGAAAACAGCGCCCTTCTGATAAAGCGGCACGGATACCGATGCGATGATATCGGCGCTATCGGCAGTGAAATCTTCGGTCGACCCTTCATGGGCACGTTCGACACCTGCCGACAGGTTTACTTCCGGATAAAGCGACCCTTCATTCAGACGTATGTCCGACTGGGCTGCTTCTTCGGTATAAAGTGCCTGCAATACGTCCGGATGCTGACCCTGTGCGATCGACAGAACATCGGTCACACTGGTCGGAAGACCTGCAAGCGGGTTCGGAATCTCAAGATCGGTCGGCGGATTGCCGACCAGTCGCTCATACTGTGCACGCGTATTGGCAAGTGCACCCTGGGCTGAAATCAGATCGGCCTTCGCACCGGCAAGGCGCGCCTCGGCCTGCGAGACGTCCGTACGGGTTACTTCACCAACAGCAAAACGGTCGCGGGTTGCTTCAAGCTGACGCTCAAGCACGCGAACGTTGTTCTGGTTCAGTTCGACAACGGCCGTGTCACGCAGAACGTTGAAATAGGCTGTCGCGACCTGCAACATCACATCCTGTTCGGTAGAACGAAGTGCCGCACGCGCTGCCTTGATACGGGCTTCTGCGCGTTCGGTCTGGGCCGTCGTACGACCACCACGATACAGCGGCTGGGTAACGTTCAGACCAACAGTATAGGGTGTCAGACTGTTTTCCGTTTCCGATCCGTTGACTTCGGTATTGTATTCACGGAAACCGGCATCACCAGAAAGCGTAACACTCGGACGCCAGTTTGACAGCGCTGCCGAAATCTCTTCGTCGGTCGAACGCAAAGACGCACGACCCGCTTCGAGTGTCGGGTTGCTCTGATATGCCTTGATGAGAGCGTCCTCAAGACTTTCTGCAGATGCGCCACCAGCGACCAATCCGCCGGTCGCCAGAATACTGCAGGTCAGCAAGAACCGTTTTATCATTTATCTACCCTTGTAAAATCCTACACCAAGTCCCGACCCCGGCGCAGTTTCACGTATGGTAACGACGGAAACAAAATTTTCCAAGAAAAGAGGCATTTGGAACCCAAAAAAGTATTCGCCCCGTTTTCCGGTCGTTACGGCAATCAATCGTAGCGTGTCATATCCGGCGCAATTTCAAGCGCCCAGACATCTATACCGCCAGTAACATTAAAAACATCTTTAAATCCATATTCTTCAAGGAAAATTCCCGCATGGCGACTGCGCACCCCGTGGTGGCAGATGATCGCAATTGGTTTATCATCAGGCAATTCCGCCCGTCTCCCCGGCAATTCCGACAACGGAATATGCAAGGAGTCCCCGATCATACAGATTTCGACTTCCCAGTCTTCACGCACATCCAGAAGTATAATTGGCTTCTTCTGATCGAGTTGTTCCGCCAAATCGCGGCATGAAAGCTCCTGAACCATGAAACCCTGATCAGTTGGATATGTTCTATGTGCTTAAAAAAAAGAAATGCCCGGCATGAACCGGGCAATTTCAAGAATCAGAATACAAAGCTTTCCGCCGGCTCAAAGCCCGGAAGATACGGAATGTTTGCATCGAACAGATCACGATGACCGATAACGCCGTTTTCGCGCTCATACAGACGTGCGACACCGACCTTGCCTGCTTCGCGGACAACCGCCAGAAGACGACCACCTTCTGCAACCTGGTCAAGAATGCCTGCCGGCACTTCGCTAACAGCACCATCGAAAATGATCACGTTATACGGCGCCTGCTTGGCGTAGCCTGCTGCAAGATCACCTTCGACGACGATTACGTTGTCATAGTTGACCTTCTGGAACGCGGCTTCGGCTGCTGCGGACATTTCCTTGTTGCTTTCAACGGCAACCACGGTTTCTGCGACGCGCGAAATCAGTGCGCTGCCATATCCGAAACCTGCCCCGATCACGAGAGCCACATCCGTTTCCGCGATTTGTGCGCTCTGCATCAAACGGGCAATGACCATCGGCTCCATGGCAAAGCGACCATCGCCAACCGGGATATCTTCATCAACATATGCAATGCCGCGTTTGCCTTCAGGCAGGAACAGTTCGCGCGGAACTTCCTCCATCGCAGCGATGACCAGCGGATCGGTAACCTTGTTGGTCCGAACCTGATTTTCCACCATGTTATGGCGCGCGATTTGGTAATCCATGATTATCTGACCTGAAAATTCTCGCGAGAAAGAAACCGCAACAATCCTTTTTGTCCCCAAAGACGGTTGCGGTAATTGCCCTGTTTATAGTCAGCACATAAGCACCTGACAACATCGGATCAATGTGTGACTTGGATTTTAACGCATTGACCGCGCTAAATGATTGACCATTTCCACCCGTCATCCACCCGCAGTTCGGTCAAATGCAAAAATCCGGCGCTATTTTAAACCGGCATTTTGCCCGTTCAAAACCTGGCAAAAGTGCAAGCGTCACCTTGTTATTTGATGCATCTCAAACATTTACACGGCATTTTTACAGTACGAATTACGCGAAAATATGCGCAACCGTTACTTGAAAAGCAAAGATCGCACGTAAACATATGCCAAAGTGGGACAAGGATAACCTCAAAGCGCCACTTCGCCGATGAGCTGCCCCTGCCCTCAGATCAAGTGCAACCCGATTTCCAGTCGGACACGACCCAACTGAACTTACTTGTGACATCCAGGGGAATACAATGCGTGACAATGGACCGGTAACCAACCGCGAAGTTCTGATGAAGGACAAGGATATCCTTGTCTCAAAAACCGATTCCGGCGGGAAAATTACCTTTACCAACAAGTCCTTCGTCGAGATCAGTGGCTTTACCGAGGAAGAACTGCTTGGCTCTCCCCATAATATTGTCCGTCACAGCGACATGCCCAAAGAGGCCTTTGCAAATCTGTGGCAGACGATCAAGGCCGGCTTGCCATGGCAGGGACTTGTCAAAAACCGGGCAAAGAACGGCGACCATTACTGGGTACGCGCCAATGTCACGCCAACGGTCGAAAACGGCAAAATCGCCGGTTTTATCTCTATCCGGACAAAGCCGACGGATGAAGAAAAGAAAACAGCCGAGCGCGTCTATACCAATATGCGGGCCGGAAAGGCCAAGGATGTCTCGCTTGAATATGGCGAGATCACCCACAAGGCAAAAACACCGGGCTTTATGTCAAGCATCCGGGGCAGCCTGACTGCGGCATTCGCGACAATGATCCTGCTGATGATGTTGCTTAGCGGGTATGGATTGTACGCCGAATATCAGACCGAAAAGAATCTGGAAAACCTGTATGAAAACCGGGTCAAACCGTTGCGTTTGCTCAAACAGATTTCATCAGACTATTCCATGTCGGTGATTGATGCGTCTCACAAGGTCCGCGCTGGCAGCATGGACTGGCAGCAAGCCATTGAAAGCATCGACACAGCCAAAGCGCGAATCAACGAAAACCTTGAGACCTATGTAAAACGTGAGCTTGGCCCGCGTGAGGCCCCGGTTGTGCAAGAAATCCAGAAACTTCTCCCCGCTGCCAACGGGGTGATGGATCGCCTGCGTCAGGCCATGGTAGCCAAAGACATGGCCGCACTTGATGCACTGGTCACCGACGAGCTTTATCAAAATCTTGATCCGGTGATGCAACAGGTCATCACCCTGACGGTTGTTCAGAACGAAGTCGCAAGTCAACGCATCGCCAGCGCCGAGGGCGCCTTCCTGAAGGCCGTGATCTTCGAGATTGCCATTTTCATTGCCGCGGTCGCCTTGACCATTGCCTATGGCGTCTGGATGACACGTCGCCTGACGCAACCGCTTAAACAGATGGAAACCCATTTCAACGCGATTGAAGCCAACGACACCAGCTATGTCATCAACATGCCAAAGGTGACGGACTTCAAACCGGCGATTCAGCAGCTTCGTGGCCTTCATGCAAGGCTCTGCTATGCGAAACTCGAACGTGAAGAAAACGAAGCAAAGGCGAATTCCCAACGCGTTGGCGCCCTGCGCGGATTGGCGGAAACGGTCGAACAGGAACTTCAGAAAGTCGTTCAGTCCATCATTGACCAGACGCATCGCCTGAATTCGGCAGCCGGCGAGATGGCCGGATCCTCCGAACGCGTTTCCGAAAACTCGGAAAGTGTGGCCGCAGCCGCACACGAGGCCCTGGCCAACGCGGAAACCGTGTCGGGTGCATCCGAGGAACTGGCCGCATCGATCCGCGAAATCACCCGTCAGATCGAAGAAGCCACGACACTGACCGCCGAAGCCAACCAGGCCGGTGAAAGTGCCGAACACACGGTTAATTCGCTTCAGGACAGTGTCAGCAAGATTGGCGAGGTCGCCGAGCTTATCAGCGACATCGCAGCCCAAACCAACCTGCTGGCTTTGAACGCGACGATCGAAGCCGCACGTGCCGGTGACGCAGGCAAAGGCTTTGCCGTGGTCGCACAGGAAGTCAAAAACCTTGCAAACCAGACATCCAAATCGACCGAGGAAATCTCGCGCCAGCTTGGTGAAATCCAGAATGTCACCAGCTCTGTCGTCTCGACAGTTCAGCAAATGACGGCAAGCATCCGCCGCGTTGACGAAGTTGCGTCCAACGTTGCCGTCAACGTACGCCAGCAGGATGACGCAACGCAGGAAATTGCCCGAAACGTCGTTCAGACAGCCGAGGCCTCAAACGAGGTGACCGAAAAAATCGGCCATGTCGCATCCGAGGCACAAGACAACCTCGAACGTGCAGCACAGATGAACAAAATCGCCGAGGAAGTCGACGAAAGCATAGCCGAACTCCGCGCCAGCCTTGTTCGAATCGTTCGTACAGCCACCCCGGAAGTCAACCGTCGCAAAGATCCGCGATATGATGTCCAGTTGGCTGTCACGGTCAAAATCGGCGGTAAATCGGTCCGCGGACAGACCATCGACCTTTCGGTCGGCGGGGTGAAAGTATCGCTCGCAGAACCGATCCCGGAAGGTGCAAGCGGTGAAATCATGATCGAAGGCCCGAATGCGACCTTGCCGTTCAAGGTCGAACACGTCCTTGATACGATTGCCAACCTTGATTTTGCGCCCAGCAAGATCCGCGAAGAAAAAATCGCCCCGTGGATTGAACGCAAATTTGGCAAGAAGACCGCCGAATAACGTGCCCTTTCAAGGTATGTCGCTTACGAACATCAAACCGCCCGGGATCATTTCTCGGGCGGTTCGTCTACTTTCAGGCGGATAATCAAGCCGCTGTTTAAAAAATGTAAAATTGGGTGCTTGACGGGTCGTATTCTATGAGGCTATACACCGCTCCAGCCAACGCGAAGGCGCGATGGCGGAGTGGTTACGCAGAGGACTGCAAATCCTTGCACGCCGGTTCGATTCCGGCTCGCGCCTCCACTGATCCGGCATAGCTCAGTTGGTAGAGCAAATGACTGTTAATCATTGGGTCGCAGGTTCGAGTCCTGCTGCCGGAGCCATAAACCCCTGGAACTCTGTTCCGGGGGTTTTTGCTTTGTACCCTTCCCGATCTTCCTGCACCACGCCACCTGCCCATTACGATCTTTGGTCATCCAGCGCCGTTTGACTATCCATGGATGGTGGACGCGGTTTCCTGCTCGGTATTGATGTGAAATTCCACATATTCAGTCACCGCCTTTTGTGACCGTGCACCAACCTTTTTGCGATTAACTTCGCATGGTGGTTAACCCACAGTCGCACAACGGCATTCCAATGCCAAAAAGACGAAATTTTGGTCTTTTTTTCGTAAAAAAGGTCTTGCGGCGTTCGGGCCGTTTGATTATACACCCTCCACGCGCTTCGGACGGAGCGCAACGCCTGATCCGGCATAGCTCAGTTGGTAGAGCAAATGACTGTTAATCATTGGGTCGCAGGTTCGAGTCCTGCTGCCGGAGCCAATTAAAAAGGGACCGAACATTATGTTCGGTCCCTTTTGTTTTTGATACGTCGCAGATTGAGGCACCGCATCATGAAAACCGTCAAAATTGAATTGCGCGAAGTAAAGCTGGCCACTCTTTCCGGCGAAACACGCGGCTGGCTGATCACCGGTGAAAATGAAGTCATTCACGGTATGGTGCACCCGATTGACGGTGATCTTTTCACCATTTCATCGACCACGGACCCCCGCATTCAGGCATTTGGCTGGTGCCCGATGTTCGATAGTCTCGCCCATGTCCAGAATGATCTGGAAATTGCGCTGGCAATGACATCGGCTGGCGAAGTCGAACAATGGATCGAAGATTCCGAACGCTATGACGATGACGATCACCACGGTCATCTTCATTAATATCACGCCCCGTCCGGCCCCGATTTCCCGAATTTGAACCGATGCTGGAAAAGCGCGCCACGCGTGCCATAAAAACTTCGTGGCCTCAGTGCTTTATTGATGCACAGCAAATCAATATAATCAGTGCTGACTTAACATCGCGCAACTTCATGCGTGGCTATTCACTGCCCTGCCCGCACGGCAATGTGCGGACCGATGACGCTGCCACCATACAAGCCCACATCAAAACGCGGGAATCCGGCGATGAGCACAATTAATCTGGATCATCTGTTCAAACCCAAATCGGTCGCCGTGATTGGTGCATCCAACCGACCCCATTCGGTTGGCCATGTGCTGATGCGAAACCTGCTTGCAGGGGGATTTGACGGGCCGATCATGCCGGTCAATCCGCGCAGCCAGTCGATCGGCGGCGTACTTGCCTATCCTGACGTCAACAGCCTTCCGGTTGTGCCCGAACTGGCCGTGATCTGCGTTCCGCCCAAAGCAGTTGTCCCGGTCATGGAATGCCTTGCGGAAAAAGGCTGCCTGGCGGCCATTGTTCTGACCGCGGGCCTTGGTGCCGAACAGTACGATGACAAACGCACAGTCAAACAGGCGATGCTCGATATCGCCGCCCAACGCAAGATGCGCCTTCTGGGACCGAACTGTCTTGGGTTGATGGTGCCGGGCATCGGATTGAATGCCAGTTTCAGCCACCAGAATATCGGCAGTGGTAAAATTGCCTTTGTCTCGCAATCCGGCGCGTTATGTACGGCGGTTCTCGATTGGGCTGCGGCACGCGGAATCGGGTTCTCGCACTTTATATCGCTTGGCGAATGTGATGATGTCGATTTCGGGGATGTGATCGACTATCTCGGGTCTGATCCCAACACCCGCGCGATCATGCTTTATATCGAATCCATCCATGAACGCCGAAGCTTTATCTCGGCTGCCCGCGCAGCATCGCGTAACAAGCCGATCCTGTGCATCAAGTCCGGCCGCTTTGCCGAGGGTGCGGCTGCTGCGGCATCGCATACCGGTGCGCTGGCCGGGGCCGATGACGTATTTGATGCCGCTATCAAACGGGCTGGCGTGCTGCGCGTTTATACCGTCAGTGAAATGTTCTCGGCGGCGGAAACCCTGTCGCGCATGCGTCCGTTCCGTGGTGACAAGCTTGGCATCGTCACCAATGGCGGCGGTATCGGCGTTCTTGCCGTTGATGCCCTGATCGAACGACAGGGACATCTGGCACAACTTGACGACAGCACGATCGCCGAACTCGACAAGGTCCTGCCCCCGACATGGTCACGCGCCAACCCCGTGGACATTATCGGTGATGCCCCTGGTGAACGTTATGCCAAGGCCATCGAAACAGTTCTGACCGACAGCAATATCGACAGTCTGCTTGTCATGCACGCACCAACCGCCATTACCGATCCGGTCGAAGTCGCGCGCGGCGTGATTGACAAGATCAAGGACAGCAAAAAGAACATCCTGACCAACTGGGTCGGCGAGGCCACCGTCGCAGAAGCCCGAAACATGTTCTATGCGGCAGGCATTCCAACCTATCGCACGCCGGAAAATGCGGTCGCTGCTTTTCAGCATATGGTCAATTATCGCAAATTGCAGGACCTGCTGATGGAAACGCCGCCATCCGTTCCGCGCGATTACACGCCCCAAACCGACAAGGCACGCAGCATCATTCACAGTGCCATTCACGCCGGGCGTGACATGCTGACCGAACCGGAAGCAAAAGCCGTTCTGGAATGCTATGGGATCAATACGGTCAAAACGATTGCGGCAAGTGACGTCGAAGAAGCCGTTCGTACCGCCGATGATATAGGTTATCCGATCGCTCTTAAGATTCTGTCTGATGATATCAGCCACAAGTCAGACGTTGGCGGCGTTGTACTTAATCTTGACAGCAGTGACGAGGTTCGTGCCGCTGCGACCAAGATGCAGCGCACCATCGCCCAAAAGTTCCCAAAGGCGCGACTACGCGGCTTTACCATTCAGGAAATGGTCACCCGTGCCGGGGCACGTGAACTGATTGTCGGCATGACCACCGATCCGATTTTCGGTCCGGTGATCCTGTTTGGTCATGGCGGTGTCGAGGTCGAAGTGGTCCGTGACCGTGCCATGGCCCTGCCCCCGCTGAACATGAAGCTCGCCCGCGAATTGGTCGAAGGCACCCGCATCTACAAGCTTCTAAAAGGTTATCGGGACGTCCCGCCGGTCAATCTGGAAGACCTTTACATGACGCTGGTGCGGCTATCGCAATTGGTGGTGCATCTTGGCGAAGTGGTTGAGCTTGATATGAACCCGCTTCTTGCCGATCAGCACGGTGTCATTGCCCTTGATGCCCGTATCAAGGTAACCCCGAAAGTCGTCAGCGATGACAAACGCCTTGCCATTCATCCTTATCCAAGGCACCTGAAACAGGAACTGGTGATGGATGATGGCACGACCTATCTTCTGCGCCCGATCAAACCCGAAGACGAGCCGGCCCACTACGAGTTCATGTCACGGCTGACCCCTGAAGATATCCATTTCCGGTTCTTTGGCTCTGTGCGTGAACTTCCCCATTCCGAAATGGCCCGTCAGACCCAGCTTGATTACGACCGGGACATGGCCTTCCTTGCTGTGGTGCCCGACGGGCCTGAACAGGGGCAAATACATGGCATCGTTCAGGTCGTGATCGATCCGAATAATGAACATGCCGAATATGCCATCATGGTCCGCTCCGACATCAAGGGTCGCGGACTGGGGCGGGTTCTGATGGAACAAATGATCGCCTATTGCCGGCGCAAAGGAACCGAAACCTTTATCGGCCAGGTTTTGCCAAGCAACCGGCGCATGCTGACACTTTGTGAAAAGCTTGGATTTAGTCGAAAATACATTCCTGACGAGGATGTATTTGAAGTCACCCTGCCACTTCAGCGTGATGCGGAATGATGATCTGACCACAAACAAAAAAAGCCCGGCATTTATGGCCGGGCTTTTTTTTTCATCGATAACTGGATTTGTCAGGCGCCCTCGGCAACCAGTTTGGCCTTGATGTCTGCGACCGCCTTTTCCGGATCAATACCCTTTTCACGCAGGCTTTCGACAGCCTCGCCTTCGATTTTGCGAAGCTCTGCAAGCGTGGTCTGAACATCTTCAAGTTGCTGTTCGAGTTCCGCAATCCTGCGCCGCCCGACAAGCATCAAATGTGCAAGTTGCTCGGTCCGGGTGCGGTCCGCATCATAGAGATCAATATATTCCTTGATATCTTCCAGCGAGAATCCAAGACGTTTGCCGCGAAGGACAAGCATCAGCCGCGCCCGGTCACGATAATTATAGACACGCGTCGCCCCGGCCCGTTGCGGTGCGAGCAGGTTCTTGGTTTCGTAAAACCGGATGGCGCGTGGCGTAATGTCGAACTCTTCGGCCAGTTCTGTAATGCTGTAAAGCTTGTCGTTCATGGTTTTTCTTGTTTGTTGACTGCAATATGCCAACATCGCAACATTCCGACATTCCAGTCAACATATTTACGCATACGTAAACTCGAAACATGCCATTCCAATGATAACGATGACGTCGTGCGTTATCCCGGGATCGGCAAGGATCGAACATATTCAATATCCACCGGCACATATTCCGGCCCGAATATAACACGCCCGTTTGTAATCGCCCCGGGCCAATACGCGCGCGGACTATGCCACGTGGTCCCATCCGGCAACGGGATTTCCAACCCGCAGGAATATGGAACCCGATGACATTCGGCCAAATCAAATTGCCCCGCCAAGCTGTTTTCAAATAACGGGCCTTCGGCTGGTCTTGGATCATGAAGCACCCCGTCATAAGGATCGAATACTGCTGGATAGGTCGGATGGTTGGCCAGATCACCTTCGAACCGCACCGGCAATGGTGGACTTGCCGACAATTGAATATCTTCCTGCTTGCCCAGAAAGGACTGATCAAGTGGCATCATCTGATCGGGCAAAGCGGTTGGGTCCGCATGGTCAATCGCGTTGCGCGCATTGATCAAGCCGCGTGTGGTGCCCTTTTTGATGTATTTCTGCCGCAGGAAGAAACTGTTGTGCAAGCAGGCCGAAACATAGTCGGGCTGAGGTACGCTTCCACCTTTGCCCAGCTTGAATACTGCACCGCCGTTATATTCGTCCCCCTCGGGTCCCGGGCGGCTGTCAAACCAGCAAATATTGCCAAAGTAATACCAGAAACCACCCCTGACCCCGTCCTGGGAAAACAGCTTGTGGCAATTAAAGAACCGGTTTCGGCCAATCCACCACCCGACGGCGATCGCTTCGGGTTCCACGGGATTATCACGTATATAGCTAAACCGGTTATCGAGAATGCGAACATCGCGATTAAACGTGCCGACTGGCGCACCAACATTGTCCGCCGACACATCCATCCTGATGCCGTTATAACAGTCGCGAATGTCGTTATTTGAAATCTCGACTTCGCCTGCAATATCATCCGATCCGAAAAATGCGCCGTTAAGATACCGATACGGCACCTTGATCACATTGCCGTCTTCATCTTTGCCGTCATGGATTTCGTCCCAGCGAATGGTGCGCCAGATCGCAACATCCTGAACCCATCGACAGGCCCGGATACGGATACGTTCGGTGCGCGGACCATTGGCATAAAAGGCATAGGTCCCATCGGAAATATCAAGTCCGGCAAATGAAAGGTCACAGCTGTTTTCAATATACACAGCTGATGGCCACGCACGCCGGATCACAATTTCTTCGATGCGGATATGATCAACATCGATCAGTTGGAAGACTGCAAACCGCGACGCCCCCGGATTGGTCGCCGAAACGGTCGCATCCGGGCCCCTGTTGCCATCCAGGACCACACCACTATCGCCACGAATAACAATCGGTTGATCGACCGTGCCACTTCGCGGCAAACGCAATGGCTGACTTATATTGTATGTCCCGGCAATCAACCGGATAAGATGTCCGGGCTGACTTTGACTGATTGCGACCTCAAGCGTTTTGGTTTCGCGCTGCTTTGCATCAATCCAGTGCGTCCCGCCATCGTGCGATACGTAGATAACTTCCATGCGTTTGCCCCTGTTTTTTTGTTGTGTCGCTCAACGATACATTAAAAGCGTATTTGTCCAAGTATCTGTTTTGGATCGATGAATTGACGGGGAACAGGGCTGTTCGTGACGCTGGTTCGGGGCCGCGATCTGCGATGCAGGCCTGAAGGTGGCAGATAAAACGTCATACGTTTTTGCAATTTCGTATGAAATATTCTAAATCAGTGCATCGCCATGCGTCAGATTGACGACGATATTGATTTTTCCAACAAAGGACTTTGCAATGTCCCTCGCCTCCCGGTTGCTTTCAAAGGCATCATTGTCACTGCTTCTCACATCAATCGTCGCATCATCTGCATCGGCACATTTCCAAAAGATGGTTCCGTCAACCAATGTGGTCGATCAGAATACCGGCCGCACAGTAAAGCTTGATCTGACATTTACCCATCCGATGACCAATGGTCCGGCAATGGAAATGGCACCGCCAGTTCAGTTTGGCATGCAATACAATGACCAAAAGATCGATTTGCGCCAAAGTCTTGAAGCCAAAACAGTGGATGGAAAATCGGCCTTCAACGCCGAGGTCACCTTGAAGGCACCGGGTGGATATGCCTTCTATCTTGAACCGGTGCCGTATTTTGAACCGGCCGAAGGCAAGTTCATTATCCAGTACACCAAAACCATCATTGATGCCTATGATTCCGGTGAAGACTGGGACCAGATGGTCGGATTCCCGGTGGAAATAGAACCCCTTACGCGCCCGTACGGCATCTGGACCGGCAATATCTTTTCCGGAATGGTGCGCCACAATGGCGATCCTGTTCCCTTTGCCGAAGTTGAAGTTGAATATGCCAGTGACGGCAGTATCACCCTTCCCAATGCGACTTTTGCCACACAGGTCATCAAAGCTGATGCGAATGGCATCTTCCATTATGCAATGCCCAAGGAAGGTTGGTGGGTGTTTGCAGCCTTGATCGAAGACGGCACAATGACCGCACCTGACAGCGGCAGCCAGGTTCCGGTCGAACGCGGCGGTGTGCTGTGGGTCAAAACCGATCAGATGAACTGAACCCAGCGGGTAAGTGGTCCGGGCCACTTACCCGTTCGTAAGTTCTGCTATTGAAATTGCATTCATCCTTAATCGATTGGCCTGCCCCCATGACAAGTCGTTTGCGCAGCTTTGGTCTTTTCATTTTGCTTTTCTGTGCTTTTGGCGTTTCTGCCGCACAGGCCCACAACCTTAATGTCTTTGCCATAAGCACCGGCGACACTATTGAAGGATATGTCTATTTCACTGGCGGGACGCGCGCCCGTACTGCTGAAATTGAACTTCATGCCGATGATGGCGCGGTAGTGGCGGCGGCCCGCACTGATCAAAACGGTGCCTTTGCTATCCGCGTCAGCCACCGGACGCCCTATGTCGTTCAGGCCAATACCGGCGATGGTCATGTCGCCACATTCACCCTGACCGAGGACGAGTTTTCCGAAAACCTTCCACCCGCGAAAAATGCATCGGACATCACGGCAAGCTTTGTGACCGATAACACCCCCGATGCCGCGGTCGCCCCGACCATGACCACGCCGTCATCATCGGCAACCGCCCCAATCGGGCTAAAGGCCCTGACGCGCGACGAATTGACCAGCTTGATCAATCATGCCGTCGCACGACAGATCGGCCCGCTTCGCGAGGAAGTAAACGCCTATCGCAATGATGTTCGTATGTCCGATATCATGGGCGGCATCGGTGTGATTATTGGTATTTTCGGAATCTTGGCGTGGGTCCGCGCCCGTAAACAGACATCTGTCTAACAACCGCAATCAGACCATTTCACCACTTTCCACCGGCCAGCGGGTATGGTGACTGTCAATCACGAAGCGATGTTTGTGGCTGACCGGCGGATGATAATGGCGGTGCCGGTGCTTTGACCGGTCTTCTTCCGCGTGCTGGTGACCGTCATCATGATGCTTTGCATCGTTCGACGACGTCGCGGCTGCTTCGGCGGGATGGACATGTCCATGGTGTTCATCGGCATGATCGTGGGGATGTTCATGCCAGAAACCGGGATGGCTGTGCTGAAGTTCAAGCTGGTCTTGTTTGGGCCAAAGAACGCGCGCCATCACAGCACAGCAAAATGCAAGCCCGCCCGACACCCAGAACGCTACCGAAATATCGGCCAGACTGCCAATCCATCCAATTACCCCATATGCAATCAACCATCCACCATGCGACAGTGCAAAATTGGCGGCAAAGAATGCGGAACGATCCCCTGCACCGGCTGATCGTTGTACCAACCGTCCACCTGGCGTCTGCGCAAATGTGGTTCCGGCCCCGGCAAACACCCAAAGCAGCGCAAAGGCGGCAACATCGCGAATGCCCGCCCTCATGATCACGGCACCTGCCACCATCGCCAGGGATGCGGCGACAATTCCGGCCATCATCAATCGGCGTTCACCCACTGTATCAATGATCTTGGGCATGACGAATGCCGCAACCATTGATCCGCCACCGGCACAGGCAAGAAACACCGTGGTCAGGATTTCAGACCCGCCAAGGATCGACCGCGTCAAAACAACCGTATTGACGATGATCATCGCCCCGACGCAGGAAACCGCAAAATGAACGGCCAGAAGTCCGCGTAGCCTTGGTGTTTTAAGATATGCCACCACCCCAAACCGCGTATTGGCGTAAATGCCGCCTTCGCGATCCGTCGCGGCGGCGCGCGGCACTGTTGTTGTCACAATCAGAGCGGCCGAAAGTGCAAATGTCAGGCTGTTGACGATAAACAGACTGTCAAACGACCAGACGAACAACAAGGCGGCTGCAAGTGCCGGACTGATCAGGTTTTCCAGATCATAGGCCAAGCGGGCATAGGAAAGGCCCTTGGTATAGGATTTCTCATCTTCGAGAATTTCCGGGATAATGGCCTGAAAGACCGGTGTGAACGCGGCTGACGCGGCATTGACAACAAAGACCAGAACAAAAATCTGCCAGATCTGATCGACAAAGGGCAAACACAGAACAATTGCAGCACGCAAGATATCAAGCCCGACAAGCCATGTCCGGCGCGGCAACAAATGCGCCATCCCACCGGCAATCGGGGCGATCACCAGATACGCGACCATCTTCAAAACCAGAATGGATCCCAATACCCGTCCCGCATCCGCCCCGGCCAGATCAAACGCCAGAAGTGACAGGGCGACCGTGGTTAATCCTGTCCCGATCAGGGACGTGATCTGGGCAGCAAAAAGATGTCGAAAGGCCGAAATGGAAAATGGCGACATGTTGGGGCATCCGGGCTGTGTGTCGCCTTACACCCTATCTTAAACCGTCAAAGACTTTCAAATGAATGATCATCGGCCTTGGCATTTTGCCGGGCGCGATCGGATGCGGTACATTTTTTTGGTGCAAGTTCCTTGGCCTGCGACATTTTCCCGGCGCGCAACTCCAGCGTCCGGGTAGCCAGTTTCCGGCGGAAATGCGGGTCATGCGACACCAGAATCATGGCTTGCGGCAGTTCCAGCAAGATCTCCTCAAGCCGGTGAAGGTTTTCTTCGTCCAGCGCGTTCGTCGGCTCATCAAGCAAAAGAACATCGGGCTTCATGGCAAGAACCGCCGCCACAGAAACCAGCCTCTTTTCCCCGCCTGAAAGCTCGTGGGTGATGCGTTCGCGCAAATGTCTGAGATGAAGTTGATCAAGAACCTCGTCAACAATCGCCAGTGCCTCTTCGCGGCTGGCCCCAAGATTAAGCGGACCAAAAGCGATATCTTCGACCACGGTCGGACAAAACAGCTGATCATCGGGGTCCTGGACAATAAACCCGACCCGACAGCGCAGATCATGGAAATCCTTGTCCGTTACACGCGGTATTCCAAACGCCCTGATTTCGCCGCCAAACGGTTTGATCAGACCGACCAGAATGCGCAACAACGTGCTTTTGCCAGCCCCATTCGGACCAGTAATGAACAATCTTTCATTGGCCTCAAGCGACAGGCTGACACGGTCCAGAACATTTTGCCCGGCGCGGTATCCGTATGAAATATCGTTTAGTTCAATAAGCGACGACATAAAAACGATCCAGAATAACAAACACGGAAACCAGCATCAGAAACCCCACCCCGAAAAGGGCATCACGTTGCCGGAACACAAGATGATCAATCATCGGGAAATGGCCACTAAATCCGCGGCATTTCATGGCCTCAAGAACCCGTTCGGCACGTTCAAGGGACCTGACAAGCAACATCCCGAAAAGATACCCCAGCGACCGATAGGTATGAATGCTGTTGCGCGCCTTGAAGCCACGCAATTTCATGGCCATGCGCAGTCGATGATATTCATCATGAAGAACCGAAATATAGCGCACCGTAAACATCATGAGATGCACCAGGGCTGCTGGGCAACGCAGCCGGTATAATGTATGCCCAAGTCCCACCGGCGTTAACCCGGCAAGCAGGCTAAGCATCATCAAAACAACCGCATTGGCGCGAATGCCGATCAGGACCGCATGTTGCAATCCTTCCTTGCTGGCCTCGGCACCCAGGACGGTAAACATGGCGGTTCCCGGCGTTGTGAATGGCAACATCACCAGCATCACGATGATGAACCCGTCCATTGCTGCCATACGTTTCAGGGTCAGACGCAATGGCAAATCAGTCATGAACATCGTCGCCACTGCCGCAAAAAAGGCAGCAAGCGCGAATTCGATCTGATGCAGGGAAACGACCATCACCGAAAACAGACCGGCCGCCACCACCCGAACACGCGGATCAAACGATCCGACAAAGGAAGACGGTCGTTGCCCGCCTCCCTGAACGCTTAATGGTTGGTCATGCCCGAAAAGATGGCTCATGATTTGGTTGCTTTGGCTCTCAAACGTCTTGCTGCCAGATAATAGGCAATCCCGAAGAACCCGAATATATAACCAATACCGCCCAGAATCGATTGAAGATCGTTCTTTTCCTTGTAGGCGGTAATTTCCCGACGCAATGGCCGCAATTCATCACGAACGATCGCGGCAATGACTTCTTCCTGTTCGCGGGTGATTGCAGTTTTGGTTGCATTATCCCCGACAACTGCCCCATCCACAGTGATGTTAGCGCTATCATCCGAAGAAACTGCGGCAATGCTGCCTGGCCCTGAAATTCCCGTCAGGTCGGCAATATCAAAACTGGCTTCTGCAACATGCCCTGCCCCCAGATCGGCCCGAAAGACAAGGTCAACTTTCCGGCTTGGCGTATAGACAAAGAAACCGTCAGCATCCGTTCTGATTTCATCGATCTTGTTTCCCTGCCGGTCGAAAACTTCGACCAGCGTGTCCGCAGCCATATCGCCATTGGAAAACCCGATCTCCCCTTCGACAGCTGTGCCGCTCGGAAAAACCGATGCAATCACCTTATGGGCCTGGGCGGCCTGCATTCCGAACAGAAGGCCTGCCAGAAACACTCCTGTTGCAAGCTTAGCCATTGTTGGCCTCGTTCACCTGTTCGGCCAGGATCGCGGGGCTTTGTGCGTCATATCGGCTGATCCGGGCATCGGCCATCAGCAAGGCCGGCTTGACCTTCATGATCAGATAAACCGCTGCTGCAGACACCAGACCTTCGACCGCCATGATTGGAATATGAGCAAAGAAAACAAGCTTGGCCGCCGGTACAAACCCTTCCCCGCTCAGACCAAGGGAAATGGCCACGAACAAGGTGGTCAGCGCAATTGAAAGCGCACCGGCACACCCGCCCCAGATTGCCGCAAAGGTTGGATTGCTTCGCGACACCAATCCGCGAAACATGAAACCGGCAATCACCGCAGGAAACGCAATATTGACGGTATTGACCCCCAATACAGTCAAACCGCCAAATCCGAAAAAGATGGCCTGCAACAAAAGCCCGACAAAAAGTGCCGGGAATGCGGTCCAGCCAAGCACAAGCCCGGCCAGGCCACTCATAATCAGATGCACGCTCGACGGACCGACCGGCACGTGGATCAGGGAGGCGACGAAGAACGTCGCCGACAACACCCCCGTCGCCGGAATTTTATCGATTGGCAGTTTGCGCAATCCAAGGCCAAGCCCCGCGACTGCAAGCACGCCACCGCCAATCAGCACCTCTGGGGCCAGTGCCCCGTCAACAATATGCATCTATTTTGTCCCCAAGCCTATTGCACATCATAGGCGCGAACCCACAGGACTGCATCCTGTGAAAGCTCTTTTCCCTGAAATTCTTTGTCCGGCCCACTGCCAAGGGCCGCAAAACCCCAAAATCCGGCCTTGGGGATCCCGAACGTAAAATACCCGTTGGCATCGGTAATCGCGACAATCGCCCCACCGGGCATCGGTCCTGCTGTCGGTTCCTTGGGCGCGTTACGGTCCATATCGGGTTCGGCTGCCATATATTCGATTTCAACCTCGACCCCGGATACCGGTTCACCATTACTCAGCACACGACCGGTAAAGGTCGAACCTGCGACAATGTTGGTCGGCCGGTTTAACGGCAGAATTTCGGTCACAAGTCCCTGTGCCTCCATCCAGTCGGTCGGGATTTCGTTGCGGTTCACATAGGACTTGGTGATCTGCTGAATGAAGATATCTTCGCTTTCTTCGTAATAGGGTTCGGGCACCACCACCATCACGTAATCGCCACTGCGCTTAAGGGTCAAAGTACCGTCATACGCCTTGGCGGTATTCTCCTTCCCTGTGAAGGTCACCTCAGAAAGCGTTGAAGATAAATCAATTTTATCACCGCGATGGATTGCGTAAAACGCCACCGGCTTTTTCATATCCATGACATGTCCGTTTTCGAACGGATGCCAGAATATCAGTTTCACCGGCAGTTCGCCGGGGGCGGTCACATTGACTTCCGGTGTATAGGCCAATTGAAAATGGGCGTGCGCACTTTGTGACGCGAACGCGAAACAGGCACTTGCAATCGCAAGCTTGCCAAGAGTTTTAAACATGTAATCGTCTCTTTTCACGAACGATGCACGTCAGAAAAGTTTCCCGACGCACAGAGTTAGGATCAAGAACGATAGGATGGCTGGAAGCAAGATACCGGTTTCACGACGAGACCGCCTTTTCCCTGCAACCTGACGCTCACCCCGGCGTCCAACAGTTCAGTACCGGACAAGCCGTGTCCGGCAGTCAAAGGCAGGTCTCCTGGCTCGTGGTTTCAAAAGCATTACGCCTTCCCGGTTTGTCACCAGTGGCATAGGTAATGCTCGGACCACTTACAGTTGCGGGGGCAGCCGTGGCATTGTCGTAACGCACCACGTTCCCTTTTAAGCCGATCCAATGGATCAACACCCAAGACGCGTTCATATTCCATGGGCGGCAAACACCTGTCAACTCTTTGCCCGCATCCGAACGGATTATCTTTTCGCGCCATTGCTTGACCTTCGCCCTTCCCGCGGCAAAGATCAGCAAACACATCGCACATTTTTGCGATTGGCCTTACATGGAATGGGTTGGAAATGATGGCTCCTGAAACAGTCCTGGACTTCTGGTTCAAGGAACTCGAACAAAAGCAATGGTTTATCAAGGATACTGCACTTGATACCCACATTGCCGAACGATTTTCCGACATTCATGCCGCGGCCCTCGCCGGTGAACTTTTCACCTGGCGCAACACCGCATCGGGGCGCCTTGCCGAAATCATCGTTCTGGATCAGTTTTCGCGCAACATGTACCGCGACACACCGCAATCATTTGCTGCCGATCCGATCGCGCTTGTTCTCGCACAGGAAGCCGTATCGTTGGGTAAGGACAAGGAACTTGGATCACCAGAACAGCGGGCGTTTCTGTACATGCCCTACATGCACTCAGAATCCGAAATGATCCATGAAATTGCCATGACCCTGTTTGATCAGCCCGGGCTTGAACACAATTACGGCTTTGAAATCAAACACAAGAAAATCATCGACCGGTTCGGGCGTTATCCGCACCGCAATGACATCCTTGGACGGACATCCACGCCAGAAGAAATCGCGTTTCTCAAAGAACCCGGCTCGTCATTCTAGAACGAAAAACGGGACGGCATTCCGTCCCGCTTTCATAAGATCATTCAATGCGAAAACGCGATATCAACCGATATCGCGATCGCGATTATCCCACCACCCCTGCACCAGGGATTCGGCTTCGTCCATATAATCGGCTTTACCGGCAAGGAATGCCGCCATCGCTGCACTGCCTTTGATCCTGGCTTCGGCCGGGGCATCCTCGACCTCGCCGCGCCAAACGGCAAGGAAGTGTTTGAGAGTCACCGGGCTTTGATCGTCGATTTCTTTTTCGGTTTTTGGCAAAAGTGCCGGCCACCGGACGTCACAAAGCTCGCCGTTATCAAGCATCCGAAGATCAACATGTTTGAACGGTGTGCGTTCTGCTTCGCCGCCCCCGCCCTTGATCACACCAATTCGCGGCAGTTCAAGAAGCTTGCCGGTTTCGCGATGCACATCCAGAAACGCCGGATGAAACACCCCCAGGAACGCGGCCCGTGCCTGTAACGGGTTTAGCAACCGCAACAGGGTATTCACCGGGCTGCGCAGCCCCAAAAGCGACCGCAGCCCGATCAGTTCCTGCAATTTCGGATGCATATGGCGCAGCGGCAAATAAGCAAACCCCTTTGCGGCAATATCCGAACGGGCTTCTTCGGCCGACATCGCGATCGGCAGCTTAAGCGCCTTGATTGCGGCCTCGGTTCCAAGACCATTGACCAGATGCGAGTTATAACCGTGCATCAGAACCGGAACACCGTTCTGCGATATCAAATGTGCCGACAATACAAACCACGGAAGACCACGTGTTCGACCCGCCGCATATGACGGCCAATCAAGCATGGGGCGGCCCACCGGGTTGGCGTCCTGTCCATCATCCGCATCAAGCCTTGCGGCTTTGCGCACGGCTTCGATCATGCCTGCGAGTTCTTCCGGCGTTTCCGCCCGATAGCGCAGCATAAGCAAAAACGCGCCAAGCTGGATCGGCTCGACCTCATCGCGCAGGATCATTGAAAAGGCATCAAATGCCTCTTCGCGCGTCAGGCTGCGTGAACGGCCCGGCCCCCGAAAGAACGTTCTCAAATACCCGGAAAACGGATGAGATTCGGGTAAATGATTTTCTTCCTCGAGCTGTTCAAGATGCTCGTCGGTCATACGTACTCACCGAAAAATTGTCGTTACTGGTCATGGACGCGGGTAAAGACCCACTCCGTCTCGTTTGACAGGTCATCCTGGTAGCAATAACCGTCAACATTGAATTTCTTAAGGTCTTGCGGGTTTTCCAGTCGATTGTCGATCATGTAACGCGCCATCATGCCACGCGCACGCTTCGCTGAGAAGCCGACAACCTTGGCAGCACCGCCTTTGACTTCCTTAAAGACCGGTGTGATGACCGGTCCATCAAGCAGCTTGGTCTTGACCGACTTGAAATATTCGTTGGATGCCAGATTGATCAGGCTGCGGTCTTTGTGACCTTCGGTAAGCTTGTTGATCTCTTTGGCGATCTTGTCACCCCAAAACGCATAAAGGTCCTTGCCACGCGGATTTTCAAGCCGTGTACCCATTTCAAGGCGATAAGGCTGCATCAGATCACGCGGCTTCAACAGACCATAAAGCCCCGACAGCATCCGAAAATGGTCCTCGGCCCAGTCGATATCGGCATCCTTCATGGTGTCGGCATCAAGGCCGACATAGGTATCACCACGAAAGGCAAAGATCGCCGGTTTTGCGTTGCTGCGATCAAAAGGCCGTGAAAAATGCTGGAAGCGCTGATAATTCAGATCCGCAAGGTTTTCACTGATCCCCATCAGCTTCATCAAATCGCCACGGCTCTTTTTCCGTGCAACTTCAATCAATTCTTCCGTGTCATCGAGAAACGCCGGTTGGGAAACGGCCATTTCCGGCACGTCCGTTTCGAAATCCAGCTTCTTGGCCGGGGACACAACAGCAAGCATCAATCTGCCTCTTCTCTTTCATCTCGGTTCAATTTGTCGTAACAAGCCACAAGGCATGGACAATGTCTAGGGCCCAAGCCCATGTACAGGTGTATACGACTGTGCATGGATTTGGACCCTTGGCTTTATCCATAAACTTCTAATCTTGCAGAAAATCCGTCTGGCGCAAGCCTTGGCGGAAGAAAGGACCAGTTATGAGTGAACAAGTTCGCGCGTCGCACATTCTTCTGATGTATGCCGGTTCGGCACGTTCGACCGCCACCCGCACCAAAGAAGAAGCATTGAACGAAATCAATGCCCTTAAAGACCAGATCGCAAACGGTTCCGATTTTGCAGAACTGGCAAAAGCTAATTCCGATTGCCCGTCCGGCCAGCAGGGCGGCGATCTTGGCTTCTTTGGCCGTGGCATGATGGTTCCGGAATTCGATGCTGCTGCATTCAGCATGGATGTCGGTGCGACCTCTGACGTGGTTGAAACCGATTTCGGTTACCACCTGCTTCAGCGCACCGCCTGATCCCGCGCTGCGATCAGAACAAAGGCTGGCACATTGGCGCCAGCCTTTTTCTTTTGGTGAATCGGTATTGTGGCGCACCTTTACCGGAACTGACGATCCGCGCTCTAATAATCGACGACGGGTGCATCAAGTTCGTATTGGCCTTTATGGTCTTCGATTTCGAGAACCCAGACATCGCGGTCAAAGTCGATTTGCTTGCGCCAATAGGTATCACAGGCAAATTCGGTTTCACGCCCGCCATCTGGACCGCCTGCAACCAGCATCCAGCCAAGATCGCCGTCCAGTGTCGTAACCCGGGAATAGACGAAACACCCGGCATCGAACCGATTCAGCTTCAACAAAACCGCCCCCGCATCCTCGTTGCCCTTATGGAGCACCATGGCCGTGATCAGGTTTGACTGGCAAATGGCAATCTGGCCACGAACCCAAAGTCCTGCTTTCAAACGGGGCTGCATCTATTTGCCATCCCGGCTGGCGACAACATTTTCAGGCATCTGCAACATCAGGTTCGGGTCCGGGCAAATGCTTGTCCAGATATCCCATTCCGATGGTTTTGCCGCCCCGAAATAGTCCCCTTCCCGGCCCAGCATGTCAAAAATGATCTGAAAATGCAGATGCGGAATCCAGTCACCATTGATCGGAAAATCGCCAAACCGGCAAAACAGCTCGCCGGCGCGGATTTCCTTGCCTTTATAAAGTCCTTCAAGGGACGGTCTGCTCAGATGACCATACAGGGTGTAAAAGCGCACGCCACCCGCCGGTTCATGTTGCAAGATGATGGTCGGCCCGTAATCAAGATGCAAATTGTTGTCTGCAAAGCTGTGCACGACGCCATCAAGGGGCGCAAATACCGGCGTATAGGCGGCTGCAAACAGATCGATGCCCAGATGCTGGCTTCGGGCTTCACCGTCGTTTTTGAACTGTTCGGATTGATAACAGACACGGTCTTCGCGATATCGGCCGATCCCGACCGGCGCGTCTGCCGCGGCCAGTTGTTGCCACATGATTTCTGTCTGACGTGCCGGGTCGCTCGTGCCGCCGATCACCACATCACCGTTTGCTGAAAAATCATAAACGATCTTCGGGCAACGTTTCAGATCACATTCCACAACAGAATGAAACTGGTCGCCATGACCGGAAATCCAGTCGCGCAACAATGCGGCATCTTCAAAGGGTTCAAGCCCGCGCGCATGACGGTCGTGATAGGTCTGCAATCGCTTGGTCGCATTGATCGGCATGGTGGCAGGCACAATGATGGCTCCGTAAAAGAAAAAGGCAGGGTTGGTTCCCCGCCTTTTGCCTACATGATTATCTGCCTGATCGGCAAGTACCAGCTTACCAGTTGGTCACTTCATACTCGCACGACACATCATCATCGTCGGTATCGGTCAGCGCAACCGTCAGGCGACGCATCTGCGGATTGAACCGTTTGATGAAGTTCAACAGAAGAAGGGCTTCTTCGGAAAGCTCGCCGGCGTCTTCGTCATCTTCATCAAGTTCGCAAAGCTCAACCAGTTCCAGGAACAATGCACCCAGTGCACGTTTGACGTCTTCGCCGCCTTTAAGGCCGCCGGTCAACTCGCCCAGCGGTGACAGATCGATATCAAGCTTGCGCAGGTTCTCGCTCATCTGGTCGATGGCGTCTTCGTCCAGAACCATTTCAGCCGCAATCATATGCGTGCCGACTTCATTGATATTCATGAAGCCAACAAATTCGAACAGATCGTCTTTGGTACGACCTTCTTCCAGCAATTTTTCGGTGTGGGCTTCGAATTCTTCGAAGTCGATATCTTCGCCAAGATCGTTTTCAAGATCGCTCATGTCGGTCTCCAATGAAAATTTGCGCTGCTGATACTCTGGATTGATGGAAAACTCAACCCGCGCTGGCGACAAGATGATCAGCTATGCAGGATCCACATTTCGACGATATAGGGCCATGGAAAGAGGATTGCGAAGAATAACGCAATGTCAGTAGGATATAAAACAATTCCAAACCCGCTTGAACCTTCGGCATAACACGCATGGACCATTCAATGCCCGCATTCAACGTCATCGATATCGTCGCAATTTGCTGGGCTCTTTCATGGTGGATCGGTTACACGATCTTTGCCGATGCCGGGCCGCGTCGACGCAATTCCATATCAGCCCATATGGCGCGCAATCGCCATCGCTGGATGGAACAGATGCTTAAACGCAATATCCGGATGGTTGATACATCGATCGCCGGCAACCTGATTACCGGTATCAGTTTCTTTTCATCAACCACCATTCTGGTGCTGATCGGTCTTGTCGCGTTGCTTGGCTATACTGACAAGGCGATCGAAACGGTCGCTGCCCTGCCCTTTGCCGCCATCACCACGCCTGGCGTTTGGGAATGCAAGGTGGTGTTGCTGATCGTGATTTTCATCTATGCCTTTTTCAAGTTCACTTGGGCATTCCGACTGTCGAACTATTGTTCGATCCTGATTGGTGCCGCCCCGGACCCAAGCGAACCGGATGCTGCGCGTGCAGCCGCACGTGCATCACGCATGAGCATGATGTCTGCCCACAATTTCAACCGTGGCATCCGCGCATACTTTTTCGCCCTGTCGGCCCTGGCCTGGTTTTATCATCCGGTTGCTTTCATCATTTGTGCGACCTGGGTAACGCTGGTTCTTTACAATCGCGAATTCCGCTCGCATGCGCTGGAAATTCTGACCGGACATCATTGAGCCCAACCGAATTCGTCGCAGAAACCCCGTCACGAAAAAGGGCCGCAATCGCAGCCCTTTTGTCATTGATCGGTGCGTCACACCGTCTGGGTTTTGCGCCGGATGGCATATCCGGCGACAATCACCAGCACCAGTCCCACCGGTACTGCTGCACTGTATAGCAGCGTCACCCAACCCGATCCCGCATAGATCGATCCGGCTGACAGGGAAGCCACCGCAACCGTGCCAAACACCGCAAATTCATTGATTGCCTGAACCCGCGCCTGCTCGGAGGGGCGATAATTCTCGGTCAGGAAGGTCGTTGCCCCGACAAACATGAAGTTCCAGGCAATCCCCAACAGAACCAGCGATATCCAGAAATTCCCCATCAGGTCCTGCCCCGACAAACCGACTGCCAGACAGGCAAAGTTCAGAAGTGCGCCCACCTGAATGATTTTCAACGCCCCGAACCGTTTGATCAGATTGCCTGTAAAGAATCCCGGCGCGTACATCCCGACCACGTGCCATTGAATGATGAATGCCGCATCCCCGAACGCATAATCACAATCAAGGATCGCCAGTGGCGTTGCGGTCATCACAAAGCTCATGACGGCATAGCCAAGTGCGCCTGCAAAAATCGCCACCATTACGGCGGGCTGCCCCAAAACGGTTTTCAGCGGCCGGGCCGGTTCATCATGAACACGGCCGCGCATATCGGGAAGACGAAGCTGTCCGATCGCAATCACCAACAGGATTTGCAAACCAATCAGCGCAACAAACGTTCCAAGAAAAGGTACAGTTTCAAACCAGTTACGTGCAAAACTTGCCAAATTCGGTCCGATAAATGCCGATGCAAGCCCGCCCAGCATGGTATAGGAAATGGCGCGCGCACGGAATTCTGCGGGTGCTGCTTCGGCGGCGGCGAACCGGTATTGCATGGCGATCGCATTGCCTGCCCCGATACAGGCGCAGGCCACACATAGCAGCCAGAAATTGCCGTAATAAACGGCTCCCATGCCCGAAACCGCGCCCATCATTGCAATCCCGGCCCCCATCCAGAAGCCGAACCGGCGTCCGAATTTCGCCATCACCATGGCCGATGGTGCTGTCATCGCCATCATGGCGATCATCATGAAGGCCACCGGCAAGGTCGAAAGTGACTTGTCTGTCGCCAGCGAATACCCGATCACCGCGGCAACAGTGAAGATCAGCGACATCGCACTGGCAGAAAGTGCGACGCATAAACTAAGGATCATGATGTTCCGGCGAACTTCCGGGTTGGACATGTGGGGCTCCCGATTTTGGCGATGGTGGCGCCATTATTTTCTAAATTGCGACAAGGCACCCAGATCACGGCAATGAAGTCCGGAATATCGGCCATTGTCATGTGGTTGAGCCTTGCCCTTAAGGTCTCAACTGTTATATTGGCTCTTCACGCAACGGGATAGTATCAATGCACGGCATGGCCGAGAAAAACTTGATCACCAACACAATCTCCGGACACCATCATGGTGGCACGGTGATTTGTGCTGTCCCGAAAGTCGCTTTTTTCAAAGAGCGAACTTGACCTCATCCTGAAATTCCTTTTCTTGTGCCTTTACCCCGCGTAAATATGCGGGTCGTATATGTGCATTACTGAATTATGCCCGCAGATAAAGCAGAGTTGAGCCAACCATGATTGCCCTGACCCTTCCCGATGGCGCCGTACGCGAATTTGACGGCCCTGTATCGGGTTTTGATGTCGCAAAAAGCATCAGTTCTTCGCTGGCAAAGAAATCCTTTGCCATCATCGTTAACGGTGAAGTACGCGACCTTTCGCGCGAGATTGACACTGACGCGACTATCGAAATCGTGACCAAGGGCCATGACGAGGTTCTGCCGCTGATCCGTCACGACTGTGCCCATGTGATGGCCGAAGCTGTCCAAGAACTTTATCCTGACACTCAGGTCACCATCGGCCCGTCCATTGAAAACGGTTTCTATTACGACTTTGCACGCGCGACCCCGTTCACGCCCGACGATCTGGTCAAGATCGAAAAGCAGATGCACAAGATCATCGAACGGAACGAACCGATTGTTCGCGAAGTCTGGGATCGTAACGAGGCGATCAAGTTCTTCCTTGATAAGGGTGAAAAGTACAAAGCCGAGATTATCCGTGATCTTCCGGAAACCGAGACGATCACATGCTATCGCCAGGGTGACTTCATTGATCTGTGCCGTGGTCCGCACGCACCGTCGACCGGCAAAATCGGCAAGGCCTTCAAACTGATGAAGGTTGCCGGTGCCTATTGGCGTGGCAACTCGGATAACGAGATGCTTCAGCGCATCTATGGCACTTGCTGGGAAAGCAAGGAAGACCTTGATGCGTATCTGCACATGCTTGAAGAAGCCGAAAAGCGTGATCACCGTCGCCTTGGCCGCGAAATGGACCTGTTCCACATGCAGGAAGAAGCCCAAGGGTCGGTCTTCTGGCATGACAAGGGGCTGAAGCTTTATCGCAAGGTCGAAAACTATATCCGTGATCGTCTTGACGATGCAGGATATCAGGAAGTGCGCACGCCGCAGCTTGTCGACCGTGTGCTTTGGGAAAAGTCCGGTCACTGGGAAAAGTTCCGCGAGAACATGTTCACCACCACCCCGGATGAAGATGATCCCGAAAAGGTTCTGGCCCTTAAGCCGATGAACTGTCCGTGCCATGTTCAGATTTTCCGTCTGGGCAGCAAGTCTTATCGTGACTTGCCGCTGCGTATGGCAGAATTCGGTTGCTGTCACCGGAACGAGCCGTCTGGCGGCCTGCATGGCATCATGCGTGTACGCCAGTTCATTCAGGATGACGCGCATATCTTCTGCACCGAAGATCAGATTGTCTCGGAAACCAAGATTTTCTGTGACCTTCTGAAGTCCGTTTACAAGGATTTCGGCTTCACCGACATTCTTGTCAAATTCTCGGACCGTCCGGAAGTTCGTGCCGGTTCCGATGAAATCTGGGACAAGGCAGAAGCAGCCCTTCGCGAAGCGGCCGAAGAAGCCGGTCTTGCGCTTGAAATCAACCCGGGCGAAGGCGCGTTCTATGGGCCGAAGCTTGAATTTGTTCTGCGTGATGCCATCGGTCGTGACTGGCAGTGCGGCACGCTTCAGGCCGACTTTGTTCTGCCGGAACGTCTTGATGCGTCCTATATGGGTGAAGACGGCGAAAAGCATCGCCCGGTCATGCTGCACCGTGCAATCCTTGGATCCCTTGAACGCTTCATCGGCATTCTGATCGAAAACTATGCCGGTCGCCTGCCGCTGTGGCTGTCACCGGTTCATGCAGTGATCTGTTCGATCACTAACGAAGCCGATGATTACGCCCACGAGGTCAAAGCCGCCCTTGAAGCAAAGGGCCTTAATGTTGAGCTCGATCTTCGTAACGAGAAGATCAACTACAAGGTCCGCGAACACAGCCACGCCAAGGTTCCGATGATCCTGGCGCTTGGCAAACGCGAAGCAGAAGAAAAAACAGCTTCTGTGCGCCGCATCGGCTTCAAACACCAGAAGACCTTTGGGATTGAAGAACTTGCCAACGCGATGGCAACTGAAATCCGTGATCGCGTGATCGAGGCAGAGTTCTAGGAACGGTTTCTGCCCAAACGACCAAATAAAAAGCCCGCAGGCATATGCTTGCGGGCTTTTTTGGTTCCGATGGTGATGACGTGCGCTTTATTGTGGTGGCAATTTCGGATCATTCTTGGGCAGTTTGGTGTTTTCCCCGGGTGCCGGACAAACTGATTTTGCCGAACTGTCCACTGTTTGCGCCGCCATGCTGGGCCCGTGCCTGCCCGTATGCGGCGGCCGGGTGGCGCGCATTGCCAAATACGTCACCAATGAACCGCCAGATTTTTGGCACCAGCCAGACCAACAGCAACACAAAAACCGCCAGCAACACAAAGAACACAACCGGATGGAACACCACGGTGTAAAGGGCGCCGAACACGGCAATATCTTCGGTCACAGACGCCACACTGTTGGTCACCGGTTCGGGTGATGTATTGATCGCTGCACGGCTTCCGGCCTTTGTGAAATGGCTTCCGGCTGCGATGGTTCCACCGACAAGAAGGCTGATCACAGTTTGGGCCTCATCCCCCAGTCCAAGATCAAGTCCGCTTACGGCACCGGCGGCCAGCAAGGCACCGGCCGGAATGCGGATAAAGGTGTGCAGGGCGTCCCAAAGACTGTCAACAACAGGAATTTTGTCGGCAACGAATTCGATCAGATACAGGAAGATCGCAATTGCCAGCACCCACCAACTGGCCAAAATCTGTAAATCGGGTGGAAGATCGATAAAGCCGAAATTATCCATCATCCCCAGAACAACCACTGTCCCGTACAGATTGACGCCGCTGGCCCAAGCACCGCCCATGCTCAGAGCAAGTGTTTCAACAACTCCCAATGACACGCCCTTTCATTGACATATTCTTCACCAACAAGTGATTACGACAACCCGGTGATTGTGATAAATCACAAGTTGACGCGTCCCGACGCACCTGTTGATGCCATATGTTGATCAATGAAAGGTATGACGATGAACCGCAAGGGTAAAACACCTAAAATCACCTCGTCATGTGCGATGTTTGTATTTTTGACCGGGGCGACAACCACAAGCGCCCTTGCCATGGGAAGTTCAAACACCTGGACGTCTGACGGCACCGATTTGTCTGCCGTTTCCGAACTGGTCGATACCGGCATGTATGATATGGCCGTCGACAAGATCGAAACCATGCTCAAAGACGATCCGGATAATGCCGATCTGTATAACTACCTTGCCTATAGCCAGCGCAATCTGGGCGACTATGACAGCGCCGGGCAAAATTATGAACGCGCGCTTATGATCAACCCGGAACATGTCGGTGCGCTGGAATATCAGGGCGAGCTGTTTCTTAAAACCGGAAAGCCTGAACTCGCACAGGAAAACCTGGCGCGACTTGAACAGATTTGCGGAACAGATTGCGCAGAATACAAGGAACTGGCAGGCAAGATCGCCAACTGATCGAATTTCTGCGCCGCCATTTCATCCATCATTCGGAAAAATAGCCCGCCCTATTCGTTAGGATATCTTTTTATTTACGCCTGAAGAGGTCATATGTCGCCGCAAGGCTGACGTTTGAAGAGTGATTAAAGATATGTCTGACGCAATTATGCGCAAAAGCTACACCGTCGTTTGCGTCCGTGCGACCGGGCAGCAGATGGATTTGCAGACGGTTTCCGATTATGGGGCGGCGCTTAATTCGGCAAAAGAAGCTCTGACAAACAAGAACAATACCGAAGTACGGATTGTCGAAAGCAAATACGACCAGGCCAGCCGCAAGGACAAAAAACAGGTTATCAAAATCCTGACTGCGGAAAGTGCATCTGGCAGTTCCGGGGGATCGGGCACGCGTGCGCGCAAGGCCAATCCCGGCATATCGCGCGAAACAGCAAACCAGGCCTCCAAAAGCGTAATCAACATCGTTATTGCGATTACCGTGCTTGTCCTTTTGATCGGCATCATGGTCCCGCTGATTTCCCGATAGAACCACCACCGGCCTGACGGCAGGCAGATCAGCCCAATCTTACAGATGGGGCGCCATATCCTTCTGATTTTTCTGGATGCTTGACAGCACCGGGGCGGCTTGTAACAGTTGCTCCGGGCCTTCCTGCTGGCTATAACTTACGCTGATAATATGATCATCAGGTGAAGCGTGAAAATCAGAGCTGCGACAAGAAAAAAGAACGCCCCGCTTAAAAAGGGCTGGTTTGCCGCCGCAGCACTATTGCCGCTTCTTGGCGCCTGCAGCACCGATGATTTTTCCGGGCTGTGGTTTGGAACTTCATCCAGCGATGTCTCAGCAATGCAGCCATCATCGGTTGACGGCCCTGCGACGGACAGTCCGCAAACCGGCTATGACTTGAACCGTGCAGCATGCGGATTGTTTTTCGGCAAGACCACGCCCGCCGAAGTATCGCATATTGCTGCTACCGAGATTTCGCTTACGCGCACCCCGCAAGAAAACCTGATGCAGGCCATTGCCTATGACATCAATGGAAATTACGAAAATGCGCGTAAATTGTATGTCTGGCTGACAGCATCCCCGCCTGAAAACAAAATCAATCTTGATTGTGGTCAGGGCATCAAGCTGACCGGCAATGTCAACGCCCTCGCCCAGCGTCGATTGGTTGCACTTGATGAAATTGCCCCGCAATTTGCCCGTTCAAGCGAAATTGAATCGGTCGTGGCGGCCGCAACCGTCGCACCGGGCCCTGATCTTCCCGATCCGCCCAAGGTGGAGCGTGATCGTCGTTTCTATGAAACCGGTGGCGTTGTTACTGCCGAACCCGAAGACAGTACCAAGCCGATCGAACGTATGGACATGCCGGTTAGTGAAAACACGGCCCAGCTCACCCGTGTTGAACGCCGTGTATCACAACCGCAAACCACATCGACGCCATCGGCTGCGATGACAAGTCCGGGCACCGTGGCGGCACCGGCAACAGCGGCTTCGCAGCCAACGATTATTCCGGTCATCCCCGTGCAACCGGCACCTGTTGCGGAACAGATGCCTGCGGCAGCCTCCAAAGCGGCAAAAGCACCGGTGACCGAGGCACCGACAATCGCCGGAACAGCGGCCGATGTCGACCATCAGGGTGCAGTTGTTGCCACCAATTCCCGGCCGGTTGAGCAAGGGGAACTCGAAATCATTGATCGCGAACCATCAAGCACGATGATCGAATTGCCGATGGCATCGCAATCCACGCCGGCGCCCGCACCGCGCAGCACACCAAGTGTTGCAGAAAGAACCGCACCTGCTCCCGCTTCGACATCTGCACCGGCGGCCTCGTCTGCAACCCGGTCGGGCCCCTATTATGCTGTTCAATTGGCAGCATACCGGTCGCGCGGTCGTGCCGAAGATGCTTGGCCGAAATTTCAGAATTCATCTCGGGGAATGCTGACAAACGCTGATCATGAGGTTGTCAGTATCGCAATTGAGGGCAAGGGTTTGTTTTTCCGTCTTCTGACCGGAACATATGCGCGTCAGTCAGAGGCCGCCCAAGCCTGTAACCAGCTTAAATCAGCCGGCGTTGATTGCCTGATCCGCCGTGTGGAACGCTGAGTACCCGGGCCTGCTTTGACGATATGCCTGAGATAGCCGCACGCTTAACAATCAACGGTCCAACCTTGCCTAACGCTTTTTATTGAGTCGCACAAGCACATCTGGCCGCGTCTTGTGGCCGTGACGGCGTAAAAAGCCCGGCAAGCGCGCCAGCAGATATTCGATTTTTGCATTATGTCGATAATACCGCCATCGCAGATGCTGGATCAGGCGGCGAGTTCGTTTTGAGCCGGCCGCCAGCAATGGCAGGCCCAGCGCAATGAACACCATGCCGAAAAATGGCGGCGGCAATGGCAAAAACACCAATCCGATCAACAAACAAAGCCCCCCGATCAGGATCAAAGCCATTGATTTCAAATTCGACAGTCTGCGCACGACGAAACCTTGTTTCCCGACAACCGCTTTGTTGCGCGCATTATCTATGGCCTGTCGTGCCCCACCAAAAGAATGTTCAAAGACATTTGATCAACAGGGGAATTGCTATTGTCGTGCACTGGGTTACATTGCAGTCAGAAATTCCAAACTCATCAGGTGAAAGACATGCTTTCCGCCCTTAAAACAGACAAGGCACAAATGCCATCCGCAGATACCGCATTGCCCGGTCGCGACGATGCCATTGCCGTCGCAGAACGTAACGTTGTGACCGGAAACCCGATGGTGGGTCCCTTCCCCGACAATCTCGAAGTTGCTGTCTTTGGCATGGGATGTTTTTGGGGGGCCGAGCGCCTGTTCTGGAAAGCGGACGGCGTCTGGACCACCACTGTTGGCTATGCCGGCGGCTATACCCGCAATCCGACATACCGCGAAGTGTGTAGTGGCATGACCGGCCATGCCGAAGTTGTAATGGTTGTTTTCGACCCGGCTGTGACTTCCTATCAGCAACTGCTGAAGCTGTTTTGGGAAAATCATGACCCGACCCAGGGCATGCGTCAGGGCAATGACATCGGTACACAGTATCGTTCGGTGATCTACACGACCAACCCCGATCAAAAAGCAGCGGCAATTGCATCGCGCGATGCATATCACGCAGCCCTTGATACCGCTGGTCAGGGCGGGATCACCACCGAAATTTCCGATGCGCCGACATTCTATTACGCCGAAGATTTCCATCAGCAGTATCTGCACAAAAATCCTGATGGATATTGCGGACTAGGCGGCACCGGGGTTTCCTGCCCCGGTATGTAAAAGCCGAATTTGACCTGTCTTCAAAAACGGACCGCATCGCGTCTGCTATCGACAAATCAGATGCTTGTCATATTTCATGACCGGTATATTCTTTGGCTTGATTGGTAGGCAAAGGATATACAAAGAGATATGCCGGGTCCGTTTTTGAAAGACCGATACTTTATCGGCCTGCATATATCCTGGTGGCTACTGGGACTTTGGTTATGCGGCGGCATTGAATATGCCCTTGCCCTGACCTATAGTGACGCGACATTCCCCCCGCTTTCGACATCACTTGTCTTTTTCCTGTCCGTTGCCGGATTGCTTGCGATCGTGCATTTCATGGTGCGCCGAAACGCCAAATCACGGCAGCGGTTCTTTGCCCGCCTGCCCGGGCTGGTGTTCCGCATTGATGAGTTCGGCAAGATCGAATTTGCATCGGACCAGGGTCTTAACTGGGCCGGTGCATCGATTACGGACAGCCTGCGCAATCAGATTTTTGACCATGAAGCCCTGATGAACCTTCGCCGGGCGGCAATCGAGGCCAAAGGCGAAATTCAAACGACCGAAATGACTGTAAAAACCAATCACGGTGAACAACGCTGGGTGCGTATTCAAATGCGTGCTTTACCGCCGATCACCCCGGATTGTCAGATCGATTGCATCATCTGGGACATCACCGAACTGGTCGAGGAACGCAACCGCCGCCAGGAAAGCGAAGAACGGCTCAAGATCCTTGAAACCCTGAGCAACGAAGCAATTTTTCTGCATGATGGCGGGAAATGCATCGATACCAATAACGCCGCCGAACGCATGTTCGGTTATGATCGTTCCGAACTTCTGTTGCTGAGTGCAGCGGACATTATCTCAAGCGAAACCTTGCCGCTTGTCATGGCCAATATCCGCTCGGGATATGACAAACCCTACGAGGCGATTGCTGTTTGCAAGGATGGCAGCAAGTTTCCCTGTGAAATCAATGGCAGAAACGTCGTTGTCCAAGGCCAGACTTTGCGGCTGACCAGCTTTACCAATATCTCGGATCGCAAATTCACAGAGGAACAAATTCGTTTCCAGGCCAATCATGATGCGCTGACATCCCTTCCGAACCGCTATTTGTTCATGGATCGGCTGAACTTTGCGATCAAACTGTCAAAGCGACGGCGTGAATGCTTTGCCCTGATGTTCATCGATATTGATGAATTCAAGTCGCTGAATGATACCGGTGGCCATTCCACAGGCGACAAGGCACTTGATGAAATTGCCAAGCGACTGACCGGCACATTGCGCAATGTCGATACTGTTGCCCGCATTGGCGGTGATGAATTCACCATTATTCTGCCCGGCACCGAGACGCCCGAAGACGCCGAACTTGTTGCGCGCAAACTGCAAACCGCCCTATCGGGCAGCGCCATTGAATTTGGTGATGACCTCTCACCCTATACGGTGACAGCATCCATTGGCATCGCGCTTTATCCCGATCACGGCGAAACCGTCGATGAATTGATTGCCGCGGCGGATGATGCAATGTATGCCGCGAAAAAAAGCGGAAGGAACACCTTCCGCTTTGCGACAAACAACCGTTCACGTACCGAATAGCTGAACAAGCTGCGGGCTTTGCCGGTTTATACCGGCTTCCCGCCATATTCACGGCTGAGATCGGCACAAACACGCCGAACCTTAAGCCCAAGCTGTTCGATGTGATCGTTTGGAATACGTGCAGCCGGCCCTGACAGGGAAAGGGCTGCGATCGGACTTCCGGTTTCATCGCGAACCACCCCTGCGACACATCGCAGGCCAACGGCATGTTCCTCGTCATCAAGGGCGTAGCCACGCTGGCGGGCGCGTTCCAGATCCTTTTCAAGTGCACCGGACGAAACCAGTGTCCGTTCCGTGATTTTTGGCAATCCATGCTTGGCAACGACGGATTTCAGTTCGGATTCCGGCAGGAACGCCAGCAGCGCCTTGCCGACACCGGAACAATGCATCAATGCGCGGCGTCCCGGCGTGACCAGAGCGCGCATCATTTTGCGGCATTCGACCTGTGACAGGAAAATGACCTCCCCGCCGTCGGCGACGGCCAGATTAACTGTTTCACCGCTATCTTCCATCAATGCCCGCATATAGGGACGGGCAATCTGGCTCAGATTGCGGTTTTTCGTAAATGCATTTCCCACACTGAAGGCCTGAACACCTACAAACCACAATGTCCGTTCGCCATCAAACGACACATAGCGTTCGTGTTGCATGGTTGTCAGCAACCTGTGGGCGGTTGATGGAGGCAACTTCACCTGTTGCGCAATTTCGGTCAGCGTCATGCCATCATCGCTTTCTGCAAGCGCATTAAGGATGCTTAACGCCCTGACCAGTGATTGAACCTGCTGCATGCAGATACGTCTCCCTGAACTGGCCCGTTTAACGGACCGCTATTTCACCATTGTCAGTGATATTATGGGATCATTCTATTGGGCGCACGGACTTTTGCTTCATCCAAACGAAAGTGGAATATGTAACAAGGTAAACCGTTGCTGCTGCAAACGAAACCAGCGTCCCGACATTAAGCCCGAGCACAGGATAGCTCAGCGATACGGCCAGGATATATGTCCAAAGTGCCCCCATGCCGCGCGGGAAATTCCGCACCAGTGTATGAACAGGTGCCGCCCCGTAACTGAAATGCAAAATGATCATTGTCGGATAAAGCGCAACCGGAAAACCCGAAAGCAACCCTGACCACCGTGGGCCAATCCACGCTGCCAGACCACTGATAATCAGCACGATCACCGACGCCAGTCCGGCCCGGAACAGGATAACGCGTTTGGTAACCCGCACCCGGTTGAGAATTTTGACATTCTCGATTTTTCGGAACAGGACGAGAGCGGCAAAAATCGCAAACAGCAAAATGATCGCAGCCTGCGTCAGGGTCATTGATGTCAATTGGAATAACCACGACACCGCAAGATACACAGCAAAGGCCGCAAGCGAACTTAGCACAATCTGCGGGATCACGGGCAAACGCACCAAGCGACATGATGCATGAAAATAGCCATACAGAAATGCCAGCGTGGCAATCAGCCCCGGCATCGCATAGACGGCACTTTCACTGGCAAAGGCAATGCCCTGCTCTACTGCGATGAAATAAAGCAAAATTGCCGTCCCCAATGGATAACCCGACAGGATACCTGCGGCACGCGGGCCTGCGCGTTCTGCCAGAAAGGACAGACCAAGAACCATTCCAACCGAGACACTCAGTTTGGCCAGTATCAGTTCCACGTTCGGGCACCTCGCGCACAAAAGTCACTTAATGACAATTTATCAACAAATTGACTGTATCGCTATATGGTTTGCCGAACGCGGGCAAGCATGAACCACTTTGCAATGGTCCGCCCATTAAAAATGCGGACATCGCAATCGATGCCCGCAAAATTTCAGTTCAGACATCGGTGATTGGTACATCACGCCGAAAACAGAACGACCGCATCCCAAAGCAGCTTGATCCCGGTCAGGAACAGCAATGCATAGCAAACCCTGTAAAACAGCACGACATTCACCTTGTCATGCGCCCACAGCCCCACCCAGGTGCCGAACAATGCAACAGGTATCAGCACGGCTGACGTTCCAAGGTTTGCACTGCTGAACTGGCCCAGGAACCAGTACGGTACGAGTTTGACGTAATTGACGACGATGAAAAACATCACCGTGGTGCCGACAAAAATCGACTTGTCCATCCGCTGCGGCAACAAAAAGACCGAAACCGGCGGCCCGCCCGCGTGGGCGACAAAGCTTGTGAACCCCGCAAGGCTCCCCAGGACCGATCCTTTTCCCCAGGTTGCTTCTTTTGGCGTGTCGCCTGTTTTCTTGCCACGCAGCCAGTGATCAAGGGTAAAGACAATGGCAATCAGTGCGATGATCAGTTTGACAGCCGCCACACTCAGATAACTGAAGGTCAAGACACCAACCAGTATCCCGACAAGTGCTGCGGGCACCAGAATAAGCATATTGCGCCGGTCCCACCGATTGCGATAGGCCCAGACATTGGCAACATCCATCAAACACAGGATCGGCAACATGATTGCTGCGGCGGCTTGTGGCGATACGGCCAATGCCATCAATGGCACGGCGATCACCCCCAACCCGCCACCAAATCCGCTTTTTGAGACCCCGGCAATCAGAACAGCCGGCACTGCGACCGCATAAAAGAACGGATCTGTGATGAAATCCATGGAATTTCCCTGAGACAGGTTAGGTCAGTGATGAAAAGATTACCAAGGGCCGTTAAGCAGCCCCTTTGGCGCGATCTTCAACGTTCGGTAAGACGCGGCATCAATTCGACGAAATTGCAGGGGCGATGGCGAATATCGAGTTGATAGGTCAGGATTTCATCCCACGCATCCTTGCAAGCACCGGTCGAGCCCGGCAGCGCGAACATATAGGTACCCTTGCAAACCCCGGCTGTTGCCCGGGATTGCACGGTTGATGTCCCGATCTTCTGGAACGAAATCCAGCGGAACAGTTCCCCAAAACCCGGGATTTCCTTTTCGTAAAGGGCACGATGGGCTTCGACCGTAACGTCACGCCCGGTAACACCCGTGCCACCCGTCGTGATGATCACATCAATTTCCGGGTTCTCGCACCAGCTTGCCAATTGGTCGCGCAATGCGCCCTGATCATCTGGCAAGATTTTCCGATCAAACACGCGATGACCGTTTTCTTCGATGCGACTGACAAGAACATCACCCGATGTGTCATTCGCGGCCGTTCGCGTATCACTGACCGTTAAAACGGCAATGTTGATCGATACAAACGGCTTGCTTTCATCTATCCCGGCCAAACTGACCTCCCGACTTTTTTGTGGCCAGATCAAACTAGTACGCCGCATTTGATGTGCAAGCCTTTTCATAACAACCGACATTTTGATTGCGTGCGCCGAATCATGATCGACCAAAATCACATTGATTTTTGTCATTTAATTAGCAAACCGCGCAAATAACCACCAATCACGGTAAAGATTTTTTACAGCTAATTATTTTAAAACATGTCATTAGTTATCAATTGATTATCAATGTATCTCAATCTTATACTGCAAGATTTTTGACATCATTGGTATTACCAATATTCGACATCGACGTTACTCTGCTTGCCGCCCGACATTTTTCACCGTAGAAAAACGGTATGAAGATACCAAATTAGCGCCCCATTTGGACGCTATCAAACAATCACAAACAGGCAGGAAACAGAGGCCCCATCATGAGCGACGTGCTTTGGAAACCGACGACGGAACGCGTTGAAAACGCAAATGTCACCAGCTTTCGCCGCTGGGTTAACGATAAACACGGTCTGGATCTCCAAAGCTTCACGGCGCTGTATGACTGGTCTGTGGATCAGGCTGAAAAGTTCTGGCCTGCCCTGATTGAATATACTGATCTCAAGGCTGAAACCTGGGGTGAGCGCGTCCTGATTGATGGCAATAAAATGCCCGGCGCACAGTTTTTCCCCGATGCACGCCTGAATTTTGCGGAAAACCTTCTGGTTCGCGATGACAATACCGATGCCCTGGTTTTCTGGGGCGAGGACAAGGTAAAAACACGTCTGTCATGGACGGACCTCAATATCGCCGTGTCGCGCTTTTCACAGGCCCTGCGCGCCGAAGGTGTCGGCAAAGGCGATCGCGTCTGCGGCTATATGCCCAATATGGGCGAAACCGTGATCGCGCTGCTTGCAACGGCCGCCATCGGGGCAACCTGGTCTTCCGCCTCCCCCGACTTTGGCGTCCAGGGCGTTGTTGACCGCTTTGGCCAGATCGAACCGACTGTGATGATTACGGTCGATGGATACCATTATAATGGCAAACAGCACGACATCCGCGAAAAGGTCCGCGATGTTGTTGACCGGATCGACAGCCTGAAAAAGGTCGTCATCGTCAAATATGCCTTTGATGGCACTGACAGCACCGGCATTCGCAACGCGGTTACATATGATGATTTCATCGCCCCGTTCGAAGGCGCAAAGATCACCTTTGAACAGGTTGAATTCAATCATCCGCTTTATGTCATGTTCTCGTCGGGAACAACGGGCAAACCGAAATGCATTGTCCATGGTACCGGCGGGACCTTGTTGAAACAGGTCTCCGAACATGTCCTGCATTGTGACGTGGCACCGGGCGATCGGGTATTCTATTTCACCACCTGCGGCTGGATGATGTGGAACTGGCTGATGGCCGGTCTGGCTGCCGGGGCAACGCTGCTGCTGTATGATGGATCACCATTCTATCCCAGCGGCAACATCCTGTTTGACTATGCCGATGCAGAAGGCATGACCCTGTTCGGGACATCTGCCAAATATATTGATGCATTGGCCAAGGCGGAACTCAAACCGCGTGCGACCCACGATCTGTCAACCGTACGTGCGATGACTTCGACAGGCTCGCCGCTGGCACCTGAAAGCTTCGATTACGTTTACCGCGACATCAAGGAAGACATTCATCTGGCATCAATTTCGGGGGGCACCGACATCCTTGGCTGTTTCGTGCTGGCATCACCGGTTCTGCCGGTCAAACGCGGCGTCATCCAGACCCGTGCCCTTGGGGTTGCTGTGGACGTCTTTAACGATGACGGCAAAGCCGTTCGCAACGAGAAAGGCGAACTGGTCTGCACCAAGCCCTTCCCGTCCATGCCGGTCGGCTTCTGGAACGATCCGGACGGATCACGCTATCACGCCGCTTATTTTGACCGGTTCGAGAATATCTGGTGCCATGGCGATTATGTTGAACTCGACGACGAAGGCGGCATGGTTATCTATGGCCGCTCGGACGCGACGCTTAATCCGGGTGGTGTGCGTATCGGTACAGCGGAAATCTATCGCCAGGTCGAAAAGCTTCCTGAGATTCAGGAATCGATTGTCATCGGTCAGGACTGGGATAATGACGTAAGGGTCATTCTGTTTGTTGTGCTGCGCGATAATTACGAATTGGATGCAGCTCTGATCGACAAGATCAAAAAGCAGATCCGCAACAACTGCACCCCGCGCCATGTTCCGGCAAAGGTGATTGCCGTTGCCGATATCCCACGCACCAAATCGGGCAAGATCACCGAACTTGCGGTACGTGATGTGGTTCACGGGCGCCCGGTCAAAAATCAGGAAGCTCTAGCAAATCCCACAGCGCTCGAGCTATTCTCCAATCTTGGTGAACTCAAGAAATAAATGCGCAACACCTCCTGATCAGCCGGTCAGGAGGTGTTTTTCTTTTGCGGCGTCACGCGGGCCTAGCGGAAAGAAGCCGGAGTCATTCCCGTCCGATTCCGCACCGCGAAGTGCATCATTTTTACACAGGGTGAAATATTGACCTTTTTTTAAACAGTTGTTCATTCTGCGCGAAAAAAGTTCGTGCAATCTGCAAAAGCATCCCCATGCACTGTCAATTCATCCGTTAAATTACTGATATAACAGACAATTCTCAACTCGCCATTTATAGAAGTTCAAACATTCATACCGCGACCAACAGCCAAAAACCGGCGATTTTCCGACCAAATCGGCTTTGGCCCGACCAGTATAAAATTTTTCGCACTTGACACATAGCGGCCTAAAATTTCTTAATTTGGCAATCCAATCTATTTGGATAGATGGATATGCTACATCGCGTATCCAGGGTGGTACAAAAGCTAAAAACAATGCTTTGCTAATAAGGGAGCTCATCTATGAAAATCAAAACGATCCTTGCCGCAGGCGCAATGACCGTTGCAGCCGTTGCCGCGCAGAATGCACAGGCTGGTGCCGTGCTTGACGGCATTAAGGCCAAAGGTTTCGTTCAGTGTGGCGTGAACACCGGTCTTCCGGGTTTCTCCGCTGCCAATGCCGAAGGTAAGTGGGAAGGCATTGACGTTGATGTTTGCCGTGCAATTGCAGCAGCAGTTCTCGGTGACGCAAACAGCGTTCAGTACACCCCGCTGACCGCCGCACAGCGTTTCACCGCTCTGCAGTCTGGTGAAATCGACATTCTGTCGCGTAACACCACGGCAACCACCACTCGTGACGCGAAACTGGGTCTGACCTTTGTCGGCATCAACTACTATGACGGTCAGGGCTTCCTGATCCCGAAAGCTCTTGGCGTTAAAAGCGCGACCGAGCTTGACGGCGCAACCGTCTGCGTTGAGCCGGGCACCACGACCGAGCTGAACCTGGCTGATTACTTCCGCGCGAAAGGCATGAGCTTCGAGCCGGTCGTTATCGAAAACATCAACGAAGCAACCGCAGCCTTCTTCTCGGGCCGTTGCGACGTTTACACCACGGATGCTTCGGGTCTTGCTTCGATCCGCACCACCATGGCGGAAAACCCGGATGATTACATGATCCTTCCGGAAATCATCTCCAAAGAGCCGCTTGGCCCGGTTGTCGCCCAGGGTGACGAACAGTGGTCGGACGTAGCTCGTTGGGCGCTGACCGCAATGGTCGAAGCAGAAGAGCTTGGCGTCACCATGGAAAATGTTGACGACATGAAAGCAAACAGCACCAACCCGGGCATCCAGCGTCTGTTGGGCGTATCGCCGGGCATGGGCGAAGCTCTTGGTCTTGACGAAGAGTGGGCTTACCGCATCATCAAGAACGTTGGTAACTACGGCGAAAGCTACGAGAAAAACGTTACCGCCAAGCTTGGCCTCGAGCGTGGTCTGAACGCTCTGTGGACCGATGGTGGCCTGCAGTACGCATGGCCGGTTCGCTAATACGATAGCAACCGTACGCTAAAACCTACGAAGCTCCGCCCCACTGCCTGAACGCATGGGCGGAGCTTTTCGTTAGGTGGCTACTGATTTTGGATACAATCTACACCTGAGGGTCATATGAGTAAGCCTCAAAATGCCCAGGGGGATGTTCGCTCCAAGAGCCTCGTCGATTACCTGAATGACGAGAACGTTCGCGCCGTGCTTTACCAGATCGTCGCGATCGGTCTTATCATTCTGGCTGGTTGGTACCTGGTGTCGAACACCCTGTACAACCTCGCGCAGCAGAACATCTCTACCGGCTACGGGTTCCTTGATCTTGAAGCATCCTTCGAGATCAGCGAGACCATGATTGATTACAGTGCCAAAAGCAATTATGCGACAGCACTGGTCGTCGGTCTTCTCAACACCGTAAAGGTCTCGGTGCTTGGCATCGTTCTTTGCACGATCATTGGGACGATTTTTGGCGTCGCACGCCTTTCGTCAAACTGGATCGTACGGAAACTGGCAACGGTTTACGTTGAAACCTTCCGTAACATCCCGGTCCTGCTTCAGCTGTTCTTCTGGTACGCGCTGATCCCCGGGGCGTTCCCCCACCCGCGTGATGCGCTGGAACCTCTTCCGGGTGTGCTTTTCACGTCGCGCGGCATGTATATGCCGGTTCCGGTGGCTGATACGGCCTATACCCTGATGGGAATTGCCGCGATCATCGCACTTGTTGCGATCTTCTTCATCAAACGCTGGGCGAAGAAACGTCAGGATGCAACCGGGCAACCATTCCCGATGTTCCTGACCGGTCTTGGCATTTTTGTCGGTCTTGTGTTGCTTGCCTATCTGGCAGGTGGTGCACCGACCGAAATGAGCATGCCGGAACTCAAAGGCTTCAACATTCGTGGCGGTTATAACATTTCGCCGGAATTCCTGGCGGTTCTGATCGGCCTGACTGTCTATACCTCGACCTATGTTGCCGAGGTTGTCCGTTCCGGTATCCAGGCTGTTCCGAGTGGCCAGTGGGAAGCGGCCGACAGTCTTGGCATCAAGCGTTCTGTCGCCCTTCGCAAAGTGATCCTGCCGCAATCCATGCGCGTTGCGATCCCGCCGCTCACCAACCAGTATCTGAACCTGACCAAAAACAGCTCGCTTGCGGTTGCGGTTGGTTATCCGGATCTGGTTTCTGTTTCCAACACGACCATGAACCAGACAGGTCAGGCGATCGAGGCCATCTCGATCTTCATGTCGATCTATCTTGGTTTGTCCTTGTTGACCTCGCTCTTTATGAACTGGTTCAACAAGAAAATGGCACTGGTGGAGAGGTAATATGTCCGATAACGCAAAATCACCTCCTCTTCCTACCGGCACCTTTGCCGAACGTGCCGTTTCCTGGTCGAAGAAGAACCTGTTTGACGGCTGGTTCAATTCCATCCTGACGATTGGCGCGATCGCCTTTCTGCTGTGGTTGATCCCGCCGATCATTGAATGGGGCATTGTCAACGCAACTCTGGAACCGACCATCGAGGGCTGTAAAGAAGTCAGCGGTGCCTGCTGGGGCTTTGTGAATGCCAACTTGCGGCTGATCCTGTTTGGCACCTACCCGTATGATGAACAGTGGCGCCCGCTGCTGGCCATGATCATTTTGATGGGCATCATCTGCGGCAGCCTTGGCGCGGTTAAGTATCCCGGTTTGCGCAAGGCAATTATCCCGATGTGGGTGATCGGTGTACCGATCATTGCCATTCTGATGTGGGGCGGTGTTCTGGGTCTTACCTATGTCCAGAACAGCTATTGGGGCGGCCTGCCGCTGACCCTGATCCTGTCATCAATCGGTGTGATCTTTGCCTTTCCGTTCGGTTTGCTTCTTGCACTGGGTCGCCAGTCTCACATGCCGGCCATCAAAACCATGTCCGTGGTCTATATCGAAGTCATTCGTGGTGTGCCGCTGATTACGGTTCTGTTCATGGCATCGGTCATGTTCCCGCTGTTCCTGCCTGATGGGGTTACCATCGACAAGTTGCTGCGTGCACAGATCGGTATCATCCTGTTTACCGCCGCCTACCTTGCCGAGGTATTCCGTGGTGGATTGCAGGCCGTTCCGCGTGGCCAGTTTGAAGCAGGTGACAGCCTTGCACTGTCCTATTGGCAGTCCATGCGCCTGATCATCCTGCCGCAGGCACTGCGTCTGGTTATTCCGCCAACCGTGAACAGCTTCATCTCGATGTTCAAGGATACCACGCTGGTCGTGATTATCGGCCTGTTTGACTTCCTTGGCACCGTGAAGCTGGCACTGCGCAGTGACCCGGCCTGGACCAAGTATTACGTCGAAGGTTATGCCTTCGCCGCGGCAATTTTCTTCCTGATCTGTTTCTCGATGGCGAAATATTCCGCCTATCTTGAAAAAGAACTTCGCAAAGGCGAACGCAGGTAAGGAGTGAGGAAAGAACAATGACTGTAGCAACTGAAACCACTACCGGCGCTGTGCCTTCTCCGAGCGAGGAAGATGTCATCGTCGTCAACAAGATGAACAAATGGTACGGCAATTTCCACGTTCTGCGGGATATTGACCTTACCGTTCGCAAGGGTGAGCGTATCGTTATCTGTGGCCCGTCGGGTTCGGGTAAATCGACACTGATCCGTACGATGAACCGTCTGGAAACCTATCAGACCGGCGAAATCACCGTGGATGGCATCCTTCTGGGTGACGATGTCAAAAACATCGAAGCCGTTCGTCGCGAAGTATGCATGGTGTTCCAGCACTTCAACCTGTTCCCGCACATGACTGTGCTTGAAAACCTGACACTGGCACCGATCTGGGTTCGCAAGATGCCCAAGAAAGAAGCCAATGATCTGGCCATGCACTATCTTGAGCGTGTCCGCATCGCCGAGCAGGCCCACAAATATCCGGGTCAGCTTTCCGGTGGCCAGCAGCAGCGTGTGGCCATTGCCCGTTCGCTCTGCATGCAGCCGAAAATCATGCTGTTTGATGAGCCGACCTCGGCCCTTGACCCGGAAATGGTCAAGGAAGTTCTCGACGTTATGGTCGAACTTGCAAAAGAAGGCATGACCATGCTGTGCGTGACCCACGAAATGGGCTTTGCCAAAGAGGTCGCCGATCGCGTGATCTTTATGGATGCCGGCCAGATCATTGAAATGGCTGGTCCGCATGAATTCTTCGACAATCCGAAAAGCGAACGTACCAAGCTGTTCCTCAGCCAGATTCTTTCGCACTAAGCGGATTTTCAGACTTCACGACCTTATGCAAAACGGCCCCGATCGGGGCCGTTTTCATTTTTGTGAAATTGATGCTTGCCCCCTGCCCGCCAATTGCCGAAACTCTGCGCAAACTGGATCACAACCGGAATTTCAATGACCCAAGCTGCATCTTCTCATTCGGACAGCACGGCCTTTGTTGCCGTTAAAAAACTTACCAAACGCTTCGGGTCTGTGGTTGCCGTCAACAATGTCGATCTGACCCTTTCGCGGGGCGAAACACTGGCGATTATCGGGCCGTCCGCGGCCGGGAAAAGTGTTTTGATGAAATGCCTGGTGGGCATTTATGGTGCCGATGAAGGTACCATTTACCTTGATCAGGATGATGTCAGCGATACCAACGCCCCCGAACGTCCGAAATGGGCGGCAAAGATCGGCATGCTGTTTCAGCAAAACGCCCTGTTTGACAGCCTGACGGTCTGGGAAAATATCTGTTTTCGTCAGATTGAACTGGGCACACTTAGCCGCAAGGCCGCCAAAGAACGGGCTGTCGAACTGCTTGGACTTGTCGGGCTGGCCCAAGAAAGTGCGGAACTGACACCAAGCGATCTGTCGGGTGGCATGCAAAAGCGCGTCGGAATTGCGCGCGCAATCTCAACCGATCCGGAACTTCTGTTGCTTGATAATCCGACTGCGGGGCTGGATCCGGTTTTGTCGAACCATATCGAACTGATGATTTCAAAGATCGCGACACAGCGCGGCACCACCGTCATTTCGATCACCAACGATATGCAAATCGCCCGCACCCGGTATCAAAACCTGATGATGATGCATGATGGCAAAGTCTATTGGTCCGGCAAGACGGACGATATTGACGATGCCCACAACGCCCATCTGACCCAGATGCTAGATGGTTCATCGCAAGGCCCGATCACCATGCGGACCGGCAAACGCGAAGACGGCATCTTCGCCTGATCCCGTTCCTTGCCTCACGCCAAATCACGCACCGCTCAGACCGGCCGCAATTATTACTCTTGATCAGTTAGCGGTATAGACCGACACATCGGCTTCACGGATCACGTCCGACCAGATTGGCCCGGGATGACGATCGGTAAACAGGGCATCAATTTCGGATAGGTGCCCCAGACGTACCATGGCGCGCCGCCCGAATTTCGAGGCATCGGTACACAGGAATGTCTGACGCGCATTGGAAATGATCGCGCGGGCAACCCGCACTTCCCGATAATCGAAATCCATCAAACTGCCGTCTTCATCCACACCGGAAATGCCGATAATGGCGTAATCGACCTTGAACTGGTTGATGAAGTCTATCGTTGCCTCACCGATCACGCCAAAGTCACGCTGGCGCACAACACCGCCGGCAATGATTACCTCAAACCCCTGATTAGCGGCACAAATTTCCGCGACATGCAGATTGTTGGTGATGATTTTAAGGCTTTTATGACCCGAAAGCGCATGGGCCACTTCCTCGTTGGTGGTGCCGATATTGATAAAGAGCGATGCACCTTCGGGAATATGTTCGGCAACCAGTTTCGCAATTTCGCGTTTACTGCCAAGATTGAGAACCTGACGGTCCTGGTAGGCCGTATTCTCGGTCGTGGACACGCTTGCCGCGCCACCGTGATAACGCGCAATCAGCCCCTCTTCGGCCATCTCGTTGATGTCTCGACGGATGGTTTGCGGGGTTACGGAAAAATGTTCGGCAAGGGAATCAATCGTCATAAAGCTGTTGGACGCCACAAGTTCGAGTATCTCACGACGCCGCCGATCCAGTTTTCCCATGCCGTTCTCTCCTGATATTTTCTGATTTTCATATTGGCGGGCAAATTTTCGTTACCGATCAAAATGCGGTGAATTTTCCTGTCTTGCAAGCGCAGTTGTGCAAATTCAGTCGCAATTTTTCAAGTACAGGGCAATCGGTTAAACAAATTGGCTGGGGAAACCGGCAAACCAGTCATTCGATTTTGCTGTTTCAGCCCGAATAAAATCAATGAGTGGTCGAATACGCGCAGCGTCAATTACGTCATTGTGACACACCAGAAAATAGTCCCGATGGATTGGAATGCTGTGGGGCATCACCGCAACAATATCATCAAACATGTTGCCCATATAATATGGCAGGACACATAACCCGTACCCCGCACGACACGCCTTGGCCTGCGCAAACACGCTTGACGTTTGATAGGACGGCCGCAATCCGGGGACGATCTCACCCAAATAGTTCAGTTCGGGTGTAAAGATCATGTCTTCGATATAGCCAATAAAAGGATGCTTCGCCAAATCCGATCTTCGTTCGATTTTGCCGTGCTGTTTCAGGTAATCCTTGGATGCATAGATATAGAGTATATAGCTGCAGATCTTTTCAAAATAGTATGCCCCCGCCTTTGGCGTATTAAGCGAAATCGAAATGTCCGCTTCGCGCCGGGAAAGAGAAACAATTTGCTGAATATTGACCATTTCAATGGTCAGGTTCGGATGTTGCGACGCGAAGTGCGGAAGCCTGTCTGCGATGAAGAAACTCCCGAATCCTTCCGGAACACTTAGCCGGATCACCCCGCTTAGCGGTATTGTACCCTCGCCGACGACACCAAGCATCTTGTCGGCTTCAATCGACATCGCCCGGGCCGGCTCCATCAGCTTTTCCCCCATGAAAGTCAGGGTATAGCCCGTTCCGCTTCGTTGAAACAATTTGGCGCCGATACCTTCTTCAAGGCGGTCAATGCGCCGGGCAACCGTTACGTGGCTGGTGCGCAACCGGCGTGCCGCCGCAGACAGCTTGCCTTCTTGTGCAACTGCGAGAAAATACTGCAAATCATCCCAGGAGAATTGACGCATCCACCGACCTGTTCATTTTTGTACAATCATTGTCCAAAATTATATATTTGAAGGTGTTTTGGTCAATGTTATCGTAATTCAAAGTTCTGAATAACCAAATCAAACTAACAAAAACTACCAATAATTCAGATACTTGACTGACACATTTCACTTGCGTCCACCCATAACAAAAATGTGCAGTCAAACAACGTCCTACAGTCCGTTGTCGCATTCTTGACGACGGATACTTCATTCCATCAGGGAGGAATCTAGATGAAGAAGTTCACGATTGCATCGGTTGCAATTATGGCAGCAGCCGCTGCACTGCCCGCCCATGCCGAGATTTCAGATGACGTCGTCAAGATCGGCATTCTCAATGATCAGTCGGGCGTCTATGCCGACTTCGGCGGTGTCTGGTCATTCGAAGCAGCCAAAATGGCCGTTGAAGATTTCGGCGGCACCGTTCAGGGAAAGCCGGTTGAAGTCATTACAGCTGACCATCAGAACAAGCCTGATGTTGCGGCCAACATTGCACGTCAATGGTATGATCAGGACCAAGTTGATGCCATCATGGAATTGACGACGTCTTCGGTCGCACTTGCCGTGCAAGGCATTTCAAAAGAAAAGAAAAAGATCGATATCGTTACCGGTGCGGCAACTACGGCACTGACAGGCGAACAATGTTCCCCGTACGGTTTCCACTGGGCATATGACACGCACGCACTTGCTGTTGGCACCGGCGGCGCACTGGTCAATAACGGTGGAGACAGCTGGTTCTTTCTTACTGCCGATTACGCGTTTGGCTATTCACTCGAAGAACAGACCGGTAACTTTGTAAAGGAAAGCGGCGGCACCGTATCGGGTTCAGTCCGTCATCCTCTTGGAACGAACGACTATTCCTCCTTCCTGCTTCAGGCACAGGCATCCGGGGCAAAAGTTATTGGCCTTGCCAATGCTGGTCTTGATACCGCCAACGCGATCAAACAGGCATCGGAATTCGGTATCGTACAGAGCGGCCAGCGACTGGCTGCCTTGCTCTTTACGCTTGCAGAAGTCCATGGTCTGGGTGCCAAGGCATCCCAGGGTCTGACCCTGACTGAGGGTTTCTATTGGGATCGTAATGACGAAACCCGCGAATTTGGCAAACGCTTCTTTGACCGCACGGGTCGTATGCCAAACATGATTCAGGCTGGCACCTATTCGGCAGTTCTTCAGTATCTCAAGGCCATTGATAAAACCGGCACTGACGAAACCGAAGCTGTCGCCAAGGCCCTGCATGAAATGCCGGTCAATGACGTTTTTGCCAACAATGGCAAGGTCGGCGCCAACGGCCGCATGATTTACGACATGTATCTGATGGAAGTAAAATCGCCAGAACAAATGACGGGCGACTGGGACTACTACAACATCCTTGATACCGTTCCTGGCAACAAGGCCTTCATCGATCCGGCCGAAAGCGGTTGCAGCCTGGCATCGAAATAAGACCATGACGGCAACCGAATTTCACACGAAACCCGGTAGCCAGCAAAACGAGACAAAGTCACGAGTGGTTCTTTCCGCTCGTGACCTTCGTCGCGATTTTGGCGGCTTTACTGCGGTCAACAACGTCAATATCGACGTTCATCACGCCAAAGTGCATGCGCTGATTGGACCAAATGGCGCAGGCAAAACCACCGTATTCAATCTTCTGACAAAATTCCTGCAGCCGACCAGCGGCAAGATCACCCTGCTTGGCCAGGACATTACCAAGACCGCGCCTGCGCGCGTCGCGCGTATGGGATTGGTGCGATCTTTCCAGATTTCGGCAATTTTCCCTCATTTGACGGTACTGGAAAATATACGCGTCGCCCTTCAGCGTCCGGGTAATTTGTCGACACAGTTCTGGCTGCCTTTGTCCAAACTCGATGTTCTAAATGATCGGGCGATGGAACTTCTGACCTCGGTCGGTTTGCAAAATCAGTGCAACAGTCTTGCCGCGGACCTGTCCTATGGACGCAAGCGTGTGCTTGAAATCGCGACCACGCTGGCACTTGATCCGAAGGTTCTCCTTCTTGACGAACCAATGGCCGGTATGGGCGGCGAAGATGTCGGAATGGTCGCAGAACTCATAAGAGATGTTGCAAAAACGCGGGCCGTCCTGATGGTCGAGCATAACCTGAATGTTGTGTCTGACCTGTGTGACCACATCACCGTCCTGCAACGCGGTGAAATTCTGGCAGAGGGCGACTACGCCACCGTAAGCAATGACGAGCAAGTCAAGATCGCCTACATGGGGACGGACCATGACTGATAAAACTCTTCTCTCCGTTCGGGATCTCAATGCCTGGTACGATGAAAGTCACATCCTGCATGGTGTAAATCTGGAAGTCCGTGAAGGCGAAACCGTCACGATACTGGGTCGCAACGGTATGGGTAAGACAACCACCTTGCGTTCAATCGTCGGCATTCTGCGCAAACGTACCGGCACCATCAGCTTTGACGGTACCGACCTTATGAACCGCCCGCTTCATCATACTGCACGGGTGGGTATTGGCTTTGTCCCGGAAGAACGGGGAATTTTCTCGACTCTCAGTGTTGAGGAAAATCTTATGTTGCCCCCTGTCGTTTCCGATACCGGAATGACGGTAGAGGAAATCTATCAGCTTTTTCCGAACCTTAAGGAAAGACGTAACAGTCAGGGAACCAAGCTTTCCGGTGGTGAACAACAGATGCTTGCCATGGCACGCATGCTGCGTACCGGCGTCAAGATGCTGCTGCTTGATGAACCGACCGAAGGTCTCGCACCGGTAATTGTTCAACGCATCGGAGAAGTGCTGCAAACCCTAAAAGCACGTGGCATGACCATTTTGCTCGTTGAACAGAACTTCCGTTTTGCAAGCAAGATTGCCGACCGCTTCTACGTTATGGATCACGGGAAAGTGACAGACGGTTTTGATTTGGCGGAACTGCCCGCGAAAATGGAAACCCTGCACGAAGTTCTGGGAGTATGACGCCGTGATTATGATTTTTGGTATCCCAATTCAGGCGTTTCTCGGTCAGCTTCTGATCGGCCTGATCAATGGTTCGTTCTATGCCATGCTCAGTCTTGGGCTGGCGATTATTTTTGGCCTTTTGCGTGTCATCAATTTCGCGCATGGCGCACAATACATGATGGGCGCTTTCGCAGGTTTTCTTCTGCTGTCATGGGTCGGCGTCAATTACTGGTTTGCCCTTTTGCTGGCGCCGGTGATTGTTGGCTTGACCGGGATCGTCATTGAACGGTTTGCTTTGCGCCGTCTCTACAACCTGGATCATTTGTACGGTCTGCTGTTTACGTTTGGCCTTGCACTGGTGATAGAAGGCAGCTTCCGCTATTTCTATGGAACATCCGGCCAACCCTACGAGACACCCGAATTGCTGTCGGGCGGGGTCAATCTTGGCTTCATGTATTTGCCGATTTACCGCGGTTGGGTTGTTGTTGCTTCGCTGATCGTTTGTATCGGTACCTGGCTGTTGATCGAGAAGACAAAGCTTGGTTCCTATTTGCGTGCCGCAACCGAAAACCCGACGCTTGTGCAATCTTTCGGCATCAATGTCCCGTTCCTGCTGACGCTGACCTACGGGCTTGGCGCCGGGCTGGCGGCACTTGCCGGCATCATGGCAGCCCCGATCTATCAGGTCAGCCCGCTGATGGGCTCAAACCTTATTATTGTGGTTTTTGCCATCGTTGTTGTCGGCGGCATGGGATCTATCATGGGGGCGATTGTTACGGGCTATATGCTCGGCATTCTGGAAGGCCTGACCAAAGTATTCTATCCGGAAGCCTCCAACATCGTGATCTTTGTGATCATGGCCATTGTACTGTTGATCCGGCCTGCGGGTCTGTTTGGTCGGGATGCTTGATATGACTGAAATTAGTATGACCTCCGAAACACGCAATCAGACTGCAAACCGCGTCCAGATTGCGCTTATCATCGCACTGCTGATCGCGCTGATATTTGCGCCCTTCGTGTTGTATCCGGTTTTCCTGATGAAGGTGTTGTGCTTTGCACTGTTTGCCAGCGCCTTTAACCTTCTGCTGGGCTTTACGGGGCTTCTTTCCTTTGGCCATGCCGCCTTCTTTGGTGGTGCCGTCTATTTCACTGCACATGCGGTCAAGGAATGGGGCTTTTCGCCGGAAGCCGGAATTCTGCTTGGTGTGGCCGGTGCCGCTGTCATGGGTCTGGTGATCGGATTCTTCGCCATTCGCCGCCAAGGTATCTATTTCGCCATGATCACCCTGGCATTGTCGCAAATGTTCTTCTTCTTCTGCCTTCAGGCTGAATTCACCAAAGGTGAAGACGGGCTTCAAGGGGTTCCGCGCGGACATCTTCTTCGCTTCATCGATCTTAACGAGCCCCTGAACATGTATTTCTTTGTTCTTGGCGTCTTCGTTCTTGGCGTTTTTGCCGTCTGGCGGATCGTTCATTCCCCGTTTGGCATGATACTTCGTTCCATTCGGGAAAATGAAAATCGTGCAATTTCGCTTGGTTATTCGGTCAATCTTTACAAACTGGGTGCCTTTGTAATGTCTGCCGCACTTGCCGGTCTGGCTGGTGGTCTTAAGGCATTGGTTTTCCAGTTTGCCACCCTGACCGATGTTGCCTGGCAGATGTCGGGTGAAGTGATCCTTATGACATTGCTGGGTGGAATTGGTACCATATTTGGCCCGATTTTTGGCGCGGCCTTTGTGGTAACAGTCCAAAACTACCTCTCGACCACAGGCTTCCCGGTCACCGTTCTGACCGGCCTTATTTTCATCGTCTGCGTATTATTGTTCCGTCGCGGGATTGTCGGCGAATTTAATGCGTCAAACCTGGCTGTAAAGCTGGGCCTGAAATCCCCCAAATAGAGTATCAGGCGCATGGAGCAAAAATTCGACTACATCATTATCGGAGCAGGATCGGCCGGGTGCACATTGGCAAACCGTCTTTCGGAGATGGCTGATGCAAGCATCCTGTTGCTTGAAGCTGGCGGCAAGGATCGCAATCCCTGGATTCACATCCCGGTCGGCTACCTTTACTGCATTGGCAACCCGAACGTGGACTGGTGTTTCAACACCGTCCGCGAACCGGGGTTGAACGGCCGATCGCTTGGCTATCCGCGCGGCAAGGTTCTGGGCGGCTGTTCATCGATCAATGGCATGATCTATATGCGCGGTCAGGCCAATGATTATGACCAGTGGCGTCAATCGGGTTGTTCAAATTGGGGCTGGGACGATGTGCTGCCCTTTTTCAAGAAATCCGAAGATTATTACCGCGGTGCTGACGAATTGCACGGCGAAGGCGGCGAATGGCGGGTCGAACAGGCTCGCGTGCGCTGGGAAATCCTCGAAGCCTTTCAGGATGCTGCCGAACAGGCCGGCATTCCCAAGGTTCCCGACTTCAATCGTGGCACCAACGAAGGATCATCCTATTTCGATGTGAACCAGAAACGCGGTATTCGCTGGAACACATCAAAGGCGTTTTTGCGCCCTGCCCTTGATCGTAAAAACCTTGAAGTCCGAACCAACGCCCATGTCCGTCGGCTGATCATTGCTGATGGACGTGTCACCGGTGTTGAATATGAACGCGGCGGCAATATCGAAACGGTCTATGCCAATCGCGAAACCGTTCTGTCTGCCGGCTCTGTCGGGTCCCCGCAAATTCTTGAACTTTCCGGGATCGGGCGTGGTGACATTCTTCAGCAATATGGCATTGAACAGGCTGTCGACAGCCCGCAGGTCGGTGAAAACCTTCAGGATCACCTGCAATTGCGCTGCGCATTCAAGGTAAGCGGCATTCGAACCCTGAATGAAAAGGCCAGCAGCCTGTTTGGCAAGGCAAGCATCGCGCTGGAATATCTGTTCAACCAGTCCGGCCCGATGTCGATGGCGCCAAGCCAGCTGGGCATTTTCACGCGGTCTGACGCCTCGTTTGAAACGCCCAATTTGCAATATCATGTGCAGCCGCTGTCGCTTGAGAAATTCGGCGAACCGGTTCACCCGTTCCCGGCCTTTACTGCCAGTGTCTGCAATCTTCGCCCGCAAAGCCGGGGCAGCATCCATATCACCAGTCCGGATCACACCGAGCAGCCTGCCATTGCGCCAAATTACCTGTCCGCGGATGCCGATAAAAAGGTCGCCGCAGATTCCATCCGCCTGACGCGCAAAATTGCAAGCCAGCCGGCACTGTCTCCCTATGCCCCCGAAGAATTCAAACCCGGCCCCGCCTATGATAGCGAAGAAGACCTGATACGTGCCGCCGGTGATATCGGCACGACCATTTTCCATCCGGTGGGTACATGTCGGATGGGGGCGGATCCGGCATCGGTTGTTGATCCGGAATTGCGACTGCGCGGTCTTGACGGTTTGCGCATTGCCGATGCGTCAATCATGCCGACCATCGTGTCAGGCAACACAAATTCGCCAACCATCATGATCGCGGAAAAGGCCGCCGCGATGATCAAGGCATCTGCAACACAATAAAAAAAGCCGGGGTAATCCCCGGCTTTCCTTTTTCACAGATCATGCCCTGATGTTTTAGCCCTTAAGGCTGGCCACAATGCGTTCGCGCACCGCGGGTTCCGACCCGGTCGGGGCAACGTCACCATCGCCAATCACGATGGCTTCACGCAGCAATGCGGTCGCCTCGTCCAGTTGCGCCTGATCCCGGGTATGCGCGACACACAGGGGCGTTTCTGCTGAAACCGGCTGGCCGACCTTGATGAAATCGGTAAAGCCGACGGCGAAATCAATCTTCTGATCGGCACGCGTCCGCCCGCCCTTAAGCGCGACAAGTGCCAGACCAACCTTGCGGGCATCCATCGACAAGACGCGACCGGTCTTGGCCGCGGTGACGGCATTGGTCATCGGGGCCGCTTCAAGATAGTTGGCATGTTTTTCGACAAAGTCGTTCGGACCGCCCAGGCTGGCAACCATTTTGCCAAAGACCTCGGCCGCCTTGCCGCTTTCAAGCGCGTCTGTCGCCTGACGCAGACCTTCGGACACATCGGTGGCAACACCACTGACCGCCAGCATTTCGGCCGCCAACGCCATGGTCACATCATAGACACGCTGTTCCTGATGCTTACCGGTCAGGAAATCGATCGCCTCAACCATTTCAAGCGCATTGCCAACCGTATCGCCCAAAACCTGTTCCATATCAGTCAACAGGGCGACTGTCGGCACACCATTGCGGGTGGCAACTTCGGTGATGCTTTGCGCCAGTTCACGCGCGCGATCATATTCATTCATGAACGCACCCGACCCGAACTTCACATCCATCACCAGCGAATCAAGCCCGGCGGCGAGTTTCTTTGACAGGATGGATGCCGTAATCAGCGGAATGCTTTCGACCGTCGCCGTTACGTCGCGGATGCCATAAAAACGTTTATCTGCCGGCGCAAGGTCCGACGTCTGACCAATGATCGCACACCCGACCTCACGGGTCACTTTGGCGAATTCTTCAAGGGTCGGCGTGGTGCGGTATCCGGGGATGGAATCAAATTTATCAAGTGTTCCACCCGTGTGACCAAGTCCACGGCCCGAAATCATCGGAACAAATGCACCACATGCCCCGACAATCGGCCCCAGCATCAGGCTGACCTTGTCACCGACCCCACCGGTCGAATGTTTGTCAACCACCGGTCCGTCAAGTCCGAGCGCCTTCCAGTCAAGGACGGTGCCACTGTCACGCATATTGCGGGTAAGTGCGGCACGTTCGTCCATGGTCATGCCATTGAAAAACACCGCCATGGCAAGGGCCGCAACCTGTCCCTCGCTAATGCTGTCATCGGTGATGCCTTTGACGAAAAAGGCAATTTCTGCGTCTGTAAGAACTTCGCCTTCGCGTTTGCGGCGAATAATTTCCTGCGGCAGCATCTGCTGTCTCCTGCGCGCTTGTCGTTACTGTCTCAGACCGTTTTCCGGTCTTGGCCGCGTTTAGGCAGCACCTGAAAAATATTGAAGCAAGATCTTGATAAGATTGGCAGATCCTGTTTTGGACATTTCAAGTGTCTGCTCGTGGCTCAGCGGTGTTGCGCTCATGCCCGCGGCAAGGTTTGTGATATTTGAAATTGCTGCAACCTTGAAGCCAAGGCGACGCGCAAGAATGTTTTCCGGAACGGTCGACATCCCGACCGCATCCGCCCCAAGGGTCTTGAGCGCGCGGATTTCAGCCGGGGTTTCAAAGCTTGGCCCCGTGCACCAGCAATAGGTGCCTTCAAACAGCTTGATCCCCAGTTTGGCCGCCGTGTCATGAAGACCCGAACCGATTTCCGGATCATAAGGCACATCCATGCCGACAAAGCGGTCATTCCCGTGATAACCAATCAGCGGGTTCGGCCCAAACAGGCTGATATGATCGGTAATCAGCATCAGACTGCCCGGAACGGCTTCGGGCAGCAACGATCCGGCGGCATTGGTCAGAATAAGGCGTTCTGCCCCCAGTTCCCGCATGGTTTCAAGCGGTTCTGCCATCAAATCGGAACGACCATGTTCGTAATAATGCGCCCGTCCCTGCATCACCGCGACCGAAACACCACCAATCCGGCCAAGGACCAGCGTCCCGCCATGTCCGACAACGGTCGGGCGCGGAAAACCGGGCAAATCTTCATAGGAAATGCGGATTGCTTCGCTGACGGCATCAACAACCCCGCCAAGACCACTTCCAAGTACCAATGCCACCTCGGCCTTGAAGCCGGGTGCCTTTGCGGCGATCACGTCCAATGCAGCTTTTACGTTGCTCATTTGAGGTTCTCCGGACCAAAGGAATGTGGAATCAGTTCTTCACGCGACAAGGTCAACAGCGTTTCACCGGCATCATTGATGATAAAGATCGTTGCATCAGAACCGGTAAATTCGCGAATTTTCTGGCGGCAGCCACCACAAGGTGTGCAAGCAACATCGCCAAGACCAACAACCACGATCTCGTCGAACTTTGTTTCGCCCGCCAAGACCATTGCCGAAATCGCCCCGGCTTCGGCACAGACGCCTTCGGGATAGGCTGCATTTTCAACATTGCAGCCAGCAATGACTTTGCCCTCGGCTGTACGCAATGCGGCACCGACATGAAATTTTGAATAAGGCGCATAGGCCTTGTCGCGCGCCGCCAATGCAGCGTCAATCAGATCGCGCGGTGCCTTTTTCATCTCGCCCATTTACGTAATCCTGTTTGAAATTTCACACCGCCCCGAACGGGACAGTATCGGTTGACATGTAGTCATGATTAAAATTCTTGCAGCGGAAATCGCAAGAAAGTCCGGTCCGGCCGCCTATGTTGCGCAACCGGACCGGATCAGACTTAGCGTTCCTTCACATACGGACGGCCAAGCGCCTTTGGCGGAATGGCCCGTCCGATAAAGCCGGCCAGCAAAATCACCGTCAGCACATAGGGCAACGCCTGCACAAGCTGAACCGGGACTTCGCCAATCACCGGAAGAACAACACCCTGCAAGCGGGTTGCTGCCGCATCGAGGAAACCAAACAGCAAACAGGCCGCAAGTGCCGGGAACGGACGCCACTTGCCAAACACCATGGCAGCAAGCGCGATATAGCCTTTGCCTGCTGTCATGTCCTGAAGGAATGACGCCCCCTGCGCAGTCGAAAGATACGCGCCCGACATGCCGACAAGCACACCACTGCAAATCACTGCACGATAGCGCATGGCCACCACGCCGATACCTGCTGTATCAACCGCACCCGGGTTTTCCCCAACTGCCCGCAGGCGCAGACCAAATCGCGTGCGATACATCACCCACCATGCTGCCGGCACGGCAAGAAACGCGATATAGACCAGAATGTTATGCCCGCTTAGAAGCTCGAAATAGATCGGACCGATGATCGGAACATCCTTGACGGCCTCGGCACCGGGCAAGGTGATCGGCTGAAAACGGGCTGCTTTGTCAAGTGCCGGCGTTTTGCCGCCTTGTGCAAACAGGGCAATCCCGACCAATGCCGTCAAACCCGACATCAGGATATTGATCGCCATGCCTGATACGACCTGGTTGCCCTTATGGGTGATACAGGCAAAACCATGAAGCAATGACAACCCGATAGTGGTGGCAATTGCGGCCAGAAGACCGATCCACGGATCATCCATGTAAAAGGCCACAGCCGCCGCCGAGAACGCCCCGCCAAGCATCATGCCTTCAAGGGCCAGATTGATGGTCCCCGAACGTTCGGAAAACATGCCGGCAAGTGCCGCAAGGATAAGGGGTGTTGATGTACGAAGCGTCGCATCAAGCAACAGAATGACGAGTTCGAAATTTTCCATCACACGGCCTCCTGCGCGTCACGGCGCAAGCGCCACGCGGTGTACATCTTGGTCACGCGCGGACGGAACATATGTTCCATCGCCCCGGTAAACAGGATCACCAGGCCCTGAATAACCACCACCATGTCATTGGAAATGGTTGGAATTTCAAACGAAAGCTCCGCCCCGCCCTGATACAGCATGCCAAACAGCAACGCGGCCAGGAAGATACCGAACGGATGGTTGCGCCCCATCAGCGCCACAGCAATCCCGACAAAACCGTAACCGGCGGTAAAGTCGATCAGCAGACGGTGCTGAACCCCCATGATCTCGTTTAGCGCCATAAAGGATGCAAGCGCGCCTGAAATCATCATCGCAATAATGATAAACCGGCCCGGCTCAATCCCGGCATAGGTCGCGGCAACCGCATTGGCACCCACCGTTCTGATCGCATATCCCCAACGGGTATGCCAGATGAACAGCCAGACCATAACACTGGCCAAGATCGCATAGACAAAGGACAGGTTAAGCGGGCTTGACGCCATCTCGATCCCGAGCGCGCCTGCAATGTCATGGATGAAGGGCAAACGCAGATTTTCGGCGATCTGTTCGCTTTCCGGGGTCATTGATCCTTCGGGACGCAACACATTCACCAGCAAATATACCATCAGCGATGATGCGATGAAGTTGAACATGATCGTGGTGATCACGATGTGCGATCCGCGGCGGGCCTGCAAATAGGCCGGGATATAGGCCCAGGCCGCACCAAAGATCATCGCTGCAAGCATTCCGACCACAAGCATGATCGGAAAAGGCAGGAAATCAAGATACAGGGCGGCAAGCGTCACCCCAAGACCACCGACATAAGCCTGGCCTTCGGCACCGATATTGAACAGCCCGCAATGGAATGCGACCGCAAAGGCAAGCCCGGTAAAGATAAAGTTCGTGGTGTAATAAAGGGTGTAGCCCCATGCTTCTTCATAGCCGAACGCGCCATAAAGCAGGATTTCCACCACTTCTGCCGGGTTCTCGCCAATCGCAAGAACCACAAGACCCGAAACAACAAGCGCCAGCAAAAGGTTGAGGAGCGGCAATGCCCCCACATCAATCCAACGCGGCAACTGGACGGTCGTACTCATGACTGTCCCTCCACGGCTTTGGCTTCGCTCGGATCAACACCGGCCATCATTAGACCAAGCACACGTTCATTCGCATCAGATGCAGCAACTTCGCCGATGATCGCGCCATCGCACATCACCAGAATACGGTCGGCAAGCGACATGATTTCGTCAAGCTCCACGGACACCAGCAGAACGGCTTTGCCCGCGTCCCGCATGGCGACAATTCGTTTATGGATGAATTCGATGGCCCCGATATCGACACCACGGGTCGGCTGCCCGACCAAAAGCAATTCCGGGTCGCGCATGATTTCGCGCGCCAGAACAAGCTTCTGCTGGTTACCACCGGAAAAATTGGCAGCCTTAAGGTCCGGATTATCCGGGCGCACGTCAAATTCCGACATCATCTTTGCGGTCGCATCGGAAATCGCATGCCAATCAAGGAACACACCCTTCTGATAGGCCGGATCATCCTCGTAGCCCAAAATCGCTGCTTCTTTGGCCGAGAACGCGGTTACCATTGCCATGCGATGGCGATCTTCTGGCACATGCGCCACACCGCGACGGCGCAATTCGGCGGCATCAACACCCTTGCCCGGCGTGACATCCTGACCGTTAAGTTCAACAACGCCTTCGCTGGCCGCACGAATGCCGCCAAGTGCTTCAAGCAGCTCGCTCTGACCATTGCCGGAAACCCCGGCAATGCCGACGATTTCACCCGCACGAATGTCAAAGCTGGCATTCTTGACCTTGCGCACGCCCTGGGCATTTTCCACGCAAAGGTTTTCGACCTTAAGAACGGTATCTTTGGGCTGTGCCTGTTCTTTTTCCAGACGCAGCAACACCTTGCGACCGACCATTAATTCGGAAAGTTCTTCCGGACTGGTATCGGCGGTTTTGCGATGGGCAACCATCGCCCCCTGGCGCATGACAGAAACATTGTCCGTTGCAGCCATGATTTCACGCAGCTTGTGCGTAATCAGAACAACCGTCTTGCCCTGCTCTTTGAGGGTTTCAAGAATACGGAACAGATGGTCTGCTTCTTGCGGGGTCAGAACCCCGGTCGGTTCGTCCAAAATCAGGATTTCGGCCCCGCGGAACAGAGCCTTTAGAATTTCAACACGCTGCTGAAGACCGACCGACAGATCGCCGACAATGGCATCCGGGTCAATGTCGAGCGAATATTCACGCTCAAGACGATGAAGTTCTTCGCGGGCACGGTCAACACCGTCGCGCAGAACTGCACCACCTTCAACACCGAGAATTACGTTTTCAAGAACCGAAAATGTCTCGACCAGCATGAAATGCTGATGGACCATGCCAATCCCTGCGGCGATGGCATCTTCGGAACCTTTGATATCGCACAATTTGCCGTCGACATGGATGGTTCCCGCATCGGCCTGATAAAAGCCGTACAGAATGCTCATCAGGGTCGATTTGCCTGCGCCATTCTCACCCACGATACCGTGGATCGTTCCTTTATCGACCTTAAGATCGATTTCCTTGTTCGCGTGTACCGCTCCGAACCGCTTGTCAATGCCACGCAGTTCAATAGCGGGTTGCACGGCACCGGTTTCCCCGGTGCCGTGCATTTGATGCATCGTATCCGACACTACAAATCCCCGGTTTGCTTCAAGACTGCCTTATTGCGGGCAGGCGCTGTCGCTCATGTAGTCATGAACTTCAAGGCTGCCGGAAGTGATTGCTTCCTTCGCCTTGGCAACGGCATCTTTCATTTCAGCGGTAATGAGCTTCTCGTTGTTTTCATCAAGAGCCCAGTCAACACCACCTTCGGCCAGACCCAGAATGGTCAGCCCCGGCTGCCAGTTGTCACCGGCCGCAGCAGCGAATGCTTCGTAAACAGCAACGTCAACGCGCTTGAGCATCGATGTCAGAACCGAACCCGGATGCAGGGCATTCTGGTTGGAGTCAACGCCAATACCCAGTTTGCCGGCATCAGCAGCCGCCTGAAGAACACCAACGCCCGTACCACCAGCAGCGTGGTAAACAACATCAGCGCCACGGTCAAACTGCGACTTGGCCAGTTCGCCACCCTTTACCGGGTCGTTCCAGGCCGCACCGGTGGTGCCGGTCATGTTCTGGAAAACTTCTGCGCTCGGATCGGCGTATTTGACGCCCTGAACATAACCGCAGGCAAATTTGCGGATCAGCGGAATGTCCATACCGCCAACAAAGCCGACCTTGTGGGTTTCAGATGCCATTGCGGCAAGAACACCAACCAGGAACGAACCTTCATGTTCCTTGAACACGACGGACTGAACGTTCGGAAGATCGACAACCATGTCAACGATGGTGAACTTGGTGTCCGGGAATTCTTTGGCAACTTTTTCAAGCGCGGATGCCTGCGAGAAACCAATAGCAACGATCGGGTTCATGCCGCGACGTGCAAAGTTCCGCATTGCCTGTTCGCGCTGGGAATCGTTCTGGATTTCGAAGTCACGATACTCGGTACCGGTGTCTTCTTTGTATTTTTCTGCGCCGTTATATGCGCCCTGGTTAAACGAACGGTCAAAACGGCCACCCAGGTCATAGACCACTGCCGGTTTGATTTCTGCAGCCGAAGCGACACCCGCATAGCAGGCGACAGCCGCGACCACCGAGGTCAGAAGCTTTTTCATTCCGATGCCCTTCATTGCTTGAATTCTGATTATTCTTCCCGCCGGTGCCCTTAACCGGGGGAACTCCCTCATCGAAAACACATGATCACACCATATCGGGACGACTACGGTCCCTCAACCTTAGCTGTCCGCATGTTTATGGTGCGAACGCGTATGGTAACTACAAAATATAGTGCCCTGTAAATAGCAGACCATGCAAGGGAAAGACAAAAGCTGTCCAGCCGGTCAAAATTCGGCGGAACCAAATCAACCCCTCAATCCGGTTTCTGCGGGGTTTCCCTTAGTTTTATGATCCAACCGCCAATTCATCTGGCGAATTTCTGCGAAACATATTTTCTTGCCAGTCTTAATAATCCCGACTGTGAATTTTTTGCAAAATCGCCTTCCCCTACCCGATTTGCGGTCCGCCCGATTCTACAAAACGGCGATATTTGGGGCCATTCACATTGCGCGATGATCAAACTTTCACAGCGCCGTAATCAACCGGGCATACCGTCCCTATGAATTTGGTGCTACCATCCCGTGTTGGGGAACGCTTTACTCCCGATATCTTTGATCTGTCGTAGCACCCTTTCCCGTGAGGGACAGGAAAGGTGCCTATTTGCTGGAGAATAGTAATGAAACATAAGATTGCAGGATTGCTGTCGGCCTGCACCATGCTGACCCTTGGTGCAGGAAGCGCGTTGGCGGATTACGACTTGCGCATTCTTCACACCAACGACGTCCATGATCGCGTTGAATCGGTAACCAAATACAACAATACCTGTAAGGCCGAAGACGATGCCGAAGGCAAATGCTTTGGCGGATATGCCCGTCTTGCCACGGCCATCCGCGATGCCAAGGCCCAGGGCGGCAATGTGCTGGCCCTTGATGGCGGCGACCAGTTCCAGGGATCACTTTACTATTCGACCTACAAAGGCAAACTGACTGCACAGCTGATGGAAATGGCCGGCTATGACGCCATGACCATCGGCAACCACGAATTTGACGACGGCCCCGAAGTTCTCGAAGCTTTCATCAAAGCCAGCAAAATTCCGGTGCTGTCGGCCAACGTCCACCCGACCGCGGCATCCAGCCTCAAAGATGAAATCGCACCCGATACCATTATCGAACTTGGCGGCGAAAAAATCGGTCTGATCGGCATCACGACCGAAGAAACACCGGATATCTCAAGCCCGGGTGACAAGGTCGCCATCACAGATTCCGAAATGGCCCTGCGCTATTCCGTTGCGCGTCTGCGCCTTAAAGGTGTCAATAAAATCATCGTCATGAGCCATTCGGGATCCTACAAGGATTTTGAACTCGCACGCGCTGTCAGTGGCATTGACGTCATTGTCGGCGGTCACGACAACCAGCTGTTTTCAAACACCGATGAAAAGGCCAACTACCCCTACCCGGTTGTTGAAACCGCACCGGACGGCAAACCTGTTCTGGTCGTGCAGGCCTATGCATATAGCCGCTATCTTGGCGAGTTGAATGTAACCTTTGACGATAACGGTGTTGCGACTGCCTGGTCCGGCAACCCGATCGCCCTTGATGCCAGCGTCAAGCCCGCCGAAGATGTTCTGGCAGTCATTGCCGAGGCCAGCCAGAAGGTCGATGCCGTTCGCAACATCGAAGTCGGCAGCTTTACCACGGCTGCGGACGGGTCGCGTGAAACATGCCGCCATATGGAATGTTCAATGGGTTCCCTTGTGGCGGACGCCATGCTTTGGAAGGCCGGTGACGGTTATCAGATTGCCATTCAGAATGGGGGCGGTATCCGCGCCAGCATCGATGAGGGCACGGTCACCATGGGTGAAGTGCTGACCGTTTTGCCGTTCCAGAATGCGCTGGCAACATTCAAGCTGTCGGGCAAGGACGTTGTTGCATCCCTTGAACACGGCGTTTCCAAAGTTGACGAGGATAAAGGCCAGTTCCCGCAGGTGGCCGGTCTTAAATTTGATCTCGACCTGTCGCAGCCAGTCGGGTCGCGCGTTTCAAATGTCATGGTCGCCGAAGGTGACACCTTCGTTCCGATTGACATGAACAAGACATACGGCGTTGTTTCCAATGACTTCATGCGCAATGGCGGCGATGGTTATGCCCTGTTCCGTGACAATGCCACCGACGTTTATGACTTCGGCCCGAACCTTGAACAGGCCGTCGCCGACTATATCGGGATGAATTCGCCAATGACCCCGATGGCCAAAGACCGCATCATCATGAAGTAAACTGCTTCATCTGATCGGGAATACACATCGTGAATGCAAAGGGCGGCCGACACGGGTCGCCCTTTTTGTTTTTCTTGCCTTGGCAACCTGTCGCAGCTTATGACAGTCACCAATCGTGACATGCCCACACAAAGAGCGACATAACGTGATCACTCCGACTGCCAATATCCTTTGCTTTGGCGCGGCTCATTTTGACCGTACCCTGCAATGTACCGGCCATTATATTCCGGCTGCGTCGAACCCGGTTCGCACCCTGCATCGCAAGCCCGGTGGCGTTGCCCGCAACATCGCCGTTCATTTGCGATTGCTTGGCAACAATGTTGCGATGCTTGGCGCGGTTGGTGATGACGGTGATGGTGAACAGGTTATCGCAGCCCTTGCCGATCTTGGCATTGATACGCGACGGATGATCAAGCTCGAAGGCAAGCATACAGCGGGCTACACCGCGGTTCTCGATGAAACCGGTGAACTCGCGATGGGCATGATGGATGCCGAGGTGTATGACCTTCTGACGATTGACCGTCTGGCACCGCATCTTTCGAATTTTCAGGCATGGCCATGGTGGTTGATTGATGCCAACCTGCCGGCGCAAACCATTGCCTGGCTGGCTGAAAACAAGGGCACGGCAAAGATGTGTGCTGCCACTGTCTCCCCAAGCAAGGCGGTGCGTTTCAAGGATGTGTTGGGCAAGCTTGATCTGTTGATTACCAACCGCGCCGAAGCACAAATTCTGACCGGCATTGAAATCAACGACAAAAGCCAGGCCAAAACCGCCATTGAACTTTTGCGAGGCAAAGGTGTCCCCGATGTTATTATCACCCTTGGCGCGACCGGTGTTGTTTCCTCAACCGGACTTGAAACGTCTTTCTGGTCGCCGCTTCCGACCCGGGTGCGTGATGTGAATGGTGCGGGTGATGCCTTCTATTCCGGGTTTCTGGCATCCTATGCCAAACCGGGCACCAGCTTTGATGCCGCGATTGCGTCAGGCCTTGCCATGGCAAGCCTGACTGCGGAAACCGACGGCACGACGGTCTGGAACCTGACACAGGACGCGGTTTCAAGCCGGGCTGCGCAGGCACGTAAAACATCTCTTTAGGGGCTGTCCGTTTCGGGGATGCCCGCGTGATCGCTGCTAGGTGATTGCAAGGTCCGTCCAAGCCGGGTAGCTTGTCTGAAATTCAAATTCAAACTGGAGCCGTTCCGATGCATCCGTTCTTCATTTTCGTAAAATGTGAACTTGGCAAAGCCTATGACGTGGCCGCAGACCTTGTGGAAGAAGTCGAAGGTGTGTCGGAAGTCTATTCGATCTCCGGCCCGTTTGAACTTCTGGTCAAGGTCTATGTCGAAGACGAACAGGATATCGGGCGCTATGTGAATGAACAGATCCACAAGCTGCCCAACATCAAGGACACCCAGACCATCATTACCTTCAATGCCTTCACCTGATTGATCTGATCCCGGATCAACAAGGCCAAAACGACGTGCGCGGCGACATTATTCGCCGCGTTTTTTTTCTGATTTGACGACCTACCGGTTACGTACCACGTCGCGGATAATATCAAGAATAAGGTTGGTTCCCCGCTCAATCAGAACCACGTCATCACCGATAATCTGGCGGACTGCGCCATCCGTGCGATTTGGCAATTTTGATTCAAGGTTCGCTGGCAAATCACGCTTTGCAATGCCCGGCGGCAACGTACCGCCCCGCTCAAGCTTCATCGCAATGCCTGGCGGAAGGCCCTTGTTGCCTTTTCCTTTATCGCCTTTGCCACCTTTGGAACCATTGTTGCGATCACTGTCTTCGCCTGTTGCGATATCAAGCACTTCGCGAATGATCTGACGTTCTTCGTCCGAGAAAACGCCGCCACCCTGTGCAATTTCGACAGGTTCATGCAGATGCAGACCGGCTGCCGTATGTGATTGGGCCATCGAAACCGGCAAGAGGATCGCAATCACTGCAATCGATACGATCGCGGCAAACCCCGGGATATGGCGCTGTTCAGACATTTCACCCTCAATCACTGTAGCACTTTGTTTATCAAAAGATATTGTTTGCGGCCCCGATTACGAGATCCACACAACAGAATAACGATTTTGATAGGGATTTTCTGCCATCAGGAAAAAGAAAAAAGCACCCTTCTGGGGTGCTTTAATCAATGGCGGGCAAAGAGGGATTCGAACCCTCGATAGGGCTTGTCACCCTATACTCCCTTAGCAGGGGAGCGCCTTCAGCCACTCGGCCATTTGCCCTGTATGTCTTTGGTGTTCCCTGCGGAACGACGCCTTTCTTAAACACCGTCATGGCGCATGTCAATGCCCGAAACCGGCCTTGATGACGTTTTATTTTTAACAGGCCTTCCAAATAAAACCAGCAGCTTTTTGACCGCCCTGCCCATGAAATTTTCTGGTTGATGGGCAAAACTGTCTTCAAACCATCATAAAGCTGTCATCGGCTGGAAAAAAACAGCTGTCATAAAGCCTTGGTCGATTGGTCTTACATTGTCACCCGACACAAATGCTGGTTGGAGAAAGATGCGCACCATCTATCAAAGCACCGATGATTTCGGGCATACCCTCCGCGCCCTGAAATTGATCAAGGAAGGTCATAACGATCCGGTCTATATGGGCCTGGTCATTCAGGATCGCGAAGTGCTGTTCCGTACCCGTGAAAACAGCTCTCGCGAATTTGTTTTGCAGAAGATCAAGGAATTCGTTGCCGGCAACGCCGCATCGTTTGAATCACAACCGGCCTGATGGCCGGTTTTTTTATTGGCCGGACAGCATCGTTACAGAACGTGATCCGGCGCGAAACGATTGAGTTTTTCAGTCGCGCCGGGGCGAAACTCCCCGTTTGCCCCGCAACTTCACCGCCGGTCCTCATGACCGGCGGTTCCTTTTATCTTTTTCAAGCCCCGGCCTGTGCGGCTGATCGCTGCGCGACCAGCCCGCGCCACATCAAAACCATCGCAACCACAAGAACGGGCACCACGCCGTAATTCACCGGGATCCACCCTGCCCCGGCGATCAAAGCGCCACTGGCGATCGAGGCCGCAGTTGCCGTGATGCTGTTGCCAAGCTCCATCAGGCTTTGCGCATGTCCGCGTTCGGATGGATCATGTCCCGCACCAAGCATGGTCGTCCCCGCCAGCAACATCATGTTCCAGCCAATCCCAAGCAGGAATGAACTGATCAGAAACGCTTCTGCCGATATGTCCGTCACAGCAAAACCGACACTGATCAGCAAGATGCCAACACCAAGGGATGCCACCCGATGCGCGCCGAACCGGTCAATCATCGGGCCTGCGACAAAGGCAGGCAGGAACATGCCGATCAGATGCCAACGGATGACGTTGGCCGATACATCAATATCAAACCCGCAATATTTCATCGCAAGTGGCGTTGCCGTCATGACAAGGATCATGATCCCGTGCCCGGCTGCACTTACGGCAATGGCCCCGCGGATTACCGGTCGCCGCAAAAGTGTGGCCATTACGGTCCAGCTTGATCCGGATCGCGCCGGAATGCCGCCATCGGGCAACATGATCGTTATGATCGCAGCCATCGCTGCCAAACCGGCAAGTGCGACATAGGCACCGGCAAACGGTACGGGCAGGAAATCACGACTGAACCCGGCGATTTCCGGCGCAACAAGTGCGGCCAGGACACCACCCCCGACAACCAGTGCCGCCGCCCGGCCACTTTGTGTTTTATCGACGGCCTCGATCGCGGCATAGCGATAATACATGGCCGATGCCTGATAGGTACCAATCAACAAGGGTGCCAATGCCACCAACCAGAACTGCCCGATATAAATACCGGCCGCCAGAAGCAACCCGCCCGCCACACCACAAAGCGCACCGAGAAAAAGGCCGACACGCCGGCCACGCCGTTGCATCACCATGGCAAGCGGATGAACCGACATAAGATTGCCAAGCATCAAAACACCAAGCGGTAATGTCGCAAGCCCGGCACTTGGCGCAAGCGACACCCCGACAAGCGCGGTCAGGGTAATTCCGATCAACGAACAGGACCAGTAAAGGGCCTGTGCAATAAACAGCAGACGCACCGCGCCATTGGTCAGTAACAACATGTTGCCAACTCCGAAAAAATCAAACTGTGTTGAATTGATCAGGCAATCTGCCTGATGCCGGTACCGTGCGGGCTAGATTGCGCCCGCATACGGTTTTCGGGCGAACCGCTCGGCATATTCCTGCGGGCTGACCGACAGATGTCGCTGAAAGGCCCGGCGCAAGGTTTCCGGATGCCTGAAACCGCACAATTCGGCGACCCGCGATACTGTAATCCCGTCATCTTGCAGCAAGGCACGTGCGGCTTCGACCCGGATACGTTCGACATAGCGTGCCGGGCTCATTCCAAGGTCGCGGCTAAAGACCCGTGAAAAGGTTCGCGGTGTCATACCCGCCCGACCGGCCAGCGTTTCAAGCGACAAATCTTCTGCCAGATTGGCCGGCAACCATTCCAGCAACCCGGCCAAGCGGGTGGTCGCCCCGCCTTCCGGCGTCAGATAGGCACTGAATTGCGCCTGCCCGCCCGGCCGTTTAAGAAACATCACAAGCCGCCGCGCAACCGATAACGCCAGTGCCCGACCGTAATCGGCCTCGACAATTGCAAGGGCAAGATCAATGCCCGCCGTCACCCCGGCCGATGTAAAGACATGCGGGTCACCGTCATATCCGGTCGGATCATAACTGTGCAGTCGATCTGCCATCAGATGAATGGCCGGATAATCACGGATCATCTGATCACAGCGCGACCAGTGCGTTGTCGCCATGCGCCCGTTCAGAAGCCCGGCCTCGGCCAGGATCAGCGCGCCTGAACAAACAGATCCAAGGCGCGGAATGACTTTTTCCGCAGCACAGAGCCATTCAAGAAAATCATGGTCATCAAAGAAACGCGCAACCCCGTCCCCACCGGGCACAAGCAACGTATCAACCGTCGAAAGATCAAGATCCTGCCAGCCACAATCGGCATAAAGCTGCACCCCGCAGGACGTCCTGACCGGACCAGACCGGGAGGCTGTGACAAGCACGTCATATCCTGCTGCCCGCCCGGTTCGGGTCAATTCGTCATTAGCGGAACCAAAAACCTGAAGCGGCCCGACGACATCGAGGCTCATCACCCGGTCATAGGCATGGCAGACGATCAATCGTCTTGGGGTTTCTGATTTTGCGGCTGTTTTGGATACTGACATGCGGACACCTCGCTGGATTGATCCAAGCATGCCGCAAACAGGTTTTGGCAACAATGACAAACACCCCACGAATTTTGCCAAATGGCATCGCGGGGTGTTTGCAATCAGATCAGAAATGCAGTGGGCTGGCGGTCAGAACCCGCTTCGTTGCAGCAACGCATAAAAATCGCGGATCGTACCTTCCTTGGCGGTCATATCCTTGATGTCATCAACCAGCTTGTCGGTAAAGTTGGGCTGTTTCAGATATCCAACCACCCTTTTTCGCGCCATTGCCGCCGATTTACCTTCGATCAGGACGCCGCTGGAACAGAATTGCACAAGCATATAGGCACGCTTGCGCAGATGCAGAGACGGATTATCAATCCGCTCGATCACCTTTTCACGCACCAGATATTCTGCCAGTCCATCATCAAGCTTGGCACCAATTTGGGTCTTTTGGTCTTCGGGCAGGTTGCTCTCGCTGAGCAGGTCATTCATATGCTTGACCGTTGCCATCTTGTCGCGCGGTTTGGATTCCGGATCACAAAAAGCCCGCAAGGCCCGCATATCCTTTACCGCGTCCTGCATCATGACATACAGCTCGTCTGCGAAATCTTCGACGATGCCGCTATTGGCGACCGCAATCAGCCAGGTCAGCTTGCGATAGTTGGGGATCAGGCGGCCGTTGATCTCGGCAACACCTTCGATCAGGGCACGTGGACCACCAACATTGCGCAACCGCGCACCGCGTTCTGCGATGGCTTCGACCATCGGGGTGCCATAAACAACGCCGCGCTCCGTGATCAGACGATCAAGAATGCCAATCAGCGGATCGGGATCACTTTCATGGCGGGTCAGGTTGTTGGCACTGCGCAACTCGCGTACGACGTAATCAAACATCGCTTCCTGACTGGTCGACAACAGCCCGGATCCGAATAACGGGTTGAGCAGTTCAAGAATATCATCCGCGGCCCCGCGATTGCCTTTTGCTCGACCAAGAGCCAGATCGATATGAAGCGTCACCGCTTCGCCAAAGCTGCGTGAACTTCCCAGCAATTCCTTAAGCGCGACCGGTGATCCCAGAATATCGGCAATCACGTCATCAAGCATCTTGCGGGCGGCTTCGTCTTTTTCGTCGCCTTTGACCTTCAGGGCAAGATCAAGCTTCCCCACCCAGTTGCGGGTTGATGACAGAACGCGTGTTAGCGCTACCATCGTCAGGAAATCAGTATCTTCGGCCAGGTTAAGACGACGAATTTCGTCGCGCACTTCCGAGATGGTGGCGTCTTCGAATGCCGGCAGATCAACCTTTTCAACTTCGCGGGCGCGCGCAGACAATTGTTCGATCGCGCCATGAAGGTTGTTCATCGCCTCGATATGGTCGCCATCGGTCGCCTTGGCATGCAAACCGGCAACCTTGTCGACAGCCGTCGGCATCAAGGTGTCATGGAACATCAACTTGCGGAGGTTCTGGTAATTATACATTACCTCGCAAGGAGTCAGAATTTCCTGTTCGAAATATTTGCGCAGCAACCGGTTGATGGTTGCGCGGCTTTCTTTCTGCAAAAGGTCGTTGTCGGTCTCGCAAAGCGGCGCTTCATCGATCGAAGAAACACGGACGTCTTCTTCTTCGCTGTCACCTGCCCCTTCTTTTTCCAGAAGAACCTTTTCAACATGACGACCATCGCCGCGTTCCCAGTTACGGACCACGCGTACGGCAGACACCTTGGTTTTCAGAACCTTTTCTGCTTCTGAAACCGCTTCTTTTTCGACGTCAAATGTCGAGTGGATGATCCAGCGATCCCCCCGCTGAACCAATACTTCAAATGTCGTATCCGACATGATGCGCTCTGGCTCCCTAACTTCCTGTTTGGGCGGCATTTACTTGCCGGTAATCAGTCAGGCGCGTGTCCCGTTTTTTTATATTTGTATCTTCTTTATAAGTCCATTCGGGGTATGAAAACAATAGGTTGATCAACAACTTTTACAATAACTGCGCTTTCCGTTGCCCTTCAATGCCTTAACGGCCCTGAAATCCGCGGCATCGTCCCGTTATGCCGGGATGCGAATTCACACGCATAACGTGCGCATAACCCATTGTATAGATTAGGGAATATGACTTGCGATCTCGCCGGTCATGTCTGAAAGCAACGTGCTCATGGCCACAACGGTGCTTTCGATTGTGGCGTCGGCCGGTTTGCTGATCTTGTTATATTTTGCCGACTGAACAATGGCGCCGTCTTCGAAATGCACCAGTTTCCAGCGTGCCACCAGAACAACATTGCCATCGGCCTGGCGTTCGAACCGGTCAATATCAAGAACGATCTGCCACACCACCCCGTCACGGGATGTCCAGGGGAATGTTTCAAGCCGCGACGCGCGCCCGGTTCGATCAAGATTGTCCATCAGAACCCGGTTGATGTTTTCATCAAGCGGTTCAGCCCAGCGATGACCGGCATTGACTTCCAGCCGGTTGGCACTGCTGCGCGTGACAATCGTTGACCGGTCCAGGTGGCTTGGAATGGTCACCGGCCCGACACCGACAACCGGTGCCTGTGCGGAACGATCAGCCGTTTGCTGCATCATTGAAGACAGCAGGTAATAACGATCTGTTCCCGATTGCGATGCGCAGGCAACAAGCAGCGGTGCGACAAGCAACAACAGATATTTACGCATCTGCATCCGGATTATCTGTCGCATCATTCATCCTCCTTCGGGCCACTTTTTCCAAGGATCAGCGCACTTGGGTTCTGTTCAAGGAACTCGGTCAGATCCCGCAATGACCGTGCTGTGGCACTCAGCTCCTTAAGCGCTTGTTCCAGATTGTATCGCACAGGTGATGTCGGGGCCGTCACATCGCGCACCCCACCCAATGCCTCGCGCGCGGTATCAAGGGCGGTCTGGGTTGCGGGCAGAACGCTGGTATCAAGGTTGTTGACCAGACTGCTCACACCTGCCGCTGCCTGTTTAAGGTTGGTCATCGCATCACTTAGTGCTGGCGAAGTGACGATATTTTCCATGCCTTCAACCGTCCCCAAAAGACGAATGCCGATTTCCTCGAGCGGGAAGGTTTCGACCTTTTCAAGCAAGCTGGTCAGCGAATTGGCGATTTCGTCAAGTTTTTGCGGCAAGGTTGGCAATTCCGGATACGGCCCCTGCCCGTCGCCAAGATAACGGGCGGGCGAAACCGGGTTCATCGCCAGGTCAACAAACAGTTGCCCTGTGATAAAGCTTCCGGTTTTAAGACGGGCGCGCAAACCATTGGCGACAAGCGTTTCAATGGTTGCCTGCGGATCACGGGTACCAAGATCACCACCAACCAGTCGCACGCGTTCTGGCTCGATCGTGACCAGAACCGGAACCCGGAAAATATTGCGGTTCACAACATATTCCAGATCGACACTTTCGACCGTTCCGACCCGGATACCATTGAATTCAACCGGCGCCCCGCGCGACAGGCCACGCACCGAAGAATCGAAATAAAGGATATATTCCTGACTGTATCCCTGGGCCAGCAGCTCGGCCTTTTCCAAACTTGGATGCAGGCGAAAGACCGTATCGGCAGACGCCATATCATCATTCGTGCTGTCATTTGGCGTATAGAAATTGATCCCGCCGGCCAGAACAGAACGCACCGACTGCGCACGAACCGACAAGCCCCCGGAATTGAGATCAAGCGCAATACCACTTGAATCCCAGAAACGTGTATCGCGCTTGACCAGGGCATCAAACGGTTTGCGTACAAAGATCGGGATGGTCACACCGCTTGCATCCTCGGTCAGTTCAGTATCAAGAACTTCACCGACTTCTATACCGCGCAGCAGAACCGGCGTACCGGTCCCCAATGAGCCAAGCTCGTCAGCCTTGAGCACAAAGCGCGTTCCGTCTTCTTCGTCATGAATGATCTGTGGTTCTTCCTCGCCAACGAAATCGCGTTGTTTTTTGCCGGTCTTGTCGGGGACGACTTCGATATAGGCCCCCGACACAATGGTATCGAGACCGGTAATCCCGCGCACGGTCACCCGCGGTCGAACCACCCAGAAACGCGTTTTGTCGGTCAGATAGTCACCAAGGTCTGCATCCATGCGAATGGTCAGACGCACGTGATCAAGGTCTTCGGCAAGATCGATTTCGACCACCTGCCCGACATCAACATCGCGGTAGCGAACGGCAGTCTTTCCTGCGGCGATGCCTTCGGCCGATTCAAAGGTAACGGTGATTTCCGGCCCCTTTGACATGACATCGCGCCACAACAGCCAGCCCCCGATGATCAACGCCACCAACGGCACAAGCCAGACGATGGAAAAACGCCCCCATCCCTTTTTGACATCCGGCGATCCGGGTCGCGGATCTGATGAAGTCGAATGTTCGTCAATCATGACGGCGTCCCCTGTTTTTCAACTTGGTTCCGTTCAAAACCTGTATCGGATCGCGATTTCAGCGCCTTCAATTCCGCACGATCCCAAATCAGCCGCGGATCGAAGGCCATTGCTGATAACATGGTCAAAATAACCACACCACAAAATGCAACGGCGCCAAATCCGGGATGAACCGATGCGATATTGCCCAGCTTCACAAGCGCGGCCAAGATCGAAACCATAAATACATCAACCATCGACCATCGCCCGACCAGCTCTGTCACCCGGTAAATAAGGGTGCGTTCACGAAGCGGTCCGGCAAGACCAAGATAGGTTGCCAAATACACCCATCCCAGAAGCACGATCTTGACGATCGGCACCAGAATACTGGCGGTAAAGACCACAATGGCGATTGGCCATTCCCCGGCTGCTGTCAATGCCGCGACACCAGACAGAATGGTATCGGCTTCGGACCGGCCAAGATAGGTCACCTGCATGATCGGAAACACATTTGCCGGCACATAAAGGATCACCGCCGCCAGCAAAAGCGCCCAGGCACGTGACAGGCTTCTTGCCTTGCGCTGATGCACAACATCGCCGCAACGCGGGCATTTCGTTGGCCCATTTTCCTGTTCGATGACCACCATCGCGCAGGTATGGCAACTCAGCAACCCATGCTTTCTGGCAACCGCCCCCGATATTGGCATGGTGCTTTCGCGCAAATCATCCTGATCGAGATAGCGCAATGACGACGGGGCAATGCGCCGCCAGACCGCACGCGTATCAAGCGTCACATTCATCAACAGAACGGTCGGGATCAGACAGCAAATCGCAAAAAAGGCCGGGCCAGCAATCACCTGGGCAAAGTCGGTCAGCTTGGTCAATGCCACCAGCAACCCGATCAGAAAAACATCAAGCATCGACCATGGACGCACCACGGCAAGAACACGCCATACCCGTTTCATCCCGGGCCAACTGGTTCCTCGCCAGATCGGCAACAACACATAAATATGCGCCGCAATCAAAAGCAACGGTGCGATGATTGATGTCACGGCCACCATAAAGGCAAGGAACGGAAACCCTTCCTGCCAGAATGTTACCACCCCGCTTGCCAGTGTATTGGTTTCAACCCGGCCTTCCATGCCAAACGTCAAAACCGGAAAGGTGTTGGCGATTGCAAAAAGAATGAGTGCCGTCACCGCCAATGCCAGGGGTTTGTCGAACCGGTTTTGTTCCGCGGAATAAAGCGGTGAGCCACAACGCACACAACACGCCACACTGCCTGCCGGGATGTCTTCCTCGACATGGAGATAGTCGCAATGCTCACACGCAATCAATCGACGCGACATGGTTTTCCTGTTGAAACAAACCGTTATCCATGATGGCTCGTCCATCAAAGTAAGCGACACTTTTGACATGAAGTCAAACCGCATCGGTGTCGCCACGATCACATGATCCGTGAACAGACGTACCGAACACTATCCGCTATCTTGTTGTTATGTCGTAATTTTGGGCAAAAAACGGCGGGCTTGTGAAAGCACGATCTCATTGACCTGATCAAGCAAACGGCTTTGGATGGTTTTGTGGTGCCAATATAGCGGCCGGTCAATTTCAAACGGGCATGGACGGATCAGACGACCGGTTCGCAATGCTTCCTCTGCCTGATGCTGTTCAACAACGGCATAGGCAATACCCTGTTCCGCGACCGTGACAAAGCCTTGTGAACTCGGAATGGTGTGGGCCGGGAATTCGCCGGGATTCAAGCCGAAATATTGCTTAAGAAACTGGTTTTGCAGTTCGTCATGTTCGGAAAAATTGACGGCCGGACAGGATCGCAATGCATCTGCCGTCACGCCGTTTGCAAAATGGCGTGCATTGAATTCCGGCGAAACGACCATGACATAGCGCATCATCCCCAACGGACGCACCCGGCATCCCTGGATCGGTGTTGAACGCATATCAACCGCGCCAAGCACGGTGCCATCCTGAAGCGCGCTGTGATTAAGCGATTCATCCCCCACCTTCAAATGCACAAGAAGCCCAAGCTGATCAAACAGATATTTAGGGACATCGACAAACCAGGTTGCCAGACTGTCGGCATTGACCGCGAGCGCGACCTGACCATAGCCGCCATCACTTTGAATGTCGGGCATTTCATCAAGCAGTTCCTGTTCAAGCAACCGAACACTTTGATAATGCTGAAGCAATCTTTGCCCTGCGACCGTGGCGGCAATCGGCTTTGCCCGAATGATGACCGGCTGCCCCAAACGTTCCTCAAGAAGTTTGACGCGCTGAGACACAGCAGATTGTGTCAGCCCAAGATCACGGGCGGCCTTTTCAAAGCTGCCATGGCGGATGACTTCGGCGCTGGCCTGCAACAGTTTGTAATCAAGCATGCCTGACCCATAATTTTTTCTAATGGTGCTTAATCATAATTCGATTTTCTTATTTTGTGAAATTGATATCAGTGGGCCATCACTTCAAACAGGAACACCGACATGCTTTTGACTTACGCAACCGGATTTGGCCTTGGTGGCGGATTGATTATCGCGATTGGTGCCCAGAACGCATTTGTTTTGGGACAGGGATTGCGTCGTAACCATCCGTTGATGGTTGCGCTGGTCTGTGCGCTGTGTGATGCGATCCTGATTGCGGCGGGCGTGGCCGGGTTGGGAACACTTATTGCGGCCTACCCGCTCCTGACCAAAATTGCGGCCTGGGGCGGCGGTGCCTTTTTGATCTGGTACGGTATCGGCGCGTTTCGGCGGTTGTTTGAAACCGAAACGCTGTCAGATGACACCAGATCAAAGAAGGGCTGGAAGGCAGTACTTTCAACAACACTCGCCGTGACGCTTCTGAACCCGCATGTGTATCTTGATACTGTGGTGATGCTGGGCGGGATCGGCGGCCAATATCCGGCGGATGAACGGCTTGGCTTTGCCCTTGGTGCCATGAGTGCAAGTTTCGTCTGGTTCTTTTCGATCGCGCTTGGGGCTGCGTGGCTTGCCCCCTATGTCGCGCGCCCAATCACCTGGAAAATCGTCGATGCGATCACCTGTGCGGTGATGTGGCTTGTTGCCTATAGCCTGCTTGCACCGGAAATCCGCGCCATCCTTGCGTAACCGCGCGCCATTGGACCAGAAACCATTATTCTGGCCTCACTGGCCCATGGCATCCTTGAAATGGCGGCGGCATACTGGGACATATCGGTCATTGCCGCCGATTTCGACTTGCGCCCCTTCACGGACCGGATCGCCATTTTCATCGACACGCAGCACCATGCCGGCTTTACGACCGCAATGGCAGATGGTTTTGAGCTCATTAAGCTTGTCCGCCCAGGCCAGCAACCATTTGGACCCTTCGAACAACTGCCCTTGGAAATCGGTGCGGATGCCATAGCAAAGTACCGGAACACCGTGCTTGTCAGCGATATCGGAAAGTTGCCACACCTGTTCCTTGCTCAGGAACTGGGCCTCGTCAATCAGGACGCAATCGACCTTGCCCTTTTTCATTTCCCCAAGGATCAGCGCACACATATCGGTTTGGCCATCAAACAAAAGTGCCGGGGCTTCCAGACCGATGCGTGACGCAATCTTGCCCTCGCCAAAACGGTCGTCAAAGGCAACCGTTAGCAACAGCGTTTCCATACCCCGTTCGCGGTAATTGAAGCTTGCCTGAAGCAACGTGGTCGATTTGCCCGCATTCATGGACGAGTAATAGAAAAACAGATTGGCCATGGATCCCCCCGAAAGTCGTCAATGGGACATAGCCGATCAGGCACAATTGATCAATATGGCGATGATTGCGGCGTCATCCATTCCGTGAAATATCGATGTCACGCAATTCACGGCGCATGAATTCCAGCAATGCCTGGACTTTGGCGCTGCGCGTTACACCGGCCGGATAAACGGCATAAACCAGCAAATCAGGCAGAATACAGTCAGGAAGAATTCGGACCAGATCACCGCGCTCAATATCATCCTGAACATCACATTGCGGCACAACAGCCATGCCGTGCCCGCCCCGAAGGAACTGTAACCGCGCCGTGGCATTATCAACGCGGACATGACCGTTAACCCGGACTTTCTGTTCTGTACCCTTGCAAGTCATGGTCAGGGTTTCCGGGATGCGGCTATACATCACCCAATCATGCAGGGCGAAATCGTCAATCTTTTCCGGATGCCCCGCACGATCAAGATAGTCCGGGCTGGCGCAGACAATACGATGTGTTTGATAAAGCTTGAAGCTTTTGAGATCGGAACTTTTCAGCGGTCCTGACCGGATGCCGATATCCATGCCCATACCAATCAGATCAACAACATCGTCACTCAGATGCACATCAATTGCGACACTGGGATATGTCCGGCGGAACCGGTTCAAAATCGGAACGATCCGCAAATTGCCAAGATGCACCGAAGACGTGATTGAAATCTTGCCAACAGGTTCATCACGCAATTCCTCGACCCGTTTGCGGGCCGCTTCGGCCTCCAACATGATGGTGCGACAACTGTCGTAATAGCGTTCACCGGCATCCGTGATGCTGAATGTGCGAGTACTTCGGCGCAACAACGGCACGCCAAGTTTGGCTTCAAGCTGGCGGATCTGATGTGAAATGGCCGCGCGACTAAGCCCCATCTTGCGCGCAGCGGCGGAAAACCCGCCCTCCTCGACCACGCGCGCAAAGATCATCATTGCTCTGACTTCATCAAGTGCCGACATTTCATGTGCTCAATTAATTTGACAATCTGTTCAATAATTCACGCTTACGCAAATTTTGTCAGCCAGTTACGATCATGGCAAATGAAATCAGCGCATGGAGGATTTGATGCGTATTTTGATGATTACGACCTCGCACGACCGCATGGGTGATACCGGCCACAAGACCGGTATCTGGCTTGAAGAACTTGCAGCCCCCTATTTCCGTTTTCTCGATGCCGGTGCGGAAATCACCCTGGCATCGCCCAAAGGCGGCAAGCCGCCACTTGACCCCAACAGTCTGGTTCCAGATGCCCTGACCGAGGCGACCGAACGCTTTGAAAAAGATGCGGCCGCCAAACAGGCCTTTGAAAACACCGTCACGCTTGACGGCCTTAAGGCAGATGATTTTGACGCATTGTTTTATCCGGGTGGGCATGGCCCGCTTTGGGATCTTGCAACCGATGCAAAATCAATTGCCCTGATCGAAGCATTTGTCGCACAGAACAAACCGGTCGCCGCTGTTTGCCACGGTCCTGCTGCGTTGGTGAATGCCAAAACAGCTGATGGCAAGCCGCTTGTTGCGGGCAAACGTGTCACCGGCTTTACCAATGACGAAGAAAAGGCTGTCGGCCTTGAAAAGGTGGTTCCGCTGTCGATTGAAGACGAATTCAAGAAGCATGGCGGCACCTATGAACGTGGTGAAATGTGGGCGCCATTTGCTGTGGTTGACGGCAAACTTGTGACCGGACAGAACCCGGCATCAAGCGACGCAACCGCAGACGAAGTTATCAAACTTTTGTCCGCATAAAACTGCTTGACCTTCCATCTACTGGAACCTTCATACTGCAGGCATAGATACCGGTTTTATGGAGTATTCAAATGGTAAAACTGAAGGTCGAAAAAATGAGCTGTGGCCACTGCGCCAATGCAGTGACCGCAGCCGCCACCAAGGTCAGCGGCGTTGAAAGCGCAGAGGTTGATCTGGAATCTGGTGAAATTGCCGTTTCCGGAACCGCGGATGTCAACGCCCTGATCGCAGCGATCACCGATGCAGGTTATCCCGCGTCCGTGACCAGCTGATCAATACCATCAACGTTCGTGTCTCCCCCCACCCGAACGTCAAGGCCGCCTGTATAATCATGATACAGGCGGCTTTTTTATTTACTCATCGCCAACCGGCCCGATAACCGCGGGCATGGATGATGCATTTTGCCGCACGGACCAATGCCCGCCCCTGGCAGCATTATCACCAGCAGCATTACCATCATGAGCGCACCGCGACGGGCCCCGGCATTCCTCATACAAAAAAAGCCGCCCGATCAGGGCGGCTTTTTCAATGGTCTGATGATTAATCAGCCAAGGATCTTGTCACGCAGCAGCTTGTTGACCATGCCCGGGTTGGCTTTGCCGCCGGTGGCCTTCATGACCTGACCAACGAACCAGCCCAGCATGCGGTCTTTGCCGTCACGAATTTCCTGTACCTTGTCGGGGTTGGCTGCGATGACTTCGTCAATCGCCCCTTCGATGGCACCGGTATCGGTGATCTGTTTCAGACCTTTTTCCTCGACGATCTTTTCTGGATCATCACCGGTTTCAATCATGATTTCAAAGACATCCTTGGCGATACGGCCCGAAATGGTGTCATTGGAAATCAGATCGATCAGCTTGCCAAGGTTTTCAGCCGAAACCGGGCTGTCCGCGATGCCGACTTCTGCCTTGTTCAGCGCGCCAAACAGGTTGGTGATCACCCAGTTCGCAGCCAGTTTGCCATCACGGCCCTTGGCGACGATTTCGTAGTAATCAGCCTTTTCCTTTTCCGCAACGAGAACACCGGCATCATATGCCGACAGGCCGTTTTCACGCATGAAGCGGGCTTTTTTCTCGTCCGGGAGTTCCGGCAGTTCTTTTTCGATTTCCGAGATGAAAGCATCATCGAAGACAAGCGGCAGCAGATCCGGATCCGGGAAATAGCGATAATCATGTGCCATTTCCTTGGAACGCATCGAACGGGTTTCACCCAGACGCTGATCATACAGGCGGGTTTCCTGAACGATTTCACCGCCGGCTTCCAGAACTTCGACCTGGCGTTTGGCTTCGATCTCGATCGCCTGCATCACGAAACGGATGGAGTTGACGTTTTTGATCTCGCAACGAGTGCCGAACGGCTCGCCCGGACGACGGACCGAAACGTTGGCATCGCAACGCATCGAACCTTCGTTCATGTTGCCGTCACACGTACCAAGATACCGCACAATCGCACGCAGCTTGGTCAGGTATGCACCAGCTTCTTCCGGGGTTCGGATATCTGGCATGGACACGATTTCCATCAGCGCCACGCCCGAACGGTTCAGGTCGATATGCGAATATTTCGGGTCCTGATCATGCATTGACTTGCCGGCATCCTGTTCAAGATGCAGACGTTCGATGCCAACCGACTTGGTCGAACCATCGGGCATATCAAGAATGATCGTGCCTTCGCCGACAATCGGTTTGTCAAACTGCGAAATCTGATAGCCCTGCGGCAAATCGGCATAGAAATAGTTTTTGCGGGCAAAAACGCTTTCCTTGTTGATCTTGGCCTTAAGACCCAGACCGGTTTTGACTGCCTGGCGCACGCACTGGGCATTAACCACCGGAAGCATGCCCGGCATCGCCGCGTCAACAAGGCTGACATTGGTGTTCGGTTCGTTCCCGAACTTGGTTGATGCACCGGAAAACAGTTTGGACTCGGAAATCACCTGACAGTGAACTTCCAGACCGACAACGATTTCCCACGGGCCGGTCGAACCTTCGATCACATAGCTCATGGATTAACCCTCCAGCCCGGACGGTTTTGCGGTGAAGTTGGCGGCACTTTCAAGCACACCACCGACACGCAGAACGGTTTCTTCATCAAACGGCTTGCCAATCAGCTGCAGGCCAAGCGGAAGTCCTTCGGACGACAGACCGGTCGGAAGCGACAGGCCCGGAAGACCAGCAAGGCTTGCCGGAACGGTGAAGACGTCGTTCAGATACATCTTGACCGGATCGCCTTCGTTTTCACCGATGGCGAACGCGGCCGACGGTGCGGTCGGTGCCAGAATGGTGTCAACCGTGCCAAAGGCATTGGCGAAGTCTTCGTAAATGCGACGACGGACTTTAAGCGCCTTGTTGTAATAGGCGTCATAGTAGCCAGCCGACAGCACATAGGTGCCGATCATGATGCGGCGCTGGACTTCCTTGCCGAAACCGGCTGCGCGCGACTTCATATACATGTCATCAAGGCTGTCGCCTTCGTCCATGACACGCTGGCCATAACGCAGACCGTCATAACGGGCGAGGTTCGAAGATGCTTCTGCCGGGGCGACGATATAATAGGTGCCAAGCGCATATTTGGTGTGCGGCAGGGTCACATCGACCACTTCGGCACCCGCATCGCGCAGCATGGCAACACCATCGTCCCACAGCTTGCTGATTTCTTCGGGCATGCCATCAACACGGTATTCTTTTGGAATACCGATTTTCATGCCGCGAATGTCACCCGTCAGGGCAGCTTCGAAATCAGGAACCGCCATTGGCGCAGACGTGCTGTCCTTGGCATCGTGACCGGCCATCGAACCCAGCATGATTGCCGCGTCACGAACGGTTTTGGTCATCGGGCCGGCCTGATCAAGCGAACTTGCAAAGGCAACAATACCCCAGCGCGAGCAACGGCCATAGGTCGGCTTCAAGCCGACAATACCGCAATAGGATGCCGGCTGGCGGATCGAACCACCGGTGTCGGTACCGGTTGCCGCAAGCGCCATGTTGGCAGCAACAGCAGCCGCAGAACCGCCTGACGAACCACCGGGAACCAGATCCTTGCCGTCCTTGCCCTTCCACGGGTTGATTGCATTGCCGTAATAGGAAGACGTATTTGACGACCCCATGGCAAATTCATCAAGGTTGGCCTTGCCCAGCATCACCGCGCCATTTTCAAACAGCTTGCTGGTGACCGTGGATTCATATTCCGGTTTGAACCCTTCGAGGATATGCGACGCCGCCGTGGTCTGAACACCTTCGGTGCAGAACAGATCCTTGACCGCAATCGGCAGGCCTTCCATTTTGCCAGCTTCGCCCTTGGCGCGCTTGGCATCGGATGCCTTGGCCATTTCGATGGCCTTTTCCGGGGTTTCGGTGATGTAAGCGTTCAGATTGCGATGTGCTTCCATCGATTTCAGGTGCGCTTCGGTCAGTTCGACCGAGGTATATTCACCCTTTGCAAGCCCGTCGCGGGCTTCTGCAAGTGTCAGCTTTGTCAGATCAGTCATTATTCAACCACCTTGGGCACAACAAAACAGCCAGCATCGGTCATCGGTGCATTCGACAGCACTTTTTGCTGGATGTTGCCATCGGTGACTTCATCCTTGCGCAGCGGCAGGGTAAGATCGGCAACCGAGGTCAGCGGTTCGCAACCCTCGACATCAACTTCTTGCAGTTCCTCGACGAAATCGAGGATACGGGTCAAATCTCCCGCCAGTTCGGACAGGCCTTCTTCGGACACGTTGATACGTGACAGATAGGCAATACGGCGAACTGTTTCCTTATCCAAAGACGACATGGATGAAAGTCTCTCTTAAGGAATGACAAAAAACCCGGCAGATACGAAATCCGCCAGAACTTGAATTACAGCGCGGAAACTAGCACCCCGCCGCCCCTATCGCAAGGGCCGCAAACGGCCTAAATGCGCGACATCGGCGATCATTGTTCATCCGGGCGCGATCTGGCGATAAAAATGCCCGCAAGCAGTGCCAAATGACGTTACAATCAGGCATGTCTGAATTGCATTGCCATCGCGGCAATTCGGCTGGTGTTTTCCAATCAACACGCCTATAAGGTCGCCATGATTTGCAATGATACTCAGGAATTGCTGCGGTTCTTACCACCAGCAGCGCGCGTTTTGGGCCTGGACCTTGGCACCAAAACCATTGGCGTGGCCCTTTCAGATGTCGGGCTGCAGATCGCTTCACCTTATGAGCTGATCTCGCGGAAGAAATTCACCCGCGATATCGCACAGCTGTCATCGATCATCGACAAGCAGAATGTCGGCGGCATCATCATCGGCTTCCCGCGTGAACTTGACGGTTCGATCGGCAAGGCATGCCACCGTGTCTATGCCTTTGTCGACGAGATGGAAAAATACATCGACCTTCCGGTTCTGATGTGGGACGAACGTCTTTCGACCAATGCGGTTGAACGTATCCTGATCGAAGAAGTCGACATGACCCGTAAACGTCGTGCGGAAGTCGTCGATAAAACGGCGGCAGCCTATATTCTTCAGGGCGCGCTGGACCATCTTAACCGTCACACCGATCCCGGCGAAAATGCCGAACCCGATGAAGACGCGTTCGATGAAGACGAAGACTGATTTAAGATCGGTCACACAACAAGATCAAAAAGCTGCCAGGTTCGCCCGGCAGCTTTTTTTGTACGTCATTTCGACTTGATGACGACCATCACGCCAAAGAACTTCGATGGCGGCAGGATAATCTGGCCTTTTTTCTGAACCGCGCCAAGTGACAGTGCGGCTTCGGAAATCCGGGACAGATCATCGACAATCAATTCGAACCCGGCGAAACCGTCCGTCGGAAAATCGGTATCATCAAAACCGTATTTGGCAATCAGCTCGTCACTGTGAAGGGCGTCGACCAAATGATCGATCCCGATGGCCTCGTAAAAATCGCGCACGGCGTCCGCCGCCCAGTGACTAAGCACGACCTTGCCGATCGCCTTGGCACCGTTGGGATGGGATTGATATTCCGGGAAATAGAAATTCTGTGGCGGATGGCGATGCTGGCAAACAAATGACACCGCATGGCGGAGCAACGGATGGTTGGCAAAGGCCAGTGAAAAGGCAACGCCCACCGTATCGCCCGACGGGGTTAACGCATCGCGTTCAAAATGAAAGACCGACGGCACAGCTGCCCCGGCCGCAATGAATTCCTCACGATCCTTTTCGGCATCGCGCGACTGAAGGGCAAGCATTGACATGCCCTGGCGATGGCGCAGATAATCACGGTTATAGATCGGAAATGAAAACGGCACAGACAGATCGGTTTCGGTAATCTTGTCCGGATCAACAACAGCAAGCAGTTCGATATACATGCCGTCAAGCTGGATCAGCGCATTGCCCGTTCCAAACGGATGGGTTGCACGCGGCGTTACTTTAAATCCAAGCTGGGAATAAGCAGCAATTGCCGCTTCAAGATCATTCACACACAGAACAAGATGATCAATCGCGCGCGACATGGCGTCCCCTCGTGGCATTGGTGGCGGTCCGGACAGCTTTAGATTGAATTCAGTTTATCGCTGCCGCACTCTTATAGATGTGCTGACTATCACATTATGCTTTGGCAACAAAGAACAACTCCCATTTAGCTGAATTAAAGTCAGCTGGCGCGCGGCACAATTCAATCGCTTGCAGTGATTACATTTTTGTCCGACAACATACGGGGTCACCCGGCGCGTCGCGCCAAAGCATGGCCTGTGCTTTTCGTTCAAAAGGTCCGTTCATGATCGCCATTCTTTCCGCCCTGCTGCCGACATTCGCCCTGATTGTTCTGGGCTATGGCCTGCGTCAACGTCAGTTCCTGCCTGACGCATTCTGGCCCGGTGCGGAAAAGCTGACCTATTTCGTGACGTTCCCGGCCCTGCTGTTTTCCAACACTGCCAAGGCCGATCTCGGCAGCTTGCCGTTACTGGGAATTGCCAGTGCGATGCTGGGAACTGTTGCGATTTGCACCATCCTGATCATGGTTCTGAAACCGGTTCTGAAGGTCAGTCCCGCGGCATTTTCATCACTGGTTCAGGGGGCGATCCGCCCCAACACCTATATCGGGCTTGCTGTTGCGGCCGCCCTTTTGGGAACGGCTGGACTGACGGTAACCGCACTTTGTGTCGCGCTGGTTGTTCCGACGGTCAATGTCATATCGGTTCTGGCCTGTGCGCATTGGGGGGAAAATGACCGCAAACCGGGTTTGCTGTCGCTGCTTCGTGATGTTGCAAAGAACCCGCTTCTGGTCGCCTGCGTTCTGGGCAGCCTGTTTAATGTTGCCGGAATTGGCCTGCCCCCGGTGATTGGCCCGTTTCTTGAAGTTCTTGGCCGCTCGGCCCTGCCCATCGGGTTGCTTGCTGTCGGGGCCGGACTTGATCTCAAGGCTGCGCGCAATGCCGGTTTTCCGGTCGGCATTTCGACCATTGGCAAACTGGTTGCCAGCCCGGCCATTGCAGCCGGACTTTGTCTGGCGCTCGGGTTGCCGGGGATCGAAAGCGCGGCTGTGGTGTTTTATGCCGCCCTTCCCTGTTCAGCCAGTGCCTATGTCCTGGCGCGCCTGATGGGCGGTGATGCACAGATGATGGCCAGTATCATCACGGTCCACACCCTTGCCGCGATCATCACCATGCCGATCATTGCCGTTCTCATGCATGTGGTTTGATCCGGCGATCATGAAAATCCCCCGGAAAACCTGACCGGACGGTCAGGTTTTCCGCATGAAATCACACCATTCTTTGGAATATTTACCTTTTCGTCACACGGGCAATTCGTTATGCTCCGCGCGAAATTTTTTCCAGACCATCCAAGGGAAATGTGCAACGCCATGAGCGTCATGGGACCAGCGGCGGATCACTATCCGCACCCACACCTCCTCGGTATCGAGGGTCTCACCCCCGGGGAAATCACCCTTATTCTTGATCGGGCACAGCATTACGCGGAAAAGAACCGTTCTGCTGACAAGACCAGCAATATTCTGGCCGGTGCCACGGTTGTAAATCTGTTTTACGAAAACTCCACCCGTACATTGACGTCATTCGAACTTGCCGCCAAACGGCTTGGTGCGGATGTAATCAACATGACGGTGGGCACCAGTTCGGTCAAAAAGGGTGAAACCCTGATTGACACCGCCATGACGCTCAATGCGATGAACCCGGATGCCCTTGTGGTTCGCCATGCCGATAGTGGCGCGGTCAAGTTGCTGAGTGAAAAGGTCAATTGTGCAGTTCTCAATGCCGGGGATGGTCGCCATGAACACCCGACACAGGCCCTGCTTGATGCCCTGACCATCCGCCGTCACAAGGGGCGCTTGCACCGTCTGAATGTCGCGATCTGCGGTGATATCGCCCATTCGCGCGTGGCCCGTTCAAACATCCTGCTTCTCAATACCATGGGATCGCGGGTACGGCTTGTAGCCCCGCCGACCCTGATCCCGTCAAAGATCGATCGCATGGGTGTCGAGATTTTCCACGACATGGAAGAAGGTTTGAAAGACTGCGACATCGTCATGATGCTGCGTCTTCAGCTTGAACGCATGGAAGGAAGCTTTATCCCGTCCGTCCGCGAATATTTCCATTTCCATGGCCTTGATCGCGCCAAGCTTGCCAATGCCAAACCCGACGCCCTGATCATGCATCCCGGCCCGATGAACCGTGGAGTGGAAATCGACAGCGAAGTCGCCGATGACGTCGAACGATCGGTCATTCGTGAACAGGTCGAAATGGGTGTTGCCGTTCGCATGGCAGCACTGGAATTGCTTGTCCAGAACCACAGAAAGATGGGAGGTCAGGCATGAGCCCCGCCATTCGCGCCAAAGGCGCAGGTAAAAAGGCCTTTATCAATGCCCGTCTGATCGACCCGGTCGCACAGACCGATGGCATGGGCGGCCTTCTAATCCAGGATGACACGATTGCCAAAGCCGGCGCGGAAGTCACCAAGGACACCGTGCCTGAAGGATTTGAAATCATTGACCTTGGCGGTGCTTGCCTTGCCCCGGGTCTGGTGGACATGCGTGCCCAGCTGCGTGAACCGGGTTTCGAGCATCAGGAAACCATCGAAACCGCTGGCAAATCTGCGGCCATTGGCGGGGTGACCACAATCATCGCCCTGCCCAATACCGATCCGGTCATTGATGATGTTGCAGGTGTCGAATTCATTGCACGACGCGCGCGCAAGGTCGGCCTGGCCAAGGTGTTTGTCTATGGTGCGGTTTCCAAGGGCATCGAAGGCAAGGAAATCACCGAGATGGGCCTTCTGCATCAGGCAGGTGCAGTCGCGTTCTGTGATGGTGTCAAAACAATCGCCAGTGCCCGCCTGCTGCGCCAGGCACTTTCATATTCCACCTTCTTTGACGGCATGATCGTCCAGCATCCGGAAGAGCCGGAATTGTCCAAGGGCGCATCAATGAACAGTGGCGAACTTGCCACCCGTCTGGGTCTTTCGGGGGTATCGCCGCTGGCCGAAGTCATGCAGATCGAACGTGATTTGCGTTTGGCGGAAATGACCGGCGGGCGGCTTCATTTTGCCCATATCTCGACCGGGGAGTCGGTTGAGGTCATTCGCAAGGCCAAGAAACGCGGCCTGAAAGTAACCTGCGATACGGCACCGCCCTATTTCGCCTTGAACGAGAATTCGGTGTCCGATTACCGGACATTTGCCAAATTGTCCCCGCCCCTGCGATCAGAAGATGACCGTCAGGCGATCGTGGCCGGTCTGGCAGATGGCACCATTGACGCCATTGCATCCGATCACAATCCGCAAGATGCTGACTCAAAGCGCCTGCCTTTCGCACAGGCGGCGGCGGGTGCAGTTGGTTTTGAAACGCTTCTGCCCATTTCGCTTGAACTTTATCACAATGGCCATATGTCGTTGCTTGATGTCATCACCAAACTGACGCGCGTTCCGGCGGATCTTGTCCGCATCAAGGGTGCCGGAACCCTGGCCGAGGGAACGGCGGCGGATCTGGTGGTGTTTGATCCGGATCGTCCGTGGAAAATCGATCCGTATCAGTTCCATTCGAAATCAAAGAACTCACCTTTTGACGGTCGCCTGACACAGGGCCGCGTTTTGCGGACCCTGATTGATGGCCGCGAAGTTTTCACGGAAGGCTCCTGATATGGAACAGGCACTCGATGAAGGCTACAAAGCCATGTTGATGTCCCTGCAAATTGCGACGGTTTGCGGCTATTTGCTTGGCTCGATCCCGTTCGGTCTGGTTTTGACCCGGATGGCCGGCCTTGGTGATATCCGCAAGATCGGTTCGGGCAATATCGGTGCAACCAACGTGCTTCGCACCGGGCGCAAGGGACTGGCGTTCCTGACCCTGATCGGGGATGCGGGCAAAGGCGCGTTTGCAGCCCTGCTCTTTACCCATCTTTCGGGCGTTGAACAGGGTATCTTTGCCGGTGGTGCTGCGGTTATCGGCCACATGTTCCCGATCTGGCTGCGCTTCAAGGGCGGTAAAGGCGTTGCAACGACGCTTGGCACCCTTGCGGCTGTTAACTGGATAATGGGTCTGTGTGCTGCTTTGACGTGGCTTGTCATGGCGCTGATTTTCCGCATTTCGTCCCTGTCGGCATTGATTGCAATGATCGCCGCCCCGCTTGCCGCCTTCTTCATCGCCAATGATCAGGGTGCCGGATGGCTTGGGGTATTTCTGGCTGTGATTGTCTGGGCAGCACATCACGCCAATATCGGTCGTCTGCTTCGGGGTGAAGAACCCAAGATTGGACAGAAAAAGAAAGAAGCAGAACAAGATAGCCAGACGGTCTGATCCCGTTCCTTTCTTTTGAATAACTTGACGAAACAACGCCCGGATGATCACAATCCGGGCGTTATGCATTTTAGCGATCAACAACCGGCACGATTGGCACAATCCGAACGCCTTGCCCGTATGCGGCTTGCGCGCAGCACCAATATTGGCCCGGTGACATTTCGCAAATTGCTTGAACGGTTCGGGTCTGCACGCAATGCCATCGATGCACTGCCAGACATTGGCCGTCATTCCGGAACTGTTCGCAAAATAACCCTTGCCAGTCGTGATGACACGGTTGCCGAAATCGAACTGGCAAAACAAAGTCACGCAAAACCGGTGATTTTTGGCGACCCGGAATATCCCGCCCTTTTGGCCCGCATTGAAGATGCCCCGCCCTATTTTTATGCCATCGGTCGCCTGGAACTTTTGGCGCAATCTGCAATCGGGATTGTTGGTGCGCGCAATGCATCTGCCAATGGGTGCGGTTTTGCGCGTAAAATAAGTCACGAACTGGTATCGGCCGGCTATGTCGTGGCATCGGGAATGGCACGCGGCATTGACGGGGCGGCGCACGAGGCCGCACTCAATGCTGCCCGAACCACGGGTGGCAAAACGGGCGGCGGTACAATTGCGGTCCTTGGCGGGGGTGTTGATGTCATTTATCCGCGCGAACATCGCGCGCTTTATGAACAGCTTTGTCAGGATGGTCTGGTGATATCGGAAATGCCGCCGGGCCTTAAACCGCAAGCACGCCATTTCCCGCGGCGCAACCGGATCATATCGGGCCTCGCACACGGAACCGTTGTCATAGAGGCCGGGCGCAATTCCGGATCGCTGATTACCGCGCGCTTTGCCGCCGATCAGGGGCGCGATGTTTTTGCGGTTCCCGGTTCACCGACCGACCCGCGGGCGGCCGGACCAAACAGTCTGATCCGGGATGGTGCAATTTTATGCGACTCTGCGGATGTGATTCTTGATGCCGTGAGGTCGGCAGAAAAAAACACACAGCTTTTTGAAAGTTTTCATCAATTCAACACAGACGGTCGCAACAGTGAGCCCGATCACATACAGGGCACGTATGATGACATTATCAGATCCCTTGAACATGACGCCGAATTTTCCGGCGCAAAACAGGGGCATCAGGACATTGCAAACACGCAGGAAACCGCGACGCATACCAATGGCGGAACCGATATTGATGACAATGACAAAGTGATTGATTTGCTGTCGACTTCGCCCCTTCTGATTGACGAACTTATCCGCACGTCAAAGCTGTCGGCAAACCGGGTTTCAACAATTTTGATTGAACTCGAACTTGCAGGAAGGGTTGAACGTCACCCCGGAAATAGGGTATCGCGTATCGCCAAATGAGAGTCGCGTCGGATTTCGGCGTGACAAATATTGTTGTGATTTGCCGCAATTTGCGCAATCTGATTTGAAATACAGACACACTATATATATGTGCGTCTCGCATTCGGGTTAATTGAAGCACAACATAAATATCGCCTTCGGGCGCAAGAACCGGACACGAAAAACGTAATGAATCTTGTCATCGTCGAATCCCCGGCCAAAGCCAAGACGATCAACAAATATCTCGGTGATGATTATAAGGTGCTGGCCTCTTTCGGTCACATCCGCGATCTGCCGTCCAAGGACGGATCAGTCGATACCGACAATGATTTTTCGATGGTCTGGGAAACGGATGGACGATCGGAAAAACAGATCCGCGAGATTGCCGCAGCGGCCCGTGACTCCGACACCATCTATCTCGCGACTGACCCGGATCGCGAAGGGGAAGCGATTTCGTGGCATATTCTTGAAGTTCTCGAGCAGAAAAAATTGCTCCGCGGGCGTGATGTGCACCGCGTCGTGTTTCACGAGATCACCAAGAAGGCCGTCACGGACGCCATCGCCAATCCGCGTGAACTCAATCAGGAACTGGTTGATGCCTATCTGGCGCGTCGTGCACTTGATTATCTTGTGGGCTTCAACCTGTCGCCGGTTCTGTGGCGCAAACTTCCGGGTTCGCGTTCGGCTGGCCGTGTGCAGTCGGTTGCCCTGCGTCTGATTTGCGAACGTGAAATCGAGATCGAGGCCTTCAAACCCGACGAATACTGGTCGCTTGAGGCCGGATTTGCCGTTCCGGAAGGCAACTTTACCGCACGGCTGACGCATCTGAACGGCGAAAAGCTTGATAAACTGGCGCTTGGCAACGAAGACGCCGCCAAGATCGCCAAGGAAAAGGTCGAAAGCAGAAGCTACGCGGTCTCCAAGGTTGAGCGCAAGGACGTCAAACGTCGTCCGCAGCCGCCTTTCACCACATCGACCCTGCAACAGGAAGCATCGCGTAAGCTTGGCTTTGGGGCAAAACGCACCATGCAGCTTGCCCAGCGCCTGTATGAAGGGGTTGATATCGGCGGTGAAACTGTTGGTCTGATCACCTATATGCGTACCGATGCCGTGGTTCTTTCGCAGGAAGCACTGGCTGCTGCACGCCGCCTTATTGGCAAGGATTACGGGGATGCCTACCTTCCGGCCAGTGCGCGCAGCTTTGCCAACAAGGCAAAGAACGCACAGGAAGCCCACGAAGCAGTACGTCCGACCGATCTGTTCCGCCGCCCCGATCAGGTGGCGCGCCACCTTGATAAGGACCAGCTGGCACTTTACACCCTGATCTGGAAACGTACCGTTGCCTGCCAGATGGAAGATGCCCGCTTTGATCAGGTTGCTGTTGACCTGTCATCGAATGATAATCACGTTGTTCTGCGTGCCAACGGCTCGGTTGTGAAATTTGACGGCTTCCTGAAACTGTATCAGGAAGGCAAGGATGACGAGGCCGAGGACGAAAATGATCGTCGTCTGCCGCCGCTCAAGGAAGGTCAGAAACCCAACCTTGGCAAAGTCAGCATCGACCAGCACTTCACCCAGCCCCCGCCCCGCTATACCGAGGCGAGCCTGGTCAAGAAGATGGAAGAACTTGGCATCGGCCGTCCGTCGACCTATGCATCGATCATTTCGGTTCTTCAGGATCGCAACTATGTGTTGCTTGAACGGCGCCGCTTTGTCGCACAGGACCGTGGTCGCCTTGTCACTGCGTTTCTGTCGAAGTTCTTTGAACGCTATGTTCAGTACAACTTCACCGCCGATCTTGAAAACCAGCTTGATGAAATCTCGACCGGCAACCTTGCCTGGAAAGAAGTGCTTCGTGACTTCTGGAAATCATTCAAAGGCAATGTCGACGAGGCCAAGGAACTGAAAATCACCGATGTGCTTGATGCGCTTCAGGTGATGCTTGAAAATTATCTGTTCCCGCCGCGTGAAGACGGCACCGATCCGCATAAATGCCCGAAATGTTCTGATGGCACCCTAAGCTTGAAGCTGGGCAAGTTCGGTGCATTCCTGGGATGCTCGAACTATCCGGACTGCAACTTCACCCGGCCACTGGTTGCCAATGAAAATGGCAATGATTCCGAACTTGATGCCGGACCCAAGGTTCTGGGCATCGACAAGGAAACCGGCAAGGAAATCACCCTGCGCAAAGGCCCGTACGGGGTTTATGTTCAGCTTGGTGAAGAAGAAGAAGTCGAAGGCAAGAACGGCAAACCCAAAAAGGTCAAACCGAAACGTACCTCCCTTCCCAAGGGGCTGGAACCATCGGTCGTCGACCTGACCAAGGCCGAAGAGCTTCTGACACTTCCGCGCGTGGTTGGGATTTACCCCGATACCGGCGAGGAAATGAAAGCCAATATCGGACGTTTTGGTCCCTATGTTCAGGCCGGCAGCATCTTTGCGTCTCTTAAGGCCGATGATGACGTGCTGACCATTGGTGAAAACCGGGCCATCGCCCTGATCGCGGACAAGCGCGAAAAAGCCGGCAAGGAAATCGGCAAACATCCCGATGACAACGAACCGATCTTTGTCGCAGTTGGTCGTTGGGGTCCGTTTGTGAAACACAAAAAGACCATCGCCAATATCCGCGATGTTGAACGCGATGACATCACCCTTGAGATGGCGATAAAGGCCATCAAGGAAAAGGAAGCCAAGTCGGGCAAAACATCAAAAGCCGCGACCAAGAAAACGGCAACCAAAACCGCGACGGCAAAGAAAAAAGCCCCCGCGAAAAAGAAAACGGCTGCAAAGAAAACCGCAGCAAAGAAGACAACCACGAAAAAGGCGGCGGCAGATTAATCTGCCGCTTTCCTTTTCAGTGGAAATTAAGTGAAAGGACGCCGCGAAGTTGGCGAACGATACAGAATACAAAAAACACTTCCCGACCCGGGAAGAAATCATCGAATTCATCGATATGAGCCCCACCCCGGTGGGCAAGCGCGAAATTGCGCGCGCCTTTAACATCAAGGGTGCAGCGAAGATCGAGCTTAAAAAGATCCTAAAGGAACTGAAAATCGGCGGCGATGTCGTCAAGGGACGCAGACGGTTTGACAAACCCGACCGTCTGCCCCCGGTCGAGGTGCTTGAAATTACCGGCATCGACGATGATGGCGAGGTTCTGGCCAAGCCGAATGTCTGGAAACACGACTACGAACCGCCCCAGATTGTCGTCAAATCGATCCGCCGCGGCGGGCCAAGCGCGCCTGGCATCGGTGACAAGATTCTGGCCAAGCTGCGCTATACCGGCAAGCAAACCTACGAAGCCAGCATCATGCGGGTCCTTGGAAGCGGCCCACAGCGCGTTTTGGGACTTTACCGCCCCAATGAACGCGAAGGCCGTGTTGTGCCCACGGATCGCAAGGATAGCGGCGAAATCGCAGTGCCGCTTGATGATCATCCCGATCTTGAGGCCGGATCGCTGGTTTTGACGGAAATCCTGCCGGGCAAGCATTTCGGATTGCGCAAGGGCCGGATCACCGAGGTTCTTGGCAATATCAACGAACCCAAATCGATCAGCCTTGTGTCGATCCATGCGCGTGGCATTCCGTTTGAATTCCCGCCGGAAGTCGAACTTCAGGCACGGGAATCAAAGGCCACGCCGCTTGGCAAACGCACCGACCTTCGCGATATCCCGCTGGTGACCATTGATGGTGCGGACGCACGTGATTTCGATGATGCCGTCTGGGCCGAAGCCGACCCCGATCCTGCCAATGAAGGCGGCTGGCACATCATGGTCGCGATTGCCGACGTGTCCTGGTATGTGCGCCCGGGCGACGCCCTTGACCGCGAAGCGGTGAAACGCGGCAACAGTTGCTATTTCCCGGACCGCGTTGTTCCGATGTTGCCGTTTGAACTGTCAAACGGCTGGTGTTCGCTGGTTCCCCATGAAGATCGCGGCTGTATGGCGGTCGAGATGTGGCTCGACAAGCACGGGCACAAGCTGCGTCACAAGTTCTGTCGCGGCATGATGCGTTCTGCGGCGCGCCTGACCTATGATCAGGTGCAGCGCGCCATGGATGGTCAGCCCGATGACACCACAGGGCCACTGGTCGACACGATCATCAAGCCGCTTTATGGCGCTTTCCACGCCTTCCTCGAAGCGCGTAAAAAACGTGGTGTTCTGGAACTTGATGTTCCCGAACGCAAGATTGAGCTGAATGATCAGGGCCAGATCGTCGCAATTGCCCCGCGTGCGCGCTTTGACAGCCACAAGCTGATCGAAGAATTCATGATTGCTGCCAACGTGTGTGCAGCCGAGGAACTTGAACGCATCAAGCAGCCCTGCATGTATCGTATCCACGATGCCCCGAGCGAGGAAAAGCTTGAAGCCCTGCGCGAATTCCTTGAAGGGGCCGGGTATCAGCTGAACAAGGCATCGGTTCTGCGTCCGCGGGACTTTAACCGCATTCTGGAACTGGCCAAGGACAGGCCCGAGGCAGAGCTGATCAACACGGTCGTTCTGCGCAGCCAGTCACAGGCTATGTATAGCCCCGATAATATCGGGCACTTTGGCCTGGCATTGAAGAAATATGCCCATTTCACATCACCGATCCGCCGTTATGCCGACCTTCTGGTCCACCGTGCGCTGATTGCCGGTTTGAAGCTGGGTGAAGGCGGCCTTCCGCCTGAAGATGGTGAACGGTTCGAGCAGATCGGCGAAGACATTTCCGGCACCGAACGACGGGCGGCAATGGCCGAACGCGATGCGGTCGACCGGTATGTCGCGGCCTATATGTCTGACAAGGTTGGCGCCGAATTCCCGGGCAAGATTTCCGGGGTCACGCATTTTGGTCTGTTCATTTCGCTCAATGAAACCGGGGCAGACGGCTTGGTGCCGATTTCCACCCTGCCCGATGACTATTACATCCATGATGCCGCAAGCCACGCACTGGTCGGGCAAAATCGCGGCAAGAAGTTCCAGTTGGGTGATAGCGTTGTGGTCCGCATCGCCGATGCCGATGCCGCAACCGGGTCACTGGCATTGCGACTGGCTGAACATGCCGACATCACCGCCCGCGATCTGGTCGAACGGCCACGTGGGCGCAAAGGCCAGGGAAAACGTAGGGGCAGCAGCCCCGGGGACCGCAGCCACCGTCATGGCAGCAAACCCGGCTTCCGTTCCGGCCCGCGCGATGGCAAGGGCCCTGGTGGCACGTCTGCGACCAAGTCAAAGGGCAAAAAGAAAACGACGCCCAAAAAGCAACGCAAGCTGGTCGCGTCAAACCGCGTCACCCGCAACACTGCCAAACGCGACGACAAGTCGTAATACCCCCCCCGTGAACAAACACGCAAACAAACAAAGGGCGGCCATCTGGCCGCCCTTTGTGCAATCAAAACAATAAATTATGCCAGTTACATCATGGTCGCGATGAATTTCGCCAGATGCTCGGATGTCTGTTTGCCACGATTATTGATGATCGCGACATTGCCCGGCAACCCGTCCAGATCAGGATGCGATGCATCAAAACTTGTCAGAAGGCCCAGTTTTTTATCCGCCAGCGTCTTCATCGCCGCCAAGGCCCGGATCAGTTCAATGCCGCTCAGCCCGTCAAGAACAGCTGCGGTAATGATCGCATCGGGATGGGACTGAACAACTGTTTCAAAGGCCTCGACAGCGGTGCGCGCGGTGATGGTGCGGAACCCCTGTTCGCGCAATTCGCGCTGCAGAAAATGGGCCTGAACAGCCGTTGCGGTCACAAGCAGGATTTCCTTGTCCTGCGCCGATCCGTTGTGGGATTTTTCGGCCTTTTCATCACTTTTTACCGTGCGGGTCGGCAAAGAACGCAGGATGCGGGTTTCTTCCTCGGCCTGCGGATTGGTGCCGCTTTCGATGATTTCGCGAATCCAGCTGGTGAAATCGACCAGGGATGCGGCTTCCAGATCATCGATTTTGGTCAGCTCGGCGATGTAATCTTCCATGCGATGGGCAATTGCGCCAACAAGGGGAAACCCGAATGATCCGGCCAAACCCTTGACGGTGTGGGCTTCGCGGCGAATTTCCGCAATCCCCGGCCCCGCTTCATCCATCCCGCCGGCGATACGATCAATCGTTGTTTCAATCCGGTCAACACGTTCAATTGTGTCCTCAATGAAGTCCTGTTTCAGACTGGCAACGATATCGTCCGCATTTCCCATTGGGCACTCCTTTAGCAGGTATTCAATTATGCTTTACAATCGCAAAGTCGCCCATAGGGTGATTAGAACGGGTCGATTTTACTTGCTTGCGCTATTGAACATCATGATGATGGCATACCGTTTCAATGCCCCTTTTTGCCCTTTGGATCAAGTGCGGGCAGAAAAGAAACAGGAGTTAAGCGCCCCATGACGATGCCCCACAACGATCAGAACGATCCCCTTCGCGATATGACGCCCCCGTCCCATACCGAAGATGGCCTTTCCGGCCCGACCGATAGCGGCAAGCGGTTGCTGCTTGGTCTGCGGCGCGGGTTCCGGCGCAAGTGCCCCAATTGCGGCCACGGGCTTGCATTTGGCGGGTATCTTAAGCTGCGCCCGGCATGTGATGTTTGCAGTCACCCGATTGGTGAATATCGCTGCGACGATGCACCGCCCTATTTCACCATCTTTCTGGTCGGACATATCGTTGTGCCCGGCGTTCTGATGATGGAGCAAACAATCAAGCCGTCGCTTTGGATGCAAATGTCGATCTGGCTGCCGGCGACCGTGTTGCTGTGCCTTGGTTTCCTGCCCTTTATCAAAGGCGCGGTACTTGGCACCCAGTGGGCCATGCGCATCAAAGGATAGTCATTGGCTATCGGGCACATTTTCCTTTAGAATAAGTAACTTGGATTTCCAAAATTAGTCGGATGTTTCCCTTGGTCACGATTGGCCGGCCCCGCATTGAAGACCTTTGTCTTAAGACCAGCTTGCGCCATTGGCGGCGTATCGGGGCTACGCTTGGGCTTTGCCTTTTACAGGCGGCTTGTGGCACCCCGCAGGTTGCCGGGATTACAGCCCCGGATGATCCGCAAACCCGCGAACTGGTTACCCAGACAATCGATCTTGTCGCTACCCGGTATATTGATCCGATCAGCCGCGATCAGATTCTGGTCAACACCCTTGATGGCCTGTCTGAAATCGATGACAACATCCGGGTCGATATCACCCCGGATGACCTCGTCTTGCAATATGACGGCAAGACGGTACAAACCATCGCCCTTCCGCAGACCAACTATGATCAGACAAGTGTTGAAGGCAACCAAATCTGGTCTGAAATCACCCTGCGCGGGCTTGGCACCTATCGGGCCTATTCACCGGTGCTGCGCAATAGCGACACCCTTGATGTTCAGGCCGCCCTGGTCAGTGGCGCCATTCGCAACCTAGACCGTTACAGCCGCTATGAAGGCCCTAAACAGGCCGAAACGGCGCGCAACCGGCGTGACGGATATATCGGCATCGGCATTCGCGTTATCGGCGGTGACGGCTATCCGGTGGTGAAACTGGTGCATCCCGAAAGCCCGGCGGCCAAGGCCGGACTGCATCCCGGGGATCAGATCGTCGCGGTCAATGGCGAAGACATGTATGGCAAGACCAGCACCTATACTGCCGACCTTCTTCATGGTGAAGAAGGCACACGGGTGACCATCGACATCAACAAGGCCGACAATCGGGCAATTGTCCCGGTTGAAATCATGCGTGAACGTGTCATTGACCGGACCGTTTTTGCCGAAACCCGCGACAATATCCTGATTGCCCGCATCACCAGCTTCAACAGTGCAACCGCAAGCACATTGGGCGACAACATCCTTAAGGTGCAACTTTATGATGGCGGACTTAAGGGGGTTATCCTTGATTTGCGGGGCAATCGCGGCGGTTTGCTGCAACAGGGGGTCGCTGTGGCCGACCTGTTCCTTGAAAACGGCCCGATCGGCAACACATTTTCGCGCGTCATGGCCGCCCGCCATACGTTCCGGGCCGGCAATAGCGACCTGACCAGGGGGGCACCGCTGATTGTCCTGATCGACGGGCGCACCGCATCATCGGCCGAATTGGTTGCTGCGGCCCTTCAGGATCGCAATCGTGCTGTGCTTGTCGGATCCACCAGCTTTGGCAAAGGATCGGTTCAGGCAATCAATGATTTGCCAAACCATGGCACCTTGACCTTTACCTGGTCGCGGATGACGGCCCCGTCGGGCTATACATTTGACAGAATCGGACTGTTCCCGGCGATCTGCACGCAATCAAATGATAATGATACCCCGGTTCACCGGGTTTCAACCGCCCTGTCACAGCGTGATCAGACGGCCAGCATGCTGACCAAATGGCGCACCCTTGATTACCGGGATGAAAAAAGCCGCCGGGAACTTCGAAGCGTCTGCCCGGCCCACAGCAACAATGACGAATTTGACATTAAAGTTGCATTGGAATTGCTGAAAAACAGCCCTGATTACAAGAATCTCGCCTTTGTCGGACAACAGGAAATCGCCGATACTTTCGACGCGCATTAAAAATGCATTCTTTTTTGCCAAAATGGCTTGACACTCTGGCGATAACCTTTATGTTCCGCCGCCTGAGATACACCTGAACACAGGATGCAGAGACATGGCGAAGCCCGCTTCGATCCTCGTAAAGTTGGTAAGCACCGCAGACACCGGTTACTTCTATGTTGTTAAGAAGAACCCGCGGAATACCACCGAGAAATTCCAGTTTCGCAAGTACGACCCGGTCGTGCGTAAGCACGTCGTGTTCAAAGAAGCGAAAATGAAGTAATCAGGTTCTTCGGAACCGGACTACTGGACGATTTAAAAAAAGACGTGCCCTTCGGGTCACGTCTTTTTTTTATCTCCAGGCTTCAGACCAAAACGCCAGCCCGACGGATCGGGCATGGCATTCCCTATCCTAACTATGCAAACCGGCGATACCCCGCCGCCGCAAGCGCAAGCCAGCCTGCAATGAACGATACACCGCCAACCGGTGCAATTGCCCCAAACGCGGAAATACCGCTAAAGGCGATGACATAAAGCGATCCGCAGAAAAAAAGGATGCCAGCCAGCATCGCATAAGCCGCAATCCGCAAAAGCTTTTCGTCAGGGATATGATGCACAAGGCCTGCAATCGCGGCCAGTGCAACCCCGTGAACAAGCTGATAATGCGCGCCCTTCTCAACCAGACTTCGCGCATATTCCATATCCGTCCCTGCCATCCCGTGGGCAGCAAAGGCACCAAGGGCAACCGCCATCGCCCCGTTAAGCCCCGCCATCACAACCGATAACCGCATTCCTGCCATCCTTTTGCGTTAATGATGCTGAATAATCGCGTCAGATTACAAAGGCATCCGCACCATCGCCATGCGAAAACGCAAAAAAAATGGCCGTACTAAAAAGTACGGCCAGTAAACTCTCTTGGGGGAGATGTGCCGGACCATCGAAATGCCCGTCACAAGATTATTACTACCTGCGCATACTCGCTATTTCTGTGACAGCCATCACAACTGATCGAAAAATCGTTCATTTTGTGACATTTCCGAGCAGAAACATCGTTTTTGGCAATTTTACCGACCATCCGTAAGACGATCAGTGAATGGACTCGCTCAGGAATTCTTCAAGGCGACGGACATCTGGAACATGCAATCCGCTGTCAATCTTGTTGACCAGCCCCTTGCGGCCAAGACTTCCCATCACGCGCGCAACGGTTTCGCGCGACGTGCTTACACGGCCGGCTACCTCGGAATGCACCGGTACTGGCGACAAGGTTGCCGCCCCCTTGTCATCGCAAACCTGTTGCGCCCGACGCAGGATTTCGGCAATGACCCGTTCGTTTGCACCAAGCGTGCTGACATCGACAATCCGGCGCGTTGATGTGCGCACAATCCGCGCCAGTTCGCTGATCACATTCCAGGCCACAGACGGATGACTTTTGACAACTTTTTCAAAGTTCGCGGGGCTCAAAATCCCGACATCCGTATCATCCACAGCAAAAACACAGGCCGATCTGGGTTCCCCGTCAATCGCGGACAATTGACCGACACAACCGCCAGCACCGATTTCTTCAAGCGTGATTTCGCGCCCCGACAGGGAATAATTCACGATCCGTACACGGCCCGACAAAATCAGATAGACGTCTGAACTGTCTGCTTCGGGCTCGATGATCTGGGCACCGGCTGCATATGTTTTGCGATTGATGTGACGTTCAACGTCCCCAAGTGCGTCTTCGTCGAGGTTAGCAAAAATGCCAACGACAGATAATTTGGTCATGAACCCATGCTTTATGTTGCGCTGTTGTTGTTATTCGAATTGGCAACTGTGACGCTGCCCCTCTTGATACTTCCACTGTCCCGTACACAATCATAAGCAAACAACCAGGCACTGACAATCTATTGCAACAAGATGTAAATCAGCACATCCCGATAGACATGACCATGCTGCATGTGCGAACATGTTTGCAGAATTTCCCATACGACTTCATCACATATTGGTCCTGTTTCCTTTAGGAGACCCAGCATGAGTCCAGAACTGGAAATTTTCCGCCGCAGTCCGACGGGCAAACCCAAAAGCAAACACCCGCTTGTCTTCGTGCACGGGGCCTTTACTGGTGCCTGGTGCTGGAACGAGCATTTCCTGAACTGGTTTGCCGACAAGGGATTTGAAACCGTATCCTTTTCACTCAGAGGGCACGGTGGCAGTGGCGGACGACAATTGCGCAGCCTTGCCTCGATTGATGATTATGTCGAGGATCTGGAAGAAGTTGTCGACACACTTGGGCAGACGCCGGTTCTGATCGGCCATTCAATGGGTGGCTATATCATTCAGAAATATCTGGAACAGCACACTGCCGAAGCTGCCATTCTGATGGCATCGGTCCCGCCCGAAGGCCTTCTGGCCAGCAATACCATGATGGCGATGGCCCAGCCCGATCTTTATTTTCAGATGGCCTGGCTTCAGGCAATCGGCCCGCACACATTTTTGCGCGAACGACTGGGTCGCGCCATGCTGTCGCCCGACATCGCCGAAGACGAAGGCATGATCTATTTCGGGCGTCTGGAAACGGAAAGTCAGCGCGCACTTCTTGATATGATGGGCGCCAATCCGATTTTCCTGACCGCGGACGACACACCGGCAATGCTGGTGATCGGGGCCCATGATGATGAAATCATTCAAAGCGAACTGATCCACCACACTGCCAGGAAATATCACGCCGACTATGCGCTGGTTGATGATATTCACCACGCCATGATGCTTGATAAAAACTGGGAAAAGGTGGCCGAGACCATGCTTGAATGGCTTCAGGTCAAGCTGGTGACCCAGCAGCGCACCAAGGGCAACAAAAGCGCGGCATGATCATCGATCATTTGTGGTTGAACTTTTGATCTGCTGCAAAACGATGGCTTTAAATCACAGACATTTTCTGGGAGCATGTTCACCTTAGCCAGAACAAAGGTTGGTGACATGCCCCACATGAACAGTCTTTTCCCATTGATCCGGGTCCTTCCCGTCATAGCCATGGCGGGGATCGCAGGCACGATCAGCACATCGGCAACAGCCCAACAGGCCACCGATGCCGTTGCCCCGGAAAACGGCACCGCCACATCCGCCCCGCGCACAGACATTCACGCTCGACACTGGATGGTTTCGGCAGCCAATCCGCATGCCGCAAAGGCTGGTGCAGATATTCTGCAACAGGGCGGCAATGCCATTGATGCCATGGTTGCAGTCCAGACGATGCTGGGCCTTGTTGAACCACAGTCGTCCGGCCTTGGTGGCGGGGCGTTTCTTGTTTATTACGACGCACAAAACGGCACCCTCACCACCCTTGATGGCCGTGAGACCGCCCCGCTTGACGCGACCCCCACCCTGTTTCAGGATGACAATGGCGAACCGCTTAAATTCTATGACGCGGTTGTCGGTGGCCGGTCCGTTGGGACACCGGGCACCCCGGCATTACTGAAAACGGCCCATGAAAAATGGGGGCAACTTGACTGGCCGGTCGTCCTGTCGCCAGCCATCACACGTGCGGATGCCGGATTTGCGGTTTCCGAACGCCTGGCGTCATTGATCGCGGCAGATCAGGAAAAATTGTCGCGCGACCCGACGGCACGGAATTATTTCTTTAACAGCAATGGCACCCCGATTGCCGCCGGGACGACCCTGCGCAATCCGGATTATGCGGCCACATTGCGCGATCTTGCCCAACATGGCACTGAAAACTTCTATTACGGGTCCATCGCACGGGACATTGTTGCCAAAATCAAAGGTGCGACCTGGAACCCCGGCGTTTTATCCATGCGTGACTTTGCCAATTATCAGGTCAAGGAACGTCAACCGGTCTGCGCCGAATATCGCGGCTATGACGTTTGTGGCATGGGCCCGCCATCGTCAGGCGCACTTACGGTCGGACAAATCCTTGGCCTGATCGAGCCATATGACATCGCAACGCTTGGGCCGAATGCGGCTGAAAGCTGGCACCTGATCGGGGATGCATCGCGGCTGGCCTTTGCCGATCGCGGCCGGTATATGGCCGATATCGATTTTGTCCCGATGCCGTTAAGCGGATTGCTTGATAAGGATTATCTTGGTGAACGGTCCAAATTGCTTACCAGCAAGCGCGCGCTTGATAACGTCGAAGCCGGCTTGCCATCCTTTAGTCATGCGATGAAGCTTGCCGATGATGAGGCCATCGAACTCCCGAGTACCAGCCATTTTTCAATTGTCGACAGCTATGGCAATGTCGTGTCGATGACAACAACCATCGAAAACGGCTTTGGTTCGCGGCTTATGGTGAACGGCTTCATGCTTAATAACGAGTTGACCGATTTTTCATTCCGCACGCACAAGGACGGCGTTCCCATCGCCAACCGGCTAGAACCGGGTAAACGCCCGCGATCGTCAATGGCCCCGACCATCGTGATGAAAGATGACAAACCGTTCCTTGCCGTCGGCTCCCCGGGCGGGTCGCGCATTATCGGGTATGTCGCCCAGTCACTCATCGCAATGATTGATTGGAACATGTCCCCGCAAGAAGCCATCAACATGCCCCATCTGGTCAACCGGTTTGGTACATTTGATGTCGAGGCGGGCACACCCGCCACATCACTTGCCCCCGAATTGGAGGCAATGGGTTTTAAAACCAGTATCCAGGACCTTAATTCCGGCATTCACGCCATCATGATCACCGAAGATACATTGATCGGTGGCGCCGATCCGCGCCGCGAGGGACTGGTTATCGGAAATTAGGCCAAACAAGCGTAGCAAAACACCATGCAACAACAAGGGCGGAACAGCCGTGACGCTGTTCCGCCCTTTTATCTTTACCGTCATCAGCGGTTATTCAGGCTGCTGTGATCCAGCTTTCAAACAGGCTGTGCAAATCCTTGTGATCATTGGCAATGAAATGCGCACCGGCATCAAGCAGATACTGTGCCGGTGTGATGTCAACCAACCCGACGGTTGTTGCCCCCGATGCCACGCCTGCCCGGACCCCGTTCTGGCTGTCATCAACGACCACGCAGTCCGTGATCGGCAGTCCCATTCTTTCCGCTGCCAGCAAATAGACATCCGGATGCGGTTTGGCATTTTTGACGTCATGGGCCGAACAGATCCGATCCCCGAAGCGATCCTTGATCCCGACCTTGCCCAGTGAAACATCCATCTTGTTATGGGGGCCGTTGCTGCCAACCGCCATCGGAATGCCGTGGTGATCAAGAAGATCAAGGATCGGCCCCAGATCGGCAAACGGTTCCAGATCATTGCGAAACGCCACAAAGGTCCGTTCATAACATTCCGCAAGCCAGTCTTCGGGCAAGGTGATGTCAAACAGTTCCTTCATTTTCGGGGGCACCATCGCAAGTGTCCCGCCGATGAAAAGATCATGGGTCTTTGTCATGTCCATATCGCAGCCATATTCACACAGCTGTTCGGTCAGAACACGACAGGCAAGTGTTTCCGTGTCCACAAGAACACCGTCGCAATCAAAGATCACGCCACGAATAACCGGCTTTGTCATGTCAGATACCCTTAAAGGCCCGCCAGTTCCGTCCAGCGTTTTTCATCATAGGCGACCGAACGGGTCGCACCGAAATCAACGACCGGTCGTTTGATCACAGTCGGGTTGGCCGCAAGAATTTCTGCGGCCTTTGCCCCGCCCTGCTCCAGCGTTGCCTTATCGGCATCAGACAGATTGCGATAGCTTGGCCCGCGTTTATTGATCAGCACCGCGCCACCGACTTCATCAAGCCATCCTTCGATGGTTTTGGCATCAATGCCGTCCACACGGAAATCATGCAATTTGTTTTCAACACCTTGTGCATCGAACCATTTCAGGGTTTTGCGGACAGTATCGCAATTCTTGATGCCGTAAATCGTGACCATATCTATTCCTGTTAATTTTCAAACTCGGGATGCAGCCATGCATCGCTCAATCGGTTTTGACCCTTAATCCCTGAACCTATATAAAGACGGCGCTTGGAATACGGCAACCCCATTCACCCGCTTTGAACACAAACGGTAGGCATATGACTGTTAATCGACGTATTTCCGTCGCCCCGATGATGGACTGGACGGATCGGCATGATCGCTATTTCTTGCGCCAGATCAGTCGTCATACGTTGCTTTATACCGAAATGGTCACAACAGGCGCGATCATTCATGGCGACGTTGACCGGCATCTGCGCTACAACACGGCGGAACACCCGGTTGCGCTTCAGCTTGGCGGCAGCGATCCGGATGATCTGGCACGTGCCTGTGACATCGCCAATCAATATGCCTATGACGAGATTAATCTGAATTGCGGCTGCCCATCTGATCGGGTGCAAAATGGTGCGTTCGGGGCTTGCCTGATGGGGACACCCGATATTGTGGCCGACTGCGTCAAATCAATGATCGCTGCCAGTGACGCGCCGGTTACCGTCAAAAACCGGATCGGCATTGATGATCAGGAAGACTATCCATCCCTTAAACGGTTCACCGAAACCGTTGCCAATGCCGGGTGCAAAACATTCATCGTCCATGCCCGCAAGGCCTGGCTCAAAGGTCTGTCACCCAAAGAAAACCGCGAAGTCCCGCCCCTGAAATACGAGCTGGTTTATCAGCTTAAACAGGAATTCCCCGAACTCGAAATTCTGATCAATGGCGGCATCAAGACGCTTGATGAAACCGAAGAGCACCTTAAACATGTTGATGGTGTGATGATCGGACGCGAAGCCTATCAGAACCCCTATATTCTGGCCGATGTCGACCGTCGCTTTTATGGCGATGATGCCAAACCGCTGACCCGTCATCAGGTGGTCGAAGCCATGTTGCCCTATATCGAGCAACATCTTACCGAAGAAAATGCCACCATTGGTCATGTCACCCGTCACATGCTTGGCCTGTTCCAGCAAATGCGTGGTGCCAAGCAATGGCGTCGTTATCTCAGCGAAAATGCCCATCGCAAAGGTGCCGGAACCGAAGTCGTGCGCGAAGCACTGGCACTGGTGCCCGAACGTGATGACGAGGCCCTGTCTGCATGACAGCACGGGACCATGACGTCATCGGGGAAAATGACGCCCCTGCCAAAGCCGGCGCGATAACCTGGCGCGATGGCGATGTCCCGTTTTCCCCGCATTTTGGCGATGTTTATTACAATCCCAAAGACGGGCTTGCTGAAACACATTATGTGTTCGTCGATGGCAACAATTTGCCGACGGCCTGGCAAGGCAAAGACAATTTTACCATTGGTGAAACGGGATTTGGCACCGGGCTGAATTTTCTGGCGGCCTGGCAATGCTGGGCACAGGATCCGGATCGGTCCAAACGCCTGCACTTTGTTTCGGTCGAAAAATACCCGTTATCGCGCGATGACATGATCCGCGCGCATAGAAGCTGGCCGGAATTGGCAGACTTGTCAGAACAACTTGGCGATGTCTGGCCCCATGAAACGATGCTGCCCGGTATTCACCGATTTATCCTTGCTGATGGCGCCATCTCCCTGACGCTTTTGATCGGGGATGCGATCGACTGCTGGTCGGGATATTCCGGGGCAATTGATTGCTGGTTTCTTGACGGCTTTGCGCCGTCGCGCAATCCCGATATGTGGCAACCATCCCTGTTCTCGGCGCTGGCAGCGGCATCTAACCCGGCCGGTGCGACACTTGCGACCTTTACGGCCGCCCGCATTGCACGTGACGGGTTGGAAAGTGCCGGTTTCGAGGTCAGCAAACGCAAAGGCTTTGCCTATAAGCGCGACATGATCACGGCAAACCTTCTGGCCCGCCAACCGGAACTTTCCGATGATGAGGCCCGCTATGAAATTGCCGATGATCCATGGTTTCACCTGCCCGGTGCGACCAAAACCAAAGCAAAAACCGTTGCCGTTATTGGCGGCGGCATGGCCGGTGCCGCCTGCGCAAGTGCCCTGCATCAGCGAGACTGCAAGGTGGTGCTGTTCGAACAGCATCGCGACCTTGCCCAAGCCGCATCGGGCAATCCGATCGGGATGCTCGAACCATATCTGACGGTTGATCATGCGATCATGGGCCGTTTCTATGAGGCCGGATATCGGTTCAGCCATCGCATGGTCAAACGCCTGGCTGACCAGGGCAAGGTCGAAGCCGATTTTTGCGGGGTGCTGGACCTTGCGACCAGTCCGCGCAAACGTGAACGTCTTGACGGCCTGATCGCCCGCTTGCATGACAAACCTGACCTTGTGCGGGCCATGACCAGCGATGAAGCCAGCAACATGCTGGGCATTCCGGTTCCGATGGACGGGGTGTTCTATCCTTCTGCCGGATGGGTCCATCCGCCATCTTTTGTCCGCGCCCTGACAGAAGATATCGAATGTCAGCTTGCGACCTGTATTTCGGAAATCATTGATAGCCCGGATGGCAAGCGACTGCGCAGCAACGATGGCCGCGAATTTGGTCCGTTTGATACGGTGGTGATCGCCGGCGCCCTCGAAACCGCAAACCTTGCCCAAACCAGTTGGCTTTCCGATCACCTTAACCCGGTTCGCGGGCAGATTACCTATTGCCCGACCGACGCATTGGCCGAGACGTATGTTAGCGCTAACATGCGTTGTGTTCTAAGCTATAAGGGATATATCACCCCCCAACGTGACGGCATGCACGTGATCGGAGCAACGTTTGGGCGCGATGATGCCAAAACAGATCTCCGCGAAAGCGATCATGCATTTAATATCAGACAGTTATCGAAAATCCTTCCGGCACTGTCTGAACATTTGTCGGGCAAGGCACTTGACGGTCGGGCAGCGGTCCGTACCACCACAGCCGATCACTTGCCGCTGATCGGGCCTGCACCGGATTTTGACCGCTATCTTTCGTGCTATCACGATATAGATAAAGGGAAAAAAGGCGCGCGATATATCCGTGCGCCTTACCACAAAGACGTGTATATCTGTACCGGGTTCGGGGCGCGTGGACTGATTGGTGCCCCGCTTGCCGCCGAAATTCTTGCCAGCGAGATTTGCGCCATGCCGTTGCCTTTGGAAAAATCCCTGATGGATGCCATACATCCGGCGCGCTTTGTCATTCGCGGGCTGAAACGTCGCCAGATCACAACATGAATGACCAAGCCACCACAATGAACGCCGCCCCGCAAAAAGACCCGGATCGCATGAAAACAGCGACCGTTCTTGCCCTGTTTTTTTCTGGCCTGTTTTTGATTCAGGGGGTGTTCCTGCCCTATTGGCCGGTATGGCTGAAGGCGCAGGGATTATCGGCCGGTGAAATCGGTATTCTTTTGTCCCTGCCCAACTGGGTGCGGGTATTTGCCGACCCGCTGATCGCACAGCGTGCCGATCGCACCGGCAATCGCAAAACGCCGATGCTGTGGCTGGCGGGCATTTATGTGCTGTCCATTCTGGCCTTTCCGGTTTCGAGTAATTTCTGGTGGCTTGCGGCGTTATCGGTGGTGATCGGTTTTACCTTTTCGCCGCTATTGCCGCTTGGCACGACCATTACCGTGCATGAATGCAAGGCACGGGAACTGGATTACGGGCGTGTCCGCCTGTGGGGGTCGCTTGCCTTTATCGTGGCGTCATATGGTGCCGGCTGGGTTCTGGACGGGACATCGACGCAATGGATTGTCTGGATGCTGTTCATTGCCGGCATTGTCAATTTTGTCATCACCACCCGTATGCCCGATCCCCAGACCGATCGTCCGTTGCGTTCGGGGTCGTCCCTGATCTATTTGCTGCGCAAACCGGTATTTCTGGTTTATCTGGGCTGCATCGGCTTTGCACAGGGGGCACATGGCACCTATTACAGTTTTGCCTCTGTCCATTGGGAATCGGTCGGTTATTCGCATGAAATGATCGGCATCTTCTGGTCAATCGGCGTGGTTGCCGAGATTGTCCTGTTTGCGGTTGCAGGCCGGTTTGTTCGCGGACGCCATCCGGGCATTCTGTTTTCGCTTGGTGCGATGGCCGGTATCCTGCGCTGGACGGTTTTGGGGTCCAGCGACAATGTCTGGATGATCGTGCTTGTTCAGCCGCTTCATGCCATGACATTTGGCATCACCCATCTTGCAGCGGTCAGCTTTATTGCGCGCGCCATCCCGCAACAGCTTGCCACATCCGCACAAAGCCTGATGGCGACATTGTCGATGGGTGTTTTTCTGGGCAGCAGCATCTGGGCATCCGGGCCGCTTTATGAGCAATTTGGTTCACATGCCTATTACTTCATGGCTGGTCTTTCGGGGATTGCGCTGGTATTCGCCTTCTGGCTTGTGCGAAGCTGGCGTGGTGAAGACAAAACGTTTTGTGATTAATGTCTTGCGCACCACATAACAGCACAATCCCTATTCAAACCGTTTGACCATAAGGACTGCCAATATGACGTCGATGCCGTTCTCACGCAGAATGCGCCGTTGGAAACTCGGTTTGAAGACGCTTTTCGGATCCGAACCGGCGGGATACTTCATCCCGTATCGCTATGCCGCGGAAACTCAAAAGGCGGTCGGACGGCCGACATATCCGGCGATTGAAGCCATGATGGAACAGGCCGCCCCGACGATGAAAGCCTGGCTGACCAAGGCTGCGCTTTATCAGGATGCCTTTGCCACCTTTGGCAATGCGTCACCGCCTGAACCACGCTGGCAGCAAAGCTGGTTTCCGCGCCTTGACGGGATGATGGCCTATGTCTTTACCCGCGAGTTTCGTCCCAACCGGATCATAGAAATCGGATCAGGTCATTCGACACGATTTTATTACCGGGCCATCAAGGATGGCGATCTTCCGACACAGTTTCACGCCATTGACCCCGCCCCGCGCGCCGACATCGCCAAATTGCCGATCACGATCGAACGCAGCATTGTCCAGAAAGCCGACCAGACCGTGTTTAACGATCTTGTCGGATCGGATTTCCTGTCGATTGATTCCAGCCATATCCTGATGCCCGGCACCGATGTTGATTTGCTGTTTTCATCGGTTATTCCGATCCTGCCCAGCGGAACGATCATTCACATCCATGACATCACCCTGCCCGATGACTATCCGGAAATCTGGCAGTGGCGCGGCTATAACGAACAACAGGGCGTTGCTGCGTTGCTGGCGGGCGGTGCATTTGAAATCATGTGGTCGAGCGCCTATGCCACGACCCGGCTTGATGATCTGGTCACAAATTCAATAGCCAATGGCATTCATCTGCCCGACGGCGCACATGAAACCAGCCTTTGGCTGCGCAAACGATAAACAGATATCACCAAACACGCCAAAGGGCAGCCTGATCAGGCTGCCCTTTATGTTATAAGTCGTTACCGGTTGTCGCGGTTTGCTAGTTCTTATACGGATCCGCGGCATCGCGCAGGCCATCGCCAAGGAAGTTGAAGGCCAGGACAACGATGACCACCGGCACCACAGGCAACATCAGCCACGGATAAACGGCAACGGCGTTGATGTTCTGGGCGTCATTCAAAAGCACGCCCCAACTGGTTACCGGCGCACGCAGGCCAAGCCCCAGGAAGCTGAGGGCGGTTTCGCCAAGGATCATGTTGGGAATTGAAAGCGTCACGGATGCAATCAGGTGACTTGCAAAATTCGGCAACAGATGCCGGGCAATGATGCGTTTGGGTTTGGCCCCCATCAAGCGTGCGGCAAGGGCATAGTCTTCTTCACGCAGGGCCAGAAGTTTTGAACGCACCGCACGTGCAAGCCCGGTCCAGTCAATCAGTCCGAGAATGATGGTTATCCCGAAATAGATCAGGATCGGGCTCCAGGTTACGGGCAAGGCCGCTGACAACGCCATCCAAAGCGGGATTTCGGGCAATGATCGGATGACTTCAATGGCACGCTGTGCCGTGGCATCCACCCATCCCCCGTAATAGCCAGCCGCACCGCCAATCAGTATCCCCAGAAGGAAACTGACCGAAATCCCCACCAGTCCGATGGTCAACGACACGCGCGCGCCATACACCATGCGCGAAAACATGTCGCGTCCAAGCCGGTCCGTTCCAAAGATGAACAATGTCCCGTTTTCCGAAGGGCAGACGAAATGGAAATCCATATCCACCATGCCCCAGAATTCGTATTCATCCCCCGAACAGAAGAACCTGACAGGATCAACACGGCCCATATTGGTCGTATAGGTCGGCTTCAGCGTTTCCATATCCACCGAGAAATCCGTGCCATAGGTAAATGGCCCGACGAACTCCCCGTCATGGAACAGGTGGATTGCCTGTGGCGGGTGATGGATGAATTCCGAATTGCGCGTTTCCTGCGCATAGGGGGCGATAAACTCGACGATGAACACCGAGGCATACATGATCGCCAGAATGATCAGAGAAAAATACGCCAGCCGGTGACGTTTAAGACGCCACCACATCAATTGCCATTGCGATGCCAGATAGTATTTTTCCTGTTCCGGCGTCAGAGCTTCGCGGTCCCATGGATCAAAGGGCGCGGTATCAACAAAATGTTCGTTGCGCTTGTTGTCATCCGTCGTCATTTGGAGACACCTCCCTGCAAGCGAATGCGGGGATCAAGCCAGGCAAGCAATACGTCAGAAATGAACATGCCAACAACGGTCAGCAGCGCCAGAAACATCAGGAACGACCCGGCCAGATACATGTCCTGACTTTGCAGCGCGGCAAGCAACATCGGCCCGGTGGTTGGCAAGGACATCACCACCGATACCAGCACCGAGCCCGACACCACCTGTGGAAGGATATTGCCAATATCGGCAATGAACGGGTTAAGCGCCATGCGCAGCGGATATTTGAACAGTACCTTGGTCGGCGAAAGGCCCTTGGCATGGGCGGTAACGACATATTGTTTGCCAAGTTCATCAAGCAGATTGGCACGCAACCGCCGGATCATCGATGCGGTTCCCGATGTACCGATCACCACAACCGGCGCCCAAAGATGTTCGGCAACGGACATGATTTTGGCAAATGACCAGCCCTGATTGATGAATTCCGGATCCATCAGACCACCGATCGACGTCCCGAAGACCACATTGGCGTAATAAAGCAGGATCAGGGCAAACAGGAAGTTCGGCATTGCGAGGCCGAGGAAGCCCAAAAGAGTAAAGCCATAATCGCCCCAGCTATATTGCCGTGTCGCGGAATAGATCCCGATCGGGAAGCTTACAATATAGATGAAAATGACAGTGCTGAAATTCAGCACCATCGACAACCACAACCGGTCGCCGACCACGTCACTTACCGGAAGGTTATATTCAAACGAGAAGCCGAGATCACCGTGCAACAGCCCCCAAGCCCATTCGGCATATTGCACATAGATCGGTTGATCGAGCCCGTATTGCCGTTTGAGAAATTCAATCTTTGCCGGATCGACGGCCTCGCCCTGGGCCTGAAGTTCATTGAGATAGGTGCTCAGAAAATCCCCGGGCGGGAGCTGAATGATCACGAATACCAGCACACTGATCAGGATCAGTGTCGGTACCATTACAAAAAGCCGTCTTGCCAAAAAAGTCAGCATCGGCGAAATCGCTCCCCCGTGTCGTTTTGCGCCCTTCCCTCGTTGGCAACAAAACGTCTTGTTATCAGTATGTCAGGCTTATCTGTCCCACCAGAATGTGTCTGGACGATACATGCCAAAGAATGCACCCGGTTCCCAACTGTGAATGCCTTTTTCCGGTACGTTGCGCAGATCCTTGTCGACTACGACAGGCTGCGGCACGTTTCCGATCAGACCGATTGAAAACATGTTTTCCGAATTGATATCCAAAATACCCTGCCAGGCTTCCTTGCGGCCCTTTTCATTGCTGGACTGCCATTTATTGTACAGATCCAACAATTCACGGGCAGCCGACATGTCGGGTACTTCGCCGGCCTCGCCGTTGGTTTGATAATACTGGCCCCATTTCGGCCATTGCAGGCTGTCTTGCTGTACCGGTACGAATTCGGACGGCACCGAGTTCGCGGTGGCAAGACCATTATCAACACCGTTAAAGATCGACATGATCGTCTCGCCGCTATAGGCGCGGTTACGCAGGACTTCGCGTTGAAGTCCCTTGATATACATTTTAACGCCGATCTTGCGCCAGCTGTCACCGATCAGTTCAAGCATGTCGTCATGTTCGGGATTTTCGCCGGTGGTTTCGACGATGATTTCCATCGGACGACCATCAGGCAGCAAACGGATGCCATCACCGTCACGCTTGTCCAGCCCCATCTCGTCCAGCAGGGCGTTTGCCGCCTTGACGTCGAATTTTATAAAGTTTTCGCGATATTCCGGTTTGAAAAGCGGGCTTTTGGGCAGAACCGTATTATTCGTCGGCTGCGCCAGACCAAAGAACAGAACGCGGTTGATTTCGGTCCGGTTGATGCCCAGCGAAAGCGCACGGCGGAACCGCACATCGCGAATGACATCGCGCCACACCGGGTCGCTGCATGTCAGGTTGGGATAAAGCGCGGCATAGGCCCCCGCCCCGACATCCCACAAACGCACCTGATAGTTCTGTTTGGCTTCGGACTGTTTAAGGAACGTATAGTCCTTTAGCGACAGAATGCGGCTTTGCAAATCGACTTCACCGGCACCGACCTTTGCCGGCACCAGTTTGGAATTGGAAATATTGAAGATCATCCGGTCGATATAGGGCAACTGGTTCCCTTCGGGATCGACACGATGATAATACGGGTTGCGCACAAAAACGAACCGGTCGGACGGTTCCTCGGTCGTGATCAACCACGGTTCGAGGGACGGACGGTCGATATTTGAAAGTTTGTACGGGCGATCCATGTCGGTATGCAACACCGCCCAGCTGCGCAGGCCACGTTCCTGCACCAATGCGTCCAGTTCTGCCGCATCCCGGTATTTTTCGTGAAACTGCTTAAGATAATGGGCCGGACGGTAGATGAATGGCGGACGGGTCGCTGCCAACTCGGTCAGAAAGAACGGGTTGGGCCGCGACCAGCTGTAACGCACCGTGTATTCATCAATGACTTCGAAACTTGCCGGTTCATCGCCCACGAACAGGAAGCGCGGCGGGCCGACCGGGAACAATTCATCATTATTGACGATATCTTCCCAGTAATACCGGAAATCTTCGGCCGTAAAGGGCGCACCATCTGACCATTTGTGACCCTTGCGCAGATGAAGGGTGAAAACATTGCCCTCCTCGTTAACGTCAAGTGCCTCAAGAATATCGGGTTGCAGGTTCAGATCCTGGTCATAGCCCACCAAGCGCGCATAGCCATAAACAACCGCCATGCGGATATCCTTGGACCGGCCCATGATGGTGACAAATTCACCGCCATATTTTCCGACTGTTTTGCCTTCGGCACCGAAATCAATGACATTGGGATGTTCAGGAAGCCGCTGCAACATTGGCGGCAAGGTGCCCTTGGCAACCGCGTCTTCAAAATACGGGACTTCTGCCTGTGCGCCGGTTGGCAACAAGCTGGTCCCGACAAGCCCCATCCCCATCATCAGACCACCGAACAGACGGCGGGCTGATACAGCTGAACTGGCACAAAGCTTGATCATATTGCGATCTCCGTGAAATCGGCACGTTCGGCACGCACAAAATGGTCTTCGGCGAATTGCATCATTTTGGGTGCACTGGTGTCATTGATCGTAAAGGGTGCAGGCCAGCGTGCCGGATCGGATGCCTTGCCATCAACGATTTTGTCGAAATCAAGCAAATGTTCCAGATCGGCAAACGGCACAGCATTGAGCAAGGCCTGCGTATAGGGATGCAACGGATTACGGAACAACTGTTCGCGTGGTGCGGATTCAACAATTCGCCCGGCACACATCACCGCAATCCGGTCCGCGATATAATCGACAACCGCAAGGTTATGCGAAATAAACAGATATGTCAGATTAAGGTCGCGCTGCAAATCTTTCAAAAGATTAAGGATTTGCGCCTGAACCGATACATCAAGTGCAGATGTCGGCTCATCAAAAATCAACAGATCGGGTTTAAGGCTCAGCGCGCGGGCAATGCCAATACGCTGGCGCTGTCCGCCGGAAAAACTGTGCGGATACCGGCTTAGAAAGCGTGGATCAAGCCCGACCAGATCCATCAGTTCAAGGACCATATTCTTGCGATATTCCGCATCACCCACCCCGTGGATCAACATCGGTTCGGTAATGATATCCTGAACCGTCATGCGTGGATTAAGGGACCCGAACGGATCCTGAAACACGAATTGTATCCGTTTGCGATACGGGTTGAGCTGATCTTCATCAAGTCCGGTCAACTCGGTCATCTGGCCGCTTTCACCGCGGAAAAGAATGGATCCTTCGTCCGGGTCCATCGCCCGCATGATCAGCTTCGAAAGCGTTGTCTTCCCACAGCCGCTTTCACCGACCAGCCCGACACATTCCCCGCGATTGACCGTCAGCGACACATCCGCAACAGCCGGGATCAGGTGTTGTTCGGATTTGATCCAGTTGCCCTTGCGCGTGGTGAAGCTTTTGCTGAGATGGCGGACCGACAGAACCGGTTCACTTGCCATCGCCGGATGCAGGGCCAGTGACGGCGGAACATCGGATGTTTCGCGCGCGCTTTCTTGCTGGCTGCTTTCGGCAAGAAGACTACCGGTTTTCGGTTTGATTTCACGAAGCGGACGCAACCGCTCATCCGGCCCCATATCAAAATGCGGAACAGCCGCCAGAAGCGATTGCGTATAGGCATGCCCCGGATTGATAAAGACATCATCGGTTTTGCCGGATTCAACAACGCGGCCGTCATAGACCACCACCATGCGGTCCGCCATGTTTGCCACCACGCCAAGATCATGGGTGATCAGCAAAACCGACATTTGCAGTTCTTTTTGCACATCCTTGATCAGCCGCAGAATTTGCGCCTGGATCGTGACATCAAGGGCGGTTGTCGGTTCATCCGCAACCAGAAGTGCGGGACGGCACACCATGGCCATGGCAATCATCGCGCGTTGGCGCAAACCACCCGACAGTTCGAACGGATATGTTTTCAAGGCCCGCTTGGGATGGGGAAAGCCGATCAGGGTCAGCATTTCAACAGCAAGTTCTTTGGCCTCTGCCCGGCCGACCTTGCGATGCAGGCGCACGGCCTCGCAGATCTGGTCACCAATGGTATGCAATGGTGAAAGCGAACTCATCGGTTCCTGAAAAATCATGGAAATACGGCCACCGCGGATCGCGCGCATTTCTGCACCCGAACGATCAAGCATGGCAAGATCAACCCGCGTCCCCGGCTTTTTCGGGTCGGCAAAGATGATTGATCCTTTGGTGATCTGTGCTGTTTTGGGCAGCAGTCCCATAATGGCCTGGGAGATCGTGCTTTTGCCCGAACCGGATTCCCCGACCAACGCGACAGTTTCTTGCGCACCGATGCGAAAGCTAACGTTTTCGACGGCCTTGACGCGCATATGCGGCAAGACAAACTCAACTTTCAGATCCTTGATACGCAGAATGTCAGTCATGTTCGTTTGGCACCACCATTTGTACGCTCGGCTGCGGCGGCCTGAACCAATGTTTCGGCCTCATCCATGCGCATCAGGTTTGTTCTTGTCACATCATCGACCAGAAGTTGGTTATCTTTCGCCCAATCCCGTGAAATTTCAAGCAGATCATCAAAACCGTCCAGTGTTGATTCTGCGACAATTTTGGTTTCACCGGCATGAAGGGTCAGTTCAAACCAGCCTTTGTTGCCATCGCGCTTGGTACTGAAATAACGCAGACGGAATTTCGAAAGTTCCGGCCAGGCAAAAGCGGTCCCGCCCCGAAGGCTTGAAAGACGAATGCCATATTCCGAAACAAACAGCTTCGACTGGAACCGGATCAATGTTCGCGCAAAATAGAACACGAACAACAATGCCAGCCCGGCCGCCGTCCACTGAATGATTTCAAGCATGTCAGGGATCAGCGCGATCACACCGCAAATCAGCAAACCGACAATCGATTTCGCCAGATCCGGTGCCATCAGTTTGGGTGGATAGGACATCATCTGAACGTCGCTGTCACCGACACCCGCCGGTTTGACAGGATCGGCATTCGGGGCCGCTTCTGGCGCGTCCACCGGTTCCGCTTCGATATGATTTCTGGGCCTTATTGCCATGGAAATACTCCAGGAATTCTAAGCCAGCTCAATGCTGAATGTTCCATTGAAAACAAATTATCGAGAAACTTCGTGGTGGCGCGATCATGGACAAGATGGTGGGTCAGAATGCCGGTTGGCTCGGCCTTGTCGACCTGCCCTGTTCGCCGGGCCGCCAGATGCGACACCATGGCGCCAAGGGCAGCGTCTTCGCCGACAAATCCGCGCGACCCGCGCCAGTCAATGACATCGACATGGGTGTTTACCTGTATCAGGCCCTTGTCAGGTTCGGCAACTTTGCGCGGGTTAAAGGTGCTAAGCCCACAAAACCCAAGTGAATGCAGCACGGCTACAACATCATCTGCAATGCGGTTCCATGGCGGCACCATTACCGGCAGGAAACGGTTTCCGAACCGCGATTCCAGCACATGAAACCCCTGTCGCAAGTCCGCAACCACCGCACAGATATCGCGAACATCATCAAGCTCCTGTTTCTTGCGACCTTCGGGCATGTGGTTCTGATGGGACCAGCCATGCTGCAAAACGCGGGTATCAAGCGTTTCGGCCAGCCGTTCAACCAGATCATCCTGCAGGTTGGCCGGGATAACCGCCAGTGCCAAGGGCACCTTGTAATTCTGTTCAAACGAAAGAAGGGTTTCGAGTTCCGGGGTCACGGTCACAGCATCATCATCGCGCCACCAAGCCGTGGCAACACGCCCTGCGGCCTGCCACAGATCAAGCTCCGTGCGCAAATGATCCCAACTGCTCATACCTGCCCCTTAATCATCCCTGCGATAATTGCCGCAGTTTTTTGCGCGCCATCCAGGGCAATTCTGACATTTGCCGGCTGGCTGGCGCGATCTATGTATTTTGCCAATGATTGCGCAGACAGGCCATCAAGATCAAGCAGGGAAATAACCCCTTCTTTTGAAAGAATTTCCGCACGCTCTGTCTGTTCGCTTTCACCGCCATCTGCAAACGGCACCATAACAGCCGGTGTCGCCGTCGACAGCACATCCATCAGCGTATTATATCCGGCTTGTGACACCGATACAGCGGCCTTTGCCATCCGTTCGCGAAAATCAGGCAGGAACCGATGAAGTTCGATCCCGTCAGGCAACGTTGATGCAATATTGTTAAACCGGTCGGACGGGAAATGCGGTCCTGCAACGATATCCCATTTCGCCTGCCCGTAGGGCCCGGAATACTGGCGCGCAGCAATGGCAAGTTCGATCAGCTCCGCGCCAACCGCACCACCGCCGGCAGATACCAGAACACCCGAACGTGATGCAGTTGTTTTTATACCGGGATCGGCGGCGACGTATCCGGTATGCGTGATCAAATCGGCAATCTGTTCGGCACATTCAAAGCTGCGTGCGAAATCAAACACGTTCGGATCACCATGTACCAGCACCCTTGTCAGGTACTTTCTGGCGATGGTTGCCATCCACTGCGTTTTTGCCGGGTCCTTTTTGCGGACCAGAAGATCACGCACAGAACAGACAACCGGAATGCCTGCGGCCTTTGCGGCCTCGAATAACGGGATCAGTTCAAATCGAAATGCCCGGCGTCCAAACGGGAACATCTCGACCAATAGCAGCTTGGGTCTGGCATCGACAAAAGCCGTCAGCAATTCGGCCTTGCGCGTTTCTTTCCAGTCATCGCCAAGACGATTGCCCTTCGGATCGACAAGGATTGAAAAGCTGCTGTCGGCTGTTTTGCATGGCGATAGCTGCGTAACCTGATCTGCTGCAAAATCAAGTCCATCATCGGGGACCCCGCCACTTGCGACCATAACCGAAAGCCCGCGGTCACGGATCGCACGGTTGATCAGGGCCATCCGGCGAACGTGACCAATTCCCAAAAGATGCTGCACATAGACAAAAACGTCCGCCATCAGGTTTCCTTTGTTCGCGCGACCAGGGGCACATTCAGATTGCAGATTGAAAACCCATCACGATCTGACCAGTCAAAAACATGAAGGCAATCCCAATCAAGCTTGTCCGGGCATTTTCCCATCATGTTCCATGGTTTGGCCGCGGCATAAACCGCGCGAATAACCCCCTTGTGGGTCACGGCACCAAAGACCGTATCTGAACCGGCTTTCAGGAAGTCTTCCACACGCCTGACGACGTCCCGCGGACTTTCGCCCCCTTCGGGCCGGAAGTCCCAGCCACGGTCTTCATTGTCCCGCATGGCATCACCAAGTTCGGTCCGCAAATCGGCCAGTTTGCGCCCTTCCCATGATCCCCAGTTCATTTCGATCAGCGACGGCGCGATATCGACCGTTTTGATGCCCAGTGCAGCGGCCGTTTCACGCGTGCGTTTCAGTGGTGTGCAATACCATGGAACATTTTGCCATAACGCGGGTAAAGCTTTGTCGTGATAGGCTGCGACCGTTTCAGGGCGAAGCGATATGTCGGAATGGCCCTGAATTCGTTTTTGGGCATTCCAGTCCGTAACCCCGTGACGCAGCAACGCGAACCGAACCGTTTTCATGCGCCGTCCTTCCCGGGGACCTGCGCTGCATGATCACCAACGATCGCGCGCAATGTGGTGCCCAGAATGTCCGATGCGGCTGAAACTGTGTGATGTTGTACTGCCTTTGATGCCCCGGCCGCCCCAAAGGACCGCAGGGCCGATATGTCCGTGCCAAGACATTGCGCAAGCCGATCGGTAAAGGCATCCTCGTCCCCCGCCGGAACCAGCCAGCCGGTCACACCATTGGAAACGATCCCCGAAACACCCCCGGCATCCCCGGCCAGCACAGGCAACCCTGCGGCCTGTGCTTCGAGCATCGCCATCCCGAAAGCCTCGTTAATTGCCGGCCAAACAAAAAGATCGGATTGCCCCAGAATGTCGCGTGTCTGATCAGGCACACACAGGCCCGCCAGTGTGACATGGTTTTGGGTAATGCCGGCGTGATCAAACATCTCCTCGACCCGGTCGCGGGCCGGACCATCCCCGATCACGGTCAGGTGCCAGTTCCCTATTCCATCACGCAACAACCGCCCCAATGATCGCGCAAGGAGGTCAAATGATCTAAGCTTGTCGCCATCGCGCATCATCGCTGTGGTGACAAGACGAATACAGGCGGGATCAACCTGTGGGCGGTGGGAAATCTGCCAGTTTTCAACATGGGTAAACGGGGCAATGAAATGCAGGACCTGGTCAGGGCAAATATCGCGCAGACAAACCATGTCTGAACGGTTAAGCGAAAAGACCGCGCGACTATGGCGCAACGCGGTTTCAACAGCCGCATGACTTTGCGCCCAGGGACCCCCAGCACGTTTGGGTGCAAAGGATGCCTCGGCCACGACATAGGGAATATCAAGAGCACTGGCGACAATCGGCCCGATCCAGTCCGGGGCCTTGTAATACAGATGATAGGTAAACCAGACATCGGGACGCGGGCGAAAGCCTGATTGATATTGGCGTAACAGGCGTCCGGCCAGTTTCGTACCAAGTTCGGCAAGCCGGGCCTGTTTCAGAACACTGCCATCCGCCACCCGGCTGCGCAGTCGCGCCGCAATATCGACATTCATGTCCGCATGGCGCAGCGCATCACATAACAGGCGCGCCAAAAGCCGGTCACCCGACGGGACCGGATGGTCAACTGGCTTCAGCGGTGCATAAAAGGCAACCTGCAAACGCGTGCCTCCTACTGGGCGGCGGGTTGATGAGTGTCCGAATTCGGGGAACCGTCACCGACAAGCGGATCTGAAACACCGAAACGATGCGCCAGATCTTTCATGCCGCGATAAAATGAAAAGTCGCGGCGTACAATTTCATTGCCATTGCGCCCCATGGCATCACGCATCGCGGGATCGGTAATGACGACTTGCAGGGCATCGGCCAGGGCATCGGGATTGCGTTGCGGAACAAGTTTTCCATTCACCCCGTCAACAAGCAGTTCCGGAATGGCCGAAATTGCCGTCGACACCGCAGCAAGACCACAAAGCTGGGCTTCCATCAGGACATTGGGCAAGCCGTCCCGATCACCATCCTGTTCAATGCGGCTGGCCAGCACGAAAAGGTCCGATGACTGACAGGCCGCGATGACTTCCTTCTGGTCGCGTGGGCCACGCCAGTCACATTTCGCCGCAATGCCAAGTTCTGAGGCCAGCTGTTTATATTTGCTGTCACTGCCACCGCCGATATGGATGAACCGCCAATGCAAGCCGTCTGGCAATTTTGCCAGCGCACGCAAAAGATCGTCATATCCCTTTTTGCCGACCAGACGACCGACCGACAGTATGGTCACCGGGTTTTCCGGATCACTGCCATCGCGCATCGGCCGGTTTGGCAATTCTTCGGGAAAGCGCGAAAAATCAAGCCCATGATAAAGCAGGTCCACCTTGTCCGGGTCTTCGGCAAGCGTACGCAGATAATCAACATTGGCCTTGGTACAGGTCACCAGCCAATCCATATCGCGCAGCTTTTCGCGCATGTCCCAGTCTTCACTGGTATAGATGTCCTTGGCGTGTGCCGAACACGACCATGGCAAACCACGCATGATCGCGCAATAGCGCGCCACCGAAGCCGGGGTATGCAGGAAGTGGGCATAAATGCGTGTGATGTCACTCGGCAATTCAGCGGCCATCACCATCGCCTGGGCAAAACGTCGTGCCCGATTGGCCGTGCGATCCCGGCGATAGTCCTGCCACCAGATATTCACCGCGCGGCGATATCCCGGCATTTTGCGGGCCTTAAGCCAACCTCGCAGAACCCGCATCGGTTCCTGATAGGCATATTCAGGCAAATAATCGACCGCGCCCGTGATGCGCTCATTGATCGGGTGGCGTTTCTTGTCGGTCGGATGACGCAGGGACACGATCCGATATGGAATGCCTGCCTGCTGAATGCCAAGAATTTCCTGCGCTATAAAGGTCTCCGACAATCGCGGATATCCCTTTACCACGATTGCCAGATTATCGCGTTCCATCAACTTTGTTCCCGATGATTTATTCTGCGGCCATTTGTGGCGGAAGCCAGCGATCCACAAGATCCCCGACACGATCCAGCCCGCCCATAAGGTTCGGAACCGTCACATGCGATGGTTTGGGCTGATCGATCAGTCCTCGAAGCGCATCGGCCATTTCGCGTGGGTCGCGCCCGCCATCTTCGGTCAGCATCTTGATCAGGCCAAGCTTTTCGGCCGCCGATGCCCGCACATACTGCTCAAGACGCGGCACCGTGCGCGGTACAATGACTGCTGGCTTGTCAAACGACAGGATTTCACAGAAAGTGTTGTAACCGCCCATGGCAATGACACCGGCAGATTTATCCATCAGCATTTCGACATTGGCATCAAAGGTAATGACCGAAAGCTTTTCAATCTTTTCGGCACGTTCCATGAAGGCCTTTTGTTCTGCGGGCGCCATGAATGGTCCCAGAACAACAAGCGATGGAACAGCAATCGTCGGGTCGGTTTCATAGGCACTGATCACCCAGTCCACCAGATTGACACCATCCCCGCCACCACCGGTGGTTACCAGGTAATAGGGTTCTTCAAGACCAAGCGCACCATGTTCCGGGGTCGGGCGGCGTGTTGCAGTACGCGGCAGATATCCGGTATAGGCCATCTTGTTTTCAACACCCGGCGGCAAATCAATCCCTTCGAGCGGATTACAGATTTCCTGCAAACCATAGACCCAGATTTCGTCATACAGATCGGCCAGCGCCGGAACACATTGTTTGCGATCCCATTCTTCGCGCAGATTGGCCGGGTCATCCATCACATCACGCAAGCCCATCACCAGACGGGTCCGTCGATGACGCAACATCTTAAGCGTCGATTCCACTTCACCACGAAGACCAAGCGGTTCCTTATCAACGATGAAAATGTCGGGATTGAAGACATCGGCCGTGTGCTGAATGATCGATTCACGCATCGCAAGGATCTGATCAACGTCGATATTCAGATTAAGGGACGTATATTCCCCATTCGACAGTTTGATCACACCGGGAATACGGACAAAGTCGACTCGCGAACGGAATTCGAAACTGCCAATGATCGGTGATCCGGACAGGATAAGAACAGAAACATCATCACGACGTGACACAAGCGCATGCGCAATTGTGCGGCAACGGCGCAGATGGCCGAGCCCAAACGTATCATGACTGTAAATTAGAACCCGATACCCGGAGTTCCCCACGATAGACATATACCCGCCCGTCTGCGTAGTGATCCTTAATATCCTGTCTCCCCACCTCACAGGGTGACATGATATCTCTTATTGGCAAGCAAATCCGTTTGTACAAATCCGGTTTGCCATTTTGTTTTCCCAGCTAATTGCTCTCACACTGACCCGATATCGCGCAAGACTTTTTCGAGCAGCTTCTGCCTTTCGGCTGGTGTGCCAAGTGACTGCAACTTCTCGGAAAGCGCGGTGATGGTCCCGGCATACATGTTATGCCAATCATCACGCGACAGTTCTTCACCCGAAAGTCTCGGCTTGTGCTGAACCACATGCAAGGTGCCCTTTTGCAAGGTCACTGTTTCATCAAGCATGGGCAGGGATATCTTTTCGACAGGTATGTCATGGGCAATCAGCGCTTGTTGGAAGGCAGTTCGCGCGCCCTCTTCACCATGGGTAAGGAAAATGCGCTTGGCCACAGGTAGTCTGTCTTTGGTCCAGCGCAAGAGCATGTCCTGATCTGCGTGACCGGAATAGACATCAAGCGTGCGAATACGGGCATGGACCTCGATCTCGTCGCCATGAATGCGGACATGTTTTGCCCCCTTCTGCAAGACACGCCCGAATGATCCTGCGGCCTGGAAGCCGACCAGCAAGACGGTGCAGTTGGCCCGCCACAGATTGTTTTTCAGATGATAGCGAATGCGACCCGCATCACACATGCCGCTTGCCGACAAAATGATCGCACCGCTGGTCACCCGTGCCAGTTGTTTGCTGGCTTCGACATCGGGAACCATATGGAATTTCGGATGTTCAAGGGCACGCGCATCTTCATGACTGAGATGACGGGCAAAAACGTCTGTCGCATGTTGCGCAAGCGGGCTGTCGACAAAGACATTTGCCTCGGGCAAGTGCCCGCGATTGAACAGATGCGCAAGATCAACCAGCAATTCCTGGGTTCTGGCGACGGCAAAGCTTGGAATGACAAGGTTGCCACCGGCATTCAGTGCATCACGAACTTCCTTGCCCAACATGGCGCGGCGTTCATCATCACTGACATTCGGGCGATTGCGATCACCATAGGTCGTCTCGACAAACAGATAGTCAAGATCAGACGGGCCTTCGGGTGCCTCGTTAAACACGGCTTCGCCAGTACCGATATCGCCCGAAAACAGAATGCGGGTCGGTTTGGTTTCCTTGCCGACCGGTGCGACTTCAACCTCGATCGAGGCCGAGCCCAGCAGATGCCCGGCATCCCAATAGCGGGCACGCACACCGTCGATGACATCAATCCATTCGTGATATTCGACGGGTTTGAGCCGTTGCAAGGTTTGTTCGGCATCCTTGCGGGTATAGATCGGGGTTACTTCCGGACGTCCACGGCGCGCATTGCGGCGGTTAAGACGTTCGACCTCGCTTTCCTGAATATATCCGGAATCTGGCAACATATAGGTCAGAAGATCACAGGTCGGCTCGGTCGCCAGAATGTGATTTTCAAAGCCTGCCTTGACCAGTTTCGGCAACAATCCGGAATGATCGATATGGGCGTGGGTCAACAAAACGGCTGAAATGTCGGATGCCTTGAACGGAAACGGGCCATAGTTCAGTTCGCGGACAGTTTTGCTGCCCTGGAACATGCCGCAATCGACAAGAAACTGACCATGGTCGGTCTGCAACAGATAACACGAGCCGGTCACACCGCCAGCGGCACCACAAAACGTAACTGATACGGTCATTCCCGTTCCTCCTGCACGTCAACAAGGCTGCAAGGATTCAGGAATAAACCTGTCATTGCAATGATATGGATCACTTATTGGACGCTTTATTGCAAACCACGCAGCGGCAGGTACAAAACCTGATCGCCCTTGGACAGCTTGCCGCAATTTTCAGGGATTTCAATCAGGCCTTCTGCCCACACCATGGATGATAGCATCCCCGAACTGGTCGAAGAAAAGGCGACCGCTTCGAATTCACCGTCATCCGTCTGTATCAGTCTCGCACGCAGCCATTCACGACGTCCGGTCCCACGCTGAAAATCAAAACCGGCGCGAACCGGAATGCGCACAGGCTCACTCCACGACCGTTCCGCCCCCATCATATGACGAAGCAGTGGCAAAACATACAGCAGACCGGACACCAGCACCGAAACAGGATTGCCCGGCAATCCGATGACCAGGCATTGGCCAATCCGGCCACGCATCAACGGCTTTCCGGGTTTGATGGCAAGCTTCCAGGCCGTGATTTCACCAAGTTTGTCGACAACCGGTTTCAGCAAGTCCGCCTTGCCCACAGACACCCCGCCCGATGTCATCACCACATCATGATTTTGGGCAGCGTCTCCTATTGCGGTGGCAAGCACGTCAAAATCATCCGCAAGCAGGCCAAGATCGGTGACCTGACATCCGATGTCGCGCAACATGCCGATCATCGCAAACCGGTTGGAATCATAAATCCCCCCGGGTGGAAGCGGATCCCCCGGTTTTGCCAATTCATCCCCGGTTGAAAAGACCGCAACACGAAGCGGACGGGCGACTTTCAGACCGGCACGCCCCTGCCCGGCGGCAATCGCGATATCCTGTGGGCGCAAGACCATTCCGGCACGCAGGACAACATCACCTTTTTTGATATCTTCACCCGCCCAGCGGATGTTCTGATGACGCCGGGTCCGGGCAACCACGTCACCGGCAATTTCGATGCCGGTTTCATCCTGATCGGCGATGACATTTTCCTGGATAATGACGCAGTCTGCCCCACCGGGAATGGCGGCCCCGGTGGCAATCCGGATGGCTGTTCCTTCTGGTACGGTGCCCAAATATGGATGTCCGGCCAATGATGTCCCGACAACGGGCATCGTTCCGTCAACCGTCGCCAAGTCGGCAAAGCGCACGGCATATCCATCCATGGCCGAATTATCGACCGATGGCACAGAGAAACCGGCCATCACATCTTCGCGCAGGACGGCACCATAACAGTCCGTCAGGGGGCGTTCTTCGATATGTTGCGCGACCGGCACCTCGGAAAATGCGATTTCAAGCGCATCGGAAAGCAGTGTCAGTCCGGGTTTGATATTTTGCATCTATGTTACCTGCCCGCGTTGACGTGATTTGGATTTCAGGACTCGCCACCATGGCCCGGGCGGGATTTTGAAATGGCACGGCTTAGCATGATCACAGGCACCACACCGACAAGAACGATGGTCAGCGCACCAAGGGCGGCCTGTTCGATCATCTCGTCCTTGGCAAACTGATAGACATGGGTTGCCAATGTATCGAAATTGAATGGGCGCAAAATCAATGTTGCCGGTAGTTCTTTCATGCCATCGACAAACACCAGTACGGATGCCGCCAGAATGCCGCCCCGCACCATCGGAAAATGAATACGTTTCAGCGTTCCCCAGGGACTTTCGCCAAGGGTCCTTGCTGCGTCATCCATGCTTGGCCGCACCTTGCCCAAGGCAGCTTCGATCGAACCATACGACACCGCCATGAACCGCACCGCATAGGCAAAAACAAGCGCAAACACCGTCCCGCTCAGCAACAAACCAGTCGAAATCCCGAACGTATCGCGCATGACAGCATCCAGCGCATTGTCAAATCGTGCAAACGGGATCAGAACCCCGATCGCCAGAACTGCGCCAGGCACGGCATAGCCCACAGATGACAACCGCACGAAGAATTTCAGGAATGGTTGCGGGAATAACCGCAACGCATAGGCCATGAACAATGCACATCCAACCGCCAACGCCGTGGCAAGCCCCGACACCACCAGACTGTTACCGGCAAATTCAAAGAAATCTGCCGTCCAGCTTTGATCAAAATAGCCGACCGAATAATAAATCAGCACCATCGACGGGACAACAAAGCCCAGCACAATCGGCAAAATGCAGATTGCCAGCGCCCCGGTTTTTGCCATCGGCCCAAGATCATAGCCCGGCAGTTCCTGATACCGGTTGGTTGTATCGTGGAAGCGCTGGCGACGGCGCGAATAGCGTTCAATCACCAGAAGCGCAATAACCACCGCCAGCATCGTCAGCGCAATCTGTGCCGCACCACCGGCATTGCCCATGCCAAGCCATACATTAAACACCCCGGCTGTCAGGGTATGCACCGCAAAGAAATCAATGGTGCCGAAATCGTTCAGCGTTTCCATCAGCGCAATGACAACACCGACAACAATCGCCGGGCGAGCCAATGGCAATGCAACGGTGACAAACGAGCTCCATGCACTGCGGCCAAGAACGCGGGCTGCTTCGATCACGCAGATTGACTGCGCCAGAAACGCTGCGCGTGCTAGCATGTAAACATAGGGATAAAGTGTCAGACTAAGAACAAGGATAGCCCCGCCCTTGGTACGGATATCGGGGAACCAGTAATCTGCCGCTGATGACCAGCCAAAAATATCACGCAATAACCGTTGCACCGGTCCGGCATATTCCAACAGATCCGTATAGACATAGGCAACGATATAGGCCGGCACCGCCATCGGCAGAAGCATGGCCCATTCAAAGAACCGCTTGCCCGGAAGTTTGCACATCGTAACAACCCAGGCCGATGAAACGCCAAGCAATGTCACACCAACACCGACACCAAGCATCAGTACGGCCGTGTTTTTGACATAACGCGGCAACATGGTCGATGCCAGATGCGGCCAGATATTCTCTGTCGGGAAGAATGCCAGATAGGCCACGGCGATAATCGGGGCTGCCACCATCATCGCAATGACAAAGGCCCCGATCAGCCAGACAGCCGATTGTCCGCGCGGCAACCAGCGCATAGCAGGATTGCCGCTGGGCGTGCGCATCGGATCAAACGTTTCAGTAACTGCGGCGGGACGGATATCCTCGTCCTTTGGCGTGTGGCATGCGTTGTTCAAGGCAGTTTCCGTCTCAGTCGTCAAAGGCCACTTCATCAAGAAGCTGTTTCGCCAAATCCTGATAGCCTGCAATGACGGTTAAAGGCAAATGTTCAGAGGTGAATTCACCCCATGAACGCAACATTTCCGGCCAGACGATCCCGACCGGATATTCAAAATTGACCGCGGCATATACGTGCTGGATTTCGTTGCTCGACATGAATTCGATCAGTTTCAGCGCATTTTCACGGTTCGGGGCCCGCTTCATCAATACCACACCGGTGATATTGACGTGGGTGCCAGTGGATTTCTGGTTGGGAAAGACAATCTGGACCCTGCTGGCATCCTTGCGCGTGGCCGGATCATCCAGCATTTTTCCGTAGTAATAGGAATTTGCAATCGCGACACTGCATTCCCCGCGTGCGACCGCCGCAATCTGATCGGCATCGCCGCCCTGGGGTTTGCGCGCCAGATTGCCCTTAACATAGCGCAGCCAGTTTCGGGTATATTCCGGCCCGTGATGCGCAAGCATCGATGCCACAAGGCCGGTATTATAGACGTGATATCCCGACCGGATGCAGATCTTGCCTCGCCATTGCGGATTGGCCAGTTCCTCGTAACTTTCGATTTGCATCTGGTTTCCGGCCTGACGCGGGGTGACCAATACCCGTGCCCGCGATGTCAGCCCGACCCAAAGATTGTTGGTATCGCGATATGTCGTGGGAATGTTTTCATCGACGATTGGTGATGTAATCGGTGATGCGATATCGGCATTTGCCGCCTCGACCAGGCGCCCGACATTCACAGCAATCAGGATATCGGCCGGGGTTGATTCATGCTCGCGTCGAATTCGGTCGACCAAATCTGTTTGAGAATACAGGACGTTAACGCGAATTCCTGTTGCTTTGGTAAAGCGATCAAAGACAGGCTGAATGAATTGCGGCTGGCGTTCGGTATAGACATTGACTTCATTGCCGGCCTGCGCGGATGTGCCCATTCCCAACGCCAGCAGACATCCGAAAATCATCCTTTGAACGTAACTGCCAGCCATCAACCCGCGCCATGTTCCCCAACCACATCAATCTGGACATAGTTGCCCAATATGTCCGGGAAATCAATTCAGACAAATCAATTATACCAACCAGCTCGCCGCCCCTATCCGGAAGATAGGGGCGTTATGGCGTGATGAATTTATTCGTTAAAGCCGACTTCATCGATCAGACGAATGGCCGCACCACGATTTTCGGCGATCTTGTTCAAAGACAGTTCATCATGGGTAAAGGTGCCCCAGGACCGCACCATTTCCGACCATGCCACACCCGGCTTCACCGGATATTCGAAATTGACGTCGGCATACATGTGCTGGGCTTCATCGCCTGCCAGGAACTCGACCAGCTTGATGGCGTTTTCCTTGTTCGGGGCATGTTTCATCAGGGCAACACCCGAAATATTGACATGCGTACCCCGGTCACCCTGGTTCGGGAAGACAATGCGCACCTGTTTTGCTGCCGGGGCCTTGTTCGGGTCATCCAGCATCTTGCCGTAGTAATAGGAATTGCCGATCGCCAGATCACATACGCCCTGCGAGACGGCCTCGATCTGGTCGATATCGGCACCCTGGGGCTTACGCGCCAGATTTTCCTTCACCGATATCAGCCAGGTTTTTGTATATTCTTCGCCGTGATGGGCAATCATCGATGCGATCAGCGCGATGTTATAAACATGCATGCCCGACCGCACACATATCCGGCCTTTCCATTTCGGATCGGCCAGCTCCTCGTAGGTGGAAATCGCATCCGGTGCGACCCGGTCAAGGGATGTGTAAAGCACACGCGCACGGGTCGTCAGACCGACCCACAATTCGTTTTCATCGCGAAACTGGTCCGGGATGTTTGCTTCGAGCACGTCACTTGTCAGCGGCTGGGCGATATCGGCATCAACGGCATCCTGAATACGACCGATATCAACCGTCAAAAGCAGGTCGGCAGGACTGTTGCGCCCTTCATGCTTGATCCGTTCAACCAGTCCGCTTTGCGAAAACAGCGTATTGACCCGAATGCCGGTTTCTTCGGTAAATCGCTTGAACATCGGTTCGATCAGGAATGGCTGTCGTAACGAATAGACATTCACTTCTTCTGCTGCATTGGCGCCCTGAACCATCGAAAGTCCCATTGCCGCCGCGACCAGACCATAGACCGTTTTGCGCAGAAAAATCATGAATGCCTCTTGTGGATGTGCTGTGCGAACAAACAGCAATTAGGAATGATTTGTATTCGCCGTCGGCGAAATTAAAGGCCAGAGCCCGGTTCTTGCAAGCCCGAAAGCACAGATTTTCGATGTTAAAGGGCTGACATGCGGACAAATGCGGCTTTTTGGCCATCCTAACCACAAATATGAAAAAGGGATGGCAATGAGCCATCCCTTCGAAAATTCTGCTTTCAGAAGCAGCGATCTATTCGTTGTAGCCGACCGTATCGACCAGCTTAATCGCATCCGGGCTAAGACGTGCAATATCGGAAAGCGGCAGTTCGTCAGCCTTGAAGGTGCCCCAGGATTTGACGTTCTCGGCCCATTCGACACCCGGCTTGACGGGGTATTCGTAATTGACCTCTGCATAGATTTGCTGAGCAACATCGCCGGTCAGGAATTCCATCAGCTTCACGGCGTTTTCGCGGTTCGGGCCATCCTTGATCAGGCTCATGCCCGAGATGTTCATCGACATGCCACGATCTGCCTGGTTCGGGAAGACGATATTGACCGACTCTGCCCACGGGCGCTGCTCGTCGTTGTCGAGCATCTTGCCATAGTAATAGGTATTGCCGATCGCGAGGTCACAAACGCCTTCCTTGATCGCCTTTACCTGGGCGCGGTCATTGCCCTGCGGCTTGCGGGCAAGGTTGTTTTTCAAACCTTCGAGCCATTCTTTGGCTTTTTCTTCGCCATGAACAGCAATCATCGATGCAAACAGCGCAACGTTATAAACATGCGTGCCGGAACGGGTGCAGATTTTGCCTTCCCATTTCGGGTCTGCCAGATCTTCGTAAGAGGTGATTTCACCTTCGGCGACGCGGTCCTTGGACGCATAGATCGCACGACCACGCTGGGTCAGCGCAAACCAGTGACCCTCGGGATCACGCAGATGCGCCGGGATGTTGCCATTGATGACATCATTGGAAACGGCTTCGGTTACGCCGGCATCAACAGCCTGCTGGATACGGCTGATGTCGACCGTCATCAGAATGTCGGCCGGGCTGTTCGCCCCTTCCTGCTTGATACGTTCGACCAGACCTTTTTCCGCAAAGATCACATTGACCTTAACGCCCGTCTGTTCGGTGAATTTTTCAAACAGCGGCTCGACCAGGAATTCCTGGCGAAGGGAATAAACATTCACTTCCTGTGCGCTGGCAATGGCTGCTGCAAAGGTGGTCGCACCGAATACGGCACCACCGATCAATTTCCTGATTTCCATCTGAACGATCCCTATTGAACGTGATTACGTCTCAACTCCCATGAAGTTGCAATTAATTTGCAACCGCGCTTGCAATTAAGAGCAATCCGCCATCATTTCAATAAGGTTTCATCCTAAGGCCGCCCGCAGTGTGATTCACATCACTCCATCGCATCCCGCATTGAAAGAATGCTTGAACTCCTAGAGAACGTTGAACGACCCGCCGCTTGAGGCGCGCCATGCATCCAGAAATTCCTGATAGGCGGGAATGTCCCCTGCCCGTTCTTCAAGCCAGCCAACTGTCAGATTGATCGCGTGATTATATCCGTCATGATCGGTCAGCCCGGTATGCAGGGCATGGCGCAGATACAGCAAATAGGTATTGAGCACATCTGTTTCACAATAACGGCGAATGCCATCGATCTCGCCATTGTCAAACATGTCCGAGACCTTGCTGCCATCAACACCGGTCTTGCCCGGCAAATCCAGTGCGGCACATACTTCATTCATCTTGGTGCGGGCTGATGCACCGTAATCAGACAGTACTTCGGCAAGGTCACAATGCCAGTTCGGTGCGTAACGGGATGTGTAGTTTTCCCATTTGTTCGATGTCTGATGCAGCCAGCGCGCCGTAACGCCATGCTTCATCGCGCGGTATTTCAGAACCGGCAAATCAAACCCCCGGCCATTGAAGCTGACCAGTCTGGGATAAAGCTTTCCGCAATAGGCAAAGAACCCGTTCACGAGATCCTTTTCCTCGGATGTCAGATCCCCGCCGGACCGCAATTCTTCGATCTCGTACATTTCAAGATCACCATCGCGCTGGATGGTTGCACGCAGAAAACTGATCGCAACAACCTTGTGAAACGGTTGACGGGGGAACCCATTGCGACCGCTGGTGATTTCCAGATGATAATCTTCGAGCATCTTCCGTCCGGTTTCCGGATCAGGTGCCGTTTCACCGGTCAGTTGCGGCAAAACATCAATGTCGGGAACGGTTTCAATATCAAAGACGAACAGACTGGAATGCATCATCGCGGGCCCCACAGGTTTGTTTTGCCCACCATAACGGCAAGCAGACCGGATTTCACGGGAATATCGGCATGAATTCTATCTAGTATAGCTGACATCTACTGCCATCATTGTCAGGAGCAACCTGTCATCATGGCTGCAACTGACCGGGATCACATCATGGTTAACTGACGCACCGGGGGTTGCATCCATTTTGCGCGCCCGGTTAAACTTGCGCATGGGACTTTAACCACCTGTATCAGGGGCACTGTCGGCTTCATCGGGGGACCTACCAGGATGAGTCACGCAAATATCGGGCAAAAGCAGTGCATTTGATGCGATTCCGGACCGCAACCACGAAGGGACAGAAGGATGAAAACCCTGCCTACCGGAGCCGCAATGCTGATGGCCGCTGGCCTTGCATTTTCCACATTCATTTCAACCGCACAGGCACAGGACGCGACATGCGAAATTGATCGCCCCGTCATGTTTGCCGGCCTGAATTATGACAGTGCGCTTTTTCACAATGCCGTTGCACGGTTCATCATCGAAAAGGGGTATGGCTGCAAAACCGATGCCCTGCCCGGTGACGTCATTCCGCTTTTGACCGGTGCCGGCAAAGGCGATGTTGATGTCGTCATGGAAATCTGGCGCGACAATGTGGCTGATGCCTGGAAAAAGGCAGAGGCAGCCGGAACCGTCAGCCAGATCGGGGTAAATTTTGACGATGCTGTCGAAGGATGGTTTGTTCCGCGCTATGTGATCGAAGGCGATGCCGCACGCGGGATCGAGCCGATGGCACCGGATCTGAAATCGGTTGATGATCTGCCGAAATATGCATCCTTGTTTGAAGATCCCGAAGAACCCGGCAAGGGGCGCTTTTATAACTGCCCGTCGGGTTGGGTATGTGAAAAGGTCAACTCGGCAAAGCTTTCGGCCTATCAGCTTGATGACAGCTTTACCAATTTCCGCCCCGGCACCGGTGCGGCACTTTCCGCGGCAATCGCATCTGCGCATAAACGCGGCAAGCCGGCACTTTATTATTACTGGGGACCGACCTGGGTCATGGGGCTTTATGACAGCTATCGGCTCGAAGAACCGGCCTATGACCAGACCATTTTTGATGCGCTGAAAACCGATCCTTCCCCGAAGAAGGCAACCGCATATCCGCAAAGCACGGTGACGGTCGGTGTCAATTCCGGCTTCATGAAATCCGCACCGAAACTGATCGAGTTCCTGACCCATTATGAGACCAGTAATGCACTTGTTTCGGAAATGCTGGCTTATATGCAGGAAAACAACGAAAAGCCCGAAGGCGCGGCACTTTATTTCCTGAAACAAAAACCGGATGTATGGAAAGCCTGGGTGCCGGAAAAGGTCGCCGCCCGGGTTGAGGCCGCTTTGTAAGCTGCTGTGTAAAGCAACCTTGCAAAAGGCACTGTAAACGACTGATTTTGATGTATGGGGCGGATCATTTTCCGCCCCATATTTTTTGCGCATTTTTTCCCTGCCATCACATCCATTCCGGCATCGCGTCATCCTGACGGGCTAACTCAGCTCATTTTCCAAGTGAAAACAACCAAAGGAAACAGAGATGAAAATCCGTTTTGATGCCTTGCGTGGTCTTGCGCGCCACGTGATCATGGCCGGGATCATGATTGCGCTTGGTGCGGTCGTTGTACCTTCCCCATCGCATGCAGCTTCTTGCACGGCCACCACCAATTCCGCCTTTGCCACGACGATCGCAAACGGGCATGCCTATACCAAACACAAGGACGAATTTGTTAAGGGAAAAGTCATTGACAATCTGGCTTTTCCGGACGCCACCATCGCCAGTGCCGGCGAGTTTGCAACTTTCCTGAAGGGCATTCTGGACGCGCCCAGCGAAAACAAGTCGCTTGCCAATAGCCGCGCGGCATACTGGGACAGCCGTACCGGCACAATCATCATCACCAATGCGAATGCAGGTGATTGCGGCACGGCATTTCGCCCCACGGATGGTGTTACCTATTACAACCAGCAAAAATGACACCTGACAGGAATGGATTTTAATAATCATGCCCGGCACGCAGCCGGGCATGACAAACCGAAACCGATCAAAACTGCAAGGAACCCGAAATGTCAGAGCATGACAGCAAAATATCACTGTTGCTTACACGCGACGAAGCGATCGCGGTGTCAAATGCATTAAACTATATGGCAGCCGGTTGCGATGCGAACGAGTGTTCCACCCTCACCGGCGCAAGCCCGAAACAAATTCAGGCAATTTTTGATCGTCTGAAACAGAATTTGGATGAAACCGAAAAATGAACTGAATTAACCCGGCACGCGGACATAAAATACTTGGGCCATCTGCTGCCCTGCCTGCCCGTATGCCATTGGTGAATGGCCATCAATCACCATAAGACGAAGAACCATCTGTTCGGGTCGGCGGCCTTGGATCGACTTCGGTCGCGTCCATCAAACGGGCAACATGCTGCAACGAGTCAAGGATCTGCTTGCGTTCATCCAGATCAAGCATTTCATAGCGCAACATGAAATGGCCATCCATCAAAGGTGGCGTATTGATCAGAACTTCCCGCCCCTTGTCGGTCAGGCTGCTATTGACGACACGTTTGTCGCTGGCATTGCGCGTGCGCACGATAAAGCCGCGTTCTTCAAGACGGTTCAGAATTGTGGTTACCGTCGCCTGACTAAGCGACACGTGGCGAGATATTTCACGCACAGTAACCGCACCAAGTTCTTCGATCGCAAGCAACACAACCAGCTGCGGAACCGTAAGACCACAAACCTTCATCACATGTTTTGAATGAAGATCCGTTGCCCGGATAATCTGTCGCAATGCGACAAGAACATCGAGAAATTCCTTACGCTTTGGCTGTTCCGACCCCATCTTGATGCGGCTCCTTCCGTTCTTCGTTGCGCTCAACTTAACGCCATTATAATTTGACATCAAATGTTTTGAGCTGTAACTATCGCCTTAACGAATATAACGAGACTTGGGGGAACCTGCGCCTGGCGGCCATCCGGTCCAAAGGCGCAATGCGGGTTTCACAATGAAAAAAATCCGACGGGCACCATGATCGCGCCAACGTTTTGTCCTGGCGGGATTCAAGATGTTCATCGCCAAAATTCGATAAGGGCTCATGACCGAAAAAATCGTTGTAAAAGACCTCTATAAAGTCTTTGGCGACCATCCTGATCAGGCCATGCAAATGATCAATGACGGTATCGACAAGGACGAAATTTTCGACAAGACCGGCCAGACCGTCGGTGTCTGTGGCGCCAATTTTACCGTCCATGAAGGTGAAATTTTTGTGGTGATGGGCCTGTCGGGATCGGGAAAATCCACCCTGGTGCGGCTTTTGAACCGCCTTATTGAACCGACATCGGGTCAGGTTTTGTATGATGGCGTCGATATTGCCGCCATGTCGGACGAAGAATTGCGCGCCCTGCGCCGCAGCGACATGGCCATGGTTTTCCAGTCATTTGCCCTGATGCCGCATCTGTCCGTCATTGATAATGCTGCCTTTGGCCTTGAACTGGCTGGCGTTGACGAGGCCGAGCGTCATGAACGCGCCCTTGCCGCTCTTGATCAGGTTGGCCTCAAGGCCCATGCCAATTCCTATCCGGATGAACTTTCCGGCGGCATGCAGCAGCGCGTCGGTCTTGCCCGCGCACTGGCCAATGACCCGGCAGTCATGCTGATGGACGAAGCATTTTCCGCACTTGATCCACTGATCCGGACAGAAATGCAGGACGAGCTGCTTACGCTTCAGCGTGAACACAAACGCACGATTATTTTCATTTCGCATGATCTTGACGAAGCCATGCGCATTGGCGACCGCATTGCCATTATGGAAGGCGGGATTGTGGTTCAGGTCGGCAGCCCGGAAGAAATCCTAAATAACCCGGCGAATGACTACGTCAAATCGTTCTTCCGCGGCGTTGATGTTTCCACCATTCTGAGCGCCAAAGACATTGCGTCAAAACGTCAGGTCACGGTTATCGAACGCGAAGGCGTTGGCCTTAAGACCGCCCTTAACCGTCTGCGCAATGAAGACCGCGAATATGGCTATATCGTCGGTGACAAGCTTGATTTCCATGGAATCATTTCTGTCGACAGCCTTGACGAAGCCATCAAATCAGGTGCGGACAAACTGTCGGCAGCCTTCCTGCCAAATGTCGAACCGGTTTCCCATGACACACCGCTTTCCGATCTGATCGGGACGGTTGCGCATGCACCATGCGGCGTTCCCGTCATCGCAGAAGACGGCAAATACATGGGCGTGATCAAGAAAGCCAACCTGTTGGCCACCCTTGACCGAGAAGGAGACGGCACCAATGGCTGATACCAGTAATCCTTGGGGCCAGAGCACAGAGGCCGGCTCCGCTGACAGTGCGGGTTCATCCGCGACAAGCACAACCAGCAACCCGTGGGGAAGCGCAAGCCCGGATGCCACGGCAAGCGGCCCGGGCGGCAGCACCGGTGGCGATGCCGCAGCATCGTCTGACTGGCTGTCAAACGCGGCCCCTGCCCCGGAAAAGCATTTTGACATTTTCCACCCGTTCCAGGATGCGCTGATCCCGCTTGATGGCTGGGTCAATGACGGTCTTGAATGGATTGTCGAGAATTTCCGAAGCGTCTTCCAGGCCATCCGCTGGCCGATTGATGCGGTTCTGAGCGGTGTTGAAGCCGGGCTGCAAGCAACCCCGGCGATCCTTGTCATCATCATCATGGCGCTGATTGCCTGGCAGCTTGCCGGACGTCGTCTGGCCATCGGAACATTGGCATCAATGATCGCGGTTGGTCTGATCGGTGCGTGGTCCGAAGCAATGGTGACGCTGTCACTTGTCATCACATCGGTCTTTTTCTGTGTGGTGATTGGCCTTCCGACCGGTATCTGGCTGGCGCGTAACGAACGCGCATCCAATGCCGTGCGTCCGATCCTTGATGCCATGCAGACAACACCGGCCTTCGTTTATCTGGTGCCGATTGTCATGCTGTTTGGCATCGGCAACGTGCCGGGCGTGGTGGTTACCATCATTTTTGCCCTGCCGCCGCTGATCCGCCTGACCATTCTTGGCATCCGACAGGTCCCCGGTGATCTGGTTGAAGCTGCGCGGTCATTTGGTGCCAGCCCGAAACAGCTTCTGTTCCGGGTTCAACTTCCGCTCGCGATGCCGACCATCATGGCCGGTGTTAACCAGACGCTGATGCTGGCGCTGTCGATGGTTGTGATTGCCTCGATGATTGCAGTTGGCGGCCTGGGTCAGATGGTCCTGCGTGGCATCGGCCGACTGGATATGGGTTTGGCAACGGTTGGCGGCATCGGCATCGTCCTTCTGGCGATTGTCCTTGACCGCATGACCCAGGCGCTGGGCCGCGACCAGCGATCCAAGGGAACCCGTCACTGGTATGAAAGCGGCCCTGCTGCTGTCGTACGGTCGATCCTTGGCAAGAAATAATACCGAACAACGAGATAGCTGACGGGACCAGAACGGTTCCGTCAGCTTGGAGAACAGGGACAGATAAACTGTCCGAGGCTCATTAAAACCAGGAGAAGCTCATGACGATCCTCAAAAAACTGACAACCGGCGCTGCGATTGCCGTTACCGGCTCCATGCTGATGACCGGTGCTGCATTTGCCGATCATCATATGCCGGGCAAAGGCGTCGAAGTTCAGCCGCTCAAAAGCTCGATCGCCGAAGAAACCTTCCAGACCCTTCTGGTCATGAAGGCGCTTGAAGAACTGGGCTATGACGTCAAGCCGATCCAGGAAATCGAATATGCTGCCGGTCACGTTGCCATCGGCAACGGCGATGCAACTTTCCTGGCTGACCACTGGAACCCGCTTCATGCCGATTTCTACACGGCTGCTGGCGGTGACGAGAAAATCTATCGCAAGGGCGTATATTCGCCGGGCGCACTTCAGGGCTACCTGATCGACAAGAAAACCGCCGACAAATACAACATCACCAATGTCAGCCAGCTTGCTGATCCGGAAATTGCCAAACTGTTCGACAATAATGGCGACGGCAAAGCTGACCTTTCGGGTTGCAACCCGGGCTGGGGCTGTGAAGGCGTGATCGAACATCACCTTGATGCATACGGCCTTCGTGACACCGTAACCCACAATCAGGGTTCCTATTCGGCCATCATCGCCGATACCATCACCCGTTACAAAGCCGGTGAATCGATCCTGTATTACACCTGGACCCCGTACTGGGTTTCGGGCGTTCTGGTTCCGGGCAAAGACGTAACCTGGTTGCAGGTGCCGTTCTCGTCGCTTCCGGGTGAACGTAAAGATGCCGACACCTCCCTTCCGGATGGTTCGGACTTCGGTTTCCAGGTCAACAACCAGCAGATCATCGCCAACAAGGCATGGGCAGAAGCCAACCCGGCAGCAGCCAAGCTGTTTGAAGTCATGGAAGTTTCGGCCAATGACATTTCGGCTCAGAACCTGCGCATGCGCGATGGTGAAAAGTCCGCCGAAGACATCGGCCGTCACGCTGATGCCTGGATCAAGGCACATCGTGAAATCTTTGATGGCTGGCTTGAAGAAGCTCGCGCTGCTGCGAAGTAAATCCGGCAAGCCGTTCATTCAGGCATCCGCCTGATTTGAAAGACCAGACACCCCGCAGATCAAATTCTGCGGGGTGTTTTTTTGCGGACCAACCAAAAACTGTCAGGAGATGTCAGGCATCGCTCGATTTACAGTCGCATGTAAAGATCGAACTTGTTAGGCTTTCAAACTCATTGATTTTTTGAGCAACACGGGCCTGCCGTCGCCATGTTTCCGGAACAATTGAATGTGCCTTTGGGCAAGTGGGTCAATCAGTTCGTTGATTGGCTGGTCATCAATTATGGCACAGCGTTCGAGGCCTTTGCCGACAGCTTGCTGACCATTCTGGTCGCGCTGGAACAGCTTCTGCGTGGTGCGCCATGGTGGCTGATCCTGATTGCGATTGCTGCCATCACCTGGCATGCCAGCAAGAACTGGAAGCTGGTTGCCGGCCTTGTGATCGCGATGTTTGTCATCGGCACGCTGGGCCTTTGGGACAAGGCGATGCAAACCCTTGCCCTGATGATTGTTGCGACCTCGCTTTCAGTCGTTATCGGGGTTCCGGTCGGTATCGCAATGGCAATGTCCAACCGGTTGCGCGCCATTATGCTGCCTGTCCTGGATACCATGCAGACCATGCCAAGCTTTGTGTATCTGATCCCGGCCCTGATGTTGTTCGGGCTGGGTAAGGTACCGGCCATTCTGGCCACCGTGATCTATGCCGCGCCACCGGTCATTCGCCTGACCGATCTTGGTATTCGTCTGGTCGATCCCGAAGTTCTTGAAGCATCACGTTCGTTCGGCGCCAGTCGCAAACAGATCCTGTTTGGTGTTCAGCTGCCGCTTGCCCTTCCCAACATCATGGCCGGCATCAACCAGACAACCATGATGTCCATTTCAATGGTGGTGATTGCGTCCATGATCGGTGCACGCGGCCTTGGCGAGCAGGTCCTGATGGGTATCCAGCGCCTTGATGTCGGCGCAGGCATGGAAGCCGGCATTGCGATTGTGCTTCTGGCGGTCGTCTTTGACCGGATCGGCCAGGCCTATGGCAAGCGATCCCAGCGCACATCAAGTGCGGAGGACGGGCAATGAGCTATATCGAAATACGCAATATTTTCAAAATATTCGGTCCCGATCCAAATGCTGCACTTGAACTGGCAAAGGCCGGTTCGGACAAGGAAGAAATCCTTGCAAAGACCGGCAACACAGTGGGCCTTCATGATGTGTCCCTGTCAGTTGAACAGGGCGAAACATTTGTGGTCATGGGCCTTTCGGGGTCCGGAAAATCGACATTGATCCGCCATCTTAATCGCCTGATTGATCCAACCGCAGGCCAGGTATCGTTTGGCGGCGAAGATATTCTGTCGATGGATATCCCGACCCTGAATGCATTTCGTCGCAAGCGGCTTGGCATGGTGTTTCAACGGTTCGGGTTGCTCCCCCATCGCAATGTGATGGACAATGTCGCCTATGGGCTCGAAATCCAGGGCACTGATCGCAAAACCCGCGAAGCAGCCGCAAGCAAATGGATTGATCGCGTCGGGCTTGCCGGATACGAAGCCAAGTTCCCCGATCAGCTTTCAGGTGGCATGCAACAGCGTGTTGGCCTTGCCCGGGCACTCGCCACCGACCCGGAAGTCCTTTTGATGGACGAGGCTTTTTCCGCCCTTGACCCCCTGATCAGATCGGACATGCAGGACGAGTTGATGAAGCTTCAGGCCGAACTGCACAAGACCATTGTCTTCATCACCCATGACCTTGACGAGGCACTCAAGATCGGTGACCGGATTGCCATTCTCAAGGACGGGAAACTCATCCAGGTCGGCCGACCCGAAGAAATCGTTCTTAACCCGGCTGACGCCTATGTGCAGGCCTTTACCCGGGATGTGAACCGGGGCAAGGTCCTGCGTGCCAGAAGCATCATGGAACCGATAAAACCGGCATCCGGCACGGACGGGTTTTCAACCGCGCATGTGGTACGCTACGACACCCGGCTTGAGGATATCCTGCCTGTGGCACTTGGCTCGGATACCGCAATCACGGTAACGGGCCACGACAATCACCCCATCGGAACCATTGGCAAAAAACAGATTCTTGACGCCCTGTCGGTGCATAGCAACGACTAGCCAACACTTGAATTTCGCATTCTTCTACTTTAACTCGATAAGAAGGGGATTTGAACAGATTGAGCAAGCGTCGGGACCGTGCCGCAAGATAACGTAAACATAATTCACGTCCTGTGCGATCAGGACCACCGTCACTTGCTTCCGGAAAGCTTGATGGGGTTTGATCTGTGCCTGCTTGATCCGGCAAAGCCGATCCCGGCTGATATCATGTCGCTGATCATAGATGTCGATCTTCAGAACCCGGACATGATTGCCAGGCTTCGGGCCTTTCGCAAAGTATCGGAGCGCGGCTCGGACCAGATTATTGCAATCGGCAAGGGCAATCTTCAAGACGAGTTGCAGGCCACAGCACTTGGCGCGCGCAAAACCATTCTCAAGCCGTTATCGGAAAAGTCGCTAGCGACTTATATCGAAGACCGTCGCACGGCCTATGGCATGACGGGCAAGACTGCAACCGCGACCACACAGCTGGCAGCAAAAGCCATCCAGAACAGCTTTGACAAAATCACCAGCAATCAGCCCGTCGATCTGAAACAGATCAACGAGGCCGGCCAGAATATCGCAACTGCCATTGCCGATCTGGGCATTTCGGAATGGCTAAGCACGGTGCGCGTCTATCATCAGTCAACCTTCCAGCACATCTTGCTGGTGACCGGTATTGCCTGTGCCTTTGCACAAAGTACGGGCATGAGCAAAACCGACGTCGCCAAACTGACCGAGGCCGGGCTTCTGCACGATATTGGCAAGATCTGGATTTCGGACACGATCCTCGACAAGCCGGGGGAACTTACCCCCGAAGAGTTCGAGATCATCAAACGCCATCCTGTCGAAGGGTACAAGAAGCTGTCTGAACAGGGCAACCTTGACCCTGCCGTCCTTCATAGTGTCAGACACCATCACGAATATCTTGATGGCAGCGGCTACCCCGATGGGTTGACGGCGGACGCCATTCCCGATCTGACGCGTATTCTTACGATTTGCGATATCATGGGGGCGTTGCTTGAAGAACGTGCCTACAAGCCACGATTTAGTATCGAAAAATCACTCTCGATCCTGAAATCGATGGGCAAGGAAGGCAAGGTCGAACTGGCACTGGTGCTGGCGCTCGAAACCGTGATGAAAAAGCACACCTCAATTCCCGACAATGTTGCCGATCTGATCAATCAAACCGGCTGACTTTGCCGGTTGCATAAATCACGACGGGTTGCCATCCGTCAGAACACATCGCCGGAAATAGCGAATAACATCGCCGTCCTGCCCGTTTGTCGGCTTCTGATGATGTGCGCGATACATGCGGCTGTCCAGAACCCCGGAATTGTCAGTGGCAATTATCAGCCACAAAAAACCGTCCACATCGGCACGACCACGATCCGTTGTTGAGGGCAAGACACTGCCATTTGGATGCGAATGAAAGCAGCCCACCACCTCGTCACCGCTTTGACGGGCCAGACGATAGGTATCAATCAGGGTTTGCGGATCAATTTCAAAGGTTCTGAGCGGATCATCGGCAACATTGCGTGCTGCCACCACCCGACGGATCCGGTTTGGTGTCTGCTTTGACGCAACAAGAAGCCCACAGCATTCTTCCGGCCATTGCATTGCGGCCAGATTGCACATTTCCTGATGCAGGTCAGCAGACAGAATGACAGCCGAATGATCGCCGGTGTCGCAGGCTTTCTGATTTGTCATGCTGCCGCTATCCTGTTTGTCCTGCCCTTCTTGGCCTGTCTGATCGCCTGCGCAAACCCTATTGGCCGTCAGCATTCAAAACAATACGACCAAGGACCTTTTTATCGGTCAGCGACACAATAACAAGACGCGCACCAAGTCCATCCGGGCCTTCGATATGCAGGATTGCCTGTGTTCCCTGAACGGAATAAGCGACCAGCACTTCGCCAGGTGCAATATCGATAGTGATGTCACCAAAATCCGGGATGACGGGTGCACCGGAAAATCCGGTCGCCACCTGCGGGCCGTTATCAAGGCCAGCGATCGGAACCGAAGGCGCCTGCCCCGTATCGGTGCTATCTGCTTCCTTGGCGTTTTTATCAAGTGACAGCCCATAGGCAACAAGCCCGATGCCGATCACGATCAGCACCCCCATGAACACAACCAAGGCCTTAACTAAACGCATCTTGTTTCCAACCAACCCATCTGTTTGACATCAGCATGGCCGGTCAACTGCCCCGATCACGCAAAACACATCCCAAGGCCATAGCTGCAAGCACCGACAATTGCAAGATCACAACATAAACGGGCCGCGCCCTTTGTCGTGCCCTGTGTATTGGATCGCTCCTTTTGATGGTTTCCGTATTCCCGCGCGCACACGAAGCGGCCTCATCCCCGGGATCATGACGGCATTTCATTGCAATCGGGCATAAAACAGCTACAAGCTGCCAGCACAAAGCATAACCTGTTACACTGCATATCGAAATCAGACTGCAAGACATTGATGACCAGTAGCGACCAGATGCCAGAAGAACTCCGCTATATTGCAACGGCCCAGGACGAAGGTGCGCGCCTTGACAAGGTGCTGGCTGTGGCCTGGCCGGATCAGTCCCGATCCCGCATCAAGGCATTGATCGAAGATGGTCATCTGCGCGTGAATGGCGATGTCGCGCGCAAGATGTCGGCCAAAGTCAAACAGGATGACGTGTTTGAACTTGTCATTCCGCCGGCCGAACCGGCCGAGCCGATTGCCGAAAACATCAAACTTGATGTCCTCTATGAAGATGATGACCTTCTGGTGATCAACAAACCGGCGGGGATGGTTGTCCATCCGGCGGCCGGAAATGAAAGCGGTACGCTGGTCAATGCGCTTCTGGCCCATTGCGGCGATAGTCTTTCGGGGATTGGCGGGGTCAAGCGACCCGGCATCGTCCACCGACTGGACAAGGATACCAGCGGCGCGATGGTCGTTGCCAAAAACGATACGGCCCACCGCGCCCTTTCGACCCTGTTTTCCGAGGATAAGGAAAATATCGATCGAGCGTACCTTGCGGTTGTGTGGGGGATTCCGCGTCCGCTTGCCGGTGATATCGAAGGCAATATCGGCAGAAGTCCGCGCAACCGCAAGAAAATGACGGTTCTTAGAACCGGCGGAAAATATGCACTAACCCACTACAAAACACTTCAGTTCAGAGACGACTCGTTAGCATCTCTGGTTGAATGCCGTCTTGCGACCGGCCGAACCCACCAAATTCGGGTGCATATGACCCATATCGGCCACTCACTTGTGTGTGATCCAGTTTACGGCAGGAATAAAAATTCACAGAAGTGCAACTTGGAGACGCAAGAACTTCTGAACGCATTCAACAAACAGGCTCTACACGCCAGAACTCTGGGATTTATTCACCCTCGCACCGGGGAATATATATCGACAACAGCACCCCTTCCCGACGACTTGAACGCATTGATTGAGAGCCTAAACCTATCCCAAGGGATAGTGTAGATTAAACTTTATGGTCAAAAAATAATTGACGCCATCTAATACCCTCGTATAAGGTTTAGTCAGTGCTAGGGGATAACAGCACTTGATCGAAGCATAACGGGAGGCTTCAATGAAACAGGGAAATGCTCTGCCAGTAATCTCTCAGGATGGTCTGACTGTATATTTGCAGCGTATCCGACGTTACCCGATGCTTACCCCCGAACAGGAAACGACGTACGCATGCAATTTCCGCGACAACGATTGTGACAAGTCGGCGGAAAAACTGATTACAAGCCATCTGCGACTGGTTGCCAAGATTGCCATGAGCTATCGCGGCTATGGTCTGCCTTTGAATGAATTGATTTCCGAAGGCAACGTGGGCCTGCTGCAATCTGTCAAACGTTTTGACCCTGACAAGGGTTTCCGGCTTGCAACCTACGCCATGTGGTGGATCCGCGCAGCCATTCAGGAATACATCCTACATTCCTGGTCGCTTGTGAAAATGGGCACCACGGCCGCGCAGAAGAAATTGTTCTTTAATCTTCGCAAACTCAAAAGCCAGATGCAGGCGATTGATGAAGGGGATCTGTTACCAGAACAGGTCGAACTCATCGCGACCAAGCTGAATGTTTCCGAAGATGACGTGATTATGATGAACCGTCGCCTTGCCGGTCCTGATCATTCGCTCAATGCACCTGTCCGTGTTGACGGCGATGGTGAATGGGTCGACTGGATCGAAAGCGACGACGAAGACCAGGAAACCCTTTACGGCAAACGTGAAGAATTCCTGCAACGGATGAATATGCTTAAAAGTGCCATGTCGCATCTTAACGATCGCGAACGTGACATTCTGACCCAGCGTCGCCTGCTTGAAAGCCCGGTTACTCTGGAAAACCTCAGTGTCGCCTATGGTATTTCACGCGAACGCATCCGGCAGATCGAAGTCCGGGCCTTTGAAAAAGTCCGTAAATCGATCCACAGCGATCTGCCACACTAATGGTGCTTACCAGCCCTCTTCCCCCTTGCAACGAACTACGGCGGACAAATTGTCCGCCGTTTTTTATGTCATCGATGATGTGGGTCGGATCAAAACATCATGGCATGATCAGTTCCCGGACCGGTCGACTTCCTTGATCAGGCTGTCGCCCCAGGTTTTGATCAGGGCACGCTGTTTTTTGCGAAGCTCCCCTACCCGGCGCTGGGCAGAAAGATTAAGCACATTGGCAACGATCGGCGGCATCGCAAGATACAACAACCAGCCAAGGCCCGCCGCCCCGTACATGATTGATAATGCCAGTGGCTGAAAGATCTGCTGGGTCGCACCGCCCACCGTTTGCGACGGCACTTGCCACAGTTCAAGGATATAGGGTGCGACACCGGAAAAATTCAGACCAAACACACAACGCGCCATGGTCCGGCCCGGGCTGCGATCGAAAATGAACGCGACCAGCGACGGCAACAAGCCGACCACCAATGTCACAAAGGTCGGCAGGGCGACCATGAATAGCAGCACAGCAGATGCAACCACGGACAAACCGGAAAATGCGCTGCGGCCGCCCTTTTTGGTGCTTTTACCTTTTGCCATGTCGATCCCTTAAAAGATATGCATCAAGAACAGTGCCGATACCGTCAGCAGCGCGATCATGGTTGATGCGAATGCTGCGGCCTGCTGACCGACTTTTTCCGCAAGTTCCAATCGCGCCGGCCCCGAAGATTCAAGGTCAAAAACCTCGCTTTCGGCTTCGGAATATTCAGCCACGGCCTCGACAAATTCGGACTGATCCTTGCGGCGTTCCTGTTCATCGTTGATCAGGTTGTAAAGCTCCACCAGATTGCCGCGCTTGGCCAGTTTCGGGATTTCGGTTTCAACCCGTTCCCGACGCGCCTTGCTGTGGAATACCTTGATGGCCGGTTCCATAAGCCGCGCCACCCAGTGCGACAGATTTTGCAAATTGTCCGGTCCGTGACGCCATTGCACAATCGCCAGCATACTGATGATGGCGCGGCTGTATTCGACCTCGTCAGACGGGTTTTGCATGGCCATCAACTGGCCTTCGATATCATCTTCAAGACGGGTGGCGATGAATGCAGCAATATGGCGATCCACCGGCCAGCTGTCTTCAGACGCACTTTCCGCTGCCTTTTCGAGTGCTGGAAGAAGTTGCGAAATTTCAACAACATATTCCTGTTCGATCATCGGGCTCAGGCAATGCTGGTTGCGCACAAGCGCGTAAAGACAACGCTCATAGCCATAACCGGCACTTTGTTGCTGAACGTAATAGCGCAGGTTTTTATATACCTGCTGAAGCTTTTGAATTTCCGGGCTGAAGCCTTCCTGGCGGCCAAACCAGTAGGCCGGAATATCGCGGACGATCACATCGGCAAATCGCTGTGGGCCACGTCCATGCTGCACGTCATAGGACAACATATATCCAAGACCATCGACCATGGCCGAAAAGCCCTTGAACCGGACCGGTCCCTGATGATCCATGATCAGGATAGCACGTGCGACCAGAACATCCTCGGCCGCACGCTTGTCCGCGCCTGCCCATTGCAACTGCCGCATGGCATCTGCAAGTGCCTTGGCCCGGTCATTGTCGCCAAGACCGCGCCGCAGCCAAATCTCGATCGTGCCGTCGCGCAATGGCGCAAGTGCACTGACCCAGTTCTTTGCCATACCTTGGGCAAGGGAACGCACGGTATAGTAGTCACGCCCCGACAGGTTCTGGGATCGTGCGGCGCGTTTTTCGCTATTGGCCTGTACCGGCTTGGTCCGGCGACCGTCCAGCCATGCATTCAGTTCGGCAAAGCCCCAGCGTTCTTCGGGATCATCACAAAGCAATCCGCGAACCGGCTCGATCAGAACCAGTGGCAATCTTTCCTGTGATGCAATTGCCTGAAACGATCCCTTTGCCAGTTTGAGATCCATGATCTCCTGATCGCCCAGTTTGCTGAGCGGACGGTGACCGATCCCGAGTTCCGCCAATGTCATGCCCAGGGCATACAGATCGTCCATGATGGTACCCGATCCGCGACCTGCGGCATCGGCGCTCATTCTGGCGGTTGTTTCATAGACAAGCGGCTGGGCATAGCCCGGCGGTGTCGCAGCACAATCCCCCAGAACGACTTTCTGGCGCAACGGGTCAGCATAAAACAGGTTGCCAGCACGAATATTGCGATGTGCCAGATTTTTTTCGCCAAAGGACTGCAACACACCCATAAGCGGTTCGATGACCACTGTGCCGATTTCATGTTCGTCGATGGTCGCCTTTTTGCTTTCACCAGTGACGACACGACCGCCAGCGGGCTTTTCATAGAACAACACCATGGTGTTGCGCCCGAATGGCGGCCAATAGGCAATCTCGCTGTCAAGCAGGTCAATCTGACCTGCCATATGCATACCGGTCAGAAAGTTGATATGTTCCTGACGGGTTGGCAAGGCCGGGTCGGCAACAACCGCAAACGCACTGCCTTCATCGCGGCGTAAATTATCAGCGGAATAGGCCTTGCACGGGCCCATATCAAATTCCGGCATACGCAGATCAAGAAAGACCCGGAAATTGCCGATTTCGATGCTTTTGCCGCCGGTTGAAAACTCGACATTTTCCGGACCGGCTTCGGGGTTGGCTTCATCGGGTTCTTCGGGCGCAGGCGCACCGCCGCCCGGCGCATCCATCACTGGTTCTCGCGCAGCACCGCTCGAAACTTCCTGTTCCTGGTCTTCTGCTTGCTCTGCCATGATCCCGATATTTCTTTACGAGTTATCGTTATTTGGTGACGCGCATGATCTGATGAACCGTCATCCTGACGCGACATTCAGTACGCTACCGTCAAAAGGTTGATAAAACGATACTTCTGATACGCCACACGAGCAAGCTGTTATGCGACCGGCACACCGGGCCTGCATGCGACAACACATTCAGACAAAACGAAAAAAGCCACCAGTCGGAACTGGTGGCTTTTGCTGTGCGATGCACAAACCCTGTATCAGGCGCTGAACGGGTCGTGAACCAGAATGGTGTCATCACGTTCCGGGCTGGTTGACAGCAATGCCACCGGCGCTTCGATCAGTTCTTCGATGCGGCGAACATATTTGATGGCTGCTGCCGGAAGATCAGCCCAGCTGCGCGCACCCATGGTCGTTTCCGACCAGCCTTCGATGGTTTCATAAACCGGCTTTGCCTTGGCCTGAAGTCGCTGGTTGGCCGGAAGATGATCATAGATCTTTCCGTCAATGTCATAGCCGGTGCAGATCTTGATTTCATCAAAACCGTCAAGCACGTCAAGCTTGGTCAGTGCGATGCCGGTGATGCCGTTGACTTTGACCGACTGGCGCACCAGTGCGGCATCAAACCAGCCACAACGACGTTTACGGCCGGTCACAACGCCGAATTCACGGCCACGTTCGCCAAGACGTTCGCCATCTGCGTCAAACAGTTCGGACGGGAACGGTCCTTCGCCGACACGGGTGGTATAGGCCTTGGTGATACCAAGAACATAACCAACACCGGACGGGCCCATACCGGAACCGGCAGCGGCCTGCCCCGATACCGTGTTTGAAGACGTCACGAACGGATAAGTACCGTGATCAATGTCAAGCATCGTGCCCTGGGCACCTTCAAACAGAATACGCTTGCCAGCTTCCTTGAACTGGTTCAGCGATTTCCAGACGGTGTCAGAGAACGGCAGGATTTTCGGCGCGATTTCCTTAAGCTGGGCAAGAAGCTCTGCCCCGTCGACTTCCGGCTGACCAAGACCACGCAGAAGCGCATTATGGTGGGTCAGAAGGTTTTCAACCTTTGCCTCAAGCAGATCAACATCAGCCAGATCACCAACGCGGATCGCACGACGACCAACACGGTCTTCATAAGCCGGGCCGATACCGCGACCGGTGGTGCCGATCTTGTTGTCACCCGATGCCGCTGCTTCGCGTGCACGATCCAGATTGCCATGCAGCGGCAGGATCAGGCAGGCGTTTTCCGCCAGACGCAGGTTTTCCGGGGTGATATCCACGCCCTGCTCTTTCAGGCGGCCGATTTCGGCAAGCAACGCCCAAGGATCAACAACAACGCCGTTGCCGATTACAGACAGCTTGTTCTGGCGAACAATGCCGGACGGCAGCAGGCTGAGTTTATAGGTCACGCCATCGATCACCAAAGTATGACCGGCGTTATGACCACCCTGGAAACGCACAACGACATCGGCCCGTTCGGACAGCCAGTCGACGATCTTGCCTTTACCTTCGTCCCCCCACTGGGAACCGATCACGGCAACATTGGTCATCGCAAAACTCCTTGCGCGATAAAAAGTTCGTTCAGTTAGGGTCCAGACCCTAAGCGTTCAGCGGCACGACCTGGCCGCCAAGATAAATGTAATCACAGCCCATGCGGCGCGCTTCGACGCGCGCACCGTCTTCTGTTTTGGCCTCGGCAGCACCTTCAAGGGCAGCAACCGTGTAATGGCCTTCGGCACGCAATTTGCGGGCTTCTCGCTGCGGGGTACCAAGCGGAAGGTAAACCCGTTCCACCGGTTTCGCATCCGGAAGTCCACGCAAAATACTATCCATATAAAGCGACATGCCGGTCGCTGCTTCACCCGATGCGCCGCCGGCCCGGTAACGGCCGCCACGCCCGATCTCACCACGGACATTGCGGGCAAACAGGGTAAAGCTGACACCGGTCTGATAACGGAAACCGGCCATTTCAACCGGATCAATGGTCAGGGCCGCATCAAGATCGGATGCCAGAATGCGTTCCGCAACATCGATCAGACGATAAAGTTCCTCGGATGCGCCCAACGGCAGTTCGAGCTTTTTAAGCTTTGGCAACGCCGTTGTCGCCGGACCGGCCGCCTCAAGCAAGGCAACAAGCACATCGGTAACCTTGCCATCCATAACCCGAAGGGCCGCAACATCGCGACGTTCAAGCGCCTCGGTCAGGGCTTCGCGATCATCACGCGACACACCAAATGCATCAAACAGGCGTACGGGCAATGTCGGCAGGTTCAGGTCAACCGAGACATCGGCAAGACCAATGGTTTCAAGTGCTTCAAGCGCCAGCAGAACAATCTCGGTATCGGCTGCGGCACTCGAAACGCCAATAAGTTCCGCACCAACCTGTGCGAACTGACGTTCCGGGCGCAGGTGCGATCCCTTGATCCGCAACACATCTCCGGAATAGGACAAACGCAACGGCCGCGGCGCATCGCCAAGACGGGTGGCGGCAATACGACCGACCTGCGGGGTCATGTCCGAACGCAGCCCCATCATGCGGCGCGATTCAGGATCCATAAGACGGAAGGTCTGGGTTGCCAGTTCCGGTGCTGCCCCTTCGAGCAGGCTTTCTTCAAACTCGACCAGCGGCGTTTTCACACGGTCATAGCCTGCATGTGCCAGACTGGCCATCAGCTTTTCGCGGATTTCGGCTTCCCGCGCAGCGGTTCCCGGCAGGACATCCTGCAGGCCGGCGGGCAAAAGTGCTTTCCTGGCGAGTTCGGTCATTTTGTGTGCTTTCCCGGACGAGGCGCGCAAATTCAATCAGGCTCGATAATGCCCCAAGGATTACTCAAGGCTCACTATCCGGTAGCGGTTACTACCGCGTTGTGCCGGACAGGGCAACGGGGAAAACCCCAAAAACGCAAATAATACGTACGAAATGTTTCTCAGGCAGCGGAAAATTCCGCTTTTACCACCGCATAAGCCCAATCAAGCCACGGCAAAAGTGCCTTGATATCGCTTGGTTCCACGGTCGCACCACCCCAAATCCGCAGGCCAGCCGGCGCGTCGCGATAGCCATTGATATCAAGGGCGACATTTTCCGCTTCAAGCAGCTGGGAAATCTTTTTCGGAAGTGCTGCCTGCTGATCTGCGGGCAATGCCAGTGCCCAGGGATCGACAATCTTGATGCACATCGATGTGTTTGATGCGGTTGCCGGGTCCTCGGCAAGATCGGCAGCCCAGTCACTGGTCGCAAGCCACGCGTCAAGATGGGCGCGGTTTTCGCGGGTGCGCGCCAACAGACCATCAAGGCCACCGATGTCTTCTGCCCATTTCAGGGCGTCGATCGCATCTTCGACAACCAGCATCGACGGGGTATTTATCGTTTCACCGCGGAAAATGCCGTCAATCAGCTTGCCGCCCTTGGTCATGCGGAAGATTTTGGGCATCGGCCATGACGGCGTATGGCTTTCAAGGCGTGCAACGGCCCGCGGGCTCAGGATGATCACACCATGACCGCCCTCGCCGCCCAGAACTTTCTGCCAGCTATAGGTCACGACATCGAGCTTGTCCCACGGCAATTCCATGGCAAAAATCGCCGACGTCGCATCACAAATGGTCAGGCCCTTGCGGTCATCGGCGATCCAGTCCCCATTTGGAACACGCACACCGGCGGTCGTGCCATTCCAGGTAAAGACAACATCACGATCAAAATCGACAGAACCAAGATCGGGCAGCTTGCCATAATCGGCATCAAGGGTGCGGACATCATCAAGTTTAAGCTGCTTGACCACATCCGTGACCCAAGTCGCGCCGAAACTTTCCCACGCCAGCATATCGACACCACGCGCGCCCAAAAGCGACCAAAGCGCCATCTCGACCGCACCGGTATCGGATGCCGGAACAACGCCCAACAGATAGTCATCAGGCAGGTTCAGAACGGCGCGCGAACGGTCAATGACTTCTTCAAGACGCTGTTTGCCCAGTTTGGAGCGATGGGAACGACCAAGAATTTCCGTTTCAAGCGCAGATGCAGACCAGCCAGGACGCTTTTTGCACGGACCCGACGAAAAGTTCGGGCTTGCAGGGCGAAGTGCGGGCTTTGCGAAAGCGGTATTCTCGGCAGTCTGGGCCATCGGCATATTCCTGAGCAGCTGGAACGATCCGGCCGGATCATTCCCGATCAAATTAGGGGGCTGATCCTATTGACACAAAGGCAAAAGTCAAACGCCTTCGACACAGACAAGCCAGCCAATTTTGCATGGCTGGCCATTATCTGAAAATCATCATGGGCTGATTGCCCATACGGGATCAAAACCCGATCAAAACGGGATGTCGTAATACCACGGCGCAAACAGGCTGAATGCAATCCACAACAACACAATCAACGGCGTTCCGGCCTTAAGGAAATCGATAAACCGGTAATGCCCCGGCCCCATGACAAGCAGGTTGGTTTGATAGCCAACGGGCGACGCAAACGAACAGTTCGCGGCCATCACCACCGCAATTGCAAAGACATGCGGTGGCACGCCAAGTTGCTGGGCCATGCCGATTCCAATCGGCGTAAACAGAACCGCACAGGCATTGTTCGACAATACATTGGTAAAGGCCGCAACAATCAGGAAGAACAATGACAGGATGACCGGTGCCGGGGCCCCGCGTGTCACCGTCAACAACTGATCGGCAACGAATTCCGCCCCACCAGTCAATTGCAACGCATTGCCCAACGCCAATGCGGCTGCAACCAGCAGCACGATCTTGCGATCAATCGCGCGCGATGCCTGCCGCAAATTGAGCGCCCCGGATGCAATCATAAGCCCCGCACCGATGAAGCTTGAAACCATGATCGGAACAATGCCTGTCGCAGCAAGCGCAATCACACCAAGGAAAATGGTTGCTGCACGGCGGGCATGGAACGGACGCGGCAAGGTGCGCGTCGACCATTCCAGCAACACCACATCACGAATGGTACGAAGTGCCTCGACATCTTCGGAACGCCCCTGCACCAGCAAGACGTCCCCGGCCTCAAGGCGGATTTCCGTCATTTGGGTACGGATCATGCGCGAACGGCGCTGAATACCCAGAACAAGACATTTGTACTGATAGCGGAAACCGATCTGTTCAAGGTTAAACCCGATCAGACGCGAACCGGGCGGCAACATCACTTCGGCCAGAAGCTGGGTCGATTTTTGTGGCGTTTCCTCGCCATCGCCACTGACGGCAGCAGCATCGGCATGCAGAAGCCCCGGGTCCTTCTGAAGGGCCTCGGTCAGGGCCTTGCGGGTCGCCGCAACAACCAGAACATCGCCCGCCTGAATTTCCATATCACTTTCAAATGGCGGCAATTCGGCATGTTCGCGACGCACGATCATTTGAATGGTGATGTTGGGCAGGTTTTTGAAAAAACCTGCAACCGGACGGGTTCCGATCATTTGCGATGCCGGGCCGACCGTGATCTGGGCAATGAACTGTTTGCCGCTGCTGTCCGGATTGGCAAGCTTGCTGCGCATTGATGCCAGGGCCGGCAAAAGCCGCGGCGCAATGAACAGAACATAGACAAAACCGGTAATCGCCAAGACACTGCCAACCGTCGTGAATTCAAAGAATTCCAGCCCCGGCATGCCAAGTTCGATCAGGGAACTGGAAACCAGAAGGTTGGTTGACGAACCGATCAGGGTGGTCATCCCGCCCAGAATGGCGGCATAGGAAAGCGGGATCATAAGGGCACTTGGCGAACGTTCAATCCGCTCTGCCAGGGCCTGAATGATCGGGATAAAGATAACAACAACCGGCGTATTGTTCAGGAATGCCGACATCAGCATAACCACGAACAGGCCGATAAAAATCGCAACGGCTGCGTTCTTGCCGCCATGTTCGGTGATCAGGCCGGCGATATAACTGACACCACCGGTAAGTACCATCCCCTGCCCGACAACAAGCAGGGACAGAACCGTCAACAATGCCGGGTTGGCAAAGCCGGACATAATCGTGTCCGCACCCAGCAGGTTTTCACCATTGCCGTCAAGCAACGGGAAGAATTCGAAAAACAGCAACAGGGTCGCAATCAGCGCCATGCTGGTCAGTTCAAGCGAAATGCGCTCAAGCCCGTACAGGACAAGCGACCCGGCAACAAGTGCCAGGACCACCCACATCTGCATTGGCGTCGCAGAACTGGCGACAACACTTTCGATCACGATAAATCTACCCCTGTAAAACCAGCACCCTTTGCGGTTTCAGGCACGGAATTTTATCCCTGCGCCCTGCCCGCATTCATCGTATTTTGCCTTTACTTAGACGAAAGCCCTATGGGCCGGTCAATAAAAAAACAGCGTCGCGGCGGTTCAATGCGGATTAATCGGTACGAACCGGCCAATGAAAAACCGCTGTTTTCCATATGGTTTTCGCAAACAAAAAAGCGGACAACAATCCTGTTGCCCGCCCTGTGCTTTGAAACTGAATGCCGCATTTTACGCCGGCACGACAATTTCGCCCTTAAGATACAGGACGGCCTCGCCCTTCAGCTCGACCCGGTCGCCCGCAACCTTGCATGCAACAACCCCGCCGCGTGCAGATGCCTGATATCCGACGACATCTTCCTGACCAAGCTTGTCCGACCAATAAGGGGCCACCACACAATGCATATAGCCCGTCACCGGGTCCTCATTGATCCCGATCGCCGGCACGAAAAAGCGTGAAATCATATCAAGCCCGGTCTTGTCCCCCGGTGCGGTCACGATCACCCCGCGTCCGGTCAGGCGGCCAAGCACCGACATATCGGGCGCCATATCCCGCACGGTTTTTGCATTGTCATAGACGGCAACAATGTCGGTATCACGACTGGCAACGACATAGGACTCAACCGGTTTGGCACCACCAAGTGCCGTCAGCACATCTTGCGGAATTTCGTTGGCCTTGATCGGTTGTTTGGGAAAGTCGAGGACGATCGCATCATGATCGCGCCGGGCCGTCAAAATGCCGCTTTTGCTTTGCAGCTTGAGCAAGTCCGACTTGAAACCAAGATGGTTGAAAATCACAAACGCGCTGGCAAGGGTTGCATGCCCGCAAAGCGGTACCTCCACCGTCGGGGTAAACCAGCGGATGTGAAAATCGGCGTCATCCTTGTCATCACACGGAACAAAGAATGCGGTTTCCGACAGATTGTTTTCCATGGCGATTTTCTGCAAAACATCATCGGCAAGCCAACCCGACAAGGGCACAACCGCCGCCGGGTTGCCGGCAAACAGCATGTCGGTAAAGGCATCAATCTGATAGATCGGCAAAGTCTGGGTGGTCATATCTTGGTATCCTGAAGACGGAAAGTTCTGCTTTTCTCATGCTATCCGAACCTAGAGAAATTCGGATCAAAGAGCCATCTCGATTGCTTGCTTGACGATGGCAAGATCGTGATCCTGCGTCCGCCAGTTTGAAAAGGCCGCGCGGAAACCGAACCGCCCGCCATAAATCGTCGGTGTCAAAAAGGTCTTCCCGCCCGCATTGATCCGATCAAGCAAGGCACGATTGTCATCATCGCTGCCAACGGATGCGAACATCGTGACATTGAGTTTCGGTTCGCGCAGCAATTCAAGTTTTTCATGCGTGCGCACCCACATGGCCAGATCGGCCGCCTGATCGCAATTGGCCCGGATGACCGCCGCCATTCCGTCAATGCCATAGGCCATCATCGTCATCCAAAGCGGCAAGGCCCGAAACCGTCGGGAATTTTCGACGCCCCGATTGATATAGCTGTTGCCGATTGCCTTGGTCTCAAGATACGGGGCAAAGGCACGGCAGCAGGTTTCCAATACCGAAATATGCCGGGTCAGGAATATCCCGCAATCATAGGGCACATTGAGCCATTTATGCCCGTCAGACGTTATGGAATCCGCACGCTCCAAACCGGACAGAAAATGTGCCCTGCGATCATCAAGTGCGGCAAAGAAACCGAATGCGGCATCAACATGCAACCATGCCCCAAATGCCGCACACAAATCGGCAATCGCATTCAAGTCATCAAAATCGGTGGCATTGACCGTCCCTGCCGAGGCAATGACAATCTTTGCGCGCGCGTCGCTGGCTTCAAGCTTTGCCCTAAGGTCAGAAAGATCCGTTTCCTCGGTCCCCGGGAGTGTGGCGACCTTGATAAAACTGTTTCGACCAATCCCGGTTATCGACAGGTCCTTGATCATGCTGGCATGCGGACTTGCCGCAAAGATCGCAAGATCGGGCAATACCGACGCACCATCCGCATCAATATTGACACCGACCTGCTCGCCGCACCATTGCCGGGCCGTGACCAATCCCAAAAGATTGGAAACCGTAGCCCCGGTGGTCAGCACACCATCAAACCGGTCTCGGGGCAGATTGCCGATATCACATAGCCAGTTGATGACCTGTTCCTCGACGGCGGCATTGACCGATCCTTCCGGGCCGGTCGCATTCTGATCGACCGCGGATGCCAGCCAGTCGCCGACAAGGGCCGCCGGGGTGGTACCGCCGGTAACAAATCCAAGATAACGGGGTCCGATTGATGCGGCGAGCAGCGGCAGAATTTCTTCCTTGGCTGCCCGCAACGCATCAAGCGTGCCGCTTCCCTGCCTTGATAAGGGGCGCGAGGGGTCAAAAGCAGAGAAATCGCGACAGGTCACATCCATGTCATCCGCCCCCTGAATAAAGCCATGGGCGACATCACCGGTTTCCACCAGGATACGACCAAGCTTTTCAAGGTCATCAAACATGAGATGACGCGCGTCCTCAGTGGGGCTGAGTGGCGCACGATTTGAACGATAGGTCATCTTTCGTCTCCCGAAAGGATGCGGGCAAAGTCGGCCCGGTCGATATTGGCCCCGGTCAGGACAAGGGCGACTTTTTTGCCAATATTGCGATCACGTTCGGCAATTGCCGCGGCCAGCGGCACCGCACCGGCCCCCTCGGCCAGAGTGTGACAGCAACTGAAATAAAGACGCATGGCATCTGCGATCTGATCATCACTGACGGCAACAATGTCGGCTGCGCCCTTTGTGATGATTTCAATCACCCTGGGGTCGGGGCTTCGACATGCCACACCATCGGCAAATGTATCAGCAACGGGTGTATTGATCACCTTTCCGGCCAGAAAAGACTGACGCACGGCATCTGCGCCACAGGCAACCACCCCGACAATTTCCGTATCAAGGCCCAACGCATCGCGCACCGCAATCAGCGAACAGATCCCCGACCCCATTCCAACGGGAACGTAAACGCGATCAAGCCCCTTGATATCGTCAAACAGTTCCAGCCCATATGAAGCAACACCACGCACAAGTTCCGGATGGAAAGGCGGAACCATGACCGCCCCTTCGCTTGCGGCATAGCTATGTGCAAATTCTGCTGCGGCCTGAAAATCGTCGCCATGCTCGATCACCTCGGCACCCCAGGCCCGCATGGCCGCATTCTTTTCAACAGAATTGCCGTGCGGAACAATAATGGTTGCCGCCATTCCGAAACGACTGGCCGCATGGGCAAGACTTTGTCCGTGATTGCCCCGCGTTGCCGAAACAATACCGCGCGCAGTATCGGGCAGCCGCCCCAGATACCGGCAAAAGGTCAAACCACCGCGAATTTTGAACGCGCCCAGCCGGGTATGATTTTCATGTTTGACATACAGGGACAATCCCGTCGCCCGATCAAGAAGCGGCCAATGGATTGTCGGGGTCGGCGCAACAAAATTAAGAACAAATGCGGCTGCATCACGCAATTCGGTCAGACTGAACATTCACATTGTATCCCTGAATTCGGCAGATAAAGACAATTGACCCGAACATCGATCCCGGAACCGGACGGAGGCACGATGGGAGCGCGTGCCTCCGTCACGCGCGGGGTGGCTAGCCGCGCGGTGGCAAGCCGTTCCAGAATGGCTTTGACAGTTCGGTGTCAATGTCTGCACGCGACAGCCCGACATCCTTAAGCATATGATCGTCAAGCAATTGTATCGCATGACGGTTGCGCGCACGCGATTGCAGACGCGCAACAAACTCGATAGCAGAGATTGCAATACCAGCCATTGCCGCGCGCCAGGTCACAGGCTTGTTGCCCTGCTTGCCCTTGGTCAGTGCGCGATCCGTGACATGAATATCGGGAAGCTGGATTGTATCGTTACAATTTACCATTTCCATCTCCTATCGGTTAATTGTCTCGATATTGTTTTGTCATTGACATTGTTATTGTGTCAATTTAAACATTGTCACCATGACAATGTGGCTCCCCAACCTTTCAGAAGCCGGCGGTCCTGTTTACCGACAGATCGCGCAGGCCATTCGCGAAGCAGTCAAGGATGGCTCCCTTAAACCGGGTGACCGACTGCCAACCCACCGCGACCTTGCCTATCATCTGGGCGTGACAGTCGGCACGATTACGCGATCCTACCGCGAAGCGGAAAGATTGGGACTTGTCGCCGGCGAAGTCGGACGCGGGACTTATGTTCTTGATAACATTCAGTCCGAACTCGACATGGCCGCAACTGCGCCCATCCCGATGGCTTTTACCAACAACCTTGCCCAGATGGGCCGCAAACCGGCCTTTGCCCATGGTGCCGCTGATGACAGCGAAGACACCGGGCCGATCAATTTTCGAATGAATTGCCCCCTGCCCCCGCAGGAAGGTCACATTCGTCAGACATTGCTTGAAATTGCCGGCACCATGCCGATTGACGATATGGTGTCCTATAAGTCGGAATACGGGGTTGCCCACCAGCGCGAAGCATTGGCCCACGCCGCCGGTCGGGTTGGACTTGATGACAATCCCGAACGCGTCCTGCCGACCGCGGGTGTCCAGCACGGCATGACCGTATCGCTTCTGGCAACAGTTCGTCCCGGCGATCTTGTTTTATGCGAAGAACTGACCTATCCGAACCTGCGCAGTTTGGCCAATTTGCTGCAATTCCGTCTGCGCGGTGTCGCCATGGATGATCAGGGCATCCTTCCCGAAGCCCTTGAAAATATCTGTCGCACGCAAAGTCCGCGCGCAATTTACCTGATGCCGACCCTGCATAATCCGCTGTGCAGCACCATGGATCAGCAACGCCGGATCGAAATCGCCGAAATCCTGCGCAAATATGATCTGACACTGATTGAAGACGGCATTTATCATTTCCTTGATCCGGACGCACCGCCGCCCCTGTCGTGCTTTGCCCCGGAACGCAGCATCTATCTTGATGGCGTATCCAAAAGCATCGGCGGCGGTTTGCGGGTTGGTTATATCCATGCACCCGGCGAAATGATCGGCAAACTGGCCAGCGCCATTCGATCGACCTGCTGGATGGTATCGACCATCAATCTGGAACTGGTCACCCGAATGATCATGGATGGCAGCCTTGCCCAATACGAAGCCTGGCACCGCAATGAAGCCGCCCAGCGCCTGGCCGTCATTCTTGGAACCCTTAAGGGATATGACGTCCGCTTCCACCCGACCAACTATCATATCTGGCTTGAACTGCCCGATCATATTGATCCGGGCGAACTGGTCATGAATGCTGCCAATAGCGGTGTTCTTTTGACCGCAGCCCAACAGTTTTCCGTTGGCCATGTGCCGCGCGGGTTGCGTTTGTGTTTCGGGGCTGAACGATCCGCCGAACGGTTGCGTCGCGGTGTACAGATTGTCGACCGGTTGCTCAAAAGCAGCGACTTCGGCAATGCTGCCGTGATCTAAAGCCTCGGCACCGGATCTTGTTCCATCAACATGGCTTTGATGACGTTTGCAGGCGGTACTATCGCGCGGCAACAGCCGGGTGGTTTCGGGTTTCCTGTCGCCATTTCAACAATTTCCGCACGCAACGCTTGACCACGTGATTGCCTTGCTTCCAAGATATGCTGCGGGGCGCAAATTGCCCCGATGATTTGTTATCTTGGGCAGCAGAAAGTCAGCAGATGCCAGTTTCCCGCCTTGACGCAGAAGATTGCGGTTTTCCGCATTTCCGTATTCGCAGCCCTCATAAAGACCAGCATCCGAAAATCTTCGATTTTTCCTCGCACTACCGTGCCGCAGAGGCCCTGAAATTCGGACTTTCCATGTCCGAGCCGGGCTTTAACATCTTTGTTCTTGGTCTGGATCGCGCGGGCCGTATGACCGCGACCCTTGATTATCTGAACAAGGCCATGGAAGAACGTTCAGCCCCGGATGACTGGGTTTATCTGAACAATTTTTCGCGCACCAACCGTCCGCGCCCCTATGCCCTGCCCGCGGGCGAAGGTCGCAAGCTTTTGTCTGCGATGGAAACCCTGATTTCCCATCTGCGCGAAGCATTTGCGTCGGCCTTTAACGCCCCGGCCCATCTGACCGAAACCCAGACCCAGACCGAAGAAGCCCGCACCCAGCTGCGCGAAAAATTCGATGCGCTACGTGAATATGCCCGTGAACGGGGACTGGATGTTCAGGAAAACGAAAAAGGCGTGATGATCGTCGCCCTGAACGAAGACGGCGAACCGGTATCCCTTGATGAAATCCCCAAGGAACGCCGAAACGAGGCCGAAGACGCCTTTGAAGAGGTTGCCGAAGAAGCCCGTAAAACCCTTCTTTCGACCCGCGATCTTGAAGAACAGATTGCCGATACACTCGACAGTCTGCGTCGCAGTGCCGCCAAAGTCGTTTTGAAACCGCGCATCAAAAAGCTGCGCGACAAGTTCACAAGCCCGGGTCTTAAGGCGTGGTTCGAAGCGCTTGAAAAAGACATCCTTGATAATATCGACGCGTTCGAAGAAGCCAGCGATCAGCCCGCCATCGAAAGCGGCGATGGCAAGATCCCGGAAACCGTCGATGATCGCTATGCGGTCAATCTTCTGATTGATCATTCGCGCGATACGCATCCCGATGTCGTTCTTGAACCAAGCCCAAGCTACGACAATCTTTTCGGGCAAATTCAGTACCGCCCGATGGGCGGCGGCATGCATCCGCATTTCAGCCTGATCAAACCGGGCGCGCTTCATCGTGCCAATGGCGGGGTTCTGGTTCTGCGTGCGGAAAGCCTGCTTGAACATGAAGAATGCTGGGGGTTTCTGAAGGCGGCCCTGCGTGACCGTGAAATCCGCATCGAGGAAACCCATAAGGGCGGTGCCCCGACGGCCGGCGCCCCCGAACCGCGTCCGATCCCGCTTGACCTTAAGGTCGTGATCGTTGGCGCGCCGAAATTCTATTACACGTTCTTTTCGCTCGATGTCGATTTTCGAAACCATTTCCGGGTCAAGGCCGACATTGATGCGGATATGCCAGCCGCCGGCCGCAACATATCGATCTATACCGGCTTGTTGCGCGAATCCGCCCTCGCCCGGTCGGGCATTCCGGTCGATAACGGTGCAATCCGCCAGCTTTTGGGTCAGGCCGCGCGCTGGGCGGGTGAACGCGACAAACTGACCGCCCAGATCGAACGGGTTGAAGATGTCGCGATCGAGGCCGGCGCCCTTGCCAGGGCCGATGGTCGCGAAAGCATCCGTGCAGCCGACGTCAGACGCGCTATTGAGGAACGTCGTCACCGTAATTCCCGTCTTGAAGACAAATCGCACGAACGGGTCCAGCGCCGCGAAATCCTGATTGACAGCTATGGCGCGGTTGTCGGGCAGGTCAATGCATTGACCGTCCTGGATTATGGCGATCATGCCTTTGGTCTTCCGGCCCGTGTGTCGGCACGGTCTTATGTCGGCAGTCTCGGGGTTCTCAATATCGAACGCATGGTCGATATGTCCGGTCCGCTGCAACAGAAGTCGGTCATGACGATTGAAGGGTTCCTGAAATCGCGCTTTGCCCAGGACTTCCCGCTTTCCTTTGCCTGTAATGTCACGTTCGAACAGAACTATGGCGGCATCGAAGGCGATTCGGCATCAATGGCTGAGCTGTGTGCCATCATATCGGCGATCTCGCACGTACCGATGCGCCAGAATATCGGCATCACTGGATCGATGAACCAGTTCGGCGAAGCGCAGCCGGTTGGCGGTATTTCGCACAAGATCGAAGGGTTCTATCGGATTTGTGCCGATCAGGGCTTCACCGGGGATCAGGGCGTGATCATTCCGCAGGCCAATGCTGAAAATGTGGTCCTGCGCGAAGAAGTCGTTCAGGCAATCCGCCAGGGCAAGTTCAATATCTGGACTGTCGAGCACATCAATGACGCGGTCGAACTTCTGACCGGCATGCCATCCGGTGATCGTCCGGACAGCCAGTATCCGGAAGACAGCGTCTATGGCAAAGCCATGGAACGTCTGCGCAGGAATGACCAGATATTGCGTGACCGATATGCCTATCCCCCGCGCGCGGAGATGTAACAATGAAAGGACCACTCCACGATCAGCCAGACAATGCGGCAGCCATGCCGCATGCTTCTGGCAATTTTGATCGGCGGGGTGGTCTTTTTTCTTTGATTGGTCTGGTTGCGTTGCTGGCCTTGAATGTCACGGTCATTTCCGACGTAGCGGCACAAACCAGCGAAATGACCGAATTCCCAACCGGGGCGGACATCATCCCGAATGATCTTCCCGCCCATGCATCACAACCGGTCTTGCGCAATCAACCGCTCAGCCTGCTTCCGGGAACGATCCCGGCCAGTGATACCGTCATTGATGACGCGGACATCCCGTCACTTGCCAATCAGTATTATCAAGAACTTACCGGCACAACGCCAAGCAGAGCGCGCCCGGCGACAGTCCGCAAAACACCCGACAAGCCGACGCCAGCAGCCACCACCGTCATAACCAAACCACCGGCGGCGACAAACAACACCGCCAATCCCGCACCCGTGGCAACCAGCCACCAAACAGCGACGACGGCTCCCGCAAAGCAGGTTATAGATACGGTTGTTGCAACGCGCGCCGCGCAACCGACCGTGACGCCGCCCGAAACGGCAAAGCATGATCCAAACGGGCGCTATCTGATCCAGCTGGGTGCTTTTCGTGACACGATTTCGGCTGAAAGTTACTGGGCAAGTTTCTTGGTGCGTTACCCCACCCTGTCAAAATCGCACACCAAACAGATCGTCTCTGCCAATCTTGGCGTTAAAGGGGTTTATCACCGGCTTCAACTGACCGGCTTTGCCACCTTTGATGGTGCCAAACAACAATGCCGCCAGCTGAAAGCTGACGGCACCGATTGCTTTGCATCCCATCGCTGAGCGATCAAAAGCGATCGCAGGCACCAATGGTTGGCACAATATTCTGATTTTTTTTTTGCGGCTCAGTTTCCTGGCGACAGCATGACGATCTTGTCAACGATCAGGGTCGTTGCTTCGGTACAGGTCGTCATCAATGCCATATGTCCGGTTACACGGACCTTGTCCCCCGGACGGAATCGGCTTGCCTTGTTGGCAAGCGCATAAAGCGTTCCATCTTCGGCACGGAAAGTCACACATTCGTTGCCGTGATCCGTAATTTCACCAACAACGGTAAAATTATCTTTTTGCAGGAATGAGCATGCAGACAGCGCCAGCGCAATGCCAATTACCGCAATTTTCTTAGTAAACCCAACCATCAACCGGTTTTGCATCGGTCGTTCTCCTGTGCGTGAACGATTCTCTTTGGACACAAATTCTTTCGTGCCACGTTAAGGTTCTTGTAACGCGATCAACGATACAACGATAGACATCCTTTTAAGGGTTTCACCATCCAATGTCATTGATTACAAGACGGCACATGGAAAAGTCGCAGATAGAATTGCTCATGGAACTTGCCGCTGATTTTCAGCAGCAGACCGCGATTAACAATCGCGCCAGTGAGGTTACCGAGCAAAGTAATGCTCTGTCGACTCTTGTTGATCTGGCGCGTGATATGCAAAACCGCCTGGATCAGCAGCAGAACCGCATTCGTCAACTTGAACTGATGGTCGAAACCGACGAGTTGACCGGCCTTTATAACCGCCGTGGTTTCATGCGGCGTACCCGCGAGGCATTGGCACGTGCAGCACGCACTGCCGAACGCGGCTTGATGGTGATTGCCGACCTTGACGGGTTCAAGGAAATCAATGACGAACATGGTCATGCCGCCGGTGATGCTGTTTTGCGCCATTTCGGACAGAATCTGCGTACCCATACCCGTTCCGATGACTTTGTCGCACGGTTTGGCGGGGATGAATTCGCCATTCTGATGACCGGAAGCAGCCCGGAAGCTGCCCAGAAACGCATTGCACAGCTTCAACAGGCAACCGTGCGATTCCCGCTGATCTGGCAGGGAAAGGCATTGGCGATCAAGGCAAGCTTTGGCTACACGGTTTATAATGCCAAAAGTGACATTTCCGACCTGATTCGCGCCGCTGATCAGGCGATGTATGTCCAGAAGCATGCCGCACGTGAAAAAGCCATTCCGGCCAAAAAAGACAACGACGCGGCCTAAGCCGCGCCTTGTTGCATTCTTTCCAGTCTTTTCACGACTTTACAGCTGTCTCGGGGGCCGATTTTTCCCGCTATCGGGGCAATCTTTTGTGGCTGCCCGTTTTTTTTGGCTTATGAAGTGCAAATCCTTCATATCCTTAGTAAGATCGCTATCTGATAATGGCGGCGAATGCTGCAACAAGAATGATCAGGCGGCTTGAGAATGACGGTTCACAAATGACAGACAGCACCAGCTATTCTGCGGAAACAAATGACCAGGACCTTTTGGCCGCCATGGCGTTTTGCTGGGCCGACATGCTGCTGGAAGTGGATGAAAACGGCTATATCCTGTTTGTCGCCGGTGCGACCGAAAGTCTTTTGGGCTGTACGCCGGACCGACTGATTGGCGAGGCACTTGAAAAAATTGTCGTCAAATCGGAACGCCCGCTTCTGCGTGCCTATCTGCATACAAGCAACGGGCTCAAACGCCTCGAAGAACTCGATCTGGATTTCCAGCTTTGCGAAGCCGACGATCAACCCGTTCAGGAAGCGGTCCCGCTGTCGCTAAGCGGTTATATGATCGCCGATCCGTCAAGCCGCTATTACATCGCCGCCCGTCATCGCGCCATTCGTCCCCGTGCACGATCGGGGATTGACCGCATCATTTTGCAAAACGCGGTCATCCGCCAGAATCAGCAGGCCGAAACGCGGCAAACCGCCCTTCTCAGCAACAAGGATGCCGGGTCGTATCACAGCGAAGCACTGGTGGTTCTTGAAAACCTGGCTGCATCGCGATCACAGGCGGAAACAGCGGCGACCAATGAACTGGCACGCCTGATCGGCATCGGGGCCAAACGGCTGTCATCACTAAGCGCATCCGATCTTGTTGCCCCTGGCCGGTCGGCAAAAATTCATCCGGTTGACGAGCCGATGATTGAACTTGAACGACGGATTGTTGCCTATGCCAGTGCGCTTCGTGCCGATCTTGAAGAACCGGTGACCGGCGGGACACAGGATGACACATCTGCCCCGGCCGGTGGCGGGCTGGCATCCCTGACCAACAATCCCGGTTCTGGCGAAAAGACGACCCGGCAAAAGAACGCCAATGACCTGTTTGGCAGCGATTATGAAAGTGCGCGCAACATTCATCATTTCGATACCGATAATGACGAAAATGATCGCGACACCAACCTTACCCGCGCGGTTGCCTATGCGCTTAATCGCATGCAGCGCAAGGCACAGAACGATGTCACTGCCGCGCGTCTTTCGGCCAGCCTGCCGCACCTGATCAATGAAACACTGAAATCGGTGCGCGCTTTTCGGGAAATTGTCGAAAACGGGTCATTTGCCGTCGCCCTGCAACCGATTGTCCATTTGCGCAGCCAGGAAATGCATCATTTTGAGGCCCTTGCACGCTTCAACATTGGAAACAGTCCGCTTGCGGTTGATCAGATCATCCATTTTGCCGAGGGCACCGGCCTGATTACCGAATTTGATCTGGCGATGTGCGGCAAGGTTCTTGATCATTTGCGCGACAATGCACAAAACATCCCCCATCCGGTTGCCGTCAACCTTTCGGGCCATTCACTTGAACAGGCGGGCTTCCTTCCGGCTCTGGCGGAATTGCTGGATCGTTATGACATCGCGCCGCACCGGGTGCTGTTTGAAGTAACCGAAACATCGCGCATTCGTGCTCTTGATGACGTCAATAACGGCTTGCAGGTGCTGCGCGAACGCGGCCATGAAATCTGCCTTGATGATTTTGGTGCCGGGGCTGCGAACTTTGAATATTTGAGCGCGCTTGACGTCGATATCATCAAATTTGATGGCGGGGCCATGCGCACCGCCCTTGCCAATCCCAAAGGACGTGCTTTCCTTAAGGCGACGGCCCTTCTTTGCAATGATCTTGGCATCCACACCATTGCCGAAATGATCCATGATCAGGCCAGTTATGAGATGGTCCGTGATCTGGGCATTGATTATGGTCAAGGCTATCACCTTGGCCCGCCCGTTACGATCAGCAGCAAAGCGTGTTTTGAAAAACTGCAGTCGGGCAAGTGCGATACCGACGCCGGAGAAAATGATTTGAACATTTCGACTGCAACAGGAGGAAGCCTATGACGCCGCGCCATCCTGTTGATGCCCCCGTTGATGCCAAAACCGCCGCAACCGACCCGCAAGATGATCTGACCAGATATGATGCGGATGTGTTTACCCTTGATCCCAAGGTGATGGCACAGGCCGAGGCACCGGTCATTGTGATGGATTCACATGGTGTGCCGCTTTTTGCCAACAAGAATGCCGTCGGCTTTGCCAAAGGTATCCGTGACGGGCTGTTCCCTGAAATCTATCAGTTGATCCGCCGCACCCTGACCACGCCGGGCGGGGTCGTCGAAATGATGACATTTGAAGTACAGCGCGGCACTGCGACGCTCGAACTGACCGCCCTTCCGACCACCAACAATCAGGTGATGATCCTGCCGCGTGATGTCAGTATGGATCGCAACCTTCGCGAAGCATTGATTGACTCGCGCCAGCGTTACCGCGACATTGTCGAAGTATCATCGGCCTTTGCATGGGAAACCGACGACACGGGGAAATTCATTTTCGTGTCGCCGCGCGGTGCGCTGGGATACCGTGCCGATGATATTGTCGGACGGTTTCCGCAAAACTTTCTTCTCGATACCGCCGATCAGGACAGCGAACATGTGTTTCGCAGTCAGAAGGCCGTGCGCGATGTTCCGGTCTGGTTCCGCCGGTCCAACGGCAAGGATGCCTGTCTTTCGGTATCCTCGACCCCGGTTTATTCGCGCGATGGACGCTGGACCGGGACGCGCGGGCTTGCCCATGACATTACCGAACAGCGCCGCCGCGAAAGCGAAGTCGCAACAGCCCGAAACCGCGACCGCCTGATGACCTATATCGTGCGGACCATGCGTGATGAAATCGATCCGCTTCTGGTTCTTAAGGGCGCGTCAGAGGCCAGCACGCGGGCCCTTGCCTGTTCAAACTGCATCATTTTCAAACGCAATGATGAAACAGATGAACTTGAAATTGCAGCGGGCGACGAAAACCCCGAAGCCAGCCACATTGCAAAACAGGCCTTAAGCCAGTTGCAAAATTCGACCGATACCTTTGATGCCCATATGGGCCAGTATCGTATTCATGCCCTGCGCTGCCATTATCATCAGCGCAACAATGGCGCTGTGATTTTCCTGTTTTCCGCCGATCACCCCGAACCGACTGACGGCGAACGTGCCATCATGACCGAAGTATCCGATCAGGTCGGCATTGCCATTGAACAGGCCATCCAGCATGAACGCATCCTGACCCTGTCACGGACCGACGGGATGACCGGGCTTTTGAACCGTCGCGCATTCTTCGAGGAACTCAAACGACGCCACAGCCGTCTTCAGCGTGAACGCGCCCCGGCTGCCTTGATGTATGTCGATATGGACAACTTCAAGATGGTCAATGACATTCACGGTCACCAGACCGGTGACGAGGCTATCCTCGCCCTGACCCGTGTTCTTCAGGACAATGTCCGCCCGGCCGATCTGATTGCCCGTCTTGGCGGGGACGAATTCGTGCTGTGGCTCGAAGGTGCCGATGTTTCTGCGGCTTCGGGACGCGCACGGCTGTTGATGAAGGAAAGCGCGATCCTTGGCCAGTATTCGGGCGACAAGGACCACCCGCTTGGAATATCGGTCGGGATTGCTGTTCATGAACCAGGTTCGAAAGAAAACCTGCAGCAACTTGTACAACGCGCAGATCAAACCATGTATCAGGTCAAGAAACATGGAAAAGGTCGCTTTGGCATCGCTGCCGCACCCGGCTCGGAAGAGCCGGCAAAGATCGAAGATTAGGAGGAATGCCCAATGAAGGGATTTTTACAGCGGGTATTCACCAAGCGGCGCGAAACCCCGATCACCTATGACGAAGCCAAGGAAATGGCCGCCAGCCCGGATGCCAATGTGCGCGGCAAACTTGCCCAGCGCCATGACACCCGGCCCGAAATCCTGTATTTCCTGGCATCTGACAATGATTCCTCGGTGCGTCGTCACATTGCGGCCAACGAAGCAACGCCGATTCAGGCCGATGTCCTTCTGACCGATGACGTCGATGACAGCGTCCGTGGCAGCCTTGCTGAAAAAATCGCCCATCTTTCGGCGGGTCTGACCCCCAACGAAACCGACAAATTGCGCCGCATGACCTATGAGGCGCTCGACAAGCTCGCACGTGACCAGGCCGTGCATGTCCGTCAGGTCATTTCCGAGACGCTCAAGGATATTGCCGAAGCCCCGCAACCAATCATTCAGCAGCTTGCCCGCGATGCCGAAAGCGTCGTTTGCGGACCTGTCCTTCAGTATTCCCCGGTCCTGACCGAAGAAGATCTTCTGGAAATTATTGAAGGCAGTTCTGGCCGCGGGGCACTGAGCTTTGTGTCACGTCGGCGCAATGTCGGCGAAAAACTTGCCGATGCCATTGCAGCAAGCAGCGACAAGGATGCGATTTCGCACCTTCTTGGCAACAAGTCCGCACAAATCCGTGAAGAAACGCTCGATCAGCTGATTGACCGCGCACCGGATTATCCGGAATGGCACCAGCCGCTGGTCAACCGTCCGAAACTGCCGCCGACCGCAGCCGGGAAACTTGCGCGATTTGTCGCCGAAAACCTGATCAGCGTACTGGAACGCCGTAAGGACCTAAAAAAAGATCAGCTTGAAGCCGTTCGCGAAGTGGTTCAACGCCGTATCGCATCTGGCGAGTTTGAAAAACGCGACGACGCCGCCGAAAACGCACCATCGGTCAAAAACAAAAAGGGCGAAAAAGCCCAACCGGCTTCTGCGGGCGACGCCGCGTCAAACGAAGAAGCAGAAGAAGACGGCGAACCGGCCTTTGAAAAGGCCCTTGCCCTTCATGCAAAGAAAAAACTGACCGATAAGGAAGTCGCCAAGGCCCTTGCGGCCAATGACGTCAAATTTGCCCGCGCATCGCTTGCAGTTCTGGCCGGTATTCCGCCAGAAGCCGTAACCAAGGTTCTGAATACACATTCGGCAAAGGGTGTCGTTTCACTGGCATGGAAGGCCGGCCTGCCGGCTGATCTTGCAGTGAAGATTCAGGTCAAGCTTGGTCACGTACCGCCAAGCCAGACCCTTAATCCACGCAACGGCAACCAATACCCGCTAAGCGAAGATGACATGAACTGGCAGCTTGAATTCTTTACCGGTATGGCGACCACCGGGCTGCGTTAACATCCCCCCGTCGCGGGTGCTGATTTCCATATAATCTGATTATCGGGACGCCTGGTCCATGACCGGGCGTTCCATACAGATATGGGGAATGCCGTCTTCTTCATAGACGTCGCCAAACTGAACAAATCCAAGACTTTGATAGAATGCCTTCAGGTAAAGCTGCGCATTCAGATAGATCGGCTTGCCCCCGAATTCCTGCGCGCAAACATCGATCGCACGGGCCATAAGGCTCCGCCCGATCCCCTGCCCACGCAGTTTTTCGCTTGTGACCACACGCCCGATGGCTGGACGGTCGCCCTGTTCGGCATGTCCCGGATCAACACCGGGCGCAACAATGCGTGCTGCGGCCAGAACGTCACGTCCGTTTTTGGCCTTGTCAACAGCCAGAAGATGGGTGCAGATCGGATCAAGGCCATCAATTTCAGGAAAAATACAGTCCTGTTCGATGATAAAAATCTGCTGACGCAATTGCAGCAGACTGTGAACCTGGTGGGGCGTCATCGCGTCAAAATGGCAAACAATCCATTCCAGATCGCTGGAAGTCCTGGTCATCGATATTTCTTTCAAAAGGCAGGATAAATCAGGTGTGGCATGCGAACGTGGCGCTTGGTGGCAATACCATCAACCCATTGTCAGGAAACCGTTTTTTCAATGAAATAGATAAAGACATCGTCTTCCTGATCCGAAGAAATCAGGCGATTGCCGGTCATTTCACAAAAAGACTTCATATCCGCAACGGATCCGGGATCCGTTGCCAGAACTTTCAAAACACCCCCGTCCGGTACATCACGCAGGGATTTCTTCGCCTTAAGCACTGGCATGGGACAAATCAATCCTCGTGCATCGAGAATTAGATCAAATTTATCACTTGAAGATGACGACATGAACGACCTTATAAAAAAATCGGAAATCGGTCTGATATAGCGCCAATTGGCGATTGTTGCATTTGCACAATATGTTAGACTGAAAAACAACAATCAATCAAACGCTGTTAGCCTGCCCGCAATGCAAATCTATCTCCCTATTGCCGAAATATCGGTAAATATATTTCTGATTTTGGGACTGGGCGGCGGAGTTGGCTTTTTGTCCGGCCTGTTCGGCGTTGGCGGCGGTTTTCTGATTACCCCTCTTTTGATTTTTTATGGCATTCCCCCCGCTGTATCTGTGGCGACAGCTGCGAACCAGATTGTCGCATCGTCGGTGTCTGGCGTGTTTGCGCATTGGCGCCGTGGCAATGTTGACATCAAGATGGGCCTTGTGCTGCTGGCGGGCGGTATTGTCGGGTCGACGGTTGGTGTCTGGGTCTTTGCCTGGTTGCGTTCGCTGGGTCAGATCGACCTTGTGATTTCTCTTTGCTATGTCATCTTCCTTGGCATTATCGGCGGGATGATGTTGCTTGAAGCAACCCGGGCAATTTTCAGAACCCGGCGCAAAGGCCCGATCCGTCGATCAAAAAAACACCAGCACAGCTTTATCCACGGCCTGCCCTTCAAGATGCGGTTTTATCGCTCGGGCCTGTATATCAGTGCGCTTTTGCCACTGGCTGTCGGGTTCTTTGTCGGCATGCTGACCGCCTTGATGGGGGTTGGTGGCGGCTTTGTCATGGTTCCGGCGATGATTTATCTGCTGGGCATGCCGACCGGGGTGGTGATCGGAACTTCGCTGTTTCAGATCATCTTTGTCACGGCCAACGTTACCTTCCTGCAATCGGTTCAGACCCAGACGGTTGACGTTGCACTGGCCATCCTGCTTCTGATCGGTGGTGTGATCGGCGCCCAGTTCGGCGCCCAGTTCGGTGCGCGGCTCAAGGCGGAACACCTGCGTGCGCTTCTGGGGCTGCTGGTCCTGTCGGTATGCCTCAAACTTCTGTTTGATCTGGTGATCGAGCCTGACGAACTTTATTCCATCATGCCGGGGGATCTGTGATGTCCCTATCGGCACGGTTTATCGCATCGATCTGTCTTTCGGCATTCGCTGTCATTGCGACTAGCACACCAATGAAACGCGCCTTGGCCGATCCGCTTGTCGTGGATTTGTCAAACCATCTGGTGGCGATCACCACCGGCTTTACCGGTACTGACGTCTTGTTGTTTGGTGCAGTCCAGAACGAAGGCGATGTCATCGTGACCGTACGCGGCCCCGATCAGGACATGGTTGTCCGTCGCAAGGAGCGTAAAGTCGGCATCTGGGTGAATGCTGAAAGCGCGCGCTATAAAAATGTTCCGGCCTATTATGCCAGCGCGTCCAATCGCCCGATGGATATCATCGCCCCGCAAAACATTCTTCAGGATTACCGCATCGGCCTGGACAACCAGCGTTTTATTGCCGTGTCCGACAATCCTGATGCCGATCAGAAAGTCTATCGCGATGCGCTGGTTCGCAACATGCAGAATGCCGGTTTGTTCAACCAGCGTCCGGCAAAAATCAGCTTCCTGTCAAACCAGCTGTTTCGAACCGACATCCATTTCCCGGCCAACACCCCGACCGGGACCTATACGATCAATGTCTATCTGATCCGTGATGGCCGTATCGCCAGTGTAAAGACCACGCCGCTGGTTGTTTCCAAAACCGGGGTCAGTGCCGAAGTCTATGAATTCGCCCATCGCTATTCGGCGCTCTATGGCATTATTGCGGTGATCATTGCCGTCATTGCCGGCTGGATCGCCAGTGTGGCATTCCGCAAACGCTAGTTCCCGGTTCCACCGGCTCCACCGGCTCCAACGCCGATTTGGGCATTCTCATCTCCGCACTTTCACGGCCTCCAACAACGCATGTGCAGCATGATTTATTGTGCGCATGCACAGTATGAAACTTTCCCGATTGCGATAAAAACCACTTGGAAACCGTGCCGGATTTACGGCACACTTGATGCAACATGCTCTAATATCCGGGTGATCCATTGCCCCACGCAACCATGCATCAGACCCGGCACAGGAAACTATTCAGAGAACCCATATGACGTCATACGATGCCGATCAGGAACTCCGCGCCACGTCCAACCGAACATTTCTTGTTGTTATTGATGACAGCGATGAAATGACCAAGGCGTTGCGTTATGCATGCCGCCGCGCCCAACATACCGGCGGCCGCGTTGCCCTGCTTAGCGTCATTGAACCGGCCGAATTCCAGCACTGGATGGCGGTTGGTGACCTGATGAAGGAAGAAGCCCGCGAAGAAGCCGAATCACGGGTCAATGAACTTGCCGCCTATGTGCATGAACAAACCGGCACAATGCCGCTTCTGTTCATTCGCGAAGGTCGTCTCAAGGACGAGTTGCTGAACCTTCTGGAAGAAGAAGAACAGATTTCCATTCTTGTTCTTGCGGCCGGCACCACATCCGAAGGCCCAGGACCACTGATCACGGCACTGACCAAAAGCGACACTGTCGGTCAGCTCCGCCTGCCCCTGACAATCGTCCCCGCCGCACTGTCCGAAGCCGACATTGACGCGTTAAGCTGATTTATCAGCGCCTGTCGTGGATCGGTAAATTCATCCGACGTTTTCAGCCGGAACGGCAATGCATTCCTCAAGGAACTGCATATAGGCATCAAAGGATGATTTTTGGCCAAACAGGATATGTGACCGGCTTTTGATTGCGTGGGAGACGACGGATCGGCGGCGCTTGTCCGTTGCGAGTGTTAGGGCGGTATCGACGTAATCCGCGGAATGGTAGGCGACGCAATCAAACACCGATATCTGGCGGTAACAGGTGTGGCTGCGACGCGACCGTGCGGCACTGCCCGGCAATGTCACCAGCGGCACACCAAGCCCCAGACAGTCAAAGGCCAGCATCGCGTCATTCCATGCCGGACTTTCAAGAACCACATCCACCGCGCAAAGCAGCGACAGCAAATCGGCGCGGCTGCGCACATTGACAAACCGCATGCGTCCTGCGACATCGGCATAGTTCACCGCAAAACGCCGTCCCCATGCCGCATCCCAGCTGTCGCGTTCGGGTGCAATCAGCAACAGTTCAGCCGTTTCATCAAGACGCAGGATTTCCGCAATCAGCGGATCAAAATCGGCCGTCAAAACATCAAGCGGCTGCGGACACAGATAGGTGTTTCTGTCCTGTGCCAACCGCCAAAGCCGTTGCAGTTCCGTCGGCGTCATGTCGACATTTTCGGGCGGTGTCGCATTAACAAACAGTCCCGGCAACCGGATCAGTTTTTCACTGAACCGTTTTTCGCCACCGGCCGTTTCCCAGTCTTCGGCGATCAGGTGATAGTCAATATTTGAAAGACCACTGGTCGCGGCAATCCCGCCACCGGAAATTTGCACCGGTGCCAGACGCCAGCTTGCCAGCAACATGGTATAGGCATCGGCCTGCGGATCGGCATAATGCAACACATCAAGATCAAGCCCGGAAATCACCCGGGCCGAATGCAGCGGATCAAGCGGCAACGGCACGACCAGATCGGCATGTTCGTCAATCCGCGACGTAATATCATCTTCGCCGGTTGGCGGACGGATGACCGTAACATCAAACCGGTCACGATCAATCGCATCAACAAGCCCCAAAATCCAGCGACCAATCCCGTTATCACACATATTGGCCGACACGATCCCAAGGCGGATCTTGCCCCCTTGCCGGGGTTTTCCGGGATCAACATTGGGAACATCATAGCCCGAAACCAGCCGTTCCCAATAATGCCCGACGGCGCGCAACTGCTTGTCACCTTCCGGACGCAGGGCCGCACGCCAGACCGGCGGGAACCGCGTCAGGATTGCCGGGTCAATGCGATCGGATGCGACAAAGGCCAAATCAGGTTCAATGGCATCGTCATCAAGTGTGTCATCAAGCAGATCACGAATGACTTCGTCATTCTGGGCCGCAATATTGGTTGGAACCGGCGCAAACAACAAACGACGTGCGGTTCGAAACAGTGCGGTGTTTTCACCGGCTGCGATTTTGCGGTCGATACCGTTTTGCAAAACAGACTGGGCTGACGCGGTGTCGCCTTCCTCGGCAAGTTCGACTGCCAGTCTGAAAACTGCGTCATCACCGCCACCAGCCCCGATGGCTGCGCCGAACCGTTCGACGGCTTCGCTATGACGGCCAACAAGACTTAGCGCCTCGCCCATCATCAGCAGCAATTGGGGATCATTCGGATTGGCCGCAACAAGCGGTTCAAGCGCACCGATTGCCTCGGTCCCCTGTCCGACCCGCAAGTTAAGACGCGCCAATGTGCGCCGTGCTTTGGCATCATCGGGATCAAGGGCAAGAACCTGACGCAAGCAATGCTGTGCACCGGCAAACTGGCCAAGCCGGAACAAGGCATCACCGTATGCAGTCAGGGCACGCTGGTTTCCCGGCTCCAGTGTCAGGGCGCGGCGCAAGGGTTCGCTTGCCGATACCGTGCGTCCCTGATCAAGCCGGATCTGGCCGATCAGCACCAGCGCATTGACAATATCATCGCGCATTTTAAGGGCGGCCAAACAGGATGTCTCGGCACCGGGAATGTCGCCCATCGCATAAAGACACGCGGCATAGTTGGCGTGAATTTCGGCAATATCCGGGGCAAGTTCCAGCGCGTATTCATAATTTTCGCGCGCATCCTGCAACTCATCAAGTTGCCGGTACGTATTGGCGATATTGCAATATAGCGCCGGTGCATCCGGACACAGCCGGATGGCCCGCTTGAAAGCGCCAACCGCTTCGCGCAATTTGCCGATCGCCTTTAAGGCCTGCGCATGATCATGTTGAATTTCCGCACTGTTGGCATCGGCAATTGCCGCCCGCCCCATCCGTTCCGCCGCAAGAGTTTGATTTCCCTGTCGGGCTGCGACCAGGCCAGCCAGATGCATGGCTTCTGCGGCTTGTGGATAGGCATGGATCAGCTTGCGGCAGGCAACTTCTGCCTCCGCCAGCTGGCCTGCTTCATACAAGCCCCACGCAGTTCGGTAAGGAGCGTCAAAATCAGACAAGGAATACCTGTTGCGATAAAGAGTGCGATTACCGGCCACCATAAGGGCCAAGCGTTAACAAACCACGTCTTTGCCACAAATAATCGGCCCTGACCATGCCCGGCCGATCAAATCTGTAACGCGTTTCAGGAATATGCGCCCCTTTCTGAAGTCGGAACAAACAAGATTAAAATAAACACCTGAAAACAAACAAAAATCCCCCGAACTACAGTCGGGGGATTTTTCTGGAAAATCATCACACGGTTATCTTTGCGCCTGAAACGGCACTTCAAGCCGTCACTCAAAACCGGAAACGGACCCTATGCCCGGTTGGCATAATAACGCCCGAACCGGTTCGAAAGCAGATCATCCAGACCGACTTCTTCCTGCCGGACATAACCGGAGCCGGGCAATTTGGACGTCATCACCATATCCATCACCGCGCAAAGCCCCGCGGATGTCGTGATCTGGATCGCGGACCATTTTTTGCCACCGATTTCCGTGCCATGCACCTTGCGGATAAAGTTTTCTTCGCACAGCTCGCCATTACGGGTCCCGACCGCATCAGCAAAGATCACAATGACATCCTGCTGGGTTACCGGCAGGGCATTTTCAAAGATTTCCTTCATCATGTCGGGACGTTCGCCAAGACGCAGATCTTCGATCAGGATTTTCAGGATTTCCTGATGCCCAGGATACCGCACAGTCTTGTAATCAAGGTTGTCCACCTTGCCTTCGAGCATGTCACAAAGCGCCCCAACCCCGCCCGATGTGTTGAAGGCCTCATACTCCGTGCCATCAATGGTGAAGCGTTCATAACCTTCAAGCGGCAAGACTTCGACGCGCTTGCCATTCAGGATCGCCTCGCACGGATTAAGGTATTCATTGATTAGGCCATCGGTTGACCAGGTCAGGTTATATTTCAACCGGTTGGTCGGGTTTTGCGGCAATGCACCGACGCGCAGACGCAGCTTTTTGACCGTATCAAACCGTTTGAACAGATCATGGGCGGCGATTGAAATGAATCCCGGTGCCAAACCACATTGCGGTACGAACGCACCAGCCGCACCTTTGGAAATTTCACGAATAGCACGGGTGGTTTCGACATCTTCGGTCACATCGAAATAGGATGCCCCAACCGCGCGTGCGACCCGGGCAATCGCGACATTAAGATAGAACGGGCATGTCGACAAAATGGCGTCATGCCCGGTTGCCACGTCGGTCAGGGCGGCCTCATCGGTAACATCGACCTTGATCAGGGTTGCCGCATGATCCTGGGCACAAAATTCAAGCATTTCGCCATTGGCATCGGCAAGCGTCACCGCATAGTCGCCACTTTCATTGAGCATGACTGCCGCCATACGGCCGATTTTGCCCGCACCAAGAATCAAAATCTTTTTCATTTTCTCTCACTCCCGACTGAACTGACACCTTTGCGATGGATGTCGTTGCTGCCCTGATAACGTTTTGTTGTTTACCCCTTGATGCTCCGCCGCTGGACTAACGCTTGCAACCCGGCAATACTGTCAAAACAATTGAATAACCCGTCATTTTTATGGGTATCACCGATGAAACGTCGCCTTGATGAAACCGACCGCCGTCTGATCGCCAAATTGCAGGAAAATGCCCGCATTCCGACTGCCGCCCTTGCGCGCGAAGTCGGCCTGTCGCGCAGCGCCGTTCAGGAACGCCTCGAACGGCTGGAAAAATCACAAACCATTACCGGCTATACGGTGCAGCTTGGTGATGCGGCACGCCCGGTTCTTCTGGCCGAAGTCATGATCCAGCTTGAACAAAAACAGTCTGCGGGCGTGGTCGGTGCCTTGCAGAAAATACCGCATTGCATCCGGTGTCTGGCGATATCGGGGGAATATGATCTGATTGCCGAAGTTGCCGCCGACACACCGGAAGAACTTGACGGTGTGCTTGACCGGATCGGCGGGCTTAGCGGGATAAAACGCACTTCAAGTTCAATCATCCTTTCAACCAAGTTCGATCGCCGCTAAGATGCCAGTTGAGGTTGGGGAACCTCTTGTCAGAAAGAAAACCGAGTGACATCCAAACGCAGATATTCTGTCCTTTCTGTTCTTCTTGCCAGTTTTATCGGCACCAGTGTCTTTGGCGTTGGCCTTGCCCTTTATGTCGGCCTTGGCACGGCCTATGAAAACACCCGCAATCTTTGGGTTATGCTGGCCGATATCGATCTGACATCGGTTCAGCGCACCATGCATGAACGCATGAGCGAAGTCGACGAACGGTCCAACTGGGTCGCCCGACAGGTTGCCGATGGCAATCTTGATCCAAGCTTCCAGTACGGCTGGACCAACGCCATGCGGGCGCTGGCGGCGGCGGATATGGATGTGATGGCCTATGGTCTGGTAACCGGTGATCGGCAATTTATCGGTTTTAATCCCGATGATATGAGCGAAATACGCCGCACCCTGCCCCAGGATGACATGCTGTTTTCGGAACTGGCACAAATTCGTGGCCCGGTCGCCAACCGCACCGGTTTCCCGCGCTGGGATCCGTATTTCAATCGCACGGTCCTGACCAGCTGGGTGCCGCTTTTTTATGACGGGCACTATCTTGGTACCTTCATACAGTATCTTTCGCTGTCCAATCTGTCGGAAAGCCTGATTCGCGGCCGTGAAGATTTACCCGGAACGCCTTTTATCCTGATCGGTGGCAATCGCGTGATGGCCCATCCCGATTTGCGCGACTGGGGTGAAAATACCGCCAACAAGCTGATCAACGGGGCCGATATTGCCCGAAGCCCGATTCCATTGCCGACCATTCATGATATCGGCGACCCGGTTCTGGCAAATATCGGCAAGTCCGAACGCATCAGGACCGACGAAAAGGATGCCCGCCAGAATACCGGGCTGCGTCTGGCGGGGCTTGAAGTTGATGGCAGATACCATCTGATCGTCACCCGTCAGGTTCTCAATGCGCCGATCTCGCCGGTCATCATCGGCATGCATTTCACCGAAGAATTGTTTGATGATGAATGGGACAGGCTTGTTCTGGCCTCGATCCTTGGTGGCGGGGTGTTTATTCTGGCTGTTATTGTTGCGATCATACTGTCCAAACAATTCACCAAACCGATCCGCCGGTTTGCAGCCGCCGCGCGCGCATTTGAAGATGACGACATCGCATCAATCGATGTGCCGCAACTGTCGGGCAGCCGTATCCGTGAATATGACGATGCGGCACGATCGTTCAATCACATGATGATGGCGGTTCACGACCGCGAACGCATCACAAGCCTGTTTGGTAAATTCGTGCCCCAATCGATTGCCAAAAAGCTTCTGGCATCGGGAAATGATTCCGGGGTCCTGCCGCCGCAACAATCCGAAGCAACGGTTCTGTTCATCGACATTGCCCATTTCACATCCATGTGTGAAAGCCTGCATCCGAACCAGATCATTGCAATGCTCAATGATTACTTTGATTGCGCAACGCAGATTATCGAATCACATGGCGGCATCATCACCCAGTTTCAGGGGGATGCGATCCTTGCGGTCTATAACGTGTTTGATGATCTTGAACATCACGCCGATGCCGCGCTCGACAGCGCAATCGCCCTGCAAAACGAAGTCTCGAACCGCACCTTTGAAGGATTGAACATTCAGGTGCGCTGCGGGGTGAATACCGGAACAATGGTGGCCGGGAATGTCGGGGCCAAGGCACGCCTGTCCTTTACCGTGCATGGGGATGCGGTCAATACCGCATCGCGTCTTGAACAGGAAAACAAGGTGCTGGGCACGCGCATTCTGATTTCAGACAGCACACGCAACCTGCTGACCGATCCGAACCGCGTCATCAAGGCCGGTGATGTTCTGTTGCGGGGCCGTCACAGCAAAACCGAACTGTTCACCACAAACGGGTAAGCAGCCCCCACACACCATCGATAAAAAAGGCGACCGCAATATTGAAACTGCGGTCGCCTTTGATTTTGCCATCGTGACAAACATGAAAAACAAAACGCCGCATTGGATGAACCGATGCGGCGTTTTGTAAAACCTTTGAGAACAAGGTACCGGGAATTAACCCTGGCGTGCCTTGAAACGCGGGTTCTTTTTATTGATCACGTATACGCGGCCACGGCGGCGCACGATACGGCAGCCTTTTTCCCGCAGCTTCGCGGATTTCAATGAGTTCCGGATCTTCATAATCTTAAACCTTAGAAACTTGGCCCCTTCGAGGAAGCCGGAAAATAGAAGTACGACATGCCCCTGTCAACACTAAAAACAGGTTGCGGCGACAGAAATTGGAACAAATCCCGTCAAAGTCGCCTGCAGCAGTCTGAAACCTGAGCGATCAGTTGATCGTTGCGTAGAACCGATAAAAGGCCAGCGAGCCATTTTCAAGCATTTTTACGCGATTCATCCACATTTCCATCTCTGGAAGCAGATAATCCATCACATCGGGGTCCAAACCGCTTTTCTGAATATCCGACAGCATGGTCATCCAGGCCTGTTTGATATGCACAAGATGGGTTTCCGACTCATCCTTGGCGATGCGGATATCAAATTTGAGCTGCCCAAGACGGGATTTGTATTCCTGTGCGGTCCAGGGGAAAAGATCATCCCCTTCGAGCTTGGCCCATTGCGCAAGCCCGTCCTCGTCAAGATCGCGGGTCAGGACATAGTCGGTCAAAAGAATCTGGCCCTGTTCGCGCAACGTCCCGGCCAGTTCGCCCAGAAACGTCTCTTTGCCCGGCACCTTGTAAAGTTCCCCGAACGAATAGACGACGTTGAAATAGCCTTTGCGCAGTTCGGGCTTTTCGGGATCGAATTTCTGAACGGGGACCTTTTTCTGGACACCGGCATGAACGGATCGCTCCATCCCCAACAGTGCCAGTTCCCCATCCTGCTCATAGGCGGTTACCCAAACGCCAAGCCGGTCCGCCAGAACACGCGCAACCCCGCCAAGCTTTGCCCCGATTTCAAGACAGCTGAGCGTTTCATCCAGCGCAAGCGGCTTTGCGAGTTCAAGGGCGTAATCATGCCCGCCCGGGATCATGATCCCGTGATCAAACAGCTTGTCATACAGCCTGATTCGCTCGGGCGGCCACCGCCCGATTTCATCATCAAGGTCAAGTTCGCCCAGTTCCGGTTCAACCGGACGCGCCAGCCAAACACGCATTTTGCGCAACCAGTCGGCATAGGCGTCTATTTCAAGCTGAAGCAGATAATATTCAATCGGGTCGTCATAGCCTTCCCACTTGGCACGCAAACGGGTCCCAAGGCCAAGATGATGCCCGGGTGGCATCTCGAACTCGGACGCAGTCCCCTGCCCGCCATCTTCGGACAGTTCGCCGTCATCGTCGGCTTTGCGTTGCCAAAATTTGAGTTTCAAGACGGCTACCTGCTTATTCGAAATGCGTGCTTACGTGATTCTTGCAAAATATGACAAATAGGCAAAAGTGACAACGTGTTAAGATTTCAATCATATGATTGCACCCGTCACCGTCGGCAGTAAAATCCATGCTGGCTGATCGCGCGCACCGGAACGTTTGTCAGGACAGGAATCTACATAAGACATGAACAAGGATCGTCTTGGCATCTATTACAGCATGCTGAACATTGCGCCAGGCGCGAGCGCAAAGGAAATCAAGCTCGCCTATCGCAAACTGGCATTTGAATATCATCCGGACCGCAATACCGATCTTGATGCCGAAGAAAAATTCAAAGACATCACCGAAGCCTATGAAATCCTGATTGGTGAACGCAAGCCCCCTGCACAGCCATCGGGCAACAACACCAGTCGGCCAAATGACGGCACAAAGGGCAAAACAGCCGCGTCTGAAAAGCCAACCGCATCCGGCTATGGCCCGAATGCAGCCGGTGCGCAAAATGCGAACCGCACCAGACAAGGCTTTGCCGGAACCGGACGGAAACAGGAAAAGGCCAAGACCGGTACGGACGAAAAAACCGCCCGCGCCAATCAGGCCTATCGCGAACAGCAGGCCAAAACCGGCACGCGCAAAAGCAACATCCATCCCGGCGCCCGGCGCCATAACCGCAAAAAAGCCGATAGCAACGCCCAGGGTTTCATTGCCTGTGCGGCAACCGGTGTGGTTTCGGCCCAGCCAAGGCAGGTCGAATTCAAGATCGTTCGCGGTTTCCTGAATTCCTGCAAAACCGAAACGCTTACCGCCAATCTGGCCCCCAAGGGGGCAAAGCGAATGGCGCTTAAGGCAAGTTTCATTACATGGCTTCGCGGATTCTGGGGATGGCGCAGCATCGTCCCGGCATGGAAAGCCATTCTTGGCAACATGCGCGGCGGCACCTTCCCGCCCGAAGGCAATGCCAAAATGCTGTTTGCCCATGCCAATGCCTTTGAACGCGCCGGCAACAAGCCGCTTGCCCGCGCAGTATTGATGCAGGCGCTTGATTTCATCGGCACCAACAGATCGGTTCTTGCCGAACAAATCCGTGCCAGCTTGCGACGTCTTGAAGATGGCAGCCCAACCCGGCGTGTCCGCGATGAATGGAAACGCGCAGGGATGCTTGATGCACTTTTGCATCTGAGCCCGTTATTTGTTCTGATTTTTGCAGGCCTTCTGGCATTTGGCCCGGGTCAGGGATTTGTCACCCGCGAGATCCCCGAACTGGTGGCAAAACAGGGCAGCCAGATCACCAAGCAGGTCAAACAACTGATCGGTGAGGATCGCGATCCCTATTATGTTGATCGCGAACTTCTCAATATGCGTGACGGGCCAAGTGTGAATAACAAAATCATCCGCCGCCTGACGCGTTTTGAAACGGTTTATATTGCCGGTGACAGTCAGGGTTTCTGGATTGAGGTTGAAACCACGATTGGCGAAAACGGCTTTGTGAACCTTGATGCGCTGGTTCCGGGCAACGGATCGACTGCGCGCGATAACTGGTGTGCTACAAACAAATGCGACTGACCGAAACATTCCGGTCAGTCGCACAACAGACTTCTAATCTGTAGGTCCCGTTTGCGCCCGGACGGGCATTTATCCCTTGGTCGGGATCGCTTTCAAGGCTGCAAGCAGATAATCCCAGAAACGTGCGACACTGGGCACATGGACGCATTCATCCGGGCTGTGTGCGCGCTTGATGGTCGGGCCAAACGAAACCATGTCCCAATGCGGGTATTTCGCACCAAGAACACCGCATTCAAGACCGGCATGGATCACGCGAATTTCCGGATCCTTGCCAAACATGTCGCGATGTACCGACTTCATCATTTCGACAACTTCGCTATTGGCATTGGGTTTCCAGCCCGGATAGGCATCCCCCCACGCAACACTCGCCCCGATCAGCTCAAACACCGCAGTTGCCGCTTCGCGAATGGCATCACGGGCCGAATTGATCGAACTGCGCGCAGACAAGGTCACCTTGGCCGTGCCGTCCGCCAGCTTGACAATCGCCAGGTTGATCGAGGTCTCAACCACCCCTTCAACCGATGTGCTCATGGCCTGGACACCATTGGGCGCACCGACACAGGCATTGTTGAATTTCTTTGAATCGGCTGCGCTCATTGCCGTTTCCGGCAAATCGGCATCTTTCGATGCAATCGCGAAATTCGGTTCGATCGTGCCAATTTCATCACGGACATCGCCGGCAAATGCCTTAAGCGCGGTATCAAATCCGCCAATCTTGCTTTCGGGCAGAACAATGGTGGCAAAGGATTCACGCGGGATGGCATTTCGCGCCGTACCCGCATTGATCGCAACGATCCGGGCATCAAAATCGCGAATGGCCGTGCGCAGGAAACGTGCCATCAGCTTGTTGGCATTGCCCAGACCAAGAATGATATCGATGCCTGAATGACCACCCTTAAGCCCGGTCAGCGCAATGTCGCGGGCCACATATCCGGCACCGATTGCTTCGGGGCTGTAATTGAAGGTCGCAACAAGATCACCCCCACCGGCACACCCGACACACAGTTCATATTCATCTTCGGTATCAAGGTTCAGAAGGATTTCACCCTTAAGACGCCCCGGCTCCAGATTCATCGCACCGGTCAGGCCGCGCTCCTCGTCGACCGTAAACAGCAATTCAAGCGGTCCGTGCTCAAGCCCGTCTTCGGTCATGAAGCCCATCATGGCAGCAGCACCAATACCGTTATCGGCACCAAGCGTGGTGTTGTCGGCCGTGATCCATTCCCCGTCCATCTGCATCCGGATCGGGTCGGTGTCAAAATTATGAGTCGAACCGGAATTGGCCTGGGTGACCATATCCACATGCGCCTGAAGGATCGTCATTTTGCGATCTTCGTAACCCGGTGTTGCCGGAACACTGATCACAAGGTTCTGGCCACTGTCACGAAAATGCGAAAGCCCCTTGTCATCCGCCATTTTTTCAAGCAGCTGAAGCACTGCTTCTTCCTTGGTTGACGGGCGTGGCGTATCACAAAGTTTCTGGAAATTTTCCCAGATTGCGACCGGCGCAAGTTTGCTGATCTCGTTCACGGTGGCGCTCTCCTGTTTGATCTGTTCAGTGTGTTTGAACTGAATATTGTCGGTTATGCGGTTTCGCGGGTTCTGACTGTTGATTACCCTATCACCGGCCGAATTTAAAGGGCATCTACGTGTTTTTACGCAACGCGCAAGCAAACCGGCAAAAGACCTTGGCCCATCGCAGAAAACGGCTCAAACCCGGCGTTTGGCGCAAATTGCTGCTGTGCTAATCGACACCAACGGTCGTGCTGCGCCGTTGCAACAGCATGACATCGCGCCACTGCCCGGCCATCGGACCGTATCCCATACGGCCGAGTCCGCGACGCAAACCGACTTCGGAAAATCCGTGCCGTTTATGAAGTGCGATACTTGCGATATTTTCCGGAAAAATACCGGCCTCAAGCGACCAGATACCTTGGGCCTCGCTTGCTGCAATCAGGGCACCAAGCAATGCGGTTCCGATCCCCTTTCCCTGGGCGTCGGGATCGACATAGACCGATATTTCGGCAACACCGCGATAAACACAGCGACTTGAAACCCCGGACAATCCGGCCCAGCCAACAACCCGGTCCGTTTGATCGCAGGCAACCAGACGGCATTCATTCAAATGTCCGCTATCCCAATCATCCCACGTCCCGGGATGATCCTGAAACGTTGCGTTTCCGGTGCGGATCCCGCGCCCATAAATCTCGATCACAGATGCCCCGTCTTGCGGGGTCATGGCACGGACAATCATGCTTCGCTCTCCTGATCGTCAATGGTGTGGCACCAAAGGACGGGGCAAATCGCAACAACCTGTCGCTGGAAAAGAAAAAGCATCAATCGCGCATGTAATCAAGTCCGCCGTCAAAGGTGGTTGCGCGAAACAGCCCCTAGTTTTCAGGATCACGTTCAAAGGTTTTGAAAATCATACGATCGCGGCCGGCATCCTTGGCCTCATACATTGCTTCATCGGCCAGTGCCATCGCATCGGCCAGATCAACAGATTTATGCCGGCCTTCACCGCCAACGGTGGCCCCGAAACTTGCCGTCACCTTGACGAGTTCCTTGCTGTCCTTGGATACCGGGACTTCAATCGCGCGGATCATATTTGACAGACGTTCACCGATCCGTTTCGTCACCGCGGCTGTTGCAGATGGCAGAAGAACGGCAAATTCTTCACCCCCGAGACGCACAACAAGATCATCGTCGCGCAGGGCCTGACGCAGGGTTTCGGCCACCTTTTCAAGCACCCGGTCACCAATCGCATGTCCATATGTGTCGTTGATGTCCTTGAAATAATCCAGATCAAGAATGATCAAACCAAAGACCCAGCTTTTATCCTTAAGGTGGCGAATTTCGCGCAGGCGGCTGACCGCAATTTCAAAGCCGCGCCGGTTAAGCGCACGTGTCAGCGGATCGGTTGATGCAAGAGTATCAAGCATCTGCTCCTTGCGCTTGTGATCGGTGATATCGGTCGCCGACACCATGATCCCGCCACCATCCATCATATTCATGCGAATGTCGGCCAAACGCCCGGACGGGGTTTGCATTTCATCAAGTGTCGAATGACCATGCCCGTTCAGCTTCATCCGCGCACAGCATTCATAAAGTGCCGATATATCAAATGCCGGTGCATCGCCATCGGTATTGGGCACACCGAACATCCTGGCAAATTCATAGTTGTGATTGATGACATGCAAATCTTCGTCAAGCATCGCCACCGCCGATGGCACAAGCCGGATCACCTCGGTCACGGCATGTTCAAGACTTGCCTTTGCACGCACAAGTTCGTCATTCATTTCGACTTCGTCGCGCACATCATGTGCGGTGGTCAAAACAGCAGGCTTGCCATCGTGCCACAGAATGCGCTCGTCCGTCAGATCCCGCCAGACGGAACTGCCATCATCTAGAATGTCGCGCACCCGGTGGCGATCGCCGTGACGCTCCCCGCTCAGGATACCGGCAACATGTTTAAGGGCGCGCGGGCGGTTTTGTTCGGGGATAAACCGCAAAACATTGGGATTTTCCATGAATTTGCTGGCATTTTCCGCCCCCATCAGATGGGCGAACGCATCATTGACGTATAATGCCGTCATGTTGCGATGAACCATGACCCCGATAAAGGACCGCCCCAGCATGTGATCAACCTGCATGGCGGTTGTGCCATTGTCGATCATTTGCGCTGTGGTCAGGACTGCATTGCCCTGATCCCATTCCACGGTTTCGTCGCTGATTTCCATCCAGACCGGGGTGCCGTCGGTACGGATGTTATAGACCTTCTTCCAGCCGTGAAATCCGTTGCTTTCCTGGAACCCTTCGGCCAGCTTTTCAGCTTCGTGGTGGAAACTCGGCGGGATATACTGACGCATGTCAGGTTCGCTCATGAAATCCTGGACATCACGGCGCCCCAACATCTTCGCATAGGCATCATTGACATACACAGCCTGCAAGTCCTTGTGTACGACAACTCCTACGCGTGATCGTCCATACAGACGTGCGATTTCTGTTGGCTCGAACCGCATCAACGTCTTGTTTCCCCCGAAACCCTGAAATCCAAAACCACACGATATGCCACCATGCAGCTTGATTGGTGCCTTAAATACTACAACAGTTCAGGTATAATTAAAACCGAGGGATGCCCTACCTATCCCTACGAACACCCCGCAAACAGCAGGTTCAGGCCGCCCACCACCTTGAGATTCACCAAATACATACATAAGAATAAAAAAATATTACCATGAGTTTAGATTGTCTTAGATCACTCTCCTTTTGCATTGTAAACCCTTTAGCCTGATATACGGACAATGACCGAACAAAAACACGCACGCCCACGACAATTTCACATTCTTGACCAAAAACGCGGCTGGGATGGATATTTCAAACTTGATGTCTATCGGCTGCAACATGACAAATTCGATGGCGGCAAAAGCGCGGTCCTTGAACGCGAAGTTCTTGAACGCGGTCATGCCGTCGCACTTCTGCCCTATGACCCGGTGCGCGACGAGGTAGTCCTGATTGAACAGTTTCGCCCCGGCACCCTGTCAGTCCAAAACCATTATCGGGACATGCCGGTCTGGCTGACTGAAATTGTTGCCGGCATTATCGAAGACGGCGAAAGCGCAGAAGATGTCGCGCGCCGCGAAACGATCGAAGAAGCCGGTTGTGAAATCATCGGCCCGCTTGAACTGATTTCGCGATATTATGTCACGCCGGGCTGCTCAAGCGAGACAGTGACCATGTATTACGGGCGGGTCGATACATCCAAAGCCGGTGGCATTCACGGTCTTGCAGAAGAAGGCGAAGACATTCGCGTCTTTACCGTCAGTGCCGATGAATGCTTTGCCATGTTGCAGAATGGACAACTCTGCAATGCAACAGCGACGATTGCAGTACAATGGCTTATGCTTCATCGCGACCGCATCCGCAGAGAAGCTGGCGTCTAGGGGATTTTCCGGATATTCGGAGATATGATATATTTCACACAAACTTTGCGTTGTAATTTTCAAACCATCTTGACTTTTGTGTAATAAAGCCCCAATCAACAACTAATCAAATTTTGAACTCACCACGTTTGGAGTCTGTCATGGACATTCGCAATGGCACCATCGAAGCCATTGGCCGCACCCCGCTTGTGAAACTGAAAAAGGTTTCCGAGCTGACGGGTTGCACCATTCTTGGCAAGGCGGAATACGCAAACCCGGGCGGCTCTGTCAAAGACCGTGCGGCTCTTGCCATCATCCGCGACGCAGAGGCCCGCGGCCTTTTGAAACCGGGCGGCGTTATCGTCGAAGGTACGGCCGGCAATACCGGTATCGGCCTTGCTGTTGTCGGCAACGCCCTTGGCTATCGCACCGTTATCGTCATTCCAGAAACCCAGAGCCAGGAAAAGAAAGATCTTCTGCGTCTTCTGGGTGCGGATCTGCGCGAAGTTCCGGCTGTCCCCTATCGCGATCAGAACAACTATGTTCACGTATCGCGCCGTCTGGCCGAAGAACTGGCAAAAACCGAACCCAATGGCGCAATCTGGGCCAACCAGTTTGACAACGTCGCCAACCGTCAGGGTCATATCGACACCACGGCCCCCGAAATCTGGGAACAGACCGACGGCAAGATTGATGGCTTTATCTGTGCGGTAGGTACGGGCGGCACGCTTGCCGGTGTGTCGATGGGCCTGAAAGAGCGCAACAAGAACATCCAGATCGGCCTTGCTGATCCGATGGGTGCAGCTCTTTACAGCCACTATAAATTTGGCGAACTGAAATCCGAAGGCAGCTCAATCTCCGAAGGGATCGGCCAGGGCCGCATCACTGCGAACCTTGAAGGCATCGAGATTGACCACCCGTTCCAGATTTCCGACGAGGAAATGCTGCCGATCGTCTTTGACCTGCTTAAGGAAGAAGGCCTGTGCATGGGCGGTTCGACCGGGATCAACATTGCCGGTGCGGTGCGCCTTGCCCGCGAACTCGGCCCGGGCAAAACCATCGTCACTGTTCTGTGTGATCTTGGCACCCGGTATCAGAGCAAACTCTGGAACCCGACCTTCCTTAAGGAAAAAGGTTTGCCGAGCCCCGACTGGCTCTAGGACCATTTGATGTCTGAAACGCAAAACCCCACCAGAATATCTGGCGGGGTTTTGTTATAAGTGCGCGAATTTTTCCGCCATCAGGTCGCATCGACCAGTTCACCCTTTACGGCATTTCCACCGGCACCCTGACCGCGATCACCCGATGCCTTGGCGGCCAGCCGCCACAGATGAATACCGCATAGTAATGCACAGAACAGCAACGCCACGGCAAATCCCGCCACCGCGTTCCATCCTCCGTGATCCCAGAACCATCCGCCAACCGATCCCATGATGCTTGACCCCAGATAATAGGCCAGAAGATACAGCGACGATGCATGGCCCTTTGACGTTTCGGCAAGACGACCGACCCAGCCACTGGCAATCGAATGGGCAACGAAAAAGCCGCTGGTCAAAACCACAATGCCGCCAATGATCCCGCCCAGACTGTCAAGCATGGTCAGAACAACACCAAGCCCGGCCAGCAGCACACCAACCACCAGCACCGGCCCGCGGCCCAGCCGGTCGGAAAGTGCCCCGGCAATAGACGACATCACCGACCCGCACAGATAGACAACAAAGATCAGGCCGATCTGACTTTGGCTCAGGCTATAGGGTTCATCAGAAAGCCGGAACCCGACATAGTTAAATACCGTGACAAAACACCCCATGGCAAAAGCGCCAATCAGAAACACATAAGGCAGGCCCGCATGTTTAAGATGCCCGCCCCAGGCCCGCAGGTGATAGCGCACCTGAAATCCCGGGCGCCGGACAAAGTTGCGCGATGCCGGCAACAAAACAGCAAAACCAAGGGCCGCAAGCAAACCGAACGCCCCCATCGCACCAAGGGCCGTATGCCAGCCAAACATGTCAGTCAGAAAACCGATCACAACGCGGCCACTCAAGCCCCCGATCGCGGTCCCGCTGATATAGATGCCCATCGCCATGCCCAGCCCCTTGGGGTCAATTTCTTCGGCCAGATAGGCCATGGCAACCGCGGGCACACCACCAAGAATAAGCCCCTCAAGCGCGCGCAATACCAGAAAGGCATGCCAGTCTGACAAAAACGGCGCAATCAGGTTCAGGATCGATGCCACACACATTGACACCAGCATCAATTGTTTGCGCCCGGCGGCTTCTGATACCGCACCGGCCAGCAAAATGGCAAAGGCCAGAAAACCGGTCGTCAGTGACAATGCCAATGAACTTTCCGCAGGTCCGACACCAAAATGATTGGCCAGTTCCGGCAAAAGCGGCTGCACGCAATAAATCAGGGAAAAGGTCGCATAGCCTGCAAGGAAAAGGGCAACACTGATACGGCGGAATGCCGCCGACCCCGGACTGATCCAGACCGGTTCGGATGACATTTGCGCATTGGTGGACGCGAGCGGGCTTTCAGCACATTGGGGGGACGTGCTGTCATTATCCGCCGTATCAGCAGCGACGTTTGAATGTGGCTCAGGTTTTTGATCCCGAGAAACAGACATTTGCGACCTCTTTTGGAAGGGTTCGTGGGGTGTGCTTATGATTGCATTCCACGCGCCATCCGTCCAATATATGAAACAGTCATTTTTGATATATTTTGGATATACCACCGATGGAACTGCGCCATATCCGTTACTTTCTGGCTGTTGCCCGTGAAGGCAATTTTACCCGTGCGGCTGCGCGGATCGGCATCGGTCAGCCCCCGCTTAGTCAACAGATCCGCGATCTTGAAACCGAAATCGGCACCGCCCTTTTTCATCGTGTGCCCCATGGTGCCGAACTGACCGAGGCCGGGGCAGCATTCCATGACGTGGTCGCGCAATTCCCCGATCTGGCAGAACGGGCCATTCGTGCTGCCCGTCGCGCCGGGCGCGGTGAAACCGGAACCATCCGGGTTGGCTTTACCGCATCGGCGGCCTTCAGCCCGTCGGTTCCCGGTGTCTTTCGCGATTTCAGGCGTGCCTTTCCGGCTGTTGAGATGACGCTGGAAGAAAGCAATTCGGCCCAGCTTGTCACCCGGCTTAAGGAAGAACAGCTTGATGCCGTCTTCCTGCGTCAGGACGCGATTGCCGATGACGGCATTCGTCTGCATGTGATTTCGTCCGGTCCGATGGTTGTGGTGTTGCCTGCCGGGCATCCGGCGGCAAAACATGATAAAGTCTCACTTTCTCAATTGCGCGATGATGCCCTGATCCTCACCCCGCGCGATGTCGGCCCGACACATTATGACAAGGTGGTCAGTGCATGCCGCAATGCCGGGTTCGAACCCCAAATGGGCCAGATCGCCCCGCAGCTCGGATCAGTCATCAACTTTGTGGCGGCAGAACTTGGTTTTTCACTGGTGCCCAAACCCATGACACAGCTTCAGGCCAATGGTGTTGTCTATCGCGAAATTGATGGTGAAGTCCCGATTGCCGAATTGTCGCTGGCCTATCGCAGCAACGACATTTCCATTGCCCTTCGCAATTTCGTCAGCCGCACCCTGGCCGCCCACCGGTCATTTTCCGAACCCGACGAGGATTGAGCCATAACAGGACTGGCAAGACGATGATTTCGGGCTAGATTAATGCCAACTGTGAAATCAGGCGCCCCGCAAATGCGATGTCGGCGCCAAACCGAAAGTCTGGCTGATGCTACGATATTCCCTTCTTGATCTTTGCCCGGTGAATGCGGGCGAACATCCCTCTGATGCGCTTCGCAATACACTTGATCTTGCCCAAAATGCCGAAAAGCTTGGCTATCATCGCTATTGGCTGGCCGAACATCATAACATGCCCGGCATTGCCAGTGCCGCGACATCGGTCGTGATGGCCCATGTGGCGGCGGGCACCAAAACCATCCGTGTCGGTTCGGGGGGCGTGATGTTGCCCAACCATGCGCCGCTGGTGATTGCCGAACAGTTCGGAACCCTTGATGCGCTGCATCCCGGGCGGATTGATCTGGGCATCGGTCGCGCACCGGGTACCGACCAGCGTACCGCCGCCGCCCTTCGCCGTGACATGCACGGGTCCGAAGAACGCTTTATCCAGGATGTATTGCAGGTTCAGGCATTCCTGGCCCCGCTCGAAGGCAATCCGCCAATCCGCGCCGTACCGGGTTATGGATCGCAAGTCCCGATGTGGCTTTTGGGAAGCAGCCTGTTTTCGGCTGATCTTGCTGCGCGCCTTGGCCTGCCCTTTGCCTTTGCATCGCATTTTGCGCCTGACATGCTGATGGATGCGCTGTCGCTTTATCGCCACCGGTTCGAGCCAAGCGAACAGCTTGATAAGCCCTATGCGATTGCCGCCATGGGATTCTTTGCAGCTGACACCGACGAGGAAGGCGAATATCTGGCGACCTCGATGCAGCAGCAGTTCCTGAACCTGCGGCGTGGCACGCCGGGCCAGTTACCCAAACCGGTCAAGGATATGAGCGAAATCTGGAACCGGATTGAAAAGGCAGGTGTTGATCACGCCATGCGTTATGCCGCAATTGGCGGGCGTGACACGGTTCGCAAGAAATTGCGCGAATTTGCCTACATGACCAAGGCCGATGAAATCATGGTTACCGCCAACATCTATGATCAGGCCGCGCGTCAGAAATCCTTTGCCATTGCCGCCGAACTGTTTGGTGAAATGAACGCACAGGGCGACAACAAAGACTGCGCCTGATCACGAATTTACGCAATGCGATCGAGCACATCAAAACGCCGGGCTCCTTCCGAACCCGGCGTTTTGATTTCATCATACGAAATACCAGATTTCCACTACTTGCGCTTGCATCATAGCTCGGACAATATGCGCATCCCGTCGACGTCATCGACGGCAGCCCCATTTTTTCAAAAGGTTATGGTGCGCCACCCATGAGCGACTTTTTGTTGGCCGCGTTGCCGATCGCAACCATCCTGTTTCTGATGATCAAGATGAACTGGGGGGCTGCGCGTGCCGGCGCGGCTGCGTGGTTTGTCACCGCCGTCATCGCCGTGTTTTTCTTTGGCGCACCAACCGACATGCTTGTCATCGCCCAGGCCAAGGGCGTGATGCTGGCACTTTATATCCTTTATATCGTCTGGGCGGCCCTGATCCTTTACTTCGCGGCCGAAGAAGCCGGTGCGATCAAAACCATCGGGCGTGCCATCCGGTCACTGACCGATGATCGACCGCTTCAACTGCTTATTCTCGGCTATGTTTTTGCAAGCTTCCTGCAAGGGGTGGCCGGGTTCGGCGTTCCGATTGCCGTGGTTGCCCCACTGCTTTTGGGCATGGGCTTTTCGCCGGTACTGGCGGTTGCTGCCCCCATGATCGGTCATAGCTGGTCGGTGCTGTTTGGCAATATGGCAACATCGTTTGAAGCATTGATTGGTGTGACCGGTATTCCGGGCACCGAACTGACGCACTATTCGGCCATTCTGCTTGGCCTGTCCGGCTTTACTTGTGGGGCGGCCGTCTTGTGGCTTGATGGCGGTTTTCGCACCATTCGCCGGCGGATTGTCCCGCTGGTACTGATTTCGGGCGTGATGGGCGTCGTGCAATATTGCATGGCCAATTACGGTGTCTGGACGCTTGGTGGATTGACCGGCGGAATTGCGGGGCTTGTCACATCGATCATCGTCACCCGGTTCTGGAAATCCCATCCCGATGATGTCGCCGAACAGGTCCATGATGATCATGCCCACATGCCATTGATCGAGGCATTGACACCTTATCTGGTCTTTATCGTGCTGGTGACCGTGGCGACCTTTGCGCCGGGGGTTGAAGACTTCCTGGGCAAAGTCCGCTTCACCCTTGATTTCCCGGAAACATCGACTTCGCTTGGCTGGGTCATTGGTGCGGAAAGTGCCAAGGCGATTGCCATTTTCGGCCATCCGGGTGCGCTTCTGCTTTATACCGCGGCCATCAGCTTTGCCTTTTTCAAATTGCGCGGTCGCTATGATGACGGGATTGGCAAGCGGATCTGGCAACGCACGCTCAAAAGCGGCCTTCCAACCAGTATTGGCATGGTGCCGGTCATCGGACTTGCCATCATCATGGATCATGCGGGCATGACCTATGCCCTGGCCGAAGGTGGTGCCGCAATCTTTTCCGGTGCCTTTGCCGTCGCCTATCCGGTGATTTCACCGGCAATCGGCGCGCTTGGTGCCTTCATGACCGGCAGCACCAACAATTCCAACGTGGTGTTTGGCATGTTCCAGCGTCACACTGCCGAACTTTCGGGGCTTTCCACGGCCCTGATCCTTGCCGCCCAGGCCACCGGGGCGTCGCTTGGCAGTATGCTGGCACCTTCCAAAATTCTTGTCGGCTGCTCAACCGTCGGCCTATCTGGCAAGGAAGGCCCGGTGTTGTCGGTTGTCCTTAAAACCGGGGTAATCCTGACCGCGCTTTGCGGGTTTATGGCGCTTGGAATATTGCTGATTACCACCATGAACGGGGGCGCGTGACATGAAACAGAAACTGTTTAACCCGGTCTTTCTGGTTCTGGCATCAATCATTCTTCCGGTTGCCAGCTTCGAGGCAATGGTTATTGGCAGCATCGCTGCCAGCGATATCCTGTTTGCCCTGTTCTGCGCGGTCATGGCCCTGATCATTGTGCGCAAATAACAAACCCGCCGATTGAAAACCGGCGGGTCAGAATGACAACGGCATCCGTTCTTATGGGCGGAATGTCGCCAGCTTCACCCCAAACGCGATGAATACCGCCCCCGTGGTTGCCTTGAGTACCCGCTGAAAACGGCCACTGCCGGCAAAACGGGTCAGTTTGGCCAGAAGAAGAATAATCGCCCCGAACCAGACGGCATTGATCGCCGCATGGACACAGACCAGCATGAAGGCTGCTGAAACCGCCCCTTCACCGGTCGGAATGAATTGCGGAAATGCCGCAAGATAGAAAATCGACACTTTCGGGTTCAGCGCATTGGTCAGGAACCCTTCACCAAACGCCATGATCAGGGTCCGCTTGCGTTTTGCCGGCGTGACAGGCCGCACCGTTTTCACCCCGCGCCAGGCTTCGCGCAGCGCCTTGAACCCGACCCAGCACAGATAGGCCGCCCCAAGCAGTTTGACGATCATGAAAGCCTGTGCCGATTGCACCAGAATGACCGAAATCCCCAATATCGATAAGGTACCGTGAATGTAAAACGCCGTGACAAATCCGGCGACATTGGCAAATCCGGCAGCACGCCCCGATGTCGGAACCGTTTTGGCGACCAGCACCCCGTTGGGCCCGGGTGACATCACAAGCAAAGATGTAACAAGTGCAAAACTTAAAATATGCGTCCAATCCATGGGATGGCTCCTTGCGTCGCGGTTGCGCGGGGTGGCTTGCGCATCTCGACTATAGCTCCGCCCCGTGTTCCGGCAAGAAAATGATTGTGACCATGACATTTTCCCTGACACCAGCCCCATTGCCGTTCAGGGAAGATGATAACTTTTGGAAAAATGATAAAGAATAAAACTGGCTCCGCCCTGCTGGCAGCATTACGGTTTTCCGAACAAAAAGTGATTTGGCAGAAAGCCATACACGCTGGGGCACAAATTTCCCCACGAGCTGACAGACCCCAACGCCTCATCAGTGCATCAGCAAACCGCTGTAGCACACTGAGCCCTGCTGACCAGATTGAACATGCACACCAGCCACATCATTCGCCCCGCATTCCTGTTCGCTGCAACCTTCATTGCATCCTCCGTTGCCCATGCCGATGCGTTACAAACGGCCGACAAGTGGGGTGGTCACATCGACCTTGAAGGCAAGGCAGGCACCGACCGCAATCTTGGTGAAACAGACCTGTTCATTCCGCTTTGGCAGGACGATGACACCCTGACCTTCACCAGCATTCGTGCCCGCATGGATGACAATAACAGTCACGAAGGAAACTTTGGTCTTGGCATCCGTCAGATGCTTGATACTGGCTGGAACATTGGCGGTTATGGCTATTTTGACCGCCGCCACAGCCCATATGGCAACAAATTCAACCAATTGACCTTCGGCGCTGAGGCCCTGTCACTTGATTGGGATTTTCGCGCCAATGCTTATATCCCGATCGGCACCAAGCAATATATGGAAGACAGTCTGAGCACTGTTGATGTGAGTGGCACCACCTTGATGTACAACCAAGGTGAAGAACGTGCATTACGTGGCTTTGACGGGGAAATTGGCTGGCGCATTCCGTTATTTAAGGCTAATGCCGGACAGCAACTCCGGGCCTATGCCGGTGGTTATCGTTTTACGGAAGACGGTGTTGATACGGTGCAGGGTCCGCGTGGGCGACTGGACCTGACCTTTGATGAAGTCCCCTTTTTGTGGGAAGGCTCGCGCTTCTCGTTCGGGGCGGAAATTCAGCATGATAGCCCGCGGGGTACGCAGGGCTTTGCCAGCTTCCGCCTTCGTATCCCGTTGCATGGCTTCGGCGATACGCCGAAACCCCGCCTGACCGCGATGGAACGGCGCATGAGCGATCCCATCATTCGCGATATTGATGTGGTCAGTCAGGCCGGACAGTTTTCAGAAGCAAGTGAAATCACCGAGACTGCGGACGGAGAAACGATCACAGTTCTGAACAGCAACTCGACATCGGCGGCGAACTTTGCCACTGACATTGCCAATGCAGGTGCCAATTCAACCGTGATCCTGAGCGGCAATTACACCGCAATCAATTCCGTCACAACGGTTCAGAGTGGACAAACAATTGTCGGGGGTGGCGCACTCGACATCAAAACCCCGACAGGACGATCGGTTACGGTCACCATTCCGGATGCATCAATCTCAGGCAGCGGCAGCAATGGCGGCGCCGGTGGTGGAGCACGTTTCTTTAACATGGCCGATAACAGCAGCCTGATTGGTGTAACCGCGAACGTTAACACAACCGGGTCAGCATACATCGTCCACATCGAAGGAAAGCAGAATGTTACTATTCGGAACAACAACCTGACAGCGCAGAACGACAACTCAACCGCAGGCGCTATCATAATCAGAGACAGCCAGGATGTAACCATCAAGAATAATGTTTCATCCGTTACCTCCGATGGAAATGGTGCCCGGTTCCTGGCGATTATCGGCAACAATTCCAACATCAGCATTGATGACAACGAGCTTTCCGTAACAGGATCAGGCTTCAACAAGCGATTTGTGTTCTTCGCCAACTCATCAACCATAAACAACCTGTCAGGGACAGGTAACACCACCAACAATATCAACCCATGTGGTGACGGCGGCGGAACCCTTCCCACCGTTCAGGGCTCAGTCACGGTAGACGGCACCGCGGTAAACGGCAGCGCCTGTCCATAACTTGAGACTGTATAACCCTGGACATATAGGCTTTGGCTTGAATGTTCTTCTTTTGTTCTTTATTGTAGATATATGAAGAACAACATCAGCCAACCCCATGCTCACAGCCCCGCTGTCATTTTTGATGATGGATGGTCAAACGCGCAATGTGATCTGAACATCTTGCCTGCCCGCGGACAAAAGGGACGCGGTGCGGTTTCCAATATTGACGGGCGATTTGAACGCCATACCCATCAGGCCATTGATGATGGATGGCTGGGCACATTGATGGAAGATCAGGACGCCCCACGTACCAAAACCACCCTTGGTATCGATGGTGCGCGGTCTGTCATTACAAAGAACCAAAGCCCGGATGTGCCATTTGATCGGTCGATCAACCCTTATCGCGGCTGTGAACATGGCTGTATCTATTGCTTTGCCCGACCAACACACGCCTATCTTGGCCTGTCGCCGGGGCTGGACTTTGAAACCAAGCTGTTCTGGAAGCCAGAAGCCGCCAGCTTGCTCCGAAAGCAACTGTCTTCAAAAAGCTATCACCCCGAACCGATTGTGATCGGCACCAGTACCGATCCCTATCAGCCGGTTGATCGCGACAAGAAACTGACCCGCGATATCATCCGCGTATTGGCCGATTGCCAGCATCCTTTTTCGCTGATCACCAAAAGCGCACTGGTGACGCGCGACATTGATCTGATTGCACCGATGGCGGCCCTGAACCGTGCGTCGGTCGCGGTATCGGTCACAAGCCTTGATCACCGCCTGTCCAATTTGCTGGAACCGCGCGCATCGGCGCCGCATCGCCGGCTTGAAGCCATTCGAAAGCTTTCGGATGCTGGCATCCCCGTCACCGTGCTGGCCGCCCCGATCATTCCCGGGCTTAATGACATGGAAATCGAAAAAATCGCCGCGGCCTGTGCCGATGCCGGGGCATCATCAATCAGCCATATCGTCCTGCGCCTGCCGCTTGAAATCGCCGATCTGTTTGAAGAATGGCTGAGTGCCCATTACCCGAACCGCAAGGACAAGGTTATGTCACTGATCCGCCAGATGCGCGGCGGCGAACGATATCAGTCGGAATTTGGCAATCGCATGCGCGGCACCGGCCCGGTCGCGGATCTGATTGCCCATCGATTTGCCCTGGCCCGCAAGAAATATGGACTTACCGGCCGGTCACTGGACCTTGATTGCAGTGGGTTCAAACGCCCCAGCGCAGACGGGCAGATGTCGCTGTTCTGACACCTGCCCGTGATATATCGCACGTTCATCGCATCCCCGTTATCCAACGCGCTTGATCGCGGCATGGCGTTTCTTGCCAACGGAAAGCTGCAATAACGCCCAATCATCAAACGCGTAATTAAGGATGTGATGTTCCGGGTCTGTGATTTGCTTGTCGTCAATCCGCACGGCCCCGCCTTCGACAAGACGGCGGGCTTCGCTGTTGGTTTTGGCAAATCCGGCCATGACAATCAGGGCCAAGATCCCGATGCCGTCCTTAAGCGCATGGGCGGTGAATTCCAGCGTCGGCAGGCCGTTAAGATCGCCATTCGCACCAAACACCCCGTTGGCGGCGGATTTCACGGCTTCGAGTTCAAATTCGCCATGGGCCAGACGGGTCGCCTCATCGGCCAGAACAATCTTGGCTTCGTTGATTGCTGCGCCTGAAAGCTGTTCAAGCTGCTCGATATCAAGCAATGGCAAATCGGTGAACAGACGCAGGAACCGCCCGACATCCCCATCCTCGCAATTGCGCCAGAACTGCCAGTAGTCAAAGGCACTCAACCGATCGGCATTCAGCCACACGGCCCCGGCGGCAGTTTTGCCCATCTTTACACCTGATGAGGTGGTCAGAAGCGGTGCGGTCATGCCAAACACCTCATTGCCATCAACCCGGCGCACCAGATCGACACCATTGATGATATTGGCCCATTGATCGCCCCCGCCCATCTGGGCCCGGCATCCGAAACGACGCGACAGTTCAAGGAAATCGAACGCCTGCAAAATCATGTAGTTGAATTCAAGGAAGCTGAGGCTTTCCTGCCGTTCGAGCCTTGATTTCACCGAGTCAAAGGACAGCATCCGGTTGACTGAAAAATGCCGCCCGATATCACGCAAAAGGTCAACATAGCCAAGCTGATCAAGCCAGTCGGCATTATTGACCAGAACCGCATCGCTCGGACCGTCCCCGAAACGCAGGAACCGTCCAAACACCTTGCGAATGCCATTGATGTTTGCCGCGATCTGTTCGTCGGTCAGGATCGGGCGTGCTTCGGACCGGAAACTGGGATCGCCGATGCGGGTCGTACCACCACCCACCAGCACAATCGGTTTGTGACCGTGGCGCTGCAACCAGCGCAATGTCATGATCGGCAACAGGTGCCCGACATGCAGGCTATCCGCCGTGGCATCAAATCCGATATAGACCGGAACGGCTTCTTCCCCGGCAAGAACACGGTCAAGCCCGGCAAAGGACGTGCATTGATGGATGAAACCACGCGCATGCAGGGCCAATAACGCCTCGGACGCAAAACCGTTCTGGGTTACCTCGCTGGCATTTTGCGGCGAAGCTGGTTGGTCAACAGGTTGGGATATTGTCATTTCGGTTTTCCTTGATGGTGGGGCCACCTCGGGCAAACCGGTTTATGGAAAAAACAAAGGCCGCCCTGGGGCAGCCGGTCTTGGTTTTATAAAAACACGTCAACAGGCGCCGCACTATGTGTGCAGCGGATAATATGAGTTGAACTGTGCAAATACGTTTTCCATGCCCAAATGCATATGGCGCAAATCCGGATCGGTCAAGCGTGTTTTGCGACACGCCCCGAAACAAAACACCCGCCAAAGAATGGCGGGTGCGTGATTACCTGATGAAACCGACGGACTGTCCTGTGCCACCAGCCTCAGCTGACAACCAGTCTTAGCTGACAACGCGATAGCGCGCATGCAGGGCCGGATTGTTGTTCATCATGGTTGCGCTGATCATCGGTTTGCGTGCGACGTCGTCCGACTTTTCGGCGGCCTGAACTGCGCTCAGATCATCCTGGCTGAGATTTCCATTTTCCGTAAGCGCCAGATCACGTGCGCTTTCAAAGAAGCGCAGACCGCGCTTTTCCATGACATAAAGGGTCTCACCACCCCACTCCCCGGTCCAGACAAGGCCAGAAAGGCCTTCCATTTCCTTTTCAATCCGGGCCGGTGAAATCGGCATCCCAAGGCAGGTGGTCAAAAGAAATGAAAGTTCGGCCGCCGTCACCCCGTCTTCACAGCATTCTTCGGCCAGAACCGACATGACCGCCATGGTCACAACCCGAAGCGACACCTTGCTGGTTTCCAGACCCGGGAAACGGTTTTGCTGAAGTTCGACAATGTCGTTGGCAATCCGGTCAACATCCCCGCGGATAACATATCGCCCGCGCCAGACACGACAGCTTGTTCTGACTTCCCATTCACGCATTGTTGGTCCCACCCGTTTTTATCTGTCCCAATGCAAAAACGATACATCACCCATACATATAGTCAATACATTTATCGACATTTTGTATCATTTTCGACATTCCGTTTGAAACCACTGATATCCAGCCTTCGAGACAGCAAAACCGTCGTCACCTTCCACCGGATCAAGGTAACCACGCGTCACTGCAACATGAAAATCGCGGCTGAAATTTCGCGGCATGCGAAGATGCTCCTGACGCCGCAAGACACGGCGAATATCATCGCGCGTCACAATGGCCCGTCCTTCGCGATAATGCAGCCAGATCGCCGCAATCAGAATGGTTTCGGCAAAACCGCGCGGTTGCAGACGCCCGACCAGATCCCCCAGCGCCCCCATGAAACTGGTAATGAATGCACCGGGATCAATATCCATCGACGCCACAAGCCTGTAACCGGCATCAAACCGGTCAGACTGCTGGTGATCGCCATACTCGTCCACCCCAACCGATGCCGGATCAGCAGCTTGGGGATTAGTTGCAAGGGAACCAGATGCCCCGTTCGTTCCGGCCGGGAATGTACCATCAGCAACAGATGCGCCATCAGAACCGGCAGGAATACCGTCGTACCGTGCATTGCCGGAATGAGCCAAAGCCGCCCCCGGGGTGGATACCGGCGCGGATGCCGCAACGGCCCCCGACGCGGATCCCGGAACAGGAGCAGCCCCCGAAGCCGACCCCGCCCGGGCTGCCGGTGGGGTTGCCATTGAGGTTGCCATTGAACCCGGCGCAGTCATCCCCTGCGCCGCCGCGGGCATCCCGGGTACGGTCGACGCCATTGCCGGTGCCGGCTGCCCGAACAGGGCCGCCATGACCACAGGCAACCGTGCCGGCGGGATCGCACATTCAAGATCCACCGGTCCGAAATCGCCCTCGCCCGTAAGTTTGACGTGAATTATTGCTGCCAAGGTTGCTGCCACTCCTGATTTACCCAACCAGATATCATACAACATGTATAAATTGCAACCTTTGATCATTATTTTACGTAACAATCACTACATCTCAGAAAATCCGGTCTGGCAAATTTGATCTCGACAACACCCCCGCCGATTGCCCACCATGCCAAGATTGTCGACCGGCACCGCCTGGTGCGATTTCCCATGCGCAATCTCGTGCATGAAATTGCCCCGGCCCGTAAGCAGATCGGCACAGAAACGCCACCACCAGGGGATCGAGACCATGACACGCCTTTTGTTTCGCGAAGATGCCTATGCCAGAAGTTGTGAGGCCACCATCCAAAGCATTTCGGATCGCGGCATCGAACTTGATCAGACCGTTTTCTATGCCACCGCAGGCGGTCAGACTGGCGATATCGGCACCTTGAAAACCGCATCGGGGGATGTTCTTCCGGTCGTTACCACCGTCAAGGACCGCGAAACCGGTCGCATCCTGCACATTATCGATGAAAACCATCCGCTTCCGGGCGTTGGTGACGCCGTCACAGCCGAACTTGATTGGGATCACCGCCATAAACTGATGCGCTTTCACACCTGCCTGCATCTTTTATGTGCCGTGATCGAAGGCGACGTTACGGGTGGCAATATCGCCGCACATAAGGCACGCCTTGATTTCAATCTGCCTGACAGCGCACTCGACAAGGATGAAATCACCGAAAAACTGAACGAACTGATTGCCCGCAACGCCGATGTCTATGACGGTGAAATCAGCGTGGCCGAACTTAAAGCCAACCCGGAACTTGTCCGCACCATGTCGGTTCAACCACCCATGGATGGCAATTCGATCCGTACTGTTACGATCGAAGGCATCGATTTTCAGCCCTGTGGCGGCACCCATGTGCGCAAAACCGGCGAAATCGGCCCGGTTTCTGTGGCAAAGATCGAAAAGAAAGGCCGTCAGAACCGGCGGATCAACATCGTTTTCGCCAGCTGATATCAACAATATCGGGTCATTGCGCGCATCAGGGCAACAGTTTGGCGAAAATCACGCCAAGGCGCAGGACTGCCGGTTGCCAGTTGCCATTCCTGCCATTACAAATTTGCCATTAGAATTTTAACGACAAGAAGTCACAAAAGACCATCAGGACCCCATAACATAATGATCCCGGGACCAACCGGGATCGTGCAATACCCACCACATTGCCAACCGGAGCTTGTCCATGAATAACCCACTTTCCGCCCATGTGGCTGACGCCCTGGTTTCCACCCAGTGGCTGGCGGATCACCTCGACGCACCAGATGTGCGCGTCGTGGATGCAAGCTGGTACATGCCAGCCGACAATAAAAATGCCCGCGAAATTTATGACGCCCAGCACATTCCAGGCGCCGTCTTTTTTGATATTGATGAAATTGCCGCTGACGACAGTGCACCACTGCCGCACATGATGCCTGATGCCATCAAATTTTCGGCCAAGGTCCGCAAACTTGGCCTTGGCGACGGGGTGCGGATCGTTGTTTACGGTCAAACCGGTTCTGCCCTTGCTGCTTGTCGGGCCTGGTGGATGCTGCGTCACTTTGGCCATAATGACGTGGTTGTTCTGGATGGCGGCCTGCCGAAATGGCTGGCAGAAGGCCATCCTGTTACCGATGCACCAACCCCGCCGCGCGAACGTCATTTTACCGCACGCGCCAACAGCTTCCTGTTGCGTGAAATTGATCAGGTGATGTCAAACGTCACGACAAAGCGTGAACAGCTTGTCGATGCCCGTGCAAGCGAACGGTTCCGCGGCGAAGTTGCCGACCCGTGGGGCAAGTCGGGCCATGTTCCGGGCTCCTTCAACCTGCCCTTCAATGTGCTGTTGAATGCGGATGGCACCTTTAAGGAGGCCGCCGAAATCCGCGCTGCCTTCGAAGATGCCGGTGTTGATCTGGAAAAGCCGATCGTTACCACCTGCGGATCGGGTGTCACCGCCTGCGTTCTTGCCATGGGTGCCTATATTGCTGCCAACAAACAGGTCGCGGTATTTGACGGCTCCTGGGCGCAATGGGCCACCACCGAAGACAGCCCGGTTGCCACCGGCCCTGCTTGATTGTGGCCCGGTCATCCCCGACCAGTCGGGTTGATCACATATTTAAAGTATCGTGATTTAAAGCATCGAAAGTTTGATATGCCTGCTGCGTCACAATTTGGTTCCGGTTTTCCTGACCCCGGTCGGAAAACACCCGGTGACGAAGCAGGCATCATTCTTGAGCAGCTTAAATCCCCAACCCGCGACGATATCGCAGCAATCACCACATTGTGGATTGCAACCGGCCTGATCCCCGCCATTCGCGACGCCAGGCAGGATATCGAGAACTGCATCAATGCCGATCATGGCAGCCTGATCATCGCCCGCCACCCGTCAACCCGCCAGATCATCGCCACCATGATGACTGGTCATGATGAATTTCATGGCTGGATCCATTATCTGGCCATTGCAGCGGATGCGCAGAATCTTGGCATCGGGCGCGAACTTGTCACCCTGGCCGAAGATATCCTGCGCGCCAGCGGCCTGTCAGAAGTCCGTGTCACTATCGAAAATGCCACAGCGGGTGATTTTTACGCCAAACTCGGCTATGACTGGCATGACAACGCCACCCGTCCGGAAACAACGGACAACAGTCAAAACATGATCATGCGCAAGAGTTTAGACCAATGACCCCATCCAATCCGCGCAAGCTGGAAGTTGTTGTAAGCTTCCTTGAAATGCAAAGCCCGCCTGACCGCCCGCCGGCAATCATCCCACCGGGCAAGGTCGCGGTCATCCGGGCCGAAGACCCCACATTGTCATTTTACCGCTACCTTTATAATACGGTCGGTGAACCGTGGTTGTGGTGGCAACGCCGCCTGATGAGCGATGATGAACTGGCCCCGATCCTGGCAAGCCCGCATACCCATGTGTATGTGCTGTATGTCGCCGGTGTGCCGGCAGGCTATTGCGAGCTTGATCTGACCGGCCTTGAAAATGACGGGGTCATTGACTTGCATTATATGGGTCTGATCCCGCAATTCATTGGCAAAGGCTTTGGCAAATACTTGCTGGACTGGGCGATTGACACGGCCTGGAGCCTCAAACCATCGCGGATTACAGTAAATACCTGCACACTTGATCATCCAAGTGCATTGGGGGCTTACCAAAAGGCAGGCTTTGTTGTATACGACCAGCGAACGGATATTGTTGACGATCCGCGCGATGTCGGGCTGATCCCGCATATTGATCATCATGTTGATCGTGATGGCCAATCTGGTGGTGACGCGCCTGATACCGGAAGTGGGCCGGAAAATGCAAATAATGCAGATTCTGGAACTTTGGTCGTTGACTTTCCCGACCGCGCAAGGTAACAAGCGCGCCTGAGTTTACCCAAGCCAGAGGATGATGACCCATGGCAGTGCCAAAGAAAAAAGTGACCAAGTCCCGTCAGGGCATGCGTCGCTCGCATGACAAGCTCGCCAAGGGCTCGTACCGCGAAGACAAAGAGACCGGCGAACTGCATCGCCCGCACCACATTGACCCGAACACCGGTATGTACCGTGGTCGTCAGGTGGTCGAGCCGAAGATGTAATTCCGTCCCGGAGAGCTCTTGCTCTTTGGCGGTTTGCGACGCTACAAAATTCCGCGCCACCTGATTTCAGATGGCGTCTGGTTTAAAAAGGGATGAAGCCCAACGGTTTCATCCCTTTTTATTTGCCCAACACACAAACAAAAACGGGCAAGGATACACCCTGCCCGTCGCATGATCAGCATATGGCGATTTCGCCCTACTTGATGCCGTCGGTTCCGGTGCCACAGATGATCACACCAACCCGGCCCGGATCATCCACCCCCAGACGGTCCGTCATGATCGCGGCAATCCCGGCAGCAGCCGAAAGTTCGACTGCGATCCCCAAATCCTTCCAAAGCCAGCTGGCCGCCTTTTGCATTTCCTCGTCACTGACAAGGGCGATGCGATCGACATTCTTGCCAATCAGGTCGATATTCAGGGCCGATGACTGACGCGGCGCCAGACTGGTGGCCGCTGTGTTCACGCTTGGCAAGGTTACGACTTCGTTGGCCTTGATGCTTTCAAACAGGGTGGCAGCCCCGGTGGGTTCCACCCCGATCACCCGGATCGATGGCCGCAACAGGCGCGCCGCCGTTGCCACACCGGAAATCAGCCCGCCGCCGCCAATTGCGACAACTAGCGTATCAAGATCAGGTTGCTGCTCAAGAAGCTCCAGCGCGATGGTGCCCTGCCCTGCAATTACCTTGGGATCGGCAAAGGGATGGATATAGGCCATGCCACTTTCACGCGCATGGTCCATTGCAGCCCGGTTGGCGTCATCCCAGACCGCCCCGATCAGGGCAACATCCACGCCCTGCGCACGCAGCTTTTCGACTTTCGGCTTCGGGGTATTGGTTGGCAAAAAGATTTTGACCGGCACACCAAGGGTCCGCGCTGCATGGATCACCCCCATGCCGTGATTGCCACCCGATGCCGTGCAAAGCCCGACCGATCTTTTTTCGGCATCAAGGGCGAGTGCCGCATTCATGGCGCCACGCGCCTTGAAAGAACCGGTGACCTGCATGTTTTCAAGCTTCAGGAACAGCTCCGGCATATGTTTAACACCGCCAAAAGCCGTATTGTCGGCAAAGCTTCCGGCCGCGAAAACCGGCGTCAAGCGCATATGGTCTGAAATTGCGCGGCGCGCAGCACGGAAATCCTGAAGATCGATCACGGGGCCCCCATTTGAAATCGTTATTTGATGCCCCGGCAGAAGGATTTCCCGAACAAGGCATTTGACAGAAATAACCCGGATCACTGATTTCACAATGACTTTTGCGCAAAAATCCTTGAAGGACGCCCGCCAAGATGGTTTGTCTTAACCCTAATAAAGCGGCATGAAACGACCATGTGCCAGCCAGACGATCAAGGAGATGCACCACCAATGTCCGCCAAAAGCCCCAAAAAAACGGCAACCCAACTGGTTCACGCCGGACGCCGGTCCAGTCAGTATCACGGCGTGGTCAACCCGCCTGTATTGCACGCATCGACCATCCTGTTTGACAGCCTTGCCGAACTGGAAAAGGCAGGTGCGTCTGCACCGGGCAAAGTCACCTATGGCCGTCACGGCACCCCGACCCGGTTCCTGCTCGAAGAGGCGGTTGCCGAACTTGAAGGCGGCTTTGGCACGCTTTGTGTGTCATCGGGGGTGGCTGCCATCACCAATTCGATTTTGGCCTTTGTCAAACCGGGCGATCATATTCTGGTCACTGACAGCACCTATTATCCGACTCGCAATCTGTGCAACACCTTCCTTAAGAAGTTCGGGGTTGAAACCGAATATTATGACCCGACCATCGGGGCGGATATTGCCGGTCTGATCCGCGACAATACCGCGCTTGTCTGGTGTGAAAGCCCCGGCTCCCTGACTTTCGAGATGCAGGACATTCCGGCGATTGCCGATGCTGCCCATACGCGTGGTGTCAAGGTGCTGCTTGATAACACCTGGGCGTCTCCGATCTTGTGCCGTCCGTTTGAACTGGGGGTCGATGTTTCGGTTCAGGCCGGCACCAAATATATCGTCGGTCATTCGGATGTCATGATGGGCACCATTACGACCGCCACCGAAGAAGACCTTCTGACCATCAAAAAACAGATCATCATTTCCGGTGACGCGATTGGCCCTGATGACTGCTATCTCGCACAGCGCGGTCTTCGCACCCTTGGCGTGCGCATGAAACAGCATCATCAAAGCGGCCTTAAAGTCGCCAACTGGTTGCAATCGCGCCCCGAAGTCAAACGCGTTCTGCACCCGGCCCTGCCCGATGATCCGGGCCATGCCATCTGGAAACGCGACTTTTCAGGCGCCTGCGGCCTGTTTTCCTTTGTGATGAAACCGGTTTCCAAGCCGCAACTGGCCAATATGGTCGATCATATGGAACTGTTTGGCATGGGCTTTAGCTGGGGCGGATTTGAAAGCCTGATCCTGCCATCGGACCCGACCAAAATCCGCACCGCCACCAAATGGGACGAAGAAGGCCAACTGATCCGCCTTCATATCGGTCTGGAAGATCCTGATGATCTGATCGCCGATCTTGAAGCCGGTTTCGAACGGTTGAAATCCGCCTGAATCGAGTTTGCCCCAAACAACAAACGGCGCGGTAACTTCCGCGCCGTTTTCTTTAAAGCCAATTCTGTCGGGTATGGCATTTCAGGAACGCCGCAACCCCATCATCACGATTGAACTGATCACAAACAAACCTGCCGCTGAAATAACGATGCTGGGCCCCGCAGGCGTATCCACATGCCATGACATGGCAATCCCCGCCAGAACCGCACCCGTACCAAACAATGCCGCACCAATCGCCATCTGTTCGGGGGTTCTGGCAAAGAACCGCGCACTGGCGGCTGGCACAATCAGAAGGGCCGTGATCAGCAACACCCCGACAATCTTGATCGCCAAGCCGATGACAAGCGCCATCAGCAACATGAAAATAAGGCGCAAACGTTCGACCGGAATGCTTTCGGCCGCGGCAATTTCGGGACTGACTGTCAATGCCAGCAACGGCCGCCACATCCAGATCAGACCGGCAATGGCAAATGCCCCGCCACCGGCCATAAGCCAGATATCGCCCATGGTAATGGCAAGGATATCGCCAAACAGATAGGCCATGATATCGACGGCAACACCCTGGACAAAGGCCAGCGCCACCATGCCCAACGCCAAAGTCGAATGGGCCAGCATGCCCAGAACCGTGTCACTGCCGATCTTTGATTGCCGCTGCCCATAGGCCAGAAGCAGTGCACTGGCAAGACAGGTGGCAATCATGCCAAGCCGCACATCCACCCCGATCAGAAGGCCAAGCGCAACCCCGAGCAACGCCGAATGAGCCAACATATCGCCAAAGAACGCCATCCGCCGCCAGACGATAAACGCCCCGAACGGACCGCAAACACAAGCCAGAAGAACCCCGCCAACAATGGCCCGCAAAAGGAAATCATCGATCATTTTGCTGTGTCTGCCTCTTTGTGCGCATGTGCATCGCCATGATGGTGGTGGTGTCGATGGTCGTCGTGATGGTGATGGGAATGATCATGCGAATGATCATGCCCACATCCCCCAACAACATGCCCGGAAAGATCATGTTCATGATCATGCTCGTGGGTATAGATACCGATTGCATCGGCTTCACGCACACCAAACAGCGACCGGTATTCCGGATGCTGGCGCACGGTTTCGGGTTGCCCCGAACAACAGACATGACGGTTAAAACAGACCACCTGATCGGTCTTGGCCATCACCAGATGCAAATCATGGGAAATCATCAGAACCGCGCAATCAAGTTCACGGCGGATTTCATCAATCAGGCGATACAAATCGGCCTGCCCGCTGACATCGACCCCCTGCGTCGGTTCATCAAGTACCAGCAATTCAGGACGCAGCAAAAGGGTGCGCGCCAGCATCACACGCTGGGCCTCGCCACCGGAAAGGCTGCTCATTTGGGCATCAATCACATGGGTTGCACCAACCTGTGCCAGGACCTGTTCACAATCTGAACGGCTTGCCGACCGTGTCAGGGTCAGGAAACGCTTCACTGTCAGCGGCAAAACCTGATCAATTGCAAGCTTTTGGGGAACATAGCCCACCCGAAGGCCCGGTTTGCGGATGACATCACCGCTATCGGGCTTTTGCAAGCCCAGCAATGTCTTGACCAGTGTCGATTTGCCTGCACCATTTGGCCCGATCAGGGTAATGATTTCGCCTGCACGGATGGAGATTGATACCTGATCGAGAACCCGCTCGCCCCCGAATGACAGGGTAAGCCCCCGCCCCTCAATGAGTGGCGCAGTCATGGCAAAGCCCCTTGATCTCGACCGTGGTTGCTTCGATAGTGAAACCGACACCACGTGCGGCCTTGCGCACGGCATTGCTCATGTCTTCATTCACGGCCTCGGCCACACGGCCACAATCGGTACAGATGAAATACTGCCCCAGATGTTCACAATCGGGCCGGTCACAGCCGAAATAGGCATTAAGCGATTCAATCCGATGCACCAGACCAAGTTCGGTCAGGAATTCCAGCGCCCGATAGACCGTTGGCGGCTGCACGCGCTGCCCTTCGGCAGTCAGCGCATCAAGCAGCTCATAAGCCGTCACGGCCTTGTGCGATTGCCAGATCAGGGTAAAGACCTTGCGGCGCATATCGGTAAAGCGTGCATTTTCCGCATCACAGACTTTTTCGGCCTGCGCAAGTGCGCTATGCACACATCTGTCGTGATCGTGGCCCTTTTTCGGGAAAAGATCGCTCATATCTGGATATCTCGTCTCGCTGGCTGAACGCTTTTGATCCAATTGATTTCCCAAAAGCGCCAAAAAGCCATGGCATCTGATGAAATGTTATAATATATCATTTTCTGACGTGCCGAACATAAAAAGTCAACCTTCATCGACCGGAGCATCCCCATGACGGCTGCCAACCCGCAAATTGCCGATAAACTCAAATTCAACGAAAACGGCCTGATCCCGGCAATCGCCCAGCAGCATGACACGGGTGAAGTCCTTATGATGGCGTGGATGAACCGTGATGCGGTGCTTGAAACCCTTGAAACCGGTCGGGTGTGCTATTTCTCGCGGTCGCGCGGCAAGCTCTGGCGCAAGGGTGAAAGCTCCGGCCAGGTGCAGAAACTTGTCGATTTCCGCTATGACTGCGATCAGGACACCGTCTTGGTACAGGTCGACCAGCTTGGCGTTGCCTGCCACACGGGGCGTCGCAACTGTTTTTATTTCGCCGCCCGCGATGGACAGGAAGTCGTGATTTCCGAACCGGAAGTCTCGGTCGATGAATTGTACGGCAAGAAATAAGACAGAAAACAAGACATATACGACATGGCCATTTCCGACGAACAGTTTGAACGCATTGCCACCACCGTCATTACCGGCTTTCTGGGCAGCGGCAAGACCACCCTTCTGAATGCCCTTCTGACCCAGGACGGCATGGACAATACAGCCGTCCTGATCAATGAATTTGGCGAAATCGGGCTGGATCACCTTTTGGTGCGCGAAGTCTCCGAAGATGTGGTGTTGCTGAATTCCGGCTGCATTTGCTGTTCGGTGCGCGGTGATCTGATTTCGGGTCTGCGCGATCTGTTTGTCAAACGCACGCGTGGCGAAATCCCGGCCTTTGACCGGGTGATCATTGAAACCACGGGGCTTGCCGACCCGGCACCGATCCTTCATACGCTGATGACCGATCCGCTGCTGACCACCAAGTTCCGTCTTGATAGCGTTGTGACCACGGTGGATGCCATCCATGGGTCCGGGCAGCTTGACCAGCACCCCGAAAGCGTCAAACAGGCCGCCGTCGCCGACCGTATCCTGATGACCAAATCCGATTTGGCCGATGATACGACGCGCACCGCCCTTGAAGCCCGCCTGCGTGCCCTGAACCCCGCCGCCCCGATCTATCAGGTGATCAATGGCGATATCGCGGTATCCAAACTGTTCAACGCCGGCCTTTATGATCCCGAAACCAAAAGCATGGATGTGCAAAAATGGCTGCGTGACGAGGCCTATGACCATCACGGGGATGAGCCCCATGACCATGAACACAGCCACGATCACGACCATTCCCGTGATGATGCACATGACCACGGTCACGATCATCACGGCCACAGTCATGATCATAGTCACGACCACGATGTGAACCGCCATGACGATCACATTCAGTCATTCTGCATCACCTTTGACGAACCGCTGCATTGGGATGCTTTTGTCACCTGGGCCGAGATTTTTACCCAGATGCGCGGCGAAAGCCTTTTGCGCGTCAAGGGCATCCTGAACCTTGTCGGTGAAGACGCCCCGGTCGCCATTCACGCCGTCCAGCATGTTTTCCATCCGCCCGCATCGCTTCCGGCCTGGCCCAGTGATGACCATCGATCAAAAATCGTTTTCATCACCAAGGATCTCGGTCCCCAGGTCATTCGGGAGTCCCTTTATCACCTCAATGCGGCGGTCAGCGAAACCGGGAACACAGCACCAACATCATAAGTTGATCCGGTTTGAGCCATATCAAGGATATCGAACCGTTTCAGGTGCAGATTGGATCTTGGCTTGATACAGCCTCACTCTAAGTCCTGAACTTCGGGCGACCCGACATACCCGGTCGCCCTTTTTCTTTTCAAAAATGTCTTTTGACACAAAGACATCTGTCGCACGTCCTTCCCCATTGAACAGCGCACTTCATCCAACCGTACAGGTTGCGGTTTGGTTGCATTGCACTAAATCTGGCGCATGTTAGCGCATAATTGACACCTGATCGTCATTTGAACAGGACGATGACAGCAGCCACAATTACAACAATCAAACACAGAGGGGGTAACACATCATGATTTACCGGAACTGGCAGGGTATCGAAATTCCGGCCCTCGGATTTGGGACATACGAACTCAATAATGATGACGCGGCAACAATGGTCGCAGAGGCCGCCAAAATCGGCTATCGCCATTTTGATACCGCCCAGATGTATCACAATGAAGAAGGCGTTGGTCGCGGTCTTAAGGCATCGGGTCTTGCGCGCGATGACTATTTCCTGACCACCAAGGTCTGGTACGACAAGTTCCAAAGCGGCGATTTGCAAACGTCGGTCGTTGAAAGCCTGCGCAAGCTTGATCTTGACCATGTCGATCTTCTGCTTTTGCACTGGCCGACCGACGAAGTCCCGCTTTCCGAAACGCTGGCCGCCCTTAACGAAGTCAAAAACCTTGGCATGACGCGCCTGATCGGGATTTCGAACTTCCCGACTGCTCTGATCGACAAGGCCGTGTCGCTCAGCAACATTCCGCTGACGGTCAACCAGGTCGAATATCACCCCTATCTTGATCAGTCCCGGGTGCTTGAAAACCTGCGTTCGCATGACATGCTGCTGACCGCCTATTGCCCGATTGCACGCGGGACGGTGTTGCATGACCCGGTGCTTAAGGATATCGGTGCGAAATACGGCAAATCCGGCATTCAGGTCACCTTGCGCTGGTTGATGCAGCAAGACAGCGTCATGGCGATCCCGAAATCGGGCTCTCCGAAAAATGCCGCCGCCAATTTCAATATCTTTGATTTTGAATTGTCCGATGAAGACATGGCGGCAATCAACAACCTGTCAAAACCCGATGGCCGCATGATTGACCCGTCCTTTGCTCCGAAATGGGACGAAGCCGCCTGATCGGAACGCTGTTGCGCGGACCATTCCGCACAATAACGCGCATGATTTTGCCAAGACCGGCTCCTTTCGGGCCGGTCTTTTGCGTTGGCCTGCACGGCAATATCAAAAACGGGCGAATTGACATTGCATTGCAACGCCAGCTTGTTTCGCACATGCGAAAAGCGTAAATTGATCCTATTCATCAGACAAAAGACTGTTGTCCGACATGGCCCAAACCAACGCAACGATGACCGATACCAACGTATCCACCGCCACACAGGCACCGTCGAAAAAGGACGATATTTCCCATCGCCTTTACGAAGATGTGCTGGCTTTGCTGCTTGGCACAATGGTGGTATCGCTTGGCGTGACGCTTTATAGCGAAAGCGTTCTGGTTACCGGCAGTACAGCCGGGGCGGCGCTTTTGATCGAACATGCGACGGGGCTGTCCTTTGGCCTGATTTTCTTTGTGATCAACCTGCCCTTCTATTGGCTGGCGTTCAAGCGCATGGGCATTGCCTTCACGCTCAAAACCTTTATCGCCGTCGGCCTTGTATCGGGCTTTTCAAAACTGACCCCGATGCTGGTTGATTTTCAGATGCTCAACCCGGTCTATGCGGCAATCTCTGGCGGTGCGCTGATGGGGATTGGCCTTCTCATGCTGTTTCGCCACCGTGCGGGGCTTGGCGGGATCAATATCCTTGCCCTGTATCTGCAGGAACATTTCGGCATCCGCGCCGGTTACTTCCAGCTTGCCGTCGATATGGTGATCCTGATTATCGCCTTTCTGACCCTGCCCTTTGACAAGGTACTGCTTTCCATCCTGGGTGCAGTGGTCCTTAACCTGATTATCGCGCTCAACCATCGCCCGGGGCGGTATTTGGCGGCAAGGTAATCTGCTGCCTCCAAGCGTCTCCAAGCGCTTCCAAGACCGGCTTACTGTTGGGTTGACCGTTGGGCCTAAGACGACGGCGTGATCAATTCACGAATTGTTTGACGACTGTCGGCACAGGCTGTTTGAACGTCTGTTGCCTTGGACGCAATCGGCAACCGTTGGGCAACAGCCCAAAGCAAAAGATTGCTGTCGATCCGCGTCAGCCCAAGCGCCTCCCCGGCATCGAGAACCACCGAGCACAATTTTTTCGCCTGGGTCGGAAGTTCAGCCCCACTGGCGGCGGCAACATCCTGCAATCTTGTGCTGAACTCTGTTGACGCCAGCAAATAGCTGTAAATCGTGCTGTTTTCAGATAACGGATAATTCAAAACTCGCTCCGGCGCCAATTTGAAATCCGTCGGCAGGCTTTCGACCTGCTCCTGACAGGAAACCTTGTTATTGCCCGTGGTCACTCTTTTTGCCGCAATGAAAAGCGAACGGGTCGGACAATCAAGCGACACATGCCATTCCCCGACATCCAGTGCGTCTCTGAGGCCATTGCTATCAAGGTCTTTGGGCAACCTCAACTTGACCGAGACAATCGGCATGTCTGGCGAGAACTCCTGAAGCAAACTGTCAGACAGGACTTTTTCACTCAGACTAAGCGAAAACAGTTTTCCAAGGGCGCTGTCCCAAATCTGCGCTTCCTTGTCGACCGAATTCTTGGTGAAGGTGGTCAAAAGATCGGATTCAGGTGAAATGACCTTTGTTGCCTCGCGCGCAACATTCAAAGCACTTTGCACAATCTGGCTGTCGGCACTTCTGGATCGTGCCAGTTCGACCGCAATGCTGACGCGTGACCCGGCCCGGATACGCACAAGCTTATTGACCGACTGGCCATAAATATCGGTTGACCATGCCTCGCCAACCTCACTGTTGCTGGTATGTGACATTGCGACCACCGGAATAACCGCCGAATAGGCTGGTCGTTCTCCGGCAATATCAACACGGAAGGTCAGATTTGCCGACAGGGTCTTGCCAACAAAGAAACGCGCAATCGCATTTCGACGCTCCTCGTCATAGTCGCGATTCACAACCGATGCCGCGGAACCGGTTCCACCACCGCTTCCCAATGCAACGGCTGTCACTCGCACCCGGGTATAAGTATCGTCCCAAAAACCGATCGTCGCACCGGAACTCTGGCGTTCGACAAGAATGTGGGGTGTTACGTTCAAAACGTTACTGGTCGCGGCACGCGAACCGGCATCCCCGTTCCCGCCTGCTGCCGGTTGCTGTTGCCCCCCGTTACCTTGGCCGCCACCTTGGCCGTTACCCTGGCCGTCACCTTGACCGTTACCCTGGCCACCACCTGCAACCTGTTGCGTCTCAGCACCTGGCGCGCCTGCGCCCTGCACCGGGGACTGGTTGCCAGCCGGTAAGCCCGCACATCCTGCAAGCAGCAGTAAAGTCAGTAATCCAACCCCGCGCATTTCAAGTCCCCCCGGATGCATTATCGCCACAAAAAATAATGAATATAACAAACGCATAAATCAACCCATGATTGTTTACGCTTTTGCAACGTCAAGCTGCCCCGGGGATAAGGCTTAACCGATGCCCAACAAAGAAACGGGGCGCGAACGCCCCGTTTTGGAAATCTGATTTTTGCGTGCGAATGTCAGAATTCGACTTTGGCACTCAGGATTGCCTGGAACGGCTCCCCGATCTGGTTACCCAGATTGTTGGTGCCGATCGAGGAAGTGTAATACACCTCGTCAAAGATGTTTTTCAGATTGAGCTGGAAGGTGATCGGGTTGCTGGCATCAATCGTGTAGGACGCAAACATGTCCGCAACCGCATAAGCCGGAAGATCATAGGTATTGGTGTTGGTCCCCGGACGTTCACCGACCGCACGGACACCACCGCCCGCGCGGAAGTTGCTTGCACCGGGCACCGCAGTCCCGAAATCATAGGCCAGGAACAGCGACCCGGTATGGCGGGCCACATTGGCAAGACGCTTGCCCTTGAGTTCGGGGTCCTTTGTCACCCGTGCATCGGTAAAGCCATAGCTTGCGATAATGTCGAGATTTTCGGTAAGCGCCCCGGCCACATCAATTTCAAGCCCGCGCGAACGCACGGTTCCCGCCGCCTTGACCACGGTTTCGCCACCGACATCTTCGGAATAGGCGACGTTGTTTTTCTCGCTGGTATAAAGCGCGATGTTGGTCGTCAGACCATTGGCGACCTGGTATTTCGTGCCGACTTCATAGGAAATACCTTCTTCCGGGGCAATATTGCCGACATAGCTGCCGATCGAGGATTGCGGACGGAAGGTCTTGGCAACATTGGTATAAAGCGACAGTTGCGGCGTTGCCTTATATACCAGACCGCCATTGGGGATCAGTTCCTGACCATAACGTTCGGTGTTGGTCACAAACGGCCGTCCCTTGCCCGCCAGAATGTCGTAATATTGCACACGCAACCCACCGACCAGTATCCACTGGTCATTCAGATGCAGGGCATCGCGCGCATAGGCCGAAACAGTCGACAATGTTTCGGTCTGGTCACTGTCGCTGGCCGACACGTTCGTACATTCATCCAGATTGCCATAGACCGGATTATAGATATTGAAATTGGTGACGTTGCTACACCGGATCATATCCGTACGCAGCGTATCACTGTAATCATAGGACGTGCCAAACAGCAGCTCGTTCTTCAGCCCCGCCAATTCGACTTCGCCAGTCAGGTCAGCACGCACGGAATGCTTGATCAGGGTTGAATCCTGTGTCGCATCGGCGCGCCGGGTCACATCGCCGGTGCTGGCATTATAGGACCGCACACGCGCCTGGTTGTCGGCATATTTGTTACGGCTGAAGCTGTAATCAAAGCCAAGTTCCCACGCATCGCCAAGATCCTGATTGACTTCGAACTGGACCATATCGGTCTTGCCCTTGGTCACGTTATAGGGCTCGTCAAAGCGGATTTCCGGATCAACATTGACCGCCTTGCCGGTATTGAGATCAAAGATGGTCCCGCGGTCGAACGGCACACTGTATTTTTCGTGGAAGTAACTTAGCGTAATGTCGGTTTCATCGCCTTCCCAACGAAGGGACGGTGCGATTTGCTGGCGTTCGGTTTCCCCGAAATTGCGCCAGTAATCGGTTTTCTCGTAATCGCCAAGTAACCGGAATGACAGGGATCCGTCTTCCACCAGCGGTCCGGTCACATCAAACCCGGCATTGCCGCCGCCAAAACTGGTCAGGCTTGTATTCACCTCGCCACCGAATTCGGATTGCGGTTTCTTGGTGACGATATTGATCATCCCGCCGGGATCAAGAATGCCATATAATGTCGATGCCGGCCCCTTGACCACTTCGACATGATCGACCGTGATGTTGAAGCTGCGCGGTGTGGCAACCTTAAGCCCGTTCACCAGAATGGAATCATCACGGTTCGATCCAAATCCGCGACGAATGATCGCATCCTGCGTCGCGCCAAGTGTGTTCGTCTGCGTCACCCCGCTGACATTGGCCAGAACATCGTCAAGGCTGCGCGCATCCTGATCTTCGATAACCTGCGATCCGACGACATTGACCACCCGCGGCACATCAATCAACGGGGTTTTGGTTCGGGTCGCCACCGATGTGCTGACCGGCTGATAACCGTCAACCGCATCGCCGCCATCCCCGCTTCGCTGGCTTGCTGTCACGGTGACCGGCTGGGTCGTTACCGCTGTTGCAGTCTCGTCGGTTGACTGCTTTTGGGTTGGCTGGGCTTGAGCGACCTGCTGGATCTGGCTGCCGGCTTCTTGTTCGCCCGCGGCACGGGCATGATTGACCATCACCCCGCTTATCGATACCGACGCCAGCAACAAGGCCCCGAATTTACAATGTTGCACCTTCATTCTAACCACACTCACAATTCCAGTTAATAATTATTCTTAATTACTTTGAGAGTGGTTATCATTGTCATTTATGTAGTAGTCAAACCCTAGTTTCACCGATTGCCACAAAACCGGCCTGTTTCCGACCTTTTTATGCCATCAAACACCGGTCGAAAACCGCTAAATAACCCCTGTTTTCGATAAAAAGTGAAAAAATATAACCGTTGGTTTCTTGACTACTACAGTCGCAAATGTTTCTCATTTGCTTTTGGAATCTGCGGAATCGCAAAGACTCACCCGATGATCAAAGACGCTCCATCACGCGATGCTGCCCCATTGGCAGCAGAAAAACTGCATGCTGCATTCCGCGAAACAACGGTTTTGCACGATATATCATTGTCTATTCCGCAAAACCGGCTCACGGTTCTGGTCGGGCCGAACGGTTCTGGCAAATCGACATTGCTTTCGACCCTGTCGCGTCTGATGTCCCCGGCAAAGGGTACGGTTTACCTTGCCGGCAAGGATATCCATACCCTGCCCACACGTGATGTCGCCCGCAAACTGGGCATTCTGCCGCAAAGCCCGGTCCTGCCCGAAAGCCTGAATGTCTATGATCTGGTGTCGCGCGGTCGCTACCCCCATCAGGGACTTTTCCGGCAATGGAGCAATGCCGACGAGAAGGCCGTTCATCACGCGATGGAAATCACCGACACCGCAAGCTTTGCTCAAACACCGGTCAATGCCTTGTCCGGTGGTCAGCGTCAGCGGTGCTTTATCGCCATGGCTCTGGCACAGGAAACCGACATCATCCTGCTTGATGAACCGACAACCTATCTTGATCTGCGTTATCAGGTCGATGTCATGAAACTGATTGCCGAATTGTGTCGCAGCCACGGTCGGACAATCGTCACCGTTCTGCATGACCTGAACTTTGCCATGCAATATGCCGATCACCTGATTTTCCTTAAAGACGGCAAAATACATTGCACAATCGATGATCCGAAATCCTGTTCAGCCAACCTGATTTCAGATGTTTTTTCCACCGACGTCATCCGGCTGGTGGATCCGGATTCCGGCATCCCGGTATTCATTCCGCGCCATAACGCTGGCAATCACGCCTTGCCATCCGCATCACCATCAAATGCCGCCCCGACCGGATGTGCACCGTGAGAACGGAACGGCTGTCGGGGGTACATATGGCATCGCGTCCGATCCTTGGCCTTGTTGCGATGCTGGTCCTGATTTCAACGCTTTATCTTATAGTCGGGCCGCGTCTGATCGGGTTTGACAGCCTGCTTGACCTTGCAAACGGTTTTGATGCCGGCAGTTTTGATCACCGCGTTCTTCAAACCATTCGCATGCCACGGCTTGTCGCGGCCCTGATCACCGGTGCGTGTCTTGGCCTTTCGGGTCTGTTGTTACAGGGGCTTTTGCGCAACCCGCTGGGTGAACCCCATATTCTGGGACTGAATGCCGGGGCGACACTTGCGGTTGTTGTGGCAACAGCGGCCCCAATGGGCCTTGCCACCGACGGCATTGCCCGCCCGCTGATTGCCGCGACCGGTGGCGGTTTGCTGTTTCTGGCGACGATTGTTTTTGCCTCTGCCGGGAAATCGGGCATGACGTTGCTTAAGGTCACCTTTTGCGGCATTGCCTTTTCCGCGCTGGCGTCTGCTGTGACATCGGCCATTCTTATTCTTGATGATGACACCCTTGATCAGGTGCGTCTTTGGATGGTCGGGGATCTGGCCGGGGCCCGGATGGATACCCTTTGGGCTTCTTCCTGGTTACTGGTGCCAGCCGTGATCGCCGCGCTTTATGTTTCAAGTTGCCTGAATGCGCTGGCACTTGGCGATGATGTGGCAACCGGACTTGGCATATCGGTTCGGCGGGTACGCCTGATCGGTATCATTGCCGCCGCCCTGTTTTGCGGGATCGCGGTCGCAATCGCAGGTCCGATCGGCTTTGTCGGGTTGATTGTACCCAATCTGGTGCGCCGCTTTGTCAGCGATTATCGATTATCCGTACCGCTTGTCGCATTGGGTGGTGCGGGCTTGCTGGCCCTTGCCGATCTGGCAGCCCGGCTTGTGATGCTGCCCCACGAAATTCCCACCGGACTTGCCACCGCCTTTGTTGGCGCACCGGTCTTTAGCATTCTGGTGGCAAGGGTGCTGCGATGACCATGCCATTCAAACAGCCCCGTGCCACCGGCTATCACCAGATCACGATCGGCCGCCTTGAAATGCGTCTGCATATTTTGCGCAGCGTCATCCTTGTCCTTGCGGCATCGGGGCTGATTGCCGGGGTATTCTGGGCAATCACACTGGGCAGTCAGGATATCCTGCCAGCCGGTCTGATCGCCGTCATGTCGGGTGATGTGACATTATCCCCCACAGCACAGGCGATATTGACCGAATTGCGCCTGCCACGGGTTGTTCTTGCTGTTTTGTGCGGGGCGATGCTGGGGCTTTCGGGTGCATCGATGCAGTCACTGACCCGCAATGGCCTTGCGGATCCGGGGCTTCTTGGCGTGCGCGAAGGATCCATTCTGGTCATTTTGTGCCTGACCCTGTTTGGCCCGTCCCTGCCCGCCATTTCATATCCGGTACTGGGCACGATTGGTGGTTTGCTGGTGGCTGCAATGACGGTTGCCATCGCGCGATCGACCTCGAACCTGCGCTTTGTGCTGATTGGTATCGGGCTGTCGTGGTTTTTATCAGCACTGGTGGCCATGATCCTTGTGTCCCTTGACGCCAGCGACGCCCAGCCATTGCTTCTTTGGGTTACCGGCAGTCTGGCATCCGCCACCTGGGATATTGTCCCGGTCGCAGCGGGACTTCTGCTTGTCAACTTTGTGCTGCTTCTGGGCTGCGCACGGGCATCTGATGTCATGTCCCTTGGCGCACAGACCGCAACCGGACTTGGTGTACGGCTTGGCCGGACATCGGCGATCCAGCTTCTGGCGGCAACCATGCTTTCGGCAACATGTGTCTCGACCATTGGCGGGATCGGCTTTATCGGCCTGATCGCCCCGCACCTGACCAAACTTGTCATTGGCAACCACAGCCAGGCATCGGTTCTTGCGGCCAGCGCCCTGGTGGGCGGGCTGTTGTTGCTGGCATCCGATACCATTGGCCGGGTTGCGTTTTTACCCCTGCAACTGCCAGCCGGCATTGTTCTTGCCATGATTGGCGTGCCGGTTCTTCTGATCCTGCTTTGGAAACGCCGCGATGAACTTTAGGACGATCTTGATGGCAATACCCGTTGTGTTTTCATGCAATCAGCACCCGGTTGCGCGCGATCGCATTTCCCCGCTCCCCCTGTCTCCTCACTTCATATTCCGACGGGTCAGAGCTGCTATTGCCGTCTTCGTCGCAGTCCTTCTGTGGGGCATGAACGTACAGGCAAAAACATTCACCGATGACCTTGGCCGGGATGTCGAGGTGCCGGACCATCCGACGCGGATCATTTCGCTATATGATGTGGATGTCACCATTCCGCTGATTGAACTTGGCGTTTTTCCAATCGCCAGTCACGGACGTATCGGCCTTGACGGGACGCCGTATTTGCGGTCTTCCCGGCTTTTGACCGGGGTGGATTTTGACAATTCCGACATCCGCTATATCGGATCGACCGAGATTGATCTTGAAACCATCACCGCCCTGGCGCCCGATCTGATCATCACCGCCCCGGGCCGGGCCAGTGCAATCGAGCCGCTTCAGGCGATTGCACCCACGGTTTCACTTGATGCCGCGCGGCTGGGTGGCCCCCATGTGTATCAAAAGCTCGCCGAACTGACCGGACGGCAAGATGCCCTGAAATATCTAGAAGCCCGCTATCAGGCCAATATCGCCGCCCTGAAACGCAATCTGAACCCGTCGGACATCTCCGTCAGTGTGCTTCAGCCCCTTAATGGCAAGATCAATATCTATCATACCTATCGATCACTGGGACGGGTGCTGCGCGATGCAGGGTTCAAGTTCCCCGCACTGATTGACAATATCGCCCCTTCCGGCCGCCTTCAGGTAAGCCCGGAATATCTTCCCGATCTTGATGCCGATTACATATTTGATCCGTTCCGCGATGACCGCAACAATGGCGCCAAGGCCGAGATCGGGGCAATGAACGATATCTTTCCCGACTTCTGCCGTTTCCTCCGGGCCTGCCGCGACGGCCGCTATATCCTGGTGTCGCGTGAAATCGCGATTTCGAATTCCTATGGCGCGCTGTCGATGATGACCGCCCTGATCACCTCGCACATTGTTGCCGACCGCTTCCGGCCGCCATACGGCCCCACGACCAAATCACCGGAAAACGCACCGAAATCCTGAATGCGGTGCGCCGCCTTACACCGGCATCACCGCCTGTTGCATCCTTCATCAAACCGGGAGTAGCCCGTGTCCAAGAATTTCACTGAAAATCCCGTTGATCGTTTTGCCGAACGCATCAATGCCCGCGCAGACCGCCTGTCTCCCAGCATGCAACTGGTTGCCGAATATATCCGCGATAATCTGAGCGCGACCCTGTCACAATCGGCCCTTGAGATCGCCCACATCACCGATACATCCGATGCCACGGTGATCAGAACGGTTCAGGCGGTCGGCTTTACCGGCCTTCGCGATCTTAAGGAAACCATCGAAGGTTTCTTTATCGCCACCAATTCACCAACCGCAAAAATGGCGTCGACAACATCGGATGTTGCCAATGATGCCGATACCGCCATCGATTTCATGGTCGAAGATCAGCTTAACGCCATGCTCGAACTGGGCCAGCCCCACAACCGTGCCGGAATGCGCAAGGCGGTCGAACTGCTGTCTGGTGCCAACCGGATCGGTGTATCGGGGATTGGGGCATCGGGCATCATCGCATCCTATGCCGCCCGTCTTTTTTCTCGCAGCGGCTATCCCGCCTATGAATTGAACCGCACCGGCATATCATTGGCCGAACAATTGATCGAGGTCGGACCAGGCGACGTGATTGTCATGCTGGGTCATGGCCGCCTGCATCGCGAAGCCAGCGCCACCGTTGCCGAGGCCGAACGCCTGTCGGTTCCCCTGATCGGGATTGTCACATCCGACAAAAGCCCGCTGATCAAAATCGCCGAAGCCGCAATCGTCCTGCCGCGTTCCAAAAGCGATCAGGTCGCCCTGCACGCCCCCATGATGTGCTGCCTGGAAACCATGATGATCGGCCTTGCTGCGGCCAATCCGGCCAAGCCGCTTGCCACACTTGAACGCATCGTTGAAATCCGCAACCGCATCCGCCCGAAAAAGTAAAACCGAACGCTGCTGTCATGACGACGAACGCGCGCGGCTGGCACGGAAAGGTCGAAATATTCGGATAACAGATTGATAAAAAAGAAAAATGGCGATCCCTGCAGGACTCGAACCTGCAACCTACAGATTAGAAGTCTGTTGCTCTATCCAGTTGAGCTAAGGGACCGCTGGGTGGGGGGGGTTTGCTTATCCCCCGGGGCATGGCATTGGTCGCCTGCCCGGCATGTTTGCAGGGTTTAACGTCCCCTGTCAGACGAAACGGGGCGGATGCCCGCCCCGATGGTATGGTCAGCCGGTAACAGCCAGTCCGCAATCAGACAACGCGTTTGAACGCGAAATTGTCGGCATAGGACTTGATCTGGACCTTGCGCGGCTTGGGCTGTTCGATATCGGCGATCAGCTTGTGCTTGGCGGCAAAGGCCTGGGCTTCTTCAAGGGTATCGAAATACATGCGGACCTGGCCACGGGTATCGGTTGATCCGATCCATCCCATCAGCTGATCGGCGACTTTTTTCGCACCCGGTTCAAATTCCATAACCCAGTGCTTGGTCGCAGCCTGACCGGACTGCATGGCGTTTTTGGCAGGTTTATAAACACGGACCTTCATCGGGACCCTCGTCTTGACCGTCGGGATAAGATGGTTATGGCAGTTTAACGGGCCTCTCTAACCCCTGCCAATACTTCATCTTTTACACCTTTTGTCGCGAATTGGAAATCCTGTTGGATCACCGTCAGACAACAAAAAGGGAAATGGTCGGGAAGGCGAGATTCGAACTCGCGACCCCCTGCTCCCAAAGCAGGTACGCTACCAGACTGCGCTACTCCCCGACGCGGATGTGGATTTAGCACCATAATGCCGGGTGGGCAAGACCGCATTATGCGTTTTTTCCGAAAAACATGCACAAAAACCAAAGGCCGCAGATATGGTCTGCGGCCTTGCTATTGCTGATTGATCTTTTGACTGTGGGCGGGTTGGCCACAACGCCCTAGCGCGGCAGACCTTCGACCTTTTCGCCAACCTCAAAGCCCATCTTGTCGGCCGAGCCACCATTCAGCTCAAGCACGAAACGCACCGGCTTTGGCGACGGGATGATGGTTTCCGATTGCGGTACCGTGCGCTTCTCAATGCCGACAATCGTGCCACTGGCATCAATGAACAGCATATCAAGCGAAATGAAGGTGTTCTTCATCCACATTGAAATGTCACGTGCGCCGCCGAAATCAAACAGCATCCCGGCATCACTGGCCATTTCGGTGCGGAACATCAGGCCGCGCGATCGTTCTTCCGGGGTGACGGCCATTTCGACATTATAGACCTCACCATCGACGAGAATGCGCGATCGTTCAAATCCGGTTGCCTTTGCATTAAGCCCCGCAACCACTGCTGCGCTGATAAAGCACACCACCAAAGCCATCTGAATAAACGACTTCATACCCCATACCCTCTTAGTCTTCTGACGCGTTCCCGGACCTCGTCCCGGATTGCGCCGCCCCGCCATGGATCCGCCAAAGTTGTAAACAACTCGTTGGCCGGCTGTCTGCCACGACTATGCGACCATTTTATGACACGCAGGATATTTTCCGCTGTGATGGGTAACACAGGTGGTATTTCGATCCCGTTAATGGTCGCCCACACCCCGGACCAACAGCGTGCAACCCCATATGGACTATATCCTCCGCCGCCAAGAACAAGACTTCTTGGCGCCAATCTGGTCATCGCCCCCACGACTTCCCAGATCGATTGATTGCCCAAAAGCTGTTTTGAAAGCGGATCCTCGGCAAGAGTATCACATCCACATTGTAAAACAATAGCTTGTGGTGCAAAACTTAATGCAAGAGGAATCAAATATTCAAAAAGAACGAACCGCATCTCGTCGTCATTCATCCCGCCCGGCATCGGCAGGTTGCGGGCCATGCCCCCGGCCACGTCATCAATCGTGCCGGTCTTCGGCCATAAATCTTCCTGATGCATGGAAACGGTCAGAACCCGGTCGTCTTCGGCAAAGGCATATTGCACGCCATCCCCGTGATGGGCGTCAATATCAACATACAACACCCGTTCAAGCCCCGAATCGAGAAGCGCATAAATCCCCAGAACCGGGTCGTTGAAGTAACAAAACCCCGATGCCCGATCCCGCAACCCGTGGTGCGTTCCCCCGGCCGGATGATGGATGATGCCGCCATCGGCAATCAATTGCGCTGCCAGGATCGATGATCCGGCCGCAGTCGCCGGACGCCGGAAAATTTCCGGATAGATCGGATTGCCATTTTTACCCAGACCATACCGGACCATGGCCTCCTCGGGAAGGGACTGGTCACGTTCGGCCTGTATGACGGCATCGACATAGTCCGGGTCATGAAACCGCGCCAGTTGATCGGGGGTTGCCACCGGCCCCGTCAAATAGGTGCTTTCATCCACCCAGCCCAGCGCATGCACCATATCGACCACCAGCGACACCCGCGGGATCGCCAATGGATGTTTCGGCCCGTAACTGGACCCGCGGTAAATTTCGGCGGCAATCATGCGCGGGGTTATGTCACCCCGACGATAATCAGGAAGGGTTTCGGGCAAGATGGTCACAACAGATGTCAGTCAATTTCAGCGGCAGGATCCCCACAGCATTGCGTGCATTCACGCCATTCTGCAAGGGCTGATTACAGCGATCTGACACATCGATCATCGTTCTTTATCGCGCGCAGCGCCTGACACAAATTGTCACAAAACTTGACGGACGCGTTTTGACTGCGCATAGTCCCGTCATCTCCGGGGGGGCCGATCGTAAATCGGCTGAGAGGTTCGGTGTTGCCGAACGACCCTTTGAACCTGAACCGGTTAAGACCGGCGTAGGAAGGATCGAATGCGCGACACAGAACAAGCGCCCCAGCAGGCGCAAAATCCAACCAATTTCGATATCCATCTGTCGGGTGCCCGTGTGGCATTTGGCGGCGTTGATATTTTTGATGATCTTGATCTGACCCTTCGGGCCGGAAGCTTTACCTGTTTGCTCGGTCCCAGCGGCGTTGGCAAAAGCACACTTTTGCGCTTCCTTACCGGTCTGGTCGAAGGCGATGTTAGCGGTAACATCACCTGTTCTAACGGCGGAATCCTTAGGAACCGCATCGCCTATATGGCGCAGCAGGATTTGCTTTTGCCCTGGCGCACGGTGCGCGAAAATGTCGAACTTGGTGCGGTCCTTCGCGGCGAACGTCCCGATCATGCGCGCGCCGAACACCTGATCGCCGAAGTCGGTTTGACCGATGCCGCCCATCTGCGCCCGGCCAAACTTTCGGGGGGCATGAAACAGCGTGCCGCCCTTGCCCGCACCCTGATGGAAGATCGCCCGGTTGTCCTGATGGATGAACCGTTTTCAGCCCTTGATCCGGTCAATCGGTTACGGTTGCAGGAACTGGCCGCACGGGTTTTGCGCGGCAAGACGGTATTGCTGGTAACCCACGACCCGCTTGAAGCATTGCGTCTTGGCGATCATGTTCATGTCCTGTCGGGTGCCCCGGCCACCCTTGCCGATGCGATCACACCAGATGGTCAAAGCCCGCGCAACATCACCGACCCCGCCATTTTGGCCCAGCAGGCCGAATTATTGCGCCAACTTGGTGCAGATATCAGCACGGATTATGGTGCGGAGGCTGTGTCATGAGCCTTCAAAACAATCCTCATCCCCATAAAAAGCCACTGACAGAACGCCGCTGGCTTATGCTTGTGCGGCCACTGATCATTGTGGTTGCGCTGATTGCAACATGGCAGGCGCTGGTTCTGATTACCGGTGCGCCGAAATACATGCTGCCAACGCCCACAGATGTCTGGGCCACCCTGATTGCCCGGCATGATGTTTTGCTTGATCACGCGCAATATACCATCGCCGAAACGGTGATTGGCCTGTTTGCCGGTGCGGCACTTGGTACGCTGGCCGCCATTCCGATGGCGCTATTTTCGCCGGTTCGGTTCTGGCTGATGCCGATCCTTCTGGTGTCGCAGGCCATTCCGTTCTTTGCCCTGGCCCCGCTTCTGGTTCTTTGGCTGGGCTTTGGTCTGGCATCCAAGATTGCCATGGCCGCCCTGATCATTTTCTTCCCGGTGACTGTGGCCTTCTTTGACGGATTGGCCCGCACCGAAACCGGGTGGCTTGATCTGGCACGGACCATGGGGGCCAGTCGCTGGCGACTTTTGACCCATATCCGCCTGCCCGCTGCCCTTCCGGCCTTTGCATCGGGTTTCCGGGTTGCCACCGCCGTTGCTCCGATTGGGGCTGTGATTGGTGAATGGGTGGGGTCCAGTCACGGGCTTGGCTATTTGATGTTGCATGCCAATGCCCGGGTTCAGATTGATATGGTTTTTGCCTGTCTTCTGATCCTGTGCGCCTTTTCGATCACGCAATATTTCATTGTCGATCGCATCTTGCGCGCCGCCCTGCCTTGGCAGCCCGACAGCCTGAAACCGGTTCGGTAATACAATTCCCCGCTGCCCGATTGGCCGCGGTTTAAATCCTCATACAAATAATTTGGCGCATCTTACGGAGGTTCATCCATGTCACGCCTTAAATCCATGATCACCGCGACCGCATTGGGCGCAATGGTTCTTGGCACGTCCTCAACGGCCTTTGCCGCCGACAAGCTGGTCATTCTTCTGGACTGGTTTGTAAACCCGGATCACGCACCGCTGATCGTTGCCAAGGAAAAGGGTTTCTTTGCCAAGCATGATCTTGATGTTGAACTGATTGAACCAAGCGACCCGTCCGCCCCGCCGCGCCTTGTTGCTGCCGGTCAGGGGGATGTGGCGGTCAATTATCAGCCCCAGCTTCATGTGCAGGCCGCCGAAGGATTGCCGCTGACGCGTATTGGTACGCTGGTTGCGACCCCGCTTAACAGCCTGATTGTTCTTGAAGATGGCCCGATCAAGGAAATCGCGGACCTTAAGGGCAAGAAAATCGGCTATTCGCTGGCCGGGTTTGAAGATGCGCTGCTTGGCACCATGCTGGGCAATCACGGTGTGTCGATGGATGAGGTCGAGTTGATCAATGTGAACTTCTCGCTGTCGCCGTCGCTTTATTCCGGACAGGTTGACGCGATCATTGGCGGCTATCGCAACTTTGAGCTCAATCAGATGGAAATCGAAGGCAAACCGGGCAAGGCATTCTATGTCGAGGAAGAAGGCGTTCCGCCCTATGACGAGCTGATCCTGACCGTACGCAATGACAAGGTCAATGATCCGCGCTTTGCCCGTATGCTCGCCGCCCTCGAAGAAGGCGTGCAGTACCTGATCAACCATCCCGATGACAGCTGGAAGGCATTTATTGCGGCCTATCCGAACCTTGATGACGAACTCAATATCAAGGCATGGGCCGATACATTGCCGCGCTTTGCCCTGCGTCCGGCCGCCCTTGATAAAAACCGCTATGCGCGTTTTGCCGATTACATGGTGCAGCAGGGCCTGATTGCAGAAAGCCCGGCACTTGAAACCTATGCCACGGTGATTGAATAAAATTCAGTCCCCCCTGCTTCCGCAGCGCTTTCCCGGTGGATGCGGAAGTTTCAGGAAGGCCGGAACGTGTCCCCCGCGTTCCGGCCTTTTTCATGCGACACCACTCACGAAGCGTGTCATTGGCACTTGCGTTTACCTTCTGGTCACCAGACCTTGTGACAGACATAATCACATGATTGTTTTGATGGCAGGAACAGACGCGTGCAAATCCAATCCCGACCCGATCACCATACCGAAACCGGTTTTGAAAACCGTCATCCCCTGCCCGATCCGGTCAAGCGGTCGTTCTGGCGTTTTTTGAAACTGCGTTTGTCGGGCGATTACAAATGGCCAAAAGCAACCGAGCAAATCGGCAAAATCGCGACCGAAACACCTGATTTTGCGGCCATCCAAAATCCCGACCCGACCCGTTTGCAGGTCACCTGGGTCGGTCATGCCACGGTTCTGGTGCAATATGGCGGCCTTAACATCCTGACCGATCCGGTCTTTTCTGATCGCGCATCACCGTTCAAGCGACTGGGCCCGAAACGATACAGCCAGCCGGGCTTAAGCATCGATCAGTTACCCAAGCTTGATCTGGTGTTGCTGTCACACAATCATTACGACCATTTCGATCTTGCCAGCCTGACCGTTCTTGGCGATGTGCCGCGTTATGTGTTGCCGCTGAAAAACGGACCGTTGCTGGAAAAGGCAGGCATCACTCCTGATCGCTATGTTGAACTTGATTGGGATGAAAGCCACCATCACGGGGATGTCAAAATCACCCATGTGCCGTCCAACCATTGGTCAAGCCGCACCACCAAGGACCGCAAGGAAATGCTGTGGGGTGGCTATATCTTGGAATTCGCCGATGGCTACCGGTTCTATTTTGTCGGCGATACCGGCTGGAACGAGGCCCTGTTTAGCGAACTGGGCCAGCAACATGGCGGGATTGATTTCGGCCTGATCCCGATCGGTGCCTATGATCCGCGCGATTTCATGCGCAATTCCCATTGCAATCCCGAAGAAGCCGTTCAGATCATGCAGGCAATGGGCGTCAAACAGGCACTTGCCATCCATTGGGGGACATTCGTTCTGACCGCCGAACCGGTTGATGAACCGCCCAAGCGACTGGCATCGGCCCGCAAGGAAGCGGGTCTTGGCGATGATGACTTTATTGCCCCGCCGATTGGCGCAACCCGGTTCTTTGCAGGCAAGCAGGCCACGGTGGCCCCCGAACCGCATGCCATTTCGATCAGCGCCGAATAACAAACAAAACCGGCAGCGCGCAAACGCTGCCGGTTTCGTCCGATCCACGACCACCCATTGGGAGACGGGCGATCCGCATCGTTTCTGATCTGCAAGGAAACGCCGTCCCGCACATCATTAAAGATACGTTATAACATTACATTTTTTCTGCAAGGAAATTCTGAAGGGATAACGGGATGATGTGACGTTGCTTACACCATCCCGTCCAAACTTTGATAATGCGGGATTTAGACCCGCGTGCGCGGACGGCGGACTGATCCGTCTTCAAACCGCGAAAGTTCCATCCCGGCAAGGGTAATCGATGGCTGTCCGGTGGTGATCCAGTCTGCCAACACCTTGCCGACAACCGGCCCCATGGCAAATCCGTGCCCCGAAAAACCGGTGGCAACAAAGAAGTGCTTGGGATTGTCGAACTGATCAATGACCGGCACCGCATCCGGGGTGACATCAATATCACCGGCCCATTTGTCGACGATGCCGACCTGCTTGATCTGCGGGAAAACCTTTTGCAGATTGGACATGGCGTTGCTGACACGCACCTTATAGGGTTCCGCCTGATTGGTGCGCCTTCCGATCATTGGTTGTTTCGATGCTTCTGATCCCGGCAGACGATCGACCAGATCATCAAAGAACCGCTTGTTAAAGTGGAACTTGAAGGTCGCCCAGTTATCAAAAAGCCCCGGCGCAAAGGCCTTGGCATATTTGAAACGGCCAAGGGTCAGATCAATATCGGTCATGAATTCATCGGCAATATTCATCGACCCGTCAGTGCGCTGACGAAAGGCCAGACCGGCGGCCAGCGTCCCGGCAGCCGAGATATCGGGCACGGGCGTTGTACGGATAACGGTGCCACGCGTGGTTTGCTGCGGCAGTCGGCGGCCGAATTTGGCAACGAATTTATGGGTGGCGGCACCCGCGGCACAGATCACATATTTGCATTTGATCTCGCCCTTTTCCGACACCACCGAACTGATGGCACCCGCGGTTGTTTCAATCGAAAGCGCGCCGCATCCCTCAGCAATCACCGCGCCCATTTCGCTGGCACGTCTGGCGATGGCCGGTGCGGCTTTTTTCGGTTCTGCCTGCCCGTCCGATGGCGTGTAAATACCCCCGACACCGGGTGTTGTGATGCCCGGTGTGATGTTCTCGACACCTTTTGGTGACAGCACCCGGGTTTCAATATCAAAACCCTTGGCGTCTTCGATCCATTGTTCGTAATCGGCCATTTCCGCGTCATCGCGCGCCACAAACAGAACCCCGCCCTGACGCCATTCAAGATCGGCATTCAGTTCCTTTTCCAGTCCCTGCCAGATGCGGTTGCATTCGATCATCAGCGGCAATTCAACCGGATCGCGCCCCTGCTGACGGACAAATCCCCACGCCCGGCCTGACTGATGTGATGCAATCGTATCCTTTTCCAGAAGAACCACCTTCATCCCCGCCTTGGTCAGGTAATAGGCACTGGAAGATCCATGGATTCCGCCACCGATAACGACAACGTCGCATTCCTTTGGCAGGGTGATTTCGGGGTAATTGGTCATGTCGGGGCCTCTGGATTGGATTACAGTTTGGTGTGTGGCGCGAACCACGTTATGTTGCGCGGCAATAAATCTCAACAAAATCAGGTAGCCACCATGTCTGATCACGCAAAAAACCAAAAACCGGCCACCATCACCGCCCAGGCACTGGGCTGGGTTGATGACGCAACCAAGTCGGTCACACCGCCGCTTTATCCGTCGACCACGTTCGAGCGTAATACCGATCTCAGCTATCATGACGGGCGCTGCTATACGCGCGCCGATAACCCGACCTATGATCAGGCCTGCCAAGTATTAAGCACCCTGGAAGGTGGCAGCGAAACCCGCCTGTTTGCATCGGGCATGGCAGCGGCTGTTGCCTGTCTTCATGCCCTTAGCCCCGGCGATCATATTGTCGCCCCCAAGGTGATGTATTGGGCGCTGCGCAGCTTCATGCTTGATAGTGGCGTGCGTGCCGGTCTGTCCTTTGACTTTGTCGATAACGCCGACATTGCGGACTGGGACAAGCATATTGTTGCGGGCAAGACCAAACTGGTCTGGCTTGAAACCCCGGCCAACCCGGACTGGCAGATCACCGATATTGCAGCTGTTACCGAACTGGCGCACAAGGCCGGTGCACAGGTCGTTGTCGACAATACCGTTGCCACCCCGCTTTTGACCCGCCCGATTGAATTTGGTGCCGATATCGTCATGCATTCGGCAACCAAATACCTCAATGGTCACAGTGACGTTCTGGCCGGATCGCTGACCACTGCATCAGACGGCGAATACTGGCAACGTGTGTGCAAACAGCATGCATCTGGCGGTGCGGTTCTTGGTGTGTTTGAAACCTGGCTTTTGCTGCGCGGGATGCGCACGCTTTCGATCCGTGTTGAACGGGCATCGGCCAATGCGATGGCCATTGCCAAACATTTCGAAAACCACCCCGAAGTCGAACAGGTCCAGTATCCGGGCCTTGTGAGCCACGCCGGGCATGATATCGCGGTAAAACAGATGACGGGTGGATTTGGCGGCATGCTGTCGATCCGGGTCAAGGGCGGCGAAAAGCGCGCGGTTGATTTCCATAACCGGTGCAAACTTTTTAAACGGGCAACGTCACTTGGCGGTGTCGAAAGCCTGATCGAACATCGTTCTTCGGTCGAAGGCCCGACAAGCCCGGTTCCGGGCGATTTGCTCCGCCTTTCGGTCGGGATCGAGGATGCAGATGATCTTGTTAACGACCTGGAAACAGCATTGCGGTTAAGCAAATAAACCGAACCATCTATCAATCTGGAATTTCACGATCGATGTCAAAGCTCCCTCTTCGCTGGCTTCACGCAAATGCATTGTTTCGCAGTGCCGGTGTGATCGCCGCAATTGCAGGGAGCTTTGTCTTTTCCGGGCACAGCATCGCACAGACGCAAGAACCAGCACCGGCACAAATACCAGCCGGCACCGGCAGCCATCATGTCGCCGATATCAATGCCCTGCCGCCTGCACCCGGTCTTATTTTTGATCGGCGTGCTGGCGAATACATCATGTTTGATGAACTTGTGCGTCGTTTGTCGAACCGGAAATATATCCTGATCGGTGAAAAACACGACAACCCGATCCATCACCATCACCAGTCCCAACTGATTGATGCGCTGACAAAATCCGATCAACGCCATCGGGCCGTGGTCTGGGAAATGTTTACCCGCGATCAGCAAGGTCTTCTTGATCAAAGCTGGCAGGAAGTTCCGATCTCCGACCTTGGGCAGACACTGGAATGGGAAGAACGCGGCTGGCCGTCATGGCATGACTATGCCCCGATCGCAGAAATCGCCAAGACACATGACCTGACGATGGTGGCGGGCAATCTGCCAGATGATCTTTTACGGCCAATCATTGCCGAGGGCACGGCGGCACTGCCTGCGACACTGGCGACAAAGCTTTCGCTGCCCGACATGCCCGACGAGATTATGGAACGGTTCCGTGTTGAAATGGCCGAAAGCCATTGCAACGCCCTGCCCAAAAGCATGCTGGGTGGCTTTTCAACGGTTCAGTTCGCCCGTGATGCGTCCCTTGCCCGCGCCATGACCGATATCGCCAATACCGCCGATCATGACGGGGCATTTTTGATCGCGGGCGCCATGCATGTGCGCCACACCATTGCTGTTCCCTGGCATATCAGCCGGTTCGAACCCGGTCTTGATGCCAATGACATTGCCGTCGTCAGCCTGATCGAAGCCGACGATCCAAGCGACAATCCCCCCAAACCACAGGACTATGCCGAACGGTTCGGCAATCGGGATGATGTCGATTTCATGTGGTTTACCAATGACATGGTCCGCAAGGACCCGTGCATTGATCTTACAGTCGGGCAATAGATCCCGATAACGGCCTGTTTACCGCCAGATATCCGGATATGCCGTATCCCGATCGGAATTACTTGATGCGCCGTGGCAGCCAGTCGGTTGTCGCCACGGGTTTACCCTTGTGCGATCGCATGACACGCGGGCGCACGACTTCCTTTGCCTCGGGCGTGGTGGCACTTTTGCGGACCGATGCATAAAACTCCACCAGCTCCGTATATGGAATGATGGTTCCGATCCCTTCCTTATAGGCCTTGGTAAAGGGCGGATGGTTGCGCACCGTCATGCTCAGATGTTCGACCGTGTGATGACCAAATTGCGACCAGATGCTTTCAAGGAAATGGGCCGTTTTCGGGTCAATCGGTTTGAGCCGCACATCAGGACGGCTTTCTTCCATCACCGCATAAAGGTTGGGTTCGACCGGGCCGAACTCCTCAGCGACGAAGATCGCAGGCATCAGCATATTGCCGTGATAATTCGCCCCGTAATAGGCCTGGGCCAGATACAGCAAACGGTGCAATTTTTGCGGTTGCAGATATTCGTTATCGTTCAGGGCAAGATCAATGAATCTGAACGCTGCTTCGAAAACTGTGTTGAGAACCGGCTTGTTCTGCATTCCTGGCCCGATGGTCTGATGGGAAGATGCCCCATCATAAGGCCTATGTCATATGGCAACAAGCACCGGCGACTTTGATCAGGGAAATTTTGCAAACAGATATGATCCCGCGATGATCGCCAACACCCCGGTCAAATCCGGGTCAAACCGACGCATCAAGCTGACGACCACGCACACCAACACCATGCGCCACCGCATTTACCAGCGCGTAAAAGGACGTGCCGCTATTGGCTGACAGGTCAAAGGGAATGGATGGATCAAGCATGGATGCAAAGTCCTGATCAGACTGCACGTCCATCGCACCTTCGCGGTCACTTGCCCGCCGGGCGGCAGACAATGCGCGCTGTTCGGTTCGCTGATCTTTTTGATCGCCCGGGTTGCCCTGCCCCGGCTGGCGCTTGTTCTTGCCGTCGATATAGGCATTGAACAAAATGCCGTCATCATCCGGGTTATAGGAATAATGCTGAGATGATTCTTCGATCTGCGTACTGCGATCAACTGTCGACACACCGCGCGCACCAGCAGCCGCAAGTCGGCCATACTGGCTGACCTGTGAGGTTGTCTGTGCTGTTTGGACCGGTGTGATCATTTCCTCTTTCCTGCCGCAGGGCGGCGAACCAATTCAACCCAAGCATTATACATGAATATAATGGGGAATGGCAGAAATTTCAAAGATCCGGCGGTATTGGGCCTGTTCAGTCGCCTTCGAACTCGACCAGATGGAATTCCTCGATACCGCGATCACGGATCTTTTGCGCCCCGCCCAGATCGGGCAGATCAATGATAAAGGCACAGGCGACAACTTCTGCGCCAACCTTTTCAACGAGATCAATTGCCGCCAGCGCAGTTCCGCCGGTTGCAATCAGATCATCCATGACAAGAACACGGCTGCCCGGCTTTATCGCATCCTTGTGGATTTCAATCACGTCGGTTCCGTATTCCAGTTCATATTCCACACCGATGGTTTCGGCCGGCAATTTGCCCTGTTTACGGATGGTGACAAACCCCACGCCCAGTGCAAGTGCCACCGCCGGACCAATGACGAAGCCGCGCGCTTCGATCCCGGCGATCATGTCGATTTTCTTGTCCTGAAATTCTGCGGCAAAGCTGTCGATGACTTCGCGCAGGCCGTCAGCATCTTCAAACAGGGTCGTGATGTCGCGGAACATGATCCCCTTTTTCGGGTAATCAGGAATGGTACGGATCAACGACTTAATCGACATGGGATACTCCGGCCAGCTTTCAGGTGGTTCGCATATCGCGCACACAGAACCCGGTCATCTCCGGGCTTGCTGCGCATACGGCGACACTTGATGCCTGAAAGCTGCCGGAATGGCAAGCTTCATCAAAAAGCTGCACCAACGGCCGGAACGCCAAATTGCGTTCAGGCGGCGTGCGGTGTCATTGTACGCCCTTGGGCAACTCCCTGGGCACGTACATGGGCACGGTGGTTTTGCGTTCGCATTGCAACGAAATCATTTGCCAGCTTTTTGCTGATTTCCGCGCGTGTTCCGCGCGGCAGTCCGGTTTGGGCGGCCTGGCGATTGCCCCAGACTGCACGATAAAGGCGGTAATCATGGTCATTGATCTGACCGAATACTTTTTCGACTTCCATCAGAGTTTGGACGTAACTCTTTTTCATGTCAGCCATCCTGTTGCTCGTTAGGCATTCGCACATCATTGCGGCGAAGGAAATGCACCGTTTGCCGATGCGCGTTTTACAGCAGCGATATAGTCCGGTGTTCGTGGCCACTCAACTGCATGACGGTGACAAGATCAGGAAGATTTTGTGACAAACTGCCCCAATTGAAAAACGGCCCGCTTTTCGCGATGAAAAGCAGGCCGTTCCGGATGATTTTTTTCGATCGCAACCAAACGCGACGGGTATCAGTTTACGGCTTTTGCCGCCTGTACCTTGGCTTCTTCGTCGATCTGCTTTTGCAGCGCATCGCCATACTCGCCATAAATCCGCCCTTCGAGGGACAGCTCAAGAAACCGGATATAGTCGTTCTGGTCGGTAATCTTGGCGCGTGCGACTTCGATCACGTCAAACGGGCTTGCGGCATCCAGATCGTATTTACGGATCAGACCCAGCATTTCCGCGGTGATCTGATCAAGCTTTTTGCGGGTGTCGCTATAGGAAAGCGTCATCAGCCGGTCCTGTTCATTCCAGTAGGTTGGGTGCGATACTTATTGGCCTGCTTATGCCTTTTCCATCACATCAAAACAAGCCCTGTGCAGTCTGTTCGGAGATCAATCGCGCACCCATTACGCATCGAGTTGGCTCCCCGGACCGTCCCGATATCATTGATGACTTGAGTCATATCAAGGCGGGACTTTGACGATCATGCATTGTTCCAACCATTCAGGACAATGCGAAACCGGCCGAACAAGGTGTCTGTTTCCGTCATCGCACCGGGGAATGAACATGAAAATTCTGTCTGCCTTCAATGCAATGGGCATACGCAAACGCTTTATGTGGGCATCGGCATTTGGCGTGACGTCAACCGTTGTCATTGCGCTTTTGATGATGACCGTGGTTGAAGAAAACGCGATGGACAGCAAGTTGCGTCAGCTCAGTGAAAATGAACTGACCTCATTGCATGCGCTGATCGTCAATGTCATGGCGGCCCGCCCCGATGATGTCGATGACATCGGCATTCATGTCTTTAATAACTGGTTTGACAGTCGCAATGCGGATTATCCCGGTGAACTTTGGTCGGCCTGGGGACCAACGACACAGGCATATATGGAAGAATACGGCGACAAGCCGATCAAAACCCCGCGCGACGACATTGATATCGAAGCCATCGAAACAGGTAAACTGATCGGGCGCTATACCGAAAACGGCACCTATCGCATGTCGATGCCGATTGTCCTTGGTGAAACCAAGGGGGCCGACCGCGAAGTCTGTTTTAGTTGCCATGGCGCGATGGATGCCCAGAAAGGCGACGTGATTGCCGTTCTGTCTTCAAGTCTTTCGGTTGCCGCCGAACAGGAAAAAACCAACAAAATTCTGATCGGCATCGTTCTTGGCGGTCTGGCCATTGCCATCGCCACCATTATTGGCATGCGCATATTGCTGACCCGGATCGTAACCGCACCGCTTTCCGATCTTGGCCGGGACATGACCGAACTTGCCCAGGGCAATACCGATTTTGACATCAACGCCCTGTCGCGCCGGGACGAGATCGGACGCATGGCCAAATCGGTCGAGGTATTCCGCACCAACGCCATTGCCAAAAAACAGATGGAAACCGAACAACAGGCCGCCTCCCAGCGGCGTGAAGAACGGATGAAAAAGCTTGAACAGCATATCGGCAATTTCGAAGGCGTCATTGCCAAGATTGTCGGTGCGGTATCAAGTTCGGCCGGTAAAATGCAAACCACGGCCAATGGTCTGGTTGAAACCGCCGACCGCGCCAGCAAAAGTGCAACCACGGTTGCCGCCGCCTCCGAACAGGCCACGGTAAATGTGCGCACCGTCGCCGATGCGGCCGACCATCTGTCTTCTTCCATTTCCAAAATTGGCGAACAGGCAGATGCCTCCACCCGGGTTGCCGCCGAGGCATCACGCGAAGCCGAACAATCATCGGAAACGGTTCAGGGCCTCTCGGAAGTTGCTGGTCGTATTGGCGAAATCGTCGCCCTGATCAGCGACATCGCCGGGCAGACAAACCTTCTGGCACTGAATGCGACGATCGAGGCTGCCCGGGCTGGTGAAGCCGGCAAAGGCTTTGCCGTGGTCGCAGCCGAGGTCAAAAACCTTGCCAACCAGACAGCCCGCGCCACCAACGAAATTGCCGATCAAATCACCGCCATTCAGGAAGAAACCGGCAAAACAGTCAGTTCCATGGCCGATATATCGGATGTGATTTCGCGCATCACCGAAATGGCCCATACCATTTCAACCGCGGTCGGTGAACAGGCCGACGCCACGGACGAAATCGCGCGAAATGTCGAACAGGCCGCTATCGGCACCCAGGAAGTCAGCAGCAATATCGAACAGGTCAGCAACACCGTTGCCGATACCGATCATGCTGCTCATCAGGTTCTTGATGTCGCGCGTGAACTTGGGTCCCTGTCTGATGATTTGCGCTCCGAAGTTGACCGTTTCCTTGCCGACATTCGGGCCACCTGACCCAGACGTCCGCTTTCAAAACGCACACATTCCGATACTGACGCATCTGGCGACAGAACATCCCGCACAGGTTGTTTTGTCGCCAGTCTTGTATTTTGCCCCTTGCAGGCAAAAATGAAGATTTATGCAAAACATTCCGGCATCTGGCACACCATACCGGGGACGGCCCCGCAGATTTTCGTTCATGCTGATTGCGATATGGGCAACCATGCTGCTTTGGGTGCCAGATCTGTATGCGTCGGATAACCGGCTGCGCAAAAGCTGCCATCAGCTGATTGTTTCCGGCCACATTGATTATCCGCCCTTCAACTATACCGAACATGAAACCTTTCGCGGGGCGTCGATTGATCTGATCCGTCTGATTGCCCGCAAAATCGGGGTTCGCGTTGAAATCCGAAATGTCGGCCCGTGGATACGGGCGGTAAAGAACCTGACGGACGGGGATATTGATCTTCTGGTGGCGATCTATAAGACGCCGGAACGCGAAGCCCGTTATCTTTATACCCTGCCCTATGCCGAAGACCCGATTGTCATGTTTACCATGGCCGATGCGGCATTTGATTTCCGCGATTGGTATGATCTTGTCGGCAAGGTCGGCGTTACCACACGCGGCGACAGTTGGGGGGCTGATTTTGATCAGTTCATCGAACAACATCTGACGATGATGCGGGTCAATACAACAGACCAGATGATCGACATGATTGCCCGGAAACGGGCAAATTATGGTGTCCAGGGGCTTTATACCCTTCAACGATCCGAACGGCGCGCGTCCCTTGGCACCGACATCACCATTTCAAACACGCCGATAAAATCCGAAAAGATGTATATGGCCTTTTCCAGATTGTCTCCCTGTCGCAATCTGATCGACAAGGTCAATGCCGCGATCACCGATTTTGAAAAAGACAAAACGATCGCTCGGCTGATTTCAAACTATGTCCACCGCAACGGTTCATGAATGTTCATGGCTGTTCCGGACCGCGCGGGTCCGTCTTTGCGTTGTTTTAGATCCTTTTTCGATCTGCCAAGCCATTGAAACCAAGGCATAACGCACCGCATTAGACTTTTGTTAAATTCGAAATTAACCAGACCTCAAGCTTTTATGGACCTATTCTTACGTAAAAACTTATAGAATAATTATAATTACGGGCAGGATCGCGACATTACCCCGATACGGTTGGTCGTCGGGGAAACGACAGCTCGACGGATCGAAAGGTCGACTGATCGACGCTTGGGGGATTGTGGGAACAATGTCGTTTACGACGATTTTGGGCATAATGGTTGGCCTTGGACTTTTTGTCGGATCGATCTTTATTTCGACCGACAACTACCTTGTATTTGTCAGCCTTTCGAGCGCGCTGATGGTGGTTGGCGGCACCCTGGCCGCGACCTTTATTGCCTATGAGGCGCGCTATGTGCTCTTGGCGCTTAAACTGATCTTCAAGATTTTCCGTGCTCCGCAAATGGGCCGCGGGCAACTGACCGGTGAAGTCGGCCGGGTTGTCAAATGGGGATACCTTCTTCAGAAAAAGGGCATCAACGCCCTTGAACAGGAAGCCGAACGGGTCGCCAAGGACGAACCGTTTCTGGGCTGGGCGATGGAAGTCGTGATTACCGGCTACAACGGTGATGAAACCGCCGAAATGCTTCACAACGCCATTGATAATGCCTTTGGCCGCAATCTTGTGCCGGTCTCGATCCTGAAAAGCATGGCCGCCGCCGCCCCGGCATTTGGCATGATCGGCACATTGGTCGGGCTTGTGATCATGCTTGATAAAATGGCCGATGACCCGACATCGCTTGGCGCCGGACTTGCCATTGCGTTGATCACCACGCTTTACGGGATTGTGGCTGCGCGATTTTTCTTTTTACCCGCGGCCAGCAAAATTCAGCAGCGCGAAGAAATCATGCGGTTTCGCAATTATCTGATTGCCGAAGGCCTGATCATGCTGGCCGATCGCAAAGGCCCGCGCGCCATTCAGGATCGCATGAACTCGTTCCTTGATCCGGCCATTCACTTCAATATCGACAAATCTGCGAAATAGGAAAATCTGCCATGGCCCGCCGCAGAAAGGGTATCCCCCGCACCGTCGAAGAAGAAGTCAACGAAGACTGGCTTGCTACCTATGCCGATGCCATCACTCTTTTGATGGCGTTCTTTGTCATGCTTGTCAGCTTTTCCAAAGTTGAATTGCCGGTGTTTGAAAAAGTCCAGGCCGGTATCGCCGAACAGATCGGCAAACGCGATGTGGTGCGTCCGACCCAGGTTCTTGAAACCGATCTCAAGGACGTTGTGTTCAATATGGCCATGGACAGTGCGGTCAATGTATCGACCGACGACGAAGGCATTCTGATGGAAATGGGAAGCGGCGCCTTCTTTCAGCCGGGATCGGCCAATCTGACCAAGGATGCTGTCCTGTTTCTCAAAGACGTCGCGGACCTTTTAAAGGAACCCCGTTATCTCGGCTTTCAGATCGAAGTCACCGGCCATACCGATGACAGCCCGATAAGCTCCCCGCGCTTTCCATCGAACTGGGAATTGGCGGCGGGCCGTGCCATCGCCGTTGTCCGTTTTTTCGGGGCATTGGGTGTTGACCCGGACCAGAAACGCATGCGGGCAATATCATATGGCGATACCAAACCCAAACTGCCAAACAATGACGATGCCGGCAATCCGATCGAAGAAAACCGTCAGGCAAACCGGCGCATTGAAATCCGCGTATTCCCGAAATATTCACGGGTTTTCTGATCTGCCTGGCATCAGCTTGCTCCATGGTTGACTTGATAGTTCAAGGAAACATCTGATGTCCCAGGCGGGCAGCATCCAGCAAGCCTATTCGATCACCACCACCATCTCGTCACGGGCAGCAAAGGCGCCGGACCAGGTTGATTTCGCCTGTTGTTCAATGGCGGTCATCGCGGCGTCATTGTGGTCCGGATCATGATGGAACAGTGCAAGCCGTTTTGCGTTGGCCGCACGACAAAGACGAATGCCTTCCTGCCAGGTGGAATGCCCCCACCCGATTTTTTGCGGGAATTCTTCGTCGGTGTAGGTGCTGTCATAAATCACCAGATCCGCATCCCGGATGAAATCGAGAATAATTTCATCAGGCTTTCCCGGTTCATGTTCGGTATCGGTGACATAGCAAACCGCCTGTCCCCCATATTCGACCCGAAATGCGGTTGCACCATTGGGATGGCGCAGCGGTGCGGTGCGAATAACAATCCCCTCGCCCGGATTAAGATCATCACCGACAGTAAAATCCTCGAATGTCAGTTTTGACTGCATCGCCGAAAGCGGCACCGGAAATGTCGGATTGGCCATTTGCGCGGAAAACACACGTTCAACCCCGCCCTGGTCGGTCAAATGCCCGGCCATGACATGAAAGGCCGCCTTCGGGTTATAGGCCGGAACGAAAAACGGAAATCCGTTGATATGATCCCAATGGGTGTGGGTCAGAAAGATGGTGGCTTCGGTCACCTTGCGCCGGATCAGGTCCTTGCCAAGGTTGCGAATGCCGGTCCCGGCATCAAAGATCAGCACCTTGCCCGCGACCCGCATTTCCAGACAGCTCGTATTCCCGCCATACACCACATGGTCGGGCGACGGACAGGCAATGCTTCCGCGAACTCCCCAGAATTTAACCTCAATCGACATTCAAAAGACCCCGTCCATCCGTTGACAGTGCGATACGGATCAAGCTGTAACATCCTTGAAAGATAGCATTTTATTTTCACAAACCAATCAGGGATTGCGCAAATTTGCCGGTGTGATGCAAACCTTTGTTCCGATCTCCGCATCAAACAGCCGGTCTGCCCGCCCGCAATTGACGGCAATTTCACATAAACTGATCGAATTGCCATAGTGGAAAGGCTTGCCCACCGGCACGTCCGAAAATGTACGCGCCATTGGAACAGCCTGTCCATTCACGGCAACCGCATCATCCGGTCCGCATGCGCGAAGTCCGGTCATGAGATTACCGTATGTATCAATGTAAATGACTTCATCAAGTTCATGGGGCCATGCCATGGCATCACCATACCGCTGATCCAAGGTCAGATCATGGCAGGCAAATTCCTGGCCGGTGGCAACACAGGCCGCGACCGGTGCGAAAATATCCCGACCATGAAAACTGGCCGAAAGGTTTTCCGGCTGCCAGTCGATACAACGCAGCTGAACATCATCGGATTTGCGGATCACCATTTCAAACAGACCGTTATCGGGCCCGACATATGTCACACCGTCTGCTGTGACAACGATCCCCTTGCGTGCACTGCCCACCCCCGGATCAACAACACCCAGCACCACATCACCGCGACGGAATTCACGACGAAGGGCCGCCAGTAGATAACTTGACGCCTTGGGGTTACGATCCGGCGCATCAACCATCAGATCACAAACAGCACATTCAGGCGCATTGCGCATCACGACCGAACGCATTGTCCCGCTATAGGGACCGTTCACACCAAAATCACTGAAGATAAAGATCATCTTGCCCGTGCCCTCCCGTCGACAGGTCGACCAAAAACAACAACGCCGGTGGTTACGTTCATCCCCACCGGCGTCATTTCGATCAGTATATAGGGCATTTTGCCCGTGATGCCATGTGCACTACTTCACTTCGCAGAACTGCCCGCGACGTTTGAGTTCCGCACAAAGCGAGCTGGCGGCACTGTCACTGAGCCCCGTTGCCATCAGGCGGTAAAATGTACCCTTGCCCGGAATACTGGCCCTGGTCACCCCATGCTGAAGCGGTGCAAGCTGTGCATAACGGCCTGCCAGGATTTGCCAACCGCGTTCGGCCTGCCCTTCATTACGATAAGATGCCAGATGCACCGACTTGCTGCCACTCGCAGCAACCGGTGCGGCGGCCTTTGCCATTTCCTCGCCAGCCTGAACCGGGCGGCTTTCGCCTGTCGCCACACGGCGCACCGGTTCGCCGGAATTAAGGGTCACGACATTGCCCTTGGCCGGTTCGACGATTGCCGCTTCGATCGCATCACGTTCACGTTTGAATTCGTCCGGCGTAACCAGTTTCATATCTTGCAGATCCTCGATCCGCGCGATCTGGCGGGCCGCATCCATCAGGCCCTGCGGGGCGGGTGGCGGAACAGCACGCTGGCGCGGCTGGGCTGGCAACAATGCATCAAGGATGGCGGTGCGTTCCGCCACATGTTCCTGCACCGTGATCGCCCCGATCTGAAGCGCACGGTTCAACTGATTAAGGCGTTGCTCGACCTGTGATCCATCGGGCGGTGGATTGTTCAGGAATGCCGATGGCGCGGGCTGGCTCATTGGCAGCAACGCACCAAGATTGGCCGAACGGCGCGCAGAATATTCTTCGGGCGTGATCAGGCCGGTCGATTGCAGATTGCGCAAAATCGAAAAGCGTTTTGCAATCGCCTCGTCCCCACCTGACAGTGCCGCACCGGCCGGAATGTCCATTGCGCGGGTCGGTGAACTTGTCATGACCGGCTGGGTATTGGCGGCCATCGGCATCGCCGATCCGCCCCCTGTGCCAAGCCCTGACGGACCGGTAACGATCTGATCATTGATGCTGAGCGATCCGGGAAGACCGCGTTGCAACCGTTTAAGGTTGAATTCGGCGGCATCGCGCAACGGGCGCGGCTGTGTTCCTGATGCGGTTGACATCAAAACCGTACCCGGCGGGTTCATGGCAATCAGCGTGTCATAGCCATCACGCGCACGATCCGGGCGGTTGGTATTTTGATAAAGCACCGAACGCCACAGCATCGCATGACCGTCTTGCGGATTTTTGCGCAAGGCTTCGTCAAACAGCTTCTCGGCAGATGCATAATCCCCCGTCGCCAGTTGCTGCAGGCCAAGGGCAGTATAATTGTCATCCGCAAAGGACGTCGCTTCGTCCCAAAAGTCCTGATCCAGCAGCGGCGCACAGGCCGACACCCATGAAACCATGCCGATCACGGCAATCCCCTTGCCGATCTTCAGCCAGTTCCCGGTCCGCTTTGCGGATACCTGCATGGCGCCAATCCCCTATTGTCTAAACCATGTCCCTGGAAATCATGCGGCAACATCTGGCCCAATACCAGCGAAAAACCGGCAATGATTTCCCCATATCACATTGATTTTGCATCCTGCTTGCCAAGAATTCGTTAAAGCGGCAATCACTGTTGTCCGGCCTTGCAAAAGCATCGATCCCGTTTGCCGATTAAATCCGTTTGGCAGTGCATCATGCCCTTGCTCTTTTATATCTATAATTCATATAAATAATGATGGTTCGCCCCATTAACCTGTGCTTCAGAACATTATGATTTGATCAAACTTCGTTCTTGGGTGTATGCAACCAACCCGTAACGATAAAAACAGTTTCTCTTTCAGGGGTCGCGCGTGATCGAACCGCAGCAATTTGGCCAACAGGCCCTTCAGGAATACCTGTTGCTGGATTATGTCCAACGGCTTGAAACCCGTAAATACGGGCACCGTGCCGTGCATATTCACCTGTCACGCATGAAACCGTTCCATCGCCGCGACTATCATATTCGCGTCGCGACCAATACCTTTGAAAGTTACGTCAAACTGTATGTCGGGCGCATTTTTGTCCTGACCAACAATGATCTGATTTTCGTCTGGAAAGACAAATCGATTGCCGATGTCGAACCGGCAGTCGATACATTGCGTTATCTTTTCCGTGACGACCCCCTGTCCCAGGACGAAAGCGAAGAAACCGGTTTCTGCACCTGGTACAACCTCAATACCGAATTCCAGGAATTCCTGTTGCTGTGCCAGCATCTCGACGAGCGCGCAAAGAAGTTGCAGCAAAGCAGCAACATGCGCACCGCGATGCAGCGCGAAAAGGACGAAACCCTTAAGCCGATCAACGCGGAAAACCTTGCACAGCTTGAAGAAACAATCCATTCGGCCGATCTGTCCGAACATATCCGCCAACAGCCGGTTTGCGTTTTTGCCCATGGCGGGTCAAAGGAACTGCACCCGGTCTTTGACGAATTCTTTGTATCGATCTCCGATTTGCGCAATGCCTTGATGCCCAATATCGATCTGGCATCGAACCGCTGGCTGTTTCAGCACATGACAGAAGTGCTCGATAAACGGATGCTCAATTATTTGTGCAAACGGACGTTCAAGACACATGCCAGCTCGTTCTCGATCAATCTCAATCTTGGCACCCTGACCTCCAAGGATTTTGACAAGTTTGACGAGACGGTCCGGCGCAAGTGGCCCGGCAACGTGATTATCGAGCTTAATCAGGTCGATCTGTTTTCAAACCTTGAGACCTATCTCAGTGTGCGTGATGACTTCCACAAGCGCGGTTATCGCATTCTGATCGATAACCTGACGGTGGAATCCCTGTCCTTTGTCGATCGCAAAAGCCTGAAGGCCGACTTCATCAAAGTCGCTTGGCGCGAAGAAATGACCGACAATGTCATCCGCAAGAAATACGGCGAAATGGATACCCTTGTTAAAAACTCGGGCCGCGAACGCGTTATCTTGTGCCGTTGTGACACGCCGACTGCGATCAAGTTCGGTCAGTCACTGGGCATCACCCTGTTCCAGGGGCGCTATATCGACAATATGATCGCCCGCCAGCGCCGCGCAAAACGCGCCCAGAAGGCCGCGCAAAAGCAAAAGTAATCCTGCCTTTTCCAAGGCACCGCAAACAAGCCGGGAATTTCCCGGCTTTTTGTTTGGCCTCCTGACAGTTACTGACAGGAACCTTGGGGCTTGAGGTGGCTTTGCGCATTTCGGCCCTTGGCATTTCTGGAACAAAAGAAGTACAAATAGGCATGTTGTACGCGCTTTGCCCTGACTGCCATCACAAATGGCGACTGCATATTGACCGGCCACTGCCCAAAAGCGGTGCGGGCTCCTATGTGCCCTGCCCGGTTTGCGGGTGCAAACGCGCGATTGCCCATGGCGAACTGCCAGACCTGTCGATCGGGCATCTTGATTGCGATGCGTTTTATGCCTCGATCGAAAAGCGCGACCGCCCCGAACTGGCCGATCAGCCGGTGATTATTGGCGGCGGACATCGGGGGGTTGTTTCGACCTGTTGCTATGTGGCGCGCAAATACGGGGTACGTTCGGCTATGCCCGCCTTCAAGGCGCGCGAATTGTGCCCTGACGGGATATTCCTGCCACCTGATATGAAGAAATATCAACGCGAAGGATATCGCATTCGCGACATGATGCGCGCACTTACCCCCGATATCGAACCGCTTTCGATTGACGAAGCCTTCATGGATCTGACCACGGCACAGGAAACACATGGCAAGTCCGCGGCCGAATGCCTGATTGAACTGCAATCCACCATCCGCAACGAGGTCGGCATCACGGTCTCGATCGGGCTGTCCTATAACAAGTTTCTGGCAAAGATCGCGTCGGACCTGAACAAGCCATTCGGTTTTTCCATGATCGGGGCGCAGGAAGCTGTGAATTTTCTTGCCGACAAGCCCGTGCGCATGATGTGGGGGGTCGGCCCGGCCATGGAACGGAAGCTCCATCTTGATGGCATCACCCGGATCGGGCAGTTTCAGGAACTTGATATCCATGCCCTTCAGGGGCGTTATGGCAGTATTGGCAAACGGTTCTATTATTTCTCGCGCGGGCAGGACAATCGCCGGGTTGAACAAAGCACCGAACGCAAAAGCCTGTCATCGGAAACGACATTCAATGACGATATCGCCGATCTTGCACAGCTTAGCGATATTGCCACCCGCCTGACCGCGCGCGTGGCAAGCGACCTTGCGCGTAAGGAAATTGCCGGCCATACGGTGGTGTTGAAACTGAAATCGGCCGATTTCAAAACCCGTACCCGCAACATGCGCCTGACATATCCGACCATCCGCGAGGATGTCATTCTTGATGCGGCGCTGACTTTACTGAAAAAGGAAGTCGACGGCACGAAATACCGGCTTCTGGGTGTCGGGGTTGCTGACCTGTTTGCCGCGGACCAGGCCGACCCGGTTGACCTGTTTGCCGAACCGGCATCACCGGACAATCCCGCTGCCCCGCAAGACAGCCCGTCCGATACGCCCCGCCCACGCAAGGCCATCGAATTGCCCCGGCCCACTGCCGAACAATTGCGCGAAAGCCTGACCCGGCGGTTTCGGCTGCATAAACGCAAACCGGTCCAAAAACGGTTCCCGTTCTGAACAATTGCATCATTTAAGCTGTAATTGATTTCTCTGGTTGTTGTAATGCGGCCATTACCACCCAAAATGCAAAACAGAAGAAACTTTGACTTAGAATTATTTAATCGCGGCCCCCCAGACCCGATCACAGCAGGCGGCCCGCATTCGTTCGGATGGGAGTCTGAATTGTTTGGCGTTGAGTTGGATATACGTACCCTTGCCTTCATTGCCACACTGGCGGCAATTGTTCAGGCCATCACGTTGACATCGCTGTGGATGGTGTCGCGGCAAGGTGCCGGCACCGTATTCTGGGCGGCTGGTGGTGTCTGTGCGGCCATCGGGTTTGTTCTTCTGGGATTCAGGGGGGCCATTCCCGATGTGATGTCCATCATCATTGCCAATACCTTTATCGGCGCATCCTATGCCCTTTACTGGCTTGGCATTGAATTCTACACCAAACGCAAACCAAACATTCTGGCCGCTGCGGCCATCATCAGTACGGTCGCACTGCTTTTTACCTATTATTGCGAAGTGGCCCCCGACATTGCCGCACGCGTCATCGTCATTTCCGTTGCTTTGGCGATCATGTCATTCGGATCGTTCCGGGCTCTGTGGTTTCAACGCAAAGGACAACGTTCGGCTCCGGAATCGGTTGTTGCCATCACCTTTGCGGCACACGGGATTTTTCACTGTTTTCGGGCGATCTATACATGGCTGGTCGAACAGGAAATCGCCAATTTCATGAACGCATCAACCGTTCATATGTTTGCATTCCTTGACGTCATCCTGTTCCTTTTGCTGACCGCAGTCGGCTTTACCGCCATGATCATTATTGCGCTCAACACATCCCTGCGTGCCGAAGCCAAGGCAAAGGACCGCCTGTTTACGGTTCTGGCCCACGATCTTCGCACCCCGTTTCAGGGATTGGCAGGCTTGTCGCTTTTGGCCCAGCAAGATCTGGTTGCCGGCAATCAGGCACAGGCACTTGGCAATATTCGCCAGTTGCATTCATCAACGTCGGAAACGCTTCGTTTTCTTGATGATCTGCTGATCTGGGGGCGAACCCTGTTTGATGCCGGCAAGGCGGAAAAGACCGAGATCGATATCGACGATCTGATCGAAACCACGATCAAGGTGTCCCGTCCGCTTCTGGAAACCAAATCGATCAATGTAGCCTACAGCCCGCAAAAACTTGTCGGGTTTGGCATCGCGCCGCACGCACAGATGATCTGCCGCAATCTTCTTGTCAATGCGATCAAATATTCCAATCCGCGCAGCACGATCTCGGTGTCGTCATCTGCCATCGGAAACAAGATCCATATCCGGGTTGTCGACCGCGGGGCTGGCGTCAGTGATCAGATGATTGCCGATTTTGCCAACAACAATGCCCCCTTCAACTCGGCCGAAGGCACATCAGGCGAACTGGGATCGGGGGTCGGATTGACCCTGTGTCGTGATTTGTGCTGGGAAGATGATGAACATATCTGGCTGGAACATAACCCGGATGGCGGTGTTATCGCCGTTTTCACCATTGCGGCAAAGCGGGTCGAAAATCCGGTAACGCAACAAAAAATGCCCGCCGATATATCGGACGAGCATCTGCTTATAAAGAACTGATCTTTATAAAATGGCGTCCCCTAGGGGATTCGAACCCCTGTTGCCGCCGTGAAAGGGCGGTGTCCTAGGCCTCTAGACGAAGGGGACACAAGGCACAAAGTGCTTATGTCGTGACTGTTTCGTTGGTGGCGTCCCCTAGGGGATTCGAACCCCTGTTGCCGCCGTGAAAGGGCGGTGTCCTAGGCCTCTAGACGAAGGGGACACATACGCACCAATCGAAGTCAGTCTGTTAACGAGTGGCGTCCCCTAGGGGATTCGAACCCCTGTTGCCGCCGTGAAAGGGCGGTGTCCTAGGCCTCTAGACGAAGGGGACGCAGCGCGTTAACGAGGCCGGTTTTTAGCGATTGGGTCGGGTCAGGTCAAGCGGCTTTTTCGCCCCTGTGACGTTTTTTTTAATCCCCCACCGAAAATAGGGCCATATACCGCCCTATCCCGGAAAAACCCGGCCTCACTGTTTAACCTGACGGTTCATTTCAACCATCCTTCTCGCAGATGAGGATATATGTCCCCACCTGCAAGACCGGCACGGATGGAAAAAATAATTTCAAATCAGCTCTTTTTGCGTTTTGCCCCGAACCAGAAACTGATCCCCGCCGCGCCAAGGCCGATTCCAAGGAAGACAAACATCCATCGATAACCGTCCGGCGCGCCGTCTTCGAACTGCCCGATAATCAGACCGGCAAGCCCCTGAAGCACGAACAACCCGGCAAAGGTCGCAAGATTGACGGTGGTCAGTGCCCGCCCGATCTGCCGTTCGGGCACGGCCTGACGGGATGCGGCATAACTAAGCGTCGCACTTGACCCAAGGAACCCGTGCAGCAGCATCAGTGCCGCGGCAATACCCGTGCCCCACGGCCCGATAAAGGCCTGTAACAGGCACGTCGCAGCCCCCAGCAACACGGCAAACACGATCAGACCATGGGTCTTTGTCGGAAGCTTGCGTGACAGCTGGCCATAGGTCGGCGGCCCCAGGATCATGCCAATCGTCATCAGCAACAGGATATTGCCGACTTCCACCGCACTTAATCCGAACACATCATGCAAATATGGTCCGCCCCAAAGTCCGCGCACGGTCAGAATGGCCGGATAACTGAAAAACGCCACCCCGGACAACAACCAGACCTGACGATTCTTCCAGACCGACACCATGCCCTTAAGGGCCTCAAACACGGTTTCGCCTTTTTGATCATCGGCCTGATAGCCGGGCGGTGTATCGCGCACAAATAACAGATCAAGCATCACGGCCAGCGTGCTAAGCCCCGCCAGACCGTAATAGACCGTCCGCCATCCATGGGTCTCGACCAGGGCGGCAAGCGGCGTTGCCGATGCCAGAACCCCCAACAGGCTGAAGGAAACAATAAGTCCCGATGCCGCAGCAAATTTTTCCGGCGAGGTCCAGCGCGCAGCCAGCACCAGTGCCGCCATAAATGCCGCCGAACAGCCAAGGCCGATGATCGCCTGCCCGATCATCAGACCAAGCACACTATGCGCACTGGCAAAGATGATGACCCCGACCACGGTCGCCATCATCAGAAACCCGTTGGTCACACGCGGACCATACCGGTCCAGCATCACGCCGACCGGAATTTGCATCAGGGCAAAGGCAAAATGGAAACTGCCCGACACCAGACCAAGCTGCTCGGGCGTGATGGCAAGTTCAACACGCAATGGCTCGGCCAGAAGCGCCTGGGCCGAACGGAAAAACTGGCTTAATGAAAAAGCCAGAAGAATGGGCGCAAGCACCAGAATGAAATGACTGGTACGCGCAGTGTGGAGCGATTGTTTTGTGTGTTCTGTCATGATGTTATCTGGGATAATCCCATCACCGCAGAACAGCAAGCCTTTGCATCACAGCGCCCGGATAAACACGTTTTGCGCATTTCGCCGGGCTGTTTTGCCAACAGCTTGTCGGCCAGCCAATTGGATCATTTGATGGAAATTATTGGGCGGTGCGTGCGGTCAGATTGACCGACTGATCGCCAAGCCCGTATTGCCGGGCAATGACATCAGCCATACCGCTGCCCTGCACGATCTCAAGCGCCCTGCGCCATGGTTCGAGCGTCGCATCGGGTGTGCTTTTGGAAAAGGCAAGATACATATCATATTGCCCCAGCTCGACCGTCGGGACCACTGACCCTTTCTCAAGACCAAGCATCTCGCGCTGGAAATTCATGGCAATGTCGGATGCTTCCCACAGATCAATGCGCCCTTCGGACAGCATGCGCAATGCATTCCCGGGCGTATAAAGTGATTCAAGGTTTTCAAACCCCATTTCGCGCAGGCTGCGTTCGGCCGCACCGCCGGCCTGGACACCGATTGATCTGACTTTTCTGGCATCGGAAAGGTCACTTACATCGATTTTGTTATCGGCCATGCGATAAAGCCAGCCACGGGTGATAAAGATCGGCCCGACCCATTTGAACTCGTCTTCGCGTTCCGGGGTCCGGACAATGGAAAACAGCGCCGTGTCCGGTTCGGTCTTGACGATTTGCAATGCCCGCTTCCACGGAAGAACTTCAAACCCGGACTGATATCCGACCAGAACCGCCATGGCACGCACGATTTCCGCCCCTGCCCCGGCCAATCCTTTTGGCGTGACATAATTAAACGGCGCGAAATCTTCGGTATAAACTTTGACATTGCGTGCCGCGGCAAATTGAAGCGGCTCTTGCGGCGATGCCTGTGCCGGTGTTCCCAACCAAACCAGAACAGTCAAAAAACAAAAAAATCGCCGGACAAGCGACCATCGACGAACACAGAGACTATACCGCAAAGATATAATGTTCCGCCAAAGGTTGCGTTGCGGACAGTTTCGCAGAAAATATTGTTTTTGTTTGATAAATTTGCCCACAACAAAACCAGCAGGCAAACAATTTGCGCGCCAGAAACACCATACATCTGGATTGTCAGTGGACGCATTCATATCTAGACTCAATATGGACAGGAAACTGACCCGGAAAGGAAACCGCGACATCAGACCGAAAACATCAGTCAGATCGGGGCTTCACAAACCCGTTCAAAACCATAAACGCACCGGAAGCCTAAGGTTATACTGATATAACCATATTCCAGTATTCACGGGATGACCCAGTCACATGATCACGCCCGAAAAGTCGAATCGTATATCCAAAGGCAGTTGGCGCAGGAACAGTTAAAGTTGAACATGAGCAAGATTTACAACGAAAAATTTCGTCATTCAACTAAAAAAATTCGATATACCAAATATCCCTGGGTTGCGGGGCTGCCAGTTCATTCTAACAAAATTTGCAGTGCCCGGCATGACGAAGCATAATCACCCCACGCCTCTTCCGGTCCTGGATGCGGAAATGGGGGAACGTATCCGTCAAGTTGTAAACCTGTTTGACCGCAAAAAGGATGCTGCCGAAATTGCAGGCGTCATTCCCGAACAATTGAACCGTTGGTGCCAGGCACAATCAGAGCCACGCTTTGTCGGCGTTTCGCGAATGGCCCTGATAAAAGGCATCAATCTGAACTGGATTGCAACCGGAAAGGGTAAAACCGATCTTTCCGACGATATCCACCCCACCGGATCATCTGTTGCGCCTGACACCATTCACCGGGACATGCTGATGGCAATGATCAGCGGTTTTCTGGCAGCCGAGGGCATCGACAATGGTGCGCAGATCGCGCTCGATATCCTCAAGGCCCATGACGAGATCGTCGAAAAGATCGAAAAAAATCGACACCCGATTGATTCCGGTTACATCCTTGCAGAAGCAATTTCGACCATCATCGCCCGCCACCGCAGCCGGGATTCGGCAACAAATTCCGACAGTTGCCCATAATCACAGGCGAACGCATTCACCGGCATCGCGCCGGTGATTTCGCGTTGCGGATGTTCTCCGCCCGAACTCGGAAAGATTTCAGACCGGCAAAGACACGTCATCAATGATCAGCTGAACGCCGTCACGGCCCTGCCATGTATCGCGGCGCAGATGTCCCAGAACATGCAACGGCCGTCCGCCATGCTTGATCAATGTCTGACCCATGTCATTATCAAGGCATCTGAACGCAATCGCCTTGAGCCGTCCCTTGCCATTGGCCCCGGTCAGAATACAGCGCACATGATCGGCCCCGACTACATCGGCTTTTACCGCACGACAATCGACAAAGGCAAATCGGGGCTCGGCATTGCCCGCACCAAATGGACCAAGCTTTTCAAGCGCATCAATCAGTTCAATCGTCGCCCCATGGGCATGCAGGGCCCCGTCCACCGTGATGGTGGGACGAATATCATTTTCTTCGATGATTTTCGCGAACCGTTCTTCAAGGAAGGCTTCAAACGCGTCCTGCTTTTCCGGATCAAGCGTAAAGCCCGCCGCCATGCCGTGACCGCCCCCGTTGATCAGAAGCCCGGCCTGACGTGCAGCAATAATTGCCGCACCAAGATCAATACCGCGCACAGATCGGCCCGACCCCTTATACACACCATCCACCAGCCCCATGACCAGCGACGGCACGTGATAACGATCCTTGAGACGGCTGGCCACAATCCCGATCACGCCGGGATGCCAGTCCTCGCCGCCCACCAGCACCATGGACCCGATTTTTGACCGGCCTTCCACCGCGCTGATCGCCTGATCAAGGACAATATCCTCGATCGCCTTGCGTTCGCGGTTATATTCATCAAGCTTGCGCGCGATATCCTGCGCCTGTGCCGGGTTGTCCCCCGACAACAAGGTCGTACCAAGGAAACTTTCGCCAACACGCCCGCCCGCATTCACACGCGGCCCCAGCACATATCCAAGATGATAGGCACTTGGCGTTTCATTGACCCCGGCAATATCGGCAAGTGACGTCATGCCGATATTGGACCGATGTTTCATGACCTTGAGCCCCTGGGTCACAAAGGCCCGGTTCAACCCGCGCAACGGCACGACATCACAGACGGTTCCCAGCGCAACCAGATCAAGCCAGTTGCGCAAATCGGGTGCCCGAACCCCTGCCTTTTCAAGCCAGCCGCGACTGCGCAATTCACGCAGGATCGCCACACATAACAGGAACGCCACACCGGCTGCACACAAATGACCAAGCCCGCTTTCATCATCAAGCCGGTTCGGATTGACCACCGCGACGGCGGGCGGCAATTCCGGTTCGGCCGCGTGATGGTCAACCACAATGACCTCTATCCCGGCGTCCCTTGCCTCTTGTAACGGGCCATAGGCCGTCACCCCGCAATCGACCGTCAGGATAAGGTTCGCACCCTTGCGTTGCAGTTCCAGCAATGCCGGGGCGTTGGGACCGTATCCTTCGGTCATGCGGTCGGGAATATGCACCGGTACATCTGCGCCAAGCGCCCGGAAGAAACGTTTCAAAAGCGCGGTACTGGTTGCACCATCAACGTCATAATCGCCAAACACTGCCATCTGCTCGCGCTTTTCGATGGCATCGGCGATGCGTGATGCTGCCATATCCATGTCTTGCAATGACGATGGATCTGGCATCAGGTCGCGCAATGTCGGGGACAGAAAACTTTCGGCATCATCAAGTCCGATGCCACGATTTGCCATGACCCGGCCCACGATTTCCGGCACCCCGAAGCGCTGCGAAATCGTGGTTGCCAGGCGTTCATCCGTTGCGCGCTCACGCCACCATTTTCCGGTGACGGATCGCTCGATGCCCATGAATGTCGTTTCTTTTGCGTGCTCTGTCATGCCCTATGAAATAGCGCAATCTCGGGCCCGCTTAAACCGGATAATTTGCCGATCTGAAAACTTCGTTCCCGGGCACCGGATTTCATCAGCGCGGGTTTTCACCGCACCATTTCAGGACGTTTTCGGCATCGGCGGCCGGATCATCGACCGGATAGAAAACCCTGGTGATCTTGCCATCATCAATCACCATGGTCAGGCGCTTGAAAAGCCGCATCTCGCCTGCTTCGAAATCGGGCATGGCCATCGCTTCCTTGAACCGGTGATCGGCATCGGACAACAGTGCAAATGGCAGGTGAAGCCGTTCGGCAGCCTCTTTTTGATAGTCCGTTGTCTGGCTCGAAAGCCCGTAAAGATTTTCAACACCGACCGCGCGCAACTCGACCGCATGATCGCGGAACGAACAGGATTGCGGCGTGCAGCCCTTGGCACCGGGAATTTCATCCCAGCCATCCGGTGACGGCACGCCCGGTTCGGCCGTTCTGGGATAGGCATAAACAACAGTCCGCCCGGAAAGACTTGAAAGATCGACCATCTGGTCATTGGTCGCAGACATCGGCAAAGCCGGCAGGATCTGCCCCGTCAGCCGTTCAATCACATGTGCATCACTTTCGGTATTCATGTGCGTTCCTCCCTGAGCACCATCACGCCCGTTGTTCCATTGCGGTTCGGGCATTTATGGATTCAAGATAGGTGCGATTTCCCAAACCGAAAAGAAGGCGCGTTTGCACATCGTGGAAAAGTTGCAGGGCAAATATCTGAACAACGATGGAATTCAGTTCAATTGGTTCACGGCACAACGTTCTTTTACAACATTTGTAACATATTCCCTCTGTGAGGCTGGAATATGGTCGGGATCTATAAAAATTTCTCCCGGCAAAAGGCTGGAAACATCGACAAGCAAAACTTCGTTGCTTGCGGCAACATCGGCAAAAAACTTTTCCACTTCGGAAAAGGCAGCAATAGATCTCGATACCGTCAGATAATCCTTAGAAACCGGATATCGAACCATACATACATCTATTCCCTGCGCCCTCAAACCAGTGATCAACTGACGATAAGCTTTGGCGTCATCTGTTTTGGAGAAATTGGCAACAGGCGTATGCAATTGCACACGAATTGTCACTGATTTCAACCAGTCTCTTGGTCGTGTGGGTTCGGCGGATTGAACCTGTGTATTTTCCGGTTCGCTGTTGCTTGACCACAATAAAGACGGGTTGCTCAGGACAGACCATAACGTTCGACCAAGATAGGGCCTGTATCTGGGATCAAACAACATCAGACTTTCAGAATAGTCTTTGTTAAGAACTTTAATCCGGTCTTCTTGTTCTGCAGATACACGATAAAATGAAAATAGTTGTGGATCGGCAGGAATGATAACACCTTGCACCCCTCCTCTCTCGACGCGAAGTGAAACCTTGGCAATGATCGTATTTAAATTGTCAGACGCTTGCCCCAGATTATCAAGCCAGTCGCCAGATAAAAGAGCTCCCTCTACGTGAGAATCTCCGAAAGCTGTCCAAGGCGCCTCGCCATGAAGAAACCGCACGCGATATTCTTGACTGTTCGCATCACTGGAAACTTGACTACGCAGAAACAGCTCCAGAACAACCAGCATAATAACCAGCAGCACAATGCCACCACCAAACGCAATGAACGTAAACCGCCTAGAATTGGAAATAGATGAATTCACCCGCCTTCCCCTGTAATCCAAGCATCCAAAGATAGGCGGCAACAAACGCCACAACACAGCCACTTATTATGCCGGGTTTCCAGCACATCCACATAGGAATGGTGGCTGCGCGTTTATCAAGCACCACGTCATACCTGCCCATGAGTTGCTGGGTATTGGGTGCGAACCAAACAAACATCAGCAACAACCCCAATAAAAACAGCTGATTAAATCCGCCATAGACAGACAAAGTTGCAAATTCGACACCCAAATTCCCCAGAAACCTGACAAGATCCTGCGGCATCATTTCTCCATAATGCACGGGAAGGATCAGACCGTTAAACCCTGCCATCCCTTTGAAAACCAGAATTGAGGCCTGCCAAGTTTCCGCCCGGAATGGAACCCAGGCAAAAACAACCGCAAGAAATGTCAAAATTAGCCCCACTGGTGAAGGGAGGACCAGCAATCGCTGGCCTCGCCACAAGTGGTTTACCAGCAGATATGCTCCGTGCAGCCCCCCCCACAGAACGAACTGCCAGCTGGCACCATGCCACAATCCCGCAAGCAACATTACAATCACAAGATTGAGATACCGGCGGATAGGTCCCTTACGGTTCCCACCTAAGGGAACGTAAAGATAATCTCTTAGGAAGCTGGACAGCGTGATATGCCAACGGCGCCAAAATTCGATAATTGATGTCGCTTTGTAAGGCGAATTGAAATTCTCTGGCAGGCGAATACCCAACATCTTGGAAAGGCCAATTGCCATATCCGAGTATGAAGAAAAATCAAAATAAATCAGCAAGGTAAATGATATTGCACCAACCCAACTGTCAATAATACTGGGAGGAATCCCGCTTGCTGCGCCGTTAAAGACGGAGTCCGACCAATATACAACCGTATCAGCGAGAACCAGCTTCTTGAAAAGCCCAATGACAAAAATCGTAAAGCCTACGGCAACATTCTCGTAAACATTCGTCATCCTTTGTGAAAACTGACTAATCAGGCTTCGATGATGGACGAGTGGCCCCGCAATGAGGTGCGGGAAAAACGTTACGAACAGAAAATATGGTGCGAACTGATCTTTGTCGGCATCACCCTTTGCCGCATCAACGATATAGGCAATCTGAAGGAAGGTAAAAAATGAAACCCCCAAGGGTAACTCGAGTGCCGGCAGGTTCACATCAATCGAAAATGCGCCGCCGATAATCTCGCCCAGGAAATCGAGGTACTTGAAACAAACCAGCACGAGAAGATTTGCTGAAACGCCGACCCCCAAGAGAATTCTTCTACGAGCTGGATACTGGCAACCCTGTAGGTAGTTTCCGAGAAAATAGTTAAACAAGATAGATGAAAAAAGTAGCGGGACGAAAGATGGATTCCACCAGCCGTAAAACACGAGGGATACGAGACACAGAAAGTATATGAAAAGTTTTTTACTTTCTTTTCGACCGAGCCAAATCGCAATCGAAATCGTCAAAGGCATGAAGACGTACAAGAACGCCAACTCATGAAACAGCAAACCTAGTCCCCCTGTCGCTGCATATAGTATGTCTGCGCTCAGCTAATTCCGATTTTTCTTTTTTAGCCGAGAATGAAGATGAATTAACGCAGAAATCTGTCGACGTCCATAACTAGAAACAACACCACCAGATGCTGCGTTCGTTCATCGCGACACGCATCTGACCACGCGCAGTTCGAAGGAAGAAACTACCCTTCCAATCCTATCTCCCCTTAGAAAGCCATTAACCTGTCAGAGTCCACTATGAGACCTTGGCTCGACAACCATAAAGGATACGAGCAATGCCCCACAAAAAAGGTCTGCGGATCGGATTAACCATCCTGTCCGTGCTTGGTGCCGTCATGTCGATGCCATTGGTGATGTTTTCACCAATGATGTTTGACGCTCCCGGGTCTGAGGACAATCTTCTTACCGAACTGCTGTTTTACAGCGTTCTGGCCTTTCCGGTGCTGTGCCTTGCCGGAGGCATTTTGCCATGGATTTTCCGACGCCACCCACTTGGCATCTGGCTTTATGCCCTAAGCGGCCTTGCCATCGGGCTTCTGGTCAGTGCGATCGTGCTGCTTGACGTCATGTGTGGCGGGGATTTTGCCTGCTGATCAGACAATCCCCTCATCCGCCGCAATCAGCGCAAGACCGTGCGCAACCGACAGGAACGGCTGGCCGATTTCGATGCGGTCCTTGCCAAAACCGTCTTCAAAGATTTTGCGAACAGCGGGGACATAGGATGTACCGCCGGTCATAAAGACTTTTGAGACGTCTTTTGCATCAATACCGGACTGTTCAAGGCAGGCTTTGGCCGCCTGTTCGATCTCGGCAAGGTCGGGTGCGATGGCGGTTTCGAAATCGGCACGGGTCAGCTTTTCTTCGATCTCGACCCCGCCGTGGGAGAATTGCAGGATCGTGCTGTCACTGTCCGAGAGTTCCGCCTTGGCCTTTGACACCGTCTGATAAAGATGGAAGCCCATTTCATCTTCGATGATGGCGACCAGATCTTCGATATCGTCAGGCCGGGTTGCCGAGCGGATCAGGCTTTTGATTTCATTGATCGTTTTGGGCTGGTTCATCATGGCAAGTTCATGCCAGCGCGAAAAGGCCGTGTAATATTGCCGCGGGACCGGCAGGGTCGCCCCCATCGATTTATATTCCGACCCAAAGCCCAGGCGCGGCCAGACGGCCTTTTGAATGATGCGATAGTCAAACCGGTCACCCGCAATGCCAAGACCGGTATGGGCAAGCGGCTGCACACCGCGAATACCAAGACCCGGCGTAAAGCGGATCAGCGAAAAGTCACTGGTACCACCACCAAAGTCGGCCACCAGAACGGTTTCGGGTTTATCAAGCTCGCGCCCGTAATAATAGGATGCGGCAAGCGGTTCATACACCATCGCCTCAACATCAAAGCCGGCCTGCTCATAGGCACCGCGCAGGCGCATTTCGGCAAAGTCGTTGTCGGGATTATTGCCCGCAAAGGCAACCGGACGTCCGGAAATCACCCGATGTCCCAGCCAGCCAAGGCTGTGCTGCGCGAAATGATGAATTTGCGTAAGAAACGTTCCGATCAGATCTTCGATCGAATAGGTCGTCCCGAAAATGTCTGTACCTTCAAAATCCTTGGTCGCCAGATAGGATTTCATCGACTGGATCAGTCGGCAATCATGGCTTTCCTTAAGATATTCGGCAATCGCAAACGGGCCGGAACAGCTTTTGGTATGGGTCGGCGCACCCGGTGCAGTAAGTTCCTGCTCTTCCCAGAAATAAAGGATGGTGCGGTATGTATCAAAGCTGTTGGCGCCGACTTCGAATTTTGCCGATTGCACATTGCCTGCGCTGTCTGCGACCGCAAGAACAGAATTGGTCGTACCGAAATCAAGGGCGATAATTTCAGACATCAGGCAGGCTCCGATAACAGGCTATTTTGAAGGGGGCGGAGGATGTAACCCAGACCGCCCTGCCCTGCAAGTCCTTAAACGAAAAAAGGGAGTGCCCGGATTGAGAACGCGGCACTCCCTTTTCGAAATCCGTTTTGCGGGTTTCTTACTTGTACCAGATTTTCCGGCTGAAATCGTGAACCGCGCGAACGTAACGTACGGTACCCGACTGCGAACGCATCACGATGCTTTCGGTTTCCGCACCATTGGCGAAGCGACGCACACCGCGCAGCATCGCGCCATCGGTGACACCGGTTGCCGCAAACATGACATTGCCCTTGGCAAGTTCGGTCAGTTTGTATTTACGGCTAAGATCTTCGATGCCCCATTTCTTGGCGCGGGCAACTTCGTCATCATTACGGAAAACAAGACGGCCCTGGAACTGGCCACCAATGCAACGAAGGGCTGCTGCGGCAAGAACACCTTCCGGTGCGCCGCCCGTCCCCATGTAAAGATCAATGCCCGAGGTTTTCTGCGAGGTCGCAATCACACCGGCAACATCCCCATCACCGATCAGCATGATGCGTGCACCTGCTTCGCGGGTTTTGGCAATGATTTCCTGGTGGCGCGGACGATCCAGAATGCAGACAACCAGATCGGCAACATCACAGCCCTTGGCAGCAGCAAGGCTTTTCAGGTTCTCAAGCGGGGTTGCATCAAGATCAACCACATCATCAGGAAGTCCGCCGCCAACTGCGATCTTGTCCATATAGGTATCGGGCGCATTCAGGAAGCCGCCCTTTTCGGCCATGGCAACAACCGCCAAAGAGTTCGGACCACCGGTCGCACAGATGGTGGTGCCTTCAAGCGGATCAAGCGCAATGTCGATTTCCGGACCATTGCCCGACCCGACTTCTTCACCGATGAACAACATCGGTGCTTCGTCGCGTTCGCCTTCGCCGATCACGACCGTGCCCTTGATATCCATGCTGTTCAGCGCATTGCGCATCGCGTCGACAGCCGCCTGGTCGGCTGCCTTTTCATCGCCACGCCCCATAAGGCCGGAGCACGCAAGTGCAGCCGCCTCGGTCACGCGAACCGTTTCAAGCGCGAGATTTCGATCCATTTTGTCTTCCTTGTCTAGTGTGCAGGGTCTGGGGGCCCTGTCTCGTTGTTGTCTTCTATTTTTTGATTTTGTTGATTTTGCGTCGAAACTTTACAACAGCGCCCCGCATCATGACAGGTGCGAGGCGCGTATATCGTGATATTCCCGTTAAGATGCGAAGCTTTCGATCCGCATCAATACCGGCGGCTGCGAGTTGCTTTCGAATGCGGCGATATCATTCACCGCCCCCGACATTGCAGCTTCGGTGGTTTCATGGGCAACAATCACCACAGGCACAACACCGCCTTCGGTCTCGGCCCGGCCATGCTGGATCATCGAGGCCATCGACACTCCATGCTTGGCAAGGGTTGCGGTTACTTCGGCCATGACACCCGGGCGATCCCACACCATCAGACGCAGGTAATAGGCACCGGTATGCTTTTCGAGCGACGCACGAACGTTTTTCTTAAGTCGTTCGGCCGGCACGCCAAATACCGGCGCGCTGCGCCCGGCAGCAATATCGACGATATCGGCAACCACGGCCGACGCGGTCGGGCGTTCACCGGCACCACGGCCCTGAAGAACCACCGGACCGACATAGTCCCCTTCAAGGGCAACCGCGTTAAACACGCCTTCAACCTTGGAAATCTGGGTTGCGCGATCCACCATGACCGGGGAAACGCGCTGTTCGATGCCTTCGGGCGTCTGTTTGGCAATGCCCAGCAGCTTGATGCGATAGCCAAGTTCTTCGGCCAACTGGATATCAAGGGCGGAAACGCTGCGGATACCTTCAACAGCAACCGCATCAAAATCGACCTCGACCCCGAATGCCAGGCTGGCAAGGATTGCCAGCTTGTGCGCGGCATCAATGCCGTCAACGTCAAAGGTCGGATCTGCTTCGGCATAGCCAAGTTTCTGCGCCTCGGCCAGAACGTCGGCAAAGTCGCGGCCCTGTTCACGCATGGTGGTCAGGATATAGTTGCACGTGCCGTTCAAAATACCGGTCACACGCGAAATCGCATTGCCGGCCAGACCTTCGCGCAATGCCTTGATCACCGGGATACCACCGGCAACGGCGGCCTCATAGGCGATGGTGACATTATTGGCGTCAGCAATCTGGGCCAGTTCAACACCCTTAAGCGCGATCAGTGCCTTGTTGGCAGTTACCACATGCTTGCCATTTTCAAGGGCTGCCTTGCAGACATCATAGGCAATGCCGTCCGATCCGCCGATCAGTTCGACCAGAATATCGATTTCATTGTCAGCAGCAAGGTCACGGGCGTCGTCGTACCAGGTCAGACCTTCGGTCGAAAAACCACGATCACGAGTTCGATCACGCGCCGATACCGCTGTGACGACGATCTGGGTGCCCGAACGGTCAGCCAGAATGTCGCGATGTTCACTCAGCAGTTTAACGGTTCCGGCACCGACCGTACCCAGGCCTGCCACACCGATTTTGACGACGTCTTTCACGATAACTCCTTAGCACGTGGTTGTTTGCGCAAGCGCGCAGATGACCGCATTCGGTCAACGCGTCCTGATAAAGCAACGCCCGGGACATGTCCCGGGCGAAACACAGAATGCTTTATCGGATATCAGAAAGATTTCTTCAACAGTTCACGTGCAGATTTTGCATCCGGACATTTGGCAAAGAACTGTTTGATGTTCCGGTTGGCCTGCCGGATGCGGTGTTTGTTTTCCACCAGCGCAATTCGAACATGGCGATCACCATATTCGCCAAAGCCAAGACCAGGCGCCACAGCCACCCCTGCTTCCTGCAAAAGAAGCTTGGAAAAATCAAGCGATCCCAGTTCGGCAAATGCATCGGGGATCGGGGCCCAGGCAAACATGGTTGCCGCCGGAGACGGAATATTCCAGCCCGCACTTGCCGCCCCTTCGATAAAGATGTCGCGGCGTTCGCGATACAGGTTGCGGAATTCCTCGACACAATCCTGCGGACCGTTAAGGGCCGCGGTTGCCGCGACCTGAACCGGGGTAAAGGCGCCGTAATCAAGGTATGACTTGATCCGGGTCAGCGCGTTGATCAGCTTTTTGTTGCCGGTGGCAAACCCGATACGCCAGCCCGCCATCGAATAGGTTTTCGACAGCGAATAGAATTCGACAGCAATGTCCTTTGCCCCCTTGCACTGAAGGATCGAGGGCGGCGGGTTGCCGTCAAAATAAATCTCGGAATAGGCAATATCAGACAGCACATAGATTTCATGCTTGCGGCAGAAATCGACCACTTCCTGATAAAATGCCAGATCAACCACAAGTGCGGTCGGGTTGGCCGGGAAGTTCAGGACCACCGCACTTGGTTTCGGGACCGAGTGTTTAACCGCGCGATGCAGCTGTTCCATGAAACTTTCGGTGCTGAACGTGCCCTGATCATCATGGCCGATCGGAATATGACGCAGGGCCGCACCGGCAATGATGAAACCGAACGCATGGATCGGATAGGACGGGTTGGGCACCAGGAAAATGTCACCCGGACTGGTGATCGCTGCGGCCAGGTTGGCCAGACCTTCCTTGGAACCGAGGGTCACAACCGTTTCGGTTTCCGGATCGATATCCACACCAAAACGGCGGTCGTAATAGGCTGCCAGCGCCTTGCGCAGGCCCGGAATGCCGCGCGACATCGAATAGCCATGGGTGCGCGGGTTCTGAACCGTTTCGACCAGTTTATCGACAATATGCTGCGGGGTGGCCGGGTCAGGATTGCCCATGCCGAAATCGATAATGTCCTCGCCCGCTCGCCGCGCCGCCGCTTTCATCGCATTTACTTCTGCGAATACATATGGCGGGAGACGTTTTATGCGGTGGAAGTCTTGGGACATTATCCTATATCCTCATCAAATTGCCGAATTTCGAATTTTATGCGAAAAGCACATCCTCGAATTCACGAAAATTGCGTTTAGGCCATAAAAAATGGCCCTGAGCGGCGTACAATTCGAAGGATGTACCTTTTATGGAAATCAGACTCAACGAATTATTGCGCACGATCCATGGTTAATTCGCATTTGCGGCAGGCCCGCGGCGCAAATTCGGTGATTTTCGTGGAAATCAGGATTATTTGCGGATGGATGGCAACCGGGCGCGAAACCGTCTTGAAACGACAACAGCGCGAAAGGATTGCTCCCTTCGCGCTGTCTGATTAAACGATCACCCGGTTGTTCCGGGACACGTGATCAGTAATCGAGATAGATTTCAACACGGCGGTTGCCGGCTTCGCCCGCCGGAACACCTTCGTAGTAACGCGGATCAGCCGATCCGTCCGCCCCGACAAAGATTGCCTCACGCGATACGCCAAGCGACAGCAGACGCGAAACCACGGCTGCGGCGCGACCTTCGGAAACGCGGCGGTTAACTTCCAGATGATGTTCAAGCGACATATTGCCGGTCCGCATCGACGCATGGCCGATCACGCGCAGCACACCACCGGTCTGCTGCCAGGTATTGGCAACCTGTTGCAGAACCGAATAGTCCGATCCGCCCAGATTGGTCGAACCGTGGCCAAACTGGATCTGGGCGATCTGCATGCCATTGATGGCCGGCGGCAACTGATCGACAGAACCGACACCAAGCCGGGCCGCAAGCGCCCCGTTGGTCACGGTCATATCAACCGAACCGGATTCGCCATATCCCGCCTGGCTGCCACCAAACTGGCTTTCATCAACCACAACCGATCCGTCATCGGCATAAAGCGAATAGTCAAAGCCCTGCCCTGAATCGACCACAGCAGCCGGTTCGTTGGCGAACACGCCCTGCCCTTCGGCCAGACGACGCTGATACTGATCCATCACCGGATCGCCAGATGACGCCTGTGATGCTGGTGCGGACGCGGATGCCGATGCGGCTGATGAGGATGTTTCAGCACCACCGCCCTGATTGGCCTGAGCGGCTTCAAAGGCGGCAAGTTGCTGCGCGCGGGCTTCTTCGGCGGTCATGCCCGCAGCACCGCCCGCCGCGGCACCGGCAACCACCGCCGGACGTTCAGGTGCGGCTTCCGGGGTTGGTACCGGACCGGAAACCGGGGATTTGGCATTCCATTGATCGGCAATCGACGAGCCCGTTGGCGCCGACGTCACAGCCCGCGTTGTCGCAGGCGCGCTTGGTGCGGCCATTTCGCTTGCAGCAACCGGGGTGGTCGGTGCCGGTTCAATGACCGGCTGTGCCACCGGCACCTGCGGTGCGGACTGAAGCGCATTGACCGGCGGGCTGCTTTGACGACGGCCGGACTGGGTGTATTGGGCATTGGCACGATCAGCTGCGAGCCCCGCGATCAGCGCATCGCGTTCGGCATCACCGGTAACGATCGGCTTGCTCGGCGTATCGGAAAGATTCGGGTATTCCCCGTCCTCGCCCGGAATCGGTTCTGCGGATTTGGCACCGGCGGTTTCGTCGTCGCCGTCAAACATGTCACCGACCGATTTTCCCCATTCGATCGGGTTGATTGCGTCAGGAACAGAAGAACAGGCGCCCAATGCCAGCACAACCGCCAGCGCAGAGCCGGTCTGCAGAACCATCCGCAGCTTCCCCCTTGCAGTTTCCTGCCACGACCACTGCCCTGTCGTCGATTTCAGAACGCCCATTTGTTTTCGCTGCTCCAAATTCAGTTGGATGACCTTTGCGTGAAAATATCCGCAGAAACGTCACCTTATAATTCTTGTACTACCCCTTGGCGACGCGCTAGGCTAAGACCATGATAAGCTTGGGATCAAGCAGAGTTTCAACCCGGAGCGCCATTCAGATACCGAACACATAAAACGTCAAAAGTCTTGCGATATTGCAAAGAACCCAAAAACGTTTTGAAGTCACAAGGTAACTGCGGCGGTATCATAAGGGAATGCCCCATGAGCGATCAACAGGCCATCGAAACCGAAATCACGCACCCGGATCCCGAAAAACTGTCTGCAGCAATGGCAGAAATTGCCGAAAGAAGTCAACGACTTGTGTCTGACTTCCTTGCAAAACAGGCAGAAGACCCGGAAATTTCCGACCCCGACCCGCTGAATATCGGTTCTGCATTCGCCGAACTGACCACCCAGATGATGCAAAACCCGGCCAAGCTGGTCGAAGCCCAGATGGAACTCTGGCAGCAATATTATACCCTTTGGCACAACACCACCTTGCGCATGCTTGGCGAAGACTCCGAGCCCGTCGTCACCCCGCAAAAGGGCGACCGGCGCTTCCGCGACGAGGCATGGGAAAACAATGAACTGTTTGATTTCATCAAGCAGTCCTATTTGCTGTCATCGCAATGGATGCAGAACCTTGTCCATGAAGTGGACGGGCTTGATGAAAAAACCGCCCAGAAAGTCGAATTCTATACACGGCAGTTCGTCGATGCGATTTCGCCGACCAACTTCCTGATGACCAATCCCGAAGTCCTGCGCACCACGATTGAAACCGGCGGGGAAAACCTGCTTAAGGGATTGCAGAACCTTTTAAGCGACCTCGAACGCGGCAAGGGCAAATTGCAGATCCGCATGACCGATCTGGATGCCTTCAAGATCGGGGAAAATGTCGCCACCACCGAAGGATCGGTCATCGGCAGAACCCCCTTGATGGAGTTGCTGCAATATAAACCCAGCACCGATCAGGTCGCCAAGCGACCCCTGATGATCGTGCCGCCATGGATCAACAAATACTATATTCTTGATCTGCGCCCTGAAAATTCCTTTATCAAATGGGCTATCGATCAGGGGCACACGGTCTTTGTCCTGTCCTGGGTCAATCCCGACAGCAAACTGGCCGAAAAATCGTTCGAAGATTACGCCAAGGAAGGCATCCTTGCCGCCCTTGATATGATCGAGCAGGCCACCGGCGAGAACGAAATCAACGCGATCGGCTATTGCCTTGGTGGCACGCTTTTAAGCTCCACCCTTGCCTATATGGCCAAGGTCGGAGATGAACGGATCAAATCGGCGACCTTCTTTACCACCCTGACCGATTTCGAAAAACCCGGTGAACTTTCGGTCTTTGTCGATGATGAACAGATCGAAAGCCTTGAACGCAACATGTCCAAGGAGGGCTATCTGGATGGCCGGGACATGTCGATGTCGTTCAACATGCTGCGCGCCAATGACCTGATCTGGTCATTTGTGGTGTCAAACTACATGCTGGGCAAGGATCCCTTCCCGTTCGATCTTCTGTACTGGAATTCCGATTCCACCCGCATGCCCAAGGCAATGCACAGCTTCTATCTGCGCAACATGTATAACAAGAACCTGTTGCGCGAACCGGGCGGCATTTCGATCCTTGGCGAACCGATTGACCTGCGCGATATCAAAATCCCGGTCTATTTCCTGTCGACCCGCGAAGACCATATCGCGCCCTGGCAGGCAACCTATGCCGGGACACAGCTTATGTCAGGTCAGGTCAAATTCGTCTTGTCGGCATCGGGCCATATTGCCGGGGTGGTCAACCCGCCGGCGGCCAAGAAATATTGCTACTGGACCTATAACCGCACCCCGGCCAATCCCGATGACTGGATGGCAAAGGCCACCCAGCATGAAGGTTCCTGGTGGACCGACTGGCAAAACTGGATCAGCCGCCGTTCAGGCGGCAAGGTTCCCGCCCGCAAGGAAGGTGATGGCAAGCTCAAGGTGCTTGGTCCGGCACCCGGTGAATATGTGAAAGTCACCCTGTCCTGACAGGCAGATCGCACTTTGTTGAAAACGCGGTCTGACATGGCACAGACCGCGTTTTTTTTATTCCATAACGATAAACATCAATCATTTGACGGGGAAACACCATGACCAAGACAATCGGCTTTCTGGGGGCCGGGCGCATGGCATCGGCGATGATCAAACGCCTGCTTTCAAAAGGCTACCGGATACAGGTCTGGAACCGCAGCCCGGACAAGCTTGACCCGCTTGTTGCGCTTGGCGCGGTTGCCTGTGCCACACCGGCCAAGGCGGCATATGGTGTGGATACCGTCATCTCGTTCATGGCTGATGACGATGCTGCGCGGGCCGTCTGGCTTGGTGAAAATGGTGCGCTTGCGGCCATGAATGCCGGGACGGTCGCCATTGAATGTTCCACCCTTTCACATGCCTTTGTGCTTGATCTGGCCAAGGCCATTTCGGCTGCCGGGCATACCTATATCGATGCGCCGGTTACCGGCGTTCCTTCTGATATCGAAGCCGGCAACACGATCTTTCTGATCGGGGCAGAGGCATCTGACCTTAACCGTATCAAACCGATCCTTGACGATACCGGAAAACGCACCGTGCATTTTGGCCCGGTCGGATCGGGCACGGTTTATAAGCTGATGCACAATCTTTTGGGTGCTGTTCATATCGCTGCCGCGGCCGAGCTTGTGGCTGTTGCCCGCAAAGCCGGGCTTGATGGCGCAACCGTTGCCGAAACATTTTCAATCGGTGCCAATGCCAGTGCATCCGGGCTGATGACGATGCCCGGCATGATCAGTGGCAATCACAACGAAGGCATCCACTTCACCACTGCCTTGCGGGCAAAGGACGCGGCCTATGCCATTGCCATGACAAAAGAATACGGCTTGTCCGTTCCGGTTGGACAAGCCGCATCTGATGTTTTTGAGACCGCCACAAAGGATGGCCTTGGCGACCTTGCCCAAAGTGCGGTGATCGAAACACTTAAACCCGATTAGAAACTGAACGTCCCGAGCCACCCACAGGTAATCTGCGTGCACTGACAACGATAACAATTCAGCCCCGGTACCTTTTTCCGGTTTGCGGGTCTACCACCTGAATGCCCTGAAGCGCGCTTGCCACGGCTTGAATTTCAGACGGGGAAACGATCCAATCATCCTCGCCATCAAAATCGAATGCGGGTCCAAACCAACTATGCGATACCATTACCAGAACACCATCCGCAGGAACAAGACGAAACACGGATATACGCGCTTCAGGTTCCTGCGCCTGCTTGCTGTCTGGTCGGGAATATTGCGGACATTTCACGACATAAACGTTTTCGTAGCTAAACGATTCTTCAATGACAGGAGGTATCCGGCATGCGTTCTTTATTCCCGTCAGGAATTCTTCAACCCTCTCGCTTTCCTCAAATTGAGCGGGATGAAGCAACACGTCGACAACAAAAATCTGACTCGGTTTCTTAAGATCATCGCCTTTGGGAACTTCGACAAGTATTTCCCGATGTCCAACACCGCGTTGCACGTGCTCCGACTGGCCGTACATGTTTCTCAGATCATTTTGACGATACCAGTTGGCCGGTGGATACGTAATTTGCCGCTCAAGCAGTACCACTGTTCTATTCGCACTCATACCAATCGGGTTATAATCCGATCCCGACTTTGTCAAAGCACTCAGGTTTGCCCCAAAGCGCTTATGTGGCGCAGGTTGGCTACACCCCTGCAGTCCGACAACCATCAAAAGAGCTAATCCCAGAAATCGACAGTACAAATTAGCTCCTAACTTGAACATTAGGCCATTAATGCAGCGGTTGAACGACACTGATCGACAAAAATTAACTCAGCATGAATACTGAAACGACTCTTTATCCCGAGACTTTTCCAACGTGTGAAACCGAAATCGTCTCAAACCGCTTCAATACCTTTTTGATTTCCGCTTCGGAAACGGGCCAAGTGGAATCATCTGCATAATTGAATGCAGGCCCCCGCCACTCATAGGTCACAGATATAATGGCGCCACCACTCATGAAATGGCGACGAACCATAACTTCACCGTGGTCTTTCATTGTCCCCTGAAGCCCCGTCGCACTATAAAATTTTTCACAGAATGCGACGATCGTGTTTTCGGGTGACTTTACCTGATAAAATTTTACATCCCGTTTCATGCAGGCCTGCCTGAAGCCTGAAAGATACGTATTTATGACCTTACTGATTGGTATGTCCCGGCCAATGTACAGTCCCGAAACGACGTATATCTGCTTCCAGTTCTCGAAATCCTGATCTGCGGGAATTTGCTCAAGAACAAAACTGGGACCCTTCTGATCACGAAAATGCTTACTTTCCTTAATGATGTCAGTCGGGCTGTCGGGATTAACCCACAAAGGCATCGGATAAGTCACGAGGTTGTCGTAAACATTAACGACGGCAGTAACCTCTAAGGGCTTCTCGGGTACATCCTTGATTTTACCTGAATCCAGTATTTCTGAGGTATCTGCTCTTGTAACAACTGTTGCCGAACGACCAGCATCAGCCTCAACAGTCTGGCACCCGGCAAGCACAACTGCTGACACCAACACCGCACAAACCGCGCAAAACCTTAAGCTATTGAAATACGCCACAAATCCCCCTGAAGCTATGTATTTTCATTCAGGTACGTTTACAGGAATCTCCCAAAGCAGGGCAACTTAAAAGCGTACATCGCACGCGACCAATACCCGTTTCGGATTATTTTGCCCGAACCAATAGTGGCTCATACCGCGCATCGGTCAGGGTTTTAAGGAAGGCAACGATGGCCTTGATCCGCTTGCTGTCAAGGGCATCGCCCTGCTCCAATTCCTTAAGCGAAATGGTTTCCGGTACTTCGGCATCGCCCCAGGGCTGACCGGTCTCCGGGTTGGTCTGGTTGGCTTTGGCCTTGCTGTTATATTTGTTATAGAACCGCACCACGGTTTCCAGATCGGCAAACACGCCGTTATGCATATAAGGCCCCGTCACCGCGACATTGCGCAGCGACGGGGTTTTGTATTTGCCGCGATAGGCCGGGTCATCAATCGCCGGATTATCCAAAAGCCCGTTATCGGTAAAACTGACATCCTTGGCATTGGCCTTGCGGGTCGCGACATTGCGCGGCACACCGATATTGTGGAACTCGTAATTGGTGAAGGTTTCGCCTTCTGCCGTCGGGCTGGTTTTCAGCATGTGGCAGGTATTGCAATTGGTAAATTGCTGCGAAAAGAACAAAACCCTGCCGAGCTCTTCTTGCGGGGTCATTTTATATTCGCCGCGCAGGAACCGGTCATATTTGGAATCGAACGGGGCGAATTCGTCGCCCTGTTCAAAGGCGGCAATCGCCTGTGTCATCGCGCCATAGGCCGTCTCGCTGTCTGACCAGACATCATCGCCAAACAATGCCTTGAAGCCCGCGACATAATCCTCATCCTCCATCAGGCGCGCAACGACACTGGCCTTGTCGGGCATGCCCATTTCAATGGGATTAAGCGGCGGCCCACCCGCCTGTTCGGCAAGGTCGGCGGCACGCCCGTCCCAGAATTGACCACCCACTGCAACGCCGTCATCACGTACATGGAATGTCGGGGAAAATTTCGCATAGGCCGCCATCGGCGCGTTGCGATCGCCAAGGCTTTTGCCATCATCGCCCAGTGAAAAGGCACCATTTGCCACGTCAATGCGCGGATCCTTGAACCCGGCGGACGGCTCATGACAGGTCGCACAGGCCTGCGTGCGATTGGCCGAAAGATTGGGGTCGAAATAAAGCGCCTCGCCAAGTTCCGCCTTGTCAGCAAATGGGGAATTTGGTGCATTCGCAACTTCTGTCGCCCCGACATCGGATGCGGACTGCATATTTCCTTGTGCTGCCAGACGATGCAAAAACGCATCAGGGGTCTCGGCCCGGGCCTCGGCCACCTGCAACACCGGCACAATGATACCGACACTCATCGCAGAAACGATCAATGCAAAACGAAACGAATGGCGGTTGTGGTGACGCATGGCAGGCACTTTGATCTGATCACGGAAAAGAATGCATATGACGGCCGCCCGCATGATCGCGAACGCAACGCATTTACGCCTACAGACTTGAACCCTGCCTTGATAAAAGTCAATGGCGGCCCGTTAACCGAGCCGCCATTGATGATATTTGGCATCAATCCGGTATGAGACGGATCGGTCAGATCGCCACAGACGGGCGGCGGCGCATCATTGGCAACAGCTGAACCCCGATAATCGCCGCCAGGATCACACCACAACCGGCATATTCCGCCGGTGCCAAACGTTCACCAAGGAACCATGCCCCGGCAATTGCCGCAAAGACCGCCTCGGCACTCATGATGATCGCGGCATCCGATGCCTCGGTATAATTCTGGGCCACGGCCTGAAGGGTAAAGGCAATCCCGGCTGACATGATCCCGGCATAAAGGATTTCAAACCCGGCATTATAGATATCGGCAAAGCTGAAGGTTTCGGTCACCGCCCCCATCGCCATGCCAAGAATGCCGGTGATAAAGAACTGGGTCGCGGCAACAAGGGCCGGTGCATTGGTGCGCGTCACCATCACCCCGATCATCACCACCTGGACCGCCCAGAAAAGCGCACTGCCCATCACCCAGAAATCACCGGTGCCAAGCCCCGAAAGATCCCCGCCACTTAAAAGGTAGGTGCCATAAACACACATTGCCCCGCCCGGCCAGACCGACCAGTGCGGTCGATTGCGAAACACCACATAGGCCAGAACCGGTACTGCGGGCACATAAAATGCCGTCAGGAAGGCCGCATTGGTAACCGTCGTACCCATGATGCCGATCTGCTGGAAGATGCTGGCAAGATACATCGAAATCCCCGTGGCAATCATGCCAAGGATATCAACCCGGTCAAGCCGACGGCCCGTACGGTCAAGTTTGCGCAACTCGCGCAGGGCAAAGGGTAAAACGGCCAGTGTCCCCAGCAAAAAACGCACGCCCGTAAAATATTGCGGGCCGATATTTTCCATGCTGGTGTGCTGAACAACAAAGGTCGTGCCCCAGATCAGGGCAACGAAAACAATAACGGCATTTGCCTGCCAACGTGTCATATTCCCGGTCCATTTCCTGTGCCCGGGCGTGGTGGCGCGCGGCAGGTTGTCTGTTAAATCCGAATGTCCTGACTTGCTAAACCAAGTCCGGCTCCTTCGCAATACAGATCAATCCACCCGCGCATTTGCGGGCATCACAAACCTGTCGGTCGAAATCAACTAATTGGTGCTAACACTTTGATTTCCAAACAGGCGTTGATACCCATCAGTGGTGATTTCGTGCTCGATCGCTTCTGACAGTTTTTGCGCAAGTTCCGGGGCAATGGTCTTGGCCGAGAACATCAAACGCACCGGCTCCTTGGCCAGGATAAACGGATGTTCTTCAACACCACCGGTAAATCCAAGCTCGTCTGCCTGCGCAACATAGGCCGCCGGAATACCAAGCAACAGATCAACCCGGCGCGCCATCAAAAGCTGCATGCCATGCGGGGCCATCGACACATCCATAATGAACGGGGCATTTTCCACCTTCGCACTGAAAGCTTTGAAATCTTCGCCGCGATAGGCCCCGCGCACATGCCCGATCACAAGGTTTTGGCGGACAATATCATCAAGACCTTCAATCTGAATACGTCTGGCATCGCCTTTGCGAACGGTAAATCCGATGACATCATTGCGGTATGGTACCGAAAATAATCCGTATTCTGCCCGCTCCGCAGTAAAGGATGCCGACGGCAGAATATCGATATCGCCATGTTCAATGGCATAAAGCGACCGTTTCCAGGGCATGAAGACAAACCGGGCATCACATCCCGTTTCACGCAGGATTCGGGTAATGAACTGGTTATCAATGCCCGTTGCCATGCCGTTCACATCTTTCATGCTGAACGGGCTATAGGTTTCCGATGCCCGGATCACCAATGGCCGCGAACATTCCGCAATTGGTTCCGCGACACTTACCTGCATGCCGCCCAACAAGGACACAAGCAACATCGCGATGCCAGGCATCAAATGGCGAACCGCCATATCTTCCCACGCCTCTTCACGTCGCAGCATGTCCCGTTTGTTTTGTTATCGGACATGCCTTCATTTTTGATTATTGCGAACGCTTCCCCTTTTTCGCACTTGAAGGCCATGATGCAAAAAAATATTGCGCAGTCCAAGCGTCTTCACCCGGACTACGCAGAAACACCCAGATATACCGAAACAGACATATCCGAGCAGATATTGCCGAAAATTCCCGTACCCTATTTCAGGTCTTCGGGGATGGATTTGACATATTCCTGTGCCAAATCGGCATAGCGATCGGCAGACACCTTGAAGAATTCGATTTCTTCCTGTGTCAGATCACGTACCTTGCGCGCAGGCACACCGGCCCAAAGTTCGCCTGCCGGAATGCGTTTACCGGGTGCGAGCAATGCATTGGCCCCCAGCATGCCGCCCTGCTCGATCACGCAACCATCCATCACGGTCGCCCCCATGCCGACAAAGCTTCGATCCTCAAGCGTGCAGGCATGAATAATCGCCGCATGCCCGATGGTCACGTCATCCCCGATATAGGTCCCGAACTTGCCCTTGGCGACATGCACCATGGTCAGATCCTGAATGTTGGTGCGTGATCCGATACGGATTTCGTGAACATCCCCGCGAATGACACAGCCAAACCAGATGCCTGTCTCTGCACCGATTTCGACATCACCGATGATGGTCGCATTCGGGGCAATAAAGGCTGTTTCATCAATGGTGGGTTTTACCCCGCGATAGGACAAACGCATGGTCACATGACCTTTCGTAACTGGTGTTCACATCTCTCGAACCAACCGCAAGCAGGATACTTCCGGTACAGCATCACTTGATTTGAGAGTTTAAATTCTAACATGGATAGAAGGAAACCCCGTCGTAACAAATCTTGCTCATGATCGCATCAATCGCCCGCACAAAAATAGCCCGGCCTGCCGCACCGCCTTTGGCGCGTGGCATGTCTGTGGCTGTGCTGTGCCTTGGGCTTTTGGTTGGCGGGGCATTGTCATCGGGCGTGGCGCGCGCCCATGAACGGCAATCCCAGCATACAGACAGCGGCTTGCTGATTGCGGCATTTTCGGTCTGGGAACCCTTCGTGATCGAAGATGAAGACGGTTCACGTCATGGCATTGACGTTGCCCTTCTGGCTGCGATTGCCAATCGGCTTGGCTTGCAGCTTGATCTGCATCCCTGCCCCTGGCGGCGTTGCCTTAAAAATCTTGAAGACGGGGATATCGACGTTCTGACAAGCTTTGCCTATACCGAAGAACGCGCGCAATTCGCCCACTATATCAAGCCGCCCTATAGTCAGGTCACCCCGGTCTTTTACATCAATCGCGAAAACCCGGTCCTGATCGAGGAATATAACGACCTTCGCAATCTGACGGTCGGCGCAGTTGTTGATTCGCGCTATTTCGAGCCGTTTGACAGTGACACGACCCTCGACAAATTCGAAGCCGGCAGCGAAACCATCTTGCTGCGCATGCTGACCGCCAACCGGCTTGATGCAATCGTCGGTTCGGACTCCAACGCCGACTTTGAAATCCGCCGCAACCATCTCGAAGACACCATCATCAAGGCACCGTTTCGATCAGGCCATAACAATGACATCCATTTGGCGGTTTCGCGCAAATCCCCGCTGATGTCACGCACCGATCAAATCGCCGAGATCATGCAGGATCTGCTTGATGAAGGCTTTGTCGCCAATTTGCACAAACTCTATTGGCCAGACAAAAGTCCCGAAGACACCCCGCAATCGGCCCAATCAGACAGCGCCCAACCCAATCAGTAGGCCCCGGTCCGCAACCGGAATGCGGCGTCCTGCCCTGACATTGCGATCCGTTTCCGTCAGGCAAACCGTCGCGCACCCGCTACACACAAAACAACCGCAACCGTCACCCCGATCATCGCCGGGCTGACCGGTTCGGCCAAAATCAGTGCGGCCAATATCAAGCCCATAAAGGGCTGCAAAAGCTGTAATTGCCCGACCGTCGCAATCCCGCCCAAAGCCAGACCGCGATACCAGAAGAAAAACCCGATCAGCATGCTAAACAGCGACACATAGCCAAGCCCAAGCCAGGCAGGCATTCCAATCACGCCCATCTGTTCGGGTAACGTCACCGCGCACAAAATCGCCATTGGCACCACCGAAATCACCAGCGCCCAGCAAATAACCTGCCAGCCACCAAGCTGTCGTGACAGCTTGCCACCTTCGGCATAGCCAAGCCCGCAAACGATAATTGCCCCCAGCATGTATAGATCGCCCGAAACCGCGCCCGCTTCGCTACCTGTTGCGGCAAATCCGGCCACCAGCCCGCTTCCCAGAATGGAAAAAAGCCAGAAAACGGCGCGTGGTCTTTCACCACCGCGCAAAAACCCGAAAATCGCAGTCGCCAATGGCAAAAGCCCGATAAAGACAATCGATCGCGCCGAACTGATATGTTCAAGCGCCAATGCCGTCAAAAGCGGAAAACCGACAACCACGCCCCCGGCAACCACCATCAAGGAGACCCATTGCGATCGTATCGGACGCACCGGTCTTGAACCCATCAGGATCAAAACCGCAATAATCCCGGCAATTGCCGCGCGTGCAACCGTAACAAAGACCGGATCAAAATCCATGACCGCCAACCGTGTTGCCGGTAACGACCCGCTGAAGATCACCACCCCCATCAGGCCACTGAACCAGCCCGCACGCGTCCGGGAAACCGATTGCGCTATTACCTGTGCCACAAGATCCTCCATCTGAATGATGGCGACATCTTTGTCTTGTCTTGGTCACACTTGCCAGACACAATACAGTACAAAACTATCAAACTGTACTGGATACAAGGGCAATACAGTGACCGTTCAATCCCAGCCACACATGTCTGAAATCGTGCAGGATGGCACGCTTGTTTCACAGGTAATGGCATCCATTCGCGACCGGATTTCGGCACGCAATCTTCTTGCCGGGGACAAGTTGCCCTCTATCCGGTCCTGTGCGCGTCAGATGGGTGTTTCCAATTCAACCGTGGTCGAAGCCTATGACCGTCTGGTCGCCGACGGCACCATTCAATCGCGCCGCGGTTCGGGGTTTTACGTTTCGGGACACACCGCCCCGCTTTCGATCGCGCGGATCGGCCCCAAACTTGACCGGGCGGTTGATCCGTTTTGGGTATCGCGACAATCGCTTGATGCCAGACCCGACATGCTCAAACCCGGCTGCGGCTGGTTGCCCGCGGACTGGATGCCCGAAACATCAATCCGGCGCGCCTTGCGCACCCTTGCACGCGCTTCTGACGATGTTCTGGTTGAATATGGCACGCCGCTTGGGCTTGCGCCCTTGCGGCAATTGCTGTCGCGGCGGTTGGCCGGGCATGGCATCGTGACCGACCCCGATCAGATTTTACTGACGGAATCCGGCACCCAGGCAATCGACATGTTGTGCCGCTTTCTGATTGAACCGGGTGACACGGTTCTGGTTGATGATCCGTGCTATTTCAATTTCTGTGCGCTGTTGCGTGCCCATCGCGCCAATATCATAAGCGTCCCCTTCACCCCGACGGGGCCTGATATTGATACCTTTGCCCGTGTCGTTTCCGACCATAAACCGCGCCTTTATATCACCAATTCCGGCATTCATAATCCGACCGGCGCGTCCCTGTCCCCCCAAACTGCGCATCGGATTTTGAACATTGCCGACCAGCATGACCTGATTATCATCGAAGATGACATTTTCGCGGATTTCGAGACCACACCCGCCCCGCGCCTGGCCGCCCTTGGCGGCATGGACCGGGTCATTCATATCGGCAGCTTTTCAAAAACCCTGTCGGCATCCCTGCGCTGTGGCTATATCGCCAGTCGCAGTGACTGGATTGACCAACTGATCGATCTTAAGGTCGCAACCGGATTTTCCGGCAGCAACCTTGCCCCCGAACTGATCCATCTGGTCTTGAAGGACGGTACCTATCGCAAGCACATGGACGGATTGCGCACCCGGCTGTCGCACGCTATGACCGGTACCGCAAAACAACTGGCATCCCTTGGCATTCGCCCGGTAATTACACCCGATCCGGGGATATTCCTGTGGTGTGCTTTGCCCGACGGGATCGACGCCGCACAAACCGCGCGCAATGCCCTTGCCAATGGTGTGGTTCTGGCACCGGGCAACGTGTTCAGCATTTCGCAATCGGCTGGCAATCTGATGCGCTTTAACGTCGCGCAATGTCAGCATCCCAAAATATTCAAGGTGCTTGAACGCGCCATGCGCCCGTAACCTTACACAGCGAAAAAGGCGCACCCGAATGGATGCGCCTTTTGCAATTTCAAAGCTCGCTAACCAGCCGTCGCTTACGGGAACAGCGGTTCGATCTCAAGCCCCATGGTTTCCGGAAGACCGAGCATCACGTTCATGTTCTGCACGGCCTGACCCGATGCGCCTTTGACCAGGTTGTCTTCGACCGCGACAATAATCACACGGCCTGGCACACGGTCCTTGACGACACCCATCAGGACATAGTTCGAACCACGTACATGGCGGGTTTGCGGCGTGACACCGAACGGCAGAACACGGACAAACGGCTCGTCGGCATAACGCTTTTCAAGGGCTGCCTGAATGTCTTCGGCCGTGGTGCCATCGGTCATTTTGACATAGATGGATTCAAGGATACCGCGGCTCATCGGCATCAGATGCGGTGAAAAGTTGACCACAACATCCTGACCCGATGCCCATGCCAGGCCCTGCTCGATTTCCGGGGCATGGCGATGTCCGCCGGTGCCATAGGCATGAATGCCTTCGGTCACCTCGGCATAAAGCGTGCCTTCCTTTGGCGAACGACCGGCACCGGTCACACCGGATTTGGCATCAATGATGATGTCATCAGCATGCACCATCTTGCCTTCAAGAAGCGGCGTCAATGCCAGTTGCACCGGGGTCGGATAGCACCCCGGATTGGCAACCACACGGGCCTTTTTGATCTTGTCGCGGTGCAGTTCGGTCAGGCCATAGACCACTTCTTTCTGCAAATCCTGTGCGGCATGTTCCGCGCCATACCATTCCTTGTAGGTCGCCGGATCAAACAGACGGAAATCAGCCGAAAGATCGACCACCTTCACATGTTCCGGAAGACCGGCAATGACTTCCTGTGTCGTGCCATGGGGCAATGCACAGAAAATCATATCCACACTCGACCAGTCTGCTTCGGCAATCGAAATCATGGTCGGCAATTTGATATGGGCAAGATGCGGGAAAACTTCCCCGAACGGACGGCCGGCGCGTCGGTCTGCGGTCAACAGGGTAATTTCCGCGGCATCGTGATGCGCAAGAATGCGAACCAGCTCTGCCCCGGTATAGCCACTGGCACCGAGAATTCCGACTTTGACCTTCTGGTCAACCGACACGTCACTCATTTAAATCTTGCTCCTAAAGCCATGCCTGCAAATGCGCAGGTATTGATAACGTGCGGATGTTGGCAAACAAGCCCATCAGATGCAAGCAATTAGGCGACAAATATCCCTGAGAAACCGCAATATTCCCATGCAGTTTTGACATGAGGGTTTTGAGATGGAGGTTTTGACATGAGGGGCTCGGCCCTGCCCTATTTCTTGCGCGCCCGGCGCACTGTTGACGGACAGGCGCGTTTATCCTGCGGCAAAACGGTATAGAATTTCTCGATCTTCTCGTACCCGGTGGGTGCTGCGACCGGGTAATCGGTGACAAAGCGCTGATCGGAAAGGCCAAAGTCACTGGCCTTCAATCCGGATCGTTGCAACCACATCCGTCGATGGGCGTCCGAAACAACCACCTCGGGATCATCGACCAAAAAGATCGCATCACGGGCCAGTCGGTCATTATATTTGTGATGGCTCGGAAGCCAGGCTGCAAGCTGCTTGCGCAGATTTCCGGGGCTTGGCAAATTGCGCGTGCGGGTCACAAACCTGGTCATCTGATCGACAAGCTTGCTGATGTCGCCGGGCGGTACCGATCCATGGGTCGCCCGATCGATGAAAAAGGCCAGATCAATCTCGGTCGGGTCGCGCTTTATCACCGGTTTTATTGATTTATATAACTTGAAAAATCGCGCTATTTTCCCGCCATCGGCATTGGCCGCATCATAAACCCGATGATAGGCCGCCTGCACTTCGGGCCGCGCCCCATAGGCGGCAAAACGCCGGGTAAAATCGGCCCGCTCACGATCATTGACCCAGATCGCACACAGCACATCAAACGCCGCATCATTATTGCCAAGCGCCAGTCTGTGCATATCCTCGGTAAAGGGACCAAACACATTGCGCAACAAGCCGGGATTGGCCCGTTCGGCGGCAAACAGGATCTGCTGGATTTCCGCGCCTGCCCCGGCAGTTGCCCCGCGCGGTCCCCAGGTCAGATAGGCGCGCGGATCATTGGTAAAGCAATACGGATCCCCTTCAAGAAACCGCTTGCCGCTGCGCGGATTTGGTGACTGACAGAAATTGAACTGGATGACGTCGTAATCCGTGCCTTCCAGTGCGAATGTCAGGTGATTGGCCCGTTCGATCGCGTCCGGCGGCGCTATTTGCGACGGCATCAACAGCCGCCACAGCCCGGTGGTAATCGCCCCGTAACTCTCCACCCCGACCGCGGCACGCACCGCCGAATTCAGACATGGTTGCAGATCAATAATCGCCTGTCGGGTCTTTGCCCCGACAATCCCGTCCGCCGTGCCATAACTGCTGGCAGGCTTTCCCGCACAATTGGCAGCCTGGGCAAACAACCGCTGCTGAAACGTCGCCACCGACCCATACCGGCCAAGTGTCAAAGCACGGTTTTCAAACCGGTATAACACCTGCGCCAGGTCCTGAGCCTGTGCTGATATCACCAAACATGCCGACATGACCGCAACAGCCAAAACCATCGCGACGGTTTGGCGCCAAAAACCTGACATCAAATGCGATAACTGTTTTTGGATCACAACAGACATCAATCCGGTTCATATTTACCCGATACTCGGAACCCCGCCCGTGATCTACCGCTTGCAAGGCGATTTAATCAGACGCGCCCACTACTCAGGGCTCAAACGCAAACCCGGCCTTGATGGCATCCCCTGCGACCTTGGCCGGGTCAAATGTGATTTTTTCAACGATTGTCGTAACCTGCTGAACAAGTTCCTGGCTCGGCTGTGCCTTGTTTGCATTCTTTTTGGGTGGCATCACGCACGCGCCATCAATACCGAGGTCAGTCAAAAAGGCCTTCGCCCCTTCTTCATGGACCGCCTCGTCAAGTGACACATCGACCATCTTGATCTGATCGGCATATTTTTGGCGGTAATATTCTTGCCGCGTGGCCATTTCATAGCAATACCAAAGCGGCATGCCCAACGGCCCGAATTGCGAAAATGCATCAGCATTGATGATTTTTCGCGAATAGGACGGATGCAAGTACCACTGCCAGGCAAGCGTAATATTCCCGAAATCATTACGAACCAGATAACTGACGCATTGTTTGACGATGTTTCTTTTTAAAATGATCAGCGTCGTGAAATCCGCCCGACCATTCGAAATCACGTTTTCGACCAAACCGCACTTGCAAAGGGTATGGTTGGTTTCGGCATAGGTTCCATCGGGAATGGTTTGAAATTTCCGCTCCCAGAATTCCTGCACAAAGCGGGTATTTCCATGGTTGTTATAGGTCCGCATGGTTCGGATGTCGGGCATCCGGGTGCCGAAATCCTCGATACCAAGCGGTTCGTGTATCGCCTCGATCTTGAGGTTCGCCGACAGAAAATCAGCCAACCAGGCCGAGCCTGTTCGACCGGCGGTGATCACGAAGTAATTCGTCATGAACCTTCCTCTAACAACAATCAGCAGCAACACAGCCGCTTTTCACAAGTACCCTTTGCCGGCCATTATCGCCGCGCACCCTTTATGCAAGCTTAACCATTGTGCGACATGCCCATCCAGCACCGGATGGAAAAATGCCTGCCCCCGATCATACCGGACGGCAGGCACATATTCGATGGTCAAATCGGGCATTGTCATTGCGACATGCAGGCTTCTTTGAGCTATGCAGCGGACATTTTACCAAGCTGCATCGGGCTTTTCAGAAGCGCCAAGCGGTAGCGCCCGATTTTCTCAAAACCAAGTGCCTCATAGGCCTTTGCCGCGGCTTCGCTGTCTGTGGACAGGATCGCGCGGGTTACCCCGCGTGCCCGTGCGGCCAGAAGTGTTTTGGCAACCAGTATCCGGGCATAGCCGTTTGACCGGTATTCCGGCGGTGTCCAGACCGGGCCGACCTGAACCATGTCAGGCAGCTGGGCGTTAAAGCCCGAAAGGCTTACCGCCTTTCCTTCAACAATCAGTGCCCACAGATTACGCGCATCAAGGGACTGCACCAGTCGCGATGCGACCTTGCTGTCAAGAACCGGGGTGTCTTCGGCCCCTAATGCCTCGATCTCGTAGGCCCGCAGCCAGCTTAGCAACGTGCTGCGTTCAACCTTTTCGGCATCAACCATCTGAAAGTCATCCGCCCGCGCATTGACCGGCACCACCAGATTGGCAAGATCCAGCCCATACAGAATATCCGATGCATTGATCGCAAATTCACTGCCCGCGAGGCCAAGCTGGCCCAGCATATCCGCCGCCTGATCGGCCTCGCCGAACACCCCGGCTACGGGCCGCAACGGATCGGCAAGAAAGGCTTCGGTCAGTTGGGTCGGGACCGTTTGGTTATCCGCTGCCTGGACAAAGACATTGCCATTGCCGAACTGCGCAATGATGGCCTGGATCGCGCCATCATTTGCCACAGCACCGAACCAGCTTCCAGAAAGCGGATGACGGCGTCGCTCGATACCGGCAGTTCGCAGATTTCCGCGCAGGATCATGCTGGTCGCAGCATGGTCGGCAAGAAATGCGTTTGCGGCATCAAGATCGGCGTCGTGCAGCTTTCTGTACTGCATATCGGTGGTCCCTTTCTTTGGGGGTTAACTGGGATTTTCAGGATTTCGAATTGGCATAAAAAAAGACCGCTCTATTAGCGGCCCTTCACAAACAGCAAGGATGTCCAACAGAGTTTCAAAAAGCTATGTTTTGAAAATTCGTCGCATGTTCCCAACCATTTTGTGATCCTTTGCAAATCGGAAATTATCGTTCCTGAACTTGTTCTTATCACAAACTTCGCAATTTCCGAGCCTTCTTTTTAAAATTCTTTTCCCGTGATCGCATCGCGCTGTTTCCGGCATGCGGAAATGGTCAGTAAGGGGCTGTTTTTCAATTCGGTTTGCGATAACTTGGGAAAGTGGTATTACCATTACCACGCGCACCTTATTCGGAGTTGAACTCATGCCAGTGATTACCTGCGTCGACGACCTTAAACGTATCTATAAACGGCGCACCCCGCGCATGTTTTACGATTACGCAGAATCCGGAAGCTGGACCGAGCAGACATTCCGCGAAAACACCACCGATTTTCAGGATATCCACCTGCGTCAGCGCGTCGCAATCGACATGTCGGGCCGCACCACCAAAAGCCAGATGATCGGTCAGGACGTCTCCATGCCGGTCGCCCTTGCCCCTGTCGGACTGACCGGAATGCAGTGTGCTGATGGCGAAATCAAGGCTGCCCGTGCGGCCGAAAAATTCGGTGTACCCTATACCTTGTCGACCATGTCAATCTGTTCGATCGAGGATGTGGCCGAAAACACATCCAAGCCGTTCTGGTTGCAGGTTTATACGCTCAAAGATGATGACTTCATGCAGCGCCTGTTTGACCGGGCCAAGGCCGCAAAATGTTCGGCCGCCGTCATCACGGTCGATCTTCAGATGTTGGGTCAGCGTCACAAGGATTTGAAAAACGGCCTGTCTGCTCCGCCCAAGCTGACCATCAAATCGGTCGCCGACATGATGACCAAGGTCCAATGGGGTCTTGGCATGCTTGGCACCAAACGCCGTTTCTTTGGCAACATTGTCGGTCATGCCAAGGGCGTTGCTGATCCGTCGTCTCTGGGGGACTGGACGGCCCAGGCATTTGATGATTCCCTTGATTGGGATCGTATTCGCGAATTCCGCAAAATGTGGGATGGCCCGCTGATCATCAAGGGGATCATTGACCCGCGTGACGCGGTCGAAGCCCTGAATGTCGGTGCCGATGCCATTATCGTTTCAAACCATGGCGGACGTCAGCTTGACGGGGCGCTGTCTTCGATCCGCGCCTTGCCGCAAATCATGGATGCGGTCGGCGACAAGATCGAGGTTCACCTTGATAGTGGCATCCGTTCCGGTCAGGACGTGCTTAAGGCATTGGCCCTTGGCGCAAAAGGCACCTATATCGGGCGCGCCTATGTTTATGGCCTGGGTGCGATGGGCGAAGCAGGTGTCACCAAGGCGCTTGAGCTGATCCATAAGGAACTTGAAGTTTCGATGGCATTCTGTGGTCACACCGACATCAACACGGTTGATCGTGACATCCTGATGGTCCCGCGTGATTTCTCGGACCGCTGGCAGTAACGCACAAGATTACGGGGGCACGCGCCAAGCACCCCCCATCATCCACCGATAAAAAAACGGCGCCTTTCCTTGGAAAGAGCGCCGTTTTCTTTTTTGTGCAGGTTTGAAGAACCAATGGTATCGGCACCCTGCCCCGCAAAAGAAAAAGCGCCACTCGAAAGTGACGCTTTTCCAATACTGTATCGTACCAGATGTCTGGAAACGTATTAACGTTTCGAGAACTGGAAGCTACGACGAGCTTTTGCACGACCGTATTTTTTACGTTCGACTGCACGCGAGTCACGGGTAAGGAACCCGCCAGCTTTGAGCGAACCACGCAGTGCCGGCTCGAACAGGGTCAGCGCACGGGAAATACCGTGACGAACCGCACCTGCCTGACCAGACAGACCGCCACCAGATACGGTGCAAACGACGTCGAACTGATCTTTACGATCGGTTACGCCGAACGGCTGGTTGATGACCATGCGCAGAACCGGACGTGCGAAGTAGTCTTCGAACTCGCGGCCATTGACGGTGACTTTACCCGAGCCCGGCTTGATCCAGACACGTGCAATTGCGTTTTTACGACGACCGGTTGCATAGGAACGGCCCTGTGCGTCGATCTTCGGTTCCGGCAGGGTGCCTTCAGCAGCAGCTGCGGTTTCGCCGCCCTGTGCCAGATCCTTGAGATCTTCAAGAGTTTTGGTGTCGGCCATTATTTGCCACTCCGCTTGTTCTTTTCGTTCATAGCCGCAACGTCGAGGACTTCCGGCTTCTGAGCTTCATGCGGGTGCTCGGTACCAGCATAGACGTGCAGTTTGGAAAGAACCTGGCTGCGCAGCGGACCACGGGACATCATACGCTCAACAGCTTTGATGATCACACGTTCCGGGTGCTCACCATTCAGGAGCTTGTCCATGGTGCGTTCTTTGATGCCGCCCGGGTAACCGGTGTGCCAGTAGAACTTCTTGTTCTGAAGTTTACGGCCGGTCAATTTGACTTTTTCGGCATTGACGATGACGATGTGATCGCCACAGTCCATGTGCGGGGTAAACATAGCTTTGTGTTTACCACGAAGACGGTTGGCAACAACAGCAGCAAGGCGGCCAAGGACGACGTCTTCAGCGTCGACCACGAACCATTTGCGCTCGATGTCGCTCGGTGTCGCAGTGAAGGTTTTCATTATTTCAATACTCGAAAACTGGGTTTCACGGAGGGAATCTTCCCTCGTTGAAAGTCGGCGCATTATGCCAGCATTCAACAGGAAAACAACAGGAATATTTCATTATAAATCAATGTGTTACGTAAAGAGGTATTATTTTACCACACGATTTCGCGCTATTTTTCCGCCGGCGGCATGGCATATGTCCCGATCACATGCGCACAAAGACTGTTATCAACGGCTGATCGAATATGGCATTCCGCAATCAAAAGCCGCCTGCCCGCCTTAAGGATTCTGGCCTCGGCAATCAGGTCGCCCGGCTTCGCCCCCGACAGGAAATGTACCGTCGCCTCGGTCGTTACCGCCAGATCCGCCTTGGGCACCACAAGCCAGGCCACCGCATAAAGCGCAATATCGGCCAGGGCAAAAATCGCCGGGCCCGTTACCACATTGCCGGGCCGCAAATAGCGTTCCCTGAACGGCAACCGCAGGACCGCCGTGTCATTTTCAAGACTTTCCGTGATAACGCCCATATCGCCGACAAACGGCACCTTTTCGCGCATGATGGCATCAAAATCGGCCGGGGTGATCCCGGTGCGGGCGTGCGAATTGTTCATGACAGCAGACCTCCCCAGATTGCCAGTTTTGCTTTGGCATTATTGATCCAGATCGACAGCCTGACATAACGTTTACGTTAACGTCAATATTTTACGGTTTCTGCATCCCTTCCCCACCATTGGATGCGGACTGTTTGCCGCGATCCGTTTTGTCACCGTGTGTTTGTCGCCATCTCTTTATTGACGTCCCTGGATCAGGCGACAATGGCGCGCCCGCAGCAAAGCCGGTTCACACCCGACCATATCACGGTACAGGTACGGGATCACGATTAGCGCAAAACGATCGATGCCAGATCGGTAAATGTGGCCAGCACCACACCCCCGATAACAATGGCGACAATCGCCGTCGCACCGATATGCGGCAATTTGCGTCGCATCCATTCACCCGATGACATCGGCGGTTGCGAGGCTGCTTTATGTTTGAACCTTGCCCGGACGGGCCCGCGCGACAAATCCACAACAGGTTTGTCGACCTCATCATTGGATGCCCAATGATGGCGGTTCTCCGGAAGATAGACAGGGCGGCGGTCTTCCTGACCGGTTTCGTCACGCATCATGGCGATTTCACAGCGTCACTCGCTGCCTCCTGCAACAAGGGTATGTCGAAAATTCCGGTCATTTTCATGCTGCGATGCTGTGCATCACGAAAATGACGGCCCCCTCATTGATGGTCTGTCGCGTCTGTCCCGATGCTTTGCCTTTTCAAAGGCTGACGGTGATCCGGATACTGTCCCCAAACAGCATGCCCCAAACAGCATATCACCGGCCGATCCCCGATTTTCAGGTGTATGGATTTGTTATCCGCAACCGGCCTGCCTGCACACAACCTGTGGGGCAAACCGATGGGCAAAACCAGTGGGCCGGAACCGTCTGATTATCCTGATACTTATATGGGGATTACGGCAACAGTTCGACAATAGCCGACTATTTCCCCAAAATTGCCGAAAACTCGCTGACTGTCAGAACAAGCACATAGCCAATGGCAACCGCCGCAATCATATAGGCCGCGGCACGTGGCAGAAACTTGTCCCAGGTGATAGGGTCGCGTGCCTTGCGTTTTGACCGCGCGGCTTTTGCCTTGGCCTTTTCCTGTTTTTCAAGGATTTCCAGACGCTTGCGGTCCATTTCACCGCGCGCGGCCCAGTTGGCCGTGTTATCGGGCAAATCAATGCGTGACTGCCGGACTTCCTTTTCCTTGAAGTCATCAACACGTCCCTGAATGTCATTGCCCGATGATGCGTCACCATCGTCTGTCTGTCGCCCCCGATCAAGCAATGTCGCCCCGCCATTCAGGCTTTCGACATATTCGTCATACGCGGTCTTTTCTTCGGCGAATGCAGCTGCCTGGGCGGCTTCGTGGCTGGCCTGGGCGGCCGGGTTTCCATGCAGTGCTGCGGCACCAGATGCGGCGTTCTGCACATGAACATGGCGGCTGGGCTTGGGCCGTGTCGCATTTTGTGCGCGCTCGGCACTGGCGGCACTGGCTGCGGCGATTTGTTTGTCGCTGACCATCGGGGACGGCTTTGGCCCCAGCATCGCCGGCGGACGGGTTTCCGTGACCTCGACCGTTTCGGGATCGGGGGTTTCGTTGTCATCATCGATGATTTTGGGCTTGGGCATCAAAAAGGGCGGGATGTCAAAACCGTTACGAAGCAACCGCGCACGCGCTTCGGCGCGATACCGTTCAAGATCGCGCTCCATTACGTCCTTGCGATCAAACCGTTTGATCGGCGTTTCACGGACAGGCTTTTGCGACTTTATCGTTTCCTGCCATTTACGCGCTGAAACAAACCGGTTCGGCGCCCGACCAGGACGCCGCGTTTGACTGTCACTCATCCACAACCATGCGTTTTTCACCGTTCGGTTTATTCTTCAAACACCGAATATCCCGATGCTTGTAAACGGTTTTATTGATGACCCGATGCGTGCAATTCTACTACGATCACAAGTAGAAGAAAATCAAAAACGATGCCACGCACACACATCAAGGAGGAACACCATGACCACCGCCACCCCGTCATCCCCGCTGGTGACCCGCCATGATCACGACGGTTATGTCACCCTTGTCCTGTCCAACCCCGCCCGGCGCAACGCCCTGTCCGCGGCGATGATGTCCGCCCTTCAGGATGCCTTTGACGACATTGCCCAAAACCCCGATATCCGGTGCGTTATTCTTGCCGCCGATGGGCCGGTTTTTTGTGCCGGTCACGATCTTAAGGAAATGGGCGGCATCACCGACTGTGATCAGCATGCCAGCCTGTTTGCCCAGTGCAGTCGCCTGATGATGCGGATCGTCACCCTGCCCCAGCCGGTCATTGCCCGTGTCCGTGGCATGGCGACAGCGGCTGGCTGTCAGCTGGTGGCAAGCTGCGATCTTGCCGTTGCAGCCCGTTCGGCCAAATTTGCCACCCCCGGGGTCAATATCGGTTTGTTCTGTTCGACCCCGATGGTCGCACTGAGCCGCAATATCGCGCGCAAGCACGCCATGCGCATGCTGCTAACCGGCGATCCGGTGCCGGCCGACACCGCCTTTGCGATGGGGTTGGTATCGGACGTGGTTGATGATGATGATCTTGAAACGGCAACAGATGACCTTGCCGCGGGCATTGCCGCAAGATCCGGCATGACCGTGCGCCTTGGCAAACAGGCGTTTTACAAACAGATCGAAATGCCCCTGCCCGATGCATATGCCTATGCATCCGATGTCATGACCACCAACATGCAAAAACACGACGCCCGCGAAGGCATCGGCGCCTTCGTTGAAAAGCGCCACCCGACATGGCGCCATGAATGACCGCCTGATTACGGATTGAAGGGTTGCATTCGCATCTGAACTCTGCGTTTGCTCATATATCTGCTGCCATCGCGGTTTTGCCCGGGTGCCCGGTCGGGTTTGCCCGGCATTGGTCCTGCGATGGTGGCGACCTGTCACGCCCTGATGGAGTAACTCCGATGCCGTTTGAAATGTGGCTTGCCTTTGTCGTTGCCTGCACCGTCATTCTGATCATTCCCGGCCCGACCATCATGCTGGTGGTCAGCTACGCCCTGAGCAAGGGACGGCAAACCGCCTGGGCGACTGTTCCCGGCGTTGCCCTGGGCGATCTGACTGCAATGACCATTTCGCTGGCCGGGGCCGGTGCGCTTCTTGCCACCTCGGCCGAGGCCTTTACCATCCTGAAATTCTGCGGCGCGGCCTATCTGGTCTATCTGGGCATCAAGATGTGGCGCGATAATCCCGGCGCGTTGCAGGACAACCCGGATGCCAAACGCAACCGCCCGTCGCGCATGTTCCTTCAGGCCTATGTGGTCACCGCCCTTAATCCCAAGGGCATCGTGTTCTTCATTGCCTTTGTGCCGCAATTCATCACAGCCGGAAACCCGGTTTTGCCGCAGTTTGTCGTTATGACCGCAACCTTTGTCATTCTGGCTGCGATCAATGTCGCGATCTGGGCGGTGATGGCCGCCGCCCTGCGTGAACGGTTCCGCCATCCTGATGCCATGCGTCGTCTGACCCGGGTTGGTGGCGGGGTGATGATTGGTGCGGGCTTGCTGACTGCCCTTACCCGCCGCGCGAGTGCTGCGGTCTAGACCCGGCACCGATCAGCGCCGATAACATCGCCCGTCCGGCACCATCGCGGCCAAACGGGTAAATCACCACCATCACAAGACCGGCCAGCAACACATTCCATGCCGGGCGCAATGGCCACATCCATTCAAGATTGGCCGCCACCACGCGCCCGGCCGGAATACCGGTGGCCAGCGCGTACCAGCCATATTCAATGCCCGCTGTCGCAAGGCCTGCGATCACCGCAATCACAACAAGCGTCACAGCCGACCGCAATGACCAGCCCCGCCAATGTGCAAACCGATACAGCATCAGGGCGACAAACAACCCGGCCATCAGGGTGGCTTCGCTGACATCGACCTTGGACTGCATAAAGAAATGCAGCGCCCCCAGAACCGCAATCGGATAAACCAGTTTGTGCAGGCGGGCCCATTTCGCACCAAGCCTGCGCATTGCCGCCTTGGTCGAGGTCGCGGCAAGAATCGCAAGCCCGATCAGGGCGACAAACCCGATCGTCAGATAAATCCGAAGGACGATCTCGCTTGCGATCCGCCCAAGATCAAGGTTCTGACTGATGGCATAAAGCCCAAGATGAACCATCCCGTAACAAAAGGCGGCAACACCGATCTGGCGGCGCACCTGCACCAGCTTTGAAAATCGGGTAATCCGGCGCAATGGCGTGATCAAAAGCGATATCAAAAGGACCCTGATCGTCCAGTCACCACTTTGCAGGATAGCTTCCTTGACCGGGATCGTCGCCCCGCCCTGTGCAATCACCGGCCACAGCAAAACCACACCGGGCACAAGCAGCGCGACAAAGACCACCAGTTTGAAAAAGGAAAACCGTCCGGACGGATCACGCCATGGATACATGCAGTCAAGCCTATGGTGTTGTGCAACACGCACGCGCGCGCCAAATTCAAACACGGAATCCCGGCATAGCCGGAAACTGCCATGACCTACTCAAAGCGCATTTGATGTGCCGCGTCATTTAAACTCGCCATCAACTTTCCGCGAGCCCGCCTTTCAACCCGTGACCCGCGCCAAACAGTTGCACAGGATCGCCGATCATATAACTATCAACCAAGAACAATTGATGGATTGAACAAAATGCCCCAGTTCGAAAACCCGGATGATGCCGCCCTTAAATCGCTTCTGGAAACGACCAGAACAATCGCCCTTGTCGGCGCCAGTCCCAAGCCTGATCGCCCGTCGAACCGCGTGATGAAATTCCTGCTTGATCGCGGATATCACGTGATCCCGGTCAATCCCGGTCAGGCAGGCGGGGAAATTCACGGTCAGACGGTGGTCGCCACCCTTGCCGACATTTCCGAACCGGTCGATATGGTCGATATCTTCCGCAATAGTGACGATGCCGCCGGTGTCGTGGATGAAGCCATCGCAATCAAGGCCAAGTCGGTCTGGATGCAACTTGGCGTGCTGAACCCCGATGCGGCGTCCCGGGCAATCGATCATGGCATGGTCGCCGTGATGAACCGTTGCCCGGCCATCGAAATTCCCCGGCTGTTCTGATCGGGTGATTTTTCAAAATTTGCGATGGCGAGTCGCCAAAATAAAAAGGCACCGGACCCCGGTGCCTTTTGCAATTCAGTCAGACAAATGCGCGATCAGCCGCGACCGCATTTTGCCATCAGTTCGGGCATCAGGCCCTGATTGCCGATAAAGACCGGCTGTACGGCACTGGTCACGCTATAGGTCGTGGTCTGTTCGTCAACAATCTGGTCATAAAGCCCCGATGTTTCGAGAACCAGCGACACCACGCCGTCCGACTTGATCCGCAATGCGGCAAAGCCGTTGGCATATTCTGTGCGGGCGCATTCACGGCCAAGGATCGTGTCAAAACGTTCCACCAGCGCGTAACGCGGATTTTCCGACAGATGATCCCGGCTGGCAACAGTACCGGGAACGACATTGGGTTTGGGGATATATTTGCTGAACCGGGCTTGTGACTGGACGATATAGCCATCCGGGAAATAGACCGCGACATCTTCGGAAAGAAGGATGCGGTCACCAACAACCTGACCCGATCGCAACAGCGCCTTGATTCGTTTCCCCGGAATTTCCCCGGAAAACGCATTAAAGCGCAGCAACTTTCCGTCACCTCGCTGATCAGCATAAAACTTTTCAAAAGGTACGATTGGGGTTTTATCCGCTGCCATCGCAGCCGGTGTAATTGCCGCTGACGCAATCGCCAGTGCAAGTGTCACGCCCCCCGAGCGTCGCGAAAAGACCGCCGCAATGGCCTTTAGCATATGTCCCCGCCTCTCACTGATACGTGTCGGAATACTTCGCTGAGATTATGCAGATTAATCCGAATTTCAACTGTAATTCCTGCGAAATTCTTCGGCACAGGTAAAAGCACATATAAAAACAACGAGGTGGCATAATGCCACCTCGTTGCCAAAGATTTGGTAAATGTCGAAGCTTAGTCGACAGAAATCGTCACACGACGGTTACGCGGCTCACGAACACCATCCGGAGTCGGGATGAGAAGTTCACCTTCACCAACCGCATCGCTCTCGATCATGTCAGCTTTGATACCACGACCGGTCAGCTGCGACAGAGCAGCCTGTGCACGACGTTCGGACAGTTTCAGGTTATAGGCTGCCGAACCCGATGCATCGGCGTGACCGACGATCGCAACATTACCCATCGAAGTTGCCCACTGTTCGGCCGCTGCATCAAGAACGCGCTCCGAAACCGGGGTAATTGCAACGCTGTCGAAATCGAAGAAGATCGTGAACAGACGTGCTTCTTTCGCAGCAACCGGTGCCGCAGCAGCCGGTGCCGGCTCTACCGCACGAAGTTCTGCCATCGCAGCTTCGAAGTCTTTCCAGCACTGGCTGATCAGCTCGGTCTGCCAGCCTTCTTCACTTTCCTCGATCCAGCAATCGAAACGGGCCTGTGCAATTGCTGCGGTGTCAGGCTTTTCTTCGCGCTTGCCATCATCAAGCAAACCGATCAGCTCGTCACGAACTGCACGTTTCTGTGCAATTTCTTCAGCCGAGAAACGCCAGTTTGCCGGATCTTCCGGAAGAATGGTTTCGTTGCTTGCTACTTTGCCGGCCTTTTTCGCAAAGAAATCGGCATCAAAGAAGTCGTACCACTCGTCAGCTTCGCGCTGTGCATAAGCGATATACTCGGCTTTCAGCGCCTTGCCGAATGCGGTCGTCGGCTCGGTGCCAGAGATCGCAGATGATACAGAATTGCTGTATGTCAGCGGGTTACCGCCATACATAACCGCAGTCCCGGAATTATCTACGCTGCTACACGCACTCAGAAGCGCAACGCCACCAAGAGCACAAAGAATAGTCGGACGAATCTGCATGTCTTACCCCTGTCTTAAGGTTGTTATTCAGCAAATACTTTATCACCAAAGATGGTGAGATTATGTCTCAAAACGACCGAAAACGCGATTTGTTCCATACGTGTAAAAAGAATTGTGTTTTGCTACACACTTTTCAAGAACACATAAACCTGTAATTCTTATTGTGTCATACTGATGTATGAGTAGCAAATAATACAACCATGACACTGAGCGCACGAGGATGAAATGATTGAAACCGATGTATCCAAGATCACACTGATGCTAAAGCAGTTCGCACTCGGCTTTGGCATGGATCTTTTAGGCGCAATTGTCATTCTAGCCGTTGGCTGGTGGCTTGCCGGACGCGCCTCGGCACTGGTACGCCACTCGCTTAAAAATGCAAAATTTGTCGATGCGACTCTCAAGCCGCTGGCAGCAAGCATTGTGCGTTACGCAATCCTGGTATTCGTCCTCGTCGCGGTTCTTTCGAACTTTGGTGTGGAAACAACCAGCATCATCGCCGTCCTCGGTGCTGCCGGTCTGGCAATCGGTCTGGCACTGCAAGGCACGCTGTCAAACATCGCCGCCGGTGTCATGATCCTGATCCTGCGTCCGCTCAAGATTGACGAATTCGTCGAAGCCGGTTCGATTTCCGGTACCGTCGTTGAAATCACCCTGTTCACCACCCTGCTCAAGACGCCGGACGGTGTGTTCATTTCTGCCCCGAACTCGCAGATCTGGAACAGCGCGATCAAAAACTATTCGCGCAACCCGACCCGTCGTCTCGATATCAAGGTCGGTATCGCCTATGACGACGATGTTGATGCGGCACTTGATTTCCTGAAAAACCTGGTGGCATCCGATCCGCGTGTTCTCAAGGACCCGGAACCGATGAGCTTCGTCGCGACCCTTGGCGAAAGCTCGGTCGATCTGACCGCACGCGGCTGGGTGGCAACGTCCGAATTCTGGCCGACCTTCTTTGACCTGACACGCAAATCGAAAACCGAACTTGAAGCTGCCGGCTTCTCGATTCCGTTCCCGCAGCGTGACCTGCACATCATCGAATCTTCTGAAACCGCAAGCACCGCGACCAAAACAGCAGCCAAACCGGCTGCAAAGGCACCGGCCAAGAAACCGGCCACCCGTTCGCGTTCAACCGCTGCAAAATCGACCACCAAAACCACGGCGGCCAAAACCACCGCTGCGAAAAAGGCACCCGAAAGCAAAAGCTGACCGGTTCCTGATCCTTGACCACATGAAAGAGGCCCCGATAACGGGCCTCTTTTTTTATGGCAATTTTCAAGGCCAGGGCCAATGCACCGGCCCGTTGCCTAGAACAATGGTTACGGGACACAGGACACAGGACACAGGACACAGGACACAGGAAGGAACACCACGCACCATGCCTGTCAAATGCCATCCCCCTGCCAGCCCGACCGCAAAGGCGCATACCTGGCCCTTCCCTGCGCCCCTGCTCTTTCTCTCGGCACTCCTGTGGCAACCCCACGGCCCGCTATATATCCCCGCCATATATCCCCACGGCCTTTGCACCGGGCATGTAGTAGCCCGCTGTTACCCGCCCGGCTACTTGCAGGCGTATGATTTCCATCCCTCAACGACAATCACAACACGCCCGGGAGGATATAAACGATGTCTGCCAAAAAGATTTTGATGATCACCGGTGATTTCGCCGAAGATTATGAAACCATGGTGCCGTTCCAGACCCTGCTTGCGGTCGGGCACAAAGTCGATGCCGTCTGCCCCGACAAGAAGGCTGGCGATACCGTGGCAACCGCCATTCACGATTTCGAAGGCGATCAGACCTATAGCGAAAAGCGCGGTCATAACTTTGCACTGAATGCCGATTTCGCTTCAGCGCGTGCTGAAAACTATGACGCCCTTCTGATCCCCGGTGGCCGTGCGCCGGAATATCTTCGCCTGAACGAAGACGTCATCCGGCTGGTGCGCGATTTCAACGATGCCGGCAAACCGATTGCTGCTGTTTGTCATGGCGCACAGCTTCTGGCGGCTGCTGATATCATCAAGGGCCGCAAGGTTTCCGCCTATCCGGCCTGCGCCCCCGAAGTCAAACTTGGCGGCGGGATTTATGCCGATATCGCGATTGATGATGCCTGCACGGATGGCAACCTTGTCACCGCACCGGCCTGGCCTGCCCATCCCAAATGGCTGGCAGCTTTCCTTGCCGTCCTCGGAACCGACATAAAATTGTGATGATCAATCGCCCATTCGCCGATTGCGCTTGGGCGATTTTTCCCTGACCATGCACTGACGGGTCTGCGCAGACTTGGCAACAGGCCCGGACCATAAGCTGCCCGGCACCTTTTTCGCGGGACGCAAAACGGGCAGCATTGCAGGAAAGGCCGTCCTCATGTGTCAAATCTATTCCGGTACCGAACCCGAACTCTATCAATGCGTCAGCCGGTCCGTGCGGATCAATGGCGTTGTCACCAGTCTGCGTCTTGAATTGCGCTTCTGGCAGATTCTCGATGAAATTTCGGCGGGCGAAGGCTTCAGCACCCCGCAATTTCTGGGCAAGATTTATGACGAGGTCGTCGCGCAGCGTGGCGACATCCCGAATTTTGCTTCCCTGCTACGGGTCATTTGCACGGTCTATCTGGAAAAGCAGATCGGACTGCACACCACACTTAACGAAGCCCAGACACGCTCGCGCCTGGTCAGCTAGACCAAAAGACCAGGGGCTCTAATATAAAGTAAGTGCTCCCCGCCCGCCTGAACGTCACATCGCGTGACTTCGGCCATCTATCGGGATGGGATTTTGCGTGGATGTGGGGGTAAGCTTGGTCTTGGCTAGTTCAGCCAGGACGAAAGTTCGCGCGTGCTGAACCCGCCACTGCGCATGATTGACGGGTTGGCATTGCGTCGCAGGGTCGGCTCAGCCGGCTTTATGATGCTGTTGCGCTGATGCATGCCCGCCGCAGCACCGAAATCGATCTGGGATCGCGCCACAAGATCAGCCGCACTGGGCTGTGGCTTGCTGGCATTGATCGGTTGCGGGGTTTGCTGTTTCTGCTTGGTCTCGTAGATCCAGCGCAGTTCCTGTTTCAGGGTCTGATATTCCGGCGTATCAGGCGCAGAGTTAACCTCGTTAACAATCTGCAACTTCACCATCTGCGGGAACCGGTCAAGGCGTTCCAGCAACATGAACTTCACGCTCGGACGCACCGCATCTGACCGCATAAGCTTCATCACCAGGCGGCGATAGATATCAATACGCAGGTTTCCGTTCGATGCCAGTTCGATGAATTCTTCGACAAATTCGCGTGCCGCCATCTTGCCATCCAGAAGCGCCCGCAGATTGTCGGCCATCGCCCGGCGATATGCTTCGCGAATTTCGACAACATGGTTGGATGCGCGGGTCCGCACCAGATGGAATGCTTCGGGGCTGAACGCGTTCTTGGTCAGAAGCTTGGCGCAATCGGCCACCAGTTCATGTTTGGTGGCATCCGAGACCACTTCAAACACGCCGGTAATCAGCTCCTTGCATTTTGCATGCGGTCCCATGCGGATCGCCGCGGCCAGCGCCATCGGGCTTTCCGGATCGCGGGTCGCAATAACAGCAAGCGCCAGCGGATCATCATATTGCATCAAGGCCAGATCATTGCTCAGCAAATGTTCCGGCATCAAAAGACGTTGTTGCTTCGCCGCCCCGGTCACTGTCAGCGGCTCGCCACTCTGATAGCTTTCCTTGATGGTCAGCGCGTATTTCAACGCGTCATATGAGATGCCGTGATTGCTGCTCATGGCACTCAGTCCCCTTTGGGCCCCTTGCTGAGCCGCCTGTCAGAGACCAGCCCTTCAAGGCCGCCATTGTTGCGGCCTGCCCGTGGGCGAATATTCGGGTTCGGATTGCGTTTGTTCGACGCAGCCGGTGCTTGCGCACTCTCCTTTTCGGCCCGCGGGCGCGATGCCGATGCGGCGGGCTTGGTATCGTTAAAGAAGTCGATATACCAATCCATATCCGTCGATGCCATGGCATAACGTCCCCCGGCGGCCGGGCTTTCGATATTGGCTTCGGGGATACCGTTGCTGATCTGAAGCACGACCGATGACGGGGCGGTCATGCCCGCACGCCATGCCAGTGCCGTGATCGCACGCGCGCTTCCGGAATCAAGGATTTTGGAAACCGCACTGATCGGGATTTGCGCATAATGGGCCAGCGACTGCACAACCAGCGCATCTTCATTCCGCGAAACCGCGTCCAGAATATACTGGTCGATCGTCATCTTCTGGTTGGATGCCGTTTCATGATCGTGATCAAGCATCACGTCATCGGCAATCTCGACCGGCATCCCGGCATCTGCCGGATGCAGCGGCATGCGGTTTTCAAACCGTGCCTTTTCAATCCGCTGGCGAACCGACTGGCGCAAGGCGCGGGCAACCTCGGTGCGCATACGCCCCTGTTCAACCAAGGTATCAAACAGCGATGCCATGATGAAATGGGCGATACGGCGCTGGGCCTGACGCGAAATGCGGCTCTGCCCGCCCAAAAGATCCCCTTCCGGCGACTTGGGCTTGGCAACCTTGCGTTCTGTGAAATGCGGCGTCATCGCAACAACGTTGCGCGGCGCATCATCAGATGACAGCAACCGGTTCAAAAGACTGCTTTTTTCTTTTTCGGCCTGCTGTTCGATCAGGCGCGCCTTGGCTGCGGCTTCCTGTTCTTCGCGTGCGCGTTCTGCGGCGGTCTGAACAAATTCACCGCGCCCGCGCATGATATCAAGGAAGTCGGAATCACTCAGAAGTTCGATATACTCGCCAATCGACACCCGACCAATCGCCTGGATATCCTGACGCAGACGGCTTGCCGCCTGACGGGTCATATAGGGCGTATGTCCCAGTTCCTGCTCGATCAGATTGATGACCTGCGGACGATAGCAATCACCCATATTGGCAATGGCTGCGACAAACTCCTCGACCATTTCAAGGCGTTCGGACGGGCTGACATCATTGAGATGACGGCGCAAACGGCGGGCAACATCCATACGGACATCGCTGTCAAAATCCGGTGCGTCTTCGTCTTCTTCGGCATAGGCCATTTCGTTCGACAAACGGGCCGCATGCTCAAGAGCAGTCTGTTCTGAAATTTCTTCGCTGGAATTCTTGCGCGGGATCGACCGCCCACGTGCGTTTCCTGCATCAGCCGAAAAAGCATCGGGTGCGACTGTACGGACAGTGTCAGCAAGATCACGCAGCTTCGCCGTGGCTTTATCGTCAAGCCCCCCGTCGCCGGTGTTTTTCTGCCGATTGAACATCCAACTCAGCATTATCGCAGCAATTCCCCTGGTCCCTTGCCTGGCGGCGGATCGGGTATCAATTAGTGCAGATACCCGTCGTTTTTATGTTTTGTCAGAACAGTTTAACCAGAACTGACCGTGATAAACAACCAGACAAGACGTCTAAATTTAAATCCCCAACATCAAGGACCGATGCCATCAGACACAGCCTTGATTACCTCTAGACTATCGGCGGAAAGACTCAAAAAAACATTAACAATACAGCGCCCTAAACAAACCGCTGATATTCGCCCCCGATCATCGCCCGGAAGTTACTCTGAAGTTATCCGGTTTGGTCACCTCCCCGGTCCGCTTCTCCCCCATTTGCTGACCGTCCCGGCTTCACGGTTTTTCCAATTCCGGGCGAGACCCCGGATACGACACGTTTGGAAATTTCGGGCATAAAAAAACGGGCGACCGTTGTGGCCGCCCGTTTTGATATCCGTTACCGGATCAAATCATATCAGATCAGTTGCTGACCCATGCGATACGCAGGATGTTGGTCGCCCCCGGAGTACCAAACGGAACACCGGCGGTAATCACCAGCGAATCACCCGGTCCGGCGAATTCTTCGCGCTGGGCAACTTCACAGGCAATGCCGACCATTTCGGCAAAGTTGGTCGCATCACGGGTAAAGACCGGATGCACGCCCCAGCACAGCGCCAGACGACGTGCGGTCTGAATCCGCGGCGTCAGGCCAAGGATCTGCACTTCCGGACGCTCACGCGCGGCACGGAATGCGGTTGAACCCGACGTGGTATAGTTGACAACTGCCTTGGACCCGATGGTTTTTGCCACCTGACGGGCCGCCGCACTGATCGCATCCGGTGCGTTATGTTCCGGATCCGGGCGGTTGGCGTCACGCATGCGGAAATACAGCTCATCCTGTTCCACACGCACCAGAATACGGTCCATGATCGAAACGGTTTCAAGCGGGTATTTACCAACCGCACTTTCTGCTGACAGCATCACGGCATCGGCACCGTCATAGATCGCGGTTGCAACGTCGGATGCTTCGGCGCGGGTCGGTGCCGGGTTGGATACCATCGAATCAAGCATCTGGGTCGCAACAATCACCGGCTTGCCGGCCTCGCGGCAGGCCTTGATGATGCGTTTCTGCAGAATCGGCACATCTTCGGGCGGGCATTCAACGCCCAGGTCACCACGGGCGACCATCACCATGTCAGACAGATCGACGATCTCGTCGAGATGCTCGATCGCCTGCGGCTTTTCGAGCTTGGAAACGATGGCGGCACGACCCTGAATGATCTTGCGGGCTTCGGCGACATCTTCCGGGCGCTGCACGAATGACAGGGCGACAAAATCAACGCCCATCTCAAGACCATACACCAGATCGGCACGGTCCTTTTCGGTCAGCGGCGACAATGGCAGCATCACATCGGGAAGATTGACACCCTTGCGGTTCGACAGCGGACCACCGGTGATCACGGTACATTCGGCTGACTTGTCATCGCATTTTTCAACGCGCATGCGCAGCTTGCCATCATCAAGCAACAGGTTCGCACCCGGCTTCAATGCGGCATAGACCTCGGGATGCGGCAAGGAGACGCGCTTATTGGTGCCCGGGGTCTTGTCCATATCAAAGGTGAAGGTATCGCCGGCTTCGAGTTCGACCTTTTCATCGGCAAAGGTGCCAACACGGATCTTCGGCCCCTGAAGGTCCATCAGAATTCCGATCGGACGGCCGAGCTTTTCTTCGACCGCGCGGATGGCTTCGAACCGGGCCAGATGTTCAGCGTGTTCCCCGTGCGAAAAGTTCAGGCGAAACACATCGACGCCCGACTTTACGATTTTCTCAAGGATTTCTGGCTTGGAACTCGCCGGCCCCAGGGTCGCGATGATTTTCGCCTTACGTTGACGGCGCATCGGCTACTACCTCTTGTTATTTGGTTTACACGTGAGCCCTGCCGCTTCGGCCTGCATCTGCGGCGAGGCGTCAAGGCGTCCTGATCTTTTTCTGGGGGTAACCCCTTAATAGTCAATCAGCCCCTATTTGAACAGGGGCTTTTCATTAAATGCCTTTACAAAAATGTGATTTTTCACTGGACAATTACAAGAAGCCCCCTCTTAAAAGGTAACCGGACACGCATCCGGGCAATGGGCAATCACCTGTCGATTGCCGCTTTTCAGTGACGCAAACAGGGCTTCTTTCGATGAGCAAATGGCACCACCGTTTTCTGGGCCTCGCCGCCCACATCGCAGACTGGTCAAAAGACCGCAGCACCCAGGTCGGTGCCGTTGTCATCGGCCCGAAAAAGGAAATCCGCGCAGTCGGCTATAACGGATTCCCGCGCGGCGTCGATGACGAAGTCGAAAGCCGCCATCAGCGTCCTGAAAAATACGCCTATACCGAACATGCCGAACGCAATGCCATTTATAATGCAAGTTATACCGGCACATCCCTTGATGGCTGTTCGCTGTATGTGACCCATTTTCCATGCTGCGACTGTGCGCGCGCCATTATCCAGGCCGGCATCGCCGAGGTTTTCGTCGATAAAACCAAACTGACCGCCGATTTTCTGGAACGCTGGGAACAGGATATGAAAATCTCGACCGAGATGTTCGAGGAATCCGGCGTTGCCGTGCAAGTCATTGATGATGATGGCACAACCGAACCGATGAAATAATCTATCAGCCCCTTTACTATTGCCCAAAGCCCCCAATATGGTGGGCGTGCAACTCGGGTACGAGCACCAATAAAAAAAAGACTATCGCGCTTTCTGTTCACAACCAGCGGCTGGTCCGGCGTCAGTATTTGTCAGATTCTCGGGGCTTCTCACGGGCGGTTTGACCTTGCTGGAAACCAGACAAAGGTATAAGGGTTTATACAACAGCAACCGAAATGATTTGCTGCTGTTGGTCCCTGAACAGCGACGCATTTCGTGATGATGCTCAGGAAACGAGGCCGGATGAACGCGAAAATCGACTTTAGTAAAATCAGTTTTCTGATCGTTGACGGGGACAAGATTTCAGCTCAAGTAGTGTACGACACGCTGGCCTATCTCGGCGCCAGTCACATTCAGCGCGTAAAGACACCGAATGACGCGTTTGATGTTCTGCGCAGTGAAAAGATTGATATCGTTGTGTGCGAATGGCGACTCCGGGGCATGGATGGCCTTGAATTCCTTGACGTCATGCGCAATTCGACCAATTCACCCAACAGGTTCATTCCTGTGATTATGCTGACTGCACATTCGGAACACCGTTACGTGACCACTGCACGTGACCTTGGCATTACGGAATTTCTTGCCAAGCCTTTCAATGCCAAGGCACTTTATAGCCGACTGGTGTCGGTCATCGCGCGGCCCAGACGTTTCATCAATACCGGAACGTATTTCGGCCCCGACCGTCGCCGCAGACAGGTCCAGTTCGACGGCCCTGACCGAAGGAGCCTTGACGAATGACCCATTATGACTGGGGAAGCGGAGCAATCGTGAAACCGGAAGAGCCTATGAAAAAGAAGAATGTTCAGATCATCCCCGCACAGACTGACCTGAAGCGGCGGGCTGTCAACTTCGTCAAGGGCTTTGACATCAATCTGTCGCCTGAACAGCTCGAAGAGCTGGAAAAAGTCGTGCAGCGCAGCTCGGAAACCTTTGTGCGTGACATCGGCAAGGATCTGATGGATTGCCGCCGCATGATCATTCAGGCGCTTGGCGACAAAACCAAACGCCAGGATGCGGTTGCGACCAGCTCCGACCTTGCCTATTCGGTCAAGGCCCTTGGTGGCACCTTCCAGTATCCGCTGATGACGCAGATCGCCAAATCGATGGAAAACTTCGTGGCGGACCGCACCACCGCCAATGAAAAACAGCTGCTGGTCATCCAGCTGCATATCGACTCACTCTATGTCATTCTTGCGGGGCGCGTGACCGGCTTTGGCTCGACCGTTGAACAGGCAACTGTTGCGGCTCTGACCAAACTCGCCGAACGCTACGAACAGCCCCGCGAATAGGCTTCTGGAAACGCAATCACCATGTTTGCGTTTCCACCTTTCTGATCCCGATCCGAATATCCCTTCCTGATCCCGTCCGTTGCGCCCCATATCGCAGCACCATGACGTCTGCCTGCATGCCGGAATGCCCGATACAACGGAACCCTGACGCTTCTCAGTCACGGCGGGTTTCTACCCACAGAAGAAACGACAAAGAAATTTGAAATTCCGGCCAAAAACCGCTTGCGCCCCCATGGGGTGGCTGCTAAAAACCGCGCCACACACCATGCGGGTGTAGCTCAGTTGGTTAGAGCGCCGGCCTGTCACGCCGGAGGCCGCGGGTTCAAGTCCCGTCACTCGCGCCATTCCCTCCCAATGGGAATGACATTCAAAAAAGCACCACGGTTCATCCGCTGGTGCTTTTTTGTTTTTATCCCCGATACAAACGCACTGCTCCCACCTCCCCTTACCATCTGGCGGTCAGACCAGTGGCAATTTCCCGCCGCCATCACGATCATCAATCTTGATTTTTCTGCCCCCGGGTTTGTTTTGACCAACTTTTCGGGCTTGGTCCTGGCACTGCGCGTTGATCGGGTCTGGCCCGTGTCCAGACGGCCACCATCGATCATATGGACGGGCATCTGACGGGGCTGATAAAACCGCGCACAAGCTTTTGATATCTGGCATTTTTTCCCGATCGGGATCGCCGGTCTTATACGACTGTCCTTTTTTTGCAAAAAAGCCCTTGCCAGACTGAACCGCCCCTTATATAAACCGCGCCACACACCATGCGGGTGTAGCTCAGTTGGTTAGAGCGCCGGCCTGTCACGCCGGAGGCCGCGGGTTCAAGTCCCGTCACTCGCGCCATTCCCTCCCAATGGGAATGACATTCAAAAAAGCACCACGGTTTATCCGCTGGTGCTTTTTTGTTTTCGGCTCAAAGCCGCGCCAAAACAGCACTTTCCGGTGGTATTATTTTTCTTTGAAAAATCTGACAAAAAGCCCTTGCCAGACCGGACCACCCCTTATATAAACCGCGCCACACACCATGCGGGTGTAGCTCAGTTGGTTAGAGCGCCGGCCTGTCACGCCGGAGGCCGCGGGTTCAAGTCCCGTCACTCGCGCCATTCCCTCCTAATGGGAATGACATTCAAAAAAGCACCACGGTTTATCCGCTGGTGCTTTTTTGTTTTCTTCCTCTTTGCTTTCTCCGTCCTTGCTTTCGCCGTTCGGTCACACCGCATCGCGGGCAAAACCACCTCCCCGACGCCATCCTGACGCTTACAACCACATTTGCGTGTAACAACTGCGCGATAATTCAACCTTTATACGAAAATCCCGCAACAAATTTCGGAATTGATCAGTTTTGGGGCAATCCTGACCGTCTGGTCATTGATTAATCGTATAAATTATGCTCAGCTTCGCAGGCATTTAGCGAAAAACTTGCAGGCCGCCCCACTTTGGGCTTGTAGGCATTGACCGCGATCCGTCGCGCTGACCCATTGACGTCTCGCCAGCGGATTGTTGTTTGATTGTCTATCGGTCTTCGCCTTGGCCTGCAGTCCCACAACAACAAAACGGGAGGCGCATCATGCGCAAACTAATCGCAGGGCTGGTCATGGGGACCGCGCTCGCTACCATGCCGTTGGCGGCACAGGCTGAAACGCCGAAAAACGCACTTGTGATGGCATTCGCCATCGATGACATCATCACCCTCGATCCGGCTCAGATCTTTGAGTTTTCCGGCGCAGAATATGCCGGTAACACCTATGACCGTCTGATCGGCTTTGATAACGACGATGTTTCAAAAATTCACGGCGTAATCGCCGAAAGCTGGGACGTCTCTGAAGACGGCAAAACCTTCACGTTCAAAATCCGTGACGGCATCAAATTCGCATCGGGTAACGACCTGACTGCAGAAGATGCAGCCTTCTCGCTTCAGCGCGTGATCCTGCTGGATCAGTCACCGGCATTCATTCTTGGTCAGTTCGGCTTTACCCCGGAAAACGTAAAAGACAAAATCCGTGCGGTTGACGATTCCACGCTGGTTATGGAAGTCGACAAACCCTACGCGCCCAGCTTCGTTCTGTACTGCCTGACCGCGGGTGTTGGTGCCGTTGTTGATAAAGAAGAAGTTCTTGCGCACGAAGTCGATGGCGATCTCGGCCATGAATGGCTCAAAACCAACTATGCCGGTTCCGGTCCGTTCAAACTGAACAAATGGACGGCTGGCGAAAGCCTCAGCCTGACCGCAAATGACGATTACTGGGACGGTGCGCCGGAAATGAAGCGCGTCATCATCCGTAACGTCAAAGAAGCCGCCGCTCAGCAGCTTCTGCTTCAGAAAGGCGACATCGATATCGCCCGTAACCTCGAAGCTGACCAGCTTGCCGCGGTCAAGGACGATACCAACATCAAGCTTCTGTCCAAAGGCAAAGGCGCACTTTGGTATCTTGGCCTGTCCCAGAAAAACGAATACCTCTCGAACCCGAAAGTTCGCGAAGCTCTGAAATATCTGGTTGATTACAAAGGTATTTCCGAAACCATTCTTGCTGGCCGCTCCCAGATCCATCAGGGCTTCCTGCCCGAAGGTTTCCTTGGCGCCTATAACGAAAACCCCTACAGCCTTGATATCGAAAAAGCCAAATCGCTTCTTGCCGAAGCAGGCCTTGCTGACGGTTTTTCGATAACCATGGATACCCGTAACACCACCTCGATCATGGCGATGGCCCAGTCGATCCAGGCTACCTGGGCACAGGCAGGCATCAATCTGGAAATCATTCCGGGTGATGGCAAGCAGACCCTGACCAAATACCGCGCACGTCAGCACGATATCTATATCGGTCGCTGGGGCCCGGATTATCAGGATCCGCACACCAACGCATCCACCTTTGCCTGGAACCCGGACAATTCCGACGACGCGACCGCCAAGCCGCTGGCATGGCGTAACGCCTGGGATGCCGGTGACCTGACTGCACAAACCGATGCAGCAACCCTTGAACGTGACGATGCGAAACGTGCAGCAATGTATGTGGACCTTCAGAAGAAAGTTCTGGCTGACGGCCCGTTCGTGATCATGTTCCAGGAAACCGAAATTGCATCCATGCGTGGCAATGTGAACAATTTCGTCCTCGGCCCGTCATTCGATAACAACTATTATCGCTTTGTAACCAAGGACTAAGGAGACAACGGTCGTAATGTCCGCTGTTACACGCAAAAACCGGGACGGGCGCAAACGCGCCCGTCTCATTTCAGGCAAGGCAGGAAGCCTCCTGCGGATTGTCTTCTCGCTCGCCATCACCTTTTTCGGCCTGCTGCTTGTCACCTTCCTGATCGGTCGCGTTTTGCCCATCGATCCGGTTCTGGCCGCAGTCGGCGATCGCGCCCCCCAGGATGTCTATGACCGCGTCCGCGAAGAAATGGGCCTCAATCTGCCGCTTTGGCAGCAATTCTTTATCTATATTTCCAATGTCGTACAGGGTGACTTCGGCCAATCGGTCCTGACCGCAAACCCGGTCATCGAAGACATCAAACGTGTTTTCCCCGCGACCTTGGAACTCGCAACACTTGCGACATTCATCGGTGTGGTTCTTGGCATTCCCGCGGGCGTTTTCGCCGCGATCAACAAGGGTAAATGGCCCGACCATGTCGTACGCGTGATCGGTCTTGCCGGGTATTCCATGCCGATCTTCTGGCTCGGTCTGATGGGGCTTCTGGTCTTTTACATGAAGCTCGACTGGGTCGCAGGCCCCGGACGTCTGGACGCCTTTTATATCGACTTTATCGAGCCAACTACCGGCCTGATGCTGATTGATACCCTGATCGAAGGCGACATGGACCTGTTCTGGAATGCCGTGTCCCATATCATTCTGCCCGCGTCGATCCTTGCCTATTTCTCGTTGGCCTATATTGCCCGCATGACCCGGTCCTTCATGCTCGAACAGCTTAGTCAGGAATATATCCTGACCGCCCGGGTCAAAGGCATTTCCGAACATCGCATCATCTGGCGTCACGCGCTTGGCAATGTCATGGTGCCTCTGGTGACCGTGATTGCGCTGTCTTATGCCAACCTGCTCGAAGGTTCGGTTCTGACCGAAATCATCTTTGCCTGGCCGGGACTTGGTCTTTACATCACCAACTCGCTGCTCAATGCCGATATGAACGCGGTTCTTGGCGGCACGGTTGTCGTTGGCGCGGTCTTTATCGGCGTGAACATGCTGTCTGACGTGCTTTACCGCCTGCTCGATCCCAGAGCGCGGAGATAATCATGAATACACAAACAACCATCTCCAAACCGGGCCTGAAACAGTGGCTGACTTCCGATACTCCCCGCTCGCGACTTCAGGCAAAATGCGGCCGCGCGTGGCTGGGCTGGATCAAATTCACCGAAAACAAGCTGGCCATGATCGGGCTTTCGATTGTCATCGGCCTGATCCTTGTCACCATTTTTGCGCCCCTTCTGGCCCCCTATGATCCGCTTGCTGCCGACCTTGCCAACCGCATTCAGCCCCCCGGGGCCGATCACTGGTTCGGCACCGATCAGCTGGGCCGTGATATTCTGTCGCGTCTGATTTACGGCGCGCAATATACCCTGCTGATTGTCGGCCTTGTTGCCATTACCGCCGCCCCGCTTGGCCTTCTGGTCGGCACCGCGGCCGGTTTCTTTGGCGGCTGGGTTGATGCGACATTGATGCGCATCACCGATATCTTTCTGGCCTTCCCAAAACTGATCCTGGCACTGGCCTTTGTCTCGGCCCTTGGCCCGGGGCTTGAAAATGCCATTCTGGCAATTGCGATTACCGCCTGGCCGCCCTATGCCCGTATCGCACGTGCTGAAACCATCACGGTGCGCAAATCCGACTTCATCGAAGCCGCCCGCCTTCAGGGCACCTCGAATATGGGTCTGATCATCGGCCATATCATGCCGATGTGCATGAGCTCGCTGGTCGTCCGCGTTACCCTTGATATGGCGGGCATGATCCTGATTGCCGCCGGTCTTGGCTTCCTTGGTCTTGGGGCACAGCCGCCAATGCCCGAATGGGGTGCGATGGTCTCGGACGGTCGTCAGTTCCTGCTCGAACAATGGTGGGTTGCCACGGTTCCCGGTATTGCCATTTTCGTCGTCAGCCTTGGCTTCAACCTTCTGGGTGATGGCCTGCGTGATGTTCTTGATCCGCGTGGAGGGGATTGATCATGTCAAACGACCCCCTTTTGAACGTCAAAAACCTCAAGGTCACCTTCAACACCCCCAAGGGTGAGGTCAATGCCGTGCGCGGTGTGTCCTTCAGCCTCGGGCGGGAACGCCTCGGGATTGTCGGGGAATCCGGTTCGGGCAAGTCCCAGACCGGGCGGGCCATTCTTGGCCTGACGGCGGCAAATGGTCGCATCACCGCAGACGAGCTTAAATTCCACGATGTCGACCTGGCCAACCTGACGCCCAAACAATGGCGCAAGGTGCGGGGCGCGCGTATTTCCATGATCATGCAGGATCCGAAATACTCGCTCAACCCGGTCATGACCATTGGCGATCAGATCATCGAGGCCTATCGCGAACACCACAAGGTCAACGCCAGAGAAGCCCGTCATCGCGCCATTGATATGCTTGAAGCAGTCAAAATCCGCGATCCCGAACGCGTCTTCAATTCCTATCCGCACGAAGTTTCGGGCGGCATGGGACAGCGCGTGATGATCGCCATGATGCTGATCCCCGAACCCGAACTGATCATTGCCGATGAACCGACATCGGCCCTTGATGTCACGGTTCAGCTTCAGGTAATGGCAATTCTTGACGATCTGGTGCGCGATCGCGGCATGGCCCTTATTTTCATCAGCCATGACCTGCATCTGGTCTCAAGCTTCTGCGACCGGGTTCTGGTCATGTATCAGGGCCACGTGGTCGAAGAACTGGCCGCTTCTGCCCTGCACGAAGCCAAACATCCCTACACCAAGGGCCTTTTGAACTGCTTGCCGAAAATGGATGGCGATCAATCCGATCTGCCGATCCTTGAACGCGAAGCAAGCTGGGCAGAAGGATAAGAACCACAATGATTGAAATCAGCAAACTCAACGCATGGTTCGATGATCATCACGTTCTCAAGGACGTCGATATCTCTGTGCCTGCAAACGGATCATTCGGGCTGGTCGGGGAATCCGGATCGGGAAAATCAACGGTCCTGCGTACCATTACCGGCCTTGTTGACGACTGGGAAGGCAATATTCTGGTCAATAACAAGGAACTGGGCACCACCCGCGACAAAGCCTTTTATCGTCTTGTCCAGATGGTGTTTCAGGACCCGTTCGGATCGCTCCATCCGCGTCATACCATTGACCGCATCCTGACCGAACCGGTCAACATTCACGGTCTTGGCAATTCCGATAGCCGCGTGGTTGAGGCGCTTAAACAGGTCGGTCTGGATAACTCCTTCCGGTTCCGTTACCCGCATCAGCTTTCCGGCGGTCAACGTCAGCGCGTGGCAATTGCCCGCGCGCTGATCCTTGAACCCAAAGTGCTGTTGCTTGATGAACCGACATCGGCCCTTGATGTGTCCATTCAGGCCGAAGTGCTTAACCTTCTCAGCCGTTTGCGCCGGGATCTGGGCCTGACCTATATCATGGTCAGTCACGATCTCGCGGTTGTGGCCCATATGTGTGACGATATTGCCATCATGAACCATGGTCGCATTGTCGAACGCGCCACCGCCGGTCAACTTGCCGAAGGGTCGCTTGAACACCCCTACTCCCAACAGCTTTACAAAGCTGCTGGCGGCTATGATCGTGCTGTGGTTGACAGTTTTGTCGATTGGGATTGATCCGCCCTTTCACGTCGCCACACCAAACGAAGAAACGGGAACCTGTTTGAATGACGATTGCCACCAACCCATCGCGCCCGGCAACCTATCGCCCCAGCTTTACCTGGGATGCACATGCCTGCCTGCCTTTGGATGAAAAAACACCCGAAAGCCTTCTGGACGAATATGTGAAGGGCAACGTGGATTATGTCTGTGTCAATGTCGGCATGGACATGAACACCATCCCCCACATTCTGCGCGTCATTGCCGCCTTCCGCGCCAAGATCGCCGCCCATCCCGACAAATACATGCAGATCGACAGCTTTGACGATCTTGCCATCGCCAAGCAAAAAGGCCTGCTCGGCGTCGGCTTCGATCTGGAAGGCTCGGTCATGCTGCAAGACATGCCCGCAATGATCCCTGTCTTTGCCAGACTGGGGGTCAAGCAGATCCACTTTGCCTATAACCGCAACAACTCGGTCGCGGGCGGCTGTCACGATGTTGATATGCCCCTGACCGACCTTGGGGTGGAAATGGTCAAATCGGTCAATGCCAATGGCATGATCATGGATTGTTCCCATACCGGACGGCAAAGCTCGCTTGATATCATGCGGGTATCATCCAAACCGGTGGTCTTCAGCCACGCCAATCCCAAGGTTCTCGGCGGTCATGAACGCTGCGTTGATGATGAACAGATCAAGGCCTGTGCCGATACCGGCGGGGTTATCGGCATTTGCGGTTTCCAGCGTTTCATCAAATCGCCCAACGCCCCCGAAGTCCCCGATATGATCCGCCACATCAAATATGCGGTCGATCTGGTCGGTGTTGATCATGTCGGCATCGGGCTTGATACCATGCCCGAAGTTGCCGGCTGCAACGACTTCCCCGATGGCGTTGACCGTTCCTATTACTGGCCGGTCGCAAGCGGCTATGGCCCGGGCGCAGGCGGTGCTGCGGTATTTGACCCGAAAAAACTCCCTGCCCTTGCCGATGCCCTGATTGCAACCGGCTATTCGACCGATGATGTCGATAAAATCATGGGTGAAAACTTCATCCGTGTTGCCAAGGCAAGCTGGTAGCAGCCTTCGCGACCCTGCCAGTCGCCATAAATGACAAAGCCCCGCCCGAGTGTCTCAGGCGGGGCCTTTGTTTTCTGAAATGCGCGCTTTGGCTCAGACCTTGGCTTCGTCGGAGCGTACCGGACGCGGGCGGCCTTCGGCGTCGATGGCAACAAAGGTAAAGGTGGCCTCGGTGACCTTGATGCGTGGCGGCTGGTTGCGGCGCAGTACCCAGGCTTCGAGATGCAGAACGATTGATGTATTGCCGATCCGTTCGATATCGCCATACACGCAAACCGTATCACCGACATAAACCGGACGCAGGAAGGTCATGCCGTCAACCGCGACGGTTGCAATTCGGCCTTCGGCGATCTGGCTTGCCAGAACACCCCCGGCAATATCCATCTGCGACATCAGCCAGCCGCCAAAGATATCCCCGCTCGGGTTTGTATCGGCGGGCATTGCCAATGTCCGGGTACAAAGATCGCCACGCGGCATCGTATTGTCGCTGACGTGTGTTTGCTCATTCTCTGTCGCCATCGGGCTCACTCCTGTTTCGGGCACGTTGAAAAAAGACGTGCATATTTTTTTATTGGACCTCCCGGTCTCGGTTTTCTGCGCCGCAGCTTTAAAAATGTGATCTTTGGCAAAGACCACCACTTGCATTGGACTTGAAAACACATTTTTATGGTCCGTGCTAACCGACATGTGGCACGAACCATCGAACATATGGTACTCGTTTAGCGCCGAGGCATCCAACGCTCAATATCGATCAACAGATATGCGTTGTTGGACCTTGTTTTAACACAATAAAAGAAGTTGCGTTCCGGGGCATGACCGACCTTTTTGAAGATTCAAACCAATCCACAGACAAAGCCTATTCCGCCAAGGACATCGAGGTTCTCGAGGGCCTGGAGCCTGTGCGTCGCCGCCCCGGTATGTATATCGGCGGCACCGATGATGCGGCCCTGCACCATCTGGTCGCAGAGATCCTGGATAACTCCATGGACGAAGCGGTCGCTGGCCACGCGGACTGGATCGAACTGGAACTGAAACCGGACAATACCGTACTTGTCCGCGATAACGGCCGCGGTATTCCGACCGATCCGCACCCGAAGTTCCCTGACAAATCCGCCCTTGAAGTCATTCTGACCACCCTGCATTCGGGTGGTAAGTTTTCGGGCAAGGCCTATGAGACATCGGGCGGTTTGCACGGCGTGGGTATGTCTGTCGTGAACGCCCTGACCGAGAAATTCCGGGTCGAGGTCTGCCGCGATCGCAAAATGGTATTCCAGGAATATTCCCGCGGTGTGCCGCAGATGCCGCTTCAGGATGGCGGTGCGATCAATAACCGCCGCGGCACCACGGTCATCTTCAAACCCGATCCCGAGATTTTCGGCGCCCGCGCCAAACTCAAACCGGGCACCATCTTCCGCATGGCGCGGTCCAAGGCGTATCTCTACAAGGGTGTTGAAATCCGCTGGTCGGTTGATCCGTCGCTTTTGACAAGTGATGACCCGACCCCGCAGCAGGAAGTCCTGAAATTCCCGAACGGTATTCTCGACTATCTGGAAATGACGCTTGAGGGCCGCGAACTCGTCACCGAACGCCCGTTCGCCGGCGAAGCCAAATTTTCCGACAGTCCCGGACGTGTTGAATGGGCAATCGGCTGGCCCGAAAGCGGCGAAGGCTATTTCCATTCATACTGTAACACCGTCCCGACCCCGCTTGGCGGCACGCACGAGGCCGGGTTCCGCTATGCCCTGACCAAGGCGATCAAGGCTTATGGCGACATGGTCGGTCAGAAAAAGGCAGCGGCCATCACCGCCGAAGACGTGTTTGGCGGCGGCTGCATCATGCTGTCGGTCTTTATTCCCGATCCGCAGTTCCAGGGCCAGACCAAGGAAAAGCTCGGCACCCAGAATGCCACCAAACTGGTTGAAACCGCAGTCCGCGACCATTTCGACCACTGGCTGACCGGTGATACCGAAAACGCCAAGCGTCTGCTCGAACGCATCATCCTGCGCGCCGAGGAACGCCAGCGCCGCAAGGAGAAAAAGGAAACCAAGCGTCAGTCGGCGACCCGCCGCCTGCGTCTTCCGGGTAAACTTGCCGACTGTTCGCGATCAATTGCCGCTGGCACTGAAATCTTCCTGGTCGAGGGTGACTCGGCAGGTGGTTCTGCCAAGCAGGCCCGTGACCGTGAAACCCAGGCCGTCCTGCCACTGCGCGGTAAAATCCTGAACGTTGCCTCGGCCACCCGTGAAAAGATGATGGCCAACCAGGAAATCAAGGACATGATCGAAGCCTTTGGCTGCGGTTCCGGGTCCGATTTCCGCCTGAATGACCTGCGCTACGAACGCATCATCATCATGACCGATGCTGACGTTGACGGTGCGCATATCGCATCGCTTTTGATGACCTTCTTCTATCAGGAAATGCCCGGTCTGATCGAAAGCGGCCATCTCTATCTGGCGATGCCGCCGCTTTATCGTCTGACCCAGGGCGGCAAATCGATCTATGCGATGGATGACGCCGAAAAGGAAGTCATCCTGAGCACCGAGTTCAAGAACCCGAACAAGGTCGAGATTTCCCGATTTAAGGGTCTGGGTGAAATGCCCCCGCAACAGCTGCGTGAGACCACTATGGCGCATAAAAAGCGGACATTGCTGCGTGTCACCCTGCCCGATGCGGCCGAACCCGATGAACGCGGCCAGACCAAGGACCTGGTCACCCGCCTGATGGGCAAGAAACCGGAACTGCGTTTCCAGTTCATTCAGGAACATGCCCGCTTCGTCGAAGATATCGACGTCTGATCGGCAAAACGATTGCGAAAAACCCGGCCAGTGTGCCGGGTTTTTTATTGGTCCCGCCACAGCATCGCCGCAAAAGCGCGCCTTAATGACCGTCATATCTTTCAGACCGGGTGATCACACCTGCAATGTGATAGGCTATCTTGTCCGATAAGCTGTCAAAGGACTTGTCCAATGAACATGCGCGCATTTTCCCGTTTTTTGCCGACTGTAACCGGCACGGCGTTGCTTTTGCTTGGCGGGTGCAGTGCCGCCCTGATCGAAGCCCCCAATTACAAGGTCACCGAAGTCCAAAGCTTCAAGACCACCGGCGCGCCAAGTCAGGTCATGCTGCTTGAAATCGTTGATCCGGCCAACAGCCTTCCGGCCAAAACATGGACCGATGCGCTTTCCAATCACGGCTTTGCCCCGCGCCTGCGCTTTGTTACCGATCCCGCCGACATTGCGGCAAATGAAACAATCAAACCGGAAAACCGGTTGGTGGCTGTGGTCAACCCGTCACAAAACACCTTTGGCGATGCGATCTGCACCAACCCGCAAACCGGCGGCATGGAACACATTTCTGATCGCCTGATTGTTCGGTTCGGCTTTTGCTCCGGCGATAATGTCATCTCTGAAACCCGGGCGCGTTTTGTGCCTGAAAACTTTGAAAGCCAGCTGTTTGCCAATGCCGACACGCTAAGCTACCAACTGTTCCCGCGCCATATCCGCAACAATGACGATGACCGTTTCTGCAGCCCGTTCCAGACGGTTTGCTGATCCGGGCTACCTAAACGATCAGTCAGCGATCAACATGTTGGCGAGAACCGGTAATGCAAACGCACGCATCCGCGATCAAGCATTTGCGTACTGATCAATGTCGGACTGCTGCGAAAACCTGTCTGGGGGAAAAGCGGTTTTCCCCCACCCAGAATTTCGGGCATGACGTAAATTTCAATTTCGTCAAGCGCACCTCGTTCAATGAACGCCATTTGCAGCTTTCCACCGCCCAGCATCCAGACATCCCCATCATCAAAAGCACGAAGTTCGGCAATCAATGCGTCAACGTCACTTCGCACGTCAATATCCGCGACAGGATTATCAATCGGACGGGATGTAACCACAATTACCCGCTTTCCGTGATAAGGCCATTCCGATGGTTGGCGTGCAACAAAGTCGTAGGTTCCCCGCCCCATCACCAGGGTTTGAATGCGCTTGATGAACTTGTTGTAATCGTATTCACCAAGATCCATCCCGTCATATGCAAACAACCAATCGAGATTGTCATTTCTGTCCGCGATCATCCCGTCAAGACTGGTTGCGATATACCCAAGAATTCTTGCCATGACCAAATCTCCATTGATTTATAAATAAATATACGTTTATAAATAATCATGGCAAGAAACAAGACAATTCCCGACGATCAGGTGCTCGACACCATCTTTGAAACCGTGCTTGAAACCGGACCGTCAAACCTGACATTTGCCCGGGCATCAAAAGCCTGCAATCTCTCACCAGCGACACTTGTGCAACGCTATGGCACGCGTGATGCTCTGCTCGTTGCAACATTGCTCCGGGCTTGGGACCGCCTAGATGCTGAAACGCATGCTGCGGATCAGGAAGAAGCACTTGATCCCAATGGCGCAATCGAAATTCTACTGCGCCTGATGCCCCCGGAAACGGCAGACCGGGACAGCACCAACGGCTTGCTGGTTCTGCATGAAGACATTTGCAACCCGCAACTTCGCGCACGCGGCGCGGCTTGGGGACATCACCTTGCCGCAATCCTTGGCCGCCGCCTGTCAGACCACCCCGAAGAGGGAAAAAAGCTTGGCTGGCAAATGGCCAGCACATGGCAAGGAGCACATATATGGTGGGCTTTCACCCGTGAACAGCCAGCCGATCAGTCGATCCGGGCAACGCTCGAAGAATGGGTTGCTCGTAACATATAAAAATGCCGCCCTACCGTAGAAGAAGGTCAACCAAAGCACGGGCAAAAATCGCGGGCTGTTCAAGCGGCACATAATGCCCTGCCCCGGCGACCTCGTGATAATCTGCGCCGGCAATCCGGTTGGCCATATCCCGGTGGCTTTCCGGGCTGATCACCTGATCGGCTTCGCCCGACATCACACAGCTCGGGATATCAATCCTGGCAAGCGTCCCCTGACTGTCGGGGCGATGGGCAACCGCAATGCTTTGACGCAGAAAGACCTCCGCTCCGGCCTGCTCGGCCATATCGCCCAGAAGCCGGATCAAGGCGTCATTGCTGCGATTATCGGGATGGATCATCTCGTCAAGCAACGTGTCATTGATCCCGACAAAACGCTGCGCGCGCCCGGCAATCCGGGCAAGAAGGACACGACGGCGTTTGACTGCCTCTGTATCGGCTGTTGCCCGGGTATTAACCAGCATCAGATGACTGACGCGCGCTTTCGCCTGACGCAGGATTTCAAAGGCGACATAGCCGCCCATCGACATCCCCACCAGCGCAAACCGGTCTGGCGCAACATCAAGAACCGCACGCGCCATCGCTGCCACACTGTCCTGATCAAGCAGATCAAAATGAAGTGGACGGATCGCAGGTTTGCCGTTCATTTCAACCCGGCCATAGGCCGCAATTGCCGGCTCCCACATCCGCTGATCGGCCAGCATTCCTGATAAAAACACAACGGGCACGCCATCCATGCCGGCGTGCCCGAAATCCTGATCCGGTCCGGATGTCATTTGATCAGCGCACTCAATTCCTTGAATTCCGGGGTGCCGGCAACGCGCAGCCATTCAAACATCACGCTTTCGCGGGTGACGATCTTTGCCCCGGCATCGCGCATGCGTTCAAGCCCGAAAATCTTGTCCTGGGTGCTGCGCGATGTCACCGCATCGGCAACCACATAGACCTCGCGTCCGCGTTCAAGAAGCTCCAGCACCGTCTGAAGCACACAAACATGGGTTTCCATGCCGATCACCACCACCTGGTCACGGCCCGGATTTTCTTCCATTTTTTCGATAAAGCCATCTGCCGGGATTGCCGAAAACGCCACCTTGGCAACCACATTGCCGCCATCGGCAACATCACCGGGTTTTTCCACCAGATCCAGAATGGGCTTTGCCGTATGGCCAAGCCCCTTGGGATATTGTTCGGTGACAATCACGGGCACGCCAAGCCGGTTGGCACATTTGATCAGGAAACAGCAATTGGCAATGATCTGTTCGGGCTCCTGACATGCCGGATAAAGCTTTTCCTGAACATCGATAACCAGCAAACTTGCGCGTGTCGCATCCATCAGCACGGCTTTTCTCCCATGTGTGATTGTTATTTTGACAGGTTACGCTGCCAAATTGTTGCAAACAAGCCTCTCAACAGGGTGTTTATCGGTTTTCGAAGCGAATTTTGCGGCGTTTTTCTTGACTTAATTCAGGGTTAGCTTTACGACCCAAACTGATTTTTGCATATCCGCTTCACTTAACGCATTCTATTGCGGGAAAACGAACCATATGAATTTCGCCGATCTCGGTCTGAGCGAAGATATCCTCAAAGCCGTTGCAGACGCCGGCTACGACACCCCAACCCCGATCCAGGCTCAAGCTATCCCGTCGGTGCTGATGGCACGCGACATTCTGGGCTGTGCACAGACGGGCACGGGTAAAACGGCCAGCTTCACCCTGCCGATGCTTGATATCCTGCATCACGGCCGCGCGCGTATGCGTATGCCGCGTTCCATCATTCTGGAACCGACCCGCGAACTTGCGACCCAGGTTGCGGCAAACTTCGACACCTATGGCAAATACATGTCCCTGTCGAAGGCATTGATCATCGGGGGCGAGTCCGCCGCCGAACAGGGCAAAATCCTGGAAAAGGGCGCAGATGTCATCATCGCGACGCCGGGCCGCCTGATCGATACCTTTGAACGTGGCAAGCTGCTTCTGTCTGATTGCAAATTGCTGGTGATTGACGAAGCCGACCGTATGCTCGACATGGGCTTCATCCCCGACATCGAAAAGATCGTCAATATGCTGCCCAAGCAGCGCCAGACGCTTTTCTTCTCGGCGACCATGCCCAAGGAAATCCGTCGCCTTGCCGACAAGTTCCTGTCCAATCCCAAGGAAATCACCGTCGCCCCGCCATCCAGCATGGCCGCAACGGTTGAACACAAACTTCTGGTCCTTGATGACTTTGACAAGCGCGAAGCACTTCGTCAGTTGATCCGCCAGGAAAATGTCAAAAACGCCTTTGTGTTCTGTAACCGCAAAAAAGACGTTGATATCCTTTACAAGTCGCTGACCAAGCACGGCTTCAATGCCGGGCGCATGCATGGCGACATGGCACAAAGCGAACGTACCGAAACGCTGGCAAAGTTCAAATCGGGCGAGATCACCCTGCTGGTCTGCTCTGACGTTGCTGCGCGCGGGATCGATATCGCCGATGTTTCGCACGTCTTTAACTTCGACGTTCCGTTCAACGCCGAAGATTACGTCCACCGTACCGGCCGTACCGGTCGTGCGGGTCGCGATGGCAAGGCCTTCACCCTTGCCGTGCCCGAAGACGGCAAACTGGTCGCAGCCATCCACAAGACGATCAACAAAGACATTCCGCTGACCGAACTTGACGGCATTGAAACGCTTGAGCTGGACTTTACCGGCAAAAAACGGCGTAACAAGAAAAGCCGCAAGTCCAATACGCGTGATGACAAACCGGCCCGTTCGGCAAAATCAAATGACCGTGGCAATGGCGACACCGCCAAGGCACAGCCGGAAACCCCGGCCCAGCCCGCCGCCACAAAGGATGCCGATCAGAACAAAGCCCCTGCCCGCGACACAAGGGGCAGCAATGAGCGCTTTGATCGCAATGACCGAAACGATCGCAGTGACCGCAATGATCGCAACAATAACCGCAACCACCGGCGCGATCGCGATGACCGCGATGACAAGCCGGTCATCGGTTTTGGCGATCATGTTCCGTCCTTCCTGTTGACGGCGGTTCCGGCTTCAAGCCTTGGCAAAAAGCCTGAGGCAGAAGAAGAAGCACCGAAAAAGACCACCAAACGCAAAACCGCGACGAAATCGGCCGCCAAGTCTGACGCCAAGTCGGAAAAGACCACGCGTGCCAAATCGCCGCGTCGTAGCGCGAAAAAGAAAACCGATGACAAGCCGGCAGAAGAAGCTGCACCAACTGCGGTTGATGCACCGATCGACGCCCCGGTAGAGGCCAAAGCAGACGCTGCGCCGGCACCGGTCGAAGCAGACGCCGCACCGGCCCCGGCCAAGACCGCAGGAAAGAAACGCAGCCCGCGTCGCCCGCGCAAAAAAGCAGCCCCCAAGGCCGTCAGCAGCGACACCGCCGAAAGCACCGCGCCAGCAGCAGAACCCGCTGCCCCGGCCACCAGCGAAAGCTAGGCTTGCGACATCCCCAAACAAAAGGCCGTCAGAACATTCTGACGGCCTTTTTTCTATCTGGAAACGGTGCCCGGCTTCTGCAATCAGACCGCGCGGAACAATCCGGTTGATGTCGGCTTTTCCGGGCGACGCTTGCGCATCAGTTTGAGCATGGTTTCGATCGTGATCGACAACAGCGTCGCGTGGGTGATTTCCTCGATCTCGTCCATCACCAGCGACAGTGCCGCCCCGGCATTGGTATTTTGCACAATGCTGTTGGACGGGCCGGTACCGACCTCCTCAAACAGCTGCACTACGTCAAGAAGCGTCGTGCGCTTGGCATTGCCACAAAAACGATATCCGCCCCCGGCACCACGCACCGATTCAACAAGCCCCGCCCGGCCAAGATCACGCAGAACCTTTGCCAGATGGTTGGTGGAAATATTGTACCGTTCGGCAATTTCGGACGCCGAAAGCTGACGGTCGGTATCTTCTGCCAGTTCAAGCACGGCATAGAGGGCAAACAGGGTTGCCTTTTGCAAGGACATCATGGCTTAGGCCCCCTCTTCCATATCGGTCTCAAGCTGGATGAACGGTCCGGCCATCATGCCCTGGGATCGGAAGAATGACATCAGGTCGGTGGCATCGCGCGGGATCATGGTGCGGACCTTGGTCACACCCGCCTTGCGGAAACACCGGCAGATTTCCTTATAAAGAATGGTGCCGATCCCGCCCATGCGCAGATCCGGTTCGACACTGACGGTACCGACCCAGCCACACGGCACGGAATTGAATTCCCACGACCGCACTTCACCGAAAATACAGCCCAGCAGCGTGCTGCCTTCTTCTGCAATCAGGAAAAACCGGGAATCCTTGCGGTTGCCATACCGGGTAAACAGATCGTCCCAATAATCAGGCTTGCGCAAACCTGTTGTCCGGTCATCCAGATCGACAACATTTGGCAGATCTTCAAGGACTGCCGGACGGATATTGATTTTATGCTCGCCAATCGTAACCAGGTTATATCCCGGTGCATTTTGCGCAGCGTCCACCTTGTATGCCTTTCAGTAACGTGGTTGGCCGTGCCAACCTCTCCCGGCGTCGGATCAGGAGAATAACCACAATCAAAATAAGTAAATTGGTACGATTATACTATACTGTTCAGACCGGGCACGGCAATGATAAGTTCCGCTGCAACTGCGAGCAGTCCGGCCCGTCTATGCCAAGCATTTCAAGGAACTGAAGGACATACTTGCATTCATCTGATCTTGCAAGCATCAAGCAGATGGCTGCTTTGGCTCTTTCACCTCTGTCATATACACAGACAGCCCGTAAAAAATGCGATGCGCGATCACGCAATCATTGACAGAAACCCGAAGTCATGGCTTATCGCGCAGCAGAAAATACTTACATCGGGCCTGAAATTTGGCAAATTGTAGCCCGCTGTTTATGACCCAAAGGAGTGTGGCACGCTATGGCGCGCAACGGATTCGACGCAATTGATCGCAAAATTCTTCGTGAAATTCAGGAAGACGGTCGCATTTCGATGGTCGAATTGGCTGACAAGGTCGGCCTGTCTGTTTCTCCCTGTCTGCGGCGTTTGCGCAAACTCGAAGAAAGCGGCGTGATCCGCAAATATGTTGCCCTGCTTGATCCGGCACATCTTCATCTTGGCGTGAATGTCTTTGTCACCGTCTCCCTGACCCAGCATGACGAACCGTCGCTCCGTCGCTTTGAAACCGCGGTCCAGGAACATCCGGAAATCGTCGATTGCTATGCCATGGTCGGCAATCAGGATTACATGATGCGCATCGTCGTGCCCGACCCTGCATCCTATCAGCGCTTCCTGTCCGAAGTGATGATGAAGCTTCCCGGTGTTGCCAACATGAAATCAAGCTTCACCCTGCATGAAGTCAAAAACAGCACCACCCTTCCGGTTTCCGACATCGACTGATCTGCGGTTGCTGCCCTGCGAGCGCTGATTTACGGCTGCCTGCTGTCAAAGCAATGACGCAAAACGGCGGACCGTTCCAACCGGCACCGTCATCCCCGTACAGGCTGGCACATCGCCCCCGGGTGCAAAACATCCCTGCTTTGGCTTTGCCCTGCGGACACAATGCGCACTTGGGCACCCGGCCTTAAGACACAAGGTCGAAACGCCAGCCGTGTACGCGCATCATGCCCGCAGCTACGCGCGCATCGTCGCCACACGCCGGTCCGGGATAATGGTCGGGAACAGAACGGCCAGTGTCAGACCGCGCAACAGGAAAAAGGCGTTAAACGCCGCCCACAGCAAATGGTTGCTGTCCATCGCAACAGCCCCCCACGCCATCAGCGCATAAATCCCCACCGATACCAGCATCATGTTGCGCCAGTGCTTGGTTTGCATCGCGCCCAGAAACACCCCGTCAAACTGAAAGCCCAGAACCCCGGTAACCGGCAAAATGACCGCCCACAGCAAATAGGTATAGGACGCCTCGCGCACCTCGGGGATGCTGGTCAGGGCATCAATGATCCACGGACCGGTCACGGCAAAGATCGCCGCCATACACACCGCTGATACAATCCCCCAGATCGTGGTCTTGCGCACCGCCCACAGGAACTGTTTGCGTCGCTCCGCCCCATAGGCCTGCCCGACAAGGGTTTCGGCGGCATGGGCAAACCCATCAAGGGCAAATGACCCGAACATCAAAAAGTTCTGCAACACCGCATTGGCGGCAAGGGTAACCTCGCCAAACCGGGCCGAGAAACTGGTAAACAGCGCAAAGGCCGATGTCAGCGCCATGGTGCGCACAAAGATATCACCATTGATCTTCATCAGCTTGGCAAGCTGCACCCGATCAAGAACCCCGATCCCGCGCCATGTGCCGCCCAGACGTTTCAGGTGCGGCTGCATCAAAAACCAGCCCAGAACCACGCCGGAATAATCGGCAATCACCGTCGCGCCAGCCACCCCTTTGACGTCCCAGCCGAACCCTTGCACAAACAGGATATCAAGAACGATGTTAAGCGAGTTCAGCACCACCTGGAAAATGAACACCGCCCGGCTGTCGCGCATCGCAAGCAACCAACCCAGCATGCAATATTGCATCAATGTCGCCGGTGACGCCCAGATCCGCACATGGAAATAGTCACGGGCGGCGGCCTCGACCGCCGGTGTTGGCGCAATCAATGACATCGCAAGCTCGATGATCGGCCATTGCAATATCATCACCGCAAGCCCGGCAGTCATGGCGATCAGGGCCGCGCGCGCAAACACCGCCCGCACCCCGTTGGGGTCACGCCGGCCATAGGCCTGTGCCGCAAGCCCGGTGGTCGCCATGCGCAGGAAACCGAAACTCCAGAACACATAGGAAAAAATCAGCGCCCCGACCGCAACCGCACCAATATAATGCGGGCTGTCAAGATGACCGACCACTGCCGTATCAACCGCGCCAAGCAACGGAACTGTGGCATTGGACAAAATGATCGGCAGGGTCAGTGACAGAACACGTCGATCCCCCTTGCCGAACCAGCGGCGCGTGCGGTTCATCTGGGCCTCGGAATTGGACTTGATTTGGGGCGTTTTGCCGAACAGTGCCGGCAACCGGAAGATTTCTTGTCGCACAGATTAAGGCAAGACAAAAGACGGGTTGTCATGACAACCACAGGCAAAAAATCCACATCGTTGAATTTTGTCCGACCTTGCACCTATCATTTTGCAATAATCGTATTTCATTTTTGTGACATCCGTCGCGATTTTCGGAATACCAAATTCGCCAATGCGTAAAAATATCGACGCAACCATTTGATTTTAAATGATAACTAAAGTTTCACAATATCCACACTGGAAAAAAGGTCACTTTGCGAAAACCGATACCAACGGATAGATCATTCTTCAGATGATCGTAAAAATAGCGGTGGAATTATAAAAATTCGCCTATACCGGCCTTTCCATCCACACACTTATCCACAGGCTGATGATCCCGACCGGTTCGCGCACGCGAAACCCGATCTTCCCGAACCAGTCCCTGTTCCTTATCACCAGTCATCATCCATCCTGTTGCCATGACCAGTTCGGTCTGGCTCCAACCATCCGGTCGTTGTGATCACGCCTTTGCGCCCTTTGCGGCCTTTGCAAAATTTCCGATCCGTGCAACTTTATTGCCCGCACAAAGGAAACCGGCATGTTTGATCTCACCAGTCTTCTGACCATTGCCATTGCCTTCTTCATCGCCGCGGCATCGCCGGGGCCGGCGACCCTTGCGGTTGCGACGATCTCGATGCATTCCGGGCGAAAATCGGGCCTACTTTTCGGGGCCGGACTTGCGCTCGGACTGGCCTTTTGGGGATTGGTGGCGGCAACCGGTCTTGGCGCGATCCTTCAGGCGTCAAGCTACGCGCTCTCGGTTCTGAAGCTGGTCGGCGGGGCTTATCTTCTGTGGCTGGCATGGATGTCGGCCCGTTCTGCCATGGTAAAAGCCGATATGTCTGTGCCCCCCAAATCAACGCGTCACCCCGGCTTCCGCCACGGGCTGGTTCTCAACCTGTCCAATCCCAAGGCCGTGATTGCCTGGATGGCGGTTCTGGCACTTGGCCTTGATGATGGCGGGTCTGCTGCCCAGGTGATGCTGGCAACCGGCACCTGCATGGTGCTGGGGCTTGCGATCTATATGCTCTATGCGCTGGTCTTTTCGACATCGGGGGCGATGGCGCTTTATCGCAAAACCCGGCGCTGGATCGATGGCGCGGTTGCCGGGCTGTTCGCAGCGGCCGGAATCGGTTTGATCCGCTCTGCCTTTGTAAAACAGTGATCATCTTTCCCCGCTGACTTGCTGAATTTGCCGAACTTGCCGAACCTTTAAGCGGGACGGCCCGCGCGGATCATCCTGTTCGCGCCATTCCGGCTCCTCCGCCATACCCTCACCCGGCCATATGTCGGTTATCCCGCGAACACCCGTTGCCCGTCCATGGCCCCTCCATGCCCAAGAATTCCGCAAGATTTCCCGATATTTGCCCTGCACATGACCGACAGCACCCCGGATCGCAAAAATAACTGGTGGTCAGCTGTCTGCATTGCTAATCAGGGGAAAAGGATTTTTCAGGAAAGTCATTATGAGCACTGATCATCTATTGTCTGGCCCGACACTGCCGGCGGCATCGGGAACCTCCAAAAGCGTTGTGATCCTGCTGCATGGATATGGCGCGGATGGCAACGACCTGATCGGGTTGGCCCCGCATCTGGCGCGCGCCCTGCCCGACACCAGCTTCTATTCACCCAATGCGCCGTTCCCCTGCGAAATGTCGCCATTCGGTCGTCAATGGTTCAGCCTGGCCGAATATGATCCGGAATTCCTGCGCCGTGCGCCCGAAACCATGTCCGGTGCCCTTGCCGCCATGGCCGAAGGGGCCAATAAAAGCGCATCCTACGTCAATGACTTCATTGATCATGTTATGGAAACCCATGGCATTGACGAAGACCGGATCGCGCTGGTCGGTTTTTCACAAGGCACCATGATGTCGCTGCAAACCGCCCCGCGCCGCGCCAAGCAGCTTGCCGGTGTGGTCGGCTTTTCCGGGGCACTTCTGGGTGATGGCGCCTTTGCCACCGATCTGAAATCGCGCCCGCCGGTCCTGCTGGTGCATGGCACCGCCGATCCGGTGGTCCCGATCGAGGCATCGCGCATCGCCCGCGATACCTTGGCCGCCAACGGCATCGACGTTTCCCTGCATGAACGTCCGAACCTGCAACATGGTATCGACGAAGAAGGTCTGGGTCTCGCGCTTGAATTTTTGCGCAAACATCTCGGCTAAGACCGCTTCAAAACACAAAAAAATGCAAAAGCACCTGCTGTTAGACAGTCAGGTGCTTTTTTTATTCAAAACAGCCCCAACATATCCCCGGTCATCGCACGGGTCTTGCCGGTGATTTAAACAACCGGACCGCACAAAGCCCCTGTGATCAACACCATACAGCCCGCGTGGCACGCAAATAACTGATGCACATTTTCGCGCCACACCCTATACTTTCGAGATAAGAACCTATCCATAACATTAATAAAATTCTAAACGGCATCGCTTCCTGCCGTGGCTCAAACGGAAACAATCAAGAAAACGGGTACACAGACCATGCTTCAAAACATCAGGATCGGTAAAAAGGTCGCAAGCTTGTCGCTACTGTCGCTTGTCGCTTTGCTTTTGATTGCCGCACTTGAACTTCAAACGTTGCGCAGCGGGATGCTCGAAGACCGCAAAGACAAAATTCAGACAACTGTTTCAATGCTGGTAACAGCGGCCCAGTCCTATCAGGATCGCGTAAACAGTGGTGAACTCACTCAGGAAGCAGCTACAACCGAGTTCTATCGCTGGAGCACCGCGGCAAGGTTTGATGACGGCACGGGCTATTTCTTTGCCTATGACAAAAACGGCATCAACAAGCTACATGGCGCCAAACCGTCTCTTAACGGCACGGATATGAGCCAGGTTAAAGACCCTACGGGCAACTTCATCGTTCAGGACCTCTTGGCTGCGGCGCAAAACCCGGAAGGCGGTTTCTTCTCTTATTACTGGCCAAAACCCGGCGAGCCAGAGGAGAAACTTTTCGAAAAGCTTTCCTATTCCGCTATGCTCCCATGGGGTGATGCAATCGGCACCGGGATCTATATTGACGATGTGGATGCCGCCTTCTGGGAACAGGCCGTTTTTGTGATGGTATTCATTGCGATCGTTGTTGCCCTGATGATTGCCTTGTCTCTTGCGATCGGACGCAACATCACAGTTGGCCTGAATAAACTCTCAACCCGTATGACTGAAATCGCCAATGGCAAACTCGAAGGCGAAATCGAAGGTCAGGATCGTGGCGACGAAGTCGGCGACATGGCACGCACTGTTGTCTCCTTCCGTCAGCAGGCGCTTGAAAACCGCGAATTGCAGGATCGCCAGAAACAGCTGGAAATCCAGGCGGACAAACAGCGCCGCAAGGACATCACCGATATGGCTGATAGCCTTGAACAACGCGTCAAAAACCTGATCCGCTCGATCTCGACCTCGATCGCCGAGATGAAGCAGGCCACCTCCTCGATGCAGGAAGCCAGCAACACCAACAGCCAGCTGTCTGCCGCTGTGGCATCTGCCACGACCCAGACGTCAACCAACGTTCAGACCGTTTCGGCCGCGACCGAGGAACTGACCGCATCAAGCGATGAAATCGCCCATCAGATCGCCCAGTCGGCAGACATTGCCAATCAGGCCAATGAACAGGCCGCACGTACCAACGAAACCGTCACCGGCCTTGCCGATGCGGCCCAGAAAATCGGGGATGTGGCCAAACTGATCGGCGATATTGCCGAACAGACCAACCTGCTGGCTCTTAACGCTACGATCGAGGCAGCCCGTGCCGGTGACGCCGGCAAAGGTTTCGCCGTCGTCGCAAGCGAGGTCAAAAACCTTGCCAATCAGACCGCCAAGGCGACCGAGGAAATCAACCAGCAAATCCTCTCGGTTCAGAATGAAACCGGCGAGGCCGTTGATGCCATCCGTCTGATTTCCGAAACCATCGCACGCGTTGCCGACAGTTCGACCGCAATTGCCGCCGCTGTTGAAGAACAGCATGCCGCAATCGGTGAAATTTCGCGCAACGTTCAGCAGGCTGCCGATGGCACCGCCGAAGTCTCCCAGCGCATTGAAACCGTCAATGAGAATGCCGGGCGCGTATCTTCCGGCACCAGCCAGCTGGCCCATTCGGCCGAAAAACTGGTCGATGAAGCCCGCTCGCTTGATCAGGCGGTCGAAAGCTTCCTCGCTGACCTGCGTCAGAGCGCGATCAAATAATCGCGACACACATCACCGTGACAGGGCCGCATTCGCATGGATGCGGCTCTTTTTTTGGCAATAAATCGACATCACACCACAGAGTTGAACTCGCGCCTGGCAACTCCCATCTCAAGAAAGATCAGAAACTATACTTTAGTGGGGAGTTTTACTTGCCGTAGGTCGCAGTCTCTATTTATATATTAATTCATAATAATATTAATTATAAACCTATCGAGATACTAACGAGCCGGAGGAAACATGCTCGGGAACCTGAAGATCAGTTTTAAAATCACAGCACTTTGTGTCCTTGCATTGCTGGCCGTTGTCGTCATTGCCGTCGTCCAGTTGCTTGAACTCAGAAGTTCGCTGATCGAAGACAGAAAAGAAAAGATCCGCGCCACGACCGAATATGTTGTCTCGATTGCCCAGCGCTATCAGGACAAGGTCACCTCGGGCACCCTGTCCCAGGAAGACGCAATCGCCCAGTTTTATGCCGATGCCGCATCGGGCAGATATGATGGCGATATCGGATACTTCTTTGTCTTCTCCAAAGATGGCATGACCGAAATGCACGGGGCCAACCCGGCACTGGTCGGCAAAAACCTTGGCGAATTGCAGGATTCGGCAGGGAACTATTTCATCCGTGACCTGATCGCTGCGGGCAGCGCGCCCGGTGGCGGTTTCTCGACCTACTGGTGGCCAAAACCCGGCGAGGACAAGGAAACGACCTTCAAAAAACTATCCTATGCCCATCCCCTGCCCTGGGGTCCGATCATCGGAACCGGCATCTATATTGATGATGTTGACGCTGTCTTCCAGAAACAGGCCCTTTATGTCGTTCTGATTGGCGGCATCATCCTGTTGGTCATGGCAGCAAGCGGCCTTGTGATCGGTCGCAACATCACATCGGGTTTGCATAACCTTGCGACAAGAATGCGGGTTATCTCGTCTGGCGACCTCGAAGGCGAAATCGAAGGCCAGGACCGCGCTGACGAAGTCGGCGACATGGCACGCACTGTTGTCTCCTTCCGTCAGCAGGCGCTTGAAAACCGCGAATTGCAGGATCGCCAGAAACAGTTGGAAATCCAGGCGGACAAACAGCGCCGCAAGGACATCACCGATATGGCTGATAGCCTTGAACAGCGCGTCAAAAACCTGATCCGCTCGATCTCGACCTCGATCACCGAGATGAAGCAGGCCACCTCCTCGATGGAAGAAGCCAGCAACACCAACAGCCAACTGTCTGCGGCTGTGGCCTCGGCCACCACACAGACCTCCTCGAATGTGCAAACCGTCTCGGCCGCGACCGAGGAACTGACCGCATCAAGCGATGAAATCGCCCATCAGATCGCCCAGTCGGCCGACATTGCCAATCAGGCCAATGAACAGGCGGCACGCACAAACGAAACCGTTACCGGCCTTGCCGATGCGGCCCAGAAAATCGGGGATGTGGCCAAACTGATCGGCGATATTGCCGAACAGACCAACCTGCTGGCTCTCAACGCCACGATCGAAGCGGCCCGTGCCGGTGATGCCGGCAAAGGCTTTGCCGTGGTCGCAAGCGAGGTCAAAAACCTTGCCAACCAGACCGCCAAGGCGACCGAGGAAATCAACCAGCAAATCCTCTCGGTTCAGAATGAAACCGGCGAGGCCGTTGATGCCATCCGGCTGATTTCCGAAACCATCGCACGCGTTGCCGACAGTTCGACCGCAATTGCCGCCGCTGTTGAAGAACAGCATGCCGCAATCGGGGAAATTTCGCGCAACGTTCAGCAGGCTGCCGATGGCACCGCCGAAGTCTCCCAGCGCATTGAAACCGTCAATGAAAATGCCGGGCGCGTATCTTCCGGCACCAGCCAGCTGGCCCATTCGGCCGAAAAACTGGTTGATGAAGCCCGCTCGCTTGATCAGGCGGTCGAAAACTTCCTGGCCGACCTGCGTCAAAGCGCGACCAAATAACCGCGCTTTGATCCCTGCGGATATTTCCGCCCCGACTTTCATCCCCCGGTGCCCGCCACCGGGGGATTTTTGTCTCCCCGGCATGTCTTCCTGTCCGCCCGTTTGGTGCGTATCGGCCCGCTTGTCTGACCGCATTTCCGACAGCATCTCCAAAAGCATCTCTGACGACAATTCGGATCACGCTTCGGACTGCACCCGGACCTGTTGCCCTGGCCGTTTAGCAGGCCGTGTCTCTGGCCATTTCAATCGCCCCTTCCCTGGTCGGCTTCTCTTGTCACGTCCCAGGCCCCGTCTCTTGCCACGTCTCTGGAACGTGCCCGGCCGCTCCCGTCTACCGCCCTCCTGACCGCTTCCCAAACTGCGTTCCAAACCTGCCCCGCCCGCAACCACGCCCCGAACATCGCCGCCCGTCATCCTGACAAGCCCCCGACGTTCCGGGCGCGTCTCAAAACACGGATCACATCCTTTGGGGCAAGAAGTGTGTCGACCCATGCGCCATATGGCTCTGGCCTGATTGTGGTCTTGGATTTACACTGAGTGCGACTTCAGTTCATTGATCGACCGGCCGCCATGCGGTCTTGGCCATCGGAAGGACGGAATATCATGACGCCTTCAACCAGTCTGAACACGGTTTTTCGCCATGTTTTATCGGGCATCGCGATTGCGGCACTCCTTGTGACTTTCAATCCGCTTGATGTTCGCGCCGAAGACCGGAACCCGTCCCTGCATGGCATTGATACATCCCATCACAATGGCGATATAGACTGGCAGAAGGTGCAAAATAACGGCATTGCCTTCACCTTTGTAAAGGCCACCGACGGGCTGGATTATCTTGATCCGACCTTCACCGACCATTTCGCCGCCGCCCGCAAGGCCGGGCTGTTGCGCGGGGCCTATCATTTCTATGAAACCAATGATGACGGTGCCGGTCAGGCCGACTGGTTTATCAAAAATGTCACCCTTGAACCGGGGGACTTGCCGCCGGTTGTTGATATCGAACGGATCAAACCGCCGGTAAAGGGCGATCTGCATCAACAGTTCGAAACCTTCCTGACCAGACTGGAAACCCATTATGGCCGCCGTCCGATCATCTATACCGGCCCGACATTCTGGGAACATGCCATGAAGGATCATTTTCCCGGCAATCAGCTGTGGATTGCCGAATATGGCGTTGATCAACCAACCATCCCGGTGGAATGGGCCAGTTGGAGTTTCTGGCAATATACCGAAGAACTCAGCGTGCCGGGCGTCCCGACCAAGGTTGACGGCACCTATTTCAACGGTGACCACGCCCATCTGCGCGCCATGCTGATCCCGGCCAAATAGCCCCGCGCCACCCCCGTGCCAGCCCCGTCACACAGCTTCAGGCACATAGCATCAGGCACACTGGCACATTCACACTGGCATCAGCCCCCCGAACGCCACAAACAACAAAGGACGGAAAGCATCCTTTCCGTCCTTCATCATCAGCAATTTTTATTGGCAGTTCCGGGCCAGCCCCGATGCCAGATGCCCGATGCCCGAAACTTCACGCTTTGCCCCGGCATCCCCGGCCGCATCGGCGGTCATGACAGGGGGCTGGCGTCTGCGGCGTTATTTCGACGCCGCAATCGTGATATTGATCGTCACATCATCGCCAACCTGGCTGGTATCGGCCCACTGGCCCTGCCCGACGCCAAAATCGGTACGTGCGATGGTGACGCTGCCTTTTGCTTCGGCCTGATCGCCAGTGATCATCAGATCAAATGGCAAGGTCACTTCACGCGTCACATCGCGGATCGTCAGATCGGCGACCGCCTGATAGCGGCCCGGTTCGATCTCGGAAAACGACTTGGTTTCAAATTTGGCGGTTGGCCATTGTGCCGCATCAAACCAGTCGGGCGACACGATCTGGCTGTCGCGGTCACCATTCTGGGTATCGACCGATGCAATATCAATCAGCACCTCGACCGAGGATCCGGCAAGATCGTCTGGCGAAAAGGCGATGGTTGCGGTGAAATCTTCAAACACCCCGTCAAACCCCGCACCAAGCTGTGTTCCGGTAAAGGCAATCGTGCTTTGGCTGGCGTCAACAGTCCACTGGTCGGCGGCCTTTGCCGGGGCGGCAAATACCATAAGCGATGTCACAAACGCGGCGGCAAGCGGGCGCATCAGTGTCGATTTGAAAGTCAAACCCATCAGGAATTCTCCTTGGCAGTCGTATTGGCGCCGATATCGGCATTGTCATTGCCGCCAAACGCCGGCAGCATCCGGCGCAATGTGGCATCGCGATCAATAAAGTGATGTTTCAGGGCCGCACAAACATGTCCGCAAACCAGGGCAACAATCACCCAGGACAACACGAAATGCGCTGTCCTGAGACTTTCGAAAAGCCCCTGATCCGGCGCGACAAGGTTTGGCAATGTAAACAGTCCGAAAACACTGACCGGGAAATTGGCCGCGGACGACATCATCCAGCCAGTCAGCGGCATGGCAATCATCACCCCATACAGGCCAAGATGCCCGATCTTTGCCGCCAGCCGTTCAATCGCATGTTTGCCCAGTGCCGCGGGTGTCGGTTCGGACAAACGCCAGATGATCCGCAACACCGCAAGCATCAGGATCGTCACACCAAGCGATTTGTGCCGTGACATCCATTCAAGTTTGGCCATGCCAAGCGGCAGGAAATCCATATACCAGCCAATGGCAAACACACCGATAAACAGTGCGGCAACAATCCAGTGCAGGCTTTTGGTCACGCTGCCAAAACCGTTGTGGTGACTACGCAATGCCATACCCATCCCCTTCCACGCAGAAGACGAAAATGGCAGGCCGGCCATGATGCCAAACCCGCCATTCTCCTTTAAAAAAAGTCGGCTTATTTCTGCTTCAGGAATTCCGAAGAAATCTGCAATTTGACGTCATCGCCAACGCCCGGAACCAGGAAGTTCATGCCATATTCCGAACGGGTCACGGTACCGGTCGCACCAAAGCCGACAACATGATCGCCCGTCATCGGATGATCGCCTTCACCGGTCAGGGTAACATCAAGAACCAGCGGCTTGGTTTCGCCAAGCAGGGTCAGGTCACCGGTGATTTTGGCTGCATTGTCGCCAACCAGCTCGACCGAGGTGCTTTTGAACGTCGCGGTCGGGAATTTTTCAACATTCAGGAAATCGGCGGTTTTCATATGATTGTCGAGCGCCTCGACACCGCTATCAACCTGGTTAAGGTCGATCGTGATGATCGCAGCCGATGCTGCCGGGTTTTCACGATCAAGGGTCAGTTCGCCCGAAACACCGGCAAAACGGCCCTGGAAATTTGAAAAACCAAGATGGTTAACAATAAAGATCACGCTGGTATGGGTCGGATCAAGCTTATAGCTTTCTGCCGCCTGTGCCGAAAAAGCAGTTGCCGAAAGACCGGTTGCAAGTGCCAGTGCAAGACCGGCTTTTTTCATCACTTTGAACATTGTCTATTTCCCTCATTTTCGGATCGCGATCCGCAATGCTGCGTCGCAAAACTTGTGGCATGAGGATGACAGTCAAACCACCGGCTCTCAAGCCGGTGCTGCGGCAACATATATTTTCTATTCAGGAAACAATATCCGGCGTTTTTGCCATATTTGGGACAACATCCAAACAATCAAATATTGGTTCGCCCGACCTTCTCGACCCTGAAACGGTGCAAAACCGCCAAAAACCGCAATCCTGCCTGCAAACCACATATCGTCACGGCCTGCCCCCGCATTCCGGCAAAATGGCACGACTGGGTCCGTTCCGTGAACGATCAAACATTCACCGCCAGACACCAAACAGATGACGGAAAAAAACCCAGGATCAGAGGCCCTCTGCCCGAGTGCCCGAGAGCACAAGGCTGATGGCGGCCTTGCGTCCGCGCTTTTATATCTGCGAAATTATGGCTGCAATCTTATGGTTGCTCGGGGGCCGGTTTGCCCTGTGCGGCTTCGGGTTTGGAGTCGTCCGCATCCGCCGGATCAAGACATTCTTTCAGCCACACATCGTAAACCGGATGTTCAAGTGCCGAAAGACCGGGGCTTGATGCAAACATCCATCCCGAAAACAGCTGTTGGCGCGTCGCATTGCCATCATCGCGCACATCGGCGATCTCAAGGAAGGTCGCGCTTTCCGGGCGCTCTTCGGGCGGGGTCCGGTAACAGGCATCGACCCGGATCGACAGGGTGCCGAAACTGGCGACCTGCCCGACCGGCACTTCAAAGGTCGAAATGCGGGCGGTAATTTTATCAAGCCCCTGAAGCTGGGCAACCGGGGCCGGACGATAATCAAGCGCGGCATAGGCCGTTCCGATCATTGCACATGTCGAACAGATCGCGGCAATCGCAAAAGATCGTTTCATCTTGTTATTCAGTCCTGTGTGTCGCTGGTATCATAGGGATTGTGCAGTTCGGCCACGAGATCGCGCATCACTTTGCGGAATTGCTCCTCGTCGCAGCCCATCAGAAGCGCATCTTCAAGCGCATCCTGCATCATCTCGCGCAATTCGCCGAAATTGTCGTTCAAAACCTTGATCTTTTCCACGCAGGACAAAGGCGACCCGTCTGTCGCCTGCCAGGTTGGAAAATGTTCCATCTGTTCGGTTTTCTTCATCGAACGCTCCGACATTTCTTGCACAGCAGACCATTTCACTGCCATTGCCCGGCACCCTGCCCGGCAAAACCGGCAAAATCATGACCGGCTTGATCTTGCCCCGCCAATTGCAAGGCCACCATTCTGAACTGGTCACGATATCGGGTCACAATATGGTGTGCTTGTGCCTATTCGCTGCTACTGGTCGAGGAATAAATAACCTGACCAATCAGATCTTCAAGATTGACCGACCCTTGCGTGTATTCGATTTCACCACCGGCCTGGATCATGTCGATATCCCCGCCCGGCTCGATCGATACGAACTTGCCGCCCAAAAGACCATCCGATGCCACCTTGGCCGAACTGTCCATCGGCAGCGACAGGTCCGCGCGCACCGACATCTTGACAACTGCCATATAGGTATCGGGATCAAGTTCCTGTCCGGTAACGCTGCCAACCTTCACGCCGGAAATCCGCACGTCGTTGCCCACGACCAGACCATCAATACGGTTAAAGCTGGCTTTGATTTCATACCCTTCTACCGTGTCGATCCCCGCACGGCTGTATGAATATGCTGCAAACCCGATCGCGACTGCGATCACCGCAGCACCTGCAAGGGTTTCAATCAGTCTGTTGCTCATGGACCTTATCCGATCTGTATCTCTTTGATTGGCATATTGTATTGCACAGCGCCAAAACACAACCGCCCAAAACAGAACCACTTAAACAAAAAAGCAGGCCCCGAAACAAAAACGGGCGCGAGTTGCCCCGCGCCCGCCTGAATTTTCAAATTTCCGGCTGATCAGCCTTCCGGCGACCAGGCCTGATAATCGCCGGTCGCTTTCGCGCGCTTGCCACCGCTATATTCGTGGCCCTGCGGGCGATATGCGTGTTTGGTCCCGGTCAGGTTCGGCAGATGCTCTTTCTGCCAGTCATAACGGTCCTCGGCCTTTTCCGACAGCGGCGCATCAAGGGTATAATGCAGCCATGCATGCCATTCGGCCGGAACTTTCGATCCTTCGTCAACGCCCTTGTAGATCACCCAGCGCTTGGTGCGGCGGCCCTTGGCCGGAGTCTTTTCGGTGTAATAGACATTGCCGAAACGGTCTTCGCCAACGCGCTTGCCAAACAGCGCAGTATAAATACGGGTGCCGACGGTGGCCATGTTGGGTCTCTCTCCAGATTTGGTTTGTCCGCCAGACTGAAACCGGCGGAACAGGGATCATGCGGTGTGAACCCTGTCGAACAAGTGACTTATATGTCGTGATGCGGTTTGAAAGTCAATGTTTCAAGGACATCGACCCGCCCCAAATCACAACATTTGCCCGCAGCCTGCCCCGTCACCACAAGCCGCCTCAACCCCGACCTGAACCAGCACGCCGCGACAGTGCCATTTATCGGTTCAAAACAACCCACAACTGCTTGTAGTGCGACGACTCATTGATCCGCATATATCTGGGGCGTCTGTCCACCCGGTTATCCACAATCACACACATATATATGGTATGGGCTGTTGGCTGATATCCGCGGATTTGCGCCTGCGATAAAATCAATACTTTAATATAAATATCAAACTGTTATCATTGCCGCATATGCTAAGAACATCATTGTTACGGCACATTTTCAGCTTCGCACTGGAAATGAAACGCAAACAGCGTTAGCTTGGGTTCGTGTTCGGGAAAACCGATCCTTCCCACACAACATCTAGTCCGAGTCTTAGGACAGGCACACAATCTCGCGGTAACAGAAACCGCAGTTTTACAGGCCCTTAGCCCTGATTCAGAGATTGTTAACACGAATCCCACCAGCATCGAATCAGCAAGACAGCAACCGACCCACTACATGTTGTGGTAAAAATTGCTGTCAACCACAAAGATTAGTGGACTGTGGCGAAATTTTGCCATTATAGTCTTCCCCACGGACCGGATGGTTCCAAGGGGGGACCACACCACCGAATTCAGATAGATGCGAGGCGCCAAAAACACCGGAAAATATCGGGTATTGGGGCAGCGCAAGAGCGATGAGCAAACTATATAAAGTCAGGCGATGTTGGCGCATTACCAGATAGCGCCCCCTCACGTCTGATCAAAACCGGAGCAGACCATGCGGATTACCAGAAAGTTCACTCAGGACGGTGTCAGCCCTTACGCCGACATCGAGTTTCGTAAGTCATCTTCTGTCATCAAAAACCCGGATGGTTCCGTTGTTTTTGCGATGAATGACATCGACATGCCCGCTTCCTGGTCACAGGTGGCGAGTGACGTTCTGGCTCAGAAATATTTCCGCAAGGCCGGTGTTCCGGTTGCCCTCAAACCGGTCAAGGAAAAGGACGTCCCGTCCTGGCTGTGGCGCAAGACTGCCGACACCGCCAAGCTTGACAAAATGCCGGCTGAAAAACGCTATACCAGCGAAACCAGCGCGACCCAGGTCTTTGATCGCCTTGCCGGCACCTGGACCTATTGGGGTTGGAAAGGCGGCTATTTTGACGCCGAATCTGATGCGCAGGCCTTCTTTGATGAAATGCGTTATCAGCTCTCCCACCAGATGGGTGCGCCGAACTCTCCACAGTGGTTCAACACCGGCCTGCATTGGGCCTATGGCATTGACGGCCCGGCACAGGGTCACTCCTATGTTGATTTCAAAACCGGCGAACTGACCAAATCGGCCAGTGCCTATGAACATCCGCAGCCCCATGCCTGCTTCATCCAGTCGGTTGCCGATGACCTGGTCAATGAAGGCGGCATCATGGATCTCTGGACCCGTGAAGCCCGTCTGTTCAAATTCGGTTCGGGTACCGGTTCGAACTTCTCGAACGTTCGCGGTGCGGGCGAAACCCTGTCGGGTGGCGGTCGTTCTTCGGGCCTGATGAGCTTCCTGAAAATCGGTGACCGTGCTGCTGGCGCGATCAAGTCGGGCGGCACCACCCGCCGTGCGGCCAAAATGGTCGTGGTTGATATCGACCATCCGGATATCGAAGAATATATTGATTGGAAAGTCGTCGAAGAACAGAAAGTTGCGGCCCTTGTTGCCGGCTCCAAACTTGCTGAAAAGCACCTGACCGCAGTTCTTGCGGCCTGCACCAACTGGGACGGTGCCGCTGATTCGGAAGACCGTTTCATTCCGCGCGCCAACCCGCAGCTCAAAGAAGCTGTGCTTGCTGCCCGCGCTGTGATGATCCCGGATTCCTATATCAACAAGATCATCGAATTCGCACGTCAGGGCTTCACCGAAATCAGCTTCAAGACCTATGACACTGACTGGGATTCCGAAGCATATCTGACCGTTTCGGGTCAGAACTCGAACAACTCTGTTCGTGTATCGAACGACTTCCTTCAGGCTGTTCTTGATAACGGTGACTGGAACCTGATCCGTCGTATCGACGGCAAGGTCGCAAAAACCATCTCTGCCCGCGAATTGTGGGACAAGGTTGGCGAAGCCGCCTGGGCCTGTGCCGATCCGGGCATCCAGTACGACACCACCATTAACGAATGGCACACCTGCCCGAATTCGGGTCGCATCAATGCGTCCAACCCGTGCTCGGAATACATGTTCCTTGATGACACCGCATGTAACCTCGCATCGCTCAACCTGATGAACTTCCGTTCCGATGATGGCGGCGTTGATATCGAGGCCTACGAACATGCCGTTCGTCTGTGGACTGTGGTTCTGGAAATCTCGGTTCTGATGGCACAGTTCCCGTCCGACCGTATTGCCGAACTGTCCTATCGTTACCGTACCCTTGGCCTTGGCTATGCCAACATTGGCGGCCTGCTGATGAGCATGGGCATCCCTTATGACAGCGACGAAGGCCGTGCGATCGGTGCGTCCCTGACCGCGATCATGTGTGGTATTTCCTATGCGACCTCGGCCGAAATGGCTGGCGAACAGGGTCCGTTCCCGGGCTATGCCGACAATGCCGATGAAATGCTGCGCGTCATGCGCAACCATCGCCGTGCGGCTTATGGCGAACAGGAAGGCTACGAAGGCCTGTCGATCAATCCGGTTCCGCTGGTTGCTGCTGACAGCCCCTATGCCGATCTTCCGGTTGCAGCGCGTGCTGCATGGGACAAGGCACTGGAACTGGGTGAAAAGCACGGTTACCGCAACGCCCAGACCACCGTTATTGCGCCGACCGGCACCATCGGTCTGGTCATGGATTGCGACACCACCGGGATCGAGCCGGACTTCGCCCTTGTGAAGTTCAAAAAGCTTGCTGGCGGCGGTTACTTCAAGATCATCAACCGCACCGTTCCGGTTGCGCTTGCGACCCTTGGCTATACCGAAAACCAGATCCGCGACATTGAAAAATACGCGGTTGGTCACGGAACCCTCGTTGGTTCGCCAGCCGTCTCCCATGACGATCTGCGCGCCAAGGGCTTTGATGACGACGCCATTGCCAAGGTTGAAGGTGCGCTTAAAAACGCATTCGACATCAAGTTCGTCTTTAACAAATACACCTTTGGCGATGATTTCTGCGTCAACACCCAGGGCCTCGATGCCAAAGCCATCAACTCTATGGACTTTGACATGCTTGCCGCTCTTGGTTTCGACAAGAAACAGATCGAAGCAGCCAACACCTATGTTTGCGGTTCGATGACCCTTGAAGGTGCCCCGCATCTGCGTGACGAAGACCTTCCGGTCTTTGATTGTGCAAACCCGTGCGGCCGTATCGGCAAGCGTTACCTGTCGGCTGAAAGCCACATCCGCATGATGGCAGCAGCCCAGCCGTTCATCTCGGGTGCGATTTCCAAAACCATCAACATGCCGAGCAGTGCTAACATTCAGGATTGCAAGGACGCCTATATGCTGTCCTGGCGCCTGGGTCTGAAAGCCAACGCTCTGTATCGTGATGGCTCGAAACTCAGCCAGCCGCTCAACGCTGCCCTGGTTGAAGAAGACGATTACGCCGATCAGCCGACCGCTGCCAAGGCAACGGCCGTGTCTGAACAGATCGTTGAAAAAATCATTGAACGCGTCATCCGCGGCGAGCGTCGCTCGCTTCCGGGTCGCCGCAAGGGTTACACCCAGAAGGCCACCGTTGGCGGTCACAAGGTTTACCTGCGCACCGGTGAATATGAAGACGGCAAGCTTGGCGAAATCTTCATCGACATGCACAAGGAAGGCGCTGCTTTCCGCTCGTTGATGAACAACTTCGCAATCGCGGTTTCCATCGGCCTTCAGTATGGCGTACCGCTCGAAGAATATGTCGAAGCCTTCACCTTCACCCGTTTTGAACCGTCGGGTATGGTTTCGGGCAACGATGCGATCAAGATGGCAACCTCCATCCTTGATTACATGTTCCGCGAACTCGCCATCTCTTACCTTGGCCGTAACGACCTTGCCCACGTTCAGCCGTCCGACATCCTTCCCGATGCCGTTGGCGAAGGTGTCGCCGAAGGTGATCTTGGCGAAACCGCCCAGAAAGCCGGCGATCAGGCGATCGAAACCATCCGCAAGGTCGCATCAAGCGGCTTCGTACGTCGCAACCTCTATGTTGTCGATGGCGGCGCCCAGACCGAAGAACGCGTTGTCGAAGTCAAGTCCACCGGCACGGACGGTCATGGCCACAATCACAGCCATGAAACCACCGCAAGTGCCGCAACCACCGCGACCCCGTCCGCACCGCAGACCTCTGCGATCCTGACGGCAAGCGAAGAAGTCATCGCCAAAACCGATGACAAGATGGACAAAATTCGCGAAGCCCGCATGAAGGGCTACGAAGGCGACGGTTGCCCCGATTGCGGCAACTTCACCCTGGTGCGTAACGGCACCTGCCTGAAATGCGACTCTTGCGGCGCGACCACTGGTTGCTCCTAAGGGTTACGGCCCGAACGACTTTCTGATCTGATCAGCAAAACGGCCGGGATTTTCCCGGCCGTTTTTGGTTTGCCCCGGCCCGTCAGACAAGGAAACACCACCATGCCCGTTCCAACGCTTGGCCAAGATACCGCCCTGATCATTCTTGATGTGCAAAAGGCAATGGATCATCCGCGATGGAATGCCAAAAACAATCCCGGCTATGCCGATGTGATTGCCAAACTGCTCGCGACCTTTCGCGCCGCCGACCTGCCCGTGATCCATATCCGCCACGAAGAAGCCAATCCGGCTTCAAGCTTCTATGTCAACGGCCCCGGACAGCCGTTCAAGGACGAAGTCGCGCCCATTGCCGGTGAAACCGTCTTCGCCAAGCAGCAAAACTGCGCATTCGTCGGCACCACGCTTGAAAAACACCTGCACGATCAAGGGATCAAACGCCTGATCTTTACCGGTGTGGTTATTCATAACTCGATGGATGTCACCATCCGCATGGCCCATTGTCTGGGCTTTGAAAACTGGTTGCCGCTCGATGCGACCACGGCAATCGATGTGACCGATGCCAACGGCAAAACCTTCCCGGCACAGGATGTGTTTGACCTTTATGCCGCCGTTCTGGCCTCGGAATATTGTCAACTGACCACCAGCAGTGACGTCGTTGATACCCTGCCAGACATCTCCTGATGTCACAATAATGGACAAAATGGACATTTTGACTATAATGGCGATGACTTGCAGGAGATAAAAATGACCCGTGTTTCGGCAACAGAATTCAAAAACAATATTGGTACATTCAGTGATGCGGCCATGCATGAGCCGGTGATTATCACCAGCCATCAACGCGACCGCCTTGTTCTGTTATCCGCAGAAGAATATCGTCGCCTGACCGAAACACTAACCGATCCGGCAGAGCAACGCCGTCGCCAGATCGAAGAACGGGCTAACTATCACCGCGAAACAATCATTGAACTGGCGCGACGGTGATCCCGCCAAAATGGCCAAATCGACTTGATGTCGAAACCGTACACAAATTCATGATTGATATCGGTGGCGGGTCTTATGGTCTGCGGGATGCAGCATTGCTTGAATCCGCACTTGGTCGCCCCAAAAACCTTTTTGCCTATGGCGAGACGGATATTTTCATCCTTGCTGCATGCTTCGCAGAGGGAATAGCCCGCAATCACCCATTCGTTGACGGCAACAAACGTACGGCCCTGCTTACCGCCGATTTGTTTCTTGCCGACAATGGCGTGCATTTGAACCGCGCATCAGATCACGAATATGTGGAAATGATGGAAAAGCTTGGCCAAGGCCTTATTTCCCGCGAAGAAGCAGCACAATGTTTGCGCTCAAATGCACAACCTGCATGATTTTGCGCATCAATGACACAGCACACTGAACAACCTTGATCATTCCGATACAACAATCCATGGAACAAGCTTCCCGATTGCGCGTTATCAACCCTGTTCAAAAGTTCTGGCAAACGGAACCGAAAAAAAACAGGAGCAAACATCATGTCGATTGGCCGCATTCTTGGCGTTGTTATCCTTGTGATTGGCGTTGGCCTTCTGGTGACGGGCTATAACGCATCGGAAAGTGCTGTGGATCAGATTTCCGAAACACTGGTTGGTCGCTATACCGATGAAACCATCTGGTATCTGATCGCCGGGATTGCCGGCATCGTCGGCGGTGTCTTGCTGATGCTGTTTGGTCGCCGTCGCTAATTCTCCCCCCCGACAGCCTGTTGCCATCGCCCTCGGCCCTCCCCCCACTGTAACGCGGGCCTTGGCAACAGACTGTTGCCAAACCGGGTCTGGTCTTGCCGCCCGCAGCGGCGCATAGTCATGGCAAATGATGCAATTTTGACCAAGGTAGTCCGCCATGACTGACACCGCGATCTCACCGTCCCGGCCGGATCAATCCGTATCGCAAGACCGGCATAATCTGGCCCCGATCTTTATTTCGCACGGCTCGCCGATGCTGGTGGCGCGCCAAAGCACGCCGGCATTTGATTTCTTTGTCGGCAATCTTGGCCGTCATACCGATGGCGTGCGCGCCATCCTGATGGTTTCCGCCCACTGGCAAACAGCTGAACCGACCATATCGACCGCTGCGCATCAGGAAACCATTCACGATTTCTATGGTTTCCCGCAGCCCCTTTATCAGTTGCACTATGACGTTTCTGGCGATCCGGCACTCGCCCGACAGATTGCCGAACAGATCGGCTGTGCCACCGACGATGCGCGCGGTCTTGATCACGGGGCCTGGATGCCTTTGATCCTTGCCCGGCCCAATGCCGACATCCCGGTCTTCCAGCTTTCCATGCTGGCCCATGGCGGTCCGTCCGATCATTTTGAACTGGGCAAAAAATTGCGCGGTTTGCGCGATCTTGGCGTTTTGGTGGTGGCAAGCGGGGCGATGACCCACAATCTGCGTGCGCTTGATCGTCACGAAGGCCCGATTGATCCCTGGGCGATCGAATTCACCACCTGGATGATCGACCGGGTCAGGGCCCATGATATTGACGCATTGCTCGATTATCGCCGCCTTGCGCCCCATGCCGCCATGGCCCATCCCGAAGACGACCATCTGATGCCGTTCTATGTCGCCCTTGGCGCCGCATCCGATGATTTCGCCCCCGATGTCATCCATGACAGCTACGAATTTGGCAATCTTGCCATGACGGCCCTTCGTTTCTATGGACCGAATGAGGACCGCATTGCATCCTGATCAAGCTACCCGCCTGATCTGTAGTTCCTTGCTGATCATCACATATAAAAAGGGCCGGAAGGAAATCCTCCCGGCCCTTGTTTCTAGAACATCAACCGAAGCCCCGTGACGATATAGGTCGCCTCGAAATCCTCGCCGTCTTCCTTGGCAAAATCAGCGGTATCACCAAATTTGCGTTCATAGGACACCCCGATATAGGGCGCGACACTGCGATCAATCAGATCGTAGCTTAACCGCAATCCGATCTCTGCACTTGATATCCCTGTGCCGACTTCGATTTCCCGATCCTCGGAAAAGGCGGCATTCAGCTCAATCGACGGGGTCAGGATGACGCGATTGGTAATCAGCCCCTCATATTCAAGATCAAGCCGCGCGCTGCCATCCCCGGTTTCGCTGACAAAAAGATCGGCATCAACTTCGATCCATTGCGGCGCAAGCCCCATGATCCCGACCGTCCCGTACCAGCGATCCGTACCCGTCGGGGTATCAAGCCTGACCCCCGCCTTGGCATCGAAAAAGTCACTGATCGGGGTTTGCAGCACCAACCGGTTTTCAAGCCCTTCATTGATATCGGCATCAAGGTCGCGTTCACCCTCGCCCTGCCAGCGCAGTTTGAGCTCGTCCGTTCCCCAAAAGGCATCCGCATCCCAGACCAGCCGTTTTTCATTCTCGTCACCAAGACGATATTCAAACTGTTCGGCCTGGAACCCGTAATAGGTCCGTCCTTCTGCCGCCTGTCCGGTACCCGGAACGACGGCCATCACCATGGCGACAAAGCCGCCCTTCATCATCAGATCATGTCGTTTCATGATGGATCAATTCCCGTTCTTCAGTGTCGCAACCGCCGGACCGCCTTCAACCACGACCTTGCGGAACATGCCCGTCGCCATGTGATAGCTCAGATGGCAATGAAACGCCCATTGGCCGGGCTCATCGACCTCGGTCTCGGAATAGACCGTGGTGCCGGGATTGATATTGATGGTGTGCTTGACCGGGTTCCATTTGCCCTGCCCGGTATCAAGGATCGACCACATGCCATGCAGATGCATCGGGTGCGACATCATGGTTTCATTGACAAACTTGAACCGCACCCGTTCGCCGTATTTCAGGCGGATCGGCTCGGCATCCTCGTATTTCACGCCATTGATCGACCAGCTATAACGTTCCATATTCCCGGTCAGGCGCAGCTCGATCTCGCGCGTGGCCGGACGGTCGGCATAAAGCGGCTTTTGCGCCTTGAGATCGGCATAAGACAGGAACTTGCCGCCATTTGCCGCCTTGGGCGTCAATCCGCTACCCGCCGCATAAAACGGATCGGCGCGATTGCCCATCGCCATCGCCGAATGATCCATCCCCGCCATATTTGAATGGTCCATACCGGCCATGCCGGAATGATCCATGCCCGGCATCGACCCGGCCGATCCATGATCCATTGCCGCATTGCCCATCGCCGAATTGCCCGATGGTGCAGCGCCATGATCCATACCGGCCATATCGCCTTTGCCCGTCTCACCTGAGCCCATATCACCGTGCCCCATGTCACGATGGTTCATGCCCATATCGGCCATGGTCAGAAGCGGTGCTTCCTTGCGCAATTCGGGCATTTCGGCACGCATGCCTTCATGCGGGGCCAATGTGCCAAATCCGTATCCCGAACGCCCCATCGATTCCGCCATGATCGCATAGGCCTTGTCGTCCTTGGGCTGGACAATCACGTCATAGGTTTCGGCAACCGCAATGCGGAATTCATCAACCTTTACCGGCTGCACATTATTGCCATCGGCCTGCACCACCGTCATTTCAAGTCCGGGGATCCGCACATCGAAATAGGTCATGGCCGATGCATTGATGAACCGCAACCGCACCCGTTCTTCGGGATGAAACAGCCCCGTCCAGTTCTGGTCGGGCGACATGCCGTTGATCAGGCCGACAAAGCCCTGCACATCCTCGATATCGGTCGGCATCATGCGCATCGCGCCCCAGTCGGCACGCTCCGAAAGTGTCGCGCCCAGGCCGTTCTTGCGCACATCCATGATGAAATCGCCAAGGCTGCGCTGATTGCGGTTGTAATAATCAGGCATCATTTTCAGATTGCGCAGGATGCGTTCGCCCGAATGCGGGTGCTTGTCTTTCAGAACCACCACATATTCACGGTCAAATTTGAACGGTTCGCGCTTTTGCGGCTCGATAATGATCGACCCATAGGCCCCGTCGGGTTCCTGAAAACCCGAATGGCTGTGAAACCAGTAGGTGCCGCTTTGTGAAACCGGAATGCGATAGGTAAAAGTCTCGCCCGGCTCAATGCCGGGGAAACTGATGCCCGGCACCCCGTCCATCTGATAGGGCAGGATCAAGCCGTGCCAGTGGATCGACGTTGCTTCTTCGAGATTGTTGGTGACATTGATCACCACCTCCTCGCCTTCCTTGAACCGCAAGGTCGGCCCGGGCGATGACCCGTTATATCCGATGCCGCGCGTTTTCATGGTTCCGGTATCGATCTCGACATAATCGACCGTCAGATCATAGGTCGCGGCAAAACTGGGCGCAGACAGCATGACCGTCCCCAGCGCACCCAACAGGGCGCGTAAGACAATGCGTTTTTTCATTTCAAATTACCTGAAAAGGCCGGACAGACGCCCGGGATGGCAGACAAGCCGATCCCGAACGCCCCCGGTCATATCAATGATGATTACTGAAGACGGATTTTGCCCATCATGCCGCTTTCATAGTGGCCTGGCACATTGCACGCGAATTCAAGTTCGGTGTCCTTGGGGAATGTCCAGATCACTTCGGCACTTTGGCCCGGCTCAAGCAGGACACTGTTGGGATCGTCATGCTTCATCGTCATGCCGTTACCCATGTCCATTTCCATCATCGCCATGTTGATTTTGTCGGCTTCAAGCGCGCCATGCTCCATCATCATGAACATTTCCTTCTGATGGTCTGCATGCATTGCCGCGGTGCCGATATTGAATTCGTGAACGAATTCGCCCTTGTTCTCGATCATGAAGCGTACGGTTTCGCCCGCACGCACAATGATCTTTTCCTGATCAAAGAAATTGTCTTCCATCACGATCCGGATGGTCCGGCGAACATCGGACAACTGGCCGGGCATGCCGATATCGGTCGATGCCCCGCCATGACCACCGCTATGGCCTGCACCGGCAAAGGCCGGGGCCTGCATACCGGCAAGCGTGCTCAAAAGAACGGTCGATGTCGCGATGTGACGGATAAGGGATTTCTTGAAACTGGGCATATCATGCTCCTGAAAATAATCGTCAGAATGATTGCCATCGCCGCATGAAGACATGCGCAAACCTTGCTGTTTTGCCCGACACGGGTCAAACAGACACGGGCCAAACAAACGACGGCGTTTTCTTTAAAACGGGATTATTTTCAGGCGCGCGGCGGCTTGTAGCTGCCATCCGCCTCGGCGGAAACAAGGGTACGGTCCTGCACCCAATAGGTCACAGACGTCACCACCGGCATGAACAATGCCGTGCTGACATGTTCCTCTGCATAGGGACCGCACACTGTCATGCCACAAATATCGGCATGGGATGAATGCGGATCATGGGACACCGGTTTGGTGACATCGATCGTCACAACATGGTGCCCGTCACCGGACGAACCGGAACCTGCCTGCACGGTGCCATGCCCCGACAGCAGAACTGTCAGGCTGATCAGGATCACAAGCATGCAGGAAATGAAACGCAACGGATTTTCCAGTCGAAAGTTAACGCCCAGATCGTTATTCACACCGGCCGTTTGCGTCAAGTGGCAATATTGTGGCACGGATAACATGCTGAAAACGCGATGGTTTTACTGCACCCGCCAACAAACATGACAGCCCCCTTGTCAGCAACAGATCGCACTTCTACCATCACCGCCAGACCAATTTCCCGTCAATGACAGGCAAGATGAAATGATGCTGCGTCAGGATCAATGCACCCTTGAAATCAAAACCGGTACCCAGGGACTGACTGAAATCACCGATCAGGTGCAATCATGGGTCGCCTCGACCGGCATTGCGCGCGGGCAGTTGACGGTCTTTGTCCGCCACACATCGGCCAGCCTGACCATTCAGGAAAATGCCGATCCCGATGTGCGTCTTGATCTGGAAACATTCTTTGGCCGGCTCGTTCAGGAAAATCCAAGCCTTTATCGCCATACCTGCGAAGGCCCCGACGACATGCCCGCCCACATCAAATCAGCCCTGACCGACGTGTCCCTTACCATCCCGGTTGCCGATGGCTTTGCCCTGCTTGGCACCTGGCAGGGCATCTATCTGTTCGAACATCGCCACGCCCCGCATCGGCGCAACGTCATCCTGCATCTGATCGGGGAATAGGTCCGGTTACGCCGCACATTCGGGTTTACGTGCCCAAAGTCCGATTGTCTGCACCTCGATCAATTCGCGCAGCGTCGCACACATGTCTTCGCAGTCGAAATTCTGCGTGCTCATATGTTCGTGGATCGTAAACAGAAACAGCGCCATCAGGCTTTTACGGATCAGGGTCGGTGACAGATCCGGGTTCAACTCCCCCGAAAGCTGCGCTTCTTCGATCAGGTCGGTAATCGCCTTGATCAGGCCGCTGCGCTGCATCATGTCATGCACCGCCCCCTTGCGCGGCGCAAAGGTCAGCTGGCGCATGATCACGTTCCAAAGTGTCGGATGAAGGCCGATCTGGGTAAAGCGGTATGACGCCACATGCATCAACTTGTCGACAAAGCACCATTCCGGGTCCATCGTATAAAGACCCTTTTCAATGGCTTCGGCCAGCTGTGTGGTTACACAGCTGATGATCAGTTCTTCCTTGGTCGAAAAGTGATGAAAAATCGTCCCTTCGGCGACCCCGGCCCGCTTGGCGATTTCGCGCGTCGATGCCTCCTCGAAATCACCGCTTTCAAGAATGCCCCGCGCCGCCTCAAGTATCTTCTGACGGGTTTCTTCACGTCTGGTTGCCCGAATGCTCATCGGGGCCCTCCAACTCATCAAGCAAACTCACTGAGTTCACTCAACTAATACGAAGTGCCCCGTCTGTCAATTCCTTGCGGGCCTTGTCCCTGCACCTTACTGCCGTTGCGGACCGGCCGCGGACACTGTTGCAAGGGCCGCTTCAACGGCCCCGTCGCGCCGCCCTGCCATGTCGGCATCGTTCGCAGTACAGCGCGCCAGGATATCCTTGGTCGGCTGATAAAGCCCGGTTTCGACCCCCATGACGCCAAGCACGGTTGAAAACAGATTGTCATGGGAAAACGCGCCATTTTGCGCCTGATCACCAAGGCACTCCTGCCCGACCGCGCGCGCGGTCTGATATCCATCGGACATCCACATCATCATCGGCACATGGGTCTGTTCATCCGGGGCCAGCATATAGGGCGCGCCATGCAGATAAAGCCCGCCCTCGCCAAGCGATTCCCCGTGATCGGACACATAAAGCAACACGGTGTTATAGCGATCCTCATAGGATTTAAGCTTCGCCACCAGTTCCGCCACCACATAATCGGTATAGCGGATCGTATTGTCATAGGTATTGATCAGCTCCTTGGCGCTGCAATTTTCAATATCGCTGCGCGGGCAGTCCGGCGCAAAGGCACGATGGGCCTCGGGATAACGTTTGTAATAGGTCGGCCCGTGGCTGCCCATCAGGTGAAAGGCAATAAGCTGATCGACCAGCTTATCTGCCACCTGCTGATCAAGGTTGCGCAACATCACCTCGTCATAACAGGTGCCCAGAACGCATTCTTCGGGAAACGCATCGGCTGAAATCTCGATGCTCGGAATGCGGTCACAGACCCCCTTGCAGCCTTCGTCATTATCCTTCCACAGGACCTTGACCCCGGCACGCTGCAACACATCCATCAGGCTTTCGCTATGGCGCGCGATTTCGCCATCATAATTGGCATGATCCATCGGCGAAAACATGCAGGGAACCGAAACCGCGGTCGCCGTGCCACAGGATTGCACATTCTGAAACGCCAGAAGCCCGTCAATCTGACTGGTAAAGGGCGATGTCGGGCGATCATACCCGTTGGCCGCCACACTTTGCGCCCGCGCGGTTTCCCCGATCACCAGAAACATCAATGTCGGCTTGGTTTTCCCCGGTGCGGTAACAAGACGCGCATCCTCGCCGATCTTGCGAAACGGCATATCGGCATAAAGATAGCGCCGCTTGACCAGCTGGATCGTCCCGGTGATGAAATTTGACGGGATGATCTCCTTGCCCAGCACCTTGTTATTGCGCCCGACCGATGCGTAATCCTTGAAATAAAGGCCGCCAATTCCGCCCAGCAACACCAGCGGCACAAGCATCATGACAATGCGCTGCCCGACCCCGCGCAACACTGTCGACGGATAGCGCACCGGCACGATCAAAAGAACACATACCGGCACGATACCGGTCGCCACAAACCACAACAGGGCCGGCACACTGAAATAGGATGCCGCTTCAAGCTGGTTGGTTTCGATCACGTTTTCCATCATGCCGCGATCAAACACGATGCCGTATTTCATCATCCCGTAATGGGCAAGCGCACTTGTTGCGATCAGCACCACGAAAAACGGCTTGAACAGATAGCGCCACGAAAACGGCGTAAACACCACAAGTGATGCCAAAATCAGTACAAACGGCGCACTGATCGCAAATCCGCGGTCATAGGCGCCAAGCGCACCCAGAATGTCATAGAAATGACCAAGCACTCTGGCATTGAGAACCAGCGTGAAAAAGACCGCCAGCACAACAAGAACAATACGATAATCAATCGGTGGAATTTTCGGCACGAACCGGGAACGGGGCATAAAGGCCTACCTGCTATCTGGGCACATCCACCCCGCAGCAGAAAGCGCACCTCAACAGATGCCCTGCGGGGCGATTGGTCCTTGACCAACCCCGCAACATTTAAAGCCCCAACCTGACAGCAACCTGAAAGATGTGCGCTGGCAATAACCGCCCCGGTCAGGCCGATGCACCAACCCGCATCCGGCGCACTTCACGAATACCAAGATAGCTGTGAAACACCAGTGTCACGATCACCACCGACCCGCAAATCAGTGTCGTGTTGCTTGGTACTTCACCGATAAACAGCCACACCAGAAACGATCCGAAAATCGCCTCGTTCAGCATGATCAGGCCGACCTCGGCTGCCGGTATTTTGCGCGCCCCTGCCGAAATGAACAGAAACGATACCGGCAACACCCAAAAGCCCAGCATCGCCAGCCACAGCCAGTCCATGCCGGTCACGGTGAACGGCTCCGCTGTTGGCAGCAAAATCACCGCCCCCAGAACAGCGCCCAGCAACATAGCCTTGATTTCATTGATTTCGGGCTTGGCCCCGATCACGTTGAAAAACCCGGCCATGCAGGTCGCCGTCCCCAGCGCCAGAAGATCGCCAAGCGCATTCTTGCCGCCAAACCCGGCCCCGACAATCATGCCCAGCGCCGCCAGCACGACAAAGGATGCCACCCAGGTCCGCATCGGTTGTCCGCGCTTGAAGATGAAAACCCCCATCACCCCGGCAATCAGCGGGGTTGCGGCAATGATCACCAGTGTATTGGCCGCATCGGTATTGCGCACCGACAAAATGAAAAAGATCGTCGTCCCGCAATAAAACAAGGCTGCCGGGATCTCGGCCCTGCCCGGTGTGACCGATTGCAAAACACCTTCACCGCGCCGCTGCCCTTTCCACAAGGCCAGCATCAGGGTCGCAACACTCAACAATGCCAGACGCCAGAATGACGCCGTCATGTCATCGACTTCAATCAGCCGGATCAACAGCGCATCCGGGCAAATCACCAGTACCCCGATCAGGGCAAGCCACCCGCCATGCAAATTTCCGATCTGGTCGCGCAATGCCATGAAGTCCCCTTTGGCGAACTGGTTTCATTCCAAACATGTGCCCGGCATCTGCCACCGGCACCGGGTGTTGTGCATACAGTTTTGCGGTGCTTTGCCGCCCGGCACAATTTGATTTTTCTCAACTATCGGTGAAATGCGGCACCGCAGCAATGCCCAATCCCTGCCATCGACATAAATCCCCGATGACCGACGAACCAAAAGAAACTGTTTTGTTCGGCGGTCAGGATCGGTAAGTTTGCCTCAAACGAGGGTTCCGACCCTGTGCCACCACAGTCTGAAGGATGGAAATCATGGCTGGTAAAATCGACGCACGTCTTGCCGAACTTGGCATCACCCTGCCCAATGCCACCGCACCGGTTGCGAATTATGTGCCCTATGTTGTCTCGAACAATCTGGTTCACATTTCCGGTCAGATCACCATGGAAAATGGCGAACTGAAATTTGTCGGCAAACTCGGCAAGGATTATCAGGTCGAAGACGGCCAAAAGGCCGCCCGCCTGTGCGCACTCAACCTGATTGCCCAGCTCAAGGCTGCGATCGGCGACCTTGATAAGGTCACCCGCGTTGTCAAACTCAATGCCTTTGTCAATTCCGCCCCGGAATTCACCGATCAGCCCAAAGTCGTCAATGGTGCGTCCGACACCATGGTAGAAATATTTGGCGATGTCGGCAAACATGCCCGCTCCGCTGTGGGTGTGGCATCGCTTCCGCTTGGCGTTGCGGTTGAAATTGACGGCATTTTCGAAGTCGCCTGATCAAATCGCCGATCACAATTTCAAAGCCGGGCAAATGCCCGGCTTTTTTGTTTGCCCGGATTTTGATTGCCCGGATTTTGATTACCCCGATAAAACCGCTTGACCTCAATCGCGGTTGAGGTCCGAAAACACCGCCTGTGGCCATCGCCAAATCTGTTCTCACAGGAAGGAATTTCAGATGCGTGTTTTCATTACCGGCGGAACCGGGCTGATCGGCTCGGCACTTGTTGACAGCCTGATTTCCCGTCAATACCGGGTCTTTGCCCTGGCCCGATCTGAAACCGCCTGCACCAGATTGCGCGCGATCGGGGCTGTTCCGATCCATGGCGATCTGACCGATCCGGCCCGCTGGTGTGCGGCCCTGCCACCCGTTGATGCGGTCATTCATGCGGCCTGCGATTTTTCCGATGCCATGACCGATATCGACCGCACCCTGCTTGATCACCTCATCCCGGCCGTGCACGCCATGCCCGGACCTGTGCGCTTCCTCTATACCGGTGGCAGCTGGTTGTTTGCGCAAACGCCACCCGGACAGTCAATCGATGAAAGCAGCCCCTTTGACCCGCTGCCCGAATTTCAATGGATGTGTTCCGGCATTGATCGCGTGCTGGGCGATGAACGATTGCACGGCATCGTCATTCATCCGGGCTGTGTCTATGCCACCGGAAGACACGGGCATTACGGGCTTCTTGCCCGTGATCTGCAAACCGCACGCACCAATGACCGCGTCACCCTGATCGGTGATGGCGATGTGACCCTGCCGATGGTTCATGCCGATGATCTGGCCGATCTTTATTGCCTGGCCCTTGGCAACGCCGCACCCGGTTCAAGCTATTTCGGGGTTGCGATCAATGATCTGACCAACCGTGCGCTGGCCGGCCTGATCGCCCGCCATGTTGGCACGCCCGATTGCCAGATTGATGCCATCACGGTGCAAACCGCCATCACACGACTGGGCCGCTGGGCGGCGGGACTTGCCCGCCATCAAACCATGACCGCGACAAAGGCCGTCAGCGATCTTGGCTGGAATCCGGCCCATTGCGATCTTGAAAATGATCTGCGCCGGGTCGGCATGCAATTTCGGGATTAGCTTTCCGAACTGATCGCCTTTAATCCGACCACACCGCCAATGATCATCAACAGGAAAACCCCCTTAAGGGCGGTCATCGGCTCCTTGAAAAACACCAGGCCAATGATCGCGACGGCCGCCGTGCCAAGCCCCGACCACACCGCATAGGCCGTGCTGATCGGCAAAACCTTCAAGGTCAGCGCCAGCACCCAGAAGCTCAGCCCGTACATCACAAGCGTCAGGACCGAAAATTTCAGGTCGGTAAATCCGTTGGAAAATTTAAGCGACACGGTCCCGATCACTTCAAGACCGATCGCGCCCATCAAATAGACCCAGGCGAGCATGGCAAATATCCTGCACATAAAGGTGGTGGCAACAAACGCCCGCCCAAAATGCCCGATCCGCCCTTCCGGCGCAATCCCGCCCGCCACATGCCTGCTGTGACATGCCCGCTGCCACTTGCGCCTGAACCATCCCGAACATCCGCTGCAACACACCAGCACCAGTCACGTAACACCCCGGAACTCCCGAACACCCGCGCAACAATCCCGCCCCCCAACACATACCCGCCCACGCCGTCACGCGAACGCTGCCCCTCCCACACCACAAGCCCGTACCCGCCCGCAAAAAACCGCCCCGTTCACCCCCAACACCAACACCAACACGAATGCCTTGGGCAGCAGTACCACGCCCCAAACATCATCCCCCCCCCACCAGCGACGGCCTTCATCGCCCGTCACGCCCCGAACCACCACAATGCCAGTCACCCCAGCTGCATCATGCATCATGCATCACTTCATCACCACATCACGGCACCACCACATCACAGCCTCCCCGCCTAACCGCCTCGCGGCATCAAAACACCACTGCACCACTGCACCACTGCAACACAGCACCACCAGCCCGCCCCCTGCTCCGACGCCCCGAACATCTCCTGTCCCCGATACGATGCCTCTTGCACCTTCCTGCTGCCTGCTGCCTGCTGCCCGTACGATCAATCGGATGGCGGGTGCAATGCGTATAGCAAGACGATCTGTATCAAGACATTTGGCAAAACAATTGCGTATAGTCCGCCAAACGGGCACATTGCCCGACATCAAATGTAGGGCTTTGGCCGCTGCATTTTGCCGTGAAGACAGGAAAGACCGATCATGATCGAAACCGATATTCTGATTGCTGGTGGCGGGATCGCCGGAATGAGTGCAGCCGCACGGTTTGCGGCCGACGGACATCAGATCGTGATTGTCGATCCGGCCCCCGCCGATATTGGCGAAGGCACGGATTTGCGGACCACCGCCTTTCTTGAGCCGGGCATCGAAACCCTTAAAAAGGCCGGTGTCTGGGACGCGATCAAACCGACCGGGGCCGAACTTCGCGTCATGCGGATCGTCGATGCCGGCGGTTCCGAATGGCAACCGCGCGAAACCGCCGATTTTGACGGGGCCGAAACCAAACAGGGATTTTTCGGCTGGAACGTCTCAAACAAGGCGGCCCGCGTTGCGCTGATGGCCCGTCTGGCCGAACTTGAAAATGTCGATTTCCGGTTTTCGACCACGGTAACCGGCTTCAAAAGCACGGCGCGTTTTGGCGAAGTCACGCTGTCCGATGGTGAAACCGTCCGGGCCAAAGTCGTGATCGCCGCCGATGGCCGCAATTCCAGCTTGCGCGACATGGCCGGGATCAAACACAAACGCTGGGCCTATGATCAAAGCGCGCTGGTCTTTGTCGTCACCCATGACAAGCCGCATGACAATATCTCGACCGAAATCCACCGCACCGGCGGGCCGCTGACACTGGTGCCGATGCCTGATCTTGATGGCAAACCGTGCTCGTCCGTGGTCTGGATGACGCCTGCGGCCCGGGCCGATGAGCTTAATGCCATGAGTGACGATGCACTGTCCGCCGAAATCACCCATGACACCATGAACCTGTTTGGTCCGCTAAGCGTCGCATCCCCGCGTGCGGTCTGGCCGATGATCGCACAGATTCCCACCCGCCTGATTGCCGCGCGCCTTGCCCTGATCGCCGAGGCCGCCCACGTCGTGCCGCCGATTGGCGCACAAGGGCTGAATATGAGCCTGCATGACATCGAAACCCTGGCCGAACTGATGGCAAAGGCCAAGCTGCACGGCAAGGATATCGGCGAAACCCCGCTTTTGAAATCCTATGAACGCCGCCAGTTGCCCAAAACCGTGATGCGGGTCGGCGGTATCGATATCCTGAACCGCGCATCGATGCTTGAACCCAAACCGTTGCGCGACCTGCGTCTGGCTGGCCTGTCGGCAATCAACCGCATCAGCCCGCTTCGCAAACTGGCAATCAAGGTCGGGGTCGGCAAATAGCCCGCACCATCTTCGCGGTTATCGCACTTATCGCTGATATCGCGATATCAATGACGCAAAGGCCACCTTCGGGCGGCCTTTTTGCGTTCAGCTTTGATGCAGGATCAATTCCGCCATGAAACCGTCCGTCTTGCCCGGACGCGGCGAATAAAGCTTCAGCTCGGACCGTGTATTGCGCACGATCGCATCAACGATCGCAAGTCCAAGCCCCGCCCCGTCCCCGCTGTTATGGGATCGTTTGAACCGGGTTTTAAGATCATCAAGATTGCCCGCGGCGATCGCCGGTCCGCCATTGGCCACCCGGATGATGTGGCGATCTGTGACCGTAATCTCGACCGGCTGGTCCTTCGCCCCGTGTCTAAGCGCATTTTCAATCAGATTGCGCAAACAGATGGCAAAGGCATCATGGTCGATATTGGCCTCAAGCGTTGCCACCGCGTCGCTGTCATAGACGATATCACCGCCATCAATTCCCGCACGCATCACATCATCAATCACCAGCAAAAGCGTCGATCCCAGCTTCTGATCATGCCCGGTCGGGCTAAAGCCGCCGCCCGCTTCGGCGCGCGCCAGCTGCAAAAGCTTTTCGGCCAGCCGCGACAACCGTTTAAGCGATGCCTCGGTCTGAAGGGCGCGCTTGCGGCTTTCATGTCCTTCGGGCAGTTCAAGCACAAGCCGCTGGGTCTGTGCCAGGGCTGCGGCAATCGGGGTGCGCAATTCATGGGCGCTGTTGGCGGTAAAGCTGCGCTCGACATTCAGCGCCGCCTCAAGCTTGCCCATCAGGCTGTTGACCGCCGATACAATGGTGGTGATTTCTTCGGGGGCTTCTTCCTGTTCAATCGGCGTCAGGTTGCCTTCGCCGCGCGCCTCGATCTCGTCGCGCACCCGCTGCACCGGCACAAGCCCCTGACGCACGCCAAGGATGATCCCGATAATCACCGTCGGGATCAGAAGCGCAATCGGCAAAAACTGTGCCGCCACACTTTCAAGAATTGCCTCGTGGCGATGCTCAAGCGGCTCTGCCACCTGCATGTAAAGCTGCCCGTCGCCACTGCGGGCGGTATAAATCCGGAAATCGTCATCCTGATAAAACCCGACCGCCACAGGGGCGGCAAATGGTGCGGCCATGGCATTATGCGATCGCAACAGCACATCCCCGTTAGCCGCCCGCAACTGATAAAGCAGGTAATCGGCGACATTTTCCTCGTCCCCGTCATTATCGGTGCTTGCCACTTGATCGGCCGGGGTTGGCATCACCACCATGGATGATCCGTCCCAATGGGCATCAAAATAAAACCTCATAAGGGTCGAACCCCGCCGGGCGGTTTCAACAAGCCCGGTATCGGCGGCCTCTTCGAGTTCGTGATACATGCTATAGGCCGCAAGAACCGACCCTGCGATCCAGCACAGCGCGACAATGATCGTCAGCCGCTTGGTCAGGATGAATTGCAGGCTGTTTTGCTGCTTGATTTTCATCATGCCGGCCCCGCCCTATACCCGATAACCCACACCGCGCACGGTCTTGATCACATCACGCCCAAGCTTGCGGCGCACCCGGCTGACATAGACCTCAACCGTATTGCTTTCAATTTCCGCCCCGAATTCATAAAGCGCTTCTTCAAGCTGGCGTTTTGACAATGTCTGACCGGGGCGGCGCACCATCTGGTCAAGCAACGCCCATTCGCGCGATGTCAGATCGGTCTGCGCCCCGTCCACCAGAACGGTCCGCCCGGCAAGGTCAACCTCGACCCCGCCATCAAGGGTGACAAACGGATTGGGATTGCCGCTATAACGCCGCGCAACCGCGGCCAGACGGGCCGATAATTCATTCAGATCAAACGGCTTGACCAGATAATCATCCGCCCCGGCATTCAGCCCGGCAATCCGGTCGGAAATCTGATCCTGCGCGGTCAGAATGATACAGGGAATGGCCGATCCGCGCCGCCTGAGCCCGCGCAAAAGATCAAGCCCGCTACCATCTGGCAAATTAAGGTCAAGCAACAGCACATCATAATTGGTGGTGCGCATCATGATCTCGGCATCGGTGACATTTTCGCTGTGATCCACCGCCTCGCCACTGGCCAGCAAATGATCGCGCACTGCCTCGCCCAGCATGATCTCGTCTTCGACCAGAAGAATTCGCAACGATTTTCCATCCACGATATCTGCACCAGACCGTTATTGAAACAAACCGTCTGGCTATGCCCCTGTCCTGACAGCAACCTGAACAACGCGCATAGCGCCTTCAGTTGGCTGTCAGGAAACACCGTCATTCTTGTTCCTGTTCGGCGCATCGTTGACACGGCACATCCCGGAAATGTCCGTCACATCGCCTGCGTCTGCCGGAATTCCTGCATCGTTCCCTCTGCCGGATCCGCGTCCCACAGTTATGAAGGATTATGCCCATGAAAAGAACTGTTTTCCCAACCGCCCTTTTTGCCGTTGCCATCACCGCCCTTCTGGCCGGGGCGGTCGCGTCGCTTTCCTCGACCGCGGCCTTTGCCGACGAGGACTACTGCAAGGTTCCGAAATCGGAATGGAAAACCACCGACGAACTCAAGGCCAAGCTGACCGGCGAAGGCTGGGACGTGCGCAAGATCAAGGAAGACGAAGGCTGCTTTGAAGTTTACGCCATCGACAGCGACGGCAAGAAAATTGAAGCCTATTTCGATCCGGCATCTTTCGTGATCGTCAAACAGGATGGCGAAGACGACTGATCCCCAAAGTCAGTTGTTGCCATATCCGGGTGTTTCTGGCGGCGCCAACAGTCCTCCGCGTCGCCGGAAACACTTTCTGTCTGTCTGAAAGGAACCATCATGTCGATCACGGTCTGGGATCCGTTCATCCGCCTGTTTCACTGGGGATTGGCAACAAGCTTCCTGATCGCCTGGATCACGGCCGATGAATGGCACGCCCTTCATCACTGGGCCGGTTATGCTGCCGGGTGCCTGATTGCGCTGCGTCTGGTCTGGGGATTGGTCGGTACGCACTATGCCCGCTTTGCCCAGTTCATCAAGGGCCCGGCAACCACACTTGGCTATCTTGGCGATATCGCGCGCGGTCGTGAACACCGCTATATCGGCCATAATCCGGCCGGGGCGGCCATGATCATCGCCCTGCTGCTTGCCATGGCCGGTTGTGCCTTTACCGGCTAGCTTTATACCACCGATGCCTTCTGGGGCTCTGATGCCCTCGAACATATTCACGAATTTCTGGCCAACGGCCTTTTGGCGCTTGTGCTGCTGCATATTGGCGGTGTGCTGCTGGCAAGCCTGCGCCATCACGAAAACCTGATCCGCGCCATGATTACCGGGCGCAAACGCCGCCCGATGTCTGACGATATCGCCTGAATTCGATCTGTCCCTCATACTGCAAACTTGCGGCGGCCGGTCCTCACCCCCTTCTGGCTGCCGCTTTTTTTGGGGGGATTTTGAGGAAAAGTCAAAACGATCCGAACATCATCCGATGGCCCGTGCCGGATTCCCGACAACCGTGGTGCCCGGCGCAACATCACGGGTCACCACCGATCCGGCCCCGACAATCGCATCATCGCCGATGGTAATGCCCGGCAAAATGATCGCCCCGCCACCGATCCACACATTTTCCCCGATCGTCACCGGTTTTCCGACTTCAAGATGTTCCTTGCGCAATTGCGGATCACGATGATGGTCCGCACAGTAAATCTGCACATTGGGGCCCAGCATCGAATGATCGCCGATATGGACCGGTGCGGTATCAAGGATCACGCACCCGACATTCAAAAACACATCCCGCCCCAGATGGATATTGATGCCATAGGCACAATGAAACCGCGCTTCGATCCGCACATCATCGGCACAGGCGGCAAACAGGGCACGCAAGGACGGCCCGATATTGCCGCGCTCTGCCGGGGACAGCACGCTATGCTCGTGACAGGCTTCAAGCGCACGGCGGCGCAGGGCCGAAAGCTCCGGATCAAGGCAGCTATACCATTCCCCTGCCTGCATTTTCTCAAATTCGGTTTTGGACATTTCCGGTCGCACTTTGTTGGTTCTATCGGGCGGTTTGTCTTTGGACTGCCAATCTCCAAGCGTCATGTATCTGATGCAGACAGACAAGCCTACGCCCCGCACGCGCAATGTGCAATCGCCCAACCGAGGATCTCAGGACGTATAATCAGGCGCAAACAGATCAAGATCAAGCGACGGCCTGACACCGATATCGCGGCGATGCTTTCGCAGAAACGCGCTTGCCGCCTCCCGCCCGAGATCGCGCAGCATGGTCATGAAGCTCCATTCCGCATTGAGTTTCGAGGAATGATCAAGATCGAGCATATCTTCACTGGCGATACAATGCATGCGCATCGCCCCCCATTTGGCGGCTTCGCACATATGTTCGGGCGCATCCTTGCGCAGGATCGAAATCATCCGCAGCTCTTTCATCAGGCTGCTGTTAAATGAAACCTCATTAAGCCGGTTGGCAATTTCACGTGACGTTTTGGGCACCCCCGGCCGCCTGACCGGATTGATCTGCACCAGAACCGTGTCATCGGACCCGCATTCCAGCACCAGCGGGCCAAGGCTCGGATTGCCGGTATAACCGCCATCCCAATAAGGCACGCCATCAATCTCGACCGCCTTGTAGATCGTTGGCAAACAGGCCGATGCCAGCAACACATCAACCGTGATATCGGGATTGCGAAATACCCGCCCCTGCCCGGTTTCAACATTGGTCGCGGTGATAAAAAGCTTGGCCGGGCTACTGTTCAACGCCTTGAAATCCACGACTTCTGTCAGGATCGCCGCCAGCGGATTATCCCCCGCCGGATTAAGGTCATAGGGCGAAAACATCTTGGCACTCATATCAAGCCACATATAGGCCAGCGAGTTTTCAAGCGACCAGTTGCCAAACAGAATATCAATCGGGCTGCGTTGCAGCGGGCTGAACCGCGCGGCTTCGGACACCGCACGCCAGAAGGTTTCAAGATCGGCCCGTGCGCCTTCATAACCGCCCCTGGCAACCCCCGACGTCACCACTGCGGCATTCATCGCCCCGGCCGAGGTCCCCGAAATCGCCTCGATGCTCAGTTCCTCATCCTCAAGCAACCGGTCCAGAACACCCCATGTAAACGCCCCGTGCGACCCGCCCCCCTGAAGGGCCAGACTGATATTCTTGCGCGGCTTTTTGCCCGCACTGGCACTCGCACTGGCACCCTGACCAGCATCCGGACCCGCCCCGGCATCCGTGCGCGCATCACCCCCGGCATCAGTCCCCTTTTCGGTTTTGGTTTTGGTTTCCGTCCCCGTTTCCGCGCCCTTCGCACTCATACCGCCTCCTGCCTGACATCACACAACCCGCAATCATGATATGTCGCAGCCGGCACAAATTGCCAGTTTGGAAAACCACCCCCGTTGCCGGCCCGGCAACCGCATCAGACAATCAATTTGCCATCCGCATCAAAAAACGGATACGGACCGTCATAGCCATCGATATAGGCCAGATGCGTCAACAAGCAGCCCTGTTCCTGATCCCAGACATGCAAATGCATTGCCGGGGGTTCCATGACGAATGCCGATGGCCCGGCCGGATCAAGATCAAGTGCAACCTGATGGGCAACCGACGGCCCGATAATAAGCGGCACACCAGCCCAAAGCGTATGGATCGGGCGATGCACATGCCCGCAAATAATCGCTTTGATGCGGTCCTTGTGCGCCGCAATGATCCGGCCAAGCCGTGCTGCCCCGTCGCCAAGATTCTGAACATCCATATGCGTGATGCCAACCCGGATCGGCGGGTGATGCATAAACAGCAAACAGGGCTTTTCCGTTTCCCCTGACAGGGTTTCCTCAAGCCAGTCCAGCGTCTCGGGCGCAAGCTTGCCTTCCGGGCGTCCTTCATCAAGCGTATCAATGCCGATCAACCGGACCGGATACCCCTCGACCGCGTAATTGACAAAACTCTGGTCGGCATCAATCGGGGTTGCATCCGGAAATGCCTGGCGCAACGGCAAACGCTGGTCATGATTGCCCGGCACCATGAAATATGGCACCTCAAGCCCGCTCAGGATTTCCGCAACAAGCGCATATTCCGCATCAATGCCCAGATCACCGATATCGCCGCTAAACAGGACGATATCAGGACGCGGCACCATGGTGTTGACCCGCTTGACCGCCTTTTCAAGCGCAGCTGCCGTATCAACCTTGCGATAGGCAAGGCGTCGCCCCGCACCGATATGCAGGTCGGTCAATTGTGCAATTATCATGCTTTTTGATCTTTCTTTTTGTCTCGTGCCAATGCCGTCACATCGTCTGTGCGGCGTTTCGGGCATTCGAATGTCGGCCAAAAACTGTCAGACGTTCGGGATTGAAACGGCAATGAATGTCATCCCCGATCGCGATCTGAAAATCGGGATCAACATCAAGGGTGATGGCACTTTCCCCGATCCCCGAAACCGTCAGGCGCGACTTTTCACCAAGATATGAAATGGCCTCGACCCGACCGCGCATCTGCCCCTGATCCGGCGTACAGATCGCAAGCCCGTCGGCACGAAAATACACATCTGCCGCACCCTGCCCTGTATTGCCGTCATGATGCCCGTTCGGACCACCTTCCACGGCGTGACCGATCTGCTCCAGACCGATTTTGATATCGCCAAGAACAAGGCTGTTCTGTTCGATCCGCCCGTCAAGCCGGTTACTGGCCCCGACGAAATCGGCAACAAACGGTGACCGCGGCGCGCGGTAGATTTCGCGCGGCGTGCCGATCTGGGCAATTGCACCCTTTTGCATGACAACAATCCGGTCGCCCAGCGCCATCGCCTCTTCCTGGTCATGGGTGACATAGATCGCCGTGATGCCAAGCTTGCGCAACAGGCTGTTGATCTCTGTTCGCAACGTGACCCGCAATTTGGCATCAAGTGCCGTCAACGGTTCATCCAACAGCAACACCCGCGGACGCAGGGCAATCGCACGCGCAAGGGCCACGCGCTGGCGCTGCCCGCCCGAAAGCTGGTCAATCCGGCGATCGGCCAGCATATCGATATGCATCATTTCAAGCATCGCGCGCACCCGTTCATCACGTTCGCGGCGTTCGACTTTCTGCACCTTAAGCCCATAGGCGACATTTTCCGCCACCGTCATGTTCGGAAACAGGGCATAGGATTGAAACACCATGCCGACCCGGCGTTTTTCAATCGACTGACTGGTAACATCATCCGCGCCAAAGGTGATTTTTCCACCGGCATCCGGAAATTCCAGACCGGCAATCAGCCGCAAGATCGTTGTCTTGCCACAGCCCGACGGGCCAAGCAGAACAAGGGTTTCACCGCCATTGATCGTCAAATCAAACGGCAAAAGTGCGCGTGTCCCGTCGGGAAAGGTCTTGGTACACCCGGCAAGCTCGATGCGGGTACCGCCCGTTTTTTCAGTCTGAACAGTCTGGCTGCCCGGTTGCGCCATCGCGGTCGCGTTCATTATTCGTCCTCCGCCGGCTGCGACGCTGCCCGACGCTTTTTGCCCGGATTGGCAAGCATCTGCATTGCGATCAGCAACGGCATGATCAATACAAAGAAAATAAGGGTATAGGCGCTGCCGATCTCGAGCCGCATCGACGCATAGGAATCTGCAAGCCCGACCGGCAATGTCTTGGTCAGCGGCGTGTGCAGCATCCAGGTCAGATTGAATTCCCCGATCGAAAGTGTCACCACCATCAATGCGCCGGCAAGAATGCCAGGCGTCGCATTTGGCACAATCACATGCAGAAACCGGTGCCAGAACCCGGCACCAAGGCTTGCCGCGCCTTCTTCAAGGGTTTTCATATCCATCGCCGACATGACGGCCGCGACCGAGCGCACCATAAACGGCATGGTAAACAGAACATGCCCGATCAGGATAAAGACCCAGCTGCTTCTGAAACTGCCAAACCCGCCATAGGTAATCAGCAAGGCAAGCGCCAATGCCAGCCCCGGAATGGCAACCGGCAGGGTCAGGATTTCCTCAAACATCCGTGTCAGTCTGTTCGGACGCCGGACCAGCACATAGGCTAATGGCACCCCGGCAAGGGTCGTCACCACAAGACACGCGACCGCAAGCCACAAGGACAACAGAATGCTTTGCGCATAAAGGTCCCAGACCTCGAATATCCAGCGCAATGTCAGTCCCGATGACAGCCCCTTGAAAACATTGACCGTCACCCCGGCCAGTGCCGACATCACAATCGGCACTACGATAAACAGGCACAGCAAAACCGTCAGGCCAAGCTGCGCATAAAACGGCCCGCCGCGTCTCATGCGCCCCCCCGTGTCGCCAGATCGGCCTTTTCACCAACAAGGAACCGCACGGCACTCAGACACAGCCAGGTGATCAAACCAAGCGCGATGCTCAGTGCGGCTGCAACCGCGATATTGGCGTTTCGGGTAAATTCGGTATAGATCACCATCGGCAGAACATCGATATCGGTTGCCAGCGTAAAGGCCGTGCCAAAGGCCCCCATCGCGGTCGCAAAACAGATCGCCCCCGATGAAATAAGGCCGGGCATCAATCCCGGAAGGATCACATCACGCACCACCCGCCATCGTGGTGCGCCAAGCGATCGCGCCGCTTCTTCAAGCTGCGGATCAAGCTTTTCGGCCGATGCCATAACCGCAAGGATCACCCGCGGAATGGAAAAATAAAGATACCCGATAAACAGCCCGGCAATCTCATAGGCAAAAACGATCTTCTCGCCGATCAACGCATTGCTGATGCTGCCCACAGCCCCCTGCCGCCCGGCCAGCATGATCACCATGAAACCGACAACTGTCCCCGGAAAAGATAATGGCAGGGTCAGCAACCCGATCAGAACACTGCGCCCCGAAAACCGGTTACGCACCAGAAACATGCCGACAATCCCGCACAATATCAGGGCAACAACCGTCACACCTGCCGACATCAAAAGCGTCTGGACCAAACTTTCAAAATACCGCGCATTGGTCAGGATCACCAAATAGGTCGCCCAGCCGTCCGGGCCGTTGGCAACTTCCATCGCCACCAGAACCAGCGGGATCAGAAAGAACGCCGCAACAATCGCAACACCGGGCGCCATCAACGCCATAAAGGTCGCCGGACTGGCCATCGCCGAACGCGACATTCCGAAATATCTGGAAAAAGAAGGGCGCGAACGCCCTTCCCCAAGGTTTTGCAAAGCCACCTTAACGTACCTCGGACAGGTAACGCTCGGCGAAACCGCCCTGTGCGGTTGCCATTTTCGCATAATCAACCGGCGTTGAGCGGGCATATTCCGTGGCCGGAAGGAACTTGGATGCGGCCTCTTCGGACATTGCACTTGCAATCACCGGGCGCAGATAGGCATTTGCCCAATGGGCCTGACCTTTGTCAGACATCACATAATCAAGGATCTTCTTGCCATTCTCGGCATGCGGGCTGTTTTTAACTAGGCTCATCACATAGGGAACCGCAACCGTTCCTTCGGTCGGGATGACGAATTCAACATTCGCGCCGTCTTTGTATTTCGCACGATAGGCATTGAAATCGTAATCAATCAGGATCGGAATTTCCCCCGACAGAACACGCGCATAGGCGGTCTGTTTGGGCACAATCGGATCATTTTCCTTCAGCTTCTTGAAGAACTCGATGCCCGGGGTGAAATCATCAAGCGACCCGCCCATTGCACGGTTGATCGCAACCGCACCGGCATAACCGACAAACGCGCTCGACGGATCAAGATAGCCGACCATACCCTTGTATTCCGGCTTCAACAGATCAGACCAGCTTTGCGGAACAGCCGCACCTTCAAGGGCATCTGCATTGACAAACAGGCCAATCGTGCCCGAATGAATGGCAAACCAGCTGCCATTCGGGTCTTTCAGACCATCAGGGATGGCATCGAAATTGACCGGCTTGTATGCATCGACAACATCGGCTTCCTTGGCCTTGATCCCGAACGAAACCCCGTAATAGGCAACGTCGGCAACCGGGTTTTCTTTTTCTGCCAAAAGCTGCGACAGGGTCTGACCCGAATTTTTGTTATCCTGGGGAACGTCAATGCCAAGGTCTTTGGAAAAGTTCTTAAGCTGCCCGCCCCAATCTGCCCATTCCGGCGGGCAGTTATAACAAATGGCTACATCTTCCGCGAATGCCGGCTGTGCCGCAGCAACAGCCAAACCAACGCCCAGTACAAGTTGTTTGAAACGCACTTTTGATCTCCCTATAATCGGGGTGATGACGGATGCCGGGCGGGCCCGATTGACTCACCCGTGCTAAGTTGATGGGGCAGGATCAAACTTTGCGGGTTTGTCTGCCCCCTTATCAGGCCACGCAGGAATGCAAGCGCCTGCTGGCCCATCTCCTGGGTGGGTTGAACGGCCGAACACAGTTTCGGTGAAATCAGCCCACCCACCGCAATTCCATCAATTCCGCCCACAGACACATCGCCCGGAACACTCAAACCGTGTTCGCGGCATGCACTCATCGCGGCAATTGCCAGCATGTCGGTGGAACAAACCAGACCGGTCACCGCATCCGGGCCGGTCAGAAAACTTTTCAAAGGTGCAAACAGCTCTGTTTCACCAAATCCAACCTGACACAGGCGCGCTGCCCCCAGTCCGGCATCGGACAATGCCTTGCCAAATCCATCGAAACGCTGCTTGGAACGGTCGGAACTTTCAAACCGGCCCGCCACCATCGCAAGGGATCGGTGACCCTGCGCAATCATTGCCTGCGTCATGTCATAGGCCGATCTGGCATTATCGACACTGATCGATGCGACATCCTTGCGGGCGGGCTGATTGAACAACAAAACAAACGGTATATTTTCCGCCTTCAACAGATCAATCACCGGATTGTCATCGGCATTGGCAAGGGTCAGGATCAGACCATCCACCCGGTTATTGAGCAACGTCGACACCGCCCCCAACTCGCGTTGCGGGTCATAATTCGATGATGTCAGCAAAACCGTCAGGCCGTCTTCATGCGCGGCCTGCTCGATCCCCTGGACCGAGGTCGCAAAAACCGGGTTGGCCATCGTCGGCACCAGAACCCCGACAGATCGGGTTTGCGCCATCTTCAGGCGACGGCCATTGATGTTCGGACGATAGTTCAGATAACGCATGGCGGCACGGACACGTTCAACCGTCTCCGTCGGCACTTCATCGGGGCTGTTGATCACCCGTGAAACGGTTGCAATCGACACACCGGCCTTGCTTGCAACGTCGCGCATGGTTGATTTCGACGTCATCACTCACTCTCCTCTGACGGCCAACACCATAGCCGACAAAAAAGACAGTTCGATAACGTCCGCGTTTCAGTTTTATGAACATTTGAAACGTTTACAATGGCAGTTTTCCGCCATTTATTTTATTATTAAACCGCAACAAAACCGACACCCGCCCGCCCCGCTGCGCAAAAATTCAAATCACCTCGGGCCCCGGAATGCGGATTACCGAACCCAACTGTCCTGCCGATCCGGTCTGGCAAAGACACACATGGCTCAATCTATTCCCTTGGCTCGGCCCGGGCTTCTCCGCAGGACATCCATTGTACCGATCGAGCCTCCTCTGATACGGCCCCGCATCAGTAAAACCCCAACCCATTCTGCTGCCATCGGCAATCTTTGTTCACGTCGCCATCGCGGCCGCCTGCTTCCGCGCCCGCGCCTCAACATACGCCAACTCGCCTGCATGTTGCGCAAGCCCCGCACAGGCATCCGTCCATGCCGGGTCATCACCATAAAGCGCGGATCGCAGATAGGCCCATGTCATGCGCTGGGTGATGGCAAGGCGGTCCGGGTCTTCGTCATCGGTTTCCTTGGCATCATATCCGGCAATGCCGCCCAGCCCGTGTTTGCCACCGATCAGTGTCAGCAAGAACTCCCCGCCCGGTGCATGATGAAACGGATCGGTGTGCCAGGCCGCCCCGCGCGTGGTCAGGTTCGGATTGATATCCTGATCGCCCGCCACCACCAATGTCCGCGTCGTCATATGCGAAAAATCGGGATTAAGCGCGGTATAGTTCTGGCGCGCATGATCGCTCAGGCTGTCGCCACCCCGGCCCGGTGCGGCCAAAAGAACCCCGGCCTTGATCCGTGGTTCGATCAGATTGACATCCTGCGCATCCGGGTCGGCACTGTCGCTCAGCCGGGCGCCCAGCAACATGCCCACCGTCTGCCCGCCCAGTGAATGACCGACCGCCGCCACCCGGCCATGATCAAGCCGACCGTCCAGAATAGGGCTGGCACGTTCGATATCCTCAAGATGATCGAGAATGGTTTTGAAATCCTCGACCCGCGATCGCCAAAAGAACGGCGCGCCGGGCGCGTTCGCGCCAAACCCGGCGACTTTGGAATTGCCATGGGTCGGCTGGATCACGACAAAGCCGTGCTCGGCATAGAAATTGGCAAGCGGCCCATAGCCATCCTTGGACGGGATATAAAGCGACGGACCATGCCCGTGCGACAACAGGATAATCGGCAAATCCCGCCCCTGTGCCGGGGCCGTCACCCGCATTTCGATCGGTTTGGGCCGCCCGGGTGCGGCCAGGATCACCGGACACACCGAAATGGTCGAAACAGCTTCATTGACCGGAATGTGGCGGGCCTTATCAATCAGGTTATTCATCGCTGAGATCCTTTTCCGATTGGCGAAACCGGATGTTTCACCTATATATCCCGAAACGGAACATTGATCCGATAAGCTGTGGCCCGTAAGCGGGGCCTATAAATGGATCAACGTTCCGCTTATGCGAATGCAAATATGGAACATCGTTCCGTTTATCAAGCGCAAAATTTGACGCGACGATTCCGTCCGCGCGTCAAAACCTGATTTTGCTATTGGAAAACAATGAGATGACCGACGATACTGCCGTCGAAAAAAAAAGCATCCGTGCCGATGCCCTGCGCAATGAGGACGCGCTTCTTGAAGCCGCCAAGGAGATTTTTGCGACCTCGGGGGTGGATGCGCCGGTGCGTGAAATCGCCGCCAGGGCCGGTGTTGGCGTCGGCACGCTTTATCGTCGTTTTCCCAAACGCAGCGACCTTGTGGTTGGTGTTTACAAACGCGAAGTCGATGCCTGCGTCAAAGCCGCGGCCGACTTTACCGGCCAATATGGTCCGGGTGATGCCCTGACCCACTGGCTGAAACGCTATTGCCAGTTCATCGTCACCAAAAAGGGATTGGCCGCCGCCCTCTATTCCGGCGATCCGGCCTTTGATGCCCTGCCCGCCTATTTCCGCGCCAATTTCGAACCGACCCTGCAATCCCTTCTGCAATCAGCAGCCAGGGCCGGCGAAATCCGTGGCGATATTGACGCCTTTGACTTGCTCCGCGCCATCGGCAACCTCGCCTCCGTCGGCGGCACCGAAGGTGCTGAACACACGCATCGTATGCTCGAACTGATGATTGACGGGTTGCGTTTCGGGGCGGCGAAGCCCTAGGACCAGGCCGCCAAGCGCACATTGCTTTATCGCTTTACCCTTTGCCCTAATCCGAGGATGTCAGTTCACGGACAACCGGCACCTGCAAAATGCTGGCAGCGAAGCAAAGCTATTAGGAATACCCTGCGCCCAAGATCACCCTTTCCCGGATGCCCCGCGCAGCAATTCATCCATCAAGGGGCCAATTTTTTCTTCTGTTGACGCCCATTTGGACGCGTTGAGCCCGCCGCCACCAAACAGGCCGTTCGGCAGCTTGTAGAACACCTGACCAATCAACTCGTTCTGTTCAAACAGGCGAATGTCAGCTTGGCTTAGAAACGTTGTAAAATCCCACTTTCGATACGCGACATATGTCAGCTTGTATGCGCAATCGTCAGGCACTTCTTGATAGATCTTCGGCTTGTAATCGTGCGCATTGATACTGTTTATGATGACAGAGAGTATTTCAGGCTCCGTCACGCGTGGATTATCCTCGACACAGATTACTGTGCCCGTTTGTATTACTCCAGAAACTGGGACTACGTTTCGAGTCACGCTACAGCCTGCAAGAACAGGTATCAAGCTTACGGCAATGATTGCTTTTTTCATTATTCCCCCTTCACTTTTTCGAAGATTTAACATTTCACATTGCCTTTTTAGCTTCAATACAACACCGGCCAAATCGACCTATGATGCTCGAACTGATGATTGACGGGCTGCGTTTCGGGGCGGCGAAGCACTGAGGTCAAACTTGCAGATTCTGAATGTTTTTCGGCCTTCAGCCTAATTCGGGGATTGCAGTTCCCGGGCAATTGGCGCCAGCAAGATGTGGGCGGCAAAGCTGCTTGGATGGTTGCTATCCCTGTAAAGAATATGACCGTCTGCCATGACATCACAGGCCCCGTCTTTGCAAAAGGCATCATGTGGGCTGATCCAGTGAATTTTACCTGGATATTTTTTTGCGACTGCGTCCATGGCCTCCAGGACCACTTCATTCAAACGCAGGTAATCGGTTTCCGGGATTTTGATGTCACTATCGCGGCCCCCTCTCCAGAACGTCCGAGACAGAACTTCCGGAATATTGAATTCTGCTTCGGGCATCGGGGTCATGACGTATATATTTTTGCCAAGACTGACGACTTTTTGCATCGTCTCCTGATATGCCTTACGGAACAGTGTGATCCGTTCTTGCTCCGTCAGTCGGGAACCCTCGCCATCCATCAGGTTGATCGTTTTTCGCTGCCCGGCAAGACCACCTGTGGCTGTATCATAAAGATACAGGGAATATCGGCTGGACATGATCACATTCCTGATCCCGGGCTGCGCCAACAACCTTTGATAGGCATTCTGATTATGCGTTTGACAAAGTCCCGACAGGTAATGCGTAACGTTGATGTCCAGCAACGCCGGGCACCCGTGAAGCCCGAGTAACAAGGCTGATTCCTTGTTTTGCAGCAACATTTCGGAAAACGGCCCGCTCAAGGCCCGCGCATGACTGTCCCCCCACAAGGCCCAGCTCGGCGAGGCATTTTGATCACCTATGACGCAATAGCTATCAGTACGGCTACGCTCCCGAATATCAGGCGCATTTTCCGGGCAACCGCTTGGCTCAACGTATTCTGCCTCGTCAATCACGGCCAGTGCTGCAGGGGGAAGGCGCTCAGGAAAGCCCTTGAAATGGACTAATCCCCCCCCGAAAAGCAAAAGCACAGCAAAGCTGCCAAGGCACCCGAAAATCAAGGGCTTTGAATTGGGTCTGTTTTTCTGTTGATAGAATGGGTTTTCGATCACGTACCAGGACGCAAAACCGACTGCGAATATAGCAACCAGCAGAATGGCGATATCATTCGCCGCCATCGCCCTGTCCAGGCTGTATTCATAAAAGAAAATAATCGGCCAATGCCAGATATAGATTGAATAGGATGCTTTGCCAACCAGCGTCAGAACAGGCTGGCGCAAAGCCCTTACCAGCACGGCGTCACTCTCGATGCAGTACAAAATGATCGCAGTACCAAGACAGGGCGCAAGTGCAGCGAAGCCCGGAAACAACCAGGTGGTGTCATAGATAAATATCGGCGCAAGGACGAGAATTACGCCAAGAAAACTCAGCACGTTTTCCAGTATTTTGTGCCGGAGGGCCGGCAGCATCCCCAGCCCGACAATTGCCCCCAAGCCGAATTCCCAAAAGCGGAAAGGCGTGTAATAGAAGACGGGATTTTGGTGGTTTTCAATCAGGACAATATTGGAAACGAACGAAATCAGTGACAGCAACACAACGAGAAACAACGTCCTGTTCAGCAGTTTCATCTTGCTGAGACAAACCAGAAACAGTGAAATCCCGACATAGAACTGCACCTCTACCCCGATGCTCCACAGATGGATTACCGGCGAGTTGGACGAGGTAAAATACGAAAACGCCTTGTTGAAAATAACATTCGGAATAAACGCCGACGCCCCTAAAAGCGACAGACCATAAAAATCCAGATCTTCCGGCAGAAGAATAAAAACGGATGCAAAAGACACAACGAAAAGCATCCCGATCAGGACCGGAACAATCCGCCTGACGCGTCGCACCAGATAGCTTTTCAACGAGAAACTATTGGCATCAATATCCCGGGCAATGCCAGATACAATCAGATACCCGGAAATCACAAAGAACACATCGACGCCGGTATAGCCTCCGGAAAAGGTCGCCAGCCCACAATGATATAAAATCACACCAACAACGGCAATCGCCCGAAGGCCATCTATCGACTTGTAATAAGCACTCATTCAGGAATCACGCGCCACGCATTATTATCGTTTTTGCTGCAACAGGGTTTTGTACTTTATATACGAACCGCGCAAGCCCTCCAGCAACGTATCCCGGCAAATTCCGGTTAGACCAAGGAATACTGCACACCGTTTGTCTTTCTCAAAGGCTGCCAACGCTTGCGTGGCCAAGTAGCAAATTCCCCCCTGACAATCATCAAGTTTTAATTACACCGGGGATGTGTTCCCTTCATGCGATCAATACCACTCCAACGCCGCTGGCAGATCAAGGCCTGCGGCCTGTTCGCGGACCTGATGCAGGAACAGGCTGGCAATCGGCGACAGGCTTTTGCTTTTGCGGGTGATGATGCCGATATGGCGCTGACGGACCGGGGCGGACAGCGGCACGAAGACAAGCCCCTTGTCACGCGTCATGTCCGACACCCGGGCGGCCAGTTCCGGCAGAACCGTGATCCCCACCCCCTGGGCCACCATGGCGGCCAGCGTGAGGGTGTTGGATGTTTCGACCGTCGGGCGCGGCAGGCTGATCGGCATGACCGAAGCACCGTCGCCCGCGCCTGCGCGTGCGGGGGATTTCGCGGCTTTTTCCGCGCGCTGGTCGGCCAGTTTATTCTGTGCGCGCGCCAGTTTTTCGGCCTGTTTCATCACCCCTTTGGCCGCCGCGATGCCAAGCCTTGCGGCATCTTCGATGGCCGGACTTGTGAAATCCGATCCGCTATATTGCGGCGCCTTTGCCGTGCCCTCCCCCCGGGGCTCGCCGCTGACCCCGGCCATCATTGCCGATGTCCCGGATTCCGGGCCCAGCCCGACAAAGGGCTGATCGGCCAACTGTGCCCAGGTCACGAACGGGTGTTTGGCAAAGGCATGATCAGCCCGGCACAGCACCCCGAACCGGTCGGAAAACAGCGGACGGAACGCGATATCGGGCAGCGCTTCCCACTCCCCGGCAATGCCGAAATCGGCCTCGTTCGCCGCCACGGCTGCATGAACCTCCCCGGCATTCATTTCATCAAGGCGCAAGCGCGCATCGGGATGATCGACCACAAAGCGCGATATCACGGCCGGCAGAATACGGGTCAAAACCGACGGGGCCGCCGCAATGGTGATTTTCCCGCCAATCCCCTTGGACAGCGCGTCAAGATCGCCCAATGCTTCCTCAAAATCGCCAATCAACCGCTTTGCCACCGGCAAGAACCGTTCCCCCGTATCGGTCAGGGTGACTTGCCGTGTCGTGCGATCAAAAAGGGCTGCCCCCGTCACATCCTCGAATTGGCGGATGGTGGTAGTCAGGCTGGGCGGGGTGACGCCAAGCACGGCCGCCGCCGCCGTAAAGGACCCGTGATCGGCCACCGCCACAAAGGACCGCATATGGCGCATATTCAGCGATGAAAACATCGAAACTCCCCCTTTTCTTGGCCATTTATGACCCGGTGATACCGGCCATCACAGCCCAATCAAATCACCGACAACATCAGTACAGTTTCAGCACTGCTTCTGCATTCTTTCCAACGGCTTCAGCGCAGCTTGCAAGCGGCTTCCGAGCAGTTTCAATATGAACATCTGTATCCGCACGCCGCCAAAACGGCTACTGCACAGTTGCGCCCCGACTGCTGCACGGCTATTGCACGGTCACTGTACGACTTCCGCCTGGCTATTGCACCGCTTCTGCACAACTTCTGCCCGGCGATTGCACCGCTTCTGCAAGGCTCCGGAAGACCTTCGGCTCACGCCTTCCGCCCATGCCCTTCCCCTCATGCCCCGGCACAGAAACCATGCCCAAAACACCCAAATCCCTAATCCGCATGCCAGCCGGACGACCAAATGCCGACTGAACCGCGCTATAGCGCGCTGGGCTGGGTCGCACTGAAACGGACCAACTCAGAGCCAACCAGCCCAAACCAAACTTGCCCGAACTGAACCGAACCAAACATGCCCTGCCCAGGCCAGTCCGGACCAAACACCATCAGGCCAGACACCATCAAACCAGCCCCCCGTTGCCAGGACGGGTTCACGCCAGAACAGCTCAAACCGCCGCGGCTCAACCAAACAGCACCACGCGCTGTAAACTTTTCTTTACACCGGCACTTTTTGGCGGCTGCGCATCCACACCCTTTGATCGATGCCCGATGCCAATTTCCCGGCCTGAAAACAAATCCTCATACAAATAAAAGGCTGCGTTGGCTAAAAACGGCCGCCGGTTTCCCGGCAAAGGGGCCCGAATTCCAAAATTCTGTCAGGAGGTGTCAGCAAGTCGGTCTTTGCAGCATGGTTTTCCAGTCGGGATTATTAGGTAAAAACTAATAATCATTCGGAATTTTCAATTTGTCCAATTAATCCTGATCGGGTCAAATAGGGAAAATTGCCATGACATCGATCCCGCCCCGGTGCCAGATCCGCCATGAAATCCGATATCAAGTCCGGTATCAGACTTGCTATCAGATCTGGCATCAAACCCGGAACCAAACCGGCATCCAGCCGGGGGATCGCAGACAGAGAGATCACCATGCCCGCCGCGACCGCCGCCAAAAGCGTTATTGCCAAATTGCCCCGCCTGACCCCGGACCGGTCGCTGGACAGTTTGACGCTAAGTTTCCTCAAAACCCTTGAAACCGAAGGAAAATTTAGCGGCGAGATCCATGCAGATTTCCCGACCCGCCTGATCCATGCGACGGACAACAGCGTCTATCAGGTGATGCCCCGTGCGGTGTTGCAGCCGCGCACCCGCGATGACATCAATATCGTCATGGAAATGGCCGGTCGCGAAAAATTCAGCGAGGTGAAAATCACCCCGCGCGGCGGCGGTACGGGCACCAATGGCCAGTCGCTAAATAACACCATCATTCTCGATACTTCCAAGTATCTCAATCACATACTGGGTTTTGATGCGGAAAAGGGACTGGTTCATGTTGAACCGGGCGTGGTGCTTGATCAGCTTAATGCCTGGCTGAAACCGCATGGCTATTTCTTCCCGCCCGCCGTCTCGACCGCGAGCCGTGCCACGGTTGGCGGCATGATCGGATCGGACAGCTCGGGCAAGGGATCGCGGATTTATGGCAAAACAAGTCACTATATCCATGACATGACCACGGTTCTGATTGACGGCACCGATTTCCGCACATCGGCCCTAAGTGCCGATAAAGCAAAGGAAATCATGTCCCGCGACGACCGTGTTGGCGCGCTTTATCGCAAGGTCCATGACGAAATCGCCCCGCGTCGCGATCAGATCAATGCCACTTTCCCGGAAATGAACCGGGGATTGACCGGCTATAACCTTAAGGAAGCCGTTTCCGATCAAGGGGATATGAACCTTTCCTTCCTGATTGCCGGGGCCGAGGGCAGCCTTGGCATGGTCAAGGAAATCACCTTCCGCGTCATTCCGCTGCCCAAACACAAGGCGATCACCGTTGTCCGGTATGACAGCTTTGATTCGGCCCTTCGTCACGTGCAAGCCCTTGTAAAATTTGATCCTGTGGCGATTGAAAGTATTGATGACAAGGTCATGAAATTGGCCGAGCAGGATGAAAGCTGGCACATGCTGGGCAAGCTTTTGGGTACGGAAAACAGTACCGTTGCCACGCGCGGCTTTAACGTCGTTGAATTTGTTGGCGAAACGCCCGAAGAAGTTGCTGCCAAACAGGACGAATTGCGCGCTTATCTTGATGGCAATCCCGACACGGCTTACGCCCCGATCGGCTTTGTGCAGGCAACCGACCCTGGCCAGATCGCCGCAATCTGGTCAATCCGGGCTAAATCGGTGGGGTTGCTGGGCAATCTAGAAGGCAAACGCCGCGCGACACCATTCGTCGAAGATACCGCCGTACCGCCCGAAAACCTTGCCGATTTTATCGCCGAATTCCGCGCACTCCTTGATGCCGAGGGCCTTGATTACGGCATGTTTGGCCATGTCGATGTCGGGTGCCTGCATGTGCGGCCGCTGCTTGATATGTGCGACGAAGAAGACGAAGCGCGCCTGCGCCGGGTTTCGGACGCGGTCGCGGAATTGACCAAACGCTATAACGGCCTGATCTGGGGCGAACATGGCAAGGGTTTCCGCGGTGAATACAGCCCGATCTATTTCGGGCCGGAGCTTTATGACGTTCTTCGCCGCATCAAGGAAGCCTTTGACCCGGAAGGACAATTAAACCCCGGCAAGATCGCATCCCCCTATTCCAAAGACATCCCGATCACGGCAATCGACGAAGCCCCGATGCGCGGGCAACTTGATCGCCAGATCGAAGATGCGCTTCGTGATGAGTACCTTAATGCGACGCGGTGCAACGGCAACGGGGCCTGCTTTAACTGGGATCTGATGGATGCCATGTGCCCGTCCTATAAGGTCACGCGGTCGCGCGTGCATTCGCCCAAGGGCCGCGCGGGAATGCTGCGCGAATGGATCCGACAGCTTTCGGTCGGCACCGACCCGATGAACCAGGATTTGGCGGTGATCAACGGGCGCGATTTTTCGCACGATGTGTATGAATCGATGGCCGGTTGCCTGTCATGCAAGGCGTGCGCGGGGCAATGCCCGGTCAAGGTCGATATCCCGGAAATGAAATCCCGGTTCCTTGAGACCTATCACACCCGCTACAAGCGCCCGGTGAAGGATTACGTCATTGCGAAACTTGAATATATGGCGCCGCTTCTGGCAAGCGCGCCGGGCCTGTTCAATGCCCTGCAATCGATCCCGCCGATGCCATGGATTTTCAAACGCTTCATCGGCCTGACCGATTTGCCAAAGCTTGACACCCGGGGCCTTAAATCGGGCTTACGTGCGCGTGGCATTGGCAAATTCCGGCAGGCTGATCTTGATGGCCTGAGTGCCGATGAAAAGGCCAGGTCGGTGATTATCCTGCAGGATTGCTTTACCACGCATTATGACACCGACGTGTTCCTTGCCCATGTGGACCTTTTGCAACGCCTTGGATACCGGGTATTTGTGCCGCCCTATCGCCCCAATGGTAAGGCCATGCATGTCAAAGGGTTCCTCAAGAAATTCGATTATCAGGCCAAGCAGAACGATATTGTTTACGGCCGCCTTGCCAAATCCGGTGTCGCCATGGTCGGGATCGAGGCCAGCGTCACCCTGACCTATCGCCAGGAATACGCCCAGCGCCTTTCAGATCGGCCGGATTATCGCGTGCACCTGTTCCATGAATGGCTGGCGTCTGAAATCAGTGACGGTCGCCTTACGGCACCGAAAATTGATAACGCCGTTAACATGGACATTCCGGCAAGCCTGTTCCCCCATTGCACGGAAAAAACATCGATCCCGGATGTCGGCGTAAAATGGCAGAAAATCTTTGAGGCGTTCGGTCTTAAACTGACAACCGAGAAAACCGGATGTTGTGGCATGGCCGGCGTTTACGGCCACGAAACCCGCCATCAGGAAACCTCGCGCGAGTTGTATGAGCTGAGCTGGAAAAAGAAGGTCGATGCGACGGGGGCGGAAAACATGCTGGTGACCGGCTATTCGTGTCGCTGTCAGGTCAAACGTTATGAAGGTGTGAAGCCACAGCATCCGGTGGAGTATTTAGCTCAGATGATGAATCAATCAACCTCACCTTAGCCAAACATATTTCATTTTAATATCCGCAAAGAGACTAGCTCAAATTCCAAGGAGATATTTGAGCATTAATCATCTTCCAACGATCCGAGAGAACCATTTATCTTCATTCTTTCTCGCTTCCTTCAGCAACTCCTCGATATCTTCTCTTCTTTTTTTGTCCACTCGATGTTGCACGAGGGTCAACGCAGCCTCCAAAAACGCACCTAAACCCAATGCGATCATACCAGTCACAAAAATCAATTGAGTGAAGCCTTCTGACTTTAGTGAAATGAACTGAACAATATTTAGATCGAGCAAAATTGCCAATGCTATGAGGATGATGCCAATCCAAGATGGCCGCCGCGCAACAGGCATGTTGGCATAATTGTTGGCCCACTCATCGACCTGACGCGAGAACTTCCACAAGATTTCATTTTGAGCGTCAACCAGTTCATTCAATTCTGATTTATCAAATTGAATCATATCTTCTCTATCATTTCCCATTACACCCTCCACTTTGCGAAACAAAACTTAGCTGCGGAAAATTGTGCCTATGTCATTTGCCCTCGACGCCGACAAGCCACAACATAAACAAACATCAACGAATGACAATCTTTAATTGAATAACTATAATCGAAATTGTATCTCCAAGATTATCCTGATAGCTGTTTGACCTTAGCTGGAAAAAGAAGGTGGATGCGACCGGCCTCCAAAACATGCAGTGACTGGCTACTCATGCCGCTGCTAGGTGGATCGTTATGAAGGGCCAAGCCCCAGCATCCGAAAACCGATTTGATGAAAATGATCAAACGCTCAAACATTAAAGTGGTCTGACGACCACATCGTTTCAGTTGTATCGATTGAAACATCCGCCCTCGCTTAACATTATTTATAGTTGAATATTTTAAGATCAACATTAACAATACGAGAAATACGTAATTGCGGCGGGGCTTTTTGTGTAAATCTGCTTTCAACGACAACCAACTAGACATCCGCAGCTCCCAAATTCGCTTCAAGCCGCAGGTGAATCTCGCTCACCTTTGACCGGCTCTAGGGAGGGGACCAAAATGAGAATCAGAAAAGTCCGTGTACAAAATTATCGCTCCATAATCGACAGCGGTGAATTTGATCTTGATTCAGACAAAACAATCATGGTTGGCCCCAATGAAGCAGGTAAGACCGCCTTACTCCAAGCCATCCAACATTTAAACCCTCCTGAGAATATCAAAAAACTAAACCCGCTTCGTGACTTTCCCCGAGCCCAATACAGCAAAATCAAACTAGGGCACGTAGACCCATCAAAGGTCCGCGTTGTGGAAGCAGAATTCGAACTTGACGACCATGATCGAGAATTCCTCCCCGAAGGAATGAAAGATGCCAACTATGTACTTTGGCGCAATCTGGATAACTCGACCGGGAACCGCCTTTCTAATGCACCAGCGAAACCAACGTTTTCGGATATTGAAAAAGACCTAAAGCGTCTGGCGTCACATATCGAAACCCGTTTTGTGCCGACAGAAGAAAACGAGACAGAATCTCCAACCAGTCAGCTATCAGAGATTACAGACGGATGGCCGCCCAATGAGATCATTGAGGGACAAAAATCAGAATCGCTACTAAACTGGCTTGAAAGCATTTTCAACTTGGTTGACGAAGATGATCATAAACAAGAAGAACGTTTTGACAGACTAAAATACGAAATAAGTATTTCCACATTACGGAACAAAGCTGTCCATTATCTTCGTGAGAGAGTTCCAACATTCGTTTTGTTCAGCAACTATTTTAGAGTTCGCCCACTGATTCATTTGAATCAACTTGCATCCCGGATAGCAAACGGCTCATTGGATGACGAAAGATATGATTACGGCAATGTATGCTTACTGAATCTACTAGGCTTCGATGCTAAGGAACTTTCTGACATGGGTAGAGCCCCAGAGCCAGACGCATCTGATCCTGAAGCACTTGACGCATTTCGCGCCCAGCTTGATGAGCGCCAGTATCTTTTAAATTCTGCGGAAGTAAACCTAACACGGGAAATAAGATCCGTATGGAATCCGGACGAAAACAAAGGAGAGGCAGCCAAACTTCGTTTAAGGGCAGACGGTCAGTATCTTAAAGTCACGGTAGAAGACGATCTCGGCGTTGAAGTTGAGCTTGATCAACGCTCCGAAGGATTTCAATGGCTTGTATCCTTTTTCGTAGTATTTTTTGCGGAGGCTGAGGGAGATCACAAAAACGCTATCCTGCTTCTTGACGAACCAGGGCAGAGTTTACATGCACTGAAGCAGAGAGAATTTCGAAAGACAATATCTCGCTTGGCAGCCAACAATCAAACGATCTATACGACACATTCTCCATTCCTAGTCGGCCCGGACGAACTCGACTCAGTTCGGGTTGTCGAAATGGAAAGTCGCGAAACGGGTACCAAAGTTCACACATCAGTGACGGCCAATGACCCTGCAGCCCTTCTGCCGCTACAAGAAGCTCTCGGATATGACCTTGCCCAGAGCCTTTTCACTCAAAAACAGAACCTGATATTAGAGGGCCTAACGGATTATTGGTATGTAGATGCTGTCGCTGCTCTATTGCGGGATTCAGGGGAAGCAAAACTCAACGATAAAATCGCGTTGGTACCAGCCAATACTGCTGGAAAAGTAATTTATTTTGCTACGATTTTGCACGCGCAAGGTTTCAAAGTAGCGGCATTGCTCGACTCTGATAGCGCAGGTGAACAAGCAGCCAAACAAGAAACGCTCATTCACACCCTGGGCAAGAAGAACATTCTTCGCACAAAAGATTTTTTAAGAAACCCTATCAAGTCTTCCGAAATCGAAGACATGCTCCGCGAGACTCTTGTCAGAATTGCGAAGTCCCAACTAGGATGGGACATTGAAAAAACGGCAACAGAACAACCAGCACGATCAGTTGTCAGCATATTTGAAAAAGAGATCACAGATTTCTCAAAATATCGGCTGGCGAAAGCCTTCCTCCAATGGTCTAGAGACCATACTTCCAGCGAATTGACCACTGATGAGCGCGATCAATGGAAAAGTATAATTTCCACAATCAATAACTGCATTAAATAATCATCAAGAAGGAACAGAGAGATGACCAAGAAAAGCTGGAACAATTTCACGATTGACCATCCAAACGCATACCAAATTTCTTGCGTTTGTCCACCAGCACTACCAACACGGATAAAGTTCGACAACTCAGGAAAAAGGCTACCAACGCCATATGGACTTTTCTGCGAATGGCTTAAAACTCAAATCAGCGGTGAGTGGGCCACAACTAAAGCAGGCAAAATCTTTATGATAAAAGTTAGCAATAAAAATGACCTGCAAAAGATTCTATCAGCTTACCAGAGCAAAAAAATAGCGACTCAGCCTGGCAGTAGCGCCTCCTATCAGACCATGTATTCCACACTTGATTACGGACCTCTTGCAAGACACCTAGGTTACGATATCTAGAACTCTTTTGCTTTCTCGAAGCGTTTTCGAGAGTCTAACCTTGCACTTTGTTACAGTGAGGCTTTTTCTCAAATGGCGTTATCCGCAAGCGATCGCCGGTCTGCTCAGATCGGCGTTGACGTCACCAGATTTGATTTCTGCTGTGGCAAATATTTGCCATCGCCCTTCTGTCCGGTGACTTCCCCGCCCTTCACCACGGTTTTGCCGCGCACGATGGTGTGGACCGGCCAGCCTTTGACTTCAAGGCCTTCATGGGGACTGTAGTCGCAGCCCTGTTGCAGGATGTCGTTGGTGATGGTGACGTTTCTGTTGGGGTCCCAAAGAGCAAGATCGGCGTCTGAGCCAATCGCAATCGTGCCCTTTTGCGGGTACATGCCATACAGCTTGGCGTGGTTGGCGGATGTCAGCGCCACAAAGCGGTTGGGGTCGATGCGGCCTTTTCACAAGTCGTTAGGGGACAGGGGCGGCAGCCGAACTTCGGTGACCGCACTTCCAAAAAATCACAAAAACGGCAGCATGTTTTTGACGTGATCGGCGAAGGCGGTCGTGGCGGGGTTTTGCGTGCCCTCGCCTGCGATGACTTTCAGGCCCAGTTTGGGCAAGGTTGGCAACGGGGCCTTGAGGATATACAGATCATTTGGCACCGCCTTTTGCATCATCACACTGATGGCGAGCCCCGAACGGGCCACGGCGATCAGGCCGGTCAGGCTGCTGCTGGCATAGGAAATCTTGTAGGGAATTTGGGCGGCGTTCATGGCATCGCAGGCGGCCTTGTGATCAAGGGCGTTTGATGCGGGCAAGGCCAGCGGGATGGTCCGAGCGGCTGTCGGACTGTCGCCTGCCTCTTCTCCGATACTGTTTCCAATCCCGGTACCGAAATCATGCAGATCAAGGGTCGGCTTGGCACCAACCCAGGCCAGTTGTTCTGTCCGTGCGATATCGGGTTCTCCGTCCGGGTTGGCGACCGAGACCAGTGCCAGGTCAATCTGGCGCGCGCGCAGCATCTTATGGAGTTCCGGCGTCGGGGCCGAAACCACCCTGATCTCGACATCCGGATAGATCGTCCCGAAGCTTTTAAGCAGGGCCGGGAAAAAGGCGATCAGGTAATCCTCGGGACAGCCAAACACCATGGAACCGCGCAAGCCCCGATCAGAAAAGGCAAAGACCGCCTCGTCATGCAATTTCAAAATCCGTTCGGCATAGCCAAGAAACCGTTCACCACTTCCGGTCAGGGTAACGCCACTGCCGCTGCGATGAAAAAGCGTCTGGCCCAGTGCATCTTCAAGACGCTGTATCTGCATGGTGACGGTTGATTGCGTGCGCCCGACCTGAAGGGCGGTGGCACTTAGCGTCCCGGAATGAGCGGCGCGCACAAAGGTCGTCAGCAGTTTGAGATCAAGCAGGGTTTGCATGGCGTCGTCCAATGTATATCAATTTTTCCAATACCGGAATGCTATCATTATCAATTTTACGAAGATATCAACAGCCGATACCCTGTATCCATCAAAGACACACGCTTGCAGGGAGCCAACCATGTCAAACAATTCCGATCCGAAATTCTGGGATGCCGCCAAAAAACACCTGATCCGCTATGGCGGAACGTTTGAACCGGCGATCATCGAACGTGCCAAGGGATCGTTTGTGTATGATGCCGATAATCGTGCGATCCTTGATTTCACATCCGGGCAAATGAGTGCGGTTTTGGGGCACGGGCACCCGAAAATCGTCGAAACCGTGCAGCGCCAGGTCGAAACCGTGGCCCACCTGTTTAGCGGCATGTTGACCCGCCCGGTCGTCACCTTGGCCGAACGTTTGGCCGCGCTTGCGCCGGGGCTTGATCGCGTGCTTTTGCTGTCCACGGGTGCCGAAAGCAACGAAGCCGCCATTCGCATGGCAAAGCTTGTTACCGGCAAGCACGAGATCGTCGCTTTTTCCAAAAGCTGGCACGGGATGACCGGGGTTGCGGCATCGGCGACCTATAGTGCGGGACGCAAGGGTTATGGCCCGGCGGCGGTCGGATCGCTGGCCATTCCGGCCCCCAATGCGTTTCGCCCGCGGTTTAAAAATGCCGACGGATCGCTTGACTGGCAGACCGAGCTTGATGACGCCTTTAACCTGATTGATGCGCAATCGACCGGCAATCTTGCGGCGTTTGTTGCCGAGCCGATCCTGTCAAGCGGCGGGATGCTGGAACTTCCCAAAGGTTACCTTGCCGCACTCAAGCAGAAATGCGTTGAGCGCGGGATGCTGTTGATCCTGGACGAGGCCCAGACCGGCATTGGCCGCACCGGCACCATGTTTGCCTTTGAACGTGATGGCGTGATGCCCGATATCCTCACCCTTTCAAAAACCATCGGGGCCGGATTGCCGCTTTCGGCCGTGATGACCACGCCGGAAATCGAAGATGCCGCCCATGAAAAGGGCTATTTGTTCTATACCACCCACGTTTCCGACCCCCTGCCCGCCGCAGTTGGCGTGACGGTGCTGGATGTTGTGGCCGAAGAAAACCTTGTGGCCCGCGCAGGTCACTTGGGCAAACGGCTGTTTGACGGGTTGGCTGCGTTGAAAAACCAGTATTCATGCGTGGGGGATGTGCGCGGACGCGGGCTTATGCTTGGTATGGAGATCGTCAAGGATGGCGGTGCGCCCGATCATGATCTGGGGGCCGCGATTGCGAGTGAGGCATTCAAGCGCGGGCTTAGCATGAATATCGTCAAGCTTCCGGGCATGGGCGGTGTGTTCCGCATTGCCCCGCCGCTGACCATTACCGAAGAAGAACTTGATCTTGGCATTGCGATCATCGGGGACAGCATTGCGGCAAGCCTTAATGGTCGCTGATCACGTTCACATCAGTTGACAGACCAAACGAAACAAAGGTGAAATCAGACAAAGCTAACCTTCACAAAGGTCTTGTCATGATCCGCCATATCGTTCTGGTCAAATTCCAATCGGGCATCAAACAGGATGACATCACATCCCTGTTTGATGCCCTTGCCAATCTCGGCACGCTCATCCCCGGCATGCGGGGCTTTGACGGCGGCATATCGGTCAGCCCGGAAAACCTTGAACAGGGTTTCCGTCACGGGTTCTGCATCGATTTTGATGATGCCGCCGCGCGCGATGCCTATCTTGAACATCCCGAGCATCAGAAACTTGGCGGGCAACTGGTCGGGATGCTTGACGGTGGTTTGGCGGGATTGGTGGTGTTTGATCTTGAGATGTGAGCTTTCGTAAACTGGTACTTTCTAATTTGCGCGACATCAAAGAACGGCACGTGACAACCCTTTAGGATCATTCCAGAAAATCGGACATTGCAAGCGTAAGCGAACTCTGGTCAGATATTACGATCAGAGATTGTAGATCCCTTGCCCACTGTCCTGGCCCCGTTTCTCGGAGAATGGAATGAAGAACCTGCGTTCTGTGCTGATTGTTCTTGTGGTGATTGTGGCAGTTGCCGGTGGCGGCTTTGCCTATTGGAAATCCCAGCAATCCGAGCTTCCCGACTTTATCGCATCGGGTAATGGCCGCATTGAAGCCGAAGAAATCCGGGTGGCAACCAAATATGCCGGGCGGGTCGACGAGGTTCTGGTTGATGAGGGCGACACGGTCAGTGCCGGTCAGGTTCTGGCACGCATGGACACCGCCGAACTGATGGCCAGTCAGGCCCGCGCCCGGGCCGAAGTTGCCGGTGCCGAACAGGGGATAGCCGAGGCCGAGGCCCTGATCATCCAGCGCCAAAGCGAGCTTTCCTTTGCCCAGCAGCAATTGGCGCGCGCCAATGAGCTGGTGAAAAACAACAACATTTCCCGCGAACAGGTCGATCAGCGCCGGGCCGACCGGGATGTTGCGCAGGCGGCCCTTAGTGCCGCACAGGCCAAGCTTGTGAGTGCACAACGCAATGTCGAGGCGACCGAAGCGGAACTAAGACGCATTCAGGTCCAGATTGATGATTCAGTCCTGAAAGCACCGCGCGATGGGCGCGTACAATATCGCCTTGCCGAACCGGGCGAGGTTTTGTCGGGTGGCGGGCCGGTCATCACGATGATTGATCTAAGCGATGTTTACATGAATGTGTTCCTTCCCACGCGACAGGCCGGTCTGGCCTTTGTTGGCAATGAGGCGCGTATCATGCTCGATGCCGCACCGGGCTTTGTGATCCCGGCCAAGGTATCGTTTGTTGCCGATGACGCGCAATTCACCCCGCGCGAGGTCGAAACACGGTCCGAACGTGACAAGCTGATGTTCCGGGTCAAGGTCCGGATTGATCGGGAATTGCTTGCCGAACATATCAAGCGGGTCAAGACCGGCCTTCCGGGTGAGGCCTATATCATGCTGGCCGATCATCAGGACTGGCCCGATGCATTCACGCCAAATGTGCCCGATGACGCCACCCTTCGCCAGAGCATGAAGTAATGAGTGATACCGGCTCAAAGCCCGTTCACGCTGTCGGTCAGGGCGTCGTTCAGGGTGTCGATCATGCCATCGAACATGCCGTGCGGCTTAAAGATGTGTGCCACCGCTATGGCAAGGTCACGGCGCTTGATCACATTGATCTGGAAATCCCGACCGGACAGACCGTGGGCTTTATCGGGCCGGATGGTGTGGGGAAATCCACTGCCCTTGCCCTGATATCGGGGGCGCGCAAGGTTCAGGACGGGTTGGTTGAAACATTGGACGGATCAATGGCCGATCGCGGCCACCGCAACGATATCCTGCCCCGGATTGCCTATATGCCCCAAGGGCTTGGCAAGAACCTTTATATGGATCTGACGATCCGCGAAAACCTTGATTTCTTTGGCCGATTGTTTGGCCAGGGCAAGCGAGAACGCAACGAGCGGATCGCGTCCCTTACCAAGGCGACCGGACTGGCACCCTTTACCGAACGGCCCGCCGGAAAGCTTTCGGGCGGGATGAAACAGAAGCTTGGCCTGTGTTGCGCGCTTATTCATGATCCCGATATCCTGATTTTGGATGAACCGACCACCGGGGTTGATCCCCTGTCGCGACGGCAATTCTGGCAACTGATTGATGCAATCAGAGAAACCCGGCGCGAGATGACGGTCCTTGTCGCCACCGCCTATATGGATGAGGCCGCCCGGTTTGATCATCTGATTGCGATGAATGACGGCAAGATCCTTGCGACCGGCAGTGCCGATGACATCCTGAGCCGGACCGGAACAGATAACCTTGAAGCGGCCTTTATCGCCCTTTTGCCCGAAGAAGAACGCCGCGGACATCATGAACTGATCATTCCGCCGCGCACCAGCCATGGCGACAGACCGGCCATTGTTGCCGAAAACCTGACCCAGCGATTTGGCGATTTTACCGCCGTGGACAATGTCAGTTTCCGCATCGAAAAAGGCGAGATTTTCGGGTTTCTGGGCTCGAACGGTTGCGGCAAAACCACGACCATGAAGATGCTGACCGGGCTTTTGGCAGCCACCGAAGGCACGGCAGAACTTTTTGGCATGCCGGTTGATGGCCAGGATATCGAGCTTCGCCGCAAGGTTGGCTATATGAGCCAGGCCTTTTCGCTTTATTCCGAACTGACCGTGATGCAGAACCTTGAGCTGCATGCGCGGCTGTTTCACCTGTCCGAGGATCAGATCAAGCCGCGTATTGACGCGCTTTCCGAACGGTTCGGGCTTGGTGAATATCACGATGACCTGGCAGAGCGCCTTCCGCTTGGTGTGCGGCAACGCTTGTCGTTGGCGGTTGCGATCATTCATGACCCAGAAATCCTGATCCTTGATGAACCGACATCGGGTGTCGATCCGGTGGCGCGTGACGGGTTTTGGGAATTGCTGGTCGAACTTTCGCGCAAGCACGGTGTGACGATCTTTATTTCCACCCATTTCATGAATGAGGCGGAACGGTGTGATCGCATTTCGCTAATGCATGCCGGCAAGGTCTTGATCAGCGACACGCCCGACGCAATCACCAAGGGACGCGGATCAGAAACCCTTGAAGAAGCCTTTATCAGTTATCTGGTCGAGGCTAGTGGTGAACAGGAAAACGCCCCCGAACCGGAACCAGATCAGATTTCGGGCGATGACATTCAACCCGATCACTGGAAACCGGCAAAGGCATCGATATTCAGCCCGCGTCGACTTTGGGCCTATTCATTGCGCGAAACCATGGAGCTGATCCGTGATCCGATCCGGCTGATGTTTGCCCTGATCGGGACGGCGATCCTGATGCCGGTCTTTGGCTATGGCATTACGTTTGATGTTGAAAACCTGACCTATGCGGTGCTGGACCGCGATCAGACACCGGAAAGCCGGACCTATATCGAAAATCTTTCGGGATCGCGCTATTTTCGGGAACAGGAACCACTGATCAGCAATGCCGATCTTGAGGCACGGTTGCTGTCGGGCAGCATTTCACTGGCGATTGAAATTCCGCCCGGTTTCGGGCGCGATGTCGGCCGGGGTGCCAGCCCGGAAATCGGGGCCTTTATTGACGGCACCATGCCGTTCCGGGCCGAGACCATTCATGGCTATGTCGAAGGCATCCATCAACGGTATCTGAGCGAATCTGCCCGCCGTGAGGATGGCAGCACGACATCATCCCTGCCGATCCAGATTGAAACCCGGTATCGCTACAATCAGGATTTCAAAAGCATCTATGCCATGGTGCCATCGGTGATTGCCCTGCTTTTGATGTTTATTCCGGCCGTTCTGATGGCAGTGGGCGTGGTGCGCGAAAAGGAACTGGGATCGATCACCAATCTTTATGTCACCCCGGTTTCAAAGCTTGAGTTTCTGTTGGGCAAACAGTTGCCCTATATCGCACTTGGTTTGATCAACTTTTTTCTGATGAGTGCCATGGCGCTGTTCTGGTTTGAGGTGCCGTTGCGCGGCAATGGATTGACGCTTTTGCTTGGGGCAACATTGTTTGTGATTTCGACCACGGGGCTTGGTCTTTTGATTTCGTCCTTTACCAGCACCCAGATTGCCGCCCTGTTTGGCACGGCGATCATTACCATGGTGCCATCGGTGATGTTTTCAGGAATGATGCAGCCGATTTCATCACTGGAAGGCGCACCGGCGGTTCTTTCGACCATCATCCCGACATCGCATTTCATGTCAATCAGTGTCGGCACCTTTACCAAGGCGCTTGGCTTTGCCGAGCTGTATCCCGAACTGATCAAGCTTGCGATCTTCTTCCCGGCACTCAGCATGATTTCAATGCTGCTTTTGAAAAAGCAGGAGGCCTAAGTGATGTTGGCAAGACGGATCAGCAATATCTATCGGCTTGGCATCAAGGAGCTTTACAGCCTTAAACGCGACATCGTTCTGATGATCCTGATTGTCTGGGCGTTTTCATTTGCGATCTATAACGCGGCGACCGGGTTTTCCCATGACCTCAACCATGCGTCGATCGCGATTTCCGATCAGGACGGATCGGCGCTTTCACTGCGCATTCGTGATTCATTCCTGCCGCCATTTTTCCAGAACCCGGTCCAGATCGAGGAACGCGACCTTGATGCGGCAATGGATAGCGGTGAATTCACCTTTGTACTGGTGATCCCGCCGCAATTCGAACGCGACCTGATTGGCGGGCGCAATCCGGAAGTGCAGCTTAATATCGATGCCACAGCGATGATGCAGGCCGGGATCGGCCAGGGATATGTCAGCAATATCATATCGCGCGAAGTATCAACCTGGCTTGGCGGCAAATCGGCCTATGCCGGATCCAATGGCGACAGCACGGCCCAGATCGTCACGCGCTATGCCTATAACCAGAATGCGACCAGTTCGTGGTTTACCGCGACCATGGAAATCATCAATGCCATTACCATGCTGTCGATCATTCTTTCGGGGGCGGCCCTTATTCGCGAACGCGAACATGGCACGATCGAACACCTTCTGGTCATGCCTCTTGATCCGTTTGAAATCATGATGGCAAAGGTCTGGGCCAACGGGCTTGTCATTCTGATTGCCAGCACGCTGTCGCTGACCTTTGTGGTCGAGCTTATCCTTGGCGTGCCGGTGATCGGATCAAAGCTGTTATTCATGGCCGGTACGGTGCTTTATCTATTCTTTGCCACAGCCCTTGGCATTTTCCTGGCAACCATGACGCGATCCATGCCGCAATTCGGGTTGCTGTTTATCCTGGTGGTCCTGCCGTTGCGCATGCTTTCGGGGGGCACCACCCCGCTTGAAAGCATGCCCGAAACCCTTCAGAGTATCATGCAGATCGCCCCATCGACCCATTTCGTGAAATATGCGCAAGCCATTCTGTTTCGCGGAGCGGGCATTGATGTGGTGTGGCCGGAATTTCTTTTGGTCTTTGTTATCGGCAGCGCGTTCTTTGCCTTTAGCGCCATGCGGTTCAGAAAAAGCATCGCGCAAATGCGCTGATCAAACAGGCCAGAAACACAAAACCCCGCGCGGCAACCCGGCGGGGTGGGAATGGTGGGCCTAACAAGACTCGAACTTGTGACCTCTCGCATGTCAAGCGAACGCTCTAACCAACTGAGCTATAGGCCCCTATGGGTGCAAAAGATGGTGGGCCTAACAAGACTCGAACTTGTGACCTCTCGCATGTCAAGCGAACGCTCTAACCAACTGAGCTATAGGCCCGCAAATCCATCTTTTGAAAGACCGCCCCGATCAGGGTGAAAGGATTGGTCCGTGCCGTTTGCGTCGGCGAGGCGGTATTTAGCCCAAGGCAGACAAAGGTGCAACCCCAGAAATGGTTTTTTGACAAAAAATCTTCATCAATTCTGCTCCAATTACCATATGCTAGGGAAGCCTGCTGCACCTGATCGGGTGCAGGATGGTTTTGGGGACCGCGGGATATTGAAGAACACTGTTACCAGGGATGGACGTTACGCACGACAATGAACCAGTTGCCTTCGGAAATTACCTCAACCGGCCCAGCTACTGTTATCCTGCCACCACGGCAAACATTGCCAGTGGTGTTTGCATCCCCACATTCAGGACGCCAGTACCCCCAGGACCTTATTGAAAGCGCGCGGATCGGATCGCTCGAACTGCGCGCATCGGAAGATGCCTTTGTCGATCAGCTGTTTACAGCCGCTCCGAAACTTGGCGCGCCGCTTTTATGCGCGACATTTCCGCGTGCCTATGTCGATGTGAACCGGGCCGCGATGGAGCTTGATCCGCGCATGTTCGAAGGCGATCTGCCCGATGATGCCGAAATCAATTCGATGCGCGCACTTTCGGGGCTTGGATCGATCCCGCGCGTGGTCAGCGGCGGGGTCGAGATTTACAAAAGCCGCCTGCCCGTCGAAGAAGCATTCGAACGAATTGATACCTATTACCGGCCCTATCACAGCGCGTTGCAGAAACTGATTGATCAGACACGCGACAGTTTCGGCTATTGCATTCTGATTGATTGCCATTCAATGCCCGGTGATTCCACCGACAGCATGAAAAACCGCGTTGATCTGGTGCTTGGCGATTGCTATGGAAGTTCATGCCACCCGTCATTGACGCGGTTTGTGGATGATTGTCTTCGCAATATGGGCTTTGGCCCGGCGCATAATGACCCCTATGCCGGGGGATATTGCACGCGCCATTACGGCCGCCCCGAAGAGCATGTGCACAGTCTTCAGATCGAGCTGTCACGCGCGCTTTACATGGACGAAGCCACAATCACCCCGCATCGCGGCTTTGACATTCTGCGTGATCAGATGACCAATCTGATTGCGGCCTTCCATGATCTCGACGGGAACCCGTTTTAATGACCGATACTGCGACCAGCGTTGTTTTGCACGATCTGGTGATCCGCGATGCCGAACCCGAAGATTTCGAACGCATTACCGAAATCTATGGCCATCACGTCCTGCACGGGCTGGCATCATTTGAAGAACGTGCACCCGAAATTGCCGAACTGACATCACGCTGGCAGCATGTGCGCGAACGCGGCCTGCCCTATCTTGTCGCCGAACTTGATGGCCGGGTCGAAGGCTTTGCCTATGCCGGATCATACCGAACGCGCCCGGCCTATCGCTTTACCGTCGAAGACACGATCTATATCGCGCCCGATGTTGTCGGCAAGGGTGCGGGGCGCGCCCTGCTTTCGGAACTGATCAAACGGTGTACCGCGCTTGGTTACCGCCAGATGGTGGCCGTGATTGGCGATAGTGCCAATGTGGCATCGATCGGGCTTCATGCGCGGCTTGGCTTCCGGGTTGCCGGAACCCTTCAGTCGGCCGGGTTCAAGCTGGGCCGCTGGGTCGATAGCGTGATCATGCAGCGCGGCCTTGGCGATGGCGACGGCACAACCCCGGAAAACAACCCCTCGCGCGAGAAATAATTCCGGAATCAAGCCCCTGATCCGGGAACATATCAAGCCCGACACACTTATTATTCGATTTTTCTAAAATAAACTGCAAAACCTACTCTTGCAGCTAGTTCCGTGGGGCCTGAAACGCTCTTATTCTCCGACGCGTGATCCGCAATCGGGAGAAAGAGCGATAAGATGCTGAACGATCTTGCGACCAGCTATGCCGGCCTGCCCGATCAGGCCGCCCGTGCGGTGAATTTCTGCATGTTTGCCGCTGCCGGATTGCTTGGCGCGATGTCGCGCAGAAACAACGTATCGATCACGCGAACACAGTATTTTGTCAGGCTTTCGCTTCTGGGATTTGCCATTGCACTTTCCGGGGTCGCCTATGTTTTCACCATGCCCGCGATCGAGCATAATCTTTACTGGGTGATCACGGTATATCCGCTGCTTGTCGCCATGGTGGCGGGCTTTGTTCTTGGCCGCCTTTCGGTTGCCCGGGCGCTTGATATCGGCGGGCAGAAGCAACTGGCCATTCTGGGATTTATCCCGGTTCTCAATCTTTATCTGCTTTTGAAAAGCGGTCGGACAAGACCGGGTATCATAAGATCCGGCTCGGCATCCCTGCTGTCTGGCGGCAAAGGCGTCATGATCGGACTGGCGATCATTATGCTGGGTGCCTATACGTCATTCAATTTCAAGACATCCGCCTTTACGATCGATGATCAGCAACAGCTCAGTGCGAAGCTTGGCAAGATCGCAAACGACCTTCAGCCGATGCTGCCAATCACAACGGGGGAAACGGTTGACCTGGTCATGGTCAAAGCTGCCCGGAACGAGCTTCAGCGGACCTATATCGTTTATGATCCCGCCTTTGCCTTTACCGCAGACTCCCATGATCAGATCGCGGCCTATTTATGCAGCGATCCGAAAATTGCACTGTTGGTCAATGCCGGCGCCGTATTTGTCGAGAACTACGTCACCAGTCAAAAACATCTCAATACATTCCGGGTCAGCCGAACCGATTGCAGCCATTAGGGCAATCGTGCCCCGAAATATCAGCCCCGCGCATACTGGCGCGGCGTGGTTGATTTGCAACGCACAAAAATCCGCGCAAAAATTCAAAACGCATATCAACAGGATTATTGAGACAGCCGAAATCAACCTAAATGGCTGAATTCAGGTAAAAAAGAAGGCCGCCTGTGACAGCGGCCCAAGTCTAGGGAGGAAACGTCCAAGAAACGAGCGACAAGTCGCTCGCCGGAATGCACTGCGTCCTACCGCAGCGCACAAATGGAGATTACCCATTTGACGGGGAGGACGCAATAGCTTTTTGACTATTTTTTCGTCAAAAATACCGATGCATATTTTTTGATCACAATTTTATGACAATGCCCGCCAATCGGTCTGAATTTCCGATGTGGGAGGCTATTTTTTGATCATCAAAGAAAAGCGGATTTTCGAATCTGGAAAAAGAATCGATGCGAATCCATCGCATCAATCGCCCGAAATCCCCCTGCCCGGTTCGGGTGATTCGGGAAAATCACCCCTGAAAGCAAGAAAACCACCCGGGACAAGCACATCAAACGGCGTTTCGCCCGTCAAACACAGACCGAAAGCCCGAGAGATGCACGCAAGCATTGATTGTATCAGAACTTTTTCCCCCAATGCCGGGGATTAAAGTCGATCACAAAAGAAAATAAAAACCCGCGATTTGATGGCATGCCCGCAAAACACCGTCATGGGCAACCAACGAGGCGCCAACACCGCCAAAGCTTGCGAACCTGCACAGCCCGCTTGAACCACCGCGCAAAGGCCGTCGTAAATCGGAAGTGGTTATGAGAGCTTCGGATATCGGGTGCTTTAGGTGGGTGTAGCGTGCTGGATGCCCCCTGCGGAACAGAATGGCCGATGCTGGTGCTCAGATGCTTCGGCGCCAAGCCCAAGCGCCAAGCGTCCGAGAGACCGCCGACAAACAGGCATCTGACGTTAAGCGCCAGAAGCATGGCCCGTGGTGTGAAGCGCAGAGAGAGAGAGAGAGAGAGAGAGAGAGAGAGAGAGACAGTCCCGGACATGGACTTAAGGAGCTGCGGTGCTTCCGATGCAAATTGTCAGTTGAAGAACAGGAGCACGTACCGCCGCCGTCCTTTACCCGATGCTGGCAAAGGGCATACAGGATCAGACCGATCAATTCAGGGTACGGTCAACCGACTGGACATTGGCGCTGCAGGGTGCGCCAGCAGGCTTGCGGGTCGGGTGACGACGTCCGGACAGCCCGTTTGCAATCATGTCATCATGATCGCGGCGTTTTTTGGCTTCATACATGCGGCGGTCGGCCAGTTCGATCAGGTTTTGCGGCAAGGCGATTGCATCTTCGATCCGTTCAGACAGACCGACACTGGCTTTCTGGACCTGACCATTTTCAAGGGCGGCCAACCCCGGTGCCATGACACGATCAAGGACCTCGGCGGCGCGGGCGCGATCGAGTTCGGGCAGCAGGACCAGGAATTCCTCCCCGCCCCAGCGCACGACAAGATCGGAACGCCGGAACCGGGCAACCAGATTTTCACCGACCTCTCCCAGAATGCGATCGCCATAGTCGTGCCCGTAGCGGTCATTGATCTGTTTGAAATCATCAAGATCGATAAAGGCCACCGTATAGGGCACCTTTTTGCGCAGGGCGCCATCAAAGCTGACCTTGATCATTTCCATGCCAAAGGCACGGGTATAACAGCCGGTCAAAGGATCAATGGCGATTTCCTGGGCCGCGACAATCGTACGATAGAGCTGTACCAGTGCCGAAAAGACCGCAAGTGGCAGCAGCACCATCAACAGCAATTCAAGCGGGATCATGCCGGTGGCAAGGTCGATATAGCCCCCGACCACCAGAAGCCCGAGAATCGGCACACACAACATGACTGCTTCGACCAGGGTCACGGGCATGATCGCAATCATCACCACCAGCCCCAGCATCAGGAAACTGTGCGCGGTATGCATGCGTTCGGTCGCCTGAAGATCATTGCCGCAAAATACCGTCAGCAGACAGACCGCAACAATCAGCATCAACATCGGCAAATAGGGAAAATGCCGACGCAAGCGCGCACTGACCGCCCGGTTGGTGATGACGGCCAAGGCCACCCCGGACACCAGCAGCCGCATCACAAAGACCTGTGAGGACCACATATCAATCGAAAGAGAACCATCCCAGAACGGGACAGCCAGCATCAGCACCAACACAAAGAAGGCGGCGAAACGCGCCGATAGCAGAATCGTTTCCTTACGCCGCAGATGCAATAATTCCGCATGTCTTGGCGTATAGAGGAAGTCACGATAGCAACACCGCAAAGACCCGGCAGTGCGCCTACTATCTCTGAAGAGATCAGATAGCACGCAGAACAGCTCCACCTTCAATAATTTCAGGGACCTACCTGTCCCCGAATGTGACCATCATGGTTCCCTTATTTAACCAAAGATACAACTATCCATTGGAGGTGGTCGTATCCAAACGACATAGCGATCTTTGCAACACCGTCGAGAACCGTGGCGCAACATATTGATAAAAAAGATAATTATTCAAGTTTCAATTTTGGAATCGCTTTAAAAAAACTGAAACTTTTTCAAAATGGCAGCAAAGGCAATTCGACCTGCGGTCATATTGCGCAAAAGAAAAAGGCCGCACCCGAATGCCGGGGCGGCCTTTTGAAACATATCAGTCAAATGACAGGATGCACACAGATCACCGACCTGCGTGCATCGGCATCACCCCCAAAGGGCACGATCGGGAAGCCCCATCACCCCGTTTTTGAAGGTCAGGGCGTGGTCGCGATCCTTAGCCATCCAGATCGGACCATCAAGATCAACAATGCGCGACATTGCGCCGATGATCATGGCCGGTGCCATTGCAAGCGATGTCCCGACCATGCAGCCGGTCATAATTTGCATGCCTGCCTTGGAGGCTGCTTCGGCAAGTTCGAGCGCACCGGTAAGGCCGCCGGTCTTGTCGAGCTTGATATTGATCATGTCATAGAGATTGGCCAGACGCGGAATATCTGCCACCGTATGAACCGACTCATCAGCACATAGCAGAACCGGGCAATCGATATCGATCAGACCATCATCCTGACCGGCAGGAAGCGGCTGTTCGATCATTTCGACTCCCAACCCGTCAAGTTCGGCCCCGATATCTTCGAGCAGATCAAGTGACCAGGCTTCGTTGGCATCGACAATGATGCGGGCCGTCGGGGCACCTTCGCGAACCGCACGCACGGATTCGAGAACATTTTCCCCGTTCAGCTTGACCTTCAACAACGGCGCATGGGCGATTTTGCGTGCTGCTTCGCGCATGTTGTCAGGGGTATCGATGCTGAGCGTTTCGGCCGTTACCAGACCTTCCGGTGCCTTGTGCCCGATCATTTCCCAGACACGACGGCCGAACCGCTTGGCTTCGAGATCCCAATAGGCGCAATCAACGGCATTGCGTGCCGCGCCGGCCTTCATGGCGTCCTGAAGCTCCTTGCGGGTCATGCCGCGCGACAGGGCATCGGCCTGGGCATTGATATCAGCAATGACACCATCGACCGTTTCCCCGTAACGGGCATAGGGAACGCATTCCCCATAGCCCGTATGGGTGCCGTCCGTCAGGGTCACCTTGACCACATGTGCCTCGGTCCGGGCCCCGCGCGAGATTTTGAAAACCTGTGCAAGGGGGAAGACTTCGGAAATCACAGTGAGTTGAGGCAACTTAAATCTCCTGAAGCTTGTCGACGATCGACGCAACGCCGGTGCGGACCGGGTCAACAGCCGGAAGACCGAATTCGGCTTCGATATCGGCCAGAAGCTTGGTCGCGGCGGCATCGTCAAGCGCCTTGGTGTTGATGGCAAAACCGACAACCACACAGTTCGGGTTGGTCAGTTTGGCATGCATCAGATTGACATCCATGCAGGTCTTGAGATCCGGAAGCTTGTAGCCCGGAAGACCACGCATGTGCGCACGGGTCGGTTCATGGCAGACAACCAGCGCATCGGGCTGGGAGCCGTGGATCAGGCCCATGGTCACACCCGAGAACGAAGCGTGGAACAGGCTGCCCTGCCCTTCGATAACGTCCCAGTGATCTGCATCATTGGCCGGCGCAATGGTTTCAACTGCACCGGAGATGAAGTCGGAAATCACCGCATCAACCGAGATGCCTTCGCCGGCGATAAAGATGCCGGTCTGGCCAGTTGCGCGGAAGTCGGACTTCATGCCGCGTTTTTTCATTTCGGCATCAATGGCAAGAGTGGTGTACATTTTACCAACCGAGCAGTCGGTACCAACTGCCAGCACGCGCTTGCCGGAACGTTTTTCGCCGTTGCCGACCGGGACCTTGCCATCGAAGTGGCGAACGTCAAACAGCTTTACACCTTTGGCGGCAGCAGCTTCGACCAGCTCGGGAATCGTCGAAAGACGGGTATGAAGACCGTTGGCGATATCCATGCCGGCATCAATTGCGGCAAGCAGGGTTTCCATCCATGCCGGGCCGATAATGCCGCCACGGTTGGCAACACCAAGAACCAGGGTTTTGACGCCAGCGGCCTTTGCTTCGGCGATCGTCATTTCCTGCAGACCGAGATCAGCCTGACAGCCCGGCAGGCTGAGCTGACCGACGCACCATTCCGGGCGCCACTGCTTGATGCCGATTGCGGTTTTTGCAGCCAGTTCGTCCGGCGCGTCACCAAGAAACATAAGATAGGGATGTTCGATTTTCATAATACCTCCTTGACCAGCGTCCAAGCGCTGCCCTTATAATCTGGAGCAGTTATACCGCAATATGGTGGGGTCGTTCCAGAGATATGAATTGATATCTTCGACGATCACACCGATATTTCGACTATAATTCGAAAAACAAAAACAATAACAAAATAAAATACAAAACTCTTCGAAGACCAACATTCTTTCTTGTGAAATTTGTCGGGAATGGCCCGAAAAACGCAAGAAAATGCAATTTTGAAGGACTGGCGTGAAAGCGCCCGACTACATATGAGCACCGATCTCAAGAAGTGGCTATCTGAGCGAAAAATCGAAGAAGTCGAATGCATTGTACCGGACATGTCGGGGGTGGCCCGGGGCAAGGTTCTGCCGACGCAGAAGTTTCTGCGCGGTCTGGAAGCCAAAAGCCTTGCCATCCCGGAGGCGATTTTCTGCCTGACTGTAACCGGCGGCTATCCGGAAGAAACCGATGCATTCCTTGACCCGGCGGAAAAAGACGTCGTCATGGTTCCCGATCCGGAAACCATCCGCGTCGTGCCGTGGTACGAGGAGCCGACTGCCCAGATCATCTGCGATTGCTATCACTTCTCTGGCGAGGAAGTTTCGACCTCGCCGCGCGGGGTTCTCAAACGTGTTCTCAAGGCATTTGAAGAACGCGGCATGAAACCCGTCATTGCCCCGGAACTTGAATTTTATCTGGTGGCGAAAAACACCGATCCGGACAACCCGCTTGAACCGCCGATTGGCCGTTCCGGCCGCCCGGAACGTGCATCGAACGCGTTTGGCATTGATGCGATCAACGAGTTCGACCCGCTGATCGAAGATCTTTATGACTATTGCGAAGCCATGGATATCGATGCCGATACCATGAGCCACGAATCCGGTCCCGCCCAGCTTGAAATGAACTTCAACCATGGTGAGCCGCTTGAACTGGCGGACCAGTCGTTCCTGTTCAAGCGCACGCTGCGCGAAACCGCACTCAAGCATGGAGTCTATGGTACCTTCATGGCCAAACCGATGGGCAACCATCCGGGCAGTGCGATGCATATTCATCAGAGTCTTGTCGATATCAATACCGGCAAGAACCTGTTTGCCGATGATGACGGCGAAAACTCCAAGATGTTCCTGAACTATATTGGCGGCTTGCAGCGGTATCTGCCTGCGGCCATGCCGCTTCTGGCACCGAATCTGAACAGTTATCGCCGTTTGCAGCCCTGGTCGGATGCCCCGATCAACATGCACTGGTCGCTTGATAACCGAACGGTCGGTCTGCGTCAGCCCAATGGCCCGGCAGCCGCACGCCGGATCGAAAACCGCATTCCGGGTGCCGATGCCAACCCGTATCTTGCGGTGGCAGCGTCCCTTGCCTGTGGTCTTCTGGGTATTCTTGAAGAAGTCGAACCGACGTCGCCGATCGAAGGGTCGGGCTATGACCGGGCGCATTCCCTGCCCCGTCATATCCACGAGGCACTGGCGAAATTCCAGCGTTGCAAGCCGCTGAAAGAACTTCTGGGCGAGGAATTCTCGGCTGCGGTTCTGGCGGTCAAGGAAGCGGAATGGGATGCCTATCAGACCGTGATCAGCGCCTGGGAACGCGAGCACCTGTTGCTCAACGTTTAAAATCACAGATCGAATTTTGCGCCGGGATCCTGAACCCGGCGCAAGATTATTGCATCTCGAATGCCCAAATTTTCACTTGATGCGAAAAATGCACAATTTTCCATCTTGTGTTTGACAATATCCTGATGCATTCGAAGGATATTGGACGTGTCCTCTTGTCCTGGGGGAATGAAACAACAGGACGCCCAAACTTTTCAAACGCTGCCACATGGGAGGCTCAGCGAAATGAAATCTCTTCTTAAATCTTCAAGCCTTGTTGTGCTTGCATCCGTTGGCCTTGCCGGCGCGGCGCAGGCCGAAGATGTTCTGAACATCTATAACTGGTCGGATTATATCGGCGAAGAAACCATTGCCAATTTCGAAAAAGAAACCGGCATCAAGGTTAACTACGACGTCTATGACAGCAACCAGGTTGTCGAAGCAAAGCTGCTGGCAGGCAATTCCGGGTATGACATTGTTGTCCCGACCCTTGCCGATGCCGAACGCCTGATCAAGGCCGGTATCTTCCAGGAAATCGACAAATCGAAATTGTCCAACTATGGCAATCTTGATCCGGTCATCCTGAAACAGCAGGCCAAATACGACCCGGACAACAAATTTGCCGTTCCGTATTTCTGGGGTACGAACGGCTATGGCTATAACGTCGAGAAGGTCAAGGAAGTCCTTGGCGACGACGCACCGGTCGATAGCTGGTCACTGATTTTCGATCCGAAATATGCCGAGCCGCTGTCGAAATGCGGTCTGAGCCTTCTCGATGATCCGGGCGAGGTTGTGCCGCTGGTCAACTTCTATCTTGGCAATATGGAAGACGGCGCACCGACCGCAGAATCGATTGAAACCGCGATTGCCGAGCTGGAAAAAATCCGTCCTTACGTGACCTATTTCCACAGTTCGCAATACATCAACGATCTTGCAAACGGGAACACCTGTGTTTCTGTTGGCTGGTCGGGTGACGTTGGCATGGCTGCCCTTCGCGCCGAAGAAGCCGGCAACGGCAACGAGATCAAGTATGTCATCCCCAAGGAAGGCACCCTGATCTGGTTTGATGCCATGATGATTCCGGCCGATGCGCCGAATGCGGAACTGGCACACAAATTCATCGATTATGTGCTGCGTGCCGACGTTGAAGCCGACATTGCCAACTATGTTGCCTATGCCACCCCGAACCTGGCGGCAATGGAACTGGTTGACGAGGAACTCCTGAACGATCCGGGTATCTACCCGCCGCAGGAAGTCAAAGAACGTCTGCGTTCGAAAGTCGAACCTGGTTCGCGCGAACTGCGTACCCGTACCCGTCTTTGGACCAAGCTTAAAACCGGTCAGTAAGACTGTATTTGCGATCATCCCCTGATGATCGGACAACAAAACAGTTCGAACCATCAAAGGGCGCGATTTTCATCGCGCCCTTTTCTTATCGGCGACATCAAGTGCCAGACGCCCAGTGCCGGCCACCTCCCGCCCCCGGCATCGCTGTGACTCGCAAAGCTGTGAAGACAGTCACACAATCCCCGCCCGTCCGCGCGCCGTCCTCAGCGGTCGAAGAATGCACATTTTCTGAACACCCAAAGGCCATTTTCTGCCGTTTTGGGCGGCAAATCATATTTGTTGTTCAAAATATCGCACACCCCTCTTTACAGATTGTAGAATTGCTTCATCCTGTTATCAGAGCGAACCGACACCCGGCGCCGACGCAATAATCAAAAACTTGCGCAGCAGATCATCAGGGACTGTCGTCTGGTCAAATCGGTTCATCATGACACTGAAAAAGGGGAGAATGCTGGTGCCTGAGGCGGTTTTGGATCGCGCGCATGAGGACGTGCATAAGACGCAACCTTGGAACAATCCAGATGCGGTTCCCTATATCCGCTTCGAGAATGTGACCAAAAAATTCGGCGACTTTTACGCTGTCGATGACGTTTCCCTTGATATTTATCGCCACGAGCTTTTCGCCCTTCTGGGCGGTTCGGGCTGCGGGAAAACGACGCTTCTGCGCATGCTTGCCGGATTTGAAGAACCCACATCGGGCAAGATTTTCATTGATGGTGTCGATATGGCCGGCGTCCCGGCCTATGAACGCCCGACCAATATGATGTTCCAGTCCTATGCCCTGTTTCCGCATATGAGTGTTGAACAGAATGTGGCGTTCGGCCTTGTTCAGGACGGCGTTTCGCGCGCCGAGATCAAGGAACAGGTTGCTGATATGCTTGCCCTTGTGCAAATGACCAAATTTGCCAAACGCAAACCCCATCAGCTTTCGGGTGGTCAGCGCCAGCGTGTCGCCCTTGCACGGTCACTGGTCAAGCGCCCGAAGGTGCTTTTGCTTGATGAACCGTTGGGTGCGCTTGACAAGAAGCTGCGCGAACAGACCCAGTTCGAACTGGTCAATATTCAGGAAAAAGTCGGCACGACCTTTGTCATGGTGACCCATGACCAGGAAGAGGCCATGACCATGGCATCGCGCATTGCGGTGATGAATGAAGGCGTGATCAATCAGATCGGCACCCCGTTCGAACTGTATGAATATCCCAACAGCCGCTATACCGCGAACTTCCTGGGCCAGGTCAATCTGATCGAAGGTGTTCTGGTTGATGATGATGAAAAATACGCGGTCATCAAATCGGACGAGGCCAATTGCGATATCTATATCGATCACGCCGTTCAGGGCCATGAAGGCATGACTTTCTGGGTGGCACTGCGCCCGGAACGCCTGCGTCTGACCAAGGATGCGCCGGAAGACACCAAATATAACTGCCTGTCGGGCAAGGTCGAAGAGATCGGTTATCTTGGGGGTATTTCGACCTATCACGTGCGCCTTGAAACCGGCAAACGCATCAAGGTCACCGAGCCCAATTCCACCCGCCAGATCGAACCGCGCTATACGTGGGAAGACAGCGTGTGGGTATCGTGGGAGGCCGGGGCTGCTTCGGTTCTGAACAAATGAGCAGTGACAAGCTAACCATCAAGCAAAAATTTGACCGCTGGATGATCAAGCATGGCCGGGTATTGGTGATCGGGATCCCTTATTTCTGGCTTTTCCTGTTCTTCCTTGTGCCGTTTCTGATCGTTCTGAAGATCAGTTTTTCAATGGCGGAATATGCACAGCCGCCTTATAGCGCCCTGTTTGCATGGATTGATGAAGGCGTCACGATCACGCTTAATTTCGGGAACTATCTGTTCCTGTTATCTGACAGCCTGTATGCCACGGCCTATCTTAATTCGATCCGGATTGCCGCCATTTCCACGATCATTACCCTTTTGATCGGTTATCCGATGGCCTACGGGATTGCACGCGCCCGCGGATCGATGCGCAGCGTTCTTTTGATGCTGGTGATCCTGCCATTCTGGACCAGCTTTCTGATCCGTGTTTATGCCTGGATCGGCATTCTGGACCGCGAAGGTCTGATCAATGCATTCCTGATGTGGACCGGGATCATTACCGAACCGCTGATCATGCGTCAGACCGAGTTCGCGGTTTATGTCGGCATTGTTTATACCTATCTGCCATTCATGATCCTGCCGCTTTATTCGACGCTTGAGAAAATGGATATCAGCCTGATCGAAGCGGCGATGGATCTTGGCTGCAAACCCTGGCAGGCCTTTGTGAAGGTGACCTTGCCGCTGTCCCTGCCCGGCATTCTGGCAGGGTCGCTTCTGGTGTTTATTCCAGCTGTTGGCGAATTCGTTATCCCGGAACTTCTGGGCGGTCCGAATACGCTTATGATCGGGCGAACGCTTTGGAATGAATTCTTTGCCAACCGTGACTGGCCGATTGCATCGGCGGTGGCGATTGCCATGCTGATCTTCCTTGTGGTGCCGATCATGTGGTTCCAGCATATCCAGACCAAGCAGGAGGAACGTGAACAATGAGTGGGAAACGTTCAACCTTCCTGATTTCGGCTTTGGTTTTCGGCTTTGCGTTTTTGTATGTGCCGATCCTGCTGGTCATTGTCTATTCGTTTAACGAAGGCAAACTGGTTACCGTCTGGGCCGGGTTTTCGACCAAATGGTATGTGTCGCTGTTTAACAATGACGGCATGATCGATGCCGCCTGGAACAGCCTGCGGATCGGGGTGATGTCGGCAACGCTTGCGCTGGCACTTGGCACACCGGCCGGGCTTGTCATGTCGCGCTTTGGCCGGTTCAAGGGCCGGACACTGTTTTCAGGCATGATTGCCGCCCCGCTTGTCATGCCCGAAGTCATTACCGGTCTGTCGCTTTTGCTGTTGTTTGTGACCCTTGAACAGTTGATTGGCTGGCCGGCCGGACGCGGGCTTTCGACCATCACAATCGCGCATACGACATTCTGCGCGGCCTATGTCGCGGTGGTCGTGCAATCGCGCCTGTCAGGCATGGACATTTCGGTTGAGGAAGCCGCGATGGATCTTGGCGCCAAACCGGGCAAGATCTTTTTCGTGATTACCCTTCCGATGATCCTTCCGGCATTGATGGCCGGGTGGCTTCTGTCCTTTACGCTGTCGCTTGATGATCTTGTGATTGCAAGCTTTGTCGCAGGGCCGGGTTCGACCACCCTTCCGATGAAGGTATTTTCATCGGTGCGCCTGGGTGTATCGCCGGAAATCAACGCACTTGCGACGCTGATTATCCTGGCGGTATCAATCCTGATTGTGATTGCCAGCATCCTGATCCTGCGATCAGAACGCCTGCGCAACCGGGCCGCCAATGGCGGTGCCGAGGCCACCTGATCATCAGGTCCTGCAAAGCTACAAACAAAAACAGCGCCGGAAGCACTTCCGGCGCTGTTTTGCATTATGATCCAATTTATCTGATCTGTCCGGTCAGTGTCGCACTGTGCGCGGTGCTAGCACTCGCCAGATGCGGCACGGCGCATCATTTCACGGCATTTCATGCCAGGTGCCGCCACCTGCCAATAAGACACGACGGCTTCTTCGGCAGCTTCTTCGAAATCAATGATCAGATTGGTCAGCGCATTCTGTTCCATCAGCTTTTTGACGCGATCAGGCAACTGCGACATCTGCCAAAGGCCAATCACCAGCGCATAGGATGAGCGCATCAGCTTGCTGGCATCGTCCGGGGTGATTTCGTAAAGCTCAGCCAGGGCATCGGCCGTACGTTTGACCATTGATGCCAGAAAACGGCGGTGGCCAACGACCATTTCATCGTCCGACCCCGATTCCAGCACACCTTGTGACAAGGACGCCAGATACAGGAACTTTTCGTTTTTCACGAGATACTGCACAAATTCGCGCGCCACACGGGTTGAATCCCGTTCCTCAGGCCGTCGCAGTGCTTCCTGATCGATGACATCAAGATTGTTCTCAAACCAGCCTTTCTGGAAATGGCGCAGCACTTCAAGGAAGAGTGCTTCTTTGCTTGAGAAATAAAGATAGAGGGTCCCTTTTGCCAGATTGGCCTTGCGGGCGACCTCGGCAGCCGATGGCAACGTTCCATCGCCTTCCAGATACAGCTCGCGTGCAGCATCCAGAATATCTGCACGGCGCTTCAGTTTCTGTTCGTGGCTACGCGCACGAACAAGATTCTCTTGTTCCATGTTGGTTAACTTCCCCCAGCGTTTTTCCCCGCGCATATTATTGCATTGTAATTCACCTAAAAGTCAAACCGTGGAACCAGAATAAATTGACAATTTTGATGACGCCTTGAAATAGCAGGGATTTTGCTTGTGCAAAGCTTCTTCCACTAGATGAATTGCAGTCATATAAATCAACCGACCTTGGCAATTCTGAACATTTTCCGCGAATCTGTACAGTTTTCGGGCGAGTCGTATTGTCCAATTTCCGATCTCACCTAACCTTTTGAGTGAGTGATCATGAGCTCACTACACGCTAAAGCTTAGTGCGGGGGAGACCAGCAACCTGAGACACAAGCAGGTGCCTTTTTCACTTCACCACGTTTGCAAAAGCAAACAGGGCACGAGGGGCTCATGACGAATCGAGACAATGACCAAAGTGATGTTCCGGAAGCAGAAGATCACAACGAAGTTGTGTTTTCTGAAACACCCTTGGATCAAACACATCACAAACTTGAATATACCGGCACATGGAACAAGATCATGGCTCTTGCCATGTGGAATGCCCTTTGGACCATTTTGACGCTGGGCATTTTTCGGTTCTGGGCCAAGACCCGGGTACGTCGTTATGTCTGGTCGCATACCAGAATTGACGGTGATGGGCTTGAATATACCGGACGCGGGCTTGAACTGTTTCTGGGCTTTGTGATTGTCGCACTCTGTGCGGGCCCATTCATTGCCCTTTTCGTTTATGCGCGCATGCAGGTTCCGGTTGGAAATGTCGGGATCAATTTCGCGATTGATCTTGCAATCTGGATACCTTTGATCTTCCTGATGCATATAGCCATGTACCGCGCACAGAGATACCGGCTGTCGCGCACATCGTGGCGGGGTATTCGCGGCCATCTTGGCGGATCATCGCTAAAGTATGCAGGGAATGCGCTTGTTTCCCTTTTCTTTACCGGCCTTACCCTCGGTATCTGCAAACCATACTATGACATCGAACTAATGAAGTATGAGCGCAACCATACGATGCTTGGCGATGCCAAGATGGCCTTTGGCGGCATGTTCACGCCCGCATTCAAGAAGTGGCTTGTTATCTGGTTTATTTTACTTCTGACCTATCTGGTCACGTTTGGGTTATTTGTGGCACTGGTGAAGGTGTTATTGCCACTTGCCATTGTGATCGGGCTTGTCGGCGCTGGTTTCGGAGCCTATCAATTCGCGCGGTATCAGGCCTGGTTCTTCCGCTATACGACCGGTGAAACATCACTGGGTAACCTTGCCTTTTCGTCGGAGCTTACCCCAAAGAAGCTGTTTAAGATCTATGCGGTCTTGCTGATATCCTTGGTGGTCCTGTTTGCACTGATCGTCATGATCTTTTCTATGGTTATCGGTGCTTCTATCGCTGCAAGTGGCAATGCCGGCCCCAACATGCCGTTTGTCTTTGCGATGACGTTCCTGTTTCTGGTCCTGCTTGGCCCGGTTCAGCAAATCGTCCTGTTGCCGATGTTTGTGCAACCGCTTATTGCCGCGAAGGTTTCATCCATTACAATGACGGGTGAAATTGACCGCTTCACGGTTCAGCAGGTCGCACGTAGCGAACCAAAGACCGGTGAAGGACTTGCCGAGGCATTTGATCTTGGCGGAATCTGACGACCCCATGCAAGGACAGGCACGTTTCTTCGACGGTCTGTCAATAACGTCGCATCATGTGGCGGTCACAATTGCTGACCGTCACCTGATCGTTGAACTTGATGATGATCGCCGACGATCATACCAAATCGACAATCTGGTCCTTTGTGAAAAGCCGACCGGAATGCAACCCGTGCGCCTTCGCCCGCACACGGATGATGGTGCGCGGATCGTTATTGATAAAGGTCCGTTCACTGACACGCTGATCAGGCAGTTCCCGAAATTAACGGTTGCCGAGGGGTCATCAAAATTTCGGGCTCTTCTGATTGGAGGCATTTCTGCACTGGTTGCCTGTATCGGACTATTGGTATGGTTTGGGGTGCCAATTACGGCAGAACTGCTTTCGAACGTTTATCCGCGCGACAGTGAAATCCGCCTTGGCGAGATCGCCCGCGATCAAATCATCTCAGCCTTCGCACTTGAAAACGAAGAGAACGACGAAGAAGTTGTTTGCGTGCCAAACGCCGATGCAATGCGCGGTCTTGATCAGATCATGCATCAGCTGATCAAGTCCGGCGATCTTGACTATACCTACGAGATAACAGTGATACGCAGCGATATGGCCAATGCAATCGCATTGCCCGGTGGCCAGATTGTCCTTTTTTCCGACCTGCTGCAGATGGCGACATCACCCGAAGGATTGGCAGGCGTCCTTGCCCACGAGATCGGCCATACCGAGATGCATCACGGGCTTAGGAAAATGTTCTACGGGATCGGGCTAGGTCAGCTGATCTGGCTGTTTGGTGGCGGGCTGGACGCGCCGATTGATTTGCTGTTTCAGCACAGTTATTCGCGCCAGATGGAACATGACGCCGATCTATATGCGCTTGATCTTTTGGGGAAGGCCAAGGTCACCAGCCACGATCTGGCAGCGCTTCTGGAAAAGATGTCCCGTCAACGCACCAGAAATGGCTTGCAAAACACCATTCCGGAGTTTTTAAGCAGCCACCCCGATACCGACGGGCGATCTGCCCTGTTCAAAGAAGCCCGGTTGACGGGCAAGGTCGACATTCCCTATGCCGACTGGCTTGCCATCGAGAATATCTGCCGTTTCTAGCCTATTCGATCACACCGGCAATTCGGTTGTGCGTTTGACTTCGCGAAGGGTAATGACCGTCTGGACACGTTCGACACCGGGAAGCTGGGTCAGGACTTCGCTGTGGATGCGTTCATAATCAGCGGTGTCGCTATAAACGACATGCACCAGATAATCGCTTTGCCCGGCCAGAAGATAGCATTCGACGACCTCGGGCACCTTCTGGACTTCCTTTTCAAAGGTTTCCAGGGCTTCGCGGGTCTGGCGGGTGATGGCGATATTGACGAACGCATTGCCCGGTTTGCCAATACGGGCCGGATTGAGAAGCATGGTGTAATGGTCGATGAAACCGGCTTCTTCAAGCAGGCGCACGCGCCGCAGGCAGGCCGATGCGGACAGGTTTACCTTTTCGGCCAGATCCGCATTGCTGATACGTCCGTCTTTTTGCAACAGACGCAGGATCATGCGATCACGTTCATCCATCTGCATTTGAATAATCCTCCGAGATTTCGGTCATTCTTTTAAATTATCTAGCAATGATACCACCAACACCCCCTAGAAATGAAGATTAATTGCCCTATTTTTAGGGTATCATTCACAAACAATAACAAAATGGGCGCAAAACGCCCGGGCGTCCCCGGTCGATCCCGTGAGACACCCCGATTGCCACCTATTTCGTCGGGAGAAAACGAAATGCTGATTGGTGTTCCAAAGGAAATCAAAAACCACGAATACCGTGTCGGACTGACGCCAAGTTCAGTCCGCGAACTGACCGCCCATGGCCATACGGTCAAGATCGAAACCATGGCCGGTGCCGGTATCGGTTGCAGCGACGAGGATTATGTCGCCGCCGGTGCGGAAATTGTCGGTACCGCCGCCGAGATATTTACCACCGCCGAAATGGTCATCAAGGTCAAGGAACCACAAAAAGTCGAATATGAACAGCTGCGCGAAGGACAGTTGCTGTTCACCTATTTGCATCTGGCGCCAGATCCGGATCAGACCGCAGGCCTGATCAAATCGGGTGTCACGGCGATTGCCTATGAAACCGTGACCGATCGAAATGGCGGGTTGCCGCTTTTGGCACCGATGTCGGAAGTCGCAGGACGCATGGCCCCGCAGGTGGGCGCGGCCGCCCTGCAAAAGGCCAATGGCGGACGGGGCATGCTGCTCGGCGGTGTACCCGGTGTTGCCCCGGCCAAGGTTGTGGTGATTGGCGGCGGTGTTGTTGGCACCAATGCTGCACGCATTGCCGCGGGCATGGGGGCGGATGTCACCATTCTTGATAAAAACGTCAAACGCCTGACCTATATCGATGATGTATTTGGTCCGCGTATCAAAACCCAATATGCCACCATCGACGACACAGAGGCGCTTGTCTTTGATGCCGATATGGTGGTCGGTGCGGTTCTTATTCCCGGTGCGGCAGCCCCGAAACTGATCCGCCGCGAACAGCTTGCCAGAATGAAGCCGGGTTCGGTGATTGTTGACGTCGCGATCGATCAGGGCGGATGTTTTGAAACATCCAAAGCCACCACCCATGCCGATCCGACCTATATCGTTGATGACGTGGTGCATTACTGCGTTGCCAATATGCCCGGTGCAGTTGCGCGCACATCAACCTTTGCGCTGAACAACGCCACCCTGCCCTTTGCCCTGGCACTGGCCAACAAGGGATGGAAACAGGCCTGCAAGGAAGATCCGCATCTGGCCGCGGGCCTTAATGTTCATAACGGCAAGATCACCTATCAGGCGGTCGCCGATGCGCTGGGATATGACAATTTGCCACTTGATAAGGCATTGTCGTAAACCCGCACAATCCCATGAAAAAAGGGCCCCGAATTGGGGCCCTTTTGTTTTGGTTCATGCCGGTCGAAAATCAGAATTCGACCTGGGTTACGTCGCGCACAGCCCCCTGATCGGCACTGGTTGCCATGGCGGCATAGGCGCGAAGGGCGGTTGTGACTTTGCGTTTGCGCGGTTTGGCCGGGCGCCATGCTTCTGGCCCCTTGGCTTCCATTGCCTGACGGCGGGCGGCAAGGGTTGCGTCATCAACAGCGATCTTGATCGTGCGGTTCGGGATGTCGATTTCGATCATATCACCCGGTTCGACCAGCGCGATATCGCCACCAGCCGCAGCTTCGGGGGAGACGTGACCAATCGAAAGACCGGAGGTCCCGCCCGAGAAACGACCATCGGTAATCAGCGCACAGGCCTTGCCCAGCCCCATCGATTTCAGGTAGCTGGTCGGATAGAGCATTTCCTGCATGCCCGGACCGCCTTTGGGGCCTTCGTAACGGATGACGACAACATCGCCTTCCTTGACCTCGCCACCGAGAACCTTGGCGACGGCTTCGTCCTGACTTTCGCAAATCACGGCCGGGCCGGTGAATTTCAGGATGCTTTCATCCACGCCACCGGTCTTGACGATGCAGCCATTGACCGCAAGGTTGCCAAACAGAACCGCAAGACCGCCATCCTGACTATAGGCATGGGCAACGTCACGAACGCAGCCTTCCTTTTCATCAAGATCAAGGTCATCCCAGTAGCGTTCCTGACTGAACGCGGTCTGGGTCGGGATACCGCCGGGCATGGCGCGATAGAATTTGTGGACCGCCTCGTTTGTGGTGCGTTTGATGTCCCACTTTGCAAGGGCATCGGCCATGGTTTTGGTATGGACGGTTGAAACATCGGTATGCAGCAACCCGGCACGATCAAGTTCACCAAGAATGCGCATGATGCCACCCGCACGATGGACGTCTTCCATGTGGAATTTCGGATGGTTCGGTGCGACCTTGGACAGATAGGGGATCTTACGCGACAGGCGATCCATATCGGCCATGGTGAAATTGACTTCGGCTTCCTTGGCAATCGCCAGAAGGTGGAGAACCGTGTTGGTCGACCCACCCATTGCAATATCAAGCGCCATGGCGTTTTCAAACGCCTCGAACGTGGCGATACCGCGCGGGGTCGCAGTGACGTCTTCTTCTTCGTAATACCGACGTGCCAGCTTGACCGAGGTACGGGCCGCTTCGAGGAAAAGCTCCTTACGGGCGGCATGGGTTGCCAGAACCGAACCGTTACCCGGAAGCGCAAGACCAAGGGCCTCGGCCAGGCAGTTCATCGAGTTGGCCGTGAACATGCCCGAGCACGACCCGCAGGTCGGGCAGGCAGAACGTTCAACGGTTTTGACCTGTTCATCGGAAATTTTCGGGTCGGCGGCCTGAACCATCGCATCAACCAGATCAAGGTGATGTTCTTCGCCATTCAGGACGACCTTGCCGGCCTCCATCGGGCCACCGGAAACAAAGACCGCCGGAATATTCAGGCGCATTGCAGCCATCAGCATCCCGGGCGTGATCTTGTCACAGTTGGAAATGCACACCATCGCATCGGCGCAATGGGCATTGACCATATATTCAACGGAATCGGCAATGATTTCGCGCGACGGCAAGCTGTAAAGCATGCCGTCATGGCCCATCGCGATGCCATCATCGACCGCAATGGTGTTGAATTCCTTGGCGACACCGCCGGCAGCCTCGATCTCGCGGGCGACCATCTGGCCAAGATCCTTGAGATGGACGTGACCGGGCACGAACTGGGTGAAGCTGTTGACGACCGCGATGATCGGCTTGTCGAAGTCTTCATCTTTCATACCAGTGGCGCGCCAAAGGCCGCGCGCACCGGCCATGTTGCGGCCATGGGTTGTTGTACGGGACCGATATTCCGGCATGGAAGGAACCTCTCTTTTTCGCGGGGTACGTTTCTTTAATATACTCGCGTTCTAGCACAGTATTCGCGCTTTTTGACAGTTTTTTGCCTGAAAATTTCACCAGACCCGAACATTTGGTACGATTGATACATCGGACAATGCAAAGACCCGCCGAAACGTCCGATCGGGAATGCCCCGAACCTGCCCGAGGCCCCTTGAGCGTCCATCAGGGCCAATTTTGTGACCCAGTTCACAATTTACATTACCTTATTATGAAGTACCTATCCCAAATACCAAGAATACTATCCCCTTGGATAGGCGATCTTTACCTGAACAATCCATATCTTAGTGGATGATTATCGCCGCCAGGCGATTCTCCCACTCCCATTCTCACCCCGGACCTGTAGCGGTTCGGGGTTCTTTTTTTGCCTTTTGGGCAAACGACTGATGGCGTGTCAGAACTGTCTACTTTAAAGGTGTCCCGTAACCCTTTAATGTCGGGGGTCAGTCATCCATTCGGAATGAGAAGATCAGGCGGAGAAGCGCACCCAGATGTCGGACCAACTCAAGACATTGTTGCGACGCGGACTTAGCGCGCATGAGGGGAACCGGCCAGACGAGGCCGAGAAGATCTATCGCCAGGTTCTTGATATCGCGCCCAACAATGCAGAAGCAGAGCATCTTCTGGCGACCCTTCTGACCGGACAGGGCCGCCATGGCGAAGCGATTGACCTGTTTGAAAGTTGTTTGTCGAGCTTTGGCGCCAATCCGGCCGCCCGGTGCAATTATGCCATCGCGCTTGAAAGTTCGGGACAGATCGAAAAGGCCATCGACCAATTCAAGCAGGCCATCAGCTATCACGGGGATTTCCCCACCGCCCTTTATCATCTGGCACGTCTTGAGATACCGCGCGGCCATCTTGGACAGGCGGTCGACCTTCTGGGGCGGTTGCTGGGTCTTAAACCCGACCATTATGAAGGGTTGCTTCTGTTCGGGGATGCATTGCATGCGCTCGGCCAGGAAGAAGCCGCTCTGACGTCCCTTGAACATGCCGCGCAGGCCGCCGGAATTTCACCGGACCTGATTTGCCGGGTTGGCGGGGCCTATTTGCGGCTGGGCTATCCGAAACCGGCACAGGAACTTTATCAACGTGCCCTGAGCATCAATGCCAAATTTGTTCCCGGTTTGCGCGGACTTGGACAGGCACTTGCCCATCAGGGCCAATATGCCAAGGCAATCGCCCTTTTGAAAACGGCGCGCCAGCTTGCCACCCGGACATCGGATATTGATCTGGTTCTGGCCGATATTACCCTGAAATGCGGTGATCTGACTGAGACCATCGCCCTTCTTGAAGGGATCCTGGCAAAGGACCCGGACCATGCGACCGCAGATGCGCTTTTGGTCCGAACAAAAGCCAAACTTGGATCAACAGACGGCACAGACCACGCCAAGGCGGCCAAGAACTGGGCAAAGCATCATATGCCGATTGCGGCCAAGCCCAGCTTTGCCAATATCAGACAAGCCGACAAGCGGTTGCGCATCGGGTGGCTGTCGCCATTCTTTTGCGATCACGCGACCCATGGGCTTTTGCGGCCGCTCGCACGTCATCTGAACCGCCACGAGATCGAACTGTTCCTGTATTGCGCAACGCCGCGCCCCGATGATGTCACCCGGTCCTGGCAGGTCATGGCAGATGGCTGGCGCGAGGTTTTCGGCCAGGACCCGATGCAAATTGCCGACCGCATCCGCAAGGACAAGGTCGATATCCTGATTGATGTTTGCGGCATTCATCCGACCCAACCGATCGAGGTTTTCGCGCTTTATGCCGCCCCGGTTCAAGCCAGCCTGTCGCCGATCACGACAGGTATCGCCCAGATCGATTATCTGATCGGGCATAAGGAAATGTTCAGTGGCAAGCTTGCCGCCAACAAGCTGTTCTCCGAACGTCCGCAGAAGCTTGAACTTGGGCCGTATCTTCCTGATGAATATGATGACGCGCTTCCTGTCAGTCCGCTTCCTGCCGCGGTGGGCGATGATATTATCCGGTTTGGCTGCATCGACCGGGTTGCCAATATCAGTGATGAAACACTCAATTGCTTTGCGCGTATCCTGAACAAGGTCAAAAACAGCCGCATTGTCATCCAGGACGATGTTCTTGAAGACAGTTATGCCGCCAAGACGTTTCTTGACCGTACCCGTCAGGCCGGGATCAAGCGCGATCGGCTTGATCTTGCCGGGGTTGTCGCCAAAGAAGACCGCCCTGCCCTGTTTGCCCAGATTGATATCGGACTGGCGCCGTTCCCGGCGATTTCGATCGAGAATTATTTCGACATGTTGTGGTCCGGGGTGCCGTTTGTATCGCTTGCAAGCGAATTGCCGGGATCTCGCATGGGACTGGCATTGCTGGGTGATATCGGGCTTGAAGCATTATGTGCCCAAACCGAAAAGGGCTATGTCGATAAATGCATCATGCTGAGTTCCGACCTTAAGGCACTGGCCAGCATCCGGGAAAACATGCGCGAGCGCATCCGTAACAGCAAGGCATTCCACGGCCCGGCAGTCGCCCGCGAGTTCGAGGAAGCCTGTCGCGAGATGTGGCAAAACTGGTGTCTGGCCAAATAGCAGGCCGGATCGGCAATCGCACAATGCGCACGCCTGCCGATACTCAGACGGCGCACGCGGCCTAACGGACGATCATCGAGCGCAGAATTTCATCAACAGCAGCCGCCAGATCATCGGCGATGAAGTCGGCTTCTGATGATTCCGGTTGTTTGGTTTCCTTGGCCCCGTGCCCGGTTCGCACCATGATGGCACGTGCCCCCGCGGCATGACCGGCGCGGATATCATTGATGCGATCGCCCACCAGCACGCTGTGAGGCAGTGAAATCGCAAATTCATCGGCCGCGGCCAGCAACATGCCCGGTTCGGGTTTGCGACAGGTCGTTTCGCGACGGTAATCGCCTTCGCCCTTTTCGTGATAGGGGGAATAGAAAATCCCCTGAAGGGATGCATGTTGTTCGGCAAGCATCGCAACCATCGCCTTGTGAATATCAAAAAGCTGGTCTTCGGTAATATAGCCGCGCGCAACGGCGGACTGGTTGGTCACAACGATCACCGGAATGCCGGCATTGTTCAGTTTGCGAATGGCGTCAGCCACACCATCAATCAGGCACAAATCTTCGATGCGTGACAGATAGTGGACTTCTTCATTGATCACGCCGTCCCGATCCAGAAACACCGCCGGCAGCAGATTGCGGCGGTCACGAAACCGCGGCGCCGGATCAATCAGGTGACGTTTGACAGGATCATCGGAAGGGTTTTGCATCAGGAACCTTTTACGCAATCAATCTGGGGCAACAATACCGCAAGTAACAATACTGCAAGCTTGGGGCCTGAGCCCATTTTAAACAGTCAATCAGGTTCAGCCCCAAGCCAATATGGCAAGATCGCCGGGAAAAGCCACCCCGCATTCCGCAGCGCGAAAAACAAAGTGGTATTACCATTATTCACTTGCAGGAAGGCCGTCTGCCATGACAGGTTCTGGTTAAAAGAACCTGATCAGGAATGCGTATCCAATGTTTGCCGATATCCTAGCCATTCTGGCGCCCGTCTTTATCACCGCTGGACTTGGCTATTTCTGGGCCCGTGCAGGCAAGCATTTTGACACCAATCTTGTGACATCCATCGTCACCTATTTTGCGACACCGTGTTTGACATTTGCCGCCCTCGCAACGGTCGAACTGGGTGGGGATACGCTGATCCTGATGGGGACGGCAGCACTTGCGGCCAATATTCTTTTTGCCCTGATCGGGTGGCCGATCCTGAAGGTTTTCAAGCTGTCGCCGCGGACATATTTGCAGTCGCTGACCTGGCCGAATGTCGGCAATGTCGGCTTGCCGCTTTGCATGCTGGCCTATGGCAAGGAGGGACTGGCGCTTTCGGTGGCGTTTTTTGCCACCTATGTGGTGCTTCAGCTGACCATCGGGGTCGCCTTTGTTTCCGGCAGCTTTTCACTGAAATCGCTGGCAAAGATGCCGATCATTCCGGCAACCCTGATCGCCACCATCTTTCTTGCTACCGATACCGACGTTCCGGCCTGGCTTTACAATACCACCAACCTGATCGGGCAGCTGACCATCCCATTGATGCTGTTTACCCTTGGCGTATCGCTTGCCAAGCTGCGCCCGGTCAGCCTTGCACGCAGCACAGCGCTTAGCCTGTTGCGCCTTGGCATGGGGTTCGGGGTTGGTGTCGGTCTTTCGGAAGTTATGGGTTTGACCGGGATCGAGCGCGGTGTGGTGATTTTGCAATGCTCGATGCCGGTTGCTGTTTTCTGTTATCTGTTTGCGCAGCTTTACAACCGCGAACCCGAAGAAGTCGCGGGCGTGGTCATCAGTTCAAGCTTCCTTGCCGCCATCGCCCTGCCGGCCCTTCTTTGGTATGTGCTGTAAGGCGCGCGCCCTTGAGCAGGTTCCATTTCAATCCAAACGGAACTTGCACTAGCGGATGATCAGGCGATAGTCCCCCGAAACAGTGCCGTCCGCGGCACTTTTATCGGGATAAAATCCGACAGCGCATTCAAAGCTTCCTTTCTGAAGATCAGGGTCGCCTTTTTCGGCGGCCAGTTCCATCACGTGATCCCGGCAGGCGGCAACATCGGCAAAGACGGCCTCGGTAATCTGGATTTTACGCGGTTCGGCCCGATCGGGGGTATAGACCGCGGTGACATTTTCCCAAGGTGCGGCATCATCAGACCAGAACAGGTCGGCGATATGGCGTTCGGGATTGCCAAAACTTGCGACAGCAAGACCGGCAATCGCCAGTGCAAGAACCGCACGACGTAGCATTCGTTTATTCATCTTCTTCCTTCAGGCCCCTTTGCCGCGAAGCAATGTGAAATCGATTGCCGGAAACGGGGCATCATATTCAAGATGGTAGTCATCCATCGGTGGTGGCGACTGTGTGGTGGTTGCAAGCAGGATGTGAACCTGCCCGCGTTGATGGGTTTGATAGACAAACAGATGTGACAGGATATCGGCAACAGTTTCATGTGTGACCACATTGTTGCGACGTTCAAGTTCAACATCACGCATCGCATCCTTTTCCCCGAGCTGATCACAAAATGCCATCAGTTTATGGTCGGCATCGCGTTGGGCCGCCGCCAGACCGGCGATGTCGGAAAAGGGTGTCATACGGCCCGAATATAGGTCCCCCTGCCCGTGCCCGCCATCCAGCAAGGCATCAAGATAATAGCTGTCGACCGTAAGGGTCTGGTTCAGGGCTTCGAGGATCGAAGGGGTGAAACGTGTCCGTTTGGCGTTGAGTTCACGCGATGTGAGCTTTTGACACACACCAAACAGACGATGATTGGACCAGGCATTGTTTCGCGCCTGATGAAAAAACGAAGTTCCCGGCATACCGCAAGTGTCCCAATTTTTGGCACCCGGCGACGTTTGACAGAAATGTCTATCCGGTCACAGGGTGCGCATGGTTTAGCGGACCGTTTCCTTTGCCGTAATTTGGTGCGGTTCGGATGGCTTCACGGACATAAGCCCGTGCGCGAGCAACAGAATCACTCAATCCCATGCCCTGTGCCAGCCCGGTTGCAATCGAACTTGCAAGCGAGCAGCCCGTACCATGATTATTTTCAGACGGAATGCGAGAACCTTCGAAGCCTTCGACATCACCGTCCCGGCGCCACAAGATATCGACGATTTTATCCCCTTCGGCGTGACCACCTTTGATCAGGACAGCCTGCGCGCCCAGATCGCCAATTTTGTGCGCCGCAGCAATCATATCACCTTCGTCGGCGATTTTCATGCCTGACAGTACTTCTGCTTCGGGAATATTTGGTGTCAGAACCGTTGCAAGCGGGATCATTTGTTCGATCAATGCCGAAACCGCGTCATCTTCGAGCAGTTTTGAACCGCTTTGTGAAACCATCACCGGATCAACAACCACAGGAATCCCGTCTGCTTTTTCCTTGATGAATTCCGCCACCGCATTGATCACCGGCACAGAATGCAGCATCCCGGTCTTGATTGCATCGGCACCGATATCATCAATCGTTACCGTTGCCTGATGGACGATCATTTCCGGTGCGATGCCCAGAACGTCGAAGACTCCGGTCGTATTTTGCACCGTAAGCGCGGTAATGGCCGTCGCAGCATAGCCGCCAAGTGCTGTGACCGACTTGATATCAGCCTGAATACCAGCCCCGCCCGAGCAATCGGACCCGGCAATAATCAAGACGCGACCTTTCATGATCGACTTCCTTTATCCGTGCAAAACGATGTTCTGTTTAACGCCAAACCGGCAACCGGTCACGGCTTAACCGGCAACGGCGGTGATCTGGGCCACAATCCCGTCGACGATTTTTTCGACCTTGGCGGCGTCGTCGCCTTCGGCCATGACACGGATCAGCGGTTCGGTCCCCGATTTGCGGATAAGAACACGGCCATCGCCATTGAAGGCCTTTTCGGCCGAAGAAATGGCTTCGATCACGCTGCTGTCAGACAGCGGATCGGAACCGGCCGAATAGCGCACATTTTTAAGGATCTGGGGCAGCGGTTCGAACACGCGGCTCATTTCCGAAACGCGGCCTTCGCGGCTGGCAAGAACGGCAAGCACCTGAAGGGCGGCAAGCAGGCCATCACCGGTCGATGCAAAATCAGACAGCACGATATGGCCGGACTGTTCGCCGCCGACATTGCAATCAAGCGCGCGCATCTGTTCAACCACATAGCGGTCGCCGACCTTGGTGCGGATCAAACGCACGTCATTGCGTTCCAGATAGCGTTCAAGACCAAGGTTGGACATCACGGTCGCCACCAGCGCATTGCCGCGCAACTGTCCGGTGCGTTTCCAATGGGTGGTGACAAGGCCCATCAACTGGTCCCCGTCAATCAGCTGGCCTTTTTCGTCACACATCTGAACACGGTCGGCATCACCATCCAGCGCAATTCCGACATCCGCCTTTTCCGCCAGAACCCGGTCGCACATGGTTTTGGTATAGGTCGAACCGCATTTGTCATTGATGTTCAGGCCATTCGGGCTGGTGCCGATTTCAATCACATCAGCGCCGAGTTCGCGCAGAACCTTGGGGGCGACGGAATAACCCGCACCATGGGCGCAATCAAGGACGATACGCAAACCTTCGAGCGTCACCGAACCGGGCAAGGAAGATTTGACCGCCTCGATATAGCGGCCCGGCGCATCATCAATACGCTTGGCACGACCAAGGGCATTGGCCGGTACCAGTTTGCTTGAAAGGTCGCTTTCCATCAGTTGTTCGAGTTCGAGTTCGACCTCGTCGGACAGCTTGAAACCATCCGGCCCGAACAGCTTGATGCCGTTATCCTGGAACGGGTTGTGCGAAGCAGAGATCATGACGCCGATATCGGCACGCATGGATTTGGTCAGCATGGCGACCGCAGGCGTCGGCATCGGCCCGACCAGCATCACATCCATCCCCATCGATGTAAAACCGGCTACAAGTGCAGGTTCAAGCATATAGCCCGACAGGCGGGTATCCTTACCAATGACGACCTTGTGGCGATGGTTGCCGCGCGTGAAATAATGGCCTGCTGCCATCCCGACCTTAAGTGCCACTTCGGCAGTCATCGGGGCCGTATTGGCCGTTCCACGAATTCCATCGGTACCAAAATATTTGCGGCTCATGCTTCTTTTCTCTGTTTCTTCAACGGGCGGTCATGCCCGTCCTATGAATTCTGATTGCCGGTTATATCAAAGTGACGTTTCAATGCTACTGTTCAATGTGTTCGGCAAGCGCGCATTTTAGCCCAACTCACCCACCAATCCGTTAACGCGCCCGGTACTTTGTCGGCCGATAAAAGCAATGACCTGACGGCAAAAACCGGCTATCACAAAGCGACATGTTTTAAAGGCTTGAAACCGGGGGAATTTTGGGGGTTTTCCGCACAAATCTGGCATTGCTTGCGATGATCGTGGCAATCGGTTGCGGTGTGCTTGTTTCCCGGACAGCGCCATCCCATGCCCATGAACTGCGCCAGCATTTTGTTCTTGATGGCAATGGCCCGAAAAACACCGTCAATCTGAACCGGTTTCTTGAACGGATGGTTACCGACCGGTCGATCATCATTCCATCCGATGTCGTCAATCTTCCCGATTCCGAATTCGAAAAGGTGTTTGGCACACCGGGGCCCGGCTATACCGACAGGACAATCTGGTATCGGGCATCATTCCTTGTCGAAGCCGATGACAGCGACAGCAAGGCGTTATCCTATCTTGAAGTTGGCGCGACCTATCTGAATGAAATCCAGATGTATGTATTGTCGGAAGAAAGCGGTCGCACCATCTGGGAGGGACGCGTTGGCGATCGCATCCCCAATGGGCCCGATGCGATTGCCGGGTTAAAGCATATTGCGCAATGGCCCATATTGGGCCCGGGCCATTACTGGCTGGTGATGGCGGTCAGAACCAACAGTTCGCATGTTTTTGAAGTGACGCTATCACCGGAATCCGTTGTCATCGCCGATGCCGGTTCTGAAAGTTATCTCAAGGGCAGTTATCTTGGCATTTTGCTGGTGGCGTTCGGGGTTTATCTGACCTTCGGGGTTCTGACACGTGACCGCGCGATCAACTGGTATGCGGGCTATATTCTTTCGCTGTTTTTGATCAATCTTGGCACGTCGGGTTATGCGCAACTGATTTTCAAAGATCTTTGGCCGCTTGCCAGTGATTTCGTTACCGGTACGGGGACGGCACTTGCGCTTGGAACCAGTCTTGCGATGTGGGCATCGATTGTCGAGCTTAACCGTCACAACCGGTTTCTGTACCGGGTGATGATGTGTTTTGCCGGTGTGGCAATGTGCGGGTTCCTGACGTCGACATCCGATCTTTATATCTATTTTGCCAAACTGTTCTTCGTTCCCGACATCTTTTTGCTGATTGTGTTGCTGGTCTATTTTGTGATGATCGGCTATCGCGAGAAGCGCCTGGCACGGTTGAGTTTCCTTCTGGTGGCGCTTGGCGTGCCGACACTTGCGGTGATTGTGCATCTGTTGATGTTGATGGGGCTTGTGCCGATCAATGCCTTTACCGGCAATATCTATTCGGCAAGTTCGACGGTGCATCTTGTCATGGTGGCCCTTGCCATGGGGTATCGCACCTATGCGCTTGCCAACCGGCGTCTGGATGCATTTCAGAACAGCCAGCGCGCCAATCAGCTTGCCGGGGAACAGCGCACCTTTATTACCATGCTGTCGCATGAATTCCGCACCCCGCTTGCCATCATTCAGCGGTCGGCGGAAATTCTCGGCCTGCATCTTCGTGACGAACAGGAAGCGGTCCACACCCGACTGGCCACCATCCGCAGCAATGCCGGACAGTTATCGGGACTGGTCGATGCGTTCCTGACAAAGGAAACACTTGATAGCGCGACCTTTACGACATCGCGCCAACCGGTCGCCATTGACCTTTTCCTGAGCGAACTGATCGCGCGGCGCACCCGGGAAGTCCCCGAACAGAACGTCAATCTGATCAATTCGGAATTCGCAATTGTCGAGGTTGATCGCATTCTTCTGGAACGGGCGATCGTCAATCTGATTGAAAATGCCCGCAAATATGCACCGGGATCACCGGTATGGATTGCGTGTAACCGGGCGGCAAACGGGTTTGTCTATATCCGGGTTCTGGATGAAGGACCGGGCATTCCCCCGGAAGATCTCAGCAATGTTCTTAATGCGTTTTATCGTGGCCGGGAATCTTCGGTCACCCAGGGGGTTGGTCTGGGACTTCATATCACCAACCAGATTGTCGAAGCCCATGAGGGCACATTATCGGTCAGTGTCGGTGAACGCGGCGGCACGACCATTTTGCTAAAGATCCCCTATAACCACGAAGCAACGATTGCGCGCACCAACGAAATATATCTTGGCGTTCCCGGCAAGTTTCGCCCCAAATCCCGCGGAGAGGACCGGTAACATGCGCAAAACCATGATGCCAGGTCACCTGTCGGACCGTTTGCACAAGATCGCGATGATGGTTGGTGCGGTGATATTTGCGATTGTTTGCGCCCTGCCCTTCGGGATCGGAGGCGGATTTATCGGCGGTTCCGGATCCGCATTTGCGCAAACCGGGTCCGCATCCCAAAATGGTGCGGTGGTTCTTTCGGGGCGTCTTGAAACAGCAATCGACCTGACACCGTTTATCCGGTCCTATGTCGACAAATCGCGCCATCGTTCATTGCGCGAGATCCTTGCCCTGCCCGATCAGAGTTTCGCGCCATCCGAACATATTCCGTCATTTGGCTATACGCAGGATATCATCTGGTACCGGATGGCGCTTTCCATCGATGCGCCGGTTAGCAATCAGGCGCTTTTTGAATTTGCGCCAACCTACCTGGATTTCATTGATGTGTTTTTGTTCGCCAAGGGCGACGATCAGCCTGTCTGGACGGTAAATCTTGGTGACAATATTCCGGCAAGTGCCCGCCCGTACAAGGGCGGCACCCATATTGCGGCCCTGCCGCCGCTGATATCGGGCCAGTATGAGATGTATATCCGGGTGCAAAGCAACAGCACCAATATGATGCAGTTGAAGCTTTGGCCCAGCAACGCCCTGATCACGTCCCTGACCTATCGGAATTTGACGACCAATGTGTTTTTCGGGCTGGTGGTGACACTTGGCATTGCCTATTTCACGTTCGGTCTGATTGCGCGCGACTATGTGGTGTCGCTTTATGGCTGCTGGATTGTCACGGTCGGGGCCGTGGTTGCGATTGTCAACGGGCTGGTCCTAAGCGAAATCAGCCCGGAAATTCCGTGGCTGAATGATTTCCTGTTGAGTGAAACCAACATATTGTCGCATGCGGCAATTGCGTTTTTATGGCTTTACATCACCGACATTCGAAAACGCCATCCACTGATTTTCAAGCTGTCATGCTGTTATGCCCTGTTTGTCCTGGCCTTTACCCTGACCGGTGGCGGGCGCTATTACACGTGGTTCGGGACTTATGTCGTTCCCAGTCATGCGCTGTTCATGGCGATGATGTGCCTGTTTCTGGTCAAACGGTTGATCGAGGATATCCATTCCTGGCTCAACTGGGCCTATCTGGCTGTTCTGGCCATTCCGACCGCAGCGGGGATCACGCTTCAGCTTGTTCATAGCGGCTGGATTGATGCAACACCGCTGCGCATCGGGCTGCATCAATATACCCTTGTGCTGCATCTTGTCGGCATGGGCATTTTGATGGCGGTGCGGCTGTTTCATATGAACAGCGAACGCCTGTCAATTTCGCGGCAGGCATCGGAAACCACGACGCTTGTCGAAGAACAGCGCAAACTGATTTCCATGCTGTCCCATGAATTCCGCACCCCGCTTGCCGTTATTCAGCGGTCGGCCGAAATGCTGATGCTGCGCCTTAAGGGCGGGACGCGTGACGTGATGGATCGTCTGGAACGGATCCAGTTACAGGCCCGCAAGCTTGCCCGTCTGGTTGACATTTTCCTGAGCAAGGATGGCATTGATAATCAGGAATTGTCGCTGGCGCGCGAACTGGTCGCGATTAACCGGTTCATGGAAGATTTCGTTGCCAACACCACCCGCGAAGGGGCGGAAATCTTTGTGACCTGCCACGATACGGACGGGTTCGAGGCCTTTATTGATGAAACCCTGATCGGGCTTGCGATTACCAATCTGATCGAAACTTCGCGCCGGTTCGCCCATGGTCGCCCACTGCACATCCAGGTGGTGCGTCATAGCAGCGCGATGGTTGAAATCGCCATTCCGTGCAGCGGGCCGGAATTAAATGATGACGAAATCAGATTGATCGGCGATGCGCTGTTTCGTCAGAACATGGAAGCCAAATCCATGCGCAGTGCCCTTGGCCTTCATATTTCCCAACGCATCGTCGATGCCCATGGCGGATCGATCAAATTGCGTGACCAGGGACGTTTGGGGATCGAGCTTTGTCTGTTGCTGCCCTGTGAAGAAACCGGCGCGGGCGAACCGTAAGACGGGCCATTTACAATCCCCCGCCCTCACTGCCGCCAACAACGCCCAAAGGTCCGGCACAGCAAAATGCAGGCATCGGGCGCAAGCTATCCAGTGCAAGGTATCGGACGCCGGAACGGGGCGATATGCCCGAAAAGTCAGGACGCGTCAGCCGCACCCTGAACAATTGCGGTCGAGGTAAAGGCATAACCCCGACCATAGGCCGTTCTGACCGGCAGTTCTTCGCCGATTTCCTTGAGGATTTTCTGACGGACACGACGGATGGCGGTATCAAGGTTACGGCAATTTTCCGCCGTGTCTGCCTTGCCAAGTTCAATGACGATTTCCGGGCGGGTCAACCAGGCACCGTTTGCTTCGATCAGCAATTTGATGATCGTGCGTTCGGTCGCGGTCAGGGTTGCTTCATCCCCGTTGGGATTGCGCAAAGTCCAGTTCAGCATGTCGAGAACCCAACCGCCTTCAAGTCCGGCCTGTTCGGGACCGGAGTCGACATCGCTGCGGGTTGTCCGGCGCATCAACGGTTTAAGGGCGGCCTCGATCACGGAAAGCGGGCTGTCTTTGGTCAGGTAGACATCCGCGCCGGATTTGTAACCGGTCAGATGATTATCCATGCCCGAAAGCGATGTCAGCATCATGATCCCGCAATCAATCGTCTTGCGGACATGTTTTGCCAGTTCATAGCCATCCGCATCCGGCAGCATGATATCAAGAATAACAGCGTCGGGTTGCTTGGTTTCCAATGCACGATAGAAGGCTGCGCCGGTTTCACATCCCACGACGTCAAACCCGCACATTTCCAGATACTCGCACAGATCCTTGTTCAGGTCTGTGTTGTCTTCAACGACAAATACACACTGTGTCATAGCATCCCGGCCGGATGTGACGCTGCTGAAATCAGGCTGCGTCAGGCCGCCAATTCCGTTCATACAAAGACCTTCGCGTTTGCTTTTTTGTGCCAACCAAGAGTTGTGGCTTTGTGCCACTTGTATTCATTCAATATCTGGTATGTGACGATGTGCCCTATTCTGCAAGCCCCAACCGTCAAAGGTCAGAAAATGCCAGAATCCAAACAGAAAAAGGCAAGACCACATCAGGTTGGGTAAGAAGTCCCCAACCTTTTGAATGATCTTGCCTTTTAATCGAAACGTTAAAAATCACAAGCTATACAGCCAGTGAGTGTAAAGGTCTTATCGGCTATACCATAGAGGTAGAGCTGGACACTGAAAGTGCCTGCACCGTTTCCTGAACATCATGGACGCGGATCATCTGAACCCCGTGGCGCCAGCCATTGACCGCCGATGCAATAGACCCGCCAAGGCGCTGCTTGGGATCTGCATCAGGGTCGATCTTGCCAATGAAGGATTTGCGCGACGTCCCCAACAGGATCGGGCAGCCCAAACCATGGAAGATCGCCAGACGCGACAGCAGTTCAAGATTGTGCGACAGCGTTTTGCCAAAACCGATACCCGGATCAACACAGATGCGTTCGCGCGCAATCCCTGCCCGTTCGCAGCTTTCAATACGATCCAGCAGATAGTCATAGACATCAAGAACCGCGCAATCATATTGCGGATCGGCTTGCATGGTGCCCGGTTCGCCCTGCATATGCATCAGCATGACGGGTTTGCCCGATGCGGCGGCGACTTCCATTGACCGTTCGTCGCCTTCCAGCCCGGTAACGTCATTGATGATTGCGGCCCCGGCGTCGAGTGCGGCCTCCATCACCGAGGCATGACGGGTATCGATCGAAATCACATGACCGTCGGCTGCGAGTTCCCGAATGACCGGAACCACACGGTTAATTTCCTCGTCTTCGGACACATTAGCCGCACCGGGGCGGGTTGATTCGCCACCGATATCAAGGATCGATGCCCCGGCCTTTGCCATGGCACGACCGCGTGCAACCGCATCGGACGTGGTGTTGTAATCCCCACCGTCCGAAAAGCTGTCGGGCGTCACATTGATGATGCCCATGACATGGCAGGTCGCCATATCAAGCCCGGCATATTCCGGCCGTTTGGCCATCAGGCGATCCAGAACATTGTTGATTTCGTCAACACGTCCGCTGTTCTGAACCCAGCCTTCAAGGGCAAGCAGCGGCAGAATCATGCTTTCGGCCCCGCCACCATCGCGGCGGCGGATGATCTCAAGCGCAGAAAAGCCGCGGCGCGATCCGGCCAGCGGAAGCGTGTTGGGGTCATCGGCGTGGTCAATGAAACCCGTAGGTGCGTAGTAAAGCGGTCCATCAAAATCAGCAAAGCCCCGCACATCGGCGGGGCTTCGCAGGACCGATCTTTTGATCTCGTCCATCAGTCTCTTTCGTTAGCTTCCCGGTTGCGGTTCCGGCGACAGATCCCCGCCACCTTCGCCAGGGTTGTCTTTGCGGGCACCACCGGTGCTCGGCACGGTGGAACGGCGTCCACCACCTGCATCCTTGCCGCCGCCGGTCGAATGGCCCGGACGGTTGATTTCCTCGCCGCGCAGCAGCGCATTGATTTCATCACCCGACAGGGTTTCATACTCCAGAAGACCTTTGGCCAGAACATGCAGGTCATCAAGATGTTCGGTCAGAACACGCTTGGCGAATTCATAGGCCTCGTCGGAATAACGACGGACTTCGTCATCGATCAGCTGTGCCGTTTTCTCGGACACGTTTTTGTGCTGTGCGACGCTGTGACCAAGAAACACTTCTTCCTGGTTATCAACGTATTTGACGTTACCCAGTTTGTCCGAGAAGCCCCATTCGGTCACCATCTTGCGGGCATACTGAGTCACCATATTGATGTCAGAAGATGCGCCCGTGGTGACCTTGTCCTTGCCAAAGATGATTTCTTCGGCAACACGGCCACCCATGGCAACAGCCAGATCCGAGATCAGCTGTTCATAGGATTTGGAAACCTGATCACGTTCCGGCAGGCGCATGACCATCCCCAGTGCGCGACCGCGCGGGATGATGGTTGCCTTGTGGATCGGATCGGATGCCGGGGTATGAAGGGCAACCAGTGCGTGGCCACCTTCGTGATAGGCGGTCAGCTTTTTCTCGTCATCGGTCATGATCATCGAACGGCGTTCCGCCCCCATCATGACTTTGTCCTTGGCGTTTTCGAAATCGGCCATGGTGACGACGCGCTTGCCAAGACGGGCCGCAAGAAGGGCCGCTTCGTTGACAAGGTTGGCCAGATCAGCACCCGAGAAGCCCGGTGTACCACGTGCAACCGTGCGCAGATCAACATCCGGACCCAGCGGAACCTTGCGGGCATGAACACCAAGAATGTGTTCGCGGCCTTCAAGATCGGGGTTCGGGACAACGATCTGACGGTCAAAACGACCCGGACGCAGCAATGCCGGGTCCAGAACGTCCGGACGGTTGGTTGCCGCAACCAGGATCACGCCTTCGTTGGCTTCGAAACCATCCATCTCGACCAGAAGCTGGTTAAGGGTCTGTTCGCGTTCATCGTTACCGCCGCCAAGACCGGCGCCACGATGGCGACCAACCGCGTCGATTTCATCGATGAAGATGATGCAAGGTGCGTTTTTCTTGCCCTGTTCGAACATGTCACGGACACGCGATGCACCAACACCAACAAACATTTCAACGAAGTCCGAACCCGAAATGGTGAAGAACGGAACGTTTGCTTCGCCGGCGATTGCACGTGCCAGAAGCGTTTTACCGGTACCCGGAGGACCAACCAGCAGCATGCCTTTGGGGATTTTACCGCCAAGACGCTGGAATTTCTGGGGATCACGCAGGAAGTCGACGACTTCTTCAAGTTCGCCCTTGGCTTCTTCGATGCCCGCAACGTCTTCAAAGGTCACGCGACCGGACTTTTCGGTCAGCATCTTGGCCTTTGACTTGCCAAAGCCCATGGCCTTGCCGCCGCCGCCCTGCATCTGGCGCATGAAGAAGATCCAGACACCGATGATCAGCAGCATCGGGAACCAGCTGATCAGTGCGCTCATCAGCGGCGAAAGGCTTTCTTCCGGCTGTGCGATGATGCGAACACCCTTGTCGTTCAGTTTTTCGACAAGGTTCGGATAATCGGGGGTGTAAACATTAACAGAGCGACCGTCGCGCGTTTCTGCTGTCAGATTATTGCCCTGGATGGTGACTTCCGAAATCTGGCCGGTATCAACTTCGGCAAGGAAGTCCGAAAATGCCAGCGACGACTGGCCGGACCGTCCGGAGGGCGACTGAAACAGGTTAAACAAGGCCACCAAAAGGATGGCAATGATAACCCACAGTGCGAGATTTTTTCCCATATTCATTCCAAGCTACTGGTCGCAATTATGTGTGCCGTGACGCAAAACTTCCTGCGCAAGGCTTGATCATCAGATAGTCACAAGCCCTGCTTACGCAAGTAGGTTGTCGGGTTTCGGCGACGATTTGAAACCACTTTCCCACAAAGGTACTGGTGGTGCAAACCGCCATCGCCCGCCAAATGCAAATTTTCCCCTGCCCGAAGGCGGTTCACAGTCGGCGGCGGATAATACGTCGGAAAGCTCCGAAACCTCAAGCCCGCCAACGGATCGCAAGCCTTCTTTATCGTAGAGTGCAGGCATGGATGCAAGGGCCGCGCGCGGCAAATTGCCAATAAATGGTACGATTTCGCGCAATGCAGCCCGAAATGCCTTTGTGTGAAACACATCACAAAGATCAAGCGGCCCGATCCACGGATCGGTCAAGCCCCCGAAATCGGCGCGATTTAGCAGCAATTCGAACCGGTTATCCCAACAAACCGATCCGGTTTTGACATCCGCAGGCACATCCATCGTCACCACCTGATGCACTGCCGCACCATCAAGCCGCCCCCGTTCGCGATACACGCAAACCTGATCGCGGCGCGCATGCAAAACGCATCCGCCCAGACTAAGGCGCGCGGACGGATTTTCAGAAATCCGCGCCAAGGCACCCGCGAGACTATCAAAAGCCGGCATATAGCCCGCCCCGCCAGCCGTTCGAACCACCTGCCCCACGGCATAAATGCGTGCGGTATCGTCGTGATGCCCGGTCATAAACAGGGACCGGTCGCAAAGCGCAACCCCATTGCCATGAAGGGTTACGCACCCGGCCAGAAGGCGCCCGATCGACTGTTCAAGCGTCCGTCGTTCCTCGGCAATATCCGCGCGGCATGATGATGGCCCGCAGTTATCGGCAAGCCGGTTGCGCACCCGGACGCGTTCGAATTTTTCATTGCGATTTGACGGGTCTTCGACCCAGGCTTGATGGCGGCTCTGAAGAGTTGCGACCAGATCGGCCTTTTCCACGGCCAAAAAAGGGCGCAGCACACGGGCATGTTTCATAAAGCGCCGTGCCGACATGCCCGCCTGCCCCAGCGGGGTTGGGCCACGCATTTCGCGCATGGCAATTGTTTCGGCCTGATCACCGGCATGGTGGGCCACCAGCAAATGGAAAATACCGCGATCGGCCAACAACTGATCCATCAGATCATAGCGCGCCCGTCTGGCCTGTTCCTGCACCGCGCGCGACGGTTTGGTGCCCTGCCATCGCAAAATGACATGTTCAATCCCGTGTTCGTAAAGCTGGTTTCCGACCCATTGCGCTTCCTGGGCGGAATCGGCGCGCAATCCGTGATCGACAGTAATTGCCAGGATTGCCCCGCCCCGCGCCCGACACCATTCATCGGCCAGCAACGCCAGTGCCATGCTGTCTGCGCCCCCCGAAACCGCGACACCCACAACCGGGGCTGCTTCGAACGGGGCAAATTCGGCCATCAGCTTTTCAAAGACAACGGCGTCCAGTGGAGTTCCACTGGACGCCGCAGCATGTTCGGATCTGTTCGGGACGCTGTCGGTCATGACATGCCTGTTGCCAATGGCCTATTGCGCGCAACCGCGGCTTTTGCGTTCCTGACGGGCGCGATCAAGGACAACATTCGATGCATTCGGGAAGTTATCAATCAGATGACCAAATGCGGTGCAGGCATCTTCGTTTTTGCCAAGATTGGCCAGCGACATGCCAAGTTTCAGAAGATTATCCGGTGCCTTGGTGCTGTCGGGATAGGTCTGGAAACCTTCGGTAAAGGCGATGGCGGCATTTTCATACTGTCCGCGCACATAATAGGTTTCGCCCAGCCAGTATTGCGCATTGCCCGCCAGCGGGTCATTGGGGTGCTGGGCGACAAAGCTGCTAAGCGCCTTTTCGGCAGCCGGGAAATCCTGTTTGCGCAGCAGGCCAAAGGCTTCGCGATATTGTTCTTCGGGGGTGCCGGTTGACGCCGATACCGATGCGGACTGGGTCGATGCCGCAGACACATTGCCCGACGGACCGGACGGAATTTTTGGCGGCTGACCTTCGCTTTCGATCACGCCAAACAGCTTGGTGCCACGTTCATTAAGACGTTCGCCACTTGCCGATCCGCCCAATTCGCTTGATGCGACCGCATCACCGGTCGGCGCCGGACCATCAGCAGCCCCCGCAGCCAGCGGCGCAGCACCGGACGGGGCCGCACCGGACATGGCACCGCCATTTTCAAGCTGGCCAAGACGGAAATCGATATCGGCAACCAGACGTTCCAGACGTTCTTCCATCTTGCGAATACGGAAATCGAACTGTTCGAGTTGCCCGGTCAGTTGCGACGCATTGCGCTGAAGTTCATTGATCTGAACCTGCTGGCGGGCTGCTGCCGGGGTTGAGGCGCTGTCGGCACCAGATGCGGCAGCACCGGCAGCCGCACCTGCGCCACCGGTCCCTTCGCGGTAGACATAACGCTGCAAGAGATCGAGATCCTTGCGCAGTTGTTCGACCTGGCGGGACATGTTGGCGTCCTGGGCGTGGACCGTTCCTGATCCAAGTGACGTCATGGCAAACACGGTACCCATGGCCAAAGCCACAAGAATCCGGCGGCCTTTACGCGAAGTTGCGGCCCCTGTTGCGCGTGAACCCGTGGCACTGGCCCGATCGGATCGGATCGCGGCACAGGCAGCAAGGTGCGATTCAGTGGTGGGTCGAACTCGGATCATTATCAGGTCCTTTGTCGTCAATGCTGTCTTTGTTGCGTCACTATGAACAGGACACGATGACATTTTCAACATTTTCAGGCGGCAAAAATAAGGCGCCTGCCCCGGACGGGACAGGCGCCTTGGTATTCAAGTCAGGCTTTCACCTGCACGCGCTTAGCGGATAACCGATACAGCGCGGCGGTTTTTCGCCCAGCTTTCTTCGTCATGGCCAAGAGCGACCGGACGTTCTTTACCATAAGAAATGGTTTCAACGCGCGACGGGTCGATACCCAGAGCGATCAGGTAATCTTTAACCGAGTTCGCGCGACGTTCGCCGAGTGCAAGGTTGTATTCACGGGTGCCGCGCTCGTCGGCATGACCTTCAACAACAACTTTGTACTGCGGGTATTTTTTCAGCCAAGCGGCCTGCAGTTCGAGGGTGCGACGTGCTTCGCCAGCCAGATCGTATTTATCGAAGCCGAAGAAGACGCGGTCACCAACGTTAACAGCGAACCACTCTGGGCTGCTTTCCGACAGCGACGTGCTGGTGGACGGCTGGTTTACAGTCGATACACCCTCGCCACCAGTGGTCGCAGAGCTATCAGGTGCAGTTTCACATGCAGCCAGAAGAGCGGCAGCAGCAAAAACGCTGAGAATACGAAGTTTCATTTAAGTTTTCCCCTTAACACCGGACGCATTCGCCCGAGGTTGGTGTTTTCCATGTCTCGCGACACCGAAAATGCCCGCGATAAAAGCGAATCGCATTCAGTGCTTCGCGATGACTATACTCTTGAGATATCAGGGAATCAAGGGTGACCATGCTGGATCCGACCCATCCGCAGGTGTAACGATCTCTCGCTCGTTATAACCTGTGAGATCTATCGAATACAGACGATAGCGATCCTTGGTCCCGTCCCTGGACGGGTGCTGGCGGTGATACATCAACACTCTTCCGTTCGGAGCCCATGTTGGTCCCTCTACGAGGAACCCTTCGGCCAGCAGCCTTTCACCACTGCCGTCTGGCCGCATGACACCGATATAGAACCTACCTCCTTGTGATTTGGTGAATGCAATCAGGTCTCCGCGTGGCGACCAGACTGGTGTGGCGTAAAGACCCCCACCAAAACTGATACGCTGAACGCCACCACCATCTGCATTCATCACGTAAATTTGTTGTGACCCACTGCGATCAGAGTTGAACGCAATGCGCGAACCGTCAGGCGAATAGGAAGGCGAGGTATCCACGGCGGCATGACGCGTCAGCTGATGCTTTTCGCGCGTGCGCAGGTCCAGTTCATAAATTTCACTGTTCCCGTCAAGCGCTTGCGACATGACAACCGAGTTCCCGTCTGGCGCGAATCGGGGCGCAAAAGTCATCCCCGGAAAATCGCCCAGCAATTCCAACTCGCCGGTATCGATATCCAAAACATAGACGCGTGGCTTGTCGTTGAAATACGACATATAGACCACTTCCTGTGCTGTCGGCGAGAAACGCGGGTTCAGCACAAGGAACCGACCGTCCGACAGGAACCGGTGGTTTGCACCATCCTGATCCATGATCGCCAAACGTTTTACACGTTTGTCGGCCGGGCCTGATTCAGACACATACACAATTCTGGTGTCGAAATATCCGGTTTCGCCGGTAATGCGCTTATAGATCTCGTCAGCGATCTTGTGCGCAATACGGCGCCAGTTATTGGGCTGTGTACGGTAGGCAACACCAGACATCTGGGTTTCTGCCAGCACATCCCAAAGACGGAATTCGACACGAAGCAATCCGTTTGGTTCCGTAACAACACGACCATTGACCAGTGCCTGGGCACTGATGGCGCGCCATTCGGCGAAGTTCGGATTGACCGCCAATGATGCGGCACTCTGGATGAATGCCTTTTCATTGATCGGTGCAAACAGCCCCGAACGTTCGAGGTCGGCAGCAATCACCTGTGTCAGGTTCTGGCCGATCTCGGTTTCGGCAACGCCTTCACCCGGGAAGCGGGTGACGGCAATTGGCATTGGCTTGAGTTCACCCCGGGTGATGTCAATCCGGAGTTCCGCCTTTGCCGGCGACATGAAACCGACATTCAGGCCAGCGACAACGGCAAGGGCACACAGTGTCGCGACACTGCTTCTTACCCAAAATCGTTTTCCTGCGTTGGTCTTGATCGTCATCCTGCCTCGCTATTTTCCACGCGTGTTCAAGAACTTATCATTAAAGGCCCAGCATTTCACGCATGTCGAAATTAAACGTGAATGTGCGCCACATTTCATATTTATCCAGCGGCAGTTTTAGAGGACTGCATTGCGGATTTAGCACTGCTCGCAAAGCACTTTCTGCAATCGTACGGCGAGAAGAATCGCCCTGTATGTCATTCAGATTACTGATACGTGCCTGTCGAACGGTTCCGTCAGGGTTTGCGCTGACGTGAATTTCAACGGCAAAGCTCCCGGCTTCCTTGGCACCGGCCGGCGGGCTCCAGCATTTTTCAATCTGGCGCTTTACAGCATCAAGCTCGCTCATGGTCAGATTCGCATCCAGTCTGGTTGCCACGACCTCGCTGGCGTTTTCTTCGGGCACCTGATCAGGTTGCGGTTCCGGGGTTGCCTGTGCCGTTTCCTTCAGCTTGCTCACATCCTTGAGAACACTCATCAGGTCGCGCTTTTTCGGCTCTTCCTTCTTGGGTTCTTCCTTTTTCGGTTCCGGCTTTTTGACCGGCTCGGGTTTGGGCGGCTGTGGCTTGCTGTCGGGCTTTACCGCAGCCAGTTCGGTCGGCTGTGGTTCCGGTTTGGGTTCAGGCTGCTTTTTAACCTCGGGCGTGGGCACCGGTTCCGGCTTTGGCGCCGGTTTT
>NZ_PGTS01000001.1 GCF_002844235.1 Thalassospira povalilytica | reverse complement strand
CCTTTTTTGGAAAAAACTGCAGGAAAAATGCAAAAACATCACATGTGCGAAAAAGCACCGGAAACGGGCCAAAACAGATCACCGACCATTGGTTGAAATGGGCACATGACTTTTACACAGCACCCTCGAATGCAAGCCCGCCCGCCATCGAAACCTGGCGCGCCATTGCCACCGGCTCAGACGGTATTCGGGGCACATATATATGTATGCAAATCGATGCGGGCATTTTGCGATCCGCAAGGGCTGATTTCCCGGCGGATCGGCACGGGAAAAAGTGGCAATTTCAGCAGGCTGCCGATCTGCCTTGTTCTTGCCATTGTCGACTGGCATCTCAGCGCCGCCCATCAAGAGCAATGGCCTGAAAAACCTTCAACGGTTCGTAAAGGAAATCGCGCCATTATAATCCCATGGGAACGGATATGGTCGCTGCGAATTCGCGTTTCACATCGCTTGAGCTTTTATGTATAAGGTTTGAGCCGATGTTGCCACGAAGAGCAACGGGCTTGAGCGAACTGGTTATTGGTTATTAGGGGAGTTCTACGGCAATGGCCGGAAGAGACTTGGTTTCTATTGCTACTGTTATGGCAATTCTGGGGGGAACGGCCGGATATCTGTTATCCGATCATTATTCCAACGCCACAGATACTGCCCTTTCTGCCAGTGCAGCCGAAAGCAATGTTATGACCTCCCCGGTCGGGAGCGTAACCGAAACGGCAAGCATCCCCGACATCGAACCACGCCGCGAAACCGTGATCCTTGAAAAAGGATCCAACCTTATGGCGACCCTTACCGCAACCGGGCTTGAACGGACCGTGGCCTATAACGCCATCGAGGCGCTGCGCGATGTTTACAATCCGCGCAAATTGCGGGCCGGTCAGGAGTTTGATCTTGTCTATTCCGCGCCGATGGAAGACAGCATCGAGCTTCTTGACGAACTGAGCTTCCAGCCTGACCCCGAGACCATTGTTTCCGTGTCTCGCACCGATAGCGGTTTTGAAGCGTCATCTGACAAGATCGAATTAACCACCAAAAAGAATGTCGCATCGGGCACCATCGAGCAGAGCCTGTTTCTGGCCGCCGAACGCAATGGCGTACCGATCCCGGTGCTGATGAGCCTGATCGAGCTTTATTCCTATGAAGTCGACTTCCAGCGTGACATCCAGCCGGGTGACAGCTTTGAAGTGATGTATCAGGAACTTGAAAACGACAAGGGCGAGCGCGTGCGCTATGGCGATCTGCTTTATGCGAGCATGACGCTGAGCGGCCATGAAGTGCGTCTTTATTCCTATACCGACAGCAATGGCGAAACCGACTTCTATAATCAGAAGGGGGAATCCTATCGCCGTGCCCTGATGCGTACGCCGATCAATGGCGCGCGTCTGTCTTCCGGTTTTGGCAAGCGCAAGCATCCGATCCTTGGCTATACCAAAATGCATAAAGGCATCGATTTTGCCGCGCCGCGCGGAACGCCGATCTTTGCCGCCGGTAATGGAACGATTGCCAAAATCGGTCGCAATGGCGGTTATGGCAATTACATCCGCATCCGCCACAATGATTCCTATGAAACCGCCTATGCCCACATGAAGGGCTTTGCCAAGGGGCTGAAACAGGGATCGCGCGTCAAGCAGGGCGATGTGATCGGCTATGTCGGGACCACCGGCGCTTCGACCGGTCCGCATCTGCATTACGAGATCCTGAAAAACAACGCCCAGGTCAACCCGATCCGCGTCAAGATGCCCAGCGGCAAAAAGCTTAAGGGGGATGAGCTAAAAACCTTCCTGGCCGATGCCGACATCCTGCGCAAGCAATATGCCGAGCTGTCGCTTGATAACCGCAAGATCGCCAGCGCCCAGTAAGCATCATCGCACAATCGCATCGCAAAAAGCCTGCCCGTTTTATCGGAGCAGGCTTTTTTTATGTTCGGGATACAGGAACGGGATACGTCAGCGGGCAGTACAAGTGCCGATGTACCCGAGGATGCTGGCGGGCTGATCAGACCGCCCTGCCCGATATAAGGGTAAGGGCAGCGACGTCTGCCTGATAGCAGCGGGAACTTTCGCCGGGTCAGTCCTTAAACGTCGAGATCGGATCAGGCTGCGTCGCGGTCGAATTGCAGTTTGGCAAGACGGCCATAAAGCGGTGATGCTTCGAGCAGTTCCTGATGGGTGCCAATCGCGACCAGCTTGCCATCATCAATCACCGCAATGCGATCCGCATGCAGTACCGTTGCCAGACGGTGGGCGATGACAAGGGTGGTGCGGTCCTTCATGATGGTTTCAAGGGCCTGCTGGACCACCTGTTCGCTTTCGGCATCAAGGGCACTGGTGGCTTCGTCAAGCAGCAGGATCGACGGATTGCGCAGGATGGCACGGGCGATCGCGATACGCTGACGCTGACCACCGGAAAGCCGGACCCCTTTTTCCCCAAGATAGGTATCAAAACCATCCGGCAGACGATCAAGGAATTCGCTGGCATGGGCGGCATCGGCCGCAGCGCGGACATCCGCATCACTGGCATCGGGTCGGCCATAGCGAATATTGTCCCAGGCATTGGCGGCAAAGATCACCGGATCCTGGGCAACAAGGCCAAACCGTTCACGTACCGCAACCGGGTCAGCCATGCGAATATCGACACCATCAACACGAATGGTGCCCTTTGCCGGATCGTAGAAGCGCAACAGCAACTGGAACACGGTTGTCTTGCCAGCCCCCGACGGCCCGACCAGGGCAACGGTTTCGCCGGGTTTGACCGAAAGCGTCAATCCTTCGAGGGCCGAACGATCCGGACGAGCCGGATAATGGAAGGTGACATCTTCGAAGCTGACATGCCCCTGATGAGGGACAGGCATCGGCTGTGGCGTTTCGGGGGCGGCAATCCGCGGTTCGGTTTCAAGCAGTGCAACAAGGCGTTCCGCCGCCCCGGCTGCGCGTTGCAGATCACCGATCACTTCGCTGATCGCACCGACCGAGCCCGCCACCACCACGGCATAGAAGACAAAGGCGGAAAGTTCCCCGGCCGAGATGACCCCGTCAAGAACATCATGCCCGCCGATCCACAAGATGGTGCCGACCGCACCAAACACCATGACAATGACAATGGCGGTCAAAAGTGCCCGGGCCGAAATACGGGCCACGGCCGTTCTGAACGCGCCTTCGACATGATCGTTGAAGCGTTTGCTTTCGATATCTTCGTGGGTATAGGCCTGAACCGTGCGCAATGCATTGAGGGTTTCTTCGGAAAAGGCACTGACATCGGCAATCCGGTCCTGGGATTCGCGTGACAGGCGACGCACCCGACGGCCATAGCCGACAATCGGCACCACTACCAGCGGCACCACCAGCAGGACCAGTGCTGTCAGCTTGGGGCTGGTGATTGCCAGCATCGTCAAACCGCCGACAAACATCAGCGCATTGCGCAGCGCGATCGAAACGCTCGATCCGATGACCGATTGCAAAAGCGTGGTATCGGTCGTCAGCCGCGACAGAACTTCACCGGTACGGGTGACTTCAAAGAATTCCGAATCCAGCCGGACGATGTGACGATAAACCGCAGAACGGATATCGGCGACCACCCGTTCACCAATCCAGGACACCAGGAAAAAGCGCATATAGCTGGCGCCAGCCAAAAGCAGGGTCACCGCAAACAGCACAAAAAGCGCGCGATCAAGCAACCCGCCATCACCGTCGGCAAAGCCTTCATCGACCAGCATGCGCAGACCATTGCCCAGCGCCAGCACGGTTCCCGATGCCGTCACCAGCGCAATTAGCGCACCGATCAGCTGTAATCGATATTTCAGAACAAACGGAACAATGGCCCGCAACGAGGACAGGTTCCGACTGGTTTCCCGGTCAATCAGTCTTGCAGAAGCAGTAGGTGTACGCGCCAAGGCCCTTTATCCCGCATGCATAGGGAACGATATAGCCGATCAGCGATCAGCCAAGATCAAGCTTGTTTCCGGTTTTCACCGCCAGATCGGCAGAAAGCTGATCATGGAGCGTGGTCGAACCGCGGGTCGAGGTCCAGGTTTCATTGTCTTCATCAAAGTCATAGTGACTTGCGCCACTGACCGGTGAGGACAACCAGACCTGACGGTTCGGGCCATGCTTGTTGATAATGAATTGTTCGCCCGAATCGAGTTCGATTGTCAGGATTCCGGATTGCAAATCGACTTCAAGGTCATCGCCCAGCGCGTCATCGATGACATCGGAAAGGGTCTCGATGGTTTCATCTGCAATCTGATGGAAGCGGGTTTCCTCAAGGGCCACAGTCTTGTTCTCCGTCTGTCGCCGGAAGCGCATCTGCCCCGGCAAGGCGATAATCAATTGTCGGCGCACCATACTATATAAAGTGTGCTGTGCAAGTATGCATAAGATACCGCTTGCGAGAAAAGCTTGAAACGTACGCGCGTGGCTGCTACATGACCGCGAGATCGCTACTGCACTCCCCTCATTTGGCGTTAATCGGATAATTCCCGGTTACAGGGGTTGCGCGAGCCGATTTTTTACACTATACACCGCGCTTCAAATTCCGGAGTGATTAGGCGATGAAAAAAGATATCCATCCCGATTACCATGAGATCACCGTTCAGATGACTGACGGCAGCACCTTCACCACGCAGTCGACCTGGGGCAACCCTGGTGACGTGATGAAGCTCGACATCGATCCGAAAAGCCATCCGGCTTGGACTGGTGTTCACCGTCTTCTGGACAGCGGCGGGCAGCTTGCGAAATTCAAAAAGCGCTTCGCTGGTTTCAATATCGGCAACTAAGCAAAGAACACATTCATGTGTTCTGTGGGATCAGCGCCCGTCGCATCTTGTTGATGCTGCGGGCGTTTTTCTTTGGCAGAACCATTGATTGCACCCTTGCTCGCACTACGAAACCTGGAATGACCATAAGGATGATCTGCCATGCAGCATATCTGGTGGTTCTCCGGGCATTTTTTTGCCATAATTCTATTTCGTTTGGATAGGGTGGCACCTGACGTGCCGCCCTCTTTGGCTTGTCAAATCGACCAGGGTTATAGATGAACCAGGTGGCGGCGCGTAACCAGGTAAGTTATGAGGTCTATATCAAAGACCGTTCAGGCCGTTGGCAGATCCACGGCCACTTTACCGGTGCGCAAAAAAAGCAGGCCGAAGAAGAGGCAAAGCAGATCGAACGCGCGAAACATGTTTCGGGCGTCAAGGTGATTCGCGAAGTCTATAACCACGCGACCAACAGCTCGGACGAGTATGTGGTCTATGAGACCCGTGGCCAGGGCAACCTTGAAAACAGCAATGCCCAAAGCCGCCCCAAAGCCAACCGTCCCGCAGCGGCCCAGAAGCCGACCGCCCCGACACCCGAGCCGACAAGGCAAACCGAAAGCAATGGCGCGGACGCCAGCAGCAGCGATGAGGCAAAGGCACCGAAACCCGCAAGCCCCAAGCGCACATCCGCGGCAGAAAGCCAAAGCATTCTTGGCTTGGCCCTTAAGATGATGATCGCGTTTTGCGTGGCCATCGCCATCGGTCTGGCGACCATGCTGGTTGCGGCCAAAGGATTGGAATATCTGCCCAATATGGGCATGCAGATCAGTCAGGGCTTTTACGACAAAGCCAATTTCATGTCCTTTACGGTCGGTTTCCTTGCCAGTGTCGTGCCGATGCTGATGGCATTAACCAAGAAGTTCAAGGGACGCGCACGCAGCAAGCCATCATCTGGCCGATCGCCAAAACCCGCGCGAACCAGCCCGGCACAGCGAAGCCGCACCCGTGGAGCATCAAACAGCACGCCATCGTCCGGATCACGGATGTCCGCCGCCGAAATGGCGGCTGAACTTGAACGCGACGGGATGGCATCCGATACAGATGATGACACCGCGGACTCCGTTCAGGATCAAACCCCAGACGCCCCGATTGATGATACGCCCGACCGGCCACTGGTCGAAACGCGTGAAATGCGTGCAACCCGCGAGCAGATGAAGAACTTCATTTCCGGATCAATGCAGGCGATCAAACGCACGGTGCCGGTTCTCGATGCCTATCACAAATTTGGCGTCAATCTGTATGTCGCAGGCGCGTGTGATGCGTGTAGCGAGAAGAATGCACTCGAACAAAGAGATGGCCGGGCCGTTTTGCGCGACTGCATTTCGGCGCTGGGCGCAAACAAGAATATGGCCGATACGTTTTGCAAGAATGTCGATGACTATATTCTTGAGCCGAAATACAAGGATATGTACGGCGCGGGCCGCGAATCGATGGATGCCTATCTGAAGGATGAGAAAAGCATCATGTCATCGGTATCGCGTGCGATAGCGAACTGGAGCGAAAAGCCCGCGGCCAATCCGCAAGGTGGCGCAGGCAAAAAGCTTCACGCGCTGATGTTTACCGACATTGTCAATTCGACGGCCAAAACCCAGGAACTGGGTGATCATGGTGCACAGCAGATGGTTCATATCCACAACCAGATTGTGCGCACCGCACTGATCAATAATTACGGCAAGGAAGTCAAACATATGGGGGATGGCATCATGGCCGTCTTCCCGTCTTCTGCCAGCTCGGTCGAGGCTGCCATTGAAATCCAGAAGAATATGGCCAATCACAACGCCACCCAGGACCTGAAATTCCAGATCCGCATCGGGATCAATGCCGGCGAAGCCATTGCCGAAGAAAACGACCTGTTTGGCAGCGTTGTGCAGCTTGCCGCGCGCGTTTGCGCCCAGGCTGGCGGGGATGAAACGTTGGTGTCAGGCAATGTCAAAAACACCTATAGCGGCAGCCGTGCGAAGTTTGTTTCGATGGGCACCCGCCAGATGAAAGGCTTTGCCGAACCGGTTGAGGTCTTTCAGGTTCAATCGCGCACCTGATCCGCATTTTTGTGGCATGGGGTTCCGTGCGGCAAAGACTTGTTGCCCGCGCTTCGGCCTCTCCCCCACACATCTACTTACATGCGAGATTGCGCCAGCGCGTCGAAGCCACGCCCGGCCGTCAAGTGATCCGTTGATGTCAGGGATTAAAACGAGCAGTCAGTTTGCACAGCGTGCGGCGACCTGTAGCTCCATGCGCGCAGTACGCATATAAAGTGCCTGTGCCCGGTCCATCAGATCCAGCAATCCCGGCGACAGGAACTGACACGCGTCACTGCGTTCTTCGAGACAAATGCGCAGATCCACCATCAGGTCATCGGTATCGATTGCTTCTTCCCAGCCGATTTCGCCTTCTTCGACAGCACGTACCGCAAGAAGCCATGCCATTGCCCGTATCAGGCGCGTGGTCATGCGCATTTCTTCCAGACAGCGGACCATGGCTTCGCCGCTGTTGTTCTTTTTACGATGCTGACTTCTGTGAGCGGCGAGATAGTTACGGGCCTCGACAAGCAGGGTAAAGGCTTCGTCATATGTCCGCGAGAAATGAACAACCGCAAAATTGCTTTGATATGACGCCTTTTCGGACGCCGGTGGATGCTCGTGTGTCATCCTGTTTATATTGGAAAGGTGCCGAACTGCTTCAAGGCACGGTTCGGCCAAATAGAAAGACCGCCCACTTGCGGGGCGGCCTCACCTCAACCTGCTAAACTTGCCGGACTTTTTAGTTTTATTTTTCTTGGTGAGCGAACTTTAGCCAGCGGTTCATAAGCGGTCAAGGCTATTCATGGCACAAATGTGACAATACGTATTAACCCGTACCCTTTTGCACATTTTACAGATGCGCACTGCCATGGCCCGCAGAACTACAAGCAATACAAGTAATTGAATATACAAGACAAAGAAAAAGAACCGCCCTAAAAGGGCGGCTCAGTTTAACAGGGAGGCATCGAAACATCACGTTCGACAAGGGGGTCAACAGATGACCCTCTATTCCACATATAAGACGGGAAGTTTAAATTTCAATTAACCCCAGGTTTAAAAAAATTATCCTCACGTCTAGTATTTGGAAAGGCCGTCAATCCTTGCTGCACCACCCGAAACTGTTTCGGACTTAACTTTTGAACAATGCCTCGGCCCCGGCATGGGCACCTTTGCGATGTTCAAGTGCCGCATCGACCCGTTTGATTTCCTGTTCCAGTGCGGTCCGGTATTCTTTCAGGCTTTCAACCGAAATGCCTTCGAGGTTGCGCGGCAGGCCAAATTCACGCTTGCTGACAATGCCAAGATCTTCTTCTTCCACACTCATCCTCCATTTCCTGCAGTCGCTTTTTTACCAACATCCCTGCCCCGGTTCGGGTAACGGGATGTCGGTTTGGCTTGTGACCTGTTAGATTTATCGCACTGGTGTCCGGACATTTTGGCGGCTAACTTGCGCCAAAGACCGGTTGACCATTTCAACAAAATTAACAGGTCCTGACCCTAGATAGGTACTAAATCCACAATTCGCCACGGAGGTCGCAATGTCGCACGCCCAATTGCCAACGAAAATGCAGGCTGTCGAAATTCGCAAGGACGCCGATGCCCCCTATCTGGCACTGGCCGAAGCCGATATTCCCGAAATCGGCGATGATGATGTTCTGGTCCGGGTTCGGGCCGCCGGGATCAACCGCCCCGATCTGATGCAGGTTGCCGGCATGTATCCGCCACCGCCGGGCGCATCCGAAATCCCGGGCCTTGAACTTGCGGGCGAGATCGTTGCAACCGGCCCAAAAGTAGGCGACTGGAAGGTCGGGGACAAAGTCTGTGCGCTGGTGACCGGTGGCGGGTATGCACAATATGCTGCTGTACCGGCGGCGCAATGCCTTCCTGTTCCCGAGAACCTTACGATGGTTCAGGCCGCGGGCCTTCCTGAGACCTTCTTTACGGTCTGGCACAATGTTTTTGACAAGGCCAAGCTGACATCTGGTGAAACATTCCTTGTGCATGGCGGCACGTCGGGGATCGGCACAACAGCGATCCAGTTGGCCAAGGCATTCGGGGCCAAAGTGATCGCAACCGCAGGCAGCGATGAAAAATGTCAGGCCTGCCGCGATCTTGGCGCCGATGTTTCAATCAATTACAAAACGCGCGATTTCGTCGAAGATGTGAAATCCGCAACCGATGGCAAGGGTGCCGATGTCATCCTTGATATGGTTGCCGGTGACTATGTAAGCCGCAATTTCAAGGCCGCGGCCTTTGACGCCCGCATTCTGATCATTGCCTTTTTGCGCGGTCCGAAGGCCGAAACCAATTTCACGCCGCTGTTGCTTAAGCGCCTGACATTGATGGGCTCCACACTGCGTGCCCAGCCGGTTGCGAACAAGGGTGCAATTGCACAGTCACTGCGCGAAAAGGTCTGGCCGATGATTGCAAACGGACAGATTGCACCAGTCATCCACAAAACCCTTCCGCTGGCCAAGGCAGAGGAAGGCCATGGCATATTGAAGGGTGGCGCACACATCGGAAAAGTGATACTGGAAGTCAGTTGATCGTTTTTGGATATCGGTCCGAACCGTTTATCGGACCTTTCCATCGCAACATGACGATGTTTGCAGATCGAAAAGAAATATTCTTTTCGCAAGTCCGCAACAGATTGTTGCATTTACCCGCACATTGATCGAAAAGAACGCAATGGCGGGTCCGACGATGCGCAGCAACCCTTGGTTCACCCCTTGGTTGCCTTTGCAGCATTGCCGGACCACCAAAAGAGATTATATTCTGGGGCATAGATTCCCGCGCTTTTTGGGCTCATACCCATTGCCGGTCTCCAGAGAGAAAGAAGGAAACAGGAGGAATTATGGCACAGCCCCTCATGCCCAAAGCAACCGCTGTATGGCTTATCGACAATACCGGCTTGTCGTTCCGGCAGATTGCCGCCTTTACCGAGCTTCACGAGCTTGAAATCCAGGCAATTGCGGATGGTGACGTTGGCCAGGGCATCGTCGGTCTTGACCCGGTTGCCAACGGGCAGCTGACCAAGGAAGAAATCGCGCGTTGCGAAAAAGACCCGCGCGAATTCCTTAAGATGGCGAAAACCGATTTGCCGCGTCCGCGCGCGCAGTCCAAAGGTGCCCGTTACACCCCGGTTTCCAAGCGTCAGGATCGCCCGAATGCGATTGCCTGGTTGCTTAAGCATCACCCGGAACTGTCGGATGCACAGGTTTGCAAACTGATCGGTACCACCAAGGACACCATCGGTAAAATCCGTGACCGTACGCATTGGAATTCCGCCAACCTGACGCCGCGCAACCCGGTGACCATGGGTCTTTGCACCGAACTTGATCTGGAAAAACAGGTCGTGATCGCACGTTCGAAGAACCCGGAAAAAATCGCCCGTGACGTCGAGCCCGATCCGCTGCCCGAAGAATTGCAGATCAATCCGGAACCGGATTATCCGGGCAAAAAGACCGAAGAGAAAAAAGAAGAGCCGAAAACTTCCGATTACATGGAAGCGGCAGAAAACCTTTTCCGGTCCTGATACGTTTCAAAAGGTCGCCCACGGGGCGGCCTTTTTTCTTTGGGTTGCCCGGCACTTATTGCATAAAGTTTGTTTCACACGATTGCCGCTAAACCGTAACGCAACCGACATATGCGCGACATACCATTCGCCTGCTTTCGAACGAACAACACCGAAGAAACGTTTCCATGCAAAAACGTCCAACTGAACGCCAGGCTGGCATTGTTGAACTTGTCCGCGCCGATGGTTTCCGCACCATTGATCAGCTTGCTGAACGCTTTGACGTCACCCCGCAAACCATCCGTCGTGATGTGAATGCCCTGTGTGACGAAGGATTGCTGCGCCGTCGCCACGGCGGCGTCGAACCGGCACTTGAACATGAAAATATCGCCTATCGGGCGCGCAAGGTTCTGAACGTCAATGAAAAGCGCAAGATTGCCGCCCTTGTCGCGCGTGAAATCCCCAACGGGGCGTCGCTGTTCTTTTCGATCGGCACCACACCGGAACTGGTGGCAAGCGCGTTGCTTCAGCATCGCGACCTGCGGATTTTCACCAATAATCTGAATGTCGCCTATGTTGCTGCAACCAATGACAGCTTTGATGTCACCCTGATTGGTGGCCGGTTGCGTAACCGTGACCGCGATGTTCTTGGCCCCGAGGTCGAGGCATTCTTTAACAGCTACAAGGTCGATTACGGGATTTTCGGCGTCGGTGGTATTGATCCGGACGGCAGTCTTCTGGATTTCGATGAACAGGAAGTCCGCGCCCGTTCGGCAATCCTCAAGAATGCGCGCAAATCATACCTTGTTGCCGATCATACCAAATTCGGCCGGAACGCTGTGGTGCGGGGTGGCTCGATCACCGATGTCAGTGCATTCTTTACCGACTGCCTGCCCCCTGATCACATCATGGCAATGATCAACCGTGCGGGCGTTACCATGCACATGCCCGAACCCAACGCGGAATTTCCGACCTTTTACGTGCCCGAAGAAGACTAGGCCGTATCGCACGCGCCCCCGCATTTGTCAGGACGACTTGCGGGTTTGCGCTGCTGCCATCAGGCTGTTGCGGACTTCGCGCAATGCCGGGGTCAGTGTTTTATCCCGGCGCATGACGATGGCCAGTTCCCGCGATAATGGCGGATTAAGCGGCCGGGTCGTAACCGGAAACTGGGTGCGGCCCAGGCGTGCGCCCATTTCCGGCAAAATTGTCGCCCCGATCCCCGCCCCGACCAGTTCCTTGATGGCTTCGACACTGCCAAGTTCCATGATCGAATGTCCGGCAACCCCGGCATCACGCAGCCAGTCATCAACAAGGGTTCTGGTCAAACCACCGCGTTCATAAAGCACCAGCGGCTGGGTTTCGAGATCCCGGGGATGAATTATATCGGGCACATCCGCATCCCCGGCAAAGATTGCCACGAACGGATCGGTCATGACCGGCATGATCGACAGGCTTCTGCCGCTGCACGGCATGGTTACCAGCCCGATATCAAGCTGGTTGTCTTCGATCGCACGGACAATGTCGCTGGTATTGCCGGTGCGCACCATGATTTCGAGCTTCGGATAGGCCCGTTGCAGTTTTTCCAGAATGGCTGGCAGAAAATAGATACAGGCCGTTGCCCCGGTGCCGATCCGCACCTGACCCGCCGGGCCATCGGCAAAGCTTGAAACCGCATCCAGTGCAGAACGGATCGATGCATCAATCCCGCCAATATGGGCCAGCAATGCCTGCCCGGCAGCAGTTGGTTCGGCCCGCTTGCCCACCCGTTCAATCAGCTTGACGCCAAGCCGTTCTTCAAGCTGGCGCACCTGCTGGCTGATCGCGGGCTGGCTCAGATTAAGTTTGGCGGCGGCTGCCGAAAAACTGCCAAGTGCGACCACATCGGCAAAGGCATGAAGCTGATCAAGATTAAGAGCACGCATATCAAACTTTTCCTTATGACATGCATAAGATTTCAAAACTTACGTTATGATAGAATTCGCCGTACTGTCTGGTCAAACAAATCAACACCGGACAATAAAATGTGCCTGACTACCAGCGGCCCGATCCCAGTTACCCGCATAACCGTGCGCGATGCATGCGATGCAGATATGGCGCACATCACCGCGATTTATCGCCACCATGTGCTGACCGGGACGGCATCGTTCGAAGAAATTCCGCCAACACAGGATGAAATCACCATCCGGTTTCATGCAATCCGTGACAAGGGAATGCCCTATCTGGTGGCGATCAATGATCGGAACATCGTCGGATATTGCTATGCCAGTTCCTATCGTCCGCGCACGGCCTATCGCCATACCGTAGAAAATTCGATCTATGTGGCCCCGGATTGCGCCGGTCAGGGTGTCGGCAGTCTTTTGATGGACCATCTGATCGAGCGTTGCGAAAACGGTCCCTGGCGTCAGATGGTCGCAGCGATCGGTGACAGCGCCAATCACGCATCGATTGCCCTTCATCGCAAATTCGGGTTTGAGCAAACCGGCGTTTTCCATAATGTCGGCTTCAAGTTTGGGCGCTGGCTTGATTCCATTCTGATGCAACGATCCCTTGGCGAGGACAAACCGGTTCTTCCCGGTCCGCTCGACAAATGATCCGTCCACGCACTGTTATTGCCCTTGGCCTTGCCCAATTGATCAGTTGGGGGACGGCCTATTACCTGATCGGGAATTTCGGTGCGATCATTGCCGCACGACATGGCTGGGACAGTGCAATCGTCTATGCCGGGTTTTCATCGGCACTTCTGGTCATGGGGATCTGTTCGTCGACATGCGGGCGGCTGATTGATCACTGGGGCGGACGACCGGTGATGCTGGCGGGATCGGTGCTTAACGCGCTTGGTTGTTTGACGCTGGCCTTTGCCGATCAGATCTTCTGGCATTTCGTTGGCTGGATCATTCTGGGCATTGCCATGCGCGCGACGCTTTATGATGCTGCCTTTGCCACACTGGCGCGCATCGGCGGTCCGAATGCCGGTCGGGCCATGGGACAGATCACCCTGTTTGGCGGGCTTGCATCCACCGTGTTCTGGCCGGTCGGTCATCTGATCGAAAGCCAGTTTGGCATCACCACCGCCCTTGCAAGCTATGCCGGATTTGCCCTTTTGACGGTTCCGCTGCATTTGATGCTGCCGCCGGCTTCGCCCAACAGTGACGATGAAACCGATACCCCCGCCCCATCTTCACCAACGGCCCATGCCCCGCCTGGTAATATCGCGGCAAATCCAAAAGCCCAAACCCGCGAAGGAACACCGGTAAACAAGCAGCTGTGCGGCATTCTCTATGCGGTGATTGTGACGGTTCTGAATGTCGTCAATGCCGCGATGTCAGCCCATATGATCGCGGTTCTGATCGGGCTTGGCCTGGGCACCGTGATTGCCATTGAAACAGCCAGTCTGCGCGGGATTGGTCAATCGATCGCACGGGCGGCCGAAGTACTGTTTGGCAAACGGCTTGCGCCAACCAGGCTGACGGTGCTGGCGACCGCGATCCTGCCGGTCTCCTTTTTGCTGGTTCTGATCGGGGATCCCCATGTGATGGCGGCGATGGCATTCACGTTTTTATATGGTGCTGCCAACGGCGTTCTGACCATAACGCGCGGGACATTGCCATTGATGATTTTCGGGCGGCGCGGATATGGACAACAGGTTGGCAGATTGCTGATCCCGGGCTTCTTTTTGTCGGCCATCGCGCCCAGCCTATATGATCAGCTGATTGCCCGTTTCGGACCGCAATCTGCGATCTGGGCATCAGCCGGGTTGCTTCTGATCGGGTTCATCAGTGCAATCGTCCTTTACCGGATCCTCACCCCCGGTCACACGCGCATCCCGATGGCAGAACAATCCTGACAGCCAGCCCTTTCACCAAGTCCGGCAACCCCGCACCGAGCTGAGCTGAACTGAACTGAACTGAACTGAACTGAACCGAACCGGACCGGACCGGACCGGACCGAACAGAGCCAACACCTCCGCCATTCCTACAACGCCCAAGAAAAAACGCCTGCCAATCGGGGATGGCAGGCGCAAGGTGTGCTCTGTGATGAAAGAGCCGGGAGTATCCGTGCTTACGGGATCTTTGGTTGGTGTTATTTCGCGTATCCGATTTCCTTGAGTGCCTCGGCGATTTCCGGAAGGATCGCCGGATCATCAATGGTGGCCGGCGTGTTATAGGTTTCCCCGTCGGCAATCGATCGCATGGTCTTGCGCAGGATTTTGCCCGATCGTGTTTTCGGAAGCCGGTCAACCACGGTTGCCTGCTTGAACGCCGCAACCGGTCCGATCTGATCGCGGACCATGGCGACCACTTCGGCCAGAATGGCATCATGGGGCCGCGTGACACCGGATTTCAGGACGATGAAACCAAGCGGCAATTGCCCCTTAAGATCGTCATGCACCCCAATGACCGCACATTCGGCAACGTCGGGATGACCGGAAAGAACTTCTTCCATTGCCCCGGTCGACAGCCGATGCCCGGCGACATTGATGATGTCATCGGTGCGCGACATGACATAGATATAGCCGTCTTCATCAATGAAACCGGCATCACCGGTGGCGTAATAGCCCGGGAATTCTTCAAGATAGGATGACTTGAACCGGTCGTCATTCTGCCAAAGCGTCGGCAAGGTGCCGGGCGGCAATGGCAGCTTGGCGGCCAATGCGCCGATCTGCCCGCGTTCAAGCGGTTTGCCCGCCTCGTCAAGAACCTGAACATCCCAGCCACAGGCCGCAACCGTCGGTGATCCGTACTTGATCGGCAACAGTTCAATACCGCGCGGATTGGCACAGATCGACCAGCCGGTTTCGGTTTGCCACCAGTGATCAATCACCGGCACGCCAAGGCTTTTTTCCGCCCATTGCAGGGTGTCGGGATCGGACCGTTCACCGGCCAGATACAGCGCCTTGAGACAGCCAAGATCGTAATTCGCCATATGGGCGGCTTTGGGGTCGTCACGCTTGATCGCACGAAATGCGGTTGGCGCGGTGAACAGGACCTTGACCCTGTGTTGGGAAATCACCCGCCAGAAGGCACCGGCATCGGGGGTGCCGACCGGCTTTCCTTCATACATCACGGTCGTACAGCCCGCCAGAAGCGGCGCATAGACAATATAGGAATGCCCGACCACCCAGCCGACATCGGACGCCGCCCAGTAAACATCACCGGCTTCGACGTCATAGATGTTTTTCATCGACCAGTGCAGGGCAACCATATGGCCACCATTGTCGCGGACAACGCCCTTGGGCTGACCGGTTGTCCCGGACGTATAAAGAATATAAAGCGGATCGGTCGCCGCCACCGGCACACAATCCGATGGCGCGGCCTTGGCACATTCCACGGTCCAGTCAAAATCCCGCCCGGGGATCAGCAAGGCGTCACATTGCGGGCGCTGATACAGAATGACCGATGACGGTTTATGGTCGGCAAGTTCGATCGCACGATCAAGAAGCGGTTTGTATTCAATGATGCGCGATCCTTCGATGCCGCAACTGGCCGTCAGGATCAGTTTCGGTTTGGCATCATTGATGCGCGTGGCAAGTTCGTTTGATGCAAACCCGCCAAACACCACCGAATGCACAGCCCCGATGCGCGCGCACGCCAACATTGCCATCGCGGCCTGCGGGATCATCGGCATGTAGATGATTACCCGGTCGCCCTTGGTCACACCGCGTGCATGCAGGGCCCCGGCAAGGCGGGCCACATCGTCGCGCAGATGGCGATAGGTGATTTTTTCGACCGTGTTGGTGACCGGGCTGTCATAGATCAGGGCCGTTTGGTCCCCGCGCCCGTTTTCGATATGCCGGTCAAGCGCGTTATAGCAGGTATTGACCTCGCCACCCGTGAACCATCGGTAAAACGGCACATTGCTGTCATCAAGAACGCGGTCCCATTTGCGGTACCATGTGATGTTTTCGGCAGCTTCTGCCCAGAAACCTTCCTTGTCAGCAAGGGAGCGATCATAGGTTTCCTGATAACGACCAGTCATTGGCGAAAATTCCTCCCGCGATGATGGATCTTGTGCCCATACGGACCGCGTTTTTGTGGCGAGCGATTAAATCGGCATCATAATACCTATTTAATGCGCACTTACCCCTTAGACATTGGTAGAGCGTCGGTATTCCGCCATTTTTTGCGGATTAAAATCACTAAAATCCATTGCGCCGTGATCGACTTGGGCCGCACGGGCGTATCGGATCAGGTGTCATCAGTGAAGCGGGAATGTCGCCGGGCGCCTTAAAGCGCAGACATAAAGTTGCCGCCTCACGCGTGGGCGACAATCGGAGGCGGCAAAAGCAAGAGTTAGGAAATCTGTGAGGTCGTCAAACCGTCTGCATGGTTTATCGCATGTTTTTCATCACGCGTTTGGCCATGCTCAAACGGCTAATGGTTTATTCGGTTTATCTCGTCCTTGATTTCAAGCTTGCGACGTTTAATGTCTGCGACAAGGGAATCATCGGGCGCCGGTCGGCGCGTCTCGAGGTGGAGTTCCTGCTCAAGTGCAGCATGTTTGGCAGTAAGAGCTTCGATATGGCTTTGAACGCTCATTCGCCTACTCCTTATATCTGACATTGCCCACAAGAAGATGGTATTAATTTCGTAACATGATTTCCAGTGTTTCAATCACAATCGTGAACCAGAACACAGTCCAGCAAGGATCGGCATGACGCAAAAAGATCGACTTATCATCGGCATAACCGGCGCATCGGGTGTGATTTACGGCATACGTTTTTTAGAATTGCTCAAAAACACACCAATCGAGACTCATCTGGTTCTTTCGAAGGCAGCCGAACGCACCATCGCCTATGAGACCGATTTTAAAATCCGCGATATCAAGGAGATGGCAAACGTCATCCATGACAATGCCGACATTGGAGCATCCATTGCGTCGGGATCGTTCCGGGCACGCGGGATGGTGGTTGCCCCCTGCTCGATGAAGTCCCTGGCCGAGGTCGCAAGCGGAGTCGCCGACAATTTGATCGCGCGCGCAGCTGACGTGATGCTCAAGGAACGCCGCCGTCTGGTGCTGATGGTGCGCGAAACCCCGCTGCATGCCGGGCACATCCGCAACATGGCGCAGGCCACTGAAAACGGTGCGATCATTGCCCCGCCGGTTCCGGCCTTTTATGCCCGACCGCAATCGCTTGATGAAATGGTCACGCAAAGTTGCGGGCGGGTACTTGATCTGTTTGATATCGATTTGCCCGACACCGCACGCTGGGGCGATGAGGATGCCGCCAATCACATCCCGGTCACCGGCAAGCCGAAAAACCGGGCCTGAACGTTCATCGCGGCCTTAGGCCGCGACCAACCCCATCAGCGAGATCAGGCGATTTAGCGCCTGATCACATTCGCCCTGTTCCAGATCGAACCGGGTGGGCGACAGATATGCCCGTGCCCCGGCAAACGGGTCATCCGACGGGATCGGCGTTACCGCGTCACACAGGATATGCTGTTCAATCCGTTCTGCCTGCAATTCGTCTGATTTGACCTTTTGGCGCAGTTCCTGGGCGGTTGCGCGCGGGTCATCACGCAAAAAGCGTCTGGTTTGGCGCAACGGAACGATCACGTTGTCGCGCCAGTCCCGCACGGCTTCTTCCAGGGCGCTGACGCTGTGCGGTGCCAATCCTTTCTGACCAAGAAAGAACATGAACAGCAGCATGTTCACATCCAGACCACAGCGTTCCTGCAATTCCAGACACAGCTTTGCCACACCGTCGCGACCATACATCCCGACCGTAAAGGTCCAGACTTCATCCTGATCCATTGTTACCTGCTCGTATCGTTTTTTGTTTTGTCTGATCGTCACACGGTTTTTGCCGTGCGCGCGACCTTTGGCGGATGCCCGAGATAAGCACCAAGCCCCTTTGCCGTCGAGACCATCGTGCCCGCCGTATCAACCAGACGCGGACCGACAATAACATCGGCCATCGCCACATCGACAACCTTGCGCTTTGACCAGGCGACAACCCGGTCAAACTTCTGTTCGGCAATCAGATCGACCGCATGAACCCCAAAGGCCGATGCAATCACCCGGTCACGCGGCGATGGCGTTCCGCCGCGCTGAACATGCCCGAGAACAGTAACCCGGGTGTCCCAGCCCGTACGCGCACCAAGTTCATCGGCCAGCCAGTGCCCGATCCCGCCATAGCGGACCTTTTGGCCGTCATCGCCCTGGGTCACGGCCGCCCCGTCATCGCGTTTGACCGCCTCGGCGACAATCACCAGCGCATGGTTGCGCCCGCGTTTACGGATATTGAGACAATGTTCGGTCAACGCATCAAGATCGTAATCCATTTCCGGGATCAGAATGGCATCTGCCCCACCTGCAACCCCGGCAAACAACGCAATATGCCCGGCATCGCGCCCCATGACCTCAAGGATCATGATGCGATCGTGGGATGCGGCAGTCGGTTGCAGGCGGTCCAGCGCCTCGACCGCGACATTGACCGCGGTGGTAAAGCCGACCGAATATTCGGTCTGGGCCAGATCGTTATCGATGGTTTTGGGAATACCGACCAGATTGATGCCCCCCATCTGGGCCAGCCGATGCAGGATCGCCATGCTGCCATCCCCGCCAACCCCGATCAGCGCATCAAGTCCAAGCTTGTGATAGCCATCAATCACTTCCTGCGAGCGGTCGGCAAAACTGCCATCGGGCATCGGATAATGAAACGGATCGCCTTTGTTGATCGTGCCAAGAATGGTCCCGCCAAGACGCAACATGCCGTCATTATTGACCTGATCATTAAGATCAATCGCCTGGGGTGGGTCCTGCATAAGGCCGTGTGTACCCTGACGGATACCGACCACATCCCAGCCATAGCCAAGAACCGCGCGGCGCACGACCGCCAGAATAACAGCATTCAGCCCGGCACAATCGCCACCACTGGTCAAAATCCCGATCCGCATGTGTTTCCTTCCCAAGGTCGCCATCATTATTTTAAAGTCCGGATCCTGATTTCAGGGTCCCGCCCGCAAAGGGTGATACAAATCATATGGGTTGCCCACCTCAATTCTGGTATTATCAGAATCCCTTCGCGTTGATTATTAAGCTGGATCAAAAATGGACGAAATCAATCAGATCGAGATTGAAAAGAAACTTCTTTCATTGCGCGAGGAACACCGCGATCTTGATATCGCCATCGAACAGATGGTTCAGGCCCCGCACCATGACCAATTGCGTCTGGGCCGCATGAAAAAGCGCAAACTCGCGTTAAAAGATGAAATTCGCTATGTCGAGTCGCAACTCGTGCCCGATATTATTGCCTGACCGGGCCGGAAATTGCGCCCGCGTGGAACGCCGATTTTGCCCATACGCGAAAGCGCCCCGACACCCTTTAAAAATTTGATCCGAACCGCACCCCGACCATCAATTGACGATGCGGGGTTTGTGTTTTTGAAGACCACACAAAAAAACATGCAAGGCAAGCCTTGCATCGGGCATTCAATGCATATGTGAAGCAATCAGATGCCGTACGGGATACGGTCAAGCTGGGCGAGGCGCATTTCCTTTTGCGCGCGCAAGGCGGCATCCGCAGAATTCAGAACCGACTGGGCCGTATCGCCATTGGTCGCCTGATACAGGCCAAAGACCGGCACGACATAGATGAATTTGTCGTTATGCGAATAGGGGTTCTGTTCAAGCCAGCGCGTTATCGCATCGGCACGCTGCAACACATCGTCACGATCGACATTATACATCAAGGCAACAAAGTCATTACATCCCAGATAGCCCAGATGATGCGGTGCCATCACGAAATCGGCCATGATTCTGCGGACATAGTTGAACAGGCCGTGTTTGCAGCCCTGTCCATAACGCTGAAGAATATCGTCAATGTTAAACAGTTCGCAGATCAGAACCGTCCTGTTGGTGCGGTCCGTACCGATCAGGGAAACCTCGTTTTCAAGAATCTGCATAAAGGTCGGATAGCTGAGCGCCCCGGTAAACGGATCACGGCCTTCGGTGCGGGCCAGACGTGCCTGCCGCTTTTTCAGCTCATTGACATTTTCCGTCAGACTGTTGATGCGTACCATCAACCGGCCGATGGCCTGTTCAACGGCCGGGGTTACCTGACTGTCGGGAATACCAAGGACATTGGCCATATCAGGCGTGTGAAAGGGAACGTCATCCACCGTGTCGGGATGCGTTTCCGTATCGATATCAACCTGATGTTCGCGGCTGGGCGCACGTCGACTTCCGGCATCCCTGCCATAGGCAAGTACACCATACGGATTGGATGGGTATCTGCCATCCCCGCCCCCCATGGAGGGTGTCAACGAACCGGGCCTTGTGACTTTCATGTCTGACCTTCCCGTGCTACCTGCACAGTTATATGAGTGATTGGTAAATAATAAATCAAAAGTACAATCATTTCATATTAATTTTCAATCGACAGTAAGAATAGTATCGCTACCCTTCCGGGTAGCGCGGAATAATTGAAGATCGGACAGGAAAATATAAAGGATTCTGCGGGTCTGGCATGTTGCAAGCAGGCTTGCATGATGGCCCGTGCTGCATATAATGCGGCCCTTCACGAAACCGCCCGAATACGGAGCCGCCAACATGAGCGATCAAACACCGGTCATCGGCATTATCATGGGAAGCCAGTCCGACTGGGAAACCATGAAAAACGCAGCAGATGTCCTCGATGCGCTGAACGTCCCTTACGAAAAGAAAATCGTTTCGGCCCATCGCACCCCTGATCGCCTGTATGACTATGCCAAAACGGCAAAGTCGCGCGGCCTTAAGGTCATTATCGCCGGTGCGGGCGGGGCGGCCCATCTTCCGGGCATGGCAGCGGCCATGACGCCGCTTCCGGTGCTGGGTGTGCCGGTTCAAAGCCGCACGCTTAAGGGCCTTGATAGCCTGCTTTCCATCGTGCAGATGCCGGGCGGCGTTCCGGTTGGCACCCTTGCCATCGGATCGGCGGGTGCAAAGAATGCCGGTCTGATGGCAGCCGAAATCATGGCGCTGATGGATGACGGACTTGCCGCACGCCTTGATGACTGGCGCGCAGCCCAGACCGCATCGGTCGCCGACGAACCGGTTGATCCGGCACCATGACCCAAGACAGGCGCGCCCAAACGGGCGCGTTTTTGTTTTGCCCGTCACAGATTTGAAATTGGCCTGACGACAGGCAATGTTTTCCTACCGGGAAAATTTTTGATCGAGGATTAAATGACGCAGGATTTCGACACGCGCATCATCGCACCGGGAAGCACGATTGGCATCATGGGCAACGGGCAGCTTGGCCGTATGGCCGCCTTCTGTGCGGCTGAACTGGGCTATAAGGTCCATGTGTTTGGGCCGGGAGCCGACAGCCCGACCGAACAGGTTTGCGCCAAGGCAACCGTTGCCGATTACACCGATCTGGATGCGCTGCGCGCCTTTGCCGAGGATGTCGATGTCGTCACGTTTGAATTTGAAAACGTCCCGCATGACAGCGTAAAGCTTTTGTCGGAACTGGTGCCGGTACGCCCGGGCTGGAAATGCCTGCATATTTCGCAAAACCGCCTGCGTGAAAAGACCTTCTGCAACGAACACGGTATTGGCACCGCCCCATTCGAAGCCGTCCGTTCGCTTGCCGATCTTGAAGCAGCGGTCGCCAAACTTGGCCGCCCGTCGGTTCTCAAGACCACCGAACTTGGCTATGACGGCAAGGGACAGGTCAAAATCAACGCCGATACCGATCTGGCCGAAGCCTGGGACGAGATGAAGGGGGCCGAGGCCATCCTTGAAGGTTTCATTTCCTTTGAGCGTGAAATCTCGGTCATTGTCGCACGCGGCGTTCAGGGTGATACCGCCTGCTTCTGCCCGGTCGAAAACGTGCATACCAACCACATTCTTGATGTGACCGTCGCCCCGGCTGAAATTGCCGACAGCCTGTCAAAAAAGGCCGAAGACATCGCAATCAAGCTGGTCAGTGCGATGGAGTTCGTCGGCCTTCTGGCGGTTGAAATGTTTGTCACGACCGATGGTGACATCCTGGTCAATGAAGTGGCCCCGCGCCCGCACAATTCCGGTCACTGGACCATTGATGCCTGCATCACCAGCCAGTTCGAACAGTTCATCCGCGCTGTTTGCGGCCTGCCGCTGGGCGATCCGGCCCACCATTCCAAAGCCCGCATGAAGAACCTTCTGGGCGATGACATCAATGACTGGCAGGCAATTTTGACCGAGCCGAATGCAAAACTGCACCTTTACGGCAAGGCCGAAGCAAAGCCGGGACGCAAAATGGGTCACGTGACCTGGGTTCTTCCCAAATAAAGTGCCCCGACCGTAAGGTCACACAATATTCAAAGCCCCGGACAGCCTATGCATCCGGGGCTTTTTGCTATGTATTTCATTACGTTACGCATCAATATCACCGGTTGGCATTTTATGCCCAGCAGATTGGCATCGGGTTTGCTGTTGATCAGGCAGGAAACTCTTTACGGACTGAACGTGATGAAGAAACTTCTGATCATTGTTGCGATGCTTGCCGGGCTTGGCGCCATTGAAATCCGCCTGAATGGCGCATATGCCGCACCGGGTGCGGCCGGATTTCCCGAAGTTGTCGAAGGCGACAAGCTTCGTTTTGGCAATCTGATTGTTGAACTGTTTGGCATTCGCGCCCCGAAACCGGGCATGATTTGCCGTGCGGGATCGGTTGAATTCCAGTGCGGTGCCGCCGCATCCCAGGCACTTGATCGCATCATCGACAACTATGCCATCAAATGTCAGCAGGTCTCGGATGTGCAGCTGTTCCCGATGCTGACCGAATGCACCATCGGGCGTAATGACCTTAACCGGCTGATCCTGCGTGCCGGGTGGGCAATGGTCGATATGGTCAGCTGCGACAGCCATCCGAGCTGTGCGACCTATTTGCGCGATCAGGAATTTGCCAAGGAAAACCGCAAAGGCATCTGGATGGGAACGCCGCCGTCCGAACTGGTTGCGCTGGTAGCCAAACCGACCCTTGAAGAAATCCAGTCCGCCGATGACAAGGCAAAGCGCAAAACCAATGGCGACAGCCCGCGCCATCTTTTCGGATCAGCCTTCACCGTCGACCTGGCCGAGGACATGAAACGGGCAAACGCCCCGGACAGAACGCTTCTGAGTTTTCTTGAAAATACCTTTTAGGTCCGCCTTCCGGACCATCGACCCAAAGAGTTCCCCGACCCAAAACAAAACGCCATCGCATTGCTGCCGGTGGCGTTTCTGATTTTGTCTTTATGCTTGGCAGTCGGTCGGCTCAGCCCCCGAACTGACGGCGCAGCCGCCCCGGGGTCGGCATGCAATTGGCGACCTTTGCACCAAGCTTGAACGGGGCTGTGGCAAATTTTCCGACCTTGCCCAGCTTGGCGGTGATTTTCGGGATTTGCAGAACATTACCAATCCGGCGATCAAGGAACGCCCAGCTGTCGGCATGGTCATCGGATGTATCATCCAGCCAGTAAGCCAGCGTCGATCCATACACCCCGGCCAGCAACATGCGCTTGGTGTACCAGTTATGATCGGTCGATGTATCACCGGCGGCAACCCACATCGCATCAACCGTGCCATGGGTCAGTTTAAGCCCAAGGGCAGCATTTTGCGGAAGGGTCATGAAGGCCAGCGCACCGCGCACGGCGTCTTTCTGATTTTCCACCAGATCAAGCCGGGTTTTGACCGCCGTGGCAATCCGGTCGCGGATTTTCATGTTTTCCAGCCCCTTCTCATCAAGGGCGGCGATCATTTTGCGATCGGTCATTTCGACATAGGTCACAATGGCCTGACGGATACCATTGGGCAGCAACCGGTCCACTTCACCCGGCGCAAGATCAAGATCCTCTGCCCCGGCCAGCAGCGCCTGTCTGGTCCAGCCGTCAAAGGGGATATGTTCAAGGGCGGCCTCGACCAGTGCTTCGCGCTGGGCTTGCAGGCGGCTCATGCTTTCGGACACGGTCATTTATGCCTCCTCGTCAGGTGATCTGGCGTCTTGCGCATCGTCATCACTTCGCGATGCACAAGCCTGCCTGAATGTAGTCTCGGGCGGGTATTCGCGCAATTCTTCGTTAAACCCAAGAAGCGTCATGTCTTCCATACGTTCGGGATACATGACTCCGATCAAATGATCATATTCATGCTGAACAACCCGGGCATGGAACCCACCGGCAATGCGTTCGATTTCTTCGCCCTGTTCATTTAACCCGCGATAACGGATTTTGTTCCAGCGCGGTACCACCCCCTGAAGCCCCGGGATCGACAGGCACCCTTCCCAGCCATCAACGATTTCATCGCCAACCGGTTCAATTTCCGGGTTGATCAGAACCGAAAGCGGAATGGCCGCATCGTCGGGATCGTCGCTTTGGCGCATCGCGGGCACGTAATAGACCATGATCGCCTTTGACTGAAACACCTGTGGTGCCGCAAGGCCAACGCCACCGGCATCCTTCATGGTGTCCTTCATATCAGCAATCAGGCGCTGAATTTCGGGATCAAGCGGGTCTTCGACCCGGTCGGCGACCTTGCGCAGAACCGGGTGGCCCATCCGGGCAATTTTCAGGATCGACATAGCACTATATCCATCCAAAACCGCCCGGCTGTAAAGCCCCGGCGTGCAAAACATCCCGACGATACCGGCCCTTGCAAGCAACACCTGCGATGCCAGCGACACTCATCCTTGCAATCCCCCGGCGCGTCCCGGGAATACCCCATCCCTAGTGCCCGGTCAGAACCAGCGTCTGGATCGGCAATAGCAGGGCCTGAACCCGCAACAATAGCGCATGAACCACACCGACGGTTTGCACCATATGCAGGAACAGCCATTCGCCGGTTCCGATATCAGGATTTTCAAGCTGGTCATGGGTGTTGGTATAGGCATTGCCGGCACATTTGCTGCCAAGCGGCACATCGGCAATCGATTCCGGATAAAGCGGCACCATCTTGACCAGGAACGTACCGGGCTTGGCCCGTTCGGTGATATCAAGCAACTGGTCGCTTGGTCGGAACTGACCGGCGGCGATCACCGGCTGCACGTCAATCACCACCATCGGGATGATTTCAAATGGCAGGGACGCACAGGTGACTTCGGTAATCACACCGGTTTTGACCACTTGTGTCGATATCTGGTTAAAACCGGCAAGGAATATGGTTTCCCCGTCCCGTTCCGGGATCAGGATACCGGCCGGACGCAAGATCGGACTGACAAAATCCCCGACCTGAAGGGCGAATTGCTGGATATTGCCCTTTACCCCGGCGCGGACAACGGTTTTGGACAAATCAGCCTCAGCCGATCGCAAGGCTGCCTGCGCATTGGCAAGCTGGGCGGGCAGAAGACTGTCGAGCTTGGTCTTGATGACATTCAGGCTGGCCTCCGCGGCATTAAGTCCGCCCTGGCGTGTGGTCAGTGATACTTCCAGCCGTTCGACTTCGCGCCTTGAAACCGCATTGGTGCCGCGCGACAGCAGGTCAGATTTGACCTTCAATTCGTCGCGCACCTGATTATAGGCCCCGCGCGCCTGTTCGACATTGCCTTCGGCCACGGCAATATCGGCACGCGCCACATCCATCTGGGCACGGATTTCGGCAATACGCTGTTCGGCCATGGCAACGGCTTCGCGTTCAACCCGGTTATCAAGGCGGAATAACGGGTCCCCGGCATCCACATCGTCATCATTATCGACATAAACCTCGACCACGCGCCCGCCCTTTTCCGGCAGAATTGTGATGGTCCGGAAAAAGGACGACACATTGGTTGTCGACGGATGGAAATAGAAAATCAACGTCACCAGACTAAGCGTCAGGATCGCACAGGCCGTAATGCCATAGCGAAGCTCATACCAGACGGAAAACAGGGTTAATTCCTTGCCGATCCGTTTGCCCTGGACATACCGGCGCACCAGAAAATCGGGCAGGATGGTGAACATCGAACACAGAAGAAGCTCAAACATCTTTCGGATTCTCCTGACGCGCGTCCCCGGATGACCGATTAGGGTTGGCTGCCCCGTCCGCCGGTTTCACATCGGTTGTCCCATGTGCCGTTGCTGGTGACGGGTTTGGCGCCGGGGTTCCCGATGGGCTTGACGACGGGCTTGGCGACGGGCTTGGCGACGGGCTTTGGGTCGCATCACCGGGGCTTATGGTCGCCCCCTTGGCCTGCGCCATTGCCATAAGCGCATTGGCAATCGCCTGAATCGGGGAAATGAAATCGGGGAACCGGATCACCGCCAGAACCAGTGCCGCCACCCAGAACACGTTATTATGGGTAAATAACGCCAAAAGCGTCAGAACACCGATCAGCTGAATTTGGGTGTGATTGGCGTGATGGGCCAACCGTTCGGGCAAGGCATGGATATTCAGATAAAACGCCCCGATCAAAAACACCGCCAGAATCACAAACCAGACAACACCGACAAACAGGGCATCGGTATCGCCCGGCGCTGTAACAAAGAACGGCGCATGGGCAATTGCCGCTTCGCGCAGACTGTTTTCCATCTGTGGACCCTACCCGTTTTTGAACCAACCTTGTCTTGTGCGTTTTGATATCCGGGGCTGATCACCCTTGGTGGCCCGCGATATATTGAATTTTGTCAACGCATTATAGCAACTTTTGATTTTATTTTTACTATATAATTCACCCAAAGCATCCCATCACAAAACCGACATCGGAAATTCACCTCCCATGCCTTGGCGTTTTGCGGTGCAGGCATGTATAAACGTCAAAGGCGAATATCCCCTTCCCTCTTTTCTTTTTGGCCGGTTTGCACTATATACAGGCCACGGTCAGCTTGACCGTAAATCCAACCGGGGAGCATTCCGCACTCCGGGTGTTTTTGTTTTTTTGAAAGGAGCGTGGTTTCCGTGCAGGTAATCGTTCGCGACAACAATGTCGATCAGGCTCTGAAAGCGCTTAAGAAAAAGATGCAGCGCGAGGGCATTTTCCGTGAGATGAAACTCCGTCGCCACTTTGAAAAGCCGTCGGAGAAGAAAGCTCGCGAAGGGGCGGAAGCAATCCGTCGTGCCCGCAAGCTGGAGCGTAAGCGCATCGAGCGCGAAGGCTTCTAGTCTTTTTCACTTTCGGGGTATCTCGAACGTGACTGTACGATCGAATTTGGCTTGCCAAGTTCGGACCCGTGCGCCAAGCCCGCCTCGGAGAAATCCGGGCGGGTTTGGTTTTTCTTGCCTATTGAAACGCGACTGATTTCACATCAGTTTCCCGACACCCAGGCCCGGATATCATCAAGCATCGTTGGCTCATACCCAATCGGATCGGGCATCGGTTCGGACCGGATGATAATCCCCGACTGGGTGCGATAAACACGATACACCGTATCTTCCTTGATATCGGTGTAGGTCGAACTGCCATATTCGGCATCGACCAGAAAATTCCATTCTGCCAGATAATTGATCAGATCAAGCGCATCGCCCGCCCCAAGCTCATAGGCCCGAAACGGTGCGGTATTTTGCCGCACCACATCGCGATAGCGGCCCTCGAACCGCACAAGCTGATAACGCGCATCCATGCCAATGATATTGGCCCAGGGCTTCAGCTTGATGAATTCCGCATCAATCCGCCACTGATCGCCAAGGATCTCATAAGTCCCGCTGACACCGGGATCATCGGACACCAGATGCGCAGTAAACACATCATCGGAAACCGGTTCGAAATAAAGGGTCGCAATCGGGTCTTCATCGGTCAGACGCACATAGGTCAGAATATTCAACCCCATCGACGCGACCAGCGCAATCGACAGAATAACCACCATAAAAAGCGAGACCCTGACTATTCGAAACATATGACCTTCCGATCCATGATGTTCAAATCCTCCGACAGCTTGGGGTTATAAGCAACCACTCCGACGAAAAAAAGGCGGCCCCATCGGAGCCGCCTTCTTCATTTTCAAACCGAATGGTTTGATCAGTTATCAAGATGCATGAAGATTTCTTCGCACATCTTTTTGGCGTCACCAAACAGCATCATGGTGTTGTCCTTGAAGAACAGTTCGTTCTGGATGCCAGCGTAACCGGCTGACATGCCGCGTTTGACGAACAGGACCGTTTTGGCCTTTTCGACTTCAAGGATCGGCATGCCAAAGATCGGGCTGGCCGGATCGGTTTTGGCGGCCGGGTTGGTGATGTCGTTGGCCCCGATGACAAAGGCAACGTCGGCGGATCCGAAATCACGGTTGATTTCTTCCATTTCCAGAACGTCGTCATAGGGAACGCTGGCCTCGGCCAGAAGCACGTTCATGTGACCGGGCATTCGACCTGCGACCGGATGGATGGCGTAGCGGACATTGACACCCTCGGCCTTGAGGATATCGGCCATTTCACGCAGGGCGTGCTGTGCCTGTGCGACTGCCATGCCATAGCCCGGAACGATGATCACGTTCGATGCATTCTTCATGATGAAGGCCGCATCATCGGCCGAGCCGGATTTGACCGCACGATCGCCATCACCGCCACCAGCAGCGGCAGCTTCACCTTCGGCACCAAAGCCACCAAAGATGACGTTGAAGATCGAACGGTTCATGCCCTTGCACATGATGTAGGACAGGATCGCCCCCGACGCACCGACCAGCGCACCGGTAATGATCAGCGCATTGTTTTGCAGGGTAAAGCCGATGCCACATGCTGCCCAGCCGGAATAGGAGTTCAGCATGGAAACAACGACCGGCATGTCCGCCCCGCCAATCGGAATGATCAGCGTGATGCCCAGAACAAGCGCCAGCGCCACCAGGATCCAGAAGGCCGTGTGGCTTTCGGTTGCAACAAGGATGATGGCAAAGACAACAATGCCAATCCCGATGCACAGGTTCAGCATATGCTGCCCCGGGAAGCGTACCGGCGTCCCCGAAACAATGCCCTGCAACTTGCCGAATGCAACCAGCGATCCGGTAAAGGTAATCGCACCGATGGCAACGCCAAGCCCCATTTCAATCAGGCTGGCCGCACCGATATTGCCCGCCGTTCCGATGCCATAGGCACCGGGCGAATACAGGGCCGCACCGGCAACAAACACCGCTGCCAGACCGACAAGCGAATGGAAGGCCGCGACAAGCTGTGGCAAGGCGGTCATCTGGATTTTAAGGGCGATCACCGTACCGATCGCACCGCCAATCAGGATGCCGACAATGATGGTGGTATAAGACAGCACCGCCGGGGATGCCAGCGTGGTAAAGATGGCAATTGCCATACCCACCATGCCAAGAATGTTCCCGGTCCGGGCCGATTCAGGTGACGAAAGTCCGCGCAACGACAGGATGAAGCAGACCGAGGCCACCAGATACAGGAAAGCCGAAAGGTTTTCCGACATTGTGTGTTCCCCCTACTTCTTTTTCTTGAACATATGCAGCATGCGCTGGGCGACGATAAAGCCGCCAAAGATGTTGACCGATGCCAACACCACCGCGATGAAGCCCATCATCTTGGAGAAGTTCATCTCCACCGGGCCTGCTGCAAGAAGTGCACCGACAATAATCACCGACGAAATGGCGTTGGTAACCGCCATCAGGGGTGAATGAAGGGCCGGGGTGACTTTCCATACCACGTAATAGCCGACAAAACAGGCCAGTACGAACACGGTCAGACCAAGAACCGTCGGGCTGACGCCCGTTCCCTGGACTGCGACCGTGGCGGTGTTTGCTGCGTCGGTTGCGCCACTTGCCAGACTGTCGGCAAGCTTTGCAGCCTTTTCTGCCAGACCAAGGGCGGCATCACGCAGTTCATTTGCATTCTGGGCTACGGATTGATCAGCCATTTGCGACCTCCTCCCCGCCGAATTTCGGATGGACGACCTTTCCGTCGTGGGTGAGCCTGGTTTCGGCGATGATCTGGTCTTCGCCGTCAAACACCAGTGCGCCCTTGTCCTTGTCGACAGAAAGGGTAATGAAGTTCAAAAGGTTCTTGGCATACATCGCGGTTGCATCGGTCGCGACCGAGCTTGTGATATTTGCCGGACCGATCAGCTTGACGCCATTGTCGGTCAGAACCGTTTCGCCAAGCTTCACACCGGCAACGTTGCCACCGCGTTCCGCAGCCAGATCAATGATCACCGAGCCCGGCTTCATGCCTGCAACCATGTCGGCTGTGACAATTTCCGGGGCCGGACGGCCGGGAATAAGCGCGGTCGTAATGACGATGTCGGTCTTGGCCAGAACTTCCTTGAGCTTCTCGGCCTGCTTTTTCTTATAGTCGTCCGACATTTCCTTGGCATAGCCGCCAGAGGTTTCTGCATCCGATGCATTGTCGTCTTCGACTTCGATAAAGGTACCGCCAAGCGACTGGACCTGTTCCTTGACCGCCGGGCGCACGTCAAATGCCGACACAACGGCACCAAGGCGCTTGGCCGTTGCAATGGCCTGAAGGCCGGCAACACCGGCCCCGACCACAACAACACGGGCGGGCGGCAAGGTGCCGGCAGCCGTCATCATCATCGGATAGATCCGGCCGAACTCATGGGCGGCGTCAAGAACCGCGCGATATCCGGCAAGGTTGGATTGCGACGACAGAACATCCATCGACTGGGCGCGCGAAATACGCGGCATCAGTTCCATGGAATAGCCATCAACCCCGGCCTTGGCCATCGCATCGATCAGGTCTTTGCGGTCATAGGGCTCAAGCAGGGCAACAACAGCAGCCCCCTTTTTATAAGCCGTCAATTCGTTGGTTTTGCCATCAATGACAGGTGGGCGAACCTTGAAGATGACATCGGCATCCTTCACGGTCGTTTTCATTGTCTTGGCAATGGTTGCACCGGCATCGACAAAGCGATCATCCGGTATGGCGGCGTCAATTCCGGCACCAGCCTCAATTGCGACGTCGAACCCCAGAGCCTTCAGCTTCTTGACGGTCTCTGGTGTGACGGCAACGCGCTTCTCTCCGGGCCATATTTCCTTTGGAACGGCCAGTTTCATCGCGTTAGACCTCCTTCCCTAATGTAATGGTAAGCACGGTAATTCTTGTTGTTATTGCGAAGTAACCGGTTTCAGAATGTCATCACGCATTCTGTTTTGATCCGGCTACCGGCACCCTTGCCCGGAAAGAAAAAAGGCGGTTCTTCCAGCTAACGCAGAAGAAACCGCCCACTTTCCCACCACGCATTCCGAGGCATAAAGCCTTGGTGACATGTCAGGTCCCACCCGCCATTGGTGCTCAGGACAAACAATCAATGACGCCCCGCCATGTCTGCGTTGAAAGCAAGATGCGATTTCCCACCAACAACCACAATATCAAAAACCTATAAAAAATCAGTTTAACTGAATTTCGATTAACAACCGCGAAATTGCGTTATGTGCGGATTTTCGCACATTTTATTTCCGTAACGGAACAGGTCTTGATCCGCACCATCACACAATAGAACGTTGATTTACAGCAGTTTCCCCTATTTTCACCCCACGCAGAAAGTGAACATTATCTTACAAACAAACGCGCAAGTCTGCATCAAATGCCTGACTGGCATTGATCTGGGAACGCTTGAATTATGAAAAAGTTCGCAAAAAAACTTATCGTTCGCGTGAGAAACGGAAGTGTTTTTTGTCTCGGATGCGATCAAACATCGATCTGTTTGGCGAAAACCAGCCCCGATTCCGCCGCCTCGAACCACGAATCGTCGCGACTTATAAGCGGGTTATCAATCTTCCGGGCGTTCCAGCCCGATCAGATCAAGGGCCTTTTTCTGACGGGATTCGAGTTCAGAGACATCAAAATCGCCCACCAGATCATGGAACAGGCGATACCAGTTCACATGCGCATCAAGGCGCAGGAACACAGCCCCCAGCCCGACAGCGGCGCGATCGACCAGCACGAATTCACGTGGCGGCTTGACCCCGCCGACACGGCGCAGTTCCTGATGGACCTTGGCGGCGACTTCCGCGCCATAGGCAACCGAATTGGTTTCGCCCATTTTGCGTTCGCGGTCATCAAGGATCGGGCCATAAACAAAGCTGGCCCAGATATTAAGCACATCAATCAGTTCGCGTGACGGCGCCTCAAAGCCCCAGCTTTCATAGGCGGAAACGGCCTTTTCCTCGTCCTCGTCACGAAGGGCTTCATAAAGCGTGATCACTGCCTTGACGAAATCGGGCTTGAAGATTCGGATACAGCCAAAATCCAGAAGATTGACCGACAGGTCATCGCGCAATGTGTAATTACCCAGATGCGGGTCACCATGAATGACGCCATAACGGTAAAACGGCACATACCAGGCCCGGAACATGTTAAGCGCCACCTGATTGCGCGCATCCTGATCGGGATTGCTATCAAGGAATTTCTGGAACTTCTGTCCGTTTTGCCAGGTCATGGTCAAAAGCCGCCCGGTGGTCAGCCCGTCTACCGGTTCGGGAACATGCACGGTATTTTCACCGGCCAGCATGTGACCATAAAGGCGCATATGTTTGGCTTCGCGGGCGTAATCAAGTTCTTCGCGCAGGCGTGCAGTCAGTTCGTTCTGGATATTTTCAGCATCGATCGCACTGTCATAGCGCTTATAGATCGCAAAGGCGGCGCGAAGCTGCTTAAGGTCGGCCTCAACCGTTGCCGACATATCGGGATATTGCAGCTTGCAGGCCACGTCGCGCCCGTCGGGCAGGGTTGCCTTATGCACCTGTCCAAGCGATGCAGCGGCCACCGCATCGTGGCTGAATTCAGTGAAATTTGATTGCCATCCCGCCCCCAGTTCACTGCGCATCCGGCGTTTGACAAACAGCCAGCCCATGCTGGGCGCATCGGCCTGAAGCTGTGCCAGGGCCTGGGTATATTCCTTGGGCAGGGCATCGGGGATGGTTGAAAGGATCTGGGCCACTTTCATAAGCGGGCCTTTCAACCCGCCCAGGGCCGAGGTCAGTTCGGCAGCATATTTGGCGTGATCAATTTCGCCGCCGAACACCTTTCCGGTGGCAAGGCGTGCGGCCAGTTTCCCGGCCGACGCCCCCACCCTTGCATAACGACGAACCCGCCCGCCAAACCTGTTTTCTTCGGAAGGTGGGGTAAAATCATCGTCGTCTGCATTCATGTCAGGAAAGCTCCTCCAGCTCGTCGATCATGCGTTTGATCATGTTCAGACCCCGTTGCCAGAAGGCCGGGTCGGATGCATCAAGACCGAACGGTGCCAGAAGTTCCTTGTGATGTTTGGTGCCCCCAGCTTTCAGCATATCAAGATATTTCTGCTGGAAGCCGTCTTCGGCGTGTTCGTAAACATCATAAAGCGAGTTCACAAGGCAATCACCAAAGGCATAGGCATACACATAGAACGGCGAATGGATGAAGTGCGGAATGTAGGACCAGTAATATTTGTACTCGTCCTCATACCGGATGGCATCGCCCAGACTTTCATGTTGTACGGCAAGCCAGATCTCGCAGATCTCATCAACGGTCAATTCACCTTCGCGGCGCTTGTCATGGACGCGTTTTTCGAACTCGAAGAACGCGATCTGACGCACGACGGTGTTGAGCATATCCTCAACCTTGCCGGCCAGCATGATGCGTTTCATCTTCGGATCGGTTTCCGAGCGCAGCATCGACTGGAAAGTCAGCATTTCGCCAAATACCGATGCGGTTTCCGCAAGGGTCAGCGGCGTATCAGACAGAAAGTAGCCATGTTCACCGGCCAGAACCTGGTGCACACCATGGCCCAGTTCATGGGCAAGGGTCATCACATCACGCGTTTTGCCGTGATAGTTCAGCAGCAAATAGGGATGGGCTGACGGTACGGTCGGATGGGCAAAGGCACCCGATGATTTACCGGCACGCGGCGGCACATCGATCCATGGATTATCAAAGAATTTCTGCCCAACGGCGGCCAGTTCCGGTGAAAATTCACCATAAGCCTTAAGCACGGTCGACCGTGCGGTTTCCCAATCGATCTGACGATCATCGTCATCAGGAAGCGGCGCGTTACGGTCCCAGTAATCAAGCTGATCGACACCGAACCATTTTGCCTTCAGGCGATAATAACGGTGCGACAGATCGGCATGGCTGTTTTTAACGGCGGTGTTAAGCGCATCAACCACTTCGTCTTCGACCTGGTTGGACAGGTTGCGCGACGATACCGGGGTGGCAAATTTGCGCAGGCGATCATCAATCTCCTTGTCCTTGGCAAGGGTGTTGGTGATATGCGCCAGAAGCTTGATATTCTTGCCCAGAACATCGCCAATTGCCTTGGCGGCCTTTTTGCGATCTTCCACCTTGGTCGAGGACAGCATGTTTGATGCGTCCGACATGGTCAGCTCATTGCCATCAATCGGGAAGCGCAGATCGGCCATGGTCTGATCAAACAGGCGCACCCAGGCGCTTGATCCGGCGACACGGCGTTCATGAAGAACCTGTTCGACTTCGTCAGACAGCTGGTGCGGGCGGAAGGCCCGGTTTTCATTCAGCCACGGGCGATACCGGCGCAGCTCCGCACTTTCGGCATATTTCGCATCAAGCGCGTCATCTTCGATCCGGTTCAGCTCAAGCCCGAAGAACAGCGACAGGCTTGAAATCGCCGTCATTTCTTCCTGAACCGACTGATAGAACTGACCAATTGCGGGATCGGCACTGTCACCGGCATAAAGCAGCTGTGCAAAGGAGCCGATTTTACCGCAAATCTCGCTGATGGCTTCATATTCGGCAATCGCGCCTGCCAGTTCGTCGCCCGACAGATCGTTCAATTTGCCCTGATAGCTTTTTTGGAACGCCTGACTGCGATTTTTTGCATCATCAAGATCGCGCCGGATAGCGGGGTCTTTTGGATCGTTATAGAGATCCGTCAGATCCCAGGTCGGCAAATTCTTGTTGATCGCGTTCATTTGTCCTCCAGACTAATCTCTTGCTTTCGCCCCGTTCTGCGCCGTCATGATCCGCATGCCGCGCAGTCACATCCCGATACCGATATATAGCTGCTTGATGCCATATCACCAGCCCTGAATGCGGATCGATTTCCGGGCGATCCAACCGATCATATCGTTACCGTCGATCCGAACAACAGCAAACCGTCATGAAGATGGCCCGACAATGTGTTCAGATCACGTCATCGCCGGCACGATTGCGTGAAAAATTTCCCGAAAATTCAATGTTCTTTGTGAAAAGCATTCCGGCAGACGCAAATTTCGTCATTTTCAGGCTGCCAAACGATGCAATCCCTGATAACAAAATTGTCTTGGAACGTTCATTTAAATTGGTCCAGCTTGCATCTTGCGCGATCTGAACGATTTGAAGAGAACAACCAGTACAGGGCAACCCAAAGATTGCCGACCACGGGAAAAGATAACAAGGCAAGGAAATGTCATGACGAGCTTGCAGGATTATGCCGACTGGCAAAACTTGCCCTCGATGTTTTTCGCACAGGCCAAGAAATATGGTGACGCACCGTTTCTTTGGACCAAAAACAGCGAAACCAATGAATTTGTCCCCACCACCTGGCTTGAGGCGGCCGATCAGGTCCGCGCCCTTGCCCGTGCGCTTTATGATATCGGCGTGCGTCCCGGGGACCGGGTTTTGCTGGTGTCGGAAAACCGCACGGAATGGGGGATTGCCGATCTTGCCATCATGTGCGTGGGTGCAATGACAGTCCCGGCCTATACCACCAATACCGAACGCGATCATTTGCACGCGATCGAAGACAGTGGTGCGGCCATTGCCATCATATCGACCAAGAAACTCGCCCAGCCCTTCCTGCATGCCGCCCTTGATAGCGGGCGCTGCCGTCACGCCATCATGATGGAAGAATGGGGACAGAGCTTTGTTGGCGATATCACCATTTCACGGTGGGATGACCTGATTGCCAAGGGGCGCGGTCTTGCGCATGATATCGACAGCTGGGTCAACGGGATCAAACGCGATGATCTGGCTTGCCTGATCTATACGTCGGGTACCGGCGGTTCGCCCAAGGGTGTGATGCTTGCGCACGGGGCAATCCTGTCGAACTGCATGGGGGCATTCGACATCATTGATACCCTTGGCATCGAAGATGAAATCTTCCTGTCATTCCTGCCGCTGTCGCATTCCTACGAACATACAGCCGGGCTTTATTTCCCGATGAGTATCGGCGCGCAGATCTATTATGCCGAAAGCCTTGATAAGCTTGCGGCCAATCTTGCCGAAGTCCGCCCGACCATCATGACCGCGGTGCCGCGTCTTTATGAAATGCTTTATCAGCGCATGAGCCGCATGGTCGAAAAAGAAGGCGGCATCAAACAGAAGCTGTTTGAACTGACACTCCGTCTTGGGCGCAAGAATTACGAAAAGCAGCGCCTGACATTTGTGGAAAAGCTTCAGAACCTTGCATGTGAATTGCTGTTGCGGCGCAAGTTGCGCCAACGTTTCGGTGGCCGCATCAAGGCCATGGTATCGGGCGGCGGGCCGCTGAACTATGAACTGGGTGTTCTGTTTGTATCGTGCGGTATCCGCATTTTGCAGGGATATGGCCAGACCGAATTCGCCCCGGTTGTTTCATGTAACCGTGCCGAAAACAACAAACTGCGCACCGTTGGTCCGCCCATGGTCGGCGCAGAGGTACAGATTGCCCCGGATGGCGAAATCCTTCTCCGCGGCGAAAGCATGATGAAAGGCTACTGGAACCTGCCCGATGTGACGGCAGCAACCATTGTTGATGGCTGGCTTCATACCGGCGATATCGGCATGTTTGACGAAGAAGGCAGCCTGATCATCACCGATCGCAAGAAGGACATCATCGTCAATTCCGGCGGGGACAATATTTCACCCCAGCGGATCGAAGGCCTGATGACGCTTGAGACCGAAATCTCGCAGGCCATGGTCTATGGCGATGCCCTGCCCTATCTGGTGGCGGTTGTCTGGCCGGAAGAAGACTTCATGCGCGAATTCGCCCGCGACAATTCGATTGAAAACAATATCGATGTGCTGGCGAAAAACGAAGATTTCCGCAAAGCCATCCGTGATGCCATTGATCGCGTCAACAAACGCCTGTCGACGATTGAAAAGGTCCGCAGCTTCATGTTCGCCGAAGCCCCGTTCAGCATCGATAACGAAATGCTGACGCCGTCGATGAAAATCCGTCGCCATAAAATCCGCGAAGCCTATGGCAAACAGCTTGATGGCCTTTATCAGCGCAAGCGCAAAGGCCAGTAACTGTCGAAATGCCTGGCGTCAAAGACGGAAAGCTTCAAACACTAACCCTGATCCGGGGTCTTCCCGGATCAGGGAAATCAACATTGGCCGTGCATCTGGCATCGGCAACCGGCGCGCTACATCTGGAAGCCGACATGTTCATGGTCGACCGTCAGGGCTTCTATGAATTTGACATCCGCCGGCTTCGGCACACCCACGCCAAATGCGAAGCCAAATGTCACGAGGCCCTGACAGATGGCAGGAATGTCATCGTCTCAAACACCTTTACCCGGTTCTGGGAAATGAAGGCCTATATCGACATGGCCGAACAGCTTGATATCAAACTTCTGATCGTCGAATGCCACGGCAAATTCGGCAGCATCCATCAGGTTCCCGACGAAACCCTTGCCGACATGCGTGATCGCTGGGAAGACCTTCCCGAACAATACCGCTGATCAAAACCGGTTGTTTGCATCCACGGCCCCGGCTCCAATGCCCCTATTGCGCGGCCGAGAAAACCTTTTTGAGGATATCTGTCGTCCAGCGGGTCGGATCGGAACGAATGTCTGCTTCCTGAAGCGCGATGTAATGGAACAGACCGTCCATCGCCTTTTCCGTCGCATGGTTGGTCAGTGACGCCTTGAGATCGGGGACGAACGGCAATGTGTCATATTGCCCGACCATCTGATCATAAAGCGACAGGGCACCGGTATCGGCCAGCGCATCGGTAATAACCGGGCGCAAGCGCCCTTCGATGTCCGAACCGGCAACACGGCGCAGATAGATGGTTGCAGCGTCATCCGGTCCTTCAAGGATGCCCTTGGCATCGGCAACAGTCATCTGTTTGACCGCATTGACCAGGATATCCCCCGCATCGCTCATGGTTTGTTCGGCCGCCCGGTTCATGCGCAGCTCGATCTCGTCGGCATAACTGCCAAGCCCGGCGGCACTCAAAAGTTTCTGGGCGGATTTGACACTTTCGGGAAGCGGGATATGGGCCACCGGGTCGGCATTGAAGCCATCGGTCGCGCCAAGCTGACTGGTAACAAGATCAACCCCCATATCAAGCGCCTGTTTAAGGCCCTGCTCCACCGTATCCGATGACAGGGCCGAAACCGCCGCACTCGTGGCATCTGACGAATTGCCTGATCCCGATGAATTCAAGGCATCGCCAAGCGTTTGCTTGGCCTTGTCAAAAAAGGATTGCGCCACAGATGGCTGGGACATCCCGGTTGAAAGAACAAGCGCACCAAGTGCGATCGCGCCAAGGCGCTGCATGGATGAAAACGGTTTTGACTGCATGTGATGTCCCGGTCGTTTACGTGGTTGTATATTGTCTGATCTGTCTATCTTATCGCAAACCGATAGTGCCGGGTAATCATGACCCGAAAAAGACAAAACCCCGGACATATGCCGGGGTTTTGCATTTGTAATGTCAGGCGGGGTTATTCAACCACCTCGACCTTTTTGCCATTCAGCAAAAGATCGCTTCCTTCGGTCGAGACCGGCACGGTATCGCCATCCTTGATCGCGCCTTCAAGGATCTGCATCGCCAGCGGGTTTTGCAGATAACGCTGAATAACGCGTTTAAGCGGGCGCGCACCGTAAATCGGGTCATACCCTTTTTCTGCCAGCCAGTCCTTGGCAGCATCATCAAGCTTGAGATCGATCTTGCGATCAAACAGCAGCTTCTCAAGACGGCCAAGCTGGATTTCGACGATCTTGCCCATCTGTTCGCGGGCCAGACGATGGAACAGGATGGTTTCATCCAGACGGTTCAGGAATTCCGGACGGAACGATGCCCGGACAATTTCCATGACCTGATTGCGGACTTCGCCGCTGTCATGACCCGGTTGCTGGTTGGCAAGAATTTCACCGCCCAGGTTCGAGGTCAGAATGATCAGCGTATTGCGGAAATCGACAACCCGGCCCTGCCCGTCGGTCAGACGACCTTCGTCAAGAACCTGAAGCAGGACGTTGAACACATCGGGATGTGCCTTTTCGACTTCGTCAAACAGCACAACCTGATACGGACGCCGCCGTACCGCTTCGGTCAGGGAACCGCCTTCTTCGTAACCGACATAGCCCGGGGGCGCACCGATCAGACGCGCGACCGCATGTTTTTCCATGAATTCGGACATATCAATCCGCACCATGGCCTGTTCATCATCAAACAGGAACTGTGCCAGCGCCTTGGTCAGTTCGGTTTTACCAACCCCGGTGGGGCCAAGGAACAGGAACGAACCAATCGGTCGGTTTGGATCCTGAAGCCCGGCACGAGCACGGCGCACCGCGTTCGAAATCGACCGCACGGCGTCATCCTGACCAACAACCCGCTTGCGCAACGTGTCTTCCATTTCCAGAAGTTTTTCACGTTCACCTTCAAGCATCTTGTCCACCGGAATACCGGTCCAGCGCGATACCACCGATGCGATATGTTTTTCGGTTACCGCTTCTTCCTTGATGCCGCGCGACGGATCATTTTCGGCCTTTTCAAGCAATGCCATCAGGGCCGGGATTTCTTCATATTGAAGCTGTCCGGCACGGTCGAGTTTGCCATCACGCATGGCGCGTTCAAGTTCACCGCGCGCCTGGTCAAGCTGTTCCTTGATATGGGTTGATGCCGCCAGTTCTTTTTTCTGGGCTTCCCATTTCGCGGTCAGTTCGGCCGATTTGCCTTCCAGTTCGGCCAGTTCCTTTTCCAGACGGCCAAGACGATCCTGTGACGCGCTGTCCTGTTCTTTTTTCAGGGCCTCGCGTTCGATCTTGAGCTGAATGATACGGCGATCAAGTTCGTCGATTTCCTCGGGCTTGGAATCAAGTTCCATCCGAAGACGTGATGATGCCTCATCCATCAGATCGATCGCCTTGTCAGGCAGGAAACGATCCGTGATATAGCGGTTCGAAAGCGTTGCAGCGGCCACCAGTGCGGTATCGGCAATCCGGACCCCGTGATGGAGTTCGTATTTGTCCTTGATGCCGCGCAGGATCGATACCGTGTCGGCAACCGATGGTTCGGATACAAAGACCGGCTGGAAACGCCGGGCCAGTGCCGCGTCCTTTTCGATATGCTGACGATATTCGTCCAACGTGGTCGCACCAACGCAGTGCAGCTCACCGCGCGCCAGTGCCGGCTTCAGAAGGTTGGATGCATCCATCGAACCTTCGGCCTTGCCAGCCCCGACAAGGGTGTGCAGCTCGTCAATGAACAGAATGACCTGACCGGCTTCTGATTCAATTTCGCTCAAGACCGCTTTGAGGCGTTCCTCGAACTCGCCGCGGAACTTGGCACCGGCAATCAGCGCCCCAAGATCAAGCGACAGAAGTTTCTTGTCCTTAAGCGTTTCGGGCACGTCACCCTTGACGATGCGCAATGCCAGACCTTCGGCAATCGCGGTTTTACCGACACCGGGTTCACCGATCATTACCGGGTTGTTTTTGGTCCGGCGCGACAGGACCTGAACGGCACGACGGATTTCCTCGTCACGGCCAATGACCGGATCAAGTTTGCCTTCGCGCGCTGCCTCGGTCAGGTCACGGGCATATTTCTTAAGGGCGTCATACTGATTTTCCGCGCCCGCACTGTCTGCGGTGCGGCCCTTGCGGATGTCATTGATCGCCCCATTAAGGCCCTGTGCGGTTACACCGGCATCCGCCAGAACCTTGCCCGCGGTCGATTTCGGATCAAGTGCGATGGTCAGCAACAGCCGTTCAGCCGTGACATAGCTGTCACCGGCCTTTTTGGCGACTTCCTGTGCCTGATCAATCAGACGGGCAAATTCCGACGAAAGGTAAATCTGACCATTGCCGCCGGAAACCTTTGGCAATTTTGCCAGTTCCTGCGCACAGCGTTCCTGGGCAAGTTTGGGCTTACCGCCAGCTGCCTTGATCAGATTGGCTGCCAGACCTTCTTCGTCATCCAGCAGCACTTTCAGAAGATGGATCGGTACAAATTGCTGATGGTTTTCACGCAGCGCAAGCGATTGCGCAGACTGCAGAAATCCTTTGGACCGGTCCGTAAACTTTTCGAATTCCATTCCTGCCACTCCTTGAGTCAACAGTATCCATACGATGTGGACCTTCTTTGAAGCATCCACGGCCTTGGCGTCATTGCCGAATTCTAAAATTATAGATTATTTCAACAGCGACAACATTGATATGTCTCACTCTAGCCTGTTTGCAACCATATACCCCTACAAAAGTTGCAAGAATTATTTGTGCGCCGCAACACGGAATTCTGTCATTATTCCAGAGACGCTCGGACTGCCCTGAAACATGTATGAATGTTGGGGTTGCTCTTGGCAAAACAACGAATTAACGTCACCGTTTACGGCATGTATTCCGCCCCGAACCGATACCATGCCCAAGCGCCATACAGGAAGACACACCATGACGGTCGAGCTCAAAGCCATCAAACGATACCCGGTCAAGGGAATGCGCGGCATCGATATGCCAGACGCCAAAATCACGGCGCATAAAATGCTTGCCGATGACCGCCGGTTTGTCGTCGCCACCCAGTCATCGCTGGGACAAGACGGTGTGCGGGAATGGGCGCGCAAAAGCAACTTCCTGCAACTGGTCAACACCCCCAAACTGGCCGAACTTGGCACCGAATATGATCAGGACACCGCGACCTTGACGGTTTTGCGAAATGGCCGGGCAATCTGCAAGGGCAAGCTTGACGATGCCATGGGCCGCACCGTGATCGAGGATTTCCTCAAGGCGTTTCTGAAAAACGACGTCGCTGGCACGCCGAAAATCTATTCCGCACCTGAAACCCAATTTGGCGATATGCGCGAACCCTATATTTCGCTTCTCAATCTGGCATCCATCCGCGATTTCGCCACCCGCATCGTCCAGGGCGAAGTCGATCCCATGCGGTTCCGTGGCAATTTGCTGATTGACGGACTTGATCCGTGGAAAGAACTGGAATGGGAAGAAGGCCAGATCATAAAGATCAATGGCGGATCATTCCGGGTCATTCACCCGATCACCCGGTGCAAGGCAACAAGTGTCAATCCCGACACCGCCGTTTCCGACATCAATGTGCCCCTGATGCTGCGCAAGGGCGTGAACCACCTTTATATGGGTGTCTATGTCGAGGCCCTTGACGATGTGACCATCACCCCGGGTGATGCGATCACGATCGACTGACCCGAATATTCCCGAAATTTCCATCCTGCCGGTGGTTCATCAAATACCGGCAGGATGTCGTCCATTGATGACCGCCGCCCCCGAATAGCGTTTCTAGCTTTCCGGATTGAATGTCGGGGCGTGAACAGCCATCCCGGCAAACATTTCATCATGATGCCAGTCAAGTCGCCAGGCCCGGATCGGTGGGCATCCCTTGCGAAACAGGATTTGTTCTTCCTTTGGGAACCGTGCGACTTCGGCTGATCTGAGGATCGGCTGGTTGTCCTGTGGGCGCAAATGCACCGGGCGTGTGGTATCGGCCCCGCCACCGGTATCGTCAAAGCGTGACATCGCCGTCAGCCCCGACACCCAGTCAAGGTTGAACGCCCCTTCCTGGCTAAGCACCGAAATGGCATCAACCCGCCCGACAACGTTTTCCCAGTTCAGGCACACATCCATCAGGCCACTGACACCGCTAAATCCGGGCCAGACCACCATGCCATCACCATATCCGCCGCCAAGAAGCCGTTCAAACAGCGGCATGCGCCCGACCCGTTCCACCCCGTCCAGCAGAATCAGGAATTCCGGATCCCCCGATTTCCAGCCGCGCTGATTGATCAGGTTCATCATCCCGGCCAGCATCACACGGCTGAAGGATGGTTGAACATCCGGGGTTTCCCCGGCCAGCTGCCCGATGACAAAAATCGAAACGCCGCCCGATACGATATCATCGATGGTGAAGCTGCTGCTGCTGACCAGGCGCGAGATTTGCGGATGATCGAATTCCGCCGTCGCATTACGGCAGGCCTCGATGATCTTCATGCGCTGATCTTCGGTCATATCAAGGATATTCAGTGCGACCTCGGAAATCCGCCCATCGGCGGATTCAATCCCCATCAGTTCTTCAAGGATCTTGTAGAACCGGTGAGAAGGCATGATCAGGTTGCGGCGGACTTCGCCCAAATTCCTGTTTTCCTTAAGGCTTTTCTGAATGGTATGAACGATGAAGCCCTGTAACAGGGTGCGCGCAGTTCGCACTTCCTGTTCGTCAAGTTCCTGGACAAACATCGGCGCCAACAGGGTATCGGCGATCAGCCCGGTATCGGTAATCAGCCCTTCGCCCTGCTGACGGATAAAATCAAACGGATTGAATTGATGGGTTTCAGCCCCGCTTTGTCCGTGCGGATCCAGCACAATCAGCTTCTGACCCATTTTTGCACGGCGATCATGAACCGCGCGATAGATGCTGCCGACCCGTTCATAGACGAACAGATTGCCGGTATGAAGCAACGCATTGGGTTCGGCCGACGACCGGTAATATTCGTCAGGTGACGTGGCAAAGGTGATGACACGTTTCAAACCTGACGCCCCGACCAGGCGTTTTTCATCCCCCCAGCGCCCCAGAACAAGCAGCGGATTGTTTTCAAGAAGCTTGCGTGCCGTCAGGTCTTCGCGCTTGGCCCATTGTCCTTCGGCCTTGATTTTGGCCTGCTGGGCCGGTGACAGGGTCTTCTTGGACTTCGAAGAAGCCGGTCGTGACCGGTTAATGGCAATCACAATCAGCGGCAGGAACATCGGGATGATGAAACATACCCCGCCAAGCAGGGCCAGTTCATAGTCACCATTAAACAAACCAAGGGCGATGACCATCCCGCCAAGTGCCCATAACAGCACCATGATGACCCGAAACAGACCTGTTCCCATCAACCACTCCCCGACTATGCGCGCCTTTCGGTGGTCACCACCTGTGTTCTTTGACCGGCAGTAACCTTACGGAATTATTTGTGATTTTTATAAATTGATACCAACAATAATCTCAGGTTGCACGATATATTCCGATATATTGTTTTACAGTTACACCGCGTTAAACAGCCATCCGGGACCGGAAATTCCCCCGGAAACGACAACACCCCTGCAAGTCATTGACTTACAGGGGTGTTTGTCATGTTGAGATGATGTGACCGGCAGATCAGGCCGAAACCGGTTCCGTACCTTCGTCAGAAGAAACGGCTTCTTCGTCATCACGGCCTGCCGCACGGCTGCGCCCGCGACGCGCTGTCGGATGGCGGCCACGGGTGCGGGCGGTGCCACTTGCGGCACGGCGCGGTTTCTTTTCGGTTTCGTCACCCTGCTCTGCCGTTTCGGCATCAGCCGGGGTGTCGTCGCCAGCGGCATCTGCTGCTGCGGGCTTGTCGGACGCATCGGCATCGTCGGTTTTGCGCGGGCGACCGCGACCGGCTGCACGACCGTCGGTCCGACGGGTGCGGGTTGCGCGTTTCGGCTTGTCGTCACCATCGTCGCTTGCAGCAGTTTCGGTGTTTTCACCAGCCGAACCGTCTGCATCCGCCGGGGTTGCAACACTGTCGTTGGACGCGTTTTCCACGTTTTCGGTGTTGTCGCCCTGCTGGTCGTCGCCCTGGTTTGACTGGGCGTCGTTGCGGTCGTCACGGTTGCCACGGTTGTTGCGCTGACGATTGTTTTCGCCACGTTCTTCGCGACGCTGGTTTTCCCACTCCTGTGCCGCCTGAAGAATGCGGTGGTAGTGTTCAGCGTGCTGATAGAAGTTTTCCGCAAGAACCGGATCGTCAGTGCAATCCTTGGCAAGCGAAACGTATTTTTCGTAGACCTGCTGGGCGTTGCCGCGAACACGGCCGTCCGGCCCATTGCTGTCAAAATTCTGGAATTTTGGATTTACTGGACGTTTGTTAGACTGTTGCCGTCCGCGCGGACGTTTATTGTTATTTCTCATATCAACATGACTTTGGTGTTGAAGAACAATCCGGTGGCATCAAAGGCCCCGGAACCACTCCGTCTGAAAAACATATTTCCCGCTAAACAGCACCGGTCAAAACGGCACCTACACAAACCTGCCGGGATCCATCAATGGAACGGAGATTGTTAACTGTTTACTGGGGAACACGGCGCTCTCATAAGCGCGTCGGGCACCCGGCCCGTTAAAACCAACCTATATGGCTTGATCTGTTATTCCAACTGTTTTTTTCACTGCCAATCGCTTTTTTTACATCACAGGGACGCAAAACTCAGATTACGCAACGACCAACAGAACAGCGCGTTTTCTTTGCCGCGACACAGCGCACAATACCGCCAAGGTCTTCGCGATATTCCACCCCGACAAAACCGGCTTCGACCAGCAACTGGCCAACGTCTTTTTCCTGACCGCGGCCAATCTCGAAAATCACGAAGCCACCCGGCTTTGCCAGATCAAAGGCAACCTGTGACAGCACCCGATAGGCCGCCAGTCCGTCCCCTTCATCGGTCAGGGCAATGCGCGGATCAAATTTCTGAACTTCCGGTGACAGTGTTTCCATCTCGTCCCGGGTGATATAGGGCGGGTTGGACATCACAAGATCAAACCCGTCCGCACGTTCGCGATCACCAAGGGCGCTATCCCAATCCGAGACCCGGAATTCCACCTGCCCGTCCAGATCAAGGGCGCGGGCATTTTCCCGCGCACAGGCAACCGCACCTTCGCTGATATCAAGACCGATACCGCTTGATCCGGGCAAATCACCAATGGTCGAAAGCAACAAACACCCGGTGCCGGTACCAAAATCGACAATGCGCGGCGCATCATTGTCTTCAAGGAAATCAATCGCCCATTCAACAAGGGTTTCGCTATCGGGGCGCGGTTCAAGCGTTTCGGGGGCCAGTTTGAAAGTATGACGCCAGAAATCGCGTTCCCCCAAAATCCGTCCGACCGGTTCATGCCCGCTGCGCCGCGCAATCATGTCACGAAACAGTGTTTCCTTGTCAGCCGCGACTTCGTCTTCGGGCCATGCCGAAATCCGCCCGCCATCAACACCGGCCGCACGTGCAAGCAAGATGCGCACATCCATCCGGGCATTTTCAATGCCCGCCTCATTCAGGGCTGCGACCCCTTCTGCCATCAATGTGCCGAGTGTTGCGGACATGCTTACCCTTCGATCTCGGCCAGTTTCTGTGCCTGTTCTTCGGCAATCAGGGCATCGATCATTTCATCGACGGCCGGGCCACCGGCAATGAAATCATCCAGACGATACAGGGTCAGGTTGATGCGGTGATCCGATACGCGCCCCTGCGGGAAGTTATAGGTGCGGATACGCTCGGAACGATCCCCCGATCCGACCTGTGACTTGCGATCCGCCGCGCGTGCGCTGTCCTTGCTTTCGCGTTCCTGGTCATACAGGCGCGAAAGCAGCATCTTCATCGCCTTTTCCTTGTTCTTGTGCTGCGATTTTGCTTCCTGGCTGGCGGCAACCACACCGGTCGGGATATGGGTGATGCGCACCGCACTATCGGTCGTGTTGACGTGCTGACCACCGGCCCCTTGCGAACGGTATGTATCAATACGCAGATCCTTGGGATCAATGCGGATATCGACTTCTTCGGCCTCGGGCAGCACCGCAACGGTTGCCGCAGACGTATGAATGCGACCGCCGCCTTCTGTCACCGGGACACGCTGCACACGGTGCACGCCACTTTCAAATTTCAGACGCGCAAACACGTCCGTCCCCGACACGTTGACGATGACTTCCTTGTAACCGCCAAGGTCGTTCTCGCTGGCATCCATCTGTTCGAACTTCCAGCCGCGGCCTTCGGCGTAACGCTGATACATGCGATACAGATCGGCTGCAAACAGGGCGGCTTCCTCGCCGCCGGTGCCTGCACGAATTTCAAGAATGGCGTTTTTGGTGTCTGCGCTATCCTTGGGGATCAGCATCAGCTTCATCTGGCGTTCGGCTTCGGGCAGTTTTTCAAGAATTTCGTATTTCTCGGTTTCTGCCATTTCACGCATGTCGCGATCGCCGGACGGGTCAGCCAGGATTTCTTCGGCTTCTTCAAGGTCGCTCAGAAGGCGTTTATAGGCCTCGATCGCCTCGACCACCGGGGCCAGCTCGGCATGTTCGCGCGACATTTTGGCAAAGCCTTCGCCATCAAGCTCGCCGCTTGAAAGAAGCGCGTTGAGTTCGTCAAACCGGCGCACAACACCATCAAGTTTACCAAGGTCGAGACTCACTCTTCATTCTCCTGCTTCGGATCGGTCGGGCTTTTTGCCGCGTCGACCGGTTTGTCTTCAAGTTCAAACAGGCGTGCCAACAATTTCTGGGCCTTGACCCATTCCACGGTGCCAACACCGTCTGTTGTCGTCGCCAAATCTTTCAGGGCCTGGGTCGGTGCATGCAAAAGACGATTGACCAGAAGTCTGGTTGCCTTTTCCGCATCCCCGTGGCTTTCACGCAGCGCATCTTCACGGACGGCCTCGAACCGTTTGCGCAAATCGGCAATGGCCGGAACAGCCGCCCGTTGCGCACGATCCCGAACAAAGCCATCAAGTTCGGTTTCAATCAGCGCCCAGGCTTCGTCTGCCTTTTCCTCGCGCCCGCCGCGTCCTTCGGCAGCGATCTTTTCCAGATCCTCGATCCGGTAAAAGAACACTTCGTCAATTTCATCGACCTGCGGATCGATATCGCCCGGAACGGCGGTATCAATCATCAGAACCGGTCGGAACCGGCGGCGTTTGACCGCGGCAAGCGCGCGGTCCTTGTCAATCATGTATCGCCGCGAACCACCGGCGGTCAGAACCAGATCCGCCTCGGCCAGAAGCCGGTCAAGGTCATCCATTTCCGACCAGTGACAATCAAGCCGTCTGGCCACCAGCCGCGCCCGGGCCGTCAGGCGATCGGTCACCAGAATGCGTCCGATGCCCCGTTCGGCAAGCGATGCAGCAATCAGTTCGCCCATGTCGCCTGCCCCGGCAACAAGCAAGGTACAATCCTTAAGATCACCATGCAGGTCACGGGCAACCGACTGGGCCGCTGCGGCAATCGAAACCGCGCCCTGTCCGATACCGGTCTGGCTTCGGACCTTTTTGGCGATCGCATAGGCGGTCTGATAAACCTGTTCCAGTTCGCGCCCGACCAGATCATGCTTGCGCGCGATGCGATGCGCATCCTTGACCTGACCAAAGACTTCGGGTTCGCCAATCACCAGACTGTCAAGCGATGCGGCCACCGCAAACATGTGGCGAAGCGCATCCCGGCCTGCGCGGATATAAAGTTCGGTTGCCAGCTGATCACGATCAATATCAGCCCAAAGCGACATCAGATCGATCAGACGTTCGCGACCGCGCTCGGCCTCAGACGCCAGCAAATGGATTTCGGTGCGGTTACAGGTCGAAACCACCACGGCCTGCCCCAGACGGGCCTGCTCGATCGCGGCCAGAAACTGTGGCAGGCGGGCTTCTTCGATGAACAGACGGTCGCGGGTATCCTCGCTTGAGCGCCGATGATTGGTGCCGATCACCATCAGGCGATCAAGCGGCCAGTCTCCGGCATCCTCATGCGTTGGTCCGTCTGTCACGCTGTTCTCACTTTTTGCCGATCACATCAGCAAGCTGATCGAGTGCGACTTCCTGTTGCTCGCCACTATCGAGATCGCGCAACTGGGCGACACCTTTGGCCAGTTCGTCATCACCAAGGATCACGGCCCGGCTGGCATTTGCCTTGTCCGCGCGCTTCAGGCGCTTTTTCATATTGCCTGAATAGCCAAGCTCGACAGCCACACCGGCTTCGCGCAAAGTCTGGGCCAGACTTCTGCATTTTGCCTCGGCCGCATCCCCCATCGGGATCAGGGCCACCGGTCGCGCACCGGCCGGGGCTTCGCCCACCATAAGGGCAAGACGTTCCACACCGGCCGCCCAGCCAACACCGGCGGTCTGCGGACCACCCATGGTCGAAATCAGGCCGTCATAACGGCCACCGGCCATTACAGTGCCCTGTGCGCCAAGGGTGTTGGTCGTGAACTCGAAACAGGTATGGCAATAGTAATCCAGACCACGCACCAGACGCGGGTTCAGCTCATAGCTGATGCCGATATCCCCCAGACCTTCGGTCAGGCCCTTGAAGAATTCCTTGCTGTGGTCATTCAGATATTCCGAAAACAGCGGCGCATTGGCTACCAGTTCGCGGTCGCCTTCATCCTTGGAATCAAGGATACGCAGCGGGTTCTTTTCCAGACGCGCACGGCTGTCTTCTGACAGCTTGTCAAAATGGCCCTTGAAGTAATCGACCAGAACATCGCGATAAGCCGCACGGCTTTCCGGATCGCCAAGGGTATTGAGTTCAAGCGTGATATCATCCCAGAGGCCAAGGCGTTTAAGGATATGTGCGCCATACCCGATCATTTCGATGTCGCCTGCGACCTGTTCGACGCCAAGAAGTTCGGCACCGATCTGGTGGAACTGGCGCTGGCGGCCTTTTTGCGGACGTTCATACCGGAACATCGGGCCATAATAGCTGACCTTGACCGGGGACATCTGCTGCATGCCATTGGAAATATAGGCACGCGCAATACCCGCCGTTCCTTCGGGGCGCAGCGTGATCTGTTCGCCGCCGCGATCTTCGAACGTATACATTTCCTTGGTCACGACATCGGATGTATCGCCAAGGGTTCTGGCAAAGACTTCGGTAAATTCGAAGATCGGCGTGGTCATCCGGTGGTAGCCATACAACTCGCCGATTTCGCGTGCAGTATTCGCGATATAATCCTGCAGACGGTTCTGTTCCGGCAGAAGGTCGTGCGTGCCACGGACGGGTTGAAGCGATGCCACTTTGGGTCTCCGATCTAACTTGAATTCCAGATATTTGCGCGAAAATCCGCGTTGCGCAAATTCATGCGAACATGAAAATAGCTTTCCGCCGGTGTGGCGGAAAGCCAAAATTGATCAATACAGCGTTGCTATTCCGCTGCGGTTTGTTTTGCTGCTTCTTCGGCTTCGATCTTGGCAGCCCGTTCTTCGACCAGTTCGACGATATGGTCGACCATCTTTTCGGTGCTGATATTATGATCGGGACGGCCGGAAATATACATCTTGTGATTTCCGCCACCACCACCGGTCAGGCCGATATCGGTTTCGCGGGCTTCGCCCGGGCCATTGACGATACAGCCAATAATCGACAGGGAAATCGGGGTCGAGATATGGGCAAGACGCTTTTCAAGCTCTGCCACGGTTTCAACCACGTTAAAGCCCTGACGCGCACAGGACGGACAGGAAATGATCTGAACACCACGTGTCCGAAGGCCAAGCGATTTCAGAATATCAAACCCGACATGGATTTCCTCGACCGGGTCAGCCGACAGCGACACACGAAGCGTATCACCAATACCGGCCCACAGAAGGTTGCCCATACCGATCGACGATTTTACCGTACCACCGCGCAGACCACCGGCCTCGGTAATGCCAAGATGCAGCGGATAATCGCATGCTTCGGCCAAACCGTAATAGGCAGCAACCGCAAGGAACACGTCCGATGCCTTTACCGAAATCTTGAATTCGCGGAAATCCTGATCTTCAAGGATTTTGGCGTGGTTAAGCGCACTTTCGACCATCGCCTCAGGGCACGGTTCGCCGTACCGTTCCAGAAGCTCCTTTTCGAGCGACCCGGCATTCACGCCAATGCGCATCGAACAACCATGATCCTTGGCTGCCTTGACGACTTCGCGCACGCGGTCGGTCGATCCGATATTGCCCGGATTGATGCGCAGACACGCAGCGCCGGCTTCGGCCGCCTCGATCGCGCGTTTGTAATGGAAATGAATGTCGGCAACGATCGGGACATGCACCTGTTTGATGATGTCTTTCAGGGCTGCGGTTGATTCCTGATCGGGGCAGGAAACACGCACAATATCCGCACCCGCTTCTTCCAGACGATGGATTTGCGCAACTGTCGCGTTCACATCGGTGGTCAGGGTATTGGTCATCGACTGCACCGAGATCGGCGCATCTCCACCAACTTCCACATTACCAACACGGATTTTGCGGCTTTGGCGGCGTTCAATATCGCGATATGGGCGGACGCTCATTTCGTGTTCCAGAATGTTCAAGATGTCTTGGGGGTGTATATAGCTTATCAGGCACAGATTAGAAACCGTTGCCTGACAGATTTTCAGCCAGATTTTGCATATCTGACACGAAAAAGGCGACCCATCGGGTCGCCTTCGTCATCAGATCACAGTTCCGTGCCAGTTCGATGGCAGAAAAGTTACTGTGCAGTCGGCTGATCAGCCTGTGTCAGATCATCGACATCAAGCGAAAAGTCCGAAATCACCGCACCGTAATCGCCGACCGGCTTGGCGTCCGCACCGTCGATGCTATAGGTCAGCGCACCGGCATTGCCGACTTCAAGTTTAAGGCCATCACGATTCGGCACCTTATAGGTATCGCCTGCCGTCAGCATACGGGTCAGAAGCACATTGCCATCTGACTCGCGGATGCGGACCCAGCTGGTCTCAACCGCCGAAATCGTGACACGGCTGTCAACATTGACCGCCCCGAACACACGGGCACCGCCCGCCTCTTCGACTTCCGGTGCCGCAGGAACCGACGCAACTTCCGCTGCGGGTGCCGCCGGTGCCGATGTCGATGCCGAAGCAGCAGGTTGCTGTTCAGCCGGCGCAGGTGCCGTTTCCGGCGTGGCTGCGGGTTCTTCGGCCACAACCGGTGCCGGTGCATCAGATGCGCCGGTTGCCTCGGTTGCTTCTGCAACTTCGGCGGCCGGTGCCGATTGCGGTTCCGCGACCGGTTCTTCTGTCGCGGTTGCAGTTTCCTGTGACGGCACGACCGGGGTGACTGGCGCATCAGATGCGTCATTCGCCGCCGTTTCCGGGGTTACCGGTGCTGTTGCAGGAACATCGGCCTCGGCGGCTTGTGCCTCGGCTGCGTTTTCAAGATTACGCGGTTCAGCCGGCTCGACCGGCTTTGCCGAATAGCTTGCCAGGCGTTCGGGCAACGGATCAACCAGATCAGCAATGGTTTTGCCCTGGCTCGACAGATAGTACCATCCGCCATAAGCACCAAGACCCAGCATCACGGCAATCAGCAGCACCGCCCCACCGGGCACACGGCTTTCCTGAACCGGTTTCGGGAATGACAATTCGCTGCGAACCGCAGGCGCATTGCTTTCCTCGCGGAAACGACGGGTCATTTCTGCCCCGTCCAATCCAAGATGTTCGGCATATGCCTTTACAAAGCCAAGACCATAGGGACCATTCGGCAAGATCGAATAGTCGCTGTTTTCAATGGCTTCGATATAGATTTTGCGAATACGGAGCATACGGCAAACGTCTTCGACTGATTGCCCCAATCCGGTACGGGTCGCCTTAAGCAGGCTTCCGACATCGGCACTTCCACCGCCGAACTGATTATTCTCTGCGTCCATCACAACATCATTCGATGGCTGGTCCCCGGATAAAGGCCTGAAACGCAGGCGTTCACGGGACTCATCACCCAAATGATCTTCCTTTCGCTTTTTGATCGCCAACTCCGCACCCCCACGTTACGATCTAGCAATAAAAATAGCAGATACCCCCACCAAAAGCGATGTTTTTTAAAGTTTTACACCATGATCTATTGCGAAAGCCTTAAGACGCGAACGCAGAGATCTGGTGGAACTGTCCATTATCGTCAGGACATATCTTTCAACTTCAGCCTTGCACATGCTTCTGACCATTTCCTTCACAGGACCGACAGATGCAGGCGCCATTGACAATCGTTTGATTCCCAAACCGATGAGAGCCATCGCTTCGAGCGGCCGCCCCGCCATTTCACCACAAATGGTCAGGCGGACATTCCGCTGGTCACACAATGTCACCAATTGCCGCATAAATGCAAATACACTCGGTGACAGGGTATCATACCGTCCTTCGATCCGCGGGTTACCGCGATCGGCAGCAAACATGAACTGCAACAGATCGTTGGTCCCAACCGACAGGAAATCCACCCGGTCAAGCAATGTCGGGGCCTGCCAGATCAGGGCGGGCACTTCGAGCATTGCGCCAACTTCGACCTTGCGCGGTACAAATCCGCGTTCGGCTTCACGTTTAAGCTGCTGATCCAGAAGCTGCTTGGCCTGATCAAACTCGGCCACTTCTGCGATCATCGGGAACATGACATACAGATCCCGGTCATGACCGGCCCGGATCAGGGCGCGCAACTGATGCACAAGCACTGCCGGGCGATCCAGGGTGATGCGGATCGACCGCCACCCCATTGCCGGGTTTTCTTCTGTCATGTCCTCCCAATAGGGTAACAACTTGTCACCCCCGACATCAAGGGTCCGAAACACAACAGGACGTCCGTCCGCCTGTTCGAAAATCCGGTCGTAAAGACGCGTCTGGTCGGTGATATCGGGCATGGCCGATCGCACCATGAATGGAATTTCCGTCCGGTACAGGCCAATACCATCCGCACCGCTTTCCACCACATGGGGAACATCGATCAAAAGACCGGCATTCACATTAAGCGAAATGTCCGCACCATCGGTGGTGCGTGCGGGCATGTCGCGCATCTGGGCATAAAGCGCCTTGCGTTCCGCCCGGGCCTTAAGGGCGCCATCAATTACGGCGCGCACATCTTCGGTCGGGCGGACAAACAGCTGGGTATTGTCAGCATCAACAATCAGCGGATCACCGGCCTCGACCTTGTCGAGAACCCCTTTGACTCCGCCCAGAACCGGAATATCAAGCGCACGGGCAACGATCGCCACGTGCGAGGTATGCGACCCTTCTTCAAGCGCCAGACCGCGCAACCGGGTATGATCATAATCAAGAAGTTCGGCCGGACCTATATTGCGCGCAACCAGAATGATGTCATCAGGCAGATCGCCAAATGCCGGGGACTGATATTGCCCGGAAAGATGCTGCAACAACCGGTTGGCCAGATCTTCGAGATCATGAAGACGTTCGCGCAAATACGGGTCGGAGACCTGCGCCATGCGCGCACGCGTATCGTCATGAACTTTTTGCACCGCGGCTTCTGCGGTAAGGCCGGTATGAACCGCCTCGGTGATGCGGTTAAGCCATCCGGTATCCTGGGCAATCATCCGATAGGCTTCAAGAATGTCGCCCGGATCGTCGGCCTCGTTCAGGCCATCAATACCCGATACTGCTTCGAGCATCTTGTCGAGATGGTTCTGAAGCCCGTGCATGGCTTCGCGCAGACGCGTCAGTTCTTCTTCCGGGTCTTCGGACACCATGCGATCAATGACGATGCGCGGCTCATGAAGAACGGCAAGCCCCTTGCCGATCCCGGGTGCCAGACGCGCCCCGCCCAGACGCAACGGCAATAATGCAATCCCATCAGCCGGAAGCAGCTCTTCACGGCTGACCAGTTCGCCACCGGCGACCATTTCGGCCAGCACCATGGCTACGTTTTCAAGCGCTTCCTGTTCGTCTTCGGAATAAAGGCGTTCGGTACGGTTCTGAACGGCCAGAACCCCGATAATGCGACCACCGCGCAAAATCGGCACACCGATCATGGAATGATAGATTTCCTCGCCGGTTTCCGGGCGATAGGCAAAGTTCGGGTGCTTTTGCGCATCCTTGAGATTAAGCGGACGGGCATGGGCGGCAACAAAACCGACAATGCCCTCGCCAACGCGCAGGCGGGTCATGTGGACCGCCTCTTTGGACAGACCACATGTCGCGAACAGTTCAAGCACTTCGCCCGCGCGCATGACATAGACCGAGCACACCTCTGCCACCATATCCGCAGCAATGATGGTTACGATCTGTCCCAGACGCTCTTCCGCAGTCCCCGGCCCAGCCATAACGTCACGGACGCGCTTTAAAAGGCGTCGCGGACCAGAGACTGCGGCGGAGGGAATGCTCATTTGGCTTAGTCGTCTCTCTTAATCAGGGAATGAACGGCCTGTTCGACCAACTCTTGCAGAATTTCGGTAACCGGTTGTTCTTTCTTTACCATACCAACCGACTGCCCTGCCATAACCGATCCACTTTCGACGTCACCATCGATCACGGCGCGGCGCAATGCCCCGGCCCAGAAATGTTCGATTTCAAGCTGGGCGGCACCCTGATCGAGTTCGCCTGAACGGAATTTCTCAATGACTTTGCGCTGGGTTTCGCGGAATTCCTCGGTTCCCTTGTTGGCAAGGGCACGGACCGGAATAACCGGGAAACGGTCATCAAGCTGCACGGTGGTGACAGCATCACGCGCGCTTGCGCGAATGAAGGCCTTCTTGAAATCGGGATGGGCAATGCATTCTTCGGCACACACCAGACGAGTCCCGATCTGCACACCCGCCGCACCCTGTTCAAGCAGACCGGTAATTGCTTCGCCGCGTCCGATACCACCGGCACAGAAAACCGGAATGTCGGAAATGTTTGGCAGAATTTCCTGAACCAGAACGGTCAGCGATACCGGGCCGATATGGCCACCGGCTTCACTGCCTTCGATCACCAGCGCATCGGCACCCGAACGGATCAGCTTCTTGGCCAGAACCAGCGCCGGGGCAAAGCAGACAACCTTGGCGAATTCCTTGGCCTGCTTGATCGAGTTTGACGACGGCAAACCGCCAGCCAGAACCACATGACCGACATTATGTTCACGGCAAACTTCGATCAGATCATCAAGCTGCGGATGCATGGTGATCAGATTGACGCCGAACGGCTTTTTGGTCATTTCCTTGGTCGCCGCAATTTCGGCCGACAGCAAGTCCGGGGTCATGGAGCCACAGGCAATTACACCAAAACCGCCCGCATTTGAGACCGCCGAAACCAGATGACGTTCAGACACCCACGACATTGCGCCAGCCAAGATGGCATAATCGGTTCCAAGGAATTCCTTGCCCGCTGCCCACAGTTTTTCAAGGCGCGCGTGTGCTGCGTCGAATTTCGGATCACTCATATTTTCTGTACCCCAAAGCAGAAATGCAGGAGACCGATTGATCCCCTGCCATTTCATCACAAATGGCCGAAACACATCGTTGCGACCAGTATGTAGTATTACACGTAATTTAACAGTGGCTTAATCGCGCAAAAGCGATCGGACTGTCGAAATTATTCGTCATCAAGACCATAAGCAGTGTGCAGGGCACGAACTGCAAGTTCGGTATATTCCTCGGCGATCAGAACACTGACCTTGATTTCCGAGGTGGAGATGACCTGAATGTTGATGCCCTTTTCAGCAAGGGTTTCAAACATTTTGCGCGCGACACCGACATGCGAACGCATGCCGACACCAATGATCGACACCTTGGTAACATCCGAAGTGCTCAGAAGTTCCTGATAGGCGATCTTGTCCTTGTTTTTTTCGATGACCTGAAGCGCACGCTGGAATTCACCCCGCGGAACGGTAAAGGTCATGTCCGTGCTTTTGCCGTCTTCAGAGACGTTCTGCACGATCATATCGACATTGATATTCGCATCAGCCAGCGGGCTGAAAATAGAAGCGGCAATACCCGGCTTATCAGCGACTTTAACCAAGGTGATCTTGGCTTCGTCACGGCTATAGGCAATTCCGCTGACGACTTCCTGTTCCACGATTTCGTCCTCGTCTACAACAAGTGTTCCTTCTGCTTCGCTAAAGGTCGAGCGGACCTGTACCCGGACGCGATGGTTCATGGCCATCTCGACAGAACGGGTTTGCAGGACCTTCGCACCCAGCGAAGCCAGTTCCAGCATTTCTTCGTAGGTAATCTTTTCGATCTTCTTGGCCTTGGGCACGATGCGCGGATCGGTGGTGTAAACCCCTTCGACATCGGTATAGATGTCGCAACGATCCGCATTCAGTGCCGCCGCAAGCGCCACAGCAGACGTATCCGACCCGCCACGTCCGAGCGTGGTGATCCGGTTGTCCGGTGCGATCCCCTGGAACCCGGCCACACAAACGACTTCGCCGCCATTCATGCGCTTGTCAAGTTCGGTGGTGTCGATTTCCTTGATACGGGCCTTGGCATGTGCGCCGTCGGTCTTGATCGGAATTTGCCATCCAAGCCAGGAACGCGCAGGCACATCCATGCTTTGCAGCGCCATGGCCAGAAGCCCGACGGTAACCTGCTCACCCGACGATACGATGACATCATATTCGCGTGCATCATACATCGGCGAGACTTCCTGCGCCCAACCGACCAGTTCATTAGTCTTGCCAGACATGGCAGAGACGACCACAGCAACCTGATTGCCAGCGTCCACCTCGGCCTTGACCCGACGTGCTACGTTTTTGATTTTATCAACATCAGCGACCGAAGTGCCGCCAAATTTCATGACAATACGGGCCATGAAGTATCCCCGCTATGCTCTCCGTCCATCGGCGATCCGAACGAGACGGTATGTGATCCGGTTCCCTGGCAGGGATGCAATGCCATCGTATCGGCGCGTCCCCTGTTTCGGGCGGCGTTATCAATACTTCCATAATCATCGCGAAACAAGCATCAACGCAGCCGATAAATTGCGTCAGAGCAATTTTTATAAGCCAAATATGTCCCGAATGGCTCCGCGCAGGCAAATTCAGTGAAATATCGTGCGAAACTTACCCAAAAACCCTGACGATCCATACCGGCAATGCAGATCACCTCAGACATGGTTTTGATGCCCGATCGGCGACGATGGGCGCGCGCATTTGTCAGCTGAGTATTGCCTTGCCGATCAGGCCCGCGTAAACAGGGCACAGAACACACATACTGATGTCACGCCTTTGGAGCCACGCCATGTCGGACGCATCCGCCAAAACCAGCCGCACCGCCAATGCCGAGGAAATCACGCGTTTTTCCGCGATGGCAGAAAAATGGTGGGATCCGAATGGCGTGATGAAACCGCTGCACCGCTTCAACCCGGTGCGTTTGCAGCTTTTGCGGGACAATATCTGTGCCCATGTCGGACGTGCCCCCGCACAGATCGAACCTCTTAAAGATATCGAAATCATCGATATCGGCTGTGGTGCAGGCCTGTTGTCAGAGCCGCTGGCACGGATGGGGGCCAAAATGACCTCGATCGATGCTGCGGAAAACAACATCGAAGTCGCCAAGGTTCATGCAGCACAGTCCGGTCTTGAAATCGACTATCGTTGCTGCACGCCGGAAATGCTGGCCGATGAAGGCAAACAGTTTGATATCGTGCTCAATATGGAAGTCATCGAACATGTCGATGATCCGCAATTCTTCATGCAGGCCTGTGCATCGGTTCTCAAACCGGGCGGACTGATGTTTGTTGCGACCCTTAACCGCACCATCAAGTCACTGGCATTGGCCAAGATCGGCGCCGAATACATTCTGCGCTGGCTGCCGGCTGGCACCCATGACTGGCGCAAATTCGTCAAACCGTCGGAAATGTCGGGATACCTGCGTGGTGCCGGTCTGGAACTGACCGATATCACCGGTGTTGCCTATAACCCGATCAAGGATACCTGGTATCCCGCCCCGCGCGATCTTGACGTCAATTACATGGTCATCGCCCGCAAGCCCGAGGCGGCCTGAACCCGGGGTCGCCTGAACCCGGGGCCGCGAAACGGCCCCTAACATTGCGAAATCACAAACCGGTTCTTGCCCGACCTTTTGGCTTCGTACAGATCCCGGTCGGCGACCTGCATGACCTTGTCCGTATCGATGCCGTTGCTCGGAACCACGAAACATGCGCCAAGACTGATAGTGATCGACACATGCTGACCGTCGGCAAGTTCAACCTGACATGACCGTGCATTTGACAGCACCCTGGCACACAGGATGTCCGCTGCTTTGCGCTCTTTGACGATTGAGGCAAAGGCAAATTCTTCGCCGCCGATCCTGCCAAACACATCTTCGATGCGGAACTGATCGTCAACCGCACGCGCCAATTGCACCAGCACCTCGTCCCCTACGCCGTGACCGTGCGTATCGTTGACATATTTGAAGTCATCAATATCAAAAATGCCGACCAGCAACGGGTAACTGTTGCGCACACAAAACCCGAACATCTTTTGCAACTGGTCGGTGAAGCTGCGCCTGTTGGGAACGCCGGTCAACGCATCATAATAGGCAAGCTGCTCAAGCTTCATATTGGCTTCGCGAAGCTGACGGGTCTTTTCCTGAACAAGCTTGTTAAGCGAGTCCTTGATTTGCCTGAGCTCCGCATTTCGCCGTTCAAGCTGCTGCGCGTTGAACACTGATTCCGTCACATCATGTTCAATCGCCGCAAAATGGGTAACCTGACCATTTCGCCCAAAAAGCGGCATGATGCTCATATCAAGCCAATATGGCTTTCCGGTTTTGGAATAGTTCAGCAATGTCTCGCGGATATTGGTTTTTTCGTGCAGGGCCCTGGAAATGCGTCGACAGGCTTCGATATCGGTCAGTTGGCCTTGCAATATGCGCGGTGTTTCACCGATGACTTCGTCGCGCGAATATCCTGTCAGCTTTTCGAACGCCTTGTTCACATAGACGATTTTCGGGCCAAACGGTGCCTCTATCGGATCGGCTTCGGTAACGATGACCACATCCCCGGCATGTTCCAGAATATGTTCATAGGAAAACAGGTTCTGCCGGTCGGTAATGTCATTGAAGGAAACAACAATGAAGCCTTTGCCATCGGGCAGATTGGGTTGGCGTTCGACATAGGCATTTACCAGAAACCACCTGACGTCACCGGTTTGCTCATTCACCTTGCCAAAGACTTCGTTGACCATCGTGGTGTTGGTTTTACGCACCCTGTTGACCGGGTATTCGTAAACCATCAACCGCCTGTGCTGTTCGTCAACAAAGTGCCATTGCGGATCGTATGATGTTTTTCCGATCAGATGATCGTAGCTCATTTCCAGCAAATCCATCGCCCGCGGGTTCGCATAGACGATCGATGTATCCCAGTCATGGATCACCACGCCGACGATGGAATTATCAAGAAGGGTCTTCAGATTCAGTTCGTTAAAATCAATCTTCATCTCCCCACACTCTTCTTCAGTCGGTTGAACCGGACACGGTTTATGGTCCGCGCGTGGGAGAGCCGTCTGATCAGATAACGATTTCTGTGATGGCCTTCAGGCCATTCTGGTTTTCAAGCCAATGCCGGGAATACCGAAATTGCGGTGCTTTCGCTTCCCCGAACCTCTCCCTCCGAATAGCTCCAGCCATTCAAATGGGGAGGAACAGAAATCTTTCAATGCAATTGCAGGCAACTTTCGATGATTGCAACTTGCATATCAAGACACCCGTCGGCCTGATGTGCTGTCAGTTCTTTTTCTTGGTGTCATCGCCCCAGGGCAAGGCGTGGACGTCGATGCCTTCTTCGACGAGTTCGACCGTTTCCTTCAGCGATGCCTCACCATAGATGCCGCGTTTTTCAGCTTCGCCGTAATGGATCTTGCGGGCTTCCTCGGCAAATTTGTCACCGACATGCTCGCAATTGGTTTCGACCTGTTTGCGGATTTCGGCAATCGCGGCCTTGGTTGCTTCGGCCACGGCTTTTTGCTGCTGTTTTTCCGCTGCCAGTTCCTTTTGCCGCGATGTGCGCAATCGCGGCGTCATCAGGGCCTTGCCCACATTGGACGTGCCACAGACCGGACAGGACAAATCGCCGCTTGCGGCCTGCATGTCATAGGTCGCGCCGTCCTTGAACCAGCCTTCAAATTCGTGATCATGTTCGCATTTAAGCTGAAAAAGAATCATGATGGTACTTGTGGAAACCGATATGTCGCAGAATTAAGGTATCTGTAATATGGCCTGACCGGGCGCATTCCGCCAGTCACATGCGAAACCTTCAATAAACAAGATTTACAAAAATGTCATCCCAATTGCCATCGGACTGGATCACACAGCATTGCCCTGTGGCAACGCCGGGACATAACCGCGCACTCGACCTTGCCTGCGGCGCCGGACGGCACAGTTTCTGGCTGGCCAAACGGGGATGGGACGTTACGGCAATTGATCGCGATCTTTCGCGTATTGAACAGTCAGGCAACCGGGTGATCAACTGGATCGAGGCTGATCTTGAAACCGGGAACTGGCCCCTTGAAAACCGTCAGTTTGATCTGATTGTCGTCGTCAATTACCTCCATCGCCCGCTGCTTGATCATCTGCGGGCCGCAACAAGCCCGGGCGGCACCCTGATCTATGAGACCTTCATGGTCGGCAATGAACGTTTTGGCCGGCCACGGTCACCGGAATTTCTGCTGCGCCCGGATGAATTGAACAAAACCTTTGCCGACTGGAATATCATCACCACCCAGCAAGGCCCCGTCCGCGACAGCGATACCGGATTACCGGTTTCTGTCAAACAGGCGATCGTTGCGCAAAAGCCGGCTAAGCCTGAAAACGAATGATCGGGCCCGAAGGATCGGTCACGGTCGCAAGGTTCGGTCTGGCAAAATCGGCATTCAAATGAACAATCGGTTCTTTCGAAACATCATACCAACAAGTCACACATTTGTGGATTTGCCCGGATTGCTGTTTTTTCGAAATTATCGATCAATAACAGCACCTTATGATGCCACGCACACGACCGCACCACACCAGTAAAAACATATCGTCAGACTTTTGAAATCGCGGAAATTGGCGAATTCCGGTTCATCCGAACATTGTAACAGATCAATCATATTTGCTTCACGAAAGCGCCTTTCACAGACACTAGACTCCCGCCGCATTCGCTGTTGGGCAGATAGCAGCGAGCATATTATTCGATAAGGGAGACTATCGAAATGAAACGCCTTCTTGTGGCTTCCGCGCTGGCTGGTGCCATGTGCGCAAACGTTGCCTATGCGGCTGATCAGCTTCCGCAGGCAAACGATTCCTATTTCCTTGCTGCACAGCAGACCCTTCAGCAGAAGCTGATGGAACAGGACAACACCAACCGTGCCAAAAACATCATCCTGTTCGTCGGGGATGGCATGAGCATTCCGACCGTTACCGCGGCCCGTATCTTCGAAGGCCAGAAGCGCGGCGTTGACGGCGAAAGCAACAGCCTGATTTTCGGTCAGTTCCCGAACGTGGCACTGTCGAAAACCTACACCCATGACGCCCAGATCGCTGACTCGGCACCGACCGCATCGGCAATGGTTACCGGTGTTAAGCTCAATAACGGCACCATCGGCGTTTCCAAGGAAGTCGCCCGTCGTGATTGCGAAGCACAGAAAGAACATCCGCTGACCAGCATCGCGGCACAGGCCGAAGAAAAAGGCATGTCGACCGGCTGGATTTCCACCGCCCGCCTGACCCACGCGACCCCGGCTGCGAACTATGTTCACACTGCCGACCGTAACTGGGAAAGCGACAGCGACCTGACCGAAGAAGCAAAGGCAGGCGGCTGCAAGGACATCGCCCTTCAGATGATCGAATGGAAAGAAGGCGGTGACGGGTTTGAAGTTGCCATGGGCGGCGGTCGTCGCATGTTCATGGACAAAACCATGGAAGACCCGGAAGATGCCGGCAAAATGGGCCAGCGTTCCGATGGTCGCGATCTTCCGAAAGAATGGGTAGAAGCCAACGGTGCCGGTGCGCAATACATCTGGAACCAGGAACAGTTCAACAAACTTGACCCGGCCAAAACCAAAAAGGTCCTGGGCCTGTTTGACCGTTCGCACATGGAATATGAAGCCGACCGTGCAAAAGATGCAGCCGGCGAACCGTCGCTTGCTGAAATGACCGGCAAGGCGATTGATATTCTTGCAAACAATGACAAGGGCTTCTTCCTGATGGTCGAAGCAGGTCGTATTGACCACGCCCACCATGCCGGCAATGCCGCACGCGCCCTTGAAGACACCGTCGCACTGAACGATGCCGTCAAGGAAGCCATGGGCAAGGTCAACCTGAATGACACCCTGATCATTGTCACCGCCGACCACGCGCACACCATGACCATTTCGGGTTATGCAAGCCGCGGCAACCCGATCCTCGGCCTGTCCGAAGAAAAAGGCGATGATGGCAAGCCTTACACCACCCTTGGCTACATGAACGGCCCGGGTGCCCTGAAAGACAACCTTCGTGCTGATCTGACCAATGTTGACACCACCGACATTGACTACCTTCAGCAGGCACTGGTCCCGATGAGCAGCGAAACCCACGCGGGCGACGATGTTGCAATCTTTGCAGCCGGTCCGTGGTCGCACCTGTTCAAGGGTGTGGTTGAACAGAACTTCATCTACCACGTCATGGCGCATGCCTCGAAAATCCAGGAAAGCATGGCTTCGAAATAAGCCATCCGCTGACCACCATCTTTGCCGGTCGCAGTTCGCTGCGACCGGCGCTTCTGTTTGACGGAGACTTCTCATGCCCATCGGACGCCGCACATTCATTGCCGGTGCGTCTGCCTCAATCGGTCTTGCCCTGACCCGTCCGGCATGCGCGCAAAGCCGCATCAAAATTCGCGACCTTTACAAAACACAGGCCGAATTTTCCGCCGAGGCAAAAGCCTTTGCCGCATCGCGCGAAATCATCACGGTTCCGGGTTTCATGGCCCCGCCGCTTAAGGCAGATGCATCCTTTTTTGTCCTGACCCAGCGCCCGATGGCGGTCTGCCCGTTCTGTGAAACATCGGCAGACTGGCCAAGTGACATCGTTTTTGTCCGCACCCGCGATACGGTTGATGCGGTGGCATTCAATCGTCCGATCATTACCACCGGTATTCTTGAACTCGGTGAAGCCAAAGATGAGGAAACCGGTTTTGTCAGCCTTGTCCGACTTGTCGATGCCCAGTTCGAACTTATCTGAGCCCGTCTCTGACGTGCTTTTGCGCATCGAAGAACTCAGTCTGCATTACGGGAAAAACCAGCCCCCTGTGTTGCAGATCGGAAATCTTGCGATTGATCGCGGGCAAACCGTCGGCATTTCCGGCCCGTCCGGATCAGGTAAATCAAGCCTGCTGTATCTGATCAGCGGCCTTTTGAAGCCAAGCCACGGCAAGATCATCTGGAACGGCACGGATATCACCACCCTGGGCGAAGGTGAAACAGATCGCTGGCGGCGCAAATCCATCGGTTTCGTGTTTCAGGATTTCCACCTGATTGATGAAGTCACCCCGCTTGACAACGTTCTGATCCCGGCAAGTTTTATCGGTTGGCGCATTAATGACGCCACCCGTAAACGCGCCCACGAACTTCTTGATCAGGTGGGCGTACCGCTGGCGCGCAAAAGCACATCTGATTTGTCACGCGGCGAACAACAACGTGTCGCCATTGCCCGTGCCCTGCTGTTTGATCCCCCCGTCATTCTGGCCGACGAACCAACCGCAAGCCTTGATGACGCAGCATCAAAAACCGCAACCGAAACGCTGTTTTCGCTGGCCGGGTCGAACCGCACCATCATCACCGTCAGTCATGATCAGGATGTGATTGATCGCTGCGGTCGTGTTCTGCGTTTTGACAAGGGTGCCCTGATTGATGATAGCGCTAACATCAAGGAAAAGGCTGAGCTTGCATGAACCCGTTTCCCATCGTGATGGCCAGTCTGAAACGGCACTGGATCATGAACATTCTGTTTGTTCTTCTGATCGCGGTTGCGGTTGCCATCGGTGTTGGCCTGACGGCACAGGAACGTGCACTCCGTCAGGGCAGCGCACAGGCGGCCGACAAGTTTGATATCCTGATCGCAGCCCCGGGCAGCCAGACGGAAATCGTCATGAATTCGATCTTCCTGCAACATAGCGCCATCAATCTTCTTGATGGTCCTTATTGGGGCAAGCTGTTTGACGATCCGCGGGTTGAAATTGCCGCTCCGCTTGCTTTTGGCGACAGCTGGAAGGGGCATTCGATTGTCGGATCAACGCCGCAATTCGTAACTTATCTGTCTGGCGGGCTTGCCAGCGGGCATGTGTTTGAAACCATCGAACAGGCCGTCGTCGGTGCTGCCGTGCCGCTTGCTATTGGCGATGAATTTGAACCCAGCCACGGCCATGGTCCCGAAGAAGTCCTTGATCATCATCACGGTGCGGAACTGCATGTAGTTGGCAAAATGCAGCCGACCGGCACGCCATGGGACAGCGCCATCATTGTTGCCGTCGAACAGGTCTGGGATCTTCATGCCCTGCCGACCGGGCATCATGAACCTGCCGGCGATGAACATGATCATGACGGCAGCGAAGCGCATGAAGATCACGAAGATCATGAACATGAAGAAGCCAATACCCATGATGATGGCGATCATGACCATGCGACTGATCACGACGAAGACGCCCATGATCACGCGCACGAACATGATGGCGATCACCACGTAACCCGCATCGGCCCGCCCTTTGATCTTGATGAATTGCCCGGTGTCCCTGCCATCGTCGTCAGACCCAAAAGCGTTGCCGCGGCCTATACCATCCGGTCCGATTATCGCACCGACCATTCCACCGCCTTTTTCCCGGCCGAAGTCCTGGTCGAGATGTATCGTCTGCTTGGCAATGCCGGATCGGTGATGCGGGCCATGGCGCTGGGGTCACAAGCGCTTGTGGTTGCGGCAATTCTGGCTGCGATCCTTGCGCTGATGCAGCTTTATCGCAAACAGTTTGCCGTTCTGCGGGCCCTTGGTGCGCCGCGCAGTTATGTCTTTTCCGCGATCTGGAGTTATGTCTCCCTGCTGGTGATTACCGGCGCGATTTGCGGTCTTGGGCTTGGCTGGATGGTGGCGCAATCGGTATCGCGGATATTTACCGCCGAAACCGGCATGGCCATGCAGGCATCGCTCGGATCATCGGAACTGATGCTGGCGGGCGGCTTTGTCATTATTGGATTGATCCTGGCAACCCTGCCCGCCTTTTTGCTGTATCGCCGCCCGGTGGTCAGCGCATTGCGCGGTTCCTGACCTGATCTGATCCGTAACCGATCAAAAAACACCCCGGCAGACCATTCTGGCCGGGGTGTTTTGTCATGGGGGCAATATCGGGGGCAGTATGGGGGCGCTATGGGTGGTATGGGGCTTAACGCTTATTTGATCGGTGCTGCCATGTCATAGGTGCCGTCATTGTCGCTCATCTCCATCCAGCTGTCATCAGACGCCGATTTCGGTTCAAGATCGGACCATTCATCATTGGCATCCATGATGTAATCGGCGATATCGCTGTTCCAGGTTTCGGCGACTTCCGGGGTGATGTTAAGATACAAGCTGCCATCAACGATCCGCCACAGGTTCGGGTTGGCAGGAACCTTTGCCCCCTTGGCAACACCATATGCACAATGCCCGTCATATTTCGGGGCATATTTTGCCGGATCGGCCAGGAACATGTCGCGGTTTTCAGCCGTCGCAAAGGCCCAGGTCGCCCCGTTATAATCGGCAGTAATGTCCGCACGGCCCGGCACGGCATGGGGCTGCATCATGCCATCGTCTTTTTGCGCCAGATTGAAATAGGCCACCGCGTCATAGCCGCTGATCGCAAAGCCGGTTTCGTCGACATATTGCTCACCCGCCAGGGCTGCGCCCGACATGGCAAAAAGGACAATCGCCCCGGTCAGTGTTTTCTTCAACATTGGTGCTGTCTCTCCGCTTGGGTTTCCGTGATGACCAAGAGTGCCCCGCACAGCCCGAAAATCGAAATGACGTTGCGACACTGTTTCGTGAGGCCCTGTGAGCAATCTGTCATCCCAATCAGATAAAATTGCAAATTCAATGCAATTTGGCCCTTGACCTCAACCTTACTTCAGGAATTACCACCAAGGAACAAACCCACCCTTCTCCTTTACATTGAAAGGGAAACGCCATGAGTGAAGCATTTCTGGAACACGTGAATTTTACCGTTTCTGACCCCGCCCGAACGGCAAGTCTCCTGCATGACTGGTTCGGATGGAACGTCCGCTGGAAAGGCCCGTCGATCCATAACGGGGAAACCTATCACGTTGGCAACAGTTCAAGTTACGTCGCACTTTATGCACCCGGCAAAGCCGACAGTTCAAACGGCGCCTGTGATGCACGCGACAACACCTACCAGACGCGTGGTGGCCTGAACCATATTGCCGTGGTGGTCGATGACCTTGATGCGACCGAAGAAAAGATCAAGGCATCGGGTTTCACAACCCATAATCACGCCGATTACGAACCCGGTCGGCGGTTCTATTTCCGCGATGCCGATAATATCGAGTTCGAAGTGGTCAGTTATTCCTGACCACTTCGACATCAGACCTTAGACCGCGAACCTCGAACCTCAAACCTTACCGGCACATGGTCAGCACGGCTTATAGGTCTGACCATTTTGCAGGGACGGCACCATGCGCCGGATTTCATCAACGCGCGACAGATCGATCTCGGCTGTGACAAAGCCGGGATCGGTCCCGCCATCGGCCAAAACCTCGCCCCACGGATCAATGATCAGGGAATGGCCGAATGTCTGGCGCCCACCCGGATGATCGCCACATTGGGCAGCGGCAATGACAAAGCAGCCATTTTCAATCGCCCGCGCCTTCAAAAGCGTATGCCAGTGCGCCTGTCCGGTGGTTCGGGTAAAGGCCGCCGGGATGCTCAGGATCTTGGCCCCGGCCTTGGCGTAATCGCGAAACAGATGCGGGAACCGCACGTCATAGCAAACCGACACACCGATCTTGCCAAACTCGGTCTCCGCAAGTTTGGCGGTGTCGCCGGGACGGAATGTTTTGCTTTCGCGGTAACTTTCCCCATTGGCAAGATCGACATCGAACATATGGATCTTGTCATAGGACGTGATGACATTGCCATTGGGCCCAATGACAAAGCAGCGGTTTGCCACCCGGTCTTCACCCGCGACCTTTACATGCAGCGATCCGACAATCAGGGTGGATTGAAGTTCCCGGGCCAGATCGGCAAAGAAGCCAAGGCCGGGATGTTCTTCCTGGGGAAAGGCTGCGGCGCGGACATTTTCCCCGCCAAAGGACATCATGGATACGTTTTCAGGAAATGCGATCAACCGGGCCCCTGCCGCATGGGCATCGCGCGCATAGGTCGCCGCACGCGCAAGGTTGTCGGACATGACGTCACGGGAATTGACCTGGACACAGGCAGCAATGAAACGGGTCATGATGCATTCTCCTTTTTATCATTATCCCTGCCATGATGACCCTGTCGGTCACGCGCGACAATACGCAATTCGATCAGTGCGAACTTCGCACCTTATCACCATCGCACCGCCTTTCGGTCATGATGCCCAGCACCCGTACGCAATGACAAAACGTCGCGTCCGCGCGGGCACGTGATCAACCGCATGCCCCCAAAACAGTCCTGATTGCAACTTACATCTTTCCCTGGTCGAAATTACTGTATACAGTATTCCGTACACCTAAGAAGGATCGAAGATGGAACCTCTTTCCGGTCGAAAAAGTCTGACTGACGAAGTGCATGACCGCCTGGTTGATGCCTTGTGTTCCGGTGCTCTCCCTCCCGGGACACCTTTGCGTCAGGAAGCGCTGGCTGAGGAACTCAATGTCTCGCGGCAACCCGTGTTGCAAGCTCTGGGGCTGCTGCGTCGTGACGGACTGGTCGAACCGATGGGGCGGCGCGGCTATCGCGTGGCACCCGTTGATGCCGATCTGGTCCGTCACGTTTATGACCTGCGAGAAGCGTTTGACGGGCTCGCCGCCCGTCTTGCCGCCCAATCCAACGCCCCGGACCGGGAATCGGCTTTGCGGGCTGCCATCACACAGGGAAACCACGCCCTGGGCAGCGGCGACACCGCAGAACTTGTTGCAGCCGACGTCGCATTTCATCAAACGATCTATCGTCTGTCGGGCAACCCCCTTTTGCCCGAAGCATCAGCGGCCGTCTGGTTGCAAATTCGGCGTGTGATGCATGCAGACCTGCAGACCGGATCGTCCCGCGATCCGATCTGGACGGAACATGAAGCCATCGCCGACGCGATCTGTGCCGGCGATGGCGACCGTGCCCAAATGCTGGCCATTGAACATACCCACAATGCCAAGCATCGCCTGATCTCGAATATGAAGGATACCGATCACCACACCAATTAACCGCCCGAAGCGGGCATCAGCCGCAACACAATAAACAAGAATGTGCGGCGCGGAGGAAACGTCATGAAACTCAGTGAGACCGAACTCGCGAAATTTCGCGAAGATGGCTTTGTTTTTTTGCCTGAACTTTTTTCACGCGAAGAAGCCGCCCTGCTGTTATCCGAAGCCAAACAGATTTACGCATCCGACCGCGAAGAGGTCTGGCGCGAGAAATCCGGCGTCGCCCGAACCGCCTTTGCCGCACATACCTATAACGAAGCCCACCGCCGTCTTGGCGCCCATCCCCGCCTGATCGAACCGGTTGTTCAGTATCTTGAAGAACAGGTCTACATGCATCAGTACAAAATCAACGCCAAGGCCGCCTTTGATGGCGCTGTCTGGCAGTGGCACCAGGATTACGGCACATGGCAACGCGATGATGAAATGCCCGAACCGCGCGCGTTCAACATTGCCCTGTTCCTCGAAGACGTGACCCCGGCCAATGGCCCGCTTCTTTTCATTCCCAAAAGCCACAAGGCAGGTGTGCTTCAGGCCGGTCATGATCTTGAAACCACGTCCTATCCGCTTTGGACGCTTGATCGTGAAACCGTGACCAAACTTGCCGATGATGGCGGCTGCGAAGCCCCGATTGGTCCGGCTGGCTCGGTTGTGATGTTCCACGGCAATCTGGTCCATGCCAGCCCGCCCAATATCAGCCCGTTTGACCGCACGATTGTGTATCTCAGCCTGTGTGCGGTTTCGAACCATATTCGGGCATTCAATCGCAAACCGTGGATTGCGCACCGCGATTTCACGCCGATCGAACCGCTTGCGGATAACTGCCTTGAAGAACTGGTCGCCAAGCGCACCGCCGCATAACACCTGCCGGAGAAGTGAAGTTAAATGAATCTCGATGCAAAACTGCGCAAGCGTGCCGATGAAGGCAATCCGGTCCGGGTTGGCATTATCGGTGCCGGTAAATTCGGATCGATGTTTTTAAGTCAGGCCGGACATCATCCGGGCTACCATGTGCTGGGCATCGCAGATCTTGGCATCGACCGGGCCAAGGCGGCATTGCGCCGCGTTGGCTGGTCCGATGACCGGTTTTCGGCAACCGATCCGGCAAGTGCGTATAAAAACGGAACGACCTGGATCACCGATGATGCCGACGCCCTGATTGCCGCTGACGGGCTTGAAGTCATCATTGATGCAACCGGAAGCCCGTCTGCCGGCATTCGCTTTGCGCTAAAGGCCATCGAATATGGTCGCCATATCGTCATGGTCAATGTCGAGGCCGATGTGCTTGCGGGCCCCCTTCTTGCCAAGCGGGCCGAGGCCGCCGGTCTTGTCTATTCCATGGCTTATGGCGATCAACCGGCCCTGATTTCGGAAATGGTCGATTGGGCGCGCGCCATTGGCCTGCCGGTAACCTGCGCCGGCAAGGGCACCAAATATCTTCCGATCTATCATCATGTCACACCTGATGATGTCTGGCATCACTATGGTCTGACACCCGAACAGGCACAGGCGGGTGGCATGAACCCGCAAATTTTCAACAGCTTCCTTGATGGCACCAAATCCGCCATTGAAATGGCCGCTGTTTCCAATGCCTGTGATCTTGTGCCCCAGGATTGCGGATTGCAATTCCCGGCCTGCGGGGTTGATGACCTTCCCCGATTGCTGTGCCCGCGTGAAAGCGGCGGCATCCTTGATCGCAAAGGCACGGTCGAAGTTGTTTCAAGTCTTGAACGTGACACCCGCCCGGTCTTTCGCGATCTGCGCTGGGGCGTTTATGTGACATTTGAAGCCCCCAGTGACTATGTCGTCAGATGCTTTAACGAATATGGCCTTCTGACCGATCCAAGCGGGCAATATTCCACCATGTATAAACCCTATCACCTGATCGGGCTGGAACTGGGCATTTCGGTGGCATCGGCGGCCCTGCGCGGTGAGGCAACCGGCACATCACGCGCCTGGTCGGGCGATGCGGTCGCCACCGCCAAGCGCGATCTTAAACCCGGTGAAATGCTGGATGGTGAAGGAGGCTATACGGTGTATGGCAAACTCTCCCCGGCCAGCACATCGCGTGCACGCAATGCGCTGCCGATCGGCCTTGCCCACCATCTTAAAATCAAACGCCCGGTCGGGATGGACCAAACCCTGACCTGGGATGATGTCGAATTTGACGCCAAAGACCCGGCAATCGCATTCCGCAAGGAAATGGAAAGGGTCTTTTCCTGATTTTCGCAAATCAGTCTCGCCCCGTCCCCCGTGCCACCAACAAAAAACCCCGGCCACAAAAAGGCCGGGGTTTTTAACATGTGCAGGTCAGGATGACCTGATTTATGCTGACAGTTTTGCGTCAAGCTTGTCAGCAGCTTCAAGCGCCATCAGTTCGTCGCAGCCGCCGATATGTTCGTCATTGATGAAGATCTGCGGCACGGTATGACGGCCATTGGCACGGTCCATCATTTCCTTTTTGCGCTTCGGCTCCATCATCACGTCGATCAGCTGATATTTCGCGCCTTTTTCTTCAAGAAGCTTGCGGGCACGTTTGCAATAGGGGCACCATTCGGTGGCATATACTTCAACTTTTGCCATTGGGCATTCATCCTTTTTCAAGCAGCCGATCATGCCAAAAGCCCCGTAAACCGGGCTTTGAACATTTGATACGGCGCGGAAAACTGTTCTGATGACGGCTGTATAACAGATTTTTTGCAACGCGTCATCGTACGACGCGTGCAACCGTGATCACAGATACGTGCATGACGCCCGACTGCTTCAACGCCCGGGCACAGGCATTGGCGGTTGCCCCGGTTGTCAGCACATCATCAATCAAAACAACCCGCCCGCCATCAAGCCCGCAAAGCTGCGCCCGCGTGTCATCAATGGCAAAAGCACCGCCGACTTCACGTTTGCGCGATGACGGACCAAGCCCGCCAAGACTGCGCGTGTTTCGCTTGCGCCCCAGCACCAATCCATCCCAGGGAATACCGGTCATTTTTGATAATCTGGCGGCCAGCAATCCCGACTGGTTATAGCGACGATGCAATAACCGCCGCCGATGCAGCGGGACCGGCACAATCAAATCCGCCTGATCCCAGATTCCCTTGCCACACTGATAAAGCCAGCGTGCCAAAAGCGGGGTCAGATCGGTGCGATCAGCATGTTTGAACCGAAGCAGATAATCGCGGCTGTGATCATCATAAACAAGTGCAGCCCGCGCCAGATCAAAATCCGGTTTCTTTTGCAGACAGTTTCCACACAGCACCTGTCCGTCAGGCTGTTCATTTCCGTTGATGTTAGCGCTATCATCAAGTTCAAACGGATAACCGCAACAGGCACATTGCGGGGCCGATATGAACCGTAATCCCGCCCAGCAATCGGCACAGACCGCATGGGTGGTTTCGGTAATCGCGCCACACCCGCCACAGCGCGGCGGCAGGATGGCATCAATCCCGATCCGGCCAACCGTGCGCAACAACGCCATTACCATTCCCGTGATCCCCAGTCACATCAGCATCACCAACCGACCCACGATATCACACGCAAAACGCGAATGCCGCATTTAAGGCATTCGCGTTTTTTGGATATCAGTACAGTATCAGCCCATATGTTTTGCAAGGAACGACAGGACGTTTTCCGGATGGCGACCGAAATGGTTATAGCCATCCTTGAACCGGTGGGGCGTATCTTCGATCCAAAACAGTTCCTTTTCCTTGCTGCCCAGAAGATCAAAGGTTGTCTGTCCGTCAACCGGGTTGCGGGTCCATGCATCTTCGAGAACCTGCACCATCAGAACCGGCATCGTGACACTTGGCGCCCAAAGATGCGGGGTCATTTCGGCTGCAACAAAACCACCCATCTTGAGCAATTCAAGATCGATCAGTTCCTGATATTGCGAAACGCCCTGAAGCTCCGAGAAAGCGTCATAGATTGCCGACATTGAAACGACCATCGGGCTGACCATGCAGCTGACATTTTCAAAAAGCTCCGGATGGCGATGAATGGCGTGATATTGCGAGTTTCCACCCATGCACTGACTATACAGTGCTACCTTCATTTTCGACAGACGGGGGTGGTTATCGACGAACTTCTTTACACCGACGCAGTCGCGCCATTCCCATTGTCCAATCCCGCTTAGCCCGCCATTGGCAGCCCCGCTGTTGCCATGATTGCGGATGTCGTATGTCAGGACGTTATAGCCCGCATCGGTAAGATGTTTGTATTGAATGACAAAGTCGATTTCGACCGCGTCATAGGCACTCCATGGTGCGCCAAGATGCCCGGGGAAGCCGGCACGACACATCGGAAGTGCATGGTTGAAAATCACAAGCTTGTTGCTTTCACCGCCCTTTGCCGGGATGTACCAGGCTTCCAGCGGCACGCCATCATCTGACGGGATCACCAGATCATGCCAGCCGGTCATACCGTAATCATCCGGGGTCTTGTGGATCACGCTGCGCAACGGTCGCACAATCTCCGCAAGTCCCTGGACCTTTGCGTAGTCTTCCGGCGAAATGGTTTCGAGCTGTTTGAATGCTGCTTCCATACGCTCCTTCGACATGCGAGACATCTTAACTCTCCTATCATTGCAACTCTGTCCGTCCTGCGGACATTTCAGAAACTCTGCGTCACATATGTCGGGTCCGGGAACAGAGGACAGTCCGAAACCGTCGATCAATCAGCGACAAACAAAAGGTAGCGCATCGCCAAGAAAGTGATTAGATACTGAATTGTGCATGAACTTATAAGTCAGGTGATAAATGCGCCGGGATGAAATGGCCGATCTCACAGCCTTTGTCGTCGTTGCCGAAGCACGCAGTTTTACCCGTGCTGCCGGTAAACTTGGCCTGTCGCAATCAGCACTTAGCCAAATTGTCCGTCGCCTTGAAGAACGGCTGGGGGTTCGGTTGCTGGCGCGCACAACGCGAAGTGTTGCGCCAACCGAAGCTGGCCAGCGACTGGTCGATCAACTTGCACCGATGCTTCATGAACTTGATCAAAGCATCGCTGATCTAAGCGAATTTCGTGACAAGCCCGCCGGAACGATCCGGATCACCTCTGTCGAACATGCTGCCAAGACGGTGCTTAATCCGGCAATGTCCGCCCTTTTGAAATCCAATCCCGATATTACGGTCGAGATCACGGTGGATTACGGATTGGCCGATGTAGTCAGCGACCGTTTTGATGCAGGCGTCCGTCTGGGCGAACATGTGGCGCGCGATATGATTGCCATGCGGATCAGCGCAGATATCCCGATGTGCATCGTCGGGTCGCCAGAATATTTCGAAAGCCACCCTGCCCCTAAAAGCCCGCGGGACCTCGCCAGACATCGCGGCATTAATCTGCGTCTTCCGAGTTCGGAAACCCTCAATGCATGGCGCTTGATGCAGGATGGCGAAGAAATCCGGGTCAGGATGGACGGGCCGCTCGTCTTTAACACCATTGATCTGATTCTTGATGCGACGCTTGACGGTGTTGGTCTTGGCTATCTTCCTGAAGATCAGGTGACCAATGCATTAAGTTCAGGCAAATTGATCAAGGTACTTGATGATGCTGTGCCGCCGCTTCCGGGGTATCATCTGTATTATCCGAGCCGTCGTCACCATTCGCCAGCCTTCAAACTTTTCCTTGATGCCGTGCGATACCGTCCGTCAATTCCCAGATAAGTTAACGCATCCGGTAGCAATCACGGGGACTTCATGAATTCGATGACAAGCGACAGCCTTTACGATGAACTGAGCAACTGGTTGCACCGGCGCTCCATTCAGGGATGGGATGTCGAAACGCTTCTGACCGAACTGGTGGAAAAGCTGAACGAAGCCGGCCTTGATCTGATCCGTGTGCATATCGGGATGCCAATGCTTCATCCGCTTTTTGTCGCGGGCAGCTATTCCTGGTCACGCGGCAAAGGCATTGTTGCCGAAACCTATGACCGCGGGCTTGAAAAAAGCGACGCATGGCTAAAAAGCCCCGTCCGCGAGACATTCCTGAACGGCAAGGAAGAAGCCCGATATCAGATCAATGGCAGGGACCGCGACCGCTTCGAGATTTTCAGTCGCTTCGCCGCCGAAGGTGCTACCGACTACATCATTCAACTGACCGGTTTTGACGACCGCAAAACCAACCTCATTGGTCAGGAAGGCACGATATTTAGCTGGACAACAAATGCGCCCGGCGGATTTGACGAAAAGGCCGTCGCACTTTTGCAACGTCTGCGACTTCCGCTTAGCGCTGAAATCAAGGGATTGTCGCAACGCCGTCTGGTTGGCGACATCCTTAGGGCCTATCTTGGAAATTATTCCACCGACCGTGTTCTGTCCGGACAAATCCAGCGCGGTGACGGCGACCTGATCGAAGCCGTCATCCTGTTCTGCGATCTTCGACAGTCATCCAAATTGGCCGAGCGATATGGATTTCAGGGATTTCTGGAAGTTCTGAATGACTATTACGACATTACCGCAGGTGCCGTAATTGCCGGTGGCGGCGAGGTCTTGCGCTATATTGGTGATGCGTCACTGGCGATTTTTCCGTTTGAGCGTTATGAGCGCGACATTGATGCCTGTGATGCGGCGCTGGCCGTTGCCCATGACGCGATGAAGCGTGCGCAAACAATCAATGAGGACCGAAAGGCACGCGGGGAACCGTCCCTTGAATTCGGGATCGGGCTTCATACCGGCAAGGTGATGTATGGCAATATCGGAACCAAGGAACGGATTGAATTCACCGTTATCGGCAGTGCTGCCAACGAAGCCGCCCGCATCGAAGCAAAGTGCAAGGAACTGTCGCAGACAGTACTGGTATCGGATGCCTTTGCAGCCATCCGGCCCGGCAATTGGCATTCCCACGGCACCTTTGAACTGCGCAATATAGGCCATCCGATCGAAATCCTGTCTCCTTTGAACCTGCAACAGGCATAAGAAAACATCATGGTGTTATGGCATTGGATTGTGATCGGTATTGTCGCCATCGCGGTAATTGGCGCACTTTCCGTTACGCTTTTTGTCACACAAACAGAAAACAGTCAGGCACGTCAGGCCGAAAAGTTCCTGAGCGCGCAACAGCGTGAAGCTGTGTCTGAAAGCACCACCGCGGTCGTTTTCTTTTCCAGATCCGGGAACACGGCCCTTGCATCCCATCATGTCGCAGATCAGCTTGGCGCGCGCATTTTCCGGATTGAGGCCCCCGATTACAAACTTGGCATTATCGGCTGGATCAGGGCTTTAATCGATGCCCGCAACCATCAGGCGGCTGTGACACCCGCCGAGATTGACCTTAGCCCCTATGACACGATCTATCTCGGATCACCGATCTGGCTTTACAGCCCTGTACCGCCGATCTGGGAATTTGCCCGCCATCATCGTTTTGATGGCAAACGGGTGGTTTTGTTCAACACCTTTAACAGCAAATTTGAACAAAGCTTCATTGACGAATTTCGTGATCTTGTCCGGACAAATGGTGCTGTTTCCTTTGATCATCGCTTTGTCAAACGCGGGCGCATGGGTCAGCAGCTATCGACCGAGGATATGCTTCAGGAAATCGATGCACGCTGGGAACTGACTGATCAAACGGCAGATCATCAAGGCAAATAGACCCAGGTTCCTCGGTCAGCCCGGCATGACTAATCGGAATTCAAAACCGGGTTTGATCGCAGGATTTCGACCGCAAGATCGATAAAGCTTCGGACCTTTGCCGGGGCGTGGCGGCCTTCGGGATGGACCAGATGAACCGGCACCGGGTCGGGGGCATGATCATCAAGCACGGTTTGGAGGCTGCCATTGGAAATGAAGGGTGCGGCCTGATAGGACAACATGCGCATGATCCCCCACCCGTCAATTACGGCTTTTCGCGCCGCTTCGATCGAATTGGTCTGCCATCTGGCATCCGGGGATACCTGTATTTTGCGCCCGGCCCCCGACAATGTGTTGAATTGCCAATCAAGCCTTGCCGATGAACCGGTGGTGGCAATGATCCGGTGCCCGGCCAGATCCGCGGGGATTTCAGGCACCCCGACACGGTCAAAATAGGCCGGCGCGCCACAAACCACCTGGCGCACCTGCCCGATGCGGATGGCAGAAAGCGATGAATCGGCAAGATGACCGATCCGCACCGCAAGGTCGATGCCTTCTTCGACGATATTGACGATGCGGTCAAACAGCATCAGGCGTGCGCGCATGTCGGGATATTGATCAAGATAGCGTCCGACAATCGGGGCAACATGCATCTGTCCGAACTGCACAGGTGCGGTAATCGACAACATCCCGCTTGGGCGGGCATATGCCCCGCCAGCCGCAGCTTCGACTTCGTGCAAATCCGCCAGCAACCGTTTGCAATCAGCCAGGTAGCGTGTCCCGGCCTCGGTCATTGTGACTGTGCGTGTCGTGCGGATCAGAAGCCGCGCGCCGATGATATCTTCAAGCTGGGCAATGGTCCGGGTGACGGCGGCAGGGCTCATATTCAGGGCGCGGGCCGCAGCGGCAAAGCCTTGTTCCTCGGCCACACGCACATAGACCTTCATGGCGTTAAAGCGATCCATGTATCGCCTCCTTCGCAACGAATATTATTTCATTTAACGGAATAATAAATTGCAGATGATGAGAATTCTATAAGTTTTACGAAACAGACATCATGGCACGACATTTACAGCGCAATCACAGGGAAACCTGCCATGAAACTCTATTACCATCCGATTTCCGGGCATGCCCATCGTGCGGTCTTGATGCTTGGCCTTTTGGGGCTTGATCATGAATTGGTCGAAGTCGATCTTGCCAGCGGCGCGCACAAGAAGCCCGACTTTCTCGCACTTAATCCGTTTGGGCAGGTTCCTGTCCTGCAGGATGGCGAGACGGTGATTTCCGATTCAAATGCCATTCTGGTCTATCTTGCCAAGAAGCAGGGGGTGACCAACTGGCTGCCCGAAGACCCAAAAGGTGCCGCCAGCATACAGCGATGGCTGTCGGTTGCGGCAGGTCAGATCGCATTTGGCCCCGGTGCCGCCCGTCTTGTGACCCTGTTTGGCGCACCTTTTGACCCCCATGAAGTGATTGCGCGCGCCCATGCCATCCTTGGTTTAATGGAAGCCCATCTGAACACCCAGAACTGGCTGGCAGCCGATCATCCGACCATCGCCGATGTCGCACTTTACAGCTATGTCGCCCGCGCGCCAGAAGGCAATGTTGATCTTGCGGGCTATGGCAAGGTGCGCGACTGGCTGTCGCGGATCGAAGAATTGCCGGGTTTTGTGCCCTTCATGCATGCCCCGGCCGAGATGCTGGCCTCTTCCTGAACGCCCGGTCCTGACCCCATGCCTACTGCCACCTGCCTGTTGCCTGTTGCCTGCTGCCCCCTTGTTTGAAGGACGCCCCCATGTCTGATCGCATCGACACCCACAACCCGCACTTCCCCCGACCGCCTGTGTCGGATGGTGCCCCCACCCCCTGGCATGCTGGAGAAATCCGTCTTCAGCAAATTCTGGGTGTCGATGCCCGTATGGAGGAAGTCGGGCGCAAGGTGCTGCGCGATCATTTGATCGAACAGCACCGCCTGTTTTACCCGCAACTGCCATTCGTCGTATTGGGCAGTGTCGATCCCGATGGCAGACCGTGGGCCACCCTTCGCGCCAACAAGCCGGGCTTTTTGTTTGCGACAGATATCTATCACCTTGCCGTAACGCTACCGCGCGACGGGAATGACCCGGCTGATGCCGGGATGGAAGACGGCGATGCCATCGGATTACTGGGGATCGAGCTTCATACCCGTCGGCGCAATCGTCTGAATGGGACAATCAGTCGCACAAATGAGACATCATTTGACATCACGGTCGGGCACAGTTTTGGCAATTGCCCGAAATATATCACCCCGCGCGATCTCGACATTGCCCGTCATTCTGCGCCCGCAGGCGCCACAATTACCCGTGGCGAGCATGACCTTTCAAACGATGCCCGTGCATTGATTGCGCGCAGCGACACATTTTTCATCGCGTCCTATATCGATCATGATGATCAAAGGCGGGATGTCGATGTATCGCATCGCGGCGGCAATCCGGGCTTTGTCCATATCGAGGATGACGGAACCCTGATCATTCCCGATTATGCCGGAAACCGGTTCTTTAACACGCTGGGCAATCTTTTGATCAATCCGCGGGCCGGACTGGTATTTGTTGATTTTACCAATGGCGACATGTTGCAGATTACCGGCAATGCCGAAATCATCATGGGCGGTGCCATGCTGGCAAATTATGACGGGGCGGAACGCCTAGTCGCATTTCGACCAAGCCAATGGATCCATCGTCCCGGCGCATTTCCGTTGCGCATGAACGGTGCGAATGGCTGAATGGTTTGATGGCTGATTGCGCGGCGGACCAAGACGCTCTATCTAGGTCGTAACATTTTTAACGACTTTTGCCGGAGCATCCCGCCTCATGGCCGATCCGATCACTGTCTTTGATCGAGACATATTAAAGCTGCGCCGCGACCGTGCGGCAACCAGGGCACAGGATTACAATTTCCTGTTTGCCGAAACCGCCGAACGGCTTGCCGACCGGCTTGATGATACCACACGCACATTCCCCATGGCAGTTGATCTTGGCTGCCACAGTGGCGAATTGGGCCAGATCATTGGCACGCGCGGCGGTATTGAAACACTGTATCAATCCGATATTTCAACCAGCTATGCCCGCAATGCGCGGGCCAATAATGGCAAACCGGCCCTTGTCGCGGACGAGGAATTCCTGCCCTTTGCCGAAGGTTCGCTTGATCTGATCCTGTCCAACCTGTCGCTGCACTGGGTCAATGACCTTCCGGGCATGCTGTTGCAAGCACGCCGGGCTCTGAAACCCGACGGGTTGCTTTTGGCCTGTATGCTGGGCGGCGATACATTGCGTGATTTGCGCGAAGCCCTGATGGCTGCCGAGGCCGAGGAAGAAGGTGGCGTATCCCCGCGTGTATCACCGTTCGTCGATGTGAAGGATGCCGGTGCATTGCTTCAGCGCAGTGGCTTTGCCCTGCCGGTGGTTGATGCCGATGACATCACCATTGATTATCCCGATGCGCTTAAACTGATGCGCGATCTGTCGGGGATGGGTGAAAGCAACCTGATCGCCAAACGGTCCAAGAAATTCACCAAACGCAGCACCCTTGCCCGTGCGGCCGCGATCTATCACGAACGCCATACCCGCCAAGATGGCCGTATTCATGCGAAGTTTCAGGTGATCTATCTGACGGCCTGGGCACCCGATGACAGCCAGCCCAAGCCGCTGCGCCGTGGATCGGGTCAGGTCAGCCTGGTTGATTTCCTTGGCGATGACAGTTCGGGGAAAAACACGTGAAATTCAGAAGGTTCGGATTTGCCGGAAAGGCTACAATCAAAAGCGTTGCCGGGCTTTTCCTCTGTGTTCTGCTGATTGCTGCAATTCTTGTTGTTTTCAACAAGATTGATGATCCCGCAGATGATTTTTCTAAAACGCTTTTTGGCTATTTGCTGCTGTTCCCGGTGTTTTTGATCCTGACCCAACTGCTTTTCCCGATTGCAATGAGTGTGCGCAGTTGGCTTGCCGGACTGTTTTTTATTGCGTGTTCCATGTGGTTTGTTTCGGATTCAGGCGGCGCGACATATCACTATTTCAGCCAAAATCCGGCAGAACTCGCAGCCTTGGCCGCGGCTTTTGCGCTTTTCTGTCTTGGCGCGATCATCGCTTTTGTAATCGGCAAACTGACAAGCCCGCTTGCGTGGAACATACAACACTTTGTACGCCCGGCATTTTCAAAGAGGGATAGTCAAACGGTCGCAATACACGAAGCAGGCCACGCGCTGATGTTTGCCGCTGTTGACGAGATTCCTGGCTATGTCGAAATCATAACCAAGCCGTCGGAGCTCAGTTTGGGGGCAACCATTGGCTCCGGTTTGAAGCATCAAGTTGCTGCATCAAATGAATATCACTGGGCAATGTTATGTTGTCTTGCCGGTCAAGCGGCAGAGAAATTCAAACTTGGTGTTATCCATGATGGCTCACAGCGAGATTATGAGCATTGGATGGACGCAGCCAAACGATTTCTAGGCCAACAGCCTGATCAAATTTTCTATCCCACCCCAACAAATCCGATGGAGATCGAGCACAACAACCAAGCTCTCCGCGGGCTGCGAGAACATCATTTCAGCCTGCTCGAACAATATTTTTTGCTGAATTCTGACGTGTTCGATAGCCTGTGCGAGACTCTGCACAGGCAAAAGCATGTTAAAGCTTCGCAGCTTCGCCAGTTGCTTTCACCGGTTCAGCTACCTGATGGTTTCCCGACCATCGTTTTGTCGCAAAATAAAGACATAGAGGCAATTGGTTCACATCCCGGCTAAGAGCATACCACGGATTTTGGTGGCCTTTTCAAAATGATCAAGCTGATGGGTTTCGATCCACCAGGTTGCGGCTTCCATCAAAAGCGCTGGATCATCGTTGCGGTTGGCAAAGAACGCATAGAATGACAGGCCGCCATCCGATCCCTTTTGCGCGATTTTGCGATCGCAAACGGCAATGATTTTGGCGCGCAGGCTTTGACGCATGATGGTTCCGATACGGGCATGTGTTTGCAAGGGGTTGATGTATGACCGATTTGCCGCAAAATTGGCATCCTGATCGCCGCCCCAAACTGACAGTTTCTGTCAGGACAGATTTCCCGAAAGGTTTTTCATGCAGCTTCCCCAGCCCCTGATCCATGGCAAACTGATCAAGCGGTACAAACGTTTCCTTGCCGATATCGAACTGGATAATGGCGAGATGATTACGGCCCATTGCGCCAATCCGGGCGGGATGATCGGCCTTAAGGAGCCGGGCATTGATGTCTGGCTGTCAAAATCGGACAATCCGAAACGCAAACTGAAATATAGCTGGGAGCTGTGCCAGATCGGTGATGCTTGGATCGGGATCAATACCGCCCATCCCAATGCCATCGTCGAAGAAGCGATCCTGTCGGGCAAGGTCCCGGAACTGGCGGGCTATGAGACCCTGAAACGCGAAGTCAAATACGGCAAAAACTCGCGGATTGATATCCTGCTGTCGGCCCCCGATCGCGGGCTTTGTTATGTCGAAGTCAAGAATGTGCATCTGAAACGCGATGAAGATGTGCCCGGTCTTGCCGAATTCCCCGATGCCGTCACCGCACGCGGGGCCAAGCATCTTGATGAAATGGCCGATATGGTGGCCGAAGGTCATCGGGCTGTGATGTTTTACCTGATCCAGCGTACCGATTGTGATCGCTTTACCCTGTCGACCGATATTGATCCCCATTACGGCGAACGGTTCAAGGCCGCGCGCAGCAACGGGGTCGAGGCGATTGCCTATGACTGTTCGATTGATACAGATGCCGTGACCGTGCGGTCCGCGTTACCGATTGTCGGCCTGTAAGCACCGATCCCAAATCCCTGCATATCAGCCAATCCTTGCCAATTTCGGCGTCTGGCTTTATGTCATTGGACTATAAAACACAGATATACTTAGCCGAACGTAAGGAGATTTCGGGTGGCGAACGGAACAGTCAAACTTCACGGACCCGAAGCATTTGAAGGCATGCGCGCCGCAGGCAAGCTGGCAGCGGAAGTGCTTGATATGATTACCCCGCATGTGGTGCCCGGTGTAACCACCGGTGAACTTGACCGCCTGTGCGACGAATATATCCGCGACCATAACGCGATTTCGGCCTGCCTTGGCTATCGCGGTTTTCCGAAATCGATCTGCACATCAATCAACCATGTGGTCTGTCACGGTATTCCCGGTGACAAGAAACTGGCCAATGGCGACATCATGAATATCGATGTCACGGTTATCCTTGATGGCTGGTACGGCGATACATCACGCATGTATATCGCAGGCACACCCAAAGTCATGGCGCAGCGTCTTGTTGATGTGACCTATGAAGCGCTTTGGCGGGGCATCAATGCGGTTAAGCCGGGCGCGACCCTTGGCGATATTGGTCATGCGATCCAGTCCTATGCCGAAAGCGAACGTTTTTCGGTCGTGCGTGATTTCTGCGGGCATGGCCTTGGCCAGGTATTCCATGATGCGCCCAATGTCCTGCATTACGGCAAGCCGGGCGAAGGTCTGGTTCTTGAACCTGGCATGATCTTTACGATTGAGCCGATGATCAATCAGGGAACCTATGCGTGCAAAATTTTGCCAGATGGCTGGACAGCCGTAACGCGAGACCGCAAACTGTCGGCACAGTTTGAACATTCGCTCGGCGTGACGGATGACGGGTTTGAAATCTTTACCCGATCCCCGGCCGGTCTGGACAAGCCGCCCTATGACCTGCCCGCTGCGGCAGAATAAACAAGGGCCAAACGGGGGAAGCAGAATTGAGCGAAACCGAAGATCGCAAACCTGCTTCTGCCCCGAATATCCCCACCCCATCTGAAATTGATGACGGCACGCGGGTCTTTTTTGATCAGACCCGCGATCATCTGGCATCGGGTAACGCCACCCCGGTCGATGCAGACATCGCATCCAAAGCAGATGACAAAGCATCAAAATCGGCCAAGCCTGCAAAACCCCATTATCACGGCCACCGCCAGCGCCTGCGTGAACGTTTTATCAAGGGGGGTGCCGATGCATTGGCCGATTACGAGCTTCTGGAATTGATGCTGTGCATGGCGATGCCGCGCGGGGACGTCAAACCATTGGCAAAGGCACTGATTGCGCAATTCGGAAGCTTTGCCAATGTCCTTGCCGCCCGCCCCGAAGATTTGCAAACCGCCAAGGGACTGGGCGATGCCGGGATCGCGGCCATCAAAATTGCCGAAGCCGGCGCGCGGCATCTTTCGCGTGAACGTGCCATGGAATTGCCGGTGATTGCGAGCTGGGAACAGCTGATCGAATATTGCCGGGTCCGGATCGGGCATCTCAAGACCGAAGAACTGCATTTGCTGTTTCTTGATCGCAAGAACCGCCTGATTGCCGATGAATGTCATCAGCGCGGCACGGTTGATCACACCCCGGTCTATCCGCGCGAGGTGATAAAACGCGCACTTGAACTGCATGCATCGGCGATCATTCTGGTACACAACCACCCAAGCGGTGATGCCACCCCGTCAAAGGGTGATATCGACATGACCCGCAAGATCATTGATGCCGCCAAAGCGATGGAAATCATCGTGCATGACCATATCATCATCAGTCATGCCGGATATAATTCCTTCAAGACGCTTGGCCTGATATAGACCGCATCTGGTCACCCATCGCATAACGAGAATTCATCATGCCCCATATCGGTTTGTGCGCGCTTATTGTGCGCGACTATGACGACGCCATTGCCTTTTATACCGACAAGGTCGGGTTTGATCTGATTGAAGATACGGATATGGGGGACGGGAAACGCTGGGTCATCGTTGCCCCGAAGGCTGCGACGGAAACCCGCATCTTGCTGGCCCGGGCATCCGGTGCGGATCAGGAAAATGCGATTGGCAACCAGACAGGCGGCCGGGTGGGCTTTTTCCTCAATACCGATGATTTTGCGCGCGACCACGCACGCATGACAAGGGCCGGTGTGCGGTTTCTTGAAGCCCCGCGACACGAGCCATATGGCACAGTTGCGGTGTTTGAGGATCTGTATGGCAACAAATGGGATTTGCTTGAGCTGGCTTTGCAATAGTCGAAAAAATTGTGGGCCGGTCAAAAACAGCGGGGAAACCGGCCCACCCCGATCACCATCACTGGCACCGGAAAGTTTTGGGGTAAAGATGGATCAGATCATTTCGAATTGCCGACCCTAGAAGGTATAAACCAGCACCAGTCCCGCACTGATGACATAGTCATCTTCGATGATTGAGCTGTCGGTATATTCATCGGGCAGGAAGCGCACATCACTTGTCCCGATCACGGCAAAGCTTTCGGTCACCGGATAGATCACGCTGAAATCAAGATGGGGGACAAAGGCCGCATCCGGTGCATAGAAGCCCCGGTCACTGCGCGCTTCACTGCGTTTTACGCCAACATTGTAATCAACCAGTTCTTCGCTTTGCCAAGTGACACCACCGCCGATATTGAAATTGAACTTGTCCCAATTGGTCGGGATGTAATAGCCGACATCAATTTCATGTCCGCCATAAGCATCATTCACATCGGTCAGATAGCTTGCCTTCACTTCACCCCGCCACAGACGCAATGATCCGCCAAGTCCGGCTTCGAATGCCATGTCCCGGTCTTCAAGCCCCTTGAGATACGGAGAATCATCGGGATCGAATGGCTCCATCCGCAGATTGCCGAGCAAAGACACGCTGCCAAATTTGTTTTCCCAAACCTTTGCATTGATTCCATCAATGCCGACATGCAGGCGTTCGGCATCATAGGCCAGCATGGGCAATCCGGTCAGATCCGTGTTGTCTGCACCGCGATAGGGATTGGAACTGACCCGGCCAAGCACGCCGATCTGCCAGTCGCCGCCCAGCCATGGTTTCAGAGCATCTTCGGTCTGGGGATTTACCTGTTCGCGGATAATTTCCTTTTGCCCCGGCGTTGCCGATTGGGCGTAGGCATCGCTGCTCAGGGCCATGATGATTGCCGTTGTGGAGATCGCAAGACCGCCCAGCACCATCATGCATCCCAATCGCCGCGTCCAAAAATACGAGACCATATGTCTAAACATCCCCTTGTGTGGTTGATGTCGCGACTTTGCCCGAATGCGAAAAGCACGGCGTCCGGTTTTATAGCCTTGTACGTGCAAGCCATCCATCAGAGGTACGAATGCGCATTCATACGCCTCAAACACCTGATCACATGGCGTTTTGCCGCAACAGGCACCTGGCGTTCCGCCGGTCTTTTTCTTGAAGACCGAATTGACGGATGATTGGCGATTACGCCCCCGCCCGCGACATCGGGAATGGATCGGTCCGAGTGTTACGACATAAAAAGCGGGACAGCATTTCTGCTGTCCCGCTGTGATAAGGCGCTTTGTCAGTATGCTTCGAGATCGACCATCTCAAGCACGTCCATCATACGCACGCGATCCTCGCCCTTGCGCAGATAGCGGACCAGAACATATTGCTGATCTTCGTCGAGGGCGCGTTGCATGATGGTTTCGAAATCTTCGGGGGTTTTCATGGCGACGTCATTGACCTGTGTAATGAAGTCCCCCTTGGAAAAGCCTGCACGCGAGGCCTGGCTCATGGTTTCCATGCGGTCTACGACAAGCCCCGTCGTTCCCACCGGAAGTTCAAGTTTTTTCCAGGCTTTTTCATTGGCCGGAACAAGGTCCATGCCCATAACTTCCTTGCGCCCGTCATCCTTGTCCTTGCTGCCAAGCCCCATTTTTTCGCGTTCCTGGGCCCGGCGGCGGGATTTGGCTTCGTCCATGTCATCGGGGATCAGGGTAAAGCTGCGATAACCGTCATTGCGCCATACAGTGACCGTGGCTTCGCCCTTGACCATTGCGGCCTGCATACGGAAATTCATGCGCGATTGAACGGTTTCACCATTGACCGCGACGATCACGTCACCGGCACGAATACCGGCCTTATAGGCAGGTTCATCGTCAGGCGCCCGTGACACCAGCATGCCTTCGTCCCGTTCCATTCCAAGCAGCTTTCCCATGCCTTTTTTGACTTCGCTATAGGCGATGCCAAACCAGCTGCGTTTGATTTCACCATCTGCCACCAGCAAGCTGATAATGCCCTGCGCATGCTCGGACTGAATTGAAAATGCCAGCCCCTCATTGCCACCGGACCGGGTATAAAGCGCGGAATTAACGCCGATCACCTTGCCATCCATCGACAAAAGTGGTCCGCCTGAATTGCCCTTGTTAACGGCGGTATCGGTCTGGATATAGGGGTTATATTGCCCCTTGGTGAGTTCGCGCTGCTTGCCCGAAATCACCCCGGTGGTCAGGCTTTGATCAAACCCGTACGGATATCCGACCGCAAAGACCGGGTCCCCGACGGCAGCAGCGTGGGAACTTCCCCATTTCAACGGCTCTATATCATCGGGCATATCAACCCTGAGAACGGCGAGATCGGTCAGGAAGTCCTTTCCAACCAACGTTGCCGGAAGACGGCGATCGTCAGTCAGGATCACGATGAACCGCACCCCGTCGCGCACGACATGTTCGTTGGTGACAATCAGGCCGTCGTGGGAAATGAAGAAGCCGGTCCCGGTTGCCTTGTTGCGGCGTTTCTTTTCCCAGTCATGTTCGGGTTCGTTCGGGTCTTCCTTTTCTTCGTCGTCATTATCGTCCTTGCGACGTTCATCGGGCGGCAGCCAGAAATCTTCGCCATTTTCCTTTTTCTCGCGTTCTTCGGCGACGATTTCGTTATAGCTTTTCTTGACGACATTGATGCGAACAACCCCCATCGTTATGCCCTTATAGATATCGGAAAGGGCAAGGTCGCCGGTCGCGGCAAAGGATACTGAGGGCATACCAATTCCTGGCAGCGCCAACAAACCTGACACCATACCAATGGCGATCAGACGGGATATCGAAACTCTCATTGCGGGTTTTCCCTTGAAACAAAGAAAGGCACGCCAGCAAAGTGCCAGCGCGCCGATTGTGGAAAATTCAATAGGTGTAAGTCAGGCCAAGCCAGAAAGCCCGGCCCTTGCGATAGGGGGTTGATGCAGAAAGCGTGTGACCACCACCACGATTGAGCACATTGTCAATCGAGGCATTTAGCGTCAGGACGCGGTTGTCTTCGCGGATGACGTCATAATCGAGCGACATATCAAGATCGAAACGGGCCTTGTTATAGCCGTCTTCATAAATGTCATAAGTCTCGCCATTGATGGTGATGTCGGACCCGCTATCGGTGATGGTGTCATATCCCGTGGTGTAGCGGCCAACCAGTCCAGTGCGCAGGGTATCGTCGAGATAGCTGGAATACAGGCTGACATTAACGAAGATCGGCTCATCGAGATTGCCCGTCAGAACACCGAGATCCATGGTCGGAATCACGTTGCCATTGTAATAGGCACCCTCGGTCTCGTCGCTGGTGGCGTAGTAGGTATTGTTGGATGTCTGACGTTCGGAATACTGGCCATTGATGCTAAAGGCGTGCTGACCACCCCACGGGTCGGTTCCGATTTTTTTGCTCCATTCCATCGAGTAGGAAGAATAGGAACTCGATCCTTCGTTCGACAGTGTATAGGTCGAAAGACTGCTGTCTGTGGAATCGCGCGAGAACTGTTCACGTCCTTTGCGTTCGACCCATTTCAGGCGGGTGTTTCCGCCCAGGAACGGCAAAGGGAACGTTACCGCCGCCATGCGTTCATCCGTAAACGGGGTTTTAAGGTCAGATCCCTTGAAGTTGTATTTGTTGCCCGATGACAGATACGACCAGTCGTCGGAATAGATGATATCTACGCCGCTGGTCGTTCCGGTGCGGTTTTCCACTGTTGTGCTTGGTGTGGCGTCCCGCAATGCGTAGCTTAGCATGTTCGCCGCGTAATACCGGTTCCAGCCCGCTGTGAAACTGACATCCCAGTCGGTGTAATACGTGGCGTTAAAACGCGGTGCCAGATTGGTATTGCCCAGAAACGTTTCACGTTCCAGCCGCAAGCCCGGACGAACTTCGACTTCACCGAACGGAACGTTGTCAAAATTCATGCCATATTCGGCATAAAGAGCCGCCGTGGAAAAACTTGCCGTTCCGGAAAAGGCATCATAATGGACGCGTCGTCTCGATACCTGGTCACCGTCATCACAGGCGGGATCATCGGCATCGGCACAGACAATCGCGGAATTTACCGAGGTCGAATAATAATAATAGACATCTTCGGGACGACGACGGTTAGCGCGGATCGAATGAAGATCCGCCCCCACCAGAATGTCACCGTTTCCAAGATTACCGGTAAGATCCGTCGTATAGCCAAGATCCTGTTCCGTCTGGGTCAGATCGCCATACCAACCGTCATAACAGTTCGTTGCATCACACAGGTTTTCATAGGCCGATCCGGCAACACCGGACCGGATTTGCCGACGCACATTGCTTTCGGATTCACGGGCATTTTCCGATGTATTGAACGACAGACGGGTATCGAGTTTCAGATTGGAAAGGCCATAACCATCATATTCAATCGGCATTTCCAACCCGACATAGGTGCTAAGCCCGTCGCCGGTAACATCCATCTTGCTGTTATAGTTTTCAGCCGCTTCCCATTCCTGGCTATAAGGGGCATAGACAAGCTGGGTTGTCAGCTTGATGCCGTCATTGCCTTTGAACTGTAGCTTGCCCAGCACATTGTCAGCAGTGCTTTCGGTCGAGACTTCCCGACCATAATAATCATCGCCAGCATATTTTGTGGCTTCTGCGGTTTTGCGTCCGGCCGACACCACAACCCCCCACTGATCGGCAACCGGGCCGCTGGCCGACGTCCCGTACATAAGCTTGGTGAAACGGGGTTCGCGTGCAGTCGCATCAGGCGTTTCATCTGATTTCAGGTGGTATTCGGTCCAGTTTGAACCCGTACGGCTGATATTGGCGGAAAATGTCGGCCTGTCGCTTGGATCCATGACTTCGTAATTGATTACGCCGCCCTGGAACCCGCCATATTTTGCCGACACGTTGCTGTCGATAATTTCTGCCTGTTTGAAGATGGAGGCATCGACATAAACACTTTGCGGATGCAACCCGTACAGGTCATCGGCATTGATCGAGTTTTTATCATCATCGGGCAGGTTGCTTTCGCCATTATAGCTTGTATCCGTACCGCCCAGCGAATTGATACCAACACCGTCAAGCCGGATATTGTTCTGATCAATTGCCCCGCCCGATATGCTTAATGTCTGCGGACGAAGGTCCTGTTCGGCGGTTGCGCTGGCACCGTCTTCGTCGCGCTGCCCCTGAACGACATATTGAACATTCGGATTGGCACGAAACACCATGTTCGGATCGTTATTGCCCTGAACAAATCCCTTGATCAGCTGTTCGCCGTAAACGGTTGATCCGCTGTCTGCTCCGCTGCCAAGTGCGATACCGGGTGATTGACTGCCTTGGACAACGATCGGGGCGGTTGTCGTACCGCCTGTCGACTGCGCGTCAACGCGTTTGAGGATCACGATCTGCCCATCCGTCAGCGAAAAGGTCAGATCGGTTCCATCAAACAATGTCTGAAGGGCTGATTGCAGATCAAAGCGCCCGGAAATGGCATTGCCGTCCTGTGCCAGATTGACATCGGCAACCGCGGAATAGGCCGTACCTGTCAGTTCGGATACCCGTTCAAGGGCCTGCATCAACGGAAGTGACGGAATATCAAACTGGAATATCGGGGCGGGTTGATCCTGTTGGGCGACCGGGACTGCCTGATCCGTTTGCGGTGTCGGGCCGGTTTGTGCATGGGCCGGAATGCCAAAACAACTGACCAGAAGTGTTGCATATGCCAAGCGTAATTTCAGACTTCGGGCGGTATTGTGCCCTGCCCCGGAGCAAATTGTTGCCGGGGTTAAAAGTCCGTTCTTCATGATCATCTGATGGCATCCAAAAACGTTATTGCGTATCACTCGCAAATATGGACGCAGGCCAAATGACAAACCGGACAGAATTTATTTCATTTTAAAGTCGGAAAAACAGACGGGTGTCTAAACAGGGCGCAAATGCACCGAACCGGGGATCACCCCCGGCTGGTCAGCAGGACATACCCGAATGGCAAATCATAGCGGTTCAGTCCGAGCGACTGCACCAAAAGCCCGATGGACTGTTCGTCATCTACAAGATTGAACCGGCCACGGACATCAAGACCGGCAATCGACGGATCAATCAGCAAATTGACCCCGCTTTGACGCCGGATGGCTGCAGCAACATCGCCCAGCGATTTGGGTGAAAAGACCCGCCAGCCTTTTGCGACATTGTCAATTTGTCCTTCGGTCACATCACGGCGCACAAATTTACCCGATGGATCAACGACAAGCCCCTGCCCGGCTGTAAGGGTCACTTCGCTATGCTGGCCGGTTTGACGTTCGCGGACTCTGACGATGCCTTCTGCAACGCCGACTTCATTGCTGTCCTGATCGCTGATGACGATGAAACGGGTTCCGACAACCGTCACATCGCTGATCGCGGTATGAACGACCAAGGGGCGCGCCGTGTCATGTGCGGCCTTGATGGTCACGGCCCCTTCTTCGAGATCGATCCGTCTTTCGGAATTGGTCAGTGACCAGGTCAAAGCCGTGCCGGGTGCAAGGGTAAGCTGGCTGCCATCGGGCAAGGTTTCATCGACAATGTTACGGGTCGCCACCAATTGCTGACCGTTTGGCGCGGGCGCAAAGACTTCCACCCCGACCACAGCCAGCACAACCACACAACACGCAGCGGCAAGCATACCGATCAACCCGCCGGCGCGACGGCGCCCCACCGGGCGCGCAGAGGTTTGTGACATTGGGCGTGATTTGCGATACGGATGGCGCAAGCCCCGATGCGGGCCGGAAGCATCCGCCGACCTGTCACCGTTCGGGGCAGAGATCAAACCGGGCTGATCGGCATCCCCCGCTGTTGATGAGGCGAGTTCCGCCTCCATCCGCGACAAGACAACATTGAAGCCGTCATCGACCATAAAGGCGCTGACTTTGTCTGCGGCCTTCTGATGCGCCGGGCTTTGGGCACACCAGTCCTGATAGGCCGCATATACAGGCGACGCCCGATCATCAATACCTGCCTTGGCGTGCCAGGCGATGGCTTGATCGATCAGTTCATCAGATGGCTGTACCGCCGTGATCTGGTCACGGTCCGGCTGATCACCGATACTCGTGTCCTGATCCTGAAATTGTGGTTTATCGTTCACAACCATCGCCTAGTCGAAGTTTTTCAGGATATCGCGGCACGCGGTCAAAGCCCGGTAAAGGTGCTTTTCGATCGCGGATTGTGACAGGCCTGTCACCGATGCGATTTCATCATGGCTCTTACCATGCAACTTACGCAAGATGAAGACTTCACGTGATCGCGGACTCAGACTTTTTAGCGCCTGTTCAAAGGCACCAAGACGTTGACGATGATAGATGATCTGTTCTGGCGATGGTGTGTCTGACGCCGCCCATTCGATCGGATTGGTTTCTTGCTGGCTGTCCACAACATGCCCCGCCACCTTGCGCCTGCGCATCCGGTCACGCACCAGATTGATCACGATGGTGCGCAAATATGCCGGTCCGTCTTCAACCGATTGCACCGATGCGCCAGCCACGCGAACAAAGGCATCCTGAACGATGTCGTGCGCTTCCTCGACATCCCCGATTTTACGGGCAGCAAGACGCAACAGGCTTTCGCGCTCCTGTTCAAAATCAGCAAGCAGACTGTTTCGGAAACCTGTGGGTGAAAGCATGAATAAGCAATGACTGGGAGGGCTGCATGGGCGAGTAGCCAGCAAATACACCAATCGTGCCTAATTGCAAATAGTTATTAATAACAAATGCGAGATTACTGCATCACGCAGTGACACGAATCATCCCGCCAAAGGGCCGATTCGACCATCCCCGATCATGCCCAAACCCTTGAATGTGAAGTATTTCACACCACACCCCACAACCCTGGGCACAAAAACCAGCCGGAAACACACCAATAAACAGGTTTCCGGCCAATCGAACCAATCTGGAAATTGGACCGCACAAAATTGGGCATAATTTGCTCATCACGCAAAAAATCACCTGCATTTTTATAAAAATGCGCAAATTTCGACCAATTGCGTCAATAAAGTGAAATCTGACTTGCAGTTGACGCATGGCAGCCTCAGTATTTTTGCGTACGTACTTTCAGGGAGTACGTACGCAACAAATCATAATTGTTGAGGGAGACATCACACATGTCAGAAAACACGAAGACTGCAAAAGGTCTCGTGAACGGATTACTGAAATCCTCACGTGCCTTTGTCCTTGGGACAGCCTTGATTGCGGGCTCCATGACCATGCTGTCGAGTACCCATGCCCAGGCTGAAAAAATCCTGCGCATCGGCAATGACGGCGAGCCCCAGTCGATGGATCCGCATTTTATCTCCACCATTCAGACCAGCCGTATCTCCGATGATATGTCGCTTGGCCTTCTGACCTATGGCCCGGATGGACAGCCGGTCGCCGGTGCAGCAGAAAGCTGGACGGTTTCAGAAGACGGCATGACCTATACGTTCAAAATCCGCGACCATAACTGGTCGGATGGAACGCCGGTCACCGCACAGGATTTCATTGCCGGCTGGGAACGCCTTCTTGATCCGGAACTGGGTGCGGAATACGCATCCCTCCTTTACATCATCGAAGGTGCCGAGGCGGTCAATACCGGCAAAGAGGGTGCCAAACTTGGCGTAAAGGCGATTGACGATCACACCCTTGAAGTCAAACTGACGGCACCTGCCCCCTATTTCCTGGCACAGCTTACCCACCAGACCGCATTTGCCATTCCCCGTCATGTCGTTGAAAAATACGGCAAAGACTGGGTGAAGCCCGAACATATCGTGGTCAATGGCGCGTATAAACTGGTCGAGTGGCTTCCGAACGTTCACACCAAACTGGTCAAGAACGAAGAATTCTATGATGCTGCCAATGTTCCGATCGACGAGGTGATCTATTACACCTATGAAGATCGCACCGCGATGCAGAACCGTTTCCGTGCCGATGAACTTGACGTTGCGCGCGACATCGCATCCGAACAGATTTCATGGCTGCGTGACAATCTGGCAGACAGCCTGCGCATCGCGCCTTATGCCGGTATCTATTATTATGCGATCCGCACTGATAAGGACAAATTCAAGGATGTCCGCGTGCGCAAGGCGCTTTCACTGGCGATCAACCGCGAAGCCATTACCGATGCGGTCCTGAAGACCGGTGAATTGCCGGCCTATTCCTTTGTTCCGCCGGGAACCGGCAACTACACGGAACCGGCCTATGTTTCGTGGAAAGGCCTGCCCTATGCCGAAAAACTTGCCGAAGCCAAAAAGCTGATGGCAGAAGCCGGTTACGGTCCGGACAACCCGCTTAAATTCACCCTGCGTTACAATACATCGGAAAACCACAAGCGTATCGCGATTGCCGCACAGAACATGTGGAAACAGATCGGTGTCGAAGCCGAACTGTTCAATTCCGAAGGCAAAATCCATTATGCCGATTTGAAAGTTGGTGACTTTGAAGTCGCCCGCGCTGGCTGGATTGCCGATTACAACGATGCACAGAACTTCCTGTTCCTGGCAGAAGAACGCACCGGGCCGCTGAACTATTCCGCATTCGACAACCCGCGTTACAACGAATTGATGCTGGCGGCCGAAAAGGAAGGCGACCTTAAAAAGCGTTCCGATCTGATGCATCAGGCCGAAGCCATCATGATGGAAGCACAGCCTTACATCCCCATTTACTACTATGTCTCGAAACAGCTTGTCTCGCCAAAGATCAAGGGCTGGATCGATAACGCCCCGGATCGCCACCTGACCCGCTGGCTCGACATTGCCGAGTAAATCCTGACTTCGTGTCGCAGGCTGCGTGGTGTTCCTCCCGCCCGCAGCCTGTGGCCACCCCGACGGGGATGAGAGAGAATTATGTTATCTTACGCCATTCGGCGCCTGTTGATCGCGATCCCGACATTGTTCATCGTGATCACGGTGGCCTTTTTCATGATGCGTATTGCACCGGGCGGCCCGTTCGATCAGGAACGCGCATTGCCACCCGAAATCGAAAAGAACATCAAGGCGGCCTATGATCTTGATAAGCCGCTGATCGAACAATACGCGATCTATATCGGAAAGCTGTTTCAGGGCGACTTTGGCCCATCGATCAAAATCCGCGACTTCAGCGTTGCCGAACTGATCATGGCCGGTGCGCCGGCCTCCATGCAGCTTGGACTGAGTGCAATTGCCATTGCCCTTGTCTTCGGGGTCGGATTTGGCACCTATGCCGCCCTTCGGCAAAACAGTGCGGTTGATTTTGCGGTGATGGGCGTTGCCATGATCGGCATTGCCATTCCGAACTTTGTGATGGCACCGCTTTTGTCACTGGTGTTCGGGCTGTATCTTTCGATCCTGCCGACGGCGGGATGGGGAGATGGTGAAATCCAGTACAAGATTTTACCGATCATTGCCCTTGCCCTGCCCCAGATTGCCTATATCGCGCGTCTGACCCGCGGCTCCATGGTCGAGGTTCTGCATTCCAACTATATCCGCACCGCGCGCGCCAAGGGTTTGCGTGAAACGCTTGTCGTCAATCGTCATGCGATCAAAGGCGCACTTTTGCCGGTTGTGTCCTATCTGGGTCCGGCAACCGCGGCTGTGATGACCGGATCGGTGGTGATCGAGAGCATCTTTGGCGTGCCCGGTATCGGCACCTATTTCATCAAGGCGGCACTCAACCGTGACTACCCGCTGGTGATGGGCGTGGTCATTGTCTATGCGGTGATGATCATCATGCTGAATTTCCTGGTCGATATGGTTTACGGCCTTCTTGATCCAAAATTGAAGTCACGCTGATGATGAATAAATCTGAAAAGACTGCAATGCTCGAAGCAGCAGGCGCGCCCGCGGAAATCGAAGGCCGCAGCCTGTGGCGGGATGCGCGTATCCGCCTGTTTCGCAACAAGGCGGCTGTGGGGTCGATGATCATTCTGGGGATCATTACCCTGCTGGCGATTTTTGCCCCGCTTCTTAGTCCTTATGCCTATGACCAGATCGACTGGGGCTATATCCAGGAAGGTCCGAACTGGGAAAACGGCCATATCTTTGGCACCGACGGCAACGGGCGCGATCTGTTTATCCGTGTTCTGTATGGTGCGCGGGTTTCACTGGCGGTCGGCCTGCTTGCGACATCGGTGTCGCTGGCGATCGGGGTGACCTATGGCGCGGTTGCCGGGTATTTCGGCGGCAAGGTCGACAACATCATGATGCGCTTTGTCGATGTGCTTTATTCCCTGCCCTTCATGTTCTTTGTCATCATGTTGATGGTGGTGTTTGGCCGAAACATTTTCCTGATCTTTGTCGCCCTTGGTGCGGTTGAATGGCTGACCATGGCGCGTATTGTCCGCGGTCAGACCTTATCCCTGCGCCGTCGCGAATTTATCGAGGCCGCCCACGCCACGGGTGTTTCGAACTTCAAGATCATTTTCCGGCACATCATCCCCAACGTTCTGGGGCCGGTGATTGTCTATATGACCCTGACCATCCCGCAGGTCATCCTGACCGAAAGCTTCCTGTCCTTCCTTGGACTGGGCGTGCAGGAACCGCTGACCAGCTGGGGAGTTCTGATTTCCGAAGGGGCCAAAGTGATTGAAGCATCGACCTGGATGCTGATCTATCCGGCCCTGTTCCTGGCACTCACCCTTTTCTGTTTCAACTTCATCGGTGACGGTTTGCGCGATGCGCTTGATCCGAAAGACAGATAAGGGACGGCAAGGACACATATCATGACAACAAATCATATTCTGACAGTCGAAAACCTGACCGCCCGTTTCCAGACCCCGGACGGGGAAGTCGCAGCCGTCAATAACGTCAACTTCCATCTTGATCCGGGCGAAACACTTGGCGTGGTCGGGGAATCCGGGTCGGGAAAAACCCAGATTTTCATGTCGATCATGGGGCTTCTGGCCAAGAATGGCACATCGAGCGGGTCGGTCCGCTATAAGGACAGTGAAATCCTGAACCTGCCTGCGCGCGAACTTAACAAGATCCGCGGTGTTTCGATGTCGATGATCTTTCAGGATCCGATGACGTCGCTGAACCCGTATCTGAAAATCTCCAAACAGATGACCGAAGTGCTGGTCGAACATCGCGGCATGTCCGAGGCCGAGGCCCTTAAACGTGCAATCGCGATGCTTGATCGTGTTGGCATTCCGGGTGCGGCCCAGCGGGTGCACATGTATCCGCATGAATTTTCCGGCGGCATGCGCCAGCGCGTGATGATTGCCATGGCGCTTTTGTGCGATCCGGAAGTTCTGATTGCCGATGAACCGACCACCGCCCTTGATGTGACGGTACAGGCTCAGATTCTGGATCTGTTGCGCGACCTGCAAAAGGACTTCAACACCGCCACGGTCATGATCACCCATGATCTTGGTGTGGTGGCCGGCCTGTGTGACCGGGTGATGGTGATGTATGGCGGGCGCGTGGTCGAAACCGGATCTGTCCGCGACATCTATTACGACAGTCATCATCCCTATACCGAAGGGCTTCTGAAATCGATGCCGCGCATCGATCACGCCAATGAGGAAAGCCTGTTTGCCATTCCGGGTCAGCCGCCCAACCTGCAAAACCTGCCGACAGGGTGCGCCTATCAGGAACGCTGTGGCTATGTCATGGATCGGTGCTGTGCCGAACGCCCGGTTCTTACGGTGTTTGATCAGGGCCGTGCCAGCGCCTGCTTCCGGGAGGATGGACAATGACCGCAATCACCGCGCACAAACCGAAAAAAGCAACCAGTCCGATCCTGTCCGTTCGCGATCTCAAGGTGCATTTTTCCGTACCGGGCAAGGGACTTTTTGCACCAGACCGCAAGCTTCGCGCCGTGGACGGGGTGAATTTCGACCTTTATCCCGGCGAGACACTTGGCGTTGTCGGGGAGTCCGGCTGTGGCAAATCGACCCTTGGCCGGGCGATCCTGCAACTGATCCCGCCATCAAGCGGACAGGTCGCCTGGCTTGGCAAAGATATTGTCGGCGCCCCGCACCGTGAAATGCAGCCGCTGCGCCGTGATCTTCAGATCATTTTCCAGGATCCGCTGGCCAGCCTTAATCCCCGCATGACGATTGGCGAAATCATTGCCGAGCCGCTGGTGACCCACAAACCCGAACTGGGCAAGGATGAAATCAAGGTCCGGGTCAAACGCATGATGGCGCGTGTGGGATTGCTCCCGCAGATGATCAACCGTTATCCGCATGAATTTTCGGGTGGTCAGTGCCAGCGTATCGGGATTGCGCGTGCGATGATCCTTGAACCGAAACTGATTGTTTGTGACGAACCGGTTTCGGCACTCGATGTGTCCATTCAGGCCCAGATCGTCAATCTGTTGCAGGAATTGCAGCGTGAGTTTGATCTGTCGCTGATTTTCATCAGCCATGACCTATCGATCGTGCGCCATATCTGCCACCGCATCATGGTGCTGTATCTGGGCAATGTCATGGAACTGGCAGATCGTGACAGCATCTATGCCGCACCAAGGCACCCCTATACCAAGGCGCTGATTTCAGCCGTGCCGATCCCCGATCCCGAGATCGAACGCAACAAGGAACGCATCGTTCTGACCGGGGATCTGCCAAGTCCGCTGTCACCGCCATCGGGCTGTGTTTTCAGAACCCGGTGTCCGTTTGCACAGGACAAATGCGCAACCGCATCACCAACACTTGACCGGGTTTCCGAAACCCAGGAAGTCGCCTGTCATTTCCATGACAGCATCTCATAAGAAGCCCCCAATAATTGCACCCTGAACTTGCCGGACCGTCCCTGTGGCGGTCCGTTTTTTTATCGGTGCAAGGACGGGCTGCTATTTGGAAAGGATGAATTGTTCGATATCGACTTCGTCGCACTGCTCGGACCGCAGATATTTACGGCCGTAATCCAGATATGTCCCGCTGACCAGAAACAGTTCAAACAGGTCATTGTCGATCTGCCCCTTGTCGCGCATATCGGCAAGGATTGCGATACATTCAGACAGAAGCTTTGGCCGTTTATAGGGACGGTCGACCGCGGTCAGTGCCTCGAAGATATCGGCGATCACCATCACTTTTTCGAGGATCCCCATATCATCACCGGTAAGGCCGCGCGGATATCCCGAGCCGTCCATTTTTTCGTGATGATTGCCCGCAATCGCCGGGATACGTTGCAATTCGCGCGGATAGGGCAACTGGGCAAGCATATCCTGCGTGATCACCACATGATCATTGATCACCTGGCGTTCTTCGGATGTCAGCGTCCCGTGCGGGACCGAAAGATTGTAAAGTTCTCCGCGGTTGAAGCCCTGATAGATGTGATCTTCGCGATCCATCAAAAGATTTTCCGGGCCCGGTTCGCGCAAGGTTGCAAGTTCGGTATCGCTTAGCCGCTCATTTTCTGCCCATGACAGACCCAATGTCCGGTCGAAATGGCGGGTCCATTTTTGTTCCGCGATATCATGCAAGGCATAGATGGCATCGGTGTCGATTTCCGCATCACCGATATTGGCATCGGCCACCAGCGCAAACTGTGCTTCCAGTTCGCTGACGCGCGCGTTGAAATCGGCTTCGCACACACCGGCATCCTCACCGGCAAGCTGGCGTTTGAGCATGTCGATTTCGGCATCACGTCTAAGGACTTCGAACCGGGTACGGATTTCATGAATGCGGTTATGGATGGTTTCAAGCTTGGTGGCCTTTTCGATCACGTGATCGGGCGTAACGATCTTGCCGCAATCATGAAGCCAGGCGGCAAGATCAAGCTCATACCATTCCATATCGGTCAGATAGAAATTGGAAAACGGCCCGCGTTTGTCATCAACAGCTGCCTGTGCCAGCATGCGCGCAATCACCGGCACGCGCGAACAATGATCGGCCGTATGCGGGGATTTGGCATCGATGGCATGGCCCAGTACATGGACAAAGCTTTCCATCAGGTCACGCTGGGCGACCAGAAGACGGCTGTTTTCAATGGCCACCGCCGCCTGACTGGCAAGAGCATTGATGATCGGTTCGATCACCGGATCAAAGGCAATGACATTTCCCTTGTCATCGCGCGCATTGATCAGCTGCAAAACGCCAATGACCGTGCCACGGGTGTTTTTCAACGGCACCGTCAGGAAGGATTTTGACCGATAACCGGTTTTGGCATCAAAGGCACGCGTTCCCGAAAAATCGAAACCCTTGGCGCAATAGGCATCTTCGATATTGATCGCCTTGCCGCTTAGCGCGACATAGGTTGCGATATTGCGGTAATTCGGGCGGCCTTCGTCATCATAAAGCGGCAATGGCGGGAACGGCTTTTCAGCCTCGCGGCCGCTGACGAAAAAGGTATCGAGCGTGTCATTGACCAGAATGCGGAAATGCAGTTCGCTTTCTTCGCGGTTTACAAGATACAGCGACCCGCCATCGGCATTGGTAAATTCGCGCGCCGCCATCAGGATTTTCTGATTAAGCTCTTCGCGCCCCTGTTCGGCGGAAAGTGCGATCCCCAGATCCACGAGCCTCGCAAGATGGTTCTCGTCGGTCATCTGGCTGCCGGTCGGTTCTTTCTGGTGACTCTTGGCCCCGTCGGCTTCACGCGCCATTAATTTCCCGCCTACTCAACAATCGGATTGTCAGGCTGAATGCACTGACAGCGTTTCGATCAACACTGCATATATTATCTAAGTTGCTATATTTCTAACAGAAGACAAGTTTTTGGGCGGTAAAAATGCGTTCACATCCCTGCCATACCGTCTGCAGGGTTGCCAATTGCCCCGGAATGGACTATCCGACCCGGTGAAAGCGTGCCGGCCTTATGATCGTGCAACTGATCACGCATTCCGATCATTCACATCATGCCCCGGCGCCCAACCATTATGCCCGGAGGCGACCGCATGATCCCCCGTTATTCCCGTCCGCAGATGACAGCCATCTGGGAACCGGCGAACAAATTCCGTATCTGGTTCGAAATCGAAGCTCACGCTGCTGACAAACTGGCTGAACTGGGTGTTATCCCGGCTGAATCCGCCAAGCTTGTCTGGGAAAAAGGCGACAAGCCCTATACCCAGGACCGCATTGATCGCATCGATACCGTCGAAGCCGAAGTCAAACATGACGTGATCGCGTTCCTGACCGAACTGGCCGAACAGGTCGGTGAAGAAGCCCGTTTTGTCCATCAGGGCATGACCAGCTCGGACGTTCTGGATACCTGCTTTAACGTGCAGCTTGCCCAGGCAACCGACATTCTTCTTGAAGATATGGACAAGCTTCTGGCCGCCCTTAAAAAGCGCGCCTATGAAACCAAGGATGTCCCCTGCATGGGCCGTTCGCACGGCATCCACGCAGAGCCGGTGACCTTTGGCCTTAAGCTTGCGACTTTCTATGCGGAATTCAAACGTAACCGTGATCGTCTGGTCGCGGCACGTGACGAAATCGCCACCTGTGCAATTTCCGGTGCGGTCGGCACATTTGCCAATATCGATCCGAGCGTCGAAGAACATGTCGCAGCCAAGCTTGGCCTGAAGCCGGAACCGGTTTCGACCCAGGTGATCCCGCGTGACCGTCATGCCGCCTATTTCGCAGCCCTTGGTGTTATCGCGTCCTCGATCGAACATCTGGCAACTGAAATTCGCCATCTTCAGCGTACCGAAGTGCGCGAAGCCGAAGAATTCTTCTCCAAGGGGCAGAAAGGCTCCTCGGCGATGCCGCACAAGCGTAACCCGGTTCTGACCGAAAACCTGACCGGTCTTGCCCGTCTGGTCCGTTCGATGGCAATCCCGGCGATGGAAAACGTTGCCCTGTGGCACGAGCGCGATATTTCGCACAGCTCGGTCGAACGTAACATCGGCCCGGATGCGACCGTAACGCTTGATTTCGCACTGATGCGTTTGACCAACGTTGTTGAAAATCTGGTGATCTATCCGGAACGCATGGACGAGATCCTTAATCAGATGGGAGGTCTGGTCTTCTCGCAGCGCGTGCTGCTGACCCTGACCCAGCATGGTGTTTCGCGCGAAGATTCTTACCGCATTGTTCAGCGCAACGCGATGAAGGTCTGGAACCGCGAAGGCGATCTTCTGTCGCTTCTGAAAACCGACGAAGACGTCACCGCACGTATTCCGTTGGACAAGCTCGAAGCGCTGTTTGACCTTGGTTACCACACCAAGCATGTCGACACGATCTTTGCCCGCGTGTTTGCCGACTAACGGCAACCCGGTTCAGATATCAGAGCCCCGGTCCCTGGCCGGGGCTTTTTTCGTTAGAGCCGCTGGCTTGAGACAAGGTCGCGGGCTTCTTCAAGCAGCCAGTCGCGAAACAGCCTGACCTGACTGCGCAATTCCCGCTTTTTGGGATGCACCAGGTAATAGCCCAACGGCACGGTCAGAACATGTTCGGGAAAAAGGTGAACAAGCTTGCCTTCGCTGACGTCTTCTTCGGCCAGAAGCGGGTTGCTGATCACCACCCCCTGATTATGAATGGCCGCCTCGATTACCATGGCGGTCTGATCAATATCGATATGCTTCAGTGCCCGGGTCTGATCGGGATCAATTCCGGCAAAGGTCGCAAGCCAGTCTGCCCACCAGTGATGTTTGGTATCATTGATCAGGGTCGCGCGTACAAGATCCCCCGGCGTTTCAAGGCCGAGTTCATCACGATATGATGGCGCGCAATAAACAGCAGCCTGCCCGCGATACAGCAACACTGCCTCAAGACTGTCGTCATTGCCATCAAAGTAGCGAACCGCAATATCAAGGCCATCCTGATCGAAGTTCGGCTTTTCTTCGGTCGATCCGACATGAAGGGCCGTGGTCGGATGCATGATCAGGAACCGGGCCATTCGCGATGAAAACCACTTGGCGGCAAAGCTCGGCGGCATGGCGAAATGAACGGAATGATCCTGCCGTCGGCGCAATTGCGCACTGGCATCGGAAATCTGCTGCAAGGCCGGACCGATACGAGCGGCATAGGCCAGCCCGTCTGCGGTCGGGTAGACCTGTCGCACCGAACGGGTGAACAGTTCAACGCCAAGCCATTCTTCGAGTTTGCGGATCTGCTGTCCGACCGCACCGGGCGTGACATTAAGTTCATCGGCAGCCAGTGAAAAGCTTTGCAGACGTAATGCAGCCTCGAAAGCCGGAAGCGTCTTCAGGGGCGGATATGGCGACATAATGCAGTTTTTCTATATTATGATCCAGATAGCATGATTTGTAAGATACACGGTAAATCAGTAAATGTCGTGGAAACTTCGCAATTCGAGTTTTCCGACATGAAGAAGAATGCCTATATCGTTTTCGGATTTCTCGCCCTTGTCTGGGGGCTGACCTATCTGTTTAACAAAACCGCCAGCCACTATGTCAGCCCGATGCATATTGTGATGGTTCGGGTAACCATGGGCTTTGTGCCGTTATTTCTGATTGCGTTGTTGCGCCGAAAACTTGCCTGGCGGCACCTGCGACATACCCATCATTTCGTTGTGATGTCGCTTCTGGCAGCGTCGGTTTATTATTACGCCTTTGCCAAGGGCATCGCGATCCTGCCATCAAGCATTGCCGGGATCCTGGCAGGTGCCATTCCGTTCTTCACCTTTATCGCCGCCCTGCTGTTCCTGAAGGGAGAGCCGATCAATCTGCGTTCTGTCGGGGGATTGTTGCTTGGCTTTGCGGGGATTGCCGCCATTGCCCGCCCGTGGGAAGGCAGTGCCGGGGCAATTGATCCGGCCGGGGTCGGCTATATCGCATTCGGGTCTGCCTGTGTCGGGCTGTCCTTTGTTTATGCGCGCAAATTCATAAGCCCGCTTGGCATCTCCCCGATTGCGCTTTGCACCTATCAGCTTGGCCTGTCGTCGGCCACCCTGCTTGTAGTGGGTGATCTTGACGGGATTGATGCGATCTTTGTCAGTCCGCTGGCAACGGCCGGGCTGTTTATCGGGCTTGGCCTGTTTGGCACCGGCATTGCCTATATGTGCTATTACTATGTTGTCGAAAAACTCGGCGCGATCAAAGCAGCCAGTTCGACCTATATCCCGCCTGTCATCGGCCTTGCGACCGGGACCCTGATTCTTGGTGAAACGGTTACCGCGACCGATCTGGTTGCCACCTCTGTAATTCTGGTCGGGGTCATCATCATGCAATCGGGCAGAACGCCCGCCCCCATCGCGTCCACCACCCCTGCGATATCCCCATCACCAGATGTCCGGGCCCACAACCGGCCCGAACCAGCCTGAGAGCTCCCTGTTCTCAGAAACTGCGCCCCCGTGTCCCCGGGGGCGCTTTTTTTTTGCGGCCATGTGATGCTTGCCCCAAAAAACGGGCAGAAAACAGCTATGCCGCAAGCATCATTGCCGCATCGACAAAGGCTGAAATCAGCGGATGGGACTCGCCGCGCAATCCAGATCGTTCGGGCTGGAACGCTGTTCCGATAAAGAATGGATGATCAACGATTTCGACAGCACGCGGGTCCCCATCCTGATCCCAGGCCGAAACGCGCATCGAATGACCTTCAAGCAACCCGACATGGTCACGGTTAAAACCATAACTGCAACGATAGGTTTCCGTGATCCGGTCCTGGCCATAACGGGACTGGATCAGACTATCTTTGACCAGATCAATTCCGCCGTCCTGATCAATCAATGCACAGACCAGCGGCGCAATAATCGGAAGTTCCGCATCAGGATCGACTTCGGCATTTGCGGCATTCCCAAAACCAAGCACATTACGGACATATTCAAGAACCGCATGTTGATAACCACCACATGTGCCAAGAAACGGCACCTTGTTCCGGCGGGCATACCCGATGGCGGCAAGGGCACCGTCAAAGCTTTGATACGGGCTTGCGGGCACACACCAGATACCCTGATAACGGCCAAGCTGTGATGCAATATTTTCCGGATCAATCGATGCGGTCGCAATCCAGTCATGATGAACCGATATGCCCGCGCGATTGCCAGCGATCTCAAGCGCCTTCGGGATCGCCTGATGGGCAGTGACATCGGGATTGAAATCGCCGATCAATGCAATTTTGACAGTCATGAATTTTTCCTCGTTTCAGGTGACATTACGAGGGAACGCAAACCGGTTTTCGCAACAAAAAACGGCCCGTGAAATCACGAGCCGGGATTTGCGCCACAAACTGAGCTGCCTTTGACGAAGATACTACAAACTTCCGGTGCGCGCCATATCTTCGAGCGCCATTTTCACCGCCTGTGCCCGGTTGGACACATTGAGTTTGCGATAGATGTTTTTGAGATGGTATTTGACCGTGATCTCGCGCAGGTCGAGATGACGGGCGATATCCTTGTTCGGGCGCCCTTCGGACAGCAGTGCCAGGACTTCACGTTCACGCGGCGTCAAACGGCCAAAGTCGCCATCACTTCCGAAACCGCCGGCCAGACGACCATCACCGTCGCCACCACCAATCGTGCCGTCGCTCAGATCATTCAGAATCGACGATGGCAGGTATTTTTCCCCGGCCAGAACGAGCTGAACCGCATTTGCCAGGGCCTGCCCGCGCAGGGTTTTGGGAATGAAACCATGTGCCCCGGCCTCGATGGCGTTGCGCACATCTTCACTGCGATAGGCACCCGACAGCAGAACCACAAAGGTCGATGGCGCGACTTTTTCAAGTGCACGTTTCAACCCTTCCAGACCGTTCATGCCGGGCATACGCAGGTCAAGCAACACAAGATCGAATGAATTGTTTTCGTCAATCAAATCCAGCGCCGGTTCCAATGCACCGGCCTCAGCGACTTCGCAATCGTCGAAATACTGCTGAAACAGAAGTGATATCGCCTCACGAACCAGATCGTGATCGTCCGCCAAAAGGATACGCAAAGCCTTTGCCCTTCTTCTACCTGATTAGCACCCTTACGCCCCTGGTGCATAATATCACACCAAAAGGTTGCACCCACTCGTCTTTTATTACAAGACGCAGGATACGAGACCGCCTAGTGGTTTGCAAACTAGAAGTTTTTGGCAAAGGCCTGCATCCTGACCGTCAGGTCAGGACTTCTGCGCGCGCAACCGGACGTAGTTCTTCGAGTTTGGCATTGAGTTCAGAGGCCGTGATATCGACATTTTTGCGCCCGAAGTCCGCCAGAAGCATTGCAACAACGCCATTGTCACGCGGATTGGCAACCACTTCGCCCACGACCTTGACGGCATAATCCTGACTTTCCTGGGCGGACATGCCCATCTGTTCGCCAGCCCAGGCGATCAGCATTTTATAAAGATGTGTCTCGACACGAAAATCCTGTTCCAGATCAAAACTGTACTTTGCTTCGAAACCACGTTCACGATCATTAAAGCTGTTCATATCGAGCCCTCCTTGGATGTTGCACCGGCTTTCACACTGGGTGTGTTGCGCCCGTCCTCTGAATTAATATTTGAGAATAAGCGGGGTATTTTTCACCCCTTTGTTCGACACTTTTGAATTTGACAAATCATCTTTCATCGCGCTTTGATCTGGCTCATGTGCACAGTCATTATTTTACGCCGCCCCGACCATGACTGGCCGGTGATCATCGGCGCCAATCGCGACGAAATGAACAATCGCCCGTGGAAATCCCCGGCACGTCACTGGGATGATCGTCCCGATGTTGTGGCCGGGCTGGATGAGACGGCCGGTGGCACCTGGCTTGGTGTCAACGAAGATGGCGTTGTCGCGGCCGTTCTGAACCGGTTTGGCACCCTTGGCCCGGCCGAGGACAAACGGTCCCGCGGGGAATTGCCGCTTGAGGCCCTTGATCATGCCGATGCCATTGATGCGGCACAGTCGCTGGCGGCCCTTGATGGCGATGCCTATCGCCCGTTCAACATGGTTATTGCCGATAACCGGGATGCCTATTGGCTGGCCAATCGCGGGACAGGAAAAATCGAGATTACCGACATCCCCGAAGGATTGTCGATTTTGACGGCCCATGATCTGAACGATACGGCAAACAGTGCGCGCACACGCCGCAATCTGCCACGGTTTCGTGCGGCCCCGGCACCGAACCCGGAAGCAGATGACTGGTTTGCCTGGCAGGCCCTGCTGGCCGATACCGGCATCGAGGCCCCCGATCCCGATCATCATGACATCCGGTCCGATGCAATGCTGGTGCGCAGCAATATGGGATTTGAAACGGTTTGTTCGTCCCTGATCGGTTTGCCGGCGATTCCCACAAGCGAACACGAACTGCCACGTCGTCCGGTCTGGTTATTTGCCGACGGGCAGCCTGACACCACACCGTTCCATCCGGTTAACCTTTAGGCCCCGATCAGGCAGAAAACGCAACTTTGCCAGATGTTTGCAGTGCAAAACAGACCGTCCCGGGATGGATGCCCGGACGGTTGCAAATTTTGATTATCAAGTTTGCGTAAATAGAGCTTAAGCGACAATTGAGTTTCTCGCCCAGCACTGCTATACGGGGGGCGCGAATTTCAGGGTGCCTGCGCAGTTGCCGTGCGGGCCTAGATGTGAAAGATCCCGCCAATGTCCAGAAAGCAGCCCATCTACGAGGGTAAAGCCAAGGTTCTTTACGAAGGTACAGAGCCCGGTACGATCATTCAGTATTTCAAGGATGACGCCACTGCGTTTAACGCTCAGAAGCGCGGCACGATTGCCGGCAAGGGCGTCCTGAACAACATGATCACCGAATTCGTCATGACCCGTCTGGCGGAAATCGGCATTCCGACCCATTTCATTCGCCGTCTGAACATGCGAGAACAGCTTTGCAAGAAATGCGAAATTGTTCCGATCGAAGTGGTGGTCCGCAACATCGTTGCCGGTTCCATGGCAAAGCGTCTTGGCCTTGAAGAAGGCGAACGTCTGCCCCGCCCGATCGTCGAGTTCTATTACAAGGACGACGCGCTTGGCGATCCGCTGGTTTCTGACGAGCATATCCTTGCTCTGGGCTGGGCAAGCCCCGAAGAGCTTGAGGAAATCGTTGGCATGACCCTGCGTGTGAATGATTACCTTTGTGGCTTGATGCGCGGCATCGGTCTGAAACTGGTCGATTTCAAACTTGAATTCGGCCGTGTTTGGGAAGGCGATTTTGCGCAGCTGGTGCTGGCTGATGAATTCAGCCCCGACAACTGCCGCCTGTGGGACGCCATCACCAACGAAAAGATGGACAAGGACCGCTTCCGTCGCGATCTCGGCGGCGTCGAAGAGGCCTATCAGGAAGTCGCGCGCCGTCTTGGTGTGCTCCCTGAGTCCGCCGAAATAGAGTCGCTGAACAAAGACGCGACCAAATAACACCCCAAGGCCGCGCTCGCGCGGCCTTTTCTTATGGCTGACCGGCGGCGAATGCCGGACAGCGTTCTGTTTGCAAACAAAGTCGCGCGAGCCCCGCGCCTGCGAACTTAAAGGAGCTTCTCGTGAAAGCACGTGTTCATGTCACCCTGAAGAACGGTGTTCTTGACCCGCAGGGCAAAGCCGTTCACCACGCCCTTCAGGGTCTGGGTTTTGATGGCGTCAACGACGTCCGCCAGGGCAAATTCATCGAACTCGAACTGGATGGCACCGATGCCGCCAAGGCCGAAGCCGAGGTCAAGGAAATGTGCGAGAAGCTTCTCGCCAATACCGTGATCGAAGACTACAGCATCGAGCTGGCCTAACCGCCTGGACGGGGCTTTGCCGATGCGGGGCCTTTGTCTTTCGCGATCACGTAACGGACATTAATCGAGAGACGGTATTTCATGAAATCCGCTGTCATCCTCTTCCCCGGTATCAACCGGGAGAATGACGCCATTGCAGCACTTGAGCAGGCCACCGGCACCAAACCGATCGTAGTCTGGCATGGCGAAACCGAACTGCCAAAGACCGACATCATCATGGTTCCGGGTGGTTTTTCCTATGGCGACTATCTGCGTTGCGGCGCCATGGCTGCCAAATCCCCGATCATGCGCGCAGTTGCTGATCGCGCCAAAGCCGGTGTGACCATTCTTGGTGTTTGTAACGGTTTCCAGATCCTGACAGAAGCAGGCCTGCTGCCCGGTGCGCTGATGCGCAATGCCAGCCTGAAATTCATCTGCAAGAACACGCATCTGAAAATCGAAAACGCCGATACCCGCTTTACCAACCAGTACAAGGTTGGCGAAGTTGTCGACTATCCGGTTGCCCATCATGACGGCAATTTCTTTGCCGATAGCGAAACGCTTGACCGCCTTGAAGGCGAAGGTCGCGTGATCCTGCGCTATTGCGATGCGGATGGTGTTGTCGATCCCAAAACCAACCTTAATGGTTCCCAGCGCAACATTGCCGGTATCATTAACGAGGCCGGCAACGTTCTTGGCATGATGCCGCATCCGGAAAATGCGATTGATCCGCTCCATGGTGGCACTGATGGCCGCAATCTGTTCAAAAGCTTGGTGGAGGCAGCATCGTGAGTGCACTTGATTTCAACACCCCGATCACGCCGGAACTGGTCAAGGAACACGGCCTGAACGAGGAAGAATACAAACTCGTTCTCGAAATCATGGGTCGCGAGCCCAACATCAACGAACTTGGCATTTTCTCGGTCATGTGGTCGGAGCATTGCTCCTACAAGTCGTCGAAAAAATGGCTTAAAACCCTTCCGACCAAGGCTGACTGGGTCATTCAGGGTCCGGGTGAAAACGCCGGTGTGATTGACATCGGTGATGGTCAGGCTGCTGTCTTCAAGATGGAAAGCCACAACCACCCGTCCTTTATCGAACCTTATCAGGGTGCAGCAACCGGCGTTGGCGGCATCATGCGTGACGTCTTCACCATGGGCGCACGTCCGATTGCAAACCTTAATGCCCTTCGCTTTGGCGAGGCCGACCATCCGAAAACCCGCCATCTTCTGAGCGGTGTTGTCGAAGGGATCGGCGGTTATGGCAACTGCATGGGTGTTCCGACCATCGGTGGCGAAACCAACTTCCACGCATCATACAATGGCAACATCCTGGTCAATGCGATGACCGTGGGTCTGGCCGATGCGGACAATATTTTCTATTCGGCGGCGGCCGGTATCGGCAACCCGGTTGTCTATGTCGGCTCGAAAACCGGTCGTGACGGCATCCATGGCGCAACCATGGCATCGGCCGAGTTCGATGATGACAGCGAAGAAAAGCGTCCTACCGTTCAGGTCGGCGATCCGTTCACCGAGAAGCTTCTGCTTGAAGCCTGCCTTGAACTGATGGCAACCGACATGATCGTCGCCATTCAGGATATGGGTGCGGCCGGTCTGACCTCGTCCTCGTTCGAAATGGCGTCCAAGGGTGGCGTTGGTGTCGAACTGTGGCTTGATAAGGTTCCGATGCGCGAAGAAGGCATGACGCCCTATGAGCTGATGCTGTCAGAGTCGCAGGAACGCATGTTGATGGTTCTGAAACCCGGTTGCGAAGAAGCCGCCAAGGCGATCTTTGACAAATGGGAACTCGACTTTGCCGTCATCGGTGTTCTGACCGATACCAAACGCATGGTTCTGAAATGGCATGGCGACATTGCCGGTGATCTTCCGATTGATCCGCTGGCCGAAGCATCGCCGGAATATGACCGTCCGTGGGAACCGACCCCGAAACAGGATCGCATTGATCCCGACAGCATTTCCGCAAAAGTCAGCCATATCGACGCGCTCAAGACCCTGATCGCATCGCCCGATCTGGCATCGCGTCGCTGGATCTGGGAACAGTATGACCATCTGGTCATGGGCAACACCATTGTTCGCCCGGGTGGCGATGCCGGTGTCGTGCGCGTTGACGGCACCAACAAAGGCATTGCAGCCACCACCGATTGCACCCCGCGTTATGTCATGGCCGATCCGGTCGAAGGCGGCAAACAGGCCGTTGCCGAAGCATATCGCAACCTGGTTGCAACCGGTGCCAAGCCGCTTGCCATCACGGACAATATGAACTTCGGCAACCCGGAACGTCCGCGCATCATGGGTCAGTTCGTTGGCGCATGTCAGGGTATCGGCGAAGCCTGCATTGCGCTGGAATTCCCGGTCGTTTCGGGTAACGTGTCGCTTTACAACGAAACCAACGGCGTTGGCATCATGCCGACCCCGGCAATTGGTGGCGTTGGTGTGATTTCCGATCTTGGTCACCACGCAACGATCGGTATCAAGCGCGATGACAGTGCATTGATCATGATCGGTGCGGCCACCGGTGAGCTTGGCCAGTCGCTGTATCTCAAGACCATCGAAGGTCGCGAAGAAGGTGCACCGCCGCCGGTTGATCTGAATGCTGAAAAGCGTGCCGGTACGCTGGTCCGCGAACTGATCGAACTTGGTCTGGTGCGGACCTGCCACGATATCGCCGATGGCGGCTTGCTGGTTACGGTTGCCGAGATGTGCCTTGCCGGCAATATCGGTGCTGAACTGCATCTTCCGGAAGTTGGCAGCGAAATCGCGTGGCTGTTTGGTGAAGACCAGGGTCGCTACGTGATCGCAACCCGCGACCCGGACAAAGTCCTGAATGCGGCAAGCAGCTCGAACGTTGCAGCAGTGATCATTGGTCAGGCAGGCGGCGATTCTGTCACCATCGATGGTGGCGACAAGGTAACGCTTTCCGAACTGCGCGAACTGAACGAAGGCTGGATGCCGTCCTTCATGGCAGAAGCCGTTCAGTAAACAACCCCGATTTCAAAACAAAACCCCGTCAGAGCAATCTGGCGGGGTTTTGCATTTTCAGGCGTTCAAACAGCTGGTTACTTGAAGCTGATCTTGGGGAACAGGCCCTTTTTCTTGGGTGCCTCGGCCGGGCCGACGCGTTCTTCGATCGCGGTTGCAATCTTTTGGGCGATTGCGCCATAGGCCTTGGCATGTTCGCCATCGGCTTCGGTCTGGACAATCGGTTTGCCTTCGTCGGCCCCCAGACGGATTTTAAGATCCAGCGGGATTTCACCCAGGAACGGAACCCCCAGTTCATCGGCAGCCTTGCGCGCGCCGCCGTGATCAAAGACGTGATCGACATGGCCGCATTCCGGGCATTTGTAATAGGACATGTTTTCGATCAGGCCGAAGACCGGCACATTGACCTTGCGGAACATGTTCAGGCCCTTTTTGGCGTCCAGAAGGGCAATGTCCTGCGGGGTTGAAACAATAACAGCACCGGTCACCGGCACACGCTGTGCCATGGAAAGCTGAATGTCGCCGGTCCCCGGGGGCATGTCGACCACCAGCACATCAATATCGCCCCAGTCGGTATCGCGCAGAAGCTGTTCAAGCGCGCCCATTGCCATCGGTCCACGCCAGATAACCGGCTGTTCTTCATCAACCATGAATCCGATCGACATGATGCGGATGCCAAAGGCCGATGGCGGGATCATTTTGCCCTGATGTTCGGATGACGGGGTCGGCTTGGCAGCGCGAAGCCCCATCATACGCGGCAGGCTGGGTCCATAAATATCGGCATCAAGCAGCCCGACCTTGAGCCCCTTGGCCACCAGCGACAGCGCCAGGTTGACCGAAGTGGTCGATTTGCCAACCCCGCCCTTGCCCGATGCGACGGTGACGATGCTGCGCACGGTTGGCAGTTCAAGCGGCTTCTGACCGGCCCCTTGCGGGCGCTGTCCGGGTTGGGCCGGACGCGCAGCCGCTGGTTGTTGTGGCGCGGACTGACTTGCAGCCGCCGGTCGTTCCGCCGTCAGGGCGACACGGGCAGTTGTGACCCCGTTCACAGCAGCCACGGCCTTTTCGGCGGCTTGACGCAAATCTTCGAGTGCGGGGCCGCGCTTTGGATCGACCGCGATCATTACATTGACGACTTCATTATTGATATCAATACCTTGCACCATATCCTTGGCTGTGATTGATTTGCCGTCGACCGGGTCGATGACGCTGTCGAGTGCGGCGACAATCTGTTCACGGTTGAGCGAAGTCATATTGCGGTCTCCAAATTTTGGCTTAAGTCCGTGATCACACAGAACTTGCAGGCGCGTAACATTGTTTTGCAAGGCAAGCTGTCATATAAGGCCTAAGGGCATGCTCCGTCCAACAAGATTTCGTGAGTTTGCTATGGTCTGCAATCGGTTGCACCACCAAATGGCATATGATCAACATGTTGCCGGACTGGTGGTAACGGACTGATCGCCCGAACTTTGCCCGGTTTTACCGGCCTTGATCGTGCGAAATGTCAATCGGGCCAAATCACGGCTGTCACGTGGTCTGGATCCACGCCAGAATGGCACACTGGATCTTGTTGGACGGAGCATGCGTTGGGGGTAACGTCCCCAAGCTCGGTAAACAAAGATAAACACCGAACGGCAAGAAGAGGAAAACACTCGATGCCTTGGAATTCACAAGGGGGCGGCGGCCCCTGGGGTGGCGGCGGAAATAACGGCGGCGGCCAGAATCCGTGGGGACAGCGTCCCCAGGGTGGTGGCGGCGGCGGAAATACGCCCCCTGATTTTGATGAAATGATTCGTAAAGGCCAGGAACGCCTGAAACGGCTGTTCCCCGGTGGTGGCGGTTACAAGGGCTTTGTCCTGATCGGTATCGCAGTCATCGGGTTGTGGCTTTTGACCGGCTTCTATCGTGTGCAGCCGGGCGAACAGGGTGTGACACTTCTGTTTGGCAAATGGGTCGGCACCACGGGCCCTGGTCTGAACTACTTCCTGCCCGCCCCGATCGGCGAAGTCATCAAGCCGAATGTCGAACGTACCAACCAGATCGAGGTTGGCTATCGCGGTGCAGGCACGGTGGCATCGAACGGTTCGCGTGACGTTCCGGAAGAAAGCCTGATGCTGACCGGTGATCAGAACATCATCGACATTGATTATGTTGTTCAGTGGCGCATCAGCGACGCGGGCGCATATCTGTTCAATGTTCGCGATCCGGAAAACACCATCAAGCTGGCATCCGAAAGTGCGATGCGTGAAGTGATCGGGAAAACCAATCTGGAAGAGGCCCTGACTGTTGGCCGTGTCCGGGTTGAGGAACAGACCCGTACCCTGCTTCAGAAAATCATGGACGGTTATGATTCCGGTATCTTCATTGCAGAAGTGAAGATGCAGAAAGTGGATCCGCCGCGTGATGTTATCGATGCGTTCAACGACGTGCAGCGTGCCCGTCAGGACCGTGACCGTTCCCAGAACGAGGCACTGGCCTATCGCAACGACATCATCCCGCGTGCAAAGGGTGAAGCAGAACGTCAGGTTCTTCAGGCGCGCGCCTATAAGGACCGCGTGACCAAGGAAGCAGAAGGTGAAGCGGAACGCTTTACCTCGGTCTATAATTCCTATCTGACCGCGCAGGACGTGACCACACGTCGCCTGTATCTTGAAACCATGCAGGACATCCTGAACAAATCCGAAAAGATCATTCTTGATCAGAAAGGCGATGGAAACGGCGTTGTCCCGTATCTGCCGCTGCCGGAAGTTCAGAAACGTGCGAATGCAGGAGGCAACAACTAATGGCAAGTCCTAAACTTATTGCCGCTGGCGTCGTCCTTGTAATTGCCGCTGTGGTTGGTTCGATGTGTGTCTTTACGGTTCGTCAGGACCAGCAGGCACTTGTTCTTCAGTTCGGTAATCCCGTTCATGCGGTTTCCGAACCGGGTCTGCATTTCAAACTGCCGATCCAGAACGTCGAATATTACGAGCGTCGTATTCTTGAACTCGATCCGCCGGTACAGCAGGTTCTTCTGTCGGACCAGAAGCGTGTCAATGTTGACAGCTTTGCCCGCTGGAGAATTATCGATCCCCTGACCTTCCGTCAGCGTGCCACCAATTCTGCCAACTTTGTGCAGCTGTTTGGTCAGCGTCTGAACTCGGTCATCCGTGGTGAACTTGCGCAGGCCCCGCTTGTTGCAATGCTGTCGGACAACCGCGCACAGATCATGGAAAAGATCCAGGCGACCCTGGTTGATCCGGCCAAGGAATTCGGTGTCGAACTGATTGATGTTCGTATCGGTCGTACCGACCTTCCGCAGGAAACGTCGCAGGCGGTATATAACCGTATGCGTTCTTCGCGTATCGCCGAAGCCGCACAGCTTCGCGCAGAGGGTGAAGAGCTCAAGGCGAAAATCCAGGCAGAAGCCGATCGTGAACGTATTGGCATCATCGCCGAAGCCAACCGCCAGGCAGAAGTCCTGCGGGGTGAAGGTGATGCACAGCGGAACGTTATTTTGGGTAAAGCTTACGGTCAGGATGCGAAATTCTTCGAATTCTACCGTTCGCTGGAAGCCTACAAAACGGCGCTTTCGAATGGCTCGACCATGGTGCTTTCACCAGACAGCGAGTTTTTCCAATACTTTAATCAGTCGGCTCCAAGCACAAGCCGCTAGACAAAACACTAGGGCGACCTGATACTGGCATCAGGTCGCCCTTTTTGTTTTCATAATCAAGTCCTGCTGGCGCATTGCGTAAGGCAGGCTTTAAAAACCGCCGGAACGTCCACGCCCATGAAGGAACTTGCTACAGCCATACTTCTGGCCATCGCGCTGGAGGGCATGTTTTATTCGCTGTTTCCCGGCGGCGCGAAAAGGGTGCTGGAACTGGTTCAGGAAATCCCTGAGTCACAATTGCGCATCGGTGGACTGATTGCAGCGGTCGTTGCCATTGGCGCAATCTGGGCGGTACGTGTTTGGCTCTAGGCCCCGAAAACCGCCAGATATGACAGGAACGTCACGACTTTGTGCCGAGAATTCCTTGATTTTTCCAAGAGCCGCCCAAATTCTGCCAAAGTCGGGGTTAATTTGGTTACTTAAGCGACGGGTAAAATAAACGCCCCATCGCGCGCTGCAAAACAGAATTACAAATACCGTGAACGCGGCAACGAACAGGATCAGACACATGCTAAAAGCATTTTACAACCCGGTGCGGTCGAAGGTTAGCGCTGCACTGGTGATTGTTCTCCTTGGCGTGACCAGTGTTTCGCATATCGCGAATGCCCGCCCCGCTCCTGAGAGTTTCGCAGACTTGGCCGAAAAGCTTCTGCCGAGTGTCGTGAATATATCTACCAGCCAGATGGTCGCTGAACGCCAGGGACCGGATTTCCAGTTCCCACCGGGTTCGCCGTTCGAAGACCTTTTCCGTGACTTCATGGATCGCAATGGCCAGGGTGGCCAAGGTGGTCAGGCCCCGCAAAAGCGCCGCGCAACGGCACTTGGTTCGGGCTTTATCATCTCGGCTGACGGTTACATTGTGACCAACAATCACGTTATTGATGGTGCCGATGAAATCAGCGTCCGTCTTCATGATGGTGAAACCCTTGATGCCGAACTGATCGGTCGCGATCCGAAAACCGACGTCGCCCTTTTGAAAGTCGAACCGAAGGATGACCTGCCATTTGTAAAATGGGGAGACTCGGACGCGTCGCGTATCGGTGACTGGGCAATGGCGATCGGCAACCCGTTCGGTCTTGGCGGCACAGTAACGGCCGGCATCATCTCCGCCCGTAACCGCGACATCAACCAGGGTCCGTATGATGACTTCATCCAGACCGATGCCTCGATCAACCGCGGGAACTCTGGCGGGCCGTTGTTCAACCTAGATGGCGACGTGATCGGTATTAACAGCGCAATCTATTCTCCGTCCGGTGGTTCGGTTGGCATCGGCTTTGCCATTCCGTCGGCCATTGCACAGGGTGTTGTTGATCAGCTTAAGGAATATGGCCGTACCCGTCGGGGCTGGCTTGGTGTTCACATCCAGACCGTGACCGACGATATTGCGGACTCGGTTGGCCTTGATAGCGCGACCGGCGCAATGGTTGCCGGCGTTTCTGACGACAGCCCGGCCAAGAAAGCCGGCATCAAACAGGGTGACGTCATCCTGAAATTTGATGGCAAGGATGTCGAGTCCATGCGTCGCCTGCCGCGTATCGTTGCCGAAACCAAAATCGGCAAGGATGTCGATGTCGTGATCTGGCGCGATGGCAAGAAACAGACCGTACAGGTCGAGCTTGGCGAACTTGAAGAAGAAGTGATTGCCGCAAGCGCAAGCCCGTCCGAAGGCGATGAAGCCCCGGCAATCGCCGAAGCCAGCATTGCCGAACTGGGCATCAAGGTCGCCAATGTCGATGACGCACTTCGTCAGCGTTACAATCTTGCCGAAGGTACCGAAGGCGTGATTGTCACCGATGTTTCGGGTGACAGCTATGCGGCTGAAAAAGGCGTTCGTCCCGGTGATATCATCATCGAGGCCTCGCACAGCTCGGTCACAACTGTCGAAGACGTCACCAAGGCCGTCAAAGCCGCGGTCGATGATGACAAACGCACCATCCTGATGTTGATCGAAACCTCGGCCGGTCCGCGTTACTTCGGCCTCACACTTTCGGTTGCTGAATAAGCATCCCGAACACGATGATACGAAAAAAGGGCGACCTGCTTGGCAGGCCGCCCTTTTTCTTTGGGGTGTGTACGATATAGTGTCCGATATCAGGAAACGAAATCGGCCTTGCTGTAACCTTGCAGATAAAGCAACGCCGTCAGATCACCATGATTGATGCAAATGCGTGCCTGTTCCTGCACCGACGGTTTGGCGTGGAAGGCAACACCGGTCCCGGCAAGCGAGATCATCTGAAGATCATTGGCGCCATCGCCAACCGCAATTGCATCATCGACCGTAATGCCCTGCTGGGCTGAAAGGGTTTCAAGGGCATCGACCTTGGCCTGACGGTCCAGAACCGGTTTTTGAACCTTGCCGGTCAGTTTGCCATCACTTTCGATCAGGACATTGGCCTGATCATAGTCAAAACCAAGCTCGGCGCGAACCGCACCGGTAAAGAAATCAAATCCGCCCGATACCAGTGCCGCAAACGCCCCGTTGGCCTTCATGGTTGCAACAAGGGTCTTGGCCCCACCGGTATATTCCACGGTTTTCCACGCTTCTTGCAGCATGTCGGTCGACATGCCTTCAAGCAGGCCGACACGTTCATCAAGGGCGGCTTCGAAATCAAGTTCCCCGTTCATCGCGCGCGCGGTGATCGCGGCAACACGTTCCTTTACACCGGCAAACTCGGCCAGTTCGTCAAGGGTTTCCCCGGTGACCATGGTGCTGTCCATATCGGCAATCAGCAGCTTCTTGCGCCGGGTGGCGATTTTCTGGGTGACGGCGTCCACGCCAAGCTCCGCCTCGGCGAGGCTGGTATCGGCCACATCAAGTGGAATGCCATCAAAAATCAGATCGCATGCCTCGCCATCCGCCAGCCAGGTAACATCCCCGACCAGCGCACCGGCACCGGTCAAGGCGATTGCGGCCTGATCAATCACGTTTTTGGTCAGCGCATTTGAATTGGGGGCGGCAATCAGGGTCAGTACCAATTTCATGGTCTGCGGGCTCCTTGGCGGAAAAGGCATAAAACAGATTTGTCGCCTTTATCCGAATTGCGCCCGACTGTGGCAAGAGAACTTTGATGATCGGCGACATGCTTACGTGTTTTTTGCAGCCGGTTATTGTCCCAAATCGCTATGCCTTTGGCATCGAAGTCAATAGACTGACCGGCCTTTGACACGTGTTTGAATTTGGAAGTGCCTTTTATGTCGGCTGTGAATGCCAATTTGTCTTTTGCCCCGGTCCTGATCGTTGCTGGCCCGACTGCCAGCGGCAAATCCGCACTTGCGCTTGATATGGCCGAAGCGTTTGACGGGGTGGTGATCAATGCCGACAGCATGCAGGTCTATTCCGAACTCCGTGTCCTGAGTGCCCGCCCCGATGAAAGTGAGACGTCGCGTGCACCACACCGGCTTTATGGTGTGCTGTCCGGACGCGAGGCCTGTTCGGCCGGCAAGTGGCGCGACATGGCGATGGCCGAAATCAATGACTGCCACGCGCAGGGAAAATTGCCGATCATAACGGGCGGAACGGGCATGTATCTGAATGCCCTGACCGAGGGAATCGCCCCCATTCCCGATGTTCCGAGCCGGATTCGCGACAGTGTGACCGCCGAACTCGAGGATATTGGCCATGCCGCCTTCTTTGAAAAGCTTAAAAAGAACGATCCTGAGACCGCGGCAACACTCGATGGCACCAATACGCAACGGATGATTCGCGCTGCCGAAGTTTTTGCCCATACCGGTCGCGGGTTGGCTTCCTGGCACAAGGAACCGATGGTTCCCCCGCCCGCCAATATGAAGTTCAAAAAACTTTGTTACATGCCGCCGCGCGATATTCTTTATGACCGCTGCAATCGCCGTTTTGACCTTATGCTTGAACAGGGCGCGATCGATGAAGTCCGCGATTTGATTGCGCTTGGGCTTCCTGACACGGCGCCGGTCATGAAGGCCGTGGGCGTGCGCGAGCTTGGCGCATACCTTGCCGGCGAGATCGATTTGCCCGCCGCCCGGGAAAAATCACAACGCGAAACCCGACGTTACGCAAAGCGCCAATTGACGTGGTTTCGCCACCAGATGAGCGACAAGGAAATCATCGACGCGCAATATTCGGAAAGTTTGGCAGCAAAAATGCGTCATGATATTAACCAATTTCTGTTGACCACGCCAAAGTGAGGCGATAGGTTGGCGCTTCCCCCGCCGAAATGGCGGAAAACCGCCGTTTCGGCGGATTTTTCAACTCCAATTTGAGGATAATTGGATCATGTTTCAATCACGCGGTTATCACGCGACACGTTGTTGTCGTTAAGTAAAGAGGCTCGAAAATCATGGCAGAACGTATTTTAAGCGGTTCGGAAGTAGTGTTGCAGGCCCTTGCTGATCAGGGTGTGGAAGTCGTGTTCGGCTATCCTGGCGGCGCTGTCCTACCGCTATATGACGAGATATTTAAACAAAACCGGATTCGTCACGTTCTAGTGCGCCATGAACAGGCTGCTGTCCACGCTGCTGAGGGTTACGCCCGTTCGACCGGCAAGGTCGGCGTTGTGCTGGTGACCTCGGGACCGGGTGCGACAAATGCTGTTACGGGCCTTACCGACGCGTTGATGGATTCTATTCCAGTTGTCTGCCTGACCGGCCAGGTCCCGACCCATCTGATCGGGAATGATGCCTTCCAGGAAGCCGACACCACCGGCATTACCCGCCCGTGCACCAAGCATAACTATCTGGTGAAAAATCCGGATCGTCTTGCACGCACCATGCACGAAGCCTTCCACGTTGCATCAAGCGGCCGCCCGGGTCCGGTTGTGATCGACCTTCCCAAGGACATCCTTGTTGGCAAGGCCCCCTATATGGAGCCGGCCCAGGTTCAGCATCGCACTTATAACCCGGTCGTCAAAGGCGAACGCAGCCAGATCGAAGAAGCGCTCGAGATGCTGGCATCGGCGAAAAAGCCGATCCTGTATTGCGGCGGCGGTGTCATCAATTCCGGCACCCAGGCTTGCAAGCTTCTGACCGAATTCACCCGCATGACCGGTGCGCCGATCACGCTGACCCTGATGGGGCTTGGCGCCTATCCGGCATCGGACAAGCAGTATCTTGGCATGGTCGGGATGCACGGCACCTATGAATCGAACATGTCGATGCATGATTGCGACGTTATGGTCGCGATTGGCGCGCGTTTCGATGACCGCGTGACCGGCAACCTTGATTTCTTTGCCCCGAATTCGCAGAAAATCCAGATCGATATTGATCAAAGCTCGATCAACAAAAACGTTCCGGTCGATATCGGGATTGTTGGTGATGTCGGTCATGTTCTTGAAGACATGATCAAGATCTGGAAAGCCAAACAGTACAAGATCGATGCGACCGCACTTGATAGCTGGTGGGATCAAATCGAAGGATGGCGTGGCAAACACTGCCTGTCCTATAAGCAGCCCAAAGACGTTATCAAGCCGCAGCACGTTATCCGTCGTGTTCATGCGCTTACCCGTGATCGCAAGACCTATATCACCACCGATGTTGGCCAGCACCAGATGTGGGCAGCCCAGCATTTCGGGTTCGAACACCCCTATGAATGGATGACGTCCGGTGGTCTTGGCACCATGGGCTATGGCATGCCGGCCGCCCTTGGCGTTCAGGTTGCCCATCCCGATGCGACGGTTGTGTGCTTTACCGGTGATGCGTCCATCATGATGAACATTCAGGAATGCGCGACGATGACGCAGTATCGTCTGCCGATCAAAACCGTGATCCTGAATAACCGTTACATGGGCATGGTTCGTCAGTGGCAGCAGCTTCTGCACGGTTCGCGCTATTCCGAAAGCTATAGCGAGACCCTGCCTGACTTCGTCAAACTGTCCGAGGCATTCGGCTTTACCGGTCTGACCTGTAACAATCCGGCCGATCTTGATGATGCCATCAAGAAGATGCTCGAGATTGATGGTCCGGTGATTCTGGATGTTGCCGTGGATGACAAGGAAAACTGCTATCCGATGATTCCATCGGGCAAGCCGCATAATGAAATGCTGCTTGGGCAGGAAACCGACGGCAACGAAGCCATTGATTCCGACGAAGGGATGGTTCTGGTCTGATCCGCACCAACCAATGTGCGAGACGAACTCATCAAACCATAATTAAAAGGCCGGCGCGGGCGGCACAAAGATGCCTAAATGTGCCTCCTGGCCGAGTACTTACGGAGCGAAACCGTGAAAGAAACCGAAATCTCGAAACACACCATATCCGTTCTGGTGGACAACGAATCAGGCGTTCTGGCCCGTGTGATCGGCCTGTTTTCCGGTCGTGGCTATAACATTGAAAGCCTGACCGTTGCCGAAGTCGACGCCGATGCCCACCAGTCGCGCATCACTGTGGTTACCTCGGGCACGCCCATGGTAATCGAACAGATCAAGGCACAGCTTTCGCGTCTTGTCCCGGTTCACAAGGTCAGTGACCTGACACTTGCCGGGCCGAGTGTCGAACGTGAACTGGCACTGGTCAAAGTGATCGCCACGGGTGAACAGCGTGTTGAATCCCTGCGTATTGCCGACATCTTCAAGGCCCGCGCAGTCGATGCGACCAATAATTCCTTCGTTTATGAAATCATCGGCAGCCCCGAAAAGATTGATGCCTTCATCAAATTGATGGCGCCACTGGGGCTTTCGGAAATTTCGCGTACCGGTGTGGCTGCGATTTCGCGCGGCACACTAACGATGTGAGTTTGCCCTGCCTGGTGATCCGCACCGGGCAAGGCATCGGGATATGTTCCCGAAATCATTATTACCATCCACCACGCACAGACATAAGCGTGGTCCAACGTCCAGAGGTATCGAAAGATGCGTGTTTATTACGACCGCGATGCAGATGTTAATCTGATCAAGACCAAAAAAGTTGCCATCATCGGTTACGGTTCGCAGGGCCATGCCCATGCACTGAACCTGCATGACTCCGGCGTTAAAGAAGTTGTTGTTGGCCTTCGTGAAGGCTCGAGCTCGCGCAAGAAAGCCGAAGCTGCCGGTCTGAAAACCATGACCCCGGCCGAAGCAGCCGCATGGGCAGACGTTGTCATGATCCTGACCCCGGACGAACACCAGGCAGCGATCTATGCAAACGAACTGCGTGACAACCTTAAACAGGGTGCCGCACTTCTGTTCGCACACGGTCTGAACGTTCACTTCGGCCTGATCGAGCCGCGCGCTGACCTTGACGTCATGATGATCGCGCCGAAAGGCCCGGGTCACACCGTTCGTTCCGAATACAAGCGTGGCGGCGGTGTTCCGTGCCTGGTTGCTATCGAACAGAACGCTTCGGGCAACGCGCTTGAAGTTGCACTGTCCTATGCATCGGCAATCGGTGGCGGTCGTTCCGGCGTTATCGAAACCACCTTCCGTGAAGAATGCGAAACCGACCTGTTCGGCGAGCAGGCAGTTCTGTGTGGCGGCCTGACCCAGCTGATCAAATACGGCTTCGAGACCCTGACCGAAGCTGGTTATGCTCCGGAAATGGCATATTTCGAGTGCCTGCACGAAGTTAAGCTGATCGTTGACCTGATGTATGAAGGCGGCATGGCCAACATGCGTTACTCGATCTCGAACACCGCAGAATACGGCGACTATGTCACCGGCCCGCGCGTGATCGACGCATCGGTCAAAGAACGCATGAAAGAAGTTCTTGCTGACATTCAGGAAGGCAAATTCGTTCGTGACTTCGTTCAGGAAATGCATTGCGGCCAGCCGATGTTCAAGGCAACCCGCCGTCTGAACGCCGAACATGAAATTGAAGAAGTTGGTACCAAACTGCGCGCGATGATGCCGTGGATTGCTGCAAACCAGCTCGTCGACAAAGAAAAGAACTAAGCATCGCTTAGATCATTCTTGTGCAAACGGCCGTCCCGATGGGGCGGCCGTTTTGCTTTGTGTGCCGTACCGTTTCCTATACGGGCCCTGTCCGGGTTCAGGCCCCGTGTTTCATCTGTCGCAACGGCAGGCGCAATTCGGTCACAGCCCAGATCATCGCACACAGGATCGAGACGGTTGATCCAAGGGCCACCACAGCGGGCCATCCCCCCATGCCATAAGCAACAGCCGAGCTTGCCGATCCACAGGCTCCACCAAAGAAGTAGCTGGCCATATAGCCTGTTGTCAGGCGGCTGCGGGCTTCGGCACTCAGACGATACACCTCGCTCTGGTTTGAGATATGCGTGCCCTGAATACCAAGATCGAGCAACACCACCCCGATGGCAAAGGCCACCAGCGACCATTGCCCCCAATAGAGCAACACCCAGCTTGATATGGTGGTCAAAAGGAACCCGCCGGTGCTAAGTCGTGCCCAGCCCTTGTCAGCCAAACGGCCAGCGATGCGCGCTGCAAGAATACCGATCACCCCGATCAGTCCATAAAGCCCTATGACGGCTTCGGACATGTCATACTGGCGCACCAGCATGAAGGCCATCGACGTCCAGAAAATCGCGAAGACAGCATATTGCAACCCGCCAATCAGGCTGCGCCGCCGCAGAACCGCCTCATCCCTGAACAGATGCAGGATCGACAGATAAAGTGCGCGATAGCTGGTATGCGAGGTCGGCGGAATATTGGGAATGATGCGATAGCACGCAACCGCATAGAACGCCATCAGGACAGATGCGACAATAAAGACCGATCGCCAACCGGCGAGCTCGGCCATCACACCGGAAAAAGTACGCGCCAGCAAGATCCCCAGCAAAAGCCCGCTCATCACAGCCCCCACCGCCGAGCCGCGCTTGTCATCGGCCGCAAGGTGGGCGGCAAGCGGCACCAGAATTTGCGCCGTCACACAGGTAATGCCGACCGAAATACTGAATGCCACCAGCATCAGAAACGATGGCGCCAACCCCATGGCGAGCAATCCAAGTGCCGTAAGAGCCGACGTCACCGTCAAAAGTTTGCGCCGTTCGTGATGATCACCAAGCGGGACAACCGCAATCAAGCCAGTCAGATAGCCAAGCTGCGCAACCGTCACCAGAAGTCCGGCGCTGGTTTCACTTAACCCGTATTCGCGGGCCAGCAATTCAAGAAGCGGTTGCACGTAATAAAGGCTGGCGACAGACAGGCCACTTCCGACTGCCATGAAGGTCAGAAGTCCGCGCGTCAGGGTGAGCTTGGCATGCATTTCAGATGGACTTTCACAACGTGGTATTGTTTCAGGATATCCATCAAATCAGTTGCTTACAATCGGATCGCTGGCACAAGTCCGTTGCAACAGGGGCAACGATATACCTGCCCGCGCAAGGCAGCCATTCCCAATGCATGATCAGATGGCGTGGTTTGGGCTGGATTTATCAGGCCCACCTGTTTAATTCTGGCCTTTAAAACTTTAACTTCAAGACGAGCAGATTGAATGTCTGACTATATCGATATCGCCCCCGAGGTCGCAGAAGCCCTGGCAAGCGGCAAGCCGGTTGTGGCCCTTGAATCCACCATCATTTCGCACGGGATGCCTTATCCGCAGAACCTTGAAACAGCACAGGCTGTGGAACAGGATGTGCGTGATAACGGTGCGATCCCTGCCACCATCGCCGTGATTGGCGGTCGCTGCAAGATCGGCCTGTCGCCCGAAGAACTCGAATATTTTGCCAAGGGCACGGATATTCTGAAGCTGTCGCGTCGCGATATTCCATATTGCATTGCCAAGAAACGCGATGGTGCGACCACGGTTTCAGCAACCATGATTCTGGCAGAAAAAGCCGGCATTCGTGTCTTTGCGACTGGCGGCATCGGTGGTGTTCATCGTGATCTCGCCGGCAATTTCGATGTATCGGCCGATCTGACCGAACTTGGCAAAACCAGTGTTGCGGTTGTCTGTGCTGGGGCCAAGGCGATCCTTGATATCCCCAAAACGCTTGAGCATCTTGAAACGCTTGGCGTTCCGGTTATTGCCTATGGCACCGATGAATTCCCGGCATTCTATTCGGTCGAAAGCGGTCACAAGGCACCGCTTCGCCTTGATAGCCCGGAAGATTTGGCGGCGTTCCTGAAATCGAAATGGGAATTCGGTCTTGAAGGCGGTGCTGTGATTGGCAACCCGCCAGAAGCCGACAAGGCACTGGCCCGTGAAGCAATCGAAGGCGCGATTGATGATGCATTGGCCGAAGCGCAGAAAAAAGGCATTCACGGACGTGATGCCACCCCGTTCCTGTTGGCACGTGTCACGCAGCTGACCGAAGGCAAAAGCCTTGAAGCCAACATTGCCCTTGTGCGCAACAATGCGCGCCTGGGCGCAAAGATCGCGGTTGCCATGGCAGGCTGATCAAACAGATCGCTATCCGAACAGACGAAGGGCTGGTAAATGATTGCCAGCCCTTTTTCATTTAATCACGAAGATGTCCGAAGATATCCCTGCCCCTCGAACCCGGGTTTGATGCGGGTATCGTCAATCGGGGTGCCCCAGTGGGTCGTACTGGGCAGGATACCGGCCCATACCGGCCAGTCATAATCGTCGTCATCATCGACCGGATCGCCGGCGCGAACCTTTGCCGAAACCTGTTCAAGATCAAATCCAAGGAACATCGTGGCTTTGAGTTCCTGTTTGTTTGGCTGGCGGATTTTATCCCAGCGCCCCGGTTCAAGCTTTTCGACAAACAGGCGCGAATGTTCCATCTTGTCGGCGTCATCGGTTACAACCGCGCCCTTGCCATAAATGATGACCGACCGGTAATTGGCGGAATGATGAAAGGCAGAACGCGCCATCACCAGACCATCAAGATGGGTGATGCACAGGCAGGCTTCTGCGCCATCGGCAATCGCCGCCAGAATGCGGTTTTTTGACGCACCATGGATGTAAATCCGTTCACCCACACGCCAATGCGCGGTCGGGATCATGGCCGGACGACCATTGACCACCGTGCCGACATGACAAATCAGCGCATCATCAATAATGCCGTGCACAAGTTCACGGTCATAAGACGCGCGTTTGGGTCCGCGGACAACTTTGGTGTGGGGATGGACTTCATATTGTTCGGGCAAGGTCATATCAGCCATGGCGGTCTCGTTCTTTTATTCGGGTGGCAATCAATGGTGCCATCATCGTTAGAATTGGACTTTTAAAAAGGTCCATTATAGTAAAAATGATAGATCCAATTTAACCCGCAGGACCGCCGATGCCACGCAGTGATTACAGCTGGATTTACCCAAGCCAGATCGACGGGGACAATGAGCCCGGCGCAACCACGGCCTATCGCAGGCTTTATCACGGCATCCGGTCGGCCATTCTGGACGGGCGGCTGCATCCCGGGGAACGGCTTCCGGCAAGTCGTGATCTGGCAAAGTCACTGGGAATATCGCGCAATACGGTGGTGACCAGTTTCGATTTGCTGACATCGGAAGGATATCTTGAAACCCGTATTGGTGCTGGAAGCTTTGTTGCCCGCTCACTCCCCGATCGTGACATGCAAACCGTGTCACAAACCGGAACGGCCCCGTCGCGAGGATCGGACGCGCGCGCATTGCATCTTAGTCAAAGCGCATCACGGATGCTGGCATATCAGCGACGGTTTCCGCGTTTTCGCGTTGCCCGCCCGTTCAACCCGGCAACGCCGGATCTGGACGGTTTCCCGTTTGACATGTGGGCGCGCCTTTTGCGCCGCGCCTGGCGTGCGCCGAATATCGACCTGACCATTCCCGATGATCCGATGGGATTGCCGCAATTGCGGGCGGAAATTGCCAAATGGCTGCGCCAGTCGCGCGGGGTTAATTGCCACGCCGATCAGGTCATGGTGGTTTCCGGTGCCCAGCAGGCACTCGATCTGATTGCCCGTGCCCTGGTTGATCCGGGCGATATCATCGCAACCGAGGACCCCGGTTATGAGGGCATTCGCGGAGTTCTGGCATCAAGTGGCGCCATTGTGCATCCGGTGACGGTCGACGATGAAGGGTTATGTGTTGCACGGTTATCCCAAACGCCGTCCCCGTCCCGGGTGATTGTGACCACCCCGTCGCGCAATTACCCGTTGGGCACCACATTGTCGCTGTCGCGGCGACTGGCACTTTTGCAATGGGCACAGGCCCATGACGCCTGGATTGTTGAAGACGATTACGACAGCGATTACCGCTATGACGGGCCGCCACTTTCATCGCTTCAGGGGCTCGATACCGATCATCGGGTGATTTATGTCGGGACGTTTTCACGGGTCCTGTTTCCCGGTATTCGGCTTGGCTATCTTGTTCTGCCACCGGCATTGATCCCGGCTTTTCGTGGCATGCGCGGCTTTGCCGACGGTGTTCCGGCACCAACGGCACAGGCGGCCCTTGGTACATTCTTTGCCGAAGGACATTTTGGCAGTCATGTCCGCAAAATGCGGATGCGATACGGGGAAAGACGCGCCCATCTCAAAGATCTGATTGCAAACAGCGCGTCAGGATTGCTTGCGGCAATGCCATCGGATGGCGGATTGCACCTGTGCGCCCGACTGACAGGTGGCCATGACGATATATTCATTCAGGAAAAAATGGTCGAGGCCGGTTTGGATTGCCGGGCTCTTTCATCCTATTACCATGACAAATCACCCGAAAATGCAGAAACCTTGCCCAAGGGGCTGGTTCTTGGATTTGCCGGCTGGGATAAAAACCAACTTTCTGACAGCTTCGGTGAACTGATCGAAATTCTGAAACGTAATGCTTGATGTACCCCGAGCCAGAGAGAGTGGCGTGACATCCCCTCAATACGCTGTCACAGTCACGACACTCTCTCCCCTCCGGCTTTGAAATCCCCGCAGGACCACAAACTTCAGGAATACCAATGACCCAACGCCCGATCGCCATCATGTGGTTTCGCAACGATCTGCGTCTGGCAGACAATCCTGCCTTACGTGCGGCTGTAAAGTGGGCGTCCGAGCATGACGGTGCGGTGCTGCCGGTTTTTATTCTTGATCCGGTCATTGACGGTCAGCTTGGCGGGGCAACGCGCTGGTGGCTTGAAAAAAGCGTGTCTGCCCTTGCGCAAGGCATTGATGGCCTGGCGGCAAAGTCACCAACCAAAACCCCATCCTTGCGTCTGTTTCACGGTGACGCGCATGGGGTTCTTGAGACCATCATCGGGTCGTGCAACGTCAAGGCGGTGTTTTGGAACCGTCTGTATGACAAACCATCAACAGAACGCGATACCGACATCAAATCCGCATTGTCTGATCGCGGCCTGACATGTGAAAGCTTCAAGGCCAATCTTCTTTTTGAACCGTGGGAAGTCAAAACCGGTAACGGCACTGATTTCAAGGTCTATAGCCCGTTCTGGCGGGCCTGCCAGAAATTTCCACCGCCCCGTACGCCAATTGCCGCCCCGGACACGATTGCGCTGTGCGATGCTGACCTTGGTGACGAAGTAAGCCTTTCGGCCCTTGATCTTGGCCCCAAACCGTTTGACTGGGCCGGTGGCCTTGCCGAACGTTTCACCCCGGGTGAACAAGGGGCAAAAGACCAGCTGTTTGATTTTATCGATGATCGTCTGGTTGATTACGCCGATCTGCGCGACCGGCCAGACCGCCGGGTAACGTCCGAGCTTTCCCCGCATTTACGTTTTGGCGAAATCAGCCCCTATCAGGTGTGGCATAGCGCGAACCACTATGCCGATGCCCATCCGGCACAGGGGAAAACTGCGTCAAAATTCATGTCCGAACTGGGATGGCGCGAATTTGCCCATCACATTCTGTTTCATGCCAAAGACCTGCGATCCGTGCCGTTGCAGGGGCAGTTTGCGCATTTTCCATGGTCAGAAGATCAGGACGCCCTTGAACGCTGGCAAAAAGGCCAAACCGGTTTTCCCATTGTCGATGCCGGCATGCGCGAACTTTGGCACACCGGCTATATGCATAACCGGGTCCGGATGATTGTCGGTTCGGTTTTGGTCAAGCATCTGCTGATTCATTGGCGCGCGGGGCTGGCATGGTTTGACGATACGCTTGTTGATGCCTGCCCGGCCAATAATGCCTTTTCCTGGCAATGGATTGGTGGATGCGGGGCGGATGCGGCCCCGTATTTCCGCATTTTCAACCCGGTACTTCAGGGTGAAAAGTTTGATCCGGCCGGTGACTATGTCCGTCAATGGGTTCCGGAACTGCGTGACATGCCCGAACAATACATCCACAAACCGTGGGAAGCATCACCCTTGATCCTCAAGGCCGCTGGCGTCCGTTTGGGCACCGACTACCCCGAACCGGTTATCGGCGTCAAAGAAGGCCGTGAACGCGCCCTTAGCGCCTATCAGGACATGAAGCAGGCGGCATCTTAGGCACCCGGCTTCACCCGCCCCGCAGCAAACGGGTCATTTACTTCCAGAACAACTTTTGTTCTGTGAAGTTCTTGCAGGCTTCTTCAAGGCCAGGAAGTTCATGTTCGACGCGTGCGCCAAACCACCCCGACACCAGTCCGACCGCAACATGCCCGTCAGCTGACAGGTCGGGCGTCAGGGCCGAAAGCCTTGCCTCGGCAACGGCGGCGTCCTGAAGCTGTCCCAGAATTTGCTGCATCGATGTCAGTCTGGAGCGGAACTTTTTGACCTTTTTGGCCGGATAGACCGACCCGAAAAACTCGGTCCCATAGCGCATCTGTTTGACATCAAGGCGCAAGGCATGAAGTTGCGGCGTAGTGAGTTCGGCGACATTTTCGCCCCGCTTGGTGACCCGCTTATAGGCCCGATCAAGAAGCGGTGTTGCCAGATCAGTGACCGGGGATGCCATTGCCTTCATCTGTTCGGCACTGGCCCCTGATGCCCAGCGCGAATAACTTGCCCAGGCCCCCAGGATCAAAAGAAGCTGACCATATTCCGGCGCATCAAGCATCACCCGGGCCGCGTCCAATGCCTTGGCACGCTGTTTTTGGGCTGCGATGCGCAATTCGGCAACGCCTTGGTGATCGGGGAAACGTTCTTCGATCAGGGGCAGGGTCTCGCCCAGGAAAACATCCCAATCGCGCAAACCATCGAGCCCCTTGCTGCATGATTTAAGCAAACGGCGCAGCAAGACGGCCTCGCCAGCCGGAAGGTTTCTTTTGAAAAGGTTCAGTGCGACCCGCAATCGACGCATTCCGATGCGCATCTGATGGCAGCCTTCAACATCAAGATCCTGACGAACACAGACCTCGTTGCTGAGAATCATCCGAAGCCCCTGCCCCAGCATGGTGCGAAATGCCGTTTCAGCCGACATGTCATCGGTCAGTTCAACCGGGGCCGCGCGGTACGCGCCGGGGCCCCGATCAAGATAAAGGTCACGCCCGCGCGATGCCTTGGAGCGCATGCTTAACAACAACGGAACCGTGCGCTGCAGTTCAAGTGCGAGATCAAAAAGTGCCGCCGGATGGCCTTTTTTAAGTTCAAACTCGACCTCGGAAATCGGAACTTCCTTTTCACCTGATCGCACCACGCCCTGATCGATCGCCAGTTCCATGACGGCATCGCGATAGGTCAAATCAACGGCACTTCGTTTCAGGTCGCTTTCGAAAATACGGTCGATCTTCTTTTTTCGGGCAAACTTGTTCAGAAGTTTTTTGACGTCCTTATCGGTAAACAGATCAAGATCAAGCACACCGTCTTCGAGTTCCACCGTCCATTCATGACGCGATGGCAGTGCTTCACGCAGGCCGTTGGACGTCTTGACCGTTTGCTCCCAGCCTTTGGTGCCTTTTTTGCGCACGCGGATCGCAAGCCCCTTGTTGGCAAGGGCAAGCTTGGGCGTGTCATGGTAAATAGAGACAAGATGCGTCGTCATCAGACGCCGACCTTCCTTGACCTCGCGCAGGACCGGCGCGTTCTTAAGGCGCGCAACGTGTTTCGGATCGATCCGAAGTTTCAGTTCGATCTCGATCTGCTTCTCAGTCATGTTTGTCCCCTGGGCATCCAGTTTTCGGTGACGCGGGAGCCACCGGTTCGTTACGCGAACTCCGATAACATTTTGCTGCCGTCTGATTTCAAAGCGTACCGGAATGTAAAATTTCCGCAACAAAAGGTGCAAACACCAACAAAATCAAGCTCTAAAACCCCGAACAAACTTTCGGACATGGAGTGGCTTTCATTTGAAAAGGATTTTGGGGAATTCGGTTCATTTCTATCAGTTCACTGCATAGAGGCGGTCAGAACAGAGCCACGACCCAACTTCGGCGCACCAATAACATAGCTGTCGTTAAGACGATTCTGTTCACTTCTCCTGCTTTGTATATGTAAGGGTCGTCGGCGCCTAAGAGGGTAAATTTCTCCATCAGACACGAACTTGAAGTTCCTTAAATTCGCCTCGCTCTCGATGAACCGATGCTACGCTTCGCGCGATCATAGCAATATTTACATTACCTACATTGCAATTAGTGATTGTATGCGTTTGTATGAAAGTCTGTGTTGTCGATAAGGTGTTCATTAGTATTCCATGAATATCATCGCACACGGCGTCGACCATCAAACATCACGTCAATTTTAGAAGTGTCAGAATTTCTTATGGTTAATAGAAACTTAGTAATCGCAATAGCTGCTGGATGTTCACTTGCTCTCTCCGGATGTCAAACCACACAGCAGAACACATTTTCCGAATGGAAAAATATTGGTTCTGAACAAGCGCGTTTTAATGCCCTCACTGTCCTAAATGTACCTGTAAGCGCCGTTCAGCAAAGGTCACGTAACAACGGGCAGGTGCTGGACGAAGACATCACCTTGGCTTGTGGCCAGGGACAAGTTCATATCGAACACGTCCCCACAGGCTGGTTCAGTACTGCGACGATTTCATCGTTAAAAAGCAGAGATGCTTTTGAATCCAAAATATTAAAAACTGCAAAACCGGACACCAAACTGGAAGGTGTTACCTATGTGGAAAACGAGACAGGAAGCAAAGCAGGATACTTTGGCAACCTCGTAACACCTGACGGAGAATCATGTCAGGTCGCCAAGTTTGGTATTCGCGGAAAAAAAGAACTCACCTTTGACAACGACAGAGGTGCAATCGATACATATGTTGAGATGAAGTATTGTGGTGATACGGCACTAGATACGGAGTCTTTTATTTCTTCTCTTCAGCTCTCAAAGTACAGCAACCCAACTTCCCCAGCCGAACCGGGCAGCACGATAATCTCCTGCCCGACTGTTTACGAGACCGCCGCCAACTCCGACCCGCTTGATAATCAGCGACAAGCGGAAATGACGCTTATCTGGCCGGGTTCATTCTATGGCAGCCAAAAGTTGACCATCGAGTACAACAAAGTCGCGGGCGCATTCAATGTGGCCCTGTCTGATACCAATCAATGTAAGGGGCATTACGCTGCAAAAAGCCCGGAAACTCCGTTCGAAGCGCGCTGGTGGGTGCTTTGCGATGATGGTCAGTCGGCAAGAGGCTACTTTTACCCGGAAAACGCAAAATCGCTAATGGGTAAGGGTCAGGATGCGAAAGGTGTCGAAATACTTCTGGGAATCGAGCTTTAGAAAACAAAAAACCCGGCCATAAGGCCGGGTTTTTTTGGCTACCGAAAGTGGTGCCCAGGGGCGGACTCGAACCACCGACACGCGGATTTTCAGTCCACTGCTCTACCAACTGAGCTACCTGGGCAAATCCGACTTTCGTCTCCGTCTCCGGAGTGTTCCCTGCGGAACGAGCGGGGTTATACAAACTCCTTTGGGGCTTGTCTAGCCTCAAATCGCATTTTTTTTGCGATTAAAATTCTTCTTCATCTTCAAGGTCTTCCAGATACTCCGGCGGCTCGGTCGCGGGAATTGCATAGCTTTCATTCAACCACTTCCCAAGGTCGCGATCCGCACAGCGTCTGGAACAGAACGGCTTGTATTTGTCGTCTGCCGGCTTGCCGCAAACCACGCACTCGGAGCTGACTGTTTTCGTTGTATTTTCTTGGGTCATCCTAATTCTTTTCCAACCGGTAACTATCGTTTTCAAGGGCCGGATCGGCCAGGATTTGCGGGACCGTTCCAAACACCCTGATCAGTATCTGGCGCGCATCGTCACTTTCAGCAAGTCTTTGCGCAATGTCACTGGCGACATACAAACGCACCGTTCCCGCCAGTCCCGCGCGACTTTCCCCGACCACATTTCGCAAGACATTGTTCAATGCCGAAACAGCATTAAGCTGTGCCTGATCCTGTTTGACCAGAATCCGTGCTGCCAGCGATTCGCCGGCGCGCTGACGGCTGAATTCATAAAGACCCAACCTGGTAAATCCGCCAATTTGCACGGCACCATCAAGTTCCGGCCCAAACGCGGCCTTGATCGCGGCATCGAATTTGTCACGCCCGGCACGGCTTTTCATCCGCAACGGATCAATCACCACAAGACCGCCAATATTGCGCAGCCTGATCTGGTGGACAATTTCGTCCGCAGCCCGCAGATTGATGTCTATTGCACGGGTTTCCGGATCACGTCCGCTATCTGCGCCGGCCCCATTAACATCAATCGCACATAACGCTGTTGCCTGATCAATTGCGATCCATCCGCCCCCGGCAAGGTGGACTTTTGAAATCAGGGCATTGGCAATATCGGCCTCGATATCGTGACCATCAAACAGCAAACGTGACCCGCCATGACGCAACAGATGATCTTCGGCCTTTCCGCGTGCCTTTAACATGCCGCGCAATCGAACAAATTCATCGACCCCGTCGACCAGGCATTCCTGCCCCGCCATCAGATGGCGTTCGATCATCTGATCTAGTTCCGACTGCGCCTTGCAGACCAGCAACGGTTTACGCGGGTTTGCCAGTGCGGCCTCGGCCTTTTGCCACTGGGCGCTTAGCAGCCGGTATTCACCGGCAATCGCGTCTTCGTCCCAATCTGTGGCACCGGAACGCAACATGATGCCATCGTCGTGTGACTGGATGTTTTTCAGGATCGCAAGCAGGTTGGCGCGCTGTTGCGCATCTTTGAGTTTTCTGGGCAGCTCAATCAGTCGACCACCAGGACGCAAGATCATCCCGACACCTTCGATCGCGATGCGCCCGGTCAGTTTCACGCCCTTGTCTTCAAAACCAAGGCGGGCGATCTGAACCACAACCCACTGGCCTTCGTGCAACGGGCCGTCATGGCGGTCAAACGGTAACAAGCCGCCTTCCAGACCGTCAAGCGCAACCATTGCGGCCGCCATTTCAGGAAGAATTTTGGACACACGTCCAAGATGGATATCAAACCGTGCCGGGCCGCCGCGATCAATCCACAGACGGCAAAGGCGGTCATTCCTGATCAGCGCGACCCTGCGTTCAAGCGCAATCGCATCAATCAGCAGGCGGTCCCGGTTATGTCCGCCAGCCGACATGATCAGACCTCTTTTGTTTGATAGCCAAGGCCGCGCAGCAGACCATCCACCTCGCACAGTGACAGTCCGACCACATTCGAATAGGACCCGGAAATCGCCTTTACAAAGGTTGCCGCATGTCCCTGGATGGCATAGGCGCCTGCCTTTCCTTTCCATTCATCATGCGACAAATAACGATCCAGATCTTCGTGCCCGAGATTTCTGAATTTGACTTGCGTTTCGATCACACGCGACCGTTCCGTGCCATCCGGTGCAATCAGGCATATGCCACCATAAACACGATGGCGACGCCCCGAAAGCAGTGTCAGGAACTTGCGGGCTTCGGCCTGATCCCCGGCCTTGCCCAAGGCCCGGTTGCCGCATGCGACCACCGTGTCCGCCGCAAGCACAAAAGCCCCGCCATTGCCTTTTGCAACAGCACGGGCTTTTTCCTCGGCAAGGCGAAGCGCCAGCCGGCGCGGACTTTCATCGGCCGTGGGTGTTTCGTCGATATCTGCCGGGACCACCTGATCTGGCACAATTCCGATCTGCGCAAGCAGCTCAAGACGGCGCGGCGATGCAGATGCCAGTATCAGTTTCGACAAGACGTAGCTCCCGGATATCGGATCTTAAACCGTGGGATTGACGTGCTCAAATATGCACATCCCCGTAAACAGCAACAAGTTGCCCTGGGCGCAAAGGGTAAACTGCGCGCCAGACAAGGTCAATTTGCGCTGGAACTGGTTCCAGATTACTTGAAACGGAAGGTGATACGACCTTTGGTCAGGTCATAAGGGGTCATTTCGACGCTGACACGGTCCCCTGCGAGAACACGAATACGGTTCTTGCGCATTTTACCCGAGGTGTGGGCAAGGATTTCGTGGTCATTGTCCAGCTTCACGCGAAACATCGCATTGGGCAGAAGTTCAACGACGGTGCCCTGAAACTCGATAACGTCTTCTTTAGCCATGTGACTCCTAGCTTTCGTATTGCAATATCAAAATACCGGTGGGGCGCAAACTGCTCTGAACCGGGCAAAAGGTCAAGTTCTTTCGCATGTCATGGTGGGCGTCTCAGCACTGCATCTTTGGCATGGCAGCAATATTTGATCTGACCGGTGCGGGGTTGCGACCATTATCCGGATTGGCAACAAGTCCACATAAATGGTGATTGATCCTTTGCCCCGGCCTTGTGCCCGCGTATTGTTCCAACAACCAATCGCCCCGTTTCAAAGGAAAGTACGGATGCCCAGCCACCCGGAAATTCGTTTGGCCCAAAAGCCCGACGCCCCCGCCATCCATGCCATGCTGCTTGAAATTGCCAAAACTACCGGCTGTGAGGACAAATTCAGAAGCACGCCCGATGATTTGGTCCGTGACGGCTTTGGCGAGAGCCCGGCATTCGAGGCATTGATCGCAACCGATCACCAGACGCCGGTCGCGGTTTGTGTGTTTTTTCCCAGCTATTCAACATTTCGCGGCAAAGCCGGGCTTTATATCCAGGACCTTTATGTCGCGCCGTCTCATCGCGGGGGCGGTTTCGCCCGGCATCTTGTTGCCAATGTCGCCCGCCGGGCACGCGCGTCCGGCAAAAGTTATATCAGGCTGTCGGTTGATGCCGAAAATATGGTGGGCCAACGATTTTACGAAAAACTTGGGATGCGTCACGCAACTGATGAACGGATTTTCGTTCTTGATGGACCGGCATTCGACCATCTGGCAACAGAGGCCAGCTGATCTTTCTAGATTTTCGGTGCCGGGCCGACCGGGAAACGGTCAAGGATGCGCTTTTTGATCTGATCGCGGACCTGACGATAGGCATCAAGTCTGGTTTCGCGCGATCCTTCGATCATGGTGGCGTCAAAGGTATTCCAGAATTCGACATCACAGGCCATCGTGCGGGTCATCTCCACCGCACGGTGCTGGGCCTCGGGCGACATGGTGATAATCAGGTCAAAGAACCCGTCTTCGAGCTGATCGAATGTCTTGGATTTGTAGGATGAAATATCGAGCCCGATTTCATCCATCACGGCGATGGCAAAACCGTCAACATCGCCCGCACGTACGCCGCAACTTTCAACATAAACGCGTGTTCCGTGATAATGACGCAACAACGCGGCCGCCATCACGGAACGAACGGCATTGTAACTGCAGGCAAAAAGAACCGAGCCGGGAAGTTCTTCTGCCACGTCGCCTTAACCCCGGATGTGAAGAACACAAATCAGCGTAAACAGGCGACGGGCCGTATTTTCATCAATCGTCACCTTGTCGGTCAGAAGCTCGCGCAATTGCTCCGACCCTTCGTTATGCAGGCCGCGCCGCGCCATATCGATCGTCTCGATCTGGGCTGCACTCGCCTTCTTGATTGCGTCATAATAGCTTTCGCAAATCATGAAGTAATCTTTGACGATCCGGCGGAACGGCGACAAAGGCACGGGAATGGTGGTCAGGTTTTCACTGTCATCATCGCCACGCACATCCATATAGATGCGATTGTCTTCGATGCGCATATGAACCGAATACGGGCCTTCGAACCCGCCAGCGGGCTCGAAGTGATTTTCTTCCAGCAGGTCGTAAATTGCCACAGCCTGCTCGTGCTCGACCTCGGGACGGCGACGCACCTTGTATTTTTCATCAAGATAAATACCGGCGATACACTGATTTGAAGCCATGGCTTTCTCCCTGCGGTCCCCTTACGCGCTGCACTGCAACAGCTTACATCTGGTTTGACCGGATCGCTACTGAAAGTCCGTGTGCCTGCAAACCTTCACTTTCTGCCAGTGCAATTGCGGCCGGCCCGATTTTGGCAAGGCTTTCGGGTGTGCACTTGATCAGCGACGAACGCTTGATGAAGTCCAGAACCCCAAGACCGGAAGAAAACCGTGCCGAACGGGCGGTTGGCAGAACGTGGTTCGGCCCGGCGACATAGTCACCAATGGCTTCCGGCGTGTAACGACCCAGGAAAATCGCGCCGGCATGATGAATGTCTTCTGCCAGGGCGTCCGGGTCATCGACCGCCAGTTCAAGATGTTCCGGTGCGATCCGATCCACAAGGGCCGGAGCCTGCGACAGATTTTCGACCAAGACAATTGCACCAAAGTCGCGCCAGCTTGCGCCCGCGATTTCTGCACGTGGCAACGTTTCAAGATGCGTATCAATGGCTTGTTGCACGCGATCGGCAAACCCGGCGTCATCGGTAATCAGAATCGACTGCGCAACCGGATCATGTTCGGCCTGCGACAACAGATCGGCTGCGACCCAGCTTGGATCGTTGCTGCCATCAGCAACCACAAGGATTTCCGACGGACCGGCAATCATATCAATGCCGACCTGACCGAAAACGCGACGCTTGGCCGCGGCAACAAAGGCGTTGCCCGGACCAACGATCTTGTCGACCGGCTTGATGGTTTCGGTGCCATAGGCAAGGGCTGCGACCGCCTGTGCGCCGCCGATACGGTAAATTTCGTCGACACCGGCAATACGGGCCGCGGCCAGAACCAGCGGGTTCATTTTGTTGTCCGGGGTCGGCACAACCATGACAAGGCGTTCAACACCGGCCACCTTGGCCGGGATCGCATTCATCAGAACAGATGACGGATAGGACGCCAAACCGCCGGGCACATAAAGACCGGCTGCTGAAACAGCGCGCCAGCGCCAGCCAAGCTCAACCCCGGCTTCGTCGGTGTAACGTTCGTCTGCCGGCATTTGCTTGGCGTGATAGGCGCCAATGCGTTCGGCGGCCAGTTCCAGCGACTTAAGCAAGTCCGCATCAATATCGGCAATCGCGGCATCAACTTCGGCAGCACTGACCGCCATGCCCTTGGCATCGATATTCAGACGGTCAAAGCGATTGGTATATTCACAAACGGCTTCGTCACCGCGTGCGCGAACGTCGGCGATGATATTGGCAACAGCGGCATCAACATCGGCATCCGATTCGCGCTTCATGCCCAGAAGCTTGACAAAGTCTTCCTCGAAATTGGCGTCCGTAATGGAAAGCTTAAGCGGCATTGACTACCTCGGAGAAACGGTCGATCCAGGGCTGAATATCAGTCGGGCGTGTCTTAAGAGCAGCCCGGTTCACAATCAGACGCGATGTCACATCGGCGATATGTTCAATCTCGCGCAGACCATTGGCCTTAAGCGTGTTGCCGGTCGAAACAAGATCGACAATACGACGGCACAAACCAAGCGTCGGGGCCAGCTCCATCGCACCATTAAGCTTGATGCATTCGGCCTGCACACCGCGGGCCGCAAAATGGGTCCGGGTTACGTGCGGATATTTGGTGGCAACACGAACATGCGACCAGCGTGACGGATCATCGCCATCAATCATGTCTTCGGGTTCGGCAACAGCCAGGCGGCAATGCCCGATATTCAGATCCAGCGGCGCGTAAATATCGGGATAGTCGAATTCCATCAGGACATCATTGCCGCAGACACCGATATGGGCGGCACCAAAGGCAACAAAGGTTGCAACATCAAAACTGCGAACACGAATGATATCGATATGCGGATGATTGGTGGCAAACCGAAGTGCCCGGGATTTCGGATCATCAAATGCCGCTTCCGGTTCGATCCCGGCGGATCGGACCAGTGGCATCACCTCGTCAAGAATGCGCCCCTTAGGCAGGGCAAGCACCAACTTTTCGTCACTCATAAATCAGTCGCCTTACGCGTTTGTCTGTTGTCCCGATCGCTGTGCGATCACCACCGGCAAATCAGGCCGGAACGCGGACACGTTCGATTTGCGCCCCACAGGCCGCAAGTTTTTCTTCAAGCCGCTCATAGCCGCGATCAAGATGATAGACACGGTTAATAACCGTCTCGCCCTCGGCTGCCAAGCCCGCAAGCACCATGGATACCGATGCACGCAGATCGGTCGCCATCACTTCGGCACCTGAAAGCTTTGCGCTGCCGCGTACGATTGCGGAGCGGCCATGCACATTCACATCCGCCCCCATGCGTCCCAGTTCAGGCACATGCATGAAGCGGTTTTCAAAAATGGTCTCGGTAATCATCGAAGCGCCATTGGCAACCGACATCAGCGCCATGAACTGGGCCTGCATATCGGTCGGGAACCCCGGATAGGGTTCGGTCATGACATCAACACCGCGAAGGGTCGCACGGTTACCCCGTACTTTCATGCCGTCAGCAGTTTCTTCGATTTCGACGCCGGCCTTGCGCATCGCATCAACCAGGCTTTCGATCAGATCCATGCGGGTTCCGGTCAACTCGATCTCACCGCCGGTGATGGCCGCTGCAATCGCATAGGTGCCGGTTTCAATACGATCGGGTACAACCGAATATTCCGCACCATGCAGGCGCGGTTTGCCGGTAACTTTCAGGGTGTCAGTGCCGATACCCTCAATCTCCGCCCCCATTGCAACAAGGCAATGGGCAAGATCCGCGACCTCGGGTTCGCGGGCAGCATTGGCAATCGTGACAACTCCATCGGCAAGCGACGCCGCCATCAGTGCATTTTCGGTCGCCCCGACGGAAACCTGCGGGAACAGGACATGCCCGCCTTTCAGGCCTTCGGGTGCGCGAGCTTCGATATAGCCCTCTGTAAGGTGGATTTCAGCCCCCATGGCTTCGAGTGCCTTGAGATGCAGGTCAACCGGACGGTTCCCGATCGCACAACCGCCCGGCAGCGACACACGGGCAATCCCGCAACGTGCAACGATCGGACCCAATACCAGAACCGATGCCCGCATTTTACGGACCAGGTCATAAGGTGCCGTGGTCGAGGTGATTTCCTTGGCGGTCATTTCCAGAACGCGGCCAGTGTGCCCGCCATTGGGCGCATGCCCGTTCAGATGCAACGCAACACCATGCTGGGCGAGAAGATTCGCCATCGAGGTGATGTCCGCCAGATGCGGCAAGTTGGAAAGGGTCAGCGTTTCATCTGTCAGCAGGGCGGCTGCCATCAGGGGAAGTGCCGCGTTTTTGGCGCCGCCAATTGCAATTTTGCCCTGCAACCGGCGACCACCGGAAATCTTGATCTTGTCCATTCAATCCTCTTTGTGCTGCGCTTGCTCGCGCAGCGAACGCGCGTCTTGGCATCTTGATGCCAGATTGGTTGCCATGCCTTTATCACAGACGCGGCAATGTGACACCTTTTTGGCCCATATATTTCCCTGCGCGATCCGCATAGGAGGTATCGCATTCGCTTTCGGCTTTCAGGAAAATGAACTGACAGGCACCTTCATTGGCATAAATACGTGCCGGAAGTGGTGTCGTGTTTGAAAATTCCAGCGTCACATGGCCTTCCCATTCGGGTTCAAGCGGGGTGACATTGACGATAATGCCGCAACGGGCATAGGTCGATTTGCCAAGACAGATCACAAGCGTGTCGCGCGGGATGCGGAAATATTCCACGGTGCGCGCCAGTGCGAAACTGTTGGGCGGGATCACGCAGACATCGGTCTGGCGATTGACGAACCCGTTATCGGAAAATTCCTTGGGATCGACAATGGCCGAGTCGACATTGGTGAAAATCTTGAACTCGTCGGCAACACGGGCGTCATAGCCGTAAGAACTGACACCATAGGAGATCACGCCGTCGCGCTTGAAGCCGTCAACGAACGGCTCGATCATGCCCTTTTCCTGCGCCATCTGGCGTATCCAGTGATCCGGTCTTACCGACATAGTGCCACCCCTTTGTTGCGAAACAGTCCCTGTGCTTTTCTGCACCTTCGGTTTTACCCGTGCCTGACCTTCAAGATCAACCAAACGATACGCCGTTACGCGCTTTATGGCTGCTTGGTGCGATCGCACCGCTTTGGGGCCGACGATAACGGGTGGCAGCTTCGCAATCTGGTTGCTCAGCTACTCGTTCGAACTGCCTTTGGTATCAGAGTCGCCAGCGCTCTCCTTGCGCGATCGCTGCTGTTGTTTGCGCTTGGCCAGATTGGCACGAAGAGCTTCGGCCTCACGCTTGAGGCGTTCTTCATTCACCGCCGGGCGGATATCGGATTTCTTTGCAGTCATGGTTCGATTTGGGTTCCGGTGTGCGTACGGGTTCAATCCTTGGACCTGTTATAAAACAGCAGGCGAAAAATTACAGCCGATCTTGACGAAAACAGGGCGAAAAGCAGCCTTGGACAATCATTCGGAAAACTTCGCATATTTCGGGCTTGACCAATTGCTGATCCGTGGCCTATAACCCGCCCGCACCGCATGGGGCATACGCTGCTGTAGCTCAGGGGTAGAGCACTCCCTTGGTAAGGGAGAGGCCGGGAGTTCAAATCTCCCCAGCAGCACCATCCCCCACCGGATTGCCTGATGATATCGGGCTGCTGTAGCTCAGGGGTAGAGCACTCCCTTGGTAAGGGAGAGGCCGGGAGTTCAAATCTCCCCAGCAGCACCATTTCCCCAAAATAGATCGCCAATGATGGCAAATGCCTGATGCGCCGCAGTTTGCAGAAATCGCATCATCACGTTTCATGCAGTGGACAACTGCCAGCAGACTTTGCGCTATGGCGAGAGCGTGCTGGCAGGTTACCTGGCGACCAAATAACGCAATGACAGTACCGTCGGATCCACCCCAAGCGTCTTGCGGCACAGGATTGCAAGGATTAGTGGATAAACCGCAACTATCAAGGCCGCCACCCACACCGCTGGAACAAGTCCACCAAAAGTCATCGATATGGCCCCCAGAACTATCATGGCAGTGGCAGCCGAGCATACGACTGTTCTCGCCACTTTGTGATGCCCCGTCATCGTAAGTAAGGCTACGGCGGGTCCTGCGGCAGCATAAAGCAAATACGCCCCCAACATGATCCGCAACAATGGAACTGCCGTTACATATCCGTCACCAAAGAAGCCTAGCAACTGTGGAGCAAGCAGAACAAATCCTCCGCAGACAGGCACGGCGACAATCATCGTAAATGCCGATGCGCGTGCCACCAGCGCTTGCAATTCTTTAGTATTATTTCTGGACATTGCTTGAGACAAGAAAGGTGTGATGATTGATTGCACTGCAGTCAAGGCAAATATAACGAGCATTGCCAGTCTTATAACTGCACTCATTTCACCGGCTTCAGCAGCTGAAAGTAGGACACCCGCGAGCAGAATAGGTGCCTGATTCAGGAGCGCTGTTGATGACTCTGAGAGCAGCAGGTTAATACCGTGAGATAACCATTCGCGCAAATGCTTGGAGCGCAAGGTTATCCGCCCGCCCCAGTTTACCTTTCTGTCAGACACTACCAGGGCGATACTAACCGACAAAGACATTCCAAGAGCGATACTGTAAGCAAGACCAATCCCGAAATTCCCAATGCTTGGAATCCAAAGGAAGTGCATGGTCAGGATGAGTGCCATAAAAACAGCTGGCCTTACGATCGCCTCACCGACCACAGCCCGCGAAACGTTCCCGTCTGCACGAATTATGTTTTGGAATACGCCCAACAATGCTGCCAGCGGTAAAGCGGTGGCAGCTGCTGTCGCGACAGGCACCGGAAAACCGCGAAAATAATGCAGCATTACCGCAAATGAAATTGCACTAACGACGGATAAAAACAGGGTTATTCCGATTGCTGCGCGCTTTATCCCTCCTGACGCAGAGAGCTGCCCCTCCGCACGATATTTCGGAAGGAAACGCACAATCGCAACATCAAGGCCCAGCGTGGTAATCTTGGCGCCGATTACAACCACCCCCAGTACCACGCTAAAGAAGCCAAAGAGTTCCTTGCCGCCATAGCGCGAGATAAACACGCTGGCCAGAAACATCATGCCCGCCGAAAATGCATTGGCGAACAGCACGAAGATCGCGGCAAATTTCAAGTTATCTTACCCGTAAAAAGATCGGTACCATTCAACAAAGTTGCCGATCCCGGTTTCAATCGATGTTGCCGGTTTGAAGCCGACGGCATCGGTCAGTGCTTCGACATCGGCATAAGTCGCCGGCACATCGCCATCCTGCATCGGCAGCATATTCTTTTCGGCCTTAACGCCCAATGCCTTTTCGATGATCTCGATCATATACATCAGTTCGACCGGGCTGTTATTGCCGATATTGAACACGCGATACGGCGCGGAACTGGTCGCCGGATCGGGTTTGGCCGAATTCCAGTTCGGATTTGGTTGGGCAACCGTGGAAATACAACGGTAAACACCTTCGACAATGTCATCGATATAGGTGAAATCACGCCGCATTTTGCCTTCGTTAAAGACGTTGATCGGACGCCCTTCAAGAATAGCCTTGGTAAACAGGAACAGGGCCATGTCCGGGCGTCCCCACGGACCATACACCGTGAAGAAACGAAGACCCGTCGTCGGCAAGCGATAGAGATGGCTATAGGTATGCGCCATCAGCTCGTTTGCCTTTTTGGATGCTGCGTAAAGGCTTATCGGGTGATCGACATTGTGATGCACGGAGAAAGGCATTTCCGTGTTCATGCCATATACCGAGCTGCTTGAAGCATAGACCAGATGCTTCACATTATTGTGGCGACACCCTTCAAGAATATTTGTGAAACCGACAAGGTTCGCATCGATATAGGCATGCGGATTTTCGATTGAATACCGCACCCCGGCCTGCGCAGCCAGGTTCACAACATATGTCGGTTTTTCCGTTGCAAACAAATCCGCGATACCCTCGCGGTTTTCAAGGTCCATGCGCACAAATTTGAAACCGGGCTTGCCTTCCAGACGGGCAAGTCGCGCTTCTTTCAGGTTAACATCATAATAGTCGTTGACGTTATCCAGTCCGACGACGGTTGACCCCTGTTCCAGCAATTTCAGGCAAAGGTGAGAACCAATAAAACCTGCTGCGCCCGTAACGAGTACTTTTTCGTTGGCGGGTATAACAAAGTCGGACATATGCGTATGAATTCCTGATTGAATTGATTGCAGCGACGATTACCGTACCGCCGAAATTTGGCTTTCCTGATATCAGCAAGCCACACGCTGCGCAAGACATGAGCGCCCCCCACACCGGCATTGGAATCCGGTGCAAGACTCCGTGCGCATTTTCTGATAACCTGCGATGTATAGTCTTTTGCGTTAAAACTTGGAAACCACTTCGACATCAATGATTGCAGCGGGCCAAACCATAGCAAATCCGAATAGCGGCGGAATGGGCGTGATCCTGAATGTTCGGGAAATCGCGCAAACGTCTGACGGGCGCGTTCTGGCCGAATATGAAGCAGTCGAAGTCCAGAAAAATTCTAAATCAGGAACTGCTGCCTCCCCCTATTCCATCGGGGGAGAAGATAATAACAGCCTGCGGACGCGCATCGTTGATCCAAGAACATTGACCGAAGCACAGGCCGTCGCCGGTGGCGTAAGCCGGGCCGAGTATCGCGACGCTGTCAAAACCAATGAAGAAAATGGTGACGCTTCTTCTGCGACGTCAAACAGCACAGATCTTGATCCCGCAGAAAAAGCCGTTGTGTCACAATTGCAGGCCCGGGATTCTGCCGTGCGTCAGGAAGAAGAAGCCCATGCGGCCGCAGCAGGCCCATATGGATCGGCCCCGCAATATACCTATCAGATAGGCCCGGATGGCAATGCCTATGCTATCGGGGGGCATGTTGATGTCAGCGTTTCGATGTCGGGCAGCAAGGCCGACCGTGATCGCGCACTGGCGACATTGCAGAACGCCGCCCTTGCGCCGAATGCGCCTTCAGGTGCTGACATGGCGGCCTTCCGACAGGCCAGTCTGCAGCGGGCCACCAGCAACGACGACAGCCCTGTATTCTCAGCGGAAGAATCCGCGACAAAAAATGCACGCGCCGATAGCATCGACCAGCCAAGCCTTTCGATTTCCGTCTGATTTCCAACCTCCGGAAATGGCCTTGCGCCTCCCGCATACTATGCAATATGGGATAAAACATTGACTCCCGCACAAGCTGACCTATCTGATCGAATAGTTGAGGCTTTCAGAAACTATCCTGCCGTTTGACACGACCCCGGTTTTGTTGAATGCTGCGCACGCGTCCGGGGGGGACGCTTGAATTATAATCTAACTATTGCGCGTAACCGTGTCGTCAGTACGGGGAGCGTTTCCGGGGCCAATCATCAGATGTCAGAGCTTCGGACAAGAACGGGTACTGCATAAAAATGAACATCCTGCTAGCAGACGACCACGATCTCGTCAGAGACGGGATTACTTCCTTCCTTAAAATCGCAGCGCCGGAAGTTGAAGTCGCGCAGGCGAAGGATTTCGCAGAAGCACTTGCCGTCGTTGACGGGGAAACAGACGTTGAGCTGACAATCCTTGATCTCAACATGCCGGGCATGAACGGTTTGTCGGGGTTGACGGTCATGCGCCAGAAGCATCCGGAGATTCCTGTCGTGATCTTGTCAGGCTCGGTAAAGCGCAGCGACGTTCTCAATGCTCTTGAGCATGGTGCATCAGGGTATCTCCCCAAAACATTGTCAGGCAAATCGCTGATCAATGCGTTGCGCCTAATCCTGTCAGGGGAGAAATACATTCCTTCTGCATTGCTTGAAGATGACGGCTCGCAAATCCGTCCTGGCGAAATTGATCTTGAAGGCCTTGCACCCGACAACCCCCTGCGTCAGCTAACCAATCGTGAACGTGAAGTTCTTGGCCTGTTGACCAAAGGGCTTTCCAACAAGGAAATCGCCAAGCAGCTTACGGTTCGTGAAATCACGGTCAAAGTCCATCTGACCGGCATTTTCAAGAAACTTGGCGCGGCCAATCGTACACAGGCTGTCAAAATTGCCATGCAGCTTGGTTGGGAAGCCTAAAAGCAACCAGCCTTCTGCCCGACATCAAATACAAAAAAGCCCGGCTACGACCGGGCTTTTTCTTTGACCGGATCCTGTACTGCTCCGGCATCTACTCTGGCATCATTGAATACAGACTTCCGACAATTCATCCAGAATACCCAGAAGCTCCTTGAGGTTGAGTGGCTTGGACATCACCATCACCGGGGCATCGGCACCATCATCGTCTACCGGACGCTCTGCATCGCCGGGATGCCCGGTCATCACGATAACCGGCAATGCCGGGTCGCGGCTGCGCAGTTCCTTGACCAGGGCATTGCCGTCCATTTGTGGCATCCGGATGTCTGTAATCAGAATATTGGGCTGCACCACCGCTGCAAGTGCCAGCGCATCTTCACCGTCACTGGCCGCAGAAACGTTATAGCCCTGTGCTTCGAGATATCCCGATATGATTTCCATGGCGTCAACTTCGTCATCCACCACCAGAATTCTGATGTTCTGACGCGTTTCCGCATTCAATCCCGTGTCCCCGCCCGGGTGCTCTTCCGGCTCATATTCCGTCTGGTCTGCGTCGCTTGCATCAAAGCTGACGATGGGAAGTGTAACTTCAAAACATGCACCATCACCTTCATTCCTGACATCAATCTTGCCGCCCATTGCTTCCACAATGCCAAAACTGACCGACAGTCCAAGGCCCGTGCCCTTTCCAACATCCTTTGTTGTAAAGAACGGATGGAACAACAGATCAATGGCGGCTTCGGGAACACCACCGCCATTGTCATTCACCGCCAGCTTAAGCACCTGATTGGTCTTGTCGACCATGGCGCTGACCCGGATAAGACCGCCGATATTTCCATCATCGCCATTTTCGTTAATCGCGTCGCGGGCATTGGTCAGCATGTTGACAAGAACCTGTTCAAGCTGAACCTGGCGACCATTGACCAGACAGGCCTGGGCAGGTGGCACCACTTCGATTTCAATGCCCGAAAGCCGACAGTCATGTTCAATCATGTCCACCGAACTTGCCACAGCACGCATCGGATCGAACGGCACGAAGTCATCATCATCGGGCCGGCTGTAGATCTGTAGGTGCTTGATGATTTCCGACATGCGTTCGGTCTGGCTGCTGATCAGCGCCAGTCTTTCATGCTGAAAGGCTGGCTTGACCGCATCAAGATCATATTGAAGCGCACAGGTATCGGCCGCCATGCGAATAACATTCAGCGGCTGGTTCATTTCATGGGCAACAGAAGCCGCCATTTCACCAAGGGTCGCAAGCTTGGACGTCTGGACCAGTTGGCGTTCGATTTTGCGCTTCTCGGTAACGTCTTCGGCCAGCATCAGCATCGCCGGCGCCCCTTCATGGGTAAATGCAATGGCGGAAACTTCGAGTTCCACATTGTCCCCAGCCGGGCGCTGACACATGATGGTGAAATCTGCACGCCCGGTGTATCCATCCCTGTAACGGGCAATATATTCGCCCAGCGTTTCCTTGCTTGCCGGATGAACCATTTCCATAAAGGAACGACCGATAAGGGCTGCACTATCGTCTGCGCCGAGGATCGAAAGCCCCTGCTGATTGATATAGGCGATTTCTTCCCCGCTCAGGATGGAAATCAATTCGGGGGCAAGTTCAACCAGTTTGCGATAACGTTCTTCACTTTCCTTAAGAGCACGCTCGGCGCGTGATCGCTCAATCGCATAGCGGATGGACCGGCGAATGGTGCGACCATCCGGGAATTCCTTGGTCAGATAATCTTCTGCTCCATGCTGAAGCGCCTCGAAAGCCAGTTCTTCATCCTTGTGTCCGGTCAACACAACAACCGGTGCTGTGTTGGCACAGTCCCTGATGCGGCTGATGGTCGTCACGCCCGAAGAATCCGGTAATGTCAGATCCAGCAAAACCACATCAAAAACCGCATCAGGACCCTCTCCGTTCAGCACGGCCATGGCGGAAGTCAGATCGCTGCGATGTTCAATATCAAACGGCTCCCCAGTCTCCTCAAGGAGTGTGCGGACAAGAAACGCATCACCGGGGTTATCTTCCACAAGAAGAATGCGAAACCGTTGTTCAAGCATCAGGTTGACTTCCAGCTAACAAATTGACGGGCCCCGTTTACCGAAAGTACCGATCGGGAACCTGCTGATTCTGCATGGTTTTGACCTTACTAGCAATCCTGCACGTCAATCAGAACTCGACCTTTGACCTGACCTTTCAGGATTTTCTCCCCCCAAGGCAGAATTTCGGACAAGGCAACCTTGGTCGTTGCTGCGGACAAATGATCGGTCGGCAATTGTCTAGCAAGGCGTTCCCAAGCCTTCACACGATAGGCATAGGGACACATCACCGAATCAATTCCGATCAGCCGAGCCCCGCGCAGCAGGAACGGTATGACCGTAGCCGGAAGATCCGGACCACCGGCAAGACCGCATGCCGCCACCACACCGTGATACTTCATTTCTGACAATACATGTGCAAGTGTGCTGCTGCCGACACTGTCAATCGCACCAACCCATTTCTCGCTTAGAAGCGGCTTGCTGGTATCGGTCAATTCGTTGCGATCAACGATTGTCGTTGCGCCCAGGTCTCGAAGATACTGATGTGTTTCGGCACGCCCGGTCGATGCGGCAACCCGGTATCCCAGCGCCGCCAATATCGAAACCGCAACTGACCCGACACCCCCGGCAGCACCGGTTACAAGAACCTCACCATCCTGATCAGGTGAAACACCCTGCTCCTCAAGGGCCATAACCGCCAGCATGGAAGTGAAGCCCGCCGTGCCGATGGCCATGGCCTGATCCGCCCCCAGCCCGTTTGGCAGCGGAACCAGCCAATCCGCCTTGACACGGGCATATTGAGCATAGCCACCCCAGTGGGCCTCACCCACGCGCCAGCCGGTCAGGATGACCTCATCGCCCGGTTTATATCGCCGGTCTGTTGATGAAACGACCTCACCGGAAAAATCGACGCCAGGCACATGCGGATAGGATCGAACGAGGCGCCCCAATCCGTTCAAAATCATGCCATCCTTGTAATTAAGGGTCGACCATTTCACCCGAACCAGAACATCACCTTCTGGCAAATCTTCTGTCGTCAGATTTTTGAAACTGGCCGAAACGGACTTGTCCTGCTGATCAAGAACCAATGCACGGAATGTATCACTCATGACTTTCTTCCCTGTCTGACGGTTTTTATGACCAAAGGTTAGTCTTCGATCCCTACCCCGTCAAACCTGCTGTCCGGATCATGACAATTGTGTCAGTCGACAGTGTCACTCGGCCAACCCTGGCTGGGTTGGCGAGACCGGGTATTGGGCATCCCCCCAAATGGCAATGACAACTATCGCGACGACAAGAAGCAAAAGGTAAAGCCAGACCCGGCGCGTCGATTTCGCAGCACGCTGATCAAAAGAACCAACATCGTCCTGGATCGCTGGTGGCAAACTTCGATAGGACAACCACCCCAGCAACGGCACAATGACAAGATCATCAAGCCAGCCAATCCCGACAAGAATATCAGGCAAAAGATCGACCGGACTGATCAAATAGACCAGTCCGCCAAGCAGCAAAGCTTTCGACTTCCAGCTGACATCCCCCCGAAAAAGGGTCCGCAAAAGATTTGGGACAATCATCCAGACTGAAGATCTGATCTTGGGCATAGCCGCCTCCTGTCCTAAATCAGGGTTGGGTGCAGTCTTTAGGGTGCCAGTGTTTCAAACACATCTTTTTCCGGAGCATGGCCCAAAACATTGGCCTGATGCCACAGCGCATAGAAAAGAAGATGCCAGCAAGCCGCACCTTCGCGCTTTCCCGGTGTATTGAACAGTTTTTCGACCTTTGACGGGTCGGCGATTTCAAGTATGCCCGCCTGATTGGCAACCAAAGGTCCCAGTCGCTTACCCTGTCCTGAAATCCATTCTGCAACCGGCACAGTAAAGCCACGTTTTTTCGCAAAGGGATGGGCCATCGGCAAGCAGCGTTCCAGCCAGCTGCGCAGCAGGAACTTGCCAACTCCCTTGCGAACTTTAAGACGATCCGGCAACTGATAGGCAAATTCGGCAACCATCGGATCAAGGAACGGTGTTCGCCCTTCAAGCCCGTTCGCCATCAGCATACGATCAAGCTTGATCAGCAAGTCATTTGGCAACCAGTCGGAACAATCCACCGCCTGCGCCACCGCGAGTCTCGAACGCTTTCCGCGGTTTTCGCGACTTTCCGATGCAGCAATCCCGTCGCGCCATCCTTCAAGCACATCGGGACGCAATACATCAATCTTGTCGAACGCACCCTTGGACCGCATTACGCGCCCGCCCAGAAGAAGCGGTCGCATCACGGAACGATACCGCCCATACCCTCCAAACAGCTCATCCCCGCCTTCGCCGCACAGCACGACCTTGAAATCGCGTGCGGCTTCGCTGGCCAGTTTGTAGGTTGGAAGAATTGCGTAATCTGCAACGGGATCATCCATCCGCGCAGCGACTTCCGGCAGAAGCGTCCAGAAATCACGTTCCGAGAACATGACCTCGATATGATTGGCGTTACAGGCCTTGGCAACATCGCGCGCAATTTCTCGTTCATCATGCACGCTTGATGCTTCAAACGCTGCTGTATAGGCCGTTACCGGACGCTCATTCAGCCGGTGCATCATGCCAAGCAACGATGCACTATCAACCCCGCCTGAAAGGAACATGGCGTAATCAACGTCTGATCGTTGATGCACCCTGACGGATTCTTCGAACACACGGTCCCAGTCGGTCAACGCTGCTTCAAGATGTGTGCCGACCGAAGCACTGTCCCCAAGAACCTGACGACGGCGACGATCAATGATCCGACCATTGCTCAGCACAATGGTCTCGCCCGGCAGAAGCCGCTTGATCCCGTCAAAAATCATATCGCTGCCGGTTGTGAATTGAACCTGCAATAATTCGGAACGGGCATCTGCACGCACATCCCGACCAACCAGACCAGCCGCGATCAATGCCTGTGCTTCGGATGCGAAGGCGAAATATTCCGGCGTTTCGACATAGTAAAGCTGTTTGATACCAAACGGATCCCGGCACAGAACAACCTGGTTCTCTACAGCATCATGAATGGCAAAGGCATACATACCGCGCAGGGCATCAAAGCCGTCAATATTGTCACGGGCATAGACCCGAAGTGCTGTTTCACTGTCTGAACGCGTTTTGAAACTGGCTTCACACAGGCTTTTGCGCAGCTCGACATAGTTATAGATCTCGCCATTGGCGACCAAGGCACTGCCATTTTCATGATAAATCGGCTGATCACCCGTATCGAGATCAATAATCGCGAGACGTGTTTGAATAAACCCGACGGGCCCCTTTACATATCGCCCTTCGCCATCAGGCCCGCGATGCCCCAACGCCGTGCATAGGCGATCAAGAATTTCGGGATCAAGGGTTTGCTTATCCTTGGCGATATAACCGGCAATTCCGCACATTAACGCGCAACCTCGTCAAAGAAAGCCTTGTATCTGGCAACCACTACGTCTTCGGTGAATTCGGCTTCAAATGCCGCACGACCGTTTGCTGACAATGTCTCGGACAAGCTCTTGTCGTCAAGGACCGTGCGAAGATCATTTGCCAATGCGGTTGCATCTTCGAGCGGGGACAGCAATCCGCTTTCACCTTGGGTGATCAACTGGACCGGTCCCTGACTCGCCTGGGCAACAACCGGCTTGCCATGCGCCCATGCCTCGATCACCATATTGCCAAGCGGCTCATGACGCGACGACGCGCAAAAGACATCACAGGTCGCAAACAGGTTGGCAACGTCACGCCGCCAACCCAGCAAACGTACGCGATCAGCAACACCGCATTCCCCGGATAGTTTCAGCAAGTCGTCTTTCAAATCACCAGCGCCCGCGATCCACAAATAGGCCCCCGGCACATCCACCAAGGCACGGATCAGGGTATCGAACCCCTTGTTTTCATGCAGTCGTCCCAGCCCTAGAATAAGCGGCGCATCGGACGGCGTGTTGAATTCGGCTCGATCAATCGCTATGCCCGGGACCGCATCCACAAAGTTTGGCAGGTAATGGGTGCGTTCAACCGGCCACCCTTCGCGCACAAGATAGTCGCAAATGTCCTTGGTATTTGCGATCAGATGATCGCAATCACGAAAATTCTTGAGCTTGTAATAGCCACCAAGCCGGGCGACCTTGGTGAACTCACCCGATGGTGTCATCCGGCTGGCCCGGTTCATCCAAGTAAGGACAATACGGGGTTTGTGCTTTTTGATTTGCTTGCGCAATCCCCAAGGGGTTCTCAAATCAAGACGCCCGCCAAACGGCAATTCATCAAAGGATACACCATTGGCCGCGAGAACCGGATTACGTCCCTCGTTCGGGCGGACAACGCAATGCTGATCAATACCGGCACGCTGAAAACCGCAGGCAAGGCGCACAAAAAACTCCTCGGCCCCGCCAAACGGACTTCCAGCCATGGTTTGCAGCAGCATTGTCATGCACCAATTCCCATCTGAGTTCGGTTATTCATCGTCATAGCGGGCTTTGAGATAGGAAATCATCGGGAACAGGGCCGCCAGAAGCGCGATCAAAAAGCCCATCCCGCCTTCCTTGTATCCCTTACGCGATACGAAACAGCGCCAGAAGCGCGAAAAAATCCGCCGGAAATTATGACGGAATGTTCCGATATTCCCGCTTGCCCGCAAATCTGCGGCACGCGCATTGGTGTAGCTATCAAGCCGACGGATCATGTCCGAGATATTGCGATCCACAAAATGCACCAAGGCACCATTCAGTTTCGGCCCCTGCCGCCCGGTCATTTTGATTGCCGGGTGAACCCGTTGGTCACCCCATACCTTGTGCCCCTTGCGGAAAAGGCGCCAAACGGCAGACGTCCCAAATGACGCCCCCCAGCCATATCGCACCAACCGTTTGCCAACATAGTTGTCGACCGGGATCAGATAACGGTCATAGGTGCCGCTATTGACCGCCTTGCGGATTGCGATGGCCAGCTCCTCGTTGACATGTTCGTCCGCATCCAGCTCGAAAATCCAGTCGCTGCTTGCTTCTTCGATTGCCCTGTTACGACGATGCCCTTCGATATCCCAACTGCCAACAACAGTTTTGGCACCAAACTCCTTGGCAATTTCCTCGGTTCGGTCAGTACATTTGTCGCAGACCACAACAATTTCGTCGGCAAAGCTGACCTTTTCCAGACAGGCGGCAAGACGCTTTTCCTCGTTATGGGCGCACAGAACAACTGAAATACGCGGTGCTGCATCAGTCATTGTTTTTCCTGCAAGACGATGTTCGGCAACCAGTTGGGTTGCGGCTTTGACAACCTTTTCGACCGGCAATGTTTCCATCAGGTTTTCCTGTGAGAAACGGCTGGTCCGGTTTGCAATGATCTTGTCGTACGACCAATCAGTCCTGATCGCACGACCCCATTTGGCAAAAGGCCGATAATGTTCATCACGCGACGGACCAAACAATCCCAGTGTCGGACATCCGGACGCCGCAGCCATATGCATAAGGCCCGAATCATTCCCGAGATAAAGATCGGCACGCTCCAGACAGGCCATGACGGTCAACAGGCTTTCCGTTCCAAAGATTTCCGAACACCGCCCATCTGGAATGGAACTGATCACTTCCTCTGCCATTTCGCGTTCATTGGGTGCACCAACCACCATAACATGGGCGTCTTCAAGTACAGCCCCCTTCCCGGTCAGGGTCGCAACCGTTTCGATGAAACGTTCCTTGTGCCAGGTCTTGCCAACCCAGTTCGAGGTCGGCCCGACAATCAAAAGCGAACCTTTGACATTGCCAAGCAACGCGTCGGCACGGTCCCGGCTTTCCTGATCGATCCAGATTTTTGGCAAAGGCGGCGGAGTGACATCAATCAGCGCGCCAAGCTGCTCAAGCCGATGCAAATTGTCATCATTGCCTTTTTGCACCACCCGCTTCCACCCCGGCAATACATAGGCAGTGGCACTGCCGCGTAAGTCGACAATCACATCCCACCAGTTCAGAACAACCGATTTCCAGAGCTTCCACCAGTGCCCGCCGCGTTTTTGCTTGGGCATTTCGATGATGCGTTCAAGGTTCGGAACGGCCTTGAAGATGGGTGCTGGGACCGGGCCACAGGCGACCGTCACGCGAATACCGGGAAAGGTTTCAACATAATGGCGCAGGACAGAAGTCGACAGCACCGCGTCACCAAGACGGTTGGACGTGATAAACAGAAGACGCACGGCTTAAAGTTTCTCCAGCTCGCCTGCAACATGGATCCATTCGCGGCGATCATTGCGCGCAGCTTCGGACTGGTTGGCAAAGAATGCGCGGTCGGTCAGAAGCTGGGCTGTGATATTTCCGTATGCGGCTTCGTCCGGAACGATATAGCCGGTCTTGCCGTCCTCGATCCGGTTTCGGGCAATCCCGCCATAGGAAACAACCGGCGTTGCCGCACCAAGCGCGTCAACGATCCATTGTCCGACATTGTCGCTGCCGTATTTGCCGTGATGGAGGAACGCACGCGCATTCGCAACCGTTTCGGCCATGTCGGCTTCGGGCTTGGGATGATAGACCCGCACACCCTTGTCAATGGCACCGCGGACCAGATCAAGGATGTCATCGGAAACATCATCATTCTCGCCTGCCATCGCCGTAAACAGGTCATAGGCATACACTTCAAGGATCGCATTCGGTGCCTTGGGCGCGACATAGGCATCCCAGATACGAATGATCTGGGCAATGCCGGTTTTGGTATTGGCAACCGTCACCGCCAGTTCATCGCGCGATTCAAATGCCCAATGCATGTTCGACGCCATGGTGAAGGCAGCTGTTGCGCCCGGTTTCACCACGATCGGCTTTTTGGCAAGGTCCGCATCAAATGATTTGGCCTGGGCATCATCGGTAAAGATGACCTGTACTTTCTTTTCCTGAAGCACCAATCGCACTTCATCCGCATTCAGTCGCGCCGGATCACCGTCAAACCACAGAACAACCGTGGCATTTGCCGGTACCGAAGGATGGCTGAACAAAGCAGGATCGCGCCAGACAATAACAGTATTGGCCGCATCGCCACCAAAGGGCGGCAATTCGGCATCAAGTTGTCGCCATGCTACACCGCTTGCATCCTTGTCGATGCCGCCATTGCGGCGCGCTTCGACCTTGTGACCACGGGCAACAAGGGCCTCGGCCAGCGCAATGAAAGCACGTTGGCAGGTTCCCAGCGGGCGGGCTTCGCGATCCTTGGGATCAAAGCCGATTGAATGATCAAGCATCAAGATTTTCATAAGTTTGGTTCTATCTGCTCACAGGCGTTTTATGAAGGGTTTTCTTGCAGATCGTGCGGGCTTTATCCCCGCAGTCTACCCTTGCGAAATTTAGCTGATTGCCCCACATTTCGCCCAAACAAATCCGACAGATCGGAGCCAATACGATTATGAGTGAGTCTTTTTACGCCGTTCTGAGTGATCGCGCCGTCATCCGCGTGAGCGGACCGGACCGCGTCAGCTTTCTGCAAGGGCTGGTGTCAAACAATGTCGAAACCGTTTCTGCCACCAAATCGGGATATGGCGCGCTGCTGACACCGCAGGGGAAATTCCTGTTTGATTTCTTTGTCTATCAACAGGATGAGGAAAGCCTTCTTCTGGAAAGCGAACGCGGTGAAAATGGCGAACGCGCCGCCGAACTGTTCAAGAAACTGCGCATGTATAAACTGCGCGCAAAGGTCGAACTGACCGATGTCACCGACAGTTACGACGTTATCGCCGTTTTCGGCAAAGATGCCCTTGCGAACCTGTTTACCGACACGACACCGGGTACGACCGGACGCATTGCCAATGGCATCAAGGCTGTTGACCCGCGCCTGAGCGCAATGGGGGCCCGCATCTTGCTGCCCAGGAATGAGCTGGCTGAAATGGCGGCAATTGGCGCATCGGAAAGCGATGAAGAATCATATCATCAGCTTCGCGTTTCACTTGGCCTGCCCAATGGCAGCGAAGAACTTGAGATCGAAAAATCCATCCTGCTTGAAAACGGCTTTGAGGAGCTAGGCGGTGTCGATTTCAAAAAAGGCTGCTATATGGGCCAGGAACTGACAGCGCGCACCAAATATCGCGGCCTTGTGCGCAAGCGCCTGCTGCCGATCTCGGTTGAGGGCCCGGCACCGGAAGCCGGAACCATCATCATGAACGGTTACAAGGAAGCTGGAACCATTCGGTCTGTGCACGGAAATGGCGGTCTTGCCCTGATCCGTCTGGAACGGGTTAGCGATGATGCCGACCTTGTTGCCGGCGATGCAAAAATCACGGTTCATGTTCCGGGCTGGGTCAAACTGCCCGAAACCGCGGCATAATCCACCCATCACGTGATCGCAAAATTTTGCAACCGGGCCCCGAATTCGGGGCCCGTTTTGTTTTCAAACCTGTTCGAAAGGGGTAATAACCCCTATGTTAAGGCCGGAACAAAACAGGTAACCGGAATGAAACTGCGTCACGCAGCCCCGCTTTTGATCGCATTGTTTTCTTCGCTTTGCGTCATGGCGACATCGCCAAACATTGCATTGGCACAGCAAATGCCGCCGGGCATCAGCGACAGGCCGGTTCCGGATATGTCAATCGACGAAACCACCGCGGAACTTGCCACCATCACTCAGATCTATAACCGTAAGGGCAATGAGATCAAACAGATGGCCCAAGGCGTTCTGTTACGGTTCTATCCGCAAAAGATCGTGCCGTGTGGCGCAATCGTGACCACGGTTCGCGACTGCATTGATCATGAATGGCCGGATCTGAAAAATTATCCCGGTCACTTTCTCGGCCCGCATGAACAGCCACCACTAAAGCCAACCCTGGCACAGGCGCGGATGACAGAGGAAAACTATTTCGATGCGGTTGAGCGCCTGAACATGTTGCTGCGTGCCGTGCGCTATGAAAGCACGCTTAAACCCGAAACCCGGTACCGCGCCCATATGAACGAGGTCATCGAACGCATGACCTATTTGCAGGAAGAAGAATTCCACCGCGCGACCCTGTACGAAAAAATGTTCAAGATCGGCGGAATTGTGCTGCTGCTTCTCGGGCTGTCGGTTGGCGGGATGCTGATCATGAAACACATCGACCACCGCAACGACCCGGATTCAGAAGCGGGTCATAAATAACGGCGGCAAGTTTCCCTGCCGCCGTGCGAAGTCAGTCCCGGTCGCGCCTATTTGCGACCAAGGGCCGCCTGTGCTGCTGCCAGACGTGCAATCGGCACGCGGTATGGCGAACAGGATACGTAATCAAGCCCCTGTGCCTCGCAGAACGCGATGGATGACGGATCACCGCCATGCTCCCCGCAGATACCAAGCTTGATGTCACCCCGGGTCGCACGACCACGTTCTGCTGCAAGCCCGACCAGTTCGCCAACACCTTCCTGATCAAGGGATACGAACGGGTCGCCTGCAAAGATATCCTTGGCGATATAGGTATCAAGAAAACGCGATGCATCATCACGTGACAGACCAAAGGTTGTCTGGGTCAAATCGTTGGTGCCAAAGCTGAAGAATTCGGCTTCTTCGGCGATTTCACCGGCGCGCAGGGCTGCACGCGGCAGTTCAATCATGGTACCCACAAGGAAGTTCAGCTTTGCCGACTTTTCGGTTTCGACATCGGCCGCAACCCTGATGATGGCAGCTTTGAGGATTTCGAGTTCCTTTTTGCCAACGATCAGCGGGATCATGATTTCCGGAATCACCGGATCACCGCCATCCTTTGAAACTTCGATCGCGGCTTCAAAGATCGCACGCGCCTGCATTTCATATATTTCAGGATAGCTGATGCCAAGACGGCAACCACGATGGCCCAGCATCGGGTTGGCTTCGGCAAGATCAAGCAAGCGACGCTTGACGATGGCCTCAGAGACACCGGCCGCATTTGCCACCTCGGCGATTTCGGCATCGCCATGAGGCAGGAATTCATGAAGTGGCGGATCGAGCAGACGGATCGTCACCGGAAGCCCCTTCATGATCCGGAACAGATCAATGAAGTCCTGTCGCTGGTAAGGCAGAAGCTTGTCAAGCGCGGCACGGCGACCCTGTTCTGTTTCAGCCAGGATCATCTCACGCATGGAAATGATCCGGGCCGGATCAAAGAACATATGTTCGGTGCGGCAAAGACCAATGCCCTCTGCCCCGAAACCGCGTGCCGTTTCCGCATCATCGGGGGTTTCGGCGTTGGTACGGACTTTCAGGCGGCGCACGGCGTCTGCCCATTCCATCAACTGGGAAAAATCGCCCGAAAGGTCGGGCTTAAGGGTCGCCACCTCGCCCAGCATGACTTCACCGGTGCTGCCATCAAGGGTAATGACGTCCCCTTCCTTAAGGGTCACACCACCGGAAATCATGGTTTTGTTGGCATAATCAATCTTGATCGCGCCAGCACCACAAACGCACGGCGTTCCCATTCCGCGTGCCACAACGGCGGCGTGACTGGTCATGCCACCGCGCGATGTCAGGATGCCTTCGGCGGCATGCATGCCCGCGATATCTTCCGGGCTGGTTTCAATACGCACCAGAATGACTTTGCGGCCTTTGTTCGAAACCCATTCTTCGGCTGCCTCGGCAGAAAACACGATCTGACCGGATGCGGCCCCGGGCGATGCCGGAAGTCCCATGCCGACAACCTTGCGTTCCGCATCCGGATCAAGGGTCGGATGCAGCAACTGATCAAGCTGCGCCGGGTCAACGCGACGCAATGCGTCTTCCTGGGAAATCACGCCATCGCGGCACATTTCAACCGCGATACGAAGGGCAGCCTTGGCGGTGCGCTTACCCGCACGGGTCTGAAGCATGTAAAGCTTGCCCGATTCAACAGTGAATTCCATGTCCTGCATGTCGCGGTAATGGGATTCAAGCTTGTCACGGATATCACAAAGTTCAGCAAACACACCCGGCAGGGCTTCTTCCATCGATGTCAGATCAGAACCGGATTCTTCGCGTTCAATCTTGGTCAGCGGTGCCGGGGTACGGATGCCCGCAACCACATCTTCGCCCTGCGCATTGATCAGATATTCACCATAGAACCGGTTTTCCCCGGTCGATGGGTTGCGCGAGAAGCAAACACCGGTCGCGCAGTCATCGCCCATATTGCCAAAGACCATGGCCTGAACGTTGACAGCGGTCCCCCAGCTTGCCGGGATGTTGTGCAAACGGCGATAGGTGTTGGCGCGTGCATTCATCCAGCTGCCAAATACGGCACCAATCGCGCCCCAAAGCTGTTCGCGCGGGTCCTGCGGGAATGGGGCGTCGAGTTCGCTTTGGACTTTCTTTTTGAATTGTCCAACGACTTCGGCCCAGTCATCGGCACCCATTTCGGTATCAAGGGAATAGCCCTTGTCTTCCTTGTGAATTTCAAGGATTTCTTCGAAATGGTAATGGTCGACGCCCAGAACGACGTCACCATACATCTGAATGAAACGGCGGTAGCTGTCATAGGCAAAGCGACGGTCGCCGGAAACGGTCGCAAGGCCTTCAACGGTTTCGTCATTCAGACCAAGGTTAAGAACCGTGTCCATCATGCCCGGCATCGAGGCACGGGCACCGGAACGCACGGAAACAAGAAGCGGGTCCTTGGCATCGCCAAATTTGCGCCCGACCAGCTTTTCAACAGCGGCCAGCGCATTTTCCACTTCGGCATCAAGACCATCCGGGTAGGCACGGTCATTGTCATAAAACGCCGTGCAAACTTCGGTTGTAATGGTAAAGCCGGGCGGAACAGGAAGTCCGAGATTGCTCATCTCGGCAAGGTTCGCGCCCTTGCCGCCCAGAAGTTCACGCATATCCGAACGGCCTTCGGCGCTACCGCCACCGAAACCGTACACCCATTTGGTCATCTTGCCTTTTCCTCATCTGGTCAAGGCCCCTTTTGGGCCTCCCCGGATGGGGAAAGCCCCGCAACCTTGACCTATTTACGATTCGATCTTCGAGAAGTCGGCAATGTCATGCAACGCAGTGCGAATTTGCGCCAACAGCTTAAGCCGGTTGGCACGTTCGTCTGCATTGTCACTATTTACCGTGACCTTTTCGAAGAATGCATCGACCGGTTCACGCAACCGCGCAAATTCGGCCATAGCCGCGGCATAATCCTCGTCACGCAGAAGTGGCAGGGCCTTATGCCGGACATCAATGAGCGCCTCATACAGCTTGCGTTCTTCTTCCTCGCGCAGAAGAGATGCGGATACGTCCGCGTCATAGGACGTATTGTCCTTTTTCTCTTCGATGCGCAGGATGTTGGACGCGCGCTTGTAGCCAGCCATAAGGTTGACGCCGCTTTCACCAGAGACAAAATCGGAAAGCGCTTCAACACGGGCCAGCAGGCGGACAAGATCGTCCTCGCCATCCAGTGCAAACACGGCTGAGACCAAATCATGGCGCACACCCTGTTCACGCAGATGGACTTTCAGGCGGTCAGCAAAGAAGGCCAGAAGGTCTTCGACCGCCTCGTCACGACGAATGGCTGCCGGATACTGGGAAACGGCAAATGCAAATGCGCGACGCAGCGGCAAACGCAAACCGTTTTCCAGAACCAGACGGATGACACCCAGTGCCGCACGACGAAGTGCAAACGGGTCTTTTGAACCGGTCGGCTTTTCATCGATGGTAAAGAACCCGGCAAGGGTATCGAGCTTCTCTGCCAGTGCAACAGCAACCGACACCGGGGCCGTCGGGCAAGTATCCGACGGGCCGGCAGGTGCATAATGTTCGGCAATGGCATTGGCGACTTCCGGGGCTTCGCCGTCATTTTCGGCGTAGTATTTACCCATCAGTCCCTGAAGTTCGGTGAATTCGAACACCATCTGCGACACCAGATCGGCCTTGCCGATTTCTGCCGCACGGTCTGCCAGTTTGACATCGCAATTCGGAATGTCGGCAGACAGTTCACGCGCAAGGCCCCGCAAACGCAATACGCGTTCGGCAAGTGATCCAAGTTTGGCGTGGAAGACGATGTTATCAAGTTTCGGCAGACGCGATTGCAGCGTCACTTTCCGATCCTGATCCCAGAAGAATTTGGCATCATGCAGACGCGCACGCAGAACACGCTCGTTACCGGCGATGATTTTTGCGTTGTTGTCGGCAGTCACCATGTTGGAAATCGTGATGAAGCGCGCGGCAAGTTTACCGTCCTTGTCTTCAACAACGAAATATTTCTGATGTTCACGCATCGAGGTTTCCAGCACCTCGCGCGGGATGTCCATGAACTGGTCGTCGACCTTGCCCATGACCGGAACCGGCCATTCAACCAGACCACAAACCTCCTCAAGAAGACCATTATCTTCAAGAAGCTCATATCCTTCGGCAGCGGCCAGTTTTTTGGCACCATCAAGGATGACCTGCTTGCGCTCTTCGCGGTCAATCATGACCTTGGCGGCGCGCAGTTTTTCCTTATATTCCGCAGCATTGGCAACGCTGAATTCCGCCGGCGCCAGGAAGCGATGACCACGGGTGCTGTCTCCAGCCGTTACCGGACCATAGGTTACCGGGATCACCTTGCCGTCAAACAGGCACAGGATACGGTCAAGCTGACGAACCCAGCGGACTTTCTGATCAGCCCAGCGCATGGATTTCGGCCATGGCAGTTTGTTCATCGCATCTTCGATGATGTCCTTGATCACCTCGGATGCCGGGCGGCCTTTCTGCTCGACAATTGCAAACAGGAAGACACCCTTGGGCGTTTCGCGCTTTTCGCACTGTTCAAGGGTCACGCCGTTGCCGGCAAGGAACCCGCTGATGGCCTTTTCTGGGGCATCGGCACGCGGACCGCGGCGTTCTTCGCGCAGGTCAGGCTGCTTTTCCGGCAAACCGTCAATGATCAGCGCCAGACGACGCGGGGTCACAAGTGCCTCGACATTATCGAATGCAAGGTCGGCGGCCTTCAGACCATCCGTCACCAGTTTCGACAGGTCTTCGCTTGCACGGGCCTGCATACGGGCCGGGATTTCTTCGGAAAACAGTTCAAGCAGCAACTCGGCCATAACTTATGCCTCCTCTTTCAGATGGCCGCGCGACCGCAGCCACGCCTCGCAGCAGGATTTCGACATGTCACGAACACGACCGATATAGGCCGCACGTTCGGTAACCGAAATCACGCCGCGCGCATCAAGAAGGTTAAAGAGATGGCTTGCTTTCATCGCCTGTTCATAGGCCGGAAGTGCCAGACCGCGTTCGATATTCACCGCACACTCGGCCTGTGCATCCTTGAAGTGCTGGAACAACATATCGGTGTTCGCAACTTCAAAGTTATAGGTCGATTGTTCAACTTCGTTCTGAAGGAACACTTCGCCATAGGTCACGCCCTGACCGTTATAATCAAGGTCATAAACGTTTTCGACGCCCTGGATATACATCGCCAGACGTTCCAGACCATAGGTCAGCTCGACCGGAACCGGATTACATTCAAAACCGCCAACCTGCTGGAAATACGTGAACTGGGTGACTTCCATACCGTCAAGCCAGACTTCCCAGCCAAGGCCCCATGCCCCAAGGGTCGGGCTTTCCCAGTCATCCTCGACAAAACGGATGTCATGGGCCATCGGATCAATGCCCAGATGTTTCAGCGATCCGAGATACAGATCCTGCGAATTACTGGGCGACGGTTTCAGCAGAACCTGGAACTGGTAGTAATGCTGCAAACGGTTGGGGTTCTCGCCATAACGACCATCGGTCGGGCGACGACATGGCTGCACATAAGCCACATTCCAGCTTTCCGGACCAAGCGCGCGCAGGGTTGTCGCGGTATGGAAGGTACCGGCACCGACTTCCAAGTCATATGGCTGAAGGATGACACATCCCTGATCAGCCCAATAGCTTTGCAGTCGAAGAATGATTTCCTGGAATGAAGGGGGACGTTGCGACCCGTCGAGCGCCATGGCGCGAACTCTCTATTACTGTTGCCTATAAATTAGAGCGGCAAGCTACCGCCCTGCCCCCTCGCGGTCAAGAACGCAAAAGCCCTGAGACACGCTGAATTTGCAACCCTTGCATCCGGGCCGGCCTTCTTATGCCGCATTGCAGCAACATAGATCAACGATCCGATCCGGATTTCCAAGCAAAATTCACGCAATTTCACCCAAAGTCGTAGCCCGGAACGCTTTTATTTACGGGCAAGAATATCAGACTCAGGCATCGCAGCGATGGGCTGAACCCTCGGCATGGTAAACACCACAATCAGGGCATTTTTCCATTTCCTGCGCGGCGGGCGCGGACTGTTGGTTTTTCTGAGCGCGGGTTTGCTTGGGCTGATCCTTGGTCGGGACCTGCTTGGCACGGTTAAACAGCTTGAAACCTTGCCAGACGACAACAATGACCAAGGCAGTAAAGATTATTTTCGAAAAGCTCAGCATATCCGGTCCCAAAGCACCCAAATTTCCGTGACACAAGCCACAGCCATGTCGCACTTATAGGGAACTCTGCGCGATTTAGAAACCGGGCAATGGCAACGGATTGCGCAAAAGTATGTCGGTTTCGGGCAAATATGCCCCCGCGGCATCATGCAGAACAATCCCGCGCCGCATGCAAAGCGGGGATGCCACACCCTTTCTGGCCGATACAATGACCCGCAAAGGTGCATCTGAATCGGCCTTGGACCAGATCGGGTAAACTGTCATATCACCGGCACGACCATGCAAAAGCCCGATGATACGGTCCAGATGATCCGCACGATGCACAAGGGTAATGCGGCCCTTTTGCCGAACCATCTTCAGGCAAAAACCGATCCAGTCTTTCAGATCGGCACTGCCTTCCTGATGAGCGGTCGCGCGGCTTTCATTGGCCGGTCGCGTGCCCCCGGCATAATAGGGCGGATTTGAAATCACCTGATCGAAGCTTTCCGCGACAAGCGGCAAGCTGGCATCATTGATATCACCGTGAACCGGGTTGACCCGGCCCGCCAGTTCATTTTCCACGACGTTGCGGCAAAACAGTGCGTACAAGTCATCCTGGAGTTCGACCCCGGTAACCTTTGCATCCTCAAGCCGCTTGGCAACACAAAGCCCGGCCGACCCCACAGCCGCCCCGACATCCAGAATTTTTTCATCCCGCCTGGAATTGATCGAAACAGAAGCCGCCAGCAATACCGCATCGACTGCCGCGCGATAGCCGTCCACCGGCTGTTTCAACGTCACCGCCCCACCCAGCAGATAATCATGACTGATGCGTGCTTCCGGAAAATCAGGGACGTCTATTGCTGCCACTGCGCTTGCCATCGGATCAAGGCCCTGCCTGCTGTGTTATTCCGATGCCAAGGCGTCGGAGGATGAATTGGTCGCAGCGTTATGCGCATCCAGATCGCGTCTGGCAATATCGAGAATGTATTTCGCCCGGCTTTCGGCTTCGCCATCAACCATCAGCCGGCGGGGAAGTGCGCCAATCGATCCTTCGATGATGCTGGCATGATAGTCAAAGATATGGCTTGTGATTCCTTCGTCCGCCAAGACCGATTGCGCCCAGCTCAGTTCGATCGGATCATTGCTGCGAAAGAGTTCAATCATCTGGCATTTCCCCTGAAACTTTGGTGTTGCCTGCGTCCTGCACCTTTGGATCGGGACGACAGGAACAGACTATATGTAATATAATGTAGGGGCTTGCAGACAGAGATTTCAAAATTCTGTCGGCAAAACCGCAATTTATCGGGAGAAATCCAGATCACCCGATACGATTTGTCCACTTGACCATGGTGCCTTGGCCTATCTATGTTGAGGCCGCCTGGTGTTATTTGCGATCTTCGCCCAAAGCAGGCAGCGAAGATGCCATTGAGATAGTCGGAATACAGCGTGACCAATACCGCACCGCAGCCTAAGACTCAGCCGAGCCTTGATTCACTGATCAACCTTGTCGACGCCGATATGAAGCGTGTCAATCAGGTGATCATCGACAACATGCACAGCGAAGTCGCCCTGATTCCGCAATTGGCAACCCATCTGGTTGCAGCCGGCGGCAAGCGTATGCGTCCGATGCTGACACTGGCCGCAGCCCGGTTGTGCGGATATGGCGACGGCCCGCATGCGGTTGATCTTGCCGCATGTGTCGAATTCATCCACACCGCAACGCTTCTGCATGATGATGTGGTCGATGAAAGCCAGCTGCGCCGGGGTCAGGCATCGGCAAATGCCCTGTTTGGCAACGAAGCAAGCGTTCTGGTCGGGGATTTCCTGTTTGCGCGCGCCTTTGTGGTCATGGTCAAAACCGGATCGCTGCGCGTTCTTGATATTCTGGCACAGGCATCGGCTGTCATTGCCGAGGGCGAAGTCCTTCAGCTGTCGACGGCAAACGACATGGGCACGACCGAGGAAGCCTATCTTGAAGTTATCACCGCCAAAACTGCGGCCCTGTTTGGCGCGGCGTCACAAATTGGCGCGGTGATTGCCAACCGGTCCGCCGAAGACGAAGAAGCCCTGCGCCTTTATGGCATTTATCTTGGCACGGCATTCCAGCTGATTGACGATGTTCTGGATTATTCGGCCCATCAGGCAACCCTTGGCAAAACCGTCGGTGATGATTTCCGCGATGGCAAGGTGACGCTGCCGGTCATTATTTCCTATGCCAAGGGCGATGATGAAGAAAAAGCATTCTGGCGCCGCTGCATGGAAGATCAGGATTTCAAAGACGGCGACCTTGACCGGGCGCAGACCCTTATTCGCAAATATGATGCCCTTGATGCGTCCATGGGCCGGGCCCGCGAATACGGCCAGATGGCGATTGATACACTTGCCCGTTTTGAAGATGGCGCGATCAAGGATGCGATGATCGAAGCGGTAGAGTTCTGTATTTCCCGCCCTTATTAACGGCCATACCCCAAACGCATGCCGGGGTCGTTGAAGTTTGTCGTAAAAATATCTTGCGTCATGCTTCATAAACCAGTATCACCCGGCTTCGCAGAATGACGGAGCGTAGCTCAGCCTGGTAGAGCACTGTCTTCGGGAGGCAGGGGTCGGAGGTTCGAATCCTCTCGCTCCGACCATCATTCAAAGGCCCTGAAACGTTTCGGCGTTTCGGGGCCTTTTGCGTTTTACCCGACGTGATCGGCAACTTTCACCCCGGTTCACCCCAGCCCAGAGGTGATCTTTATCGCTTTCGGGCAACCGGGTGCTGAAACATCAAATTTCGACGATTTTTTTTCACCCGAAACAGCCGGATTATGCTTGATCCGCGCCGAAAGACGGGCTAAACCTCCGCCCACTGACGGAGCGTAGCTCAGCCTGGTAGAGCACTGTCTTCGGGAGGCAGGGGTCGGAGGTTCGAATCCTCTCGCTCCGACCATCAGTCGGGCGGTCTTTCATTGAAAGATCGCCCGTTTTTATTTCCGGTGTTTTCATCCCTGAAACTTCATGTTGATCGGTCCCTTCCCATCCGGCCTGATCGATGATGTGTGCCATCCCCCTTTGACGGTGTTGCAGATGCAATGGCCCGAGCGGTTTCATGATGCGGGCACCCCATGCCCACTATCCATTCCGGTAGCTGTGCCCACCCCGCGACAAGTTATTCCCTGCCCGGCCAAAATCGGCACCCCCGATTCCATCTGGCAAAATGCCGACTCCGCCCTATTAAATTCGGCGGAATGGCAAAAACTATGTAGTTTATAAGGATTCTAACCACACCATCACCAAAAGCCGGATGAAATCGGCATTTCAGTGCGCAATTCCTACTTTTGAATAGTAATGCAAGTTCTTTTTTGCCCGAACGGAAAGATATTTTCTTGCGCAACGGGCTAAACAAACTTGCCCATACTTGCGAAATACGCTTATGCTTCGCCCTGCAACATAAAGATCGGGGAGAAAACCGCCCAATAATAAAAGCAAAAGGCGGTAGTCGACCTCACGTGGTATTACCAATTTCGGACTTCTTAGGGAGGAAGACGAATGACTTTTTCTAAATTGCTCAAGTCGGCAACCTGTGCCGCTGTTCTTGCTGCAGCTGCATTTTCTGTGGCGCCGTCTGATGCAAATGCTCAGGAGCGTGTTCGCTGGAAAATGGGCTCGACCTATCCGGGTAGCCTGACCCAGCTTGGTACGCTTGGTAAGCGCGTCGACGACAAGATCGACGAAGTTTCCGGTGGCAACATCAAAATCAAATTCTATGAGCCGGGTGCACTTGTGCCGGCACTTGAAGTTTTCGATGCCGTTTCGACCGGCTCGATTGATGCCGCATTCTCCACACCGGGCTACTGGGCAGGTAAAGTTCCGGCGCTGCAGCTGTTTGGCTCGGTTCCGTTCGGTCCGCAGGCTGGTGAATACTTGGCCTGGGTCAAGTTTGGCGGCGGTCAGGAAATCTTTGACAAGCTGTATGCCGAACATGGCATCAAGTCGCTGTTCTGCGGCCTGATCGCACCGGAAGCATCCGGTTGGTTCTCCAAGGAAATCAACACGGTTGAAGACCTTAAAGGTCTGAAAATGCGCTTCTTCGGCCTTGGCGCAAAGGTCATGGAAAAGCTTGGCGTTTCCACCCAGCTTTTGTCAGCAGGTGACATTTACCCGGCCCTTGAACTTGGCACCATTGATGCCACCGAATTCTCGATGCCGGCAATTGACCTTAAGCTCGGCTTCCACCAGGTCGCGAAATATTACTACTTCCCGGGCTGGCATCAGCAGTCGACCTTCTTTGATCTGATGATGAACAAGGAAAAGTGGGACGCACTGGACAAAACCCAGCAGGCACAGATCGAAGCCGTTTGTAACGACAACTTGGCTTACGGTTTTGCCGAAGGTGAAGCCATTCAGTTCGCGGCTTTGAAAGAGTTGCAGGAAAAAGGCGTCAACATCAAGAAATGGTCCCCTGAAATGCTGGGCGCGATGCGCGGAGCATGGGAAGAAGTTGCGGCCGAACTTTCGGCTGATGATGCTGACTTCAAAATGGCCTATGAGAGCCTCCAGGAGTTCCGTGCGAACTACAAAATCTGGAAAGACATCGGTTATCTCGACTAATCCGACAGGTCTGACTGACTGCTAATGCAGTCAATAAGAACAAGTCTCGGCAAGGCCGGGTGCCAGGTGCCCCCGGCCTTGACCGCGAATAAAAAAGACCCGGGAGACTTCTATGGAAGCGCTACTAAAAATCAGTGACAGCATGGACAATGTTGTTACCCGCGCGGGAAAGCTCGCTTCCCTGCTTGCCATTCCACTGATGTTCGTCATCATCTATGACGTGATCCAGCGCAAATTCGGCGGTCAGGGCTCCATCAAGCTGCAAGAACTTGAATGGCACCTGCATACCGGCCTGTTCATGCTGTGCTTTGGATATGGTTATGTTCGTGATTCCCACGTTCGCATCGAACTTATTCGTGACAATCTGCGCCCGCGCACACGCGCCATCATTGAAATGATCGGCGGCATTTTGTGTGTCTTGCCGTTTTGTGCACTGGTTATCTATTTCGGTTTTGATTTTGTTGCCCGGTCCTATGACAGCCACGAGGTTTCGGCCGCTGCGACCGGATTGACCCATCGCTGGATTATCAAGTCCACCATTCCGATCGGCTTTGGCCTTCTTGCCATGGCGGGCATTTCCATCTTCCTGAAATGCTTCGTTTTTGTCTTTGGTCCGACCGACCTGCACAAGCGTGCCGGCTATTATGTCGGTACTCATCACGCAGACCTTGGCGATATCGCCAAAGTCGAAGACTAAGCGGAACAGGGATACATCCAAAATGGGTAACTTCTATATCGAAGACTGGTTTCCGCTGTTCATGTTTGCCTCGTTGGGCATTCTTGTTTTCACGGGACTTCCGGTCGCATTTGTCATTTCGGGCATCGGGATTGCCTTTGGCTTCCTTGGCATGGCCTATGACATTTTCTCGTTTATTGAATTTTTCAATATCGTTTCACGCATCTGGGGCGGCATCTCCGAAAACATGGTGATGGTTGCGGTGCCGATGTTCATCTATATGGGCACGATGCTGGAAAAAAGTGGCGTTGCAGAAGACCTTCTGGAATGCCTCAACATGCTGCTGCGGAAAGTTCCGGGCGGGCTTGCACTGTCTGTCACCCTGATGGGCACCATCATGGCTGCCACCACCGGCATTATCGGTGCATCGGTTGTCATGATGACGCTTCTGGCCCTGCCGGTCATGATGCGACGCAATTATGACCCGTCGCTGGCCACCGGTACGATTGCCGCATCCGGCACACTGGGCATTCTGATCCCGCCATCGATCATGCTGGTTCTGATGTCTGATCTGTTGTCGGTATCGGTCGGCAACCTGTTCCTGGCCGCGATCATTCCGGGTCTGCTTCTGGCAAGTCTTTATACGCTGTATATCTTTGTTCGCTGCCAGCTCAATCCGTCCCTTGCACCGCCCTTGCCCGAGGGCGAAGCGGTTCACGGCATGGATCTGGTCAAGATGATGCTGCGCAGCTTCCTGCCGCCGGTCTTCCTGATTGTTCTGGTTCTGGGATCGATCTTTGCCGGGTTTGCTACCCCGACCGAGGCCGCCGGTGTCGGCGCCGTTGGTGCGACCTTCCTGGCCCTGGTCAAGGGACGTCTGAAATGGCCGGTCCTTAAGGACGTCTGCGAACGCTCTGCCCTGACCGGTGCGATGCTGTTCTTCCTGTTTGCCGGTGCAACGGTCTTTTCCTATGTCTTCCGCTCGCTTGGCGGGGATGATCTGGTGATTGACCTTGTCGAAGGGGCGGGACTTGGGCCGTGGGGCATTCTGCTTTTGCTGATGCTGATTGTCTTCATTCTTGGCTTCTTCTTTGACTGGGTCGAAATCACCCTGATCGTTCTGCCGATTTTTGCCCCGGTAATTGCCCAGCTTGATTTCGGTCATCATCTTGATATCGGTGGTGTTGATGCCACCCATGCACAGGTGCTGACATGGTTCGCGGTTCTGGTCGCAGTCAACCTGCAAACAAGCTTCCTGACGCCACCCTTCGGGTTTGCACTGTTCTATCTTAAAGGTGTGGCGCCGAAATCGATCTCGATCCAGCAGATCTACAAAGGCATCATTCCCTTTGTTCTGCTTCAGGTACTTGGATTGCTTCTGGTTATGTATTTCCCGGAACTGGCATTGTGGATGCCAAACACGTTCCTTGAATAACCACTAACATCCGATCACATCAAAAAGGCGCTGTGCATCACACAGCGCCTTTTTGCTGCCTGCCCCAACCGGAATCGCGCAAAAGAAAACCGCCCGGATCATGGATCGGGCGGTTTGGTAAATTTCCGGCAATTTCAGCAGCAAAACAATCAGGTATGCATTGCCCGTTCACTTGGCAATTGCAACATCCGCCCCATCAGATAATCGACGTCATCTGAATCGAATTCGACACCAAGATCGCCATACTGGGTCAAAACCCGTTCGATCATCCGGCGCGAATAGCGTTCCTTGTCCTGTTCTCCGCCATCAAAGGTGGTTTCGCGCGCGACTTCAATCGCGGCACGGACACCCGGGAAGAAATGTTCAGGTAGCTTGGCCTTGTTATAGATCGCCTCAAGACCAAACGGCCCGCTATCATGAATTAGAATGCGCGTATTGATCAGCGACACCCCGGCCCGCTTGGCCAGCGCCGCCTCGAAGAAGGACACATCACCCATGCAAAGAGCGCGCAGGATCAACCCGCTGGTCAAACGGTTGTTGGTATAAAGATGTTCGACAAGCAATTCGACGTCGCGATCTTCGACACCATCGCCCAGAAGCCCGATTGTCGCGCTTTCCTGTGACTGGGTCATGACCGCGTTAACGATCCCTTCGGGGATGTGCCCGCGCGAAATCAGTTGCGAACGCATCCGTTCGGACACCAGCGTCACCAGCCGTTCGGCAATGGTAATCGGCAAGTGATTGCGTTCGATCATCGGTTTCTGGATGCGTTCATTGTCGCCAAAATCATTGACGACTTTTTGCAGGGAAACTTCGCTGATTTCAGCACCCTGGTTTGACATCAGGTCGACCATTACGTCTTCATGACCGATATCGACAAGGGTCGCAGATACAATTTCCGAAACATAGGCACGCGACGCAATGGCGCGCTGCTTTTCGACACTGTCGGCATTGTCACCAATGATATCGACCAGGTCTTCGTCGTTCAGAACTTCGGAAAATTCAAGAACCGGAAGCGCGACCTCATCCACATCACGGGCAAGCGTTGCGGCCACATCATGGGGAACAAGCGGGGTCTGGGCCAAGTTCTTCGCAAGCGCCTTGCGCACGCGGATCTCGGCATCGCGGATCATCAGTCGAAAGATATCTTCAGCCAGAACACGTTCACTCTCCGAGAGTGTATCCGTGGAAAATTCACGGCTAATCTTATCGGCTGTCTCAGCGCGGTTATCCCCCGAAGGGTCCTGAACCAGCTTGTTCAGATCGTCTTTTGTGATACGTGGCAATAGATATCTCCTGGCACGCTTCTCAACTGGCTGCCAATTCGCACAAGCAGATTATACTTTTGGCACTAAATCGACAAACATATTTTCCCCGTGCGGACGACAAGTTGCTGATTTTCAAACATCCTGCAGTTTTCATTGTTCAACTGAAACCTTCACAACCGCGTTCTGCCGTACAATTTGGCCTGTGAAAAACAAACCATATGCGCCAACCCGACGTATCAGGAAATACCGTAAATTCATCCTGATTAATTGATGAAACTCAAATCCCTGACTTATCAGATATGGTAAGTCTCAGTGAGATTTTCCAATACCGGATGACATGGCAATTTTTTCCAGTGATGTTCTGCCGTGTTGACCTTGCGTTTACCCTGCGAAATGGTAGTCCGAAAACAGATTGTACCGATCGTCAAAAGAACCAAGAGAGAGATCCACAATGACCTATTTGCGCAAACTGTCTTTTGTCGCCAGTTCTCTGGTCATCCTCGCAACCGCGCCAGCAATGGCCGGGGATGCCGCAAATGGCGAGAAACTGTTCAAACGCTGCGCTGCCTGCCACAGCATTGAAGCCGGCGTGAACAAGGTTGGGCCAAGTCTTGCCGGGGCAGTCGGACGTGAATGCGGCACTGTTGAGGGCTACAAATACGGGCGCGGTTATCTGGCCGCCTGCGAAAAAGGCTTTGTCGCCGACGAAGCATTCCTGACCGACTACCTCAAAGACCCGTCTGCGAAACTCAGCGAGATTGCCGGTTCAAAGGAACGTTCTAAAATGGCGTTCAAACTCAAAAAAGATGAAGACGTCGCTGATATCATCGAATTCCTGAAAACCAAGTAACACCGGTTCAGGACCATCCCGCATTTTCATATGAAAATGGCCGGCGCAAATACATGCAGCCGGCCATTTTGTTTTCTCGATCCGAAATTGGAACGCAGCAATTATGCGGCCTTGCGCCGTCGTCCCAACTCGTCACCGATCGCGCGGATCTGATCAACAACGGTGACATTTTCGGTTGATGTGACTTCCAGTTCGCGGTCTTCGTAAACATCGCGATCAGGATGGGCTTCCTGCCAGTTGGCAACTGCAATGTCGCGTTTGCGGATCAATTCTTCGATTTGCGGGCGGAACAGCACCATCATCCCCGATACCCACCGGTTCACCGGCCAGGACGGCTGGGCATGATCGATCAGAAACCCGTCAAGCATATTGATCACGTCATCTGCATCATACCAGACTTCACCGGTTACCCAGCGATTGGTGGTAAACAGCCGCTGACAAAAACCGAATTCATCCATCGAAAAAGCGATCAGATGAGACAATGCGTCATTCGGGCCTTCGGGATATTCAAACCCTTCAATCTGTTTTGGCTCGCAATGGTCGGGCATGCCGCGCGGACGCATGAATGTATGGAAATGGCCATGTTCATCCCATTCACGACGTTCTTCTTTGGGATGGGCATGATAATAGAATTGCGCATGTGACTGGCGATCATAGACATCGCCTTCGGGGTAATGGGACCATTCATAAAAGGCCCCCGCCCCTTTGATCAGTTCACCAACAATGTTGTCGCCGGTTGCCGTCAAGACACGATGGCATTCCATAACATCTCGACCGGCAGCCAACATCCGTTCCAGTTGGCCCGTCGGCAGTGAAGCCCAGTCAATTTCAATATCGGTCATACAAACACCAGCATCTTTGCGATCCGCTCAGAATTTCCGCAAAGGCAGAATTATCGGCATTCATGCCCGCGGGCGAATGAACACCGATCAAGAGTTAGTGATTTCACGCTGGTTTGCAACAATGTTCCATCAAAACGACCTGATTTAACAATGGAAACATCGCACACGGGCTATGGACCGGACAGTCCATCAGTCCAGATACATCACCCGGAACCCGATCAGGATATGTTTGAGATGTTCCGGACGCCCATGCCGCGCCGCCGGCCGACAGACACCACATCCCCGATCATCCCATGACCCGCCCTTGACCAGCCGATAGCCAGCCTGAGCCGATGTTGATGTCCATTCAAACACCTGACCGGCACCGTCATACAACCCGTACGGACCGGGTTCGAACTGCCCGACCGGCATTGTGTCGAACGGTCCGCGGTCACCGCTATTGAGCCGATCGGGATCAAAAATATTGCCCCACGGATAAAATGCGCCTTCCGGTCCCCGTACCGCCTTTTCCCAATGAAGCTCACTGGGCAAGGCCCACTTTTTGCCGGTCTTTTCGCCAAGCCACTGCACATAGGCTTCTGCATCCTGCCAGGACACAAGAACAACCGGATGGTTGCCGCGCCCTCTGGGTGGTTTGCCCTTTGACCACAGGAACGGCTGTATGGTGTCAAAGTTATAGATCAGCCCCTGCCGGTTCCATTCATCGCGCGTCATTTCCGGTGCCGGGTGCCCGGTATCATCGATGAAAGCCGCGTACTGATCGTTTGTCACCGGCGTTTTGGCAATATGATAACTCAGAAGATGCACATGCCATTTGTCAGCTTCGATATCGTACCAGCGATTGCGCCGGCTCAGATCGTGACCATAGACCTGCTCGTCAATCTGATAGGCATACTGGCGTTCAACCGAATCCGATCCTTGCCAGAACCAGCCTGACGGGATTTCGACAACAGACGGTATATCACCGTCATCTGCCTGTGCCGATGTGGCGGCAATCATCCCCAACAGAAATGCCGCTGCGCACATTTTATGAATAGATGCGATACTGTCCCCAACTCTCATATGCGAATTCCGTCCTGATCGAACTTGGTTCTCACGGTTTCTTTAGCCCGCCCGACGACTTTGATCTGTCGTCTTTATTATCATCAAGATGAGTAAAAGTGACCGTTCTTTCAATCAGTTTGAGGATTTAAATCCGGTTTTATCCGACCAAATCATTGTGAAGTCGTGATAACCGGGGCAATTGCCGGGTGCTGACCATACACAAAGCTCTCACACAACAGTGAAACCATGTGACGCCGCCCGTCTGTCATTTTGGCCCATAGTGCCTGCACCGATCGGCAGCATCGGCCGTCGGGCTTTGATCGAACAGGACCTTTCAGAGAGGCAAGAATGACCAAGAAATCACAGAGCTTCGCCAAAAAAGCATTGCTTCCGGCACTGGCCATGGGCACCGGCATTGCAATGGCAACCCCGATGGCAATGGCAGCGCCGCTTCCGTCGCCGACCGCCGAAGTGGCAAGTTGCACGGCCAATCCCTGTGCGGCGAACCCGTGCGCTGCAAATCCGTGTGCGGCCAATCCGTGTGCGGCGAAAAAAATCGTCAATCCCTGCAGCCCGTGCGCAGCCAATCCCTGTGCCGCAAATCCGTGCGCTGCGAAAAATCCGTGCGCTGCAAATCCCTGTGCCGCCAACCCGTGCGCAGCCAAATAAGACCTTTCGCGTCCCGGCGATGTTCCAAAGACAAAGGGGCGATGCATTGCATCGCCCCTTTGCACATCCCGGCTTTGATCGGAAAAGCCGAAATCAGTCGCGTACCACCATCACCGAACAATCGGCATGGCGGACAACGCGGGCCGCGTTCGGCCCAAGCAGATAGTCTTTCAGTTCCGGACGATGGGCACCGATCACGATCAGATCGCAATTGGTTTTCTTGGCCATCTTAAGGATCACCTCATACACGGTGCCCTGCCCCACGATATGCTGAACCTTGATATCGGAGGGGATATGTTCGGACACAAATTCATGCAGCCGCTGATTATAGGCTTCAAGAACCTTGCCTTCATATCCCTTGGGGAAGAACTGCCCGACCATTGACATGCCCACAGACGGCACCACGGTCAGAACATGCAAACGCGCGCCAAAGCTTTGCGCCTGCTTGATCGCGACCGGCACGGCCTTCTTCCAGGAAGACTCATGATCAAGGTCTACTGTAACCAGAATATCCTTATACATGTTCATTCTCCCTGTCAGGCTGTGCCAAGCGCTTCTTCACTGCGCTTGCGACGGCGTTGCAGAACAATGATCCCACCCAGCAACAAGAATGCCGGGATAAAGAACACTTCCTTGGGCATACGATCAGCTTCGACCTTTACTGCGGTGATTTCGAAATCGAAATCCAGGCCGGCTTTTTCGGCCGGTCCGGCAAAGACCAGATCGTCAATGAAGATGCGACCATCTTCGTTGCGAACGGCAATACCCGCATTGTAAAGGCGATCCTCACCAGAACCTGCCGGACCAAGCGGCAGCATCACGGATTTGGAAACTTCTTCGCCTTCGATATTGATGCCTTCAACATCCAGAAGAATGCTGGAATTTTCCGGCATGCCTTCGGCATCTTCGATAATCGATGCTGCCGGAAGGTTGTCATAAGGCGGCTCGATCAGATCAAGCCAGAAACCCGGACGGAACAGGGTAAAGGCAATCAGCAGCAATGCCGCACTTTCCCACAGCTTGGACCGGGCAAAGAAGTAGCCCTGCGTTGCTGCGGCAAAGACCAGCATGGCTATTGTCGAAACAATGATCACCATCACCACATCCACCGGATGATCCAGACCGATCATCAGAAGCTGGGTGTTGAACAGGAACAGGAACGGCAGAACCGCGGTACGCATCGAATAGAAGAATGCCACCACACCTGTTTTCATCGGATCAGATCCCGATACCGCGGCCGCGGCAAAGGATGCCAGACCAACCGGCGGGGTCACATCGGCCATGATCCCGAAATAGAACACAAACAGGTGAACTGCGATCAACGGCACGATCAGGCCGTTTTCCGCGCCAAGTTCGACAATCACCGGTGCCATCAGGCTGGAAACCACGATATAGTTTGCCGTGGTCGGAAGCCCCATGCCCAGGATCAGGCTGATCACCGCCGTAAAGATCAGGATCAGCATCAGATTGCCGCCCGAAATCAGTTCGACGAATTCAACCATCACCTGTCCGATACCGGTCAGCGATACGGTACCGACGATGATACCGGCCGCCGCCGTCGCGACACCGATGCCGATCATGTTACGGGCACCGGTCGCAAAACCGTCGATGACATCGGCAAAGCCCTGTTTGAACCCGGCTGCATAATCCGCGGTTTTGCGGAAAAATGCCTTGGCCGCATGCTGGGTCAGCATGATGAAGATCATCAGAACCGTCGCCCAGAAGGCCGAAAGTCCCGGTGATTTCAGCTCGATCATCAGGAACCAGACCAGAACCACCACCGGCAGCAGATAATGCAGACCGGCCTTTGCCGTTTCGCCAAGTTGCGGCAATTCGACAACCGGCTGGTTCGGATCATCCATTTCCAGATCGGGATATTTCGCCGCGTAATACAGACCGGCCAGATAGATCACCGCACATTCAATGGCGACGACCCAGCCAACGGCGGCCCCAAACAGCTGTTTCTGGAAGACGATGGCATAATAAACCAGCCCCGCCAGAACAATCAGCGACAGCACAAACATCAGCGATCGGATCAGGGTCTGCGACAGCGTCGAGGTCACCCGTTTCGGCAGGCCCTTCATGTTCGCCTTGAGTGCTTCAAGGTGAACGATATAGATCAGCGCGATATAGGAAATCGTTGCCGGCAGGAAGGCATGCTTGATGACTTCCGGGTACGGAATGCCGACATATTCGACCATCAAAAAGGCAGCAGCCCCCATGACCGGCGGCATGATCTGACCATTGACCGAGGATGCAACTTCGACCGCACCGGCCTTCTCGCCCGAGAAGCCGACACGTTTCATCAGCGGAATGGTGAATGTTCCGGTGGTCACAACGTTGGCAATCGACGACCCGGAAATAAGACCGGTCATTGCCGATGACAGAACAGCGGCCTTTGCAGGACCACCGCGCATGTGACCAAGAGCAGCAAACGCCACCTTGATGAAATAGTTGCCTGCACCGGCTTTATCGAGAAGCGATCCAAACAGCACGAACAGGAAGACGAAGCTTGTCGAAACGCCAAGCGCGATCCCGAATACGCCTTCGGTCGTGATCCACTGGTGCGACATCGCCTTGGAGAAGCTGGCCCCTGCCCATTGCAGAACTTCCGGCACCCAGGCAGCATTCCCGAAGAAGACATACACCAGGAACAGGACCGCAACACACATCAAGGGCGGGCCAAGTGCACGGCGGGTTGCTTCAAGCAACAGCACCAGACCGGCACCGGCCACAACCAGGTCCTGGGTAATCGGAAGTCCCGGACGCCCGGCAAGGTCGCGGTAAAAGATGTAAATATAGGCAGCACAAAACGCCGCAGCCGCCGCCAGAACCCAGTCAAGGATCGGAATATAGCTGCGCGGCGATGTCTTGAAGGCCGGATAGGCCAGAAATGCAAGAAAGACGGCAAAAGCCAAATGGATCGACCGTGCCTCGGTCGAATTGAACACGCCAAAGCTGACAAGATAGGGCAATGGTGATGCCAGCCACAGCTGGAACAACGACCACGCCACGGCAACATACAGCAAGACCTTTGCTGTCATGCCGCTCGGCTGGCGCGCACCTGTATCATTTTCTGCAATAAGATCCTGCAGGTCCTGATCAGACGCACCCTGGTTCGCGTTTTTCACGTCGGTCATTACAAACTCCCGGTCTGAACAAAGATTTTTGTTCTGGTCTCCAGAATCAAAAAATCTCCGTCGACACACACCCGGTCGCCCACGGAGTACCCTGGTATCGATCAACGATACCGTTTAATTCAATTTTTTGGTCGTACCCAGCGGGCGAAAGAAAGAAAAACGGAGGGCAGAAACCTGCCCTCCGTTCCTGCCTGAATTACATCAGGCCTGCTTCTTTGTAGTATTTGACAGCGCCGTCATGCAGCGGTGCCGACAGGCCGTCTTTGACCATTTCTTCTTTGACGAGGTTCGCGAAAGCCGGATGCAGCTTTTTGAAATCGTCGAAGTTGTCAAAGACTGCTTTAACAACGTGGTAAACAACGTCCGCATCGGTTGCGGTCGAGGATACGAAGGTTGCGCCAACACCAAAGGTTTTGACGTCATCCGGGTTACCGCGATACATGCCGCCCGGAATGGTGGCAACACGGTAATACGGGTTTTCGGCAACCAGTTTGTCGATTGCATCGCCAGCAACTTCAACCAGAACCGAATCACAGGCAGTGGTTGCTTCCTGGATCGAACCGGACGGGTGACCAACGGTGTAGATCATCGCGTCGATCTTGTTGTCGCAAAGCGCCTGGGACTGTTCAGCCGGCTTGAGCTCGGATGCCAGTGCGAAATCGTCAAGAGTCCAGCCTTTGGCTGCCATAACGATGTCCATGGTGTCGCGCTGACCCGAACCCGGGTTACCGATGTTCACGCGCTTGCCTTTGAGGTCGTCAAAGGTTTTGATGCCGGCATCTGCACGGGCAACAACGGTGAACGGCTCCGGATGGACGGAGAAGACAGCACGAAGATCTTCGAACGGACCGACTTCGGAGAATGCTTTCTCACCATGCAGGGCATAGTACTGGATGTCGGACTGTGCAACACCAAGGTCCAGTTCGCCCGAACGGATGGTGTTGATGTTGTAGGACGAACCACCGGTGGATTCGACCGAGCAACGAATGCCGTGCTCTTTACGATCCTTGTTCACCAGACGGCAGATCGCGCCACCGGTCGGGTAGTAAACGCCGGTTACGCCACCGGTACCGATGGTGATGAAACGGTTTTCCTGTGCTGATGCCTGACCAGCAAAAAGCGATGCGCCAGCAATCGCTGCCACGGCAGTCGCTACTGCAATTAGTTTTTTCATTAGGATTAGCTCCCTTGTACACCCTGTTATAAGGCATCCAACCATTCTGGACGGAACAGTCGAATTATAGGGAAACACCAGTTAAATCAGGTGTTTCGACTTCCAGATTATAGGGTTGGGCGCTTTGAATTTAAAGCCCATAACCCCAAAACCTCCTGATAAAATTCAAACTTTCAGCATTTCAAGTGCTTGCGATGAGGCCTCCTACCATAATGGTTGCATGATCTGATTTGCTTGTTCGCCTGTCGCGATCTTGCGGCCCATCAAACGCGCACCGTCTCTTGCCTGCGCGATAAGGTCAGCATTACCCTGTGCCAATGATCCGTCAACCTTAAGATGATTATTCTCAAATCCGATACGCCCGTGACCACCCAGTCCGGCCCCGGTCAGGATACATGCATTTTCAAACGCACCAAACGCACACAGCATCCATTCCGACACATACGGGCTGGACCCGATGAATGGCAGCAACTCGACAGGATTGGACATCTGACCAACCGTGTAACGTCCCAGCACGAAAAGAACCGGAAACTTTTCGCCGGGCAGAATTCCCGCTTCGACCAGTTGGTTGAAACGCGCGACATCTTCGGGGGCATAAAGAATGAATTGCGGCAAGATACCCGCTTCACGCATGAATTCGCAAAATGCCCGGACCTGATCAAGGTCGGCATTTGGCGGGGCGATTTCGCGAATGGCAATCGACACCGCATCAGGCACAAGCGCACGCACCATGGCCATCTGCGCATCGGCATCATAGATGCCAACCGCCTCGGTCGTGACCTGCAACAGCATGTCCGGGCCGACGGCATTGCGCACTTCGGTCAACATCTCGCGATAGCGCCCGGCATCCAGACTGTGTTTCTGATCATCATCACGCACATGCAGATGCATCATTGCTGCCCCGGCCTTCTGGCAGGCAACCGCCTCGCGGGCGACCTCGGCCGGGGTGATCGGAATGTTGGGAAGATCGGTTTTGGTCTTGCGCGCACCATTGGGGGCCGCGGCAATCAGAAACGGGGTTTCACCATATGCCATCATGCCAGCCCCTCGGCGGCAAAGACGTCATCCAGTGCAGCTGCAAACAGATCAACAATCTTTGTAACATCGTCTTCGGTAACGATGAACGGGGGCGCAAACAGCACATGATCCCCGCGCACGCCATCAATTGTGCCCCCCATCGGATAGGCCATAAGACCACGGGCGAACGCCGCCTTTTTGATTTTCGCATTGATCTTGAGCGCCGGGTCAAACGGGTCCTTGGTTTCACGGTTTGCGACCAGTTCGACCCCTCGGAAAAGTCCGCGACCGCGAATATCGCCAACAAACGGGTGCTGCCCAAGCTTTGCCTGAAGCCCGTTCACAAGGTTTTCCCCCTGTTTGACCACATTGCCTAGCAAGTCACGATCGCGGATTGCCCGCTGGGTTGCCAGTGCCGCCGCACAGGCCGTGGCATGCCCCTGATAAGTATGGCCATGCTGGAAAAAGCCCGAACCGGTTGCAATGGCGTCATTGATCTTTTTGGAAACCAGAACCGCACCAATCGGCTGATATCCGGCGCCAAGTCCCTTGGCAATTGTTTGCAGATCGCCGGAAATGCCTTCCTGTTCGATCGCATGAAGGGTTCCGGTACGCCCCATGCCGCACATCACTTCATCAAGGATCAGCAACACACCGTACTGATCGCAAATCTCGCGAATGCGTTTGAAATAGCCCGGCACCGGTGCAAGGGCACCGGCCGTCGCACCGACAACCGGCTCGGCCACGAAGGCCGCAACACTATCGGCGCCAAGTTCAAGGATTGCAGTTTCAAGCTCATTGGCCACACGAAGACCATAGGTCTCCGGCGTTTCATCCGGGCGCTGGTCCCGATACTGATACACTGGTGCAATGTGGCTTGCGGTGATCAAAAGTGGCTCGAACTGTTTGCGCCGCCACATATTGCCGCCCACCGACAAGGCACCAAGCGTATTGCCATGATAGGACTGGCGACGTGCAATCACGTATTTGCGGTCCGGCTGCCCGATTTCCAGGAAATACTGACGCGCCATCTTAAGAGCGGCTTCGGTAGCCTCCGACCCGCCAGACACAAAGTAGACCTTGTCCATACCGGCCGGTGCGTTGGCCACCAGTTCATCAGCCAGTTCTTCCATCGCATCCGATGAAAAGAACCCGGAATGGGCATAGGCAATCTGATCGATCTGGGCATGCATTGCCGCACGAACATCCGGGTCGGAATGACCAAGGCATGACACGGCCGCACCGCCACAGGCATCAAGATAGCTTTTGCCATTCTGATCAAAGATATAAATGCCTTCACCGCGAACAGCACGCGGCGGTGTCGCCGTACTGGAACGATGCAGAACACGGGTGGTGGCATTGGGAACGGGATTGGTATTTGACACAGTCGTCATGTTCGGAAATCCGTATGGGGCTGCAGTTTTGCCCTAGTCTTCAAAATAGGTATCGAAAGCAGCAAGTTGTTCTTCTGCTGCGGAAATCCGCTGCAGGGCCTTTTGACCGCCACGCGCGACAAGCAGGGCAACAAGCGCCTGCATGACCGACAACGCAGCGGTAAAACTTTGGAAAAATGATTGCGACGTATCGCGCACAACCAGTTTGGTCATGGCATCAAGTGCAATCGGGGAAACGTCTGAATCACTGATTGCGATTACCGGGCAATGCTGGCTGCGCGCGAAATCAACGGCGCGGACCGTATCGCGGATATAGGGTTTGGCCGCCACCGCAATCATCAGATCGCGACGCCCGATACCGCGCAATTCATCCCCGAATGCGCCGGCATGACCATCAACCAGCACACCGTTATCGCGAAACAGCCGATAGGCATATGCAAACTGATATGCCGCCGGATACGCAGCCCCGCGCCCGACAATATAGACATGGCGCGCATTTTCGATTGCGGCACATGCCCTGATCATTCCGGCCATCAGATCGGGATTGAACGCAGCGCCGATATTGTCGATTTCGGTACGCGCGATGCTTTCAAGCAAATGTTCGTCACGATTGGCATCATGTTCGGTACTTTGCGTTTCACGGGCCCGCTGGGCATAGCTTGCGGGCTGATCAAGCAACCGGTTCTGATAGTGATCGCGAAATTCCTGCCATGTGCCAACCCCGATCGCCCCCATCAGACGGGTGATCGTGCTGGGCGGAACATCGGCAGCCGCGGCAAGTGCGCGCATCGACCGCAAGGCGACCTCGTTGGGATGATCCAGAATATAGCGCGCCGCTTTCTGCATCTGCGGACTTAGCTTGCCATAGTCGGAAATCAGTTTTTCGCGCAGATCGGAATACAAACCCATCTATCAGGCACCTTTGTGCAACAGGACACCTGAAATTACGCCACATGGCTTCGCACTTCGCAACATATGTTTCACCTGCTGCGGTCATTGAAACACATGTTTCAAACAAGTGTTTCACGCGTTTTGAGTGACTTAGATCCGTGACTGTTAAAAATCATGGACTTATTAGAAAAAACTGTAACAATATTAAGAGTCATACAAGAAACGTGAACGTTTCACCCAAAAAGAATCTTTGTGCCTTTTGGTAAGGGACTGGGCACCGAATCGGTAGGTGGCCAATGGAACATCGGATCATTGATGCACTTGCGCAGACGCAAGCAGGCATTGCTCTTTTTGACGCGGACGAACGGATTGTCTATGCCAATCCGGCGTGGGAGCAATTGATCACCGGTGTTGCCGAAGAAGATCTGATTTTCAACGAAACCGAACTTGCCGATGGCGGCATGATTTCCGTTTGCTTCGTCAAGCCACAGCTTCTGCCGCTTGATAAAATCAATCTCGAAAATTCGGCCAATGATTCCAAGATCGGGACCGTCATCATCGCCGATGACAGCGAAAGCAACCGCATGGTCGCCCGTCGTATCCTTCAAGCCGAAGGATACAGCATCGTTGAAGCAAGCAACGGACAAACGGTTCTGAACATGCTGCGCCGCGGGGTCAATGCCGACCTGATCCTGATGGATGTTGAAATGCCCGATATGGACGGCTTGCATACCACCCGCCGTATCCGCCACATGGCAGGACCGGTTTCACAAACCCCGATCATTGCGCTGTCGGCACATCAGTCGCGCGACTGGAATGTCATTGCCCGCCAATCCGGGGTCGATGAATTTATCAACAAACCGATCCAGCGCGAAAAGCTGATCGAAACCATGCATGACCTGATTTCGCGTGCACCGGGAACGGTCAGCAACGCCCAGTCTAAAAACTCGCCCCCGCCTCATCTGCGCAGTAAAAGCGCACGCATTGGTCGCCCGCCACGTCCGGAATCCCCGACAAGCCCGGTGCTTGATATCCGTGTTCTTGAACAGCTTTACAATGATGCCGGGGATGAAGGCGCAAAATGCGGCATCGACATATTCATCAATGAAACGGAATCACGGCTGGTCAAAATCGACAAGGCCCTGTCAGAAGATGACCTGAAAACCGTGCGCAACGAAGTCCATGCCCTTAAAAGCACGTCGGGGACCTTTGGATTACGTCAGTTGTCGGAATTGTGCGAAACGACCCAGTCGGTGTTTGAAGACAGCAACCTTGACGAAGAACGCGTGCTTTCATTGTCGCGCCAGGTCGTTCAACTGGCGCCAACCGCGCTGACCGCCCTTAATCTTTATCGCCGGTCGCGCAATATTGCCGGTGACAGCACGGCATAAGGCAAAACCACGCTGTTCCTGCCATTGGCTATTTCCCGTTGCGAACCATTGGCCAGACCGCCCAAACCAGAAGCGCCCAAACACTAAACGACATGTCCATATCCCGTCCCGATATGGCACGCTTCCAGCATTTGCGTTGTTCGGTTGATGTCATTCCCGTATGCGCAAACAGGTTTTGCAAAATCCGGGTCTCGTCCCCCCAGATGTATGGCCCCAGCATCGCCAGCCAGTTTGCAACAGGCGGATTGAAGCCGATCTTGCGATTGCGCAGATGCCAGTACGGAAGAAACGGCGCAACGACTTCACGCCAAACCGCTTTGCCGCCCCCGCGCAGGTGGGATATCCCCGGCACCTGGGATGCTTTGCGTACGATATCATGGCCCAACAATGGCGGCCGATATTCAAGCCCGAACGCCATCCCGCAAATATCAGCCATGACAAGCTGATTACCGGGCAAGGTCACATCACGATCAAACGTCATCATCTGATCGGCCAGCGGCCTTTTAACGTCAAAACCGCCATCATCGGGATGCCAACCCGCCGTCAGTTGGCTAATCGCACAACGGTTATTCCAAACCGTGAATGCTGTCTTTGCATCCCCTTGGCCGCCAGTCAGGAACCGCGACAATGCGCGATTGCCAATCCCCTGTCCGGCCTGTGCCGATAATCGCCGCAGGCTTGCTGGCAGATAGTGCCAGGCACTGTCAAACAACCGTGCGGCGCGATATCGCGGGTAACCGCCAAACAGCTCATCACCACCATCACCACTTAGACAGACCCGCACATCCCGCGCCACCCGTTCTGCCAGCTTCCAGTTCAAAACGATCGCAGGATTGGCAAAGGGTACTCCGACGGCTCTGAGTGCCGCTGTCAGAATATCTAAAATCTCGTCCGCCTTTTGCGGGGCCGAAACAATGCTTAATTCAAGTCCGAGATGCGCACACAATTTACGTGCCGCATCGGTTTCATCACGTCCCGGGTCATCGAACCCCATCGTGAATGCAGGTGGCGGATCACGATCATGCGCGCGCGCAATGTCGCATGCGATTGCCGCTACACCGGCACTATCAAGCCCGCCTGAAACCAGACAGCCAAGGGTGCAATCAACATCCATCGCATCGGCAACCGATTGACGAACATGTTGGCGCAAATTCGCGATTACATCCGGTATGGCCTGCCCCGGGCGTTCGGCGGTTGCCGGATGGGCGATTATGCTGCGCGATATTTTGCCATCCTGCCAACACAGGACCGTTCCCGGCTTCAGACGTTCTGTCTGGCGAAAACCGCTTGCCGGGGCAGGCACGAACAGATGGGCAAAGTAATCTGATGCAATGCTGTCATCGAATTGGCCTGCCCGTATTTCATCAAGTGCCGCCAGTTCCGAAGCAAAGGCAATGTCACCATTGGTGCGATGCGCAACATAAAGCGACTTGATCCCCAACGGATCGCAGGCCAGCCAAAGCCGCCTTTGCGTCCGGTCCCAAAGTGCCAGCGCGAACTGCCCGGAAAGACTGGCCAGAATATCGGCAACATCGCAATCATCCGCAACGGCACGCGCCAGCACTTGCAAGACAAGTTCGGCGTCACTGGAACTGCGTGGCAAACCACCGTCATTGTTCAGGCGGGCAATCTTGCGGCGGTGACCGGCAATATAGCCATTAAATACCAGAACGAATTTCCCGTCTGATGTCACCAATGGCTGATCCGCAGATGGATCGGGATCCGTGGTCATGAGCCGCGCACAGCCAAGTGCAACCGCTCCACCCATGGCATCATTCGGCTCTGTCCATATTGCTTGATGGTCAGGGCCACGATGGGACAGTTTTTGCAACATGCGCGCCATTGCCGGCTGATCAGTTGGTGCTGTTAGCCCGGCAATACCACACATCGACCTTATGCCTGTTTGTCCGGACCGGGTGCATCATCGGGTGCACCTGCTGCACCGGGGCCAGTTTGGGTTTGGCCGGGCGTTTGATTTGACGTTTGGCTGGCGAGGCGGTTTTGAAGGTCACGCAACACATAAAGGCGAAGCGCACTTGAAAGATTCCCGTCGCGATCGGAATCAATTTCGACAACAAGCTCCGCCAGGGTCACGTTGCGGCGTTCGGCAATACCGACCAGTTCCTGCCAGAACGCATCTTCAAGCGAAAAGCTGGTTCTGTGCCCGGCAATTGTCACTGATCTTTTACGAACGCTGTCATCCATCGGCGTTTATATCTTTTCATGTCTGGGAAAAACGAACATGATTTCAAATGCTTTTGATCATGATAGGGCATCGTCATGAAATTCATACATCTTTCCGATCTTCATATTCTGTCGCGCAACGACATGTCGCGTAAGCCCGATGCTGCGGCAACGCTGCGCAAGGTTATTGGCGAAGTCAATGCACTGCACCGTGATGCGGAAATTTGTGTAATTACCGGGGATATTACCCATCGTGGCACATCCGAACAGTACGAACATGCTGTTGATATCCTTTCGGAACTTGCCATTCCCTATCTGGTCATTCCGGGTAATCATGATATCCGCGAAGCATTCCGCGATGCGTTCCCGACCACCGATATTGATGCCAACGGCTTTGTCAATTTCGGTCAAACAATTGGCGGGGTTCGCTTTGTGATGATGGACAGCATCGTTCCCGATCATCATCACGGCACGTTATGTGATCGTCGTCTTGCATGGCTGCGTGACGAACTTGCCGCCCATCGCGATACACCGACTTTCCTGTTCATGCATCATCCGCCCTTTGAAATGGGTTTGCCTTTCATGGATACGATCCGGCTTGATGTTGAACATGAACTTGGCGAGATCGTTCAGGCAAACCGACAGATCAAACATCTGTTCTTTGGCCATCTTCACCGACCGGCAACCGGAACCTGGCTTGGTGTGCCATTTGTTCTGGCCAACAGCACCCAATGCGGGGAGCCGCTTGATTTCCGCCATGAAAAGGAAGAAGAACTCGAAGATCGCAACCCGCTTGGCCCGGGCTATGGCATCGGCTTTACCGATCCCAAGGGCGGACTTCGCTATCACTTTGATTTTGTGAAATTCGATATGGATTTGTAATCAGGCCGCGACCGGCACCAAATCCCATTCGTCGCGCACAATCGGGCTTTGTTCGGTGTCATAATGTTCAGCCTTCAGGGCATCAAATGCCGTGTTGCTCATCAAACGCGAAAGCGCCCAAACGGCACTGGCACGGATCAGAGCACTTTCATCGGCAAGCAAGGCGGTGATTTTCGGGATCAGCCGTTCTGAGCAGCTGTTGCCTGCGGCGATCAGAACGTTGCGCAAAAACTTTGCCCGTCCGATGCGCTTGATCGGTGACCCGGTAAAGAATGCACGAAATGACGCATCATCAAGATCAAGAAAATCCGCCAGTCGCGGTGCGGTCAATTCGGCACGCGGGATAAAGGCAAGTTCTTCGGTGCGGCTGGCAAATTTGTTCCAGGGACAGGCCGCCAGACAATCATCACAGCCATAGATACGATTGCCCATTGCCGTTCGGAATTCACCCGGGATCGGCCCGTCATGTTCGATCGTCAAATAGGAAATGCATTTGCGCGCATCAAGCTTGTAAGGCGCCGGAAAGGCATTAGTCGGACAGGCTGAAAGACATTTCGAACATGACCCGCAATGATCGATTTCCGGTTCTGCCTGTGCAAATTCGATGGTGGTAAAGACCTCGCCCAGAAACAGCCAGCTGCCAAATTCCCGCGATACCAGATTGGTATGCTTGCCCTGCCAGCCAATCCCCGATGACTGGCCAAGCGGCTTTTCAAGAACAGGGGCGGTATCAACAAACACTTTGACCTGTTCTGTTCCACCGGATTGCTCAACCAGCCAGCGGGCCAGCTGTTTCAGGCGTTTTTTGATCAGGTCGTGGTAATCCTTGTTGCGGGCATAAACCGAAATCATCGCCCGGTCCGGGTGATCAAGCAGCGCCATCGGATTTTCGGCCGGGCCATAATTGCTGCCCAGAACAATCACCGATTTGACATCCGGCCACAGCATTTCCGGATCGCGCCGGCGCGGCAGACGTTCGGGATCATTCATCCAGGCCATCGACCCGTATTCACCCGCGGCAACAAATTCATCCAGACGCTGCTGATTGCGCGGATCAATTTCCGGACGCGCCACCCCACAGACATCAAAGCCGATTTCACGGGCTTTGGCCTCAAGCATGTCAAAGGTGATGGTCTTGCGCGTCTTGGTGGTCATGGCATCAGTCGGGCTTGTCTTGTTTGGGCCTCTCTCTGCTGCCTTATATAATCATCTGCCTGAAACGCAAAAGGCCGCAGCACGATGCTGCGGCCCTTGATTGGAAAGTAGTGCTCATCAGAACCGATAGCGCACGGTCGCAAGGATCGAACGTTCCTCGCCATAGTAACAGTTGTCCGATGATGACGTGATCAAACAGGACGCGACATATTCTTCGTCGAGCAGGTTGTTCACATTCACCCGAAGGTCGGTGTTTTCAAGACCGACATTGGCCATGTCATAGTTCAGCGACAGGTCAAAGATGGTGTAATCCGGAACCGTGATGGTGTTGGTTTCATTGGCTGCCATTTCACCGACAAACCGTGCACCGGCACCAATGGAAAGGCCATTCAACGCCCCGGAATAGAACGAATAGTTGCCCCAAAGTGATGCCATATGTTCAGGCACCTGCATCGGCTGTTTGCCGTCCTTGGTATCGCCCGGCGCGTCATAGGCCGCGTCGGTATAGGTATAAGACGCCATCACACTCAGGTTTTCGTTCAGGTTCGCACGTGCTTCAAGCTCAAGCCCCTGACTGACGATCTTGCCGACCGGATCATAGGCATAGGTCGATGAGTCGTAAATCGCGACATTATCCTGCTCTAGATAGAAGGCCGCCGCACTCAAAAGAAGGTTGCCGTTCTCGGGCTGGTATTTCACACCCGCCTCATACTGCGTGCCTTCTGACGGTTCGATCGGATTGCCCGCGACATCGGAATAAAGGCTTGGGTTAAAAGATTCGGAATAGCTGACATACGGCGCGACACCATTATCAAACAGATAAAGCACCCCTGCCCGCTTGGTGAGCTTCTGACGGTCTTCACCGGTGTTCTTCTGTGTCAGGCGGTCATGCTTGGTGGTTTCGACCCAATCCTGGCGCAAACCAAGGGAAAAACGCCATTTTTCGTATTCCAACTGGTCTTCAAGATAAAGACCGGCTTGTTCAAGCGTCTGCACTTTGCTGTTTGTCGGCGCGCCAATCGTCACACCGGTGTTGCCATATACCGGGTTAAAGGCATTGATGCTTGATGCGCTTGGGAACTGCCAGGCATTTTCAACGCGGCGATGCTGATAATCAAAGCCACCCAAAACGGTATGGTCGATATCCGCTGTCGCAAATTCGGCCTGAAGCTGGTTATCGACGGCATAGGCGCGCATGTCTTCGTCACCACCGCCATAGCGCCGGTTCAGGTTATCAGACGATCCATCCCAGCCGGTCTGATAGATCTGATCGATATGGACCGATGCATCAAGAAAACGGAAATTCTGGCGCGCTGTCAGACTGTCATCAAAATCATGTTCGAACTGATATCCGACCATGTTCTGGGTTCTTTCGAACGCTTCGAGCGACGGGTCACCATCAAAAAATCCGGTCGAGATGTATTTGCCATTGCGCGGGAACAAGGTGCCCTCTGAGGGCAGACCGTTATGGGTTCCGCCTTCGGGATCCTTTTGCAGATATGCCATCAGGGTAACACGGGTATCATCCGTGAAGTTCGCCGTCAGCGAAGGTGCAATCGCGTAACGTTCTTCTTCGGTACCGGTATATTGGGTGTCTGCTGCGTCCGCCTTGCCCGTCACGCGAAAAGCAAGCTTTCCGGCGTCATCAAGCGGACCGGTAAGATCAAAACCGATACCGCGTTGATTGCGGTTGCCATAGGAAACCTCAATCTCGCCCTGCTGTTCGAACTGCGGCTTTTTGCTTGAAAGCGCAACGATCCCCCCCGGTGAACTGCGTCCGTACAGGACAGAAGCCGGGCCTCTGACAACGTCTGCGCGTTCAACAAAATACGGGTCGATCTGCATCGAGCTATAAGTCGAGTCATCGCCCATGGTTTTGAGGCCATCAAGATAAATATTATCAATCGACCGGTCTACCAGCCCGCGCAGGATCACATAATCATAGCGGTTTGACGCCCCGACCTGTCCGGTAAAGGCACCGGGGGTATAGCGCATGGCCTGCATGATGGTTTGCGAACCCTGATCTTCCATCTGATCCTGCGTCACGACAGTGATGCTTTGTGATGTTTCAAGGATCGGTGTCCCGGTCTTGGTCGCGGCCAGTGATTGCGTGGCGATATATCCCTCAACAGGGCCATCCGCCTTTTCGCCGACACTGTTTGCCTCAATCCGGATGGCGTCGGTGACGTTTTCGCCAGTTTCGGAAAGCGGCTCAATTGTAATCGTGCCACCATCGGTGTAGCGCCAAAAATGACCCGTTCCGCTCAGAAGACGATCAAGAGCCGCATCAACAGTCATCTCGCCCTTAAGTTCCGGGGCTTGCAGCCCGTTCAGTCCCTGGGATGGGAAAAGCAGCTTCAGGTTGGCCTGATCGGCAAAACTGGTCAGCGCACGGTCAAGTTCCTGTGCCGGGATATCAAGGCGTACGACAGTCGACTGCGCGACTTCAGCATCAATCGATACCGGTGCTTGCTGTTCGGTCGCGTGTGCGACGATCGGGCACGTTGCCGCGATCCCCGAGATCACCGTGGTTGCAGCCAGACGGCGCATCCATCCATTACGTAAAGTCCCACTCCGCTGCGCAGCTTTTTGACTAACTGCGACCTGCGCCATCATATTCGTTGAATTCATCATAAGTCTTCCGGTCATTCCCCTGTTTGCGAATGATTATAAGAACCGAAATCATTCGCTTTTGACCTTAAGACGATCTGACCCAACGCGATTTGCACCGGATTTTTCAATTTTTTTCGATTTTATTGGAAAAGGCCCGAAAACCGACTAGCCGGGAACAGGATTTAGTAGATCACCGTCAAAAGCGGCAACCTGACAACCCGGGCATTCATTGCCTGTTCCAGCGTATCAAGCAATGCATCAAGATCAGCAATGTCAAATACACCGGTAACTTTCAAGTTATGGACTGCATCACGGGCAATGACGATGCGTTCGGCCTTATAGCGCTGAACTTCATCAATCACATCGCCCAAGGGACGGTTGTTAAAGATCAGCTTGCCGCGTTGCCAGCTTCCATACGCAGCCAGGTCAACGGTTCCATCTGCCTGCGGGCCACGACCATCCTGATAAACGGCGCGATCCCCGGCCAAAAGGCGTATGCTGCTTCCGACACCGGTACTGACTTCAACGATACCTTCGCGCACCGTAACATTCACATGATCATCTTTGATGCGAACGCCATAGACGGTGCCAACGGCCATGGCTTCGCCACCCTGGGCGGAAACGATAAAGGGATGTTGCGCATCCTTGGCCACATCAAAGATCACCTCGCCCGCGGCCAGATCAACCCGTCGCACCCCGTCAGAGAAATCAATGGAAAAGGCCGACGCCGTATTCATGTGGGCCACCGTACCGTCCGGCAGATTGACGGTTTTAGCCCCCCCGATATCAGTGCTGTATTGTGCATTCCAGCGTGCCCAGATGTCGCTTTGCATGCCAGCCCCGGTCACAATCATCAAAACAAATGCACAAAGCGATGCAGCCGTCAGGGCAAACCGGCGTGTGCCAAACCTTGCAACAGAACGGGCTGCCGGACGCCGTTTTGTTCGTGCTGGGCTATTTGGCTTTGCTGCATTTGGTGACAATGGCGCAACGTGCCCCGTCCAATCCTGCGCGGTTTGCGTTTGATCCACCGCCCCGAACAACGCCTCTGCATCGCGGACCGCGCGCATATGCGCATCACTTTGGGCGGACCATTTGGCAAATGCCTGACGATCATGATCCGTCGCATCATCGGATTGCAGACGCACAAGCCAGTCAATGGCCTGATCGCTTAATGCGACCATGTCATTGTCATAGCCTTGCAGAGCTGGCTGCTGATGTGCGGATGCACCCGAATTCAAAGTAACCGTCCCCGATCCTGTGCCGCCTTTGACAAACGGCTATTCCTGTTATTAAGACGAGTGAGCAGAACAAATGATGCCATTTTTTTTGACATTATTTTTCGCCCCCTGCCAAAAGCGCATCACGGCAATGCTTTAAGGCGCGACCAATATATTTCGCGACCATGCTGTTGGAAACACCAAGTTTCTCGGCAATCTCGGTATGGGACAAACCTTCGACCCGGAACATCAGCAATGCTGCACGGGCATTTTCCGGCAACTGGTTCAATGCCTGATCAAGCAGTTTGACCTGTTCACGCGACAGATAAATTCTTTCCGGGCCGGGTTCGGGATCACTGATTTCCGATGCACCATCTGCGCCGTCATGATGGGCCGATTGGCGGCGGTCGCTTCTGATCTGATCAATCGCAAGGTTACCCGCCACGCGATAGATATAGGCCCGGGGATTATCGATCTCGTCGTCAGTATCTGGCGTTCTGGCAAGGCGCACAAAGGTGTCCTGGGCAACATCGGCGGCACGTTCGGAATCACCATTCAGCTTTCGGGTCAGAAACCGCAAAAGCTGTTCATAGTTTTCCTGAAAACTCGCAATAAGGACTGATGCGCTTTGGCGCGCCATCGCCGTTTTCCAACCAAGCCAGTAACACAAACCCGGCAGGTTCCCCTGCCCGGCTTCTGACTTAGCAGGATCAATTGAAAATGACAATGCGAATAATTATCAACAACTGATCATACCCTTGCCAAAATCGCACGAAAAAGGCGGCCTTGCGAAACAAGGCAGCCCTTTGAATTCTTTGCCATCGGTCCGCCAATCCAGACCGATGCGCCAGACTATCCGCGCCCGCGATACGGGGCTACGCCCTGTTCCGGGATCCACACACCTTCGGGTGCGGCACCGGTTTGATAAAACACATCAATCGGAATACCGCCGCGCGGATACCAGTATCCGCCAATGCGCAGCCATTTCGGATCAAGCGTTTCAACAATGCGTTTGCCGACCTTGATCGTGCAATCTTCATGGAATGAACCATGATTGCGGAACGACGTCAGAAACAGCTTCAGCGATTTGCTTTCGACCAACCAGTCACCCGGCACATAGTCGATGACCAAATGGGCGAAATCGGGCTGCCCGGTGATCGGGCAAAGGGATGTGAATTCCGGTGCGACAAAGCGCACACAGTAATCTGTTCCGGCCTGCGGGTTCTGAACACGTTCAAGAACGGCTTCGTCCGGGGATGCCGGTTGTACCGTGTCACCGCCCAGCATGGTCAGATTGTCGTAAATGGTCTGATCGGCCATGACAGCCTCCTTAATCTTCGATGATCGGCACGGGATCGATATCCCCGCCTTCCTGTCCGGCATGGAAATCGCGCGCAAAGGCCTCCATCCGGCCTTCGGCAATGGCTTCGCGCATGCCGCGCATCAAATCCTGATAATAGGCAAGGTTATGCCAGGTCAGCAGAACCGCACCCAGAATTTCACCCGCCTTGATCAGATGATGCAGATAGGCCCGCGAATATTTTGTACAAGCCGGGCAATTGCACTGATCATCAAGCGGACGATCATCATCGCGATGACGGCCATTCTTAAGGTTCAAGGTCCCGCGATGGGTAAAGGCCTGCGCATTGCGGCCCGAACGGGTCGGAAGAACGCAATCAAACTGATCAATCCCGCGCATCACCGCACCAACAAGATCAGACGGCTTGCCAACCCCCATCAGGTAACGCGGCTTGTTGGCCGGCAGCATATCGACGCAGAAATCAAGCGTATCAAACATGATCTGCTGGCCTTCGCCAACTGCAAGACCACCAACCGAATGGCCCGGAAGATCAAGCTCGGCCAGCTTCTCCGAACTTTCACGACGCAGGTTTTCAAAAACGCTGCCCTGCTGAATGCCATAAAGCGCATAGCCTTCGCGTTCGACAAAGGCGTCCTTGGACCGCTTGGCCCAGCGCATCGACATCTGCATGCTTTCGCGGGCCTGCTGCTCGGTTGCCGGGAACGGCGTGCATTCATCAAAGGCCATGGTGATGGTCGAGCCCAGCAAATGCTGGATTTCCATCGAGCGTTCCGGCGTCAGGTTAAACTTGCGCCCGTCAATGTGGCTTTTGAAGGTGACACCTTCTTCGGTGATCTTGCGCAATTTTGCCAGCGACATGACCTGATACCCGCCACTGTCAGTCAGGATCGGCTTGTCCCAGTTCATGAATTTATGCAGGCCACCAAGACGCGCAATGCGTTCCGCACCCGGACGCAGCATCAAATGGTACGTATTGCCAAGAAGGATTTGCGCACCGGTATCGGCGACGTTTTCCGGCAACATGCCCTTAACCGTGGCGGCAGTCCCCACCGGCATGAAAGTCGGCGTATCGATCACGCCGTGCGCGGTGTGGATGCGCCCCAAACGGGCCTTGCCATCCTGGGCAAGCAATTCATAGCGAAATTCGGTCATGACAATTTATGTCCGTGCATCAATTTTACTGGCGCATTCAAGCAGACTGCAATCGCCATAAGAATAAAAACGGTATTCGTTTTCGATCGCGTGGTTATAGGCGGCCTTCATGCGTTCAAACCCGGCAAAGGCCGAAACCAGCATGAACAGGGTCGAACGCGGCAGATGGAAGTTGGTCAAAAGCATGTCGACCGCGCGGAACTTATACCCCGGCGTGATAAAGATGTCGGTTTCCGCTTCGAACGGTTCAACCACACCATCTTCGCGCGCCGCACTTTCAAGCAGGCGCAGCGACGTCGTACCCACCGCAACAACGCGTCCGCCATTGGCGCGCGTTTCGTTGATCAGATCAGCGATTTCCTTGCTGATCGATCCCCATTCCGCATGCATTTTATGGTCATCGGTATCATCAACCTTGACCGGAAGGAACGTGCCCGCCCCGACATGCAGGGTAATGGTGCGGCGATTGATCCCGCGCGCATCCAGATTGGCCAAAAGTTCCGGGGTAAAATGCAGGCCCGCCGTCGGGGCTGCAACAGCACCATCTTTTTGGGCAAAGATGGTCTGATAATCGGATTTGTCCTGATCACTGCCGCCGGCTTCGCGACGGATATAGGGCGGCAACGGCATGACACCGTATTTTTCAAGTGCCGCGATCAGGTCGGCACCCGAACGGTTGAATTTCAGCGTAACCTCGCCGCCATCCTTCTTATCAAGCACTTCGGCTTCGAATTCGTCATTGACCTTGAAGGTTTCCCCGATCCGAAGCTTTTTGGCCGGCTTTGCAAACGCCACCCATTCGGCCAGTCCTTCCTGCTTGTGCAGGGTGACTTCGACCTTGGCGTCTCCGCGCTTGCCAAACAGGCGCGCCGGGATCACGCGGGTATCATTGGAAATAAGCAAATCACCCGGGCGCAAAATATCGGGCAGTTCGCGCACGATACGGTCGGTCATTCCGCCAGCAGACAGATCAAGCATGCGTGCAGCATCACGCGGATTTGCCGGATGTTCGGCAATGCGTTCGCGCGGCAATTCGAAATCGAACAGATCGACTTTCATGGATCGGGATTATTCCGGTTGATTGGACAAACAATTGAAGGGGCGTTTTATGCGCCCCTTCGTTCAAAACCACAAGGCTTGGCGCGTCATATCAGCCCTGTGCCGGTTCCGCATTCAGGCGCGGCGTTACCACCGCCATCAACAGACGGAACGGCGCAAGACAGGTCAGCGCCATGATCACCTTGGCGGTGAAATCACCCAATGCCCAGGTATCCCACGGAAGACCGGTACCGGCAAAGGCGATCGAAAAGAACAATGCCGTATCAACAGCCGAACCGATGCCAGATGAAACAAGCGGTGCTTTCCACCAGGTTGCCTGACGCAGTTTGTCAAAGATGGTGACATCAAGCATCTGGGCAATCAGGAAAGCAGTACCGGACGCAATGGCGATCCGCGTATCCGCAAGGATCAGCGACAACACAACAGCCAGGGCAAAGCCCGCCAGCACAACAATACGTGCGGCCCCTGCACCGCGTGCACGGTTGGTCAGATCGGTTACCAGAAACGCCACCGGATAGGTAAAGGCGCCATAGGTCAGCCAATCTGCCAACACACCCGGAAGCGGGTATTCGACCAGAATGTTCGACGCAACAACAGTCGCTGCCATTGCCAGAATGCCGAAAATGATCGCTTTCATCTTTTCGTCCTTCAAAAAGGTGAACCCACGCATAACAAATCTCGCGGCCCACCTTACTGGGCGACGATCAAGACCGGGTTCGGGTAACTTTGGTTGGGGCGCTGTTTACGCCCCGCCCCCCGTATGGTCAAGGAAAAACGGCGGCCAGGTTACCCTGACCGCCGCTGCAGATCGCTGCAAGTCGCCCCGGGGAAAGTGGGACGCCGTGCCGCGAAACTTTATTCTTATTGCAATTACAGCATGATACCGCGAATGGTGAAGAACAGCAGCGCCCCAAGGAAGGCACCGGCCGGAACCGTCACCACCCAGGCTGTTGCAATCGTCACCGCATAGCGACGGCGCACCAGAAGCCGCTTGCGCAGTTTCTTCTCGGCCCGTTCGGCTTCGTTCGGATCAATCTGACGCAATGCTTCGAGATGTTCGTCGGACTGTTCGCCTTCCGGCGCGTCCACCAGCATCGGCGGTGCCACCTGACGACGACGATGCGACAGGCTTTCACGCAGGAAACCGACACCAAACACCGCGCCGACCGCAATGTGGGTCGAGCTGACAGGAAGACCGAGTGCCGAGGCCACAATCACGGTCAATGCCGCCGAAAGTGCAACCGTATAGGCACGGATCGGATCAAGTTTGGTGATTTTGGAGCCAACGGTTTTGATCAGTTTCGGACCAAACAGGATCAGACCAGCCGAAATACCAAGCGCACCAATCACCATAACCCAGATCGGGATCGGGGCCTTGGTCACGATTTCACCGCTATCCACACCCGATACGATGGCTGCAAGCGGGCCAATCGCGTTGGCAACGTCGTTAGAGCCGTGGGCAAAGGACAAAAGAGCTGCCGACACAACAAGCGGAATACGGAACAGCGATGCAATTTCCTTACGCCGTCCGGTCATCGATGCCGATGCACGGATCACGGCCTTGCGAACCGGAATGACCGTAATGAAGAATGCGGCGATACCAATGGCAATCACAACCGGGGTATCGGCCTTCCAGACTTTCTTCACACCCTTCATCATCAGATACATCGAGAATGCCGAAACCATCACGCCCACAAGGATCGGAACCCATTTGCGTGCGGCCGCAACGCGGTCTGCGGTATAGATGATGCGGAATTTGATAAAGGCCAAGAAGCCCGCGGCAATCAGACCACCCAGGACCGGGGAAATCACCCAGCTGGCAGCAATGGTGCCCATGGTCGGCCAGTTGACGGCGCCAAGCCCGACGGCAGCCATGCCAGCACCCATCACACCGCCAACGATCGAATGCGTGGTTGATACCGGCGCCCCGAGCCAGGTCGCCAGGTTCAGCCAAAGGGCAGCCGCCAAAAGCGCCGCCATCATCGCCCAGACAAAGGTCTGGGCATCAGGCATCTGGTTTGGATCGATAATGCCGTTCTTGATGGTCCCGACAACGTCGCCACCGGCAATGATCGCACCTGCGGCTTCGAAAACGGCGGCAATCAACAGCGCACCAACCATGGTCAGTGCTTTTGAGCCGACCGCAGGACCAACATTGTTGGCAACATCATTGGCACCGATATTGAGCGCCATGTAACCGCCGATCACAGCAGCGGCGATCAGGAAGCCACTTTGCGGCAGTCCACCCATGTGAAAGGCGACAAACGCACTACAGGCAAGCAGGAAAACAATGGCAAGACCAAGTTTTGCACTGATCGACGCAGTTGCGCCCATCCCGGCATCCATGCGCTTTTGCCACTTGAGGTCCTTATCCAGAGCAGTTTTTTTAACCGACATAATCAACCGTTACCACAAAAGGGAATCGACGCGCGGATCATGTCGAAGCCGAGCCCGTTTGTTAAGGTTTTTTTGCCGTTATATTACAACATACGAACAACCGTCTGAGGACAAACGAAAAACGGCCCCGCAATGCAGGGCCGTTTTCTGTGTCATCACGATGCCGCACACCTAGCGACCAAATTGATTCAAAAGCCCTTTCAAAAGGCCCTTTGCCGCATCTTCGGGTGAATTGCCACCTGATCCGGTATCACTGTTGCCTGAGCTGCTTCCGCCAAGTGCCTTATCAAGGATGTTATCAAGAACCTTGACCGCAACCTTGTCCATGCGTCCGGTAATGACCGGATCATCGATCTTGCCTTTGGCATAAACGCTGAACGGCGGCAGTTCTTCGATCTTCTTGGAAAAATCGAAATCTGCGGTCGTATCCATCACCCATTTCGGAAGATCAAGCGTCGCATCGGCATCCGCCGTCCCGACACGCGAAAGCGCTTCGACACGGGTGGTCTTGGCAATGCCCTTGGTGATGGTGATGTCACCTTCAAGCGATTGCAGCAGATCGTTGTTGCCAACCCCTTCGACGACCATTGCCTGTGGCCCCTGACGTAGTAGGGCTTCGATATTGAGCTTCGGATCATTCGACCGTTTTGACGCATTGCTGAACCGGACCTCGGTCAAAACCAGATTGGCCGTGCCGTTCAGGGCCGAAACCAGACGGCGTGACGTATTGCCCGCTGCCGTAACATCGAATTTAAGGTTCGCACCGCCAATAATCGTATCATTGGCCACCTTGATCGGCGTCAGCCGTTCGATCCGCGCACCATCAAGATCCCCCTTCAGGGCAAGTTGCGGCACATCCGTGTTACGTGCGTCAAACGTGCCGTTGATGGCAAGATCACCATCCCCCAACAGTCCCTTGAAGTTCGAGATCGTCAGAAGTCCCTGAACCAGGATTGCCTTCAGATCCGGGTTAACAAGGCTGTAGGTATCGAAATCAAGCTGATCAAGCGCAATGGCGATATCGGCATCAATCGATCGCAATGCCGATACGTCAATGACGGTATCATCCCACGGCGTACCATCACGCGCATCAACCCGTGTTGCGGTCATGCTTGCCGGCAGATTGAACGCGGCCTTGCGCGGACCACTGCCAATACCGTGCATAAGACCAGCGCGCTTTTGTGCAGGCACGAACGGATCGACGACCAGTTTGCCACCAGAAAGTGCGACCGTCAGTTTCGGCTGTGCCTGGCTGCCGTCAAAGGTCACCTTACCCGCGGTTTCGAACGCACCAAGCACAAACTTCAGATCATCAAGCGCAACATTTTGCGCATTGCCCTTGACCGTGCTGGAAACAGCCAGTCGGCCAAGATTGCCTGATGGCGTATAGGTCGGTGCAACAAGATCAAGCGCGCGGTTCAGACTGGATGCCTGCACCGCCAGTTTGCCATCCAGTCCCGGATTGGCGCCCAGCATCTGTGACACCACACCATCAAGTGCCACCTGCATAAGCGGGTTGGACACATCAAGTTTAAGGGTCGGACCAGTAATCGGACCATTCAGGCCAAGATTTGCCTGAATGCTTTTATAGCTGCTTGCCGGTGCCGGAAGCGTAATGCCCGTAAGCTTGGCAAGCGGTTCCAGCGTCTTTGCGGTTACCCGGACAGACAGATTTTCAAAAGCCGGAATATCGGCACTGCCATTAAAGGTACCCTTTGCCGATGCACTCAGCCCTGCGGCATCTGAAACGGCAAAATTGCCAAGGGTGATATCGCGCCCCTTGATGCTGCCATCAATCATGATGCCGCGCACAGCAACACCCGACGAAATGATTTCATCGGCAGCCAGCCGGTAATTTGCCGCCAGCCCATCAAGTGGCGCCAATGCGTCCTTGATGACCTTGACCATGTCTTCCTTGGCCGCGGTCGCGTTTGAAGCACCGTTCTCAGCCCCGCCCGTGGCGGACGTTCCGGTTGCGGTGCCATTGCCCGCGCTGCCCGACGTCGTTGCGGATGCATCGCCACCGGTCTGGGCGGTTGCGACATACTGATCAAGATTGATCCGGTCGAGCTTCAGGCCGATACCAAGTGCCGGCAGCCCCGATCCGCCAAGATTGGCAACAACCGCACCACGAATGGCGGTGTCATCAATTCGAAGGTCAAGATCGGAGATGTTCAACTGATCGGGCGTTCCCTTGATCCCGCCAGTCAGTGAGAACCGGCGCAGCCTGTCCGCACGAACACCGTCAACATCAACACCCAGCCAACGGATCACCGCCCGGATATTTTCCGATGCCATTTCATAGCTCAGCGCCGCAGACAGTTTGGGTTTTTCGCCTGAAATGCTGCCGAACACGGCAAAGTCTGTCCCGCCCGGAAGGCCCGCTGAAACCTCGTTCAGGGTGATCTTGCTGTTGGCAATCGCGGCATTGACCCGCGCATTGTGAACCGGGGTCTGATTATAAATAAGGGTTTCGACTTCAAAATCGATCGCGGCTGTCAGATCAGCCGGAATGATCGGTGCATTTGCACTGTCACCCTTTTTAACCGAGCTTTGCGACGGGATGGATTGCGCGCTGCCATCGGTTGCACCGTCATTGCCCGAAGTTGCGGTATCTGTCGATGACGAACCCGATGCAGCCCCGGCCCCGTCGCCCATATCTGCCAGAACCAGAATGCTATCAAGGTCAAGCTGGTTGAACCGCAATGCGACATCGGCACGCATGCTGGGTTCCTGATCAATGGCAATGGCGCCCGAACCACGGGTCTCGCCAAAGCGGATCGACAGATCATTTAATGTGACCGACTTTGCATTCGCGGTGATGTGACCACCAAGATCAAGCGGCTTTGCCGCAATATCGGGGATTTCCGCACCATCGCCGGCAATACGCAGGGCCGCCTCGCGAAGGTCCTTGAAATCACCGTCAATCTGACCATCAAAGCCGGGATTGTCGGTTGAAAGATCGACGCGCCCGGCAACGGTGACACCACCGTCAACCTTGTCGATGCCGACTTTCAGGCTGATCGGGAATGGCGCAACCTGACTGATCTGACCGACATTAAAGCCAAATGTCAGCGGGATACCGCGATAGAAAACGTACCCTTCCCCTTCGAGCGGACCATTCAGACTGTCGGCCGACACACCAACCGTCAGACCCTCGATACGTTCGACCGAACCCGGGGTGCGGTAAATGATGGTGGCATTTTCGATTTCAAGACGATCGATCTTGATCGTGCTTGCAAAATCACTGCCCGATGCGGTTTCCTCAGTCCCGGTTGTGGCACTGCCACCATTTTCCTCGTTGGCTGCCGGGGTCTGGGGCTCTGTTTGCGGAACTGTTATCGTGCCTGCATCCGGTCCGGAACGCGGCGCGGCTGCCGGATCAAAGACCAGATTGTTCGTACCGTTATCAAATGTCTCGATTGCGATAACCGGATCAATCAGGCTGACTTCAGTAACCTGGATATTGCCGGTAAGCAGCGGCATCAGGGCAACCGAAACCCGCGCCTCTTCAATCGAAACCATGTCGGCATCCTGTGCACCAGGCAAATTGCCCAAGGTCACCTGACTTGCCGAAAGCGACGGCGACGGGATCAGCGACATCGACAGGTCGCCCGTCAGAACAAGCTCCCTGCCCGTCGCATCCCGGACGGCCTGGGTGATCTGTGCCTTGTAGCCATTCCAGTCAATCAGGGACGGAATGATCAGCAATGCGGCTACAAGCACCACTACTAACGCACCGATTACGGCAAGGATCTTTTTCAACAGTCAGGCTCCGCTCGCTCGCAAGGTCACACTGCCGTTTGGCCGTGACCCTCAATGGTTTGATTTTCAGTCCAAAATCATAGGGCTCGTGACATCTGTCGCAACAGAAAATGGCGAGAGAATGTTGCATTCATTACACGACATGGTGCGCGATCTTGCGGGAAGCATTTTTCCACCGCCTTATCGCCCCGGCCCATAACATGTGAGCAGCCCCCGGACACGGGTCAAGCATCGCGCAGAAATCGCACAATTTTTAACAAATAAAAACAAGCATCGAACAGGCCGTAACCAAACCATAAATTCCAGTTTCGAAACACCTTTCGAGCCAAATACATAGTTTAAAATCAACTGGATACTGGAAATCGTCGATTAAAATGATACATTTTAGAAAACAATAAATTCAATCCTGACTTTCATTCAAATCGAAAGATCATCGCGCTTTTCCGCGGCAGGGAGGATGAAAATGACCGATACAACAATTCAAACGCCAGAAAACACGGTCGACAACGGACTGCACGGTATTACGATCCGGACCATCACAACCGACCAGTCCGGCAAATGGCTTCAGGCCGGCTGGCGGGACTTCAAACAGACACCGGCGATTGGCCTGACCTATGGTGCGCTTTGCGTCCTGGCTGGGTGGCTCGTGATCCTGAGCATCTTTCGAACCGGACAGCCTTATCTGACATTGCCGCTGGCTGCGGGCTTTATGCTTTTGGCACCGCTTGTCGCCGTGGGCCTTTACGAAACCAGCCGCCGCCTTGAGATGGGCGAAAATGTTACCATCTGGCACAGCCTGAACGGTTTTCGCCGCAACCCCGGACAGATCGGGGCGATCGGTGTTGTGCTGATGCTGTTCTTCCTGGCATGGACGCGGATTGCGATGTTGCTGTTCGCGCTGTTTTACAACGGAACCATGCCGTCACTTGATGCCCTGATCTGGGAAACATTCTTTTCGCGCGATGCGATTACATTCCTGATTACCGGTTCCATCCTTGGCGGTGCGCTGGCGATCATTGTTTTTGCCATTTCGGTGGTCTCGATCCCGCTTCTGGTTGATCGCGATGTTGATGTGATTACCGCTGTCATCATCAGTGTGAATGCGTTTCGCAAAAACTGGAAAGTTCTGATTGGCTGGGCTGCGGTGATTGCCATTCTTGCCGCCTGTGGCATGGTCGTCTTCATGTTCGGACTGGCGATCATGATGCCGTTGCTTGGCTATTCAAGCTGGCATGCCTATCGCGGGATCATTGACACCAGTCACGCCGATGTCGCACGTCTGCGTCGACAGGTGCCGTAACCAGCCCAACAAACCAGAACACCCTCCAAACGCCGCCACACTGGCGGCGTTTTTGTGCGCAAAGCCGAAATTGTGATAAACAGATCACATCATTGCGGGAACAATCATGGCATCGTATTGTTTCACTGTTACAATAGATTGGCCCGGTTTTCTGTAATCGGGCCCCGCATCCGGACAGCACTTACAAACCCGCCACAAATTGTCCAAATTCTGTGGTCATAGGGTCAGGACCAATTAATATCCGAACTTCCACATGTTTCCCTGCAACCATCTGCGTTCATGAGATAATTCATTATGTATCAGGCCCCGGCAGTTCGTCATCTTGTCGTACTTTCAGCGTCACTGATTGCCTTAGTCGCCGGGATGGGAACCCTGCATGCCCAGACCAATACGGCAGACGGGCCGCAATCAACGCGTACGCCGGATGAAAAATGGGGTGTGTCGCTTTCGGTTGAAAACGACCTTTTCACACCGACCAACAGTGATCAGCATTACACCAACGGTGTGCGACTGGCCTTTGTTTCGCCAGAAGACAGTGCGCCTGCGGCCTTTTTGAACGTTGCCAAACAGGTGCCGTTTTTCGCATCCGAAGGCCGCATTCGCACCAGCTATTCTCTGGGCCAGACCATGTATACCCCCGATGACATAACCATCGCCGAACACCAGCCCGATGATCGCCCCTGGGCCGGGATGCTGTACGGGACGGCGGGGCTTCTGTCTGATACCGGACTGAAATCCGATGATGGCGAAAGCAACTATTCGCGCATCGACACACTTGAACTGACGCTGGGCGTTGTCGGCCCGGCATCCCTTGCCGACAAAACGCAGGATTTCGTGCATAAACTGATCGACAGCCCACGCCCGGAAGGCTGGGACAACCAGATCAAGAATGAACCGATCATTGGCCTGACCTATGAACGGAAATATCGCAGCTGGTTTGAAGCCGATGTTTCAGGCATTGAGTTTGATGCCACACCGCACGGGGCGGTGACCCTTGGCAATGCGTTCACCAATGCCGAAATCGGGACAATGTTCCGTATGGGCTTTGACCTGCCTGCCGATTACGGCCCGCCGCGCATTCGCCCAAGCCTGCCCGGTTCGGACTTCTTTGTCCCGGATACAGAAGGCTTCCCGGTCAGCGGGTATCTTTTTGCGGGCTTTGCCGGCCGCTATGTCGTGCGCGATATCACCCTTGATGGCAATACCTTTGCCGACAGTGCTTCGGTCGACAAGGAACCGCTGGTCGGGGACCTTCAGATCGGTTTTGCGATGATCATCGGCCAGGCGCGCCTGACCTACACCCATGTCTATCGCACCCCGGAATTCACCGCCCAAAGCGGTGCTGACCAGTTCGGATCGATTTCACTGTCATTCCGATTCTGACCAAAAACGGGGCCCAATGGCCCCGTTTTGCAACACTTTTCCAAATTGTATGATGATATCAAAGCCCGGGGATCAGCTTGCCCGGATTCATCAGACCTTTGGGATCAATGGCCGCTTTGATGGCGCGCATCATGGCAATCGTATCTTCGCCATGTTCGGCCACCATGAAATCGAGCTTGCCATAACCGATGCCATGTTCCCCCGTGCAGGTCCCGCCGAGTTTCAGGGCACGTTCCACCATGCGCTTGTGCAGGCGGTTGGCTTCTTCCATCTGTGCCGGATCTTCCGGATCGAGCAGGATCAGTGTGTGGAAGTTGCCATCGCCGACATGACCGATGATGGTGCAGGTCAGCGGGCTGGCATCGCAATCCGCACGGGTTTCGGTGATGGCTTCGGCCAGTTTTGAAATCGGCACGCACACATCGGTCGGCATGCCGGCCTTGCCCGGTTCCAGCTGAAGCGACGCGTAATAGGCCTTGTGACGTGCGGCCCACAGCTTGTTGCGGTCTTCCTGACGGGTTGCCCACTGGAATTCTTCGGCACCGTATTCTTCGGCCACGGACTGAACAAACTCGGCCTGTTCTTTCACACCGGCTTCGGTGCCATGGAATTCAAAGAACAGGGTCGGGGCTTCTTTGTGATCAAGCTTGGAATAGTTGTTGACCGCGCGGACCTGCAATTCATCAAGGAATTCGATCCGGGCAACCGGAATGCCGGCCTGGATGGTCAGGATCACGGTATCAACCGCGGCCTCGACCGTCGGGAAGGCACAGACAGCAGCCGACATGGCTTCCGGGATGCCATAAAGCTTCAAACCGATTTCCGTGATCACACCAAGCGTACCCTCGGACCCGACAAACAGACGGGTCAGATCATAACCGGCCGATGATTTGCGGGCACGGTTGGCGGTTTTGATGATCTTGCCTTCCGGGGTCACGACCGTCAGGCTCAGCACATTGTCGCGCATGGTGCCATACCGTACCGCATTGGTGCCCGATGCGCGGGTTGCGGTCATGCCACCGATCGATGCATTCGCACCCGGATCAATCGGGAAAAACAGACCGGTATCGCGCAAGTGATCATTAAGCTGTTCGCGAGTTACACCGGCCTGAACGCGGCAATCAAGGTCCTCGTTATTGACCTCAAGGATCGCGTCCATCCGCGATACATCAATGCAAATCCCGCCGCGCAATGCCGCAACATGCCCTTCAAGCGATGAGCCCGTGCCAAACGGAACGATCGGGACATTGTGGGCAACACACAGCTTGACGACTTCGGCGACTTCTTCGGTCGAGGTTGCAAAAACCACCGCATCGGGCGGCGATGCCTCGTGCCAGCTTTCATCCTTGCCGTGCTGTTCAAGCACAGCCTGCGCAGTTGACAGCCGATCGCCCAGCATCTCGCGCAGGGCGCTGATCAGGCTTTCCGGGGTTTTGATGCGTTCATATTGGCGATCTGACATGATTTTGCTCTTTGGTCTTTTCAATCCTGGTGGCGGTCGCAAACCGGACCAGAATGATGTGGGGTCTGATCCGGATTACGCGATAAGGGCTGACACCTTACGCCGAGATGATCGAAATTGGTAATACCTTTTGACCGGTTTGGCAAAAATTCAAGCCCGATAAATCTGTCGCGCCCGTCAAAACATGCGGGCACGACACATCCATCTTGATGCCGGCAGGCCCGTCTTAGCCCTTGTTGCGATCCTGCGGCAGGGCCGCGGCAATGCGATCGGCAAGGCGCGAGAATGGCAAACTTTGCAGCCAGACCGTGCCCGGACCTTCAAGGGTCGTGACAAACAGTCCCTCGCCGCCAAACAGCGCATTGGTAAATCCGCCAACAAATTTGATCGAATAATCAATGGATGGCGTCATTGCCACCAGCGCCCCGGTATCCACGCGCAAGGTCTGACCTGCTTGCAAATCCTTGCGGATGATCGTGCCCCCGGCATGCATGAAGGCCATGCCATCACCGCTCAGCCGCTGAAGGATGAAACCTTCACCACCAAACAGGCCCGCACCGATCTTTTTGGAAAAGGCGATATCAATATCGATCCCGGCCGCAGCACACAGGAACGCATCCTTCTGACAGATGATTTCACCACCAAGTTCCGCCAGATCAAGTGCCACCACCTTGCCGGGATAGGGGGCAGCAAAGGCAACATGCCCCTTGCCCGATCCTTCATGGACAAAGCTTGTGATAAAGAATCCTTCACCGGTCAGCATGCGCTTGAACCCGGAAAACAGGCCCCCGCCCGTCCCGGTCTGCATGGCAATGCCATCGCCCATATACATCATGGCACCGGCTTCGGCCCGGACACCTTCGCCCGGATCCAGTTCGATTTCGACCAACTGCATTTCTTCGCCATGGATCGTATAGTCGATCACGTCTGCCATGCGGGCGTCTCCTTTTATGAAATCATCAATCTGATTGGCGCAAGTCTGGAACCTGTTGATCCTGATCGCAAGAAAAACGGGCAACATTCCGGCAAGAGATGGCATCGTTTTCTTGTAAAAACCTGAAAATCAAGCAGGATATGTCATCACGAACTCTGCCGGGGAATTGCGTGCGTCATCGGTTCCGGGCTTTCAGATGCTGGCCTTTCATGCTGCTGATGCCATTTCTGGCGATCGGCCTTGGCGCTTGTCAGCCCGATGATCCCTGGCAATTCAACATCTGCCGCATTGCCCTTCCCGGTATTGAAGACGAAGCACCCAAAATCCGGCTTCTGACCCGATTTGACGAAATCACCGATCAGACGCGCATCACCCTGCACTATCAGATCATACTGGACAATGCCCGCACGGTTCCCGACAAAGCTCCGTCACCATCGGCCATATCGTCCCTGCCGGTCCATCAGATGAGCTGTCTGTTTTCACATGCGGACAAGCCCAACGGTCCCGGTACCCTGATCGGGATCGAAACCAGCCGGTTCGGACCGATTTCCCCGACCCATCTTTCGATCCTGAACCGGTTCTGGCTTGATCGTGTCGGCAGGCAGGCGCTTGATCGGTATGAAAACCCTGATCAGCACGGTCTGACGCCCGATGTCCCCGAAGTTTCCCGCGATCTGGCCTATGGGCTGCAACTTGGTATCAATGGCCTGTCTCGCGGGGCGATTTACGGATTGCTCGCGCTGTCTTTCACGCTGATTTACGGGTTGATCGGACGGATTAATCTGGCCTTTGGCGAAATCGTCATGACGGCGGCCCTGTCAACGGTGATTGGCGGTTTGCTGTTATCATCGCTTGCCGGATGGAACCTTTTTCTGATCGTGATCGGGGCAACCGCGATGGCGGTCTTTGTCGGTTCCGGACTTAGCCATCTGACTTGGCGCAATGTCTTCGGGCAGCTCGGACGCAAGGCCGCGGGTGGCCGGGCCGTGATCGTGGCATCGCTTGGATGTGTTTTGTTCATTCAGGAGTTTGTCCGGCTTGTCATATCGGCCCGCAATTTCAATCTGCCGCCGCTGTGGCAATATTCGTTTCCGGTCCTGCGCAGCGATCAGTTCGTTGTGCGCATGCTTGGATTTGACGTTCTGTCGATCGGCATGGCCGTTGCGGTTGGTGGCGTCCTGATCTGGATGATGGCAAATACCCGGTTCGGACGCCAATGGCGCGCAATCAGCCAGGATCGCATTGCTGCTGGTCTGTGCGGCATATCGTTGCAACGCATCGAACAGCAATCATTTGTTCTGGCTGGATTTTTATGCGGCATTACCGGTGCTGTAATGGCGTTGCGTTATGGCGTGATTAACTTTCATTCCGGTACACTTTTCGGGTTCAAGGCACTGGTCGCGGCCATTCTTGGTGGCATCGGGCAGATGCGCGGGGCCTGGTTGGGCGGATTTGTCATCGGCCTGACAGAGGCATACTGGTCCGGATATTTCGGCGGCGCCTATCGCGATGTCGCGGTATTCGGGTTGCTTGCCGCCATTCTGGTCCTGCGGCCCGGCGGGCTTTTGGGCGTAAATGATGGAAAAGACAGCTTGTTCTCCCCGCGCGCGGGACAAATATAAAAATCAAAGGCCCGGGACAGAACCGCTTATCGGTTTCAATGGTCAGGCAGAAAGACACGAAGGCGGTTAGAATGGCGACCCACCATAAACTTGAATGGATCTCACAGGATGAGGCCATACAGGCCTCGCTTGCGAAATGGCAACGCGTTGTCGATGTGATGACACGGCTTCTTGGTGCGACATCCGGTTATGTTGTCGAATATAACAAGGACCAAGGATACCGGGCGGCTGTAACCAGCCAGAATGCGGAAAATCCGCATCGCGACATTTCCGGCAAGGCGGAACCACTTGATTCCAACATTTACTGCCGACGCGTCATTCAGGAAAAAGCGCCCTTTTATGAACCAGATGCCCGCGGAAAATCGGAATGGGCCGACAATCCCGAACTGACTGATGACGGTTATGTCTCCTATTTCGGCACACCCCTTCTGTGGCCGAATGGTGAGGTTTTTGGCACCCTGTGCGTGTTTGATCGCCAGCCAACCAGCTATGAGGAGCCCCTTCAGACACTGCTTGATGTTTTCCGCGATCTGATCGAGGCCGACTTGCGCCTGTATGAACAGTTCGAAGTCATGCGCGAAATGTCGATGACAGATCCGCTTACCGGGCTGAATAACCGCGCCGGATTTGAGATGCTTGCCCATCAGAAAATCCGCATCGCCAAACGCTATCACCATCATATCGGGGTCATTTTCTTTGATCTCGACAATATGAAGCGCTGGAATGACGATTATGGCCATGCCGCCGGGGATGCCGCCCTTCGTGCGGTTGGCAAGGCGATCACCGACAGCATCCGCGAGGTTGATATTTGCGGTCGCGTCGGCGGTGACGAATTTGCCGTGCTTGGCTATGTCCGGAACCGGGGGGATCTTACTACCATCATCACCCGTGTGCGCAACGCGCTTGCGAATATCAAACTCAACATCCCCAACGCCAAAGCACCGATCCGCGAGACACCCGAAATCAGTTCGGGGGCGTCTGTTTTCTTTGAACCAATTAACCAAAATTTCGAAGAAATGATGGCGGTTGCCGATCTTGAAATGTATCGCGATAAGAAAAACCGCCAGAAATAGGGACTTTGGCGTTTTGACCGGTTTCAGGTCGGTTAAAAAATCATTGCAACAAGCGTGATCCATTAACCACATGGTATGGATTTTGGCTCAGACTGCGTGACGGGTTGCAAACCCGAAAAATAGAATAACGCACACGAGCTTACAAAATGCAGATCCGCAACGGCACTGCCGACGATCTTCCTTTCATTCGCGACCTGACCAAGCGCGCGACGGACTCAACCTATTTCATCGAAGGCATGGGCGATGCCGCAACCAATCTGGTTGCCCGCTATGTCGAACAGTCGACCAGTGTTTTTGAAAATGCCCTTGGCAGTGATAACCACACTGTCTATGTCGCGACCAAAGACGACATTCTTCTGGGCTATGTCATCGCCATCCACAACAGCCCGGAAATCGACTGGATCATGGTTGATCCGGCATCACATGGCAGCGGTGCCGGCAAGGCATTGATGATGGCGGCCCTTGATGCCCTGTCGGAAAAAGGTGCACGCAGCAATGTCCGCCTTAAGGTCGTTGCCCATAATGAACGCGCCAAGGCGTTTTACCGCAAGTTCGGCTTCCTCGTGACCGGCCCGGTGCCAGACCGCGAGGTCCCGACCGTGGAAATGCAGCGCGCCGCTTGACGAAACGCCGCCAGATTGGCAATTTGGCGGCGAACCTTATTCGGAGCTTTTATGTCAGAGTCCCGGCACAGCCGCTGATCGCGGTTTGACAGCCTGACCTTTCCAGACCGCTGATCAGCAGATCGGATCGCCTGCCCGCTAATGAAACGGGTGCGCGTGGCCGGTATTGTTGTGCCCGCCCCGATCGGAAACCGTTTTCCCAACTGGTTTTCGGACTCTGACAGTGAATATTTCAAAGAATGAACAGCGCGTGCTGCATGCACTTGCGCAAGGCGGCCTGATCAAGGTGATCAAAGACGACCGCAACCGTATCCTCGAAGCAGATTGCATCACACGCGACGGCTGGTTTTTGACCGCCTGCACGATCGAGGTGTTCAAGAAACTGCGCAAACGCCGCTTCATCCGGTCGCGCGCCGGTGCGCCTTATCGCATCACACGTGAAGGATTGGTTGCGGTCCGCGCCGAACTGTTTCAACGCTAACAACAAAGCCCGGCCAAATTGGCCGGGCTTTGTTCATGTATGCATGACGATATTGATCAGTTTGCCAAACGGGTCGCGGACGTAAAACCGCCTGACACCCCATGGTTCATCCGCCGGGCCATATTCGATGGCAATCCCGGCATCGGTCATTTTGCCAAGGATTTCGTCAAGGTTATCGACCTCGATCGACATGTCGGGCACCGGGGTTCCCGATCCGCCTTCGGTGGCGAAATTGACCTGGGTTGTCATGGTTTGCCCCGCCACGGCAAAGGTTCTGATCCAGCCATGGTCCATCACGGTATCAAGGCCAAGGATGTCCTCGTAAAACGCGACAGCCTTGGCGATGTCATCCACCGCAAAATTTGCAACGATACGTTTAACAGCCATGGTGCAAGCGGCTCCTGATATCGTCTATTGCGCGGCCTTTTCGCCGGCAATTGCCTTGGCGCGCTTATAGGGACCAAACGGGATTTCCTTGGGCGCGAAGGTATCGGCCGATGCGCGGCCCCAGCGCGAATGCCATTCATGAAGTTCCTCGATCTCTTTATCTGCCAGAAGGAAACCTTCGGGCAGGTAAGGATAGGCTTCGTTGCCATCGATGAATTCGTTGTCCTTCTGGCGGACCATGAAGTGATAGGGCATGAAATTGCGCGGATCGGTCAGGCCAGCTGCACCGGTGATTTCGGCCAGCGCATGCATGGTATTTTTATGGAACCGTGCCACGCGTTCACTTTTATCACCCGGTTCCAAAGCGCGTTGACGGATTTTATCCTGTGTCGCGATGCCGACCGGGCAGCAGTTGGTGTGACAGCTTTGCGCCTGAATACAGCCAAGCGCAAACATGAAACCGCGTGCGGCATTGCACCAGTCCGCCCCAAGTGCCAGGGTTCGCGCAATATCAAAGGCCGAGATGATTTTGCCCGCGGCCCCGATCTTGATCTGATCACGCAGGCCCGCCCCGCGCAGCGCATTGTGAACAAAGGTAAGGCCTTCCTGCATCGGCATGCCGACACGGTTGGCAAATTCGACCGGGGCGGCACCGGTGCCACCTTCCTTGCCATCGACCACGATGAAGTCGGGCGTGATCCCGGTTTCAAGCATTGCCTTGATGATCGACATGAATTCGCGACGATGGCCAATACACAACTTGAACCCGACCGGCTTGCCGCCGGAAAGATCACGCAAGCGACCAATGAATTCCATCAGGCCGATCGGTGTTGAAAAGGCACTGTGGGCCGAAGGCGATACACAATCCTGTCCCATCGGAATACCACGGGCATCGGCAATTTCCTTGGTGATTTTGGCGGCGGGCAACATGCCGCCATGACCGGGCTTTGCCCCTTGGCTAAGCTTGAGCTCGATCATTTTGACTTGCGGGTCGGCGGCCGTTTCGGCGAATTTTTCCTCGGAAAATGTGCCGTCTTCATTGCGTGCCCCGAAATAGCCCGACGCCACCTGATAAATCAGATCACCACCGCCTTCGCGGTGATAGCGCGAAATGCTGCCTTCGCCGGTATCATGGGCAAAGCCGCCCTTTTTCGCCCCCTTGTTCAGCGCCAGGATCGCATTGCCCGAAAGCGCGCCAAAGCTCATGGCCGAGATATTATACAAGCTGCAATCATAGGGTTTCTTGCAATGTGGCCCGCCAACCCGAACCCGGAAATTGGTATCGGTGATGTGTTTTGGCGCCACCGAATGCGTGATCCAGGAATAACCCGATTTATAGACATCCTCGATCGTACCAAACGGGCGTTTGTCTTCGACACCCTTGGCGCGCTGATAGACAAGGCCGCGGGCCTGACGGCTGAACGGGATTTCGTCCTGATCGCTTTCCAGAAGATACTGGCGGATTTCAGGGCGGAAGCTTTCAAGGATGAAGCGGATATGCGCACTGATCGGATAGTTGCGCAGGATGGAATGCTTGGTCTGATGAAGATCATGAATGCCGACCAGAAGCAACAGACCGAACACCACCGCCGGCACCCAGAACCAGCTATCGATCACGCCGGCACAAATCACGGAAATGACGGTCAGAAGCGCAACGCTTGTAATGACGAAATAGCGCTGGTTCAAAATAAAGAATTTCACGGTGCTCTCATCCTGTCTGTTCAGGTCGACCTGATGGATCGCGATTGCAGCCTGTGCGGGCAAGCTTTGGCAACCCGATCCTTGAGTGAAGCCTATGGCAATGTCGTTGATTTTTAATGAAGTGTCCCCTCATGCATGTAGGGACGATATTGCCAACATCAAGAAAAAGCCGCCCGTGAGGAAACTCAGGGGCGGCAGGAAGTTCAACAGGGAGGCCGGGGTTAAAACCCCGGACCAGAAACACCGAAGGTTTGGGGGAAAACCGGTGTTTCTGGTCAAACCGGAAGATGGGGTTGGCAAGACCCCTTAGGCCTTGCCGTAACCGCCACCGCCCGGGGTTTCGATGATGAAGACATCACCCGGGTGCATTTCTGCCCCGTCGGTGCCTTTCAGCTCGATCACGGTACCGTCGACACGTTCGATGGCGTTGCGACCAAGTTTGCCCGGCTCGCCACCGGCAACGGCCTGGTTGGGTACGCGACGGTGGTTGGACAGGATCGATGCGGTCATGTCTTCGAGGAAGCGGACACGACGGGTCGTGCCATCGCCGCCCTTGAATTTGCCGTTACCGCCCGACCCTTTGCGGATTTCAAAGCTTTCGAGCATGACCGGGAAGCGCCATTCAAGAACTTCCGGATCGGTCAGGCGCGAGTTGGTCATATGGGTATGAACACCGCTGGTGCCGTCAAAATCAGGACCGGCACCCGAACCGCCACAGATGGTTTCATAATACTGATGCGTATCATTGCCCCAGGTGAAGTTGTTCATGGTCCCCTGTGCACCCGACATGACACCAAGGGCGGCATAAAGGGTATCGGTGACATGCTGGGACGTTTCAACGTTACCGGCAACAACGGCGGCCGGATAACGCGGATTGAGCATCGATCCTTCGGGCACGATCAGATTGACCGGCTTCAGGCACCCGGCATTGAGCGGAATGTCATCATCAACAAGGGTTCTGAAGACATAAAGAACCGCTGCACGGGTCACAGCCGACGGGGCGTTGAAGTTGTTATCAAGCTGATCGGACGTGCCGGTGAAATCGACCGTCGCCGAACGGGTTTCCTTATGGATGGTGACCTTGGCCTTAACGACCGCACCATTGTCCATTTCATAGGAGAACTCGCCATCCTTGAGAACATCAATCACGCGACGAACGCTTTCTTCGGCATTGTCCTGAACATGGCCCATATAGGCATGAACAACATCAAGGCCAAAGTGATCGACCATCTTGCGCAGTTCCTGCACGCCTTTTTCGTTGGCGGCGATCTGTGCGCGCAGATCGGCGATGTTCTGATACGGGTTACGGGCCGGGTATTTTGCCCCTTCGAGAAGGGCGGTCAGGCCGGCTTCGTCAAACTTGCCCTGATCAACCAGTTTGAAGTTGTCGATCAGAACGCCTTCTTCTTCGAGAATGCGTGAATTCGGCGCCATCGACCCCGGCGTAATCCCGCCGACATCGGCATGGTGACCACGCGATGCGACATAGAACAGGATGTCCTTGCCATCATCGCCAAAGACCGGGGTAATCAGGGTGATGTCAGGCAAATGCGTCCCGCCGTTATACGGGTCGTTCAGCATATAGACATCGCCCGGCTTCATGGTGCCGACATTGTTGCGCATAACCGCCTGAACAGACTCACCCATGGATCCAAGATGGACCGGCATGTGCGGTGCGTTGGCGATCAGCTGGCCTTCCTGATCAAACAGGGCGCATGAGAAGTCCAGACGTTCCTTGATGTTCACCGAGTACGAGGTGTTGGCAAGGGTAACGCCCATCTGTTCGGCAATATTCATGAACAGGTTGTTGAAGACTTCCAACATCACCGGATCGGCCTGGGTCCCGATGGCTTCAGACCGCTTCATGGCAACCACACGGGTCAGAACCAGATGGTCACGGCCATTGACCTTGGCTTCCCAGCCCGGATCAATCACGGTGGTGCCAACCGGCTCGACGATCACGGCCGGACCGCGCACGGTCGCACCCGGTTTGAGGTCTTCACGTTTGTAGAACGGGGTATCTTCGGTTTTGCCATCAAACACAACCGGACGGGTCGCAAGGGCTGTGATCGCGACATTGTCGTTGGTTGCTTCGGCTTCGGCATCCGGAAGGCTTTGGGTTTCACCGATGGCCTCAACCGCAACGGCTTCGACGACCAGCGGTTTCTCGTCCATGACAAAGCCATAACGCTGTTTGTGCTGTTCTTCAAACTGGGCCTTGATGCTATCGACATCACCGAAATCAACGATCAGCGGGGTGTCGGTGCCATCATAGCGCAGATGCAGCTTTTTCAGCATGGTGATCTTGGCATCGCCAATACCCTGTTCATGCAGTTCGGCACGGGCATCAACGGCCAAGGCATCAAGCTGTTCATCCAGACCGGAAAGCGCATCAGAGGCAAGCTTCGCCTCGACCGCCTGTTCGCGCATCGCACGAATATCGGCAAGCCCCATACCATAAGCCGACAGAACACCGGCGAACGGATGGACAAAGACCTTGGTCATGCCAAGGGTATCGGCCACCTGGCAGGCATGCTGCCCACCGGCACCGCCAAAGCATTGCAGGATATAGTCGGTTACGTCATAGCCGCGCTGAACCGAAATCTGTTTGATCGCGTTTGCCATGTTTTCAACGGCAATACGCAGGAATCCTTCGGCGACTTCTTCGGGTGTTCTGAGCTGACCGGTGCTTTCCTTGATCTTGGCAGCCATGGCTTCGAAACCGCTGCGTACCGCATCGGCATCAAGCGGCTCGTTGCCTTCCGGGCCAAAGACATTGGGGAAGAAGTCCGGCTGAACCTTGCCCAACATGACATTGATATCGGTCACCGCAAGCGGACCGCCACGGCGATAGGCCGCCGGGCCCGGGTTTGCACCGGCACTGTCGGGGCCAACGCGGAAACGTGCACCATCGAAATGCAGAATCGAACCGCCACCGGCCGCAACCGTGTGGATTTTCATCATCGGCGCACGCATGCGCACACCGGCAACCTGGGTTTCGAAATCGCGTTCATATTCGCCGTCATAATGCGAAACGTCGGTCGACGTGCCGCCCATATCGAAACCGATGACCTGTTTGAAGCCATCCATTTCAGCGGTACGCACCATGCCGACAACACCGCCCGCCGGACCGGACAGGATTGCGTCCTTGCCCTGGAACTTGGCGGCATCGGTCAGGCCACCGTTGGACTGCATGAACATCAGTTTCACGCCGCCCAGTTCGGACGCCACCTGATCGACATAACGACGCAGGATCGGCGACAGATAGGCATCCACAACCGTGGTGTCGCCGCGCGATACCAGCTTCATCAGCGGGCTGACTTCGTGACTGACCGAAACCTGGGTAAAGCCGACTTCACGGGCGATTTCAGCCGCAGCATTTTCATGGGCGGTGTAACGATACCCATGCATGAAGACGATGGCACAGGCACGAATGCCGGAATCAAACGCCGCCTGAAGGTCCTTGCGCAGATTGTCGCGATCAAGCGGGGTCAGTTCCGTCCCCTGGGCGTCGAAACGACCATCGGCCTCGATCACACTTTCATAAAGGGTTTCGGGCAGTTTGATATTGCGATCAAACAGACGCGGGCGGTTCTGATAGGCAAGGCGCAGCGCATCGCGGAAGCCCTTGGTGGTGACCAGAACCGTGCGGTCGCCTTTGCGCTCCAGAAGGGCGTTGGTCGCAACCGTAGTGCCCATTTTGACGGCTTCGATTTTCTCGGCCGGGATTTTCTCGCCAGCGGGGACTTCAAGCAGTTCACGAATGCCCTGAATGGCGGCATCGCGATAACGTTCCGGGTTTTCCGAAAGCAGCTTGTGAGTGACAAGCGATCCGTCCGGCTTACGCGCCACGATGTCGGTAAAGGTACCGCCGCGATCGATCCAGAACTGCCATTTCGGCTGTCCCGATGTCTGCGAAGCGGGGGAATTTTGGTCGTGAGAAGCCATGATGCTTACTCCTTGGGCATCTGTAGTCATAAAATTCTGTGCGAACGATCAGATCTTCAAAAGGCCGGTCAGCCATTCATCTGCTGGGGCAGCCATGTTGCGATTTCCGGGAATACGGTAATCAGCAAAACAGCAAGCAACAGCAGGAAGAAGAACGGCAAAGCAGCCAGCGCAATGGCAAACAGGTTCTTGCCTGTCAGGCCTTGCAAAACGAACAGGTTGAAACCCACGGGCGGGGTGATCTGCGACATTTCGACCACCAGCACCACATAGATACCAAACCACAACAAATCGATCCCGGCAGCCTGAACCATCGGCAGGATGACCGAGGTGGTCAGAACCACCACCGAAATCCCGTCAAGGAAGCAACCAAGAACAATGAAGAACACGGTGAGTGCCGCCAAAAGCGCATAGGGCGACAGATCCATCAGCGCAATCCAGGCCGCAAGTTCACGCGGGATCCCGGTAAAGCCCATGGCAACGGTCAGAACAGCCGCCCCTGCCAGGATAAAGCAGATCATGCAGGATGTGCGGGTCGCCCCCATGATCCCGTCAATCAGGCTTTCCTTGGTCAAGGATCCGCTTAGCCGCGACAGGATCAGCGCACCGACAACACCGAAAGCCGCGGCTTCGGTCGGGGTGGCAACACCGCCATAGATCGACCCGATCACAGCCGAGATCAGGGCAATCACCGGGATCAGGCGACCCGATGCGCGGACTTTTTCGCCAAACGGAATGCTTGGTTCCGCCGGGGGCATCTTGTCCTTGTTCATCGTGGCCCAGATGCCAACGAAGCTCATGAACAGAATGATCAGCATGACACCGGGCAAAACACCGGCAATGAACAGACGCGCAATCGACAGTTCGGCAGACACGCCATAGACAATCAGAATGATCGATGGCGGGATCAAAAGGCCAAGCGTCCCCGACCCGGCCAGCGTGCCAAGGATCAGCTTGTCGGCATAGCCCTGCTTGCGCAATTCCGGGATCGACATGCGCCCGATGGTCGCAGCGGTCGCAGCAGACGATCCCGACACCGCAGCAAAGATGCCACAGCCCAGAACATTCACATGCAACAGACGACCCGGGAGTTTATTGAGCCAGGGTGCAAGACCGGTAAACATGTCTTCTGACAGGCGTGACCGGAACAGAATTTCCCCCATCCAGATAAACAGCGGCAGCGGGGCCAGCGACCATGTCGCCAGGCTTGACCAGGCAGTCGTTGCGATGATCGGACCGGTCTGGGCACTGGTAAAGAAATCAAGTGCGAAAACGCCGATGGCAAACAGTGACAGGGCAACCCACAATCCTGCCCCAAGGAACAGGAACAACAGCCCCATCAGGATCAGGCCAATTTCAAGTACTTCCACGACCGTCCCCTATTCGTTCAATTCGTTTGCTTCGCCAGCAGCGAAGGCAGCCTGACGACCGGCAACGGTATCAACCAGTGCTTCGATCATGCCGATGGTAAAGACGATCAGGCCAAAGGCCATTGCGGCCTGTGGGATCCAAAGCGGAAAGGCAAGAACACCGGGCGACGTATCGCCATAGGAAAAGCTTTCTTCGGCAAGAACCGCCATCCACCAGGCGAAATATCCGCCAAGGAAAGTTGCCGCCAGAAGCGTGATGCTTTCGATCACGCGGCGCAGCCCGCCCTGAAGGTGGGACAATATGATCATGACCCGGATATGGGTCCCGGCGCGCAGTGCCGGACCAAGTGCCAGGAACGTTCCCGCCGCCAGACAGAAACCGGCCAGCTCGTTCGCGTCATGCACCGCAATTCCAACCAGACGGCCAAGCGATTGCGCCAGAATAAGAAGTGCGATCGCGACCATAAAAACTGCGGCCAGCCCGGCACTGAACTTGAATAAGTAATTTAGTGATCTGCGCACAGCAGTCCCCTTTCCGCCCGCGATGTCGCGATGCTGATTGATTGTTCCCTAAGAACAGTAACATCAAATTGTGGGGTTTGTCCGGGACCGGACAGAGGACGACGTCTGCCCGATCCCGAAAGACGAAAGAACCTTAGTTCTTGAAGGCGTCGATGATGGCAGCACCCTCATCGCCGGTTTTTTCAAGCCACTCGGAAACCATGGTTTCACCGGCTTTGGCCAGACCGGCCTTCAGTTCATCGCTCGGCGCAGCAACGTTCATGCCGTTGTCTGCCAGAACTTTTTTCTTCTCGTCAGCTTCGGCCATGCTCATTTCCCAACCGCGGGTCTCGGCTTTGGCAGCAGCGTCAAGAACGGCTTTCTGGGTTTCAGCCGGCAGACGGTCGAACGACTTTGCATTCACGACGACCATGTTTTTCGGAAGCCATGCCTGAACGTCATAGAAGTTCGAAACGAAGTCCCATGCCTTGGAGTTGGCACCGGTCGACGGCGAGGTGATCATTGCTTCAACAATGCCGGTTGCAAATGCAGTCGGGATTTCCGGAACTTCAACCTGGGTGGCAACCATGCCGGTCAGATCGGCAAGCTGCGACGTGGTCGAGTTGTAAGCGCGGAATTTAACACCTTCGAGGTCTTCGACCTTGTTCACCGGGTTTGCGGTATAAAGACCCTGTGCCGGCCACGGAACCGCATAGAGAACTTTAAGGCCGTCTTTTTCCAGTGCGGCTTCGATACCGGCACGCGAGACTTCCCAAAGCTTTTTCGCATCGTCATAGGACGTTGCAAGGAACGGGATCGCATCAACGGTGTAGATCGGGTTTTCGTTGGCCAGCAGCGAAATCAGGGTTTCGCCGATCGGAACCAGACCGCGCTGAACCGAACGCTTGATGTCTGCATGTTTGAAAAGCGAACCACCGGAATGAACGGTGATGGTCAGTTCACCACCCGACGCGTCATTCACGTCCTTGGCAAATTCGATAATATTCTGGGTGTGGAAGGTCGCATCCGGGTACGGCGTTGCCATATCCCATTTTTCTGCCGCAGCCGCCAAACCGGCCGACATGGTGATGGCAGCAACAGCAACCGTCGAAAGTGCTTTTTTCAGCATTGATAAGTCTCCCTGTGTGTTGAGGCGTGGAGTCAGGATAACAGAGACTCCAAATTAATCACCCGACATCTTGATCACATTTTACTGACAAATTGTCAATGTAATTTCATAACTACCATGCAAAATCTGCAACGCCCGGCCTTTGCCCGACCCCACATCTGTGGTCAAACCGTTGGGAAACGTATGATTGCGCCGAACAACATCACATCTTCGGCCGCGCGAAAAACGGATCCGGACGGATCAAACAAAGACAGGCGGCGTCCCCGTGGGGACCACCGCCTGCTGGATTCCATTGATCAAAAGCATGTTGATCAGACACACACTGATCAGAAACGCATTGGTCAGAAACAAATTGATCGGAAGCACTGGGGCAACATGCATTCGCGCATGCACGCCGGGATGTGCGTTTCCGGATTACATCGCACTTGCTGCGCGCGATGCCTGATCATAGACACCGGAAATGGCGCGGAGCGTCTTGGCAACATCGCCGACTTCCTGGCTATTCACACCAAGGCGCTGGAACGTTTCGACAAGACAGGCTTCGCGGACTTCGCGGTATTTTTCGCACATGGCGCGCCCGTCGGCGGTCGTGCCGTAATGGACTTCCTTGCCGCGCTTCACACCTTCGACAAGGCCAAGCTTGCGAAGCTTTTTAAGCGAGTAATTCACAAGATGGCTGTCTTCGACATTGAGCACAAAGCACACTTCCGAAAGGCTTTTTTCGCGTTCGCGCGAATTGACATTGTGTAGAACAAGAATGTCGAGAACCGATACATCCGGCATCCCGGCCGCGCGCATGCATCGAACCATCCAGCGGTTGAATGCGTTGCCTGAAAGGATCAGGGCGAATTCAAGCTCCGAGAGTTCTGCGGCGCGTTCCGATACAAGATGCGACGATGAAACAATACGTGGTTTATCAGCCATCCGACATTTCCTGCTTTCGTATCTATACTGTTATTGCGGTCTATTTCTGTAAAACGCCACAAGTTTGTCGGGATTTTATCGCAATAAAAGCAGCCGGGTAAAGACCCGGCTGCTGTTTGTTATCGACATTTCGTCATTAAAGTGAGCGCATCCGTTCCAGGAAACCGTCAATCTGGGCCCGAAGGTCCCCGCTTTGACGGCCAAGATTGTCCGCTGAATGATGGACTTCGGTTGCGGCACTGTTGGTTTCGCCAACAGCAGCAGACACACCTTGCATCGCCGATGAAATTTCCTCGGTCCCGGCGGCTGCCTGTTCGACATTTTGCGAAATCTCGCTGGTGGCGACGGTTTGCTGTTCCACCGCAGCGGCGACGGCGGCAGCCCGTTCGCTGATTTCGGCAATCATGGTCACGATTTCATCAATCGCACTGACAGCAATGCCGGTCGCCTGCTGGATATCATTGATCTGGATGGTGATATCCTCGGTCGCCTTGGCGGTCTGGTTGGCGAGGTTTTTGACCTCGCTTGCGACCACGGCAAAGCCTTTGCCGGCGTCACCGGCACGGGCGGCCTCGATCGTGGCGTTAAGGGCCAACAGATTGGTCTGACCGGCAATATCACTGATCAACCCGATGACTTCGCCAATCTTGATAGCGGAATCATTCAGCCCCTGGATATTGTCATTGGTGGACCGTGCCCGTTCGGTCGCCGATTGGGCCATGGACGATGTTTCGGTCACCTGACCGGAAATCTCGTTAATGGATGCGGCAAGTTCGGTCGCAGCCGTTGCCACAAGCTGCACATTTGATGACGCTTCTTCTGCGCCGGATGAAACGGCCATCGACTGGTCTGCTGCTGTGTCTGCACTGCTGCGCAGAACGTTTGACACCTGATGAAGCTGTTTGACAGCAACAGCAACGTCGGCCATCACGGCGACAACTGCCTGATCGAATTCCTGAATATACTGTTCCTGGGTTTCCATGCGTTTGCGGCGGCGCTCGTCATCGGCTTTTTGGGCCGCTTCAAGTTTGACACGCTCGATCCCGTTTTCACGGAAAATCAGAACCGCACGACCCATTTCACCAATTTCATCGGCACGATTGACCTCGTTGATATCAACGTCAAAGTCGTTTTCAGCCAGACGGGTCATCTTGTTGGTCAATCCGCCGATGGCACGGACAATCGCGCGCGACAACAGAACAGAAAGCCCCAGAAGCGCAATCACCCCGATCACATACATCGCAACCGTGATGGTCAGGCTGGTTTTGGCGATCTGTTCAGCTTTTTGTTTTTCCAGCGCGGCGGTTTCGGCAATGGATGCGCTTAGCGCTTCAAGAACCGGTTCGGCCTGTGCGTAATAATCTGACAACAATCCCAGTTCGGCATTTCGTTGCAGGATCTTTCCTGCCAGCGCCTTGAAGTCCGCGACATAGGAATTCATCAACTTTGTGATATTGGCCTTTTCCGCAGCCGGAATGTCGGATGCCGCCAGTGCCGGTCCGAATTCGGCCAGACGCTGATCAATACGATCGACGTATTTTTCATCGATACGGGCCAGGAAGTCTTTTTCGTGGCGACGCATCATCAACATGATGACGGTCAGATTGTCTGCCTTATATTTCGCAAGCGCTTCTTCGACATTGTGGACCGAACCACGCAAACGGCCCAAAAGGCCGCCTTCTTCGTCCAGACCGATTTCACGTTGCAGGGCAACGATGGTTTTGAATTCCGCAGCATAGTTTGCAAAGGCTTCCTTGATTTGCGCGATTTCAGCAGCAGATTCCGCCAGTTCCGGATCAGCTTCAAGCGTTGCCAACCCAGAACTTACACGTTCGACGACTTCGGCATGCTGGGTGACGTATTTTTCATCGAGCCTTAGCAGAAAGTCCTTTTCACGCCGACGGGCATGCAAGAAATCACGCGATATTTCATCGGCAATCAACCGATCATCAAATGCTTCCTGCGCTGCCATTTGCGCTGACTGGCGCTGTTGGTCGGCAACGAACTGTACCGCTGCAACAACCACAAAGATCACAAGCGCCACCGCCCCGATCAGCGAAATCTGATAAAGAAGCTTCATGCGTGAAAGGAAATTCATCTAAACCCCCAAGCCTTACCGGACCTGTCCAAAAGTGTGAGACGCGACATGACAGGCACAAGCCAACCTACAACGGCACTGCACAAACATCCGGTCGCCCCAAACCTTTTAGTTTGGGATACGGTGGCTGGTTTATCAGAAGGGAATTGTTACAGTTTTGTGACAAGTACCCGTTTTCGACACCGATGTCAGCGCGTTGACGCGAAACAAAATTCGCATCCGTGCTCGCATGCGCGATACCGAAATACATTTGCACCGCCCACAAACAAAACAAGGGGGAAGACGAATCTTCCCCCTCCTTTCGGATAGAATTGTGACATCAGGTAGTCTGATAACCGATCAGCTGACAGCCCGCATCCGCGCAAGAAACTGATCAATCCGTTCACTCAAACTGTCACTTTGACGACCAAGGTTGTCGGCCGAACCGCGCACGTCACTTGCGGCTTCTGTGGTGCCGGCAACCGCCGATGACACGCCCTGCATTGCCGATGAAATTTCACTGGTCGCCGAAGCGGCCTGTTCGACATTCTGCGAAATCTCGCTGGTGGCAACGGTTTGCTGTTCAACAGCAGCAGCAACAGCCGATGCACGTTCGCTGATATCGGTGATCATGCGCACGATTTCGTCAATTGCCTCAACGGCCGAAAGCGTTGCCTGCTGGATTTCATTGATCTGCAATGTGATGTCTTCGGTGGCCTTTGCCGTCTGATTGGCAAGGTTTTTGACCTCGCTTGCGACCACGGCAAATCCCTTGCCCGCTTCGCCCGCCCGGGCGGCTTCGATCGTTGCGTTCAGCGCAAGCAAATTGGTCTGTCCCGCAATATCGTTGATCAGACCGATCACCTCGCCAATGCGCACGGCGGCAGCATTAAGACCCTGGATATCCTCGTTGGTTGTCTGCGCGCGCTGGCTGGCCGATATGGCCATTTGCGATGTATCACTGACCTGCCCGGCAATTTCATGGATCGATGCCGAAAGTTCGGTTGCCGCGGTCGCAACCAGCTGGACATTTGACGATGCTTCTTCGGTTCCGGCCGAAACGGTTGTTGATTGCTCATTGGCCGTGGCCGCACTGCTGCGCAGGGTTTCCGATACCGCATGGAGCTGCTGCACGGCGGTTCCCACCTCGCTCATCATGGCGACAACATCATTGTCAAATTCGCGAATGTGCTTTTCCTGGCTTTCGATGCGTCTGCGCTGCTTTTCATCCAGTTCGCGCTGCTGGGCTTCGAGTTTCTGGCGTTCCAGTCCGTTTTCACGAAACACCACAACCGACCGCCCCATTTCGCCGATCTCGTCTTTGCGATCTGCTTCTTCAAGTTTGACGTCAAAGTCATTCCTGGCCAAACGGGCCATCTTGCCTGTCAGGCCGGTAATCGCGCGTACGATCGCACGCGCCAGAATGATCGATAACAAAATCAGCACCAGTGCACCGGCGATAAAGATTGCAAAGGTAACCTGAACCCCGGTATGGGCGATTTCTTCGGCCTGCATCTGCATTCGTTCGGCGACCTCGCCGATGGAATTGCTGAGTTCCACCAGAACCGGTTCAACCGCACTGTAATAGACACTGAGTTGCGCAAGCGATTCCTCGCGGGCAAGAACGGCATCTGCCAGCGCCTTGAAGTCCGCGATATAGGATGTCATCAGCTTGGCCAGTTCGGCCTTCTTTTCGTCCTGAATGCTGCCTGCCTTTTGCAGGGCCGCGTCAAATCCCTTGGCTGTGGCATCCACATTGCTGACATAGACAGGATCAAGGGTTGCCAGGAAATCCTTTTCATCGCGACGCATTTTAAGAACCGCAATTGAAATATCCTTGGTGTTGGAAAGCCCCAGCATCGCTTCAAGCTGGGCAATCTTGCCAAGCGCGGTTTCCACTTCGGAGGCAGCTTCGCGCATTTCACCAAGTAGGCCGGAACTGGTATCAAGTCCGACCTTGCGTTGCAGTTCGACCACATTGGCAAATTCGCTGACATAATCTTCAAAGGCGGCTCTTGCCTGATCTACCTGACCGATCAGTTCACCGATTTCCTTGCGCCCGGCAAGTTCTTCAAGCCCGTTACGCACCGAAGCCGCCGCCTCGCTATGAGAGGTTATATATTCTTCGCTTTTACGAAGAACAAAATCCTTTTCATGGCGTCGGGCATTAAGGAATTCCCGAGAAATTCCGTCCACCACAAGCTGATCGGCGGTCGCGGCCTTTGCAATTTCCTGTGCGGACTGCCGTTGCTGATCTGCGACAAACTGGGTCGTTCCGACAACAGCAAAAATGACCAGTGCGACAATACTTATCAGTGAAATCTGATAGACAAGCTTCATACGCGACAAGAAAGACATGTTTCACCCCCCTAAAATCCAGTCCATGTGCGTTATTGTTCTTGTTACACGGCTGTCATAGAAACACCCCACCCAAAGTAGATCAATAAACACTTAAGTATAGACCGACGGGTGAAACCGGGTGTGTTCAGTCGGAAATAAAGCCAATTCGCCATTTATTTCCGCGCTCTGCGAACTATGTTGGTTGTTCTGGAAAGATGGTAATCTTGCCGGACGAATACCACCGTGCCGCATTCGACACAGAAATCAGGACGCAATTCACCCATGAGCAAAGCATGAGTACAGCATGAGTATCTGGGGCAAAATTATTGGCGGAGCCGCAGGTTTTGCCTTGGGCGGACCACTTGGCGCAATTCTTGGCGCAACAGCCGGCCATGTCGTTGACAAGATCAAAAGTGCGGCAAATGGCGGACCGCAGCTTGGCGGGCATGACCCGAGACAGGTTGCCTTTGCCACGGGTGTAATCGTGCTGGCCGCCAAGATGGCCAAGGTTGACGGCCATGTCAGCCGTGATGAAATCAACGCATTCAAACGCGTCTTTCATATCCCGCCGGGCGAGGAAAAGAATGTCGGGCGTATCTTTGATATGGCGCGCGCATCCTCGGACGGGTTTGAAATCTATGCGCGGCAAATCGCCACCATGTTCCGCGGCGAACACGCCCTTCTGGAAGGCATTCTTGAAGCGCTTTACCAGATCGCGATGGCCGATGGCGAATTGCATCCGGCAGAACAGGCATATTTGAAAAAAGTCTCCCATATCTTCGGGTTTGCCGATGTCGACTTTGACCGCGTCCATCATGCCTATACCGCATCGAACGGTGCCGATCCTTATGAACAGCTTGGCGTGACCCGCGATGCCAGTGACGATGAACTGAAAGCAGCACATCGCAAATTGTCACGCGAAAACCATCCCGACACCCTGATGGCCAAGGGCATGCCGCCTGAATTTATCGAACAGGCGAATGACAAGATGGCCCGCATCAATGCCGCGTGGGATCAAATCCGCAAGGAACGCGGTATCCGCTAATTGCAAAACAGCGGGACGTAACGGCTGACAGATGATTTCCCTTGCAACGGCACCCAATTTGCTGTTTGCAGGGGACCTGTCACAGTGACCTGTTTTCTGAACTCAAGCTTATCGGTTTTCCCATGGCGCCACCGCTGATCAATATTAATGACATTCGCCTGACCTTTGGCGGCAATGATCTGTTTTCCGATGTGTCATTTGCCATTGGCGAACGTGACCGGCTATGTCTGGTCGGACGTAACGGCGGCGGGAAATCCACCCTTCTGAAAATCATCGCCGGCGAAATCGAAGCCGATGGCGGCGAACGTTTTGTCCAGCCGGGCTGCAAGGTTGCCTATCTTAATCAGGAACCGAAATTTGACGGCTATGACACGGTCGAAGATTTCGTTCTTTCGGCACTGGACGAACATGAACAGGAATATGCCTATCGTTCCGACATGTTGCTGGCGTCGGTCAATATTGATCCGAAGGCCGATCCCAAAAGCCTGTCGGGCGGCGAAGGCCGCCGTGCGGCAATTGCGCGTGCCCTGATTGCCGATCCGAAGGTTCTGTTGCTTGATGAGCCGACCAACCATCTTGACCTTCCGACCATTGAATGGCTTGAAGGCGAGATCAAGAATTTCCGCGGCGCCGTCGTGGTGATTTCGCATGACCGTGCATTCCTGAATGCAGTGTCGAACGGTGTCCTTTGGCTTGATCGCGGTGTCATGCATCAGGGGGCGATCAACTTTGCCAAGTTCGAAGAATGGTCCGAGGAAATCTATCGCAAGGAAGCAGAAGAACGCGCAAAGCTTGATAAGCTGATCGCACAGGAAACCGTTTGGTCCGTTCAGGGCATTTCGGCCCGCCGCAAACGCAACCAGGGCCGTCTGCGCCGTCTTTACGACATGCGCGAACAGCGTTCCAAACAGGTTGACCGCATCGGCAATGTGTCGCTTGCCGCCGAGGCCGGCGAAACGTCGGGCAAGGTCGTGATCGAAGCCACCGACATCGCCAAGTCATTTGGCGACCGCCAGATCATTGCCGATTTCTCGACCCGTATCCTGCGCGGCGACAAGGTGGGCATCATCGGCCCGAACGGGGCGGGTAAAACCACCCTGCTTAAAATGCTGACCGGGCAGCTTGAACCTGACAGTGGCACGATCAAGATCGGTACCAACCTTAATCCCAGCTATTTCGATCAGAAGCGTATCGCGCTTGATGACGACAAGACGCTTTGGGATACGCTGTGTGATGTTGGCGGCGACCAGGTGATGGTGCGCGGAAATCCGCGCCATGTGGTCAGCTATCTGCGCGATTTCCTGTTTGATGAAAAACAGGCCAGAAGCCCCGTTGGCGCCCTTTCGGGTGGGGAACGCAACCGTCTGCTTTTGGCGAAATTGCTGGCAAAGCCGACCAACCTTCTGATCATGGACGAGCCGACCAACGATCTGGATATGGATACGCTCGATCTGCTTCAGGAAATGCTGGATGACTATGAAGGCACGCTTCTTCTGGTCAGCCACGATCGTGACTTCCTTGACCGTGTTGTGACGTCTTCCATCGTTATGGAAGGCGACGGAACGGCTGTTGAATATGCAGGTGGCTATTCCGATTACATCACCCAGCGCAAACTTTCGCGCGCAGAACCGGTCAAAGAAGACAAATCCGCCGCCAAGCAGACCAAGAAATCAACAGGCACATCATCAACACCGGCAAAACCGAAATCATCTTCGAAGCTGAGCTATAAGGATCAGCGCGAATATGACAACCTGCCCGGGGCGATGGCAAAGCTGGAAGCGGAAATCAAAACGCTTGAGGACGCGCTTTCGGACAGCGCCCTGTTCACCAAGGACCCGACCGGATTTCAGAAAAAGGTCGACCGCCTTGATGCCGCAAGAAGCGAGCTTGAAGCATCCGAAGAACGCTGGCTGGAACTTGAAATGCTGCGCGAGGAACTCGGTCTGGGATAAGAGCCCAACCGGCCCCCGAAAATTCCATCTGGCATCTTTTGCGCCCTGCTGCTTTACGTGATGTAAAGACCGGGTCACACTTGTCCTGCGCGTAATTCTGGCACGGTCAGATATTCTCGATTGAAAAGAACTCATTTGTCGTTTGCCCTCAAACAGATGACAAAGGAATGTATCGTTATTGGGCACATGCGCGTGCCGCCCCTTATTGAAAGCCTGCTCCATGCCGCTTAAAGCAATGCTTATGGCCCTGTCCGTTGCCGTCATCTGGGGCATCAACATGCTGACCGTCAAAGGTGCCGTTGCGGAAATTCCGCCCTTTATGCTTACGGCCATACGCTTTGCCGCGGTGGCGATCCTGCTGATCCCGTTCACCCGGGTGCCACGCGGGCGCATGGGCCGTCTGGCGATCATTTCCGTTACATTCGGCAGTCTTCATTTCGGGGTACTGTTCTTTGCTCTGTCGATGATTGATGCCGGGCCGGTGGCGATTATTGTCCTGCTTGGCGTGCCGTTTTCATCAATGCTTGCCACCTATTTCTTTAATGACCGGCTTGGCTGGAAAAGGCTTTCGGGCATGTCATTGGCCTTTGTTGGCGTGACGATCATGTTCTGGGATCCGACCATGACCGATCTTCAGCTTCCGCTGCTGCTTGTGGTGTTTGCCGCCTTCATGTGGGCTGTTGCCAATGTCATGATCAAGAAGCTTGGTGATATTGATACCTTCCAGCTCAATGGCTGGATGGCGCTGTTTGCGACCCCGCAATTGCTGATCCTGTCGCTGGCGTTCGAACCGGGATCGGTGCAGGCGGTCTTTGACGCCAGTTGGGTGGCCTGGGCCAATCTGAGCTTCACGGTTGTGATGTCATCGATCGTTGCATATGGCTTCTGGTATCACTTGCTTAAAACACAGGATGTGAACGCGGTTGTGCCATGGTCGCTGCTTGCCCCGGTGATCAGCGTTCTGGGATCGTTTGTCGTATTTGACGAAGCCTTTTCAATGCTTAAGATCATTGGCGGGATTGTCGTGCTATGCGGGGTGACCGTCATCATGCTGCGCAAACCCGTTCAGCGCAAAACACAGGGCATGGATTGATCCAGATGGCATCCGGGCAGTCACGAGATCACAAACCGGGGGAAATCATATCCTGCCCGTCGCCCAATTTCGGACCGCGACCGGAAGGCTGCCCGGTCGATATACTGGTTCTGCACTATACCGGGATGCAGACCGGCAAAGATGCGCTTGAACGCCTGTGTGATCCGCAAAGTTCGGTTTCCAGTCATTACCTGATCGAAGAAGACGGACGCATCTTCGCCCTTGTTGACGAGGACAAACGCGCCTGGCACGCCGGGCGCGGATGCTGGCAGGAATGCGATGATGTGAATTCCCATTCGATCGGCATTGAAATCGTCAATCCGGGGCATGAATTTGGCTATCGCCCTTTTCCCGACATTCAGATCGGATCGGTGATCAGTCTGTGTCAGGAAATTCTGGCACGCCACAATATCCCCGCTGATCGCGTCATAGCCCATTCCGACATGTCCCCGGATCGCAAGGAAGATCCGGGCGAACTGTTTCCTTGGAAACTGCTTGCCGCAAACGGCATCGGCATGTGGCCCGAACCAGACCATGAAACAGCACATCCGGTTGATCAGGAAGCTTTTGACAAGCTTCTTGACCAGATCGGTTATGGCTGGCCCGCAAGCGGTCAGGACCAGACGAAAAAGAACGATGATCGCATCAAACGCACCATCGCATTTCAGCGCCGCTGGCGTCCGGAAAACATTTCGGGTGTGCTTGACGGGCAATGCATGTCAATTGCCACTGCCCTTGCCAATATGATTGGCAAATAGGCTGCTTTGTACGTTCCCCACCCCATCGCTTTTGCTTGACGTTCAGATCGATGTGACCTACATCCGCACCACCAGATGGCCGGATGGCTGCCCTTGTTGTTTACAACGGGGGAGGAAAGTCCGGGCTCCACGGAGACACGGTGCCAGATAACGTCTGGCGGGGGCGACCCTAGGGAAAGTGCCACAGAAAGCAAACCACCGACACAGCGCAAGCCTGTCGGAAAGGGTGAAAGGGTGCGGTAAGAGCGCACCGGTCCTTCAGCAATGCGGGACGCATGGTAAACCCCACCGGGAGCAAAACCTAATAGGAATGGTCGGCCGGGTGCTTCGGCATTGTCGGCAGGTGGGTTTTCGCACCACCATTCGGGTTGGTTGCAGGAGGCGTTCGGCGACGGACGTCCCAGATGAATAGCCATCCAGTGCGGTTCGCCGCATGGACAGAACCCGGCTTACAGGCCATCTGGTATTATTTCCCAAAATAAAAGGCGATGACTGGATTTGTCACCGCCTTGTGCGATCAGATGCATCTTCCGAACACGCCGGGTTTCACCCGCGCTCTGCGATGGATTGCGCGAAATGCTGATCTGCCTCTTCCTGGGTACCGACCGGGAAATCGGCCGCGGTCTGATCCTTGATCATTTTGCCCAATGTCGGAAGCGTCTTGCGATCGATCTGTGTGCCAGCGTCCCAAAGCTTGGAGCGCATCAGTGATTTTGCACAATGCAGGAAGGCTTCCTCCACCGTGATTTTGATCGCGGTGATCGGCGGTTTGGGCGTATCGGCAAACAGATCAAGCAACGCCGGGTCGGTGCTGATTTCAGCCCTGCCATTCACACGCAGCGTTTCATTCACGCCCGGCACAAAAAACAGCATCCCGACTTTGGGGTTGTCGACGATATTGGCCAATGTATCGATGCGATTGTTGCCCGGACGGTCCGGCATGACGATGGTGTTGTCATCGACAACCTTGATGAAACCCGGTCCGTCGCCACGCGGGCTGACATCGGCGTCGCCATTGGCATCAGCAGAAGAAATGACCGCAAAGGGTGCCAGTGCAATGAAATGCTTGCAATGCGGATCAAGCCGCGACAGGCATTTGTCAACGGCAAGCCCCATGGGTTCACCGTAAATCGCACGAAGCTTGTCATGCGTATCGATTTTGGTTTCTGCAGACGTCATCAAAAGGCACCTTATGCGGGAATCAGGGGCCGAAGGTGCGTTACTTGCGAACGCAAGTCAATTACCGATCAGCACCCCGGTCACGAAGCTATGATCTGGTCAACATTTTTGACGGTTGCGAACTCACCATTCAGGCTTGCCAGTGCCACATCATGCACCAGTTCCGCCGGAAATTCCCGCCCGTCAGGCAGGCTTCGATCAAAGGTCGCACAGGCATCCGCGGCGATGACAACATCAAAGCCAAGATTCCCGGCCATCCGTGTACTAGTATTCACACAATGGTCGGTCGTGATCCCGCATAGCACCAGTTTTGAAATCCCCTGTGCGCGCAGGTCCGCCTCAAGACTTGTTCCGATAAAGGCCGAATTGACGTTTTTGCCATAGACCGCCTCGCCCTCCATCGGTGCGAGTGCCGCCTTGAAGGCATTTCCGCGATGATCAGGATGCAACCGCGATTGTGGCTCGGTCGAGTTGTGTTTGACATGAATAACCGGCCAGGCGTTTGCGCGCCAATGGGTCAATAACCGCACTGCATTGGTTTCGGCATCGGGGTTATTGCGGTTCCCCCAATAGGAAAGATCATCAAATCCTTGCTGCCAATCAATCAGGATCAGGGCGGTTCGGGTCATGGGTGGGGCTCCGATAACAATACGGGAAGATCAGGGCACAGACTTTAGCAGCAATTTGTCTGGCGCAAATGACAAACACCCCACCAATATTGCCAAATGATCAGAGCCAGCCTTTGCGCTTGAAATACCAAAGCGGCAAAACCGCGGACAGGATCATCAAACCGATGGCGACCGGATAGCCGAATTCCCATCCCAGTTCCGGCATGAATTCGAAGTTCATGCCATAAATGCTGGCGATCAGGGTTGGGGGCAGGAACGCCGCGGCTGCGACCGAGAAAATCTTGATGATATTGTTCTGTTCAAGACTGATCATACCAAGGGTCGCATCAAGCAGGAAGGTGACCTTGTTGGCGATGAAGTTGGCATGTTCGGTGATCGACACGATATCGCGCGAAATCACTTTGAGCCGCGCCTTCGCATCCTTTTTCAGGCGCGTCTGGGTCGACAGGAACAAGCCAAGACGATGCAGGTTCAGCAAGCTGTCCTTGGCCTTGCCAGACAGGTTGCCGGTACGCCCGATCTGACGAAGGGTTTCACGGTGATCCTGATCCGAGGCAATGTCTTCGGGGCTTGCAAACACCTGATTGGACAGGTTTTCAAGATCGGTTGCTGTCTGTTCCATCAAATCGGCCAGACGGTCGACAATCTGCTCAAGCAAACCAAACAGCACCGCCTCGGCACTGTTGGCAAGTGACGGGCTGCGTTTGACCCGGCGGATAAATGTCTTGAAGGGAACCGGATCGGCATAGCGCAGGGTAATCAGCGTTTTCTTGACCAGGATAAAAGTCACGGCCGTTGTTTGCGGCGCATCCGTGGTCGCCCGGGTCAGAACCGAAACCGTCATGAAAAGTGCGCCCTCTTCGTCATACAGACGCGATGACAGCTCGATCTCCTGCATTTCTTCGCGGGTCGGCACCTCGATCCCGAAGCGTTCCTCGATATCGTGGATTTCGTCAGGCGTTGGCGACAACAGGTCAATCCAGACAGGCGTCCGATCAGCCTTGCCACCATCCTGTTTGGTCGCGGTCGATGTTGTCTTGCCCAGCGCATTGGCCGTGATTTTTGCTGGTGCTTGCGCGGTGGTTGCCGCCGGTTCACCGTTTTCGACACCAACATTGTCGGCAACTGCGGCATCCGCGCTGTTGCCGTCATCCGCCGTTGCCCGGAAAGGGGCGAAAAATTCGTTGGTATCCATTAGCTTCTCCATCCTGACCGGCTTGCCGCGTGATACGGATGCCAGATTATTGCTTTGCTGTCATATGGTGTTTCCATTGCAATTCTGTCACCAGTCAGAATGGCAGAACCGTCTGGAATGAAAACGGATCAATGTCGGGATCGGTTCCGCGTTTTTTGTCATAAGCAACACGCACCTGATCAAGGAACTCATCCTTGCTGATCATCTGGTCGTTGTTTGCATCATATGTCGGAAACAATAATTCCAGACGCCGGCTTTCGGTGCGCAGCCGCTGGCGATTGGCATCGGCCGTTCCGGGCAATTGTTCAACTGCGGCAAATTCGCGTGCCACCAGAACACTGTCGCCATTGATGTCACGCCGCCTGAACATCCAGCTTGAATAGGATGCGGCTTCGTCAGCACTGATACGGCCATCCTGATCAATATCGACCGGATGATATTGTTCGCGGTAAAGCTTTACCTGTTCGGGAATGCCTGCCGGTACGCCACCCGTCGCACCATTTTTTTGGGCAAGGGCCTTGGCAATTGCGTCATTGAGCCCCGGGATATTGGCAGTCCCGGTTCCGGCATCACCCGACAAACCCGCAGCACCATCAAGCGCCCCCAGCCCCGAAAGCCCGCCCAGTCCAAATTGCGACATCAGTTCCGGATTATTTTGAAGCTGCTTCATGATCAGCGGCAAAAGTTCGCGCATTTGCGGTGACGTCACCTCGGGCGAGGAACTGCTGCCGCCGGCCTTGTCCATGGTCAATCCTTGCGCACGGGCATCCCCGACAACACCGGGCCATGCGAAAAAGGTCCCTGATATTCCGGCACAAACCATGCAACCCATTAACACAATGGCAGCTTTTATCCGCAACAATCGCATCCTTCATTTCACTGACGCAGCCCCGCGCCAGTATTTGACCAAATATCTGATCGGTCTTGCTACTGCATATCCGGAAACCATCCGGGCATCACAAGACGTAAAACGCCCCGGGTTTCCGGAAATACCGTCCCGACATTTTGCAGGAGTTCGCCCGCGCATCAAACCCGATTGGGAGCCAAATCGCAAATTGTCTTCGAACGCCCCATCATATTCCAATTTTCGATCCGACCATCAAAACCCATGGATCGGGTCTTTTTATGGTCGCCTCATGGGTTCCCATGGAACCGAATTGGGATTTTATGGGCAGAAGATGGATAAGACCGTGATTCAATGTGTTTTTGAGGGAATTCAGGCTTTTCGCATGTACCGCAGAATCCGCAGAAACACACCAAATCGTCACATTTGACCCCATCAAATCCCATTGACCCCCATCATTTCCCATGATACCCCATAAGCAGGCATAAATTCTGTGCCATGCGGGGCATATCCATTTCAAACATCGACCGGCCGTTGAGGCGGACCTGTTCACGTCGAACTTTGAAATCGGACTTTTGATCAGGGGAATGGCGAAGTGCTGTTCACAGGGACGCACATTCACAAGCTGGACCGGAAGGGACGCGTATCCGTCCCCAAACGGTTCCGTGCGGCCCTTGAGATGGAAGAATTCGCCGGTATCTACCTGTATCAATCCCACAAGGAATGCGCGCTCGAAGGTTGCAGCCACAGCCACATGGAACGCATCGCCGCGTCGCTTGATGAACTTGATATGTTCTCTGACGAGGCCGACGATCTGGCAGACACCATCCTTGGCTCCTCGCATATGCTTCCTTATGACGGCGAAGGTCGTATCATTCTGCCCGCTGAATTGATCGAATTTGCCCGTATCGAAGATCAGGTCGCCTTTGTCGGCCGTGGTCGCACCTTCCGCCTGTGGAACCCGGACATCTTCAAGCCCCTGCAAGAAGCCAGCCGGACCCGCACGCTTAATCGTGGTGCGACGCTCAAGCTCAAACCGATGAACGAACTCCCTAAAGGTGCACGTCCCGGCACCCCGAACGAGGAGGACGCATCATGAGCGACAAGGACATCCGTTTCGCCACCGAAGATCGCCCGCACAAGCCGGTCCTGCTTCGTGAGGTGCTTGACGCTCTTGCACCGTGTGACGGCGAAATCATGGTCGATGGCACCTTTGGCGCAGGCGGTTACTCCCGCGCCATTCTTGATTCCGCGAAATGCGAGCTTTATGGCATTGATCGCGACCCGAGTGCGGTTGCAACCGGCCGGAAACTTGAAGCCGAATATGACGGCCGTTTCCACATGGTCGAAGGATGCTTTGGCGATATGGGTCGCCTGATCCCGGCCGCTGGCCCCGAACAGGTCGATGGTATCGTTCTCGATATCGGCGTGTCGTCAATGCAGCTTGATCAGGCCGATCGCGGCTTTTCATTCCGCGAAGACGGCCCGCTTGATATGCGCATGTCGATGTCTGGCCCCACTGCGGCCGATTTCGTCAATACCGCCGAAGAAGAAGACATTGCCAATGTCATCTATCGTTATGGCGAGGAACGGGCATCGCGCAAGGTTGCCCGCAAGATCATCGAGATGCGCGCAGATGAGCCGTTTACAACCACATCACAGCTTGCCCGTGCTGTGCGCTCGGTCGTGCGCAAATCCAAGGACGGCATTGACCCGGCCACCCGCACGTTCCAGGCATTGCGCATCTATGTGAATGACGAGCTTGGCGAGCTTGAACGTGCGATGGATGCGGCCGAAACACTGTTAAAGCCGGGCGGACGTTTGGTGGTTGTGACTTTCCATTCGCTCGAAGACCGCCTGGTCAAAACATTCATGAAGGCGCGTTCGGGCGATCCCAAGAAAATGTCGCGCCGCCTGCCCGGTGAGCCGGAAGTCGCCACACCGACCTTTACGACCATCACCCGCAAGGCGGTGACCGGCCAAAAAGACGAAATTCGTGCCAACCCGCGCGCCCGGTCGGCAAAGCTGCGTGCTGTTGCCCGCAATGATCAGCCAGCCAACAAGCACGGAGGTCCGAAATGACCCGTGCGGTAACAATTATCGGCCTGTTCCTGACCATTTTGATTGGCGCTGGCACCTATTGGGTCAGCCACGAAGTCGAACGCCTCGAAAAGCATTATGCGGAAATCCAGTCCGACATTCTGGCCGAACAGGAAAGCATCCACGTGCTTGAAGCGGAATGGAGCTACCTGAACAATCCGGAACGGATCGAAAAGCTTTCGCGCGAATATCTTAGCCTGGCCCAGATCGAAGTGCTGCAAATGGCCAGCATCGATGATCTGCCCGAAGATTCCGACATGCATCAATACCGCATCGACAAGTTCGGCGAAGCAGTTGCCTTCATGCCTGTACCCCGCCCGCGTCCGGGCGATCGCGCCTATGCCGAGGCTGCCGAAACCATGATTGTGGACGCGCCATCAGTCGCCGAGACCGGGGGTGCGCAATGAGCTTTACCCGTTTCTCATACTGGCTGCGTGGTGACCGTCCGGAACTGGGGCCCGATCAGCGTGAACGTCTTGCACTTGAAACGGCCCGCAACCGTATTTTCATCACCGGCGCGATGTTCATCATCGGTTTTTGCTGGATCACCTATGGCCTGGTAGACGCATCGGTCTTGCGCCAGGGCAACGAACCGGCTGTGGCATCGGGTACCGATGCGCGCGAACTTAAAACCGAACGCGCCGACATCATTGATCGCAACGGCCTGTTGCTTGCCACCGATCTTCCGACCAACTCGCTTTATGCCGATGCCCGCGTGGTAAAGGACCCGGTTGAGTCTGCCGATCTTTTGTTGACGGTTTTGCCCGATCTTGATCGTGATACCCTGATCCGGCATCTGAGCTCGCGCAAGGCATTCGTATGGCTGCGCCGTAACCTGACGCCTGAACAGCAATATGAAGTCAACTCGCTTGGCATTCCCGGTCTGAATTTCCAGCGCGAGGAACGCCGAGTGTATCCGCATGGGCGGCTGTTCTCGCACGTGCTTGGCTTTACCGACATCGACAATAACGGCATTGCTGGCGCCGAACGCGAATTCGATAACGAGTTGCGCATCAATAACGGCCCGCTTCAGCTGTCGCTTGATACCCGTGTGCAATTCGCACTCGAAGAAGAAGTCGAAAACGCGATGGAGACCTATAGCGCGGTGGGCGCTGCAGGTCTTGTCATGGATGTCTATACCGGTGAAGTCATCGCGATGACGTCACTTCCGAATTTTGATCCCCATCGCCCGGGTCAGGCCCCGGCAGATGCACGGTTCAACCGGTCGACCCTTGGCGTTTATGAAATGGGGTCGGTTTTCAAACTGTTTAACACCGCCATCGCCCTTGAAACCGGCACATCGACACTCAATTCGGTTTACGATGCGACCGAACCGCTGCGGATTGCGCGTTTCTCGATCCGCGATTACCACGCTGAAAACCGCTGGCTGACGGTACCGGAAATTCTGGTCCACAGTTCCAACATCGGATCGGCGCGCATGGCGATGGCCTTTGGCGGCGAGAACCAGAAAAAATACCTGAAAAAGCTTGGCATGCTCGACAAACCGGAAATCGAGCTTCCGGAAGTCGGCGGGCCGCTTGTGCCCAATCCGTGGCGCGAAGTGAACACCATGACGATTTCGTTCGGTCATGGTTTGGCTGTCACCCCGCTTCAGGTCGTCAATGGCATTTCAACCATCGTCAATGGTGGTATCCGCCGCCCGTCCACGATCCTTAAACAGGATGGTGCACCGGCCGGCGAACGTGTGTTTTCCCAGAAAACTTCGGAACAGCTGCGTCGCCTGATGCGACTGGTTGTCACCGAAGGTTCCGGCAAAAAGGCCGAAGTTGCCGGCTACTTCCTTGGCGGGAAGACCGGCACCTCGGAAAAACTTGTGAACGGGCGCTATGTCAAGAACGCCCGCATGTCGACCTTTGTCGCCGCCTTCCCGATGCAGGACCCGAAATATGTGGTTCTGGTGACGCTGGACGAGCCCAAAGGCACCAAAGAAACTTATGGATTTGCCACAGCAGGTTGGGTGTCCGCCCCTGCGGTTGGCAAGGTTGTGACACGTATTGCTCCCCTTTTGGGCATTGAACCGGCGAATGCGAAGGCGCCGGAGATCGAGCAAGCGCTGCAGATCGAACTTCGCAAGGGGGAACGCAAACTTGCGTCTTTCTGAGCTCATGGCAGGTGATCAGGCGGCATTGAAACATGCCCAAGGACAGGACCCGAATATCACGGGCCTGACAGCAGACTCACGCACCGTGAAGGATGGCTATATGTTTGCCGCCCTGTCCGGTGCCCGCGACGATGGTTCCAAATATATTGCTGATGCAATCAAACTTGGGGCTGCCGCAATCCTGGCAAAGGACGGCACGCCAAGACCGACGGCCGCGACAGTTCCCCTTATCCCGGTTGAAAATCCGCGCAAACGCTATGCCCAGCTTGCCGCGCGCTTTTATGGCAAGCAGCCGGCAAATATTGCGGCGATCACCGGAACCAATGGCAAAACATCAACGGCGATCTTTACCGAACAGCTGTGGACGATCCTTGGCAATATGTCGGGGTCCATCGGCACCCTTGGCATTCGTGCCGCCGGCGCCAAGATCCCCGGATCACTGACCACCCCCGACCCGGTTGCCCTACACCAAAGTCTTGATGAAATGTGCGGCATCGGCGTCACCCATGTCGCAATGGAAGCAAGTTCGCACGGACTTGACCAGTATCGTCTTGACGGGGTCAAGGTCACCGTGGCGGCCTTTACCAACCTGTCGCGTGATCATCTTGATTATCACGGCACGTTCGAAAAATACTTTGCCGCCAAGGCACGCCTGTTTTCCGACCTTCTGGTGGCGGACGGCACTGCTGTTCTGAATGCCGATGTCGAACAGTTCGCGCTGTTGAAAAAGATGTGTGAAAAGCGCGGCGTGAATATTCTGTCTTACGGGCAGAATGCCGATGACATCAAACTGGTCAAGGCAACCCCGGACAGCACCGGCACCAAAATCACGCTTCTGGCCAACAAGGGTGAATACAGCATTCATCTTCCCCTGATGGGCAGCTTCCAGGTGATGAACGCCCTTGCGGCCCTTTCGGTTGTTGTGGCATCGGGTGCCGATCTTGATCAGGCCGTGTTGGCGCTTGAAAAACTTGAAGGTGTCCGTGGTCGTCTGGAACTGGTGGGCAAGACAAGTTTTGGCGCACCGGTATTTGTCGATTACGCCCATACGCCTGATGCGCTTGAAACCGTGATCAAGGCTGTGCGCCCGCATTGCAAAGGCCGCATCGTTTGTGTATTTGGTGCCGGCGGAGACCGCGACACCGGCAAACGCCCGTTGATGGGTGCCGTTGCCCATGACTTTGCCGATATCGCCATCATCACCGATGACAACCCGCGCAGCGAAGATCCCGCCCTTATTCGTGCGGCGATCAAGGCCAAATGCGAAGGTGCGGTTGAAATTGCCGACCGGGCAGAGGCCATCAAACGCGGCATTGGCATCCTGCAACGTAACGATGTCCTTATTATCGCCGGAAAAGGCCATGAAAGAGGCCAAATTGTCGGTGATACGGTTCTTCCGTTTGACGATGCATCTGTTGCCCGCAGCATCCTTGCAGGCGGCAATTGACCTGAATTCCCGTTACGGCGCCCAGGCCGTAACGGCCTGAGTGAAATGAAAGTGACGTTATGACAAAGGCTGTTTTATGGACGGCAAAGGATGCCGAAACCGCAACCGGTGGCAAAACGACCGGGAACTGGGCGGTTACCGGGATCTCGATAGACAGCCGAAAAGTCAGTAAAGGCGATCTTTTCATCGCACTTAAAGGCCCGAATTTCGACGGGCACAAATTTGCACAGGCCGCCCTTGATGCCGGTGCCAGTGCCGTCATGGTTTCTGATACCGACGGTATCACCAATAGCGACAAGGTTCTTCTGGTTGATGACACGATGGATGCGCTTGTGCGCCTTGGCCTTGCAGGTCGTGCGCGCAGTTCGGCAAAAATCGTTGCGATTACCGGCAGTGTCGGCAAGACCGGCACCAAGGAAGCCCTTAAATATGTTTTGTCCCAGCAGGGTAAAACCCATGCCAGCCCGGCAAGTTTCAACAACCACTGGGGTGTGCCGATCAGTCTGGCGACCCTTCCGGTCGATGCGCAATATGGTGTTTTTGAAATCGGCATGAACCATCCGGGTGAAATCAGCCCGCTGGTCAAGATGGTCAAACCATCGGTCGCCCTGATTACCACCGTGGTTGGCGCGCATACCGAATTCTTCAAGGACGAAGCCGAAATCGCCATGGCCAAGGCCGAGATTTTCGACGGTCTTGAATCGGATGGTGCGGTAATTCTGAACCGTGACAACATGCATTACTTTGCTTTGGCACGGCGCGCCAAGGAACTGGGACTTGGCAATATCAAGTGCTTTGGCACCGATGCGATGGCCAATTACCGCCTGTTTGAAGCCAACATTGTCACCGATGGCAGTGCTGTGCGCGCCCGTATCGGTGGCCGGGATCTTGAATATTTCATCGGGTGCCCCGGCGAACACTGGGTTTTGAATTCGCTGGCGGTTCTTGGATGTGTTGATGCAATCGGGGCCGATCCGCTGCGCGCCGCACAGGATCTGGCCGATGTGACCCCGCCTGCTGGGCGCGGTGAAATCTCGACCGTCAAGGTCCCGTCAGGCGAAGGCACCTTTACCCTGATTGATGATGCATACAATGCCAATCCGACATCAATGATGGCCGGGATCAAGGTTCTGTCGCAAACCAAACCGGGCGATGGTGGCCGCAAGATTGCCATTCTGGGCGATATGCGCGAACTCGGCGACGATGCCGTTCGCCTGCATGCCGATTTGCATCAGCCGCTAACCGCACTTGAAATTGATCGGGTTTATTGCGTCGGTCCGCTGATGGCTGAACTCGACAAGACCCTGCCTGAAGACAAAAATGCCGGTCACTTTGATACCGCCGAAGACGCGATTGAACCGATAAAGGCCGATTTGCGGTCCGGAGACGTGGTTTTGGTCAAAGGATCGCTTGGCATTTACGTTTCGAAAATTGTATCGGCCCTAAAATCCTGTGGCGTGGTGGATAGCCCCGCAGAAACACAGAATTAAGTCGCAGAAGGAACGACAAGAGCAATGCTCTATAATCTGCTTTATCAACTGTCTGATCAGATGCCGGTATTGAACCTGTTTCGGTACATTACCTTCCGGACGGGCGGTGCGATCATTACGTCGCTTATCCTTGCCTTTGTAATTGGCCCCCATCTGATCAACTGGTTGCGTTCCAAACAAAGCGAAGGCCAGCCGATCCGTGAAGACGGCCCTGAAAGCCATCTTCTGACCAAAAAGGGCACGCCGACCATGGGCGGGCTTTTGCTGTTGCTGTCGACATCGATTGCGACCCTGCTGTGGGCAGATTTGAAAAACCCCTATGTCTGGGCGGTTCTTCTTGTCACCATCGGGTATGGTTTTCTTGGTTTCCTTGACGACTATCTTAAAGTTTCCAAGAAAAACACCAAAGGCCTTCCGGGCAAGCTCAAACTGCTGGGGCAGTTTTCGATCGCGGCCCTTGCTGCCTGGTGGATTTCCTACAATACCGCTGATCCGCTTTCGACCGCCCTTGCCTTCCCGTTCTTTAAGAACTTCCTGCTTGATCTTGGCTGGTTCTTTATTCCGTTTGCCATGTTTGTCATGGTCGGCGCGTCGAACTCGGTCAACCTGACGGACGGTCTTGACGGTCTTGCCATCGTTCCAGTGATGATTGCCGCTGCCAGTTTTGCGCTGATCACCTATCTCATCGGTAACGTACAGTTTGCCGAATATCTTCAGGTTCATTACGTCGCCGGATCGGGCGAGCTTACCATCTTCCTTGGCGCCCTGGTTGGGGCCGGTCTTGGTTTCCTTTGGTACAATGCCCCGCCGGCGATGGTGTTTATGGGGGATACCGGATCGCTTGCCCTGGGCGGTGCCCTGGGTGCTGTTTCGGTTGTAACCAAACATGAACTTGTTCTGGCGATTATTGGCGGCCTGTTTGTTCTTGAGACCCTGTCTGTGATCATTCAGGTGGGATCGTTCAAACTGACCGGTAAACGCGTTTTCCGCATGGCCCCGCTTCATCACCATTTCGAGAAAAAAGGCTGGCAGGAACCGACCATCGTGATCCGGTTCTGGATCATCGCGGTCATTCTGGCGCTGGTTGGTCTTGCTACTTTGAAACTCCGGTAAGGACGTCCTATCGTGATTGATCTTTCGCATCTGCGCGGCAAAACCATTGCGGTCCTGGGGCTCGGGAAATCCGGCCTTGCCAGCGTAAAGGCATTGATCAATTCCGGTGCCGTCGTCTGGGCGTGGGATGACAATCCCGCGGGCCGCGAACAGATCGAACCACTGGGCCTTGCCCCGATCAATCTGGCGGAATGTGACTGGACCGAACCCGATATGCTGGTGATCAGTCCGGGCATTCCATCCACCTTTCCGACCCCGCATCCGGCCGCGGAAAAGGCACGTCGGGCGGCCAAGCCGATCATTTGCGATGTCGAACTTCTGTGCACCGCACAGCCCGATGTTCCGACACTGGCGATCACCGGCACCAATGGCAAGTCAACGACCACCGCCCTGACCGCCCATATCATTACGCAGGCCGGGATCAAAACCCAGGCGGGCGGCAATCTTGGCAATGCGGCCCTTGGCCTTGAACCGTCAACAGCCGATGATTGCCTTGTTCTTGAACTGTCATCCTATCAGCTTGACCTTCTTGAACATGCGGCCTTTGATGCCTGTGCGCTTTTGAACATCACCCCGGATCACCTTGACCGTCATGGCGGGATGGATGGCTATATCGGGGCAAAACGCCAGATCTTTGCACGTAACAAGGGTCCGAAATGGGCGATCATTTCGGTTGATGATGAACCTTGTGCCAAGATGGCGGTTGAACTGGCCCGCGAAGGCGGTCGTCACATTATCGAAGTATCGGTCAAGAACCCGGTCGATCACGGCATTTATGTCGATGAAAAGGGCTGGCTGATTGATGATCTTAGCGGTGCCCAAACACCGATCCTTGATCTTGCCACCGTAACCCACATGCCGGGCAAACATAACTGGCAAAACATCGCCTTTGCCTATGGCCTGTGCAGGGCGCGCGGTGTTGATGCCACCCGCATCATTGACGGGATCATGACATTTCCGGGACTTGCCCACCGGCAGGAACGGCTGGGTACGATTGATAATGTCGTTTTCGTCAATGACAGCAAGGCCACCAATGCCGAAGCATCGGCAAAGGCGCTTTCGGCCTATCAGAACATCTACTGGATTGTTGGCGGCAAACCCAAGGAAGGCGGCATCGCCGGGCTTGAGGAATTCTATCCCCACATCAAGAAGGCCTATCTGATCGGCGAGGCAGAAGATGCCTTTGCCCGGACCCTTGGCGACGATCTGCCATGGGAAAAGTGCAAAACTCTTGATATCGCGACCAAAGCCGCCTTTGAAGATGCCAGATCAGACGGCGAGGATGCACCGGTTGTCATGTTGACCCCGGCCTGTGCATCGTTTGATCAGTTCAAAAGTTTTGAGGCACGCGGCGATGCATTCCGCAATTTGTATTCCCGCCTGGCAAATGCCGGCACAAACGGGAAGGCACGCGCATGAAATCGTTGTTTGGCAATAACACCAATATCGCCTTTTCACGTGCCGATACATCTGTTCTGGGCATCTGGTGGTGGACGGTTGATCGCTGGCTGCTGGCGGCAATCATTCTTCTGATGGGCATCGGTGCGCTTCTGGTCATGTCGGCAAGTCCGCCGGTGGCCGATCGCATCAATGTTGACAGTTTCCACTTTGTGACCCGTCAGTTCGTATTTCTGGGCATGGCGGCCGGATGCATGTTCGGCATATCGCTTTTGCCCGTGAAATGGGTGCGGCGCCTGGCATCGATTATGTTTTTGGGCGTAATTTTCCTTTTGATCATTACCCCCTTCATCGGATCGGACATCAAGGGTGCGGTACGCTGGATCAACGTTGCGGGCATCAACCTGCAACCATCGGAATTCCTGAAACCGGCCTTTGCGGTGGTTGTCGCATGGATGTTTGCCGAAGGTCGGCTGAACCCGAACTTCCCGGGTTATATCGTCAGTTGTCTGATGCTGGCGGTTTGCATCTTTCTTTTGATGATCCAGCCGGACTTTGGCCAGACCGTCGTTGTCACGTCCATCTGGTCGGTACAGATCTTCCTGGCCGGACTTCCGATCATTCTGGTGTTCTGTCTTGGATTGGGCGCGGTTGGCCTTGCGGTCAGTGCCTATTTGATCCTGCCGCACGTTCAGTCCCGTGTGGATCGCTTCCTTGATCCGGCATCTGGTGACAACTATCAGATCGAACGATCCATGGAAGCCTTCATGAGTGGCGGCATTATGGGCCGCGGTCCCGGCGAAGGCTGGGTCAAGAATTCCATCCCTGATGCCCATTCCGACTTTATCTTTGCCGTTGCCGGTGAAGAATTCGGATTGCTGTTCTGTGTGCTGGTGGTCGGTGTCTTTACCTTTATCATCATGCGCGGGCTTTCGCGGTTGATGGGGGAACGCAACCTGTTTGTGGTTCTGGCCGTGACGGGCATTCTGGTTCAGTTCGGCTTGCAGGCGGTCATTAACATGGCCTCCACCCTGCAACTGGTCCCGCCAAAAGGCATGACCCTGCCGTTCGTTTCCTATGGCGGGTCGGCCACCATCGGCATTGCGATCGGCATGGGATTTGTTCTTGCGCTTACGCGTAAACGTCCGGGTGAATAACACCTGTTTTCCGGATGTTTTGCCTGACCTGAATTTTCTGCATCAAAACGACAAAATCCGACCTTATTCCATACCCGGTTTGAAGGGATATTAACCTTTATCGGGTTCTGATGGGGTAACTGTGCGGGATCATCCCGATGCGACGTCGTTTCACATGTGGACAAGATGACTGACTTCACCAAACTTGATATTTCGGCCACTGACACACCGCTTGCGGGTCAGGTGATTGCCGTCACGTCTGGCGGAACCGGCGGACATATGTTCCCTGCTGTTGCCTTGTCCAGATCACTGGTCCGACGCGGTGCCAAGGTTCTGTTTTTCACGGATGCCCGTGCGGCCCGCTATACCGAGGGTGTTGAAGGCATCGAAACCGTCATCCTGCCAGCCGGTGGCATTGCCGGCAAAGGCATCAAGGGTCGTCTGACCGGCGCATTTCGCCTTGGCCTTGGCACGTTAAAGGCGCGATCCCTGATCAAAAAGGCAAAACCGGCCGCCGTGATCGGCTTTGGCGGATATGCATCGATCCCGGCCACCATGTCAGCAAAATGGCTTGGCATCCCCTATGCCATTCATGAACAGAATGCGGTTCTGGGCCGGGCAAACCGACTGGTTGCCAGCCATGCAGAACGCATTGCCACATCCTTTGCCAAAGTGACGATGATTGCGTCCGGCGATGAAGGCAAGGTCATCTGGACCGGCAACCCGGTGCGCGCCGAAGTCGCAGCCCTTGCCGCAAGTGAGTATGAGGCGCCTACGGCCGATGGTCCGATCCGCCTTTTGATCACCGGTGGTTCGCAAGGAGCACGCATCTTGTCCGAGGTGCTGCCAAATGCGTTGGTCAGCCTGCCAGAAGACATTCGCAAACGTCTTCACGTCACCCAGCAGGCCCGCGAAGAAGATATCGATGCCGTGCGCGCGACCTATGAGGGATCATTGATTGATGTGACCCTTGCGTCCTTCATCAACGATATTCCCGAAAAATTGCGGGACTGCCATTTGGTGATTGCACGATCCGGGGCATCAACAGTTGCCGAACTGACCGCGGCAGGACGTCCGGGTTTTCTGGTTCCCCTGCCCCATGCCATTGATGATCATCAACGTTTTAATGCCCAGCAGGTTGAGGATGCCGGTGGCGCATGGTTGCTGCCCCAGGATCGCTTTACCAGCGAACTGGTATCCGAACGGCTGGCGAAACTTTTAACCAATCCGGCGGCCTTGACGCGCGCGGCAAAGGCCGCCAAAAGCAGCGGTCGCGCCAATGCCGCCGAACGGCTGGCCGATATGGTGCTTGATATGCTGGGGCTGAACCCGGCCGGAAGCCCGAATAACGAGAACATGAATAAAGACCCCCAGAAGGTATGAGGAGACATGCAATGAATACCCTGCCGCTCAACATCGGCACCATCCACTTTGTCGGTATTGGTGGCATCGGCATGTCCGGCATTGCCGAAATTCTCCATAACCTGGGCTATTCGGTTCAGGGATCGGATATTTCGGACAATGCCAATGTGCAGCGCCTGCGCGATCTGGGCATCACGGTTTTTGTCGGTCATCAGGCGTCCAACGTCGAAGATGCCAAGGTCGTTGTCATTTCCACCGCCGTCAAACCGAACAACCCCGAAGTCGTCGCCGCGCGCGCAGAAATGATCCCGGTTGTCCGCCGTTCGGAAATGCTGGCAGAACTGATGCGCCTTAAGGCAGCAATCGCGATCGGTGGCACGCATGGCAAAACCACCACCACCTCGCTGGTGGCAACCATGCTTGATGCTGCCGGGCTTGATCCGACCGTGATCAATGGCGGGATCATCAATTCATACGGCACCAATGCCCGCCTTGGCGAAGGCGACTGGATGGTGGTTGAGGCCGATGAGTCTGATGGTACCTTTGTCAAAGTACCTTCCACCATTTCGGTTGTGACCAATATCGATCCGGAACATCTTGATCACTGGAAAGATTTCGATCAGCTGCGCGAAGCCTTCAAAAACTTCGTTCAGAACATTCCGTTCTATGGATTTGCCGTTCTGTGCATTGACCATCCCGAAGTTCAGGCCCTGATTGGCAAGGTCACGGATCGTCGTATCTTTACCTTCGGCTTCTCGCCACAGGCTGATGTGCGCGCGGTCAATGTGCGCACCAATATCGGCGAAAGCATCTTTGACGTCGTCATTCGCGAACGTGTCGATAGCGAAGAACGCGTGATCAAGGATGTCCGTCTGCCGATGGTTGGCGACCACAACGTATCGAACTCGCTTGCGGCGATCACGGTTGCGCTTGAACTTGGCATTCCAGACGACAAAATCGTTTCCGCCTTTGACGGCTTTACCGGGGTCAAGCGCCGCTTTACCAAAACCGGTGAAGTCGATGGCGTCACCATCATTGACGATTACGGCCACCACCCGGTCGAAATCAAAGCGGTTCTTAAAGCCGCCCGCCAAGCGACGCAGAACAATGTCATTGCCGTAGTGCAACCGCATCGCTATTCGCGCCTGCATGACCTGTTTGAAGATTTCTGTACCTGCTTTAACGATGCCGACAGCGTGATTGTCGCCGATGTTTACGAAGCCGGTGAAAGCCCGATCGAAGGCGCATCACGTGACGCCCTGGTCGAAGGGTTGCGCAACCGTGGCCACCGCCATGTCAGTGCCCTTGAAGGCCCGGACAAACTCGCCGAAGTCATCAGGAACGAAGCCAAGCCGGGCGATCTTGTCGTCTGTCTTGGTGCCGGTTCCATCAGTGCATGGGCCAACGCCCTGCCCGCACAACTCGAAGCCCTGAAGAACTGAGACATCCATGAGCACGCCGGGACACCACACACCGCTGATCGATCGCCTGCCCAAGGTTCGCGGCAAGCTGCGTGAAGGCGCACAACTGGCAAAAGTCACCTGGTTTCAGGTTGGCGGCCCGGCCGATGTGATGTTCCGCCCGGCCGATGAAGCCGATCTTGCCGATTTTCTTAAAGGCAAACCCGATGACATGCCAGTCACCGTGATCGGGGTAGGATCGAACCTTCTGGTGCGTGATGGCGGTATTCGCGGTGTTGTAATCCGCCTGGGCCGCCCGTTTACCGATGCCGTGATCAAGGATGGCGATCTGCATGTCGGTGCCGGCGCACTTGATCTGAATGTCTCGCAAGTGGCACAGCAGGCCGGGATCGCCGGACTTGAATTCCTGTCGGGTATTCCGGGAACCATCGGTGGGGCACTTCGGATGAATGCCGGGGCCTATGGCAGCGAGATCAAGGATGTTCTGATTTCCGCCACCGCCATTGACGGCAAGGGCATCAAACACACCGTGACGCCCGATGAAATGGGGATGTCATACCGCCATTGCGATTTGCCCGAAGACTGGATTTTCACATCGGCCATCCTGCGCGGCACAGCGGGCGATCCCGATGAAATTGCCAAACGTATGGACGAAATCCAGCAGGCCCGCGCCGGGTCCCAGCCGATCAAGTCGCGGACGGGCGGATCGACCTTTGCCAATCCGGTGCCCGACCGCGCATGGGAAGTCATTGATGCGGCGGGATGTCGCGGACTGACTATCGGCGGGGCGCAAATGTCCGAGCAACATTGCAATTTCATGATCAATACGGGCAATGCCACCGCCCTTGATCTTGAACAGTTGGGCGATGAAGTCCGCAAACGGGTTAAGGAACATAGCGGCGTTGAGCTGCGCTGGGAAATCCGGCGCATTGGCGAACGCCTTGGCCACTCGATCATAGGAAAAGACGCATGAGCAAACATGTCGCTGTCATTCTGGGCGGTTGGTCAGCAGAGCGCGAAGTATCCCTTTCATCGGGGCGCGAATGCGCCAAGGCCCTGCGTGAAAAGGGGTATCAGGTCACCGAAATCGATGCGACCCGGGACCTTGCCAACCAGATCGCCGCAATCGATCCCAAACCCGATGTGATTTTCAATGCCCTGCATGGCCGCTGGGGCGAAGATGGCGCGGTTCAGGGTTTGCTTGAAATTCTGAACATCCCCTACACCCATTCCGGTGTCCGGGCATCGGCCATTGCCATGGACAAAATGTCGGCCAAGGCGATGTTTGCCGAATATGAAATCCCCTGTGCGCGACATGTCTGGGTAAGCCGGGGCGACATCGCCAATGGCAAGGCACTGCCGCCGCCCTATGTTCTTAAACCCAATAACGAAGGGTCTTCTGTCGGTGTCGAAATCATTCTGACCCCCGAAGAAGAACAGAACATGCTGGCGCGCGATTGGGTTCATGGCGATGGCGTCATGCAGGAAGAATTCATTGCCGGGCGCGAAATGACGGTTGCGGTAAAGGATGGCAAGGCGATGGAAGTCATCGAAATCCTGACCGGCAACCATGCCTTTTATGATTTTGAATCAAAATACGCCCAGGGCGGGTCCGAACACATCATTCCAGCCGACATTCACGGCGATCTTCGCGACCGTCTGCAACGCCATGCCGAGCAGGCTTACCGTGCGCTGGGCTGTCGTGGTGTGGCGCGCGCAGATTTCCGCTATGACCCGGAACAGGACCGGCTGGCCATCCTCGAAATCAATACCCAGCCCGGCATGACACCGACATCACTTGTTCCAGATGCGGCCCGCCATGACGGCATGAGCTTTGCCGATATCGTCGCATGGATGGTGGAGGATGCTTCATGCGAACGCTAGGCCCCGTTGGCACGCTTGAAGAACAGGCACGCGAACGTCGCGAAAAGCTTGATAAAAAGCATGGCATCGCCTCCAACCTGAAAAAGGTGGCGCGTGTCATGTGGTGGGCGGGCTTTGTCGGGGTCATTACAATCATTCCCGCAGCCCTTTGGTATACCGGCAAGGCAGACAAATGGATTGCCATTGCCGAAGATGAAAGCGTCCGCCTGTCCGCTGAACTGGGCATGACGGTCAAGAATATCGAAGTTTCAGGCCGCGAAAAAACCGACACCAACGCGCTTCTGGCGGCAATCGGTCAAAAGCCGGGCACACCGATCATTACATTTGACGTTGATGCCGCGCGCGAACGGATCGAGCAGCTTTCATGGGTGCGCACCGCAACGGTTGAACGCCAGTTGCCCGATACCCTGATCGTGTCGATTGTTGAACGTAAGCCACTTGCACTGTGGCAGACCGAAGATCGCGGTCACGTCCTGATTGATGGGGACGGTGAACAGCTTCAGAACTATGAACTTGGGGATTATCTTGATCTGCCGGTTCTGGTCGGGGACGATGCCCCGCAACATGCCGCCGAAATGCTTCAGACCATTCAAAGCATCCCGGATCTTTATGCCAAGGTCACCGGCGCACAGCGTATCGGTCATCGTCGCTGGAATATTCAGCTGTCGAACGGCATGTTCATCCGTTTGCCCGAACATGACATGGACAAGGCCTGGCAACGGCTTGAGATGCTTGATCGCGAACATGACCTTCTTGAACGCGACATCCTGATTGTCGATTTGCGTTTGCCTGATCGTACCTTTGTACGTCTGACACCGGGGGCGGCGGAAAAGCGCCGTAATCCCCCAAAGAAGGAGGGAGCGGTCTAGAACGGCCGCCTGAAATCACCAATCAGGACTGATTGACGCGCCAAACCGGTTTCGGTTCGCTAAGCGTTTGCAACGTATCGGGTTCCGCCCCTTTGATCACATCAAGAAGATGCGAAGCCAGTTGCTGACCGGCAACAATCAGGTCTTCGCGCAAACTGTCGATCCGCGGGCGCGTCAGATCCAGCAAATCCGACGTTTCCTTGGCGATGACGTCGGCATGCTTGCCAACCTCAAGCCCGGATTGCGTCATGCCGTCAATCAGCGCCATGGCACATAATTCACTGCCGCAAATGATCCCGTCCGGGACATATTCCTGATGACGAAGGGCCATGCCCGCCTGGCGCAGGACTTCGATGCTGCTGTCAAGATCGACACCGGGCAGGACCCTGAACGGGATGTTGGCCGGTTCGGCGATTTCGGCAAGTCCGGCCAATGTTTCCTGATAATATGAAAATTCCGACGGCGGTGCCAAAAGCGCCAGACGGTTGCGCCCGCGTTTGATCATGCGTTCTGCCGCCATCCGGCAAAAGGCACGGTTATCAAAATCGTGATAGGCATGATCCTGTATCGTCTGGCACCGTCCATGGGTGACAAAGGGCAACCCACTTTGCCTAAGGGCATGAACCCGTTCGTCATCGGGCCGGATATGGGTCAGGATCACCCCATCCGCGGCCCGGGTTTCAAGGATATAGCGCACCGGGTCCATCGGATCATCGAGACGCGATTGCGGCGTCACCACAAGATGATATGGCGTGCCGCGAATGGCTTCTGAAATGCCGACAATCATGCGCCGGGCGAATTCCGGCACCTTGTCGGTCTGATCAAGGATCAGGCTGATGACATTTGTCTTGCCGGTGCGCAGCCTTACACCGGCGCGATCAGGGTGATAGCCGACCGCATCGGCGACCTTGCGGACACGTTCCTTGGTTTTTGCGCCGATATCGGGCGCATCCTTTAACGCACGCGATACCGTCGTGACCCCAAGCCCGGTCATCTCGGCAATGGTTTTAAGTGTGGGGCGTGACCGGGGGGATGTTGCCCCCTTTCCGGTCAGATATGGATCAGACAGTTTTCCCAACCTCCGGGCTGAACGCGTAATTAACGCAACCGTTCACCGCTTTGTGGATCAAAAAACACAATCTTTTCAAGATTGAAAAGCAAATCGGCTGCTTGATTGGCTGATCCGGACCAGTCCTGATGCAGGCGGGTAACGACCTCTTTGCCGCCCAGTGTCGTGATGGCATAGATATCCGCACCCGCAGGTTCGACAACGTCGATACGACAGGTTGCCTGAATGGATTTTTCGCCACCGCGCCCGGCCGCATCGGTTATGGCTTCGGGCCGGATGCCGACAATCACATCCTGCCCGTTGCGCGCACTGACCGTAACCGGCAGGGCGTCAAAGGACAGAACAAGCGGATCATCCCCCGCACGGCTCATTTCGATTGCATGGCCCCGCACAGTCGCCGGGATCAGGTTCATGGCCGGGCTGCCCATGAAGTCGGCAACAAACATGTTGCTGGGATCGTTATAGATTTCGGCCGGTGTGCCATATTGCTGGACAATCCCGTCCTTAAGAACCGCAATGCGCGTGCCCAGGGTCATGGCTTCGATCTGATCGTGGGTGACATAGACAATCGTGCTGCCAAACGTCTGATGCATCCGTTTAATCTCGGTACGCATATCCACACGCAGCTTGGCATCAAGGTTTGAAAGCGGTTCATCAAACAGGAACAGTTTCGGATTTCGCACAAGGGCCCGCCCCATGGCTACGCGCTGTCGCTGACCACCGGAAAGCTGACCGGGTTTGCGATCCAGAAGATGTTCGATCTGAAGCGTTTTGGCGACTTCGGCGACCTTCGCGTCGCGCTCATCCTTGGGCATGCCGCGCATTTCAAGGCCAAAGGCGATGTTTTGCCCGACATTCATATTCGGATAAAGCGCATAGCTTTGAAACACCATGGCAATATTGCGATCTGCCGGTTCCAGATCGTCAATCACGTTACCTTCGATCCGGATTTCCCCGGTGGTCAGTTTTTCCAACCCGGCGATGGTATTGAGCAAGGTCGACTTGCCGCAGCCCGACGGCCCGACCAACACCAGAAATCCGCCTTCTTCGACATCCAATGAAATATCGCGCAGGACATTTATCGGTCCGAAGCTTTTGCATACCTTGTCGATCTGAAGAAATGACATGGTTCTTCCCCTGAATTTTCTGTTTTTGGCCTAACCCTTGACCGCGCCTGCCATCAGCCCGCGTACGAAATAGCGGCCCGATACGACATAGACGATCAAGGTCGGCAAGGCGGCAAGCACCGCACCGGCAAAGTGAACGTTGTATTCCTTGACCCCGGTCGAGGATGACACAAGGTTGTTCAGCGCAACCGTCATCGGCATCGAATCAAAGTCGGCAAAGGAGGCCCCGAACAGGAAGTCATTCCAGATATTGGTGAACTGCCAGATCACGGTAACCACAATGATCGGTCCCGAACTTGGCAGAAGGATGCGGGTAAAGGTCCGCCAGAACCCGGCACCATCCATTTTGGCGGCCTTGATCAGTTCGTCCGGGAAAGCCGCGTAATAGTTGCGGAAAAACAGCGTGGTAAATCCAAGCCCGTAAACCACGTGCACCAGAACCAAACCACTTGTTGTCCCGGCCAGTCCGATGGTGCCCAACACACGCGCCATCGGGATCAGAACGATCTGGAACGGAATAAAGCAGGCAAACAGCATCAGCCCGAAAACAATCTTGTCACCTGGAAACCGCCATTTGGTCAGGACATACCCGTTCAACGCCCCAAGGAAGGTCGAAATCGTTACCGCCGGCACGACCATCAAAATGCTGTTGATGAAATATGGGCTAAGCCCGGTTGGCTCGACCCCGATCTGTGCACTGGACCAGGCTGTCAGCCACGGTTCGAACGTGAAGTTTTCGGGAAAAGCCATCATGTTACCGCCGCGAATTTCATCAAGCGTCTTGACGGAATTCACCAGCATCACAAACAGCGGCAAAAGATAATAAACCGCAAACAGGATCAGGACCGCATAAAGGCATGCGCGCAGCAAACGGGCCGATGAAAATGCAGGTTGCGAAGAATGTGCCATTACCGACGCTCCCTGAGTTCTGCATACAGATAGGGCACAATAATGGATGCGATCATCGCCAGCATGATGACCGCCGATGACGCACCAACCCCCATCTGGTTGCGGGTAAAGGTATAGGAATACATAAAGGTTGCCGGAAGTTCGGTCGCCCGTCCCGGCCCGCCATTGGTCAGCGCGATGACAAGGTCATAGGCCTTGATCGCCAGATGGGCCAACACCACGAAAGCCGACAAAAAGACCGGTCGCAATTGCGGGATCATGATCCTGGTATACAGGCTCCAGCGACCGGCACCGTCCATTTGCGCGGCCTTGAGGATTTCGCTGTCAATCCCGCGCAATCCGGCAAGAAACATCGCCATGACAAAGCCCGATGACTGCCAGACCGCGGCAATCACCACGGTATAGATCGCCATATTGCGATCCTTGATCCAGTCAAAGGTGAAGCTTTCCCATCCCCACAGATGCATGGTGTTTTCAAGACCAAGTCCCGGATCAAGAAACCATTTCCATGCTGTCCCGGTCACAATAAAGGACAGCGCCATCGGATAGAGATAGATCGGGCGCAAAATGCCCTCGCCCCGGATTTTCTGATCCAGAAAGATGGCAAGAACAAGCCCCAGCAAAGAGCAAATCAGAATGTAAAGAATGCCAAAAATCGCAAGGTTCTGAAGGGCCGTGATCCAGTTACGCTGCCCCCACAAGCGGGCGTAGTTATCAAGCCCTTGCAGATCATAGGATGGCAACATCCGGCTGTCGGTAAGCGACAGATAACCGGTATAAAGGATGAAACCGTAAACAAATAACAGGATTAAAAACAGACTGGGGCTCAGCACCAGCCGCGGAAGGATTTCCCGCAGGGTGGCTTCTGCCTTGCCGGGCAGTGAGTATTGCATTGATGATGCTCCGCACTTCCGCAATTCGGTTCGGCGGTCGGAAACCCGACCGCCGAGGATCATTTTTATTCTTACTGTGCAGACTCAACGGCGTTGACGAGTTCCTCGACCGCGGTCTCGGCATCGTATTCGCCATTGAAGTGGGCTGTGATCACGTCATACATGGCGTTTTTGACACCGGCCGGGACCGAGTGACCATGGGCCATGGACCCGAACAGCGTTCCTTTTTTGTTGGCTGCTGCCAGTTCTGCCATGCCTTTTTTGCCACAGGCATCAAAGGCATCATTGGGAACGTCGGTACGGGCCGGAACCGATCCTTTGACCACGTTGAACGCCGACTGGAAGGTTGGCGACATCACTGCTGATGCCAGTTTCATCTGGGCGTCCTGACGGTCTTCACCGACCTTGAACATGACAAACTGGTCAGAGTTAAAGGTGACGGCATCCTGCGTTCCCGGGAAGCGGAAGCACATAAAGTCCTGATCGGGCACCTTGCCCGCATTCAGGAATTCACCCTTGGCCCAGTCACCCATGAACTGAACACCGGCTTCCTTGTTGATCACCATCGCGGTCGCAAGGTTCCAGTCACGGCCCGAGAAATTGTCATCCACATAGCTGCGCAGCTTCGCCATGCGTTCAAACACGGTTTTCATGGTGTCGGAACCAAGTGCGTCGGGATCGGTATCGATCATCGATGCCTGATAGAAATCAGGTCCGCCTGTTGCCATGACGACCGCATCAAAGATGGTCGCGTCCTGCCAGGCCTGACCACCATGGGCAACGGCGGTGTAGCCAGCAGCCTTGATCTTGTCGAGGGCCGCAATCAGCTCATCCCAGTTGCCCGGCTGTTTCAGGCCAAGCTCGTCAAAGATCGCCTTGTTGGCCCAGACCCAGTTGGTCGAATGCACGTTGACCGGGGCTGCAATCCAGTGGCCATCATATTTTGAAAAGCCCTTAAGCGCATCGGGAACAACCGCATCCCAGCCTTCCTTGCTGGCAAGTTCATCAAGATTGGCCAGAACACCTTCGCCCGCCCAGTCCTTGATATCAAAGCCCAGCATCTGAACAGCTGTCGGTGCATTGCCCGATGTCACGCGCGCGCGCAAAACAGTCATTGCCTGTTCCCCGCCACCGCCTGCGACCGGCATGTCATTCCATGAAACACCCTGACCTTCGAGATCCTTTTTCAGAACCTGAAGCGCCTTTGCCTCGCCACCGGCGGTCCACCAGTGCAGAACCTCCACGCTTTCCTGTGCGGATGCGATGCTTGTGGAAAGCCCCAGTGCCGCAATCATGCCAAGCCCGGCACGCGTCATCTTGCCAAGAAACATTTTGCTTCCTCCCTGTACGGTTATTGTTTCGGCGCTTGATTACTGCAACGTTACAGTTGAGTGTCAAGCTACACCTGTAACGTTGCAGTACAGCATGACATCAACCGCCCGAGAAACCCGTGATTGATATAGGATCGCTATCGCATCGCAAAATCGGACATTTCCGTGAAAAGCATGGTGACATGCAGAAGACTCGGTGCTGCCTTAACCAAATTGCAACCGCTTTTGATGGAAAACGGGCTTAATAACTTGGGTCATGACCCTGGGGCAGGTTCGCCTCCCTCCAATAACTTTAGAATAATTCAGAGCATTAAATTGGCACGCAGCAAGACAAGATCAGGATTGATTGCGGCCTTGGACATTGGAACGTCCAAGGTCTGCTGTTTCATTGCGCGACGCGAAAAGGACCATCCGCCGAAAATCATCGGTATCGGACACAACATGTCCAAGGGCCTTCAAAGCGGTTCGATCGCCAATCTTGATGCTGCACAGGAAGTCGTACTTGCAGCGGTCAATGCGGCTGAAAAAATGGCGGGTCAGACCATTGAATCGGTCATTGTGAACCTGTCGGGTGGTCGCCCGGAATCAGAAACCCACACGGTTGAACTGCCATTGGGGTCGCGCCCGATCGGCAATCTCGAGATCCGCAAATTGAATGACCAGAAAGAAGCCCTTCTGCGTCAGGCCGGTGACGAACTGATCCACACCGTTCCGCTCGGCTTCCGGCTTGACGGGGCCAGTACGATGAACGATCCGCGCGGCATGTATGGATCGACGCTTGGTCTTGATCTGCATTTCGTGCGCACCCAGACCGCGCCATTGCGCAACCTTGATACGCTTCTGGGACGCTGCCATCTGGCGATCGAGGAAACCGTGGTCACGCCGCTGGCATCCGGTCTTTCGGCACTGACCCCTGATCAGCGTGACCTTGGCGCAACCGTGATCGACATGGGTGCCGGCACAACAAGCGTTGCCGTGTTCAATGGCGGCCAGGTGATCTATACAGCCTCGATCCCGGTTGGTGGCGCGCATGTCACCCGCGATATTGCCTATGGCCTTAATACGTCGCTTAATCACGCGGAACGGATGAAGACCCTGCATGGCAGTGCGCTGACATCACCGTCTGATGATCAGGAAATCCTTGCGGTCCCGATCATTGGTGACGAAGACGAAAACAACTTCAACCATGTGCCGCGCTCGATGCTGATCAACATCATCAAGCCGCGCCTTGAAGAAACCTTTGAACTGATCCGTGATCAGCTTGAAGAACACGGCCTGACCCAAATCGGCGGACGCAGCATTGTCCTGACCGGCGGTGCAAGTCAGCTGAATGCCATTGCCGATCTCGCCAACCAGATGTTTGAACGTCCGGCATCCGTTGCCCATCCGCACGGGGTGACCGGCCTTGCAGAAGCAACCGCCGGCCCGGCATTTTCGGCCTGCGCAGGCTTGTTGCTGCGGGCGGTTGAACAAGGCAATGACCCCCTTAGCGAAGCGATGGCATCGATCCATCAATCGGGCGGTCGCTGGGGCCGTCTCGGGGCCTGGTTCAAGGAAAACTTCTAGTTTCCTGCGGCCCTTTCCCCTGACTGGCGCAGAAATCTGCGCAATCGAAAAACAAGTGCATTTTTTTCTGCATTTTTTCGAAAACTTTCGCGCGCATTAACAAGCCAATAACTCTTTGCCCGCTAAAACGGACTCGGAGGTCTTTGTGCCCGATGCATTTCGGGTACGCACAGGCAAAGGGAAGGCTTGTGTGATCTTAAGGGTCAGGACCTATTAATTTGATTGGAATGGCAGTGTTTATATTTGCGAAATCCAAGGAAAAGCCCGCAGAGCGGGTTGGCACCCCGGGCAAGGGATTTGACGCCGGAGTTCGTAAATATAAACACTGCCCTTCGGGTCAATCGGATTTTCGCGGGCTACTTTGTCTCAAAACCTTGAAAGATATTCATCTTCCTTCGGTCTTGATCCGCGTATCCGCATTAATCCGAATGACCATTCGAACCAAATTAATAGGTCCTGACCCTCAGCTCTAAAGCGCGGAGAGGAAGAGCAAACAATGAGTACAATCAATTTTTCCGTCCCTGAAACGGAAGAAAATCTAAAGCCGAAGATCACCGTTATCGGTGTCGGCGGTGCGGGCGGCAACGCCGTTAACAACATGATCGCGTCCGAACTCGAAGGATGCGATTTTGTCGTTGCCAACACAGACTCACAGGCCCTGACCCAAAGCAAAGCCACGCGCAAGATGCAGCTTGGCCGCAAGATTACCCAGGGTCTTGGTGCAGGCGCACGACCGGATGCCGGTAGTGCCGCCGCCGAAGAATCCATCGAAGACATTCAGGCCCAGCTTGAAGGCAGCCACATGGTATTCATCACCGCCGGTATGGGCGGTGGTACGGGTACCGGTGCAGCCCCGGTCATTGCACGTGCCGCCAAGGAAGCCGGCATTTTGACCGTTGGTGTCGTTACCAAACCGTTCCATTTCGAAGGTACGCGCCGTATGCGTACTGCCGAACAGGGCATCGAACAGCTTCAGCAATATGTCGACACCCTGATCATCATTCCGAACCAGAACCTGTTCCGGGTTGCGAACGAAAAAACCACTTTCGCAGATGCCTTCCAGATGGCTGACGATGTTCTGCGCAACGGTGTCCGTTCGATTACCGACCTTATGATGGTTCCGGGTCTTGTGAACCTTGACTTCGCCGACATTCGCACCGTAATGAGCGAAATGGGCAAGGCGATGATGGGCACCGGCGAAGCATCCGGCGAAAAACGTGCGCTTGAAGCAGCCGAAGCCGCCATTGCCAACCCGCTTCTGGAAGATGCATCGATGAAGGGCGCACGTGCGGTCCTGATCAACATCACCGGCGGCATGGATATGGCCCTGTATGAAGTTGACGAAGCTGCAAACCGCATTCGCGAAGAAGTCGCTTCCGAAGCCAACATCATCTTTGGTTCGACCTTTGATCCGACCATCGAAGGTGCACTGCGTGTTTCCGTTGTTGCCACGGGCATCGACGCCGAAGAAGTACGCCGTCCGCAGCCGACCACCGTTTCCGTTGCACAGCCCAAAGCTGCACAGCCGGCTGAAAAGCCGTCCATGCCGTCCTTTGGTCAGCATGGCGCTGCCAACGCAGCAGCCAGCGTTGCTGAAACCACCCAGTCGGGCGGTGGCGATTATGCCGGTGGCGCATCCATCGATCACATTCCGGCCGAACGCTTTGCCGCAACCGGCAGCGCACAGCAGCCGGAACTGAGCCATCAGGCCGAAGCACAGGAAACCGGTTCCATTGAAATGGGCCAGACGGTTCTGAAACCGAAACCGGTTCTGCGCGCCAACAAGCCGATGGAAAAAACCAACAGCAACGGCGACATGGCCTTTATCCCGCCGCGCGCCGTTTCGCCAAGCGAAGCCGATCAGGTCAGTCACAGCCCGGACGTCTTCGAAGCTGCAGATGCCCAGAACGCAACCTCTCCGCGTTCGGTTCTGAGCAGTCTGTTTGGCAAGAACAAAACCGTCAAGGAACCGCATCAGCACGCAGAGCCGAAAGTCTCGCAACCGCAGGCACCGGCACCGCGTCAGACTGAAATGTCTCTTGGCGAAGACAGTGCTTCTGTCATGAAGAAGGAGCCCGCTTCCCGGGGCAAGGCGCAAGGCGCGTCTGATGACCTTCTTGAAATTCCGGCCTTCCTTCGTCGTCAGGCGAACTGACGGCAAAACTCCGCGCGATGAAAGGGAAGGCTTCGGCCTTCCTTTTTTTATAGGCAGACCATTTTATCTGACGCCCAAGACCGGCACCTGTGAAATGAAATGTTTCACATCGTTGTTTCAGAACAGAGAAATATAAATTCAAGTCATTGTTTTATTTGTAATTTTCGCCGTTTTCGATAATTTACAAAGCGTAACAAAGAGTGATTTGAGTGATTTTCACAACCTCTGTAGTGTCTGAAGCTAACGAAGTAAGGGTTACGGCCCTGCCAATGACTTCGACCAAGATTGATTGCAACCTGACTGACCTGATTTGGGGGTTCCTGTGAACAACATCGCCGACCTTAGTGCTGCCATCGCGCAGACAGGCGTCTCTGGTGACGATTACGTGCGTCAACGCACGCTTAAAGCGTCCATCGGCTGTGCGGGCGTCGGTCTGCATTCCGGTCACAAGATCCGCATCACACTGCACCCTGCCCCGGTTAATCATGGCATCGTATTTCGCCGCACGGATCTGGATGACCAGCCGTTGTTCCCGGCACGTTACGATGGCGTGATCGACACCCGCCTGTGCACTTGCCTGGGCGACGCATCCCGTGGCATCAAGATCGGCACCATCGAACATCTGATGGCTGCCCTGGCCGGATCGCGCATTGATAACGTTCTGATCGATATCGATGCCGACGAAGTTCCGGTTATGGATGGCAGTTCCGCACCGTTCAACTTCCTGATCGATTGTGTCGGCATCGAGGAACAAAATGCCCCGCGTCAGGTCATCGAAGTGCTCAAGGCAGTTGAAGTCGAATATAACGGCTGCACAGCACGTGTTGAGCCGGCCCACGGCTTTGAAATCGATTTCGAAATTGATTTCGCCAGCAAGGCCATTGCCAACCAGCGCATGAATGTCAAATTCGACGACGGTGTTTTCGTGGCCGACATCGCACGTGCCCGCACATTTGGCTTCCTTCACGAAGTCGAAGCCATGCGTTCAGCCGGTCTGGCCCGTGGCGGTTCACTTGACAATGCGGTTGTGCTGTCGGGCGATGAAGTCATGAATGAAGAAGGCCTGCGCTACGAAGACGAATTCGTTCGCCACAAGATCCTTGATGCGCTGGGCGATCTTTATACTGCCGGCTTGCAGCTTCAGGGCAAGGTAACCGCCTATAAATCGGGTCACCACGTCAATAACCTGCTGCTTCAGGCATTGCTGGCCGATGAAAGCGCCTATCAGGTTGTCCCGATGCCGAAATCAGCACTGCATGGTGCATCAGCACCGGTTCTGGCGACTGCGTAAACCGATAACGGGTTTTGGAATCCGGCACAAAACATTCGAAATTGGCGGCCCGTCGGGTCGCCTTTTTTGTTGTCTGACCGCGTTTTTCCCGCACAGATCAAAGCACAGGCTCAAGATCGGGCATAAAAGTCACCGATTGGCGACACAACTACTTGCCCAACCACGCCCTTCACATGATATAGTCCGGCGGATTTTCCCGTGAGTGCGTCACAAAATTCAAGGATAGGTCACAGTGCTTAGTACCGTTCGCGCCAAACACATCATTGCAACATGTGGCATGGCCATTCTGCTTGCTGCCTGCTCAAGCAATGAGGCACCGGAATATGTCGAACGTCCGGTATCCGAACTGTATAACGGTGCACAGGATCTTCTGGACGCCAAGGAATATCAAAAGGCTGCCCAGGCATTTGACGAAGTCGAACGCCAGCACCCCTATTCGGTCTGGGCGACCAAGGCGACCCTGATGTCGGCCTATTCCTATTATCAGGACAACAAATATGATGATGCCATCAACGCACTTGATCGCTTCATCTCGCTTCATCCGGCCAACCCGGATGTGCCATATGCCTATTACCTCAAGGCATTGTCCTACTATGAACAGATTTCTGATGTCGGCCGTGACCAGCAGATGACCCAGCACGCCATGGAGGCGCTTGATGACGTTATCCGCCGTTTCCCCGACAGCAAATATTCCCGCGACGCCAAACTGAAAAAGGACCTTACGGTCGATCACCTTGCCGGCAAGGAAATGAGCGTCGGGCGCTATTATCAGGACCGTCAGGAATATCTGGCTGCGATCAACCGGTTCAAATCGGTTATCGACAAATATCAGACCACAACCCACGTTCCCGAAGCACTTGCACGCCTGACCGAATGCTATTTGGCACTGGGTCTTGAGGGTGAGGCAAAGCGCACCGCAGCCGTCCTTGGCCACAACTTCCCGGGCAGCGAATATTACAGCGAATCCTACAGCCTTCTGGTCGGGGATGCCGGTGCCGAACGCACCGAAGAAAGCTGGTGGGATTCCGCAACCAAGTCGATCACCGACCTTTTCTAGGCCGCTCGTGCAAAAGACCTGATCACCATCAGGTCTTCTTGACATCCGGGGCAAAACAACCATAGAACACAACAGGAACAAATGATAATAAGGTCCTGTTGCCAATCGCTTCTGCTCCGACCGCACAAGATCCCGGTTTTTGATCACGTGCCGGGTGTTGCAATACTTGCAAGCCGGGTCGGTATTGGGCACTCTGCAAGTCGCAAAGCTGTTTGACCAAACTGTCTGCTGCCCCGTTAACAACATCAGTACCCAGAAATGCTTCGACGCCTCAGCATTCGGAACGTAGTCCTTATCGACAAGCTGGATCTGGATTTCCATGACGGACTTAGCGTCCTGACAGGTGAAACCGGGGCCGGTAAATCCATCTTGCTGGATTCTCTGGGGCTTGCTTTGGGCGCACGCGCCGATAGCGGACTGGTCCGCCATGGCTGCGACAAATGCAGCGTCACCGCCACCTTCACCCTGCCACAGGGACACCCGGTTTTCCGGCTGCTTGCCGATCAGGATATCGATCTTGAAAGCGAAGAACTGGTGGTACGCCGCGTGGTAACCGCGGACGGACGGTCGCGGGCCTATGTCAATGACCAGTCGGTTTCGGTCGGGCTTTTGCGCGATGTTGGCAATTATTGCGTCGAAATTCAGGGGCAATTTGATCAGCACGGCCTGCTTGACCCGACAACCCACCGCGCCACCCTTGATGCCCATGGTAATCTCGGGGCGCTTGCCATGACGGTGCGCGACCACTGGCGCGCCTGGCGGGAAACGCAAAAAGAACTCAACGCTGCACGCGCACGCATCGACAAGGCGCGCGAAGAAGAAGAATGGCTTCGCCACGCGGTCGATGAACTTGAAAAACTGGGTCCCGAAGAAGGCGAAGAAGAACGCCTTGCCGAGGAACGCCAGTTCCTGATGCATGGTGAAAAGCTGGTTGCCGCCCTCAATGATGCCGGCACCGAACTTTCGCGCGGCAAGGGCGCCGAAAGCGCACTGCGCAGCGCCCAGCGTTGCCTTGAACGTGAACTTGAAAAGGCCGATGGCCGGTTTGAGCCGATCATCGAGGCGCTGGACCGTGCAGCCATCGAACTTGAAGAAGCCAATCGCGCCATTTCTGCCACCCTTGCCGATCTGAATGTTGATACCGGCCATCAGGAAAATGTCGAGGAACGGCTTTTTGCCCTTCGGGCTGCCGCGCGCAAATATAACGTGCCCGTCGATGGCCTGAATGCCCTGATGAAGGATTTCCGGTCCCAGATTGATCAGCTTGAATTCGGGGAAAAGGAATTGTCGCGTCTGACCGCTGCGGTTGGCGAACATCGCAATGCCTATATCGAAGCCGGACAAAAGCTGCATGCTGCACGCAAGGAAGCCGCTGCAAAGCTTGACGGCGCGATCAATGCCGAGTTGCCGCCGCTTCGCATGGAAAAGGCCCGCTTCGTTACCGATATCGAACTGGTTGATGAAAATGAATGGGGCATTGATGGCATCGACCGGGTGCAATTCACCGTTGCCACCAACCCGGGAAGCCCGCCGGGCGCGCTGAACAAGATCGCATCAGGCGGCGAGCTATCCCGGTTCCTGCTTGCGCTCAAGGTCGTTCTGGCACGTGTATCAGCCGTCCCCAGCCTTGTCTTTGACGAAGTTGACAGCGGTGTTGGCGGTGCCACTGCTGCTGCCATCGGACAGCGTTTGTATCTGTTGGCAAAGGAACGCCAGATCCTGGTGATTACCCACAGCCCGCAGGTCGCCGCACGCGGACGCACCCATTTCTATATTGCCAAGCGCGAAACAGACGGCACCATGGTGACCCGTGTCGACGCCCTGGTTGATGGTGCGCGCCGCGAAGAAATTGCCCGCATGCTGGCCGGGCATTCCGTCACCGCCGAGGCCCGCGCAGCGGCTGACAGCCTGCTTGAACAACCCAATTAAGATCCGGCAATTCACGCCGAACCCACTTCGAATACGGAACAAAAAGAATATGAACGCCGAACATGCGTCAAACAACACAAGCCTTCCGGAAATGCCCGCCACCAGCACCGAGGCACGCAAACAGCATGCGGAAATTTCCGATCGCGTTCGGTCCTATAACGAAGCCTATTACGTCAATGACGAACCGCTCGTTCCCGATGCCGAATATGACGCATTGTTCAATCGCTTGATCGAACTTGAATCCCATTATCCGACGCTTAAGAAAAACAGCCCGACACAGGAAGTCGGTGCGGCCCCGGCCGAAGGCTTTGCCAAGGTCAAGCACGCCCGTCCGATGCTGTCGCTTGGCAATGCGTTTTCACGCGAGGACATTGTCGATTTTCTTGCCCGTATCCGCCGTTTCCTGAACCTGACGGCGCACAGCCCGGTCGAAGTCGTGGGCGAACCCAAGATTGACGGGCTTTCGCTTTCGCTGCGCTATGAAGGCCGGACGCTTGTTACGGCGGCAACCCGCGGTGACGGGGCCGAAGGCGAAGATGTCACCGCCAATGTCGCCCATATTGACGACATCCCCAAAACCCTGCCCGACGATGCGCCCGATGTGGTCGAAATCCGCGGCGAGGTCTATATGGCGCGATCCGCCTTTCAAAAGCTGAACGAGACACAGGCAGAAACCGGCGGCAAAACATTTGCCAATCCGCGCAACGCTGCTGCGGGTTCCTTGCGCCAGCTTGATCCTTCCATCAGCGCGAAACGCCCGCTTCGTTTCTTTGCCTACAGCTTTGGCGAACTGTCCGAAAGTCTGGCCCAGACACAGTGGGACTTTTTGCAAAAGGTCGCTGGCTGGGGCTTTGTCATCAACCCGCTGACACGCCGACTGAACGATGCCGATGATATCATGGCGTTTTATGACGAACTGGCAAAACAGCGTCCGGACCTTGATTACGACATTGATGGCATCGTCTATAAGGTCAATGATTTTGAACTTCAGCTGCGGCTTGGCTTTGTCAGCCGTTCGCCGCGCTGGGCCATTGCCCATAAATTCCCGGCCGAGCAGGCCCGCACCCGCCTTAATGCCATCGATATCCAGGTTGGCCGCACCGGCGCGCTTACCCCGGTTGCCCGTCTTGAACCGGTCACGGTCGGCGGTGTTGTTGTGTCAAACGCCACCCTGCATAACCGTGACGAGATCGAACGTCTGGGTGTGCGGGTCGGTGACATGGTGGTCATTCAGCGTGCCGGTGACGTGATCCCGCAGGTGGTTGAAGTCATCCTTGATGAACGCCCCGAGGGAACCGAGGAATATCAGTTCCCCGATGAATGCCCGAAATGTCACAGCCATGCCATGCGCGAAGAAGGCGAAGCTGTCACCCGCTGCACCGGTGGTCTGATTTGCCCGGCCCAGGCGGTTGAACGGCTCAAACATTTCGTATCGCGCAATGCGTTTGATATCGACGGCATGGGGGCCAAAAATATCGAGACATTCTTTGAACTGGGCTGGGTCAAATCACCGGGCGATATTTTCCGGCTTGAAACGGATCATGGCGATGCGATCAGAAAGCTTGAAGGCTGGGGGGATAAATCCGCAACCAAGCTGTTTGACGGGATCAATGAACGCAGGACCATCGGGCTTGACCGGTTCATCTATGCGCTTGGCATTCGCCAGATCGGTCAGGCAACCGCCAAACTGCTTGCCCGGCATTACGGGTCACTGGGCGAATGGCGCAACGCCATGATTGCCGCCAATCAGGCCGATAGTGACGCATTGCGTGAACTGATCAATATCGATCAGATCGGCCCCGGCGTTGCCAAGGATCTGATCGAGTTCATGGCCGAAGAACACAATCTGGCGGTGCTTGATGACCTGCAATCGTTGCTGACCATCACCGATGTCGAAGCGCCGACCGTTTCCGACAGCCCGGTTAGCGGCAAGACCGTTGTGTTTACCGGTAAACTTGAACTGTTTTCGCGCAACGAGGCAAAGGTCAAAGCCGAAAGTCTTGGTGCTAAAGTAGCGGGTTCGGTTTCGGCAAAAACAGATTATCTTGTTGCAGGACCCGGTGCAGGTTCCAAATTAAAGAAAGCAGAAGAATTGGGTGTGACTGTTCTTGATGAGCAAGGATGGCTTGATCTGATTGCCACGCAATAATGGCGGTCCATGACCGAAGGAATGGGTGCAGATGGAAGATCTCGGAAGTTTTTTTCGCCGCTACGTAGATGCACATCTTAAGCTCGATGAAGGCGCGCTTGACGAATTTTATCACTTTCCCTGTCTGATCAATGACCTTTCCGGTGTTCATGCAATTTCCAAGGCCGAGGATCTGCACAAATATCATCAGTCATTCTTTGACGAGTTGAAAAATGCGGATCTGGCCATGGCCAAATCGATGGTGGTCGAACAGCATTCCGCACTTCCCGGCGGGGCACGTGCGATCGTGTCCTTCCGGTTTGGCAATTCGGAAAACAACCTGATCTTTGACTGTGATTATGCCTTTGCCCTGCTGAAACAGGACGAAAAATGGAAGGTCGTTTTCGCCCAGCTTGATGAAATCCGTTACAGCGACCTGTATTGAGGTCCCTTGATGGCCGTTCCTGATCCCCACCGGTTTCTGATTTTATGCATTGTGCTGCTGCTTGCAGGCGCACCGCCCATGGCCAAAGCCGACCCCGATTTTGAAACATTGTCGGGAACGGCGCGGGCCATTGATGCCGACACATTGGAATTCGGATTTCGGCGTGTGGACCTGTGGGGCGCGGATGCCATGAACCGGTTCCAAAAATGCCTGGTGAATGGTCAAAGCACGGCCTGCGGTGCAGAGGCATGGCAAGTCACCACCAATCTTCTGGTGGCCACCCCGATTACCTGCCGGGTTCAGGGCAAGAATCGCTATCACCGCAATCTGGCCATTTGTCGCAATGCCAATGGCATGGATATCGGACAAAGTCTGATTGCCCGAGGCATGGCGGTCGCACGCCCCGATCAGATGCCCGAATATGGCGCGATCGAAGCCCGCGCCAGACAAAGCAGAACCGGCATCTGGGCCGGGCAATTCATTGATCCGTTGAAATGGCGGCGCGGTGAACGCCTTCCCGAACATGAAATCGAAGTCCGCCGCTGGTAAGGCGGCAAACCTGCAAGGTCACCGGCTGGTTACGGTTTTGTATTGGGGGCAAATGGCCGTGCCAACAACCGCCCCAGCCCCGCAAGGCTGAAGCTGTTTTTCAATGATGCCACCCCCAAGGTTACAACCGCAAAACCGATCATTTGCGGAACCGTAAGAATTTCGCCCAGGAACAGCCAGGCAGCAAAAAATGTCATTGCCGGCCCTGACAGGGAAATCAGGGATGCCTGGGTCGCACCAATTCGCCGGATCCCCTCATACAAAAGGAAAAACGGGATCACGGTGCAAAAGATCGAAATGCCCGCCGTCCATGTAATTCCAGCCGGATTAAGGTTCAAAGGCTTCTGGACCACCAGCTCGTAAAGAACCATCGACAGCCCCGCCATTGTGTTGATCAGGGCCGCGAAATGCATCGACCCGATGGTTTTGATCATGCGCTGCCCGAAATACAGATAACAGGCATAGGTCAATGCCGATCCGAACGCCCAGGCCGCGCCATACCACAAACCGCCTGACACCATGTCAAAACCGCCCGGCGCCAATACCAGCATCAGACCGATATAGGTCACAACAAAACACACCACCTGACGGAATGGCGGGAAACGCCGTTTGTGCAAAGCTTCCAGGATCATCACCACCGCAGGAAAGGTAAACAGCACGATCCGCGAGACGGTCACATCGATCAGGGATACGGCGGTAAAATCAAACAGCGATGCCAAAAAGAACAATCCGCCATACAGCGCCCCCCATGCCAGATCGACCGGTTGCATCTTGCGATCACCTGGGCGCTGTTTGCCAAACAGCATAACGCCAAGCCAAAAGAACGGCATCGCAATCAGAAACCGCAACAGCAACAAACCATCAACGGTCATACCGGTGGCATACACGAATTTGGCAAGCAGCCCCTTCATCGCAAGCGCGACGGTCGCGAGCAACACAATCGTCAAAGCGGAGCCAACCGGCTTTTCCGCATTTGCGCTTTTCTGTGTGCTGACAGGTGATGACTGGGCAGATGCCGTCGGGGCATCTGCATCCGCGTGGGGCTGTGATGTCATGGTGGTCTCCGATCCTCTCTCGGGCTCAGTGTTACCCGCAAGGTGCCATTATTCAATTCGAATTAATTGCTATCAGATATCAGCTTTGGCTATATCTTAGGGGATCGCATCAACAAATCCGGCTTGGAACCGTCATCCATGGATATCAAACAGCTGCGAAGTTTCGTGCATATTGCCGAATTGGGAAGCCTGTCACGCGCAGCCGAACGGTTGAACCTTTCCCAACCGGCGTTAAGCCGCCAGCTTAACCTGCTTGAAGAAACGCTTGAAACCAAGCTGCTTGAACGAACCGGCCGTGGTGTAAAACTGACCGAAGCGGGGCAAATGCTTGCCGAACGTGCACGCGTCATTCTGGCCGATCTGGCCCGCCTTGAAGCGGACCTGACAGCGCGCAGCAGCCAGGTCACCGGGCATGTCCATGTCGGCGTCCCGCCAAGTGCCGGGATTGTCATTACCGGGGCACTGATTGAACGCCTTCGCGCCCACTATCCCGATCTGAATATTTCGGTTGCCGAAGACCTGACCGGTGATGTACAGGAAGGCTTGCTGTCAGGTCGTCTTGATATCGGAATTTTGCATGACGGCATGATTTCGCGCAGTTTGCATGCCGAACCGCTTTGGCGCGAAGACCTGTTTCTGATTTCCCACCCGTCACAGGTTGGCGAACAGGAAACCGAAATCGCCTATGAAGATGTCCTGTCACTGCCGCTGATCATGCCAACCAACAAACACGGTTTGCGGGCCAAAATGCAGGAAGCAGCCTTTCGTGCCGGCCGCCCCCTGACCCCGGTGGTCGAAGCCGACGCATTGCGTGTGCTGGTCGATCTGGTTCATCGCAATGTCGGGCATACGGTTTTGCCGCGCAGTTCGCTTGTGATGGAACTGTCAACCGGGCGGCTCAAGGCCCGCCGGATCGTCAGCCCGGAACTCTCGCGCAAGGTGATGCTTTCCTGGCTTCATGATCGCCCGCTCAGTGCCGGGGCCAAGGCCGTGGTCGATACATTGCGCGATCTGGCCGGAACCATGCCAATGGCTGAAAAATGACCTTGGATGTAACAAGGCCCCGAACGCAATACCGTTCGGGGCCTTGTTCATAAGCTTATCTGCAAACCGGATCAGACAGGTGCCTTGCTGTCCGATGACTTCTGCCAAAGGTTCAGACCGCCATCGGCTGCATATTTGTCGATTTCCGCCAGCTCTTCTGCGCTGAATTCAAGATTGTTCAGCGCATCAAGGCTGTTATCTAGCTGCTGCACATGACGGGCACCAATCAGGGCCGATGTGATTTCCGGACGCCGCAATACCCACGCAATCGCCATCTGCGCAAGGCTCTGCCCGCGGCGTTTGGCGATTTCATTAAGTGCACGGACACGATCAAGATTTTCTTCCGACAACATGCCTTTCTGGAAGGAACCTTCCAGGGCGGCGCGTGATTCTTCGGGCACACCGTTAAGGTATTTGTTGGTCAAAAGCCCCTGTGCCAGCGGCGAAAAGGCAATGCATCCCATGCCAAGTTCGGACAGCGTATCAAGCAAGCCATTCTCGACCCAGCGGTTCATCATCGAATAGGACGGCTGGTGAATGACGCAGGGCGTACCAAGATCCTTAAGGATCGCGTGCGCCTGACGGGTCATTTCCGGGGAATAGGAAGAAATCCCGACATAAAGCGCCTTGCCCGACCGGACGATCTGATCAAGTGCACCCATGGTTTCGGCAAGCGGCGTGTTGGGGTCGACACGATGGGAATAGAAAATATCAACGTAATCAAGGCCCATCCGCTTGAGGCTCTGATCCAGACTGGAAATCAGATATTTGCGTGATCCCCATTCGCCAAACGGCCCCGGCCACATACGATAGCCCGCCTTGGTCGAAATGATCAGTTCGTCGCGATGTTTGCCAAGATCCTGGCTCAATACCTTGCCAAAGTTTTCTTCGGCAGATCCCGGGGGCGGGCCATAGTTATTGGCCAGATCAAAATGGAACACACCGCGGTCAAAGGCGCGGCGGATCATCGCACGCTGGGTCTCATAGACATCCACGCCGCCGAAATTCTGCCAAAGGCCAAGCGTGATTTTCGGCAGCATAAGGCCACTATTGCCACAGCGGTTCCAGGTTTCGTCGTCATAGCGGTTGGGGTTTGCCATCCACTGTGTTTCGACTTCAGCCATGTCTTCCTCCAATTATCAGAAGCGGTTTTCCGCCTTCTATTGAATCGATCCAATAGATACTCTTTAAGCCATTCCCGCGCGCTTGTCAGTGCCCGAAACAACAAAAAGCCGCCCCGCGGGACGGGACGGCTCAACTTTTTCACATCATGGCATCCGATGGCCAGATCAGATGACTTTCTTCTTGATCGGTGCGGTTGCCTTTTGCAGCCATTCCCGATGATCTTCGTCCAATTCATCGGCATACATGGCATAGACCTGGGCATGGTAATCATTCAGCCACTGCAACTCGTCAGCAGTCATCAATTCCGGATCGATCAATTTGCGTTCAATCGGCGAGAATGTCAGGGTCTCGAAACCGAGCATCTGACGGTCCGCCCCGATCGGTGCATCAATCTCGCAAACCGCAATCAGGTTTTCAATCCGGATGCCGTATTCGCCTTCCTTGTAAAAGCCCGGCTCGTTTGACAGAACCATACCCGGTTTGAGTGCGATGCTGTTCGGGGCCTTTGAAATCCGTTGCGGACCTTCATGAACGCCAAGGTAACTCCCAACCCCGTGCCCGGTGCCATGATCAAAATCAAGACCGGCTTCCCACAGGGGCATGCGCGCCAGCGTATCAAGCTGCTGACCGGTTGTTCCGACCGGGAAAATCGCCCGCGCCAGCGCAATATGCCCCTTGAGCACGCGGGTAAACCGGTCACGGTGTTCCTGTGTCGGTTCACCAACAATCGTGGTCCGGGTGATGTCGGTCGTGCCGTCCAGATACTGACCGCCCGAATCAATCAAAAAGATCTCGCCCGGGGTCAGGTTGCGGTTGCTTTCGGGGGTGTTGCGATAATGGCAAAGCGCCCCGTTCGGACCACTGCCCGGGATGGTTTCAAAGCTTGAATCCCGAAACAGCGGATCTTCCTTGCGCAGCGAAAGCAATTTGTCGGCTGCCGTACGTTCATCAATCCCGCCATCGATTGCCGTTTCATCAAGCCATTTGAAATAGCGAATGATCTTTTCGCCGTCGCGCTTGTGGGCCTTGCGCGATCCTTCGAGTTCGACGTCATTCTTGCAGGCCTTGGGCAACGCCACCGGATCACGTCCGACACGAACGGTTGCCCCGGCCTCGGCCAATTGCATCCGCAACCAGTCACCCGCTGTTGCCTCGTCAAGGCGGACGGACTGATTGCCCATAGCCTTCAACGCATCGCCAAGTTCACCGGGCGCGCGCAGGCTTGCCTCGTCACGCAGCCAGGCGACAGTTTCACCAGCCAGCTTGCGTTCATCCATGAACAATTCAACCGATGCATCACCGTTGATAATCGCATAACCAAGTGCAAGCGGCGTTTGCGGCACATCGGCCCCGCGAATATTCAAAAGCCATGCGATGCTGTCAGGTGCGGACAAAATGGCACTGTCACATGACAGGCGCGACAGCTGCCCGGCAATCATCTGACGTTTTTCGGCACTTGATTTTCCGGCATATTCCAACGGATGCGGACGCACCGGGCCAAGCGGCATGGCCGGCTGGTCACGCCAAAGCGCATCAATCGGGTTGGTATCAATCGCAACCAGTTCCGCCCCGACACCTTCGCATGCTGTGCGCAAATGATTTGCCTGCTGCACGGTATGAAGCCACGGATCATACGCCAGTTTCTGTCCGGATTTCAGATTGTCATGCAGCCAGCCGACCACCGGCTCGTCAACCAGATGACGATATTCAAACAGGTCGCGATTGACCTGCTGGCGCACCTGAATGGTGTAACGGCCATCAACAAACACCGCTGCCTTGTTCGCCAGAACCACAGCAGCCCCGGCCGACCCGGTAAAACCGGTCAACCAGGCCAGACGTTCAGCCCGAGCCGGGACATTTTCGCCCTGATGTTCGTCGGCACGCGGAACGATAAAGCCGTCCACACCCTTTGCCGCAAGATATTTCCGAAGAGCTGCGATCCGTTCGGCCGGATTGAAATCATCCTTTGCCATTTTGAACAGACCTTTGCGTTCATCGCGCAGCGCCAGCAGAACTTGCACCAGTTCTTCGCTGGGATCGGCACATACAAGATCAATCCAGTCTGTCCGGCTATGTCCGTCGGCGGCCGCAAGCACGCCGTCAATCAGGGCGATGACAGCGCTAACATCCTTGTTGACATTGTCGCGTTCCAGAAGGGTCGCGAGTTGGGCATCGCCGGAAATGGTCATAGACGTCCTCGTTTTGATATGTGGGGCAGTTAATCTATGTAAGGGTTACTGCCGATCCGGCGCAAGCCACAATGATATTTGTGCATATTTTATAAAATAATCACCCCGTGATCCGGCCCCCAACAGCGGTAACATGCGTCACAGGAATGAATGCGTTGCAAGCTTCGCAATGCACATTAGTCAAAGATTAACTTATTACATCTCCGTGACAAAAAGATGGCCCGTCGGGACGTCAATTTGCAGGAGACCATGAACGGTGATCCGTTTTCCTATTACTGCCCTAAGTGTCGTACAATCGCGTCGACGTCAGACGGCCTATGATGGCCTTGAGCGCCTGACCATTGGTCGCAAAGCCGCGCTCGGTCTTGATATTGGCCCTGCCCATCTGGCAGACGATGAAGCAGACCGGTCCCCAACCGGATCGGCAGACACCAAAGGCAAGGATTGAAGGATCAGTCCCGCCCGGAATGGTCGGATGCCTAATGGCGAAGCGCAGGATCACGGTTCATGATCCTTGCGGTCAGTTTTGTCTTTTCCCTCTGAGACGGCCCTGCTTCTCCACAGCAGGGCCGTTTCTTTTTGACCATCACGCACCATCCGCGCCATAGTAGCCAAAACAACAAAACTGTTTCGGGGTGGTTATGGCAAAAACGGTTCTGATTACCGGCGGTTCGCGCGGGATCGGTCGCGCGGCAGCAGTGCTGTTTGCAAGTCGCGGCTGGAATGTCGCTTTCAGCTTTGTCGGAAATCAGCAAAGTGCTGACGAAACCCGTGCCTTGTGCGAACGCGCGGGCGTTACCGGCAATGCATTTGCCCGCAAATGCGATGTCCGCGACGAAGACAGCGTCATCGATTTCTTCCGGACCGCCTATGAACGTTTTGGCGCAATCGACGGTGTCGTGAACAATGCCGGCATTGTCGCCCCCAAAAGCACCCTTGCCGATATGGATGTCGACCGCATGAAAAATGTGTTCGATACCAATGTGCTTGGTGCGTATCTGGTTGCCCGTGAAGCGGCGCGGATGCTTACGAACGGTGGATCGATCGTCAATGTTTCGTCCATGGCAGCCAAGCTTGGATCACCTGGCGAATATGTCGATTACGCCGGATCAAAGGGCGCGATCGATACGCTGACCATCGGACTTTCCAAGGAACTCGGCCCCAAAGGCATTCGCGTCAATGCGGTGCGACCCGGGATTATCAATACCGACATCCATGCCAGCGCAGGACGCCCGGAACGGGTTTCCGAACTGGGGCCGGGCTGCCCGCTTGGCCGTGCGGGGAATGCCGATGAAGTCGCACAAAGTATCTATTGGCTGATTTCAGATGACGCGTCCTATGTTACCGGGGCGATCCTTGATGTTTCCGGCGGGCGATAACCCTTATCAAGGCCCCGCCGCCGCCCGCAGCCCCGCCTTATCGCATATCCCCCGTCATGGCAGCGGTTCCCCCGGCAAGGCTGTTTCATGTGCGACCGCATCGGTTGACAACGCATCGGGTGTGGGTTTCTCGGATGACGGTGCATGTTCTGTCGCGCCCTTGCAGGCAGTGGCCAGTGCATCGTGCAGTTCAACCACATCAACCGGCTTTGCCAGAATGGTCTCAACCCCAAGATCCTTATAGGCCGCCACGATATCATCGGCGGCATATCCCGTCATGACGACAACCGGAATGTCATGTCCGGACTGACGGAGCAATTCCACCAGCTTCACCCCGGTCATGTTTGGCATGGTCTGATCGGTCAAAAGACCGTCAAACTTTGCATCCGGGGCTTTGATCGCTTCAATCGCATCGGCACCATTGGTAAAGGTTTCAACGGTATAACCAATGCGTTCAAGCATCCGCGAACAAAGCTTGAGGTTCTTTTCCTCGTCATCGACAACCGCCAGATGACCACTGGCATTTGAAACAAGACCACGCGAAATACGCTCCTCGCCTTCTTCCTCGCGGTCATATTCCGGCAGCAGGATCGAAAAACGCGTCCCCTGCCCCAATCGGCTATAGACCGTGATTTCGCCCTTGTGACCGGCAATGATGCCATGCACCGTCGACAGGCCAAGCCCCGTGCCCTTGCCCGGTTCCTTGGTCGTAAAGAACGGATCAAAGATTTTCTTGGCGGTATCGGCATCCATGCCCGTGCCGTTATCAATCACCGAAATGCGGATATAGGGCCCCGGTGTCAAAAGCGGATGCATTTCGGCACTGTCGTCGGTCAGCTCAAACGGTGCGGCTTCGATCTTTATTTCGCCCTCTTCACCAACCGCGTGATAGGCATTGGTGATCAGGTTCATCAGACACTGGTCAAGCTGCGTGGCATTGCCAAGGATCGACATGGTGTCGGGTGCCAGGTTACTGACCAGCGATACGGTAGATGGAATGGATCCGCGCGCGAACCTGACCGTTCCCTTGATCATGGATGCGACATCAATCGGCGACCGTTCGGTTTCGGAATTGCGCGAAAATGACAGGATTTGTTTGACAAGATCGCGCGCCCGATCTGCCCCCTGACGAATTTCCATGACATCTTCGCGCAGCGGCGAATCTTCGGGCAAATCCGTATATAGCAGTTCGGCATAACCGCTGATCGGTTGCAGAATATTGTTGAAGTCATGCGCAATCCCGCCTGCGAGAACACCAATCGTTTCCATGCGCTGCGAATGACGCAATTGCTGTTCAAGTTTTTCACGTTTGCGTTCGGCCTGAAGGCGCTGCAATTCTGCTGACGCACGCGCAGCGAACACTTCAACAATCGACCGCGCCAGTTCCGGATCGGCAATCGGCTGTTCTGAAACCGTTGCCAATATCCCGATCGGGTTGCCTTCGCTGTCCTTCAGTGCCGCCCCGACATATCCGCGGATATTAAGGTCGGTCACCCGGCGCACGCCGCTTGTCACTTCCTTGAAATTGTCCGGGCAGACAAAGATGCCGTTATCAATAACCCTTTCGGCGGCCGATCCCTTGACTTCGAAATCAAGCCCGCCGCGCGATTTGTCATGGCTGTAATGGGCAACCGGCTTTACGCGACCATTTTCGATCGACCCGACATGGCAATAATGCATGCCCAATGCTTCGCACATCACCTTGGTCAGGTTGTCAAAAAAGTCTTCACCGACCTGATAGCGTACACCGCGATAAATGGATTCAAGCGTTTCCTGATAGCGCTGCCGGTCTGTCACATCGAGCGCAAAGCTTGCAATACAATCAAGTTGCCCGTTGGTGTCAAAGATCGGGCTTTCATACCATTCACACACCAGACGCTTGCCGCTGCGCGTCACATTTTCGAACCGGTTATTCACACTGGTCCGGGTTTCCATGATTTCATTGATCAGCGTTCCCAACCGGGCGCGTTCCGATGGCGGCACAATCAGTTCAAGCTTTTTGCCAACAAACTCCTCGGCGCTGAACCCGAACAACTGACAGGCGGTGTCGTTGACTTCAATGATCGTACGATCCGGGGTCCAGTAAAACACGCCGATCTTCGCGTTATTGAAGTGCGCACGCAAACGGCGCTGGTTGGCTTCAAGATCGGTTTTGGCATATTCAAGATCACGGCGATACCGCACCCGTTCGGTGACATCCCGACATGAAATGCGAACCCCCAGATTGGTTCCGTCACTATCGGCAATCTGTTGCCAGGACATTCCGATACTGACCCGGTTGCCATTTTTATGAATGGCGGTGAATTCCCGATCACTGCCCGAAAGCCCGGACAGGCCTTCATCCAGATAATGGCGTACACGCGCCTGATCTTCGGGTGCGACAAACGGCAACGGATAGTTTTCAAGTGTCATGCATTCCGAGACCGAATAGCCCAGAATACGTTCCACAGCCGGGTTGACCCACACCAGACGCCCGTCTGACGACACCCAGCTTTCCCAGTCATAGGTGTAATTGGCAACCGCCTCGAACCGCCTGCGCGAGAAATTAAGTGCCTCGTCGGCTTCCATGATCGACTTGATCCCGGCCGCCGCGGCAAGAAGTCCGCCTGCCATATGGGCAAAGACAACCTCGTCTGATCGCCAGACGCGGGTCCTTCCGACGGTCTCGAAACAGACAACGCCCATGCGACCGGCAACCGACATCAGCGACACATCCAGCATCGCCCCGATATTCAAGGGAATCAGGTAGTTTTCGGTAAATTCCGATGTCCGCGGGTCTTCTTTGGCATTTTCGGCATCAATCGCCTGCCCGGTTTCAAGGGCGGCAAAATACCGCGGCAGATCCTTGCGGCGCAGAACCAGTCCTTCATGCGATGCATCAGGGTTATTGGCATCGTAAAGGCCAAAGCATGCCACATCACCATCGTCATTCTGCAACCACAAGCTGGCCCGTTCGCAATTGAGCAATTCGGCAAACCGCTGCAAGGATGGGCGAAATGATACGTCTTCAACACGTTCCAGCGACGAAAAGTAGTTGGCAACTTCCCCTGCGCTGACACGGATTTCTTCCAGAAACTTCTTGCCGGAAACCAGTTCCCGTTTGGACAACAGTTGATCAACACTCATCTGCAACAGCGCCTGGCGCATCCAGATGACCCCGACAACCACGGCCGAGCTCATCCAGGCATAGCCAAACAATGTCGCAATCCACACCGGCAACGTGTGTGCGACCATGCCTGCATCATCAATCAGAAATCCGTCAAGATCATAAACACGGATGATGCCGATGCCCGTAATGGTCAGAAAACAGAAAAGCGCATACCGGAATGTCGTAACCAGCGGATGGAATATGGCCACCGTCACTGTTGATACGATCATCAGCGCCATGCCACTGGCCGGCGAAAACATGATGATATAAAGCAACGACAACACTGTCATTGCGCCGACAATCACATGCGATTTTGTCCGTGTTTCAAGCCGACGGCGCAGCACGAGGCTTGCGACCACGGCAACAAACACCAGAAGCTGGATGGTTTCAATCACCCAGAATGGCTGTTTGGTTTCACGCAGCAACGATGCAATCAGCGCCGGAAATCCGCCAATCACCATGACCAGCAACATGAAATCGGCAATGCGATTTCGCGTACGGTGCAAAATCACGTCTACGTTCTGGCTCATCGTCTAAACGTCTCCGGCTTTACACCATCTGGTCTGGCATGCTGTCAAATATGGACTCAAAGCGCTGATTATGTTCAAGAAACAGCGACATCAGTTTCGGGTCAAACATGTCTGGCGTCGTGCGTCCGTCGCCCTTGGTGATGATGTCGACGGCTTCCCTGTGGCTGAATGGCGGTTTGTAACGCCGTGAACTGCGCAGGGCATCATACACATCGGCAATGGAAACGATGCGCGCAACCATCGGAATGTCTGCGCCTGAAAGCCCGTTGCAATATCCCGTGCCTTCCCACTTTTCATGGTGGTAACGCGCAATCTGTGCCGCCTGATCAAGCACCGGATTGTCCGACGCATTCAGCATCGAAAAACCGATTTCGGTATGACGCTGCATGACTTCGAATTCGGCATCCGTCAGCGGCCCCTCTTTCAGAAGGACACTGTCGGGCACACCGACCTTGCCGATATCATGAAGAATACCGGCAAGGCGAATGGAGCGCTGGGTTTGCGTATCAAGTCCGGCCATATCGGCAAGCAACTGGGAATAAAGTCCGACCCGCACGCAATGTTCGGCGGTTTCAATATCCCTGTATTGGGAAATCAGGCTGAGCCGGTCGATCATTTCCTGTTCGGCACCACCCAGCTTGCGCGTGATGTCATCAAGCGTCTTTGCCTTGCTGACATTTTCAAGTTCAAGTTTCCGGACGCGTTCATGTTCGCGATCCCGTTCAAGCAAACGTTCCTGCGCCTTCTGAACGGCGGCTTCAAGGTCCGCACGATCCACCGGTTTATCAAGGAATTCACGCACGCCAAGACGCAACGCATCGATCGCGTCTGACTTGTCACCATCCCCGGTCAGGAGGATGAATTCAAAATCACGGCGAAATTCGCCAATGGCGCGACGCACAAAATCAAGGCCGCCACAGTTGGGCATGCGCAAATCGGAAATGACCAGCCGCAATCCAGCATCCTTTTGCAGATGCTCGATCCCGTCAAGGCCATCAACGGCTTGCACAACCTCAAAGTTGGCTCGCTCCAGAACGCGGGTCAGCAATTTGCGGATTACCGGTTCATCATCAACCACAAGTATTCGATGTTCAAATTCAGCCAAGGACATCTCCCTTACTGATTTAATATATCATCGCTGTCACGCGCGATGTGGACTATACATAAGTAGTAAACTGATTACCACTTATATATAGTTATTCGAATGTAGGAATATGAGGCGGTCGATCCCGGCACATCGCCAAATTCATAAAAATGTCGCGTGGCATTAATGCATACCGGGAATGCCGGGCCGAAACCAAAATGCCATATCGCGCTTCGGGCAAGTTGCTACACTTCCGGAAAGTATCCCCGCAGCAGGAGCCTGTGGTCTTATGGATGACTATTTCTGGTGGATCGTTCTGATCGGCTTTGTCGCCCAGTTGATTGATGGCGCACTTGGCATGGCCTATGGCCTTACATCGACATCATTGCTGATTACAATCGGATTGCCGCCGGCCCATGCCAGTGCAACTGTGCATGCCGCTGAAATCGCAACCACCGCTGTTTCAGGGACCGCGCATCATTTTGCCCGAAATGTGGACTGGCGGATGGTCCGGGTTCTGGCCATTGCCGGTGCGGTCGGCGGTTGCGTCGGCGCAGCCTTGCTGTCCTCGGGGATTGGCAAATACCTTGCCCCGGCGGTTGCGCTTTATCTGTCGGCATTGGGTGTGCTGGTAATTGCCAAAGCCATCCGCAAGGTTCAGCCGCCTGCGGCAATGCGCGGTCTGACGCCGCTTGGCCTGATTGGCGGATTTCTGGATGCTGTCGGGGGTGGTGGTTGGGGACCGATTGTCTCCAGCACCCTGGTTTATCGCGGCAGCGAACCCCACCGCATGCTTGGTACATCTGCGGCTGCGGAGTTTTTCGTTACTGTGGCGATTACAGTGACCTTTGCCGGATCGTTCGGGCTTGAAAGCTTCGGGATGGCGGCACTGGCCCTTGTTCTGGGCGGGGTCCCGGCCGCACCATTGGCGGCTGTACTGGTCAAAGTCATCCCCAGAAAACCCTTGATGATCGCCGTAGGTGTGCTGATCGTCACATTGGGCATTCTGGGGCTGTATCGATTTGCCGGAAGCCTGATGGCTTAGCCGACCAGAAGCGTGGTCCAGTTTTCAACCTTGAACCGTTTGATCAGCGACAGGCCGACTTCGCGATAGGCCGAAAGAACAAACTGTTCCTGCTCGGACAGCAGCCCCGAAAGGATCACAACGCCGTCCTGTGACAATGTCCCGACCAGATCATGGGCCATGGCGCGCAACGGACGGGCCAGAATATTGGCACAAACAATGTCGTAATAACCGCCGTCACGGATACGGGTATCCTGGAAACCGTTTGAATGGATGGCGGTGACCAGATCGGCGATCTTGTTAACCCGGGCATTTTCCTGTGCAACGCGCACCGATGCGGCATCAATATCGGCCATCATCACCGTGCTGCGCCAGGTTTTGGCACATGCCATGCCAAGGATGCCCGACCCGCACCCCATATCAAGGGCATTATGGCGCGGACCGCGTTTTGCCACCCAGTCGATTGCTGCGAGGCACCCCTTGGTGGTTTGATGTTCACCGGAACCGAATGCCAGACCGGCATCCACCTGAAGCCCGATTTTTGCGACCGGCAGATCTTCGTCCCAATGCGAACCATGGACAAAGAAACGCCCGACCGAAATCGGTTTGAAGCTGCGCAGGTTTTCACTGACCCAGTCTTTGGGCTCATATGTACCAAATGTCACAACCGGCGCATCAACCCCGACCGCCGATGCCATGATCGACACCGCCGTTTCAATTGCCGGCTTGTCAAACATCTCGCCCGAGAAACCTTCGATTCTCCAGGGCGCACTCGGGTCACCGGGACGTTCGAAATGCGACAATGCATCACAATATTCGTATAGGCCTTCGGCAAAGGCCTCGGCATAGGCGCCATCAACTTCGAACTGGAAGTTATAGCAAAGAACGGGTTGGGTCATATCGCTTCTCGCTTGTCAGGGCCGCTTGCGATCGCCGCCCGGTTAGTTCGGTATTCCGTGAATATTTGAACCGGGGCTTACCCCGGCAGAATGAAGCTGTCGACCACTTTCTTTGTGCCGGCACCCTCGAAATGGATTTCAAGTTTGTTGCCATCCACCGCACGCACCGTTCCCGGTCCGAACTTTCGGTGACGCACTGTATCGCCAACCTTGTATTTCGATGATTTCGAACTGGTCGCATAGCTGGTTTCGCCATCCGGCTTTACATCAATCACGTTTTTACGCACGCGATCCTGCCAGCCACTTGATGCAAATTTGCGCTCGGATGCGCCGGAAACCGGATTGCGGTTGTTTGAACCCTCGTTGGCCCAGCTTGGCATTTTCATCCAGTCATCAGCCCCCCAGGCACCGGGTGAATGATTCCCCCCATGTCCGCCAAGACCGGTATCACTGATCCGTTCAATATGCTCATCTGGCAGTTCGTCGACAAAGCGCGACGGCAGCGCCGATTGCCACTGATTATAGATGCGGCGGTTCGCGGCATATAAAATGGTTGCACGTTTGCGCGCGCGCGTAATCCCGACATAGGCAAGACGACGTTCTTCCTCAAGCCCCTTAACACCACTTTCATCCATGGCGCGCTGATGGGGGAAGACGCCCTCTTCCCAACCGGGCAGGAAGACATAGTCGAATTCAAGCCCTTTGGCCGCATGCAGGGTCATGATGGTGACTTTTTCCTGCGCGTCATTCTGTTCGTTTTCCATGACCAGCGAAACATGTTCAAGGAAGCTGGTCAGGTTTTCGAACTCGCCAATTGCAGACACCAGTTCTTTGAGGTTTTCCAGACGACCGGGCGCATCAATTTCCTTGGAGGACCGCCACATATCGGTATAGCCGCTTTCATCAAGGACGGTTTCGATCACCTCGACATGGGAACTGCCTGCCAGCATTTCGCGCCAGCGTTTGAAATCCCCCAAAAGCCCGCCAATGCTTTGGCGCATCTTGGGTTTGAGTTCTTCGGTATCGATCAGATCACGCGCCGCCGCAGGCAATGAAATCGCCTGATCACGGGAATATTGATGCAGGGTCTGAAGCGTGGCCTTGCCAACCCCGCGCTTGGGCACATTGACAATACGTTCGAACGCAAGACTGTCATCAGGCTGCGCGACCAGTCGGATATAGGCCAGCGCATCACGGATTTCCTGACGTTCGTAGAAACGTGGACCGCCGACAACCCGGTACGGGATGCCCAACGTGATCAGACGTTCTTCAAATTCACGGGTCTGGAAACCGGCACGGACCAGAATGGCCATCTGGGATGCACCAATACCCTTTGATTGCAGGGCTTCGATGTCTTCGCCAACCAGACGCGCTTCGGCCTCGCCATCCCAGACACCTTTGACAAAGACCTTTTCGCCGGTGTCGATTTCCGTCCAAAGCTGCTTGCCCAGACGTCCATCGTTAAAGGTGATCAGTTTCGATGCGGCGGCCAGAATATGCGGGGTGGACCGATAATTCTGTTCAAGGCGCACGACCTTGGCACCGGGGAAGTCGGATTCAAAACGCAGGATGTTGCCGACTTCGGCCCCGCGCCAGCTATAGATTGCCTGGTCATCATCGCCGACACAGCAAATATTGCGATGAACCATCGCCATGGCGCGCAGCCACAAATACTGCGCAACGTTGGTATCCTGATATTCATCAACCAGAATATAGCGGAAGGTGTTCTGATACTGTTTCAGAACTTCGGGATGCTGCTGGAACAGGGTCAGGCAATGCAGCAACAAATCCCCGAAATCGCAAGCATTCAGAACTTTCAGCCGTTCCTGATAAATCTTGTAAAGATGTTTGGCCCCGCCATTGGCGAATTCGACACTTTCATTGACCCGTTCCGGCGTCAGGCCCTTGTCCTTCCAGCGCTGAATAATGCCCATCAGCTGCTTGGCCGGCCATTTTTTCGGGTCGATCTGTTCGGCGTCCATGATCTGCTTGAGCAGACGGACCTGATCGTCGCTATCAAGGATCGTGAAGTTTGATTGCAGCCCGATCAGTTCGGCATGACGGCGCAACAATCGCGCCGAGAGCGAGTGGAAGGTTCCCAGCCACCAACCTTCGACCGGACGGCCCAATGCCTGTGCCACACGTTCCTGCATTTCCTTCGCCGCACGGTTGGTAAAGGTCACGGCAAGGATTTGCTGCGGATGCAGACGTTCGGTCTGGGCCTTGGTTTCAAGCAAATGCGCAAGCCGCGTGGTCAAAACCCGGGTTTTACCCGTGCCCGCCCCTGCAAGAACCAGCAACGGCCCGTCAAGCGTTTCAACAGCATCGCGCTGCTCGGCATTCAGATTATCGAGATATGCCGGGGCCGGTGCATCACCAAGACGCATTTCCGGACTGGCGGCGAATTCATCAATTTCGAAGGGATCATCCATCATGGCGGCATATATATCACGCTGTGTTCCAAGGACCAGCCTTGCATCGGATGCGGCCGGGTATTTTTTCCATTCTGCAACGAAACAGGAACATCAACCACCCCTTTCCCGATCTTCAAAAACTTTTTGCGCCAGTTTTTCCGGTCTTTCGCGTGAGTTCAGATAACAACGCAATTCTGAATGAAGGTAGAAATATGAGCGGCATCAGCAGCATGAGCGGCAGCATCGCGCAAATACTTAGCCAGAACAGCCAGTCTGCCAATTCATCAACAGGCAGCGACGGTTCTTCGGGCATTGAAGCATTTGGCGGATTTTCGCTTTATGCCTTGCAGGGCAGCGGATCGACCGGCACCGACAGCATGTCGGAAATGACATCGCAAAGCGAAGCCATCACCGGTCAGCTTTCAGACTCCATCATGTCGATGCTTCTTGAGTTGCAGGAAACCAGCACCACCACCGACGGCAACAGCAGCTTTGATGCCCAGCGCCTGTTCTCTGACATGGATACCGACGGCGACGGAACGCTGACCAAGGATGAATTCATGGCATCGGCCCCCGATGGGGTCAGCGATGAAATGTCTGAAAATCTCTGGAATGTCATGGCCGGGTCCGATGCCCAAAGCATATCGGAAGATGACTATCTGGCATCCATGACACCGCCAAGCGGGGCAGTGCTTTCAAGCGATGACAGCAGCAGCGAAGATACCGTCATGAACAGCATGCTGGCTTCCATGGGGTCCGAGGGCACCTATGACCCGCTTGATACCAACGAAGACGGTGTGGTCAGCCTGTCGGAAATCATGGCTGCCGCCCCGCAGGATGCAACCCCGTCACAAAGCAGCCTTCCTGACAACAGCTCGGAATCTGAATCCGGTACTGACGCTAGCGTGGAAACGGATACGGTCACCGATAACGGCACGATGCCCGAAACCGTCGCGCGAAATATGGCTGAAAATACCGATGACAGCAGCCTGTCCACTGGCGGCTTTGACATGCGCAACGAAGCCCTGGGCAACAAGGTGATGGCGCAGATTATTTCCTGACGCCACCGTTTCTGCGGAATCGGTCAAGTTCCGCAATGACACGCCCGGTCGTTTGACCATCCCAAAGCGGGATTTCACACTCCTGCCGTTCCGGGGCGGACTGCCCGGTCATGGCGTCGATTGCCGTGGCGGACAGACCTTCAATGCTGACAAGACGGTTTGTCCCCAAGTCAATCGTAACCGGTCGTTCGGTTGACGGGCGCAAGGTCAGACAGGGGATCGCACGCCAACTGGTTTCTTCCTGCACACCACCGGAATCGGTTACCACCAGTCCGGCATTTGCCATCACGGCCCCAAAGGATACATACCCAAGCGGCGCCAAGACCTTCACCCCGCTTTGTTCAAGCATCGCAATGCCGTCAATCTGTTCAAGTTGATGGCGGGTTCTGGGATGCAGTGGCCAGCAAACAGGAACATGGCTGGCAATGTCACCAATTGCATGACAGATCCGGCGCAGCTTTGCGCGATCATCAACATTGCTCGGACGATGCAGCGTTACAAGCACATATCCCCCCCCGGCAAGCCCCAGCGTTTCTGTTGTCACATCCTTGCATATCGCATCATTCATCATGACACAGGTATCAATCATGATATTGCCGACACGCCTGATGCGGTCTGGCGTGATCCCCTCGGCCAGAAGGTTTTCGTCCGCATCGACAGACGGGGTCAGATGCAGGTCCGCCAACCGGTCAATGGTCATGCGATTGCGTTCTTCGGGAACAGACAAATCAAAGCACCGCAATCCGGCCTCAAGATGGATCAGCGGTATTTGCAGCTTCGAGGCCGTCATCGCCGCGGCAAGTGACGCACTGACATCCCCGACCACCAGGACCGCGTCCGGGCGATTTTGGCGACAAAGCTTTTCATAACCGGCCATCATCAGCGCAATCCGGTCCTGATTGGTACTGGATTGCCACTGCACAATATGGTCGGGATCCGCCATTCCCAGATCACGCCAGATCGTTGACGTCATCTCCGCATCGCGATGCTGCGCCATATGAATGAAAGCCGCCTTGATATCCGCATGGGCACGCAAGCCCTGCCATAACGGGGCGATCTTCATGAAATTCGGCCGTGCCCCTGCAATCAGATGAAGCTTCATCCCCGTCCCGTCATTGCCGCCAGACATGTTTTCAAGGCCAAACAGCCTAATGGATAAGGCGGGGTGCTCATAACCCTCTTTGGTATCGGTATATTTTGCCTGCTGCACATCTTTCGGGGGCCGCCGCGCACGCAAAATTCAATTCACCTAAATTACCGTCCGCTCAAGAAGATTGTCCTGCTTCATGTGGTCCGGGAATTGCTTGTTTCCAGGTGGTTAGCATCCTCTGACGGTGGTTTGTGCAAATTTGCCGCTGTCAGGGATGCTTTGTGCATCCCACAAGAAGGGTATCTCGGCATGAGTACTATTTTTGGATTGGGCAACGGGTTGCCAATGTCTTCCCGGGCCGGCTCTTCGGAGCGGTCAGGTGCACACGAAGGTATCGAAGGTTTTAGCGCAGGTAGCGCAGTACCTGTATTGACAACGGGCGAAACCAATTCGGAAACCGGCACATCCAAAAGCCAGCTTTCCGATGCGATGCAGTCCGTCATGCTTGAATTTCAGAATATCGGTTCGGGGTCATCAAGCTTTGCGTCTGCCATGGCTGACGTTCAAGGCAATGACAATGACCCGAACAGCAATGCGGCGGGCGATGTGTTTTCGTCATCCTCACAATCTGACTCTACCGAAGCTGACATCTTGAACGCCAAGAAAGACGCCGAAGAAGAATTCAGAACCGCGCTGCGTGATGCCAATTCAATTCCGATAAAGGATGATGAAAAGGCAGAAAAGGCTGAACTCGAACGACGCCAGGCACGTCAGGAACTTGATCAGATCGAACAATCCGCAACAAATCTTCCCGAAGATGTTGCCGGTCTGGACAGTCGCCTTACAGCCCAGCTTCTAAGTGGACAGCAAACCCGGAAATCAGCCGGTGACACGGCACTGGCTGCATAAAGACCAGTCTGTGATCCGACCACGCAAAAGAGCAGCATCTTTCGGTGCTGCTCTTTTTCATGCGGGGACTTTGATAACGTCAGAACAGCTTTGGCGGGGCGTCGCCGCGTTCTTCGCTTTGCAATTCAAGAAGCGCGTTGTTGTAGGCCATCATCGCGTCCTTTTCGTGGACAAAGCCGATCATCTCGCGATCTTCACCGTTATTGAGCACCGGCAAATGTTCCTCGCCGGTTTGCTCCATCAGGCGGATGGCCTTTTCGATGCTGTCAGTGCGGAACAGGACCGGCGGTTTTGACCGCGCCACTTCGCCGGCCGTCATATTCTGGGCGGCATCCGTATCAAATGCGGCATTGCGCAAATCGGTCAATGTAATGGTGCCATGCAGTTTGCCTTTGTCATCAACGACAAAAAGCTCCGCATAGGGGGCATTGAAAAGGGCTGATCGAACACTTGGTAAATCATGGGATAAAGGCACGGTGACATATTCGCGCTTCATGATGTCGGCAACCTTGATCATGCGCAGAAGATTGACCTCCCGCCCCCAATTGGTCGACAGCCCGCGCATTTTAAGCTGCCAGTGGAAGAATGATCCGCCATTGGCCTGATCCATGATTACCGATGCCAGAACCGATGCCAGCATCACCGCAATGGTCAGCTGATAGTCGCCGGTAAGCTCAAACACGATCAGGGTTGTGGAAATCGGCGCCCCCAGAACAGCAGCCGCCACCGCCCCCATCCCGACCAGGGTATATGCCCCGTGCCCGGACGAGAAATCCGGCAAGGCGTGGGTGGCAACAATCCCGAACGCACCGCCCAGCATCGCACCAAGAAACAGGCTGGGACTGAACATCCCGCCTGCAAAGCCAAGCCCCATACAGATCGCCACGACAAACGCCTTGGCAAACAACAGACCGATCAGAAATGTCAGGCTGTATGTTTCATAAAGCGCATCATTCATCGCGCCATAACCGACACCGATGATCTGCGGAAAGCCAAGACCAACAATTCCAACCACCAGACCGGCAATCGCCGGCCGACACCAAAGCGGCGCACGCGTGGTATCGGCAACCTTTTGAACGACGGGAATGGCGCGCACCGTCAGCATTGCGGTGATCCCGGCCAGCAACCCCAAAAGTGCAAATGCGGGAAATTCCCAGAACGACTGAATGTTATGGAGCGGGATCAAAAACGCCACTTCCGATCCGTAATAAAGACGGGTAATCACCGTCCCCATCACCGACGACATCACAATCGGTGCAAAAGCGGTCCGGGCATAATGGCCAAGAACCACTTCATGGGCAAAAAACATCCCTGCCAGCGGCGCATTGAAGGATGCGGCAACGGCCGATGCTACCCCGCATCCCAACAAGGTGCGCGCCGCCCCGCGGCGCAAATGCAACACGCGTGCAAGCCAAGCCCCAAAGGACGCGCCCATATGGACAACCGGCCCCTCGCGGCCAAGTGACGCGCCACTTCCCAGTGACACCGCGCTGGCAATCGCACTTTTGATGCCGCACCGGGTCGACATGCGCGCATCATTGAACGAGGCAGAGTCAATAACATCCGCAACCCCGTGCGGGCGTTGACCGGGTAAAAACTTGTAGATGAAAACACCGACGACCAGCCCGCCCGCGGTCGGGCCAAGAACCAGATGCCAGTTCGACAATCCCATCAGATGCTGATGAAGGGATTCTTCGCCCCACCCATAAACCAGCGCCTGCACCAGCAAAATGCCGTCCCGAAACAGGATCGTTCCGCCCCCGGCCATCGCACCAACCACCAGCGCCAGAAGCGACAGGACCAGTTGCTCGCTTTTCACCAGACGGCGCAGACGGCTTAGTACCAGATTGGATTTGATCAGTTTTTCAGCCATTGCCGCAACACCGCAGAGCAAACATACGAAGGGGTCCTGTTCCGATGGGGTTGATCATAGGATCAGCGATTGCTGCGAATAAAGGGTAAACACCCGAAACATCAAGGATATTTTCCGATCTTTGGCCGCGCCCTCCCCCGTCAGCCGGTGTCCACAACCAAACAGCTTTCAAAAAACGATCATTGCCATCGACGGGGGAAATGCAGCATTCTTCGCCGTCTGTTCAGAATTTCTGACGCCACCCAAACCGTGTTGATACGGAATCCAAAAATGAATGATCCCCGACCCACGGGTAGCACTGCGGTACGACCGCTACCCGGCTTTGCTGAATTTGTCTGTCTGATGGCCATTACCATCGGGCTTGTCGCCCTGTCGATTGACAACCTGTTACCGGCCTTTGGCCCGATTGCTGCCGATTTCGGCATCGAAGACGGCAACCGCATGCAGATGCTGATTTATGTCTTCATGATTGCCTTTGGCCTGATGCAGATCGTCTATGGCCCGCTTGCCGACAGTTTTGGTCGCCGGCCGACCCTGATCGCCGGACTTGGCATCTATGCCGTCGGTACGGTCATGGCGATCTTTGCCGACAGCTATGATCATTTGCTTATTGCCCGTTTCGTCCAGGGACTTGGTGCTGCTGCCCCGCGCGTTCTGACCATGGCGATCACGCGCGATTGTTTTGAAGGTCGCGAAATGGCGCGCGTCATGTCCTTTGTCATGATGGTGTTCATCATTCTTCCGGTGTTCGCCCCGGCATCGGGCAGCTTGATTCTGGCACTGGCAAACTGGCACATGATTTTTGTCAGTACGCTTGTCCTCGCGATTGCAATAGTGTGCTGGTACCTGCTTCGGATGCCCGAAACACTGCATCCGGAATATCGGCATAAACTCTCGGTTCGCCGGATTGCCCGTGACATCAGAACCACAGTGACCAACCGCCAGACATTTGGTTATGCCACTGTCATGGGCATGATGTTTGCCTGTCTGATGGCCTATATCGGTTCGGCACAGCAAATCTTCGAGACCGAGGTCTATGGACTGGGCGTCTGGTTCCCTCTTGCCTTTGGCATGATTGCGGCCTGTATGAGTTTCTCGTCCTTCGTCAATGCCCGTCTGGTGCGGAAACTTGGCATGCACAAGATTTCCCATGTCGCCCTGTTCTTCATGACGGCAAGCAGTCTGGTCAACGTTCTGATCGCAATCGGTTTTGACGGCAAGCCGCCGCTTTGGCTGTTTGGTATCGGCCTTACCATGACGCTGTTCTGCTTTTCACTGACCATGCCGAATTTCAATTCGCTGGCCATGGAACCGGTTGGCGCCATTGCCGGAACCGCGTCTTCAATGATCGGCGTCTATAGCACCCTGATCGGCGTGATTGCCGGGGGCATTATCGGCCAGAAGTTTGACGGCACGGTGATCCCGCTTCTGGGGGGATATTTCTGTCTTGGTGTGATTGCCATTGTCATTGTCGGCATTACCGAACGCGGAAAGTTCTGTCAGGCGACACACTGACACGGGCTCTGACACTGTCACGGCCTTTACCCAACGAGCCCCGCAACGAAAAAGCCCCGCAGAGTGCAGTCTGCGGGGCTTTTCAATGCGACCGGTCAGATCATCATGACTTCAGATCATTATGACTGACGTGGATCGTAATTCAGGTTTGGTGCCAACCAGCGTTCTGCCTCGGCCATGGTCATGCCTTTGCGTTCGGCATAACTTTCGACCTGATCGCGTTCGATCTTGCCAAGGCCGAAATATTTGGCTTCGGGGTGGGCGAAATAGAAACCGCTGACAGACGAAGCCGGGGTCATCGCACAGCTTTCGGTCAGGGAAACGCCGACATTTTCCTCGGCATTCAAAAGCGACCAAAGGGTGCGTTTTTCGGTATGTTCCGGGCACGCAGGATATCCCGGTGCCGGACGGATACCGCGATAATTTTCCGCAATCAGATCATCATTGCCGAGATTCTCGTCCGCAGCATAGGCCCAAAGCTCTTTGCGGACCTTTTCGTGCATACGCTCGGCAAAGGCTTCGGCAAAGCGATCACCAAGCGCCTTGACCAGAATGGCATTGTAATCGTCATGCTCGGCTTCAAGCTTTGAGGCAATCTGTTCGACTTCCGGTCCCGCCGTCACAACAAAGGCACCGATATAATCGGTCTTGCCGCTTTCCTTCGGCGCGATGTAATCGGCCAAAGCCCGGTTCGGGCGTTTGTTGTTTTCGCGGAACATCTGCTGGCGCAGGGTATGAAGCATGACCGGTTCATTCTGATCCGGGGCCGGGGTGACTTCGATATCATCGCCGACCGAGTTTGCCGGCCAGATGCCAACAACCGCACGCGGCTTGAACCATTTTTCCGCAACAATGCGTTTCAACATTTCCTGCGCATCGTCATAAAGACCGCGCGCAGTTTCGCCGACTTTTTCGTCCTTAAGGATATCGGGGAAACGACCATGCAGTTCCCAGGTTTCAAAGAACGGCTTCCAGTCAAAGCGCGCGACCAGATCTTCAAGATCAAAGTCATCAAACACGGTGATCCCCGGCTTTGCCGGCACCGGAACGTCATAGGCACCCCAGTCAAGCTGCACCTTGTTGGCGCGCGCATCGGCAAGGGCGAAGCGTTTTTTCTGCAATTGCTGGGCGGCATGTTTTTCCGCCATCGCCAGATATTCATTGCGGATTTCAGCAGCAAATCGTTCGCGATGGGTTTCCGAAACCAGCTGGCTTGCAACACCCACCGCACGCGATGCATCAATCACGTAAACGACCGACTTGTTATAGTTCGGTGCGATCTTGACCGCGGTATGTACCTTTGACGTGGTCGCCCCACCGATCAGAAGCGGGATATCCAGACCTTCGCGTTCCATTTCGGCAGCAACATAGGTCATTTCTTCAAGCGACGGTGTAATCAGGCCCGAAAGACCGATCATGTCGACCTTTTCGGCCTTGGCGGTTTCAATGATCTTCTGGGTCGGAACCATCACACCAAGGTCAAGGACCTCGAAATTGTTACATTGCAGAACCACACCAACGATGTTCTTGCCGATGTCATGGACATCGCCCTTTACCGTCGCCAGAAGGATCTTGCCGTTGCTTTCGCGCACACCGTCTTTTTCTTCTTCGATGAACGGGATCAGATAGGCGACGGCCTTTTTCATCACACGGGCGGATTTCACCACTTGGGGCAGGAACATCTTGCCGGCACCAAACAGGTCACCGACAATGTTCATCCCATCCATCAGCGGCCCTTCAATGACATGAAGCGGCTTGTCGGCCTGCTGGCGGGCTTCTTCGGTGTCTTCTTCGACGAATTCGGCAATACCGTTGACCAGCGCATGGGCCAGACGTTCATTGACCGGCTTTTTGCGCCATTCCAGATCGGCTTTCTTTTCCGGACCGCCCGTACCCTTGTATTTTTCGGCAACCTCAAGCAGACGGTCGGTCGCATCCGAACGACGGTTCAAAATGACGTCTTCGACGCGTTCGCGCAGTTCTGCCGGAATTTCTTCATAAACGACCAGCTGCCCGGCATTGACGATCCCCATATCAAGACCGGCCTGGATGGCGTGATACAGGAAGACCGAATGCATGGCTTCGCGGACCGGGTTATTGCCCCGGAACGAGAAGGAGACGTTCGAAACACCGCCGGAAATCTTGGCATAGGGCAGGTGTTTTTTGATCAGCTTGCAGGCTTCGATGAAGTCGACCGCATAATTGTCGTGTTCTTCGATCCCGGTTGCGACCGCAAAGATGTTCGGATCAAAAATGATGTCTTCCGGCGGGAAGCCGACTTTTTCGACCAGAACGTCATAGCTGCGTTTGCAAATTTCAAACTTGCGATCAACGGTGTCGGCCTGGCCTTTTTCATCAAAGGCCATGACAACAACAGCCGCACCGTAACGGCGCAATTGTTTGGCCTGGGCGATAAAGGGTTCTTCGCCTTCTTTCAGACTGATCGAGTTGACGATCCCCTTGCCCTGAAGACATTTAAGACCGGCCTCGATGACGTTCCATTTGGAACTGTCGACCATGATCGGCACGCGCGCAATGTCGGGCTCGGCCGCAATCAGGTTGATGAACTTGACCATCGCCGTTTCGGCGTCAAGCATCGCATCATCCATGTTGATGTCGATGATCTGTGCGCCGTTTTCGACCTGCTGGCGGGCAATCTCAAGGGCTGCATCGTAATCTTCGTCAACGATCAGCTTTTTGAATTTCAGCGATCCGGCAACGTTTGTGCGTTCACCAATATTGATAAATCTGGAAATGTCGGTCATGGGTCTGTTCGATCTCTTTTCAGCAATCAATATCGGGTTTACGCAGCGTCAAACGGCTCAAGGCCGGACAAACGCATTCTGGGTTCAATTTTCGGAAGCGCCCGTGGCTTGGCATCGGCCACGGCATCAGCAATCGCCTTGATGTGCGGCGGTGTCGTGCCACAGCATCCGCCCAGCAAATTGACCATGCCGGTTTCAGCCCATTCCTTGACCAGTGCGGCCATTTCCGCATCACTTTGATCATATTCACCAAATTCGTTCGGCAGGCCGGCATTGGGATAAACCGAAACGCGGCATTCGGCAATGCGTGACAGTTCCTGCACATAGGGGCGCAGCTGCGCAGCACCAAGTGCGCAGTTCAAACCGATCGAAAACGGCTTGGCGTGACGGACCGAATTATAGAATGCTTCGGTGGTCTGCCCTGAAAGGGTACGGCCCGATGCATCGGTGATGGTACCCGAAATAAGGACCGGAACATCTTCACCGCGTTCTTCAAGAACTTCGTCGATGGCAAACAATGCGGCCTTGGCATTGAGCGTATCGAAAATGGTTTCGACCAGAAGCGTATCTGCACCACCGTCAAGCAGGCCCTTGGCCGCTTCCTTATAGGCGTCTTTAAGCTGATCAAAGGTGATCGCGCGATAGCCCGGATTGTTCACATCCGGCGAGATTGAGGCCGTGCGGTTGGTCGGACCAATGGCACCGTTCACAAAACGCACATCGCCGGGATGGGCGGCTTCCCATTCGTCGCAGGCCTGACGCGCGATCTTGGCACTTTCGAAATTGATCTCGTAGGCCAGATCTTCCATGCCGTAATCGGCCTGCGCGATGGTCGTCGCACTGAAGGTATTGGTCCCCTGAAGGTCAGCACCTGCCGCAATATATTGCAGATGGATGTCCTTGATGATGTCTGGCTGGGTCAGAGACAGAAGATCGTTATTGCCTTTGACATCCTGTTTCCAGTCGGCAAACCGTTCACCGCGATAATCTTCCTCGGTCAGTTTGTGTTTCTGGATCATGGTGCCCATGGCGCCATCAAGGATCAGTATCTTTTGTTCGGCCCGTTTGCGCAGCAGGGCGACGCGTTCCTTGCGATCATTCATCTTTTTCATCCAGTCTTTCAGTCAGGCTTTGCTGTTATCGGTAATCGGAACTCAGGCCGCAGCCTTGTCCGTTCCGCGGATACCCAGCGCATGACAGATGGCATAGGTCAGTTCGGCACGGTTCAGAGTATAGAAGTGGAAGTCGCTGACCCCTTCCTTCATCAACCCTTCAACCTGTGAAATGGCTTCGTGGAATGCAACCATGCGGCGCGTTTCCGGATCTTCGTCCAGACCGTCAAAACGCCAGCGCAAGCGTTCGGGCACAGATGCCCCACACATATCGGCAAATTTCAAAAGCGATGCAAAATTGGTCACCGGCAGGATGCCCGGAACAATCGGGGCCGTGATGCCAGCAGCATCACATTTGTCACGGAACCGCAGATAGGTCTCGTTATCAAAGAAGAACTGCGTGATCGCACGGTTGGCCCCGGCATCGATCTTGCGTTTCAGATAATCGATCTCGAAATCGGCACTTGGTGCATCGGGATGCATTTCCGGATAGGCCGACACCGAAATATCAAAATCGGCAATTTCCTTAAGCCCGGCAACAAGATCAACCGCATAGGGATAACCACCCGGGGTCGGTTCATAGGTATCACCGGCATCGGGCAGATCACCGCGCAGGGCCACGATCGAACGAATGCCTTCGTCCCAGTATTTACGGGCGATCTGTTCGATTTCATCCTTGGTATGACCAACACAGGTCAGGTGCGCGGCCGCAGGAATGCCGGTTTCGCCCTGAATTCGGGTGACACTGCCATGTGTGCGATCACGCGTGGTACCGCCCGCGCCATAGGTCACCGAAACAAAGGACGGGTTCAGCGGCGCAAGACGATGGATCGATCGCCACATGGTTTCTTCCATCTTTTCCGTTTTGGGCGGAAAGAATTCGAATGAAACCCGCAGATCGTTGCGTGCTGCCTGTTTTTCTTGAACCGTCATCATTTCAATCCTGTCTTCGCTTTCCCTTGGATCGGGCTTTATTTTTGATCTCGGGCGATACGGATTATTCCGCAGCCCTGTCGGTGTTTTTATCTGGTGTCTGTGTGGCGGCCTGGGTTGCGGCATGCGCTGTCCAGATCCGGACGGTCAGCGGCTTGCCGGGCAGGTTTATGACATTGTCGAATACAAGTTCACATGCGCGAAACCACGTACTGATCGACGAATCTTCAAAGCCAAGGCGCCGGTGCGCGTGCTCTTCCCGCAATTCTTCGCGATCATGCGGAGCAAAATCGACAACCACCAGCCTGCCCCCAGGCGCCAGAACGCGGGCGGCTTCGGCAATTGCCGCATCGGGCTTTTCGGCAAAGTGAAGAACCTGATGCAGGGTCACGACATCAAACATGCCCCCCGGATACGGCAGCTGATACATATCGGCCTGACGCACCAGACAATTGGAAAGATCGGCACGTTGCAGGCGTGCACGCGCCACGGCAAGCATTTCGCGCGACATGTCCACACCGACACCTTCTTCGGCATTTCGGCCCAGCAGTTCCAGTATCCGGCCCGTTCCCGTACCGATATCAAGAATACGCCCGCCGCTCAGATCGCCAACCGCATCAAGCAGGGCCTGTTCAACAACAGCCTCGTCAATATGAAGGGATCTGATCTGGTCCCAGTCTTCGGCATTGGCGCGGAAATATTCGGTGGCGATTTTTTCACGCTGGGCTTTGACCTGATCAAGGCGCGCCCGATCAAGGGACAAAATTTCATCATCGGCCGGCAACAAAGCCAGAACCGGCTGCACCAGATCGGCCCCCGGGCCGGAATGCGGCGTACGATAAAACACCCAGGTCCCTTCACGGAACCGCACAAGCAACCCGGCTTCGCACAGCAATTTCAGATGACGGGAAACACGTGGCTGGCTTTGGCCGATGATCTGCGTGATCTCGCTGACCGTCAGTTCGCATTCCGCGCAAATCGCCAATAACCGAAGCCGTGTCGCTTCGGCGGCTGCGCGCAATCTTGCCAAAACCTGTTCCATAGCCGTTTCTCCCATTCACGAAAAACAGATATAAAGATATGTTTATATTTAATCAACGACTATTTTCCCACCCAAACGAGGTATGGCAAAAAGGTCACACGGTAAAACGGCTTGAACCCTTTCAACTTTTTGTATGCTGGCGTTTAATTTCGCCCTATGCTAACCACATAAATATTCGAGGCGTACGCGATACATGATCCGACTTCGAGAGCAGGAAGTTGATCGGTAACGTTTTTTGGTGTTCCCGCGCGAAAAACGTCTTGGGTCAAGGAAGTCTATGTATCGAAAATCGGTTGGCTGAAAATAATGAAGTTTCGAGCTCTACTTTCACTCTGTGCTGCTGGTTCGCTGTCCTTGCTGACGGCTTGTGCATCAACAGAGCCCGCACAGGATATGAGCGATTTCGACCCAATTGAACCGGTAAACCGTGTTGTGCACGGTGTAAACGGCGCAGTCGATTTCATGGTTCTGTACCCCGCTGCGATGTGGTACCGCGATATTGCGCCGGAACCCGTCAAGACGTCGGTTGCAAGCTTTGTGCGCAACCTGAACGAACCGCTGAACTCACTCAACGCATTGCTTCAGGGTGATCCGGATCAGGCCGCGGCCTCGTTCCAGCGTTTCATCATGAACTCGACGCTGGGCTTCCTTGGTTTCAACGACGTCGCTGCCGATTTCGGCATTCCGTACCGTCGTGAAGATTTCGGTCAGACCCTTGCGCATTATGGCGTCGGTGCCGGTCCTTATATTGTTCTGCCGCTGATTGGTCCGTCCAACTTGCGTGACAGTGTTGGCCTAGGTGTTGACTATGTTGCCAACCCGCTGACCTGGGGCGCACAGAATAGCGACACCGCCGAAGCACTTTATCTTGGCTCGATCGGTGTGAGCGCATTGCATTATCGCTATGCGACCGTCAATCAGCTTAACGAGTTGCAGAAATCGTCAATCGACTATTATGCAGCCCTGCGCAGCCTGTATCGTCAGCAGCGCAACACCCTGATTCGCAACGGCGCACCTGCACCGGCTTCGGCGGTCGAGGATGAAAGTGCTGAATTCAGCTTTGACGACGCCGTCGAAGCCGCAAGCCAGTAAGAGCAAGCCATGACCAAGAGCAAGATCATCATCCCCGCAGCAGCCGCACTTTTTGGTGTTTCTGCGGTCTGGTCTGGCCCGGTTATGGCCGCGACCACCGCATCCCCGGTGATCGCAGAGGTCGCCGTTGACCAAAGTGCGGCCAATGTCATTCAGTCCCTTGCCGATCAGGCAATGGCCGAACTGACCGACCAGACGCTTGGCGATGATGTCCGCCGCCAGAAATTTGTTGCCCTGATGGATCGCTACTTCGAAATGGAAGTTGTGTCGCGCTTTGTGCTCGGCCGCTATTGGCGTTCCATTTCCAAGGAAGAAATCGACGAGTTTTCCAAGCTTCTTCAGAACTATCTCGCGCTGAATTATGCCAACCAGTTCAAAGCCTTTAACGGCGAACAGTTCGTTGTCGGCAGCGAGACGGAAAAGAACAAGGACACCTTCGTCAATTCACAGTTCGTCCGCCCTGATGGCCCGCCGGTCAATATCGTTTGGCGTATGCGTCTGTTTGATAACCATTACAAGATCATTGATGTTTCGATCGAAGGTCTGAGCATGGGCATCACCCAGCGTGACGAATTCACCTCGGTGATCCAGCAAAATAACGATGATGTCAGCGCCCTGACCAGCGCCCTTAAGGCAAAAACCGGCCTTTAGGTCACAGACCACACCATCAAAATTTCAAAGCCACCATTTCCAGATGGTGGCTTTTTCTTTGTCCGAAAATAAGCCCATTGCGCGCCAAAAACAAAAGGCCACCCGAAGGTGGCCTTTCGCAATTCACAATACCCTTGCCCGAATTAACGGGTAAGCGGCTTGTATTTGATGCGGTGCGGGCGGCTTGCTTCTTCACCATAGCGGCGTTTGTAATCCGCCTCGTATTCCTGATAGTTGCCTTCGAACCATTCGACATGCGAATTGCCTTCGTAAGCCAGGATGTGGGTCGCAATACGGTCAAGGAAGAAGCGATCGTGCGAGATAACCACAGCACAACCGGCAAATTCCAGAAGACCTTCTTCAAGCGCGCGCAGCGTATCAACGTCAAGATCGTTGGTCGGTTCGTCAAGCAGCAGCACGTTTGCGCCCGATTTCAGCATCTTGGCAAGGTGAACACGGTTACGTTCACCACCGGAAAGCTGACCGACTTTTTTCTGCTGGTCCGCACCTTTGAATGCAAACTGCGAAACATAGGCACGCGATGACATCGGACGTTTACCCAGAAGGATCTCGTCCAGGCCGTCGGAAACTTCCTGCCAGACGGTCTTGTTCGGATCAAGCGAGTCACGCGACTGATCGACATAGCCAAGCTTGACGGTTTCACCGATCTTCAGCGTTCCGGAATCCGGGGTTTCGGTTCCGGTCAGCATTTTGAACAGCGTGGTTTTACCGGCACCGTTCGGGCCGATCACACCAACGATACCGCCCGGCGGCAGACGGAAATGAAGATCATCAAACAGAAGCTTGTCGCCAAATGCCTTGGTCAGACCTTCGGCAGTGATAACCTCGTTACCAAGGCGCTCGGCAATCGGAATAACGATCTTGGTCGAATCCGGCACCGCCTTGGCCGCTTCGGCGACAAGATCATCATAGGCACGGACACGGGCCTTGGATTTTGCCTGACGACCTTTCGGGTTCTGGCGAATCCATTCCAGCTCGGTTGCCAGCTGCTTCTGGCGGCTGCCTTCCTGACGGGCTTCCTGTTCCAGACGCTTCTGCTTCTGTTCCAGCCAGGATGAATAGTTGCCTTCATACGGGATGCCCTGACCACGGTCGAGTTCAAGGATCCAGCCGGTAACGTTATCAAGGAAGTAACGATCGTGGGTAACCAGAATGACGGTACCCTGATAGTCTTCCAGGTGACGTTCAAGCCACGCAACCGATTCCGCATCAAGATGGTTGGTCGGTTCGTCAAGCAGCAGAATGTCCGGCTTGGCCAGCAGCAGACGACAAAGCGCAACGCGGCGGCGTTCACCACCGGAAAGCTTGGACACATCGGCATCTTTGGGCGGGCAGCGCAGCGCATCCATGGCGATTTCAAGCGTACGCTCAAGATCCCAGCCATTGGCCGCATCGATGCGTTCCTGAAGTTCACCTTGCTCGGCAAGGAGATCATTCATCTCGTCATCGGTCATCGGCTCGGCGAATTTGGCGCTAATTTCGTTAAAGCGCGCAAGATCGTCAACAACCTGGCCGCAGCCTTCCATGACGTTGCCAAGAACATCCTTGGCCGGGTTCAGCTGCGGTTCCTGTTCAAGGTAACCAACGCGAACACCTTCTGCCGGCCATGCTTCACCGGCAAAATCCTTTTCGATGCCTGCCATGATCTTGAGCAGGGTCGACTTACCCGCACCGTTGTTCCCCAGAACACCGATCTTTACGCCCGGCAGGAACGACAGCGTAATGCCCTTGAAAAGTTCACGACCGCCCGGAAGGATCTTGGTCAGGTCCTTCATGACGTAAATATACTGGTAGGATGCCATTAAATTCCCCATCCAAATGTCATTGGGTCCGTCCCCATCGGGACCGGATCACGACGGCATGCACATATTCATGCCTGAAAAGCTGTGCCCGTTTGTAACCGACGTGCTTGCGCTTAACAACTTCAAACCGCACATGCCCGCATGCAAGCCGCACGCGGGGGCAGGACACCCTCTAACTTTGTCGAAATTGGTGATCGGGCAACCGCGCCGGGCAATTTTTTGTGCAAGCGACGCGCAAATTTGATCCGCAACCGATGTGCAAACCATCACAGGCAATCGCCCCCAAACAGACCAAAAGCATCCGGAACACTGCCAAACGGCAATCTATGAGTGTTTTATTCACCCCGAAAACTCAACCAAAAATACCGCATTGCACAATGAAAAAACTGGCGGAAATCTTTGTGATTTTGGCCGGTTCATTCAACCAGACCGTCGCTAACGCACTGTTCTATACGACTAATGATTAGCTTCTGGGGAATCCCGAAAACTGGTATCGAGCTTAGAAGGCAATGAGTGTGTCGTTACAGTTTCATTGCCGCTTAGTACATGCGGCCGACTGACAAAAACACAACAAACGGTCGGCAGGGGAAGTTATCAATTCTAGGAAGGAGACGCGCGATGGATGAACAAAGCGCAGCCTACTGGAAGAGAAACGTGAAGCTGGTCGCAACTCTGACTGTGATCTGGTTCATCGTTTCCTACGGTTTCGGCATTCTGTTTGTCGATGCCCTTAACAGTATCGAAATAGCGGGCTTCCAGCTTGGTTTCTGGTTTGCTCAACAGGGGTCCATCTATGTCTTTGTCGCACTGATTTTCGTTTATGTGTCGAAGATGAACAAACTGGACCGCGAGTTCGACGTTCACGAAGACGACGATTGACGCTGGATCTGGGGAGACAGACAAAATGGATCTTACTACCCTTACATATATCGTCGTAGGCTTGAGCTTCGCGCTGTATATCGGCATCGCGATCTGGGCCAAGGCGAGCACCACCGGCGAATTCTATGTCGCTGGCAAAGGTGTTAACCCGGTCGTCAACGGCATGGCGACCGCAGCAGACTGGATGTCGGCTGCTTCCTTCATTTCTATGGCTGGCCTCATTGCCTTCCTTGGCTATGGCGGCTCGGTTTACCTGATGGGCTGGACCGGCGGCTACTGCCTGCTGGCCATGCTTCTGGCACCTTACTTGCGTAAATACGGCAAGTTCACCGTGCCGGAATTCATCGGCGATCGCTATTACTCCAAAGCGGCCCGTATCGTTGCTGTTATCTGCCTGATCTTTATTTCGTTCACTTATGTGGCAGGCCAGATGCGCGGCGTCGGTATCGTGTTCTCGCGCTTCCTTGAAGTCGAAATTCTTACCGGTCTGATCGTCGGTATGGGCATCGTCTTCATCTATGCCGTTCTTGGCGGCATGAAGGGCATTACCTATACCCAGGTTGCACAATATTGCGTTCTGATTGTTGCCTACACCATTCCGGCGATCTTCATTGCCTTCCAGCTGACCGGCAATCCGCTGCCGCAGCTGGCATTCGGCTCGACCGTCAATGGTACCGGCGAATATATGCTTGAACGCCTCAACAATGTCGTGACGGAACTCGGCTTCCTTGAATACACGACCACCAACAAGTCGACGATTGATGTCTTTGCCATCACCGCCGCCCTGATGGTTGGTACTGCCGGTCTTCCGCACGTTATCGTTCGCTTCTTCACCGTGCCGAAAGTGCGTGACGCACGTTCGTCGGCTGGTTGGGCGCTGGTCTTCATCGCGCTGCTTTACACCACTGCCCCGGCAGTTGGTGCGATGGCTCGTCTGAACCTGACCGAAACCATCCAGACCGGTGAAGTTGGTGCCGAAGACGGCAACCTGTCCTATGAAGAACGTCCGGACTGGATGAAGCGCTGGGAAGCAACCGGCCTTCTGAGCTTCGAGGACAAGAACGGTGACGGTCGCATCCAGTATTACAACGATGCGAACGCAGAATTCGCTGCCAAGGCTGCCGAATATGGCTGGGCTGGCAACGAGCTGAGCGTGGACCGTGACATCATGGTTCTGGCCAACCCGGAAATTGCACAGCTTCCGAACTGGGTCATTGCACTGGTTGCTGCGGGCGGTATCGCCGCTGCGCTGTCGACTGCTGCCGGCCTGCTTCTTGTGATTTCCTCTGGCGTGTCGCATGACCTTCTCAAAGGTACCTTCACACCGGACATGACAGAAGGCCAGGAACTGATGGCAGGACGTATCGCAGCAGCAGTTGCGATCCTGATTGCCGGTTATCTCGGGTACAACCCGCCGGGCTTCGTGGCACAGGTGGTCGCGTTTGCCTTCGGTCTTGCGGCATCCTCGCTGTTCCCGGTTATCATCATGGGGATCTTCTCCAAGAAGGTTAACCGCGAAGGCGCGATTGCCGGCATGTTGACGGGTCTGATCTTCACCATGGGCTATATCCTTGCCTATAAAGGTGTGTTCTTCGATCCGATCATTGCCAACACGCCGGACAACTGGCTGTTCGGTATCTCGCCGGAAGGCATTGGTACCGTGGGTATGGTCCTGAACTTCATCGTTGCTTTTGCTGTGTCGAAAGTCACCGCTGAACCGCCGGCACATATCCAGCACATGGTTGAAGACATCCGCGTTCCGAAAGGAGCCGGTGGCGCGGTTGACCATTAATCGGTCAACCGGTTTGCCAAATCTGTTGCAGGCCCCCGGATCACTGGTCCGGGGGCTTTTCTTTTCGGTTGCTATCAGGCAACAATGACGGCGGGTCTGTTTTATTTGGTTTGCATTGATTTATGTTGGCCCACCAACCGGCCGCGCTGTGCAAATTAAATCAAACAGCCTCTGGCGGAGGACAAAAGGCATGAGCATCGAACTCGAAGAAATCGCGGAATTTCTCAAACAGCATCACCCGTTTGCGCTGTTGCCTGACGAAGAAATCAATGCCCTGCCCAAACGGTTGACGGCCCGGTATTTCCGCGCCGGCACCAAGGTCCTGTCCCCCGAAGAACAATGCCTTCATCTTTACATCATCCGGACTGGCGGCACCGAAACCCGCGATCCGGACGGCCAGCTTCTTGCCCGCCTGTCCGAAGGGGAATGTTTCGGTGTGCGCGCAATGTTCCGCAATGGCAAGGCTGCCAATAACATCACCACCCTTGAAGACAGCCTGTGTTACCTGTTGCCGGAAAAGGACTTTCACGAACTGGCCGGGAAATACCCGCAATTCAAATATTTCTTTGCCCAGATGGGGGGCGACCGGCTGCGCAGCGGCATGCAACTGATTGAAAGCCGCGATGACGATCAGCTCAAACTCATGAGCATCAAGGTCGCCGACCTGATTGCCCGCGATCTTGTCAGTATCGACAAATCGGCCACCATCCTTGAAGCCGGAAAACTGATGAGCAAGGAACGGGTTTCCTGCCTGCTGATCACCGAGGGTGCCGACGAGATTGCAGGCATCATGACCGACCGCGACCTTCGCAATCGCGTTGTTGCCCAGGGACGCAGTTATGATGAACCGGTAACCGAAATCATGACTGCCAACCCGATCTCGGTTCATCCCGATGATTATGCCTTTGACGCGCTTCTGACCATGACGCGACACAATGTGCGTCACCTTCCGGTCATGAAAGACGGCAAGGCGGTCGGCATGATCACCACCAACAACCTGCTGGCGCGTCAATCCCTGTCCGCCGTTTACATGGCCGGACGGATCGGCAAACTGACCAATCCGGCAGACATGGCAAAGGTGATCGAACAGGTTCCCGAACTTCTCAGCCACCTGATCGAAGCGGGGGCAACATCGCAAAATGCCGGGCATATCGTCACTACCCTGTCGGATGCGGCAACCGTGCGGCTTTTGCAACTGGCCGAAGAAAAGCTTGGCCCGCCGCCCGTTCCCTATGTCTGGATGGCTGGCGGATCCCAGGGCCGACAGGAACAAACCGCCCTTTCCGATCAGGATAACTGCCTGATCATTGATGACACCTATGATCCCGAACAGCACGGGGCCTGGTTCAAGGCGCTGGCTGATTTTGTCTGTGACGGGCTGAATACGGTTGGCTATGTCTTTTGCCCGGGCGAGATGATGGCAAAAACCGACCAGTGGCGTCAGCCCGTACGGGTCTGGCAGCAATATTTCAACAAATGGATCGAACAACCCGAACCCAAGGCCCTGATGCTATGTTCGGTCTGGTTCGACTTGCGCCCGATCCACGGCACCAAAAGCCTGTTTGACAATCTGCACCGCCTGATTGTGTCAAAGGCCCGCGACAACCGTATTTTCCAGGCCTATATGGTTGGTAATGCCCTGACCCATCACGTGCCGCTAGGCTTCTTTAAAAACTTTGTGATGATCCGCGGCGGGGAACATGACCGGACCCTTGATCTGAAACATAATGGCGTGGTCCCGATTGTTGATATTGCGCGTATCCACGCGCTGGCAAATGGGGTCGAAGCAGTCAATACCTTCGAACGTCTTCATGCCATCAAACCATTGCCATCCATCAGCACACAGGGGGCATCCGATCTGCTTGATGCGTTCGAATTCATCAGCATCACGCGCCTGAAACATCAGGTCCGGCAAATCCGGCGCGGGGATGCCCCGGATAACTTCCTTCATCCTGAAAGCCTGTCTGCGTTTGAGCGCAGCCACCTTAAGGATGCCTTTTCGGTGATCAAGAACCTTCAGGGTGCTCTTGAACACGCCTTTGGCAAAAGCGGGACCTGATCGGTATGGGGTTGCGCCAGAAAATCTTCGACAGTCAGCTCTATCGCGATTTCATCCAGCGCAAGGCCACCGGCCCGTTGCGCCGCTATTATGATATCCCGCCTGCCGATCCGGCCCGGTCCGTGATGGAAACCGAATTTATCGCCCTTGATCTCGAAACCACGGGTCTTGATCCCAAACGCGACGAGATCGTCAGCCTGGGCTGGGTGATTATCCGCCAGCTTGGTGTCGATTTCGCCAGCTGCGAACATATTCTGGTTCGCCCGCGCGGAGAACTTCGTGAAAGTTCGGTTGTTGTTCACCGCATCTTTGACAGCGACGTGGCCGATGCCCCCGACATTGCCACCGCACTGGAACATTTGCTGCCCCAAATGGCTGGCCGGGTTCTGATATCGCATCACGCCCCGATCGAGCTCGGCTTTTTGGGTCAGGCCTGCAAACGATGTTTTGGTGCGCCACTGCAAATTCCAACGGTTGATACCCTGGTTCTGGCATTGCGCGACCTGCATCGCAGCGGGCAACCGATGAAATCTGGGGCGCTGAAACTTGATAATTTGCGACGCAGTCATAACCTGCCACCATTTCGCGCCCACAACGCATTGTCCGATGCAATTGCCGCCTCGGGGCTGTTTCTGGCACAGATTGCCAAACGTGATCCAAAAGGCGAACTTGAGCTCAACCGGATACTGCGCTAATCCGATGATAGGGCATTAAAAAAAGGCCCGAACAAATATAACAGGGAACTGGGAGCCGCACGCATGTATGTCTTTATTTTCACGACGGTTGTCGTTGGGTTTGCTGCGGCCGGGGTGGTCATGTTGCTTTTTCGCCTGTGGGGGCGCAAGGCACCGAAATATGTCATCCCCTTCATCGCGGCTGTTGCGATGTTCTGCTATATGATCTGGGATGAATATAGCTGGTTTGAACGCTATGACGCCCGCCTTCCCGATACCATCACCGTTATTCAGACCTTCACCGACGAAAACCCGTTCGCCCCCTGGACCCTGATTTCTGCGCCGATCAATCGCTTTACCGCCATTGACCGTGACAAGCTTGTCACCAATCCCGGCAATCCTGATCAGAAACGGGTCACCACATTGCTGCTGAAAAAAGGTGCCGAAACACTGGCACTGACCCATCTTGTGGACTGTGCATCGGGCAAACGCGGCTATATCACTGCCGATAACAATCTTGATGAAAACGGCTTTCCGACCGACATGACGGAATGGTTTGACATGGATGCTGACGATCCGCTGCGCGCGGCGGTCTGCCAGTAACCACCGCCGAATTCTTCATCACCCGATCCCGACAGCCCGCTTTTTGCGGGCTGTTTGTTTATGCGGACACGAACCCGCCATAAGGCACCCGATACGCATAATGGCCATCGCATCAATTGCTTGACGCGTCGCTATATCCAATGAAATATAACGATATATCATAACCGGTCAGGAACCCTGCCCCATGCGCTATCTCGCCCCTTTTCTTGTTCTTCCGGTGATTCTTTTTGCGTCACTTTCCGTTCGCGCGGACACCATTACGGTTTTTGCTGCGGCCAGCCTGACCAATGCAATGACCGCAGCAGCCCGGCCTTATGAAGACCAAACCGGCGATCATATTCAGATGTCATTTGCCAGTTCATCGACACTCGCCCGGCAAATCGCGGCGGGGGCACCGGCAGATATCTTCATCTCGGCCAATCAGAAATGGATGGACTGGCTGTCTGATCAGGACATGATCGCGCCGGGCACGCGCCACGATGTTGTTGCCAATTCGCTGGTGGTGATTGCGCCAACCGACAGTCCGGTTGAAACGGTTTCCCTGACCGGGGACCCTGGACTTGTGGCACTGCTGGGAAAAGATGACCGGATTGCGGTTGGCGACCCGGACCATGTTCCTGCCGGTATTTATGCCAAGCAGGCGCTTTCCAAACTGGGGCAGTGGGATGAACTGTCATCCCGTCTTGCGCGCGCTGATAATGTGCGTGCGGCCCTTGCCCTGGTGGAGCGCGGCGAGGCGCCATTCGGAATTGTGTATGGCACCGACGCGGCAATTGCACAAGATGTCAAAATTGTCGCAACCTTCCCCAAAGACAGCCATCTCCCCATCACCTATCCGGTCGCCCTGACCAGGGATGCACATACCGATCGCAACACAAAATTCCTTGCCTGGCTTTTGGGGGATGACGCGGGTCGAATTTTTGCCGATTATGGCTTTGATCCGGTTGAGACACTCAAAACAGGTACGCCCCCGCAATGATCAGTTTAACGCCCACCGAAATCGAGGCCCTTTTACTGAGCTTGCGGATTTCGGGCGTTGCTGTTTTATGCGCCCTGCCCTTTGCCATTCTTGTCGCCACAGCACTTGCACTGGGCCGGTTTCCGGGGCGCTTCATCCTTGATGCCATCGTGCATTTGCCGCTGATCCTGCCGCCGGTGGTGATGGGCTATTTGCTTTTGATCGGGTTTGGCACCCGCGCCCCGCTTGGCTCGTGGCTTTATGAAACCTTTGATATCCGCTTTGTCTTTAGCTGGACCGGGGCGGCATTGGCATCGGCCATTGTCAGTTTCCCGTTTCAGGTCCGGGCCATCCGGCTCAGCCTTGAAAACGTCAATCACGGCCTTTATCAGGCCGCTGAAACACTTGGCGCAGGGCCGGTTGATCGCTTTTTCTCGCTGACATTGCCACTTGCACTTCCGGGGATCATTGCCGGTGCGATTACGGCCTTTGCTGCCAGTTTGGGCGAATTTGGCGCAATCATTACCTTTGTTTCCAATATTCCCGGCGAAACACGGACATTGCCGCTTGCGATCTATACCGCCATTCAGACACCGGGCGGCGAACTTGCCGCGGCACGGCTGGCTGCCCTGTCGATCGGCTTGGCTTTTGCCGGATTGTTACTGTCTGAAATTGCCATGCGCCACATCCGCAAAAGGGCACTGGCATGAGCATCACTGTTTCGATCAGCCACAAGCTTGGCAAATTTGATCTGGATGCGGACTTCCACATTCCTGATACCGGCATCACCGCCCTGTTCGGGCCATCGGGCAGTGGCAAGACCAGTCTGATCAATATTATCGCCGGGTTGGAAACACCCCGTCAGGGCCATATCGAAATCAGTGACCGGGTTGTCTTTGACCATCGCCAACGGATCAATTTGCCCGCACGGAAACGGCGGGTCGGCTATGTGTTTCAGGATGCTCGCCTGTTTCCCCATAAAACTGTCAGTGAAAATCTGTATTTCGGGGCGCGCCGCAATGCACAGAAACTGCCGCGCGAAGAACAAAGCGCCATCCTTGAAATGCTGGGCATTCTGCCGCTGATGGGACGCCGTCCTGCCGCACTTTCCGGCGGGGAAAAACAGCGCGTCTCTCTTGGCCGTGCGCTGTTATCAAACCCCGATATCCTGCTGCTCGATGAACCGCTATCGGCACTTGATCATGCCCGCAAACAGGAAATCCTGCCCTATTTCGAATGGCTTCGTGATCATCGCAAAATACCGATGCTTTATGTCACCCATGCGATTGACGAAGTTGCACGGCTTGCCGACCATATGGTGGTGATTGATCAGGGCAAAACACTGGCCAGCGGATCGGTATTTGAAATGCTGGGTCGCACCGACTTGCCCCCCCTCGCCGGTCGGTTTGATGCCGGTACCGTTCTTTCGGCCCGGATTGTCAGTCGCGATCCCAAGGCCGAAGTCAGTTTTCTTGATTGCGCCGGACAACGGCTTGTTGTGCCCTATCTCGGCCGTCCGGCCAATCCGAATGTCAGGCTGCATATCCGTGCGCGCGATGTCATGATCGCGAAAACCGCACCGACCGGCATCAGTGCCAATAACGTCATTCCGGTCACCATCACCAAGATCAGCCAGGAAAACCGCGATACCGTCGATATCAGCCTGCGGCTTGGCCATGATCCGGATGGCCGCCATCAACACGACACAGCAAATGGCCAACCGGTCCTGCATGCCCGCATCACCCGATGGTCGGCACACCGCCTGAAACTCGGTCTTGGTCAGAAAGTCTTCGCTGTCATCAAATCCGTCACGGTCGACGGTCAGGTTGCCGACCAGGCGATCTGATGATGTTAGCGCTAACAAATATTGAAATTCAATTATTTGGCATATCCGAACCAAGCAGGCCCGCAAGTTCGCAAAGCTCGTCATCAAGGGCGGCCCGGGCCTTTGTGCAGGCTGCTTCGTAAAGTTCGATCACCCGCATGCCGGTGGCGGTCAACCTTGCACCGCCATGGCCGCGCCCGCCGATGCTTGTTTCAATCACCGGATCGGCAAAGCTGCGATTAAGCTCGTCAATCAGCAACCACGCCCGGCGATAGGACATCCCCATCGACCGCGCCGCTGCCGAGATCGAGTGATGCGCATCCACCGCCCGCAGCAGATCGACCTTGCCATAGCCAAGCCGAACACCGTCGGGCAGTTCAATTTTCAGTCGGACCGTAAGATTTTCGTCTGTCATGACGCTACATTATCCCGACCGGCAATTGCCCGCCAAGATCAAAGATCAGGGGGCCTGGCAACTGGTCACATTCGCGGTCACGCGACCGGCGTGATCAGTTCCCCGCGCGTATCCCAGGCATCAAGATTATCAACAACAAGCTGCGCCATGGCATCGCGGGTTTCAACAGTACCGCTGGCATGATGCGGATACAGAACGACGTTTTCTAACGCGGCAAAAGCCCGGTCCATGTTTGGTTCGTTATAAAAAACATCGAGCCCGGCACCGGCAATCCGCCCGGCTTCAAGGGCCTTGATCAGGGCAGGCTCGTCAATGACAGAACCGCGCGCCACATTGACAACAAAGCCGTTTTCCCCCAATGCCGCCAGCACATCGGCATTGATGATCCCCTCTGTTGCGGGCCCGCCCGGACAGGACAGCATCAGGATATCGGCCCATGTCGCCAGATCGGTCAAACGATCAAAAAACCGGTAATCGACCGGCTTTGCATTGCGTCCGAAATAACCGATTTCAAGCCCGCTTGGCGCGGCACGCGATGCAATCGCCTGACCGATCCGGCCCAGGCCGACAATGCCAAGTCTCTTGCCCCGCACTGAGCGGGTCAATGCCATCGGCCCGACCGATGCCCATTTGCCACTGCGCGCCCAGTCATCACCGGCAACCAGTTTGCGCAAGGTCGCATGCATCAACATGATGGCAGTATCGGCAACGTCATCTGTCAGGATATCGGGGGTAATTGAAACCCGGATTCCGCGCGCCCGGCACGCCTCGAGATCAATCTGGTCATACCCGACCCCGAAACTTGTAATCACTTCAAGATTTGGCAGCCGGTCCATCAGATCGACAGACAGTCCAAACCTGGCCGAAGTCACAACAGCAGTTATCTTGTCGCCCATGCGATCAAGAAACGCCGCCTTGTCATCGATCTGATCATAACGAAGAAGGTCATATCGCTTGGCAAGCTGCACGGTATAGGCAGGACGAATATCCGTAATCGCAAGAACAGACCGGGTCATGATCAGACTTTCATTGGGGCAAACAAAGACCAAAACTACCCAATGCCAACTTGTAAAACAAGTTGATAAGATAAATAACAATTGCCGATTTTGCCCGGATACCGACCCGCCGGGCGCGCCCGTTCAAAAGATCACTTTCCCATCAGATCCGGCAAAAACAGTGTCACTTCCGGGAACATGATCAATCCGATCAGAACAATGATCTCCATGATCAGGAAGGGTACAATTCCGCGGAAAATTGTCCCTAACGGCACCCCGGTTTGCGCGGAAGCCACGTAGGCATTCAAACCAAGCGGCGGGGTCAGAAGACCGATCTCGACTGTTTTGGTCGCAATGATCCCGAACCAGATCGCATCATAACCAAGCGCCATGGCAGTCGGAAACGCCAATGGCATGGCCAGCGACAAGATCGCCAACTGATCCATGAACATCCCCATCACCAGCAAGATCAAAACGATCAGGGCCAGAATGACTTCGCGCGACATGTCTGTGGTCGAAACGAATTCCAGAATGCTTTGGGTGACACGCGTAAATGCCAGATAATTAGAAAAGATCGCCGAACAGGCAATGATCGCGACAATCATGACGGTGGCGCGGATCGAACTGCTGATGGATGTGCCCAGCCCCTTGATCGTCAGGGTTCGTTGGGCAAGGACCACAATAAGCGATCCCATAACACCAAGGGCGGCTGCCTCGGACGGGGAAGTCAAACCACCGTAAATCGCCCCGATCACCGCAACAATCAGCAAGGCAATCGGCAAGACATTGACACTTGATCGCGCGGCCTTGCGCAATTCAAACGGATCGCCTTTTGGTGCATAGTCCGTCCGGTTGGCAATCAGCTTGATCACCGTACACAAACCCGCTGCGGTCAAAAGACCCGGCAAGATGCCGGCAATGAACAGTTTGCCAATCGATGTTTCGGTCAAAACGCCATACACGACCAGAACGATACTTGGCGGAACCACCACGGCCAATGTCCCACCGACCGAAACGACGGCAGCCGAAAGGCGATCATGATATTTGTGCCTGCGCATTTCCGGAAAGGCCGACGCGGCCATGGCCGCGGTCGAGGCCGTCGAACTGCCAACAAGGGCTGCTAACAGAACAGATGCCGCAACCGTTGCCATGGCAAGTCCGCCCTTGAAATGCCCGACCCAGTTCTGACAGGCGATAATGGCGCGTCGTGTCACGTCCCCGGCGGTCAGCAATTCCGCCATAAGGATGAATAACGGAATGGACACCAGGATAAAGGATGACGACGTATCAAAAAACGTCCGTTCAAGAACAGAAAGTGCCGGCTTCATCCCCAATTGCATGGCAAGGCCAAGGAAACCTGAAATTCCCATGGCAAATGCAATTGGCATTCGCAAAATCATCAGCACCGCAAGAACGACGAGGATCAGGAAAAACGTAAACATGAATGGAACAAATGCTCCTTGAAGCGGGTGGCTGCGAACACAACCACCCGTCAGGGTAAATATCGGATATTTATGATTATTTTTTCGAGGTCAGGGCACGATAGCTATCAAGAACTAGCTGTGCCTTTTCCCCGCCAATACGTTCCATCCAGTCTGCGGTAACCGGCTGCATCGCATCGCCCAGTTCCGTGAGTTCTGCGTCACTGAACTGGTAGACCTCAATGCCCTGTGCTTTCCATTCCGCAGCAAGGCTGCCTACTGAATCATCCTGAACCCGGGCAACATGGGTTGCAACTTCACGGCCTTTTTCCAACATGATCTTTTGCACATCAGCCGGCAGGCTTTCGAATTTGTCACGACCGACAACCATGACAAAGCTGTAACCGCCAAACGATCCGTTGGTCGAAATGTGGCTGACGACTTCCTGCAAATTGTACCCCGGCACCGATGCCAGCGGGAACAGAACCCCGTCAAGGCGTCCGCGTTCAACTGCGGTGTAGACTTCCGGTCCCGGGATCGAAATACCAACCGAACCAAGCGCGCGTGCAGTCATCGCCTGCGTCGAACCAGACGTGCGGATATCAAGCGTCTTCCAGTCGCTTACCCCGCCCAGATGCTTTTTGGCCAATACCTGATAAGGCGGCAGGACAAAGCCAAAGATCGGCATGACACCGGCATCAAGAAGCTCGTCACGCAGCGGACCTTCGGCCAGCATGCTTTGCAGGGCTTCGGTCCCCTGCACCGCCGTGCCATAGAAACCCGGCAACCCGATAACCGAGTTCAGCGGCAAGACTTCACTGTGATACAGCGTGCCAAGCAGGGCCGCATCAAGAATACCGTTATTGACCGCATCAAGCTGGGCTGCGGATTTTGCGGCCTGCTGTGCCGGAAAATGTTCGAATTTTATTGCCCCGTTGGTTGCCTGTTCGACGGCGAACATCCAGCGCGTTGTTCCTTCAAGCGACACGACATGGCTGGTCGACTGGAAATCCCCCAGCCGCAGCGTTTCCGCCTGCGCGACATTCACGCTCATCCCGATGCCAAAGACACCGGCAAGGATTGTCAGTAACTTTCCCGTATTCTTCATCTTGGTATCCTCCCAGACATTGATGAATTCAAGACACCTTAAGCCGCCGGTTTTTGGAGCGTGTCATAAAGCAGTCTCAATGAAATAACGCCGCAGCCCAGGGGGATTGCGGCATAGGCCCATCCAAGGGGCCAGTCGATGACCCCGTATTCGATCTCGCCTCTTAGAAATGCCTTAAGCGCGAATGACCCGGACATATAGGTCACCGCGCAAAAGAAGACCCCGGCAAGCAGCGTACGCCCCCTGCTGACAATCTTTCCAAACAGGCCGGAAAGATCCTTGGTCATGAAATCAAGTGCAAGATGGCCTCCGTCCCGGTACACCCGGGACAGAGAAAGCGTTGCCAGTGCCGGCATCAGATACAGCTCGGTCATTTCGAACTGGATCTGAACCGGAATGCCCGCGACAAGACGCATCACGATATCTGCGTTGATCAGAACCGCGACGATCACAAGGGCAAGGCACCCTCCCCAATGAAGGGTGTCCTCTAGGCGTTGCAATATCTTTCCAATGCTGTCCAACCCTGCCTCCTACAGGTTGACGCGTGAAAAAGATCAGCGCTTGGGCAGTTCGACAATTGCCGAACCGATGGCCGACAATTCACCGTCCTGTTGTTCCGCACGCTGGCGAATTTCAACGAAGTAGCGCCCGTCTTTTTCGTATTTTCGCGCAACTTCGCCATGGATCAGGATGATGTCGCCTTCGGGATTGTGACGACGCACCTGACATTTTGCCTGGCTAAGGAAACCGTCATCGCCCATCCAGTTGGTTATCTGATGTTGCAACCAGGACGTACGTTCGGGTCCATAGTCATATGCACCAGGCGCGCCGACTTCCAAAGCAAACTCTTCTTCCCAATGCACACGTTCCGGACAATCGGGAATGCCAAAGCGGTTTTTGATCCCCGCACCGGGATGCTTTTGCTGAAGCTTCCAGGCCAGCTTGTTGGCCCGAATATAAAGACCGCCCCAACCCTGCGCATAGGCGACAAAACCGGTAACTGTCATCGGACCTTTGACCATGGTCGGCAGTTCTTCGCCCTCGGCCACGTCATCCCAGAAACGGGTTTCAGCACCGCGAATGGTTTCCTGCTCGTAGTATTTTGTGTATTCGGCAAGTTCTTCGTCGGTATAGACGCGGACCGGCCTGGATCGGGCTTCGGTATATTTCGTGCCATTTTCACGGGCATGGTCGCGGTCGGTACGGAAACACCAGCTATCCGCTTCGGCCAGCATGTCGCCGGTTTTCGCATCATAGAAATCAACGTGGTAGATCTGCTGAATCGCACGACCGGCAAAGCGGGTATTATGTTCGACCAGATCTTTGAGATAGGCCTCGGTACGGATTTCGGTGTTGCGGTAAATCGGCTTGTGCCAAGTCCAGTCCGCCCCCGACCACATAGCATGAACGCCCGGCAAACCACCGACATATCCCGAGATGATGCGGCTGGTCGCAAACAGGAAGCTCGGCAGCGCAATCACATCGCCGTAACGGGTGTTTTTTGCATATTCAGGATCACACCACAGCGGATTGTCATCACCAATGCCATGCGCATAGTGGCGGATATTGTCCCGGGTTGCCTCATAGCACCACGGTTCAACCGTCTTTTCGATTTTAACGCCGATGCGTTTGCTCAGTTCTTCGACACCTTCGGCGGTGATTTTCGGGAACCGTCTTTGTGAAATCTCGTTCATGCTTGTTTCCTCCTTGAATTCCGTAATGGCAACTGCGGCCGTCAGGCGGCAGTTCCCTGTTGTGCTTCTTGATCTCTGAGAATTTTGCGATTGACCTTGCCCGCCGGTGTTTTCGGCAAATCGGCCACGTAATCGATATGTCGGGGATATTCGTGCCGGCTGAGATTGGTGCGAACCAGATCCTGAATTTCTTCGGTCAGGCTGTCGTCATAGCTGTCTTTGAGCACGATGAAGGCCTTGACCACCTGACCGCGCACCTTGTCAGGCACACCGATGGCGGCCGCTTCGGCGACTTTGGGATGTTTAAGAATGGCGTCTTCGATCTCGACGGCACTCATTGTCCATCCCGCCGAGATGATGACGTCGTCGGCACGGCCGGCATGATAGAAATAGCCGTCTTCATCAACACGGCCGAGGTCCTTGGTGTGGAACCATTCTCCCTGTTTTCTGACCATCAGTTCGCCGGTTACGCCCGCCTTCGCCGGATTGCCATCAGCATCCTGAACTTCGACTTCGACGCCGGGTACGGCTTTGCCCATCGATCCTTCGCGAACGTCAAAGTCCGGGGCGCCGGGATAGTTGGCAAGGATCACACCGATTTCGGTGGTGCCATACATCGAACAGACTTTGGTCCCGAACAGATTTTCGATGTAACGCGCGCTTTCGCTGTCGATCGGCTCGCCGGTAAAGGACAGCTTTTCAATGCAGTATGAAAAGTCTTCGGCCTTTCCGGTGTTGCGCATCATGCGATAATGCGTGGCCGCGGCCGACATGTTGGTGATCTTGTAATCGCTGATCGCCTTAAGAAGGCGGACCGCATCAAACTTGCCACTGAATGTTCCGGTCGAAACACCAAGTGCGAGTGGCGCAAGCGTTCCATGCCACAATCCATGTCCCCATGCCGGGGATGAAGGGCAAAAGAACCGGTCGCCCGGACGAATGCCTGTTGCGTACAATGCCGCAACCATCAATGTCACAAGCGACCGGTGCGTATGTTTCACCGCCGCTGGCAAAAGCCGCGTCGTTCCGGACGTATATTGAAGCACGGCAAGATCGTCACCGGCAGAGTTGCACGCAAATTCCGTCGGCAGCGACGCGATTGAATTCAGAAACCCGTCATTTACAATAACAACATCAAGGTTCCCGGCCGCTGTCGCATCGCCTGCCTTTTCTTCATTAGTAAAAAGCACACTCGGCTGGCAGTCATCGGCGCGCAACCGGATGCCTTCCGGGCCAAACAGGGTGAACATTGGCACGGCAACCGCACCGAGTTTTATGGCCCCGAACAGCGCCCCGTAAAACGCCAATGACGGTTCAAGCATGACAGCAACACGGTCGCCCTTACCAACACCACGCCCGGCAAGATAGTGGGCAAACTGCGATGAAAGTTTCGCCAGCTCGACAAAGGTGATGACTTCATCGCGGCCCTCGGAATGCGCAACACGTACAGCAACATTGTCGCCGTCAACGTGACGATCGACGCATTCATGCGCGATGTTGAAGTCATCACGCGTTCCATCAAAAAGCGCCCAAAGGGCATCTCTTGAAAAATGCTTCTGGGCATCCCCGTAGGATCGAAAATCCGTCAAGCGGGTCATGTCCGGTCTCCTCCCGAATTGTTGTCCGGTTCGCCATCAGCGCCCCGAAGTGATCGTTGACAACGGTAGTGAGATCAGAACATCATTGTCAATATGATTCATTTATTGTATATAGACAACAAATTCACTGTATTTGAGACTGGACATGACTGACTCAGAAAAAGCTGCACCTAACAAAAGACAGGTCCCCGCCGTAACGCGTGCCTTGGCTATCCTGCGTTTTTTGGCAAAATCGAACGATCCGATCGGCGTCAATCCGATTGCACGCGAGCTGGGTCTTGTTCCCAGCACATGTCTGCACATCCTGCGCGTTCTTCAGGATGAGGGACTCGTTGAGTTTGAAGAGAAAACCAAACGTTATTCGATTGGCATCGGTATTCTGCCACTTGCCAGATCCGCCCTTCAGAAGAACACTTTCTCGGTTCTCGTACAGCCGCACCTGTCCGAACTTTCCAAGGAATTCGGGGTTACCGGCATTGCCACACAGATTTCCGAACCCGGCCAGATGGTCGTGGTTGCCCTGTCGCAATCAAGCTTGCCATTCCGCTTGCAGGTCGACCTTGGCAGTCGTTTTCCCCTTTTGATTTCGGCAACGGGCCGTTGCTATGCGGCCTTCAACAATCCCGATCCGAAAGAGTTGCGAACAAAGTTCGACAAACTGGCCTGGGATCACCCGCCAAGCTTTGACGAATGGCAAAATGAAGTCGCAGATGTCCGCCACAACGGATATGCCGTCGATCAGGGGGCCTATATTTCCGGGGTTACCGTTGTTGCCGTCCCGGTCTTTGGATCGGATGGCAAAATGCTGCGATCACTTGTCGCAATCGGCATCAGTGAACGCCTTAAAAACGCGGAAATCCCCAAACTTGCCAACGCGCTTATAAAAATCCGCGATGATGTAAACAGCGTCCAAATCTAATCAGGGTAGTGCTTCAATGACAGGAAACGTATCAAGCCGGCATGATTGGCGAAAAGTCCCGATAGAGGGCTATGTCGATCTTATTGGACCGCTTCTTTCGCGCCGGGAAGAAGGCCGGAAAATCTATGGATTACACACCGGTCAGCAGCATCAAAATGCGCTGGGTTCTGTTCATGGCGGCGTCATTACCGGTCTGCTTGACCAGGTGATCGCGATGGAAGCCTGGAAGGCCGCTGACCGTCAGCCGACCGTAACGGTTCAGATGGATACCCGATTTGTCAGTGCGGCAAAGTCAGGCGATCTGATCGAAGCCCACGCCACCATCCGGCATGGCAGCGGATCAATGATGTTTGTCGATGCCGATCTTGTGTCGGGCGACCGGCTTGTTGCCACGGCAACGGCTGTCATGAAAATCGTGCGGAAGGCAGATTGATATGACGATGCAAAATCAAACCGAACATCGTTCAGGCCCGCTTTCGGGGGTCAAGGTTCTGGACTTTTCACGCATCCTGTCTGGCCCCTATGCCAGCATGGTGCTGTCCGATCTGGGGGCTGACATTATCAAGGTCGAACCGATTGAAAAAGGCGATGAAACACGCAACTTTCCGCCTTTTCATGGCCCGCTCAGTCACTATTTCATCGCGCTTAACCGCAATAAAAAAAGCATCAGTCTTGATCTGAAATCGGAACAGGGCATCGAGATCGCCAAAAAACTGGCCGCACAAAGCGACATCGTTCTGGAAAACTTCCGGCCCGGCGTTATGGACCGGCTTGGTCTTGGTTATGAAACCCTGAAAAAAGATCATCCGGGACTGATCTATTGTTCGATTACCGGCTTTGGCAAAAATAGCCCGCACGGCAACAAACCGGCATTCGATATCGTTGCCCAGGCCCTTTCGGGTGTGATGAGCATAAACCGTGAACCGGGACAAGCCCCGAACAAGCTTGGCCTGCCTTTGGGGGATATGGCGGGCAGTATTTTTTCATTGTTTGGCGTGCTTGCCGCCCTGCATGAACGCAATCAGACCGGTCATGGACGGCACGTTGAAATCGCCATGCTAGATAGCCTGATCGCGATGCAGGGGTATCTTTCCCAGATTTACTTTGTCTCGGGCAAAAGCCCTGAACCGGTCGGTACCCGCCATCCCAGCATTGTGCCATACGGCTCTTTCCCCACATCGGACGGCTATGTGATTGTTGCCTGTTTGACCGAACGGTTCTGGCACAATTTTGCCCGCTGTCTGGATAGAGAAGACCTGATCACTGATCCACATTTTGCGCTTTATCAGGACCGGCTAACAAACCGCGATGAACTCGAACCGGTGATCTGTACTCGAATGCAGGAACACAGCACCGATTACTGGCTCGACCGGCTGAGTGAATTTGATGTGCCCAATGCCCCGATCCTGAGCATCGGCGACGCGCTTGATCAGGAACATGTCATCCGCCATGAACTGATTGAAACCGTCACTCACCCGGTTGCCGGTGATATGCAGGTCGTTCGCGGTCCGATCCGCTTTGACGGTCAGGGGCCGGACAAATCAACACCGCCCGCGCTGCTTGGCGAACATACCAGCGATATCCTTAAAAACACGCTGGGCTACAATGACAGTGAAATCGAAAAAATGATCGCAACCGGCGCAGTCGCCAGCAGCAATTAGATCAGCACAACCAAAACATTTGCGGTCGGTCCAGCACCAAACCGACCGACCGCCCATGTGTTTTGCTGGCAGTTTCTCCGCATCCGGCCCCTACTGCCCGATAGCCGACATTGGCGTCACACGGCGCATTCCAAACATCGATTAACAATTTTGAATAGACCTGCCGGTCATTCAATTTCCCCGCGCACCTCCCGAATGGTACCCAAAATTATGCCTCTGCCCTGAACATCATTGGACAGAGCAGCACGAACATGGTTGCGGCGATCAAGACGTCGCCAAACGCAATTAGACAAAACAAATTGGCTTTCGTGGCACGGGCCGTCATCGGACCCGGCATGCAAAGCCCCCAATCGTTGCGTAACACTCGGGAGGAAAATGATGTTTCGCAAATTACTGATTGCCGGTGTCATGACATCGGCACTTGCTGTCTCGTTCAATCAGGCACAGGCCGCCGACTATACCCTGCGCTTTTCGCATCAATGGCCGCCGGTTGCCGGCATGCAAAAGGACCTGTTCCAGGTCTGGGCCGACACCATCGCCAAGGAATCCGATGGCCGGATCGAAGTTGAAATGTATCCGTCCGCAACCCTTGCCGCACCGCCCGCACAATATGAAGCGGTCGAAGACGGCATTGCCGATGTCGCCGCCGCCATTCAGGGCTATACCGCCAACCGCTTTCCGTTGACCCAGGTGGTGGAGCTTCCGGGCCTGATCAAGAATGCTGCCCATGGTTCCTGCATCATCCAGAGCCTGTATGACGAAGGCCTGATTTCCGGTGAATACAAGGGCACCCGGCCCCTGTTCCTGTTCACCCACGGTCAGGGTCTTTTGCATACCGGGGACAAGCTGATTGCCACCCCGGATGATCTGACCGGCCTTCGCATTCGCCGTCCGACATCTGTGGTTGCCAATATCCTTGAAGCAGCAGGTGCGCAACCGCTTGGCATGCCGGCCCCGGAATCCTATCAGGCCATGCAGCTTGAAGTGATTGACGGTGTTGCCCTTCCATGGGAAGGCGCATTGGCATTCCGTCTTAATGAACTGGCCAAGGCCCATACCAGCGTCGGGGACCTTTACACCCTGTCCTTCCTTGTCACCATGAACGAAGACAGCTTTGAAGACCTTCCCGAAGACCTTCAGGACGTGATTACGAAAAATTCGGGCATGGCATGGTCGGAAAAGGCCGGGAACCTGTTTGACGCCCTTGATGCCAAGGGCCTGAAACAGGCACAGGATGCCGGTCACACCTTCCTGACGGTTGAAGGCGGCGTTGACAACCCGGCCTGGAAACCGGTTCTGGACAAAGCAACGGAAACCTATCTGGCCGATCTTGAAAGCCGCGGTCTTCCGGCCCGCAAAGTCTATGCCCGCGCCAAGGAACTTGCCGCGACATGCAAGTAAGCTCGACCACAGAGCCTGCCCGCAAGGCTTTCTTCCTTCTTGACCTGACCGACCGCATCGCCAAGGCGATGCGGATCGGTAGCGGGGTTCTTCTGGTCTTTATCATGACAGTCACGCTTGTCGATGTCATCGCACGCACGATCTTTGCCGCGACGAATGGCGGCATTGATGTCACCTTTACCGGGGCGGTCGAACTGGTCAGCTATGGCATGATGGCGATGGTTCTTCTGGCCTTTCCCTATGGCGTCGACAAGGGACAGGTGATTGTCGATCTGTTTACCGACAATCTGCGCCGCCGCACCAAAATGATCCTTGAAGCCGTTTACATGTTCGGCTTTGCCGCCCTGTCATCTGGCATGACGGTTCGGTTTTTCGAAGTTGCCGGTCGCATGCGACGGTCCGGTGAATCCAGTCAGGATCTTCTGATCCCTCTTCACATTGTCTACAGCCTTGCATCCTGCGCGCTGGCGTTCCTTGCCCTGCGCTGCACCCTGCTTGCAATTGACTATCTTGTTTCAGGAGCTAAACGACCATGAGCGCGCCCCTGATTGGTCTTATCTGCGTTGCGGTCATGCTGTTGCTGATTGCGTTTCGCTGCCCGATTTCACTGGCGATGTCGGCGGTCGGCTTTGTCGGCTTTGGCTTTATTGTCGCATTCAAACCGGCCTTTGCCCTGCTTGAAAAGGGACCGTTTGAAACCCTGACCGCTTATGGTTTCAGCCCGGTACCGATGTTCATCCTTCTGGGTGTTTTTGCCTCCAAAGCCCGCATGTCGGCCGAATTGTTTAACGGTGCGAAGACATTCTTTGGCGGCTGGCGCGGCGGTATGGGATTGGCTGCTGTCACGTCCTGTGGCGTGTTTTCCGCCATTTCCGGGTCTTCACTGGCCACCGCTGCCAGCATGGCACGCGTTGCCCTGCCCGAAATGAAGAAGAACGGATATGCGCCATCCTTTGCTGCCGGGACGCTTGCTGCCGGCGGCACGCTGGGCATCATGATCCCGCCATCAATTGCGCTTTTGCTATATGCGCTGATTACCGAGCATTCGGTTGGCCAGATGTTCATGGCCGGGATCATTCCGGGCTTGCTGGGTCTTGTGCTTTATTGCGCAACCATTGCTGCCATCGTGTTTTTCAAACCCGACGTTGCCAAACCCGGCCAGCCGACAACAATCATGGAAAAGATTATCGGCCTTAAGGGGCTTTTGCCTTTTGCGGCGATCTTTGCCTTTATCATTGGCGGGATTTATGGCGGGTTCTTTACCCCGACCGAAGCTGCAGCTGTCGGGGCGTTCTTTACCATGATCCTTGCCTTTGTCCGCGGCATGACCGGTACGCAGTTCATCGAGGCGATTGGCGAAACCCTGACCCTGTCGATCATGATTTTCTTCATGCTGGTCGGGGCGGAAATATTTGGCTATTTCCTGTCGGTGTCGCGCATTTCCCATTCGCTGGTCGAACTGGTTGCACAGCTTGACATGCCGCCTTATGCGGTTCTGTTCTGTGTGCTGGCCCTTTATGTCGTGCTGGGCTGTGTCATGGACAGTATTGCCATGCTGCTTTTGACCGTACCGGTGGTTTACCCGATTGTCATTGCCGCCGGGTTTGATCCGGTCTGGTTTGGCATTCTGACCGTGATTACGGTCGAACTTGGCCTGATCACACCGCCTGTGGGCATGAATGCCTTTGTCATCAAGTCGGTCGCGCCCGACATCCCGATTGGTCAGATTTTCCGTGGTGTGATGCCGTTTGTCATTTCAGACATCGTGCGTCTTGCCGTGCTGATTGCTTTCCCGTCGCTGGTTTATGCACTTCTGTAACGCCGCGATCCGATAACGCCCATACTGAAAGGAAACGGACATGTCTGAACCCTGTTTTGATGTTGCCCATCTCGGTCATGTCGAGTTGCTGACCAACAAATTCGAAGAAAGCCTGGATTTCTTCGTCAATGTTTATGGTCTGACCGAAAGCGGCCGTGATGAAAATTCTGTCTATCTGCGCGCCTGGGACGATTACGAGTTCCACAGCCTGAAACTGACCAAATCCGACACCACCGGCGTCGGCCATATCGGCTATCGCGCAAGTTCCGAAGCAGCCCTGATGCGCCGCGTCAAAGTGATCGAGGAAATGGGATGCGGCATTGGCTGGGTCGATGGCGACATGAGCCATGGACGGGCGTATCGCTTTACCGATCCGGATGGCCATGTGTTTGAACTTTATTACGACACGGTCAAATACCAGGCCCCGGATTCAGAAAAGCCGGCTCTTAAAAATATCGCGCAGCGTTATCACGGCCGTGGTGTTGCCGTGCGCCGTATTGACCACCTGAACCTTTTGGCCACCAATGTCGAAGCCATTCGTGACTTCATGCAAAAGGCACTGGGATCACGCGTCACCGAACAGATCATGCTTGATAGCGGCGTGCTTGCCGGGTGCTGGTTCACCGTCAATAACAAGACATACGACATTGCCTATACCAAGGATGCGACCGGCACGCCGGGCCGTTTCCACCATGTGACCTATGCACTTGATCAGCGCGAGGACGTGCTGCGCGCGGCCGACATCTTCCTTGAAAACAATGTTTTCATCGAAACAGGCCCGCACAAGCACGCCGTTCAGGGCACGTTCTTCCTGTATGTCTATGAACCGGCCGGCAACCGGGTCGAGGTTTGCAACGCCGGCGCGCGTTTGATCCTGCAACCCGATTGGGAAACCGTCACCTGGACCGAAAGCGACCGCAAAAAGGGTCAGGCATGGGGACTGAAAACCATTCCATCCTTCCATACCCATGGCACCCCGCCGGTGCCGAACGCCTCAGAGTAATCATTTGTGATCTGCAAGCTTCATCCAGATACGGCAAAGGCAGGGTGCGAACCCTGCCTTTTACATTTCCGGTCAAACTCAGAACGGATTTACTTCTTTGCCATCGCCTCAAGGATCATGTCGGCCCGTTCGCGATAGCCAAGATCCCCGGCATCAAGCTTCAATTCACCAATGGTTCGCTGCCAATCGACAGTGGCCTTGGCCATACCGTTATTAAGGCCAAGTTCCTCGACCGTTAGTGCGACTTCTTCCATTTCGGCTGCTCGACGAATGCCATGCGTCATGGACCGTTCAAGCATATAGGCGGCCTTTTCCATGAAGTCGAAACCCGGATAGGTTTTATCAAGGGATGCCAGCACGGTTTCATCAACACCGGCACGACGCCCGGCCAGGACACATTCGGCAAACAGTGCTTCGAGCCCTTTCATCATCACGGATCGCACCATCTTGATCGCCGATCCGGCCCCGACGGTGTCACCGGCAATACCCGGCTCCATGCCAAGAGATTCCAGAACCGGTTTTGCCGCCTCGGCATGCGGACCGCTTAGCAGGATCGGGGTTTTGTGCAATTTCGGATAAACCGGCGCCATCACCGCCATATCAACATATTTCGCGCCTGCTGCTTCGATCAGTTCGGCATTGCGGCGCTTGGTGCCCGGCGCACATGAATTGCAATCAAAGAAAAACGCCCCCGGTTCAATCGATGCCGCGGCGTCACGGGCAACCGTTGCTGCCTGATCCGCCGTCACCAGCGAGAAAACAAGTTCCGCGCCCGAAAGGGCGACCTGGCCACTGACTGCACCGGTGACACCGACAGCGACATAATCGGCATTCTTGGCTTCGCGGATGGCGGTATCGGCACTTGTTGTCTTGATGTCAAAAGCCCGTGTGACCGGCACGATGTCATGGCCCCAACCTTTTACAAAGGCCTGTGCAGCTTCGCCGAACCCCAGAAAGGCGATGGTATTGATGGTGACTGTCATGTTCTTGAAGTTCCCGATCTGATTTTTTGTTGTGATGGGCCGCCATAAGGCGGCAGATGTGAAGTCATTGCCTCACTGCTATCATTTCGTGGCTGTCAGGGAAAATTGATTGCCCGAAATCGGCATTCAAAATGCAAATAGGTCCGTTTTCCGGATCAGGTGTGCCTACCACAAAGTAGCAATGTTTTCGCTGATCGCTTCCAGTCGCTCTATCAGGTTTTGCTGTATCGATGTTGGCGACCAGCCTTTGCGCACTGTAAGCCCGATTGGACGTTCGGTATCAGGAAGATCAATCGGCAACATGGTCAGTTCACCGTATTTTTCTTCCTGCATGATCTGATGGCGCGAAATGATGGTCAGCTTGTCACTGGTTGACAGCATCCGCCGGATCAGGATCAATGACCCGGTTTCAACGATGCTTTGCGGGCGCAGTCCACCATCAACCGGGAACATGGTTTCGAAATAATCCCGGGTCGGAGCCCCCCGTAGCGGCACCGCCCAGCCATACGCAGCAAGATCGGCAGGTGTCAGCTTTTTCTGGCGAAGCAACGGATGATGAACTCGCCCGACAATTGCCAATGGATCATCAAACAATTTGTGCTGAACCACATCATCGACCGGCACCGGATCGCGCAGGGCACCGATCAGAAGATCAATATCACCGTGCCGCAACCCGAATAACAAATCCTGATAAGGTCCGTCGACCACCCGCAATCGGGTATCGGGGAATTCTTCCATGATGGCATTGATCGCGTTGGGCAGGATCGCACTGCGCGCCAGCGGCATGCTGCCAATCACGATGCGGCCACCACGCCCGCCCTTCCAGGATGCAATTTCGTCTTCGGCCTGCCCCAGTTCGACCAGTGCCAGTTTGGCAAACATCACGAATGTTTCGGCCTGTTTGGTCAAAAGGATGCCGGTACTGGCCTTTTCAAACAGCGGCACGGCACAAAGCTGTTCAAGTTCGCGCGCCGCCCGGTGCAAGGATGGCTGCGACACACCGACATTGCGTGCCGCCAGACTGAAACTGCCCGCCTCGGAAATGGCAATCAATGCGCGCAATTGCACGCCGGTGACCAGTTGATGCAATTTGACCTGATGACCGCGATTGCGCCGCCCGATGCGCATGATCTCGGCGGTCGCCTGCACAAGGTAATCCTGCAAACGTTCAACACGGCGAACAAATATCTTTCCCGGTTCGGTCACAAACACGCCTTCGGGCCTGCGATCAAACAGTTCCACCCCCAGAAGACGTTCGACTTTTGCCACTGCCTGCGTCACGGCAGGCTGGGACATGTAAACGTCTTCGGCAGCGGCACTGATGCTTTGACGGCGGGCCACTGCAAGACAGGCACGCAGATGTTTAAGGTTCGGATTTTGCAGGCTCATTAAGGACGTTCTCCCTGTGATCGCGCACACATTATAGAAAGAACTTATAGCAAATACCATTGGTTCTATTTCACCTGACGCGGCTTGGCACCTAGCATGATTTCACAAAACCAAACCAAGCTAGGGAGTCAGAAACGTGACCACCACCAAACCGACCGCACTGGTCATCAGTGCGCATTCTGCGGATTTTGTCTGGCGCTGCGGCGGCGCGATCGCGCTGCATGCCAAGAAAGGTTACGACGTCACGGTCGTTTGCCTTTCTTATGGCGAACGCGGTGAATCCGCGAAGCTGTGGAAGCAGGAAGGCTGCACGATGGAGCGGGTCAAAACCGAACGTCGCAAGGAAGCCGAAAACGCTGCCAAGGCGCTTAACGTTCATGACATCAAGTTCATGGATGTCGGTGATTACCCGCTTGAACTTTCCCGTGATCAGAAATTCGAACTGGTCGACACCATTCGTGCTGTTCAGCCGAAATTCATGCTGAGCCACAGCTTTGTCGACAATTACAATACCGACCATTCCTATGCGACGCGTGTGGCGATTGAATGCCGCATGATCGCACAGGCCTGGGGCCACAACCCGGGTGAAAAGGTTCTGGGTGCGCCGCAGCTTTATCTGTTTGAACCCCACCAGACCGAACAGATGGAATGGAAGCCTGACCATTTCCTCGATATCACCGATGTCTGGGATCAGAAATGGGCGGCGATCCAGTGCATGGAAGGCCAGGAACATCTTTGGCACTATTATGAAAATGTTGCTGAGAACCGCGGCAACCATTTCCGCCGCAATTCGGGCGGTCAGGCCGGTGGTCGTAACGCCAGATATGCCGAAGGTTTCCAGTCGGTCTATCCGCGCACCGTGGATGAACTGTAATGGGTGGCGTCGTTGTGCAGAATATTACCCGTACCGATCTTTCGATTGTGGACGGTCTGGGTAAATGTGGTGTTGCCACCGTTCACGAAGCACAGGGCCGGACCGGGCTTTTGCAGTCGCATATGCGCCCGATCTATCCGGGCGCACGCATTGCCGGAAATGCCGCAACGGTTTCCATCGCACCGGCCGATAACTGGATGATCCATGTTGCGGTTGAACAGTGTCAGGAAGGCGACATTCTGGTCGTATCGCCGACCTCGCCCTGTGATGCCGGGTATTTTGGTGAACTTCTTGCCCGGTCGCTGATGCATCGCAAGGTCCGCGGCCTGATCATCGAGGCCGGTGTACGTGATGTGCTTGATCTTACCGAAATCAAATTCCCGGTCTGGTCCAAGGCTGTTTCGGCACAGGGCACGGTCAAGGAAACGGTTGGTTCGGTCAATGTGCCGGTGACGATTGCTGGTGCCCTGGTAAATCCCGGCGATGTCATTGTGGCCGATGATGACGGTGTTTGCGTCGTCCCCAATGCCAATGCGGAAAATGTCCTGAAACAGTCGATCGCACGCGAAGAAAAAGAAGCCAAGACACGTGCCCGCCTGATGGCCGGGGAATTGGGTCTGGATATTTATGACATGCGCCCGCGTCTGGCTGAAAAAGGCCTGAAATATGTCTAGGGGGATCAAGCAAACCGGCGGCATCCGCTGCATGTGGATGCGTGGCGGCACGTCAAAGGGCGGCTATTTCCTGGCAGAAGATTTGCCAAATGACATTGCAGAACGCGACGCGGTTTTGCTGCGTGTCATGGGATCGCCCGATGCCAAACAAATTGACGGGATGGGGGGGGCAGATCCCCTGACATCGAAAGTTGCCATTGTCAAAAAATCCGATCGCCCGGGCATTGATGTCGATTATCTGTTCTTGCAAGTTTTCGTTGATCGCGCCGTTGTGACCGATCAACAGAATTGCGGCAATATCCTTGCCGGGGTTGGGCCGTTTGCCATTGAACGGGGACTGGTTGCGGCCACATCCGGGCAAACCAAAGTTTCCATCTTCATGGAAAACACCGGACAGACGGCAACCGCAACCATCGAAACGCCAAATGGCAAAGCGGTTTATGGCGGGGACGCCCGCATTGACGGCGTTCCCGGCACATCTGCACCGATCCCGCTTTTGTTCAGTGACACTGCCGGAACGACCTGTGGTGCGTTGCTTCCGACCGGAAACGAAGTTGATGTGATCGACGGCGTTCCCGTCACCATGATCGATAACGGCATGCCGGTTGTTGTCCTGCGTGCGTCCGACATGGGCATTTCCGGGCAAGAAAGCCGGGAAGACCTGGAAGGCAATTCTGCCCTTCGCGCCAAACTTGAAAGCATCCGCCTGAAATGCGGGCCGTTGATGAATCTTGGCGATGTCAGCGACGCATCCGTTCCCAAAATGACCATGGTTTCGCCCGCCCAAAATGGCGGTGCCATTTCCACACGGACCTTCATCCCGCATCGTTGCCATGCCTCGATCGGGGTATTGGGCGCGGTCAGTGTGGCAACGGCCTGTCTGCTGCCGGGATCACCGGCCGCAAGCGTTGCTGTTGGCAATATCGCCGATCTCAGCACGATTTCGGTCGAACATCCGTCCGGCGAAATGAGCGTGATCATCGAAAAGACCAAAGACGGTGCGGTCGAAAAGGCTGGCCTGCTGCGCACGGCACGCAAACTGTTTGACGGGACCGTTTTCATCGATTGATGACGATGCCCCGCCGAAAACAAAAACAATAATAACAAGAACAAACAAGGAAGTAGGAGGAAGCCCATGACGCGGAACCCGCGTGTGGCAAAACACACCAGCGCATTGTTTTCCGATGCGCGTCTGGCGACGATCCATTGCCTTTTGATCCCGCATCATGCCGGGGCCGTGCCGATATGCGCAAAAACGGGGGCACGGCCATGATCAATTCGGCATCCCTGCGCAATCATCTGATTACCGTGCTGGCATCAAGCATGGTGGTTGCCTGTATTCTTTGGAATCTTGAAGCACCGATCCGCTTGGGCTTTGCTGTCTTGCCACAACAATATATGGCCTTCCAGCTCGGCATGGCTTTGACCATCGCCTATCTGAAGTTCAATTTCCGCGGCGAGGAAAAGCAAACCATCGGCTGGTTCCACGGCACGGTTGCCGCGATCATATTTGCGGTTCTGATGTATGCAGCACTTGATTTTGTCTGGCTGCTGCAAGAACAGGCTTATCGTCCCTGGCAGATTACCCTGATTGGTGCTGTGGTAACGCTTGGCGTGGTCGAAGGGATCCGTCGGCGGACCGGCTGGATGCTTTTTGCCATCGTCCTTGTTTTCATGGTCTATTCACTGTTCGCCGACAAGGTGCCCGGTCAGTTGATCGGCAAGGCGCTGACCATTGAACGGATGGTCCAGTATATCGGCTTTGACCCGAATGCGGTGTTTTCCACCCCTCTTGCGGTCGGCACGATCATCGTCATGCTGTTCGTCTTTTTTGGCAAATTGCTGTTTGCTGCGGGGGGTGGGAACTTCTTTACCGATCTTGCCATGGCGGCCACCGGTCGATCACGGGGTGGCAGTGCCAAAATCTCTGTTGTCGGGTCGGCATTGTTCGGATCGATTTCGGGCAGTGCGGTATCGAACGTCGTCACCACCGGGGTGGTGACCATCCCGCTGATGCAGCGCGGCGGCTATACCAAACGCGATGCCGGTGCGATTGAAGCCGTGGCGTCAACCGGCGGGCAGCTTACCCCGCCAATCATGGGGGCGGCGGCCTTTTTGATGGCCGAGTTCCTTGATATTTCCTATTTCACGGTCGCCGGCGCCGCCCTTATTCCAGCCATCCTTTATTATCTGAGCGTCTTCACCCAGGTCGATCTGATTGCCGGACGCGATAATATTCAGCCTGCCGATACGGACACCATGACGGTTCGCGAGGTTCTGAAAGAAGGCTGGCACTTTATCATCCCGTTTGCTGTCCTTCTGGCTGCCCTGTTCTGGTGGCGGATGGATCCCGAAGATTCCGCACTTATGGCGGCGGTTGCAATTGTTATTGTCGGTTTCGTGCGCGGGTATCGCGGATATCGACTGACACCCCGAATGCTGGGCCGGACCTTTGTTGAAACCGGAACCGGGATGGTTGACCTGATCCTTGTGGTGGCGGCGGCCGGGTTCGTGATCGGTATTCTCAACATCACCGGGCTTGGCTTTGCCCTGACACTGGTTCTGGTCGATGCGGTTGGATCAAACGCCTTCTTGCTGCTTGCCGTATCAGCGGTGATTTGTGTGATCCTTGGCATGGGCATGCCGACATCGGGCGTTTATGTCCTGTTGGCTGCACTGGTTGCACCATCCCTGGTCGAAGCCGGGATTGATCCGATCGCGGCACATCTGTTCATCCTGTATTTCGGGATGATGTCGATGATTACCCCGCCGGTTGCCCTTGCCGCCTTTGCCGCGGCAACAATCACCGAGGATGATCCGCTTGCCACCGGGATTGCGTCCATGCGCATTGGCTGGGCGGCCTTTATCCTGCCCTTCATCTTTGTCGAAACCCCGGCAATTCTGATGCAGGGAAGCTGGATCGATATTGCCCTTAACCTTGGTCTTGCGATCATCGGGGTGATTGCCGTAACCGCCGGGATTGTCGGGTATTGGTCGCGTGGTCTTGGGCCGATGTTGCGCATCGCCTTTACCATTCTTGGCTTTGCCGCCTTGCCGCTGGGCTTCCTGCCCGCCGCATTCAGCATTCAACTTCACATCATCGCCGCAATCGCAGCCATTTTGCTGGCTGTCGGCCTGCGGTTTCAGGGAACACACCAAAAGAACGAAGTGAAATCAGGAGGAAACTGAAAATGAACAAACTCACCAAGGCATTGTCTGCCGGGCTGATTGGCCTTGCAATCAGTGCAAGTGCCGCATCCGCCCAGGTCGTCACGGTCGCCACCGGCGCACAAGGATCACTTGCCTATAATTCCGGTCAGGCCGTTGCCAAAGTCGCCAATGATGCGGGCATCATCGCGCGGACCCAGCCGCTGGTCGGGTATCTGCCGCTGATCAATTCGGGCGAGGTTGATTTCGGTTTCTCCAACGGTGTCGAAGCGGAATATGCCTATTCCGGGACGGGCAACTATGACCGCGCCAATGGCAATATGCGTCTGGTCGGAACGATGTTCCCGCTGACCACCGGCCTGATGGCGCCTTGTGATCTCAACCTTAAATCGGTTGATGACCTTAAAAATCGGGCATCCGAGCTTCGCATTGCCTCGGAATATACGTCATCGACCATCATCCCCTATTACATCATGGGTGGCCTTGCCAATGCCGGCCTGAAATACGAAGATTTCCAGATGGTTCCGGTTGCCAATTTTGTTGCCGGGATCAACGCCCTTGGTGACGGTCTGGTGGATATCGCACTTGTCAGCCTGAATGCCGGTGCCGGTCAGCAGGCCAGCGTGAAACTTCAGGACCGTGGCGGTCTTTGCTATATCTCGCTGGATAATTCCGTGATCGGCACGTCACTGTTCAAGGGCTTTTTGCCCGCCGGCGATATCGTTTCGATGAAACAGAACGAAAAGATCAATGGCCTTCAGAACTATGACGTCAACCTGATGCAGATCCCCTGGGTTCTGATGACCAACGCAGATGTCAGCGACGATCTGGTTTACAAATTGACCAAGGCTATCGCCGAAGGACGCGATGCGCTTAAGGCAACCTTTGGTGCCTTTGCCCGTGCCCAACCAGAAAAGATGGCCCCGAAAAACCTGATGCCCTATCACCCGGGCGCGATCAAATATTTTGAAGAAGCCGGCATTCCGGTCGGCAAATAACCGCGATCTATCATGCGTTGCCGGTCTGATTTGCCGGTAACGCATTGACCATCACAGGCACAAGACAACAGGAACACATGACATGATGAAGACCATTACCGCATCGGATGGCCATTCGCTGAATTGCTGGTTTGAACCGGCTGTCGGCGAACGTCGCGGCGGGATTGTTATCCTTCAGGAAATCTTCGGCGTGACCGACCAGCTCAAAGGAGTTGCGGCCAAATATGCAGCCCTTGGCTATGAAGTTGCGATCCCGGCCCTGTTTGACCGTCAGGAACGCGATGCGGTAATTCCGTTTGATCAGGCCCCGCGTGGCCGCGACATGATGCTGGCATCCGATCTTGAGAAAACCGTTGCCGATATCGATGCCGCGGTCAAAGCACTTGCTGCCAATGGGGGCAAAGTCGGTGTGATCGGTTTTTGCTGGGGTGGCGGACTGGCTCTGCGCGCGGCACAGGATCTTGATATTGCGGCAGGTGTTGCGTTTTACGGCACGCGTTTGCCGCAATATCTTGACCGCCCGCTCAAGGCTGCATTCCTTGGCCATTTCGGCAGCAAGGATGACCATGTTCCCGCCGAAATGCTTGATCAGGCCAAGGCCTATTTGCCGGATATGGAAATTCACATGTATGACGCCGGTCATGCCTTTGCCAATGATGCGCGCCCGTCCTATGTCGCGGATGCGGCGGATGTGGCACATGCCCGCACGGCCGAATTCCTTGCAAAATATGTCGGGTGATCCGGCCCGACCAAGTTTTGGCTTTACCACCACTTGCCTTGATCCTGCGTCCCAGCACGGCCGCCAAATATGGCGCTGCCTGCCGGGCGCCTGACGATATTTACGAGGATACCCATGCCCCCATCGCCAGATTATCTGCCCTTCCATCCCAACCCGTCCAAACCGAAATTCACCCTGCCCGAAGGAACCTGGGATGCCCATTGCCATGTCTTCGGGCCAGAGGCAGATTTTCCGTTTGCACCGGAACGGAAATACACCCCGGTCGATGCCGGCAAGGACAAACTGTTTGAGTTGCACAAATATCTGGGCGTTGATCGATCCGTCATCGTTCAGGCGACCTGTCATGGTGCGGATAACCGCGCGCTTGTCGATGCACTTCTGGCGTCAGATGGTCGCTATCGCGGCATTGCCACCGTCCGCCCGGATGTCAGCAAGGAACATCTTGATGAACTTGATGCGGCTGGCGTGCGGGGGGTGCGGTTCAATTTCGTCAAACGACTGGTTGATGATACGCCGCGCGACCATTTCCTCAAGATCGTTGAAAAGATCAAACCTTATGGCTGGCACATTGTTGTCTATTTCGAAGCCGCCGACCTGCCGGGTCTAGAGCAGTTCCTGATCGATATGCCGGTAACCGTGGTGATTGATCATCTGGGCCGCCCCGATGTGACCAAGGGCGTTGATCACCCGGACTTTGAGCGTTTCCGCAAACTGGTGCGCGAAAATGACCATATCTGGGTCAAGGTCACCTGCCCGGAACGCCTGACAGTTGCTGGCCCGCCCTATGACGATGTGGTGGCCTTTGGCAAGGCGATCGTCGAAGACATTCCCGATCGCGTGATCTGGGGCACGGACTGGCCACATCCCAACATGAAAAGCCATGTGCCAGACGATGGCAAACTGGTTGACCATATTGCACGCGTTGCCCCCAAACCCGAACAGCAACGCGCCCTTTTGATCGACAATCCGACCCGTCTTTACGATCCGAAGTAACCCGGTCCGCCCGGATCAAATGCAAACACCCGACAACCGCAACACCATGTGCGCGATTGTCGGGTGTTTGTTTGCAGGGCGCGTTATTCGGCCAGTTCGCGCATCACCGAAATCAGATCGGATTTGCCTTCAAACCCGATGCCGGGCAGTTCAGGCATGGTGATATAGCCCTGTTCGACCTTTACGCTATCGGGGAAACCGCCATAAGGCTGGAACAGGTCGGGATAGCTTTCATTGCCACCAAGTCCCAGACCGGCTGCGATATTAAGCGACATCTGATGCCCGCCATGCGGAATGCAGCGTTTCGGCGACCAGCCGTGAACCTTAAGAACATCAAGCGTGCGCAGATATTCAACAAGCCCGTATGAAAGCGCGCAGTCAAACTGCAACCAGTCCCGATCCGGGCGCATGCCGCCATGACGCAACAGGTTTCTGGCATCCTGATGGGAAAACAGGTTTTCCCCTGTTGCCATCGGGCCCGGATAAAAATCGGCAAGGGCAGCCTGAAGCTGATAATCGAGCGGATCGCCGGCTTCTTCGTACCAGAACAGCGGATATTCGCGCAGCATCTTGGCATAGGCAATTGCGGTTTCCAGATCAAAGCGACCATTGGCATCGACCGCAAGCTGGGCCTCGTTGCCGATTTCTTCCAGAACAGCTTCGATCCGGCGGCGGTCTTCGTCAATCGATGCCCCGCCGATCTTCATTTTAACAACCGTATAGCCGCGATTAAGGTATCCGCGCATTTCAGCACGCAATGCCGAAAGATCCTTGCCCGGATAGTAATAACCGCCCGCGGCATAAACAAAGACCCTGGGATCGGCTTCGACCCCGTATGTTTCGGCAAGCAGACGGAAAAGCGGTTTTCCGGCGATTTTCGCCACCGCATCCCAGACCGCCATATCCATGGTCCCGACCGCAACCGATCGTTCGCCATGCCCGCCAGGCTTTTCATTTTGCATCATCGCCGCCCAGATGCGATGCGGGTCAAGGTTATCGCCCGCATCATTGATCAGGCTTTTCGGATCGGCCGACAATACGCGATCCCGGAACCGTTCCCGGATCAGGCCGCCCTGCCCGTAACGTCCGTTGGAATTAAAACCATATCCGACCACCCGGCGGCCATCCCGCACCTGATCGGTGACAACCGCCACCAAGCTGGCCGTCATTTTCGAAAAATCGATATAGGCGTTGCGGATCGGGGATGCGATGGGTTTTGTAACTTCGACGATATCGACGATTTGCATGACCAGCTCTCTGTAATGGGCGTCGGTAAATGTGATGAATGACTACATATTAAGGCTTGCAAAGCCCTCTCATCCAATGTGAACTGGGTCTATATTTATACAGATTTGGCATAACCAGAATGGAATTGCGCTGGCTTGAAGATTTCATCGCATTGTGTGAGACGCTTAATTTTTCACGTGCGGCCGAAATCAGAAACATCACCCAACCGGCATTCAGCCGACGTATCCGGGCACTTGAAACCTGGGTCGGGGCGTCCCTGGTTGAACGCACCACGCATTCTGTTTCCCTGACCCCGTCCGGGGAACATTTCCTGTCCCATGCACGGGCAATCTGCTTTTCCCTGACACAGGCCAAGCGCGAGGCCGCAGAACTTGCGAAAACAGCCAATGCGTCGCTGAATATTGCAGCAACCCATGCGCTGTCCTTTACCTTCATCCCGGAATGGCTGCGCCGCCAGAATGAAGACATCGCACTGGGCCCGCTTAATCTGGTGTCAGACAGCATGCAGGCCTGTGAAAGCCGTATGCTCAAGGGTGAGACAGATTTTCTGATTGCCCATGCCCGGCCAGATGGACCCGATGCCTCCAATACGCCTGATGGTTTGCAGCCATCGCTGTTTCAAAGCTGTGTGATCGGGCATGACAGGCTGATGGCCGTGATAAGTCCGTCACTTGCCGCAAGTGCGCACGCAACAAAGACGCCCGTGCCGTATCTGGCCTACAGCACGGAATCCGGGCTTGGCCGGATCATTGCCGCCAGCGATCAAAACGGCGAAATCACACCGCAAGGCACCGCCAATTTCACATCCCATCTGGCGGCGACATTGCATTCGATGGTCAGAAATGGTGCCGGTTTCGCATGGCTTCCGGAAAGCCTGATTGCGCGTGATCTTGAAACAGGACAGCTACAGCCCTTCGAGATATCCGAGTCATTTCAGCCCTTTGTCGCGGGCACGAACACGGGCACAAACCCGGCCCCGTCGATCCCGCTTGAAATCCGCATCACCCGCCCGCGCCATCGCCGAAGTGCGCTTGCCGAACGGTTATGGGCCCATGTCACCGGCCATAAAGAAACCCGATCACCGCAATAAGCCGTGATCGGGTCAGGACATAAGGGAAACTGTTCTTATCGTTTCTTGGGGAGGTTAGCCTTGTTCGCGAACCGCATCGGCAATTGCCTTGCCACAGGTGACCGTATTTGCCGTACCGCCAAGATCGGCCGTCCGCAATTCGGTCGACAACAGGACCTTTTCAATCGCGCGCATGATGCCGTCATGGGCATCGGTATGGCCCAAATGATCCAGCATCATCGCACCTGACCAGATCTGGCCGATCGGGTTGGCAATACCCTTGCCGGCGATATCCGGGGCCGAACCATGCACCGGTTCGAACAGCGACGGGAATTTGCGTTCCGGGTTGATATTGCCCGACGGCGCAATACCGATGGTCCCGGTACAGGCCGGACCAAGATCGGACAGGATATCGCCAAACAGGTTCGATGCGACCACCACGTCAAAGCGATCCGGGTTCATGACGAACTGTGCGGTCAGAATATCGATGTGATATTTGTCCCAGGTTACATCCGGATAGGACTTTGCCATTTCCAGAACACGTTCATCCCAATAGGGCATGGTGATCGAAATGCCGTTGGATTTGGTCGCCGATGTCAGATGTTTGCGCGGGCGTTTTTGGGCCAGCTCGAACGCATATTTCAGGATACGGTCAACACCGATCCGCGACATGACGGTTTCCTGAATAACGATCTCGCGATCCGTGCCGGGATACATTTTCCCGCCAACCGACGAATATTCGCCTTCGGTATTTTCACGAACCACATAGAAATCAATATCGCCCGGCTTGCGACCGGCAAGGGGTGATGGCACACCGGGCATCAGTTTTGCCGGGCGCAGACTGACATATTGATCGAAATCGCGCCGGAACTGGATCAACGATCCCCACAGCGAAATATGATCGGGCACCGTATCGGGCCAACCAACCGCACCAAAGAAAATGGCATCGTGATTACCGATCTGTGCCTTCCAGTCATCGGGCATCATCTGGCCATGTTTGAGATAATAGTCGCAGGACCCGAATTCGAACGTATCAAACGCAAGATCGATCCCATAGACCTCGGCGGCTGCTTCAAGGACGCGAACACCTTCGGGCATGACTTCTGTGCCAATGCCGTCCCCGGCGATCACCGCGATCTTATGTTGTTTACCAGCCATTTCAGCCATTTCCTCCTTGTGGGACTTAATTCAGATATCAATTAATCAATATTGCACGAAAATCATTCACATTCGTCAAAGTCGGCCCGGTAATCACCGCATCGCCAAGCCGCTCAAAGAAACTGTGTCCGTCATTGTTTGCAAGATATTCTTGCGCCTTGATCCCGATACCAATTGCGCGATCAAGGGTATCGGGTGTGATCAGACCACCGGCAATTTCTTCGAGCCCGTCAACACCATCGGTATCCCCGGCAATCGCATAGACCCCGGACAAACCATTAAGCGCAACCGCCAACCCCAGCAGGAATTCCACATTGCGCCCGCCGCGCCCGTTGCCCTTTACGGTGACGGTTGTTTCGCCACCGGACAATAACAGACAAGGACGTGCAAACGGCTGCCCGCGCAGCACGATCTGACGTGCGATACCGGCCAAGACCGTTCCGACGTCAGATGCTTCACCTTCGATCGCATCGCCAAGGATATGGGCGGCAATTCCCATATCACGCGCCTTTCGCGCGGCAGCTTCCAGCGCCATTTGCGGTGTTGCAATCAGAACGGCCTCACATTTTGCAATGCGCGGATCGTCATGCTTGATGCTTTCGGTTTCGCCATTTTCAAGCATGGCCCGCACAGCATCGGGAAGCGCGATGTCATATCGGTCAATAATTGCCAGCGCGTCTGCACAGCTTGTCGGATCAGCAACAGTCGGCCCCGATGCCACATCCAGAAGACTGTCACCCGGCACATCGGAAATCGCCAGGGTCACAACGCGTGCCGGATGGCACATCGCGGCCAGACGACCGCCTTTGACGTTTGAAATATGCCTGCGAACACAATTCATCTCGTCAATTGCCGCACCGGATTTCAAAAGGGCACGATTGATGTCGCGCAACCCGGCAAGATCCAGCGGCGCAACCGGATCAACCAGTAACGCCGATCCCCCGCCCGATATCAGACAAATGACCAGATCATCCTCCCGCAGATCGCGCACAAGTTCGGTGATCTTCGGTGTTGCCGCCAGTCCCGCGGCATCGGGGACCGGGTGGGATGCCTCTATGATTTCAATATGGTCGGTCGGTACCGCATGTCCATAACGCGTGACCACACATCCCGACAATGGCCCTGACCAGTTCTGTTCCAGTGCGCGCGCCATCTTTGCCGATGCCTTGCCCGCACCGATCACAATCGTGCGTCCGTTTGGCGGCGCAGGCAGATGCGCCGGCACACAGATATCCGGATCAGCAGCACGCACAGCCGTTTCAAAAAGCTCCGTCAGGAACCTTTTGATTGCCGTGCTATCGCCAATGCCAGACATCATGTCATCCCCTGTCATCTGCCTGCCCCACGATCAGACGTTATCGCCGTGGATTGCCGCAATCACGGCATCGGTCACCTGACGGGTGGTGGCATTACCTCCCAGATCGGGCGTATGCAGGGACGGATCAGCGGTAACGCGTTCCACCGCACGCATCAAACGATCCGATGCCGCCTTTTCCCCCAGATGATCGAGCATCATCACCGCACTCCAGAATGTTGCGACCGGATTGGCGATGCCTTTGCCCGTAATATCAAACGCCGACCCATGGATCGGTTCGAACATCGACGGGAAATTGCGTTCGGGATTAAGGTTTGCCGTCGGTGCAATGCCAAGCGACCCGGCAAGGGCAGCGGCAAGATCAGACAAAATGTCGGCATGCAGGTTGGTGGCAACGATGGTATCAATGGTTTCCGGGCGCAGGGTCATGCGCATGGTCATTGCATCAACCAGCATTTTGTCCCATTCGACATCCGGATATTCGGCCGCCACTTCCTTGGCGATTTCATCCCACATCACCATGCCGTTGCGCTGGGCGTTGCTTTTGGTGACCACGGTCAGTTTCTTGCGCGAGCGTGACCGGGCAAGGTCAAAGGCAAACCGCATGATGCGCGTGACACCGGCACGGGTAAAAATCGAAACTTCGGTTGCGACTTCTTCGGGAAGGCCGACATGCGATCGACCGCCCTGCCCGGCATATTCGCCTTCGGAGTTTTCGCGCACGATCACCCAGTCCAGTTCGCCCTGTTTGACATTGCGAAGCGGGCTTTCAATGCCCGGCAAAATACGGGTCGGGCGCACATTGGCGTATTGATCAAACGGCTGACAAATCGCAAGACGCAACCCCCAAAGGGTCACATGATCGGGGACATCGGGCGCACCCACGGCACCGAAATAGATCGCATCATGATCCTTGATCTGATCGCGGCCATCGGCCGGCATCATGATGCCGTGTTTTTTGTAGTAATCCGATCCCCAGTCAAAGCTGTCGAAGCTCATGGTGAAGCCACCATCCCGCTTTGCCAAGACATCAAGTACTTCTACACCGGCCGCAACAACCTCTTTACCAATTCCGTCACCCGGAATGGCAGCAATACGATAGTTCTTCATCACAAGTCTCTTCAGTTTGCAGATTAATTTTATACGGGTTTGAAGCGTGTCCTAGAAAAGCGCGCCGGTTGGCATTCTGATCAGCAGCACTTCGGCCATCAGAAGATAAAGCCCCCCGACAATCACAAGCCCGCCGACCGCTTCGCCAAGGATGCGCTTGGCCGACATATGCTCGTAACAGGCAACGCGTCCCAAAATCAGGAAGGCCAGAATGGCAGCAATGCCAAAGCCGACCATCGGGATCACCGCCACCCAGACAACCATGGCAATGACCAAAGCAACCCGGCGTGCATTTGAACTATTGTCAGCATCGCCCCCTTGCTCCGGACCTGCCGGTTTACGCAATATATTGAGCCCCAGAAGCATCAGTGACATGACAATGATCGCCACCGAAATCGTGCTGGGGAAGACCGACCCCATCGGGGTCATGGCAGATGTTTCCGCAAATGCCCAGACAGCCACACCAATCAGCAATACAGACAAGAACATGCCCGCATGATCACGTGGTTTTGCCAGCTGTTTTTTCAATCCTGCCAGGGGTGCAAAACCGCTTTTTGCAACCGGCTCGACGTCACCCACGGTGGTTGATCCCTGACTGTCGGCATAGCTGCGTGCCGCATCAAGCGCGCGCTTCTTGGCGTTTTCCTTGCGTTTGGAGAAGACAAGCGGATAAAGCAGGGTAAAGGCGGCAAGGGCAACAATTGCCAGACTGATCGGACGCCCAAAGAACATACCGGCAAGATTATGGGTCGCGTTGCCGATCAGATAGGACTGCACAAATCCCTGTTCGGCGATCTGTCCCAGCACCAGACCAAGCACAATCGGCGACGGCGCGAAACCGCACCGGTTCAAAAGCCAGCCAATCACACCAAGCGCCAGCATCATCTGCACATCATGCAGGTTGCTGTGGATGGCAAAGCTGCCGACAACGGTCAAAAAGGCAATGGTCGGAACCAGAAGGGTCTTTGGGATTGATGCAATCGACTTGTAGGCATAGCGCCCGATCAGCAAACCGGCCGGCAACATCAGGGCCGTTGCAATCAAAAGACCAAAGATAAAGGTGTAAACAATATCGCCCTGCTGGGAAAACAGCGTCGGACCAATCTTGATCCCCTGTACCAGCAACGCACCAAGAATGACCGCATCGGGTGGCGTACCGGGAATACCCAGAACAAGGGTCGGGATGAAACCGCCACCAACTGTTGCGTTATTGGCAGATTCCGTTGCGATAATGCCATCGGGTGCGCCATTGCCGAATGTTTCGGGCTTTTTCGATGACCGGCGTGCTTCGGAATAGGAAACCAGTCCGGCAATCGATCCACCCGCACCGGGCAAAACCCCGATCACAGTCCCGATGATCGAGCTGCGCAGAACGTTGAATTTGCTTTCCCAGGCGATGCCGAATGCTTCGCGCAGGCGAATGCCACGGTTGCCCTGCTCTACCTTCAAATGCGGGTCAGGCGTTGCAACCAGATCAATCAGAACCGGGATGCAATAAAGCCCGATCAGTGCCGATACGATATCAAACCCGCCCAGCAACATATGGGTGCCCATCGTAAAGCGGATATCACCGCCCACCACAGCAACACCCACCATCGCCAGCATCAGACCAATACAGCCGCCCAGCAATCCCTTGATGGTGTTGCCAACCGACAGGGCCGAAATCAAAGTCAGTCCGAAAATCGCCAACCAGAAATATTCCGGCGGGCCAAAGGCAAGTGCCACCTTTGCCAGCGGTGGTGACAGCAGCAACAGGAACACACCCCCGACGAGCCCGCCTACAACAGAAGCAAGCGTCGCCAGTGTTACTGCAAGACTGCCATCACCACGTTTGGCCATCGGGAAACCGTCAAAGGTCGTGGCGATCGCCGACGGGGTTCCCGGTGTGTTGACCAGAATGGCGGCAAAGGCACCGCCATAAATGGCGCCGGTATAGATCGCACCCAGTGCAATCAAACCGGTCGCCGGATCCATGGTAAAGGTAAACGGGACCAGAACGGCCACCGCCATGGTTGCCGAGAGTCCCGGCAAAGCACCGATTACAGTGCCCAGAATGACGCCACCAAGTGCCATAAGAATATTTAGTGGCGTCAAGGCATTAACAAGATAACCCAAGAGCTCCATGACGATGGACCTTTCCAATCCCAATCTTTTTATTGTCGCAGTTTCAAATGTTTCAGACCGGGCACTTACCGGTTGGCAATGCCCAGTTTTTCTGCGATTTCGCGGTATTCTTCGGATTTGGCCGCGACAAAGTCATTGATGAAGTCATAGGAAATGTCGGTCAGAACAAAGCCCGCATCTTCCATCTTTTTCTGGAATTCCGGGTTGTTGTTCACATCGGTGATCAGCTGCGAAATCTTTTCGCGGATCGGTTCCGGGGTTGAACTTGGAACGGCAACACCACGGAATGCACCACCGACAATGTTGTAACCCAGTTCCTTGAAGGTCGGGACATCCGGGAATGCCTTGACGCGCTGTTCGGACGCAACAGCAAGCATACGCATGCCATCACCGTTATTCACACCGGACGTGACATAGTTGAAACCACCGGTGGTCTGGCTGCCAAGGATCGCGGTAACCGCCGGACCGGTGCCGCTGAACGGGACATAGGTGGTCGTGATACCGGCCAGTTCATCAAACTGAACCTGCCCCAGATGGTTGGCCGAATTCGATCCCGAACCGCTCAGCGTGACAAGGCCCGGATTGGCTTTTGCATATTCCACAAGTTCGCCAAGCGACTGGAATTCACTGTCTTTTGGAACGAACAGGGCGTTCGGGGTGTAATGGAAGAAGTTGATATAGGTAAGGTCCTTGGTTTCGTACCCAACGTCCTTTTCCATAGGCTGAAGGATCGTATGGGGCAGGTTGATGCCCATGATCGTATAGCCGTCACCTTCCATGCCGTTAAGCTGTGACCAGGCCTGTGCACCGCCGGCACCCGCCATGTACTGGATCACAAAGGACTGGCCAGCCAGTTCTTCCAGATAGGGCTGCTGGAAACGTGCGGAAACATCAGACTCGCCACCCGCGTTGAACGGAATGATGTAGTTGATCGTCTTTTCCGGATATTCGGCAAATGCCTGTGTTGAAACCAGGGTTGCAGCCATGGCTGCCGCGATTGCGAGCTTACGCATTGGTATTCCTCCCGTAGAATGAACAGCACCAACTTTGTTGGCACCGGCTGGTCACGAAGGGACGGCAAAGCACACCCGGCCCCGTCACCAGCTGTTTCCCTGATGTCATTACGGGCTTTTGTGGCGCAGTAGGACACGCGTATTTGGCTTGAATCATTTGCCCGAATGACTCTTGCAGTGTAGATTTTTTAGTTATTCATTATAATTTCTGATTATTCATTTCATTGTGTCGCACAGGTTAAGAATGTCATCAGACAGTGATCTCGGCTTTTTCGTTCTTCTGGTCCGCAAGGGCAGCCTGAGTGCAGCCGCCCAGGAGCTGAACCTGTCGCCGCCTGCGGTCAGCAAACGGCTGGCCAAACTTGAAGATCGACTTGGAGTGCGTTTGTTGAACCGGACCACCCGCCGGATCAGCATGACCAGCGAAGGCGAGGCCTATTACCAAAGCGCGATCCAGATCATGCGCGAAATCGAAGAACTCGAAGAACGGGTTTCCCATGCCAGCGAAACCCCGAGCGGGCTTTTGCGCATCAATGCAACATTCGGGTTCGGGCGTGAATATGTGGCCCCGGTGATTTCGGAGTTTTCCCACCTTTATCCCGAGGTCGAGGTCCAGCTTCTTTTGACCGATGCACCGATGAACATGGTTGAAGAAGGCATTGATCTTGGCATCCGGTTCGGGGGATTGCCCAATTCGCGTATCACTGCGCGCAAGCTGCTCGCCAACAGGCGGTTTTTATGTGCGGCCCCGTCCTATATCGAAAAGCACGGCATGCCGCGCAGTCTTTCGGACCTGATCAACCACAATTGCATCATCCTGCGTCAGGACAATGATGTTTATGATGTCTGGAAATTACAGCGGGGTCAGCATTCCGAAACGGTCAAGGTGCACGGCACACTCAGCAGCAATGACGGTGAAATTGCACTGGGCTGGGTGATGGACGGGCTTGGCATCATGTTGCGGTCCGAATGGGATATTGCCCGACACGTCAAAGCAGGCCGCCTGCAACTCGTGCTGCCGCAATATGCCCATGTCGATGCCGATATTTATGCCGTGTATCCGGAACGTCACAACCTGTCGGCCAAGGTGCGCATTTTCATCGATTTCCTGCATCGCAAATTGCGCAAGCACACCAGCGACAACACCTAGGAATAGGAACAGGCACCACAGCGATGTTCTCGGGTGCCTGTTGGCGTTCGGCGCAATCAGCTATGTGCGCCGGCACCAAGACGGCGGGAAATATCCTTTGTCACTGCGATCAGACGTTCACGGCATTCTTCGACCGATGCCACCGACGTTCCCGACAGGCGCTGGATAAACGGTACGGTCAATGCCGCCACGACCTTGCCCGAAAAATCAAAGATCGGCGCAGAAAGGTTCAAGACCCCCGCAATGGTCAGCGACTGTGATTCACAATATCCCGCTTCCTTCACCTTGGGCAGGTCATCAAGAAATGCCTGATACTTGTCTGCCGGTTCGGTGCCGACATCCTTCATCAGGCTATCAAGCCCATCCTGATCCATCCACGCCGCCAGCACCCGACCCGATGCCGTGTCAAAAATATTGATCTGCGCGCCCAGGCGAACAGCGGTGATGTTGTTGTCCTGACAGTCGACCTGCGCAATCACAAGCACCTTGCCCGAATGAATGATCGCCAGATGCATCGACTGGTTCACTTCATTGGCAAGACGCTGCATCGCATCGCCCGCGATCGAGGTCAGGCGACGGATCGGCGGATGACGGTGTGCAACTTCAAACATCTTGGTCGTCAGTTGATAACGGTCGTCTTCTTCGCGCTGTTCGATATAGCCGCGCTGACACAACACCATCAGCATCCGGAAGATTTCGGACGTGTTGCGGTTCAGCTGCTTGGCAATGGCGATCTGCGACAATCCGTCCACTTCAGAGGCAAGCAGTTCAAGGATATCGAGCCCCTTTGACAATGCCGGGGCACGGTATTTTTCCTGATCAATCTGGTCGTCGGTCTTGCCGTTCATATGTCCTCGCAGGCGGATAAAAACCGGTTGATTTCGGTCGGCGGAGTATATGCGGGCCAGCCTCATTGTGGCAACTGACCCCGTGATACGCAAATCATAATATCAAATATAAAACATTCTTTCATTTATAAATGTTCAGCATTAAACTGCGGCAAGGAGGAAACGCAAGAATGACTGAACACAAGAAAATCAGGGGCATGACCTGGTCTGATCCGCGGGGATATGACCCGCTTGTCGCGGCCAGCCAAACATTCCGCGACCGGCATCCCGATGCGGATATTGTCTGGGACAAACGATCGCTTCAGGGGTTTGAAAGCACCCCGGTCGAAGAACTGGCAGAAACCTATGACCTGATCATCATTGATCATCCCCATGTCGGGGCTGTTGTTGAAAAAAGCTGCCTGTTGCCGATCGACAGGTTTGCCGAAAAAACTGCGCTTGAACGTCTGTTTGCCGAAACCGTGGGCAAAAGCTATCAAAGCTATTCCTATGACGGTCATCAATGGGCCCTGCCGGTTGATGCCGCCTGCCAGGTGCAAGCCATCCGCCCGGACCTTGTTTCTGCGCCCGTCAAAACATTTTCCGATGTGATTGCGCTGGCCAAAGACGGCCGGGTCGTATGGCCGCTTCTGGCCCCCCATGTTCTGATGTCATTCTTCAGCTTGCTGGCAAATTCCGGCGCGCCTTTTCCGGTTACCCGTGGCACGGCAATCAATCACACCGCCGCCCTTGATGTGATCGGGGCGATGGCAACGCTTGCTGATCTGGTGGATCCTGCCTGCCTGACAATGGATCCGATTGCAGCACTTGATGCCCTGTGTGAGGACAATACATTTGCCCTGTGCCCGTATGTCTATTTGTACGCGCCCTACGCGCGGGCCAATTACCGGGCCAATCGCATTGTCTTCCACGATATGCCGTCGCTTGGCGCGTCCGGCCCGCTTGGCTCCGCCCTTGGTGGCACGGGGATTGCGGTGTCATCACAAACCAAACATCCCGATCTTTGCGTTGAATTCGCCCTTTGGGTTGCGTCGGCCGATGTTCAGCGCGGCCTTTATGCCACCCATAACGGTCAACCGGGCAACGCGGTTGCCTGGGGGGATCCGGCGGTCAATGCGCCGGTCGGGTCCTGTTACAGCAATACCCGCATGACCCACGAAGCCGCGTGGCTGCGTCCGCGCCATGACGGCTATATGGCGTTTCAGGAAGACGCATCGCACATCCTTCTCGATGCGCTGACCGGAAAAACCGATCCTAAATCGGCCCTTATCACCCTTGAGACACGTTTTGACGAAAGCTTTGACCATGAATGACATGCTGCCGCTTAAGGGACTTAAGGTTCTTGATTTCTCGCAGTTTCTTGCCGGCCCCTATTGCGCGCTGAAACTGGCGGACCTTGGCGCGGATGTGGTCAAGGTCGAACGATCCGGCCTTGGCGATCTGTCGCGTTATCTGTATCTGACCGACACCAGGATTGCCGGTGAAAGCACGATCTTTCACGCGATCAACCGCAACAAACGTTCGGTTGCGGTCGACCTTAAATCCGATGATGACAAGGCCCGCCTGACCCAACTGGTCCGTGATGCCGACGTCATCTTGCAGAACTTCCGTCCCGGCGTGATGGAACGCCTTGGCTTTGGCTATGAAGCCGTCAAAAAAATCAATCCCACCGTCGTGTATGGCACCGTAACCGGATATGGATCGGATGGCCCGTGGGTGGACCTTCCGGGGCAGGATTTGCTGGCACAGGCACGATCAGGGGTCATGTGGTTGTCCGGTGGACGCGACCATGGCCCGGTTGCCATGGGCCTTCCGATTGCCGATGTTTTGGCCGGATCGGCCCTGGCACACGGGGTTCTGGCCCTTTTGTATCGCAAGGCGACGCAAAATATCGGTGGCTATGTCGAGACATCCCTGATCGAAGTTCTGGCCGATCTGCAATTTGAATTGCTGACCACCTGGTTTAACGACGGCAACCGCACCCCGGAACGGTCAAAAAACAATCCGGCCCATGCCTATCTGGCAGCACCGTACGGAGTTTATGAAACTGCTGACGGGCATATCGCCATTGCGATGGGCAAGCTTGACCTTCTGGCAACGATCACCGGCCTTGCGCCTGAAATCGCCGGACTGGATGCCTTCAAACAGCGCGATGAAATCAAGGCCGGTCTTGCCGCACAGCTTAAAACCAGAACCAGCGCAAGCTGGATGGATGATTTCGTTGCCAACGATATCTGGGCGGCCCCGGTGATGGATTGGGACGGCGTGGTTGCAAGCGGCGTTTTGCAGACACTTGATATGGTTCAGAATATCGAACGCGGTGATGTTGCAATGAAAACCACCAAATTGCCGTTGCGCATTGATGGTGTGCGCCCGTCATCATCCCGTGCTGCACCGGAACTTGGCGATGCGAACGGGTTGCTTGAAACCGGCTGGTAAGCCAAAATCCACGAAACAAAAAGGCGCGGCATCATCACAATGCCGCGCTTTTTATTTGTCATACAATTGGATCAGTCGTCGTTCACGCAGACCTGACGCTGGGTGCCCAGACCATCAATGCCCAGTTCGACCACATCACCGGCCTTAAGGTAACGCGGCGGGTTGAAGCCAAGACCGACACCCGGGGGCGTGCCCGTCGAAATGATGTCACCCGGATGCAGGGTAAAGAACTGAGACAAATAGGAAATCAGGTGCGGCACACGATAAACCATGGTCGCGGTCGAACCGTCCTGAACCCGTTCGCCGTTCACATCAAGCCACATGCCAAGATTGTCAAAATCGCCCACCTCGTCGGGGGTCACAAGCCACGGACCGGTCGGGCCGAAATTGTCTGATGATTTGCCTTTGGACCACTGGCCGGCACGTTCGATCTGATAGGCACGTTCGGAAACGTCATTGATCAGACAGAAACCAGCAACATGATCAAGTGCATCGGCTTCGGACACGTATTTGGCTTTTTTGCCAATAACGAAACCAAGTTCGACTTCCCAGTCGGTCTTTTCCGAGCCGCGCGGAATAATGATCGGATCATTCGGACCACAAATTGCCGAGGTATATTTGGCAAAAATCACCGGCTCCGGCGGGACTTCCATACCGGATTCTGCGGCGTGATCGGCATAGTTCAAACCGATGCAGATGAATTTGCCGGTCTGACCGACACAGGCACCAAGACGCGGATTGCCTTCGACAAGCGGCAGGCTTTCCGGATCGATTGATTTCAGATCATCAAGGCGGGTCAGAATGTCACCCGCGATATCATCGACATGGGCCGAAAGGTCGCGCAGATTGCCATTGGCATCGACCAGTGCGGGCTTTTCTGCACCGCGTTCTCCGTAACGTGCGAACTTCATATTACGTCCAATCCTTTGTTCAAATTCTGATCAGGCGGTCCAGCCACCATCAACAACATGCACAGCACCGGTGGTAAAGCCGCTTTCATCTGATGCGAGATACGCAACCAGTGCTGCAATTTCGTCCGGCTTGCCGATACGGCCCATCGGCTGGCGCGCGATAAATGCCTTAAGCGCACCTTCGTAATCCCCCGTCGCCCGCAGACGTTCATGCAGACTGGGGCTGTCCACGGTTCCCGGTGCAATCGCGTTGCACCGAATGCCCTGGGTAACGTGATCATTGGCAATTGCCTTGGTCATGCCGGCAACTGCCGCCTTTGACGCCGAATAGATCAGACGGTTGACCGGCCCTGTTACCGGCCCCGCAACAGAGGCCATATTGATAATCGAACCTTTGCCTTTTTCAAGCATACCGGGCAGGACCGCACGGATCATGCGGAACTGGGATTTGACATTCAATTCAAACGCAAAGTCCCATTCTTCTTCGGTTGCTTCAAGAATGGTGCCGTTGTGAACAATCCCGGCACAGTTAAACAGAACATCGACCGGACCAATGTCATTGATCAATACCGTGATCGCATCCTTGTCGGTGACATCAAGTTTGCGGGCCTCGATGCCGTCAATGGCACCAAGTTCGGCAAGGGCAGCGTCATTGACGTCAGTTGCAATCACACGCCCGCCTTCGGCCGCAAGCCGTTCGGCCGATGCCCGGCCAATGCCCTGACCGGCAGCGGTGACCAAACACAGTTTTCCTTCTAGTCTTTTCATAATTCCTCCTCAGACCGCTGGCAGGCACGACGGCCCGATCGGATCAAATGATTTGTAAGTCAGAATGAATTCCCGATGCCCAAGGGCCTCGGATTTGGTTTGCGCGCCCTTGGCGACATTGACGACCAGATCGCGGATTTCCTGACCGACCTCGGCGATGGATCGTTTGCCTTCGATGATGTCACCGGCATTGACATCCATGTCGCCTTCAAGGGCGCGATAGGTATCGGGGTTTGCACAGATCTTGATGACCGGGGATATGGCCGATCCGACAACCGATCCGCGCCCGGTGACAAACAGGGTCATATGTGCGCCACTTGCGATCATCTCGACGATTTCGGCATTGTCCGAAATGTTGGGGAAGCCAAACCGGACTTCGCCATCGGGCACCACATCCATCAGATAAAGCCCGCCGCGCGGCGGCACATCGCCCGGTTTGATCAGACCGGAAATCTGGCTGTCCCCGGATTTGACATAGGCACCCAGACTTTTTTCCTCGATCGTGGAAAGACCGCCTGCGGCATTGCCGGCCGCGAACGAGCCATAGCCAAGCGTTGCGTAATACCGTTCGGCCTTTTGCACCGCCGCGCGAAGTTCTTCGCCCAGTTCCGGGGTTTTGGCACGTTCGGCCATGATGTCTTCGCAACTGATCAGTTCGCCGGTTTCTTCAAAGATACAAGCAGCCCCCTCGGCGATCAGAAGATCAAATGCCTTCCCCGCCGCCGGGTTACCGGAAATGCCAGACGTCCCGTCAGACCCGCCGCAAATCGTGCCAATGATCAATTCATCGACCCCCATCGGGGCACGTTCGACCTTGGCGACTTCATCAAGTGCGGAACGTACCCAGGCGCGACCGGTTTCAACTGTTTTGGCTGTGCCGCCGGATCGCTGGATGACAAGGGTTTCAACCGGGCGCCCGGTGCTTGCAACGGTTCCCTTTGCGCGCACCTTGTCAAAGCTTTCGCAGCCAAGCGATACAAACAGAACCGCACCGACATTGGGATGGGTGCAAAGCTGTCCCATCACACGGGCGGCATATTCATTGGGGAAACATCCGGGAAATCCGATCAGTTGCACGTCTTCATCATTAAAACCGGCAACGATTTTCGATGCGACGAAGTGCGCACATTCAACCAGATAGGCGACAACGACTGTATTGCGGATCCCTTTGCGCCCGTCAGAACGCAAATAGCCTTGGAATTTTTCTGTCATTTCGGCGTCTCCGGGCTCTGCCCATCCGCATCCTGAAGCGCATGGGTCGGGGTATAGGCAGAACGGATATTGTGGATGTGAACATGCGTGCCTGCGGCGATATCAGCCGTCGCAATACCGATCGGCATCCCGTATTTCAGGATGCGTTCACCCGCCGCGATATCGCGAAAGGCAATCTTGTGGGCAAGCGGGATGGCATGGGCAAGCGTAACCGTGCTGTCAGCCAGTTTGACTTCCGTTCCGGCCGGGGCAGATGCCCGGGCCACCAGCACATTGTCATCGGGATGAAGATGCAGGAACGGTGCGGTCATGGCTTCATCTCCACCATATAGATGTGATCAGCCACAAGGGCGGTTTCGCCATTCTGCTTGGTGACGGTCAAACGTTCGGTCACCCGTCCGTAACCCGGGCGTTTTTCCATCACTTCCTTGGCGATGATTTCGACCCGCGATTTGATCGTATCACCGATAAAGACCGGTTTGACGAACCGCATACGGTCATAACCATATGAAAATGCCACAGGATTGATAATCGTCGCGGTCAGACCGACCCCGATGGTAAAGACCATCGTGCCATGGGCGATCCGTTGTCCGAACGGCAAGGTTTTGCAGAATTCCTCATCAAGATGATGCGGGAAAAAGTCCCCGGAATGACCGGCATGAACCACAAAGTCCGTTTCCGTGATCGTACGGCCAACCGTGTCGCGCCCTTCGCCGATTTCGTAATCTTCGTAATATTTGGTTTGCTCAAGCATCGGGTGCCTCCTTGATCGGATGCATCGGAAGGGCCGAACTTTCATAAGCGGCCTCGACCAATGCCATGGTATGCCATGCGTCCTCGGCCGAACCTTCAAGCGCATCATCCATCCCGGCCGCAAAACGCTGTACCTGGGCAAAACGCCCGTGGAAGGCTTCGATGAACCAGTTGCCGACCAGATCAATCTGGCGCCATTCCCCATCGGTGTTCAGCCACAGCTCGTCGGGCTCGCCTTTCGGGTAATCAAGGTTGACGCCCATTTTCATATAGGCCGCCCCCTTGGTGCCGCAGATCCGGAATTCGCAGGCCTGAAATTTGCGCCCAAAGGCATGATTGTGATTGATCGACAGGTTGCAGCGAACGTCACGGCCGTAATCAAGCATGATCGCGCTTCGGGTATTGGAAACCGTTGATGACGGGTGGCCAATGGTGCGCGCATGGACGCCCGCCGGATTACCCAGCAAGTCGCGGACGAAATCCAGATAATGGATCGAATGCAACAGGATCTCGACACGCGGTAAATCGGCAAGAAACGCCCAAAGATGCCACGGCGTGTCAAGGGCCAGCCACGCATCGAAATCAACGATATCGCCAAGCAGGCCCTTGGCGATGGCATCCTTGATCGCCAGTGAATTCGGCGCAAAACGAAGCTGGAAATTGACAGCGGCCTTGATGTTTTTGCGACGCAGGACCGAGATGATGCGGTTCGCTTCACCCAGATCGGAACCAAGCGGCTTCTGAATTACGGCAATCGCACCATCGGGCAGTGCTTCGAGCAATTCCGGAATGGCTGCGGGCGGCACGGCAAGATCAAAGACGACACCAGCCTGACTTGCAGCCTGTTCAAGCGTTTCAAAGGCAATTGTGCCCCACGCACCTGCAACTTTCTGTGCCTTGGCGAGATCGGGATCATAAATCCCGGCCACCGGCACCTTCAAATCGCGATAGGCCGGAAGATGGGCATCGGTCACGATGGACCCCGATCCGAAAATCACAACCGGTGTGACCTTTTCTGGCATTTCGACGGTTTGGCGCAGATCAGTCATGGTGGAAGACCTCCGGCATTTCGGCCCACCATTCGCCTTCGGCCCGACTGTCCAGCGGACGCTGAAGCGGCATGCAATGAGACCACCACCGCTGGGTTTCCGGGTCGGCGGCCATTTTCGCCATGTCGGCTTCGAAATCGGTGCCGACATATTCGAAATAGGCAAACAGCAGGTTTTCCGGTTCTTTGAGGAAAATCGAATAATTGCGGATATTGCAATCAGTTATCTTGGCAAGCACGCCGGGCCATACATCGGCGTGAAGCCGTTTATATTCGGCAATGGCGTCCGCGCCGATCCCGATCAATTGTCCATGACGGGTCATTGATGTGCCTCCGTAATTTCGAATGCGCTTCCTGCGACCGTTAGTGCGGCAAGTTTGTCGTGATCCCATTCGATCCCGAGGCCCGGCGTCATCGGTGCAAGGGCATTACCGCCTTCGCGTGCCATCGGGGCTGCGATGTCTTCAAGCTGGGGGATGTATTCAAGCCAGGGCGCATTGGGCACCGCGCATACAAGACTTACATGCAGTTCCATAAGGAAATGCGGGCAGATCGCGATGTTATGGGCTTCGGCCAGATGCGCGACCTTAAGCCATGGCGTAATCCCGCCAATCCGGGCCACATCGGCCTGCACAATCTCACAGGCATCCTGTGCGATGTAATCGGCAAACTGACCGGGGCTATACATGCTTTCACCGACAGCGACCGGCACGCGTGACTGGGACTGCAACCGGGCATGGCCCGCAATATCATCAGCCGGAAGCGGTTCTTCAAACCATGCGATGTTAAGGCGTTCAAGCATCGGCAGGCGACGCTTGGCCTCACCTGATGTCATCGACTGGTTGGCATCGGTCATGATTTCATAATCATCACCAAGTGCGTTGCGGACCGCCTCCAGACGCTCGCAATCCTGTGCCACGGTCGGCTTGCCGATCTTTACCTTGGAGCCAAGAAAACCGGCTTCTTTTGAGGCAATGGCATCTTCGACCAGTGCATCGGGTGACAGATGAAGCCACCCGCCTTCGGTCGTATACATCGGCACCGATGATTTTGCCCCGCCCGCCAGAATATGAAGCGGCAAGCCGGTTTTAACGCCGCGCATGTCCCAAAGGGCCGTGTCAATTGCCGCGAGCGCAAGCGACATGATCGGTCCGACCGCCGTGGCATGCGAACAGAACAACAGATCCCGCCAGATGGCTTCGACCCGATCGGCATCCTGTCCCATCAGGCGCGGCAACAGCGTTTCTTTCAACAGCGACAGGATCGCTGGCCCGCCATCACCGATGGTGTAGCTGTATCCCATGCCCTTGGCGCCATCCGCATCACGCAAAACAACAAAGATCGTTTCCTGTGAATTGAATGACTGAATCGCATCCGTGCGCACGACCTTGGGTTCAAGATCGACCATAAAGGCATTTGCAGATGTAATGCGCGCCATTGATCAACCTCACTTACGAAGGCTTGCGCCGGTTTCGGCATCAAACAGATGGCATTTGTCGAGCATGATCTGGAACGTCATGCGCTCGCCACTTTGGACCGGACGCGGATTTAGCATCTTGGCCTGGACTTCGGTTCCGGCAAGGGTCGCAAACAGAAGGGTCTCGGTACCAAGCGGCTCTGTCAGATCAACCGCCATTTCGACCTCCGCCATATGTTCACCACGTGGCAGGGCATGACCAACCGGCATGATATTGTCGGCCCGCACACCAAAGGTCACAGCCTGACCGTCCTGTATTGCATAGCCGGGTGGAACCGGCAGACGGGTGCCGTCGGCAAATTCGAGTTCATTGCCTTTCACCACACCATCGAGAAGGTTCATCGGCGGGGAGCCAATAAAAGTCCCGACAAAGGTGTTTACCGGGTTTTCAAACACATCAAGGGGCGTGCCGACCTGTTCGATATGGCCATCGCGCATGATCACAATCCGGTCGGCCAGCGTCATGGCTTCGACCTGATCGTGGGTGACATAGATGATGGTGGATTTCAGTTTCTGATGAAGCTTTTTGATTTCGACACGCATCTGGGTACGCAGCTTGGCATCAAGGTTTGAAAGCGGTTCATCAAACAGGAAGACTTCCGGGTGACGGACAATTGCACGCCCCATCGCCACACGCTGGCGCTGACCACCGGACAATGCGCCCGGCTTACGATCAAGCAACGGCGTCAGGGACAGGATTTCGGCGGCTTCGTCAACGGCCTTGTCGATTTCGGCCTGTGACTGTTTGGCAATCTTGAGCGAGAAACCAAGGTTTTCACGCACCGTCATATGCGGATAAAGCGCGTAGTTCTGAAACACCATCGAGATGTTGCGTTCACGTGGTGGCAGATCGTTTACAACACGTCCGCCAATTTGCACTTCACCGCCGGAAATGCCTTCGAGACCGGCAACCATGCGCAGTGTCGTCGATTTGCCACAGCCCGACGGGCCGACCAGCACGACAAATTCGCCATCCGCGATATCAAGATTGATGGAATGAACAACTTCAAGCGGGCCGTATTTTTTGACGACATCGCGAAGGTGGACCTGAGCCATTTTATTATCCTTTCACACCGCCAAAAGTAAGGCCGGCAATGAGATGTTTCTGCACGAGGAATGTCAGGATCAGCGCGGGGATAATCATCAACACCGCAAGCGCACACATCCCGCCCCAATTCAGGGTAAATTCAGACGTAAAATCGAGAAGCCCGACCGGCATGGTCTTTGACGTGGTCGAACGGGTCAGCTGGGATGCCAGCGCATATTCGTTCCACGATGTCAGGAAGGCAAAGATGCCCGCCGATGCAATACCGGCACGGGCGACCGGGAACTCGACACGCCAGAATGCCTGCCAACGGGTGCAGCCATCGATCTCGGCAGCCTCGGCAAGTTCCGGCGGTACCTGTCGGAAGAACCCGTCAATCAGCCAGATCGTGAACGGAATGTTCAATGCGACATACGCCAGGATCAGACCAAAATGGGTATCGATGATCCCGATCCGCGCAAACAGGATGAATAACGGCAGCGAAAGCGCCACACCGGGAACAGCCCGCGTTACCATCAGACCGACAAACATGCCGCCCTTGAAATTGAACTTGTAGCGCGCAAAGGCATAGCCGCCTGCCATCCCGATCAGAATGGCAATCACGGTTGAGGTAACCGAAATAACCAGCGAGTTGGCAAAATAGGTCAGAACCGGCACCCCGCCCTCGCCGATACCGCTGAACATGGCGCGGTAATGATCAAGGTTAAGCTCGTTGGGGATCCAGACCGGCGGTTTGGCCATGATTTCGACCGTCGGGCGGAAAGAATTCAGAACAATCCACAGGCCCGGCACACACAGCACCATCATGGCACTGAAAAGACCAAAGAAGTGCAGGCCCTTAAGGGTATAGCGGCGCATGCGATGATTAAGGTTACTCGCCATGATTTACGCCCCCATCCCGAGTTCTTTGCGCGACTGCGTCAGTTTCTTGAAGAAATAGATGGTGAAGAAAATCGCCAGAAAGATCGAAATATAGCCCATGGCATTGGCGTACCCCATGCGGGCATCGACATAGCCGGTCCGCCCGATCAGGGTCCAAAGCAATTCTGTACGACGTGCCGGACCCCCATTGGTCATGATCTGCACGATGTCATAGGCACGTGCGACATCCAGGGACCGGATCGCCATCGCGATATAGATGAAGGGCATCAGGAACGGCAGGGTCACATAACGGAACGACTGCCATGCGGTGCATCCATCGACCTTCGCAGCTTCCAGCGGATCACGCGGGATCGCATACAGACCGGCAAGAATAAGAATTCCAAAGACCGAGGTTGCGGTCCAGATCTCGGCAAAGATGATTGAAAACATCGCCAATTGCCCGTCAACCAGCCACGGGATCGCCTGATCGGTGATGCCAAGCGACTGAAGCGCGTTATTCACCAGACCGACATTGTCATTGAAGATGAATTTGAACTGAAAGCCGACCAGGATCGGCGAAAACATCATCGGGAACATCATCATGGTGCGCAAAAGACGTTGTCCCTGCGTCACCTTGGACACCATCAAAGCCAGCCCCAGACCAAACAGCATCTCAAGATTGAGTGCCACGGTCAGCAACAGAACTGTTCGCCCGAAAGCCGCCCAGAACTTCACATCCGTCAGGGCCTTTTCATAGTTGAAAAAGCCCACCCAGTTGAAAATGCTGTCAGGCCGGGTCAGCCGATACGAGGTAAAACTCGAATATAATGACAGGACGAGCGGGATCAGCACGACGGCCGATAGAATAATGATGGCTGGCAACAAAAGAACCAACCACGGTGGAAGCTTCAAGCGATTCATCGGGATGTCCCATTGATCGGCACGGACCTGTGCCCGCGCATTTGGGTCAGAGGATGGTCAGGCGGCGCAACACCCGAAATTGCGAATTGCGCCGCCGCAAGTCTGGCTTAGTAGACGCCTTCTTCCTGCATCAGATCGTCAACGGCCTCGGACGCATCCGCAAGCGCATCATCAACCGATTTATCACCAAGAATGGCGGCCTGAAGTTCAGGATAGATCAGGTTGGTTGCTTCGATCCAAAGCGGGGTCGGCGGGACAGCAAAAGCAGTTGCCGCAGTTTCCTTGAATGCCGCCAGCACTTCACGACGATACGGATCGTCTTTGGCCTGTTCGGAAATGTAATCCCAAACTGCGGTGCGGGTCGGAAGCGGTCCGGCCGCACTTTCAAGTTTCTGGCTGTCTTCGTTGGTCAGGAATTCGACCAGCGACGCCGCGGCTTCCTTGTTCGCGCAATCTTCGGTCACAGAAAAACCGTGGAAGCCCGACCAACCGGTGCGCACACCTGCCGATCCTTTGGGGGCCGGTGCGACACCGACATTGCCAGCCACTTTCGAAGATGACGGATCGTTAAAGAAACCAGCCCAGCCCGGCCAATCCAGGTTCAGCGCAATGGTGCCCGACGCAAAGCCGTTGCCAAGGTCATCCCAGAGATAGTTGGTCGTGCCGGCCGGAACGGCTTTGGCATTATAAAGATCGACAAACCACTGAAGGGCGCGCTTGCCTTCTTCGGAATCAAAAGCCGGCGAGAAATCGTCATTAAACAGTTTGCCGCCTTCGGCAACGACCATTTCATAGTAGCGACCGACAATTGCCTCATCCTTGCCAGCATACTGGGTGCCATAGAAGTTCGGCGGATCGGCAAAGAAGGTCGCCTGATCCTTTACCTGTTCCCAGGTTTCCGGCACGGCAAGCGGATAACCGAACTTGGCTTCGAATGCCTTGGCCTTTTCGGCATCGTCATACAGGTCTTTTTGATAATAAAGTGCCGACACATCGAACTGTGCACGCGGCAACATCACAAGTTTGCCGTCAAAGGTCGCGGCCTTGATATTGGCCTGCACGAATTCGGCCACCACACCCTTGTCCACCAGACCGGTCAGGTCGGTATAAAGGGTCGGGTACTGGGATGCAAAAGACGAATGGTTCGATCCGACGCACCAGTCGGTGGTTCCGGCTGCGATGTCGGATTTGAATTCCTTGTCCAGCTCGAAATGGTTCTTTTTCGAGATGATATTTACCTTGGCACCGGTGGCGGCTTCCCATTCGGGAATGCGGGCATAAAGTGCTTCATATTGCTGACCACCGATAAGCTTTGCCTCGATGGTTACGCCGTCAAATTCACCCGCCTGCGCGGTGCCGAATGCAGAAATTGCTGCCGTCAAAGATGCAGTCGCAAGCACGGCACGGGACGCACCGCTCAATAACGTTTTCATTCTATCCTCCCTGAAGGAACGGTCTTTCCCGACCGACTATCACTTCCGAGGTCATTCTTGCTGTGACTTTCATATTCGGAAGCATCTTTTATATTTAAACTTGACTTGATCGGTGAGTCAAGTTGAACTCCACAAGAAATCACCTTACAGCTGAAAAAACATAAGATCGCCGGGACGCAAGGTAGCACCACCTGTCGCGTGACAACCGGGAAACGCCGAACCAAAGAGGAAACGCCATGTTCATCGACACGCATCTTCACCTCGTTGCACGCGACCGGATCACCTATCCTTGGCTTAAGGATGTCGCTGCTTTGGATCGTGACTGGACGTTTCAGGATTATGAAACCACTGCACGCCGGATCGGGATCGAGGGCGTCTTGCATATGGAAGTCGATTGCGCGCCAACCGATATCGCCGCCGAAAACACCTTTGTCGGGGAATTGATGGCACAGCCCGGCAGCCTCATGCGCGGCGCAATTTCATCTGCAAGACCGGAATCCGGGGATTGTGAAGCATTCCTCGATACGCTTGATCTTGATATCGTCAAGGGCATTCGCCGGGTGCTGCATGTCGTGCCTGACGACCTGTCACAAGGATCCCTGTTCCGCGAGAATGTCCGACGGATCGGCCAAAAGGGGCTTCCTTTTGATATATGTGTTCTGCAACGCCAGTTGCCTTTGGCCCGCGATCTTGTCGATGCCTGCCCTGATACGGTGTTTGTTCTTGATCATTGCGGTGTTCCCGATATTGCCGGGGACGGCTTCGCCGATTGGGCACAATCCATTTCAGCACTTGCAAAACGCCCGCATGTGAATGCAAAGATTTCCGGCATCACGGCCTATGCCAAACCCGACTGGACACTCGAAACCCTGCGTCCCTATGTCGAACATATCATTGAATGCTTTGGCTGGGATCGCGTGGTGTGGGGATCAGACAGCCCGGTTTGCACCCTGAACTCATCACTGGACCAATGGATGGCGGTAACACAGGCCCTGATCGCCGGTGCGTCAGAAACCGAACGCGCATCCCTGACCCACCGCAACGCCCAACGCATCTGGTCGATCTGAACCGATAAGATGCCGTGATGTGCGGCCCGCAACCGATGCGCTGTTAAGCGCCGCACATCAAATAATCCACTGAAACAATTACCATAAACACGCATGGTGTAAGTTTTCTTACACATAGCGCAAGCAGTGACTACCTGTTCGCCCGGATCGGGCCTCGATAATGTTTATCCAACAAACAAGGGCAGCAAGCTCTTTGGATAACAATTTGACAGGCGAAGGGTAGTAACTCCATGCAAAGCAAGGTCGTAGCAAGTGCGGTCCAACACCAACCCGTAGAGTTGGGTGGTATTGATGAAAATCTTGCTTTCATCCTTAATCAGATGCAGCTCGAAGCATCGAACGGTAGTGATCTTGTCGTCTTTCCAGAAGCCAATCTGACCAGCTTTTTCAAACATGAAGAAGGCGGCTTGAAACGGCTTTGGAATGAGGGATCGGTTGATGTTGACGGCCCGGAACTCAATGCGATTGTCGAAGCGGCAAAGACCCTTGGAATCTATACCGTCGTCGGTTTCAACGAACGTTCGTCGATGGTTGGCACCATCTATAACAGCGCGGCCCTGATCGGTCCGGAAGGCATCGTTGGTGTCACCCGCAAATGCTTCTTCCCGGGCATTGAAAAGCTGTATTACACGCCGGACTACAATCGCACGACCTTTGACTGCGCACTGGGCAAAATCGGCATTGTGATCTGCTATGAGACCCTGTTCCCTGAAATTGCACTTGAGCATTTCAGACAGGGTGTAGAAATTCTTGCAGTCACCTCTTCATTCTGGTCTGGCGGCATCAAAGGCGGCGCTGGTGACCCGGTAACCAAAAAGAAATTCTGGGAAACTGTCCCGACCGTTACCGCAATTCAAAACCAGGCGTTTGTCGTGTCATGCAACGCTTGCGGCTTCCTTGACCTTGGCAAAAAAGTCGGGACCTGGGAACGCCTTGGCCTGAGCCAGATTGTTTCCCCAAACAGCGGCATTCTTGCCCAAGCCGGACAGTTCGCAGCTGAAACCATTCGGGCCGAACTGAATGTCGATGATCTCATCGAAGCCCGCACCAACTACCCCCTGATGGCAGATCGTCTTCGGGGTCGAAAACTGGTCGAACAACCAGCAACAATCAGATAATTACTATCAGTACGGAGGCATCAATGAACAGCAAGTTCAAATTTGCGGCATTAACTGCAATCGCTTTGGCCGGCTTCAACGGACCAGCCATGGCACAGGAATTCACCTTTACCTTCGGGCATGTTCTTATGGAAGACACGCCCAATGGCAAGGCAGCACGCGCATTCGAAAAAGAAGTCGAAGAAAAATCCAATGGCCGCATCGAGATCAATGTGATCCCGGCTGGTGGGCTCGGTGGTGATGTCGACATTATCGAGCAGCTGCAAAACGATCTGGTACAGATTGCAATTCCGCCGACCGCGACCCTGGGTAACTTCGAACCGAAGCTTCAGGTTCTTGATCTTCCTTTCATCCTTCCGAGCGAAGAAATGATGGTCAAGGTTCTTGACGGCGAAGTCGGTCGTTCGATCCTTGATACCCTTGATCAGCACGGTATGCATGGCGTCAACTTCTGGGGTGCCGGTTTCCGTAACATCACCAACAATGTGCGCGAAATCACCTCGGTAGAAGACCTTGCCGGCATCAAAATGCGCACCATGCAGGCACCGGTCATCCTGACCCAGTACAATGAATGGGGTGCAAACCCGACCGCGATGGCCTTTGCCGAAGTTTACGGCGGCCTTCAGGCCGGTGTTGTTGACGGGCAGGAAAACCCGATCGCCAACATCGTTGCGATGAAGTTCTATGAAGTTCAGAAATACATGACCCTGTCGTCACATGCCTATCACGGCTATGCCGCAGTCATGAGCGAAAATGCCTGGAACTCGCTTCCGGATGATCTGCGCGCCATTGTTGTTACCGCATTCGACAATGCCCGTGATCTGGCCCGCGAACTCACCAATGAGTATGAGGCAGAAGAACTGGCAAAAATCAGCTCGGACATTGCCGTCCATCGCCTGACCGATGCTGAAAAAGAAGCCTTCATCAAAGGCAGTTTCGCTGTCCATGAAGCCTTCGCCGATGTAGTTACACCGGAACTGATCAATTCCATTTATGCAGTTACCGGCGCAGGCCCCAAGTAATCTGCACATTTTGAAATGATGGACCGACTTGCAGGAACGCATTCTTGCAAGTCGGTTTTTTGACAATGGGACGGCAACATGTTCGAAAAATTTGACAAGGCTCTTGCCCGGCTCGAAGACGGATCCATGATCTTTCTGATGGCCGTCGCAATTTGCCTGACATTTCTTCAGGTGGTCATGCGCTATGTCTTCAGCGCACCGCTTTACTGGGCCGAAGAAGTTGTACTTTATTCGATCATCGTAATGAGCTTTGTCGGCATCAGTATCGGCATCCGGCTTGGCAGCCACATCTCGGTCGACCTTCTTGATGCACTTGTTCCGGAAAAACACATCCCCGTTCTTCGAATGATTGCCATTGTTCTCGGAATACTTTTTGCCGGTGCACTGGTCTATTTCGGCGGGAAACTTTTCCTCAATACGCTTGATCGTGGCCAGCTGTCGCCTGCCTTGCGCATCCCGGTCGCAGCAATCTACGCAATCATTCCCGTTTCCGGGCTCCTGTCGCTGTTTCGCTATGGCTATGCGTTCGTGCAGTTGCGACAGGGCAAGCAGATCGCAGCATCAGAAGAAAACCTTCGCGCCATGTAAGCTGCTTTTCGCGAAGCTGATTCCCGGTTTTTAACAGGGCAAAAGAATAATGTTATCAGGACTATTGCTTTCATTCGGCGGCCTTTTGCTATTTGGGTTGCCAATCTTTGCGGCACTGGCCTTTGCCGTTGTTGTTGCCGTCGGTTTCTGGGGACCATTTGATCCGGTAATTGTTCCGATGCGCATGTTCGCAGGCATGAACAATTTCTCGTTGATGGCCATTCCGTTCTTCATTCTTGCATCCGAACTGATGCGCATTGGCGGCCTGTCGCAACGACTGGTCGATCTTGCCACCGTTCTGGTTGGCTGGATCCCGGGCGGTATTGCTGCGGCAACCGTTCTGTCCTGCCTGTTTTTCGGGGCGATTTCGGGATCAAGTCCGGCAACGGTCATTGCCATTGGCAGCATCATGTTCCCGGCACTGGTGGCCGCGGGCTATGACCGCTTCTTTGCTATCGGCCTGATCACGGTGGCCGGAACGCTTGGCCCGATTGTTCCGCCAAGTATCGGCTTGATCATTTATGGCTCTGTTACCGGGGCATCGGTCGGCAAACTGTTTGCCGGCGGTGTTGGTCCGGCCCTTCTGATTGGCGCGCTTCTGATTGCAGCCTGTGTGATTTTTGCCATCCGTCGCGGTTATCCGCGCCAAGACTTCCCGACACGCGCGGCCTTCCTTCTGGCCATTCGTCGCTCGGCATGGGGTCTTGGTCTGCCCTTCCTGCTTTTGGGCGGCATTTATTCCGGTATCTTTACCCCCACGGAATCCGCGGCAGTTGCCTGCATGTATGGCTGGTTTGTCGGGGCCGTCATCTATAAGCAGATTGGCGTTGACGAGCTTAAAAGCATCCTGAAATCGTCGGGTGCCATTGCCGCGACATTGCTTTTGATCACAGCCGGGGCATCGGCCTTTTCGTGGCTTCTGACGATCACCGGGGCGCCGGGGAACCTGTCATCACAGGTTCTGAGCAATACGAGCGATCCCTTCACCATCGCGGCCCTGTTCAATGTTGTCATGCTGGTGACCGGCTTTTTCCTTGATAGTGCATCGGCCATCATCGTTCTTGCCCCGTTGCTTCAGCCGATTGCCGCCCAAGTCGGTATTGATCCGGTGCATTTTGGCCTGATCACGGTTGTGAACTTCTCGGTCGGCATGCTGACACCGCCGGTCGGCCTGAACCTGTTTGTCGCGATGGGGGTATCAAAGATGTCGCTGCGCGATGTCTTGCGCGGCTGTCTGCCGTTTATCGCGATCATGATTGTTGCCCTGATCCTGATCACCTATGTGCCATGGATTACCTTGTGGCTTCCTGACCTGATCTACGCGCAATAGGATAAAGCAATCCGAACAGTTGGCGGGGCCGGAGAAATCCGGTCCCGCTAATTTCCTTCAAAGAACAGTCGCCGGTCTTTTTGACAGGTTTCGAGCAGAAATTTCCAAACGGACATCAAACCGGGAAACCGATGCAGGTCGCTCGACGAGGAAATCCAGTATTTGCGCTCGAATGCAATTTCCGGACAGACCCGCACCAGATCAAATTCCGAAATCAGATAGATCGGGAAAATCCCCAGTCCCAACCCGGCAGCCGTGGCAAATAATTGCGACACCATGCTGGTTCCGCGGAACGCATATTTCAGATTTGGTGAAAGTTCTTCGTGATAATTCAGGGTCTGAGAGAAAATATGATCCCGGACATATCCGACCCACATATGATCAAGAACATCCTGCGATCCCTTAAGCGGGCCGTGTTCGGCAATATAGCCTTCGCTGGCATAGATACCCAATGTGTAGGGTGTGAGAACCTTTTTGATGATGTTTTCACCTTCGGGTTCTTCCAGGGTTACACAGATATCTGCTTCTCTGTTCGTGATCCGGGCCTGCTTGGGCAGTGAAACCAGTTCAAAATCAATATTCTGTCCACGAAGCCACCAGGAAATCTTTTCACCGAGATACCCGTTCCCGATACCTTCTACAACACCGACGCGGATTTTCAGGCGCGGGGCTGCGGGACTGTTCTGCTGCGCAAAAGCAAGCCGTAATTGACGTTCACATTCAAGTGCATAGCTGGCCAGATCACGCCCGTCCCGGGTCAGTTTATAGCCGGTCTTGTCCTGTGAAAACAGACGCACCCCCATACTGTTTTCAAGGTTGGATATCCGCGCCTTGACCGTTACGCGCGACGTATCAAGAACCCTTGCTGCTGCGGACAGGGTGCCTTCGCGTGACAATACCAGAAGATGCTTTAAGTCATCCCAGTTCAGATCAAAATGGGGTTCTTGCAACCGTCAAAATTCCTGTGGATTTGAAAAGGTTAAATACACCTGCTGCCAAGCAGGCCTGTCCTTTTTCTGACGTTGTGAGCATACCGGAAATGGCAGTTTGTTGAAACGACTTCTGCCCGGTTTCAGCAGGAAAATCGCGTTTGCTTACCCGCGCAATTGACCGAAATTCATTACACGCTATGATTGCATTGTGGCGCACGGTTGAAACAATCGGGCTAATTTCGGTTGTGATGTTTAAATCCTTCTCAACAAACACAATCTATAGGCGAAGCCACCCAAACAAAGTCGCCCAGATAAGGTGACTTGAGGAACCAATGCATGCGCAGCTTCGTGACAGGGAATGTGAAGGATACATCTCGGTGGCTTTTGCCGATATGCATTTTGTGTTTGCTGAGCGCTGCTTCGGGCTTCATCTTCTTTTACGAAAAGTCGGTTGAACAGGAAGTCTTCAGCGACACCAATCAGGACCTGCAACAGCTTCTTGCGCAGGGGCGCTCGGTTCTGCTCAATGATCTTTCGCGGTTTCGTGACAATCTGAACTTCCTACATGCAACCCCGCCTGTCTCGGGACTGACGCGGGCGGAGAGCAATGGTGGCATTGACCCGTTTGATGGCACCAGTTTTGAGCAGTGGAAGCTTCGTCTTGAGACGATTTTCATCGCGATGCTTCATAATAATGCATCGATCGATCAATTGCGGATTATACGGAGTAACGATGCCGGATCCGAACTTATCCGGGTAAACCGCAAGGGCGGCAATATTTATGCTGTACCCGATCCGATGTTACAGGATAAAGGGGCAAGCGACTATTTTGCCCCTTCCAAAGCACTCGAACCTGATGAACTGTTTCTCTCGCGCATCAATTTGAACCGCGAATTTGGCCGTATCGAGTACCCGATACGCCCAACCTTGCGGTTGTCCCTGCCGATCTTTAACGAAGACGGGACGCGATTTGGCTTTTTGATCATGAATGTCAACGCGCAGAACTTTCTGACGCGTTTGCAAAAGGAAGCCACCGGCGATTTCGAAATCATCCTGACCGATGATGACGGATTTTATATTGCCCATCCGCTTGAAGAATACCGGTTCAGCCGGGATTTGCTGCCGGAACATCGCTGGGACAAAGATTACGACACCCGCGAAAACGAACAAACCGGCCTGATTACCGCGACTGAACTCAGTTCGAACCGTCGATTTTATATTCAGGCATCCACCATTCAGTTTGCGTCAAACCCGGCATCGGTATTGCACCTGTATGCCGCAATAGCATCGCAACGGGTCGCCGACGTGATCTGGAAAAGGCGCCTGTCGACATACGGTTTTGCCGCAGTTTCGATCATCATCATGACCATTGCCCTGTTGCTTTTGCTGCGGGGATATCGCAGCAGCATCCAGCTTGCCGATGCCCGCGCAGAACATGAAGCAATCATCCGCAGTTCTTCTGACGGGGTGATCGGTCTCAAGCGATCCGGAACGGTTTCCAGCATCAATGAAACCGCCGAAAAGATGTTTGGAATAAACCCGAATGCAGTAATAGGGCGCAATATCGCCGATCTGAACATCCTGCCGGATGTCGATTTTGTCGAAAAAATCAAACAGGTCACGACGTCAAAAACACCTGTGTCCTTTGACGCTACATTTGTTTCGGCCAGCACCGACAAAAAAGAACTTCTTTTGACCTGTTCCCCGATCATTAGCGACGGTCGCGGGATCACCGGGGCTGCGGTAATTGCCCGTGATGTGACCCAGGAAAGGATCGCCGAACGCCAGATCCGCCGCGCCAATGCCGAGCTTGAGGAAAAAGTCGCCAAACGTACAGCCGAACTTGCCGAAGCTCACAAAAAGGCGCTGCAGGCAAGCGACATGAAAAGTGCTTTTATCTCGAATGTCAGTCACGAAATGCGCACCCCGTTAAACGGCATGGTCGGTGCCCACAAACTGATAGAACGCGATCCACTGACCGAAAATCAGCGCAAATACCTGCTGATGGCCGAAACCAGCTGTTCGACCCTGATGACATTGATCAACGACATCCTTGATCTGTCAAAGATCGAAGCCGGGAAACTCGAATTTGAAAGCAAGCCGTTCAATCCCCTGCAACTGTTTGAAGCCATTGCAAGTTCATCGGTCATTCGATCACGTGAAAAGGGTCTGGACCTGATCCTTGATACGGTGGATCTTGATCATATTGAACTGTATGGCGATGCCACACGCTTGAAGCAGGTGCTCAATAATCTTCTGAGCAATGCCATAAAATTCACCGACGAGGGATATGTCGGTATTTTTGTCGCAAGCAAAGTTGAAGGCGAACGCATTCGCCTTGATGTTTCCGTCGAAGATAGCGGCATTGGCATTTCAGAAGAAAACAAACACAAGCTTTTCACCGCTTTCACCCAGGAAGACACATCCATTTCATCTGAATTCGGTGGCACCGGCCTTGGATTGTCGATCTGTCGGCAGCTTTGCGGGCTGATGCATGGCGACATCAATTTTGATTCCACCAAAGGAACCGGAAGCCGCTTTTTCTTCCATGTGTATTTCGATGCCAAAACCGCCAAAAAGCGTCCTGTTCCGGCACTTCTGAAAGACAAATATGTCTTGCTTGATCTTGCGCATGAACAAGCTGTCATTGCGGTATCGCGCCTGATCAAACGGCTTGGCGGTGATGTCATCAACATAAAGACAGACGCGGTATCAGACAAAATACGGCCGCTGCCCGATGTTGCAATTACCGATCACACCGATCGCGAACTTGAAAAGTTCTGTGCGTTTCTAAGCAACCTGACAACCGATGGCGATACGCCACCGCATTTGCTGATCGTGCAGAACTTCCGGCGCAATCCGATAAAATATTCGGGTAAGACAAACTGGCTGTCCGAACCGGTCAGCTATTCCGAACTGGTTGTCAATCTTGATCCGGATCATCGCCAGCAACCCGCCCCGCATACGCCGTCCGGGACAAAGGCCCTGCAACCGATAACTGCCGACGTCCCCCAAACCAGTACCGCTGATGCCAATGCGGCATCTGACAAACTGGCGACCATTCTTATTGTCGATGACAATGCCATCAATATCGAAGTCGCCAAGGGATTGCTGTCAGGAATGGATTTCACCCTGCTGACCGCAACCAACGGTGCCGAGGCACTCGAAACCATGCGCCATGCTTCCGAGCCGATTCACGCGGTCTTGATGGATTGTCAGATGCCGGGCATGGACGGGTTCGAAGCCACCAAACAGATCAGAAGCGGCATTCTTGGCCCTGTCATGTCAAACATTCCGATCATCGCCATGACCGCCAATGCAATGTCGGGTGAAAAGGAAAAATGCCTGGATGCCGGAATGAATGACTATATCACCAAGCCAATCGAACCCGACCGACTGGTGAACAAGGTCATGCACTGGGTCCAGAAGCAGCTTGCCAAAAGCCAATAGGCCCTTATGCAATCCCCCCTGCCAGAAAAGGCTTTGCATCATCGCCCGATGCAAATCATCGGCATTGATTGTTCTTCTTCAAAGCCTGTTTTGATTGATTTGTGATTGATTACCCGATCTCACGCCAAAACGTACGGATCTGGTTTTTGATCGAAATCAGATTAAGGGGCTTTTTCATCCAGCCAATCGGCGGCAATGTCGTGCCAGCTTCATCGTTATAAGATGACAGGTTGGCAGAACATATAATGACCGCTGTTCGGTGAAAGTTTGGCAAGTTGCGCAATTCCTGCAACAGCTGATCGCCGCTTGTATCTGACAAATTCATGTCAATCACCAGCAATTGGGGACCAGATGTTTCTTCAAGCGCATTGATCACTTCTGCGCCGGAATGAAAGAGCTTCAGCTCGAATTCCTGATCTTCTCCAATTGCAGCAAACCAAACCTCATGCATCAACGGGTCATCATCAACGACCCACACATGCCTTAACGGATTGACACTGAACATATAAGTCACTCATTCGCCGCCAATGGTTTAACTATTTTATGATGTTAAACCATTGGTTGCCATCATTTCAATGTAACCTTTTATCTTTCGTGCAATGCGCCATCGAAACTTTTGATGATCGGGGATGCAAGATATTTGAACAGGGTTTTCTCGCCGGTGATGATATCGACCAGAACCGTCATGCCCGGACTGACCAGGAATTTGTCCTCTTCACCCACGATATAGCTGTTCATGGCGATGTCCGCCTTGAAGAACGGGGTTCCGTCTTCGTCAAAGAATGTCGATGGCGAAACACGCTGTACCGTGCCCTCGATTGTTCCATAGCGGGTATAGTCATATGTCAGAACTTTGATCTTGGCACTTTGACCGACGGTCACATGTCCGACATCATTTGTCGACAGACGGGCTTCAACGATCAGTTCGCTGTCATCAGGCACAATTTCCATGATCTGCGCACCCGGGGTAATCACCCCGCCGATCGTTTCAATATCGATCCCTTTGACGTATCCCGACACCGGGGACGTGATATCCAGACGTTTGACACGATCAACCGCACGTTTGATTGCCAGACGAAGTTCAGCGGCCTCGGTGGCAAGCGCACTGAGTTCGGCTGTCAGTTCGGCATGGAACGTCATTTCCATTTCGATCATACGCTGGCGTGCTTCGACAACACGTTCATTGATACGGTCCGCATCCAGGATCAATGCCATACGTTCGCTTTGAAGACGGGCTAGTTCACGCTGATCCTGAATGAAGTCCAGACGCGGGAAAAGTCCCTTGTCGACCAGAATCTGACGCCCGTCGACCTGATTCTGCATCAGATCGATTTGTTCGCCCAGCGCATTGGACTGGTGGGTGATCGTTGTCAGTTCAGCCTTGCGTTCGCGTTCCTGCTGACGAAGAACATCAAGCTGGCTTACCAGACGCTGTTTACGACTGTTCAACGCTTTCAATGCCGTTTCGGCAATTTCGGAATAGACACCGGTCTGCATCAGTTCGGCGGGTGTCGTTCCTTCGGCGGCGGATTTCAGCAACCCGTATTTCATGGTGACGGCCATCAAACGGGTTTCAAGCTGTTCAAGTTCGGACTGCGCGATATCGGGGGCCAGACTGACAAGCAACTGTCCTTCGGTAACGTGTTGACCATCCTTGACCGCAAGATGCGACAAAATCCCGCCTTCGAGATGCTGGATACGCTGGATCGCGCCAACCGGCACAATTTCGCCGGAACTGACCGAAATCTCGGCCATCGGTGTCTGGGTTGACCAGACAGTTGCCCCAAGGAAGAAGACCAGCATGAAGACCACCGTAAACATGGCCGGCCGGTGGGTGGATTTTTTGTCAAACAGCTGGATTGCCGTCACAGGGGCGTCGACCGTAAACTTGCTGTTGTTTGGTTTCCCGGTATCGCCCTGTGGGATGGCGTACTTGTTCTTGCTCATGATCAAGCTCCCCGCTTCTGGGACAGTTCGCTTGGCGCACAGTTGCGCACCAGCATTCCCTGATTAAGAACCAGCACGCGGTCGGCAACACGAAGATATTCCGGCTCGTGCGTGGTGAAAATGGTTGTCGATTTGCCGCGTCTTTCTTCGATTTCCGACATGAAAAGATGACGCGACTGAATGCTGGCGGCATCGGGTTCATCAAGAAGAAGCAACCCGCGACGGCAATAGAACGCACGCGCCATCGAAAGAATGCGACCAAGGCTGCTTCGTGGGTCCAGATCGCAAAGCGACGTGTTATAGCGGTTTGGCAACCGCTGAACTTCGAATTCAAGGCCCATCTGCTTGCAGATCAGTTCTGCCGAGATCGTCTTGTCGAACGGATCGGCATGTTCGAGATATTCACGAATGGTCAGGGGCAGATGAATCGTATCGCGTGACATATAGGACATCGATTGACGCAAAACGTTCGGCGGCACATGGCTTGGCGATACGCCATCAATCGTGATTGTGCCGATCTGCGGGGCGGTTGTCCCGGCAATCACATCAAGCAGAACCGACTTGCCCGAACCGCTATGACCGGTAATGGCAATGGTTTCGCCCGCGGTGATTTCAAGTGACACATTGCGAAGTGCCGGGGAAATACCGCGCTGGAAGGTAATGGTCACACCGCTGAGCGAAATGTTGCCATTGATGCCCTTGATCTGGTTGCCCGTGCCGTCGGCCGCCGAATTGTCAAACATCATGTCGGCATTGGCCTGCGAGACATCCATCGAATTTTTGGTGTCGTTCCAGCGCAGCTTGGCTTCAAGCATTGATGGCACCGGGGACATGATCCGCCAGACCAGCGCAACCGAGGCAATCAGCGCACCGACTGTCAAATTCTGGTCCAGAACGGCAATCGTGCCAAATCCAAGCGTTGCTGTGACAGCAAGCGACCCCAGACCCGACGAAATGATACGGGCAAGATGCAATTTGCTTTGACGCAGACGGTCTGCTTCTGACAGGCGGGCTGATGCATCACGGAACCTGTTGAGCCAGTTCTGCGTACGTGCCGCCAGTTTGATGGTCAAAAGACGACGGGCAATTTCATGACAGACAAGATTGAAATCATCGGCCTTCTGGATCGTCAGCATGTTGCGTGATGACGGCGGCGCCAACAGCACCAGAATAAGCACCACACCACCACCAACCACAAGTGCCGGCACCGCCGCAAGCCACCCACCCAACACCGCAAGTGCAATGAAATAGATGATGCTGACCGGGCCTTCGATCAGCGCCATGCCGACCGGTCCGGTGATGAAGTTACGCACGGTTTCAACATCGCGCATCCTGGTCAGGCCAAGGCGGCTGTCAAACATCCGGGATTCGGTGTGCGAGATTTTGAGCAAACGGCTGAAAATCCGGGTATTGCCCCGAAATTCGGTATTGGCGGAAACCTTGGCCAATATCCAGGCACGGATCATCCGCGCGCAAAACTCGCCCACCACGGCAAGCATGAAACCGACAATCACATAGGCAAGGATTGTTGTATTTTCGGCGGCCAGAACCTGGTCATAAATGGCAAGTGTGAATAGCGGCAATGCCAGACCAAGGGTACTTGATACCAGCGTCAAAAACGCAATCAGCGGTCCGTGCCCGTCAAGATATTGCGAAATCTGTTCAAAAATGGTGGCCCGGATTGAACCGGCATTGCTGCGATTGTTTTCGGCAACCGAAAACACCAATGCACGCCCGATCGAATCAAGTGCCGGCATTTCTGTTTCCAGACCATTATCGATCCGCAAACAGATGGGCGGGCCGTCCCCGTTCGGGGTAATGGCAATCAGATTGCCTTCGCGGGTTTCGAAAACACACAGCAACCCGAAGAACAGCGTATCGCGCAACGATCCGTTCACCAGTTCCGGGGATGCGCCAAGGCTTAGCGAGAATTTGGCAATATCTTCAAGCTGCAAACGCTCATAATTCTGCGTGATGGTTGCAAGGTCTGTTGTCGTAACAGCCAAACCTGCCTTGACGAACAGCCTGTGAAGACCTTCGAAGCGAAGTTCCTCGAACGGATTCTTGGCATTCTCGGTTGTCGTGCGGCCTGCTGTGGTAACTGGAGTAAGCGTCATTTTGCTCTCGCCTCCACGGTTCTGATTTCTTGTAAGTGGCCTTCGGACAGCTTGAAGCGCCGCGACGAGACAGCCTTAAGGGTTTCACGGTCGCTGAAAATCAGGACAGTTGCCTTGCCCGACAGGGCCTTGATCAACCGCGACAGACGGATTTCGGTGTTGGCATCAAGACCGAATGTTGCATCATCAAGAATGATGAACTTCTTCTTCAGCGCCAGGGCACGTACGATTGCGATCTTTTGCAGGAAGCCGGTCGGCAGTGCGGTATTGGTTGAACCGATTTCGGTTGCATATCCCTTGGGCAGGCGTTTGACCGCCTGATCAAGTCCGATCAGATGGCTCAGATAACGCACATCGGCATAGTTATCCTGGTTGCCCATGGTCAGCGCATCAATCACCGTTCCTTCCGGCAACTGGGGCGATGTCCCGATGTAGGTTGTGTTGCTGCGAATGAGTTCGGCCGAACTGCCTTCAAGGCGGATACCATTGATGGTGATATTGCCCACGATCGGGCACAGCCCCAGAAGCGCTCGCGAAAATGTGGTTTTACCATCACCGCGGCCGCCTTCGATGCTGACAATCGTGCCCGGTTCGATATCAACCGTGATGTCTTCAAGGCAGGCCTGATCTTCACCGACCCGGCAGACGCTGACCTGATAAAGCGAAAGTTTCGGCGCGGCACTCCAACGCGGCAACTTGACCGCTGACGGTGCCGCATCGGTCGCACGGCCCAGCTTCAGTTTAAGGATTTCACGCTGTTTGTTCAGACGGTGCAGCTGGAACTGCATCAGGAACTGATAGCAGGTTTTAAGCGGCTCGATCGAACGACCGGTCAAAAGCGTGCACGCCGCCAGACCACCATATGTCATATTGCCCGACAAAACCGAAAGCGCACCAACCACGATCACCGACCCGATCAGGGCCTGGGTGACAAAGGTAAAGATCTCGACACTGGATGCTGACAGGAACTTCATCCGGCGCAGGCTTTCTGAATGCGCGCCCTGAATGTTCACAAACTTGTCGGAAAGCGCGACCTCGCATGCCAGCGATTTGGCATGGCCAAGATTGTCAAAAACACCCGACAGAAAATGCTGACGCGCATCTTCGCTATCGAAGTAGCTTTTTGACGCCCGTGTATGAAGAACAGCCAAGATCGAAATGACAATTGCAAACAGCATCAGCAATGTGATCGGCATCATGACCAGCCAGCCACCAATCAGCCCGACGATCGAAAGAATGCCGATCAGAAATGGCAAATCTGCGATCAGCTGTGCCCGCAGCAGAGTAAATTCGCGTTTGCTGTTGGCGATATTGAAGGTCGAACTCAGAACACCGAACGGAATGCGTGCCGCCGTCGGGAAGCTCTGACGCAACAGGCGCGAAAATGTCTTTTCACGAAGGGAATAATCAAGCCGGGCGGAAACCTTGGCCAGAATGGCCTGCCGCGAGAACCGCAACAGCATGTCGCACGCCACCACGATGACGATGCCGATCAGCAAGACCGTCAATGTCGGAATAGAGGAGCTCGGCAATACCCGGTCATAAACCAGAAGGATCGCAACCGGCATCGCCAGAGCCAGCAGGTTCAGCATTGCAGACGCAGCAAACAGGGTTAGCGCTTCATTCAAACGAATGCCGCGTGTCTTTCCTGCTGCCTGCAAAACCTGTGTTTGGCTCGTCGTTGACTCTGACATGAAATTTCCCTGGTTGCGAATTGCCAGCTCAGTTCATGCTCGGAGTTTAGTACGAGGCGGAAACACCTTTCAGTTTTGGGTCTGTAGCGAATTGTTACGCGATTGTTTTTGCCGATACATCCGGCGAACGGTCAATTGTCACCGGAACTGCTGAAAACATATCCCTTGCCGCGCACCGTCTGGATGAATTCCGGCTCGGCGGGTTCGCGTTCAATCCGTTTGCGCAGACGCGCAATCAGGATATCGATACTGCGGTCCATATATTCCCATTCCCGGCCACTCACCGCGACAGAAAGGTCATTGCGCGACAGAACCTGACCGCTATTGCTTGCCAGGAAATACAGCAATTCTGCCTCGTTTGCCGACAGCGTAAACTCGTCACCATTGTCATGCGTCAGACGATGTGTCTGGGCATCAAGTGACCACTCGGCAAACCGGATGTGCTTGTCGCCCGCTGCGGGTGCTGCAGGTTGGGCGGCATTGTTCAGATTGGTTCGGCGCAACAAACTTCTTATGCGTGCCAACAGGTTACGCGGTTCCAGCGGCTTTGTGACATAATCATCCGCGCCAAGCTCAAGACCGACAATCTGGTCGATGCTGTCACTTTTGCGCGAAAGAATGATCAGCGGCGAAGTCAGCGTTTCGCGCAACTTCCGCGTCAGGTCGAAACCGTCTCCGTCCGGCAACATGATATCAAGCAGTATCAGGTCAATTGTCTGGCTATCCAACAATTCCCACATTGCCTGGGCTGTATGGGCAACAACGACCTCATACCCTTCTTCGGATAAATAAACCTCAAGAAGATTTGTGATATCAGGATCGTCATCCACGATCATGATGGTCAGGCTTTGTGTCAAAAAAGACCCCAATTCAATTGTACACCAGGCATTACAATTTAATAACATTTTGCAACCAAAAGTGCATTTCTTTGTTGCGCCCGCTTCTCCAGAATTCATCGGAATAACGACAAATCTATGGGCGAAATCCTGTTCGCCGACGGAATTCTTGGAGACGAATGATGGCTGACATACGTGATCAGGGACAAGTCAACACACCGAAAGTTCAGGCTGACGATGGCCAGAGCCTTCAGGTGTCTCTGCGACAGGATACCTCGCTTTCCAGCGTTCATACGGGAAGCCGTCAGTGGTATGACCCCCGTATCGAAGCGGCCCCGGATGAAGGCTACACGCAGTCACCCGATATTTCGAACTCCTCCGAAAACTACAATGAATCTGTCCTTCAGGATGGCGACAGCTCTGTTTCAAACATAGAGTTGGGCGGGACCGGAAACAATGCCTCCTCGACCAAAATCGTAAACAATCAGGCCCCGATCGCAGGAAACGGGCAGGAAATTATTGAAACCAACAGCCCGCCTCTGCAACCGGTTACCCAGCCTGACACCGGCGACACCTTTGGCAACGGCTTTGGCGGCGGGGGTGGCGCTGGTGGCACATCGGGTTCTGGCGGCTCATCTGCGGCTGCCCGCTCGGTGGGCGGCGGCGGGGGTGGTGGCGGTACCACAACCATTGCTGGTGCCAGTGCCGATGATGCGGCGGCGGGGGCTTCGGGCTCCGATGTTCTTTCGGTAAATGATGTCGAAGGTGCGGGTGGTGAAAACCTGACACTGAACATCAATGTTTTCGAAGATAACTCCACCTCGATCTACATCATCCTGATCCAGGGCATGCCTGATGGCGCGACCCTTTCTGCCGGTGACAATCTCGGCAACGGGATCTGGCAGGTCAGCGTTGATGAACTTGATGGGCTGAGCGTTGCCATTACCGAAGAAACCATCGGCAATTACAATGTTACTGTCACTGTCATCAACACTGAAACCGGTGAAGTCGTCGATAGCGAGTCTTTTGAACTTGCTGCAAATGACGGTGCAGACGCCCCGACGCTCAGCGTTGACCCTGCTTCGGGCAATGAAGACAGCGCTATTGCGCTCGACATCACTGCTGGTCTGACTGATGCGGATGAGACCCTGTCGGTCACCATCAGCGACATCCCGGCGGGATCCACTCTGTCGGCTGGCACAGTAAACCCGGATGGGACTGTCACCCTGACTGCCGGTGAGTTGGCCGGTCTGACCATCACCCCGCCGGAAGACTTCAGCGGGTCGTTTGATCTGACCGTGACGGCGACTTCGACCGAAGGATCGGATACGGCATCTGTTAGTGAAACACTGGCCGTCACCGTCGATGCCCAGGCAGATGCACCGACGCTCAGTGTCGATCCGGCAACCGGCAATGAAGACAGCGCCATTGCGCTCGACATCACTGCCGGTCTGACTGACGCGGATGAAACCCTGTCGGTGACCATCAGTGACATTCCTGCTGGTTCCACCCTCTCGGCTGGTACCGTTAATCCGGATGGAACGGTTACCCTGACCGCTGCGGAACTCGCTGGCTTGACGATTACCCCGCCGGAAGACTTCAGCGGGTCGTTTGATCTGACCGTCACCGCAACGTCGAGTGACGGCGCGGACACGGCATCCATCGCAGATACCCTGTCGGTCACCGTCGATCCGGTTGCTGATGCTCCGACGCTCAGCGTTGATCCTGCCTCTGGTAACGAAGACAGCGCCATTGCACTCAACATCACCGCTGGTCTGACCGATGCAGACGAGACCCTGTCGGTCACCATCAGTGATATCCCGGCTGGGTCCACCCTGTCGGCTGGTACCGTAAACCCGGATGGGACTGTGACCCTCACCGCTGCGGAACTGGCAGGCCTGACGATCACACCGCCGGAAGACTTCAGCGGATCGTTTGATCTGACCGTCACCGCAACGTCGAGTGACGGCGCGGACACGGCATCCATCGCAGATACCCTGTCGGTCACCGTCGATCCGGTTGCTGATGCTCCGACGCTCAGTGTTGACCCGGCTTCGGGCAACGAAGACAGCGCGATTGCACTCGACATCACTGCTGGCCTGACCGATGCGGATGAAACCCTCTCGGTCACCATCAGTGATATCCCGGCGGGTTCCACTCTGTCGGCTGGTACCGTTAATCCGGACGGGACTGTGACCCTCACCGCTGCAGAACTTGCCGGTCTGACGATTACCCCGCCGGAAGACTTCAGTGGGTCCTTCGATCTGACTGTGACTGCAACGTCTTCCGATGGTGCGGATACCGCATCCGTTGCCGACACCCTGTCGGTTACGGTTGATCCGGTTGCTGATGCCCCGACGCTCAGTGTTGACCCGGCTTCGGGCAACGAAGACAGCGCGATTGCACTCGACATCACTGCTGGCCTGACCGATGCGGATGAAACCCTCTCGGTCACCATCAGTGATATCCCGGCGGGTTCCACCCTCTCGGCTGGTACTGTAAACCCTGATGGCACCGTCACCCTGACTGCCGGTGAGCTGGCCGGTCTGACGATCACGCCGCCGGAAGACTTCAGCGGGTCGTTTGATCTGACTGTGACTGCAACGTCTTCGGATGGCGCAGACACCGCATCCATCGCCGATACGCTCTCTGTCACCGTTGATCCGGTTGCAGATGCCCCGACGCTCAGTGTTGACCCGGCTTCGGGCAACGAAGACAGCGCGATTGCACTCGACATCACTGCTGGCCTGACCGATGCGGATGAAACCCTCTCGGTCACCATCAGTGATATCCCCGCGGGTTCCACCTTGTCGGCTGGCACCGTTAATCCGGATGGCACCGTCACCCTGACCGCTGGTGAGTTGGCAGGTCTGACCATCACCCCGCCGGAAGACTTTAACGGGTCGTTTGATCTAACTGTGACAGCTACCTCTTCGGATGGTGCAGATACGGCGTCCATCGCTGACACCCTGTCGGTTACGGTTGATCCGGTTGCTGATGCACCGGCCGTCACGATCGATATCGATCCGGTCATCGAAGAAAATGTTCCGTCCGATCTGACCATCACCCTCGATCCGCTTGAGGCCGATGTTACCGCAGAAATCACCGTCACCGGTCTGCCCGCTGATGCAACGCTCAGTGCCGGCACCCAGAACCCGGATGGCAGCTGGACCCTTTCCGAAGGCGACCTTGCGGGCTTGACCCTCACGGTTTCGACAACCGTCAATATCTCCTTCACGGTGGATGTCACCGTGACACACACCATCAATGGCACAACCGACAGCACGACCCAAAGTGCGACTGTCGATGTGGTCGATGCTGGCGCACTGCCAAGTGTTACTGTCAGCTTCGATGGTGCCGTGCTGGAAGATGCTGCAACACCTCTCGATATCAGTGTCGCCGTTGAAAGCGGTGAAAGTGTTGTCGAAGTCACTGTTGACGGCCTGCCTGCCGGTACCACTCTTTCTGCCGGAACCGTCAATCCCGACGGCTCCGTCACCCTGACCCCAGGCGAGCTGGCCGGTCTTACCCTGACCCCGCCTGACGATTACAATGGCAGCCTTGATTTCACGGTAACCGCTGAAACCACGTCCGGAGCCGGCACCGAAACCGTTACCGAAAACGTCTCGACAACGGTTGAAGCCGTTGCCGGCACCCCGACCCTGACGGTCAATGGCGCCAGCGGCGCTGAAGATGGCGGTGCCATCACGCTTGATATCACGGCCGGCGTAACCGATGCCGGTGAAGGCCTGGAAATCACCATCAGTGACATTCCCGCAGGCGCAACCCTGTCGGCTGGCACTGTAAACCCGGATGGGACGGTTACCCTCACCGCTGGTGAGTTGGCAGGTCTGACCATCACCCCACCGGAAGACTTTAGTGGGTCGTTTGATCTGACCGTCACTGCAACGTCGAGTGACGGTGCCGACACAGCGTCGATCGCCGATACGCTTTCGGTCACTGTCGATCCGGTCGCGGATGCCCCGACACTCAGTGTCGATCCGGCAACAGGTAACGAAGACATTGCCATTGCGCTCGATATCACCGCGGGTCTGACTGATGCCGACGAGACCCTGTCGGTCACCATCAGCGACATCCCGGCTGGTTCAACTCTTTCGGCTGGTACCGTTAATCCGGATGGAACCGTCACTCTGACTGCTGCGGAACTCGCTGGTTTGACGATTACGCCGCCGGAAGACTTCAGCGGGTCGTTTGATCTGACTGTAACCGCCACCTCCTCGGATGGTGCAGACACGGCATCCGTTGCCGACACCCTGTCGGTTACTGTTGATCCGGTTGCTGATGCACCGACGCTCAGCGTTGACCCGGCTTCGGGCAACGAAGACAGTGCAATTGCACTCGACATCACCGCGGGTCTGACTGATGCCGACGAGACCCTGTCGGTCACCATCAGCGACATCCCGGCTGGTTCCACTCTGTCCGCTGGTACCGTTAATCCCGACGGCACTGTGACCCTGACTGCTGGTGAGTTGGCAGGCCTGACAATTACACCCCCAGAAGACTTTAGCGGATCGTTTGATCTGACTGTGACTGCAACGTCTTCCGATGGTGCGGATACGGCGTCGATTGCAGATACCCTGTCGGTTACGGTTGATCCGGTTGCTGACGCACCGACGCTCAGCGTTGATCCTGCCTCTGGTAACGAAGACAGCGCCATTGCGCTCGATATCTCCGCTGGCCTGACCGATGCGGATGAGACCCTCTCGGTGACCATCAGCGACATTCCGGCTGGTTCCACTCTGTCGGCTGGTACCGTTAATCCGGATGGAACGGTTACCCTGACCGCTGCAGAACTTGCTGGCTTGACGATTACCCCGCCGGAAGACTTCAGCGGGTCGTTTGATCTGACCGTGACTGCAACGTCTTCCGATGGTGCGGATACCGCGTCGATCGCCGATACCCTGTCTGTGACCGTTGATCCGGTTGCCGATGCCCCGACACTCAGTGTCGATCCGGCAACCGGCAACGAAGACAGCGCCATTGCTCTCGACATTACCGCTGGCCTAACCGATGCGGACGAAACCCTGTCGGTGACCATCAGTGACATTCCTGCTGGTTCCACCTTGTCGGCTGGCACCGTCAATCCGGATGGGACTGTGACCCTGACTGCCGGTGAGTTGGCTGGTTTGACAATCACGCCGCCAGAAGACTTCAGTGGCTCATTCGATCTGACTGTGACGGCGACCTCCTCGGATGGTGCAGATACCGCGTCGATCGCCGATACCCTGTCGGTTACGGTTGATCCGGTTGCCGATGCTCCGACGCTGAGCGTTGATCCGGCTTCGGGCAATGAAGACAGCGCCATTGCGCTTGATATCACCGCTGGCCTGACCGATGCGGATGAGACCCTGTCGGTGACCATCAGTGACATTCCGGCTGGTTCCACCCTCTCGGCTGGTACCGTTAATCCGGATGGAACGGTTACCCTGACCGCTGCGGAACTCGCTGGCTTGACGATTACCCCGCCGGAAGACTTCAGCGGGTCGTTTGATCTGACTGTGACTGCAACGTCTTCGGATGGTGCGGATACCGCATCCATAGCCGATACCCTGTCTGTCACCGTTGATCCGGTTGCTGATGCTCCGACGCTGAGCGTTGATCCTGCCTCTGGTAACGAAGACAGCGCCATTGCACTCAACATCACCGCTGGTCTGACCGATGCAGACGAGACCCTGTCGGTCACCATCAGTGATATCCCGGCTGGGTCCACCCTGTCGGCTGGTACCGTAAACCCGGATGGGACTGTGACCCTGACCGCTGGTGAGTTGGCAGGTCTGACCATCACCCCGCCGGAAGACTTCAGTGGCTCGTTTGATCTGACCGTGACGGCGACTTCGACCGAAGGATCGGATACGGCATCTGTTAGTGAAACACTTGCCGTCACCGTTGATGCCCAGGCAGACGCTCCGACACTCAGTGTTGATCCGGCTTCGGGCAACGAAGACAGCGCCATTGCGCTCGACATCACCGCTGGCCTGACCGATGCGGATGAAACCCTGTCGGTCACCATCAGCGACATCCCGGCGGGTTCTACTTTGTCGGCTGGTACTGTAAACCCGGATGGGACCGTCACCCTGACTGCCGGTGAGCTGGCTGGTCTGACCATCACGCCGCCTGCTGATTACTATGGCTCGTTCGATCTGACAGTTACCGCGACTTCGGTTGATGGCTCAGACTCTGCATCTGTCTCTGAAACGCTTACGGTTCAGGTTGAAAACGTTGCAGACGGTCCTGAGTTGACCCTTGGCCTGCCAGCACTGTGTCTGGAAGACACAGCCTGTGGTCTGACCATCGATGTTGGCGTACTGGCACCATCAGAAGTACTGGAAGTCACCATCGAAGGGTTGCCCAATGATGCAACCCTGTCGGCTGGCATCAAGAACCCGGATGGCAGCTGGACCCTGACACAGGCAGAACTGGTCGGTTTGACCGTCACTGTCCTTGAGCCCGGTGATTCGCTTCTGACTGTAACCGCCACCGTCAATGACCCGATCAGTGGCACCAGCGACAGCACCATTGCCAATATCAATCTTGAGGTCCTCAATGTCGCAGAAGGCCCGACCCTGAATCTCGGGCTGCCGGCGCTGTGTCTGGAAGACACTGCTTGCGGTCTGACAATCGATGTTGGTGTGTTGGCACCATCGGAAGTTCTTGAAGTCACCATCGAAGGGCTGCCCAATGATGCGACCCTTTCGGCCGGCATCAAAAACCCGGATGGCAGCTGGACCCTGACCCAGGCCGAACTTGTCGGGCTGACTGTCACTGTCCTTGAGCCCGGTGATTCGCTTTTGACTGTAACCGCCACCGTCAATGATCCGATCAGTGGCACCAGCGACAGCACCATTGCCAATATCAATCTTGAGGTCCTGAATGTCGCAGAAGGCCCGACCCTTAATCTGGGACTGCCGGCACTGTGCCTCGAAGACACGGCTTGTGGTCTGACCATCGATGTTGGTGTACTGGCACCATCAGAAGTACTGGAAGTCACCATCGAAGGGCTGCCCAATGATGGGACCCTGTCGGCTGGCATCAAGAATCCGGATGGCAGCTGGACCCTGACCCAGGCCGAACTTGTTGGGCTGACTGTCACTGTCCTTGAGCCGGGTGATTCGCTTCTGACCGTGACCGCCACTGTCAATGATCCGATCAGTGGCACCAGCGACAGCACAATTGCCAATATCAATCTTGAGGTCCTCAATGTCGCAGAAGGCCCGACGCTTAATCTGGGGCTGCCGGCACTGTGCCTCGAAGACACTGCTTGTGGTCTGACCATCGATGTTGGTGTGTTGTCCCCGACCGAGGTACTTGAAGTCACCATCGAAGGATTGCCTAACGATGCGACCCTGTCCGCCGGGATCGAAAACCCCGATGGTAGCTGGACCCTGACACAGGCTGAACTCGTCGGTTTGACCGTCACCGCGCTGGAACCGGGGGATTCGCTTCTGACCGTGACCGCCACTGTCAGTGATCCGATCAGTGGCACCAGTGACAGCACGATTGCCAATATCAATCTGGAAGTTCTCAATATCGCAGATGCACCGACACTTGATCTGTCGCTTTCTGCTGCTGTGATCGAGGACTCGCCCACGCCGCTTTTGATTACGGTAAGTGATCTTGCCCTTACCGAGGATGTCACCCTGACAATTGACGGGGTGGATAACGGTGCGACGCTTAATGCCGGAACGCTTAACCCGGATGGCACCTATACGCTTGAGCTTCTGGATCTGGTGGGTCTGGCGATCACGCCGGACACCGAAGACGATCTGCAATTGTCGATCACGGCGACGGTTGAAGATTCTTCGAGCAATACTGTGGCGACAACGACGGCAACGCTGGATATCGATGTGCTGCCAAATCCGTTGGATCCGTTGATCTGATCCCGTCTGGAGAGGAGTGGATAAAATGACAGCGACAATAACAAAATTTGCTGCCCAAGAACGAGGCGGTCAACGCCCGGTACGCCTGCTTATCTGTGATGATTCCGTCTTTATGCGAATGGCTTTGGTTGCCCTTTGCGAGGATCATCCGGAAATCGAAATTGTCGGGGAAGCCGAAAACGGACTTGAAGCCGTTGAAGCCGCCCGAAGATTGCAGCCCGATGTCATCACGATGGATATCGCGATGCCCCATCAGGATGGTATTTCTGCCACCCGCGAAATTCTGTCCGAGGCCGATACATCGATCATCGTTCTGAGTTCATTAAGCGAGCAACGCCATACACTGGCCAATGAATTGCTTAATCTTGGTGCGGTCGATGTGATCTGGAAGTCTGCATCGATGCTTGATATCGATCTCGATGGTATTGCCGCAACCATGCTTGAAAAGATCATTTTCTGGGGGCGCAATTCATTCGGATCGGAACAGGATGAAATCGGCGACAGTCCGAAAATCGAAATCCTGGTCAAACGCAAAGAACCCAAACTGCTTTTGCTCAAGGCTGGGGCGGGCAGCGTGCCCATTCTCAAGGATATTGTGGAAACCTTTTCCACCGGTTGTTTGCCGGTCCTGATTTCGGCCAATGTGCCGCGCTCGTGCATTGAATCTCTTGAGACTTTTCTCAAGAGGAAATCGATCCGGCCGCTTATGCCGGTCGAGGACGGACTTGGTTTGGAAACCGGTGTCACCTATATCATGAACGAACAGTCCAGATTCGGGGTGATTGGTGAACGCGGAAGTTGCCGGTTCCGTCCACTCGCACTTCTGGATGCGAAAGACAATCTGATCACGACACTGGTAAAGTCGGGATATCTGCCTGTGACCATCGCACTTCCCGGCGTGTCTGACGAGTATCTGCTGCATCCGGAAAACGTTTTCTCGGGCGGGCAGTTCTGCTTTCTGGGGGAAGAAGGACGAAGCCCGCAAACCGCACCGTCCAAGGAATGGATATCCATCAACAGTAGAATACACCTCAATCGTGTTCTGGAGATTTTATAGTCATGAACGCTTCGATAAACATGAACAGCTTTCAGTCGAAAATTGCTGCGTTGCGTGAACGCTATGCCGAGCAAACTTCTGAGAAAATCGACTTTATCGTAAGCACCTGGTCGCGTTACTGCGAAACTCCGAACCGGGATGATTTCGAAGTTCTTCTGATGGAAGTCCACCGCATTTCCGGAACGGCAAAAACATATGGCTTCCCCAGACTGGGGGAAATGGCATGTGACCTTGAAAAGCTGCTGATTGACGAGGGCGTGGCAAACCCGTCTGCCAAGGCCCTGTCGATCATTGATCAGCTAAAAGACTATTCCGCCGACGAAGACGAAGGGTTCGAAGCATAGGCATTGCTGCCCCAATCCCGATAACTGCGGCACAGAAAATCGCCGCATCTGTTGGGCGGTCAATGGAAATCATGACTGTCAATTTTCAGGGTCGGGGCAGTTTGCGCCTTTGATGCAGGTGAGGAACCCAAACCATCAAGCCCGCTTGCCCAACGCAGATTGCGCGGATGGGTATTGTTGCTGCGCGCAATTCTGTTGTTTTCGGTCAATCCTTGCAACATGGGGGTCAGATCAACCAGCTTGTCGGCGATGATATGGGTCACGCCGTCTTCACGCTGAAGCTTGCCGGTTACCCCCATCACCGTAGCGGTCATAACTTCGCGACGGTATTTTTCCATTACCTTGTTCCAGACCACCAGATTGGTGATGCCTGTTTCATCCTCAAGCGTGATGAACACCACCCCCGATGCCGTACCTGGACGTTGACGCACAATGGCAAGACCGGCATGACTGATCCGGTCGCCGTCGCGAACCCGGGCCAGATCCGTCGCCTTGCTGATACCGGCCCCGCCAAGGGCATCACGCAACATGCTGATCGGGTGCCCCTTAAGCGACAAGCGCAGGCTTGCATAATCCTCGATGATTTCTTCGCCCGGCCCCATAACCGGCAAATCCACCGGGGCTTCCGGCCCGAATTCGGCTGATACCCCCATATTGTGGTTGAAATTCTGGGCTGCTTCAAACAAGGGCAAGGCAGCGGGTGGTTTGCGCCCCTTGCCAAAGCGCCGGACGGCCCAAAGCGCTTCGCGCCGCGACAGACCAAGAGATCCAAACGCATCGGCTTCGGCCAGTTTTTCAAGGGCCGCGGGTGACAGACCGGTCTGACGCGCCATCAGATAGATATCCTGAAAGCCGCCAGCCGGACGATTGGCCATCAGGGCAAGGGCATCAAGTTCGCCAAATCCCTTGATCTGGCGAAAGCCGAGCCGCACCGCGTGATAGCCGCTGGCCCGGCCCATTTCACGTTCAAGCCGGTTGTCCCAGAAACTGTGATTGATATCGATTTCAAGCACGCGCACCCCGTGATTGCGCGCATCATTGACCAATTGCGCCGGGGCATAAAACCCCATCGGCTGCGCGTTCAAAAGCGCACATAAAAACACATCCGGATGATGGCATTTCAGCCAGGATGACGCATAGGCCAGAATGGCAAAGCTTGCCGCATGGCTTTCGGGAAATCCGTAATCGGCAAAGCCTTCGATCTGTTTGAAACAGCGTTCGGCAAACTCGATATCATAGCCGTTTTTGAGCATGCCATTGATGAATTTGGTGCGATGTTCGCCGATCGTGCCGGTGCGTTTGAAGGTCGCCATGGCCCGGCGCAGGTTATCGGCTTCTCCGCCGGAATAGCCGGCGGCAACAATGGCGATCTGCATCGCCTGTTCCTGGAACAGCGGCACGCCACAGGTTCGCTTCAAAACGGCTTCAAGCTGTTTGGACGGATATTCGACCTTTTCCCGTCCCATGCGCCGCTGCAAGAAGGGATGAACCATGCCGCCCTGAATCGGACCGGGGCGCACAATCGCCACCTGAATGGTCAGGTCATAGATGCTTTTGGGTTTAAGACGGGGCAGCATGCTCATTTGTGCACGCGATTCCACCTGGAAAGTCCCGATACTGTCGGCCTTTTCAAGCATCCGGTAGGTTGCCCGGTCTTCCTTGGGCAGGGTCGCAAGGTCATAATCAATATTCTTGTGCGCGCGCAAATCATCCAGTGCCTTGCGAATGCAGGTCAACATCCCGAGGGCGAGGATATCGACCTTGAGAATGCCCAGCGCATCAATATCGTCCTTGTCCCATTCAATCGTCGTGCGATCGGCCATCGCCGCATTGGCAATCGGCGAAAGTTCACAAAGCGGCCCGCGCGTAATGACAAACCCACCGACATGTTGCGACAAATGGCGGGGAAATCCGGTGAGTTCGCCCGCCAGATCAAGCACGGCCTTAAGCCTTGGCTCATCGGGATGAATGCCCGATTGGCGCATCATGGTGTCATGCGCACCCTTGCTGCTTGATCCCCAGATGGTTTTGGTCAGTTTGACAATGGTGTCTTCGGACAGGCCGAACACCTTGCCGACATCACGAATGGCACTGCGCGACCGGTATGAAATCACCGTCGCGGTCAATCCGGCACGTTCACGGCCATATCGTTCATAGATGAACTGAATGACTTCTTCGCGGCGTTCATGTTCAAAATCAACGTCGATATCGGGCGGTTCATTACGGGCATTGCTGATGAAGCGCGAAAACAGCAACTCCACCTTATTGGGGTCAACCGATGTGACATGCAGGCAAAAACAAACCGATGAATTGGCCGCCGATCCCCGCCCCTGGCACAAAATTCCCCTGGACCGGGCAAAGGCCACAATGTCATGCACCGTCAGGAAATAGGGGGCATAGCCCAGCTCGTCGATCAGTTTAAGCTCGGTCTCGATCAGGTTTCTGACCTTGTCGGGCACCCCTTCGGGATAGCGTTTTGCCGCCCCTTCCCAGGTCAAACGGATCAGACGTTCCTGTGTACCTTCGCCCGATCCGTCATTTTCATCGGGATATTCATAGCGCAATTCATCAAGGCTGAAGGTGCATTGATCGGCAATCTCGACCGTGCGGGCAAGCCAATGGGGATGATCAGGAAACAGACGTGCCATTTCACGCGGCGACTTGATATGGCGTTCCCCATTGGGGAATAACCGATAGCCCGCATCCTCGATCCGGCAATGATGGCGGATACAGGTCAGCACATCCTGCAGGGGTTTGCGCGACCGAAGATGCATATGAACATCATTGGTCACGACCGCAGGAATGCCAAGACGGGTTTCGATTTCCTCAGTAAAGGCAAGGCGTTCGCTGTCGAACCCGTCCATGAACCGCCCGACAGAGAGCCACAATCGCCCCCCGAACCATGATTTGAGCCGTACCAGATCGCTGGGAAATGCATCATCCGGCACCTGTGGTGGCACGGCAATGAACAGCAGCCCGTCCTTGTGATCGACAATATCGGCAAGATAAATCTCGCACGCCCCCTTGGGCGCACGGCGCTTGCCAAGGGTAAGCAACCGGCACAATCGCGCATAGGATACCCGATCGGTCGGATAACACAGCAAGGATGGGCCATCCATCGGATCAAGCCGGCAGCCAACAATGTAATTTAACCGGTCGGCATAATTGCGATGTGCGCTATGTCCGCGCACGACACCGGCCAATGTGTTGCGATCCGTCAGCGCAATGGCATGCAATCCCTTGGTCGCGGCGGTCAAAACCAGTTCCTCGGCATGGGATGCCCCGCGCAAAAAGGAAAAATTGCTGCTGACCTGAAGTTCGGCATAGACCGGTTCATCGGTGCGAATGGCTTGCTGTGTCATGGCATCATCCCCCGAAAATCCCGTGGATTGACCAGATATCCTGCCCCGCATGTCCGGTGCGCAACAGCCATAACATCCGGCCTTTCTGATCACGGATCCGGAAATAGTCGCGTGTCATTCGCGACAGGGCGTAATGATCGTCATCAAGATGCCCCCACCATTCCGGACAGATGCGTTCAGGCCCCTCGGCACAGGCGATATCCACAATCATTTTGCGCCAGCGCAGCCGCGTTGGCGCGCCATTGGCACTGCGTGCGATGACTTCCACCGGCTCGGGGGGCTCCAGCAATCTGACAGGACGTTTTGGCAACGGGGCATCTGGCAGCCGTGCCGGCCTTGCCCCGCCAACCGGGGATTGGCGAATGGCGGCCCGTTCGGGCATGTGGCTTGCGTGATGGGCCGGACGATAAAGAATGTCATTTGGTCCAAGATGATGACAAATCCGGTCAATCAGCTGCCCCAGTGCAAGCCCGTCACTGCTGTCATCCTGCTGATGGTCAAGGCGGGCCTGGCGAAAGGCGACATGTTCGACCCACGGCGCATGGACAATGATCTTCTCGATACCGAAACCGGTATCGACACCGGGCATCTTTTCGCCCAGCAATCGCAGAATATGCGGTGCGGACTGACACGGGGTCCCGGTTGTCGTGGTGATGGTATGGGCATGACCATCCACCCGGATCGAACGGACACATATCCGCCGCAGGCCCAGATTTTCAGCCGCAAGCATCTCGCACAGCTTGCCGGTCATGTCTTCGATCGCCAGTGCCAGATTGACCGCATCGCCAAGCGGTTCGCCAAAGCTTTGTTTGATCAGCCAGGGGGTATCGGGCAATTTGAAGTTCAGATGTTCGGGCAAGCGCCCATAAAACTGATCAAGACGGCGCAACACATCGGGTCCCAGCCGGGTGGTGATATTGGCGCGCGGCAAGGGTGTAATATCGCCCAGTTGCTTAAGGCCAAGCCGCGACAACAGGGCGATGATGTCATCCGACAGACGCAGGGCCGAAACCGGAAATCCTGCCGCGATTTCATGATCGGCGGGCAAGGACAGGATATGCTCGGCCGGCGCACCAGGATGATGGCGCGCAGCAGCCCAAGCGGCCCCGGCCGTATCGGCAATGGCAATTCTGGCGCCATAGCCCCGGGATTTCACATCACGCAGGATGTGACCGATCATGGCGGTTTCCCCGCCAAACAAATGACTGCCGCCGGTGATTTCCAGCCATAATCCGCCATCGCCTTGCAGGCCGTGCGCATGCAATTCCCGATCCGGCGCGACCCAGGGGCTGTATCGATCCATCAAACGGATCAATCCCGCCAGATGCATGTCATAAAGCGCCTCATCCTCGGGGCTGTCGTGCAAACCGGGAAGGATACTGCGCGCATCGGACAGACGCATGCCCCCGTATAATCCCGCGTCCCGGGCCCGGGCATTCAGGCCGCACACCAGAACCCCTTTGTGATCGGCGCGCGTGATGACATGTGGCCCGTCAGCATCATCTGCCGGTTCGGTGGGGTTGCTGTTTTCAGATGACACGTCCTGGTCCACCTTGTGGCGGGTATCGGCCGTGGTCCTGCTGATTTTCTGACAATCCGTCTTCCAGTGGGTCAACCACAGATAAAGAAAACGTTGATGCATCGGTTTTGACTTTCCAGCTTCCCGGTCGGACCCCGCGTCCCCCGATCAGGCTGAGATGATGAATATTCCCTGTCTTGGTATCTGGCGTGCTTGGGGCCGGTTCGATCTTCCAGCGTGTCAGTGCACTTGATGGCATCAACCGCCCGCCATGAAATGCCCGACGCAAAACAATCATCCGGGTTCCACCCGCTTCACAGGCCAGTTGCAGACGCCTTGCCGATGTCAGGTCGTAATCGGTGGTTTCCAGAATAATCGATGCGACCTGCCCGGATTTGGCGGCCTCCTCACAGCTCCATAAGGCGATATCCTGCTGATCGACTGTCATCATCAAGGGCGGCGGATCCGTTGCTTGCCCGATCGGCAAGGCCAGATGATAAAACCCGCCCTGATCAATCGCCCGTCTTTGCCGAACCCAGAAAACAGACCGGTTTGACTGGGCATGGTCCTGTGCGTTGTTTTGCGGTTTTCCTTGCGATCTGTCTTGCTCGCAGCCTTGTAACCTTCCGTATCCTGCCCTCTGCTCTTGCGGAGCAATCCGGGCCAGATACCAGGCCAAAATCGACGCCGCCCCACCATCATGGGCACAGATCACCTCATGCATACCAACCGGCACAAAACCGCCGATGCTGATATTGCGTGACAAGGCCATACCGCCAAACAGGCAGCCGACCACACCGCCTGCCTTGCCGGGAAAACAGGATACATTTCCCCTCCAACTTTTTTCGGCCCGTGCCAAGACAGCCCGGGCATCCCTGATCCGTTCAGCAAGCATCTTACCCAAACACAACAAATGTTCTCTATTTGTTCTTATTTAGGAACGCCCGATATCAGAGTCAAATCAAAAGCTTTCAGGTGGGGTGAGGGCGATGGAGGAAAGCGGACCTATCCATCTGCGGTGCCTGCTGGCAAGAACACGCAAAGGGAACCGTGCAAACGTTGTGACAATAACAGTACTCCAACAAACAGACAGTGGATGAAGGAAAATGTGCCTAGTGACAGAAAACACGACACATTTTCAACATGCTAGATCCGTCCGGGATAGATAGTTGAGGCACGTCAACTGCTGAGTGCCTCCAGCCACCCGAAATCAATTTTTGTCTGCGCAGGAAGCGTTATCGCCAACCATGCTTTGTCAATTGGCATAACTTGTGTCTGGTATTGTGTGAAGGTCTTGTAGTTCAATCTGACCCCTGCCCCGACTTCCGATACTAAGGTCGGCTCATACAGTTTGGGCGGCACAGTCATACCTGTTGCCAGCACCTTGCCCAAGCTTTCGCGTGCACACCAAAGTATGGATGCAGCCTCATGCTCATTCAGAGAAAGCTCGAAGAACTGTTGCCGCAAACTCGCGTCAACATCACTCAGAACGGGCACAATGTCGGCCTCTGCCAATTGCTCAACATCGACGCCGATCGGGTGACCTTTATGGTGAATAACGGCAACACAAATCTCGTCGGAGTGAGAAATCGACACACCAAGTTCACAACACCCGACAGATGTACCCATAATAATAGGCTGGTGAAAAACACCGCTACCGATGGCGATATCATGTGGTGACACATCATCGAGATGACATTTCAAAGCAAGCTTCGCAGCCAACCGTCCGATTGTGAAACTGTCACGTCGCTGAGGAAACTCGAAAGACAGCCGTCTTTGCTGTTCGTGTGTATGTAAATATCTGCTCGCCAGACTTTCGATTTCCTCCGGGCCAAGGCGTTGCCTGTCAATTATTGCAATGGTCGCTTTCAAAATATCCGGGGCACCAAAGCCTCCGAAGGTTCCATCACGGGTTAATGCCAGCTTTTGCACGACGCAGCTTTCCGCAAACATGACGGTTAACCTCATACTTTTCAGACTGCTTCTGTATGGCCCGACGAAGATGGCTGCTTTCCCAAGCTGTATTCAGGCAACCACACACATTCACCTTACACACGTGCAGGATGCAAATTTCATACACCCTGCACAACTAATTAATTGCGAATGAGTATTATTTTTGATAACTCCATAAAAACCCATCACCTTAGTCAGGTATGTGACTTGGCAATAACTGACCTCAAAAAACTCTTTCAGTCTCACCAAAGGGAATTGCAGATTTATCTGACACGCCTTTTGCGTGATGCAGATACAGCAATGGATCTGACACAGGAGACATTTTTGCGTGTGTCGGAACATGCCAGCCCCGATAAGGCAAACGAAGTCACCCATGTCCGTTCCTACCTGTACCGCGTCGCCCATAATCTTGCGATTGATCACGTTCGGGCGCAAAAGCGAAACCCGGTTGCCGGTGCCGATGACATTCCCCTTGATGTCATTCCCAATAATTCACCCTCGCCAGAACAGATCGTCGGAGGGCAGTCTGAGCTTGAATATGTACGCCGCGCGCTTGATGAGCTGCCTGAAAAAACGCGCGAAATCTTTACTCTTGTGCGCGTTGAAGGGCTGACCTATCGCGAAACGGCTGAACAGCTCGGCATTTCTGACAGCTCCGTGCAGAAACATGTCGCGCGCGCTATTGCCCATGTGATGAAGCGCATGCGGGAAAGCCGGTCATGAAATTGCACAAAGTTTTTACGCATTTCTTGCAGTTTTATCGTCCAACAGATAAGGACGCTTTGTCCGGGTTGTCGGCAAGTGCGGGTTGGTAACGTGAGCCAGATGCAAGAAACACAGAAAAACATTGATCTGGCCGCGGCCGATTGGGTTGCGAAAATGATCAATGGCGACCTCAGCACATCTGAACATGAAGAGCTCCACATTTGGCTGAATGCCGCACCGGAAAACCAGCAAGCTTTCATTGAGGCCAACAATGCGCTTGCTGTAATGGATGAAGCAATCCGATCAAAAGATAGCACAACCGAAAGCCCTTCATCAAAGGTTGTCGAGCTTAAACATCCTGCAAAACCGTCATCCAAGGCCCCCTCGGCAAAGAAACGCCGCTGGAGCTACGTCGCACTTGCCGCAAGCTTGCTGCTGGCGGTTGCTTCTACGCGCATTATGTTTGGTGACCCGACCATTTTCCTCAGCGCTGATTATCACACTGCTGTCGGGGAAGTGCGGGCCATTACACTTGAGGATGGCAGTACCGTCACCTTGGGCCCCGATAGTGCAATCGCGGTTCAGTTTACCGATCAAATCCGAAACATCGCATTGATTAGCGGGCTTGCCGATTTTCAAGCTGTCCCCATGGAACGTGCGAACAAGCGTGTTTTCACCGTCACCTCGCCGCATGGCCAGGTGCAGGCGTTGGGCACCCGGTTTATCGTCAACAGCTTTGATGACCACACCAATGTTGCCGTGTTGGAACATCAGGTTGAAGTCAAGCCAAACTCGGCAACATCAGAGCAAATAGCGATCTTGGCGGAAAATCAGGCCGTCCGTTATAACCGCCATTCAATCAGCCCGGTGTCCACAATCAAACCCGACCGTGCGCTTAGTTGGCAAAAAGGCAAACTGATATTTGATCGCGTCACACTGCGCGAAGTTGTCTCGGAATTCTCGCGGTACCAGCGCGGCAAAATCATGATTGCGAACGAGACTGCGGCACGCAAGCTTGTCAGCGGTGTCTTTGACATGACCGATCCCCAGGCCGGACTGGAACTGATTGCACGGGAACTTGGGGTACAAAATATCTCGATAACACCGCTAATGACCGTTCTTTACTAAGGATTTCTGTATTCTGAGAGGCCCGTTTTTCTTGGGCTTCTGGTCTTTATCGACACAAAAATCAAAAAACTGAAATTTATCTTACTGAGTCTGAACGCAAATCCCGTCTCATCCAATACAAGCAAATGACAATCATTTGCGTTACGGAAAAACTTTCGAGAATGGGGGTCTGCGTAATGCAGGTAATAAAAACCGGCAAAGCCGGATTGGTAAACGGGTTTGGCCATCGTCTGGCACATAGCGTCAGCTTGGTCGCATTGGCTGCGGGTATTGTTGTTGCCGGGGTATCGACGCCTGCAACCGCGCAGCAAAATACGGAAACGCAAAGTGACACATCATCCGCAATCGATTTTTCCATCCCGGCTCAGGACCTTAATCAGGCGCTTTTGACCTTCGCCAACCAGACAAATCTGCAACTCTTTTATGATGTTGATCGGGTTGCCGGATTGCAAAGCACGGCCCTTAACGGCACGTATTCCCCTGCCGATGCATTGAGAATCCTTCTTTCCGGCAGTGGCGTCAGCTATCGCTTTACTGGCAAGAATACGGTTTCCCTTACCAAGCTGGAAACATCAGACAGCAGCGGAGCAAACGTCATTGACCCGGTCTATGTCGAAGCAAACGCCCAGGACTCAGAGGACCTCGCACATGGCTATGTCGCCACGCGAAGCAGTGCAGGTACAAAAACCAGCAAAGCCCTGATTGAAACAGCAAAAAGTATTTCCGTCGTATCAGGCCAGGAAATCGAAGACCGCGCCGTTGCCAGCATCGAAGATGCAGTTGCTTATACCGCCGGGGTAGCAACCAACAATTACGGATATGATCCGCGCTTTGATCAGGTTTATGTTCGTGGCTACCCTGTGCATATTTATGGCGATTACCGTGACGGCCTGCGCCAGATGACAGGCGTCTATGCGACGTTTCGCACCGAACCCTACAGCCTTGAACAGCTTGAAATCGTTAAGGGTCCCACCGCAGCTCTTTACGGGCAATCAACACCGGGGGGCTTGCTCAACAGCGTTACCAAACGCCCCCACCTTGGTGCAAAAAACAATGTCTATGGCCGCTTCACCAACACCGACTCATACGAAGGCGGGTTTGATTACAATCTTGGCCTGACAGAAAACGGGACCTGGGCATCACGCTTTGTCGGAATGGCGCGTTTTGGCGAAACCAGCAACGAAATTCAGGATGATCGGCAAATGTTCGCGCCAACAATTCGTTGGCAACCCAACGCGGATACCGATCTGACCATCTATACCCTTTTCCAGCATGACGAAACGGACGCCTCGGCAACCCTTCTGAACCTTAATGGCGCGATCCTTGATTACCGGACCAGTGACGCGGATTACGACTACCAGAAGCAGGATCAGTTCCAAGTCGGCTATGACTTGACCCATGACCTGAACAACGCGCCTGTCACTTTGGCGCAGAAAGCGCGCTTCGGGTATTTCGATCTTGAGGCTCGCTACCTGACTGGCGGCGTGACCGGCGGCGGGTGGAAGAACTCCAATACGGAATACCATCGCGCAGCACAGGCAGTTGAGGAAACCCTCTGGAGCGCGCAGGTCGACAACCAGGTCATCACGACTTTCGAGACTGCCGATGCCAAACACGAAGTCCTGACCGGTCTTGATCTGATGTATTCCAAGTCGGATTACCGTTTCGGTTCAAGCGGTGTACTCAGTGACTACATCTTCTATCTCAATGATCCGAACCGGTCGATTTCCGGCACGACACCAGCCTACACAACATTTGATGATGTAACCTACAATCAATCCGGCATCTATGTTCAGGACCAGATTGAACTTGGCAACTGGCATCTGAATGGTGGTGTGCGGTTTGACTATGCTGAACGCAAACGTATCAGCCGACTGACCAATAAAGGTTCGACCGACTACAACACGGCAACGACCTTTAACCTCAGTGCGCTTTATGCCTTTGATAACGGCATATCCCCCTATGTCAGTTGGGGTACGTCCTTTTTGCCTAGCACCAGTCAGAATTCCGAAGGCAAAATGCTCACCCCGACCGAGGGCGAGCAGTATGAGGCCGGAATCAAATTCGAACCGGTCGGATTTGATGGCTTCTTCACGGTTTCCGCCTATCGCCTGACCGAGGACAATGTCGCCCGCTATGCTGGCTATAGCGGGTCTATCGGTTCGTACTATGACTCAATCGGCAAACTGGAAACGCGTGGCCTTGAGGTCGAAGGCAGCGCCAATGTAACCGAGAACCTTAGCCTGGTCGGGAACCTTTCCTACAACAATGCCAAAATCGTCAAAGGTTCCTATCGCGGCAACACCCCGCTCGTAACACCGGAAAAAACAGCATCCACTTGGGCGAACTACACCTTCAATGAAGGCCCGCTTGATGGATGGGGCTTTGGTGCCGGTGTTCGCTACACCGACTCAAGCTATGCCAACTATACCAACACGAGCAAGAACAAGCCCTATACGCTGCTTGATGCTGCGATCCGCTATGACTTTGCGGCACTTAGTAACAAGCTTGAAGGCCTGACCCTTGCGATTAACGGCACCAACCTTGCCGATAACGATGCCAGTATCTGTAACAATGGTTACTGCTACCAGATCGAAGGACAGACCATCGCCGCAACTCTGAAATACGACTGGTAACCGAATATTCCGGGGCGCGCGATTGCGCCCCGGACCCAATCTCGCAATCCGCGTTCACCGCGGATTTTCTGCGTTTATCGAGAGCAAATTATGGCCATGGATATATCTGATCGTCCCGCTGTCCTTGGAATGCAAAAGGCCTGCTTTGAAACGGCCCAGGGTGTGACACTCCTTAACAACATATCCGTGACTTTTCGCGCAGGCTGCCTGACGGCGATTGTCGGACATAACGGGTCCGGAAAATCCACCGCACTTAAAATGCTCGCCGGACTGAACAAACCAACAAGTGGATCTGTCACGCTTGACGGGAATGACGTGGAACAGTTTAGTGCGCGCGAATTTGCCAAAAGCGTTGCCTATCTTGCACAGGACCCGGGGCACGGCGCAGATTATACCGTCGAAGAGCTGATTGCACTTGGACGTTACCCATGGCATGGACCGTTTGGCCGCCTGCGCGAACATGACAAACAAGCTATTGAACGCGCTATCCTTTTGACTGGACTAGGCCCGCTTCGCAAACGCGCGGTCAACACCCTTTCAGGTGGCGAACGCCAAAGGGCCTGGATCGCGGTTACACTTGCACAGCAAGCCCCCTGTCTTTTGCTTGATGAGCCGATTTCCGCATTGGACCTTTCGCATCAATACGAAATCCTGCTTTTACTCGAACAGCTTTGCAAACAGGATGGCCTTTGCATTATTGCGGTCTTGCATGACATCAATCTGGCATCCCGATTTGCCGATCAGATTGTCGCTCTTAAAGGCGGTCATTTGATTGCAGATGCGCCGCCTTCAACAATCATGCAGTCAGAAATGCTTCGTACCATCTTTGGTATGGATATGCTGGTGCATCCCCACCCTGCCCACGGGCACCCGATTGCCCTTGCCAATGTGTGATGGGGACAATTTCAATGCATGAAAACCATCGCGCATACTCCAGACGGCTTTTTCTCAAGGGCATTACAGGTGCCTACACCTTCGCAACGCTTGCGCCAATTCTGCCTGCAACCTTCGCACATCCTGCTATGGCGAACATTGTCAAACGATTGGTCATCGCCGATGGGGCAATTGCAGAAACCGCACTTGCCATGGGGATTGTTCCACTGGCCATGGCCGATGTGCCTGGCTATCGCGCCTGGGTTCAGAAGCCGGAAGTTCCGGAAAGTGTCATCAATCTTGGGGCACGCTTTCAACCAAGTCTGGAAAGATTGGCGCAACTTGAGCCTGACCTGATATTGACCAGCAGTTTCTATGCAAACCAGTATGCCAGTCTTTCAGATCTGGCCCCGATTGAGAAAATCGACATTTATGACAGGAAGAAAACACCCTTCCTGAATGCGATGGCAGCGGCACGAAAAATTGCTGACGTTACGGGGCACCCACATGCTGCCGATACACTGATTTCCAATACCCAAAGTAAGATAGATCAGGCGGCAAGCAGGCTGACCACGTCACGGGCCGGCTCGGTGCTTGTCACTAGCATGCTTTCGCCGCGCCATATGCGCGTCTATGGGCAAAACAGCCTGATGCAGGATGTGATTGATCGACTTCCCATCAAAAATGCCTGGACAGGCCCCACCAATCACTGGGGTTTTGCCACCGTAACAATTGATCAGATCGCGCAATATTCAGACGCAGCTCTCATCGCGATCGAACCGGTTCCCGACACTGTTGACCGCGCCATTCAATATAGCCCGATCCTTTCGGAGCTCCCCTCCATCAAGCGCTTTGGACTGATCACGATGCCACCAGTTGCGACATTTGGCGGGCTCTATGCCGCCGGGCGGTTTGCGGACCTTCTTGCCAGCAGTCTGACAGCGCAAAGTGCAGATCATGGGGAATTCGCATCATGACAAGCCAAGCCATGTATAAACACCCCATCCAACTAAATGCGGTTCCGGCTGTGCTGTGCGTCCTTTCAGCTGTGTTAACCCTGCTGTCGCTCGACATTGAGGTCGGCAGCTTGAATCCGACCGAAATAATCGACCTTGCCACCGGATCCGATACGCGATCGTTGTTGCTCACTCAGGGCTGGGTCCCCCGCTTTTTGATTGCGCTTGTCGCGGGTGCCGGGCTTGCGATTGCCGGTGGACTGTTTCAGCACACGTTAAAGAACCCCTTGGCATCGCCGTCTACATTGGGGCTTGCGGGCGGCGCAAAGCTGGTGCTGACACTGGTGACCCTTTATGTGCCAGGCGCACTCGTGATTGGTCAGGATACGATCGCACTGTTGGGCGCCCTCTGTGTCGGATTTCTGGTTTTTGCCTTGGCGCGTCGCAGTGGCTTTTCGCCGTTGATCGTCATCCTGACGGGCATGATCATCGCGCTCTATTGCGGGGCTGTGACAACTGCGCTGGCGATTATCCACCATGAATGGCTCAAAAGTCTTTTTATATGGGGAAGTGGCGACCTTACCCAAGACGGTTGGTATATCCTTGAACCTCTGACCGTAAAGGTCATGGTGGGCGCCGCAATTACAGCTACCCTGGCCCGCCCGCTTGAGATGCTTAATCTCAGTGATCATCAGGCAACTGTCCTTGGCGCGTCGCCAGCGCGACTGCGACTGCTATGTCTTTTGATCGGGTGTTGGCTAACGGCGACAATTGTTGCCGCAGTTGGCATCATCGGATTTGTCGGGCTGGCCGGTCCGGCCATCACACGTATGCTTGGCATCAGGCGATTACGAACAAAACTTATGATGTCTGCGGCTTTTGGCGCCTTGCTGTTATGTGCCGCAGACCAGGGCGTGCAGGTTTTATCGGGATATATCGGGACACTGGTACCTGCGGGTGCCCTGACGGGTATTCTGGGTGGCCCGCTTTTGATCATCCTGATCCGGCAACTTCGAAGTGATGCACAACCGCCGCAAAACACGATCGCCGTCAGCACAGCTGACCGGGGTCACCTTCGAAACCATTTGCTTGTTCTGACTGGTGTGTTCGTGGTGGTGACGGGTGCGATCCTGATCGGTCGTGACGTTCACGGTGACTGGGAACTTCAATGGAATGGCGCGCTTGAAACCGTTTGGCCTTGGCGCGGTCCGCGTATTCTCGGTGCGATGGCAGCCGGGACCATGCTGGCGATTGCGGGTACCGTGCTACAACGCATGACGGCAAACCCGATGGCAAGTCCCGAAAGCCTTGGCGTCAGTGCAGGTGCGGCAATCGGGATGATCGCGATCGTGTTTTCGATGGATGCCCCAACGGCCTGGTTGCAAATCGCGGGCGCAACGATTGGCGCCTTTATCACCTTGGGGGCGATCTTTGCGCTCACCCGCAAGTCCGGCTATGCACCGGAACGAATTTTGATCGCAGGTATAGCGATTAGCGCATTGTTTGACGGATTTATCGCATTTCTGATGGCCGGTGGTGATCCCCGTGCAACACGCCTGCTGGCTTGGAGCTCCGGGTCTACTTACGGCCTTGGATTTGACCGTGCGACGATACTGGCAAGCATCGCGGTTGCCTCCTTGCCCGTCCTGCCGGCCTTTGCCCGTTGGCTTAACCTGTTTCCATTGGGGCCGGTGACAACAAAGTCCCTTGGTGTCGATCTTTCACTCTCGCGCGGGGTGATGTTGCTGTTTGCATCGATCCTTACAGCGGCGGCAACTTTATTGGTCGGCCCTCTAAGCTTTGCGGGTCTGATTGCACCACATCTGGCAAAACTGGCCGGATTGCGTCATGCATTGTCGCATATGATCGGGGCAGCACTGATCGGGGCGGCCTTGATGATCGCCGCTGACTGGCTTGGGCGGATGTTGTTCTTCCCCTGGGAAATCCCGGCCGGACTGATGGCGGCCATCATCGCAGGACCAATCATGGTCTGGCTGCTTTTACGCATCGGAAGAGGTGCAACATGATGAACTCGCTTCCCCTCCAGAACGGTTCTGAAAACAACGCTTCTTCTTCCGTCGGCGATGCACCTATCACCCGCGCACTGTCGAATATCAAGACCGACCTGTTTCAGGGTCCCTATCAGGGGCTCGGTGACCGACATCATATTCTGGCCGCGCAAAGCAACGGAATTGACTGCTTCGCACTCCATGATCCTGAATGTCTCGCACCAATTCTTGATCACTATTGCCAGGCAAAATATCCGAATGATGATCGCCGGGCTGCCATTTCGATGTGGTCACAATGGTATTTCGGAATATTTTTATCCCCGATGCTGGTTATGGCCGCGGCGGGCGAAGTCGTACTCCCATTTCAGCCCGGTTTCGTCAGCCTGAAAACAGATGACAATCAATGTCCTACAGGCTTCGACATTCGAGATTGGCAATTGTCTGAAATGAAAGACCAATCAGCTGCACCTGATCCTTGGACACATCTTGAAAGCCTGATTGACGGCCATCTCGAACCGATGGTTGCGTCACTGGCTGCATCGTCAAAGGTCTCACCAAAAGTGTTCTGGTCAAATATCGGTGTTGTTGTTTCTTACGTTGAGAAACATGTCCTGAAAAACACCCGGATATCGCTTTTGCCATTGATCAGCGATGCCAAGCGACCTGATGGCAATCGAAACCCGATGGCAAATCCATATAGCACCAAACAATCCGAGGATGGCAGTCCATCAAGACGCGTCTGTTGCCTTCGCTACCTGCTGACATCCGTCGACATTTGCCCGACCTGCCCGCTGGCAAAGCTTTAGATTTCCATTAGGTAGCCCGCTTTCCTGCGGCATAGATCCGCACTGCAGAATTCCTTACTGAGTCTCTGCGAAAATCCCGTCATATGAACAACGGACGGATCTGATGTGCGTCAGATCCGTCCGAATGACAAATGGTGATCGACCCAGTGGAGAGTGCAAACCACGTCCCAGATTTGCAAGTGACTATTATTTTCACTAACGAGCAAACCAACGGAGACACTTGGAAATGCATCAAGCGAACCAAACTGATCCACTTCCCAAAGGCCAACTTCAACGACAAGCCTTGCTAACCATCGCCAAAAATCAAGAAGGGAAATTGCGACGCGTGGCGCGATCTATCGTAAAATGTCCCCATCTGGCAGATGACATTGTTCAAGATACCTATGCCAAACTGCTTACAGCAAAGATCGATGACGAGGTCACCACACCAAGTGCCTTCATTACGCGAATTACACGAAACATGGCAATCGACAAGGTCCGCCAAATTACGTTCGAACGCACTCTTTTCGCTGACAGTGACCAAACCGAATTTTGTCCGGCTGGAAACGCCAACTGCCCGGAGGCACGCCTAAGTGGTTGCCAAGCCCTACGCATCATCGAAAATGCGTTGAAGGAACTTCCATCGCACGTGCGCACTGCATTTTACCGTCACCGCGTGGATGGTTTCGCACAAAACGTCATAGCAAAGGATATCGGCGTCTCCAAAGCATCTGTTTGCGCATATATCCATCAGGCCGATCAGCGATGCCGTCAGGCTCTTCATAATGTAGAACTGACACGTCCGGCATAAGGTTTAGCGATCTGCAGCCTGTTCCCAACGTCGAACAGGCTGCAGGTTTCAGTTTGCAATCCCTAGCCCCACGCTTGCACGACGGCACCACCAGCCAGGTCACCACTTCCTGCAACCCAGTCAACAATCGGTGGATTTTGATCGAGATTGAAGACGTTCTTGCCTGTCAGTGCATTTACAATCTTGGCACTTCGCCAAGCCATCAGGCTTAATTGAGGCTCAAAGATCCCCAAATCGATCCTGCCGGCATTTTGAACAAAGATGTTGCGGTCCGATGGTCCATCCCATTGGGCACGGAAATCCGCATCCAGACGGTACGCACCAGACGCCCCCACTTCCAGACGTGAACGCAGTGGCGCCATGAATTCCGGCAATGTTGTTTCATAACCGGTTGCCAGAATCAGCGCATCCGCATCAAAGAACTCGACATCCTGATTGAGCCCGTTCCGGGCAGCAATCCTCATTGCTTCGCCGTCTTGCTGAACCTGAAAGACTTCACGTTGCGGCAGGAGCCGGCCGGCAACATTGCCCTCCTGCAGGTAACGCTGCCGGTATAGCAGTTGATAAATCGACTTGAGCGTCGAAAGCGATGCACCATCACTGGCAAGCTTTTGCCGAGACATCAGATCCTGTTTGCAGGCATCCGGCAAACCTGCGAACACATCGGCATATCCGGGGGTGAAATATTCATTCACAAAAGGAGTATCATCAAGAGGTTCGAAATTGTCGCGCCGCGACAACCAGAGAACTTCTTCAACATCTTTGATGTTGCCACCAAGCAGATACTCAACAAGTTCAGCACCACTCTGCCCCCCGCCAATGACGGCAATTTTCTTGCCGCGCAGCTTTGGCAAATTCGACTTTGCCTGACTTGTGTGGAAGCATTTATGCTTGGGCAACTGGCGCGCCCAGGCCGGAACAAATGCAGGCTTGCCGACACCAATGGCAAGATTGTTCGCGACGTAACTTGCATGATCCGTGCGAACCTTAAAGTCCTGGCCATCGAAAGTGACTTCGCGAACTGAACTGTCAAAGGCCAAACCATCAAGATGGTCTGCAACCCATTTCAGATAAGCTGCGAATTCCCGCCTTGGCACAGCAGAGAAATCGGCGTTCATAAAATCAAGCATGCGTTTCCGGGCGACCATGTAAGACAGGAACGACCATTTGCTGGTCGGATTGGTCAGCGTCACCAAATCTTTCAGAAACGACGTCTGAAGCTCGACACCGGGCAGCATCATATCCGGATGCCAGGCAAATTCAGAACGTTGCTCGAGAAAGATTGAAGACACATCAGCAACCCCGTCGAGCTGCGCAGCAAGACTAAGATTGAAAGGACCAATTCCGATCCCGACAAGATCCAATTTATCCATCGTTCAAGTCCTTCTATTTGCCTGAAAACTTAATATCGGCTGGTTGTGCGAAAGCGTTCGTCAAACGTTTGCCAAACCGCTTGTGGAATGCCGGATCACCGATGATGGTCAGATGATCCGTTCCGGGAATATGTTCAGGGGCTTCGGCAAGACGTGAAAGTGACTGCCAATCAATCAGATCAAGTTTTCGACTGACCGTATCGCCGGCAAGCCATGAAGCAATCGGCACGTCATAGGGCCAAAGTTCGTGACGGCGGAAAACAAGGGCATTATCGATTAGCACCCAGAACGTATGTTCGCGCGTGCCAATCCCCGGCCCGTCCGTGGGCAGCCCGAATTCGCTTTTCCCCACAAAATGAACAAACTGCGCATAGGCAAGGTCATCCATCAGCGCCAGAAGCCGTTCCCATTCTTCGCGCATCCTGGTTTTCTGTAACCAAGCCCGAATGCGCCCTTCAATCTCGGCACGCTGCCCCGGCTGGAATTTTGGCCGTGCGTTCAGATCAAAATCATCGTCCATGTCACAGACATCGACCATCCCGATCACGCGCAAATCAATGTCGTTGCCCAGCATTCGCGCAGCTTCGTATGCAAGCAAACCACCCCAGGACCACCCCAGAAAGGCGCAGGTGCGTCCCTTCGCTTCCCGATAAACCAGCTCTGCATAACGCGAACTGATATCGGTGACCGAAACATCAAGTTCCTGATTGTCTGTAAGCGAGTGGCACATGAAGCCCACAGCGGACTGATCCTTGCCCAGGCTTTTCACCAGCTTCATATATTCGCGCGTGCTGACAAGCAGCCCGGGGAAGCAATAAAGAACCGGCTGATCGGGCTTGCCTTGCTGCAAATGCACGATATCCGCGCCCGGCTTGCAGTCAGGCTCAGACAGCGCCAACAAAAAGCTTCGAATGGTTGGAAAGTTAAAAAGGTCTGTAATTTCAGCGTCACGTTCAGGAAACCGATCACGAACTTTTGCCAATACACGCAGGGCAGTTATCGAATTCCCGCCGATCTCAAAGAAATTATCGGTCACGCCGATTTCATCAAGACCCAGCGCGGATTTCCAAATTTCCAGCAAAGCGGACTCGTCGTCATTGGCTGGCTTGGTTATGGCCCCCTCGCGACGCGGCAGCGGCAATTGTGATTTGTCGACCTTATGATTGGCATTAAGCGGCAACATCGTCATTTCGATGATGTAACCAGGCACCATGGCGCTTGGCAGCAGGTCCTGCAAACGCGCACGAACTGATCGCGTATCAACCGATGCTCCGGAACGCGGCACGACATAGGCAATCAGTTCCAACCGCGAAGCAATTTCAGCCGCGATGACGACACAGTTGGCAACATCATCAAAGCCGCGCAAAACTGTTTCAATTTCTGCCGGTTCGATACGATGTCCACGAATTTTAACCTGATCATCGACCCGTCCGGCAAACTGGATCATGCCATCGGGAAGGAAGCGGCCCAAGTCACCGGTGCGATACATTCGTGCATGATCATTGAGCGCAAAATTATCGTGAATGAACAGATCGGCGGTCTTTTCAGGCAAGTTGTTATAGCCACGCGCAACACAATAGCCGCCAAGATGTATCTCACCGATTTCGCCAGGTGCGACCGCGTTGCCATCCGCATCCAGGATATAGGCCCAACGATCTCCGACCGGTCTTCCGATCGGGGCTGTAACGGTTTCACAAAGCCGGTCCTGATCGACACGCCACAACATGGGTGTCATCACGGTTTCCGTCGGACCGTAACCGTTGATCAGATAACGAGAATTGATGGCCCGCGCGATCCGGTTGAAGGTTTCCTTTGGCATCGCTTCACCGCCAAAGGAACAAAGTGTCAGATCAAGAGTCTGGCCTTTCTCGCGAAGCCATCCTGCCAACTCATGGACATAGCTGGTCGGAAATGAAGCATGGGTCACGCCATGTTTGCGAATGGCGTTAACCGTGTCTTCCGGCGTCCAAAGCAATTGGTCAGGCAACAAAATACTGCCACCTGCCATCAACGGCACGATCCAGCGTTCATGACCGCCATCCGATGAAAATGGAAGAAACGGCAATTCTCGCGAATCTTCATCCATCAGATAGATCGGCCCGGTAGCATTCAGATGGTCAATCAACGGGCCATGATCCACCATGACCCCTTTGGGCTTACCAGTCGAACCGGACGTGTAGATAATATAGGCAAGCTGATCGGCAAGCGGGGCAACGGCAAGGAAGTCGGTTTCCGACATGTCGAGCTCATCGACAAGAACAACATCAAGCGCCTGCTGACCAAGAACCGTCAAATCCCTGCCGGTGGTAACAGCATAACGTGCACCGCAGTCTTTCAATACGTGCTGATTTCTGGTCTCGGGGTGCTGTGGGTCCACGGGAACAAAGGCCCCGCCCGCCTTCCAGACACCCAGAATGGCGGCAATCGCCATTGCCGATTTCGGAAGCGCCACAACAACAACATCACCACGCCCGACACCTTTGGCAATCAAGGCGCATGCAATCGCATCTGACGTTTGTTTCAGGCGCTTTCGTGACCAAACCTCATCTGTTGTCAGGATGACCGGGCGGTCGGGATCGTCACTACAAAAACGGTCAATGACTTGATGCGGATATCCCGTCATTCCCCAGGGTTCCACCGCCCATGGCAAACCAACAGCATCGTCTGAAATTGAACGAAATCCGGGCTTTGACATCGGTTCGTTTGATGGGTTTAAGGACGCGGCATTTACCGCCTGAGAACCATTCATGGTCGTCTCCACGTTGGCAAAGCAAGTTTCAAGCATTTGCACCGAAGACGAACCGTCGCGCGCCAAGTTCAGAAGTTTCTGCATCTCGAACCGAAAAAATGCACCTGAACTTCGCATCCCCTCATCCGTCCGGACTACAGCGACTTAACGAACCCAACCGGGTTGGAAACTTCGACATCAGGAGATCCGGACATGAATGTCATTGCATTAGAAACGCCAACTCAAAACTCATCCCGAAAACTGGAAATTCCGCACTTTCAGAACGCGGGAAAATGGCGTTCATCCATCGAGAACGGACATATTCAGCTATGTGGTGAAAGTGAAAATCATGACTTCTATTTCACCCTGTCACCAAACCAGATCATCCTTGATGATGTCGCAAGCCTGACATTGAACGTTCTGGATGCCCAGGGTTTGGCTGCCTTGGGCGAGGCGCTTCTGATTGCGCATCCTTCCCGGTCTGAAATCAAACTTCCCCCGCAACTGGACCCGGAATGGACAGCGAACATGGTTCGCAGCGGTTTGATCTCTCATTCCAATGACGGCCTTGTTGTCAGTTCACGCTATCTCTATCAATTGACGCTGAACTGGTTGTCCCATCCCGAACGCGACCCTCTCCCGTTGAGTTACATGTCAACCAACGGACGTCGCCATCCAGTCCGTCGTCCAAGTGCCTCGCACACACTTTATGCGCGTTACATTCCCTGGATTGACAAAACAATCCGGTTCGAACGCGCAGATATCCGGCGTCATCTCGGGTGCTTCCATAAATGGATGAACGACCCGCGTGTCGATGTCTTCTGGGAAGAATCCGGCTCAGAGGAAAAGCACAAAGCCTTCATCCAAAACCGACTGGATGACCCCAGAACCGAACCGCTGATAGGGTATTTCAACGACATCCCGTTTGGGTATTTCGAGCTCTACTGGGCACAAGAAGATCGCCTTGGCGAACATTATGATGCAGATGACTTTGATCGCGGCTGGCATGTTGCCATTGGTGAAGAAACATTTCGCGGCAAGGAATATCTGACCGCATGGCTGCCGTCTCTGATGCATTACATGTTCCTTGATGACCCAAGAACGCAGCGCATTGTTGGCGAACCTGATGCCGGCCACAATCAGCAAATCCGCAACCTTCTGCGTTCGGGCTTTGCCGGCATTAAACAGGTTCGGTTCCCCCACAAGACGTCCCTTCTTGTCATGTTGCTGCGCGAACGCTTCTTTGATGACCGGCTGTATGTTCCGGACTTTGTCCGCGATGAGGATGCTTCCTGATGCGAAAGCGTGCTCTTCCGGACCTGAATGATCCGGCGATCATGCGATTGATCCTGCGACTGGCCCTGCCATCTGTGGCAGGGCTTTCGATCAATGCCATCAATCAGGTCGTCGACGCCTTTTTTGTTTCCCAATATGCACTTAGTGCGATGGCGGGTGTAACTTTATCCATTCCTTGTTTCATGCTGGTCGGTGCAATCGGGCACGGATTGGGTTTGACGGCCTCAACCGAAATCGGTCGCGCTCTTGGCAGGGACAATGTCAATGATGCCGCAAGAAGCGCGTCCCTTTCCTTGGCTTTGGCCATTGGCTTTGGTGTTGCCGTTGCCATCCTGATCACATTGTTTAACGGCCCAATTCTGCATCTGCTCGGTGCGCGCAACGAGGTTTTCACCGAAGCTTCCATTTACATGCGAATTCTCGGGGCTTGCTCTGTGTTGGTGCTGTTGCAGATCGTTTGCGATTTCATTGCAATCGGCGAAGGTAACAGTCGGTTTTCGATGTATACCTTGCTCGGATCGTTTGGTCTGAACATGGTGCTGGACCCGATACTCATCTTCGGATTGGATTTGGGGGTGGCAGGGGCGGCTTGGGCAACGATCATCTCGCAGATCGCAGCCCTTTGTGCGTATGTCTATTACTTCAAAAGACGCCTTGGCCGAATACATCCCGATGTCGGGGCCCTTCGCACACTTTCTTGGCGCAAAGCCCTCATACCGTTTGGCAAGCTTGGCATTCCAGCCAGTACAACCACCATTCTGGCTTCAATATGCTTTGCCGTTCTGATGCAGGCCGCCACCACGCATGGCACCGAAGAAGAACTGGCTGGATTGGCCATCTCGTTACGTATTGTGCTTCTTGCCATTCTTCCGATCATCGGATTTTGCCTGGGTGCGCAACCGATCCTGAGCTACGCTGCGGGTGCAGGTAATCAGGCACGGTTTGAGGCCGTGTTTAAGGGCATCCTTCTCTATTGCGCGGGCTTTTCGATGACCTGCGCAGTTATTGCCTTCCTGTTCGGGGACTGGTTGATTGCGGCCTTCGTCAGCAAAGCGGAATTGATCACCTTTGGTGCGCATCTGCTCGATATCCTTGCCATACAAATCGCGTTCGTTGGCATTTATCAACCAATGGTATCGCGGTTCCAGGCTGCTCACAATGCGCGGCGCGCAGCCATCGTCAGCATGGCACCACAGGGCTACATTCAAATACCGCTAGCTCTATTTTTGCCCATGGCATTCGGCTTGGACGGAATTGTCATGGCACCTGCGCTTGCGGCCGGCCTGACGGCACTCCTTGCTGTTTCTCTGACGTTTTCTGATCGCAAAACACTCTTGATCAAGGAGCTTTCATCATGAACGAGCTGCCTTCAAAGCCACTTCCGCTGCAAGACCACGAGACCCGGCATCACGGCGCATTTGATCCCAACTACGAGCGCCACTTCCGGGCGGTTTCCCAGCCGATCTATCAAACGTCATTATTTGCATTTCGCGACTTTGACGACATGGCGAACGCCTATGCCGGAAATCCTGGCGGCCCCATCTATGCGCGTGGTGACAACCCCACCGTAATGGCATTTGAACGGGAAATTGCAAGATTGGAAAACACCCAAGCATCCCGCGCCTTTGCAAGCGGGATGGGGGCAATCAGTGCAACTGTCATGGCACTTGTCGAACCCGGAGACCGGATCGTCACCGTTCACAATGTCTATTCCGATGCATATCGACTTTTTGAAACCATGCTCAGACCAATGGGGGTCGCCATCGATTATGTCGATGGCACCAAGACAGATGCCGTAATTGACGCCATTTCAGGTGCAAAACTATTGTTCCTTGAAAGCCCGACGTCTCTGACATTTGAGCTACAGGACCTGGAAAACCTGGCCCAAGCTGCAAAGCAGAAAAACGTGATCACCGTTATCGACAACTCGTGGGCCACACCGGTTTTTCAGCGCCCGGCCGAGCACGGTATCGATCTTGTCATCCATGCCGCGTCGAAATTCCTGTCTGGTCACAGCGACACGGTTGCCGGCGTCGTCACCGGGCGAAAGGACCTGATCAATAAAATCAACGGTTCAACCTTCCCCTATCTCGGCGGGAAACTCGGTCCGTTTGAAGCATGGCTTTTACTCCGCGGCCTCGACACACTTGAGCTGCGCATGCAACGACACGCTCAAACCGGCGAGTATTTGGCCGCAAGCCTGACCCAGCACCCTAAGGTTTCCCAAGTGCTCTATACCGGGTTCAGTGACCATTGCGGGAAACGTACATTACATGGCCATTCAAGCCTGTTTTCCATCATTCTTGATAAGACGGTCGACATTCGGAATTTCAGCAACGCCCTTCGAACATTCAGGTTAGGCGTAAGTTGGGGGGGACCTGAAAGTCTGGTCGTTCCCGCGGCTGCTGTACTGCACCAGAAATATGAAATCAGTGCGTTTCGTCATTTCCAACTGGATCCGCAACTTGTGCGCATTTACTGCGGGCTGGAAAACCCGTCTGACCTTCTCGCAGATTTGGAACAGGCAATCGGTGCCGGGGTAACCAGTTAAGGCCAAGGCTTGGGCCACGCTCCTAATAATAAAGGGCGCCAAACTGGCGCCCTTTTGCATTTCTGACTGTTGCGGCTTAACTGCCAACCGACACAACTCCCTGTCGCGAATTCGGCCTTGTCAGAACGGCCAAAATCAATTCAAGCGGTCCGCGTGATGCAAAGCGGAACCAAAACTTGGCAAAAACGATCCAGCCCAGATACATCACGACTGAAATCCACAAACAATCAGCCAGACGAACCTGATTGTGCATACCGGCACCGTAACCAAGGAACACCAACCCCATGGCCAATGACATCCCCAAATAGATTGTCAGCGACATGCGACCGGCCGGCGCAATGAATGCAACCAAACTGCGAGAAGCCGTTGCACGAAAAGCCAAAAGACCATATGCGACAAGAATAATGGACAATGGCACCGCAAACAGCGGACGCATCACCAATGTCATCATAAAGAATCGTTCTGGCTCAAATGCTGCGGGCAGCGATGCAATCGTCCCATAAAAAAGGCTTCCAGCGATTCCCGGAAAGGCGGCAAACGCCGCAATGGTGCGTAATTTGCCAACAAGGGCTTCAAAGCCGTTTTCATCACAAAACCGCGCGGCAGCAAGGCCCGAGACCATGGCAGCCGCAACAAGCAGATAGTTGCTCCAAAGACAATAAAGCTGGAAACCGGCCCAACTCTCAAGACGTACCGCCATTACATCGGCGAAACTGCCTGTGGCCAGAACCACCGAAACCGGTATTTCCGGCGCGACATAAGGCGACGGGTTCACTGTCAGGTTCACCCCGAAAAGCGCATTGCCAAGCACAGCCATCGCCCACAGAGCAACACCACAAACCAAAAGCCCGCGAACAGACATATGCCGAACACTCAACAAAAGCAGCCCGATCACCGCATAGGGCAGCAAAATGTCTGCTTCGAAAAGGAATACCAGATTCACAACGCCGAACATTGCCAGCACACAAAGCCGCCGAACATAAAAACCGACCCCATATCGTTTGAACTGCTGTAACGCAGCAAACCCGAACAGGGCCGAGAAAATCAGGATGAATTTACTTTCAAACAATCCCTGAATCACGCTCGCGGCAAGCACATTCAACCAAAGCGGATCCCCGTCCTGCCATCCCCCGCCAGCAAAACCGAACGTAATCGCAAAGAAGGGCAAATTGACCACAAGTATCCCGAACAGGGCGAACGCGCGAAGGGCGTCAATTGATGACTCGCGTTGCTGAAGCATCTTACGTCTTTCCTCTTGATTGGAACTCTTATTGGAAAGACGTTTGGCAACTGATTTAGTTCAGGGGCAAGAAAGGCTTCTGCACCGCTTATCCACGCTGAACAAAAATCCCATTACCCCGAATTATGACAAACCATTGGCGGTACCGACGCATATATGCGTCGGCTTCAGGCGGCATAAATTTTCGGGAAAATGTCAGGTGCCACAAAAGCTGACATTCGACTTTCCGCGAAATCAATGTCTTAGCATTTCCGATTGCCAGATAAGTTGTCATCGATTGTCACAAAAGATGACAAAAACCTGCAGAATTGACAGAAAAGCTGACATTTTTCTCAAAGTACCTTTGCCAAGGAAATTGTTTGCGGACTTATTGCTCCAGATACGTTTGCTGGTTGGGTCTTGAACCTGTCCTCATTCATACTCTGCTCGCTGGTTGTTCGTCCCGCAATGAAACGAGTTCATTATTTGTCACGATTGGTTCAGAAACGACTTGAACCAATCTCAACATCTATAGGTCCTCTGCAATCGATTGACAGGCGAGCTTCTTCCCGCTTGACCAGTATCAAGGATCCAGAATCCACAATGAAATATGAGAAGCATTATGGAAAAAATGCTTCGCACATTTCTGGTATTTCTGATCGCACTTTCCCTGACCGGAACCGGTGTTGCTCAAGCGTTTTCCCACGTGACGAAGCACGCCACACCTACTGACCTTGTTCAAATCACGATCTGCTCCGCAGACCAAAATCCCGTGACAATATTGATCGACCGGAACGGCAACAAGGTTCCCGCTCCTGTCGAATGCGATTGCCCAAATTGTATGAATTGTCTGAACGGATCTGCGCTCGAACTTCCCAACAAGACTGATGCATTCGGGCATCCCCGCGCTGTCATCCGGGCGACGGTGCCCCTGTCATTTGACCACGCAGACACAGCCCCGACTGCGCCTGCAAGCGCACGCGCGCCTCCCTACAAGGTTTGAATTCATGAACACCCCATGTGTCCCGCTTCATCCTCAGACCAGACACCACGCCCCGCGCGCGATGACGCCCCTGCATTGGCTTCTGGTTGTTGCTGTTGTTTGCCTTCTTTCTGTTGTGCTGTGTGCATCCCCGGCAACTGCGCAAACCAAACCTGTTCTGGCACAGTTTCTTGATAAGGTTCCCGCGGCATCCCTGGTCAAGGGTGCTGATGGTTATGGCCCGATTCAAAAAGACACGCCGGTAGCACCGGTTCTCAAGAACGGCGACCAAATCGGCTGGGCCTTTATTACCTCTGATTTTGTTGGCACCACCGGCTATTCCGGCAAACCAATCCATGTGATGGTTGCTGTTGACTCAAAGGCCCGGATCATCGGTGTCAAACTAGTAAAGCATTCCGAACCGATTGTTCTTATTGGCATTCCAGAAGAGCGGATCGCGTCACTCACCGAGGGATATGTCGGCTTTGACCTGGTTGCCGCAACAAAAGATGCAGACCATGAGCTGAATATTATTTCCGGTGCAACGGTCACCATTATGGTCATTGATGACTCGATCCTGCGTTCGGGCATCAAGGTTGCACGCATGCTCAAACTGGGTGGATTGAGTGCACCCGAACCGTCGAACACGCAACAACTTAAAATCAACACAGATGCAACCGCCCCGGAAGACTGGTTCACACTGGTTGGTGACGGGACTGTTCGTCGCATGTCACTTGATGTCGGTCAGGTCAATGACGCCTTTGCCGCGATGGACGATCCAAGAGCACTTGAGCGTCCGATCGAAGCCCCTGCTGAAGAAACCTTCATCGACATGTATGTCTCGCTCGTCAGTATCCCAGCCATCGGCAGGGCGGCACTTGGCGAGCGCGGCTACAACAACCTGAAGGCATGGCTCAAAGACGGAGAAGAAGCCATTCTTGTCACCGCGCGCGGACAGTATTCCTTCAAGGGGTCGGGATATGTGCGCGGCGGCTTATTTGACCGCATCCAGCTTATCCAGGGCGATATGTCGGTACGTTTCCGGGATCGCAACCATCGCCGTGTTGGAGACATCATGGCCGATGGCGCACCGGAATTCAAAGAGATGGATCTGTTCAAGATCCCGGCAAGCAGCAACTTTGACCCGACCCAGCCCTGGCGTCTGGAACTTCTTGTCCATCGCGATGTCGGTGCGATTGAACGTCTCTACACCACCTTTGACATCGGCTGGCAGCCGCCAGCCAACTACCTGACCAAAGTAGTTCCGCCAACGCCGGAGGCAGATAACGCAACCAAGGCTAGTTTCGCCACGGACGAGCAAGCAGCCAAAACAGCCCTTTGGCAACGGATTTGGCGTGACAAAACGGTCGAAATTGTTGTGCTCAGCATCATGTTGCTTGTTCTGACCGCAGCGTTCTTCTTCCAGGGCTTCCTGACACGTTCTGCCAGATTCACCTTCTGGTTCCGAATTTCGTTCCTGACGGTCACGCTGGTGTTCCTTGGCTGGTACGCTAATGCACAGCTTTCCGTCGTCAACCTCATGGCGCTGACCAACTCGCTTGTGACCGGCTTTACCTGGGAAGCATTCCTGCTTGATCCACTGACCTTTATCTTGTGGTTCTCAGTCGCTGCGGCATTGATCTTCTGGGGACGTGGTGCCTATTGCGGCTGGCTGTGCCCGTTCGGTGCTCTTCAGGAACTGACCAACCGGATCGCCAAATTTTTCCACGTCCCGCAGTGGACGCTTCCCTGGGGATTGCATGAACGGTTGTGGGCGGTGAAATACATCATCTTCCTTGGCCTCTTCGGTACCATGCTGGCCTCCATTGATCAGGCGGAAAAACTGGCCGAGGTAGAACCTTTCAAGACTGCCATCATCCTCAAATTTGATCGAGCATGGCCGTTTGTTCTTTATGCCCTTGTCCTTCTTGGCGCCGGGCTTTTCGTCGAACGGTTCTATTGCCGGTATCTGTGCCCTTTGGGGGCGGCCCTCGCTATTCCAGCGCGTATGCGCATGTTTGACTGGCTCAAACGCTACAAGGAATGCGGCAGTCCCTGCCAGAACTGCGCACATGAATGCATGGTTCAAGCCATTCACCCCACAGGAGAAATCAACCCCAACGAGTGCCACAACTGCCTTCACTGTCAGGTGCTGTATCAAAGCGAAAAAATCTGTCCGGTCGTGATCAAGAAACTCAAGCGGCAGGAAAGCCTCTTGGCGAGCACGGAAGGTGCGCAAAAAGCACTGAACCGGACCCGGACGACCAAGCAAAATCTCAAGGAGAAGTCATGATGTCTGACAAAACATCCAAACCCGGAATCACCCGACGTGATCTATTCGGCGTTGCTGCCGGTGGTGCTGCCTTTGCCGGTGCGGCAGGTGCCGCGCGCATCGCAGCAGTCGGTGGCGCAACCGGCGCTGCAACAGCCCTTTCGCTTGGCAGTGCGCAAGCGTCAACCGGAACTGAGGCAAGCCTCGCCCCCGGTCAGCTTGATGAATATTACGGTTTCTGGTCATCAGGTCAGACGGGCGAAATGCGCATTCTGGGTATCCCGTCCATGCGCGAGCTGATGCGTGTCCCTGTTTTCAACCGCTGTTCGGCAACCGGTTGGGGACAAACCAATGAAAGCCTGAATGTTCTTACCGAAAACATGCTGCCCAAAACCAAGGAGTTTCTCGCTGCCAACGGCAAGAAGATCCATGATAACGGCGACTTGCACCACGTTCATATGTCCTTCACCGACGGCAAATATGACGGCCGTTTCCTGTTCATGAATGACAAGGCGAATACGCGCGTCGCCCGCGTCCGTTGTGATGTTATGAAGGCGGACAAGATCCTTGAAATCCCGAACGCCAAGGCCATTCACGGCCTGCGTCCACAAAAATGGCCGCGGACCAACTACGTCTTTGCCAATGGCGAAGACGAAACCCCAATGGTCAATGACGGCAAGGTGCTCGATGATCCGTCGCAATACGTAAACTTCTACACTGCAATCGACGCAGATGAGATGCAGGTCGCCTGGCAGGTCATGGTATCGGGTAACCTAGATAACACTGATGCCGACTATGAAGGAAAATACGCCTTCTCGACCAGCTACAACTCGGAAATGGGGATGAACCTTGCGGAAATGACCGCATCCGAGCTTGATCACGTTGTTGTCTTTAACATCAAGGAAATCGAAAAAGGCATCGCTGCGGGTGATTACATCGAGCTCAATGGCGTCAAGGTCATCGACGGTCGGAAAGGCAAGAACAAGAACTACACCCGTTACATCCCAATCCCCAACAGCCCACATGGCTGCAACATGGCACCGGACAAGAAACACCTTTGCATCGCTGGCAAACTGTCGCCGACTGTATCGGTGATTGATGTCACCAAGCTGGATGACGTGTTCTACAACGGCGCAGAACCGCGTTCAGCCGTTGTTGCCGAACCGGAACTTGGGCTTGGTCCGCTACATACCGCGTTTGACGGCAAGGGCAACGCCCTGACCACCCTGTTCCTCGACAGTCAGGTGGTCAAATGGAACATCGAGAAAGCCGTGCGCGCCTATGCTGGTGAAAATGTCGATCCGATCATCAAAAAGGTCGATGTCCACTATCAACCGGGGCACAACTCCACCTCGATGGGGGAAACACTGGAAGCCGACGGGAAATGGTTCATTTCAATGAACAAATTCTCCAAGGACCGCTTCCTCAATGTCGGCCCGCTCAAGCCCGAGAATGAACAACTGTTTTCGATGCAGGGCGACGACCTTGTCCTGATGCATGATGGTCCGACATTTGCCGAGCCTCATGACTCAATCATTGTTCACCGTTCCGTGGTCAATCCGTTGAGTGTCTGGAACCGTCAGGACCCGATGTGGGCCAAAACCCGCGAACAGGCAGAGGCCGATGGCGTCGACATTGACGACTGGGCTGAAACCGTTGTCCGGGATGGCAACAAAGTCCGTGTCTATATGAGTTCTTCCGCCCCAACCTTTAGTCTTGAATCCTTCAAGGTCAAGGAAGGGGATGAAGTCACCGTCATCATCACCAACATGGACGACATCGATGACCTGACCCACGGCTTCACCATGGGTGATCATGGTGTGGCATTCGAAGTAGGCCCGCAGGCAACCGCGTCGGCAACCTTTGTCGCCTCCAAACCCGGTGTCTACTGGTACTACTGCCAGTGGTTCTGCCATGCCCTGCACATGGAAATGCGCGGCCGTATGTTCGTTGAACCACGGAGCTAACCTATGATGTTGCGCCCCGTCATGATGTTTCTGGGTCTGATTGCAATGCCGCTGCAGGTTTTCGCAGCAAGTCAATCTGTGCCGTCGATTGACGGGGCGCTGTTTGCGGCCATCGCCGGGGCTTCCCCCGGCGATGTGCTGTTGCTCGACCCGGGCCCACATCAGGGACCGATCACACTCGATAAACCCATAACAATTGATGGTCAGGGAAAGGCAAACGTCTATGGCAACAAAACCGGAAGCGTTATTACAGTAACCGGAACGGATATTGCCATCCGCGGCTTGAAAATTACCGGATCGGGATCGTCACACGAAACGATTGATTCGGGCATTCAACTGCACCGCACCGCCGCCCGTGTCCTGATCGAGAATAATCATATTCTTGGCAATCTTTACGGCATTGATATTCACGGTGCGAAGAACGTTACCGTTCTCGCCAATACAATTGTCGGTCGGCGTGATCATCGAATGAATTCACGTGGCAACGGCATATATGTCTGGAACGCACCCGGCACACTGGTTGAACGGAATGACATCCGGCTCGGTCGCGACGGCATTTTTGTCAATACTTCCAAACGCGGGATATTCCGCGGCAACCTGATGCGCGATCTGAGATTTGCCGTGCATTACATGTACGCCCATGACTCCGAAATTTCGGCAAACATTTCGGTCGGAAATCACCTTGGGTTTGCCTTGATGTATTCCGACCGGATTACCGTGCGCGACAATATGTCACTTGCCGACCGCGATCAGGGTTTGATGCTCAACTATACCAACAAGTCTGATCTGGTCGGAAATCTGGTTCGTGGAACCGGTGGCAAATGCCTTTTTATCTACAACGCCCATCGCAATCTGATCGGGGATAACCGGTTTGAAGGATGTGGGATCGGTATTCATTTCACTGCCGGCTCCGAAAGAAATGCCATGGTTGGAAACGCATTTATCGCCAACCAGACCCAGGTCAAATATGTCGGCACCCGTGATGTGGAATGGAGCTTCGATGGCCGGGGAAATTTCTGGTCGGATCATCCGGTGTTCGATCTTGATCGCAATGGTATTGCCGACAGCCGGTTCCGACCAAACGACCTTATGGACCATATTCTTTGGTCACAACCAGCAGCCGGAATGCTTTTGGGGTCACCCGCTGTTCAGTTGATCCGCTGGAGCCAGGCACACTTCCCCGCCACGTTGCCGGGTGGGGTCGTCGACAGCTTCCCGCTCATGAAACCGATCGAAATTCGGGTTCCCGAAGAAATCACTTCTCTTGAACTGGCTGCTCGCGCCAATCCTGTCTGGTTGCGTGAAAGGACTGAAAATGTGTCTGACCCTCTCGCAAGTCACTAAACGCTATGATGATCATACCGTTCTTGATGCGGTTGGCTTTGATGTTGCCGCAGGTGAACGTGTCGCCTTGCTCGGCCATAATGGCGCTGGCAAATCAACATTGATGAAAATCATCCTTGGCCTCATCACCGCCGACGGCGGGACGGTTTCCGTGCATGGCCTTGCGCCTGGCAGTTACCGGGCTCGCACCCAAACGGCCTATCTCGCCGAAAACGCGTCCTTTCACCCATCACTGACCGGAAAAGAACAGCTCCGATACTATCTTCGACTTCGCGATGAGGATCCGCGAAAGGCGATATCACTTCTCGAGCGGGTCGGATTGGGGGCGGCTGCAAACCGTCGGATTGGAACCTACTCCAAGGGGATGCGCCAACGAGTCGGCATGGCTCAGGCGCTCATTGGTGAACCAAAACTCCTTATCCTTGATGAACCCACCAGCGGACTGGACCCGGTATCCCGGCGCGAATTCTATGTCATTCTTGATGAACTGGCCGCGCAAGGAACTGCCATTCTTCTGTCGTCGCATGCCCTTACCGAGGTTGAGGCCAGAACCGACCGGATCGTCATTCTTTCGTCCGGCGTAATGGTGGCAAACGATACCCTGGCAAACCTGCGTCAAAGGGCCTCACTGCCGATCCGCCTTCAGGTTTCCGCACAGCGCGGCAAGGCGGACGAGGTTGCCCAAAAGCTTTCCGGGGAACGCAGCAACGGGGTGATGGTCGATCTGGTGTGCAGTTCGCAGGAAAAACTCGCGCGTCTTGGCGATATCTCGGCACTGGGGCCGTTGGTCGATGATGTCGACGTCATTCCGCCCAGCCTGGAAGATATCTATAGCCATTTCAGTAAACGGGGGAACGCATGAACAAGGTTCTGGCGACAGCCCATAGCGAATTCATCATTGCCCTTCGTAACCGCTGGATTGCGATCTCCGTCGGGATGATGGTGTTGTTTGCGCTTGTATTATCGGCAGCAGGCAGCGCTCCGACCGGTACGGTTGGTGCAGATAAACTGTCAATCACTGTCGCAAGCCTGACATCCCTTGCGGTATACCTTGTGCCGTTGGTTGCACTTTTGATGTCATTTGATGCAATCGCTGGCGAGATAGAACGTGGCACCTTGTCCCTTGTTCTGACCTATCCCGTGGCCCGTGGGGAACTGGTTTTCGGGAAGTTCCTGGCCCATCTATCGATCCTGACTATCGCCGTCTTGGCGGGGTATGGAATTGCCGCCGTCGCTGCCATTGCAACCGACCCCAATGCACTTGTCGGTATCCCCGCACTGTTCCGACTGTTCTGGTCGTCACTTCTTCTTGGCGCAACATTCCTTGGGATCGGTTATGGCATATCATCATTTGCACGCAGACCCGGCGCAGCAGCGGGATTGGTGATCGGGCTCTGGCTAGTTCTGATTGTTTTATATGACCTTGGCCTGTTGGCGGCCATCGTCGCCGATGATGGCGGCACCTTCACTACGCACTATTTTCCCTGGCTGTTGCTTGGCAATCCCGCCGATGCATTTCGGATATACAACCTCGCCGTTTCGGATGCGACCGCGGCTGCAGCTGGATTGACAGGGGCTGCCAACAGCATCCCCGCTGTTCATGCCCTGATATCCATCCTGGTTTGGCCGGTGATTGCCACAGTCCTCGCCTGGCTGACTTTCCGGAGGGTCACGCCATGATATCCCCCCCAACGTTGCTTCTGATCGTAATCAACCTGATGTTTCTTGCCGGATGTCAGCAACAAACTGAAGAAACCATGCCGCCTCCGGTTGCCATGACCGAAGAAGCTGTCGGACATTTCTGCCAGATGAACATTCTTGAGCATGCTGGCCCCAAGGCACAAATTCATCTTGACGGCTTGCCCTACCCTCTGTTTTTCAGCCAGGTTCGCGACGGCATCGCCTATGAACGCATGCCCGAACAAAACTATAAAATCAGCGCCATCTACGTCAGCGACATGTCCAAGGCCCAAGACTGGGAAAATGTTGGACGAGAAAACTGGATACCGGCAAGCAGCGCGCATTATGTCGTCGCCTCTACCATGACCGGTGGCATGGGGGCATCGGAACTTGTTCCCTTCTCCGATCAGGACGATGCCAGAAAATTTGTCGCCCGCCATGGTGGCCAGATAATGCGCCTTGACGACATTGATGACGCGCTCGTTCTAAACAACACCACGGTCATGCCATCTGCCAAGCCACTCGAAACGGCGATCATTCCAGATGACGACGATTATCGCACGCGTCTTGAAAAACTTCGCAAAAAATGAGGTTCGCCATGCCCGAATTTTCACGACGTCGGTTTCTGACCATATTTGCCGCCGCAGGCACACTCGCGACGGTGCCGTTTACATTAAAGGCACAGGAACAAATCCGAACATGGAAGGGCGTTGCAATGGGGGCTGCGGCCTCGATCAGCCTGTCGCATCCTAATGCTGACAATATCCTGTTGCGCGCAACCCTCGAACTCGAACGACTGGAAAATATATTCAGCCTTTATCGCGAGCATTCCACGCTTGCACAATTGAACCGCGATGGTGTGATTGATGCACCGCCGTTCGAATTTTTGGAATGTTTGGGACTATGCGGGATTATAAACCGGGCAAGTGGTGGGCTTTTTGATCCAACGGTTCAGTCACTTTGGCGACTATATGCGCAAAGCCATTCACAGGGCCGCGCCCCCGAGAATGAGTCGATCCGTGAAACGCTTTTGAGAACAGGCTGGGACAAGGTTGCTATCAATCAGGATCGGGTCAGCTTCAAAAGACCGAATATGGCAATGACCCTGAATGGAATTGCCCAAGGCTATGTTGCAGACCGTATTGCCAAGCTGCTTCGACATGACGGATTGAATAATGTGCTGATCAATACCGGGGAATTCTCAGCACTTGGCGGTCACCCGGAAGGGAAAGACTGGCCTGTTTCGATTGATACCGGTTTAGGAATTCGAAAAGAAAAGGTGATGTTGCGTGACAACGCTTTGGCAACATCACTGCCGAATGGCACCTTCTTTGATCAGGCGGGCCTTGTTGGACATATTCTTGATCCGCGCACAGGTCTGCCCGCGCAAGCACGCACGACGTCCGTAAGTGTCACAGCAACCAGCGCCGCCGCCGCAGACGGATTAAGCACGGCAATTTGCCTTATGAATAAAGGCGAAGCAGACAAATTGCTCACGCAGTTCCCAAGCGCAAGAATGGTCTAGCTTTGGCCCGGTAACCAAACGGTATTTCTGGCGTGCGTTTGGAGTGTCGCTTTCCTAATGGGCCAGTTCCAGAAGTGCTGCACGATCAAGTATTTTCAGTTTCGGACCTGCCGATATGGCGCCAGATGCTTCGAGTTTACGCAAGGACCGGGAAAACGTTTCTGGTGTAATGCCGATCCGGCTGGCGATCTGGCGCTTTTCAGGAAAGTTCTTGCCACTTGTGCCGTCAATGGTTGCGTCATTCCGGTCTTCAAAATCGATCAAAAACGCAGCAATCCGTTGGATCGGACGCGTGTGCCGCAGTTTATAGATTTCCTCAAGAAAGAACCGTTCCCAACGTAACAGGCTTGCCAACACATCACCAAGAACGTTAGGCGCACTTTTCAAAATGCCAAGATAGGCCATGCGCGGAATGGCAATGATTTCACAATTCTCAACAACCTGACATTCAACCGGATAGGATCGACCAGCAAAGGAAACCGCCTCTGCAAACGACCCGGCCTCGGTCAGGAAATGCATTATTGTTTCATCCCCTTGTGCGGATGTTTTCACAAGGCGCAAATGACCGGACAGCAGAATATAGAAATACTCAGCCACATCCCCCGCCCGGAAAAGATGTTCCCCGCGGGCGAGGCTTTCGACCTTGCATGTTCCGAGCAGAGTTTTTAGCCGCTCTTCCCCAAGTGCGGCTAACAGTGGCACCTGGGAGATCACATCGTGATCCGCGCTAGACAGCGACCTTGAAACCATCCGACTGTTCCTCCCTGATTCCACTGCTTGAAAGGCCACACCACTCGGCCAGCATCTCGGTATCTGCAATACGGATGATGTGTCCGCTGGAATGCTGGGACACGCCATATTCCGACAACTTTTTAAGCGCCCGGGAGAACGTCTCGCTGGTCATGCCAATCTTGCGGGCCAACGCGGACTTTTCCATGGTAAGCGGTGTGTCATACGCATCCCCGACAGGAACGGCATTGGCAAGCAAATAGATCCCTAGACGTTGGGCCGCTGACCGGCATTTCAGTTCCTCGGTCTGGCGCAGCATTTGACATAGTCTTTCTGTTACGACCGACATCATGGTTAATGCCCGTTCAAAGTGCGCGGAAAGAAAGTTGGCAAAAGCAGCCCCGTCAATTCGAATGGCGGTCGTCGCGTCCAACGTTTTGATAGAAGCGGCGTAACAAGCTTCCGGCGCCAGCGCACACTCGCCGACAAGCTGGCCGTCCCCCAACAAATCAATAACGCCGTTCTTGCCATCTCCATTCGTGTAGGACAGCTCAACATGCCCATTCACAATCAGAAACAAGGCCGAAGCAGGGTCTTCGGCACGGATCATCACCGTATCGGATTCATACCGGACCCACGTGCATAATGATGCCAGTTCCAGAATGTCGTCTTGCGGCCAGTTTTTGAAATAGCGGCCAGACTGGAGAACACCCGAGATTCGATCAATATCTCTCATTGTGAAGTTTCCATGGAAAAACGCGGTTTTTGTTAAGCATTGGAAGAAATCTAACATTCAACCGGGCGGGTTGGATTGTTCCATGTCAAACACGTCGGTCAGGTCCATAAAACCAGGTACACTATCCAGTAAAAAAGCCCTGCCAATCAGCAGGGCTTTGCCAAAAATGCGCAACGACATCGCTGTCACATTGTGCAAAAACTATTCAAACCGTGGGAACAGGATCGAATTTTCCAAATACATATGGGCAACAAGATCTTCGATCAGCTTGCTGGTCCCGCTGTACAATCTGCGCCACGAACCACATACCCCGTCGGGCAAGGTGCAATTGTTCGTCAGTTTCTGCAGTTTGTGAATGGCTTGACTATGATCGTCATGCTCTTCGCGCATACAATGGATGGGCATGGCCAATGCTGGCGTGATCGGGGTATTCCGGCGCATTTCACGCATCGCTGGGAAAAGAACATTTTCCTCTTTGGTCATGTGCATCTCAAGGTTCTCGGCCATTTCGATCAATGCATCTGCCAGCCCCACCGGTGCGTCCGGATGGTCACCATGGACAATTTCAATTTCGCGAGACAACGCAATTAGCTCAATCAGTTCATCGCGGTGAACATCGTGATAACGCCTAAGAATGAAATCGATAAACCCATCGACATCCCCCACATTTGGCAAGGTCAAAGGCCCCTTGGGAAGCGCACAGAGTTCCTCCGCAATCACATGCGGATCAAGCTCCTTGCGCTTTGCAGCTTCTTCAAGCGTCCGGTCAGGATGACAACAAAAACCGATGCGATGGCGGCGAAAAACCAAGGTTGCGCCGGGGAAACATGAAATCAAGCCCCCCAGGGTCTGATCAAGAAGTTCGTTAGGCCTAACGGTCAATGTTGCCGTATTCAACGCATCTTGCATAAAGGTGTCCTCCCTAAAATCCGCATCCAGCAAACGAAAGGGAGTTTAATCCAGCGATAATTTGGCAGATTGACGATGGTCAAATGACATCAGCCAAAAAAAATGCTGCAGTCGCCTTTGACCGGTTATCCGGTCAAAATAACGCTCTGTCGGGTTATTCCAACTAAGCGTAATTCCAATCTCGCAGCGACTTGACAAACATCAAACACCAGTCCGTGCAGGCCAGTGATACTTCGCCATACAAAACGCCGGAGTACGCTGTGACAGAAAGCTATCCATCCTTTACGCCATTTTTTCTGGCAAACCCGTTCATACGCAATGCACCGACATTTTTGGTCGCGCGCATATGCCACCAAGCGATGGCGACGATGCATCATCGCTACAGACCGGTATTTGAACGGATCGCCGAACAAGAAGCATTCGCCCTACTGATTTCTCCGACTGACCTAGATCTGCAATTCTATTTAAAAATAGATGCCGATCATCCTGAACTCCGACCCGCGAGACATGGCGAAGAAGAAACTATCGCAGCACAGATATCAGGCCCGCTTCCCGCACTGCTGGAGCTTCTTCAGGGGTCATCAGATGGTGACGCACTGTTCTTTTCGCGCACATTGCGGATCGAGGGACGCACCGAACTTGTTGTCGCACTTCGCAATGCCCTGGATGGAGAGTCCATTGATCTGCGATCCGCTGTGGCGGAAAGCTTTGGCGTAATGGGACCTGCAGCCAAGGTAGCACTTGGCCTTGCGGAAAAGATTTATCGGCAACTTCAGCACGACATGAACCGGACGGCAGACGCGTTGACGTCACCTACTGCCACACGTTTGCTCGGCTTGGAGAAACGCACGTCCGCGCAAGCGGCCACAATGGCTGAGATTGAGAAAACAATACAAAGGCGGAACCGCCATACGCGTGTCAAACCTTCCGGCACGGCCAAGGATGATTTCGCGCTACCCGCCAATCCCTGATCCACAACCAGTTACAGGTTCAATATGGAACTCGTATGTCCTGCAGGAACACCTGCCAGCCTGCACGCTGCCGTCGCGGCGGGTGCTGATGTTGTATATTGCGGTTTTCGGGACGCGACGAATGCCCGAAACTTTCCGGGATTGAACTTTTCACGTGCTGAATTACGCGATGCCGTCGAACATGCACACAAGCACGGAGTTCATGTCTATCTTGCCTGCAATACCTATCCACAGGCCGGGGCAGAAGAAATCTGGCATAAGGCAGTTGATGACGCCGTGGCAATTGGTATCGATGCTATCATCCTTGCGGATATCGGTTTGCTGCGATATGCGCGCGACCGTCATCCGGACGCCCGTTTGCATCTATCCGTACAGGCGTCGGCTTCGAATGAAGAAGCCATTCGATTTTATCATCAGGAATTCGGTGTGCGGCGTGTTGTGCTGCCCCGCGTTCTTTCGCTTGATGAGATACGTACCCTGAATCAGCGCATACAGGTTGAAACAGAAGTATTCGCATTTGGCGGGATGTGCGTCATGGCCGAAGGTCGTTGTTCACTGTCTTCATACGCGACGGGCGAAAGTCCGAATATGAACGGTGTCTGTTCACCAGCGGCACATGTTCACTATGAAGAACGCGGTGACGCGACAGTTTCCCGACTGGGTAACTTCACCATCAATATCTATGACAGCGATGAAAAAGTCGGATATCCGACGCTCTGCAAGGGTCGGTTTCGCGCCATGGACAAATCCGGCTATCTGTTTGAAGAACCCACGAGCCTTGATGTCACCGCCATACTGCCGGAATTGGCCGATGCCGGTGTTTCAGCCCTTAAGATCGAAGGACGACAACGCGGGAAGGCATACATATCGCAGGTCGTCGGCGCTTTTCGTGCGTCACTGGACAAAATCGCCAAGGGACAACACGACGCGCGATCAAAACTCAGCACGCTGAGTGAAGGTCAAAGCGATACCACAGGTGCATACCGGAGAAATTGGCAATGACAAGATCGCGATTGGTGATGGGCCCGGTTCTTTTTCATTGGGATGAGAGCCGTAAAATAGACTTCTACAACCGCATCGCAGATGAAACCGACGTCGATACCGTCCATGTCGGCGAGGTCGTCTGCGCAAAGCGGATGCCATTCTTTGACAAGCACTTGCCTGACGTTATCGAACGACTTCAGCGCGCTGGAAAGGAAGTGGTTCTTTCAACCTTGGCACTGGTGATGAATGAGCGCGAAGTTAACCAGCTACGTGACATCGCACAAATGCCCGGCCTCCTGATCGAGGCCAATGATGTTTCCATTGTACGCTTGCTCGCAGGCCAAACGCACATGATTGGCCCTTATATCAATACCTATAATGAAGGGACGTTTTCCTATTTTGCCGATAAAGGTGCAAAACGGATTGCCCTTCCTTGGGAATTGCCTATGTCTTCGATTGCCAAATTATGTAACGTGCGCAAGGCGGTCGAGATAGAGGTTCAAGTGTTTGGTCGCATCCCGTTGGCCATTTCGGCCCGCTGCTATTCAGCAAGGGCACACGGCCTGCACAAGGACGGATGCCGTTACGTATGCAGTGAACATCAGGACGGTATGGATGTTGAAACTCTGGATGAAACGCCATTTCTGGCGGTGAACGGGTTACAGACCCTGTCCTACCACTATACAGAACTCTCCGACCATATCGCACAGATGCAGGATACTGGTGTTTCTGCATTCCGCCTGTCCCCGCACAGCCTGAATATGACAAAGGTTTCAGACCTCTATCGCCAGGTGTTGGCACACGAAACCAGTCCGGAAGAACTCAGGCATCACCTAAACGAGATGCACTTCCCGATGTCCTTCGCCGATGGTTTCTTGCACGGTGTTCCCGGCGCAGAGTTTCGTCAGACACTTGATCAAAGAGCAGAGTAGACATAGAAAACCGCAGCTTCCCGAACGTATTTAGCACATTGGTTTGGGCATCTATAAATCGACTATCGCTATACCAAAGCGCTGCAAGAACAGTTGTCTTCCAACCATTCGAACAACTCATTCTCTTCTGGGTTCAAAACGACCTCAAGCCCACCGGCAAACGCCTTAAAGGCGTCAAGGTTTAACTGGTTAAGCCCCACCAGAACCGGGATGTTATTCACTAGCGCATCAGCAATGACATCACGAAAGCCATGCCCTTCAGCCTCGTGTTTACCAAATTTGTTAATGACCAGAACATCCGCACCTTTACTAATTTCTTGGGTCACATGACCAACAGCATCTTCAAGCGCACTGGTATCCAGTCGACATCCGCGGGAATGTTCCCCCAATGTCTGGGAAATGCGAATGATCGGACCATCCGGCAGCACCTTAACATCCATATCGCATGGCCCATCAGTCTCGCGCTCGGAATTGATTTGCACGGTTCCACAAACGCGCCACCCCATTTCTGTAATACGCTGCGTCACGCGCGAAAGAAGCAAATCGGTATCTCCCCTGCCAGGAGCCATTGTGTAAGCGATTTTCATCTTAGTGTTCCTTTATATTCCGCTGATAGCAATGCTTCGTTCTGCGTCAGAACGTGACTTCATCAGATGTCTGAACGTCAGATGCTCGGATCGTGCAATCGAGATCACGTAGAAGACCGTCTTTCAGGCTATAGATCAGACCGTGAATCTTGATGTCCGCACCGGCCCGCCAAGCGCGACGCATAATCGGAGTTTCTGCAACCCGACCAACACCTTCGATAACATTGAGCTCTGCCAACCTGTCGCGCCGCACCTCGATATCACCGTGCTGCGCTAGTTCGCGGGCATGAAAACGTGCTTGGCGTCGGATGGGTTCAAGCCAGTGATCGGCAAGACCATGGGGAAAGTCTTCGGTTGCGGCTTTCACCCCGCCACAGCCGTAGTGACCACAGACAATAATCTCACGGACCTTCAGGCTCTCGACCGCAAACTCAAGAGCAGACAGTAGATTCAAATCCGATGAATGCACCACATTGGCGACATTGCGGTGAACAAAGACTTCCCCGGGATCGAGTCCGGCGACTACGTTCGCAGGAACGCGGCTGTCTGAACAACCGATCCAGAAGAACTCCGGGGCCTGATGACTTGCCAGTCTGGAAAAGTATCCAGGTTCTTCTTTTTGGCGAGAACGCGACCAGACCTTGTTGCGTTCCAATAGGTTTTCAAGCATGGAAACCTCAAACCGGTTGGAGGTACTACGCACAAAATGCGTACCTAGTTTGGCTTCGTATTGTTGGCGGCTTGCCCAAGATCCGTGCCGGTAATCGAGGCCGACGCAATAAGTCCATCGACAAACAGCTTTGCTTTACGAGCCCACTGGGCTTTTTCCATTGCTTCGGAGATTTTTGGTTTCACGGCCTCAAACGGCAGTGGCTGCCCCTCTGCCAATGCATCTAGCCGGAGGACATGATAGCCATATCTGCTCAGCACAGGCTCTGACGCAACTTCACCCTCAGAAAGCTGGCGAAGAGAGGCTTCAAATTCTGGCACCGTATCGCCGGGGCGCAACTGACCAAGCGACCCGCCCGCAGACCGAGACCCACAGTCGCTTTGCGTGCGTGCGATCTTTTCGAATGTATTACCGTCTTTACGAAGGTCACTGAGGATATCGTTTGCCCGTCTGAGGGCCAGTTCTCTCTCCACGGCGTCATTCGGATCGCATTTGCAAAGAATATGGGAAACTTCCCACAGGGGCATGGTACGAAACCGTTCGGGGTCCTTCTGCCATTCTGTGCGAATCTCTTCCTCACTCGGGCGGGTGATTTCGATTTCTGCTTCAAGCAATGCGCGGATCATCGCCTCTTCGCCGGTTTCGAACCGGTTTGGCGAGACTTCCTGCGGTTCAGCTTCAATGCCGTTTCTGCGCGCTTCTTGAAGCAACAAGGTCCGGATGACCAATGCGTTGGCCGCGTTGCGCAAGGCGTCAGCAAAATTGTCCTTTGACGCCGTGTGGTTTTGCAGTTCCGCAGCAACGGCTGTCTGCGGGATGGTTTCGCCATTGATGACGAGGTCAGGAAACATTTGTATATTCATAGCGCTTTGTCCTTTGTGTGCAGAAGGAAGTCGGCGCATGAATGCGCCGAGCGTCCATTATCGGTGTGACAAAGGTTTGGTCCGGCGTGAACGGACAATCTGATAGCCCGGACGCATGAAGTACCGCACTGGAACTGAAAGCATGTGCACAAGGCGCGTGAACGGGAACACAAGGAATATCGTCAGTCCCAGAACCAGATGCAGTTTGAAAATCCAGGCCACATCGGCAATGTGGCTGGCGGCATCAGACTGGAAAGTGAAAATTCCCTGTGCCCAAGACATGAACTTGGTCATTTCATGCCCATCGAGATGTTCGAGCGACACAAAGATGGTGCCAATCCCAAGAACAAGCTGAGCCAGCAACAGGGCAAGGATGCCAATATCGGCAAAGCTTGAGGTTTTACGGATACGCGGGTCGGTCATCCGGCGATGGAACAGCATCAGACCACCAATGAGCGCCATGACACCGGCAATACCGCCGGCAACAACGGCCAGTGTCTGCTTGGCCCCATGACTGATGCCCAAGGCGTCAAAAATCCAGATCGGCGTCAATAGGCCAATCAGATGGCCAAAGAAGATCACCAGAACACCGACATGGAACAAAACCGAGCCCATCATCAATTGTCTGCGACGCAGAAGCTGACTTGAGGATGTTTTCCAAGTGAACGGATCGCGTTCATATCGGGCGATAGAGCCGATAATCAGGACCGATAGCGCGATATAGGGATAGATCCCGAAAAGGAAGTTATGCATTTGGGCCTCCTTTACTCTGCTGCTTCCGGCGGTACCGGTCCAGCGGGTTGATCAATACGCGACAGAATGTCACGCACCTGCGGGCAACCGGCATTCGGGTCCGGTCCGAACGTGACCTCGCTTTCCTCCCAGACCTCATCAAGTGCTTCGAGGTCATCGGGATCGTCTTCAGGCTGTTCAAGCAGTTCGGCAACAGCAGTTGCACTGACTGTTACATCTGCCAACTGCGTTAAAGCGGCAAAGACTGCCTGATAGGGGCTTTCGCGATGCTCAAGACGGGCGCGAACGGCATCGAAAATATGAGCCGCATCCGCAAGGACCTCCTTCGCATCTGCCGGGGGCTGGGTTGCAAGGAATTCCAGTAACACAGGCAAATGATCGGGTAATTCCGTTGTTGCCGGTTCAAAGCCGCCAGCCCGATATGTTTCAAGCAGGCTAACCATGGCCCCGCCACGATCACGGCTTTCGCCGTGAACATGTTCAAACAGATTGAGCGAAAGGGTCCGTGACCGATCGAACAGCATGACAAAGCGTTCTTGCAGATCGTAAATGTCGTCGCTCGATAGCTCTTCGACCAGCGGGCGTAAATCGCGACGGGTCGCAGCTGTCAGCCGCGTTTCGGATGCCAGCACAGCGCCGATTTCAGGCATGGCACCTTGCAGTTCCTCCGTCGGGTAGCTCAACAGAAGCGAGAGTGATTTGATCGTGCGGTCCATCAACGTACCTCCTCTGGCATTTTCAGAGGCTTCTTGCTGCCTCCAAACAGGGAACCCTGACTGATCCCCGAAGAACAGCCATTGCAGTTGGTGAACCCTTCACCGCCACGCAGATCATAGGCTTCTTCGACCTGCTCGCGATGTGTCGTTGGAATGACGAACCGGTCTTCGTAGTCGGCCAGCGCCATGATTTTGTACATATCTTCGATGGTTGCACCATCCAGACCGACGCGTTTTGCCACGGTCTCGTCGATGACACCTTCGACGGTTTTTGAACGCATATAGGCACGCATTGCCAACATCCGCTCAAGCGCATGTGCCACCGGCTCTTCGTCGCCAGCCGTCAGCATATTGGCGAGATACTTCAACGGAATGCGGAGATTGCGTACATCAGGCATCGCACCGTCCATACCGATCGCACCTGCTTCCGCTGCATTCTGAATTGGGGAAAGCGGCGGGATGTACCACACCATCGGAAGCGTGCGGTATTCCGGATGTAGCGGGAAGGCAACCTTCCACTCCATGGCCATTTTCCAGATCGGGCTTTCCTGTGCCGCCTTGATCCAATCTTCGGGAACACCATCAGCACGCGCAGCGGCAATGACTTCCGGATCTTTGGGATCAAGGAACACGCCAAGCTGGGCGTCATAAAGATCGGTGGTTTCTTCAGCATTGGCCGCTGCTTCGATCTTGTCTGCATCGTAAAGCATCACACCAATATAGCGGATGCGCCCGACACAGGTTTCCGAACAGACGGTCGGGTTTCCCGATTCAATACGCGGATAGCAAAGCGTGCATTTTTCCGACTTTCCCGTTGACCAGTTATAATAAACCTTCTTGTACGGACAGCCCGAAACGCACATGCGCCAACCACGGCATTTTTCCTGATCAATCAGGACAATACCGTCTTCTTCGCGCTTATAGATTGCACCGGAAGGACAACTAGCTGCACATGCTGGGTTCAGGCAGTGTTCGCACAGGCGCGGCAAATACATCATGAATGTATTTTCGTATTCACCGTAGATGTCTTTCTGGATGCCCTCGAAGTTATAATCTTCCGAGCGCTTCGAAAATTCCCCGCCCAGAATTTCTTCCCAATTCGGACCCTTTTCGATTTTTTCCATCCGTTCGCCGGAGATGCGCGAACGCGGACGTGCGGTCGGAAAGGCTTTCATTTCCGGGGCGGATTTCAGGTGGTCATAATCGAAATCGAATGGCTCGTAATAGTCGTCGATTTCCGGCAGATCCGGGTTGGCAAAAATGTTTGCCAAAATCCGCCATTTCGATCCCTGTTTGGGCTGAAGCTTTCCCGACTTGGTGCGTTCCCAACCACCATTCCAGCGGTTCTGGTTTTCCCAATCGGTCGGATAGCCAGTGCCCGGTTTGGTTTCGACGTTGTTGAACCAAGCGTATTCAACGCCATCGCGGCTCGTCCAGACATTTTTGCAGGTGACCGAACAGGTATGACAACCGATGCATTTGTCGAGGTTCAGCACCATGCCGATTTGTGCGCGGACTCTCATTTCCCGATCTCCTTGTCGTTTGCTTCTTCGTCGAGCCAGTCGACCTTCTGCATTTTGCGGACAATGACGAACTCATCACGGTTAGCACCGACGGTTCCGTAGTAGTTGAAACCATATGATTGCTGGGCATAGCCCCCAATCATGTGCGTAGGTTTAAGGGTCGTGCGGGTGACAGAGTTATGAATGCCGCCACGTTTGCCGGTTTTTTCCGAACCGGGCGTATTCACGATTTTTTCCTGGGCATGGTACATGAAGGTCGTACCATCCTTGATGCGCTGGGAAACGACCGCACGTGCGGTCAAGGCACCGTTGGTGTTGTAAAGCTCCACCCAGTCGTTATCGACGATCCCCGCGCGCTGTGCGTCGTTTTCGCTGATCCAGATGACCGGACCACCACGGTTGAGCGTCAGCATCAGCAGGTTGTCGGTATAGGTCGAATGGATGCCCCATTTCTGATGCGGTGTGATGAAATTCAGCACCACATGCGGTACACCATCGCGGGCTTCATCGTTGATTTCCTCTGTCACCGTCTTAAGGTCGACCGGCGGACGATAGGAAACAAACCCTTCCCCGAAGGCCCGCATCCAGAGGTGATCCTGATAAAGCTGCTGACGCCCCGTCAGGGTTCGCCACGGGATCAACTCGTGAACGTTGGTGTAACCCGCATTGTAACAGACATGTTCTGACTCAAGCCCCGACCACGTTGGCGAAGAAATGATCTTGCGCGGCTGGGCGGCAATATCGCGGAAGCGGATTTTTTCATCTTCCTTGGGCAGGGCAAGATGGGTGTGATCCCGTCCGGTAACCTTGCCAAGCGCATCCCATGCCTTGACCGCCACCTCTCCGTTGGTTTCCGGTGCCAGCATCAGAACCACTTCCGTGGCATCGATATCCGTATCAATCTTCGCACAGCCTTTGGCAGCCCCCTCCTGCCACATGCCGTTCAGATCGCGAAGATGTTGCACCTCTACCTCGGTTTTCCAGTTGATGCCCTTGCCACCATTGCCCAACTTGTCGAGCAACGGACCAAGTGCAGTAAAGCGGTCGTGGATTGCGGTGTAATCGCGTTCAACGGCGATATAGTTCGGTGCGGTCTTGCCGGGAATAAGTTCGCATTCGCCTTTCTTCCAATCCTTGACCTGATCCTGGGCGACTTCACCCGGGGTATCATGCAGGATCGGTAGAGCGACGATGTCGGTTTCCTTACCAAGGTAACCCGGTACGATTTCCTGGAACTTCTTGGCAATGGCCTTGAAGATTTCCCAATCCGACTTGCTTTCATAAGCCGGGTTAACAGCAGCCTGAAGCGGGTGGATGAACGGGTGCATGTCCGATGTATTTAGGTCGTTCTTCTCGTACCAACTTGCAGTTGGCAGAACGACATCGGAATAGACCGCGGTCGTGCTCATACGGAAATCAATACAGACCAGAAGGTCAAGCTTTCCGCGCGGAGCTTCTTCATGCCATTTGGCTTCCTTCGGCAGTTGCCGACCTTCTTCACCAAGATCCTTGCCCATAACACCGTGATCGGTGCCAAGCAGGTGCTTCAGGAAGTACTCGTGACCCTTGCCCGAAGAACCCAACAGGTTGGACCGCCAGACGAACAGGTTGCGCGGCCAGTTTTTGGGATCATCGGGATCTTCGCAGGACATTTCCAGATCACCGGCTTTCAATTGCTCGGCAACATAGGCGGGGATTTCCTTGCCGGCTTTTTTAGCCTCCTTGGCAACATCCAGAGGATTGGTTTTTAGCTGCGGTGCCGATGGCAACCACCCCATCCGTTCTGCACGGATATTGTAATCGATCATTGAAACATCCCAATCGCCTTCCGGTGCGGTCGGAGACAGGATTTCATTGGCCGTAAGGGTCTCATAACGCCACTGATCGGTATGGGCATACCAAGCACTGGTGGAATTCATGTGCCGAGGCGGACGTCCCCAATCAAGAGCAAACGCCAGCGGTTGCCAACCGGTTTGCGGACGGAGTTTTTCCTGTCCGACATAGTGGGCCCAACCGCCACCCGATTGGCCGACACACCCGCACATCACCAGCATGTTGATGACACCACGATAATTCATGTCCATGTGGTACCAGTGGTTCATCGCCGCACCGATGATGACCATTGATTTGCCTTTGGTCTTTTCGGCATTCTGGGCAAACTCACGGGCGACATGAATGATCTTGTCGGCCGAAACACCGGTAATTTTTTCGGCCCAGGCCGGGGTGCCTGGCATACCGTCAGCATAGTCATTGGTGACCCAGTCACCACCCAGTCCTCGATCAAGGCCGTAATTGGCACAGAACAGGTCAAATACGGTCGCAACCATGACCTCGCCATCGGCAGTCTGGACGCGTTTGACCGGAATGTTGCGGGTCAGGACATTGGGATGCTGAGCGTCAGTTGCAAAATGTTCCGAGGCATCGCCACCGAAATAGGGGAAATCGACACCGGTAATCTCGTCATGATCTTCTTCAAGGATCAGCGACATTTTCAGAGAGGTATCCGCCCCGGCAGCGCGCTCTTCGAGGTTCCATTCACCAGCTTCACCCCAGCGATATCCAATCGAGCCATTCGGCGCGACCAAGCCACCCGACTTTTCGTCGATTGCGATGGTTTTCCATTCCGGATTATTTTCTTCGCCGATCTTGTCGCTAAGGTCTGCGGCACGCAGGAAGCGGCCGGGTATTAGCGAACCGTTTTTTTCGTCGAGTTTAACCAACATCGGGAAGTCCGAATATTTGCGGCAATACTCTTCGAAATAATCGGTCTGACGGTCGAGATGGAATTCGCGCAGGATCACATGACCAAAAGCCAATGCCAATGCAGCATCCGTACCCTGCTTGACGTTCAGCCAGACATCACCAAACTTCGCAGCTTCCGAGTAATCCGGGCAAATAACAGCCGATTTGGTCCCGCGATAACGCGCTTCGGTATAGAAATGAGCATCCGGTGTTCTGGTTTGCGGCACGTTCGATCCCCAAAGGATCAGATATCCGGCATTGTACCAGTCAGCCGATTCCGGAACGTCGGTCTGCTCGCCCCACGTCATCGGCGATGCCGGCGGCAAATCGCAATACCAGTCATAAAATGACATGCACACGCCGCCCAGAAGGCTGAGATAGCGTGAACCTGCCGCATAGCTGATCATGGACATTGCCGGAATGGGAGAGAAACCAAACACACGGTCAGGGCCATATGTTTTCGCGGTAAAGGCGTTGGCGGCTGCAACCAGTTCGGTTGCCTCATCCCAGGTTGCTCGGACAAACCCGCCTTTGCCGCGGCTCGCAACATAGCTTGCACGCAAGACAGGGTCATTTTGAATGGCTGTCCATGCCTGAACCGGGTTCATTGTCGAACGCATCCGGCGCCACAGCTTCAAAAGCTTGCCACGGATCAGCGGGTTTTTGACACGGTTGGCAGAATACAGATACCAGCTATAGCTTGCCCCTCGGGCACAGCCGCGCGGTTCATGGTTTGGCAGTCCTGCACGAGTACGCGGGTAATCGGTTTGCTGGGTTTCCCAGGTGACGATCCCGGACTTAACATAGATTTTCCAGCTGCACGATCCGGTACAGTTTACACCGTGTGTCGAGCGAACGATTTTGTCGTGGCGCCAGCGGTTGCGATAGGTATCTTCCCAGTCGCGGTTCTCGCGGGTGACCTGACCGTGATTGTTTGAAAACCTTTCCAGTTCCTTGTTCTGGAAAAAGTTAAGTCTGTCTAACAGGTGACTCATGGCGTTTCTCCTGAAGGCTGCGGGCCCTGCCTAACCGGTTAGGTTGGGCAGGGAGAATTTCGGTTAATCAGCACGAAACCGGTGCGTTCTTGCGGCTGTAATAGAACCAGGTGATGGCAACACAGACCGCATAGAAGCCTGCAAAGCACCAAAGCGCGCCTGCGGGACCGCCAGTCAGTGCGATGGAGGTGCCATAGGCTTTTGGAATGAAGAACGCGCCATAGGCAGCAATCGCACTGGTAAAGGCGATGATGGCGGAGCTTTCGAGTTCCGACTGTTTAAGCTGGGCTGCCTGATCAGCATCGGGCATCAGGCGCGGGATTTCCTGACGCATGATCGATGGAATCATCTGGAAGGTTGACGCATTGCCGACACCGGTCAGGAAAAACAGCGCCATAAAGCAGGCAAAGAAGCCCCAGAAATGACCGCTGGTTCCGCCAAGCGGCAGGAATTGAAGGACGCTGACAACCGCAACAATCATGCCGATAAAGGTCCAGAACGTTACCCGTCCGCCACCAAGCTTGTCAGAAATCCATCCTGTGCCAGCACGGCTCAGCGCGCCAACCAGCGGGCCGAGAAATGCATATTGCAAGGCATCAACTTCCGGGAACTGGGTTTTCATCAGCAGCGGGAACCCAGCGGAATAGCCGATAAAACTGCCAAATGTGCCGGTATAGAGGATGCACATGATCCAGTTATGTTTGCGGCTAAAAATGATCGACTGCTTTTTGAAGCTGGCTTTGGCATCAGCGATGCTGTTCATGCCAAACCATGCCGCAATGGTCGAAACCACGATGAACGGCACCCAGATGAAACCGGCATTCTGCAGGAAGATTTCGCCGCCACCTGCAACGCTTTGGGCTGCTCCACCAAAGGCGCCGAACACACCGGCCGTGATCACAAGCGGAACCACAAACTGCATGACCGAAACACCAAGATTGCCAAGTCCCGCATTCAGGGCCAGGGCGTTACCCTTTGCCCTTTTCGGATAGAAATAGGCGATGTTTGCCATCGAGGAGGCAAAGTTCCCGCCCCCGAACCCGCACAACAGTGCGAGAATAAGGAACCAGCTGTAGGACGTGTTGGGGTCCTGTACGGCAAAGCCGATACCAAGTGCTGGCAGCAACAGGGATGCCGTGCTGAGCGTTGTCCAGATGCGGCCGCCAAAGATTGGAACCATAAAACTATAGAAAATGCGAAGCGTTGCCCCAGACAGGCCCGGAAGTGCGGCCAGCCAGAACAGTTCACCGGTGGTGTAGGTAAAGCCGATGACCGGCAGCTTGGCGACAACAACTGACCAAACCATCCAGACCGAAAATGCCAGCAAAAGGCACGGAATGGAGATCCAGAGATTGCGGGTGGCAATTGCACTGCCCTTGCTTGACCAGAACTCTGTGTCTTCGGGTCGCCAATCGGTCAGAACAGCGCCTTTTTGGCCATTGTTTGCATGCGTGACTTCCAAGGGAACCTCCCGATGAAACTGGTGGAGAGGCAGAGCGCAACCTGCGCTCTGCCGGTTTGCATTACTGAGCAGGTTTGGTAACGCCCGACGTCTTGCCGGCTTCAGTTTCCGGCTTTTCCAGTGGTTTCTCGGGCACATCCGAAAGGTATTTTTCGTCGGCCAGTGCCGGATGACGCGAACGTTCCATGCGGCGGATCACGACATGCATCCAGATCGTGGACACTGCGACCAGAACGAACAGCAGCATGAATGGCGCGGTCCAGACATTGGTCAGATCAAGAAGCACGCCGAAGGCGATTGGCAGGAAGAAACCGCCGAGGCCACCGATCATGCCAACCAGACCGCCAACCGATCCGACGTGATGTGGGTAGTAAACCGGGATGTGTTTGTAGACGGCGGCTTTGCCGAGGCTCATGACGAAGCCGAGAACGACTGTCAGGGCGACAAACATGCCAACCGAAACACCGAAATTAAACTCGATGGGGCCGTTGATTCCCGAAACCAGATAGGTCGTCTGCGGGTAACTCATGATGAACAGGACGACCAGGGAGACGATGAAGGTCATATACATGACCGCACGTGCCCCCCATTTGTCCGACATCCAGCCACCCAGTGCTCTAAAGACCGAGCCAGGCAGCGAATAAAGTCCGGCAAAGACACCCGCCGTCGTTAGTTCCAGCCCATAGGCGCCGACATAGTAACGTGGCAAAAAGCTTGCGAGTGCGACAAAGGCACCAAAAACGAAGAAGTAATAGGTTGCAAAACGCCAGACCTGAATGTTCTTAAGCGGCTCAAGCTGCGAGCTGGCTGATACCGGGCCTTCACCGGATTCCTTGCGCGCTTGCTGCACTGGGTCGGTTTTTGCAAACAGGAAGAACAAAACGGCAGTGATGACAAGGACAACGGCATATACACGGGCCGTTCCTTCCCAACCAAGAGCAACCACCAGAAATGGGGCGGCAAAGTTCGTTACAGCCGCGCCAACGTTACCAGCGCCAAAAATACCCAGAGCAGTACCTTGACGTTCCTTTTCAAACCAGCGTGACGTATAGGCGACACCAACGATAAAGGACCCACCCGCAAGACCAAGCCCCAGGGCGGCGACAAGAAAAATTTCATAACTGTGAACAGACGTCAGGAGCCAGACGCAGACGGCTGTGATCAGCATCTGCAGCGGAAACATGACTCGACCGCCAAATTGCTCTGTCCATACGCCGAGGAAGATACGGCTGACTGAGCCGGTCAGAACTGGTGTTGCGACCAGCAAACCGAACTGGGTGTCACTCAGCCCCAGTTCCTGTTTGATCTTCACCCCGATGATGGAAAAAATTGTCCATACCGCGAAGCATATCGTAAAGGCAAAGGTGCTAAGACCTAGGGCACGATATTGATCAGTTCGTGAAACCCCTTTTAACGTATGCATGGTCGATCCCCTCGAACATCTGTCTGCACATTGCAGCGCTTGCTGCGGTGCTGATCATCGAATGAGACGAGGGCAATCAGGGTTGATCTAAATCAGAAAACATGGAACCCTTCGGTGAAATAAACAGGCTCGCCAAGTATTTCGCGCAACGATTTGCTAAAGCTCAAGCCAGAGAGAGATCAGGAGCAAATAGACGCTTGATAAATATCAAGTGACTGGTCGATATGTTCCTGAACAGGGTTAGAAGTGAGGAACAAATGCTCGATTCGACCTTCCCGGAGGTACGTAGCCTTGATCTCTTCGCAGATATGAGCGACGAGAGTTACGCCAAGCTGATGCGTGGCGCCTATCTGCAAACTTTTCCGCCGCATGTTGACTTGATCACAGAAGGCGAAGAGGCCGACTTTCTGCATGTACTCGTTTTGGGTTCAGTTGACCTTTTCTCCAGTTGGAATAACCGAGAAACCAGTGTCTCAATTGTCAAACCTGTGTCGACCTTCATTCTGGCGGCGACAATCCGTGATGCACGCTACTTGATGTCAGCCCGAACCATGGAAAAAAGCCGTATCGTGATGATACCCAGTCAAGATGTCCGCGAAATTTTCGATCTGGATGCGGGTTTTGCACGTGCAGTGGTGGTTGAACTGGCCGCTTGCTATCGCTCAGTAATCAAGACCACAAAAAACTTGAAACTGCGCACAGCACTTGAACGACTTGCAAACTACCTGCTCAGTCGCTCCAAAGACCACAATGGCGCTCAACACTTTGCTTTGGACCTCGAAAAGCGTCAGCTTGCCTCTGTTTTGGGAATGACACCTGAAAACCTGAGCCGTGCTTTCAAAGCCTTGCAAGCATACGGGGTAGCCGTGAGCGGGGAGAACGTTGAGTTAAGTGATATTACCGAGCTCGAAAAGTTCGCCAAACCGACAACTCTTATTGACGACAATCAAACGTAAGGAGCGAAGTTATGGTTAAATCTATGCCCGGTGCTGCAGGAACATTGGCGGAACAGTATCCGGATATTTGGATGGCTTATGCTGATCTTGGTAAGGCGACAGCAGAAGCAGGCCCACTGACAGACCGTGAACGTCGTCTTGTAAAACTTGCGTTGGCAATTGGTCTTGGTTCAGAGGGCGCTGTGCATTCCCATACCCGGCGTGCGAAGGCAGAAGGCATCGGGCTTGATGACTTGTTGCAAGTCGCGATGCTGTCGATTGGACCAGCCGGTTTGCCACGTGCAGTTGCTGCCAAAACCTGGATCGAAGACATCTAACAGGTTCCTTGAGCACCTTAGGAATTGAACAGGCTCACGCAACCAACTTTTTGTGTTGCGTCTCGGCGTCAGGCGGCTTTTGTCTGGAAACGCCAATTTGCCTAGAAACATTAAGGTGCAGAAATGGCAACCAAAATCAGGATTCAGGAACCGCAGCAAGGGAATACAGGCTTCCTCAGCCACGGCTTTCGACCGTTCTTTTTGCTCAGTTCGATTTGGGCGGCCGCTGCGATGATCATCTGGGTACTTTTGCTCATGAATGTCATCGCGTTACCTCTGACGTTTGATATCGTCTCCTGGCACGCACATGAGTTCCTCTTCGGATATCTTGGCGCCGTCATTGCAGGTTTCATGCTAACTGCTGTTCCCAACTGGACAGGACGGCTTCCTATTCGCAATCGACGTTTGGGAATGCTTGTGTTGCTTTGGATGGCAGGGCGTATTGTAATTTTGCTCGCAGCACATTTTCCTGCTGGCATTGTTGTTTCCATCGATTTGTCATTTTTGATCGTCTTTGCCTTGATGATTGCACGAGAAGTCATCGCAGGAAAAAGCAAACGCAATTTTATCGTCCTCGGGCTGCTTGGGACTGTGGTCCTCGGCAATGCAGTTTTTCATTGGGAAATCTTGCAGGGAGAATACGCGGCACAAGGCGTAGGTTTGCGTCTGGGTCTGGCTGCGAGCATCATGCTGGTAGCATTGATTGGTGGACGCATCGTTCCATCTTTCACCCGAAACTGGCTCGCCAAACAAAAAGTAACTTCACTTCCTGCACAGGTTGGAAAATTTGATATGGCCTGTCTGGTCATGTTGTTTGTTGCGGTAATGCTTTGGGTCGTTTTCCCTTTCGAGGACTTTACTGCCCTGGCACTTGCTCTCGCAGGCAGCCTTCATTTTGTGCGCCTATCACGCTGGCAAGGACATCAAACAGGGAAAGAGCCACTTGTATGGATTCTGCACGTTGGATACGCGTTTGTCCCCTTGGGGGCTGTTGCACTTGCAGTCGCAACCCTCATGCCCTCACTGATGGATAGCGCCTCGGCACAGCATCTCTGGATGGGGGGTGCGATCGGTGTGATGACAATTGCGGTAATGACGCGAGCCACGTTGGGGCATACTGGTAGCGATCTGGTAGGCGGCGCAGGCACAACTTCTTTGTATGCCTGCATCATTTTAGCGACGCTAACGCGGGTTACAGCTGGTTTTCTGCCCACATTTTCGATGTCTCTTTACGGAATTTCTGCCGCTTTGTGGGTTGCGAGTTTCACTGGTTTCGCACTTCTGTATGGACCACTATTGCTCAAAAAAAGAACATGACAGACGGAAGCTAAAAGCTTGGCCAGTTAACTACACGTCAAGCGAAGCATAAATATCTTGCTTCGCAGTCGGAGTGGCTATCAAAGAAATCGGGGTTTTGTGCTCCATACCCCCGAATTATGACAAACCATTGGCGGTACCGACGCATATATGCGTCGGCTTCAGGCGGCATAAATTTTCGGGAAAAATGGTAGGCCCGGAGGGACTTGAACCCCCAACCAGACCGTTATGAGCGGTCGGCTCTAACCAATTGAGCTACGGGCCCCCAAGACAAGATGTGTCAGGGTAAAGAAAAGACCGCACCGGATTACCGGTGCGGTCCCGAAAACTAGCGATTTTCCGGCCAAGGTCAAGCCCGAACGTCGCCTGTAATCCTATTAATAATCGAGGAACGACCGCAGCTTGCGCGAGCGCGACGGATGTTTGAGCTTGCGCAGTGCTTTTGCCTCGATCTGACGGATACGTTCACGGGTAACAGAGAACTGCTGACCAACTTCCTCAAGGGTGTGGTCGGTATTCATGCCGATCCCGAAACGCATACGCAGAACACGTTCTTCACGCGGGGTGAGCGATGCCAGAACGCGCGTGGTGGTTTCACGCAGGTTGGCCTGGATCGCTGCATCAAGCGGCTGAACGGCGTTCTTGTCTTCGATGAAATCGCCAAGATGGCTGTCTTCCTCGTCCCCGATCGGGGTCTCGAGCGAGATCGGCTCCTTGGCAATTTTCAGAACCTTGCGAACCTTTTCAAGCGGCATCTGAAGCTTTTCTGCCAGCTCTTCCGGGGTCGGCTCACGACCGATTTCATGCAGCATCTGGCGCGAGGTACGCACCAGCTTGTTGATGGTTTCGATCATGTGAACCGGAATACGGATCGTACGGGCCTGGTCCGCGATCGAGCGGGTAATAGCCTGACGGATCCACCAGGTCGCATAGGTCGAGAATTTGTAACCGCGACGGTATTCGAATTTGTCCACCGCCTTCATCAGGCCGATATTGCCTTCCTGAATAAGGTCAAGGAACTGAAGACCGCGGTTGGTATATTTCTTGGCGATCGAAATCACGAGACGCAGGTTGGCCTCGATCATTTCCTTTTTCGCACGGCCGGCTTCGCGTTCGCCCTTGTTTACAACACCGTAAACACGGCGGAACTCGGAAATCGGAAGACCGACCTCGGCCGAAACACCACCGATATCTTCGCGCAGCTTGGCGATTTCTTCGGGATAGCGTTCGATAAAGGTTTTCCAGCCCTTGCCCGGCAGACCGGCAACACGTTCCATCCAGTTCGGGTCAAGTTCATTGCCCTGATACTGTTTGACGAAGTCCGGACGCTTGATCTTGCAACGATCGGCAAAGCGCAGAAGCTTGCCCTCAAGACCCAGAAGACGGTTGTTAAGGCCGGTCAGATGGTCAAGAAGCTCTTCGATACGGAAATTGTTCAGGTGAACATCTTCCATCAGCTCGACCATCTCGTTCTTGAGCTTGGTATAGCGCTTCTCGGTCGCCGCCGGAACGGTCTCACCCTTGTTCAGCGCCACCAGACGCTGTTCCTGCGCCTTGTGCAGCTTCTCATAGGTCTTGGCGATCAGTTCGAATTTCTCGAGAACCTGCTCGGTCAGTTCCTCTTCCATCTTGGAAAGCGAAACATTGACCTGCTCGTTCTCGTCTTCGTCCTCATCATCGCCTTCGCCGCCTTCTTCACCTTCGGAGTCTTCGGACTCATCGTCCTCTTCCTCTTCGGTTTCCTCACCACCGATCGCATCGGGGGTTTCGGTTTCGGCGTCTTCGTCCTCATCATCATTGGCAGAGTCAAAGCTTTCGACATCTGCCTCTGCATCAACGTCTTCGTCCTCGCCTTCCTCGGCACCGATTTCGGCATCCGGGCCACCGCCATAGGTGGTCTCAAGGTCAATGACATCACGGAGCAAAAGCTCACCAGCCTGAAGCTGATCATGCCAGTTCACGATCGCACGAATGGTCAGCGGGGATTCGCAAATCCCGCCAATCATCATGTCACGGCCGGCCTCGATACGCTTGGCAATGGCGATTTCGCCTTCACGCGACAGCAGTTCGACACTGCCCATCTCGCGCAGATACATACGTACCGGGTCATCGGTACGGCCAACATCATCGGCAGAAATATTGCCACTCGGATCGTTGTCGGAATCGTCGTTGTCGTCATCATTGTCATCGGCCTCATCACCATCGATGACATTGATGCCCATCTCGTTGAGATTGCTCATCACGTCTTCGATCTGCTCAGAGGAGAAATGTTCTGACGGCAGTGCCGCGTTCAACTCATCGACAGAGATGTGGCCTTTCTCCTTGCCCTTGGCAATGAGCTTTTTGATGGCCGCTTTATATGTATCGAGAAGAGGTCCGTCTGCGTTTTCAGAAGAGTTCTTTTTCTCTTCAGCGTTCGAAGTCTTAGACGACATCTATTCCCCGTTTCCCGCTGGGTACGTTCGTACCGTTGTTGTCCCACGCACTGTCTTTTCAGCGCAAATCACAAATAGCCCGATCGCCGATCCTGAATGCAAGGCACCCAAAGATCAGTCGTCGAGCTTAAACACTTTTTCCCGGCGACGGGCGAGATCCTCACGCCTGTGAGAAAACCTCTCCCATTCTTCCTGACTGATATCTGCTGCCAACTGTCGGACGGCGTATTTTGCCTCTTCGTCCTCCAGGGAGCTTACAGCCATGGAAAAAACCTGTTTCCAACCCGTTCTGGCCCGTTCCAGCGGCGTTTCGGGCTTGGCGAAAGCAGCGTGCGCGATTACATCCGCACTAACCACCCGCAAAACTGTCTCTGACAGCCCGTCGCGCTCCAAATGAGCCCGGATTGAATCGGAATCAAGTCCAGGATCGTCATCAAGCAGCTTTAAGACGGCCCGACGAAGATTGTCAAGCGCGGAGTCTGCACAACTATAGATTCCAAGCTGTTCACCGATCTCATCATGCAGGGCAGGATGATTGATCAGCGTCAGCAAAAGAATGGAGTCCTGTAGATCGCGCTTCTTCTGCATTGGCGGTCGCGACATGCCCGGTACGGCTTTTCCGGCCGGACCCCAGAAATGGTCATTTTTTCCGCGTTTGCCACCCCGTGCGGGTTTTTTATTTTGATAACCGCCGCCAGATGCCCCGCGACCGGCCGTGTTGCCGCCGCGGTCGCCCTTGAACAATTTCCAGATGCGATCATTGAACATCGACTTGTACTGGCTGCGCACTGCCTCGTCGGCAATCACCGAAATCCGCTGATTGATATCGGCCTCAAGGGCGGCCCGCCGTTCCGGGGTATCGATCTTGTGCGCCCCCACATCCATGCGCCAGACCAGCTCGGCCAGTGGCACGGCCTGTTCAATGATCTTTTTGAAATTCTCAAACCCGCCCGGTGCGCCCATCAGACTGTCGGGGTCTTCGCCCTCGGGCAGAATGGAAAACAGCAATGACTTGCCCGGCCGCAGGATCGGAAGTGCCCGTTCCGCCGCACGCACAGCTGCACGTTTCCCGGCCGCATCCCCGTCCAGACACAGGATCGGCTCGTTGGTCATTTTCCAAAGCTCGCCAATCTGTTCTTCGGTAACCGCGGTGCCAAGCGGCGCCACCGCCCCGCGGAACCCGGCCCGGTGCAGGGCAATAACATCCATATAGCCTTCGGTCACAATGATCGGTGCATCGTGACGGGCAGCTTCGCGCGCCTGGGGCAGGCCATAAAGAAGGCGCCCCTTGTGAAACAGCGGCGTATCCGGACTGTTAAGGTATTTCGGCTTGGCATCGCCCATCACGCGCCCGCCAAACGCCACCACCCGCCCACGCCGGTCAAGGATCGGGAACATCACCCGCCCGCGGAACCGGTCATAGCTTTGCCGACCGCTATCTTCGGGTTCGATCAGAAGCCCGGCCTCGATCATCAGCTTTTCGTCGATATCTTCGCGTTTGAGTGCCGCCTTCAGCGCGCCGCGATTGTCGGGCGCAAATCCCAGGCGGAATTCAGCGATGGTTTTGTCATCAAGGCCGCGACGATGAAAATAATCCAGCCCTTCCTTGCCTTCGGGCATGCGCAACATGCGTTCAAAAAACACACAGGCCGCTTCCATCACCTCGTAAAGGGTTTTGGCCTTCTGTTCGCGTTCCTGGGCTTCGCGTGACGGTTTGGGGACATCCATGCCGACCTGATTGGCCAGCACCTCGACCGCCTCGACAAAGGTCAGCCCGCGGGTATTCATCACAAAACTGATGACATCCCCGTGCGCCCCGCAGCCAAAGCAGTGATAGAAGCCCTTTTGTTCATTGACCGTAAAGGACGGGGATTTTTCGGAATGGAATGGGCACAGCCCGGAATATTCCCGGCCGCGTTTGATCAGCTTCACCGATGAACCGACAATATCTGCCAGTCCGACCCGTGCCCGCAGGTCGTCCAGAAACGACTGGGGAAAGCTCATGATGTCCCGATCCCGTGATGATGCTGTTGCGCACATGCGCAACCCTGTTGTTGGTCCTTGTCCCGGCGCGGCATTATGAATTCGTCTGTGCGAAGTGCCGGCTCTGGGACGACGAAAGCCGGACGATTTTACACGCCCGGCTTTCTAAATAAAGATAGGTCTTCCGGGACTAGCCCAAAAGTTTTTTGGCAACACCACCGGCTTTGCCGAAATCCATGGTGCCGCTGTATTTTTCGCGAAGGGCCGCCATCGTGCGCCCCATATCCTTAAGACAGGTCGCACCGATTTCGCTTACCGTACCGCGCACAGCTTCCTCGATTTCCTCGTCGGAAAGCTGTGCGGGCAGGAATTTCTCGATCACCGCGATTTCTGCGGCTTCCTGTTCGGCAAGCTCGGGACGGTTGCCCTTGGTATACATCTCGATGCTTTCGCGACGCTGTTTCACCATCGCCTGAAGCAGATTGATGATTTCGTCATCCGAAATGCCATCGGTGTTGCCTTCGCCCCGTGCTGCGATATCGCGTTCTTTCAGTGCTGCCAGAATGAGGCGCACGGTGGTAACGGAGCAGGCATCCTTGGCAAGGACAGCCTTTTTCAAAGCGTCATTAAGCTGCGATCGCAGCATGGCTCATCTCTGATTTTGTGGAAGAAAGGAGCGAACATACCGCATTACAGCATAAGACGCAAAGAAAACCTGCCCCCGCAAACCGTTGATTTTCCTTGGGAAATAAAAGTTTCGATGCGTCCTTGACATGGGTCCGCGACTCCCGTAGACATCCGCCAATTTGCCTACCGGGATCACGATTTGCCCCGCTTCCAGCACGGTCCGCTGTCGCATCAACAGTGCACAGTTCAACATGCTGGGAACGACTTGGCACGTCCGCATGTCCGGTATGCAGGCAAATTGCAGTCGTTTTTATCGGCTTGCCCGCATTTATTATATATAAAAAGACTCCGTGTCTCACCGTGGAAAGATCGAAAGGACATTTGCCAATGTCAGCGCCCACGCACACCCCGCCTCCTGGTGCTTCTGCCGTACTGGTTCTCGCAGATGGTTCAGTTTTTTGGGGACGCGGCGTCGGGGCCCGAGGAGAGGTCGTCGGTGAAGTCTGCTTCAACACCTCCATTACGGGCTACCAGGAAATCATGACCGACCCGTCCTATGCCGGTCAGATGATCACCTTTACCTTCCCGCATATCGGTAACGTCGGCACCAATGACGAAGATATCGAAAATGCCAAACCGGTCGCCCTTGGCTGCATCCTGCGCCAGGACATTACCGAACCTTCCAACTACCGTGCGCGCAAACATTTCAATGACTGGCTTGCCGAGCATGGCCGCATCGGGATCGCCGGTGTAGACACCCGCCGCCTGACCAAACGCATCCGTACCGAAGGCGCACCGAACGGTGTGATCTGCCATAACCCTGACGGCACCTTTGACATCCCCGCCCTGATCGCCAAGGCCAATGAATGGCCGGGCCTTGAGGGCATGGACCTTGCCAAGGACAACAGCTGCACCACCGGTTACGACTGGGATGAAGCCCTGTGGTCACGCGAAGGCGGTTACGGCAAACTTGGCAATGCAAAACACCATGTGGTTGCCATTGATTACGGCGTGAAACGCAACATCCTGCGCAACCTCGCAAGCCTCGACTGCAAGGTGTCGGTCGTCCCGGCCACCACCACCGCCGAGGAAGTCCTGGCGATGAACCCGGATGGCATCTTCCTGTCAAACGGTCCCGGTGACCCTGCAGCAACCGGCGAATATGCCGTTCCGACCATCAAGAAACTGATCGATAGCGGCAAGCCGGTCTTTGGCATTTGCCTTGGTCATCAGATGATGGCGCTGGCGCTTGGTGCAAAGACCAAGAAAATGGATGTCGGCCATCGCGGTGCAAACCACCCGGTCAAGGATACCACCACCGGTGTCGTCGAGATCACCTCGCAGAACCACGGCTTTGTCGTCGACAAGGACAGCCTGCCCGACAATGTCGAGGCAACGCACTTCTCGCTGTTTGACGGCTCCCTTGCCGGGCTGCGCGCCAAAGACAAACCGGCCTTTGCGGTTCAGTACCACCCGGAAGCATCGCCGGGGCCGCATGACAGCCACTACCTGTTCAAACGTTTCGTTGGTCTGATCGAAGAAGCAAAATCCTGATCACCCGATCAGGACACGCTCCGAAGATACGCGATTAACGGACTTAAACGAGGCGGTGCAGCACGCGCGCCCGCCCTGCGAAAAGCGGAAAACGACATGCCGAAACGTACAGATATCAAATCAATCCTCATCATCGGTGCTGGCCCGATTGTCATTGGTCAGGCTTGCGAATTCGACTATTCCGGCGCCCAGGCCTGTAAGGCGCTCAAGGAAGAAGGTTACCGCGTCATTCTGGTCAACTCGAACCCGGCGACCATCATGACCGACCCGAACCTGGCCGATGCCACCTATATCGAGCCGATCAAACCGGCAATGGTCGCCAAGATCATCGAAAAGGAACGCCCGGACGCGCTTCTGCCGACCATGGGTGGCCAGACCGCGCTGAACACGGCACTGGCCCTGTTCAATGACGGCACCCTTGAAAAATACGGCGTGGAAATGATCGGTGCGAAAAAGCACGTCATCGAAAAGGCCGAAGACCGCCAGCTGTTCCGTGACGCCATGGACAAGATCGGTCTGGAAAGTGCGCGTTCTGCGATGGTCAGCACCTTCGAAGATGCGGTCAAGGCACTTGAAATCACCGGTCTGCCGGCAATCATCCGTCCGAGCTTCACCCTTGGCGGCGAAGGCGGCGGCATTGCCTATAACCGTGAAGAATTCGAACAGATCGTGCGCAACGGTCTGGCGATCTCCCCGACTCATACGGTCCTGATCGAAGAATCCATTCTCGGCTGGAAAGAATATGAAATGGAAGTCGTCCGCGACAGCGCGGATAACTGCATCATCATCTGTTCGATTGAAAACGTCGATCCGATGGGCATCCATACCGGGGATTCGATCACGGTTGCCCCGGCCCTGACCCTGACCGACAAAGAATACCAGATCATGCGCGACGCATCGCTTGCCGTGCTCCGCGAGATCGGTGTTGATACCGGTGGTTCCAACGTTCAGTTCGCGGTCAATCCGGACGACGGTCGTCTGATCGTTATTGAAATGAACCCGCGCGTCTCGCGCTCATCTGCCCTGGCATCCAAGGCAACCGGCTTCCCGATTGCCAAAATCGCGGCCAAGCTTGCAGTTGGTTACACCCTTGATGAACTTGATAACGACATTACCGGTGTGACCCCGGCTTCGTTCGAGCCAACCATCGACTATGTCGTCACCAAGATCCCGCGCTTCACCTTTGAAAAGTTCCCGGGCGCCAAACCGCTTCTGGGTACAGCCATGAAGTCGGTCGGTGAAGCCATGTCGATTGGCGGAAGCTTTGCCGAAAGCCTTCAGAAAGGCCTGCGGTCGATGGAAACCGGCCTTACGGGCCTGAACGAAGTCAAAATCGAAGGCGCCCCGGACAAGGCCGCAATCCGCGCCCAGCTGACCCAGCCGATCCCGTTCCGTATTCTTTACGCGGCCCAGGCTTTCCGCCATGGCATGACGCTCGAAGAAATCCAGTCGGCCACCAAGTTTGACCGCTGGTATCTCAAACAGCTTGAAATGCTGGTCGCCGAAGAAGAAAAAGTCCGCGCCAACGGCATTCCGACCGACAAGCAGGAATTGCTGCGCCTTAAAAAGCTCGGCTTCTCCGATGCCCGTCTGGCCGAACTGGCCGGCAAGGACGAAGACACCGTGCGCGCCGACCGTCAGGCCCTTGGCCTGCGTCCGGTTTACAAACGCATCGATACCTGTGCCGCCGAATTCCCGTCGCGCACCTCGTATATGTATTCGATGTATGAAGGCGACGGTTTCTTCGAGCCGGAAAACGAAGCCGAAGTCACCGACCGCAAGAAAGTCATCATTCTTGGTGGTGGTCCGAACCGTATCGGTCAGGGCATCGAGTTTGACTATTGCTGTGTGCACGCGGCCTATGCGCTGCGCGAAGCAGGCATCGAAGCCATCATGGTCAACTGCAACCCGGAAACGGTTTCAACCGACTATGACACCTCCGATCGCCTGTATTTCGAACCGCTGACCGCCGAAGACGTGATCGAGCTGTGCCAGCTTGAACAGTCCAAGGGCGAACTGATGGGCGTGATTGTTCAGTATGGTGGCCAAACCCCGCTGAAACTTTCCGCTGCCCTTGAAAAGGCCGGCATCCCGATCCTTGGTACCAGCCCGGACAGCATCGACCTTGCCGAAGACCGCGACCGGTTCCAGGCGCTGATCAACAAGCTCGGCCTCAAACAGCCGGCCAACGGCATTGCCCGTTCGGTTGACGAAGCCGTCAAGATTGCCGAAAGCATCGGTTACCCGATCGTGATCCGCCCGTCTTACGTGCTTGGCGGTCGTGCGATGGAAATCGTTCACACCACCGAAGACCTGCTGCGCTACATGCACGAAGCCGTTCAGGTTTCCGGCAAAAGCCCGGTTCTGATCGACAGCTTCCTTCAGGATGCGATCGAAATCGACGCCGATGCGGTTTCCGATGGTGAAAGCGTCTTTGTCGCGGGCATCATGCAGCATATCGAAGAAGCCGGTATTCATTCCGGTGACTCTGCCTGCTCGCTGCCGCCCTACTCGCTTGACGAGGCCATGATTGAACGCCTCAAGGCACAGACTGTCCAGTTGGCCAAGGCGCTTAATGTTGTTGGTCTGATGAACGTTCAGTTCGCGATCAAGGATGACACGATCTATCTGATCGAGGTTAACCCGCGCGCATCGCGTACCGTTCCGTTCGTCGCCAAGGCAACCGGCAACCCGATTGCAAAAATCGGCGCACGTATCATGGCGGGCGAAAAACTGGGCGACTTTGACATTGATCACGGTCCGTTCAAACATATCGCCGTCAAGGAAGCGGTCCTTCCGTTCAACCGCTTCCCGGGTGTCGACACCCTGCTTGGCCCGGAAATGCGTTCAACCGGCGAAGTCATGGGCCTTGATACCGATTTCGGTCGCGCCTTTGCCAAGGCACAGATGGCCGCAGGCCACACGCTGCCGCAAGGTGGCAAGGTCTTCATCTCGGTCAAAAATCACGACAAACCGGCTGCTGTTCAACTCGCACGCGACGCAATTGCCCTTGGCTTTAGCGTGGTTGCGACGCACGGCACCGCAGAAGCTCTTGAAAAAGAAGGGCTGGACGTCACCCCGGTCAATAAGGTACAGGAAGGACGTCCCCATATCGTGGACATGATGAAGAACGGCGATATCAACCTGGTATTCAATACCACGGAAAGCAAACAGGCCGTGGTCGACAGTTTCTCGATCCGTCGTACTGCACTTACCGATGATATTCCGTACTACACCACTGTCGCCGGTGCCCGCGCAACATTGCGCGCCATCGACAACCTGAAACGCGGCGCACTTGCAGTTCGTCCGGTTCAGGAATATCTTGGGGACAAGTACTAAGGTTCCTTACCGAACCTGACGGAAGAATTCAGACCGCCCGGCGGTAAAATGCCGGGCGGTTGATTTTGTAGTATCGACCGCTAATAAGAATAGGCTGTGAGCGCGATGGAAAAAGTACCAATGACCCCGCAAGGGCATCAGCGCCTCGAAGAAGAACTGAAGCATCGCAAGTCCGTCGAACGTCTTGAAATCATCAAGGCTATCGCGGAAGCACGCGAACATGGTGATCTTTCGGAAAACGCCGAATACCATGCTGCACGCGAACGCCAAAGTTTCTGCGAAGGTCGTATTGCCGAGCTCGAAGATGTCCTGAGCCGTTCCGAAGTGATCGACGTGCCGTCTCTGGCCGGCAACGTTGTGAAGTTCGGCGCCAAGGTTGATCTTGTCGACGAAGATACCGACGAGGAAACCACCTATCAGGTTGTCGGCCCGATCGAGGCTGACATCAATGCTGGCCGCATTTCAACCACCTCGCCGATCGGGCGTGCGTTGATCGGCAAGTCTGTCGGTGATTCCGTCGAAGTAACCGTCCCGGGCGGCACCAAAAGCTATGAAATTCTGAAGGTCGATTTCTCGTAAATCGGGAAATGTCCCAGTGATCAAAACGGTCCGATGATTATCGGGCCGTTTTTTTATGCCCGTATGCCGGGTATCCCCGCTCCAGGCCCCCGATCACTGCAAACAAAAAAGCCGGGCGCATATGCCCGGCTTTCTGCTGTCTGCCATTTTGGCAACGGATCTGCTGGCTTTAACCGCTTTTGGCCAACCGTTCGAGAACGGCCTCCACATTGCGATTAAGATCGGTTGCCTCCGATCCCAGATGATCGGCACTGCCCAGAAGTTCGGTTGCCATCTCGCCGGTTTCGGCCGAAATCTGTGACAATTGATGGATCAGGTCCGACAGATCGCGGGTTGCCTCAACCGTGCTGCCCAGACTATGCGCGATCTCGCGGGTTGCACTTTGCTGCTGTTCCATCGTGGCCGAAATGGTTGCCGCCACTTCGACCATATCGCCGATGGTTTCGGAAACCCCGTTTACTGCCGATACCGAATCCCCGGTTGCGGCCTGGATTTCGGAAATCTGCTGGGCGATCTCGTCCGTTGCCCGCGCGGTCTGGTTGGCCAGGTTTTTGACCTCGTTGGCAACAACGGCAAAGCCCTTGCCGGCTTCTCCGGCACGGGCGGCCTCGATCGTCGCGTTGAGCGCCAGAAGGTTGGTCTGGGACGCGATATCGGTAATCAGATTGACGACTTCGCCAATCTTTTCGGCCGCATTTGACAACCATTCGATCCGGTCGCTGGCGGTTTTTGACCGCTCCACCGCATTGTCGGTAATCTCGCGGGCACGCCCGATCTGGCGGGCGATTTCTTCGGCCGATGCGTTGATTTCATCTACTGCCGATGCCGCTGATTCAACGTTCTGCGACGTTTCTTCAGACGCGTGCACGGCCCCTTTGGATGCTTCCTTTGCAACCCGTGCACGGTCATTCATATGCTGTGCACGTTTCTGCAACTGAACAGATTCATCATCAACCGCCCCGGCCGATTTACCAATCATCGCACTGATCTGGTCGGCCAGTTCACGTTTGAACTGTTCGCGTTCGACCTGACGCTGTTTGCGCAATTGTTCATTCTGCGCCAACAGGTCTTCGGCCGCGGTCGCAGCCTTGACCGCTTCGTTGCGTGCGGTTTCGGCATTGGCAAGCGTGGTATAAAGGCTTTTGCACGACCAGATCAGAACGCCCGCTTCGACAATCACCACCACCGCATGCAAAACCACACGCCAGAACTGGCCGCCTTCGGGGAACACCCAGTAAGGCACCGCAAAATTCAGGATCAGGTGATGCAGCGCGATCACGCCGGTCACAACGACAATTGTTTTCCAGCATACCAGTGCGCCAAGAACCGCAAGGGCAGCAAAGAAATACATATGCACGTCAATCTGCCAGTGATGCCCGCGAAACGCATAAACCAGCACACCAACCTGCAAAATCATCGCCGAGGCCACAACAAACCGCGTGACCTGTGCCTGCGTTCCCGCCAGGCGATAAATCACAAAGGCAACAGCGGCAAAAACTGCACTGGCAATCAATGGAGACCATGCATCACTGCTGGCGACATATCCGGCAATCCCGCTAAGCGGGATGTGCAGCGCCAGGATCACGAACAGTGTCTTTATCGCGTTGGCCCGAATTTCTAGTAACTTTTCCATGGACTTACACCCAGACGTCAAAAGGCGTTATTGGTATCGCCGGACTCAAAACATGCTGAAGCAATCAGCGGAGACAGGGTAAACATCGCGCCGAAATCTTCGGCCTGCGGGACGGCACCATCGTCGCGCACAACGACCGCCATATGGCCAAAGCCGCCAAACCGCACAACGCGCCCGCCAGACGCACCGACTTGCGCAAGAATGTCATCTTCAGACAGTGAAAGTGGAAACACCATACCGACACCGGTCATGTCATCGGCCGGGCGATAGGACAAAAGCACCAGCAACACCACACCGCACAGGGCAAATAAACCTGCCGGCACGATCCCCGACCATCCCTGATCGATGACCGGTTCATTTTCGCGGGCTTGATGCTGTGATCTGAACGCTTCCAATGACTAACCTTTGATATAAAACTTATCCCATTGGTATAGGTACTTGGTATGTATGCCTAAACCACATCCTTTACAAGGATTTTCATCCCTACGTTTAGTAAGGTTATTCATCTGCACGTGTATTTGACCGTATTCCTCAATCACGTTTTTCCATCATGATATCAGTCCGCTAGCCACACCCTGCCCGCGACATCGCCGCACGACGGCACATAAACCCGGGCGGCATGCGCTGCCCATGGCGGGTTGCACGGAAACAGGGTGCAAAAACAAAACCGGCGCCAAATTGGCACCGGTTTACATTACGCAGCAAATGTCCGAAGCGATCAGTCTTCGGCGTCGATATCAATCGGAACGCCGGGCATGTTCTTTGCGGTTCGAATCGACAATGCCGATTTGACGTGATTGACGTTTTCGGCAACCGTCAGTTCGGTGGTCAGGAATTTCTGATATTCGTCCCAGCTGTGCGAAACGATTTTCAGCAGGAAGTCCATTTCACCGGCCACCATGTGGCATTCACGAACTTCCGGCCATTGCGCCGCACGGGCTTCAAAGGCACGCAAATCATGTTCGGCCTGGCTGGCAAGACCGACCATCGCAAACACCGTCACGTTATAGCCAAGCGCCTGCGCATCGACATCGGCATGATAGCCCTGGATAAATCCGGTTTCTTCGAGTGCGCGCACACGACGCAAACAGGGCGGGGCCGAGATACCTGCACGTCTGGCAAGTTCCACATTGGTCATGCGGCCATCTTCCTGTAGATCGCGCAGGATTCTGCGGTCGATCTTGTCGAGTTTGACCCGTTGCATTTATTCCTCGATTCTGTGCGCGAAAGTTACCCCGATTGAAACAATATTACAGCGAGGCAAGTTGCTGGCAATAATATATTCCGAGCAAGAATGCAATCTTGCGCTTGGATGCCGTAACTGAAAATGCAGTAAAATCCGCTTTTTGGCATCGCTGACGATGCAGAATTCCGGCATTGTCCCCGGCCTTCAACAGTCTGGCGAAACTACCGGTTTGTTGCGTAAAATTTCACCATTCAAAAAACGCGATATCCGCCGGTCAAACTTTGCGTGAAGCGGTTGCGTCTTGTCCGGACTGCCCATATGTTCGACGTCAGCTTTTATCAATCTCGGACATATACAAAGAACATGGCCCAGGAACATCAGACCAAAGTCCTCATCATCGGCTCCGGCCCTGCCGGTTATACTGCGGCAATCTATGCGGCACGCGCCAACCTTGAACCCATGATGGTGATGGGCCTTCAGCCGGGTGGTCAGTTGACGATCACCACCGATGTCGAAAACTTCCCGGGCTTTGCCGATGTCATTCAGGGTCCGTGGCTGATGGATCAGATGAAGGCACAGGCTGAACATGTCGGTACCAAAATGGTGCATGACCTGATCACCGAGGTCGATTTTTCCAAACGTCCGTTCGTCTGCAAAGGCGACTCCGGCGATACCTATATCGCTGAAACCGTGATCATTTCCACCGGTGCGCAGGCACGCTGGCTTGGCCTTCCGGGCGAAGAAAAATTCAATGGTCGCGGCGTTTCGGCATGCGCGACCTGTGACGGGTTCTTCTATCGCAACAAACCGGTCACGGTTGTTGGCGGCGGTAATACCGCCGTTGAAGAAGCCCTGTATCTTGCCGGTATCTGCTCGAAAGTTACCCTGATCCATCGTCGCGATGAATTGCGCGCCGAAAAGATGCTTCAGGAACGCCTTCTCAAGCATGAAAAAATCGACGTGGTCTGGGACAGCGTTGTCGAAGACATTCTGGGCGGTGACGGCCCGATGGATGGCGTCGAGGCAGTTCGCGTCCGCAATGTCAAAACCGACGAAGTCACCGACATTCCGGCTGACGGCTTCTTTGTTGCCATCGGCCATGATCCGGCGACCGCCATCTTCAAGGGCCAGGTCGATATGGATGACGAGAACTATGTTCTGGTCAAGCCGGGCAGCACCGTGACCAATGTCCCGGGTGTGTTTGCGGCTGGCGATGTCACCGACAAGATTTACCGTCAGGCCGTGACCGCGGCTGGCATGGGCTGCATGGCCGCGCTTGAGGCCGAAAAGTTCATTGCCGAACACGAAGCCTGATCTGACAGGGCGTTGACCGTGCTTTGACAACACGTCAATCGCCGGGCCAAACAGGATGATTGCCCGATCACGCGAAGTGGTCAGAAATACCTGCAAGGGGATGCAACATGCATCCCCTTTTTTCATGCTTACAAATTACCTGATCCCGCCAATCGTCTGACATTTCAAAAGAATCACGCGTCTGCGAAATCAACATTGCGGAAAATGCCTGCTTGCAGAAAATGCTACAGGCCTCATATTGGTAAAGGGTCTGAACCCAATTACGGGCTTGGGTCGTTTGTGTGACGCGCTTAACAGTGTTGAAACCAAATTACCCATAAAAGAAGAGAAGTATTATCAGGGGACTGGCGCAGAGCCGTGCGGCAGTGACATCTAGGAGCGGGTCTATGGACTGGGACAAGCTGCGTGTATTTCACGCTGTTGCGGAAGCCGGAAGCTTCACTCACGCAGGGGAAAACCTTAATCTGAGCCAGTCGGCTGTCAGCCGACAGATCAGCGCGCTTGAAGAAAGCGTCAAGGTTCCGCTTTTTCACCGCCATGCCCGTGGCCTGATTCTGACCGAACAGGGCGAGTTGCTGTATCGCACCGCCCATGACGTCTTTGCCAAGCTTTCCATGGCCGAAGCCCGCATTCGTGAATCCAAGGAACGCCCGAGTGGCCCGTTGAAAGTCACCACCACGGTGGCCTTTGGCTCGACCTGGCTGACTCCGCGCATCAATGAATTCCTGGAACGCTATCCGGAAATCGAACTGTCGCTGGTCCTCAATGACGAGGAACTTGATCTTGCCATGCGTGAGGCCGATGTCGCCATCCGCATGCAGCCACCGCGTCAGGCCGATCTGGTACAGCGGCAGTTGATGACCCTGCGCTATCACGTCTTTGCGTCGCCGGAATATATCAAACAATACGGCATGCCCAAGACACCCGAAGATCTGAAAGATCACCGGCTGATCATTTATGGTGCGGATGCCCGCCCGCCGGTTTCGAACGTCAACTGGATGATGGCCACTGCCCAGCAGTTCAAACCGGACATGCGCCCGATTCTGAAGCTGAACAATATTTACGGCATTTTCCGCGCGACCGAATCCGGTCTGGGGATTTCAGCCCTGCCTGATTATCTGCTGCCGACCAACAGCAATCTGGTCCGCATCCTGCCCGAGCTCGAAGGGCCAAGCTTTGATGCCTATTTCGTCTATCCGGAAGAATTGCGCCATTCAAAACGCATTGCCGTGTTCCGCGACTTCCTGATCGAAGAAATCTCGAAGGTAAAAGCCAAGGCCGCGGCCGCCGCCAGCAGTGCCAGCGCCGACAAATAGCGCAAGGCTTACCCAAATCCCGTTTGAAACGGCCCGGCAGTTCCGCCGGGCCGTTTTGCATTGCGCGCAACGCATGGATAATTTCGCCCCATCCCCATGGTCACTGATCATGGCCCCGTCCTGCCCCCTTGCCCGCATGCCCCCTGCCATCACCGGGATGATCCGGATGTCGGACCACGGGAATACACGCACCATCCGGACCACGCTTTGCGAACCCGCCAAATGCGGCCCCAAAATTCATCTCTGTCCCCTGAAAAGGCGACCTGATCGGCGTTGATCCCCGCCGATATCTGGCCGACAGAATCGCCAGATGCTGTTTTTCGGGTCGCAGAACGGTCCGTTACATGCAAAATCGCGCGGACAAGCCATCCGGATCAGGGTCTAATATAAGTGTTTTGGAATGCGCCAGACGCGGGGCTGGTCATAATTTCTTAAAATTATTGACATTTTTCTGCCATGCATTCCCTGCATGGTTGGTCTGACCTTATTCTACTTTAAATCGGAAGCAAGCATACTTACATTTGCATCATAAGTTGTGAGCAGACGCGAAATCGTGATCGCTTCAGCTTCCCTGATCTCCGCATGATCCGTCCGTCGGAACGAAATCCGGCACCGGAATCTTCCCCAAGGTTCCCTACGTCTCCCAGACGTAAGCCTCCCTGTTGATCTTTGCCGGTAGCGCCCCCCTGCTACCGGCATTTTTTTTGTGCTGTTGCACAATTGATTTCGCGGTCAAATGCCCATTTCACAAGCAAGTGACACAGATCACCCAAATAAAATCGCGCAATTTCAAATAGTTAAACCACAAATCTTCGCAGCCCAACATTTATGCAGATTTTGCATGGCTGAAAAAGCAATTTGGCAGTGGTGTTTCCCGGCAAAAACGCTATCTTCCCTCTCGAACCGCAGCGGCAAACACCGCACCGCGGTAAAGAGTTTTCTCCCTGACCGAATTTCGGTCTTAGCCGGACGCCCTGTCCGGCTTACCCAGGGCCCTGCGAAGGGTCCTACGTCTCCCAGACGTGAAGCCTCCCTGATAAACTTGCCGGGCACATTTGTTGCCCGGCTTTTTTTTTGCCCGCATCCTCCCCCTCCATCAATACACCTGCTTGTTTAACCGGCACCGGCATGGCCTGTTTGGCAAATGGGCGATGATTAACAATGCCCGCCGGTCGTGTGCGCCATTGCCGGGTCTGTTAAGCAATCCTGTGCTATTGTCTGATGGTTTCGGCCACAGCAATCGGGATTCCGGTCACAATGAAAAGCACACTTGGTGCATTCCTGTTTGGCAACAAAGCCCAGTCCCACCTGCCCGAACGGGTTCAGGCCGCGATCGACAAACAACAACATGACAGCGAAAAGCTGATTGGCTGGGTGCAATTGTTGCTGGTGACCATTTTCGCCAGCCTGTATGCGATCTCGCCAAGTGCCACCATGTCCAATGGCATTCAGCCGGTGCCATGGGCGCTGGGGCTTTATTACCTGTTCACGCTGAAACGGTTGATGCTGGCCTATCGCAATGCCCTGACTGACGGTTTTCTGACCTTGTCGGTGATTGCCGATATCGGGCTTCTGATGGTCCTGATCTGGAGCTTCCATATCCAGTATATGCAACCGGCCAGCTTCTATCTCAAAGCGCCGACGGTGATGTATGTCTTTATCTTTATCGCGTTGCGCAGCCTGCGCTTTGATCCGCGCTATATCCTGATTGCCGGCGGCACGGCCGCGCTGGGCTGGCTGATCCTTGCCGGTTACGTGATCTGGAGCGAGGGCGGCCAAAGCATGATCACCCGTGACTATGTCACCTATCTGACCTCGAACTCGATCCTGATCGGTGCGGAAATTGACAAGATCATCGCAATTGTTCTGGTCACCCTTGTACTCACGATTGCGGTAATGCGTGCCAAACGGTCCTTTATCCGTGCAGTCACCGATGAAATTGCCGCCCGCGATCTGTCACGGTTTGTATCGCCCGAAATTGCCGATCGCATCACCCATGCCGACCAACAGATCAAACCCGGCGATGGCGAAGCGGTTAGCGCAACCGTGATGTTCACCGATATCGAAGGGTTCTCATCCATCTCCGAAAAACTGAGCCCCCAGGCATTGGCGACGATGCTGAATGAGTATTTCACCCAGACCAATGCCATCATTTCGCGTTTCGGGGGTGTGATCACGCAGTTCGAAGGCGATGCCATGCTGATCACCTTTAACGCGGTCACCCCGGATGCCGATCATGCGCTGAATGCGGTGCGCACCGCACTTGCCATTCAGGAACTGTCCGAAAACCGGGTCTACAGTTTCGGTGGAAAGCTGAAAACACGATGCGGGATCAATACCGGTGATATCGTGATCGGTGCCATCGGATCGGAAAACCGCCTGACCTTTACCGTCCATGGTGACAACGTCAATATCGCCGCCCGCCTTGAAGGCATGAACAAACAATATGGAAGCTACATCCTGGCCACAGAAAGCACCGTCAGGGCCTGTGGTGATCATGCCGATATCCCGAACTGGATTTCGCGCGGTGAGGTCACCATGCGCGGGCGTGAAACCCCGACACGAATATTCGGGATTGCCCCGCCGCAGCCACGTCACGCCGACACTACACGAACAACCCCGCAACAGGCCTGATCGCAGCTCTGTTTGCGCACCATGCCACAGACAAAAAAAGGCCCGGGGAGCTTGGGGCTCGCCCGGGCTTTGGGGACAGATGGTCTTGGGGAGACCGATCGGAAGCGTTGCCTTGCCCGTGGGGTGTGAACGTTTCGGGGGAGAAAACGTTCATTCGGGCCCCGATGCGTCGTGAGGGAGGGCACTGCATCGGTGTTTGCGCTTCCGATAATTAGGAATTTGCCATGTAATTGGGGCTTAAAAATCTACGCTTGATGACCATTTGCGGGCGAAATGGGGCAAATACGGCACCTGTCCCGCCCCGGATCAGGACATAAAAAAATGGGGCGGGATAAACCCGCCCCAACATATTCGGGGTCATTACGGTCTTGGGGAGACCTTGTCAGTCGCGGCATTCCAGGTGGGGGAACTAACCTGAAAACAACCGGCCCAGCCTTGTGAGGGGGGACAGATTTGGCTGGCCATGTCCTCGACTGACAAGAACGAATTTGACCGAAGAACAAGGCAGGAAAACAGGCCTGATTGGGCCATTTCGGGGCGAATTATGTTCAAATCTGGGCACATTTCCACCAACCACTTGATACCAATGCCCCAAGCCATGATCTACTTAAGGGGGTGTATCGGACAGCACGAAACATGCAAACCGGGCTGCATATCAACCAAATGGCTCAGCCTGACGCCCAATGTCCCCACCCTGCCTTAAAAAGACATCCCGGACAAAACCGGGCATTCGAAACGTCCAGACCGGCTGCCAGGATTGCTGCAGCGTGGAACAGATCGCAACACACGCCCGGCACCATGGGATATCGGTCTTCCTGTTCAAGGAGATGCCAATGCCCAGCACCGCCCGTTCGACCACTTCACCCGGCACACATCCCCCGCGCGTTGCGGCCCTGATCGGCCCCTATTCCAGCGGCAAGACTTCCCTGTTTGAAAGTTTGCTATGTGCAACCGGGCGCATCCACCGCAAGGGAACCATCCGCGACCACAATACCGTCGGTGACAACAATCCCCAATCGCGCACCCGCGAAATGAGCACCGAACTCACCTGCGCCCAGACCACCTATCTTGACGAGGAATGGCATTTTATCGACTGTCCGGGATCGGTCGACTTTGCCCAGGATGCCCGCGAAGTCGCGATGATCTGCGATGTCGCCATTGTCGTGGTTGATTGTGATCCCGCCCGGGTGATGACGGTTGCCCCGATCCTGAAATTTCTTGATCGCAACCGCATCCCCCATCTGATTTTCATCAACAAGACCGATCATGCCGGCGTACGATTGCGCGATAATATCGACGCCCTGCAATCTATTTCCGAACGCCCCCTGATCCTGCGTGAAATACCGATCCGCGATGGCGATGGTCATGACGATGCCATCACCGGCTTTGTCGATATCGTCTCTGAACGGGCTTATCAGTATCTCGAAGGTCAGCCTTCCAAACTGATTACCATGCCCTCCACGTTGGCAAGCCGCGAAGACGAAGCACGCGAAGGCCTGCTCGAAACACTGGCTGATTTTGATGATGATCTTCTTGAACAGATTCTCGAAGATCAAACACCCGCCCCTGCCACGATCTATGACAATCTTAAACAGGATCTTGGCCGCGATCTGATCGTGCCGGTGTTTTTCGGATCGGCCGAACAGGATCACGGGATTATCCGGCTGCTTAAGGCATTGCGCCACGAAGCCCCTGCGGCGGATGTCTGTGCCCATCGTCTTGGTGTTGATCCCGATGATCAGAAAACCATCGTTCAGATTTTCAAAACCCTGCATCTGTCCCATGCCGGGCGGTTCTGCTTTGGGCGCGTTCTGTCGGGGGTTCTTAAAAACGCTGATGCGCTTGGTGCGGACAAGCTGTCAGGACTTTGCACCATCTTTGCCGACAAGCATGAAAAACTTGATGCTGCCCGAACCGGGGCAATTGTCGGCCTGCCGCGCATTGAACATTTGCGCACCGGAAGCCTGGTTGCAACCGATGGCCTGATCGACAGTTTATGGCCCGATCCCCTGCCCCCGCTTTATGAAACCGGGCTTGAAGTCACCAAACCGGGTGATGATGTCAAACTGACCGAAGCCTTGCGACATTTATGCGAACAGGACCGTTCCCTGAGCTTCACCCACAATGACAGCACCGGACAACTGGTTCTGGCCGGTCAGGGGGACATTCATCTGCAATGCGCGCTGGCACATCTGCGCGATCACTATCATCTGGAAATCACCACGACGGCGGTTCTGACCGGTTATCAGGAAACCATCCGCAAACCGTCCTCGGCCCGCGGACGATACAAAAAACAGACCGGCGGACATGGCCAATTCGGGGATGCTGCAATCGAACTGCGCCCGCTTGGCCGCGGCGAAGGATTTGACTTCAGCGACCATATCGTTGGTGGCGCCATCCCGCGGCAATATATCTCGGCAGTCGAAAAAGGCATTCGTGACGGCTTGCGATGCGGGCCACTTGGTTTTCCCGTAATTGATGTCGCAGTCAAGCTGGTCGACGGGTCCTATCACACTGTCGACAGTTCCGATCAAGCCTTCCAGATGGCTGGCCGCATCGCCACCGGCGAGGCACTTGGCAATGCCGGTCCGGTGCTTCTTGAACCGGTTGATCGCTGTACCATTTCGATCCCGTCAGACTTCACATCCAAGGCCCAGCGGCTGGTCAGCACCCGGCGCGGTCAAATTCTTGGCTTCAATGCCAAGGATGGCTGGCAGGGATGGGATGAAATCGACGTTCAGATGCCGACATCGGAAACCGCCGACATGGTGACGGAATTACGTTCTTTGACACAGGGAACCGGCTTTTTCACACGCAGCTATTCCCACATGCAGGAACTGACCGGGAAACAGGCCGACACCATCGTCACCCAGCAACAGAAAGCCGGGAAATAGCCCTTGGCATGACACAATCTATAACCACACTTTTTGTAATAGAATTGATCTATTGCAAATCAATAAACTATTGATTGGCGTAACGTTTCTGCGTGTTTCATACTCCTTCTCAAGACAGAAACACAAAGAACCTTCGTGGGTTGCGCCCTCGACGAAAGGAGATCGACCATGCAGATTGATATTGGCATCAATGAAACCAACCGCACTGCAATCGCCGACGGCCTTGGCCGCGTTCTGGCTGATTCCTATGCGCTGTATCTCAAGACTCACAACTTCCACTGGAACGTGACGGGTCCGATGTTCCAGACCCTGCACACCATGTTCGAAGAACAATATACCGAACTGGCCACCGCGATTGATGAAATCGCCGAACGTATCCGTTCGCTGGGTGCCTTTGCACCGGCCAGTTTCTCGGCCTATGCCGAACTGTCTTCGATCGAGGAAGAAAAAGGCGTCCCCGCTGCCAAGGACATGATCCGTCAGCTGGTATCGGGCCATGAAACCGTGATCAAGACCGCGCGTTCGCTTTATCCGATTTGCGACAGCTCGGACGATGACGCGACTGCCGATCTTCTGACCGCCCGCATTCAGGTTCATGAAAAAACCGCCTGGATGCTGCGTTCCCTGCTTGAAAGCTGATCATCAGATCAATCTTTCCCAAACAGAAAACGGCCCGGAAATCCCGGGCCGTTTTTTCTATTCTGTCAGACAGGAGATCTTAGCCAAACAGCGGATCGATCTGACGGGCTGCATTCAGGACCACTTTATCCGCCCCGTGCGGGGCTGCGATCATCAAGGCCGCCGGGATGGTTTCGCCTTCAACATGGACCGGGATCGAAATGGCACAGGCATCAACCAGATTAAGATAACTGGTATTGCGCAGCATCTGCGCATTCAAATGGTCGAAATCGGCTTCGACCTCGGCAATTTTCGGTGCCATCATCGGCAAGGTCGGCGCAATCATGACATCGACATCGGCCATCGCGGCATTAAACATCGAAACGATGTCGGCCCGCTTGGCATAGGCTGCGATCATTTCGTCCTTGGACAGGGTTTCGGCAAATTTGATCCGTGCCAGAACACGTGGATCACCGACCGTTTCAAGTGTCTCCAAGTCCTCCGAATAGATCGCGTGGGCTTCAAACGCCACCAGCATCTTATTCAGGATCGCATTCTCGGCAACAAAGCCAAGCTCGATCTCTACCAACTCATGGCCCGCCGATTTCAGCTTGTCACAAATCGCGGCAAAGTCGGCTTTGACCCGGTCATCCAGCCCGTCGACAAACCCGCTGGTCGGCACACCGATCCGCATGGATTTCGCAGCAGTCTGCGCAACGGCCTTGCCGGTCATGACTTCGAAAACCGTGATCGCGGTTTCCAGATCACGCGCAAGCGGGCCTGGCGTATCGAAACTTTTTGCCAACGGATGGATGCCCTTGCCCGAAACGCACAACCGGCTGGGTTTGAAACCATAAAGCCCGTTAATTGCCGACGGGATGCGGATCGATCCCCCCGTATCGGTGCCAAGTGCAAAATCAACCAGATCATGGGCAACGGTCAAACCGCCGCCCGATGTTGAACCGCCCGGAATGCCTTCAGGGTCGAACACATTGCCAGGTGTGCCGTAATGCGGGTTAAGCCCGACACCGGAATAGGCAAATTCGCTCAGGCTGGTGCGCCCGAACGGGATCGCACCGGCTTTTTTGACCTGGGCCACAACATCGCAGTCCTGATCGGCCGGTGCGCGATCAAGCAAAAGCTTGGATGCCGCCGTGGTGGCAATGCCAGCCTCGTCATACAGGTCCTTGATCGACACCAGCATCCCGGCCAATGGCAGGTCAGGATTGGCAGCAGCCATTTCTTCGGCCTTTGCCGCAGCAGCCAGAATCCGGTCCGGGTCAAATTCGGTAAAGATTTTACCTTTCAGATCCCCAAGTTCATTGACCTTGTCGATTGCTGCTTGTGCCTTGTCGATCATCGCACCCATCTGGCTGCCTCATCCTTGTTTTATCGTTATGGTTCAGACGGAAACTGGCTCAGGCAATTTCCGGCAGTTCATTAATTGCATAAGAGTGCTCGATCGTGCGACCAAGTACCGGATCATGCAACGCCATTTTGAAACGTTTTGCCGGACGCACGCCACCCTTGGCACCAAGGGTCCCGCACAGCATCACCGATGCCTTGCCGGCCGGGGCCGATGACATCAGACCCGAACCATCAATCAGGTCAGTCAACGGACGGATCGAGGCAATCGTGCCTTCCTGATACAGAACCCACTCATCGCCGTCCTTTTCCGAAATCCACGACCGCATTTCGATCTGTTCGATATGGTCGGCCACTTCGTCAAAACGCCAGATGTCACGTGCCACCGGCTTTTCACAGATCTGTTTGGACAGGGCAACCGAATGCGCTTCAAGTTCACGGTCGGTATGATCCGATGCCAGACCGATATAAAGCACGCCATCACTTGCAATCAGGAACGGTTCGATCTCACCCGATGTGCCTTTGCCAACCACTTCAATCACGTCCTGCTGGGTCACCATGCCCGATGCCGTCCGGTAATAAAGCGGAACGCTTGATGGCGGTTTGACCCCGATTGCGGCCAGCTCGTCGATGTGATGCTGAATGGCCTTGGCATCGCGTCCGGTCCAACCGGCAACGGTGCAATGGCTGATATCAAAGGCGATCTCTTTGCCAGAAAGGCTGAATTTCATCTGCATTTTTATAGTCCCGTTCAACTTGTTTTTTGGGGCGTCCGGCCTGTTGCGCGGTGCGGATACGCGATGCAACAGGCGGACGCGGGGCCCGAATGCGGATCGGTTGTGGATCCGCATTCTTTATGGGCCCGTTCAGGGAAATGGGGTCTGCGCGTTCCCGGCTCAGAGATATTCCGGCAGGAACAGTGCAAGATCAGGCAGGAAGATCAGACCGATAATCATCGCCACCATCACCAGAACAAACGGGATGGTACCCAGCATGACCTCAGACAATCGTCCGGTCTTGCGTGCGCCTTGCACGACATAAAGGTTCAATCCGACCGGCGGGGTAATCAGCGCCATCTCGATCAGAACGATCAGAAGAATGCCAAACCAGACCTTGTCAAACCCCATGCCGACCATGATCGGCACAATGATCGGAATGGTCGCCACCATCAGCGACAGGGTCTCGATAAAGAAGCCCAGCACGATATAAAGCGCGATCACCACCAAAAGGGTTCCCATCGGGCTCAGGTTAAGACCGACCAGAAGCTCCTTGAGCTCGCGGCCCATACCCGCCGCCGTCAGGGTGAAGTTCAAGAAATAGGCGCCGATAATCACCAGCATGATCATCGCGGTAATCCGCACCGTGCCCAAAAGGCACATTTTGACCATCTGGTTGGATACACCCTTGTTGAATGCTGCAATTCCAAGTGCAATCGCAACACCAACCGCGGCTGATTCCGTGGGGGTCGCCCAACCGGCATAGATCGATCCGATCACCACAAAGAACAGCACAAGGATAGGCAGCAAATGCTTCAGGCTGACAATGCGTTCCGACCAGGTAAAGGACCGGCTCTGCCCGCCAAGCGACGGTTTGATTTTGCAAAGGGCCGCTGTCACCAGCATGAAGGCCACCGCCATCACAAGGCCCGGCACCAGACCGGCAAGGAACAGGCGCGGGATCGATGTTTCGGTCAGGAACCCGTAAACGATCAGGTTGATCGATGGCGGGATCATAATGCCCAATGTACCGCCCGCGGCAATCGCCCCGGAAAACAGTTTGGGATCATAACCGAGCTTCTCGGCCTGCGGCATGGCGACGGTGGCAACAGTGGCGGCGGTTGCAACCGACGACCCCGAGGTTGCCGAAAACATGGTTGCCGTACCGATATTGGCATGGATCAGACCACCGGGCAGCCATGAGAACCACTTATCAAGTGCCTCATAGGTTTTTGCGGCAATCCCGCCACGCACCAGGATTTCACCCAGCAACACAAAGAACGGAATGGCAATAAGGGTCGAAGAATTGGACGACGACCAGACAACCTGCCCCAACCCGCGCAACAGCGGGAACGGGGTAAAGAACTGATCAACACCAATACCCAGCAGGAAAAGAACAATCCCCACCGGGATCGACAGGGCCAAAAGACCCAGCAAGGATGCAGTAACAGCAAAAATCATGATTCCAGCTCCAGTTCAGAGCGGGCACCAACAAGCGTATCGGCCTGTTCAAGATCGCGTCGCATCAAAAGAATAAGGGTAAGGATCACCAGCGCACAGGAACAGACCGCAAACCACAACCAGCCGGAAAACCAGATGGCCTGCGGAATCCAAAGCGGCGTTTCAAGCGGCGTGTTTGCGGTTGATCCACGTTCGATCGTCTTGGACAGCACCGGCCAGCATTGAATGGCAACAATCGATGCCACCGCGGCCAGCGCAACAATTGCCAGCAGATCAAGGAACGCCTTGCCGCGCTGCTGCAATTTCAGACGAATAAGGTCAATCCTGACATGGGCAAGCTCGGTCAGGGCAAATGAAAGGCCCCAGCTTGCAACGCCTGCCATGACGTAACCTGAAATTTCTTCTGATCCGCCAAGCGATATGCCAACTTCACGCAGCAAAATCTCGGCGATGATCAGGGCCACGCTGCCCATCAGAACAAGTCCGACGAGCAGCGCGATAATGCGGTTTGTGCGGCGGATGGCCGCAATCAGTTTCTGGGTCACGATCTCGGTCTCCGCCATGCACTATTGATTAGTTCAGCGGTACGGTAACACCGACGGTCGCACCAACGCTATCGTTCCAGCGTTTGACCCAATCGTTACCTGCGCGCTCTGCCCATTCCGGCAGAACCGTGGTGGTCAGGATTTCCTTGGCCTTGGCAACGTCGGCTTCGGAAACTTCAACGAGTTTCATGCTTGCCGCATCACCTGCCGGGCAGGTGCCATTGCCGGTCAGGCAGGCAACATCGTTTTTAAGTGCATCTGCTGCCGACGCCCAGGCCGGTGCTTCGAACTTGGTTTTGACTTCATCCATGATGAAGGCCTGCTGTTCGGCACTCAGGCTGTTCCATTTGTCCATGTTCATCGCGGTCACAACCGGATCCCAGCCGCCAAGCGGAATGGTCATCAGGTGATCGGAAACTTCCCACCAGCCTGCGCTATAGCCCGAACCGGCACCGGTAACGGCACAATCGATAACACCACGCTCAAGACCGCCCGGAACTTCCGAGAAGGCAACGTTCACGCCGGTCGCACCCAGTGCTTCCAGGAACTTGGTGGTCATACGGCCCGAACCACGGACTTTCTTGCCTTTAAGATCGGCAAGCGTGTTGACTTCACCGGCACAGAAAACAACCTGCGGCGGGTACGGTGCAACTGCCAGAACCTTGGCGTTGAAACGATCGGCAAAGATGTCATCAACCATCGGACGGGCTGCTTCGACCATTGCTTTTGCTTCGGCCGCGGTGTTGGCGACCAGCGGCACGTCAAGGCCTTCAAGCTCCGGCGCATCGCCAACTGCGTAATCGCCAACGGTCATGGCAACGTCAAAAACGCCGTCGCTCAGGATACGGAACACGTCACCGCCACCGATGCCCATCTGGTCATGGGTGGTCATTTCAACATTGAATTCGCCGTTGGAATCTGCCGGAAGGGTTTCGGTCCAGAACGGGCTTTCATACTGTTTGTAAAGCGGCAGGCTGCTCCAGCTGCCGACAACCGAAAGATCCTCGGCAAAGGCCGGGGTTGCGGCAAAACCTGCACCCAGGGCAGAAACCGCCAAAAGCGAAGAAACCATCTTTTTCATAAGAAAAGTCCTCTCTGATAGATCGTTTATGATTGGTGTGTGTGTGGTTTGGTCTGAAGGGAAAACTCCGCGGCCTCGGCAAGGACATCGGTCACAAGCATCAGGCCGGGTTCGTGCGTGATGGCAAATTCGGGTAAGACATTGCGAATTGCCATTTGCGGCGTGACTCCGCACGCCCAGAAAACCGGAATGTCCCCTTCATGAATGACGGGTTCATCTCCAAAGTCCGGTTTCATGATATCCGCAATACCGATCTGGGCCGGGTCGCCGATATGAACCGGTGCGCCGTGGGCCAGACGATATCGATCGGAATACAGGATCGCCCGGATCGCATCACCGGGGGTGAATGACCGCATCGATACCACCAGCGGACCATGGAAACGCCCGGCTGGGGACGTTTCGATATTGGTCACATACATCGGCACATTGCGGTTGGCATCCATGTGACGCAGCGGCACACCGCCGCGCGTGATTGCCGCTTCAAACGAAAACGAACAACCCAGAACGAATGTCACCAGATCATCGCGCCAGACATCGGTCAGATCGGTCGCACTGGTGTAATCAGCACTGCCGCGGAAAATGCGATACCCCGGAAGATCGGTGCGAATATCAAGATCCGCGCCCAGTGCCGGGATAAACGGCGATCCCGGTTCGGACATCCCGATCAACGGGCATGATTTGGGGTTCTTTGCACAGAATTGCAGAAACTCGTCTGCGTAGTCGGCCGGCAGGATCGCCAGATTGCCCTGAAGGTAACCTGATGAATAACCGGTGGTCGTCCCTGTATGTTCGCCGCTACGGATCGCCTTGCGCAACGCCAGTGGCGTGATTGCGGAAATGGCTTCTTTCGCGATGTCAACGGAACGGGGGGCGCTTTTTGACGCGTTCATTTTTCAGTCCCATTCTCTGCCTCTTTGTAAAGATTGAGAAACCGGACCGATCTTGTCAAGAAATCATTTTATCTGATTTTTGATCGTATTTAGCGATCAGTTTGATCAAACAGTTTTGCTGCTTCCTGTACTGCCGCCCCGATTTCGCGGTTGCGTTCCGGGTAATAGGTGATGACAAAATGCAACGCCGTCAGCGATGCTTCATCGCGCACCGGGATTTGCTTAATATGTTCATCCCAAACGGAATTCTTGACCATCAGGGTCGGCAAGACCCCGATCCCGAAGCCCCCCGCCACCAGATGTTTGACGGTCGAAAGCGATGCCGAACCATGCAATGCCGGCTGGGAAATATCGGGCGCGGCAAAGATACTTTCGACCTCGCGGAATGGCGGGGTACCCTTTGGAAATGTCACGATGGCATGGCTTGCCAGCTCACTTAGTGACAGGGGTGCATCCCCCAGTTCCATCGTTTCGGCGCAATACCAGCCCAGTTCAACCGGCTTTAACGGAGCTGCCACCGCACCTTGGGGCACGGATTCGCGCAACATGATCGCGACATCCATTTCGTCATCTTCAAGCGCCTTGCCAAGCTGCCCGGATGTATCGACTGACAATTCGAACCGGACCTTGGGGAAGTCGTTTTTCAGCTTGTTGAGCATATCGGTCAAAAGCGTATGCACGATGGTTTCGGCAACACCGATGCGCACGGTTCCGCTCAGTTCGCCCGGATGGGTCAATTCCTGCCAGATGCGGTCGCGCGCCCGTGACAGGCGCTGGGCTTCCTCGACAAAGCGCAAACCCGCCGCCGTCAGGCGAACCTGCCGGTTGCTGCGATCAAACAGCATGATGCCCAGTTTCTTTTCCAACCCCGAAACCCGGGCCGAAATCGCCGATTGCGACAGATTGTATTTCTGGGCTGCGGCCCGAAAACCGCCAGCCTTGACGATATCTTGCAGAATTTCGATATCCTTGAATTCAAACACGCCATCCACCCTGATCAATATTGTTTGTGATCACTTTACCCTCCATCCGATCACTTCGCACGATCAATTGATCAATCTTTTGATCAGAAGCCCGTCTTTTGCCGTAAATCCAAGATACCGGACCGCGCGCCAAACCGGGTTTCACCAACCGATCACCGAGGCGTGACTTGCCCAAAGATGCTTTTGCACGGACATTGAACCAACCGGGTAATTGGAGGACGACATGCTGATACGCCGCAAAAAGGGCTGGGAAATTCCTGAACGTGATGCCACACCACAAGCGGTCTACCAGAACCGCCGTCAGTTCCTTAAGGGGATTGCCGCCGGATCGATCGGTGCAACCGCCGCGTCCCTGCCACTTGGCAGTGCGCTGGCACAAGGATCGGCATCAACCGCCGACCTTTATCCGGTATCGCGCAATCCGGCCTATACGGTGGATCGCGAACTGACCGAAAAGGCCAAGGCGCTGACCTATAACAACTTCTATGAATTCGGGTCGCACAAATCGATCTCGCAGGCCGCCCAGGCGATGAATATCCGCCCCTGGACGGTCAAGATTGACGGGCTGGTTGAAAAGCCGATCGAAATCGATTTCGAAGAACTCGTGCGCAAGATGCCGCTCGAAGAACGGGTCTATCGTTTCCGCTGTGTCGAGGCATGGGCTATGACCGTGCCCTGGTCCGGCTTCCCGATGAAGGCACTGGTTGATTTTGCCAAACCGCTTTCAGGCGCCAAATATGTCGAAATGGAAACCGCCAGCCAAAAGGAAACCATGCCGGGGCTTCGTCAATTCTGGTACCCCTGGCCCTATATCGAAGGTCTGTCGATGGCCGAGGCCACCAATGAACTGACCATGATCGCGACGGGCATTTACGGCGAAGAACTGCCCAAACAAAATGGCGCGCCCTTGCGTCTGGTCACCCCTTGGAAATACGGCTTCAAAAACATCAAATCCATCGTCCGCTTTACCTTCACCGATGAACGCCCCAAAAGTTTCTGGGAAGATATCAACAGCGACGAATACGGCTTTTGGGCCAATGTAAACCCCGAAGTCCCCCATCCGCGATGGAGTCAGGCTTACGAACGCCTGCTGAATAATGGCGAAAGCGTCCCGACCCGGATTTACAACGGATATGGCGAATATGTCGCCGATATCTACAAGGGCATGGAAAACGAAAAACTGTTCATGTGACCGGTCATCCTTGAGCGCAGCAAACACGCTCCTTGCAACCGATCTTCCCGTTATGCGCGCTGGCCATCTTTGCTGATGGGCGGCGCGTTCGGTTTTCGGAACCGGCATTGCAGTCTGCAAATTTGCCCATGGCGGCACACAATTATCCCCGCCTCATAATGCGGGATGCATGATGTCGGGTCCGCCTATTGGGCGGGCTGGGCATAGCGGGCATAGATTTCATCAAACGTGCCGTCATGGCGCATTTCAACCAATGCGGCTTCAAGTGCGGTAAAGCTGCCATCGGTGAAATAGGCGGACTGGCGGGACAATCCGATAAAGGATGGCTGACCTTGCAACACCAGATCGGCCTTGCGAATACGAAACGGCCCTTCGCGTCTGATCAGTTCAACCGCCAGAAGTTCCGGAACGATCAAGGCGTGGATCCGGTGCATATCAAGCATCCTGAACAGGGTCGGATAATCGGCCGCCTCGACCAGCCGGATGTCGGCAACTTCGTCAAGCTGGCGGCTGTGATTTGCCCCGCGTAATACCCCGACCGACTTTGCACCCAGATCCTGGATGCTTCGGATATCGCCATCAAGCGCCCCGATATAGATCGCCTTTGGCTCGTCGGGTAAGGCCGCGCCGAAATAATACATATATTGCTGGCGTTCATCGGTACGGTTGGGGCCCAACATCAAATCGGCCTTGCCCCGTTCGATCAGGTAAAGAGCACGCCTGAACGGCACCACTTCGAATGCAAGATCAATACCGGCCCGGCGTGCGGCTTCGCGCACCACTTCAACATAAATGCCCGAATATGAAAGCCCGTCCGGCGTTTCCTTGACGATGCGATAGGGTGGCGCGGGATTGATCACCACGCTCAGTTCGCGCGCAACGGCATTGCCACCGGCAAACAATCCACCTGCCCCGGCCAAACAAACCGCAACCCACAAAAGCCAAGATCTCAGACGCAGCATAAAGCTGTTCTCCAAGGCCACCAGAACATCAGGATAGGGAAAGAACCCGCTCCCTTCAACAACGCGACTCCCGTCGCCCGTCATGGCGCTTTATATGCGGACTAAATCACCCCGAACAACCGTTGTTTTTGCATTGCTCGCCGATCTGATGCAGCGTTTTCTGCATTGGTTTTCGGCTTATGGTCCCTTGCGCCGGCGGCCTTTATATTTCGGTTTGTTGGCCGATTTTGATCCGGGGCCGGCCGTTCCGATGCTTCGCGCCATCGGTCCGGCTTCCGCAAGACCAAGTTCCTGGTCTTCCAGTCGCTTGACCTCGTCACGCAGGCGGGCGGCCTCTTCGAATTCAAGGTTGCCTGCGGCTTCACGCATCCGTTTTTCAAGATCTTCGATATGCGCACGCAGGTTATGACCAATCAATGTGTCGCCCGAAACGCCGGTATCGACCGTGACGTAATCCTGTTCCGCCACACTTTCGAGAACATCATTGATCTTGCTGCGGACCGTTTCCGGCGTGATGCCATGTTCCTCGTTATAGGCCACCTGCTTTTCACGGCGGCGGTTGGTTTCGCCAATCGCATATTCCAGGCTGTCGGTCATCTTGTCGGCATACAGCAACACCCGACCATCAACGTTACGCGCCGCACGGCCAATGGTCTGAACCAGCGATGTCTTGGACCGAAGGAAACCTTCCTTGTCCGCATCAAGGATCGCCACCAGCGCACATTCCGGAATATCCAGGCCTTCGCGCAGAAGGTTGATGCCAACCAGAACGTCAAACACGCCCAGACGCAAATCACGGATGATCTCGATCCGTTCAAGCGTATCAATGTCGGAATGCAGATACCGCACACGAATGCCGTGTTCATGCAGATATTCGGTCAAATCCTCGGCCATGCGTTTGGTCAGGGTCGTGACCAGAACGCGCTGCCCCTTGGCCGCACATGCCTTGGCCTCACCCAGAAGATCATCGACCTGGGTTTCAACCGGACGAACAATACAGACCGGATCAATAAGACCGGTCGGGCGGATCACCTGTTCGGCAAAGACACCACCGGTGCGTTCCATTTCCCAATTGCCCGGTGTTGCCGAAACAAACACGCTTTGCGGGCGCATGGCGTCCCACTCCTCGAACTTCAGCGGCCGGTTATCAACACAGCTTGGCAGGCGGAACCCATGTTCGGCCAGGGTGAATTTGCGATTATAGTCCCCCCGGTACATGCCGCCGATCTGTGGGACGGCCACGTGGCTTTCATCGACAAACAGCAACGCATTTTCCGGAAGATATTCAAACAATGTCGGCGGCGGATCGCCGGGATTACGGCCCGACAACCAGCGGGAATAGTTTTCAATCCCTTTGCAGTGTCCGACCGTTTCCATCATCTCAAGATCAAAGGTCGTGCGCTGTTCAATCCGCTCGGCGGCAAGAAGTTTGCCCTCCTCGCGGAACTGTGCCAGACGGTCTTTCAGTTCCTGCTTGATACCGGCCATCGCCTGCACAAGGGTCGGGCGCGGTGTCACATGGTGCGAATTTGCATAAACCGTGACCGAGTCCATGGTCGCAAATTTATGCCCGGTCAGCGGATCGAACTCGGCCAGTTCCTCGATCTCGTCGCCAAACATCGAAACCCGCCATGCCCGGTCTTCGGCGTGGGCCGGGAAAATCTCAAGCACGTCACCGCGCACCCGGAAGGTGCCGCGCGAAAAGGCCGCGTCATTACGGGTATATTGCAGTTCGACCAGTCGTTTCATGATGTCGTTGCGATCGACCTCGTCGCCAACCGAAATGCGCTGGGTCATCTCAAGATATGTTTCCACCGCCCCGATACCGTAAATGCACGACACCGATGCCACGATGATACAGTCGTTGCGTTCAAGGATCGCGCGCGTTGCAGCGTGGCGCATCCGGTCGATCTGTTCGTTGATCGAACTGTCTTTCTCGATATAGGTGTCGGTCCGCGGAATATAGGCTTCGGGCTGGTAATAGTCGTAATAGGAAACGAAATACTCGACCGCGTTTTCCGGGAAAAATCCCTTCATCTCGGCATAAAGCTGGGCCGCCAAAGTCTTGTTTGGCGCAAGAACAAGGGCCGGGCGCTGGGTCTTGGCGATGATATTGGCCATGGTAAAGGTCTTGCCCGACCCGGTCACACCCAGAAGAACCTGATCGCGTTCATTCTCGTTGATGCCCGCCATCAGTTCGGCAATCGCGGATGGCTGATCGCCGGCGGGCTGATATTCCGTCACCAGCTTGAATTCCCGCGACCCTTCAACGGGCGGGCGACGTTTGGTCAGAAATTCCGGTAGCGCATCCATCGGGCAAATCCCTTGTTTGATCTTGCCCCTAGTTATAGGTCAGATAGCACCAATCGCAAGCCCCACCCCTGACAGTTCCTGTCAGGAAATGTCAGGAGCCGTCAGGATCAGGTTTGCCGGAACAAGAACCATTTTACCGCGTTATGCATTCTGTTCTGTTCGATCTGACATCCTGTGGACGGTTAAATTGGATAAATTCATCCCAAAGAACCCGCAAAACGCGACAAACTGCCTTGAATTGCATTTAAGGCAGGCGTAGGGTCCGATCCGAAAGAACGCGATTCTTTTCACTTCTTTTTTCATTCCAGGGAAACAGACCAATGGCGTTTATTGCCGACCGTTTGAGCCGTATCAAACCATCTCCCACCATTGCCGTAACCACCAAGGCCGCTGAACTCAAGGCAGCTGGCGTTGACGTGATCGGTCTTGGCGCAGGTGAGCCGGATTTTGATACCCCCGACAACATCAAAGAAGCTGCCAAGGCGGCACTCGATGCTGGCAAGACCAAATACACTCCGGTCGCTGGCACTCCCGAGCTGCGCAAGGCCATTGTCGAGAAGTTCAAGCGTGAAAACGACCTGGAATACACCATCGACGAAATCACCGTTGGTTGTGGTGGCAAACAGACCCTGTTCAACGCGTTCTTCGCAACGCTGAACCCGGGCGACGAAGTCATCATCCCGGCTCCGTACTGGGTTTCCTACCCGGACATGACCCTGATGGCCGAAGGCACCCCGGTCGTGGTCGAATGCCAGGAAGAAAACGACTTCAAAATCACCGCTGCCGAGCTTGAAGCTGCGATCACGCCGAAAACCAAATGGGTTGTTCTGAACTCGCCGTCGAACCCGACCGGTGCGGCTTATTCGCGTGCCGAACTGCGTGCGATTGCCGACGTTCTTCTGAAACACGAAAACGTCTATGTCATGTCTGACGACATGTACGAGCACCTCGTCTATGACGGTTTCGAATTCACCACCATCGCCCAGATCGAGCCGAAACTCAAAGAGCGTACGCTGACCTGTAACGGTGTGTCGAAATCCTATGCGATGACCGGCTGGCGTCTTGGTTATGCTGCCGGCCCGAAAGACCTGATCAAAGCGATCAACAAGGTCCAGTCGCAGTCCAGCACCCACACCTCCTCGATCAGCCAGGCTGCTTCGATCGAAGCGCTTAGCGGTCCGCAGGACTTCCTCAAAGAACGCGCAGAAGTCTTCAAAAAGCGCCGTGACCTTGTTGTCGCAGCCCTGAACGAATGCGAAGGCCTGTCGTGCAAAACCCCGGAAGGTGCGTTTTACGTCTATCCGTCTTGCGCGGGTGCGATCGGCAAAACCACCCCGGATGGCAAGAAAATCGAAACCGACACCGACTTCGTCACCTACCTGCTCGAAGCAGAAGGCGTTGCTGCGGTTCAGGGTTCGGCATTCGGTCTGGCTCCGTATTTCCGCATCTCCTATGCGACGTCGGATGCGGCCCTTACCGAAGCATGCGCACGTATCAAACGTGCCTGCGCTGCACTGAAATAAGGTTTCTGCACCCGATATTTCGGGGCATTGATCACCAAACAGGGTCCGGCACTTGCCGGGCCCTGTTTTTTTGTCCATTATCGAATTCAATAATTACGCACTGAATTACCGATAAATCGGACACATCATGATCAACGAGAACTTCTACGCCACCGTCGACGGAATAAGCCTGTTCTGTCAGCGGATCACCCCTGCCGATGTTCGTGAAGATGCCCCGACCATTATCTTCCTTCACGAGGCCCTGGGCACCATTCGCATGTGGCGGGACTTCCCCGCCAAACTGGCAACCGCAACCCGGCACCCTGTCATTGTCTATGAACGGCGCGGCCATGGCCGGTCCGACCCGCATGCCGATGGCGACATTCCCCGTGCGGTCGATTTCCACAACACCGAAAGCGATGTCTATCTGCACGGACTGATCACCGAACTGGGACTAAGCAAACCCATCCTGTTTGGTCACAGTGACGGCGCGACCATTGCCCTTAAATACGCCGCCCGTTTCCCCGACAATGTCACTGCGGTGATTTCCGAGGCTGCCCACGTCTTTGTCGAAGACGTCACCATTGCCGGCATCAATGACGCAGCGGGCATTTATGCCAATACCGACTGGAAAACCAAACTTGAACGCCATCACTTCTTCCAGACCGATGCCGTTTTCAGCGCCTGGGTCGACACCTGGCGGCAACCGGCTTTTCGTGACTGGAACATGGTCGACGAACTTGCCAGCATCACCTGCCCGCTTTTGGTCATTCAGGGCGATGATGACCAGTTTGGCAGCGACGAACAGGTCCACACCATCTGCGCCAATGTCAGCGGCCCGGCGACCGGAATGCTGATCAAGAATTGCGGCCACATCCCGCATTTTGATCAACCCGATCAGGTGATTGCCGCCAGCCTCAAGCATCTGGGCCTTGCCGAACTTGTCGATGGCTAACACCAACTTGCCGCCCAAACAAAAAAGCCCCGGCTGCGTCATGCAACCGGGGCTTTTTGATTGGGCTATGCCCGAATTCTGTCGGCTTATTCGGCCAATGCGTCTTCGGCGTCGATCACGACCGCAACCGCATGAATGACCGATGCAATGCGGATGGCGTTCTGGATGGTTTCCTTTTTGACGCCGGCACCTTTGAGCACCTTGTCATGGGAATCGATGCACATGCCGCAACCGTTGATCGCCGAAACCGCGATCGAAAACAGTTCGAAATCGGCCTTGTCGATGCCCGGTTTGCCGATGATGTTCATACGAAGGCGGGCCGGCATCGAACCGTATTCGGCATCCGAAACCAGATGCACGAAACGGTAATAGATGTTGTTCATGCCCATGATTGCCGCTGCACCCTTGGCAGCTTCAATGGCTTCTTCGGACAGTTTTTCTTTTGCTTCGGCGGCAACGGCCTTGATCAGTTTGGCGTTGCGCGATGCGAATGCACACGCAAGGGCTGTGCCGTAAACCTGCTGGTCGGTCATGCCCGGATTGTTGGCCATGCTCGACAGGTTCAGTTTGAGATCCTTGGCATAGGACGGCATTGCGTCTTTGATTTCGACGATAGAAGTCATTGTTTAACCCCTGAATTCATTGCTGCTTTGAAAGCGAAAATCACAAAACTCTTCAGCCATCACCAAGCCGCCGACCATATCGGCAGATGGATCAATCAAATTTCCCGATGGGCTGAAAACGGGACCGGACAGGTGTCCGGCCCCAAAATCGGTCTGGACCAAGTCGTAAAATACGACTTAGAGGGTCGCGTCACCCTGGTTCCAGTTGCACGGGCAAAGTTCGTCGGTCTGCAGTGCATCAAGAATACGCAGGGCTTCCTGCGGGTTACGACCAACGTTAAGGTCGTTAACCTGGACGTGACGGATGATGTTGTCCGGATCGACGATGAAGGTCGCACGCAGGGCAACACCGGCATCTTTCGCCAGAACACCAAGGGCTGCCGACAGTTCTTTTTTCTCGTCAGCCAGCCATACGAACGGGCTGTCACCCAGATCTTCGTGGTGGGTACGCCATGCTGCATGGACGAAATCGGTGTCGGTCGAGCAACCCAGAAGAACCGCGTCACGGTCTTCGAATTCACCGTTCAGTTCGCCGTAACCGACGATTTCGGTCGGGCAGACAAAGGTGAAGTCTTTCGGCCAGAAGAACAGGATCTTCCATTTGCCTTCATAGGACTTGTCGGTCACCGGTGCGAAGCTGTCCGGGGTTTTGCCCGAAACACCAGTCAGATTGAATTCAGGAAGCGTATCACCAACGGTAAGCATTATTTTGGTACTCCATAACCCAGTTAAAATTCCCGATTAACGGCCCCCGACAGGCCGCGTCATCTTGTGTGCAAGTGCAAAAAATGCACTCCCTGCTGGCGATTTGTAGTGAAATGGACTAACTAAGACAAATAGATAAATCCTCAGTTGGTGATAGGAAAAATTTATGGCTGCCCAACCAAGTATCAAGCAGCTCAAGTACTTAGTTGCCCTTGCGGAATGCGGCCATTTCGGCCGCGCGGCCGAGGCCTGCTTTATCACGCAGCCCAGCCTGTCTGCGGCAATCAACGAACTTGAAAACCTTCTTGGGGCGCAGCTTGTCGAACGCAACAAGCGTCAGGTCCTGATCACCCCGCTGGGCGAAGAAGTCGTTTCGCGGGCGCGAAGCATTCTTCAGGAAGTCGACGAACTGACCACCATGGCACAGGCCGCAACAGAACCGCTGTCGGGCCCGATCCATATCGGCGTCATCCCGACCATCGGTCCGTATTTGCTGCCCGATGTGATGACCCAGATCAAGTCCGGCTTCCCGAAATTGCAGCCCTTCCTGCGCGAAGACCAGACCGGCAACCTGATCAAGCTTCTGTCGGCGGGCAAACTTGATCTTGCCCTGATTGCCCTTCCGATCGAGGAAGCCTGGCTTGAAGAGTTTGATCTGTTCGAAGACCAGTTCGTCTTTGCCTGCAGCCCCGACAACCCGCTGACCAGCAAAAGCCGCCTTGAAATTTCCGATATCAAGGATGAAAAACTTTTGCTGCTTGAAGACGGCCATTGCCTGCGCGATCAGGCCCTTGAAGTCTGCCAGAAAGCCGGATGGAGCAAATCCGCCGACTTCCAGGCCAACAGCCTGTCGACCCTGGTTCAGATGGTGGCGGCGGGTGTCGGATCGACCCTGCTTCCCGAAATGTCGCTTGAAGTCGAGGCCCGCCGCCCCGACCTTTTGAAAATCATGCCGTTTGAAAACCCGGTCCCGATCCGGCGCATCGGCATGGTCTGGCGCAGAAGTTCGGCCCGCAAACGTGAATATCGCCAACTGGCAACCTATTTGCGTGATCGGCTTACCCCGCGGCATCAGGCCGACGTTGCCTGATTTGCCCGGCCTCATTGATTTGTTTTACGGGTAAAACAGGAAACAGGCTTATCGTCGATGTTACCGATCAAGGATAACAACCCGACCACCATCACCCCCTGGGTGACCTACGCGATCATTGCGCTCAATGTGGTGGTGTTTCTGTTTACCGTCTCGCTTGATCCGCGGTCGGCCCAGCTGGTCAATCTGCAATATGGTGCAATCCCCGCCATTGTCTTCGGCCATGCCGACTTGCCACCGGAATTCTCCCCCTTCCCGCCGGGCTTTGGCTTTTTGTCGATCTTTTCGGCCATGTTCATGCATGGCGGCTGGATGCATCTTGGCGGCAATATGCTGTATCTCTGGATCTTCGGAAACAATGTCGAAGACGCGATGGGGCATATCCGCTTTTTGATGTTCTATCTGATTTGCGGCATTGCCGCGGCCCTTGGCCATGGCCTGCTTGATACCCAGTCCCATATCCCGATGATCGGTGCATCCGGGGCGCTGGCCGGTGTGCTGGGGGCGTATTTCCTGCTTTATCCCAAGGCACGCGTGCTGGTGTGGTTCTTCTGGGTTTTCATTTTCTATGTGCCCGCCGTTTTCGTGCTCGGTTTCTGGTTTGTCACCCAGATCATCAATTTCGGAAGCGGTGCCGATGGCGGCATTGCCTGGGTTGCCCATATTGCGGGTTTCGTTGCCGGTCTTGCACTGATCCCGCTTTTCAAGCATCGCAACATCCCGCTTTGGCACGACGGATCCCCTGCCCCGGCCTTTGGCATTTATCGCCCCGGCCGCAAGGCCCGCGACGCTGGCACGGGTGCCAATATCCCGCCATGGGCTGCCGCCTACGAGGCCGAACGTGCGGCAAAACATGCCAGCATGCGCGACGATCAGCGCGGTCCGTGGGGCAAGGAAGGCGACAATCGCGACACATCACCCTGGGGGCGCTATCGCCCTGCCACGGGCCCAAAGCAAAAGCAGCCCACAAAGCCGTCTGTTGGTGTTCCGAAAGTTGTTCGCTTGCATAAAGACGCCAACCCGGACGATAATTGAACTCACCCCATAAGGATCCCCTAACCCCGTCGGAGGATTGCCATGCGCGCCGCCTATTTCACCGAATATCAGGGTCCGATCGAAGTCCAGAAACTTGACGATCCGACCCCGACCAATGGCGGGGTCGTGATCAGGGTTGGCGCAACCGGCCTGTGCCGCAGTGACTGGCATGGCTGGATGGGTCATGATTCCGATGTGCAATTGCCCCATGTTCCGGGCCATGAATTTGCCGGAACTGTGGTCGCGGTCGGCAAGGATATCAAACGCTGGCAGGAAGGCGACCGGGTCACCGTCCCGTTTGTATCGGGCTGTGGTCATTGCCCGGAATGCAATAGTGGCAATCATCAGGTCTGTGACCATCAATTCCAGCCGGGCTTTACCCATTGGGGCAGTTTTGCCGAATTTGTTGCCATTGACTATGCCGACACCAATCTGGTGCGCCTGCCCGATGAAATGGATTTCGCAACTGCCGCCAGTCTTGGCTGCCGCTTTGCCACCAGCTTCCGTGGCGTAATCGATCAGGGCAAGGTCAGTGCCGGTCAGATCGTCGCGGTGCATGGTGCTGGTGGTGTGGGTCTGTCTGCAATCATGATTGCCGCCGCCGCCGGGGCCTATGTGGTGGCAGTTGATATTGACGATGCCAAGCTTGAATTTGCCAAGGAACTTGGCGCCAATGCGGTTCTCAATGCCGCGGCAATTGATGATATCCCGACCGCGATCAAGGACATCACGCGCGGCGGTGCGCATGTCTCGGTCGATGCGCTTGGCAGTGCAGTGACCTGCTTTAACTCTGTGGCGTCCCTTCGCAAACGCGGCAAGCATATCCAGATCGGCCTGATGACCGGCGACCATGCCCATGCCAAAGTTCCGATGGACCGGGTTGTTGCCCATGAACTTGAAATTCTGGGCAGCCACGGCATGCAGGCATTCCGTTATGATGCCATGGTCGACATGATCATGACCGGCAAACTGGCCCCGCAAAAACTGATCGGCGATCGCGTCACCCTTGCCGAAGGCGCCACCGCGCTGATGAATATGGATCACTTCGCCGGAACCGGCGTCACTGTCATTGACCGGTTCTGATCGATGCTGGCGGGTATTGCGTTTCTTCCCAAACAACCGATTGACGATATCCTTGCCGATATCGCAGCGGGCTATGACGCCAAACGCATCGCCGGTTATGTGCAAAAACGCCGCAAGGACCGGGACTGCGGCACACTGGTTTATGTCCGCAATCTGCGCAGCGGCGATGAAATGCCGATCACCAAGAACCGTGGCGCCATGGCAAAGGGCTGCAAGCTTGATGGTGATGCCCTGTCATCCCTGTCCGAGCAGCTTGAACGCGATGTCGAAACCGATTGTGATCTGTTGATTGTTGCGCGCTTTGGCCGCAGCGAAGCCGACGGGCGCGGTTTGCGCGATGTGATTTCACGCGCCCTTGAACTGGGCGTACCGGTGCTGGTCGGGGTGCGCGGTGAATATGCCGATGCCTGGGCCGACTTCCATGGCGGCATTGCCGAAAGTCTCGACCTTGATCGACAGGCAATCTTGGACTGGCTGAACCATCAGACAAGCCTGCTGCAAGACGCGTGATGACTGGCTGCTGATCCCTGACCGGCAATGGAAAAATCGGCAAATCGGTGAATGGGCATGACGGCCGGATATCACGCTGGCAAATCAGCCCGGCTGCACGAACCAGTCCGCACTTGCGTGCACCTTATCCGGTCTGAAGGGTTGTGCGTTCACGGACCAGAACCCGGGCGGCAAACCGTTCGAACCATTCCCCGAATGCCTGATCATATTTGATCCGTCCGGCGCGTTGTTCATCGGGTCCCTGACCATTGGGGCGGTCGGTTTTATCACCACCATTGGCAAGCCAGCGTTCATGGGTTTCATCATCGACTTCGGGATGGAACTGAATGCCCCAGATACGTTCATCAATGTGATAGGCCTGATGGGGAAATGTCGGCCCGGTCGCCACAAGCTCCGCGCCCTCGGGCAATCCGAACCCTTCGCTGTGCCAGTGATAGACCATCATCTCGTCGGGGAAAAGATCACGCCCGGTATCGGTTGCCTGCACCGGGTAATATCCGATCTCGGTCAAGCCTTCGGGATGGGGTTCCACATCCGCCCCCAGATGGCGGGCCATCATCTGTGCGCCAAGACAAATGCCCAGATACAGAACGTCACTTTCGACCACCTTGGGCAGGAATTCCATGATTGCCTGCACATTGCCAAGATCATCGTCATTGGCACTCATCGGGCCGCCAAACACCACAACAAGATGATAGCCCGACAGGTCATCGGGCAAGGCATCGCCTTCGCCGGGACGGCGAATATCGAACTCGTAACCATATTTGCGCAAAACCGTTCCCAACCGCCCCGGCTGTCCGGTGGCCGAATTGAAAATCAGCAAAATGCGATCATTGGTACTCAGTTCGTTCATCGGGTCCTCATCATGGTGCGAAACTGGGGTCATTAAATCTGTTTCACTCCCTCTTTGACAAGCCCCCTGCCGTCAAAAACGCTGTTCCCCAAAGGAAAAGCCGCCGCACATTGTGCGACGGCCCTTGAATTCGATCCGAATTCCGGACGGCTTAGACGTTGAATTTAAAGTGGAAGATATCGCCATCCTTGACGATATAGGTCTTGCCTTCCTGGCGCAGCTTGCCGTTATCGCGCGCACCGGCTTCGCCGTTAAATTCGATGAAATCGTCATAGGCGATGGTTTCGGCCTTGATAAAGCCGCGCTCGAAATCGGTGTGGATGACACCGGCGGCATTGGGTGCAGTGGCCCCTTCATGCACGGTCCATGCGCGGGCTTCTTTCGGACCAACCGTAAAGAAGGTCAAAAGTTTCAAAAGCTTGTAGCCTTCGCGAATGACACGGGCCAGACCGGTTTCTTCAAGACCAAGACCTTCGAGGAACTCTTTCTTGTCTTCGGCACTTTCAAGCAGGGCCACTTCCGATTCAATGGCCGCAGAAATCACCACCGAACGCGCGCCCTGGGCTGCGGCCATTTCGGCAACCTTGGCCGAAAGTTCGTTGCCTTCTGCCGCACTGTCTTCATCAACGTTGCAGGCATAAAGGATCGGCTTGCTGGTCAGAAGTTGCAGCATACGGAATGCTTTTTCTTCGTCCTCGCCATTGATTTCAACCACGCGGGCCGGCTGACCATCGCGCAGCACCACAAGCGCGCGCTCGATCAGATCAAGCGCCAGCTTGGCATCCTTGTCATTGGAACGGGCTTTTTTCTGCAAGGCCGGAACGCGCTTTTCAAGGCTTTCCATATCAGCCAGCATCAGCTCGGTCTCGATGGTTTCCGCATCACGTACCGGGTCAACCGATCCGTCAACATGGGTGATGTCGCCATCTTCAAAGCACCGCAGAACATGCACAATCGCATCGGTTTCGCGAATATTGGCAAGGAACTGGTTGCCAAGACCTTCGCCCTTGGACGCGCCACGGACCAGACCGGCAATATCAACGAATTCAAGCTGGGTCGGAATGATGTTTGCCGATTTTGCAATCGCGGCAATCTTGTCCAGACGATCATCAGGAACACTGACACGACCGGTATTCGGCTCGATGGTGCAGAACGGGAAGTTTGCTGCCTCGGCAGCCGCCGTCTGGGTCAGGGCGTTAAAAAGGGTCGATTTGCCAACGTTGGGCAGACCAACAATACCGCATTTGAATCCCATCTTCGGGCTCCGTCACTTGAATTTCTGTTCATCAGGATCGGCCCGGGCTGTCCCCGACCGAAAGACTATTTCTTTTTGCCAAATGCCTTGGCAAGGGCTTCGGCCATGGCCGAAGCAGCATTGCTGACCGGTGTGTCCGCACGTTCAACGCGGACTTTTGCCGCACCGGACAAATCATCCAATCCGTCGCCGTCGCGCTTTTGCAAACCGGCATCCGCATCGCCATCCTTTTTGGCCGGTTTGGCGTCCGGCTTGTCCTTTTTCGGTGCCTTTGGCTTGGGCGGGTTCACAATGGCCGAGACCTTGCTCATAAAGCCACCGTCATCGCCCTTGACCATCCGCCCGAATTCGGCAGCAACACCGTCCAGAAGCGTCATCAGCCAGCCATCCTGCTCGGCCTTGGAGAAATCCCCAAGAACATGACCATGCACACGGGATTTGTCCCCGGGATGACCAATGCCAAGACGAACGCGGCGATATTCCTTGCCACAATGGGCGTCAATGGATCGCAAACCGTTATGCCCGCCATGTCCGCCGCCGCGTTTTACGCGCAATTTGCCCGGTGGCAAATCCAGCTCATCATGAAGAACAATAACGTTTTCGACCGGAATCTTATAAAAGCGCAGCACTTCGCCAACGCTTTGCCCCGACAGGTTCATGAAGGTTTCCGGTTTCAGAACCAGAACTTTCTGACCGTTCAATTCACCTTCGGAAATCTGGCCCTGAAACTTTTTGCGCCAGGGGCCAAAAGAATAGCGGCGGACGAGTTCGTCCGCCGCCATGAAGCCAATGTTGTGGCGATTGGCGGCATATCCCGATCCCGGGTTTCCCAATCCAACCACCAAAAACATCGTAAGACCTCGATCTTATTCTTCGGTTGCTTCTTCTTCGTCTTCGTCTGATTCGGCATTTTCTTCCGATTTCAGAGCGGACGGAGCAGCAACAGTCGCAACGGTGAAGTCACGGTCGGTGATCGCAAGCTCGACACCTTTCGGCAGGGTAATTGCCGAAATGTGGATCGAGTCACCAACTTCAACGCCAGAAAGGTCGAAGACCAGCTCTTCCGGAATTGCATTAGGAGCGCAGATGACTTCAACATCGTGACGAACAACGTTAAGAACACCACCTTTTTTGATGCCCGGGGATTTCTCTTCGTTTTCGAAGCGAACCGGAACTTCAACGTGGATGGTCTGGCCTTTTGCAAAGCGCAGAAGGTCAACGTGCATGATTTCGTCGGTAACTTTGTCGAACTGAACGTCGCGCGGCAGAACTTCGTATTTCTCTTTGCCGACTTCAACAGTCAGAACATGAGAATAGAAGCCCGGCTTATGCAGAAGTTTCCAAAGCGGACGCGGGTCAATCTGGAACAGAACAGGTTCCTGTTTTGCACCATAAATAACACCAGGGACCATACCGGCACGACGCACGGCACGGGCGGCCCCCTTTCCGGCCCGTTCACGGATTTCCGCAGAGATAACAGTATTTGCCATCGGAAAATCTCCTTGAACTAGTAAAATATTGTCTTCGCAGGTTGGTGAAAATCACCGCTGAAAGCCCACGAAAACAAGCGCGGTGGCCTCCAGGGGTGCCACCGCGGCGAGGGCCTTATACCCTCAATCGAAAAGAACGGAAACAGATTTTTCTTCCGAGATACGGCGAATGGCTTCTGCCATCAGCGGCGCAATCGGAAGCTGTCGGATTTTTGCGCAATCACGCACCGCATCCGAAGCCCGGATGGAATCGGTGGTAACGACTTCGGTCATCGGCGAATTGGCAATACGTTCGACCGCCGGGCCCGACAGGACACCGTGGGAAACATATGCCGCAACCGACGATGCGCCGCGCTCTTTAAGGGCACCGGCTGCATTGCAAAGGGTGCCGGCCGAATCAACGATATCGTCAACCAGGATGCAGGCCGCATCCTTGACGTCACCGATAACGTGCATCACTTCGGAAACGCCGGCCTGCGGGCGACGTTTGTCAATGATCGCAAGTTCGGCATCCAGACGTTTTGCAACGGAACGCGCACGGGCAACACCGCCGACATCCGGGCTGACGATGACCAGTTTCTGGCCTTCGAACTTGTTGCGGATGTCGCTGGTCAGAACCGGCGATGCAAACAGGTTATCAAGCGGAATGTCGAAGAAGCCCTGGATCTGACCGGCGTGGAGGTCCATGGTCAGAACGCGGTCTGCACCGGCAACCGTGATCAGGTTGGCAACAAGCTTTGCCGAAATCGGGGTACGGGGACCCGATTTACGATCCTGACGGGCATAGCCGAAATACGGAATGACAGCCGTGATGCGACGTGCAGACCCACGACGCAGCGCGTCGAGTATCACCAGAAGTTCCATCAGGTTGTCGTTTGCGGGGAAAGAGGTGCTCTGAATGACAAAAACGTCCTCACCGCGGACGTTTTCCTGAATTTCACACCAGATTTCCTCATCGGAGAAACGCTTAACATCTGCACGGGTAAGCGGCAGATTCAGATGGTCAGCAATTGCCTCAGCCAACGGGCGGTTACTGTTACCAGCGAGGATCTTCATAGCGGGGCCTCGGTTAATGGGTGCCGGGAAAGCGAAAAAACAAATTCTATTGCGAATCCGGGTCGGTGCATTCTGCCGGGATGGTTCCCTGCTTGCCTTGTCGCCCAAAAGCCCGGAAACCGGGGAAACCCCGCCCGGATAGACGACATGTTCACGACACTCAAAGACCATATATAGGCAAACCCGCACCTTGGCAGATCGCGGCGGCTTTATAACCAGCCGTTAACAGTCTGTAAATGGGCCCAGTGACAAATCACGACAAGGCAGTCATGCATCAGGCGATCATCCCGGCACGTCTCCCGATTCCTGTCCGGTTCTCGTCCGGTTCTCAAACTGCCCTATCGCGCCGAAAGTGTCTTTTTATCTGCGCGCAATTGCAATTGCTTGCGCGTGGCAATCTGTCCAAGAACCCCTTCAAGGGTTTCGACCGCGGCCTGTGCCGCAAGTGACGCCACCGCCCCCCAGTATTTATCAAGACTGCCATGGGGCACGACATTGTTCTGGTTCATCTGGCCAAGCTCACTGCCATCGGGTTCCATGATCACCCATTCGATCGAAACCTTGTCGACCGGCGGTTTCTGACCGTTTTCAATCGGGCTGACATCAATGGTCGCAGACAGAATGACACTGTGTTCGCCGATATCCTTGTTATCGACAAGAATGCCCTTTGACTGCAACAAGGCCCCGGCGGACCGCGCAAGGGCGGTGTTCCCGTCACCCGGCGCACCGGCAAAATCGATCAGGGCAATCTTCATGAAGGGTGCCGCCTTGAAGGCCGACCGGTCGCCGGTAATCATAAAGGCAATCTGATCGGCGGACTCGGCCACCAGCCCGTCATAGGTCTTGTGGATCGGGTTTTCCTTGATGCCGTCAAGCTCGCGCACTTTCTCGGCAAACTCCTTGGGCAGGGCAAGATTGCTTTCCTCCGGGCCGTTCGGACTGTCGGCAAACCATTGTTCGGCAGACAATTCACCCTGGGCGCGCGCGGTATCGATCGCAAGCCCGTCCGGGCGCATCAAAACCCAGGTCACATCAAGCTTCGCCCCGTCTTCAACCAGATTGGCCACCACATTGGGACGCAGGATATAATCCCCGCCATTCAGACTGTCGCTATAGGCCGGAATATCCCGATTGCGAAGGGCACGCGCCATCGCCCGTGCCAGATGTGCCGATGCCCCGTCCGGCAAATCATCCCCTGCCTCGACCCGAACCGTTCCGGCATCGCGCAATTCCAGAAGCGACGGATCACCTTCGCGTCCCGCCCCCTCGAACGGGCGGGGCAAATCACCACACGCCGCCAGCGGCGCCAACATCAAAATGCAAAGAACAAGGGAACGGAGGATCGATTTCATAACGTCACTTATATATTCACATCAAAACGCAACCGACCATGGTCACGATGATCATAAAGAAAAACAGCATAATCATATGCGGCATGACGTATCCCCCCCGGACCGTTTGCGGCCCTACGCCTCGGTTAACATGATTGCGGAAAGTTGCCGGCCATAATCGGGCTCCTTGCGAAGCGTGGTCCGACGGTAACTGTAAAACAAGTCTTCTTCAGCCAGGGTATCGCGCGCCACCAGTTCGACCGATGCAATACCGGTCGCAATGGTCCGGCGGCGTACATATTCGGGCAGATCGAACATGAAATGCCCGTCGCGCACCGATGGATCAAACAAATCATCACTGCCTTCCGGGCCGCCCAGAATGGTCTCGCGAAACGCGCCATCCACTTCATAGGATTTTCGCGCAATGCACGGGCCAACAGCGGCGGTGATATTTTCGCGCTTCGCACCAAGCTTTTCCATCGCCGCAACCGTGCTGGCCGAAATCCCGCCATATGATCCGCGCCATCCGGAATGGCACGCACCGATCACGCCCGCAACCGGATCATGAAACAGGACCGGCGTGCAATCGGCGGTCAGAATACCCAGCATGATGCCCGGCCGGTCTGTCACCATCGCATCGGCCTTGGGGGCCTCGTCACGTGAAAGCGGCCGGTCAAGAACCGCAACATCGGTGCCATGGACCTGATACACCGTCGTCAGGTTTTGCGCATCCGTTGCAAAGGCCGATGCCGCGCGCGCCCGGTTTTCGGCCACCCGGTTCTTGTCATCATCTGAGCCGAACCCGACATTCAGCCCGCCATGGATGCCATCACTGACCCCGCCCTTGCGGCTCAGGAACCCGTGGCGCACCCCGTCCTTCCCCGAAAGACGTTCGGCTTCAAACCAGATCAGACCGTTTGACGAACGTTCAATACCGTCAGTGATCGGATGGGTCATGGTTTGCGGGCTCCAAGGTTTGAATGGTCGGTATTTATCCTGCGACACCGCTGACGCAAGGTGGCGGCGTGGTCTCGCGACCATACCCGATCAGAACTTTAAAAAGCGTTCCCATCTGATCGGCATCAACAAGTCGCGCCAGCGCCTGGTCAATCGCAACTGCCTGCTGTTCATCGGCACCGGTTTTCAAAAGCTCGGCACGTTGTTCAATGCCCAGCATCCTAAGAAACGTCCCCTGGGTCAGAACCGCACCGGTTCGTGCCCCGGCTTCGTTCATCGCCCGTGCGATGGCGGCAAAATCCACATGCGCCGTCAGATCGGCATCCCCCGGATCACGCAGGACCGGGTGATATTCATGCCCCTTCAAGGCCTGCAAGGTATCGCCAAAGGCACTGCTGGGATGACCGTAATCAATAAACAGTGCCGCCCCGTGGGTTTCATTCAGACGGCGCGCGACCTGATCGGCGATGGCAATTGCCGGCGCGCAGCTTTCAAAGATGTCACCCTTTTTTGCAGACCCGCGCAAGGTCGCGGGGATCAGCGCATCGGTCACCGGTGTTTCACGCCCGCGTACAAATCCCAGTTCACCACTGTCGGCATCAACACCGACAAGCCGTTCTGCCCAGCCATGATCACCACGTTCGAACTGGCGGATCGGCAATGCATCAAAGAATTCATTGCCGATGATGATGGCCGGGACATCCGCACGGACCGGAATATCGTCAAACGCTTCATGCCAGGTTGCCGGTATGCCCGATGCCATGATGGCGGTTTGCTGATGGGTACGCAAAACCGGGCTGGTTTCGACAAACCGCACGGTCAGCGCATCCCCAAATCCCGGCACATTGCGCACCGCCCGCAGGGCATCGGCCATCAAGGTGCCACGCCCCGGCCCCAGTTCGATCAGATCAATCTTGGGCGGACAGCCCATCTGTTGCCAGCTTACCGCCGCCCACAGCCCGATCAGTTCGCCAAACATCTGGCTGACTTCGGGCGCAGTGATAAAGTCACCGGCCCGCCCGAACGGGTCCTGCTTGCGGTAATAACCATATTCCGGATGGGCCAGGGCCTCATTCATGAAATCGGCAATGCTGATCGGCCCGGAAAGCGCGATCCGGCGTTTGATATGATCAAGAAGTGGCGACGGGGTTTCAGGCACCTGACTCACGCGGCTTCTGCCTCTTTGGGATGCTGGCGGGTTTCAATCGGGGCTGATTTCATCGCATAGACAATACATCCGACACCAACCAGCACCATCGGAACCGACAGAAGCTGCCCCATGGTTGCCCCGCCGGCAAGGAAGCCAAGCTGCGCATCAGGCTGGCGGAAGAATTCGACAATGATCCGCGAAATGCCATAGCCGGCAACGAACGTGCCGCCCAGAATACCCGGGCGATGGCGTACAAAAGCACTGCGCGACAGAACAAACAGCACAACAAACAGGATCAACCCTTCAAGGGCGGCTTCATAAAGCTGGCTGGGATGGCGCGGTTCGGGTCCGCCATTGGGGAACACAATCCCCCAGGCCACATCGGTTGTACGCCCGAACAGTTCGCCATTGATGAAATTGGCAATCCGGCCAAAGAACAAACCGATCGGGGTTGCCACCGCGGCGGCATCCAGCACGGCAAGGATCGAAATCCCGCGTTTGCGCGCAAACAGGATGATGGCAACAATCACCCCCATAAAGCCGCCATGGAATGCCATGCCGCCCTGCCAGACCTTCAGGATATTGGCCGGGTTCTCAAGATAATAATCCAGATTGTAAAACAGGATATAGCCCAACCGGCCGCCAAGGATCACGCCAAGCGTTGCCCAGAACAGCAAATCATCCACATCGCGTTTGCTCATGATGTTGGGCGTCTTGGTGCAGTAATAAACCACATATTTCCACCCCAGCAGCAACCCGGCAATATAGGCCAGCGCATACCAGCGAATGGCAATCGGGCCGATGGAAATCGCAATCGGGTCTATCGCCGGAAAGGCAAGGCTGAGCATCGGGGAAACTCCGGTTGGCAATCAGTTGTCAAAATGGATGATGTTCGTGTCCCAAAGGATATGGGCAGCATCATGGCAAACCGGCTGACGATATCGTGCGATTTGGCCCTTGCTGCAACACATCCGGCAATTACCGGAACGGGTCCTCGGTCGCGAGATAATCCTGGATATAAAGACGCACCCCTTCTTCAAGCGATGTCATCTCGGCGGCGTACCCGGCCTTGCGCAGCTTGGCCATGTTGGCTTCGGTGAAATACTGGTACTTGTCGCGGATGGCTTCAGGCGTCGGGATGTAATTGATCACCGGCTCCTTGCCCATGGCGCTAAACACCGCCAATGCCAGATCCTTGAAACTGCGCGCCTTGCCGGTCCCGATATTGAACAGATCGCTGACTTCCGGATTGTCATACAGCCACATGATGATATTGACGACATCCCCGACCCAGACAAAGTCGCGCAACTGCCCGCCATCCTCGTAATCCGGGTGGTGGGATTTGAAAAGTGTGGCCGTTTCACCGGCTGACAGCTTGTCAAACATCTGCGAGACGACCGACCGCATGCCGCCCTTATGGTACTCATTCGGGCCATAAACGTTAAAGAATTTAAGCCCTGCCCACTGTTTAGGGCGGAAACCGTTCTGATCAAGAATGCGACGGAACCGGCGGTCGGTCGCATGCTTGGACCAGCCATAGGCATTAAGCGGTGCCAGCTTTGCCAGATCCTCGGCATCAAAGCTGTCATCGAACCCCTGTTTGCCATCGCCATAGGTCGCGGCAGAGGATGCATAGATCAGGCGCGCGGAATGACGCGAACACCATTCCCAAAGCCAGGTCGTCAGTTTCAGGTTGTTGTTCAGGATCTTGTCGGCATCGGTTTCCGTGGTCGCGGAAATCGCGCCCATGTGGAAAATGGCCTCGACATCCCCGGAATGCTTTTCAAGAAATGCCGGCAAATCATCGGGATGAACAATGTCGCGCAGATTGCGTTTGGCGATGTTTTTCCATTTGATACCGTCGCGCAGACGATCGACGACAACAATTTCGGTTTCACCGCGTTCTTCAAGGGCAGCAACAATATTGGAACCGATAAAACCGGCACCACCGGTGACGATAAGCATTGCATTCTCCTGGCGGGCTCAGCCCATTAATCAAATTTTCTGGTCACTTTATAGGACCGCCCCTGATCTGGAGCAAGAAAAGCCACTTAAAATCACGATATCGTCAAACTGATAACAAAACCTGCTGCGACTGATCGGATGATCGGCTTGCCCTGTCAGGCCAAACACCCATATTATGCGCAACACTTTGATCCAGAAGCCGGAGACCACAACAATGCAGATCAACAACCGCATTCTCGACGACCTTACCCGTGTGACCAATTCTGCACTGGGCACCATGACCGGCGTCAAAGGCGAAGTTGATGCCCTTGTCCGTCAGCAGTTCGAAAAAATCCTGATGGGCATGGATATGGTCACCCGCGAAGAATTCGACGTTGTTCACGACGTTGCCATCAAGGCCGCCGAACGCATCGATGCGCTTGAAGCCCGCATTGCCGATCTTGAAAAGCGCCTTGAAACTGCGGAATCCGCCGCGGCACCGGCCAGCAAACCCGCGGCAAAACGCACCGCATCAAAATCAGCTGCAAAAAAAGACTCCTAAGCGCGGTTTAATCCCCACATAAAGGGATGCAGACCGTCTTATCAGGATCGCGGAAAGGTCGATCAGACCGATAAAACGGATCAGGGTTGACCCCATTTCCGAAATTCATTGCTGTCCTGCGTCGCGGGACGGTTGAAAGACGGCGGGCACCGGCATATAGTGCGCGCCCTTTCGCACATGCTGATACAGGCTGGGTATATATGAACGACCAAATGGAGGATATTGGCGACCTTGGCGACGAAAATCCGTTGCTTCTTGTCGAAGATATCGCCCGCACGAACCAATGGCATCTGGAACGACGCAGCTCAGACGAGGTGGTGGTCGAAATTCCGGCCCACTGGTGTACCTATCTGGTCTATTTCACCTGGCGCGACGATGCCGAAGCACTGCATATTGCCTGCTGCTTTGATCTGTTTGTGCCAGAACCGCTGCGTCCGCGCATGTATGAACTGGTGACCAAATGCAATGAACAGCTCTGGATCGGGCATTTCGGATTGTGGCTCGAAGAAAACATGCCGCTGTTCCGTCATACTCTGCTGTTTGGTGGCGATGTCCCGCCGATGGTCGAACAGTTCGAAGAACTGATCGATATCGCGATTTCGGAATGCGAACGCTTCTTCCCGGCTTTCAACTTCGTGCTTGGACAAGGCAAGTCTCCTGACGAAGCCCTGACCCATGCCATGCTTGAACCGGCCGGACAGGCATAAACCGCCTTTCGCATATGTTTCGAATAAGTGCGGCCCTGCCCTTTTTGATCAATGCCGGGCCGCAACAGACCGCCTCCCCTCGGACCGCCAATCTCATCTGCAACCGCGACCGGCATACTCGCCGGTCCGTGCTTGGCGCATGCGAATCTGAAACCTTCCCTTCATAACCAGTACCGCCTCTGTTTCGGGGCCCGGCCCGAGCACCTCGTCCACGTGATCGCCAACACCACCACCGCCCCCCGGCAAGGTAAGGCGGCGCCACCAGACAGTTTGCCTCCCCATCCCCCGCCGGTCGCCGCGCCCCGACCGGATCACAAGGTCCGCGCCCCCAACCTCACCGCCCTCGCACGCCACGGCCCGAACCGAACCGCCAGACAGCGCGCATCCCATATCCGCCTGTCATCGTGGTCAAAGCAAAGGTTGAGCATGAAGCCTAGGCTGAGGCTGAGGCTGAGGCTGAGGCTGAGGCTGAGGCGGATGCCGGAACCGGGGCCGAGACCGAGGCCGGAGCCGAAACCGGGGTGAAGATTGGAGCATGGCAGTTGACCAGCCCGGCACTCGATATCACGCCTCCCACATCCCGACGCCTCAATCGCCGTTGCCCTGCCAACCCGGAGCCGGGTCCCCGGCCCCGCGATATCACCAGACTCCGACATCCCGATGCCCTGATCCCCGATCCGCAGCCAACCCGCGCTGCCGCAACCTCGCAACCTCGCAACCCCGCAACCCCGCAACCCCGCAACCCCGCAACCCCGTCGGGATTTGACAGGGGTGTGACGCCATTGCCATGCGTTTTATCGGTTGTTGATTTTTTTCACCACTTTCCGCGACCTTGCCTGCGCAACAGATTGCCCGTAATCGCCGTGGCAGAACGGGGTCGGGCGAAACAAAATCCGGCAAAGGCCGCACTTGCCAGCCAAAGCATCCGCAAAGCGGCTAAAACCTGTTTTTTCAACAGCATCGGGACAAGACCACTTGTCCTTCGCTGCGACTTGACCCACCTTGAGAAGATCGCTACGGCATTGCTTGACGACTGTTGATCGCAACACACTCAACAGAACCCGATGGATAAAGCGGAGCAGATTTCATGAATACGCGTCTTTTGCTGGTCGGCTGTGGCAAAATGGGAAGTGCCATGCTTGAAGGCTGGTTGGCCCAGGGGCTCAAGGCCGACAATGTCTATATTGTCGAACAACCCGAAGCAGCCGAGAAACTTGCCACCAGCTATGGCATCAATGGCATCACCGATGTCGCCGATGTTCCGCAGGACTTTATCCCGCAGGTCGTTCTGTTTGCCGTCAAGCCACAGGTCCTTCCCGATTTGATTGACGCCTATAAACCGCTGGTCCGGGCCGAAACCGTGTTCCTGTCGGTTGCCGCGGGCAAGACCATCGAATTTTTCGCACGCCATCTGGGTGAGCTTGCCCGCATCGTGCGTGCCATGCCCAATACCCCGGCGGCGGTTTCGCGCGGCATGACCGTGATGTGCCCGACCGAAAATGTCAGCATCGCCCAGCGTGACATGTGCGAAACCCTGCTGGCCACAGTCGGGCTGGTATCCTGGGTCGAAGATGAAAGCCTGATGGATGCGGTTACCGCCCTTTCGGGCAGCGGTCCGGCCTATATCTTCCATATGGTCGAAGCCATGGCACAGGCTGGCGAAGCAGCCGGCCTTCCGGCAGAGCAGGCCATGCTGCTTGCCCGGCAGACCGTGATCGGGGCCGGTTTCCTGCTTGATGCCAGCGAAGAAACCGCTGCCACCCTTCGTCAGAATGTCACAAGTCCGGGCGGCACCACGGCCGCGGCCCTTGATGTTCTGATGGATCAGACAACCGGCCTGCCCGAACTGATGACCCGCGCGGTCGAAGCTGCACGCAAACGGTCGGTCGAACTTGCCGGCTGATTGATAACGACACCCACAAAGATTGGAGACCGTCATGCCCGCCAAAAAGGATATCGCCAATATCCTGATCGATGCCGCCCTGAAACTGGCAACAGAAAAAAGCTGGCATGACGTCACCATCATCGACATTGCCCAAACCGCGGGCGTGACCATCGCCGATTGCCACGCCCATGTCGGTGGCAAGGCCGATATCCTGCGCCGCTTCATCGCCCGGATCGACCACGAAGTCCTGGCCGATCTTCACGAGGATGACTTTGCCGAACCCGGCCATGACCGGCTGATTGCGGTGATCATGGCGCGGTTTGACGCCCTGGCCGACCATCGTGATGCCCTGCGCTCGATCCTTAAATCACGGGGGGATCTGGGCCCCGCAGACTCGATCCGCGCGATCAAAAGCCATTTCGGATCGATGCGCTGGATGCTTGAAGCAGCCGGTTTTCGCACATCGGGCCTTCAGGGATCCCTTCGGGTTGCCGGCCTTACCGCCATCTATGCCAGAACATTCCGCCACTGGCTTGACGATGACAGCACCGACTTTGCCCCGACCATGGCCTATCTTGATCGGGAATTGTCAAAGGCCGCCGGTTGGGACGGACAGGTTGAAAAAGGTCTGGGCAAGGCGACAGGACTGTGTCGCAAACTGTCTGAAAAATGCCAGCAGATCCGGTCGAAAAAATCATCCCACCGGGCGGACACACAACCGACCGATGCCCGTCAATAAGCAAAGGCAATCCGTGCCGGATGGCTAAGTTTCTGATCTGACGCAGGAAATCCGACAACCCAACCTATGGGAACATCACGACACAAAACATTAACCTTAAAGTTATTGTGCAGTGCAAAATAACCCTTGACGGATCGGATGCATTCCGGCATATTGCAGTTGAATTTGTGCGGCGCACAATAGCGCCTCATTCCACACCTGTTGCAAATGTTGATGGAGTGCAAAACCATGACCGCCGCAAAAAAGGCAACCAACCCGTTCTTTGACCTCGACTTCACCAAATACACTGCGGATTTCAAAATTCCGGGTGTTGACGTGAACGAAATGATGGCTTTCCAGCGTAAAAACGTGGAAGCCCTCACCAAAGCCAACAAGGTGGCCTTCGACGGGTTCCAGGCTGTCGCTCAGCGTCAGAGCGAAATCTTCAAAACGCTGCTGGATAAAGTTCAGACCCAGGGCAAGGATTTCGCTGCTACTACCGCTGACGATCCGATGGCAACGGCTGCCAAGCAGACCGAAGCCGCGAAAGCTGCATACGAAGAAGCACTTTCGAACGCCAAGGAACTCTCTGGTCTGGTAACCAAGTCCCAGGAAGAAGCTCTTTCTCTTCTGCAGGCTCGCTTTACCGAATCCCTTGATGAATTCAAGGCAGCGATCGAAAAGACCGCTGCTGCGAAGTAACAGCTTTTCGCTGAACACTTCCCGTAATCTACTTGATGGCAGGGCCTTTTGGTCCTGCCATTTTTCTTTTGCCGGATATCGCGCCCACCTTAACCGATTGATTTACGGTCTGTGCCTCGACTAAGCTTGCGCAAAACAAGGAGGCCCCACAGTGAGCGAAATCAGTTTTGATGACTTTCTGAAAGTCGATATTCGCGTCGGTACTGTCATCGACGCCCAGGAATTCCCCGAAGCCCGCCGCCCGGCCCTGAAACTTTGGGTCGATTTCGGCCCGGAAATCGGGACCAAGAAAACATCCGCCCAGATCACCAAATATTACAGCCCGGAAAAACTCATCGGCCGCCAGGTCGCCGGTGTGGTCAATTTCCCGAAAAAACAGGTCGGCCCGTTCATGTCCGAATTCCTGTGTCTGGGCTTCCCCGACGGCGAAGACGACAAGGGCATCGTTCTGATCCGCCCGGATCAGGATGTCCCCAATGGGGCGCGCCTGTTCTAGGCAATGCCCGCCCGTATGAAAAAGGGACAGGCACGATCATGCCTGTCCCGCTCATTGCCGCGCTGCCTCGCCCGACTAGCGCGCCAATACGACGGATACTTCCCGCGACCGGCCGATGGTAAGGGCCATTTCCTCTGTCGACTGACCGATGGTTGCAATCGCGTTCTGGGCGGCATCAAGCGATGTCTGAATGCCGTGCATTTCACTGGTCATCTGACCGGTAACATCGCCATGTTTCTCGATCGCCAGCGACACCACCGCCATCCGGTTCAGCATCTCCTTCAGTTCAAGACGCAATGACGTCAGGATCCGCGAACTTTCGGTAACGCATTCATCAAGATTATCGATCTGTTCTGCAAGTTCGGAATTTTCCCCGGCACCGTCACGCAACCTGTCGACCGCATTTTCAAGCGCGACCGCCGCCACATCGCCTTCGATGACCGTATCGAAAACATGGTCGGAGACCGACCGCAATTCGGTCATGCGTTCCAGCGTTTCACCAACACATCCGACCAGAACACCCGATGCGATATTGCTGGCTTCGAGATGGGCCTGGGCCTGACGGAACATCTGTTCGGCGGTTTCGCATTTGCGATCAACACCTTCGATATGTTCATCGACCTCGGCAAAATTGACCTCAAGCGTTGATTTCAAGCCAATCAGCTCGCTGACCTCGTCAGTAATATCCACAGCAAGATTGATGATCTTGATCACCTCGCCATAGACATCAAGCACCGGGCTATAGGTCGCCTCGAACCAGACTTCCCGTCCGTCTTTGCCGAAATATTTGAACTGGCGTATTTTTGACTCGCCATTGGCAAGCGACCGCCAGAACGCCTGATAGGCCGAACTTTTGGCATATTCCTCGCCAACGAACATGCTGTGATGCTGTCCGACCACTTCAGAAAGATCATAGCCCATCGCCGCCAGAAAATGCCGGTTGGCATTCAGGATGATGCCATTGGCGTCAAATTTGACGATGGCGTGGCTGTGACGGATTGCATCGACCTTGCCTTGCAGATCGGCAACCATTTCATGGCGTTCCGTGACATTCACCCCGAACCGCACAATCTTGACCAGTTCGCCATCGCTGTTGCGCACCGGGGCATAGGTTTCCTCGACCCAGATACGGTCCCCGGATTTCGTGATGCACGGTACTTCAACCTGTTTGCGCTTGCCCGCCCGCAAATCCGCCCAGCACATTTCGTAATCCGGGCCATTAAGCATTTCTTCTGGCAGGAACATCGAATGATGCTGTCCGACAACCTCATCCTCTTCATAGCCGGTCAGCTTCATGAAGCTTTCATTGACGTTCAGCACTGTGCCATCCAGATCAAACTCCACCACAGCGAATGATGCATCTATCGCAGCGATCAGCTCGTCCGAGACATCGATATTTTCGCGAAGAATGGAAATGATTGAATTCATGGCCGGATCTCCTGAGAAGCAACTTTATGCGCCGTTGCAAATATTCGTTGCGGCGAATATAGCGCCCAGCCCCCTATCCAGACATCCTCATTTGAGGAGTAAACTACATACCTATGGATAGGATTTTGAGCCTCATCCCAAAAAAGAATGGGCCATGACAGTTTCCCGTCATGACCCCTTTCAGATCGATGGTCTTTGGCAACATTGCCAAAGCCGATATGCCCGTTAGCGCGCCAGTACCAGGGCCGCTTCGCGGGTCCGTCCGACATTGCTTTGTACTGCGGACGATGCATCGCGGATGAAATTGACGCTGCTTGAAAACTGCTCGACCGATGTTGCCATGCTTTGCATGCTGCTTGACACCTGCTGGGTCACCGCACTTTGCTCCTCAACAGCTGACGAAATGGTGGTCACATTGTTCAACACACCTTCGACTTCGTTGCGGATTGCACCAAGCACATCGGATACTTCGACCGAAATGCTCTGCACGCCTTCGATCTCGCTTGTGATCTGTTCGGTTGCCTTGGCGACCTGATTGGCAAGGCTTTTGACCTCGTTGGCGACAACGGCAAAACCTTTGCCGGCTTCACCGGCGCGGGCCGATTCAATCGTCGCATTCAGCGCAAGCAGGTTAATCTGACCTGCAATGTCCTGGATCACATCGATGATGCTGCCCATGGCGGCGACCACTTCGTTCATTTTTTCGGTCGATGCACCAGCTGCAATCGATTTCTCGAACACCTGATCGGTGGTCGCGCGGGCTTCTGCCATGCTGCGCGAGATTTCCGAAATCGATGCGGCAAGCTGTTCGGCACCGGCGGCAACAGTCTGGACGTTGGCCGACGTTTTTTCGCAGGACGAATAGGCATCGCTGGAGCGCTGATCAAGGTCGCTCAGACTGCGATCGATTTCGCCGAAATTGTTGTCGATCATCTTTTTAAGATCGGTCAGAAGCGTGATCTGATCGGTAATATCAATGGCGTATTTGACCACCTTGTAAGGCACGCCATTGGCATCAAAGATCGGGTTATAGGATGCCTCGATCCAGATTTCCTTGCCACCCTTGGCAAACCGCTTGAATTGCTGCGAACAGAAATTGCCCTTGGCCAGTTCGCGCCAGAAATCGACATATTCCTGACTCTTGGCATAATCACGGTCGACAAAAAGACGGTGATGCTTGCCGACAATTTCCGACAGCTGATAGCCCATAACCGACAGGAAATTGTCATTGGCATCAAGGATCGTACCGTTCAGATCGAACTCGATGACAGCCTGACTGCGGTTGATGGCATTTACCTTGCCTTCAAAGCTCGCCAGCATTTCCTGACGCTTGGTGATATCAGACGCAAATTTGACGATCTTGACGACCTTGCCCTTGCGATCGCGCACCGGGTTATAGGTGGCCTCGATCCAGACCTGGCGACCTGATTTGGTGATTCGCGGGAATGCGGCACTTTTAAACGACCCCGCCCGCAGATCGGACCAGAAGGTCTCGTAATCCGGGCTCTTGCGGATGTCTTCAGGCACAAAGATCGCGTGCGGTTTGCCGACGATCTCGGACAGCTCGTATTCCATGACCGACAGGAAGTTCTTGTTTGCGCGCAAAACCTTGCCCTGCAAATCGAACTCGATAACCGCCAGCGATTGTTCCAGTGCATCAAGCGTTCTTGCAGCGGCGTGGGCGTCACCACGCTTGAATAAGTCGAAAAGTCCCATGTGATGTCCTCTCACTCAGCATCAGGAAAACGACTTAGCCATAACCAGCCCGATGCATTAGGATAGGATACTATACAAAAGAACTAAGTAAACCTATCCTCATATGAGGAGGATCACTGCAACCTATCAGGGAATCTGAATCCGGGCATAAAAAATGGCGGCATATCAAACGACATGCCGCCATCATCCGCCCGCAAAAGGCAGCTTATTTTTCGACGAAGGCCTTCTCGATCACAAAGTGACCCGGTTCGTTCATGTTACCTTCCTTGCCGCCCCACTCGACCAGCATCTGGCGGGTGTCGGCAATCATTTCCGGGTTGCCACACAGCATGAAGCGGTCATTTTCAAGGCTCGGCTTGGGCAGGCCAAGGTCGTCATACAGCTTGCCGGACTTCATCAGTTCGGTGATGCGGCCCTGGTTTTTGAATTCCTCGCGGGTCACGGTCGGATAGTACAGAAGCTTGTTCTGGACATCTTCGCCAAAGAACTCGTTATTGGGCAGTTCGCTGTGAATGAATTCCTGATAGGCCAGTTCACGTACCTCGCGGCAGCCATGAACAAGGATGACCTTTTCATAGCGCTCATAGGTTTCATAATCGCGAATGACGCTCATGAACGGTGCCAGACCGGTACCGGTCGACAGCAGCCACAAATTCTTGCCCGGAAGCAGGTTGTCATGAATAAGCGTGCCGGTCGGCTTGCGCCCGACCAGAATCTTGTCCCCGACCTTGATGTGCTGCAAACGCGATGTCAGCGGGCCGTTCGGCACCTTGATCGAAAAGAATTCAAGCTCTTCGTCATAATTTGCACTGACCATCGAATAGGCGCGCAAAAGCGGCTTGCCTTCGACTTCGAGTCCGATCATAGCGAACTGACCATTGATGAATCGGAAGCCCGGATCGCGGGTGGTTTTGAACGTGAAGAGTGTGTCAGTCCAGTGATGGACGTAAGTGACTGTTTCTTCGTTAAAATTGCTGGCCATAACGCTACATCAATCCGTTTCGTCTGTCTGTTTGTGGAACCGTGGCGGGAAACACGGAGTTTTATCCCGGCACGCATTCCATGCCAAGTTGGCGCGATTTAACATCAATCAAACGTATATCGCAAGGAAACAATCCGTATTTCTTGTCATTTTGTGTAAATTACATAAAACAATACAAATTAAGTGTAGAATATTGTCTGACAATCAGGCACAGTATGCAGACTGAACCCGCTTGGCAAGATATTCTGCAGGCTTGATATACCCTGCCTTGCGGCGACACAATGATACATCTCAATGCGGTGATATATGACGCAATCCGTTGCCGAAAACTCCGACCCGCTGACTGTTCAGCAAATCGCGGATGCGATTACCAGCGCCATTCGCGAAGGACGTCTGGTGCCCGGACAACGGCTGACGGAAATCGATTTTGCCAAAAAGCTCAATGTCAGCCGCCCCTCGGTACGCGAAGCCTTCCGTCAGCTCAGCTCGGACGGCCTGCTGTCATCCCAGCCCTATCGCGGGGTCAGTGTTCGTCACATGACAAGGCGCGAAGTTGATGATCTTTTCACCGTGCGCGGTGCGCTTGAAGGATTGGCTGTCCGTCTGGCAACCCCGGTCCTTGCATCGGCGATCACACCGCTTGAAACCATCCAGACCGCGCTTGATGCGGCCGAAGCATCGCGTGACCTTAATGCCATGTCGCGCCATAACCTTGCCTTTCACATGCTGTTTGCCGATGTCAGCAAGAATGAATTGCTCCGTGAACAGCTCCGCCGGATCGCCAACAATGTCTATTGGCTGCAATTTCGGGTTCTGGTTGCCGATGAAAAGGTCCTGGCAACCAATGCCGCCCACCGTCAGTTGCTCGAAGCCGTAAGGGCCAATGATGCCAAACAGGCCGAAGCCATCATGATCGACCATATCGATCAATCCAGACAGCTGGTCCAGGCCCTGTCAGATGACCATTTCGGCGCCCCGGCGTCCGACTGACTGCCGCGCAGCATCCAAAAAAACCGGCCTCCAATGCTTCCCCCGCCCACTGCACTGACAACAGGACGGGTGCGGCTCTCACATCCCATAGCATCCCCTTCCCGACACGACACGGCACGGCACGGCACGGCACGGCACGGCACGGCACGGCACGGCAAGGCAAGGCAAGGCAAGGCAAGGCAAGGCAAGGCATATTTTATCGCTTGCTGGCTCTGACCATCACATTTACGATTGTCTGACAATTTAAACTAACAACATTTCAGGAAGCGTCATGTCAGCCGCCAAGAAACTCACCACCGAATTTGTGCCGATCCCCCTGCCCGACTATCGGGAATATGACATTGCCGACATGCGGGCCCGTGCGCAGGCCTTTTATGACGACATCAAAACGCGCCATACCGTGCGCGATTTTTCCGACCGCCCGGTGCCGCGCGACATTATTGAAACCTGCATTCGCGCTGCTGGTACTGCACCGAATGGCGCCAATCATCAGCCATGGCATTTCTCGGTGATCGGCGATCCGGCGATGAAAAAGCAAATCCGTCTTGCTGCCGAGGAAGAAGAACGCGCCTTTTACGAAGGCCGCGCTGGCGAAGAATGGCTTGATGCCCTCAAACCGCTGGGAACCGATGACAGCAAACCGTTCCTTGAAACCGCACCCTGGCTGATTTGCATCTTTGGCGAACGCAAAAGCACCTCTGCCGATGGCAAGTTGCGCAAGAACTATTACGTGCCGGAATCGGTATCGATCGCCACGGGTTTTCTGATTGCCGCCCTGCATCGTGCCGGTCTTGCCACTCTGACCCACACGCCAAACCCGATGAGCTTCCTGACCGAAATCTGTGGCCGGCCCGATCACAACAAACCCTATATCCTGCTTGTCACCGGCTATCCCGCATCCGACGCCACAATCCCGGCCCACGCGACCGAGAAAAAGGACCTGTCGGAAATCGCGACTTTCTTTTAAGCGCGCCGTTCCCGGTGATTGCGCCATCTGCCGCATGCCTGAAACCGGCATGGATCTGGCAACAAAAAAGCCCCGCGATTTGGCGGGGCTTTTGCTTTGCTATTGCGCGATCAATTGCCGATCGGCAGTACCAGACGCACACGAAGGCCACCACCCGGTGCATCTTCAAGATACACATCACCGCCATGGCCGCGCGCGGAATCACGTGCGATGGTCATGCCAAGCCCGACCCCGCCGGTTGCCTGATTGCGCGATTCCTCAAGCCGGTAAAACGGTTTGAAGACTTCTTCGCGCTTTTCGGCCGGGATGCCCGGCCCGTCATCATCAAACACGATCTCATAATCCTGACCACGGCGACCGGCCCGGACCGACAGATTGTTGGCATAACGCCCGGCATTGGACATGATGTTGGAAATGCAGCGGCGCAGGGATTGCGGTCGCACATCCATTTCCAGACTGTCTTCGATATGAAGATCGATCTGCTGCCCGTCGCGAAGGGCCTCGCCGACCTGATCGGTCAGAAGCTTGCCGATATCGGTTGTCTCGGCTTTTTCGCCTTCTTCGCCGCGCGCGAATGCCAGATAGGCATCAACCATGCGCTCCATATCGATCACATCCTGTTTCAGGGCATCGACACCGGGCGATGATTGCTGCATGGCAAGCTCAAGCTTCATGCGGGTCAGTGGTGTCCGCAAGTCATGCGACACCCCGGCCAGAAGTGCGGTTCTTTGCGACAGATGGCGGGCAATGCGGTCACGCATCGACATAAACGACGTTGCCGCCATCCGGACTTCGGCTGCCCCTTCGGGTTTGAAATCGCCAACCTCGACCCCGCGGCCGAACTGATCGGCGGCCTTGGCCAGACGGCGGATCGGCCGTACCTGATTGCGCATGAAGATCACGGCAACCCCATACAGGATCAGCGCAGAACCGGCGATCCACATAAAGAAGATATAGGTCGTCGAACTGTAAAGCCGTTTGCGCGGTGCGACGATCGACAGGACACCTTCCTTGAACTGCACCCGGATTTCCAGGCGGCGGTTATCCAGATCAAGATTGAAATAGAATGGCCGCTGCACCCGCTCGCTCAGCGCGACGAAAAGTTCCTCCGACACCAGTCCAAGCGGGGGATCGAGTGTTTGCTCGCCCAGAATTTCGTTGGGTTCGAAAACGATATCAAGCTGCATATGCGCACGCGCGGAATGCTGCAAGGAACGATAATGATCCTCGTCGGGATATTCGTTCAGATAGTCAATGACATAGGCAACATCGCCCGCAAGCCCGCGGCTCAGCTGGCGGGCAACCGTATCCCAGTGACGTTCGAAAAAGATCAGAACGGTGACGATTTGCAGCAACAGCATCGGCGTCATCAGAATCAGCAACGACCGCCCCAAAAGGCCCGTCGGCATCAATGACTTGATCGGGCTTTTTTGTTCACTACCCACAGTGCAATTCCCTGTTCATTTCAGCACCACCGTCTCGTTCTCGGATCTTGCTCAATCGGCATAAAGGACATAGCCCCGACCACGTACTGTCTGCAAGTATCTTGGTTGTTTCGGGTCTTCTTCGAATTTGCGACGAAGACGGGTCACCTGCACATCAATACTGCGCGACGCCGCCGGATCAACGGCATTGCCGCTGATCATTTCATGAAGTTGTTCGCGTGACGTGGTTTGTCCACGCCGCTTGATCAGGGCGGCCAGCAACGCCTGCTCGGCGGTTGTCAGATAGACATGCTCGCCCTCGCATTGCAGTGTCATTTTGCCAAGATCAAAGCTGAAGCGACCAAAACATACAATATCGGATCGGGCAATCTCTGTGGCAGGTTCGACCGGTTCGGGCTGTTCCCCGTAACGGCGCAGGATCGCCTCGATCCGCAGAACCAGTTCGCGCGGCTCGAACGGTTTGGCCAGATAGTCATCAACTCCGGCTTCAAGCCCGGCAATCCGGTCCTCGGTTTCCGACAGGGCGGTCAGCAAAAGGATCGGTACTTTCGATCCTGATTCGCGCAGACTGCGCGCAAGATCAACACCCTTTTCACCGGGCATCAGGACATCAAGAACGATCAGATCAAATTGCAACCCGGCCAGGCTTGCCCGTGCATGGGCCGCATCCCGCGCAGCCGAGACAGAAAACCCGTTTTCACCAAGATAGCGGGTCAGCAAATCACGCAGGCGATCATCATCATCGACCACCAGAATATGTGGCTGATCAGCACCAGTCATTGCAGGCCCCCAACGATCGAGATCAATCTCATTCAATGCCCAGTAACTTGGCGATAAAGTGTTTCAAAAGCGTAAGGATCAAGGCGCCAAGACCATGGAACCATGCAATAAAGTGCCCCGCGCCACCGACGCAAGACACTTTATATATCAATATATGGCGTAATTGAGTTTTCCGGATCAAACATCGGCGCAACGCCCCGCCATCCCGACGCGATCCCCACCCACGGCGCGGCTATAATCCGACTGTGATACGGCCGGGACGCGGCTGCGATACGGCCATAATTGGGATGCGGCCATAATGACGCGGCCATACCACCGGGGCGTTTCCACCGCCGTCAGGCCCCGACACAAGCCCCCAACATCCACCACAGGGCGTCCGCTATAGGGCATCGCGCATCGGGCCCAGCGATCAGAACCATCAGGATCAGGATCAGGATCAGGATCAGAATCTGGATCTGGATCTGGATCTGGATCAAGCTCCGGCCACCAGAAGCCGCACGCCGCAAGCAGCGGCTTTTTAACCGGCGCGTTTTTACCCGGCGCGCTGGCGCAATCCGGTCGGGCCATCATCGCCGAACCGCTTGCGGTCTTCCTCGCCCAGCATGCCAAGCATCACCTTGCGGAAACCTTCAACCGATTCTGCCCCCGCTTCGCGATAGGCCGCGGCAATCAGGGCACGCTGCTTTTCGGTCAGTTCGCGTTCAAGTGCCTCCCCCTTTTCGGTCAGGGTCAGCAAACGCTGTCTGCGGTCCTGCAATCCGGTGCGCTGTTCGATAAACCCTTCGCGCACCAACTGGCCCAGCACGCGTGACAGCGACTGTTTGGTGATTTTCAGAATCGACAACAGATCACTGACAGTAATTCCGGGATTGCGGCTGACGAAATAAATGACCCGGTGATGGGCGCGCCCGAAATTATATTGCTCAAGCATCTGGTCCGCGACCGCGGTGAAATCGCGATAGGCATAGAACAGCAATTCGATGCCCTGCCTAAGCTCTTCTTCCCGCAGGAAAAGCGGATTGACTTTACGTGTAGAGATATCTGCCATGCTTATCCGTTAAGTCAGTTTTATTGACATATTAATCTATGAATGTTACTTCGACCAGACAAATAAGGACATAAAGTTACGTCCAGGAACGATTTTGAATTGGAATTTGGCAAATGACGACTCCAACCTTCGATAACCGTGATGGTTTTATCTGGTATAATGGTGAACTAAAACCTTGGCGTGAAAGCACTTTGCACGTGCTGAGCCACGCTGTCCATTATGGCAGTGCGGTTTTTGAAGGTGAACGTTGCTACAATGGCAAGGTCTTCAAGCTGGCTGAACATGGCGAACGCCTGATCAAGTCCGGTGAAATCCTGGATATGAAGATCCCATATGGCGCCAAGGAACTTGATGATGCGGTCATCGAAACCCTTGCTGCCAACAACATTACCGAAGGCTATATCCGTCGTATTGCCTGGCGTGGCAGTGAAATGATGGGCGTTTCCGCGCAGTCGACCCGCATCAATGTGGCGATTGCCTGCTGGGAATGGCCGAGCTATTTCGCACCGGAAGAACGTCTTAAGGGCATCCGCCTTGACCTGTCGAAATGGGCCCGTCCGGCACCGAACACCGCGCCGACCAACGCCAAGGCAGCCGGTCTTTACATGATCTGCACCCTGTCCAAGCACGAGGCAGAGCGCAAGGGTTATGCCGATGCCCTGCTGCTTGATTACCGTGGTCATGTCGCCGAGGCGACCGGTGCGAACGTCTTCTTTGTCAAGGATGGCAAAATCCATACCCCGACCCCGGATTGCTTCCTGGATGGCATCACCCGCCGTACCGTGATCGGCCTTGCCAAAGCGCGCGGTTATGAAGTCATTGAACGGACCATCATGCCCGAAGAAATGGCAGATTTCGAAGAATGCTTCCTGACCGGCACCGCGGCCGAAGTCACCCCGGTTGCCGAAATCGGCCAGTACAAATTCACCCCGGCCACCGTCTGCAAGACGCTGATGGAAGATTACATGGCGCTGGTCCGTGGCGAAAAAGCTGCTGTCGCTGCCGAATAAGTCTGCATTTAATAATCGCACCGATTATTAAATTTTGCCAAATAATCAACCCGGTCCTGATGGGCCGGGTTTTTTATTGCCTGCCACCAAACCGCATGGCTAAGTCGCATTCAAGCACGCAGCCCCCAGCCAAGGCCGAAATCGATGCCCCAAAAGTCTGATGATTTAAAACCCGACCACCAGCTTCTGTATCAGACCCACTCGCCCTTTGCCCGCAAGGTACTGGTCTTTGCCATCGAGGCGGGCCTGCAAAACCGGCTTGAGGTTATCCATCACGAAACCAGCCCGACCAATCGCAATGACGCGATCTTTGCCGCCAATCCGCTGGGTAAGGTGCCGGTGCTGATCCTGCCAGATGGCATGACGCTTTATGATTCACTGGTGATTTGTGACTATCTCGACCGGCTGCATGGCGGGCGCAAGCTGATCCCCCACAAGATGCCAAAACGGCTGCATGCCTTGCGTTTGCATGCCCTGGCACAGGGCATGTGCGATGCCGGGGTGCTGTATCGCTGGGAAACCGCGCGCCGCCCGGAACCTTTACGCTATCCGCCTCTGGCCGACGGACAGAAAGCCAAACTGATCGAAACCTTCGACTATCTCGAAGCACATCTTGATCCCCGACACCCGATCACCATCGGCCATATCGCCCTTGCCACCGGCCTTGACTGGATCGCCTTTCGCGATCTGGTCGACTTCAAAACCGGCCGCCCGACCCTGAGCAAATGGTATGAGGATTTCCGCACCCGCCCATCCATGACCCGAACCACCTTTAGCGGCCAAACCCACGATTAGGCGTAAGCACCTGTAATAAATTGTAAAATCAGGACACCAATTCCTCATACAATATAACTTCTCCCCAGCGCGACCGCCGTCGCGCAAGCCCCCTGCATTCAGCACGCGTAAACGAGGCATTCCGTCCTGGCCCTGGCAGGCAGGAGGCATCGAGGCATCAGAAAGAGGGAAAAGGGGAAAGGGGAAAGGGGAAAGGGGAAAGAAGGAAAGGCACGATCCCCCAGCCCGGCAGAATGGTGCCTTTCTGTCAATGTGCGATCCGCCGGACTTGATATCTAGCCATCTGTCGAGAGGGTCAAATTCTTGTATCGGGCGATTTCGTCCTGCATGCGGTTGAGTTTATCGGACACCAACTGATAGGCATCACTGCCCAACAGCAACTGCGCGGGCGGGTTATCCATTTCGACCAGTTCAAGCACGGCAAGCGCCAGCTTGTCGGGGTTGCCCAATTGTTTGCCGCTTTTTTCCAGACGCGCCTTTCGGATCGGCTCGAACAGGGTGTCATAATCCGGGATTGACCGATCTGTTCGTACCATCGACCGCCCGGCCCAGTCGGTTCTGAATGAACCGGGACAAACCGCTGTGACATGCACACCAAAAGGTGCCATTTCAGCGCGCATCACTTCTGAAATCCCCTGAAGGGCGAATTTGCTGCCACAGTAATAGGCAATACCCGGCATGGTTATCAGCCCACCCATGGACGTGATATTGACGATGGAACCGGAACGGCGTTGACGGAAACGCGGCAAGAATGCCTTGGCCACCGCAGTCGCACCAAAGACATTGACGTCAAACTGCCGACGCATTTCATCAAGCGGGGATTCTTCCAGAACGCCTTCATGGCCGTAGCCAGCGTTGTTGATCAAAACATCAACAGGACCGAAATCATGTTCGGCCGTCGCGACAATGTCCGGAATAGCATCGAAATCGGTGACATCCATCTGCACCGGACAAAGACCGGGCAGTTCAGACGTCAGGTAAGCACGGGCGGCGTCTGAACGCACGGTGCCAATCACAATATGGCCTGCATCAACGGCTGCTTTGGCGATGGCAAACCCGAAACCGGAATTGGCACCGGTTATGAAAAAGCGCTTGATCATAAGACGTGATCCTTTCATTGACTTGATAAGATGGCAAATTGTCAAATATTATCAAATCAGGCTGAAATACACGCCAGATACGCTAAGTCTGATGCCTAATCCTATGAATGAGCGCAATGACCGAACGCCCGACCGCCAACCTTGCCGAACTCGCCGCGGCACTTGCCCCCAAAGAGGGCTATAACCAGCAGCCGATCGAAGGCCTGCGCGTGTTGCGCAGTGAAAGCGTGCTACACAATGTTCCGGTGCTGTATCAGCCTGGCGTCGTCTTTGTCTGTCAGGGCAGCAAACGCGGCATTTTTGATGGTGATGTCTTTGTATATGACGAGGAGCATTATCTGGCCGTCGCGGTCCCTGTGCCTTTTCGCATGGAGTCTGCTGCCAGTCCTGAACGCCCATTGCTTGCCATATATCTTGATTTTGACATGCGGCTGCTGGCTGAAGTGATTGACACGCTTGAACAGCACGGGGCGCAAAACACCGCGATGGCGGATGCCGAAACGCTGATCTCGACCAAAATAGACCCGGCAATACAGGATGTTCTGCGCAGGTTGCTGACCGCCCTGCAAAGCCCGGTCGAAACGGCCGTCCTCGGCGATGGCCTGTTGCGGGAATTGTATTTCCGCATTTTGGGCGGCCCGCAAGGAAGCAACATGATTGCGACCCTGACCCAACGTGGCAACACAGGAAGGATTATGCGCAGCCTTGGCTATCTGCGCGAGAATTTCACCAAGCCGATATCGATTTCCGACCTGGCATCCCATGCAGGAATGAGCGTGCCATCCTATCACGCACATTTTCGGCGGCTCCTTGGCAGCAGCCCCGGCCAATACATCAAATCCATGCGGCTTCATGAGGCACGCCTGTTGCTGGCACGCCAAGGCCAGACGGTTGCAGAGGTTGCCAACACGGTCGGTTATGTCAGCACGTCGCAATTCAGTCGGGAATTCAAACGACACTTTGGCAAAACCGCATCCGAGGAAGTCAGATGGATGAAGCAGCATCTCGGGGAACTGCCGCACGATCATTCGCAAATACCTGCCGATTTCGATTGAGGGATCGGGACGGATTGCGGATTTTGGGATGATTTGTCGGGGTGGGTTTTGGGCGTTGTGCTGTGCTAATGGTCTGAGGCTGTTGGCCGGAGATGTGTGCGTGTTGCGTGCTTCACACCCAACCATTTGAAATAATACTTTTGGATAGTATTTTACCGTTGGTTACGGTAAAACTAATTTATAAAGAACAAAAGAGAATGAGGGAACGTCATGCGGTTCAGGCAGTCTGTGTTGGGCATAGCTGCATGGTTTTTTGCGTCCGTGTCCGGTGCCGACGCCAAACCGCCAGAACATATCCAGACCATCCGCCTTCCGATCAATCAGGCCGATATCGCGGGTGTGGAAGCCTGTATCAACAGCGGGTCGGAAGACTGTCGGAAATGCCGGATTCCGGGGCAGTCGAACCTGTCACTGATGAATTACACATTGCTGCGCGAGGCCCTGACGGCCGGCGGGATCACAGCCGAGGTCGTGCCGGTGCAGTCCCCCAATTCCGAACGCAGCCGCAAAATGATCCAGGCCGGCATTGCCGATGTCAAAACCGACTGGGTGTTCAATATTTCCCCGGCGGAAGGGGCACTTAAAACCGCCCCGCTGTTTCAGTCGGGCGAAATCGAAAAGGGCCTGTACGCCCGCCCGGGATTTATGGCGGATGATCTGCCGGAAACACTGGAAGATATCGGGACATTGCGCGCGGTCGGCATTCGCACCTGGCGACTGGACTGGCAGGTTCTTGAAAGCCTGCCGGTTGCAAGCCTGATCAGTGCGGCGACAACCAGACAGATGTTTTCCCTGATTGATGCCGGACGGGCCGATTTCACATTGCTTGAATTCTCGTCACAGGAAGATATGGGCCGCGAGATTGACGGGATCTGGCTTTACCCGATCACCGGGATCAAGGTGTCGCTGCCGGCAACCCAGCATTTCATGGTGTCTGACCAGCTTGAAGACGCCAACAAAGTCGTTGCCGCACTCGATCGCGGGATCCGGGTCATGCGCGATAACGGCTTTATCCACCGCTGTCTGGTCAATAACGGCGTCATCAACCCGGCGGTCGAGAACTGGCACAATCTGAACAGCCCGCACGCAACGACCAAGCCCGCAGCCCCGGCCGTTTCCACCCAGTAGCCCCGCAGCCCTCCGCGAAAAAGCGAACAGGCCGTCGTATGGCTAGGCTAGGCAAGCCTTGTTTGCCTTGCCTAGCCTCCTTCCCTTGCCGTTGCCGTTGCCGTTGCCGTGGTTTTCGCCATTTCCACGGCCTTTGCAATTGCCTTTGTCCTCATTCTGCCTCTGGCTGTATCCCCGGCCCGGCTTTTGCCGTGATGGAACGGGGTCGAGGCCGGAGCTAGAGCTAGAGCCAGAGCCAGAGCCAGAGCTGGGGATTGGGCCGGGGATGGGATGATGCGAGAGCTGGGGCTGGTGCCGTTGTGGTGCCACTGCCGGTGTGGCGCTGGCGCCGGAGCGAACGCAGCGGGCGTGATGCCTTGATCGTCTTGATCGCTGCGTTCGAGGGTCGGCCGATGGCTTTGGTTAGTCCAGGCGTCTTCGTTTGCTTGGGGCCATTTTGCTTAGGGCCATTTTACTTATGGCCATTTCGCTTCGGGCGGGAGCGACATCAGGATGGCTTCGGTATTGCCACCGGTCATCAGGCCAAAGCGCGTGCCGCGGTCGTGCAGCAGATTGAATTCGACATAGCGGCCGCGTTTGACCAGCTGTGCCTGACGGTCTTCGTCGGTCCAGGATTTGTTGTAATGGCGCGCCACCAGTTTCGGATAGATATCGCGAAACGCCTTGCCGACATCCTGGGTAAAGGCAAAGTCCGCATCCCAGTCGGCATCAAGATAATCATAGAAAATCCCGCCAACCCCGCGCGGTTCGTTGCGGTGCGGCAGCCAGAAATATTCATCGCACCATTTTTTGAAGCGGTCGTAATAATCATCGCCATGGGCATCACAGGCGGCCTTGAGCGCGCCGTGGAAATCGGCGGTGTCTTCGTCTTGCGGGAAGACCGGGGTCAGATCCGCCCCGCCGCCAAACCATGCCTTGGTGGTGACGATATGGCGGGTATTCATATGCACCGCCGGAACATGGGGCGAACAGGGATGGGCCACCAGCGAAATGCCCGCCGCCCAGAAATTCGGGTTTTCGGCCGCACCGGGAATTTCGGCACGGAATTTTTCGGAAAATTCGCCATGCACGGTCGAGATATTGACCCCGACCTTTTCAAACACCCGGCCCTTCATGACCGACATTTCACCGCCGCCCTCGCCCGGGCCGCGTTCCCAGACCGTGCGTTCAAACCGCCCGGCCGGACGGTCCGACAGCGGTCCGGCATAGCTGTCTTCAAGCGCCTCGAAGCTGGCACAGATTTCATCACGCAGCTGACGGAACCACGCCTTTGCGGTGTTCTTGCGGGTTTCGATCAGGGTTTCGTCCTTGCTGCTCATTACGTCCTCTTTGGAAAGCTGTTGGTCTGGCGGAGCGCTTCGCCCAGCGTCATCGCGGTTGCCATCGCCACATTGAGCGATCGCATTTCGGGCTGCATCGGGATCACCACCCGGGCATCGACATAGTTATGGACCTGATCAGGGACGCCTTTGCTTTCGGAGCCCAGCATCAGGATATCGTCAGGCCGGAATTCGAAATCGCAATAGGGTTCGGCCCCCTTGGTGGTCAGCAGAACCAGACGACCCGGCACCGTGCCCTGATCGCGGGCTTCGACGAAGCTGCGCCAATCGGCATGGCGTATATAATCGGCCTTGCCAAGATAATCCATCCCGGCGCGTTTGAGTGCTGCCGAGGTCAGCAAAAATCCGCACGGTTCGATAATATCGACCGGCAATCCGAAACAGGCCGCCATGCGCAGGATCGTTCCGGTATTTTGCGGGATGTCGGGTTCAAATAAACAAATTCTCATGACGCACTTTTAGAATCGTTGGTGATCCGATGTCGAATCAGATCATTGAAGACATATAATTACCCGTTAATAGCCCTATTAGACTTTTTTGGAATAAGAAAAACCAAAGCGCCAAACCATTGGTTCGCAAGGCCCACGATACCCGCAAATACGCTAGGTTTTACCGAATTGTGCACCGCAAAACCAAATGATCTTATTGAATGCAAACAAATTGCAACTCCAAGTTCTCCTTAACAAACCGAATTTTTGTTAGTATGACGGAGCGGAAACAGGCCTAAAGGCTTTTAGTGACGTCATTGTTTGATTTTCATCAAGGGAATTCAAACGAGGATGTCCTAAGTCTTGCTTTTGGCAATCCACATGCCTGTTTTGGGGGCAGAAAGAGGGATAAATTATGTCGCAAACGGTGCATTCATCCGGCGATCACCAGCCGGACGAGAACCGCAGGGATTTCCTGACCTTGGCGACCACTGCCGTCGGTGTCGTTGGCACCGGTGTTGCGTTGTGGCCGTTCGTGGACAGCATGAACCCGTCCAAAGATGTTCTCGCACTTGCCTCGGTCGAGGTTAATCTGGCCAACATCCCGGTTGGTCAGGCCGTCAAGGTAATGTGGCGAGGCAAACCGGTCTTTATCCGCCATCGTACAGAGCGCGAAATCAATGAAGCCAACGAGGTTGCATTGAACGAGCTGGTCGATCCGCAGGCCGACGACGCGCGTGTCGAGAAAAAGGAATGGCTGATTGTTGTCGGCGTATGCACCCATCTGGGTTGCATCCCGATGGGCACCGCCACCGGGGAAGCCCGTGGCGATTATGATGGTTGGTACTGTCCGTGCCATGGCTCGCACTATGATACGTCGGGCCGTATCCGCCGTGGTCCTGCGCCGAAGAATCTTGAGGTGCCGACCTACACCTTCCTCACCGACACAACCGTCCGTATCGGCTAAGGAGCTGTATGATGAGCGCACCTCAATGGAATAACAAAGTGGTGAAATGGGTTGATGACCGTCTTCCGGTAATCTCCATGCTGCACCATTCCGCTTACGAATATCCGACCCCGAAAAACCTGTCCTATATGTGGAACTTTGGTTCCCTGGCGGGCTTTGTTCTGGTGACGATGATCCTTACCGGGATTTTCCTGGTAATGAACTATACCCCGCATACCGATATGGCCTTTGAGTCGGTCGAGCGCATCATGCGTGATGTGAACCATGGCTGGCTGATCCGCTATATCCACATGAATGGCGCATCGATGTTCTTCATCTGCGTCTTTATCCATATTTTCCGTGGCCTGTATTACGGGTCCTACAAGGCGCCGCGCGAAGTTCTGTGGTGGATCGGCATCCTGATCCTGCTTGCGATGATGGCGACTGCGTTCATGGGTTATGTCCTGCCCTGGGGCCAGATGTCCTTCTGGGGTGCGACGGTTATTACCAACCTGTTCTCGGCCTTCCCGATCATTGGCGATCCGCTGGTGACGTGGCTTTGGGGCGGTTTCTCGGTTGATAACCCGACGCTGAACCGGTTCTTCTCGCTGCATTATCTGATGCCGTTCGTCATTCTGGGCCTTGTTGTCCTGCATGTCTGGGCGCTGCACAGTGTGCGGTCGAACAACCCGACCGGCGTTGAAATCAAAACCCCGCAAGACAGCATTCCGTTCCACCCCTATTACACGATCAAGGATCTGTTCGGGCTGGGCGTGTTCCTGATCTTCTTCTGTGCGTTTGTGTTCTTTGCACCGGATTACCTTGGTCACCCGGACAACTATATTCCGGCCAACCCGCTGGTAACCCCGCCGCACATCGTGCCGGAATGGTACTTCCTGCCGTTCTATGCGATCCTGCGTTCGATCGATTTCACCATCCTTGGCATCCCGGCAAAGCTGCTTGGTGTTCTGGCGATGTTTGCATCGATCGTCATCCTGTTCGTTATTCCGTGGCTTGATACCTCGAAGGTTCGCAGCTCGAAATTCCGTCCGGTTTACAAATGGTTCTTCTGGCTGTTTGTGATCGATACCTTCATCCTCGGCTATTGCGGGGCGAAGGCACCGGATGACTATTTCATGGGAATTCCGGGTCTTAAGGTTATCGTGATGGGTCAGCTTTCGACGCTGTATTACTTCGCGCATTTCCTTGTTGTGATGCCATTGGTCGGGAAGCTTGAAAGAACCAAACCGCTTCCGGCAAGCATCAGTGAGTCTGTTTTGAAGGAGGGTGCAAATGCGTAAGTTCGCACTGACCGCAATTGCTGCCGCCTTCGCGGTAACTGCATTCACCGGTAACGCAGCCAAGGCTGCCGGGGACGCCCCGGTACCGCCGTCACAGGACTGGAGCTGGAAGGGTCTGTTTGGCACGTATGACCGTGCCCAGCTGCAACGTGGTTTCCAGGTCTATAAAAACGTTTGTGCGGGCTGTCACAGCCTGCGGTTCATTGCCTTCCGCAACCTTGAAGGCATTGGATTTAACGAAGACCAGATCAAGGCGATTGCGGCGGAATATGACATTGAAGACGGTCCGAATGACGATGGTGACATGTTCACCCGTCCGGGCAAGCCGTCGGATTACTTCCCGTCTCCGTTCCCGAACGAAAAGGCTGCGGCTGCTTCGAACGGCGGGGCAATTCCGCCTGATCTGTCCCTGATGACCAAAGCACGTGTCGCGGGGCCGGACTATGTGTTCGCGCTTCTGACCGGTTACGAGGAAGAAGCCCCGGAAGGGTTCGATCTTTCCGATGGCAAATCCTATAACCACTATTTCCCGGGCCACCAGATTTCCATGGCACCGCCGCTTTATGATGAAGCGGTCGAATATACCGATGGAACCCCGGCAACCCTGGAACAGCATGCACGTGACGTTGTTGCCTTCCTGAACTGGACGGCACAGCCGGAACTTGAAGCCCGCAAGGAGCTTGGCCTTAAGGTCATCCTGTTCCTGATCGTGCTGACGGCGATGCTGTATGCGGTGAAACGCAAAATCTGGCGCGATATCGAACATTAAGTTCGGTCATCTGCCCAAGACCTTTGAACAGGCCATCCGTCGTTCGGATGGCCTGTTTGTTTTTGCGCATCTGATGCGCAATCATGGTAATTGACCGCGCTTAGACCATACCATTGAATGGCGTTCGGCATCGAGCCCGCCCCAATGAAAGCGCCCCAGCATGACCAGTGATCAATTCGCCCTTTATTTTCTGGCAGTCTTTATCGCCACCCTGACCCCCGGCCCGGCCATCATGCTGGGCATTACCAACAGCATCCGGTTCGGCCCGCGTGCGTCGCTGATCGGGGCGCTGGGCTGTGTGACGGGGACCGGGCTTATGGGGTTGTTATCCGCACTGGGTCTGGGCGCGCTGATCATGACATCGGGCGTGCTGTTTTCGATCATCCATTATGTCGGCGCGGCCTATCTGATCTGGCTGGGCATCAAGTTCTGGCGCGACAGCAGACTGCCCGCCGTCGAAGGGGTCAACAGCACCGAACCCAAACGCGCGCCGGGTATCTTGCGCCTTTATGTTCAGGGTTTCATCGTTTCGGCAAGCAATCCCAAGGCCATTGCGTTCTTTACCGCGCTGTTCCCGTTATTCATTGACCATAATGCGCCGCTGATTTCGCAATTTGCCATCATGGATACGACATTTGTCATCATGTCGTTTTCATCGATCATGGCCTATTCGATGTTTGCCGCCCGGTCGCGCCAGTTCCTGACCGGGAATGGCAAGAAATGGTTCCAGCGCATTTCAGGCAGCATCTTTGTCAGTTTCGGGATCGGGCTTGCGGTTTCGGCGCGCTAGGCCCAAACAGCCAAATCAGGCAGCCAAAGCAGACAGCCAGCCCAGGCACGGGCAACAGCAGAACGAACCGGCACCTAATAGGCGAAATAATCGACAACCAGCCGGTCTATTTCACCCTGGTTGCGCATGTCAGCCAGGGCCTTGTCGAGATCATCGGCGAACTGATCGCGCCAGGGCCACTGGTTCTCCGGGTCCGGACCATAGGCAACAAAGCCGAATTCCTGCCCGATGATGGCGGTTTCGTTGAACAGGCGCGCCATGTTCTTGTCGATGGCAAGTTCGCGCATTCCCGCCAGAATGGCCATGCGTTCATTGACATAGCAATCAACCCGCCCGGCCATCAGAAAACGCAGGTTGCTGGCGGTTGTGTTGGCTTCTTCAAGGGTGATGTCACCGGCATCGACCATGTCAAAGAATGCCTCGCCCGCCAGTCGATAGCCGGCATTATTGGCAAAACGGGCATCCTTGAAATCGCGCGGAAAGACTTTGAGATCGTGGCTATGGGCGTAATCATTGCTGCACAGGACGACGACCGTTTCACGCAGGATCGGGATCGAATAGCGGTCAATCCAGTCGCGGTCCTTGCGCGCATAGGGCGGGAAAAACCCCATGATCTTGCCATCCTTGAGCAATTCCATGCCACGGCGAAACGGCACGCTGACAATATCGAGATGATATTGCGGCATTCTGGCGAAGGCCTTTTTGAGGATGCGCACATAGATGCCTTCGGCGCCGGTTCCGTCAAAATAGGCATAGGGACGGTTGCTGTCTTCGGCATAAAGGGTAATCGTGCGCGGGATATTGCTGCTTTGGATCGTCTCGGCGCGGGCGCAAAGCGATGTGGTCAGCACAGCCCCGACCAGCATGCACCCCGTAAAGCGGACAGCATTTCGCACAGCATTTCTGAAATTCATGCCCCCATTATGGGGGAAGACTGCACGGGTCTGTCAATTGTCATGAGGTAACAGATCATTGCAGATCATTGCAGGTCATTGCCGATCATTGCCAATCCGGGCGCCAAACCGGCCCGGACATCATGCGGGCTTGTCGGTCCGATCCGTAAGCCGCGCATCATCGGCGACATCGGCGGCATCGACCCTGGCGGACCGCGATGACAGGACGTGGTCCTTTTGATGCTGGTGATTGCCTTCGGCCGGGCGAAGGGGCGGTACGGTTACCGGAATGTGGACCAGACGGCGCTTGCGCGACGGGGTGCCGGTGCTGGCATAAAGCTGTTTGCCGGCTTCGACGATCGAGACACCGGCAAAGGCCTTGAACAGGCGCGATCCGATATTTTCAAACAGCTGCGACCAGCGCAGGAACAGGCGGCGCTGGGTCGGTGGCAGGAACAGCGCGCGGCTGTGCTGGACCGGCAGGAACATGTTTTCGCGCATCAGATTTTGCAATTGGGACACGCTATAGGGATGGCCATAACCAAACGGCGTCTTTTCCGACCAGGACCAAAGCGAGCTTCGGTTCGGAGTCACGACCACGATCCGGCCATTGGGCGTCAAGACCCGCCAGCATTCGCGCATCAGACGGCGCATGGAATCGGAATGTTCGACCAGATGAACCAGCAGAATGCGATCAACCGAACTGTCCGGCAGCGGCAGCATGGTTTCTTCGGTCAGGGCGACACGGTTTTCTTCGTCCACGGGCCAGTGCACGCAGCCCTGACGGGCGGGCATGAAGGCCATGACGCGTTCGGCCTCGCCGATAAAGGGGCGCAGATAGGGTGTGGCATAGCCAAAGCCCAGCACCCGCATGCCCCGCACATCCGACCACATGACGCGCAGGCGCCTGCGGATCAGGCGACGGGCGGCCTGACCGATACTGCTTGCATAAAAACGGTGAAGATCAACGACATCCTGCGGCATTCGGTAAACCTATCATCCCCTTTGCGGCACGGAAACATCTTTGCAGACAGTTCGGTCCCGACCCTAGCATAGAATGTCAAAATCTTTGGATTTTGGGTGATTGTTTCAAGACAGTCCTTGCTGATAGTCTTGGGGCAATTACACAAATTCAGTGCAGAGGTACGCCATGGCCGCGGGCGAAGTGATCGTTATTCCGTGTCTTTCAGACAATTACACCTATCTTGTGCGCTGTCATTACAGCGACGTCACCGCCGTGATTGATCCGGGCGAAGCAGCCCCGGTGATTGCCGCCCTTGAGGAACGGGGCTGGAACCTTGATCTGGTGATCAATACCCATCACCACCATGACCATATTGGCGGCAATGGCGAACTGATTGAAAAATACGGGGCGAAGCTTTTGGGTCCGGCGGCGGAAAGTGCGCGCATTCCCAATATGGATGAAACATGCGCCGAAGGGGATCAGGTTCTGATCGGGGATCTCAAGGGGCGGGTCTTTGACGTTCCGGGCCATACCAGCGGCCATATCGCGTTTTATTTCCCGGCGGTTACCGCGCTGTTTTCGGGCGACAGCCTGTTTGCGCTGGGCTGCGGGCGGTTGTTTGAAGGCACACCGGCACAGATGTGGGATTCTCTTTGCAAGTTCCGCGACCTTCCGGGCAGCACCCAGGTCTATTGCGGGCATGAATATACCCAGTCCAATGCGCGCTTTGCCAAAACCATCGAACCGGACAATCCGATCCTGATTGCGCGCTGTCAGGATATTGACGGGCTTCGGGCGCGCAATTTGCCGACCATTCCGTCGCGTCTGGATGTCGAGCTTGCGACCAACCCGTTCCTGCGGGCTGATGAGCCGTCGGTTGCCGCAGCAATCGGCATGAGCGGCCAAAGCCCGGTCGATATCTTTGCCGAGATCCGCAAGCGCAAGGACAGTTTCTAGGGGCTGGGGCTGGGTCCGGGGTTATTGCATCTGCTTGAACAGGACATTCTGATCAAGCAGATAGCGCGAGAATAAAGGCAGACTTGCCGCCCCGATGGCACGCGCGGCACTGCCGACCTGGCCCTGTTCGATATGGGGGCGTTCGATGCCCTGAAGGTCAAGGTCGCTGGTGGCCGCCCGGGTTGCCGCGACCAGCCGGGCACAGACATCAGGCGGAAAGCCGCCATCGACAATCACCGCTTCGAAATCGATCACCGAACAGACCGAGGTAATGGCGATTGCCAGACTGCGTGCGGTGTGGCTGATCCAGATATCAAGGGTTTCACCCAGCGTGTTCCAATAGTCCGGGTCGCGCCACAGCATGGCGGGATCGCGGCCGTCGCGGGTCAGCATATCTTCAAGCACAAAGATCGATGCCTGATCGATCAGCTGGCTGGGATGGCCGCTGCGCGAGGAAACCGGCATTGATCCGAAAGCCCCGGCATTGCCGGTACGCCCGGCATAGAGCGCCTGATTGAGCACCACGCCACCGCCGATAAACGATCCGACAAAGAAATAGGCAAAGTCGGCATAGTTCGGCCCAAGGCCAAAGACCAGTTCGGCCCCGCAGGCGGCGGTCGCGTCATTTTGCTGAAAGACCGGGAATGGCACGATGGCACCGATGGTGTCGATCAGATCGACTTCGCGCCAGGCATTCATGTCTTCGACCGGGGCGCCGACTTCATCCACCCAGTTCCAGAGTTCAAACGGGGCGGCAATGCCGATCCCGGCAATGCGGTTGCGCTGATCCGTGCCAAGACCGGCGGTGATGCGGTCAATCGAGTCCCGGACAAATTGGCGGATGCCATCAGGGGTCGGGTATTTATAGGCTTCCTTGAGCGACGCCCGCACGGTGCCGACAAAATCCAGCAGGATCAGTTCGGCACTGCGCCGGCCGATCTTCAGACCATAGGAAAATACCCCGTCAGGATTAAGCGCCATCGGGACTTTGGGTTTGCCGACCTTGCCGCGGACCGGGGTGCCGCGTTTGAGCAATCCGTCCTTTTCAAGGGCGCGCATGATCACGGACACCGTCTGGGCCGAAAGCCCCGAAAGCCTTGCAATATCGGCCTTTGACAGACCGGCATTGCGGCGGACCAGCGACAGGACAAGCCGTTCATTATAGGCGCGCACACGCAGCTGATTGGCGCCACCGCCCGGATGCAGCGGACGTGCTGCCTGATCTTCCGCCCCTGTTTGGTCGGGGCTGGTCGATATGGTTTGCGTCATCTGGTCCTCCCACTCGGGTCCTTTAATGCCCGATTGCGGTTCAGAGTGACAGGATTAATTAATAAATCAACCGGATTTATTAATTGACAGCCTCGCCGGATTGGTGTGTGCTAGGCGGCAGACAGGTTGAAGGCCCTGAAGAAAATGCGCGCCACGATCTGTTGGAAAACAAATGGTGCTGGTCGAAACCGATCAGCCATTCAGGTTCATCCCTGGGAGGAAACACATGAAAAAAGCACTTCTTGGCGCAACCCTTGGTGCGCTTGCTCTTGGTCTTTCGGCTGCCCCCAACGCGGCACAGGCTGCCGATATCGGGGCCTGCCTGATCACCAAAACCGACATCAACCCGTTCTTTGTCAAAATGAAAGAAGGGGCTTCGGCCAAGGCCGAGGAACTCGGCATCGATCTTTCGACCTATGCCGGGAAAATCGATGGCGACCATGAAACACAGGTCCAGGCCATCGAGTCCTGCATTGCATCGGGGGCCAAGGGTATTCTTCTGACCGCATCGGACACCAAGGCGATTGTGCCGGTGGTCAAAAAGGCCCGCGATGCCGGGCTGCTTGTGATTGCGCTTGATACGCCGCTTGAACCGATTGATGCGGCCGATGCGACCTTTGCCACCGACAATTTCAAGGCAGGCGAGCTGATTGGTCAGTGGGCGGCGGCCAAACTGGGCGACAAGGCAAGTGATGCGAAAATCGCGCTGCTTGATCTGTCGCCAAGTGCGCCGTCGGTCGATGTCTTGCGCGATCAGGGCTTCATGAAAGGTTTCGGGATCGACATCAAGGACCCCAACAAGATCGGGGACGAGGATGACGCCCGGATCGTTGGTCACGACGTGACCAGCGGCAATGAGGAAGGTGGCCGCAAAGCCATGGAAAACCTTATGCAGCGCGACCCGGATATCAATGTTGTCTATACGATCAACGAACCGGCCGCGGCGGGTGCCTATGAGGCGCTCAAGGCATTTGGCATGGAAGAAGGCGTTCTGATTGTTTCGGTCGATGGCGGCTGCCCGGGTGTGGCCAACGTCAAGGATGGCGTGATTGGCGCGACCTCCCAGCAATATCCGCTTCTGATGGCGTCCAAGGGAATCGAAGCAATCAAGGCATGGGCGGATAGCGGTGAAAAACCGCAGAATTCGCAGGGCCTGAACTTCTATAACACCGGCGTCAATCTTGTGACCGACCAGCCTGTTGACGGCGTGCCGTCAATCAGCGTTGCCGAAGGCACGGATCGCTGCTGGGGTTAAGGATCCCTTCCGCTTCGAAGGAGGGCGGCAAGAAGTTCGCCCTCCTTGTCCCACTTTAGATTACACTTGGTCGACATCCGCAAACCAAACCGGTCATCAGAACCGGACGGGTGACTTCCGGGCCGTGCGCGCACCCTGCCCCGCACAGACCCGAACCAGGTCGGGAGGAACAGATGAGCGATACAGCTCAGTCGTCACGCAAAAAACAGGATTTCGAGCAGTCGCTTGAGTCCAGTGACCGCTCCATTGCAACATTCGAACACAAATCACGCAGCCTGTTTGACAATGTGCAGCATTTCCTGCACGGCAACCCGACGATGGTACCGGTGATCGTTCTGATCGCGTCCATCGTGATTTTCGGTTTCGTTGCAGGCAGCAAATTCTTTTCACCCTTTAACCTGTCGCTGATCATGCAGCAGGTCTCGATCATCGGGATTCTGGCCGCGGCACAAAGCCTTGTCATCCTGACCGCGGGCATTGATCTTTCGGTCGGGGCGATCATGGTTCTGATGTCGGTGATCATGGGCCAGCTTGCCATCACCCTTGGCGTGCCCGCCCCGATTGCGATCATTGCGGGCTGTATCGGCGGGATTGCGGCCGGGGGCCTTAACGGTTTTCTGGTCACCCGGATCAAGTTGCCGCCTTTCATCGTCACACTGGGCACCTGGAATATTTTCTTTGCGCTTAATCTGTGGCTTTCGGGCGCGCAGTCGATCCGCAGCCAGACGCTTGATGAAATTGCCCCGCTTTTGAAATTCTTTGGCGAAAGCATCGCGCTTGGCGGGGCGCGCATAACCTATGGGTCGATCCTGATGCTGGTGATTTTCGGGGTGCTTTGGTACATCCTGAACCATACCAGCTGGGGGCGGCATGTTTATGCGATTGGCGATGACAAGGAAGCCGCCGAGCTTTCGGGCATTCGCACCAACCGCACCCTGATCATGGTTTATGGTCTGGCCGGGCTTGTATGCGGCATCGGGGCATGGGCATCGATCGGACGTGTCGGATCGGTTTCACCGCAAAGCTTTCAGGAAGCCAATCTTCAATCGATTACCGCAGTTGTAATTGGCGGCATCTCGCTGTTTGGCGGGCGCGGATCAATCATCGGTCCGCTGATCGGGGCGCTGATTGTTGGTGTGTTCAATTCCGGGCTTCGCTTGGCGGGGGTGGATGTTCTGTGGCAGGTCTTTGCCATTGGGTGGCTGACCATCATTGCCGTGGCCATTGACCAGTGGATCAGAAAGGTGTCGTCATGAGCAACACAGCAAAACCGGTTCTTCGGGCGCGCGGGATTGTCAAACGCTATGGCCGGGTAACCGCACTTGATCATGCCGATTTCGATCTTTATCCCGGCGAGGTTCTGGCCGTTATCGGCGATAACGGGGCGGGGAAATCATCGCTGATCAAGGCGCTTTCAGGGGCGATCACGATTGATGAAGGCAGCATCGAACTTGATGGCAAGCCGATCGGATTCACATCGCCGATGGAGGCCCGCGAAGCCGGGATCGAGACGGTCTATCAGAACCTTGCGCTGTCGCCGGCCCTGTCGATTGCCGATAACATGTTCATGGGCCGCGAGCTTCGCAAGAAAGGCTTCATGGGCAAATATTTCGGTGCGCTTGATCACAAGGAAATGCAACGGCTTGCACGTGAAAAACTGTCCGAGCTTGGCCTGATGACCATTCAGAACATCAACCAGGCGGTCGAGACCCTTTCTGGGGGGCAACGCCAGGGGGTTGCGGTCGCACGGGCGGCTGCATTCGGATCGCGCGTTGTGATCATGGATGAACCGACCGCCGCCCTTGGTGTGAAGGAAAGCCGGCGTGTGCTGGATCTGATTGCCGATGTGAAGGCGCGCGGCATGCCGATTGTGCTGATTTCGCACAATATGCCCCATGTGTTCGAGGTCGCGGACCGCATTCATGTCCATCGGCTGGGCAAACGGCTTTGTACCATCAAGCCCGATGATTACAGCATGTCCGATGCGGTTGCCTTCATGACCGGGGCAATGGAACCACCCGCAGTGGATGCCGCTACCTGATCCGATGATGGCTGACTCGACAACGATATGGCACCAGACCGGACGGGGCAGGATGGCCCAAAACGGCAGCCCTGCCCCGCCCGTTCAAAAACAAAAAGCCACAAGACATCAATTCCAGAAGACCCAACCCAGATGACACCCGACATTGACGAACTGGCGGCGATGATCCGCGCACAACAAACTGATGATCAGCGCATCCTGGTTGCGATCATCGGGGCACCAGCATCGGGCAAATCACATTTGTCCGACCGGCTTTATCACCATCTGGGGGGTGATGAAGCCGGTGCTGCTGTTGTGCCGATGGATGGTTTTCATTTTGATGATGCGATCCTGAAACAGCGCGGCCTGTTATCGCGCAAGGGCGCGCCGCACACCTTTGATGTCGGGGGATTGAGACGCATCCTGCTTGCGCTGCGCGATAGCCCAGATGAAGAGATCTATGTGCCGGTTTTTGACCGCGCACTTGAAATATCACGCGGATCGGCACGCGCCATTTCGCCACGCCACCGCATCATTCTGGTCGAAGGCAATTACCTGTTGCTTGATCAGGAACCATGGAACGGACTTCACGGGCTTTTTGATCTGTCGGTGTTTCTTGAAGTGCCTGAAGAAACCCTGCGCGCACGCCTGATTGACCGGTGGCAGGGCCTTGGTTTTGACCATCAATCTGCCATCACCAAAGCCGAACATAATGATCTGCCCAATGCCAGAATCATCATGACAACCAGCCGCAAGGCATCTGTCACGGTTGTTTAGACTTCGCGCGCCTTCCCGCTCAGGAAATCTTCATACGCGATTGCCAAACCACTTTGAAGATCAACAGATGGCTTCCAGCCGGTTGAGAACAAGCGACTGCTGTCCATCAATTTTCGCATCGTGCCGTCCGGTTTTGAGGTATCGAAAACGATTTTGCCTTCAAAACCAACGGTTTTTGCGATTTCAGCCGCCAATTCCCGAATAGTAACATCCGAGCCATAGCCAACATTGATGTGGCTACACATTTCTTCTGTTTTATCTTTGTAGGTCGCGTCATCCAGATTCATGACGTGGATACATGCAGCAGCCATGTCATCGACGAATAGAAATTCGCGAAATGGCTTCCCACTCCCCCACACAATGACTTCCTGAGCACGAGAAACTTTAGCCTCATGAAAACGGCGCAAAAGTGCAGGAATGACGTGGCTGTTCTCAGGGTGATAGTTGTCACCAGGGCCATACAGGTTTGTAGGCATCACGCTGCGATAATCCCGGCCGTACTGCCGATTGAAGGACTCACACAGTTTGATACCTGCAATCTTGGCAATCGCATAAGGCTCGTTAGTGGCCTCGAGTACACCGGTCAAGAGAGCGTCCTCTCGCATTGGCTGTGTCACAGCACGCGGGTATATGCAACTAGACCCCAAAAACAGAAGCTTCTGAACATCATATTGGTGAGCAGCACCGATGATATTGGCCTCAATTAACAAATTTTTATAAATGAAGTCTGCTGGATAGGTGTTATTCGCGTGAATTCCACCAACCTTGGCAGCTGCAAGATAAATCTCATCTATGGAGTGTCTAACAAAGAAACGGTTTACTGATTCTTGATTTTCAAGATCCAATTCGCCACGCGTAGCTGTAACAAGTTCGATTTGCGCATCAAGTCTTAGTCGGCGAGCAATTGCACTACCGACCATCCCATTATGACCTGCAACAAAAACCTTTTTAATCATAAATCACTGCGATGCGTTAACTGCAACATCAAACCCATTCTCTTTCAAAACGCGGAGTTGCCGGGCTTTCTTGAGGTCATGAGCAACCATCTCGCGAACCATATCTTCCATGCTTATCTCAGGTTCCCATCCCAGCTCATTCTTTGCCCTTGAGGGATCACCAAGCAGTGTCTCCACTTCGGCTGGACGGAAATAACGCGGGTCAACCCGCACGATTTCATCTCCCACCTTGATCGCTGAAGAAATGTTTGTATCAAGTGCTTCTACAATCCCTCTCTCAGCAACTCCCTCACCTTCGAAGCGCAAGGTTATACCTAGCTCCTTTGCAGCAATATTCACAAACTCACGGACTGACGCCTGACGTCCAGTTGCAATAACGTAGTCACGAGCTTCTTCCTGTTGCAACATAAGCCATTGCATTCGAACATAGTCCTTGGCATGCCCCCAATCTCTGAGAGCATCCAAATTTCCAAGATACAGGCAGCTTTCCAAGCCTTGAGAAATATTTGCCAAAGCGCGGGTTATCTTGCGTGTGACAAATGTTTCTCCCCTGCGCGGACTTTCGTGGTTAAACAAAATTCCGTTACAGGCATACATGCCATAAGCTTCTCTGTAATTTACAGAAATCCAGTAAGCATACAACTTGGCGACGGCATAAGGGCTGCGAGGGTAAAAGGGTGTTGTTTCCTTCTGAGGAACTTCCTGTACCAAGCCATACAGTTCACTCGTTGACGCCTGATAAAAACGGGTTTTCTTTTCCAGCCCAAGAAAACGGATCGCTTCAAGAAGTCTCAAAGTTCCCAAAGCATCAATGTCAGCGGTGTATTCTGCGGCCTCAAAGCTGACAGCTACATGGCTTTGCGCACCCAGATTATAGACTTCGTCAGGCTTCACATCATTGATAATTCGCGTCAGATTGCTACTGTCTGCCAAATCACCATAGTGAAGCACCAGCTTGCGATTATCCTCATGAGGATCTTGATACAGATGATCAATACGATCTGTATTGAGGGAGCTGCTTCGCCTCTTGATACCGTGGACTTCGTATCCCTTCTCAAGCAGGAACTCAGCCAGATAGCTACCATCCTGGCCAGTAATGCCGGTTATTAACGCCCGTTTGGTCATTTATCCCTGTCCCAATTCGCGATTTTTTGTGGTGCGTCCATATTCATCGTCAAAACGCTCGATATCATCCTCTCCCAGATAGCTACCTGACTGAACTTCAATTAGTTCCAGAGGTGTTTTTCCCGGATTTTCCATACGATGCACGGCACCAAGGGGAATATAGGTTGACTCGTTTTCTTTGAGCAAGAACGTCTCATTATCTCGGGTCACAAGTGCTGTACCCTTTACCACGACCCAGTGTTCTGCCCTATGTCGGTGCCTTTGTAACGAGAGCCGGGCACCCGGCTTGACGGTAATCCGCTTGACCTGAAAACGGTCACTATGATCAATGCTGTCATAAGCACCCCACGGACGAGCCACTCTTCTATGCTCTGATGCTTCCGTACGATTGGCAACTTCCAACTCGGCAACTGCTTGCTTAACATTCTCAACCTGATCAAGCGCGCTGACCATCAGGGCGTCTGGTGTATCAACTATGACAAGGTCCCTCGTCCCAATCGTTACAACAAAACGACGCTCCGAGGCATGGACAAGCGTGTTTTCCGAATTGATGGAGTGAATATTTTCAGCGACACCAATCTTTCCGCAACCATTATCATCCATCTCACTTAGTGCAAACATTGCGTTCCAACTGCCGACGTCACTCCAAACACCATTAAACGGGAATACCGCAATATTTTTTGCATGCTCCATCACCGCGTAATCTATGCTTTTCTTTGGCGCACTAGCAAAACTGTCTCCGGGACGCCAAAAAGAACCGTCCTGAACTACATCGGCCATTGCAGATTGACAGGCGTTAAAAATGTCGGGCTCAAACTCATTCAACGCATTGAGCAATACCGACCTTTTGATCAAGAAAATTCCAGAGTTCCAGAGAAACTTACCCGACGACAGAAATTCAAGTGCCGTTTTGCTGTCGGGTTTTTCATGGAAGCGAAGCGACTTCCTTGCCTCTCCAGAAATCTTTTCGCCTAATTCAATATAGCCGTATGCTGTACTCGGCAGACCAGGCTGCACTCCGAAGGTAACAATCCAGCCTTCGTCCGCCAGCTTTTGAGCCTCTTGAACCATCGTCTGAAACCGTAAAGCATCAGGTATAAAATGATCCGCCGGGCAGAACAGGATCAAATCATCAGCTTCACCATCAAAAAATGCTGCCAGAGCCATAGCTGGCGCAGTATCCCGTCCGGCAGGCTCAAGCAATTGGGGGAGTTCTACGCCCAGCTTATCTGCTGCTTCCTGTACGAAGAATCTATACTCATCGCCACTGACCGCCAGAACGTCTCCGAGATTTGACACACGCTCAACGGTCAATTCAAAAAGAGACTTTCCTTGATACAGAGGAATAAACTGCTTTGGAAATGCTTTCCGCGAAAGAGGCCAAAGTCTGGTACCGGAACCACCACACATAATTACTGGTTTGATCACAGCATCTTTTTGCATTTAGATGAATTTCCTACGGAGGCAGTCAAATGAAGTTCAAGAGTTTATAGAACACTTTGATACAGCCTTCCAACATCTGTATCGCTTCAAACAACAATCAAATTGTCGCGCCAGGAAACTCAATCTTACTTCTCTGCCTCTCGGTGTTTCCAACGTTAATAAAATCCCCGTCAAGCAGGATGCGGGTCAGCCAGTCGATGACGGCGCGGACATGGGGCAGATGGCGTTTTTCCTGATGGGTTAGAAGCCAGACTTCGCGGCCGGTCGGGTGATAGGTATCAAGGCATCTGAGAAAGTCGATGCGATCCCCGACGCATCGGGGCAAAAGGGCGCAACAGGCATGCCCCGTCATCATTGAAACCATGATCGATCCGCGATTGGCATAGCCGATGACCGTCCGGTCGGGGAAATGATCGGCCAGCCATTTTTGTTCGGGCTTGTCGGCAAAGAATTCGTCAAGGTCAATCCATGGCAGGGTTTGCGGATCCATCGCGGTTGCCGGCAATCCGTTCGGATTGCAATAGATGCCATATTCAAGATGGCCGAGCTTGCGGATATGAAACGCCCCGCTATCGGGTCGGGCCAGGCGGATGGCGATATCGGTTTCACGTTGTGGCAGACTGAGATTGCGGTTGGCCCCGATCAGTTCCAAAGCAATTTTCGGAAAGCGTTGATGCAGATCGGCGATATGCGGGGCGACGCAATCTTGTAAAATCGCATCAACCCCGGTCAGGCGCACAATGCCGCCAACAGCCCCGTCAGCCTGTTCGGAAACCGGATCGCGTGTCAGCAAATCCGATACCGTGTCCTGCATGTGTTGGGCTGTTTGCAACAGAACCTGCGCACGGGCGGTTGGTGCCAGCGCACGACCATCGCGGTGCAAAATGGCATAGCCCACCCATTCTTCCAGCCGGGCAATGCGGCGCGCCACCGTCGTCTGGTTCACCCCGAGTTCACGGGCAGCGGCACTCATATTCCCGGCCTGACAAACATGGGCAAAGGTCCGTAATCCTTCCCAATCAAGTGACATCATACATTCCACTAATCTGCATTTTTGCAGATTATAATCGAATTATTGCCGATGGATAATGCAATTTCGCAGAGACATGATGGGGCATCAGCGAAACAAACAAAGGATGCCGAAAATGACTGCGAAAACCATTTTTGATCTTGCCGGGGCAAGTCTTGTGACCGGAACACCCGATGATGCCGCCCTGATCGTGATTGATGCGCAGGAAGAATACCGCAGCGGCAAACTGCAACTGTCGGGTCTTGAGCCCGCACTGGCCAATATTCAGAAACTTCTGAGCCATTGGCGGGCACAGGGCGGGACCGTTATCCATATTCAGCATCGCGCAACCGGCCTGTTTGATCCAAGCGGCCCCTATGCCGCAATCATGGCCGAGGTTGCCCCCAAGGAGGGTGAGGCGGTCCTGACCAAATCGGTACCAAGTTCGTTTGGCGGCACCGGACTTGACGAACTGTTGCAACAGGGCGGTTTCAAGCAGGTGGTGATCACGGGCTTCATGACACATGTTTGTGTATCAACCACCGCCCGGGTCGCCGATGAAAAGGGATACGGGGTCACGGTGGTATCGGATGCCACCACCACGCGCGATCTGCCCGATGCGATCAGCGGCAAGGCAATTCCGGCCGCTGACCTGCATCGTCACGAACTGACCATGCTGGGTGATACCTTTGCCAAGATTGTCTCGACCAGGGATGTATTGGCTGCCTGATCCCGGATAGACAAAACGCCCCGCAAATGTGTCTGCGGGGCGTTGTTTTTTGGTCCGGCGCAGGCGGGATCAGAACATGTGCTGACCGCCATTGATCGACAGGCAGGAACCGGTGATGAAGCCGGAATTCGGGCCGCAAAGATAGAGGATCGCCTGGGCGATTTCGTCGGCTTCGCCCAGTCGGCCGACCGGGATTTTGGCAACGATACCTTCGAGAACCTTTTCCGGGACAGCCGCCACCATGTCGGTATTGATATAGCCCGGCGCGATGGTGTTGACCGTAATGCCCTTGCGCGCAACTTCCTGGGCAAGTGCCTTGGTAAAGCCGTGCACACCGGCCTTGGCCGCGGAATAGTTGGTCTGGCCGAACTGGCCGGCTTGCCCGTTGATCGAGGAAATATTGACAATGCGGCCAAAGCCGCGAGCCCGCATGCCTTCAAGAACCGGTTTGGTCATATAGAATAGCGAGCTGAGATTGGTTTCGATCACCGCATGCCATTGTTCGGTTTCCATTTTATGCATGAAACCGTCACGGGTGATGCCGGCATTGTTGATCAGAATGTCGATCGGGCCAATATCGGCCTCGACCTTGGCGATGCCAGCCGCACAGCCATCGGGATCCGCGACGCTCCATTTGCAGGTTGCAATGCCTGTTTCATCGCTGAAGGCCTTTGCGGCCTCGTCATTGCCAGCATAGTTTGCAACAACGGTATAGCCCGCATCCTTGAGCGCCAGGCTGATTGCCTTGCCGATACCGCGCGTTCCACCGGTTACCAGTGCTGTTTTTGTCATGGTCGCCTCCCTAAACTTCGTTCATCAAGCCTGTCTTCATAACGAGTCTCGTAGTTTGCCCTTCTACGACGCACGTAACTTTAATCCATAAAGTACCTTATATATGTAATTTTATTACTTCTCCATGATCTATGTCAGCCGGTCGGTTTAGTCTTTCGTCGCACTGCAGCATGACTTTCTGAAATGCAAACGGGGCCTCCCCCATTCAAGAGGACGCCCCGCGCAGCAGAAAATTCAGTCAGAAACTTGCGTTAGCGCTCGACGCACAGCGCAACTCCCATGCCGCCACCGATGCAAAGCGTCGCGAGACCTTTTTTCGCGTCGCGTTTCTGCATTTCATACAGCAGCGTGGTGAAGACACGTGCGCCCGATGCCCCGATCGGATGGCCAAGCGCAATCGCACCGCCATTGACGTTAACCTTGTCGGTATCCCAGCCCATGTCGCGATTGACCGCAATTGCCTGGGCGGCAAAGGCTTCGTTGGCTTCGATCAGGTCAAGATCGGCGGCCGACCAGCCGGCTTTTTCAAGGGCCTTTTTCGAGGCCGGGATCGGACCCGATCCCATGATGGCCGGGTCAACACCCGCCGTCGCCCAGCTTTTGATCGTTGCAAGCGGGGTCAGGCCACGTTTGGCGGCTTCGGCTGCCGACATCACAACAAGGGCAGCAGCCCCGTCATTGATGCCCGATGCGTTGCCGGCCGTGACCGTGCCTTCCTTGTCAAAGGCCGGGCGCAGTTTGGCCATGCCTTCGGCAGTCGCACCATGGCGCGGATATTCATCGGTATCAAAGACGATATCGCCCTTGCGGTTGGCGATGGTTACCGCGGCGATTTCATCATTGAAGCGGCCGGATTTCTGGGCGGCTTCGGCCTTGTTCTGGGAACCGGCAGCAAAGGCGTCCTGTTCTTCGCGCGAAATGCCCCATTTGGCGGCAATGTTTTCAGCCGTGTTGCCCATGTGATAGCCATTGAAAGCACACCACAGGCCGTCCTTGATCATGCTGTCGATGAATTTGACATCGCCCATTTTATGCCCGGCTCGCAGATGTGCGACATGGGTAGAAAGCGACATGTTTTCCTGACCACCGGCAACCACGATATTGGCGTCCCCGGTCATGATCTGCTGGGCGGCAAGGGCCACCGTGCGCAGCCCCGAACCACAGACCTGGTTGATCAAAAAGGCGGTTGCGCGATCCGAGATGCCCGCGCCGATGGCGGCCTGACGGGCGGGGTTCTGCCCCTGACCACCTGTGAGAACCTGGCCGAGGATGACTTCATCCACCGCGTCCCCTTCAACGCCCGCGCGTTCCAGTGCAGCCTTGATGGCAACAGCACCCAGATCATGTGCCGGCGTATTCGCCAGCGTGCCACTGAATGCGCCGATTGGTGTACGTGCTGCACCCACAATTACGACGTCGGTCATGAAACCCTCCGATTATTCCTGATTACGTTTCCCTGGACCGGGCAACGATTTTTCATTTCTGCCCAGACATGGTCCTGTGACGATATTATCGCACTGCAACAATTTTCCAAGCATTGATGCCTACCACTTTCGGACAGCCCCGCCGATCCAAGCCCCGGAGCGCGATCAGACTACAACATAATACCTATCGTTGACAGACATTGTGCGCCTTGGAATCTCTGATTGCGTGTCACTGACGAAGCATTGCAATAGCGAATGTCACAATCCCACGGTGTTGGTACATGATCTTCCTTTAAATTAAACTACATCGGTCCAAAAGCAGGTTCGCAATTAAAAGGCCACATGCCACCAGTTATCCTATCTAATTCTATATTTGCTCTGTACGTCAGTCTAAGGTGGATATAGACAGAACATCGCCTAAACTGATTATACGTAATGAAACAATTTCCCGCAGACAGGCTCTCTTGTTTTAATGAAAAAAATTCTGGTTACAGGTGGAGCGGGCTTTATTGGCTCCCATATCTGTTTAAAGCTTTTGGAAAAAGGTTACACGCCAGTCGTCTTTGACAACTTGACGAATGGCCATCCTGATGCAGTGCCCGATGAGGCCATTTTTATTCAGGGTGACATTCGCAAAAAAAAGGCACTTGATAGCGTTTTCGCAGCGCATAGTCCGCTTGCCGTCATTCATCTGGCCGGACTGATTGAAGCTGGACAGTCGATGTCGTCCCCGGGCCTGTTTTATGATGTCAATGTAACGGGATCTCAGGTTCTTTTTGCATCCATGCAACAGTATGATTGCAAAAAGATTGTATTCTCGTCGACGGCTGCCGTGTATGGCAATTCAGAGAAATATCTGATCGATGAATCTGAGCCGGTTTGCCCGACTAATCCTTACGGCAGGTCAAAAGCAATCGTTGAGACGATACTTGCCGATTATTGTAAAATCCACGGCTTTCGAGCTCTTGCGCTCAGATATTTCAATGCTGCGGGGGCGGATCCCGCTGGCCGTGCTGGTGAACGTCACGAACCAGAAACCCACCTGATCCCTCTTTGCCTGATGGCCGCGAAAAACAATGGCCGGGCAATGAGTGTATTTGGAACGGACTACCCTACACCGGACGGTACGTGTGTGCGGGACTATGTACATGTTGACGATCTCGCCGACGCCCATATCGCCGCCCTGCAATATGCAATGAAGGCAACCGACCCCGCATTTGAACAAATCAACATCGGCCGTGAAGAAGGCTCTTCTGTTCTCGAAGTCCTAAAGTTATGCGAAAAGATTACAAATTGTCGACTAAAGATAAATTTCAAAGAGCGCCGCGCCGGGGATCCGTACCGTTTGGTCTCCCATAACGAAAAAGCAAAAAACCTGCTAGGTTGGGAACCCAAGTTTACAGACCTTGAAGACATCATTTCTCACGCGTGGAAGTTCATGGAACAGGCAGATAGATGAAACAGAAATTTCTTCCATATGGTCGCCAGTTTATTGATCAGGCCGACATTGACGCCGTCGTCGAAGTCCTGAAGTCTGATTTCCTGACCACAGGGCCTGCTGTGGACCAATTCGAAATGCAACTTGCGCAGCAAACCAATGCAAGATTTGCTGTCGCCTGCAATTCAGGGACTGCGGCATTGCATATGGCGGCTTATGCGCTTGGCTTGAACGCGAATGATGCGGTTATTGTACCGGCAATCACCTTTGTCGCATCCGCCAATGCGATGACATTTACGGGTGCACAGGTCGTCTTCTCGGATTGCGATCCCGATACCGGTTTGATGACCGTTGAACATCTGGAAGATGCAATTGCACGCGCAAAACAATCGGGTCTCGAACCGAAGGCAGTTGTGCCGGTGCAACTTGCCGGACAAACATGCGACATGGAAGCCATCGCGTCGGTCGCAAAACGCGAGAATATGTTTGTGGTCGAAGATGCATGTCATGCGATCGGCACAAACTATGGTGCCGATCTGGAGTTCACGACCGGCGACTGCCGGTGGTCCGACATGACGGCATTTTCATTCCATCCGGTGAAAACAATTGCCATGGGTGAAGGTGGTGCTGTCACCACAAATTCCGAGGCCCTGAAAAACAAGCTGGAACTATTCCGCAATCACGGTATTACGCGTTCGCCTGAAAGCTTCACCGCTGAAACGCTGGGAATGGATCGCTCCGGTAAGTGGGGCAACTGGTATTACGAAATGCCGGAGCCGGGATATAATTACCGTGCATCGGACATTCAATGTGCGCTGGGGAACAGTCAGCTTCTTAAACTTGAACAGTTTGCACAAAAAAGACGCGAACTGCGCGCTGCTTATTTTGAGGCTGAACAGAACTTGCCGAACGGTGTTCGGCTATCCGGACAAACGGCAAACTGCCTGCCATGTCCGCATCTCATGATTGCGCATTTCGACAACGACTTTTTCGGGCAGGGGCGCAATTATGTTATGGACCGCCTTAGGGAAAAAGGCATCGGCACCCAGGTTCATTACATCCCGGTTCATCTTCAGCCCTATTATCGCAAGATCTCGCCGCGGCTGGACTTGCCCGGCGCACAGCAGTTTTACAAAACGTGCCTGTCATTGCCGATCTACGCGTCAATGACACTTGAGGATGTCGATATTGTCATTTCGTCGATCAAAGAAATCGCCAAATAGATGACCAGAAAAGGCCTGATATCAGGCCTTTTTCTTGAAACGTGCCGAATGGGATCGCGAAAACAGGGTTGCAACCAACCCCCGGAAGACAGATTTCGGCAGAAGACGATAAAGAAGCTCCCAGCCAAAATAGAGAGAAAGCGACCGCGTTGACTGGCAGTCGCGCCAAGCTCTCCACAAGGCAACAAGCGCCTTGCCAGAATAGAGGTCGGAATGCTTCTCGCGAATGAACATCCATAGATCAACATGCTTGCGGCGAGAAATGCTTGCCAGCATGGCTGTTGACTGCACGCGATAGTGGAAAAGCGGTTTTTCTATCACGCCCCCCCGATATCCGGCCTTTCCCAACCGGATATTCCACTCCCAATCCTCATAGCCCGAGCGCATCATTTCGTCATAGCCCCCCAGCTCAAGCCAGAGTTTTTTGGGCTGAAGAAGGCAGTAAGGCAGCTGATTGAGAAATAACTGTTCGAAGAAATTATAATGTTTTTTCAACACTCCAGAAGACTCTGCCTCTAACGCAAGCCAGGAAAATGCATAGTCAATGTCATCATTTTCGGAGATCAGCTTCAATCCGACTTCAATGAAGTTGGGTTCCAGCCAGTCATCGCAGTCCAGCGGCAGGACATAGTCCCCCTTTGCTTCGAGGAACCCCCTGTTTCGTGCACCAGGCAATCCGCGATTTTCCTGTCTGACGAGGCGGACATCATCTGACATCTGATCAAGAAACTCGATGGTCTCGGGATCGTTTGAACCATCATCGATCACTATTACCTCGACGGGCTTTACAGTTTGCTCCTTCGCCGAGCGGATTGCCTGCTCGAGAAATGCATGCCCGTTATAACAAGGTATGATGACAGAGACAGTTGGTTGCATGCCTTACTGATCCCCGACCTGCAATGGCTCGCAAACTGACCAAATCTCGCCCCATATCGTGCCCAGACTGTTTATTTTGATGTCCGCATTACGCATCTCTTCCTCGAACTCAGCCACTGTGTGTTCGATATAATGAGTCCGGTCATTAAAATAGGTGATCCCCAATTCCTCTCGAAGCGGAACGTGCCACTCACGCTCGAATGCAGGAACACGTATCAGCAGCTTGGAAGGTGCAAGCACTTCAACAATCCGGCGCAGAAAACGTTGCCGGTCTTCGATATGTTCAAGAACATTCGAAAGCACAACCGTATCGGCCTGAACGTCTGGTAAAACTTGAAATGCGTCACCGAAGATGAATTGCAGGTTTTCTGGGTTGTTTGAAGCCTGTGCCTGACTGAAGCGCGCCCGATCCATTTCCACGCCGATCACCTTACTGCCCGATACACCGGCAGCAATGGATCTTGCAACCGCACCGTTGCCACATCCGATATCGACAACAGTACTGTCAGATGAAATATTCTGTACGAAAAAGTCGTGATAGCGCATCAGGCGATGCTTGGGGTGCTCTCCTCCCTCATAAGCCATTGCCCGCTCAGACAGCAGTCTTTCGAGGTTATCCTTGATCGCGTAGAGGCGCGGCAGAGACTGGGCTGGTGCTCCAACACGTGACTCCAGCATCAACAGGCCAAAAATCAGCCCTCCCCTGATCCGGCTTGGCACCAATCGGTAGATCCAAGAAAGAACAGCTACTAACGACAACACAAGAGAACGCATGCCAGTATCCAAATAAAACCAAACCGAGAAAAATTTCGTTTACAATCTGCTTCCTAGACTTTCGCGGAAACTACCGTTCAATCTGTGCAACATCTTCATTGCGTAGCCGAAATTTGCCTTTTCATTTGTGTGTGCCATATCGGCTACGTACACGTCAATCAGTTGCTAGTACCAGCCGTCCTCGAAATCCGCGTATTCAGCTGCGCAAACAGCATCTTGCGAACGCACATAACGGCAATGTGCCTTCACTTATCGCCCCGATTTCTGCGCAGTTTAACAACCTCTTGCTCAGGTTGCCTCGAACGGGCTAAAAAACCGAACGCTTCAACTTGCAAAATCATCTTTGGCGGGACCCTGTGCCGAATACATTAATTGTCGTTGTAGCGGCACGCATTTCAGACTGGACCACCAAGGGTGAAATACCTCCAAGCTATTTCAATCCTGCGAACGGCTTTGACCGGATCGTTATCCTGAGCCTGGTGTCAGATGCACCTTCCGACGATGTACTTGCTCAGCTCTGTGGCGAGGCAAAAGTGGAATACCATTGCATCCCCCTGCTTCGCTTGGACGGACTGATACGTACACTTTTCATTCCGGGCATGGTCGGAAGGTATATACACGGCAGGTTCAAACCATATTTCTCGCATACTGAAAATCTTGCGGTTCGTGCGTATGGGGATACCTTTGCAGGTATGGTCGCAGCAATTTTGGGACGCCATTTTAAATGTATCAGTGTCGCCAGCATTCACACCACACACGGCCATAGCCCCAGAGGTACAGCAACCACGATCAAACAGCGACTGATCGCTTTGCTTGAAAGTTTGGTACGCAAATACACCCATGCCACCATAGACTTTCTGGCGCCCGTCTATAGCCCGGCCCTGGGAACTATCGCGAAGCGGTACAGCAACAAAGTGCATTTGATCCACAACGCTGTTGCCGTCCAGAAGCAGCATATCAAGACCGACTATGCAGAAGGTCGTTCCCTTGATCTTGTTACAGTCGGCCGATTGATAACCGGAAAGTCGGTGCTGCCAATTCTCCATGCCGTAAAGCAATCGAAATTCACCAGACTGACAATCATCGGTGACGGCCCGGAAAGCCCTCACTTAAAAAGCTGGGTCAAAGACAACGAGATAGCCGATCGGGTCGAAATGATTGCACGCAAGGAAAACAGCGACCTTGTAGATGGCCTGAGAAAGTTCGACGCCTTTGTTGCCTATACCGAGTATCGGGAAGTTCCGAAAACGGTTATCGAGGCAGGCCTGGTTGGTCTTCCGGTTATTCTTAATCGCCAAGCCGGACACACCCCAGCAGAATACGACGCAGTTCCCATTGTTTGGGCTTCGGGCGCGCCTGAAAGCTATCAGGATGCATTCAACAAGCTGCATAACGACGATCAGCTTCGCCGGCAGATCGGACATGAAACACGCCAAAAGTTCCAAGCCCAATTCGACCCCGAACATTGCAACACACAAATGTTTCGCCTGCTAACCAGTCGGGCATACAGTATAAATGCCAAAGGCATACCGCCCGTTATCGAGCAAAGTGAGTAACATGTCTAAAATTGCTGTCATTTTTGGGACGCGCCCGGAGCTGATTAAACTGAGCCCGGTTGTGAATGCATTACGACAGCGTATTGGTGACGATGCAATTTCCACCTATTCGACCGGGCAACACCGTGAATTGCTTGCACAGGCGCAGCTGTGTCTGGACACACCGATTGATGTCAATTTCGATGTCATGACACACGCACAATCGACCAGCGATGTTCTTGCAAAAACAGTGACTTTGCTGGAAGCAGAATTCACCCAAAAGCGCCCAGAACTTGTTGTCGTGCAGGGCGACACGATGACGGCCTTTGCCGGTGCAATGGCGAGTTTTCTAAACAAGATCCCGCTTGTTCACGTCGAAGCAGGCCTCCGAACTCTTGATCAGGAAAATCCGTGGCCCGAGGAAGGTCTGCGGCAAATGATCGCACGTGTGACGACCCTCCATCTGGCGCCAACTCCCGGTGCCCGGGCCAACCTCATGCGTGAGGGAATTCCGAGTGAGAAAATTCATGTTGTCGGAAATCCCGGTATTGATAAGCTGGTCGCCCTGAGAAATGCACCGAAGAGTCCGGCAAAGGAAAAATCCAGCCTGACCAAGGGCAGGACGAAACTTGTCCTTATCACAATGCATCGCCGGGAAGCCTTTGACGGGGGGCTCGATCATTTTTGTGATGAACTTCAAAAGACTTTGCGCATGCATTCGAATTGCATGTTCATCTGGCCGCTTCATCCCAACCCTGCAGTGCGTGACGTTGTCAGAAAGCACTTTTCTGATGATGAAGAGTTCCCGAACCTGTGCCTGACAGAGCCATTTCCGTATGAAGAAATGATATCAGTTCTTCCCCTGGCGGATCTGGTAATCAGCGATTCTGGCGGCATGCAGGAAGAGGCTCCCTATTGCGGGGTCCCGATTATTGTTGTCCGTGACATTACAGAACGCCCCGAAATTATCGAGCTGGGACTTGGACATATCGCAGGATCCCGGGCGCTTGATCTGTCAGAACATGTATCTGGGTTCCTGGATACACCACTTGATCCGAACGCCATCGTCACATGGCAGAAACTTCAAGGACAAGGCCGATCTTCGGTTCAGATCGCAGAGCTACTTGCCAAATTGGTCAGCTAGTTTTTTGCGGTAGCAAGCCAGATACCCGGCAGCGAATATCATAGCGACAAGACAAGAAGCCGAGACGACCTGCGCAATATCACCAAGTGACCCGAAATACCCCAGAATCGTCGACACGAGGAAATAAACCAGTACGCTTGCGATCGCCAACAGAGCGGTTTTCGGACCATTCACAACGGTCCCGGGGAAGCCGTATCGCCGTGCAAGACCAGCACAAACAAGCGCAAAAAGCATCTTCCCGCATAACAAACCCAATGCCACACCAAGAATTCCGTAAAGCGGTGCAAAAAGTACGGCGCCGCCAAAACCGATTAGTGCACATGCCATCGTTGCGACCATAAGCTGCTTTCCGGAAGTCGCGGAAACAACATAATACTCCCAGCCTGTTGCAAGCTGATTAATGATCATCGCCATCCCCAAGACAAGGACAACAAGGACCATATCGAGTGAATGAGCATTAACCAGTAAAGAAATTGCAGGATTTGCAATCACGCAAATCAGCGTCAATGCAGGAAATGCAAGCCAGACAAACACCATGGTTCGGCTCTGCACAATTCGGGCGCACCCCTCGGAATTTCCGCGCGCCCGTTCACGCACAATTTCGGGAAACAGCAGCCACCACAAAGGTGCTCCCAGTGCGGCAATGACGGACAGCAACATCATGGCAGCGGTATAATGGGCAACAGTTTCTGCCCCCAGATACTTCCCGACTACCAGCCGGTCACCAAGGTTCCCTGCCCACTCGGCCAAGCCTGACAGCATAAAGGGAACACCTGAAACCAGGACCCTTAACCCCGGCATTTTCAACTGATCTTTTCGCTCCTTGCGTCCATATAATATGGTCCTGGCAAGAACAAAGCCGTTCACCAGCATCTTTGCAAAAATCAGGACGCCGATCGCCGACCAGATCGAAAGATGTCCGGCAAAGGTAAAGGCGAGCAGCAGGGCAAGGTGCAAAAAAATCGAAACCAGTTGGACCTGTAAAGACTGTTTCACCAGTTTCAGGGCCCTGAAATATTCCTGTATCAGTGCTTCAACAGACGTCATCCATGCAAGTACGGAGACGGCCAAAGCAAGAGATAACGGCGAAACGGGAAAGCCGAGTGAAACAAATCCGGCAATGAAATCTGCAAAAACAAACATTGCCAAAGCAAGCGCCGAGCAGAGCACCGAGATCAGCCCAATCGAAAAAACCAGAACTCCCGGATCGCCGTGACTGTCAACCCGGGAAGCCACCTGGCGGATAACAGTATATCCCAATCCGGCTGATACAATCGGGACGAAGGCAAAGGAAAGACTGAGTATTTGAGTATAACTTCCGAAAACGGCAGCACCCAGAACCCAGGATATCAGTGGCGTCACAACGAACCCGGTACAACGCGCTGCTGCTTCTGCGAGGAACCGCATTCCAAGATCACTTCGAATGAAGTCCAGCGCCTTGCGTCCGAGAATTAAAACCAACTAGCCAGACCTCTTTTTAAGGACGACATAAAAGCGATTGGCGAAAACAGGCAACATGGCACTGCATCGGCCATCAATGTCCGGATACTGTCCCTGCTTGTGAATCAGCCTTCGCAGTGGGGTATGTTTATCGACGAAGGGAATGTACATAAGCTGACTTAGAATTCCCGTCGGTACATTTTCAATGATCTCGCAATCGAGCTTCACTGCCAAGTCGCGAATTGCCGATCCTGAAAGAGGAAAAATCCCCGGGAAGCCCCGTTTCTTGTAAAAACGCTGCCAATATATCCATCCCAAGTTCCAGCGGTTGCCGATATCCAGAATAATTGTTCCGCCGGGCTTTACTATTCTTGCAATTTCGCTGATCGCAACTTCCTGGTCGGGCATGAGCAACAAGGTTGCATAACACCAAGCAGCATCCATTGAACCATCCGCTAGCGGAATAGCCTGCGCCCTCGCCACCACGGGTGCCGGCACTTGACCATTGGTTTTGCCGGTTTCCATGCTACGTGCTTTTAGTTGCCGAAGCATCCCTTCACTAAGATCGACGCAAACGACATCGCAGGCCAGTTTTCCCGCGACATCGCGAGCATGACGTCCGTTGGCCCCGCCAATGTCGGCAACGCGAGCCCCCTTCCGGATATGCCTTTCAAGCAGATTCCATTTCAACCACTGAGGATATTCTTCACCGATCTCGGTTTCGTAACTCTCGGCGCAAGAATCAAAGTGCTTTTGATCATAGCTGCTCACGTTGCCGCCCCGCTTTTCCTCAATGATCTCATAATACCAAGTATACCTTCCAAAACCGGTCGGTATTCAATTGATCCCCGGTAATACGGATAGAGTTCCCCACCAAACGATTTCTTGAAATCGTTAAGCCCCTTTTGCTTCCCCTGCATCGCGCCGGGAAATGCTTCCCCACATTCAAGAAAGTCCAATCCTGCAGCATGAAAGTGGCGAATAGCCTGCCAAATTCCATAGTCATTACCGCAAAGCTGCAAGGCGTCGTCGTCGCTGGCGACAGTCCAGTAAAGTGCACAATTCTTGAAAACCAGAAAATTCTGGATCGAAATCACACGCTTGCCGGCACTGACCACGCACGTTTTGCAAAGTAGTGATTTTGATACGTCTTCAAAAATAGCCTGAAAATAGTCCCTTGGATGAGGAGGCAAGCTGTTTCGCACGCATGTTTTCAAATGGAGGTCGTAATATTGATCCAAGAGGGCCGCAGTCGGCGAAATCATTTCAACGGAAAGTCCGTTGCGTTCTGCCTTTTTAACCTGCTTGCGTGCCCGGTGCTCCAACCCTTGCCAAAGCCCGTCCTCTCCCGCGGCAGGCTGCAACGGCAACATCCAGCTTTGGGTTGATCTGTCCTTTACATCGAAATTGCAAAGCGGGTTTGGTACCGGCCGATCAATCGCCCGGATTTCGGGACTGAGCGGGGCAACTGAAAAGTCGGCACGGCGTATCTTGTGCTTCATTGCGATAGCGTCAAGTTCAGTCAGAATGCATTCCTGAACTTTTCGCATGGATTTTTGCGGCAAGTCCGGGTGTATAGCGGGTCCGCCAGTGCTTTCCAAATGCCCGCCGATCCAGCCCGAAAGCATACGCGGCATCACGATCACCAAAGGAACAAGTGCAACGATACGCCCCTTGTTGGAAACCTCGCTTATATAAAAGCTGGCATCATTCGTCTGCCGCCAGGCAGATCTTGCATCAAGCAACTCGGTCCTGTGCCAAGCCCACGCCTTGGGAAAAGAGTCTGCTGCAGCATTCCATTCAGTTGCGGGGCAATCTGTTCTCGGGCTTGCTTTAAACATCTATCTGTTTCTCTCTGTTGTCGCGGCCCAAGCTGGCAAGCGCACCAAGAACAAAGAAAAAGACCAGATGCAGATAATGAAATCTGGTCACGCTGAGGTCAAATGACTGGGAGATGAAAAGCCCAACCAAAACTGCCGTCAAACAAACAGCGGAAGTGCCACGAGATGGTGACATACGGCCAGTCGAAGATCCGAGCCAAACGAAGTATGCAAAAACAAAGACAAGAAACGCAGTGCCGACCAAACCAACTTCAACCATTGAGTTCAGAATGACAGAATGAATGGCCAAACCGCTTACGTCGGCACCGAAAACCACTTCGGCACCAATCCCGAAACCATGGCCAATCAGCAAACTGCCCTGCACCTGCCTCAGCGCCGCCGCCATGATCTGTCCTCTTTCACCAAGCGACAAGATTTCCTGACCAAAGACCCAGGCCCCGAGATGCTCTTCACCCAAAATTTCAATCCACAGATTGCTGATCGCCACTGGAAGAATGAACACCATCAGAGATATTGCCGCAGCAAACCACTTTTGACCAAGTCTCGCATAAAGCAGGTTATAAACCACCGCTCCAATCAGTAGTATCAGGGCTCCTCTGGATCCCGATAGAATAACCCCAATGACCATAAGCGAAGTAAGATACAGTAAGGTAGTAGGGCGGCCTTCTCGAAGGGAACGGAGCAGAATAAAGCAGATCACGCAAACCAAACCCAATCCGTTCGGGTTGGGGAAGAATCCCGAAAATCGCATTAACTGAACGGCGTGGCCAGCCAGCAAGATTTGCCGCTGTCCAAGAGATTGTGAAAATTCGAGACCGAATAAATAAAGAGAACCATGGTTCAAGCCAGGCTCATATACCAGTATTTCGCAAAGCAGCCCGATGATTGCATAACAAACAGAGACCGCAGCAATCATCGAAAGCCCAAAAACAAACCCCCTGATTATTTTTACCGGCTCTCGACAGGCTGACACCGCAAGATAGATCAGCACGCCCGGAACAAAAGACACAATCAATCTTTTCAGGGAAAGCGCCGGGCTTTCGCCCGCCAGTGACGAAAGCAGCGAAATCGAAAACCATGCCAAGATTAAATATAGCCCTCTGTCCCTAAAACCTTGAACTGCAACGTTCCGGATACCGGAAACGAAAATCAAAACCAGACAAAGAGAAAGCGCGACAAAACCAACCTGTAAATAAGAATGAAATTCGTAGTACGCGTAGTTAATCCTGATCCGTAAAAATGGAAAAACAGAAATTAACGCCAGAAATATTCCGGTGTGAAATTCCAGATCATCTTTGACTTTATCATAGAACAATTTCATTCAAATCAACTCTTCAATCAAAGAGCGGAACTCACCCGCGACATTTCCGGCTTCAAATTCCTGAACGAAATCCATATTGATATCTGAATACACACACTGTTTCGCTGCACACATTTCCAAAGCGCGACGCACGTCGTTGACGTCGGCCGGATCAGCCACGACACCGCCAATCTTACGTGTGATATCGGCGATCAAGCCTTCACGGCATAGCGCAAGAACAGGGCGCTTTGCCCCGATGTAATCAACAATTTTTGACGGCAGATAAAAACTTTTACCTTTTCCGGGTGCATCAACCAGAAGCAAAAGATGTGCTTGCTGCATTTTGTTGAGTGCCTCCAAGTGCGGAATATGCCCCTGATAGATGATGCTTTTCTGTGGATCAGCGGCATAGCGTTCGTCCAAATCGTCGTATGCGCTATGCCATGGGCCATAAAGTTCCAGCCTAAACTTGCGACCCGCTGGAATTTGCATTTGATCAATCGCAGCAAACAGAACATCCGGTGATCTCGTGCCGTAAAACGAGCCAAACAATCTGGCGAGAAGTGTCTCGTCACCGCCCCCCCTCGTTTCAGGTGAGAGTTTGTATATCTCTGTATCAAACGAATGCGGCAGAACGCTGGATTTTGTCTCCAGCTCGGGAAGATCATTGATGAAGTGATTTTTCAGACCGCTTGACGGAAAGACGAGACGGTCAGCAGCTGCAAGAACCTTCTTCTCTTGCCGGTCACTCCAGGCCGAGAAGAAAGTGACATTTTTCTGATGATCGGCCCGCGACCAAGGATCGGAGAAACAAGCCACCCATGGGAGATCGGAAAATTTCGCCTTAATCTTAAGCCCTACGAGATGCGCCGAATGATACTGCGAACGGGTTATCAGGCAATCATAGTTACCTTGTTCAATGAGCCCGGCTGCCGTCTTCAGGACGTGATGATTAAGCAAGGACCAACGGTCAGGACGGAGCGGCAGCCTTGGCATCCGAGTTAACCGTTGCAGGTATTTCGGAACAGAAACACGATAAACCTTGCCGTTTATCCCGTCTGCATAGCGCCCCATCTCGTGATCGAGAATTTCCGAAACATTGCCGTCGGCCAAAGTCACAACATCAACTTCACAGTCTTTGATGTTTTTGAGGAGTTTCGCAGTAACGAATGCCTCCGGACTTGCCGAAGGCGGAAAGCAGTAACCGATAACCAGAACACGCGGCATCCCAGATGAAGCAGCCATATCAGTTACGCGCCAACGAAATCAGCTTTTCGTCATCCAGCCGAAGAGAACGGATCCCGGCAAATCGAGCCAGCAGATCGAGTATATCAAGCTCGTCCGCAATGTCGGCGGGATCAAAATACAAACTCAGTACAAACGGTTCTCCGCGCCCGGCAAGAGCCAGATATTTTGAAAGTTCGGCGACAAGCCGGTCCTTTCCCAACGCATCGGGCGCGGAAAGGAAGCCCCAACTATCAATGAGCTGTGCTGGTTTACCGATACAGCCATTGAGCGGCAGCTCAACAATGCCTTTCTCTGCACGGAAGGCACTTCCATACATCAAGCCAAAAACCGGAATTGTCGAACTGGACACTTCATATCCGAGATCAGCCAATACTTTGTAAAGTCCGCAGAGCTGAGCGGGCTGATTGAACTCGCCAAAATGCGGTGTTCTAAAAACCTTCGGAGCGATACCCGTCAGTCTGGTTAAAGCGGTGTGCCCCAGTTTAATATCTTCTTCCCACTCCTTGTCGGTAACGTCACGATAAGTGAAAGTCGAATATGGCTTGCCGCTTGCCTCATCAATCTCTGCGTGACGTTTATAGCCGTGATTGATAAAAGTTGCCCCCATATCAAGGAGGGCCTTGTAGCTATCCCAGTGTTCTTCAAGCAATTCACCCGGAACTGCGAATGATGCGGCAATTCCATACTTAGACAGAAAGCGCTGAACCCGCAAAGAAGCATCCGCGTCCCTGCCGGTGTCACAATCAAACGAAAGCAGTAACGTAGGCTCACAAAGGCCCGCCCGCTTTGCCCAGGAAAGAAGTCTTTTCTGGTACAAGACCGGCCCCAATCGCCCCAAAACCTTCGCAAACAGATACTCGAAATTGCTGTGCATTGTGGAAACCGAAAATCAGTAATAATTCATTGAAATCAGGATGGCCTAACAGCAGAGGCCCAAAGAAATATTACTTTAGACTATCATAAACAGCTGCATAGCCTTTTGCTGAGCGTTCGATTGAAAAATTTGAGATTGCGCGCTTACGTCCGGCTTCACCCATTTTAGCCGCGAGATCACGATTAAGGCATAAATACTCGATCGCCTCTGCCAACTTCGTCGAAGATTTTACAGGCACAACCAAGCCGGTTTCACTGTGCACAACGGCCTCGGGGTTCCCGCCGACGTCGGAGACAATCATCGGCAACCCCGCAGCCATCCCCTCGAGAATGGCGTTCGAAAACCCTTCCTCATGAGAAACAAGGACACCGATATCTGCGGCCTCCAGACATCTATCAATATCTGTTCGCTTTCCGACGAAGTGGACATTGTCGGCAATTCCGAGCTTGGCTGCATGCATTTCAAGTGTTGCTTTCAAGCCAACATTATCATTGCCAATAGCCATCAATGCCCATCTGAACTGCTTTTTGTGAGTTGCTGCAACGATGCCACAAGCTTCAACCAGATCGGCGTGCCCCTTGTAAGGCAAAAGATTTGCAACCGTTATCAGGACAACAGCATCGTCCGGAAGGCCGAATTCTGCACGAACATCATCCCGGTACTTTTTTGCATCACCAGTAATGACGCTTACACCGTTATATATCAGGCGAAGTTTTTCATGCGGAACATGTTCATTTTGTTCAAGCTCCTGAAAAACCGAGTTTGAGTTCGCCAGAATAAGATCCATTCGCCGGTGTAGAGATTGTTCTATTTTACAAATCAACCTCGGATATTTTTCGAGATATTTGTTCAAGCTTCGCCGACTCATAATTTTCTTAGATGTCACATGAAGCAGCGAAACAGGACCAAGCAACAAATATGCCGCAGGCAGGAAAAAATGAATAATTTTTGGATTTGAGAAGAATATATAGATGAGAAAATATAGGCACGTCCAAACCGTTGAAAAAGGCTTCAGAGCAAGAGGAACGTGATGGAGCCAGCCACTCAGAGGCGGGGTAACGACGTTAACCCCTAGCGCTTTCATCGAAGAAGCCAGTTCGCCCGGGCGTTCGAAGCAAAAAATTTCTATTCTATTGTGCGCATTGGAGACAGAAGGAATTGTTCGCAACAAATGCCTTTCTGTTCCACCACGCTCCAAGGAGCGGATGACGAGCAAAATCTTCGTCACATCAGTCATTCAACGAAATCCGCAGGACAAAAAAGAAACAGATCAGGAATATATAAATTCTACAAGGTCCAAACACAAATCCGCGCGATTGACAAGCCTTATCGGTTTTGACCGGTGCACTCCTCCTAGCAGAAGGTAACAAGAACTCACAATCTACTTCAATACGTCGGTTCTGCTCTTTGACTCTCGATACCGAGAATCAGAATTGGTCAATTCTGATCGAAGGCAACACCAACCAAACAATGGGAAATCACCGCCTGCACTCCTGCTTCCAACAAGACAAAAGGCTTAAATAGTTAACGTCTTCCATGACAGGATTGAAGAACCAGGCCACGAACGGCTTATAAATTAGGCCAAAAAATCCTTCAAATTGTCCTATGATTTTTTAAATTATTGACGACTTTGCAGCATAAATCTAAAAATTGTTTCATGGTGTGCTAAAGGGTTAGCAAATATGCGCGTTCCTTTGAAAAACTCCTTTAATCGACAGTCCTTCGCTTTGTGAGGGAGAAAAGATTTCTCGCCGGGAATTTGCAAACCAAGCACACAAAAGGAACGTAACACCGAACAACTAGGCCATGGAATGCGCGCTGATTATTCAATAAAATCTGATCCACGCTTAAACGAACAAGATCGCCTCGATAATCATTGGACAGAAAACTGGAACAAAATTGACAACCAGCGCAGTTCCCAGTGGCGAATAAAGCTTCGCCCGGAATACAAAATTGTCCGCAAATATGCACCACAACCTGGAGCGGGAGTACGTGTTCTTGATGGGGGATGTGGGCTCGGCGAATGGTGTATCCTGCTTAAGGATCTCGGCTATGAACCATATGGGCTGGACCTCAGCACCCCGACAGTCCAAGCACTGCGCGAAGAATTTCCAGATATGTATTTTGTCCGAGAAGACATCCGCAAGACGTCCTTCGAAGACAACTTTTTCGATCTCTATATATCTTGGGGCACATTCGAGCATTTTGAAAACGGATTGCAGGATTGTTTCAAGGAAGCGCATCGGGTCCTCAAACCGAATGGCACTCTGATTATCAGTGTACCGTTCTACAATAGTCGCCTGAAGACATTAGATGCGGAAAACGTAATTTCAGACAACGAACCATCCCAAGCTGAAAAAGAATTTTACCAATGGCGACTGGAAAGAGGCGAGCTCCGGGATGAATTTGAAGTCAACGGGTTTTCCACACAACATATTGAACCGATCTATACCCGCGAAGGCCTTAATCGTCACATGCACCACAAGTATGGCGTGCCCTATGGCAGACTGAGCAGGCTAACAGCACTCGCTCTCTCTCCGTTAGCATCTCCTGAAAAACATGCACACATGCTGATAGGGGTGGCAACCAAACGCTGAGCGAGGAAACGCGTCAAATATAGATGCAGGGCTCGTCTTTTAGGACTTCTGTCACAATATAGGTCCGATACCAGACGATATTGTCATCGGCGTCAAAAAGCGTTTCACACAGGGCGGTATATTCGGCCATGTCACGCATATGCAAAACCAGAACGCCGGTGACTTCGCCAGTGACAAGGTAGCATTGCTGAACAGCGGCGAGGTCGCGGACCTTGGCAATGAAATCCTGGCGATAGCGATTACCGTGCCGGTGGAATTCAAGATTGATCACCGCGGTCAGGGGCCGACCGACAAAGGCCGGATCAATGACCGCCACTGTTTTGCGAATCACCCCGTTTTCACGCAGCCTGGCGACCCGGCGCAAGCAGGCCGATGGCGAAAGGCCGATCCGTTCGGCCAGCTCGGCATTGGGGATGTCTGCATCTGTCTGCAACAGGCGCAGAATTTTCATATCGATCTGATCCAGTTCGGCCATAGATACGCAACTCCAAAGCGCGATTTTATCACACAACGCTGCCACATTGCGTGCGTTTGCGCAAATTCGCCGCCCGCCCATCGGGAACGCATGGCATGATCCGGGCATCAGAGACCCTCGCCCACCAGCGAACAAATCGAGATGACAGGTTTGCCCCCTGTCAAAGACCGTCAAAGAACGGGATGGACAGACCGGCATCTTTGCCCCAGAGATGCCGGGAAGATCATTCAGTCCACTGCCACCGCCCCAACTTCAACCTGCTCGGATGTGATCCTTGCGCGCGCCAAAGGGCCCGCCACATCATGACCAACGGATAACCGCCCCGATGACCCGTGCCATGCAACGTTATGTTTTTGATCTGATCAATCGCAGCCAGAAACTTTTCATCACCCTGATGAAGGTGATGCTGCCGGTGATGATCATTGTCCGCATTGCCGAGGAATTCGGCGCGATCAAGGTGGCATCGGATCTTTTGACGCCGGTGATGTCATTGATCGGGTTGCCGGCCGAGGCGGGCCTGATCTGGGCGACCTGTGCGCTGGTCAGCATGTATGGCGCGGTTGGGGCCTTTATCGGGTTATCGGCCCATCTTGATATGACGGCCGCACAGTTAAGCGCGCTTTGCGCCATGATGCTGTTTGCCCATGGACTTCCGGTCGAACAGGCGATTGTCAAACGGGCCGGTGCCAGCCTGATTGCCACCACGGCCCTTCGGGTCGGGGCGGCCATCGGGTATGGCGCATTGGTCACATGGGTCAGCAATATGACCGGCTGGCTGTCCGAGCCGGTGGATTTTTCATGGATGGCCGGCAGCACGGTCAGTGAAACCGCATCCGGGCTTGCCGGTTGGGGGGACTGGGGGGTGCAGACCGTCAAGTCGCTGATTGTCAGTTTTGCCGTAATCACCGCGCTTCTGGTGGTGCTGGATGTCATGAAGGTCACGGGGCTTACCGACAAGTTCACCCTTGCCCTGTCGCCGATCCTGCGGGTTTCGGGCCTGTCGCGTGATGTCGCCCCGGTCACGACCATTGGTGTGTTGCTGGGCCTGACATTTGGCGGGGCGCTGATCATTGATGATGCGCGCAAGAACAATTACCCGCCGCGCACGCTGTTCCTGTCACTGAGCTGGTTATCGCTGTCGCATTCATTGATCGAGGATACGGCAATCATGCTCGCACTTGGTGCCGATATCTGGGTGGTTCTGGTCGGGCGGGTGATCCTGACCCTGATCATCATCGCCCTTCTGGCCCGCCTGACCATCCGCTGGGACCGCAGACCCGACCCGGAACCCGATCAACTGGTAACCGATACATCAGGCTGATTATGGCGCGGGCCTGTCACCTGCCAACCATTTCGCGACCGGGTCCCACGTTGATTTTTCGGCGCGCGATCCGACCATCATCCCGATATGGCCGCTTGACGGGTGAAGTTCGGTACGCAGATCTTCGGGGAAGGCATCAAACAGCGCCTTCGCACTTTCGGGTGGCACGATACGGTCATTTTCCGGAATGACCGCCAGCACCGGACAGGACAAATCCGCCGGATTGATATCAATGCCGTCAATCTGCCATTCGCCCTTGGCCGGTTTGTTTTCGACATACCAGCCGATCAGGCAATCGACCGACACCCGGCGCGTTAACGGCACCCCGTCATTAAGCCAGTCTTCAAGGGCGACGAAATCATGAGCCCTAGCGGAATCCGTTGCCATCTGACCAAAACGGCGGAACTTTTCGCCAATCATGAAGGGATCGAGGCTGGCAAACAGGCTTTGCAGCACATCGACCGGCAGGGTGTCATGAATGGCCAGCATATGGGGCAGTGACGGCGCAAAGGCGGCCGCAATGCGCGACTGGGTCGGGCCAGCCGCCATGAAGTCCCAAGGGGTGGCGAGCAGAACAAGCTTTGAAACCTGTGCCGGGTCCAGAAGTGTCGCCGCCAGTGCCAGCACCCCGCCCATGCAATAGCCGACCACCGGAACCGGCCCGCCATTCATATCGGCGACATCCTGAAGGATGGTCACCAGACGGGCGGCGATATAATCATCAAGTCCGAAATTGGCCTCATCAATCCCCGGATAGCCCCATTCAACCAAAAGCGGGCGATAGCCGCATTTGGCGAGATAGCGGGCAAAGCTGCGTTTCTCATTGAGATCAAGGATATAGCCGCGATTGACCAGCGATGGCACCAGCAACACATATTTACCTGCCGCCTGATCATCATCGGGGCTCAGGGCACCATAATCATATACACGGGTCGATCCGTCTTCCCAGATGACCGGAATATCGCCATCGGCCCCGTCGCGCGGGCGGCGATAGGGATGGCGCTGATAGGACCGCACCCCGTCATGAAATCCGGCATGCCGGTCAAAGGCGACACGATCCAGGGCCTGGGCGATATCGTCAGGATGGAAGGCTTCAATCTCGCGAAGGAGGTTTTCCGCCTGTTCCTTCAGTTCCGGCTTCCAGGGCAGCAATTGTTTCAGAAAGATCGGCAATGCGGCGCGCGAGCTGAGCCAGCTCGTCATCTCGACTGCCATGTGCATCGGAAGCGGCCGTGGCCCTGCCCGTTTCTGACTTTGCCTTTTTGGCGGAAGCGGTTTTGGTCGCATCGGACTGATCATTCTTCCCCTGCCCCTTTGCAGCATTTTTTGCAGCCGTCGTCTTTTTACGTGATTTGGCCGGTGACGGCCGATCGTCCGGTGTCGCCGCGGCTGGCGGTGCCGCCGCCGCAGGCGATGCGTTTCCGGTAGTCCCAGTAGTCCCGGTAGCCCCGCCGGTCCCGGCATCAGCTTTTTCGGCGGTGTCTGTTTTGTGATCCGCAGCTTTGTCATCCGAACCGGGTGCAGTTGCCGCACCGGGCTTCATGCCGGTCATGCCCGACATGCCGGCCATTTCCGCCATTCCGGGCGGGAACGGCATCGCACCGCCAAAGGGCTGTGACGGCAAATCGCGGGCGGCCTTTGCCATTTGATCCATCATTGCCATCAGCGGGTTGGACGCCGCCGCCCCCATCGCCCCGGCAAACGGATGGGTCGATTTTGGGTCGGCCTGTTGGCCCATGGCCATTTGCCCGATCAGCTTGCCCCAGGCTTCGAACCCTTCGCCCATGCGGGTGGTATCCGCCCCCAGGGATGCATAAAGACGCCCGATCGCGCTTGCGGCATCGGCCCCGTCGGCGGTTGCCGCGACCTGTTCACGCCACAGGGCCAGGAAACGGGTGGCAAGATGTTCGAGTTTTTCGTCATCCGATGATGGATCAGATGCGGGCGATGGTTGTTCCGAACTTTCCGGGTGATCCCGGTTGTCCTTTCCGGTCGTCATGGGTGCGGCCTTTTTGCGGTCCCTGATACAAAGCCTTTGTTCTGGCAAATACTATAGATCGTTGGCTGCTCGGGGAAAACGAATTCCCGTGCTGCGCAGCAATAAACGATATCGCAAGTTGTTTTTCGCACCGCACTTCGCGTTGAATACTGGACACATTGGAAAAATCGCGGCAATCTTGTTGTCTTCTGAGCGAATGCAAAATCGAAAATGCTGCGCAACATCGTAAATTGTGCACACGCAAATCAGGCAGAAAGCCACCGTTACAAACATTCGCCAGCCAGACGTCCGGGAAACAGGGAAGCAGGAAAGACGCCATGACCACCAAGAAATCAGATGATCAGGACCGCATCGTAATCAAGAAATACGCGAACCGCCGTCTCTATAACACGGCCACCAGTTCCTATGTGACGCTTGATCACCTTTCACAGATGGTCAAAGAAAATACCGACTTTGTGGTCTATGACGCCAAGTCGGGCGAAGACATCACCCGTCCGGTGCTGACCCAGATCATCGTCGAGGAAGAGAACAAAGGGCAGAACCTTTTGCCGATCAGCTTCCTGCGCCAGTTGATCGGGTTCTATGGCGACAGCCTTCAGGGGCTTGTGCCAAGCTATCTTGAACAGGCGATGCGCGCCTTTGGCCATAATCAGGAACAGATGCGCGAATATATGCAGGGCACGATGCAGGGCATGTTCCCGTTCGGCCAGTTCGAGGAAATGAACAAACAGAATATCGCGCTGTTTGAACAGACGATGAAAATGTTCTCGCCGTTCCTTCAGGAAAATGAAAATGGCGGACAGCCCGGTGCCACCCCGACCAAGCCGACCGCGCCTGCAAGCGCGCCGTCCGATGCGTCCCTTAACGAGCTTAAAAGCCAGCTTGAAGCGATGCAGGCACAGCTTAACAGTCTGGCCGGTGGAAAGTCCGACAAATAGGCATCAATCGTCACAGACGACAGAATTCAAAAGCGGGGTCGCATCGGGCGATCCCGCTTTTTTCATGCCGGAAATCACCGATCGCGGAAATCGACAAGGCGCGATGACATGCCGGTCGGCAAGATGCGCGTGACATCAGGGGATTTGGCGCCGCGATGCGGGATCAGACGTGTCAGGCAGCACGGCGCACTTCCCTTGGCTCGCCGATGACCATCCCAGCGATCCCCCCAAGAAAATTCCAATAAATATCCAAACTCGTATCCCGACTCATATTCCAACTTGTATCCCCCTCGGCCCTTCTCGCCCACCGGGCAGCCTTGGGCATCCGGGGGCATCCGGGGGCATCCGGGGGCATCCGGCAACCTACCCCGTCATGCTTACCGCCCGTGAGAAGCAGACGGGTGCCGTCTGTGTCGACGGATGCCGGTTGGCTTTGAGCTGCTGCGCCGATCTTCCGCATGTCCATGCCTAAGCCAAAGACCACGACCAAAGACCTTGCCCGTTGCTTGGCCCTTGATGCCTGGTGGCTGGTAGCTGGCGGATCTAGTTTTTTGCCGCGTACTGCTTTCCTCCGGCAACGGGGGATCGCATTTGTCGGCAGAATTCTTGCATAAACTTTTTGTTAACTCTTTGAACCCGTCCGGCACCGCCGAAAGGCGGCAATTTTTGCCGGGCAAATGGCCGATCACGCCCTGAAACACACGGAGTCCCGAACCAGACAGGCAGTTTTAACCCCGTAGACCGAAAAGCACATGACCGCGATCACACCGATACCCATGCAACCGGCCCGCAGGAATCCGTCTGCGAGCACCGGAACGGATGGTCCTGCCGGGATCGGAATAGATCAACTTGCGCGAATTTCACCCGTCAGGGAAATCACGCAGGATGGTGGCGCGTGGTTGCAACCCCATGATCTTGGGGGCAGTGCAGCATTCTGGACGCAGCTTTTGGGGCAGCTCTTACCACAGGAAAACCTTTTGCAACCGCCGGTCATTCAGGAAATGCATGCCAGCTATGCACGACACTCCAAACCTTACGGCGTAGAAACCCACGTCTTTTTTTCGCCTTCTGGACTAGACAAAGACAGCTCAATTGACCTATATAGCTAGCTTCTGGCGGATTGCTGTAACGATTATCTGACCAAAGTTCAGATACAGATCATCAAATCGCAGTGCATCTACAGTGCTGCGATCCGGTGTTCATTGGGCACAAAACAAACAAGCCCAACAGCATCCAAAGTGGGGATCCATAACTGGCGGTTGATAACGGATTATAATATGACTGAGATTGCTGCAAACGAAGAACCGAAGCGCGCAAACCGCGCTACTGACACTGACCGTTATGTTGGTCAGCGTATTCGCGAACGCCGCATCATGCTGGGCCTTTCCCAGCAGCAGATGGCTGATCTGATCGGCGTCACCTACCAGCAGGCCCACAAGTATGAGCGCGGCATCAACCGTATCTCTGCCGGTCGCCTGTATGAAATCTCTCAGGTCTTGGGCGTTCCGGTCAGCTACTTCTATGAAGGGCTCGACGGCAATCAGGAAACCGAGCTTAACGCACGTCAGCGCATGTGCCTTGAGCTGGCCCGCAACTTTGCGAGCATCAAGCACGAAAAACATCAGGAAGCTCTGAGCCAGATGGCTCGTGCCCTTGCTGATCAGGCTGCCTGAGTTCATTTCGAACTTCAGTGCCGCTTTGAAAAAAGGCTGCCCCAGTTAAGGTGGGCAGCCTTTTTTTATGTCTTGCCGGACGGCCATGTCATTGTAGTCTTGGCAAAACCGGCACAAGGCAGACCCGACATGACGCCCGATCAGATGATTGATCAAATCGACCGATACCGGCACGAGGCCGGATATCTCGGCATTGCCGAAACGATCGCGCTTGGCCGGTCGGGCAATATTGTATTTGATCCGTTCTCGACCCTTGTTTCCCGGCACATCACGATCGGGACACACAATATCCTGCATCCCAATATCCGTCTTGAAGCGGACCAGGATGCCCAATTAATGATCGGCAATGGCAACATGTTTGCCAGCGGCACCACGATCATGGCGCAAACCGGGCCGATCAGGATCGGGGATGAAAACATCTTTGGCCCGGGCAGCGTAACCATCACGACATCGCACCCGGATGCGATGATCCGCATCGGGTCGTGTGGCCGGTATCGCGGCACCATCGACATGGATGGTCAATGCGTGTTGGGGGATGGCAGCCAGATCCTGGGTCAGATCAGCGTGCAGTCGGTCGAACTTGCCGCGGGCGGATCATTTAAACACCCGATTGCCGACGAACGCGGTGCGGTGCTTAAGGGCTTTGGCAAGGCGACGGGCATACGGCTTGAAACCGGCAAGGTGATTGCCGGTAGTGGTGACTTCTGCATAAGCGCGCAGAAGCCACAATCATTCTATCACCCCGAAGCGCGGTGAAGACGCGCCCTATTGGTCGGCAATCACCAGATCATCGGAATGGATCACGGCATTGCCGCGGGTGAAGCCAAGGGTTGCTTCGATATCGCCCGATGCATGGCCCATCAGAAGACGGGTTTCCTCGGCCCCATAGGACGTAATGCCGCGCGCGATCTGATGACCATCGGCATCAAGAATGCGCACCGCATCCCCATGCTTGAACCGGCCATCAACACCGGTAATGCCGGCCGCCAGAAGGTTTTTGCCCGCCGCGATTGCCTTTGCCGCGCCGGCATCAACAATGATTGCCCCGGTCGCCTTGAGCGAGGTCGCAATCCAGTGCCGACGGGCGGCAAGGGGGCTTTCGCTGGGCAGGAAGACGGTATTGGGTGCACCATCGAGCTGGGCTTTTAGCGGATGATAGATAGTGCCGCGCGCAATGATCATGCGGCAACCGGCCTTCATGGCGATTTCGGCGGCCTGAAGTTTTGTGACCATCCCGCCGGAGCTATACATGGTCGGTGCAACACCGGCCATATCAAAGATTTCCGGGGTCAGTTCGCGGACCTCGGGGATCAGTGTCGCATCCGGGTTCTTGCGCGGGTCAGCAGTATAGAGCCCGTCAATATCGGACAGCAGCACCAGCGTATCGGCCGAGATCATGTGCGCGACCTTTGCGCCAAGGCGATCATTGTCGCCAAAGCGGATTTCCTCGGTCGCGACCGTATCATTCTCGTTAATCAGCGGCACAGCCCCGCGGGCCAGAAGCGCATTGAGCGTGCCGCGCGCATTAAGATAACGACGGCGGCCTTCCATATCCTCAAGCGTGACCAGAACCTGTGCCATGGTCAGGCCGTTGCGGCCCAAGGCTTCCTGCCAGACCTGTGACAGGCTGATCTGGCCGGTGGCGGCGGCGGCCTGTTTGTCGGCCAGACTGATGGTGCGGTGATCAAGGCCCAGCAGGCGACGACCAAGGGCGATCGCACCACTAGACACCACAATCACCTCTACCCCGCGTTCGCGCAGATGGGCGATATCATCGGCCAGTGCTTCAAGCCAGGCACGGCGCAGCTTGCCGGTATTTTCATCGACCAGAAGGGCCGAGCCGACCTTGATGATCAGACGTTTTGCATCACTCAGAACAGCGTGCTGAAGGCTCACGGCTGGAATCCCTTATCCTCGCGACCTTCCATGGCGCGGCGTTCACGTTCGCTATCAATATGGTCGCGGATTTGCCGGTGGATATCCTTGATGCCCTGCTGGGTCACGCCGGAGACCACATAGACTTTCTTGCCGATGCCTTTTTCAAGGATCTGGCGCTGTTCCTCGACCATTTCGGGCAGCAGCTGATCGGCTTTGGACAGCGCGACGATTTCGGGCTTGTCGACCAGAACATCGGCGTAGTTTTCAAGCTCTTCACGCACGGTTTTATAGGTCGCGACCGGGTCTTCCTCGGCACAGTCGATCAGATGAACCAGAACCTCGCACCGTTCGATATGGCCCAGGAAGCGGGTTCCGATGCCCTTGCCCTCGGACGCGCCTTCGATCAGACCGGGGATATCGGCCAGGACAAATTCGCGGTCATCGACATTCACGACGCCAAGCTGCGGATGCAGGGTGGTGAAGGGATAATCGGCGATTTTCGGACGCGCATGCGACGATGCAGCAAGGAAGGTGGACTTGCCGGCATTGGGCAGCCCGACCAGACCGGCATCGGCGATCAGTTTCAGACGCAGCCAGACCCACATTTCCTCGGCCGGCCAGCCTTCTTCGGCACGGCGCGGGGCCTGGTTGGTGGAAGATTTGAAATGGGTGTTGCCACGCCCGCCATCGCCCCCCCGGCACAGCATATAGGTCTGTCCCGGTTCGATCATATCGACAATCAGGGTTTCGCGGTCTTCGGCCAGGACCTGGGTCCCGACCGGGACCTTGATCGTGATGGATTTGCCCGAACGGCCGGTACGCTGCCGGCCCATGCCATGCATGCCGACTTCGGCCTTGAAGTGCTGCTGATAACGGAAATCGATCAGGGTATTGAGGTTTTCGACCGCCTCGAGAATGACGTCGCCGCCGCGGCCGCCATCGCCGCCGTCGGGCCCGCCATACTCGATATATTTTTCACGGCGGAAGCTGACCGAACCGGCACCGCCGCGGCCACTGCGCACATAAATCTTGGCTTCATCGAGAAACTTCATAACCGGTCCTTCGGGCGGTGCCCATTTTATATTGTCGGTCCCGGCGCGCAACGGGGCTGCGCCTCGACGGGATCGGGAATTCTATATCACATACAACAAGGGAGGAATGATTGCTCATTCCTCCCTTGCTAAATTCGGTACGTAAATCGCACCCGACGGGAGGCTTACGCCTCTGCCGGAACGACGGTTACGTAGGTACGACCCTTGAAGCCCGACTTGAACTGGACGGAACCGTCCACAGTCGCAAACAGGGTGTGGTCTTTGGCGAGGCCAACATTGTCACCGGCATGGAACTTCGTGCCACGCTGACGAACGAGGATGTTGCCTGCGACAACTGCCTGACCACCGAATTTTTTCACGCCGAGACGGCGACCTTCGGAGTCACGACCGTTACGCGAACTACCACCAGCTTTCTTATGAGCCATGAAACTCTCCTAAAACTGCATCTTGACCTGATGAAATCAGGCTTTGATGTCCTTGATGCGCAGAACAGTCAGGTTCTGGCGATGACCATTTTTGCGACGGTAGTTGTGCCGGCGCTTTTTCTTGAAAACGATCACCTTGTCGCCCTTGGCCTGCTCGAGAACTTCTGCGGTAACAGAAGCACCTTTGACCAACGGAGCACCAACTTTCGGCGCACCGTCGCCAGCAACCATGAGAACTTCTTCAAGTTTCACGGTGTCACCGGCCTGGGCAGCGATCTTTTCGACTTTGATAACGTCGTTGGCAGCAACTTTATACTGTTTGCCGCCAGTTTTGATGATTGCGTACATCTAAAAGTTCCTGAAAAACATTCTGGAAACACAAACGCGCAGCTCGGTGCCGCTGCTAACAGATACCGAACCGCTGCGAGGAACGGGTGAATTACCCCTTTTGACCCGATGAGTCAACAATTGAGTCATCGCCAAAGCATCGCAAACCCGCACATTCCCGCATGATGGCGCGGGGGTCTGCCCTGCTTTTGATGCAGGGCACGATCGCGGGTCACCCCATCCCCCGCCACGGGTCACGCCGATACAATCACAACGCCAGACGACAAGCGCCCCCACATCAAATCAACCACAACCGGAAACCGGCGGCAAAACCGCGAAGGGGTACCAAAGAGCAAAGCACCCGCCGCGTAAAAAAGAGTCACCGGAATTGCGATTTCCCTCTTGCAATATGGCGCAAGGACCGTTAAACACCGCGTCGAACGCCAAGACCACACATGCGGAGAGGTGCCGGAGTGGTCGAACGGGGCGGTCTCGAAAACCGTTGTACTAGCAATAGTACCGTGGGTTCGAATCCCACCCTCTCCGCCATTTTCTCAAGCTGCTAAATAACTTAGAATTTTCTTGATATTTTATGAAGCTTAGACAGTAGGGAACGCCGCGTTTCCGCTGCTGCCCCCCCATGAAGATACAGCTTTCTACCTTCGCGCAGATAGCTGCTCAAATATAGCAGAGTGGCGACCAACCCAATTCTTTATATCAAATGCTTCAACAGCACGCTCACGAGCAGCGGCTTGACGAACTGGCAGGTCATTGAGAATCTCAGCCAACCCATCGGCGATCAAATCTATCGATGGAACGTCGATCCGATCATATCCATTTTCTACAGGTAGCCCAACCCCCGCCTTCTCTGTTACGAGTTCCGGAACGCCTCCAGAGGCTGAATGCAAGACGGGAAGACCGCAAGCCAAGGCTTCGATTACCGAACTGGGACAAGCATCGTTAAATGTCAAAGTAACATATGCGTCGGCGGAACTATACAAAGACGGCGCAACTCTCTGATCATAAGGACCTAAAAAAGAAACCCTTTCTCCTAGGTCCAGCTCTTTTACCAACTGCGTGAGCCGCGTGAATACAAATCCATCCATCCACCCCGCTATACGTAGTTCAGCATCCAACCCTTTCATAAGGGCCAACGAGAACCCTCTCAAAAGGGCCTCGACACGATAGAGCATGTGACGGGTCAATTTCCCAGTGTGCAATAGAATAGGTCTAGTATTTTTGCGTGCGGGATCGGGCTTAAAGTGTTCGAGATCAACAGCATTGAATAGAACTTCACCAGGACCAGATCGCTTACCCAAAAACTTTTCCGCAGAAGATTTGCAGAAGTTACTCTGGTAAAAAACATAGTCAGCCAACTGCCATGCCTTTGCCATCTCGCTATTCTTTTGCTTGTAGTCTCCATCAAACCATGCCGGATAAAACACACCGTTCTGGTTCAAAACGATCGGGATTCTGCGCCACTTTAGCCACTTTAGCGCCCACATTGGGAGGTAAGGGCAGTTTGACAATAAATAAGCATGTGTAAAATTCAAGCGACTTTCAGGAAAGAACTCCTTCAACCGCTGAACCTTTACCAAAGGCCCACCAATGTTGCCGGACTGAGCTCCTGCATACCAAACAGACACTTTGCCCGATGACCGCTTCCCACCTAAAATCGCTATGAGCCCTTGCATAGAACGCCAGCACGAACGAAAGATCTTTTTGTGGTAAGGATCAATAGATGACACTACGCTTCCACCTTTACGCCTTTTTTGCTTGAATAAAAATTCTTCCTTACATTCAAGCTCACTTAATAATCATAATAACTTGTAATAAAAAATTGTGATTTAAGACTATTATTAAAATAAACCCAAAAACACATCATCTGGATACTAGTTTACTATAAACTTTTTCCCAATGTGCGTCAGCGACGTGCTGCCAATCAACCTTCTGTACTTTATTATAGCTCTCACTTTTGAGAGTTTCGATAAGGTCTTGATCGTCAAGAAAGCGTCGAGCGGCGTCAGCAAACGTTTCCGCAGTGTAATTTACAATCAGGCCTTTTGTCATGTTGCCAGTCAACAAATCCGGGGCCATGCCAACCGCAGTAGACACGACCGGAACACCACACGCCATGCTCTCAGTCAACCCCATTGGCCCCCCCTCCTCTCGGGAGGTCATAAAATACATGTCCAATGCATGATAGCACTCAATTAGCCCCGAATGATCCTTAGGGTATCGATGAATATACTCAACACCGCTATTTTCAAGCCCCCTCTTAACGTAACCTCTCGCAGGTCCGGTAAGAAAAACTTTTATTGGAAGATCTTTCGCCAATTGTGAAACAACTTCAACTAAACGGTCCGGACCTTTTATTAGCTTCGGATCCATTCCATCGCCCCAACCGACGCCATCTTTTTGAAAGGACCCAATAACGATCTCACCATCCTTGACACCAAATTTTTGCCGAGCAGCAAGCCTCTCCGCTTCAGAAGGAGGCACAAACTTTCGCGTATCAACCCCGATTGGTATCAAACAAACCTTCGACTCTGGAATTCCCCATGAAGCGAGTCTTTTAGCTACTATACTGGAACCGGTAATAACCGTGCTGATGAGATCACTGCTCGCAACAAACTGATCGATATGAGCAGCTACATCAGGACCATCTTCAGGCTTGCCATGAAAGAACGAAACAACATATTTGTTTCCTATTGGCATATGCTTCTGCCACGCGAGCCACATATACTGTGATCCGAAATGGACAACTCTGTGGCAGTTTTTATAGGGCACACTCGTCATTTCAAATGAGCCGGGCATTTTGTTATTCAGATGCCAACCTATATTTTCACCTACAGTCTGTATCGCCCAGTTAACCTTCTCTGAAACGAACTTAACCGGAGCTCCCCCCCCCTGCCACAGTCCACAAGCAGCGGCTAATCTCCATGGGAGCGCCTGACAACCAATTTTCCCCGCTCGGAGCGCATCCTTAATTTTCAAAGCCCCAGACCTTTGCAATTTTGTTGACCGTCCAGCCTCGAGAGTTCTGCCCGAACCAAACGCCTAGCGATCTCTGGCATGGTAACTTTAGCTGACCAATTTAAAAGCTTGCGGGCTTTACTCGCATCACCGAAACCACATCTTATCTCGGAAGGACGTAAAAGATTCTCATTTACACGTACATGATCCTGCCAATTCATCCCCAATTGACTGAATACGTGCGCAACGAAATCCTGCAGTCTTGATACTTGTCCTGTTGCAATTACAAAGTCCTCAGGTCGATCTAATTGCAACATTGCCCACATCGCTTCTACATATTCAGGGGCCCATCCCCAATCCCTCATGACAGACAGGTCCCCTAACTCCAAAACCCCACCACCACTTTTGTAGATTTTTGCCGCCCCTGCTGCAATTTTCCTGGTCACAAAACGGCTCGGGCGCAAAGGGGACTCATGATTGAACAACACGCCAGTACAGGCAAAAAGGTTGTAACTTTCACGATAGTTAGCAACTTGCCAGAACGCCGTTGCTTTCGCTACGGCATAAGGGCTTTGCGGATGAAATGGTGTTGTTTCGTCTGCGGGCCTTTCGCCTGTATCTCCAAAGCACTCGGATGATCCCGCACTGTAGAACTTTGCTGAAAGGCCTAAGAAACGGATAACCTCGAGAATATTCAACGTAGAGGTCGCTATACTCTCAAGTGTTTCTACCGGTTGATGAAACGATAACCCTACAGAGCTTTGACCTGCGAGGTTGTAAATTTCATCTGGGGATACTCGATCAACAGTTTGCAGAACACTCCTAAAGTCCGTCGGAATCGTCGAATGCAAATGCACCTTATCTTTAATTGCCAAAGCATCCAGGGAGCCAAACGAACTTGTTTCAGCATCTCTGGACGTTCCGTGAACTTCATAGCCTTTCGCAAGTAGCAACCTGGCCAACAATGAACCATCTTGCCCTGATACACCAAATACAAGTGCCTTTTTCTTGCTCATGCCCATCGGAAGAGCCATCGGTTACCAGCTGAAACTCTCATGTCGCCACCTTGCGTCAGATAGGAAGCTGATTCCTCAGCACCAACCATGGATTTCGCCACAGCTTTCGCTTATTCACGATTTCGTCTCGATCAGAAATCAGTCTCTCAAAAAGTTCAAGATACTCCCTACACGTTTTGGAGGCCCAGTGCGGCCAAAACTTCATCTGGTTGGCATAAACCTCATAGTTAGAGATCATTTCTTCCAGAGCCCCCTCAAAGCCATCTGAATCAAATTGAATACCGTAGCCTTTACAATACTCAGGAAGGCATCCGCTATTGCGGTAGAGTAGTGGAAGTCCGCACGCTCCGCCCTCATTTTGGTGGTTACCTCCTGGCTCGCATATCGATGCCGTTACATAGACGTGATGCCGAGACAACTCCTCACTTAGAGCTCTACCATTCATTGGAGTTAAAACTTTTGCATTTTTAAATTCAAATCCATCGGGTAAATTCCCGATATAGGTGAACTCCATTCTTCCCCGCCATTTACCATCACTTAGCATGTCATCTATCTGACTATATACATCAAAGCCCTTCATCCAGTTCCCACCCCAATGGTGGGTCACGAGGCGCAGCGGCTCTACATGGTTCCAGCGTTTGTATCCTGATGAATTAAACACTTCTGAATCCGCTCCATTGAGAATAACAGAGCTAGGAGTATGAAGCGTACCACTCCACGTTGGTAAGTCCTTCAACCAACTTCCTACAAAAACCGTATGGTCAGCACAGTAATTTGCCCGCTTTAAAAGCGAATTCATGAATTTAGTATTTTTCCGTTCATCGCATTCATTTATTCGATGCAACACTATTGCATTACTATTCTTTAAAAAAAGATATCTTAATATTCTCCCTGCTCCAAACGACACGTTAGGACTACGGACCCGCGGATCCGTCAATAGGATAATATCGATATCGTCATCATTCAGAGAAAAAACCACACTGTGCCCCTCACTCTGAAGCGCCTTAACTAGGCAACTTGCAAAACGGTTCCCACCCCCCCAAGGTCCGTCTTGAATATGGTATCCAATGGCAACCTTCATCACACTATCTATTATTCCACAAAATAAAATTTTCGACTGCGCTTTGCGCTACACAAATACGGAAAGTATTTCCGCTAAAAATTCAAAGAAAATCCAGTAAATATCAAAATTCATTCATCAGGCAACTTGCCATGATATTTACATTTAAATTGATTTCGATACAACATCGCGATTCCGCTCCAACTTTCTCAACGTCTTCTTGATTCTGGAGTGCAGCAGCAATCGCTCCCTGCAAAGCAGCGATATCACCCGGCGGACCTGAGAGGAAGCATGTCTTTTGATCCTGCATCAGCTCTCTGTTCCATAAGCCTTGGAAATCTGTAATTACAACCGCCTTTCCACAGGCCATAGCCTGGAGAGCGGCGCTTTGTCCAGAAGGCTGAAAGGTATTACGAATAGGCAAAACAACAAATTTAGCATTCCTGTACATGTCCCTGATCTCTGCATCAGAAATAACCTGCGAGTGCCAATCGCCTGAAATGATCTCAATATTTGGTTTCGAGGTTTGCACAGGCAACTTTGTGACGATCTTTAAAGTCGGAAAGTCACTTCTCCACGCAGCGATCAATGTTTTGTAGTCACGATGCCGATCACTCCCGATGCTCAATACGAAATCACCTCCCTGCAGATTACCTTTTGCCGGAGTCCAAAATTGAGCATCAACTCCAAACGGCAAGTACTCCACCTTGCGCGCTAAAGTTTTGCTCAAATTGCGCGCATCAGGATTAGACAAGGCTAATACCCTAGTAGTCTTCAGAGCCCATCCATAAAAAGAAACCCATCGTTTTGGAGTGCCTAAGTCAATTAGCCCCATTGCTAAGAAAACAACTTTGCAGTCAATCAATCTCAATCGAGATAGTAGAGATAGGCAAATCCCAAATGTATTTGTTGTTGTAAATACAACATCAAATGAATCAAATACTTTACGTTTACAAAAAATTCGCCAAAATGCCCAACCTGGAACCCCTACCATCACGTAAGTTATATGGTTGATCACCTTCCAAATCTTGGAAGGCTCTGCTTCCAATGATAATTCTTCCTCGCCAATTAAATTTATATCATACCCAAACTTCTTTAATTGAGGGTATCCATATAAAAATTCCGTCGGCATACCTTCAACGAGACGGTTACTCCTCCCGCTCTTAAGAAGATATCCAATTTTATTTTGTTTCATTTCTTCGCAGATCACCAATATTTCATCTAATTACTTTAGAGAGAACTGACTTTCAGAAGGATAGTAACGAAACTCGTAATTTCCTAAGCGACTAAAACGCGTTAAAGACATCTATTCGCAGAAATTTGCCGAGGAAGATGGCAGGAAGAACTCAAGCTCGGAATCTCCTATACATAGAAGATTCCGAGCTTATATACCTTCCGGCTCAGCACTTAACGAGCATGTATTATCTAGTTGACCGAATCAATCTTTAGTAAATATTACATTTTCGACATTCGAATGCTTTTCCGCTGACCGCCGATGGCGTGAATGATTAGGGTGGGAGTTTAGCACGTGGTTTGCGCTGTATCCCTTCCCTTTCATGTAGTCAAAAATTCTGGCTTGATCTGTGATGTTTTTGTTCAATTCAATTAGAACAGATTTAACAGATCCGCTCGATAAAGTTTCGTCCATTCCTTCGACGATCTTGGCCTCAAGCCCATCGACATCAATTTTGATATGATCTGGAGCAACTATGCTTAGGCTCTCAATCAAAGCATCCATGCTGAATGTTGGAACATGCTCAACAGCGACTGGCACAAATGGCTCGCCTTCATCACTTACAGGCGCCCCAAGTTGACTGCCAGAACCACCGACGCGCTCATCACTGACATGCATTTGGTCGATGCGCGACACATTAGAAAGCGCTATGTGTAGTGGCACGACATTCCCACTGTTATTCAGCTGAATGTTTTCGCACAAACGATTGAAGTTTCTCGCGAGAGGCTCAAAAGCATATACCGTTGAATTAGGATGTATTAAGCCCGCAAATATCGCGTAGAGACCGATGTTAGCACCAACGTCATATAAGACGTCCCCGTCTTGCATTACTTGCTCAATCCAAGCAACCGTTTCCGCTTCTTTTGTTCGGAACGATTTACATCTATACTCTTCTAGTGAGTTCTGTGTCCAAAGTGAATATCCTTCAGTTACAGCAGTGATTTCATTGCGTTTAACACTGTAGCGCTGCACGCTATCTGCAATTGAAATCAATTGATCTAATATTGAAGGTTCATTCAATCCAACACTCTCCAGCACCTGTGCATTTGTTCCTGATGGAGGAACATCTGTTAACCCGAGAGTGGAAAATGTTACATTAAGCTTCTTACTCTGGACTAAAACCTTTGCGAGCGTGTCTGACAAACTACCGCGACTGTAATGATTTTCGACGCACAAAACGGCACTACAACCTGCCAAAGCTTGCTCCAACCAATTGTCGTCTACATGGTTCAGCCATGGCATATCTATAAGCTTGACCTCAATTGCACGGTCTTGTGCAAATTTTTTGACCGCATTGTATGCTTGGCTCAACATAATGGGGCCATGAGATATTAAAGCAATATCAGCACCTTCCAGCAATACGTTTCCTTGCCCAAAGGAAACACTTCTACTTGATGGCAAATCGAAGGGGATTTCCCATGGAATAGATGTCAGGCGCATATAACTACTGCCCGTGTGCACGTTAGCGCACCATTCGAGCAGATTTCCTACTTCCGAGGGGCACGAAGGTTCTACAATTGCAAAATCAGGTATTGCGGACAATGCTGCAACATCCCGGACTGCTTGATGCGAATGCCCGGGCCCCCCAGGGAGCACGCCAGCCAAAGAGCCGATATAAATTACTTTCGTTCTCTCTGTCGCATTGTTGTAGATTTGTTCATTGGGACGTGAGGACAAGAAGCACGCAAACGAATGCACAATAGGCAGAAGCCCCCCCAGCGCCATCCCACCTGCGGTAGACACCATATCTTGCTCTGCAATTCCGCATTCGAAGAAGCGTTTCGGATACTTTTCTCTGAACGGAATAAGGCCTGTATCCAGAACAAGATCTGCATCAAGCGCGACAACATCATCCCTTTTGCTCGCAAGAGCTATTAGTGCCTCCGAATAAGCCGGAATGAGTTTTTTTACCTCGCTCGACGCCCCCTGCCCAGGTTCAACTGCCTCTGTTTCCAACTCAATGGTGCCTAAATGAAGCTGTTCAGCTCTGTTTTGCACACGCAAAATCAGTTCTTTCGCGGCTAACTGATAGGCGTCTTTATCCGGCGCCCCGCTGTGAAAGGCATACATATCTACGTCAGAGTCCAAAGAAGTGTGCTCCATAAATGAAACACCCTTACCTTTGACCGTATCAGCGATAATAACTTTCGGCCTTACATCGTCGCGGATTGCTTTAAACGTTTCGGATAGTGCAACCACATCGTTTCCATCACACCGCGCGACACATAAACCGTACGCACTTAGCTTTTGCTCTAAATCACCAAGATCCGAAACATTTTTAACGAAGGTATCTGACTGAAGCTTATTGTGGTCAATCAGAATTATAAGTTCTGAAAGCTTGTTATTTACGGCGGAGACGAGGGACTCCCAAAATTGTCCCTCCTGCAACTCACCATCACCAGTCATCACGACTACACGCCCTAAGCGGCCTTTGAGACGATTGGCGTAAATCATGCCTTTGGCCTTCGATACACCCATCCCAAGAGAACCTGTATTCGTTACAATTCCCTTAGTCTGAACATCGGGATGCCCAGGAAGGCCATCTATCTTTCTAAGTTTATGAATATTTTCGAACTTGATCGCCCCAGTCCCCATCAATGCGGCATAGTAAGCAGGCGCATCGTGTCCCTTTGAACTGAAGAAGATATCTTTACCGTCAGTCGCGCTCAAACCAACATCAAGTTCGCATAAGAGTAGATAACTAATAATATCTAAGCTACTGAAACTACTTCCAATATGTCCGGAACCTGCACGCGAAATCATGTACAGCGCGTTCAATCGACACATATCCGCGAATAGCGCGGTGTGCTCAAATTGTCCTCTGCCGCTTTCTGAAATACGCTTCAGCTCACGATAGGGATAGTATAAGAGCTTTCCCGCCACCTCTTGGCCGATTAAATCTCCCATTGTTCAAACTCCAGTAGAATTAAATAGAGAAAGGCGGACAACCGATTACTGGCAACAGATCCGGACAGTCTGTCATCAAACGCTCAGCAAGCCAGATGTCTTCAATGTCATTAATGTCAAAACCCTCTAAGCCCTGACTAATGAACGGCACAATGGATTGTCCTGCGATACTGTTTCGCGCAAGTGCAACCTCAGTCCGCGCTATTTCGAGGCTTGCGTTCTGTACGTATATCTCCGGTAATGCCGTATACTGACTGCTATGCCAAGGTGTCCCGTTATTTGAGTAGGGTAGTATGGGCAGCATTCTATCGGCCTGAACAACCCACATTTTTCCAGGATGCTGTTTACATTTTTCAATCGCCCGCAAAGAGTCCGCTTTGGGATTATCGCAGAAAAGCTTCCAAGCCCGCTTGATGGTATCGTCAGTTCGAAATGGGCTTGTTGGCCGCAGAATGCTGAAGGCGTCAAAAGTTCGACCTCGATCCTCCAAAAACTCGAGAATCCATTTCACCCATTCGATATCTGGCGATTTGTCCCCAGATATCGCGGCATCGCGGAGGGCCGGGACCTCCGCTCCATAATAACGTGCAACCGAGGCATATTCTTCAGAGTCTGTTGCACATACAACAGCATCAAAAACACCACTCTTGATTGCAGCGGAGACCGTGTAGGCCAACAGAGGGTGTCCACCAAACGGGTAAACATTCTTATTTGGAACTCGTTTAGAACCAGATCGAGCAGGAATCAGTGCTACGCTGCTTATCATCAAAATACCATTTTATACGGGAAAGGCTTCATCGAGACCCGCCACCCTCAGATTAAAAACGGACGAGAAAGTACCGATATATTCTTCAGCTCTGAATACACATCCAATGCCTCCAAGCCCGGTTCTCTGGTGCCATTGCCCGATACCCCAAAACCACCAAACGGCATATGCGGTTCGCTTCCATATGTTCCGATATTGATATTCACAACACCCGCACGGACCTTTCTCGCAAACCACTCGGCTCTATCTATACTGGCAGTATGTATCGCAGCTGTTAGCCCATAGTCCGTATCGTTAGCCTTCTCTACTGCCTCCTCAGGTGTATCAAAGGAATACAAACACGCAACTGGCGCAAAAAGCTCTAGTTTGTGGATCTCTGAGTCCGTTGGTAAACTCTCCAAAATTGTTGGTCGAATGTAGTATCCAGAGCGGATGTTAGAGGGTGTTCGTTCGAGACCACCGCAAACCAGATTCTCTGACGACAGTTTACCTAGTATTTCAACAACAAATTCATATTGGCGCTTATTGATCAGCGGCCCTAAATCGCACCCCTCATCGATACCAAGCTTGAGTGAGTTAGCTTTTTTCGCAAAAGCCTCTTTGAAGGTCCCGTAAACTGATTTTTGAACGTAAATTCTGCTAGCTGCTGCACAGCGCTGCCCGGCATTGCTAAACGCAGATAACGCTGCCCACTTGGCCGCCTCATCAATATTCGCGTCGTCACAAACGATAAAAGGATTCTTTCCCCCGAGTTCCAATGAAACGCGCGCTAATCGTTCGCCAGCAATTGTAGCGATTTTCCGTCCCACCGACGTCGAGCCAGTAAAACTGATCACATCAACATCCGGATGCGCTACCAGAGCCGCTCCCGCAGATCCTCCGTCCCCTTGGATAACATTGAAAACACCGTCCGGGAGCCCCGCGTCGCGCGTCAGCTCCGCCATCAGATGTGCTATCCCAGGTGCATCTTCTGCGGCCTTTAAAACCACAGTATTTCCACAAATCAACGCAGGAAACATTTTCCACGCAATGTTTGCAATCGGGGTATTCGACGGGACAATTAAACCTGCAACACCAATTGCTTCTCTTTGCAACCTGCTAGATTTATGCGGCATTGATGAAGTCAGAGTACGCCCATACAGTCGCATTCCCTCTCCCGCAAAGAAGTCGGCCTGCAGTATCGCTCCGCTGACTTCTGCAGCAGCATCCTGCGGCGGCTTCCCTGTTTCCTCTGCAACACAGGCTGCAAGGATATCCCTTCTTTCTCCCATTTTGGACGCAATGTCAGCGAGAAATTGACCGCGCTGGAGTGGAGTAAATGATGACCAATCATCAAAAGCCGACCTAGCCACTTGAACAGCTGCCGCGACGTCTACTGAGTTAGATCCCGCAACCTCTGACATAGGCTCGCCACTATGTGGATTGAACTTGGTTAGCCAAAGCCCACTTGAAGGTGATGCCTCTTTCCCCGCAATCCAATTTCGAATTTTAATAAGATCACCCATTATATCGCCGTCCACCCGCCATCTACGACTAAATTACTTCCCGTCATGTACCCTGAAGCTGCACTGGCCAAAAACAAAACTGGCCCACAATAGTCACTTGGCAGTGCCATTCTTCCAATAGGAATTCTAGAGCAATATTGCTCCAGAAATTCTTGTTCTTGATTATTAAAAACGCCTGATATTGTCAGCGTATTCACACGTACATTGCTTTTCGCCCAGTACGCCGCCAAATACCGACTCAAATTTAAAACGCCGGACTTAGAAACCGAATAGGCAATAGGTTTGTAAAAATTCTCACCCCTTTTTCTTCTGTATTCGTAAAGGCTCTGATCCGGCGCTACAACACCATATATTGATGACACATTTATTATGGAACCATTCCTTTTCTGCGCCATTAATCGACCAAACACCTGACAACACAGAAACATCCCCTTCAGATTGACGTCGAGAACTTCATCCCAGGAAGATTCTGGATATTCCTCAAACGGACCATTTTCCTCTGCCGGGGCTTTCGGCGGAGAATCAAGAGCAGCGTTGTTTAACAAAACGGTTGGCAAACTTGCACTGTCAGTCATTTCCTGTGCAATTTTTTTAAGATCAGTCTTAATGGTAATGTTTGCCTGTCGAAACTTGAAAAGAGAAGGATACTCCTCCTCAAGTTTGCTAATCGCCGAATTGTTAACTATGTCAAGCCCCCAAACGGAAGCTCCGCATTCCAAAAATGCGCGCGCATAAGCTGAGCCTAGTTGACCACCAGCCCCAGTAACAACAACTATCTCGCCAGCGACATCGAAGCCTGAGTGGGACGTCATTTGAATATTTCCAGTCTAAAAAGTAGATTTTTAGTCGCTCAACTGAGAAAATTGGATCAACTGACCTGCAGCTATATCTTGGACAGCCGACTTTCCGATTACTTCAACTGATTGCCGAACCGGGATACCCTGGTTATCGAAGATTTTGCCTGTCAAATTATCCAACGTTAATTTTTCACCGGCAGGAATATCTTTGTAGGCAACAATGGACTTGCCGAGCTTTTTGAAAACCATCTCGGTTCCCAACTCATCTGCAGGCTTAGGATTTAACATGTGCGGCACGCGAGAAATATCTCTCACGAACTTTCGAAACCCTTCAGGCTCTAGTGCAAATCCGTGATCGGTCCCTTTCCACGCTCGGTTCAATGTCACATGCTTTTCAAAAACTCGGGCTCCTTTCATATAGGCAACAGGACCAGAAAGAATGCCTGTGAAGTGATCTGAAAGGCCTATGGTGCAATCGGGAAATTCTTTCGCAAGGACATCAATATTATTCAACCCCAGGATGTTGTATTCACAAGGGTACTCCGAAACGCAGTGAAGGATAGCCACTTCAGGCGCCCCTCTTCGCAAAACCTCATAACTTGCGCGAATTTGTTCTAATTGCCCACCTCCGCAACTAAGTACAACCGGCAACCCTTTAGATGCAATTCGGCTTAAGAACGGCAAATTGCCAAGATCGAAAGACGCAACCTTCAGCAAACTCACACCGATACTGCATAGCAAATCCAAACTGGGCTCATCAAATGGTGTTGACATGAAATCAACCCCCACTCGATCACAGTCCTCTTTTAAAATTGGAAGCCACTCAGGCTTAAGCTCTAAAAGTTCACGATGTTCGCCATACGTTTTGGCAAACGAGTGCTCGCTATTATACGGCGCTGAGTATCCGCTCTCAGAAAATAGATATCGATTATTTCGTGTTTGAAATTTGATCGCCGAAGCCCCAAGCGCCGCAAATTTTTCTATATATTTGCGGGCTATATCAAGGTCACCCTGATGGTTATTTCCGACTTCTGCGATAACGTAACTTTGACGCTTTTCCTCAAGATTTTCGAACATCGTTCACCTATTTAAAGAGCCTCGTAAAACCCCAACAATAAGGGCGCCCCGGATACTCTGAAATGCTACTGTCACCCAGATGTTGCTGATTATTAACCAGACTAAATTTGGACTAACTTGCCCTCCCTATAACACAGATAGACATTTCCGCAAGATACGACCATGTGAAATCCAGACAGCAAATCGAGCCCACTGACACCAACTGAACTTAACGGCAAAATGCTGTTGACGGTGGAAATCATTCTCGTAACAGAGTAGTAGTCATCGCAGTATTAATTTTAGTCATGGAATGGACATGCTAAAAAAATTCGCAGAACATGTTGAAGCACACTTGAACAGCGCGGTACATCGTCGCAAAAGGCTCTCCAGCCTAAGCTGGGGGAAGCGCCTGCTTACAGCACCAAATATGTTTGCTACAACGGTTCAATGCAGCCTGTTACGTCATATGAATCTAGATAGGAAAAGCAGCTGCACCACCTTTTGGGGGAAAAAATTCAACGTTATTCTCCCGGAAGTTGTTTCCTCTGAAATATTAAGATTTGGATATCTCGAAGAAGCAGTAGCTCGCGCGTTCGTCAAATTCTTAAGCCCTGGCGACACAGTTATTGACGTAGGTGGTCACATTGGGTTCTTCAGCTCTCTTGCTCTAGATCTCGTCGGCCCGAACGGGCAAGTACATACTTTTGAACCAGTCCCAACAACCTTTGCCTGCTTAAAGCGCAATTGTTTTGAAGAAAATGCATACTTAAACAACGCTGCAGTTTGGTGCGAAAACACTGAATTAGAAATCAATGATTACGGCACTTCTTTTTCTGCTTTTAACTCGGTCCGTGATGCAAGACTCCCCCGTATAAAACAGCCAAAGAGTAATAGTGTAAAGGTAAAAGCAATTACAATTGATGATTATTGCAACGATAAAAAAATAAAACCCTCATTCGTAAAAGTAGATGCAGAAAGTGCTGAGAAAGAAGTCCTACAAGGAATGACCAACACTTTAAAAAATCATCAACCGATTATATGCATTGAAGTAGGTGACTTAGGAGTCGACCACACAGCTCGTAGCAAAGAAATAATTGAGTTCATAATGAACTTCTCTTACGATTCATATGAATGGAGAGAAAATTCTTTCAAAAAGCACAAAGTCCGAAATGACTATAAACATTCAAACATATTAATGCTCCCTAAAAACAAAAGCTATACGCTGTGAATTCAGAGGACAAATAAATATTCGAAATATGATAACATTATCCCTGCCCACCACGAGATGAATTCTTAGATATCTCCTTCACTGCTCGAAGTAATCTGCGAGATACAGCACCGTCAGCTCTATTAAAATAGATTTCTCTCATTCGAATTCTAGATTGGCGCTGCTCTTCAGATAGGCTGCGAGTTATTTTTCCAAACAAATGTGCTCGGATGATACCATACAAGTCGTCTCGACTTTTAGCATGATGGACCCCTTCACATTCATGCAACGGCAAAAGAGTATCCTTTATCTCGTCAAAGAGCTCGCCCCATCCTCCGTAAACAATCGGCACATCAGTAAACATTGCTTCAAGCAATCCTGATGTTTGGAACCCGAGGACAAGATCACAATTTCGAATAAGATCAAAAGAACTATAGCTTCCATCAAGCATCAAAAGTGAGTGGTTTTCGATATAGCGCTTTGCTCCAGCCTGAAATGTTTCGAATCCTGGATACAGATCCCTTAATGGCTTCCCACCAGTCTTATAAATAATCTGGACCCTATCAGAGCTTTCCTCAAGAATCTTTAATATAACATCATGATAGTCAGCACAAAGAGACGACCAATCTCTTTTCTCGTCACCATAGTAAAAATTCATATATGTGCGGGGGCCGAACGAGAAATAAAGAATCTTGATTTTTTCAGAGCTGATATTAGAGTGAATTGATTTTCCATCTTTCCAACATTTTTTAGAAAACCAATAGTCTGTTTGCGGCATCCCATTAACTTCGATTAACTTTTCTGGGATCCCTGCGTCAAGAAAAAGCTTTTTATGAAGTTCGTTATGCACCAGAAGTCGATCAAACTTTATATTCAGTAGCTCTTTTAACTTCGGCGCGACGACTTTCATGCGCTGACTGGTAATTATACTCTCTCTATCATCAACTAATAATTTGTAGCCTCCCTCATTCAAAGCCATGATGCAATCAACAGCCCAATCATCATTAACCTTGGGCATAACAAATGTATCGATTTTATATTCTTTTGAAATTACCTTAAATACTTTTAGACAATACTCCCTAAATTTTTTTCGACCTTTGTTATATTTCTTATCAAAATAGTGGTCTAGAGAGTACTCTCCCATAGGAACACTTTTTGCTTCGCGAACGAAAGAACGAAGATAACGAAACCAGCCCGGATGAAAAACAGCCCGAGGAATACGAAGAACTCTGACTCGTTCGCTTTCCTGAATGTCCAAAAGTTGATTAAGCCGGGTCTCCCAGACAACACCAACAGTCACATCAATGTCTTTTGGGTCTATCCAAATATTCTCGTCTCGCAGCTTAGAAAGAACAAACAGTTCTAGCCGCCGTCGAGAAGATGATATCCAGTATCTCTGGGCAGCTTCAGCAAACCCAATCAACCCCATTGCCCTTAACCAAAGCTTTATTTTTTTTTTCATTTTAGCAGACATTTATTCAAAACAAGTCCCACGGTCAAAATTCCAACCTATAATTCGGCAACATTAATTGTTTTAGTCGTCCCCCTGAGCGCTTCTTCTCGATGGGTCACTACAATCACAATTTTTCCCGCTGCAGCTAGTTGTTCCATCGCTCGAATAACCACTTCTTGGCTTTGCGAGTCTAATGCGCTAGTCGCTTCGTCAAATATCACGACATCACAGTTTCGGTGAATGGCTCTCGCTATAGCAATACGTTGACGCTGCCCGCCTGAAAGACCATGCCCCCCTTCACCGAGCATGTGCCCATAGCCGCCTTTTAACGACATAATAAATTCATCCGCACCAGCTAGGATCGCCGCCTCTCGAACCCCTTCGATACCGACGCCTAATGAGATGTTGTTCGCCACGGTATCCCGAAACAGGAAATTATCTTGGCTGACCATCCCGACACGAGCAAACCACTTTTCGTCACAGGGAGAATAACGAGGCACGCCATTCACAAGCACCTCGCCACCTTGGGGATCCAGGAGCCCACACAACAAGTTTAAGAGTGTGGTCTTACCAACGCCAGACGGACCAACAAACGAAGTAATCTCACCTGCCCTAACTGAGAATGAAATATTTTTGAACTCACGGCCTCCTGTTGGGTACGAAAAGCTTACATGTTTAAACTCGATAACATTTATTTTTTTTGGCAGCTTGCGTTCAATCGCCGCATTCTTCATCTCAACAGTATTTAATCTCTCATGAAGAATATCAAATGAAGGACGAAAATTTCGTGCTTGCGAATAGTATGACAACATTGAGCTCGCCGCCGCTTGTATCTTTTGACCAACGACAACAAACAAAGCGGCCAAAGGAACCGCCTTTTCAATATCTTCAGAGTAAAACAATATTGCAAAAACCAATAAAATTACGAGTACAGCCACGCATAGAAGTTTAGGAGCTTCGTTAACAATCGATATATGAGTTGCTGTTCCTGATTGCCTAAGTGACAACCTGAAAAGTTGCTCCCTCCACTTTTTTTGCAAGCTGAAGATTCTAATTTGCTGCGCACCTTGAACTGCTTCAGATGCGCATGCACTAACCGACTGCAATTTTCTATTTTCCTCCGCTCCCAACTTAGTCGACAAGGATCGGATCGGAAAAACAACTATTGCCATTAAAACTAAAAACACTCCACCAATTAACAGCGTAGCAGCCGGTGACATCACAAACAGGAGGACCAACATCGACACGATAGAAATAAATGTCGTTGCAATAGATAAGTTCAATCTAACATATTTAGCAGCTCTAATCGGCTGATTAATAAGATTCTCCAAGTGCGTACCAGAAGGATACGAGGAAAAGTACATGTATGGCATATCGAATAGTCTTTGAAAATATTTCGACCGCCAGTCATCTCTTATCTGACGGGTGATCACACCTGACGCAACATTTGCAAAAGACTCCAAAAATACTTTTATCAAAAATAAAATCGAAAATGCCACGACGAATATATAGATATCCGCCACACCATTAAAATCTACAAATCTCAGTATAAAATTCGGCACATAAGACCCGTCACTGCCGCCTCCTCCAACGTAGGTCAAAACAGCAGGGATGATAGACAAGCTCACCGCATCCAGAGAGGAAACAACCATTAGTAGCAGTATAAATAATAAAATAGACCGTCTGTGACCAGACAGTTTCCTCCACGTATTGCCGAATGGGATATTAAAACGTAACACCCCTTAAATCTCTTTCTTCTTTTGCAAGACTTTTTCCACCACTTCAATTACGCGATCACTGTATAATTTATTGTGCGTGGATACAAAGAACTCACACGTTTTTGATATCTTTTCGGAAAAATCGCGTTGCTCCAAGCGACCAAGCAAGTGTGGTAGCTTCGATATAAGTTCATTACGCCCTTTGGCTAGCACCACATTAGGGTCTTGTTGCAAGTCCAGGAAATGGGGAAGGTTGTGTACTGTTTGAAAATGCCGCGCACTAACATCTTCAAGAGGCAAAAAACACATGATTGGCTTTTGATGTAAAGCCGCCTCTATCAAGATTGTAGATAACGGAGAGATCACAACATCAGCAGCATTGAGAACATTGTGCGTATCAATATAACTCGGGAATGTTAGATGATAACCGCGCGTTTTTATAGAGAGCAAATAGTCTCTCATCGTACTTTCGATCCGTACATGCTTCCAGTGATGCGAAATTATTTTATCGCCGGCATTCCCCCCTCCTCCCCAAGGATGGGGCCGATAGACTATTACCGCATTCTCCACTTTGCCGCGCTCAATTGCATCCTCTAACAATTGAAGATGCTCAAACTCGTTGGTGCCTAAACTGCCACCTGCGTATAAGATAATTTTTGCTTGCTCGGGGATAACATGGGTACGACAAAACTCTTGCCTCGTTACAGTAGGCTCTGTCTTGTAGACCTCAAACTGCGCTGCCCCAATCGTATAAACATCTTCTTGAGGGAATCCCTGATACTCTCTCGCATGCTGCGCAGTCTGAGGCCCCCATGCCAAAAATGCGTCAGGCCTTCCTGCGGCAAATGGACCCGCACTTGGATTGTCCCATGAATTCATAATATAGAGCAGAGGAATTTCATTTTTACGACACTCAACGATCAAATCGTTAACGAATATTCCATTCGGTATACCTGCGTTGAGAACAACATCATACCCTTGCCGATTGATCAGATCACCGAGTTCGACATTCGGGTTGTTTTTCACAAAATTTCGAACATACAACTGGAAAAAATAAAATATTCCTGGGAAGCCTAGAACAGTATGAAGCAGTTCCGATTTCCAGGACTGAACTAAGCGCCACGCCTTTCTCATGCTCGGAGCAGACCTATTAAACCTCATTGCTTGAACTTGCATCAAGCGTGCCCATAATCTGTGGGTTACCGGGTTCGCGTCCAAACGCACCAACCGGGAATTTAATACCCATGGTGCAGGGTCCAATGAGATTCTTTTGTTGCTAGCTGGCGGAACAATCACATCGACATCATGACATTTGAAAATTCCTTCGAAAACTCGAGAATGCAAAAAATGACGTATCATGATATCATGATCAATAAATAGACCGATTTTATACTTCTTTGTCATTATCGTTTCCAATGTCCAATTGTTTAACAGCCCTAATCTTATGATACACGCTAAAGCTGTGAGTGTCTGAATTCAGCCAATCACGTACCTTCTGACCTTGTTCGACAATGGAATTCGGCTTTTTACATAGCTCTAACAAATTTCCGAAAATTAAACTTGGCTGCTCGTGGTCAGCAACAAGTTTTATTAACCCATGTTCCTCATCAGTTGGAGCAACATTTAAATACAAACAAGTAGCTGCCTCATCCATTTTTTGACTCGATGGCTGCTTAAGTTGATTTACCCCTTTGAGAAGCTCAATGTATTGCTGCCTGCTTTGCGCAGTAGTTGCGAACTCCCAGTCCAGATAAGGGTTTTTATCGGCACATAACACCGGCTTTCCTCTTGCGGCAGCTTCCATGCCGATCGTACCGTGGACCGTAACGATGGAATCAGCAAACTCTTGCGCGGCTTCCGTAGAAACTTCTTCTTCAAGTAATATTACATGACTAGGTAGATTTGATGCAAAGTCGCGCATTCTCGCCCCGCCATACCATTCCTCTGTCGGATGCGGCTTAAGCAACCAGACGATGTCTGTTTTTTTTGCTATCACCTCCAAGGTAACCTCAAACCAATCGACGAAATCCCTGAAATTAGCCATTCCAAACGCATGAGGAAAATCAAACCATGCATGTCCACAAATTAAGCAGACATGTTTGCTGGGTGGTATTTTTAGATTAGAGGCCAAATCTTCCGCTGTAGGAATACCTGAGAAGGCCATAGTCTCATTTATATCAGTGTTTCCGGTATTTCCTCTAGTTTGCAAATAATCCCTGCCTCGTTGGTACAATTTTTCCTTGACCATATTAGGCAAATTGCGAAAGTCTTTGTATTTGCAAACTTCAATTGGCAAAAGAAAGTCATCTACCGACTTTATCGCCCTAATCCGCATCGATTCATACATGCCATTCAAGTGAAAGAATGCAACATTATGTTGAATTGACTTCCATGCCATAACTGCAAACTCTGTCTTCCAGGGATGACTAAACACCACCGCCGACAGATTTAATTCCTTTAAGATCGCACTATAGAAACGATCTAATCTAGCCGCATCAGCAAGTGCAGCTAGGTAATCATCCCCTTCAACGTTCACTGTGGGGGTTCTTTTGTTTTTCAGAACAGTGTCATATACGACGAAGACTGGAAGCCCTGTCGTCAACGTTAGAGATCTCAAATTAACAAGTTTACGGTGACGATCCCTCAATGATTGCCCTGCAAAGCGATCTGAATCAATTTCAGGGCAATCATCTATATAATAGAACTTTTTAAAACCAAGTGATTTCAAAGTAGAAACCGACCTGTCTCGTTTGTTCCTTACGACAGCGGCGAGAACTTGACGTTTTGAGGGATCGAGCCCCTCCAGAAAAGCACGAAGCCTGTAAAATTGATTTGGGTTATCCCAAAGCCCCTCCACAAGCACTGCCGTACCTTCGCTGTCGCTTTCAAGAGATAAATATTCGGAATAAGATTTATCTAGTTTGGACCAGTACCATGACTTTGTGACGTAGTGACAGGTACGCTTAATCTGCCGATACCATGCTGCTGGCCTAGCAGCAGAAAAAAAAAATTTTTTTAGTTTCATTTCACAAAGTAGAATTACCAAATTTAGCAGATAGGCATTACCTGTGACGATGTCAGAGCCAAAGGTAATCACGTGGCGGAATTATTTGATGCTCATGCAATGCGTGAAAGATCCAACTTTCCGTAGGGCTAATTGCTACATATATTTTCCAGAGTGATTAAGCCAAAGGTTGAAATCTAAAGGCTCAACATTCAATTCATAGAAAATAAATACAACTACTTCTTAAAAACCCACCAAGTTAAGTTGTCCAACCCTGACGCCCGCTTCCAAGAAAAACCATAATCTATGAGCTTCAATTCCGGAAATAAGTCCATGTAGTATCCACCGAAATCCCGTTTAAACAATTTATCGGTGTGCCCACGATAGGGTATAGCCTCGGGTTTATCCGAAAAATATTCTATACAAACGATGTATTTTCCTGAGACTCTATGTATCTCTCTCATAGAGCGCTCCAAATCATTCGGGTGGATATGAATCAAAACACCACTTGTAAAGACAAGATCAATAGAACTGTCTTCAAACGGCAGCATATCGGCCACACCCTCGAATACATTCTCTTGCGGCAGGACATTATCTTCCACCAGAATCTTTCGAGCTTCCGAATTTGGCTCCAGAGCAAATATCTGCGCCCCAGATAAAAGGCGTAATGCCCTAAGGTTATTACCAATATTAGAACCTACTTCGAGAATTCCGGTGGGTTCCTCACCTTTAATACAATCCAAAATCCGAGACCACAACGTAAGACGCGCGCGAAGTTCTGCTGACGAAGCTGAGTTTCTATTAATGTAATCAGTTCCGAACTCACCCCGCCAAAACTCTTGCTGTTCGTTCTTCCGCGCTCCGGTAGTCATATCTGGTATTCTCACTTGCTGTTAATTCTGTTTTTATCAATGCAATCGACATTAAGGTCTATTATTTCAGGATACTTATCCAGAGCACTTAAAATCTCGCTTAACTCAGCTTTGTCCGCAGAATTACCAAGTTTACGAAAAAGCTCACTGAGCATTCTATAGTCTTCTGGATAATCCAGTGTCAATCTAAGAGACGAGAGACCCTTTTGTTCACATGCATAGTTAACTCGACGCAATGAAGTATTCGCTCGAATCCAAGGAGTAACGTGCTCCCTAGAAAAATTATCGGCAGCTGATTGTTCTGCTGCAAATAGCGCTCCAGAGGAAAATACTTCACAATCCAATCCGTGCGGCCAGCTTGGCGGCATATTGTTACAAGCATAGTCTGCTCCGCTCTCGTGGAACAGGCCAAGAACCTCCGAGCAGACGTCAGGGCAAATAAGTGGACAGTCGCTCGTGACCCGGATAACCGAGGTGGCTGAACTCTCTCTAGCTACAGCAGCATATCTACTTAACACATCGGTTTCAGAACCACGATGGACCTTTACTCTTGCGAGGAGCGCCTCCTCAGAAACTGGATCATGTTCTTCACCAGAAGGTATTGCACACCAAACATCTTCAACGTTTCGAATTCGTTTGCAACGAGACAACACGTGGTTCAGAACCGTTTTCCCATTAAGATCCATCAACACTTTGCCAGGCAACCTTGTCGAGGTCATTCTCGCCTGTACCACAACGACTGATTTATTCATTTCCGAGTTGGAATTCCGTTAAGACGCAGGTAGTCCCTTGCTTGACTAGGCGTGCATTCAGTAAAGTGAAAAATGCTTGCAGCAGCAACAGCGGATGCCCCACCTACAACAATAGCATCAACCATGTGCTGGTACGTACCTGCTCCGCCCGATGCTATCACTGGAATACTAACTGCCTCGACTACTGACTTTATCAAATCAATATCGTATCCGTTCATTAGACCGTCGTTATCGATTGAAGTGAGTAGAATTTCTCCAGCTCCACTTGCCTCCAATCGCTTCACAGCGTCCACTGGCCTCAAGCCGGTTTGCTTAGTGCCGCAGCATGCAACAACTTCAGGCTCACCCGAGCCCGTGCTAACATCCACTGACGCTACAATACACTGACTACCAAACAATTTGGACGCTTCTTCGACAAGTCCTTGCTTATAGTAAGCAGCAGTGTTTATGGCCACTTTATCCGCACCGACCTCAAGTAATTTTCTAATGTCGGAAACCTTGTTTACACCACCACCTACTGTGAGCGGCATATTGCATTCCCGCGCAAGTTCTTCTACTTGCTCGAAATCGGGTTCGGCGCCATTAGGGCTGGCTGATATATCCAAAAATATAAGCTCATCAACGTCACGCATATTATAAACGCTGACAGCTTGCATTGCAGAGCCAACACGTCTCCATGAGTCAAACTTTTTACCTTTGACTAACCCAAAGTCTTTAAACAGCAATGTTGGAATGACACGTGTTTTTAGCATATCTTAAGCTAACATGAAATTGTTAAGGACTTTGCGGCCAAAGCCTTGACTCTTTTCAGGATGGAACTGGACACCCGACACATTTCCAAGCGACACAGCTGAAACGAAGCCACCACAGTAGTCAGTTACTCCAATTACATAGTTGTCTTCACAAACAAACTTGTAACTATGAACAAAATAAAAATCTGAACAGTTCGGTATATCTGAAAACAATCGACTTTGGGACCTCAACATCACCTCATTCCACCCTACATGTGGAATTCTCTCTCCTTTACTGGCATTTAACCTCACAACGCGCCCTGGAACCAAGCCAAGCCCGGTCTCCATACCACCTTCTTCGCTTGTATCGGCCAGTAATTGCATGCCAAGACAAACACCGAGCAATGGACGCTCTTTAATCTTGGCAAATTCTTTTATTGCGTCTTCATATCCACCAGCACGTAAGATCTTGACTGTTGCTGAAAACGCCCCAACCCCAGGTAAAACAAGCCGGTCAGCACTGCAAATATCTTTAGCTTGGGTGACCACACTAACATTTGCTCCACATTGCTCGAATGATCGAGCAATAGAGTGTATATTACACAAGCCGTGATCTAAGATTGCAACGCTTTTCACAGTCATCAATCACATGTTATCCCAATTGATTTTCAACGGAGAGGAATCTTTTGAACGAAGTATATTACCCTCGTCGTCACGCTTGAAGATACGCTTGTTCGTGAAACGATCACACACCCTTTCAAACTCATCTCTGGACATATCAATTTCACATAAAATCTCGTCTAGAGGTTTACCCAAACAAGTATGTGGATACTTACCGTCGTGCCGCTTGACCATTTCCAGAGCGTCTTTACGCAGAATTCTTCCCCGACGGACGTGATTTGAAGCGATATCCGTAGCCCGCCCAAATCCAAACTTCAAGAATTTGAAATAGTCATGGATACCAGTTTGATGGTTATCCAGATTCTCGTAACAGGCAAGCGAGCCCTCAACAATAGTCGGGCTCACTTCAAACCCATACGCCTGAGCTATTAATGCGTTAGACAAACCATCCCATGGGAAATAATAGCCAAGAAATATGCCCGTCACGCCGGACTTTTCGAGTTCTTGATCACTCGGATACATGTAAGGGATCAGGTCTCGATTTTGAATATTCATCTGTCCTATTAGGTCGCTAACCCTGAGACCTAAAAGTCCCCCATACTCTTCCAGCCACCGGCGATCTAAGTGCTTGCTGTTCTGGCTTGCAGCGGGACCACCATATTCATGCTGGGGATTTTCCCCCCATACAATCAGCTTGATTCCCATCTTCACGGCCATTCGAACAGGAGTCGTAAAAATCGCAACATGTTCAGGCCAAGAGATATCTCCTGTTTGCTCCAAACAAATTCGGTTCAATTTTCTACGAACAATTGGATTGAACGAATACTCGATATAGTCAACTCCCAAGGACTTGATGTTGTCTATATTCCGTCTTCCCAAAGCCGAAAGAGAGTCAGTCGTGCCTGTTACACACAGCGGATTGAGACCGTACTGCAACAATTTAATAACTTGGTAAGTACTATCTTTCCCGCCAGAAACCGGCACTATACAGTCATAGCTGGCCCCATCCCGGCTCCGGAAGGCCTCTACCACTTGCAGGAATTCTTTTTCCCTGAGCTCCCAATCAACTTCCTTACGCTGATTAAAAGCGTTACATGCACTACACACACCATGCTCATCGAAACCTAGATCCGGTTTGGTATGCGGATACAAGCACTTGGTGCAATATCGCAACATTCAAATCGCCTCAATCTTCAGTACTTACAAAAAGTGACACCTTCTTAAGCTGAGCACAGCTTCAGCTATTGCAAGCCATCTACAATAAAACCGACACAACACTGGAAAAGCTATTTTTTAAGCAACTCGTCCAGCGTCTGGTCATCTAGCCATTCAGTATTCATATTACTAACGTAGCTGAAACCTTCATCTACACGGCGACCAACGTTTGAGTAACTATGCCTTGAATTCCAGAACACAAGCTCTGGTTCGATAACATACCGATCATTGAGCTCCATCATGTTGCGTGAGTCATCCTCTGTACTCATCGCCTCATGCAGCTTCTCTCCCGGTCGAATCCCAACAACTTTAATCGGTAACGATGGCGCTAAATACCTTGCCAGATCCGTTACTTTCATACTTGGAATCTTCGGAATAAAGATCTCCCCCCCCCTCATCATTGAAAGTGACGAAAGGACAAAAGAGACACCTTGGCTAAGCGTGATCCAAAATCGCGTCATTCTAGGGTCTGTAATTGGAAGATAATCAGCGCCGGATGCTATTATCTTTTGGAAAAATGGCAACACGCTACCATTGGACCCAATCACGTTTCCATATCTCACAACGGAAAATCGTGTATCAAGCTCACCACTTAAGTTGTTTGCTGAAACAAAAATTTTATCTGATGCAAGTTTACTTGCCCCATACAAGTTTATGGGACTACACGCCTTATCTGTAGACAAAGCGATTACCTTTGACACCCTATTGGCCAAGGCTGCCCTGACAAGGTTTTCAGCTCCATTGACATTCGTACGAATACATTCAAATGGATTATATTCGGCAGCAGGCACGTGCTTCATGGCTGCAGCATGAACCACTATATCGACATCTCGCATAGCCATCTCAAGCCTGCTGTAGTCACGCACATCTCCGATAAAGTAGCGCATGCAAGAATACTTGACCGCGTCGAACTCTTGGGCCATTTCAAAGTGCTTTTGCTCATCTCGGGAGAAGACTATGAGCTTTTTAGGGCTATGGTGCTCTAAAACGTGTCTGACAAATGCCCTACCAAACGAGCCAGTCCCCCCCGTCACTAAAATTGACTTCCCAGACAGATCCACGCTTGGTGCATCAAAAGATCTAATAAACTCTGTCAAATTTCTTGCTCTGACTCATTATTCCACACGTTATCTCAGCATGCTTTTGACGAGCCCATAATTTGACCCAGCCTCACTCACGCTCAGAGATATTTTAGCAAGTCTTATGACAGTATATCTCCCGTCACAAGCCCTATCTACAAACAGATACCTGTGTGAATTCAATTTTCAATCAGTATGACCGTCCCGTTTCTTTCGCAAACACCGCCAACGTCTCCTCGCTGACATGGTGTTCTATCCCCTCGGCGTCGAATTCTGCGATTTCGGGGTCGACGCCGATGGATACCAGGAAGTTATAGACGATCTGGTGGCGTTCGCGACACTTTTTGGCGAGTGCTTCGCCTTTTTCGGTTAGAAAAATTGCACGATAGGGGCGTGATGTGACGAAGCCGTCGCGTTCGAGGCGTTTGATGGTGTTGTTCACGGTTGCGGCCGTCACGCCGAAGCGTTCGGCAAGGGCGACCGAGCGGGCCTCGCCTTCTTCGGCGATAAGGTCGCCGATCATTTCAACGTAATCCTCGGTCACTTCCCTGGCATGCGCGTCGCGCAGGCGGGCGAAGACTTCGGCCTTGTTGTGACGCGGGTTTACCACGGCTTTGTCGCCCATTGATCTCTCCAATTTCTGTCCCGCAACCTTCATAACAACTAAGTTTGCAAAAATCAATTTAGCCTTGACTAACTTTAAAAGTCCGCACATAAATAGTGGGTATTCGCTGGACTGATTTCAATTTGCTTTCGGGACATCTGATGAGCCTTTTCCGATCCGCACGCCCCATTTTGCTGAGCGCCCTTATCCTTGCAACCGGTCTGTTGGCCGGTGCCGGTCATGCCATGGCAAAGCCGCTGAATGTTGTTGCCACCACCTCCATGATCGCTGATGCCGCGCGCCAGGTCGCCGGCGACCGGGCCGAAGTCAAGGCCTTGATGGGGCCCGGGGTTGATCCGCATTCCTATCGCCAGACCCGAAGCGACATCGCCGCGATGGCGCGTGCCGATCTTGTTCTTTGGCACGGGCTGTATCTTGAAGCGCAGCTTGAGGAATTCTTCCTTGATCTGGAAAAGCGCCGCAATGTCGTCGCGGTTGGCGAGGCCATCGCCAAGGACAAGCTTCTGAGCCATGCCGAATACAAGGGCCGCTATGACCCGCATGTCTGGATGGATCCGCAATTGTGGGAAACCGTCGTTCTGGCCGTGCGCGATGCTCTGATCAAAACCGATCCCGAGGGTGAGGCCACATATCGCGCCAATGCGGACCACCATATTGCCGAGATCGCCAAGCTGATCGACTATATGAAAGAGGTCACGGTCACCGTCCCGGAGAAAAGCCGAGTTCTTTTGACCGCGCATGACGCCTTCAGCTATTTCGGGCGCGGCTATGACTTTGACGTGCTGGGCATTCAGGGCATTTCAACGGAATCCGAAGCCGGCCTGCGCCGGGTCGAAGACCTGGTCAACACCATCGTCGATCGCAAGATCTCGGCGGTGTTTGTCGAGAGCTCGGTACCTGAGCGCAATGTGCGCGCCCTGATCGAAGGCGCGGCTGCGCGGGGTCAGAATGTGGTGATTGGCGGCACCCTGTTTTCCGATGCGATGGGCGAGCCGGGAACTTATGAAGGCACCTATATCGGCATGATCGACCATAACGTTACCCTGATCACCCGTGCCCTTGGCGGCACCGCCCCACAAGACGGGTTTCAGGGCAAACTTGCGGCCGGGTCGTGATCAGACAATATTTGACGCCAGCCAAGACAATGTACGCACAAGCGAACAAGGAAGCCCCCATGAGCAATGCCAAACTGGTTGCAGAGTCCGGCAAAATCGTTGATGTCGCGGCCAAGGACGCGCCACTGACCGTGCGTGGCCTGACCGTTTCCTATGGCAACAAGCCGGCGGTGTTTTCGGTAGATGCCTCGATCCCGGCCGGGTCGATGACCGCGATCATCGGTCCGAACGGTGCGGGAAAATCGACCTTTTTGAAAGGTGCGCTTGGCGTTGTGCCGCGCCTGTCGGGCGAGGTCCGCATTTTCGGCAAACTGTTTGCCGAGGCCCGCGACCGGGTTGCCTATGTGCCCCAGCGCGCCAGCGTTGACTGGGACTTTCCGGCCCGCGTCATTGATGTGGTCCTGATGGGACTTTACGGATCGGTCGGCCTGTTCCGGCTCTGGCGATCACGCCACCGCGAACAGGCGATGGACTGCCTTGAGCGGGTCGGCATGGCCGATTTCGCCGACCGTCAGATTGGCCAGCTTTCCGGCGGACAGCAACAGCGTGTCTTCCTGGCCCGCGCACTGGCCCAGAATGCGGAATTCTATTTGCTCGATGAACCGTTTGCCGGGGTGGATGCCGCCACCGAACGCGCGATTGTATCGGTTCTGAAGGAACTGAAGGCCGAAGGCCGCACGGTTGTTTGCGTGCATCATGATCTGTCGACCGTGCCGGAATATTTCGACCGTGTGCTTCTGATCAATGTCCGGCGCATCGCCGAAGGCCCGGTTGAAACCACCTTTACCGCCGAGAACCTTCAGGAAACCTATGGCGGGCGTCTGGCCGCAACCCATATCGACGAATTGCATCTGGCATAGGCGGGTGGCAAAGAGCGACGGGCAAAGGCAGATATCGTCATGAGTTTTATCGAGTATTTCATAAGCGCCCTGTTTCTTCAGGCCGGATATAACAGCGCCCTGGTCGCGGTTGGCGCAGGGTTGCTTGGCCTGTCTGCGGGCAGTGCCGGGGCGTTTATTTTCCTGCGCAAACGCGCCCTTGTGTCTGATGCCATCAGTCATGCGACCCTTCCGGGTGTGGGTCTTGCCTTTATGATCATGGTCGCGTTTGGCAGCGACGGACGATGGCTTCCGGGTTTGATCATCGGGTCAGCCGTGTCATCGGCGATCGGGCTTTTGATGGTCGAATGGATCACGCGCAAAACCCGCCTGACCGAGGATGCGGCAATCGGTGCGGTACTGTCGGTGTTTTTCGGGTTTGGCATTGTCCTTTTGACCGTGATCCAGACCATGTCATCGGGCCGTCAGGCCGGACTTGAAAACTTCCTTTTGGGATCAACGGCCGGGATGCTGATTTCCGAGGCCATGACAATCGCCATTGCCGGCGCACTGGCCGCCGCATTCGTGTTTATGTTGCGCCGCCCGATGACGCTTGTGGCCTTTGATCCGGAATATGCCGCGACCACGGGCGTCAATGTGCGCAATATCGATCTGGCGATGATGGGACTGGCGCTGATTGTGACGGTGATCGGGCTCAAGATTGTCGGGCTGATCCTGATTGTTGCGCTTTTGATCATTCCGCCGGTGACCGCACGGTTCTGGACCAACCAGGTCGGACCGATGATCGGCATAGCAGCAGGCGTTGGCGGGCTTTCGGGATATATCGGTGCGGTTCTTTCCGCAGCCGAGGCATCACTTCCGACCGGGCCGATCATTGTTCTGATTGCCTTTGGCTTTTTCCTGGTTTCTGCCCTGTTTTCGCCGTTGCGTGGCGGGTTGGCATCGGCACTTCGTCATCAGCGTTTCCAGCGCCGGGTCCACCGTCGCCAAGGGTTGCTGTCACTTGCGCGGCGTGAACCGATCTATGACGGACTGACCCTGCGTATCCTGCGGCGGTCGGGCATGATCCGGCGCGACGGGGTTGCCACGGCGCGCGGCCGGGTCGCGGCACAAAAAGCCGCCCGTGATGAGGCACGCTGGGCGGTTGCGCGGCGCATGCTGCCCGATGATTCCGCCATTGAACGCTATGACGGGTTGACCCCGATCGAACGCATGATGACCCCCGACCAGATTGACGAGATCGATCGCATCATCGCAGCCCGGAATGGAGCAAAGGCATGATCGACGACCTTATCACAGCCCTTGGCGCCGAGTTTGTCCAGCTGAGCCTGAGCCCGATTGTAATCGGCATTCTGGCAGCAGTTGCCTGTGCGCTTCCGGGGAATTTCTTGTTGCTGCGTCGCCAGGCACTGATTGGCGATGCCATCAGCCATGTGGTTTTGCCCGGTATTGTCGGGGCGTTTCTGGTGACCGGAACCATCACCGCAGTTCCGATGATGCTTGGTGCCGGTGTGGCGGCAATCATCGCGGTTGTGATGATCGAAATCGTCAAGCGCCTTGGCCGGGTTGAGCCGGGGGCAGCGATGGGGCTGGTTTTCACCACACTGTTCGCAGCGGGCGTTCTGTTTCTTGAAGTCACCGATACCAGTTCGGTTCATATTGATGTGCAACATGCGCTTCTGGGCAATCTGGAAAGCCTGATCTGGTTTGATGCCGAGGGATGGGGTTCGCTTTTTGATCCGGCAGCCCTTGCGACCTTGCCGCCGCAATTGCCGCGTCTGGCGATTGTTCTGGTCGGCATCGGGTTGTTTATCCTGTTGTTCTGGAAGGAGCTCAAGATATCGACCTTTGACGCCGCCTTTGCCGAGGCAATCGGCATTCGCACCAGACTGCTCAGCTTTGCGCTTGTGGTGGCAACCGCAATTGCCGCTGTTGCGGCATTTGATGCGGTCGGGTCAATCATTGTCATTGCGATGTTTGTCTGCCCGCCGGCCAGTGCGCGCCTGATGACCAATCAGCTCGGCCGACAGGTTGGCTGGTCAGTGGTGTTTGCGGTTATTTCGGCAGTGCTCGGATATGTCTTTGCCGGATACGGGCCGGGCTGGTTCGGATCGCCCTATGCGGTCAGTGCCGCGGGCATGATTGCCACCATTTCGGGGATCATTCTGATCCTGACCTGCCTGTTCGGGCCGCAACGCAAACGAACCGGTCAGCGCGCCGAAGCCTGAGACACCCGAAATCGGTTCCAAAACATCAAATGTGACCGATTGCTATCGTATCAGCCGGTCAAAGCCCCCATAATGAAGGGATGATCAAACATCCCCCATATCCGACACGCCCGACTTTCAGGGCCAGTTTCAGGACCACTTTTACAGCCATCCTGACTGTCCTGATCGTGCTTTGGTCTGGCGGCCCGTCCGCGGTCGCACAACAGACTGGTAGCGTCCCGACGGATGGCGACATCCGTGACGAATTGCAGCGGTTTGGCAATATCGATCTGTTTGTTTTCAGCGATCGTGCAGCGTTTCTGGCACGGATGGACGAGACACTGGGACTTGCCAATATCAAGGATCCGGACAAGACATTTGCCAAATTGCCGCGATCACCCTTTACCGTTACCGGTCAGCAAAATGGCCGGCAGATTGCCACCTGTCAGATTTTTGTGCCGGAAAATGTCACCCCTCAAAGCGGTAATGAGATATTTGCCGAACTGATGCGTGGCTGGTTCGGGAAAAGATTGTCCTATGGCACGGATCCGGCCGTAACATATCGCTGGCTGATCTATCACGAGATCCGCCATTGCCAGCCCGATCATTTTGGCGGTGACGATATCGAAAGCCACCGCGACGAACGCGATGCCGATCTTTTCGCACTGGATCAAATCGCAACGGGTCAAAACCGTGACGGGCTGATCGCTGATATCATTGCATTTCGTATGATCACATCCGCCCTGTTTGCCGACCGGTCGCATATGACCGGCCTGTCGGTGCGCTATGCGCTGGACCCGACATCAGATGGCAAAAGCATCACAACAGATCAGGAAGTGGCAGCGTTTCTGGCAACACGTCGCATGATCGGCGCACATGCCAAGGCCATTGCCGCCAATGTCACGCCGACCAATCTTGAACTTGTTCGCGCGATTACCGAACTTCGCACCGCCGCCGAGGCCGGGACACTAACACCCGTCATCGCCCATGCGCCCGAAATCCTGATCGGTCTGGATGATGCGATTGCCCATTTTGCCCCGACCCTGCATGCCAGGGTGGCAACAAAACGTTAGGCCATATCGGTCAGGCCTGGTCGGTCTTGCGCCAGAATGTCATGGCCGTACATTGATCACGCCCAAGGCCAAGTTCCTTGCGCCAGTAGGTGTGGATCGGCTTGTAATCGGCATTTTCCACACCGGCCCAGCAATAGATCGCACGACCATCACGCGGCACTTCGACAGCGCGAATTGCATCCTGAATCAGGCTGTGGGTGACTTCTTCGACACTGTCGCGCAGGATCCAGGTCACCTTGATCCCGCTTTTGGTAGCAACCGGAATAATGTCATCCTTACTGCCCACTTCGATCAGCGCATGGCCCGTCACATGGGCAGGCATTTCATTCAGATAACGCCCGATCGCCGGAAGGGCCGTTTCATCCCCGGCAAACAGCATCCAGTCAGAAGCCGGCAGGTCATTGCCCAGCGGCCCGGTCATCGCCACCAGATCGCCCGGACGCGCATGCAGGGCAAAGGCCGAACCCGGCCCGTTATCGCCATGCATGACAAAATCGACATCCACCCAGCCGCCCGCAGCATCAAGGTCGCGAATGGTATAGACCCGCTGTTCGACCAGATCATCACCGCTTGGCCAGACCGGCATGCCATTTTCGGCCAGCGTCGGCCATTTCGGCTGGGCCTTGCCACGTGGCGGGATCAGAAGACGGACATGAATGCCTTCCTGCTCATAGGCGCCCATATCGACCCCGTGCAGACGCAGGCGTCGCATATGGGGCGACAGATCGGTGATCGCGCCAACAGTCAATTCGCGAAAGTTCGGAAGTTTGCCATTGCTTTGTCCTGCCCCCTTCCAGCGGCAGTCGAAACTGGTACCCGGTGCAGCACCCTGTTGAAGCAGTGAAATGATCGCGGCCTTCATCTGGACCACGCCGACCTCTGTCGTTGCCCCGACTTCCACATCAAGACCGTTTTCACGGCTGCACAATTTGATATGCCCGATCGATACCGAAATGCGCGTTGCGATGTCATCCCCCTGCACATCGCAATCATGACTTTTGTAATAGTCGGCAGTCTGCCGGATCAAAGCGGCACTTTCGGGCAAATCGATGCGGGTGGTTGCAGTCAGGATAGAGGACGGCATTGGGGCCTCGGCGCGATGGTGTTGAGATAAAACCACGGAGGCCTATTGATAATAAAAGTGATAGGCATTCTCAACAATATTTATCATGATTTTTCCGCCACCGTGAAAGGCCGGGAACCAGTTGGTCCGGTTGGAATGGCTGCGTTGATGTTTGTGAAACCATGGTGACATCACGCCAAGCCTATTGGCATTCGCAACAAGGGGTTTGACGTCGGCGTTTGCAAATATAAACTTCGATCGACCATTCAAACCAAATTAACCGGCCCTGCCCCGGCTCTGCCACTGGATGTTTATCCGCCGATCCTGTAAAGGGACGGGCTTGTGACCCAGTTGATTATCGATCCGGAAGATTGAAGACACCGCCATGACAGACAAGATCCGCCGCCTGAAATCATTCGAATTCCCGCTGGCCGTTGAATGGGCCGCCAATGAGGGCTGGAATCCCGGACTTGCCGATGCCGAGGTGTTTTACAATACCGATCCTGACGGTTTCTGGGGTGCCTTTGACAAACAGGGCATGGCCGCAGTGATTTCCGCGGTTCAATACAGTTCCGATTTCGGCTTTGTCGGGTTTTACATCTGCCGCCCGGACCGGCGTGGATCGGGTCTTGGTTATAAATTGTGGCAGACGGTTCTTGATGACAGCGTCATGAAAACCATCGGGCTTGATGGTGTTGTCGATCAGCAGGACAATTACCGCAAGTCGGGCTTTGAATTTGCCCATCGCAATATCCGCTTTGGCGGGGTGGTCCATGCCAGTGCCCCGGCTGATGACGATCTGTTTGCCCTGGCGATTGATGACATCGCCGTTGTGGATGCCTTTGAGCAGACCTGCAATCTGTTTGCCGAAAGCCGGATCGAATTCCTGCGTGGCTGGATCGGCAATAACACCCATACGGCACTGGCCCTTAAAGGGCCGATGGGGCTTCGTGGCTATGGCGTGATCCGCCCGTGTAAAGAAGGTCACAAGGTCGGCCCGCTTTTCGCAGCCAATGCACAAGATGCCCGGACCCTGTTTGGCGCCCTTTTGCAAAGCCGCGATAATCAGGACGGCAAGGTCTATCTTGATATTCCCGAACCCAATCAGGCGGCCCGCGAGCTGGTCAATGACCATCAGATGATTGCCGAGTTCGAAACCGCGCGCATGTACAAGGGAACAGCACCCAAGCTGAACCTTGAAATGACGTTCGGCATTTCATCGTTCGAGCTGGGATAACCTGCGAGCCGGGTCATCATACAGCCCGGCAATCGGGCAGGCAAAAAAACAGCACCATTCAATCACGCGACCCCATGATCGCGGCGATATCGGCCATGCGCTATTCAGGGCCGGTTTGCCAGACTGTGCCTACATCGCTTGATCAAGTCGGATTATCCTTACGGCGGGGTTGACCGCGCGGCGATTTCTGGCAACAAACATTTAATGCCAAAGGTATAGCATCCCCTAACCTAATGCCGTAATTTTACAATCGGGCGGCTCTTTTTGTTTGGTCCATTCCGCGCCGTAACGCAGGAAGTTATCGTTTGGTTCTGGAAAACAGGTTGTAGAAACCCAATTTTGAGGAGTGCAGCACCTAAAATCCTGCTTTTATGTAATGGGGTCAGTATGGACTTTAGAAATGCAACCGCACGGCAATTGAAATTTACGCCCGCTGCCGCGCGTTCTTTGCCAATTTTCATCAAGCACGCTTCGAAACAAAAGTTTTAACGCCGGATACAAATAACCGACATGGATATAGCTACACTCATTGGGATTATCGCCGGGGCTGGCGTTATTTTTGGCGCCATCATGATGGGCGGCAGCCTTGATTCTTTTGTTGATATTCCATCCGTCATGGTTGTGTTTGGCGGGACTGCGGCCGCGACCCTGATCAAGTTCCCGATGCGCGACGTCATAAAGTCGCTGAAAATCGGGGTGGGTATTGCATTCAAGAACCCCAAGGAAGACCCGCTTTCGATCTATGAAAAGGCCATCGAACTTGCCGGTCTGGTCCGCAAGAACGGTCTGCTGGGGCTCGAAAATGTTGAAGTCGAAAACGAAATCATGGCGCGCGGCATCCGCATGTGTGTGGATGGTCACAGCGGCGAAGTGATCAGAAGTTCGATTTCAAGCGAAGTGGAAAAATCGATCCAGAATGACGAGCTTGGCGAACTGATGTTCCGCGGGATCGGCGATACCGCACCGGCATTCGGCATGATCGGAACCCTGGTCGGTCTGGTGCAGATGCTGGCCAACCTTTCGGACCCGGATGCGATTGGCCCGGCAATGGCAATTGCGATGCTGACAACATTCTATGGCGCGGTTCTGGCCAACCTGATTGCGCTGCCGATTGCCGACAAGCTGGCCCTTAAGGTCGATCGCCTGCGCAACACCAAACAGCTGATCATTGAATCGGTCGTGCAGATCCAGGCAAGCCAGAGCCCGATGGTGATGAAAGAAATTCTTGGTCCATATCTTCCGGGTGGCGTGCCCGCTGATGCGGAAGACGGAGAATAAGAATGCTGTCATCTGATCTTCAGGTAGCGGTATAGACCCATGGCCAAGAAACCCGCAGCAGGCGCACCGGCTTGGATGGCGACGTTCGCCGATCTGATGTCATTGCTGCTTGTTCTGTTTGTTCTGTTGCTGACCTTTGCAGAGATGGATGTCATCCGCTACAAGCAGATCGCCGGATCGGTCAAAGCCGCATTCGGCTTTTCCAAACAGGACCAGTTGGCCGGGGTGATCGAACTGGACGGGTCGATTGTCGGCAAGTCGCTTAAGGCGCCAACCCCCGACAGTCCGCGCGTGGTTTCGGAAATCCCGCAGGCAGAAACCCCGAAAATCGAAATCGAGAAAACCGACACCAAGGAACAAAAGGCCGAGGCCCTTGAGGAAACGCTTGAAAGCGTTCTTGAGAATATGAGCCTGGAAGATCAGGTCGGGCTGGAACGCATTGATGGCGAAGTCGTGATCCGCTTCCCGAACGAGCTGGCCTTTCCGTCCGGATCATCGGGCATGACCGAAGAATTTGCCGCCATCCTCAATCGGCTGGCACCGGTCATCAACCAGACAGAGGGCGAAGTTCTGGTGGCCGGTCATACGGATAATATTCCGGTATCGTCTTCGTCTCCCTATATATCAAACTGGGACCTTTCCGCAGCCCGTGCGACATCGGTTTTGCATTTTCTGATTGATCAGAACGGAACGGACCCCAGACGGATGGTTATTCAGGGCTATGGTGACAGCCGCCCGATCGCCAGCAACGACACCCCCGAAGGGCGGTCCGAAAACCGGCGTGTGGAAATCACCATCCAGATGGTCGAAACAAATGCACCCGATGGTGCAACAGGAAGCGGAGAAAGCGTAAACGATACTGATGCGACGGACTTTGATGCGCCCGATACCGGCAGTTCCGATTCAGGAACCTTCAGCATCGACAATCCCGGTGCAGGCGGGGCGGGTAGCGGCACAGGCAACACCGCCGACACGCCGGGCTCCACATTGCCGCGGCGCTCGTTCAGCATTCCGTCCGCACAGTAACAATTACGCGCAAAAAGGCCGGACATTCCCGGGACAGGAACCGGCTTGCGAATAAGGGAAATCGCGGAACATGGCGAGCAAGGACAATAAAAACAAAACGATCCTGTATGCCGACTACAGTGAACGGAACATGCTTGCCGCCCGCGAAGCAATCGAACCGCTTGGCTTTGGCAATTTCGTCCATTGCGACGACCGCGAAAAGACCGTCGAGCTGATCGGTGAAATGCGCCCGGAGCTGGTTCTTGTCGGATTGTATCTTGATGGCATGCGCGGCATTTCGACCATTCGCGCCATTCGCGATTCCGGAAGTGACGAGAACCCGATCGGCCGCACGGTCCCCATCCTTCTTGGTGCGCCAAAACTTGACCGCCGCGGCATGCGCGATGCGGTCGATGCCGGGATCGAAGGGGTGTTTCGTCAGCCGATTGATCCCAAACGCCTGCGCAAGATCATTGAAACGGTCATGCGATCACCGCGCCGTTTCGTTCTTAAGGAAAACTATTTCGGCCCGGCCCGGCCACAGGACATGATCCGGGCGGGCACCACCATGCCCAAAGCCCCGGCAACAAAGTCCCCGTCACAGACCACCACCCCGGTCGAAGAAACCACCCCGGAAAATCCCGGCCGCCGCAAGCGTGACCGCATCAAGGCCGCGATGCTTGAAACCCCGCCTGTCGCCAGTGCAAGTCCTGCCCCCGCGCGTCGTCGGGCGGCGGTTGGTAAGCCGGCCACCGCCAAAAGCGCGCAGCCCGTGGAAACCGTTGCCGATATCCGCGATGACAAATCCCCCCTGGTCGGAATGAGCGACACCATCGAAGTTGCCAATGTGCAGGCACGGCTGAATGGCAGCGGGCAGGTCTTTGATGACAGCGACCTTCCCGAAGTGCCGATCGCCCATGACCGCGATACCGGCCCCCAGAATATCGAAGCCGTACAGTCCGCACGCGAGGCATTGTCCCCGGTTATCGAACCGGCCAGCGAAGAGCCCGAGACAGAAGAACCCGATGACGACCCGATCGAAACCGCAGCAGATGACGACAGCGAAGAGCTGGTTGAAATCGATCTGCATGAAGCCTTGATCAGTCACAAGCTTTGGGTTGATACCGGCGGCAAGGAAGGTACGGTCATGTCGATTGACCATGCCGATCTGCGTGAAGCCGAACTTGAAGGCATTGATCTGAGCCGCTGCGGCCTTCCCTTTGCCAGTTTCAAGCGCGCCAATTGCAAGGATGCGGTTCTTCGGCGCTGTAACCTGACCGGGGCCGATTTCATCGAAAGCAATCTTGATAGTGCCAATCTTGCGGCAAGCCGCCTTTCGGGGGCACGTTTCAATGATGCGATGCTGCGCAACACGGTATTTCTGGGATCGGATCTTTCGAATGCCAGTTTCCGGGGCCAGCATTTGCTTAATTGCGATCTGAGCGGCACCAATCTGGCCGGGACCGATTTTCGCGATGCGGATCTTACCGGCACGCGCGGACTGTTTGCCGAACAAATCCAGCGCGCGCGGGTCAATGCCAATACCCGCCTGCCCCGCAATCTTAAACTGCGTGATTAAGGCGGCCCCTATCGGCGGCCGAACATCTTTTCGATGTCATGAAGTTTCAGTTCGACATAGGTCGGGCGCCCGTGGTTGCACTGCCCGGAATGCGGGGTGGCTTCCATCTGGCGCAAAAGCGCATTCATTTCATCGGCATTGAGTTTGCGCCCCGAACGCACCGACCCGTGGCACGCCATGGTCGCGCAGACATACATCAGGCGATCTTTTAATGCCATGCCCTGCCCCAGTTCGGCGATCTCGTCGGCCATGTCACGGACCAGGGCGGCAACATCGACCTTGCCCAGCATGGCAGGGACTTCGCGCACCACGATGGCACCGGGGCCGAACGGTTCGATCACCAGTCCGAGTTCGGCGAATTCTTCGGCGCGGTCGGCAATGCGGTCAGCCGATGCTTCGTCCAGTTCGACCACTTCGGGCAGCAGCAATCCCTGACGCTTGACACCATTGGCGGCAAGATCGGCCTTCATGCGTTCATAGACAATGCGTTCATGGGCGGCGTGCTGATCGACAATCACCAGACCGTCGCGGGTCTGGGCAATGATGTAATTGGCATGCACCTGCCCGCGCGCAGCACCAAGCGGATGATCAACAAACTTGCCTTCATCGGCAATATGATCAATGCGGGCCGACGGTGCGGCACTGTCATAACCGCCCGACAATGCCGCGGCTGCCGCCGCAGCAAAACCGTCACCGCCGGTATCGCGCGCATCATCCGGTGTCCCGGCAAAATCCCGCCCGCGATCAAACAGACCGCCATATCCCGCCCCGGAATCGACCGGGGACTGGGCGGCATAATTGCGTTCGACCGCCGCATGGCTTGGGATACTGGGTTGATACTGCCCAATGTTAAAGCCGCTGCCAACACCGCTGCGCCCAGCACCACCATACGGAAGTGAGGGTCCCTCACCTTCGCGGCGAACCGCCCCCAATGCCATATCGGCAACCGTGGTCGAGGCCCGGTGTCCGGCCCCGGCCAATGCATGTTTGAGTGCCCCGACAATCAGGCCACGGACAAGGCCCGGATCCCGGAAACGGACTTCGGTCTTGCCGGGATGGACGTTGACGTCAACATCGCGCGGCGACAATTCAAAGAACAGCGCCAGCAACGGATGACGATCGCGCGCCAGGAAATCCTGATAGGCACCGCGCACCGCCCCCTGCAACAGCCGGTCCTTGACCGGGCGGCCATTGACAAACATGAACTGCATCTGGGCATTGCCACGGTTCAGGGTCGGCACCCCGGCATAGCCGGTCAGACGGATGCCTTCGCGTTCGGCTTCGATCTGAAGGGCATTTTCCTGAAACTCCCGGCCCATGACAGCGCCAAGGCGTTTGAGGCGCGCATCAAACAGATCGCCTTCACACGCCGGGTAATTCAGGATCGATTTATTACCATCGCCCGTCAGGGTAAAACCGACATCGGGCCGCGCCATGGCAAGGCGGTCCATGATTTCACGCGCATACATCTGTTCGGTGCGCGCAGTCTTGAGGAATTTCAGACGCGCCGGGGTGGCATAGAAAAGATCGCGGACCTCGACCCGGGTGCCATAGGGATGGGCGGCCGGTTCCGGTTCGCCCTTGGCCCCGCCTTCAATGCTGAGCGACCAGGCATTTTCAGAGCCCCGCACCCGGCTCGTCAGACGCATCCGCGATACAGAACCGATTGATGGCAATGCTTCACCGCGAAAGCCCATGAACCCGATATTGAACAAATCATCATCGGGCAGCTTTGACGTCGCATGACGTTCAACCGCAAGCGACAGTTCCTCGGGCGTCATGCCCTTGCCGTCATCGGTGATCGACAAAAGCGTCCGCCCGCCATCACGCAGATTGACATCGACCCTTGTGGCCCCGGCATCAAGCGCGTTTTCAACCAGCTCCTTTAACGCCGCAGCCGGGCGTTCGACCACCTCACCGGCGGCAATCTGGTTGATCAGGTTCTGGGGCAGGACGCGCAGGGTCATGATGAAGGCAATGCTCGTGATGTTCGGATTGTTTATCTTGGTTGCCTTGAACCTATCAAAGCACAAAGCGCGGCGAAATCCCTTTCACCGCGCTTTGACATTTTTAGATGTGACTGACGGATCAGAAGGCCAGATCGCCTTCGGGTTTGCCCACCACGGTCACCGTCACATTGGCCGGGTCCATCAGTTCGGCGGCAACGCGGTTGACGTCATCAAGGGTGACGGCATCAACAAGGCTGTTGCGACGATCGAGGAAATCCATGCCAAGGTCTTCTTTCTGCATGCCGACCAGCATGCCCGACAGATTGCCAAGACTGGTAAAGCGCAGCGGGAAGGCCCCGGTCAGATAGGATTTGGCGTTATCGAGTTCTTCCTGGGTGACGCCCTTTTCCTTCATCTTGGTCCATTCGGCGCTGATCAAAGACAGGCTTTGGCCAATCGCGTCATTGCGCGTGGCAACCCCGCCCATCACCATTTCGGCATGGTCCAGATTGGCAAGGTAGCTATAAACCCCATAGGCAAGGCCACGCTTTTCACGCACTTCTTCGGTCAGGCGCGATGAAAAACCGCCACCGCCCAGAATGTAGTTCATGACATAGGCCGCATAGAAATCAGGGTCGGTGCGTTTGATGCCCTTTTGCCCCCAGATTGCCTGGCTTTGCGGGATATCCTGATCAACCACATCAAGACCACCAAAGGCCGGGGTCACATCAGGAATTTCAGGAAGGTCGCTGTGTTCAGGCAGACTGCCAAAGGCTTCGTCAAGCAGCGGACCGAGTTCGTCGGCCGTGATATCACCCGCAACACCAATGATCAGATTGTCCTTTGCAAAGGCACGCCCGACGAAATTGCGGAAATCATTGGCATTGAGCGACGCAACCGTTTCAAAGGTGCCCGAAACCGGACGGGCATAGGGATGATCGCCAAAGATCGAGCTGAAGAATGTCCGGCTGGCAATGTCGCCCGGATCATTTTCCGCCCGCCTCAGACCGGCAATGATTTGCGAACGGATACGCTCGATCGCTTCGTCATCGAAACGCGGTTCGGCCAAGGCCAGACGCAGAAGATCAATTGCGGTATCGCGTTCGCGGGTCAGTGTGGTCAGGGACCCGGAAAAATCATCGCGACCGGCATCAAAGGTCAGACTGATTGAACGGTTTTCCATCTCGCCGCGGAAAGTCTGACTGTCCATGGCGCCGGCCCCTTCGTCAATCAGGCCCGAAACCATATTGGCAAGACCAAGCTTGTCAGCCGGATCGGTTGCAGCCCCCGCACCGGTAAAGGCGATATCCATCGTCATCAGCGGGTTCATATGGTCTTCGATCAGCCAGGCGCGAATGCCGCCTTTGGAAATGACTTCCTGGACTTCGACCGCGTGGGCGGACTGGGTGATACCGACAAAGGTCAGGGCCGCAACGGCAAGACCGGCTGCGTGTTTCATGATCTGGTTCATATCAATGTACTCCTGCGCCGGAATCGATGGGCAGTGCCGGACCCCGGCCGGAAACCGGTCCGTCTATTGGCGGCATCAGCCAGCCGGTGACAGATTGCTTGTCATTAAAGACGCGCTTGGCGGCTTCGTTGACCTGATCAACAGTGACCGCCGAAATCCGGTCCGGCCAGCTTTCGACCTGATCGACCGTCAGACCAACCGCAAGCGATTTGCCCAGAACACGTGCGCCTGCCGAAAGTGAATCACGGGCAAAGACCGCACTATCAAGCAACTTCTGCTTGGCGCGGGCCAGTTCGTCTTCGGTCACGCCATTGGCAATGACATCGGCAATCTGGTCATCGACCGCCTTTTCAAGATCGGCCAGTTCGACATCGTCACGCGGCACGGCATAGACACCAAAACTGGCAAGATCGACCGCAACCGGGTCATAGAATGTCCCGACACTGGTCGCGATGGCCTGATCAACGACAAGCGACTTGAAGAAACGGCTGGTGGTGCCGGACCCGATAATTTCACTGAGCACTTCAAGCGGGGCGGCATCAGCCGCATTGTCGCTGTGATAGGACGGCGCAAGGTAATAGCGCGACATCGATGCCTGACCAACGCGCGGATCATGCATGGTGACTTTACGCGGGGCGTGCTGGACCGGTTCCTTAACCCGGTTGCGGGTCAGAACATCACCACGCGGAATGACGCCGTAATATTTTTCGGCCATGGGCAGCAATTCATCCATGGTGATGTCACCGGCCACAACCAGAATGGCGTTATTGGGTGCATACCATTTGCGATAGAAATCAAGCGCATCTTCGGTCGAAAGATGTTCCATCTCGTTGCGCCAGCCAATAATCGACCGGCCATAGGGATGGGCCATGTAAAGACTTGCCCGCATCTGTTCGCCCAGAAGCGCACCGGGATTGTTATCAATCCGCGATCTGCGTTCTTCGATAATCACATCGCGTTCGGGCAGAACCACATCGTCAGACAGCTGAAGATTGGTCATGCGGTCGGCTTCCATCTTCATCACCAGATCAAGGCGGTCGCGTGCGATATTCTGGAAATACCCGGTATAGTCCCAGGTGGTAAAGGCATTGTCATTGCCGCCATTGCGCGCAACGATTTTCGAAAAGTCGCCCGGGGCAATGTCTTTGGTGCCCTTGAACATCAGATGTTCGAGAAAATGGGCAATGCCCGATACGCCAAGCGGCTCGTCGGCCGAGCCAACCTTGTACCAGACCATCTGGGTCACGACAGGCGCCCGGTGGTTTTCCACCAGCACCACCTGCATGCCGTTATCAAGGGTCGCTGTCTGGGGGCTGAAGACCGCGGCTGCGGACATATTCGGGATCAATGCCACCATGACCGCTGCCAGCAAGCCGGCAACTGTACGGTCGCGCATCGAGATTACGGAAAGTCTTGGAATTCTCATTACGTCATCCCATTCGATATCAGGCGTCTATCCCGAATTTCTTAAAAAGCGAATATGACAGAACAAGGGCGCGAAATCTCCGCGCCCTTGTTCATTCTGTTCAAATTTTCGTATGTCGCTGCAAAGCGGCCGGTCCGATCACAATCAGATCAGAAAATGTCTTCCAGCCAGCCTTTTTGCTTGCGCTCGATCACCGGGGTCGAACCACCGCCCGAGACATTGTCACCCAATGCCTGCTGGTCGCGGATGCGCTTTGCCTCGGCAGCCGGATCAACAACGGAATTCGGATCCTGTTTTTCCTGCCAGAACAGCAGATCGTCGATCACGCTTTCGCTTTCGGAAATAAAGATCGAGGTTTCACGATCCACGGTCGAACGGATTTCCGGATCGGCATATTGCGCGCCCGATGCCGACAACAGCGCAACCTGGCCTTTGCTGCCGGTGCCGGAAATGTCGCGCTTGACCTTGGTCGGGTCATCGCCAACCAGAATGCGGCGCGCCTGATCGGTGGTCGAGCCGGTCTGCGGACGGGACGCACCCGGTTCAGGAACGCGCATGGTGAAATCAGGCGGCAGGCTGAGCGGCGCACGCGAAACGACCTGGAACTCGTCCGGGGACTGTTTGTTCAGGCCAAAGGTTTCACGGGTCGATTCACAACCGGAAACACCAAGTGCAAGTCCGCCAAGCAGCGCAATTCTGAAAATACTGGTCGTAAGCTTCCGGGCCATTTGTGCCTCTTTACCACTCCGGGACCGGGATCAGGTCACCCGGCCAAAAATTCATCAGGCAGATTTTTTACCGCCAAAAAGGGAATCGATCAACAGTAGCGCGGCACCAACCGTAATTGCACTGTCAGCGACGTTGAAGACCGGCCAGTGATAACCGGCAACATGCAGATCGATAAAGTCGGTCACAGCCCCGTGGCGCAAGCGGTCGACAAGGTTGCCGATCGCACCGCCGACAATCATGGCCAGCGCCAGACGCAGCATGGAATCACGCGTCCGCCACATCCAGACACCAAACCCGATGGTGATCGCAGCAGTCACCGCAATCATCACCCAGGGGGCCTGGCCCTGGAACAGGCCGAACGACACGCCCGGGTTCCATGCCAGAACAAAATTCATGAATGGCGTGACTTCAATCACCCGAAACGGATTGGACAAGCCGTCAATGGCAAGGGCCTTGGTCCACTGGTCGACACCAAACACAATCGCAATGACGATCAGACCAAACACAAAGGCACGATGTTTCATTGATACTCTTTCTGACTTGCCGGTATCAGCCTGCACCAAGGCAGGACTGATACCAGAAACCACAGACCTTACTGGTCCGCGGTAATTCCCATTTCATCAACGGCATCTGCACAGCGGTTACAGACGGTTTTATGTTCTGCGTGGCTGCCGACTTCCGGCAAGGTCTGCCAGCAACGTTCGCATTTTTCGCCATCTGCCAGCGCCGGTACAACACCAACACCTGCAACATCATCAAGGGTATAGGCACCAGTCGGTGCGTCACCCGTGATCAGTTCGATGTCAGATGTAATGGCGATTTCGGCAAGATTAAGGCCGTCAAGTGCTTCGACATATTCAGCAGTTGCGTAAACCTTGGGCGCAGCATCAAGGCTGGCACCAATGCGTTTTTCCGCACGTTCAAGTTCCAGCGCACCGGTAACAACACGACGCAGCTTGCGGATCTTTGCCCATTTGGCGGCAAGCGCTTCGTCTTTCCAGCCATCCGAAACCGTGTTGAAGGTTTCCGAATGGACCGAGCTTTCCGCACCATAACGTGCACGCCATGCCTCGTCGGCGGTAAAGCACAGAACCGGTGCCAGCCAGCGCACAAGGCAATCAAACACGCGGTCCATGACCGTGCGGGCCGCACGACGGCGCAGGCTGCTTGGCGCGTCGCAATAAAGCGCGTCCTTGCGGATATCAAGATAGAAGGCCGACATGTCGAGCGCACAGAAGTTGTGCAGTTCGATGAACATGGTGTGGAAGTCGAAATCAGCCGTCGTCTTGCGCACCATATCGTCAAGGTGGCTCAGACGATGCAGGACCCAGCGTTCAAGTTCCGGCAGTTCGTTATCAGCAACTTTTTCCGCATCATCAAAGCCGGCAAGGTTCCCCAGCAGGAAGCGCAGGGTATTGCGCAGACGACGATAGATGTCGGAATGGCGCTGAATGATTTCGTGGCTGATGCGCAGATCATCATGATAGTCGGAACTGACGACCCACAGACGCAGGATGTCGGCACCAAGCTTGTTAATGATATCGTTTGGCGCAATCACATTGCCCAGCGACTTGGACATCTTGCGGCCTTCGCCGTCCAGAACGAAGCCGTGGGTCAGGACTGCTTCATACGGTGCGCGACCGCGGGTTCCGCATGATTCCAGAAGCGAGCTGTGGAACCAGCCGCGATGCTGATCCGATCCTTCGAGATAAAGGTCCGCCGGCCATTTAAGGTCCTGGCGTTCTTCGAGCACGAAGGCATGGGTCGAACCGGAATCAAACCAGACGTCAAGAACGTCGGTGACCTGTTCATAGTTCGCCGCGTCGTATTTGTCGCCCAGGAAGTCCTGCGGATCGCGGGTGAACCATGCATCGGCACCTTCTTCGCAGAAGGCTTCATACACGCGATCCAGAACCCCCTGATCACGAAGCGGCTGACGGGTGTTTTTATCAATGAATACCGTGATCGGCACACCCCATGCGCGCTGACGCGAGACGCACCAGTCCGGACGGTTGGCGATCATGGAATGCAGACGGTTGCGACCGGCTTCGGGCACAAAGCGGGTTTCATCAATCGCCTTGAGCGCCTTTTCACGCAGGTCGTTATCCTGCATGGAAATGAACCATTGCGGCGTGGTGCGATAGATGATCGGGGCCTTGGAACGCCAGGAGCACGGATAGGAGTGCTTGAGACGGCCACGCGACAGCAATGCGCCAACTTCGATCAGTTTGGCGATGACGGCTTCGTTGGCGTCGGCTTCCTTGCCGTTTTCATCATAGATGCGCTTGCCGGCAAACATCGGAACGGTCGGGTAATAGGCACCGTCACCATCCACCATTTCCGGAATTTCCAGACCGTATTTCAGACCCGTCTGGTAATCGTCCGGGCCGTGGGTCGGTGCGGTATGGACAAAGCCGGTACCGGTATCGGTCGTGACATAATCAGCTGCGAGAAGCGGTACGTCAAAGTCATAACCCTGACCGCGGAACGGATGGGCGGCAACCGTACCGTCAAGGTCCGCACCCTTGAAGGTGCCGACAACCTTGTGCCCGGTGATGCGACCGTTTTTGCACAGGTCTTCGAGAAGGTCGGTACAAACCGCCATTTTCTCGCCAACAGTGGCCCATGCTTCTTCAGCCGTTTCGGTGACTTCGATCACCGCATATTCGATTTCCGCACCATAGGAAATTGCACGGTTGCCCGGAATGGTCCAGGGGGTGGTGGTCCAGATGACGATGGTGGCGTCTTTCAGGACATCAACCTTGGTCTCGGTGACCGGGAAACGCACATGAATGGTCTTGGAGGTATGGTCGTGATATTCGACTTCGGCCTCGGCAAGGGCGGTCTTTTCGACCACGGACCACATGACCGGCTTGGAGCCCATATAGAGCGACCCGTTCATCAGGAATTTGCCAAGTTCACGGGCAATCGATGCCTCTGCCTTGTAATCCATGGTGACATAGGGGTTGTCCCAGTCACCCATCACGCCAAGGCGTTTGAATTCTTCGCGCTGGACATCAAGCCATTTCTGGGCGAACTCGCGGCATTCCTTGCGGAATTCGGCAATCGGAACATCATCCTTGTTCTTGCCCTTGGCGCGGTACTGTTCTTCGATTTTCCATTCGATCGGAAGACCGTGGCAATCCCAGCCCGGAACATAAACAGCGTTCTTGCCCAGCATCTGCTGGGAACGGGTGATGACGTCTTTCAGGATTTTGTTCAGCGCATGACCGATATGCAGATGGCCGTTCGCATAGGGCGGGCCATCATGCAGGACAAACATTTCACGGTCGGCCGAAATACCGCGAATTTTGCCATAGAGGTCCTCTTTCTTCCACTGCTCGAGCAGGGTGGGCTCCATCTTTGGCAAACCCGCCCGCATCGGGAAATCGGTCTGGGGCAGGATAACGGTTTTCTTGTATTCGACACTCATCGTGACGGTCCTGTCGTCTTGAACAAATTAAAAGGGCGAACCCCCGGTGAATCCGCAAAAAGCGCGCGGATCATAGCGGGTTCGTCGACAAATTCAAATCTTGCCGAGAATCTCTTTGGCTGCAATCACATCAGCCGCAATCTGGGCCTTAAGGGCATCAAGCCCGTCGAACTTCTGTTCGCCCCGGATAAAGCCGTGCAAACGGACCCGCACGTGGCGATCATAGATGTCCTGATCGAAGTCAAACAGGTGTGCTTCGAGCCCGGCATCGTCGTCGCCGCCAAAGCTTGGCCTTACACCAATATTGGCGACTCCGGGCACCCAGCGTTCAACCGTCTGGCCATCCGCATCAGAAATCAGGCCAAGTTCGATGGCATAAACCCCGAATTTCGGACGCAAGTGATCGCCAAGTGCGACATTGGCCGTCGGGAAGCCGATCGTCCGACCACGCGCATCGCCATGGGCAACAATTCCGGCAATTTCCCACGGACGCCCTAGAAGGTGGGCGGCGTCTTCGGGGCGGCCTTCGCGCAGAGCCTGGCGGATGGCGGTCGACGAATAAATGATCCCGTTATCGTGGGTCACAGCTTCGACCGCGGTCACGCCAAATCCGGATTTCTCGCCGATGGCACGCAACAGATCGACATTGCCTGCCCGGCCCTTGCCAAAGCAGAAATCCCAGCCGACCACCACATGTTTGACGCCAAGTCCCTTGACCAGAACGCGTTCGATGAATTCTTCGGCACTCATGGCGGCGAATTCGCGATTGAACTCGGCCTCGTAAAACAGATCGATATCGATGCTGCCCGCAGCAGTTTCGCGATCCTCGGCCGAGGTCAGGCGAAATGGCGGATCATCGGCACGGAACAACATGCGCGGATGGGGCTCGAATGTCAGGATCGCAAGCGGCACACCGAGATCGCGGGCAATTTTGCGTGCATGATCCAGAAGCGTCTGATGCCCCAGATGCAAACCGTCAAAATTGCCGATCGCCACAACAGCGCCGCGCGCCTCATCGGTCAGGTTTTCAAAAGATCGAAAAACGCGCATCCGCGCCGGTCTCTCTTTGCTGCTTTTACCCATGTCAGCCGATCGCATATCGGCAAATCCAGCAGGCAGCTATAAAGGTCCCGCCCCCGGAGCGTAAAGACTTTTCCGCTAAAAAAGCGCAGCCCGTCCTGCATGGCTGATACGACAGCCGTCAAGATCATCCAGATAAGAAAGCGTCTTTGGGGCTGCAAGCGGCAGGCGAACAAACATCCGCCTGCGCCAGATCATTGGTTAACCGCGGCTTGGCACCATGACGGTTGCTTCGCCCGAAATCACGCAGCGATCCCCGACATAGCAATTGGTTTCGAGGATCGCGCGCTTTTTACCGGCGATGATTTCACGCACGATAACCTTGGCCGTGACGGTATCGCCGATCCGTACCGGTGCCTTGAATTGCAGGTTCTGTGACAGATAAATCGTGCCGGGCCCCGGCAGGCGCGTCCCAAGCACCGTGGAAATGAAGCCGGCCGACAACATCCCATGGGCAATGCGGCCTTCAAACATCGTGGTCCGGGCATATTCATCATTGAGATGGACCGGGTTGGTATCCCCCGACAGGCCGGCAAACATGACGATATCGGTTTCCGTCACGGTTTTGGCATAGCTTGCGGCCAGCCCCACCTCGAGGTCTTCGAGATACAGCCCTTCCAGTCCGTTCAATTCTTTCATTTCCTCACCTTCCTTGCCTGTCATGGTCGGATTTGACCAACGCGTTATCGCGCTTATGGTTAATTTTGCATCGCAGCATTTGTAACTTTATTGCGCAATTTGAAATTTGGGCAATCCCTATTTCGTCGAATAGGCAAAACTGTTGGACTTGCAATAAATGAAATCAGCGACACATCAGGTACTTGGCTGATGTGTGGGGCATCCGTCATAACCACAAAAAAGATGCCGCCAACCGGCCGCCAGCCCGAAGGAAACAACATCCGATGAACATGACAATTGCCGATACCTATGAAATCGCAATGGGCCGATGGAGCCGCCGTTTGTCGCGCAGTTTCCTTGATTTTGTCGCAGCCCCGTCCTGCGGGGCGCTGGTCGATGTCGGGTGCGGTACGGGCAGTCTGACATTGGCCGCGGCCACCCGTTATCCCAAGGCCGACATTGTCGGGATTGACGTGATGCCCGACTATATGACCGACGCGTTACGCAATTCCGCGCCGAATGTACGGTTCGAGACCGGGGATGCCACCGCCCTTCCCTTTGCGGATGACAGCTTTGACACAGCCTTTTCCCAGCTTCTGTTGAACGATCTTGACGGACCGGCTGGTGCGGTTGGCGAAATGGTCCGGGTTACCCGTGCCAAAGGCCGGATTGCAGCAACCGTCTGGGACCGTGTCGGGGGACTGACATTCATCCGGTTGTTTCTGGATGTCGCGGCGTTGCTTGCCGATGGCGAAGGCGAAGAATTGCGCGCCAAGGTCTTTGATGTTCCCTATCAGGATGAAGACGATCTTTTTGATCTTTGGTCCGATGCGGGACTGGAAGATGTTTCGACAGCCACACTGGCCGTCAGGATGGATTTCATCGATTTCGATGATTACTGGCAGGCCCTGATGGGAGCGCACAGCCTGATCCGGAATTTCTTTGCCAATCAGCCCGCCGATCTTGCCCATGAAATCCAGCAGGCCACCATGCGGGCCTATCTTGGTGGCAAACCGGACGGGCGGCGTTCCCTTGTCGCATCGGCCCTTGCGGTGCGCGGGATCGTACCGGCCTGATTATGGCTGGCGGAACGGCAACCACAACACGCCAAGCAGGCTTTGACTGTTGCGGTCACGGAATTCTTCAAGCCCGATCTGCATGTCATGATCATTGGTCCGGGTGTGATCGGTATAACTGACAAACAGCCGGTCCCAGACCGACAGGATGTTTCCATAATTGCTGTTGGTTTCATCCATGACGCTGGAATGGTGCACCCGGTGCATGTCCGGTGTGACGATCAATAACCGCAACGCACGATCCAGACTTTTGGGCAGATGGACATTGCCATGATTGAACAGGGCAAAACCGCTTAGCATGCTTTCATAAATCACCACCGCCCACGGGTCGGCCCCGATCAGCAAAACGAAAAAGGATTTATAAAGCGCCGAGGCCACGATTTCGAACGGGTGAAAGCGTACGGCCGTTGTGACATCAAATTCGACATCACAATGATGCACGCGATGAAACCGCCACAAAATCGGGATCATATGGGCCAGGCGGTGCTGCCAATATATGGCGCAATCAAGCACGATGATCGTAATCAACCCGCCCAGAAGTGCCGGCATCCCCACAAGGTTGTTCAGTCCAAGCCCCTGTTGCTGCGCCCAGATGGCCGTCGCAATCATCACCGCACCAATGGTAAAGCGCGCAAGGGCCGCACTGACCAGCAGCAACCCGAAATTGGTCAGCCAGCGCATAGGCCGCCGCACCACTTCCTTGGGACGATAGGGGGCGATGGCTTCCCACAAGGCCATGACAGCAAGAATGGCCGCGAAAATCCCCAGTCTCAGCAATCCGTTCTGATCCATTCCAAAATGCCCTGGTCGTTGGTCCGCACAGCCGTTTGACAAGAATTTGCCACCCCGGCGGGTTTGATCACCATATAGGAATTGATAGCGATACCTGCCCTTACGAACAATATCTTGCGCGTCGCAGATGCATCACCTTTGTGTTAGATAATAAGTGTTTCGTGATAAATCGCAGTTTTAAACAGTTTGATAATAACAAGGAGGCCCCATGCCACACCCATCCGGACATTTACGGACACTTTTTCTGACCGTGTTCGCAACCCTGTCCCTTGGTGGTCTGGCAAAGGCAGATGGGCCGCCCTTTGATCTTCCGGTCGATTGCCCGGACAATACATGTGACATCGTCCATTATGTCGATCACGATCCCGGCCCGGAAATCCGTGATTATGCCTGTGGCACCACGACCTATGACGGTCACCGCGGCACCGATTTTTCCGTTCCCGACGAAGCCACCATGCTTGAAGGCATTTCGGTCCGGTCTGTTGCCGATGGCACGGTGGTTGCCCTGCGCGAAGGGGTCGAAGACATTGATTCAGGCCGGCTTGCCAAAAACAGCCTGGATGGCATCGAATGTGGCAACGGGGTATTGATCGACCATTCCGATGGCTGGCAAAGCCAGTATTGCCATTTGCGGCGCGGCTCGATCGCGGTCAAGAAAGGCGACCGGGTCACACGCGGACAGATGATTGCCGAAATCGGCATGTCCGGTCAGGCAACATTCCCGCATCTGCATTTCAACTTGCGCAAGGATGGCCAGCTTGTGGATCCGTTCAGCGGATCGGCAATGGGGTCAAGCGACCGCAGCCAGTGTTCGACCGATCAGGCTGTGCTGTGGTCGTCATCAGCGCGTGCCCAGCTGACCTATCATGACATCACGCTTTACGGGCACGGCTTTTCAATGGCGCGCCCGAACGCATCCGATATCAAGCGCGGCTATGGCAAGGAAACCGAACTGCCCCGCACAAGCCCCGGACTTTATTTCTGGGCCTATCTGATCGGGGCCAATAATGGCGACGTCATCCGGCTGAGCTTGCAGACCCCGACCGGCAAGGGCGGGCATCGCGACTTTGTGATTGATCAGCCCAATGATCAGGGACCACGCGCCAAGTGGTTCTATATCAATATGGATCGGCCGGGTGCTGCATGGCCATCGGGCAACTATACCGGCGAAGTCATTTTCACCCGTCCGGGCAAACAGCCAAGGACAATCGGGCAGACCGATCTGACGATCCGCTAGGCCGTTATACTTCAACCCAAATCAGCCCCCACCGCGCCCGGCCAGACCGGGCGCGATCCGTTTGGTATGCGCAAAACGCAACCAAATGAACCGCCGGTATTTTATTGCGTGATCTGCAATTGATACGCAGCCGTAAAACAGTAAACGTGGAATTTTACTAAACAAATTCCGGTCCGAATTCCTGTATTCGCGAAAACAATTGCACGGACATTACATTATCATTTGCGTTGATTGTAATTCAGGAATTAAAATCAAATCAGCAAGCGTCCTTACGCATTGAAACCATTGAATAATGAAATTTATCGGCGTCTGAATGTATAGAATATATGACTGCCTAGCGACCCAGCATGACATTGTATTGGTTCTGGTTGCCATCGCAATCGGCCTGGGCGGAATTCATACGGCCTTTAACCTGTATGCGCGCGCCTGTATGGGGCGATTGCAGCAACGGTTTGCATGGCTGTTTCTGACCGGCGTTGTCACCGGTGGCGGCATCTGGGCCACCCACTTTATCGCGATGCTGGCTTATGACCCGGTCTTGCCGGTCGGATATGAGCCCGTTCTGACCGCAACGTCGCTTGTCATTGCCATTGGCGCAACCATGTTCGGGTTTTCGATTGCATCGGTCGCCGGACCGCATTTGTTGCTGTCGCGGCTGGTCGGGGGTCTGGTTGTCGGTCTGGGCATTTCGGCGATGCATTTCACCGGCATGATGGCCATGAGCGTGCCGGGCGTCATCAGCTGGCATATGGATATCGTCATCGCAGCCATTCTGATGGGGGCGGTGTTCGGGATGATTTCGCTGTGGCTGGCCGGCCCGGCGCGGACACCCAAACAAAAGCTTCTGGGCAAGGTCAATCTGACCATTGCCGTTGCAACCATGCATTTCAGTGCGATGGGCGCCCTTATTGTTACCCCGGACCCGACGGTCCCGGTTCCGGCCCAGCTGATTTCACAGCAATATCTGGCGATTGGCGTTGCGATTGTCGCAGCCCTTCTGATTGCTATCGGCTTTGTCACCGCACTGGTTGACCGCCAGATGCGCGCCCATATCAACAACCGCATGCACATCCTCGGCGATTCCGCGATCGAAGCCCTGGTCCTGACCCAGAACGGGCGGATCATTGATGTGAATGAAAGCTTCCTGCGCCTGACCGGCACCAAACAGCATGACGTCATCGATCAGGACTTCCTGGCGCGCTGGCTTCCGGAAACGCCATTGGCATTTCAGCAGGGCAACCTGAATTATGTCGAGACGTCGTTGCGGCTGGAAAACCAGAAAGAGCTTCCGGTTGAAGTCATTCGCCGTGAAATTCCGGCCGATGACATTGCCGATGACACCACCATTTTCGGTCTGCGCGACCTGCGTGAACGCTATGCGGCGGAAAAGCATATCCGGTTCCTGGCCGAACATGATTCACTGACCAAACTTCTGAACCGGACGACCTTTAACGACCGTCTGTCAGAGGCGCTTCAGGAATCAGACGAAACCGGCGTTCCGACCACCGTGATGTGTGTCGATTTCGACCATTTCAAGGAACTCAACGACAGTTTCGGCCATATCGCCGGGGACCATGCGCTGCGTGAACTTGGCGAACGGCTGGGCAAACTGATCAGTGATGAACTGACCATTGCCCGTGTTGGCGGTGACGAATTTGTTGTGTTGTTGCATCATCAGAACCGCACCAACCCCAACAGCATCAAAACCCATACCCAGGAAGTCGCACAGAAGATCCTCGATTGCATCGCACTTCCAATCTTTATCAATCAGGAAAACCGCGCCAAATTGTCGGCCAGTATCGGGGTTGCCCATTATCCGCAAGACGGTGCCGATGCCGAAAGCATCCTGTTCCATGCCGATCTTGCGATGTATCGGGTCAAGCAATCGGGCGGCAATGATGTGGTGTTCTATTCTTCTGAAATGGATGAAGAATACCGTTTCAAGCGCCAGCTGGCGTCCAATCTTCGGGTCGCGCTCGAAAACGAGCAGCTTGAACTTTATTACCAGCCGCAATGCCATGCCGATGACAAGGAAATCCAGTCATTCGAAGCATTGCTGCGCTGGAAGGATGCCGAACTTGGCCAGGTTCCGCCGGGCCGTTTCATTCCGATCGCCGAGGAAACCGGCCTGATCATTCCGCTGGGCGAATGGGTCTTGCGCACCGCCTGCTTTGAGGCGGCCGGTTGGGACAAGCCGCTTGGCATCGGGGTCAATCTTTCCGCGGTTCAGCTTCAGAAACATGAACTGCCCGAAGTGGTTGCCGCCATCCTTGAGGAAAGCGGTCTTGATCCCAAGCGCCTTGAGCTTGAAGTCACCGAAACCGCCCTGATCCACAATCCGGCGCGTTCGATGAAGATCCTTTCCGACATCAAGAAACTTGGTGTGCGGATTGCCATGGATGATTTCGGGACCGGCTATTCATCGCTGGCGACCTTGCAGAACTTCCCGGTTGACCGCATCAAGATCGACCAGTCCTTTGTCACCAAGCTGGTGGGCAATGCCCAGGCCGGGGCGATTGTCCGGGCCGTCATAAATCTGAGCCGTGACCTGGCACTTGATGTCATTGCCGAAGGTGTCGAAACCGATGAACAGGCCAACTTCCTGACCGATCACGATTGCCGGGCAGTTCAGGGATATATGTTTGGTCATCCGCGCCCGATCAGCGATTACGCCCATATCGTTCACCCCCAGACACCCGCGCCGGAAACCGCGCCCGAACCCGCCAAAAGCGGCAAAAAACCGGCGAATCGGCACAGCGGCATCGAAACCGTTTAATCAGGTTGCGGGCGATTCCCCCAATCTTCGGGGGGATCGCACTGCAAAAAGCTGATTTGTGACAAAACCGACGAGAAAAAAGCGACCTTTTCCACGCAGTTGAAAGTTTTTTGACGTTTTTTGACTCACAAGCCTTGTATCGCGGCCATTGCCCTGCATATATTTGTCGAGTGCCCTGTTGGCACGAACAAGCTACCTGTCAGAAGACGGAGTGAATATGATGAATAAGCGCAAAGCCGTTGCTATCGCCGTTGCTCGTGAACAGCAAATTGCCCGTTCGATGGAAATCCTGTTCGCAGGCACCATTGTGGCCCTGATTGCATCGCTACTGGTTCTCTGATCCAGTTATCGCCTTCATCATCCCGTGATCTGTTTCAAACCAGCCGGTTCTGAAATCCATCCTGCTTAGATAGCTTCATGACCAACCGCCACATTTTCACTGCCATCATTACGCGAATTATCTGCCCGGTTGTCTAAGGACACCGGGACGTACCTGTTCGCCTGTTTGATGCACTGAAAATCCGTGAGCATTGTCATGACCAATCATGGTTTTGCGGCGTCCCAAGAAGACGCACGCACCCCAAAATCCGTTTATTGTTTTTCTGTTCATGCGGCTGCTGAACCCGATGTGATGCCGCGCGTTCTTGAACTGTTTGCCAAGCGCAATCTGGTCCCGGCCAGTTGGCATTCCACCGTTGCCGACGGCAATCGCGGTTTCGAAGAACTGCAGATCGACATTCAGGTCCAGCAGCTTGAAACCAAGGTGGCAGAACATATCGCGCGCTGTCTGCGTCAGGTTGTGCACGTCAACACGGTGCTGACATCGGAAAAAGGCTATTCCAATTCTGCACTGAGCGCGTAGGCTGTCGCGGTCGCAGCGCTGCCCCACCGGGCAGCGCGTTCCACCCGACAGGAGTCCCAATTGGCTTATCTTGACCATATCAATGCCTGCAACAACGCCAACCTGTCGCGCTATGCGCGGTTTCGCATTGATGATCAGCCGGTCGGGGCTATTCGGTCGGACTTTGCCACGGCACTCACGGCACTTGGATCGGATTTCATCCGCGACGAGAATGGCGAATACGGCTTTGCCGCGCATATCGAAACGCCGGAACATCGCAACGAAGTCCTTGTCAATGCGACCCGCCGCCTGTGCGAACAGGGGGTGATCAAACAGCTTCACGGTGAAAAGTTCGACATCCGCAATCAGTTGTCCGATCCGCCGCTTTGTCAGCTTGACCGGTTTGCAATGCCCTATTTCGGGTGCCGGTCGTGGGGCGTGCATATGAACGGCTTTGTACGCAAATCCGACGGGATCCATATGTGGATTGCCCATCGCGCCAAGGACAAGCCGACCTATCCCGGGATGCTTGACAATATGGTTGCCGGTGGCCAGCCGACCGGGCTTGGTTTCCGCGAAAACATGATCAAGGAATGCGCCGAAGAAGCCGGCATTCCCGAAAGCCTGTCCCGCCATCTCCGCCCGATCGGGGCAGTTTCATATCTTTATGAGACTGCCGAAGGACTGAAACCCGATGTCATGATCAATTTCGATCTCGAACTGCCAGAAGATTTCATTCCACAATGTACCGACGGCGAAGTTGATCGGTTCGAATTGCTGCCCCTTGCCGAGGTCGCAGAAATTGTCCGGTCGGGTTTTGATTTCAAGTTCAACTGTGCGCTGGTGGTGATTGATTTCCTGATCCGCCACGGCTATCTGACAGCGGATAACGAGCCAAGCTATGGCGAACTTCTAAGCGGGCTGCATCGCCCGTTAAATGTCTGACAGTTTGCCCCAGGCGTTCTGTTTCGGTGTTTCTGCCCCATGATCCCTGCCCCCTGCCCCACCGACAAAAAAGCACCCGTAATCGGGTGCCATAGACAAGTCCGTATCGAAACAGGGCGGCATTGATGCGTGTCTGCCCGGTTAGCTACGTTATTGGCGCGTATTGGGTCCGCCCATCAGCGCTCCCACCGCCATCACGGTCAATTTGGCACGCAAATCGGGATCAAGCCGGTCGAGATCGCCCTGCTTGCTGCGCAGGGCCTTTACCGCCTCGTTGATCAGTTCCTGACGGCGTTCATCGGCTTCGGTCGGGATTTTGCTTTTTTGTTTGCCAAGTTTGGCATCGGCCGCATTCAGGGCCTTCATGATTTCGGTGTGCGGGGTGTCTGCCTGTTCTGTCAGGGTCTCGGCCAGGGCAAGGGCGCGTGCTTCTTCAAGCGACATGCCTTCATCCTGATGGGCAAGGGCACGGTCTTCGATGCGTCGCGCCTGACGGGCCTGGGCGGCGGCCTGTTCGGCGGTGGCCGGATCACGGACCTGAAGGGATTGCGCATCGTTATAGGCACGAATGGCATCGCGGCCCTTCTTGCCGACAAAGACGCGCATCAGCGTTTCCTTGAGCAATCCCATCAATTGATCCTTCGATTATTTTTCCCGCACGGGGATTCAACCATTATGCACATAAAGGGTTTCGAAATCATTGCCCGGCTTCGTATGCAAAACCGGCAATGATTTAAATATGTTGTGCAACACGGCCTTCTTCAACTGCCAGAATATAGGCAATCAGCGCTTCGCAATCGGCTGTCTGAAGATGTTCAAGATCACAGACAAAATCGACATTCGCACGCGCCGGGTCATCCGAATGGCCAACAATGCCGAATTTGACATATTCCGCATCCATCGCATCAAGTGCCGAGATCAGATCGGCAACACTGACCCGGTCGGGGGATGTCATGGATGTTCGGATCAGCACCAGCATGTCGGCATCGCAATCAATAACCTGGCGGGCAATTGACTGGGCATCGGAATGCGGCGGGGCGACATCCACATCAAAACCGCCATCGGCAAACAGGGTGGCGACATGTTTGTGATGGGCCTGTTCCTCGGACGAGGCGGTGGCCAGAAGAAGCCTTGGATGACGGCCTTCTATTTCTGCAAATCTGGCAAGATTGGTCGCGAGTTGGGGAGACGTCATGATACCTCGCTTGGTTGTGCCCGCGCTTGCCAAAAGCGACAAACGCCGGACATATCTTTGCGGTATGCCTTTGCCACAGTATCCCTTTGATCGCCGGGGCTGACAAGCCTTGCGCTGCGAGTGCCCCTACCAACCGACCAATTCAAGCGGATTGACCCCGATCACATGGGCATGCCCGCCCAGAAGCACGGCATAAATCACACAACCAAGCAGCAGATCACGCCACCCGATCGCCCTTTTGAGCAGCCCGGGCGGCGAAAACCGCCGAGTCCCTTGTAAAATTGCATACTGGCGGTCCGCAGGCATGTCACGCAGGCGGATTTTCTCCATGCGCCAAAATCCGATCAGGGCAAAGATTGCACTGCCGCCAAAAAAGATCACAGCCACCAAATCGCCATTGGCAACGACATGGCCAGCCCCCCACAGCATCACGCCCAGCAACAAAGGATGCCGGCAAAAAAGATTGATGCCCGGACGTTCCGGATCAAACCCGGATCGGCGCCCGATTGACAACGGACAGGGTTGAAGAATGGCGCAGGCCCACAAAATAGAAGCGGGTAACATGATGATAATCAACAGTTTTGCACGCATAGGATGAAAATCCCAAAGCCATGACGACTCTGCTGCGATCACCTCGTGAATGACCCATGCAAACAGGATGGTCGAAACAAGTGAGAAACCAACAACATAGGCCCGATACCCGATCAGACCGACGATTTTACCCCTGAGCAGACCGGGAATGATATGTGCCCCAAGGAAAACCGCGAGCGAGATGAAAAACCAGACCAAAGTGCGATCCCCTCTTTACATTGCTGCTTCAACATGCAAATTGCGCTGTTCCCGCATACGGGTCGGGGTGCGAATCTCCAAGACCCTTGCGTTACGAGATATTAGCGGATACCTCTGTATCCCTGTTTGACATCGGACAATTTAGCAACTGCCTGCGGACTGAAACCGTCGGGCGGACAACGGAACACGGAATATACTCGAAATGAGCTGGACGCCGGAAAAGATTGAACTGCTGACCTCGCTCTGGAATCAGGGCTGGACCACGGCACGCATCGGTGAAGAACTGGGTGTCGGCAAAAATGCCGTCGTGGGCAAGGCGCACCGCCTGGGCCTGCCGAAACGCCCGTCCCCGATTCAGCGCCGTGCAGAGGAAGCTGAACAGAAAAAAGCCCCGGCCCCCAAGCAGCAGAGCAAAGGCATTTCGATCTTTGATCTTGGCGCTGGCATGTGCCGCTGGCCGTTTGGTGATCCGGGTGATGATGATTTCCACTTCTGTGGCAAGAAGATCGTCCCGAGCAAGCCCTATTGCGAAGAACATTGCGCACAGGCTTATCTGAACGGCAAGAACCCGCGTGAAGACAACCCGCCTGCACAGCAGGGTCAGGGTGGCAAAGGTCCGCAGGCCGCCAACAAGAAATAACATTTGATCGGGATAGAATGCCCGCCCGAATAAAAAAGCCGCCCGTTTCACCGGGCGGCTTTTCTTATGGTGCATTGTTATGATGCGAAACAAGCAGACAGACTATTTGGTCTGCAGGACATATTTGGCAAAGCCGTCCTGATCTTCACCGATGAAGCTGATATTGTCCGGGGCATTGGCGGCCGCCGATGCCTTGGGGCTGGTGACAAAGGTCACCTTGGACGCATCGCCAATCGGGGCAAAGGTCCAGTTGCCATCGGCCTTGGGATCGATTTCCTTTTCGGTCAGGATATAGTTGGCAAGAACCGTGCGGTTTTCATCGGGGGCCTCGACAATGATGGTCGATCCGTCCAGTCCCGGGAAATTGCCGCCACCGCCAGCGCGATAGTTATTGGTCGCAACGACAAACTGCTGATCTGCGGTAACCGGTTTGCCATCAAAGCTCAGATTGACGATGCGGTGACTATCGGCATTCACCACTTCACCGGCCTTGTTATAGCGGGCAGGTTTGGTCACATCGATCTGATAGGTCACCCCGTCAATCACGTCATAGTTATAGGTCGGGAAATCAGGGTTGATCAGCGGCTGTTCATCGCTGTTGTTCGGGTCAATCTGATTGAACTGGCCCGCCGACATTTCAAGCCATTCACGGACCTGATCACCATTCAGCAGAACCGCACGCACCGTGTTGGGATAGATATAAAGATCAGCCACGTTTTTAAGCGCGATCTTGCCTTCGGGGATGTCGGTGAAATAGTCCGGACCACCACGCCCGCCGGCCTTGAACGGTGCCCCGGCCGACAGGATCGGAATGCCGTCATATTCCGATCCGTTCAGGATCTTTTCCAGATACCATTTCTGGGCATTGGTCACGATCTGGATCGAGGGATCATCTGCTACCAGCGCAAAGAAACTGTTGATCGGGGCCGATGTCGTACCCACACCTTCGCGCATATAGGCGATCGTTCCTTCGTGCTCTTCCTTGACCGCGGCGATGATTTCGGGATCGGCTTCAACCAGCGGAGTGATGGTACGGCCTTCGCGCTGATAGATCGGGCGGGCGTCTGACAGGCTGTCAACGACGGTCCATTCACCTGCATCAGAAACATTGAGTGTCAGATCAATCACGCCAAGGTGACTGCCCCAGAAGCCAGGCATGACCGCGGCAACACCATTGATCGTGCCTTTGGCGATATCGACACCTTCAAGATCGGAAAAGGCATCGGACGGGAAGACCGTATGGGCATGACCAAACAGGATGGCGTCAATGCCATCGACCTTTGACAGGTAATAGGTGGCGTTTTCTTCCATGCCGTGGCGTTCCATGGTCGAAAGACCCGAATGCGGAACGGCAATGACAATGTCAGCCCCCTTATCACGCATTTCCGGGACATATTTTTCGGCCATTTCAACAATGTCCTTGGTAAAGACCTTGCCTTCCAGATTGGCCTTGTCCCATTGCATGATCTGGGGCGGGACAAACCCGATCACCCCGACCTTTGCCTTGTGGCTTTTACCTTCGTCATCGACGAATTCGCGATCAAGCAGCACATAGGGCTGGAAATAGGGCTTGTCATTTTCGGCATTGCCATCACCGTCATCAACAAAGATGTTAGCGCTAACATACGGGAAGTTTGCCCCGGCAATCGCGGTTTCAAGGAACTCCATACCGTAATTGAATTCATGGTTCCCGAGATTGGCCGCGTCATAGCCAAGCAGGTTCATTGCCTTGTAGACCGGATGGGTTTCACCTTTTTTCAGGCCGCGTTCCTTGGCCATGTAATCGCCAAGCGGATTGCCCTGGATCAGATCACCGTTATCAACAAAGACGACATTTTCTGCCTCGCCGCGTGCGGTCTTGAGCAAGGTCGCGACCTTTGCCAGACCGACTGTGTCCGATTCACCATCACGGTAATAATCATAATTGACCAGATGGGTGTGAATATCCGTGGTTTCGAGGATACGCAGCGAAACCGTGCTGTCGGCCAGTGCTGTGCCGCTGAGCAATGCCAGCGAAAGTCCGATCGCGGATGCGCCAGCGGTGCGAAGGCCTGCCTTGTGGATGAATGTCATGGGTCTTTTCCCTGTTCGAGTGCTCGGTCGATCAACTTTATTCTTGTTCAGATGGTCAGGTTTTGAAGATTTTGCGAAAAAGATGGGGCAAATACAAATGGAAACGCCCGCGCATCTGCACGGGCGTTTCCGGATTTGAAACAAAGCGCCAAAAAGGCCATTGAGATCAGGCAGGAACAGCATGCGGCGATTTGTAGCCCCGCACCACTTCGTTCCCCGGTTCCGGATCATGGGGCACATTAAGCGCAAGCACCAGCGACACAGCCGCCATCGCCGCACCGGCCAGGAACACCGCACTTGGCGAAAACAGCCACAACAATCCGAATGCCGCCGGAATAAAGACCGCTGCGATATGGTTGATCGTGAAGCTGACCCCTGCTGTTGACGAAATATCGGCCGGATCGGCGATCTTCTGGAAATAGGTCTTGATGGCGATTGCCATGGCAAAGAACAGATGATCGATCACATAAAGGCCACCGGCAACCACATGGTTGTCAACAAAGGCATAGGAGACGAACACGATGAACAGACCGATATATTCAAAGGTCAGGGCACGGCGTTCCCCCCATTTGCCGATCAGCTTGCCGATCTTGGGTGCAAGGAACATGTTGATCGCGTGGTTCAGAAGATACAGCAACGTGATGGTTGCCGCGTCATATCCGAACTTTTCAACCATCAGGAAGCCGGCAAACACGGTAAAGATCTGGCGTCGGGCGCCGCTCATGAAGGTCAGGGCATAATAAAGCCAGTAGCGTTTGCGCAAGATCAGCTTTTTGGTTTGCGGATGGGCATCGGAGAATTTCGGGAAAGCGCCCCAGACAAACAACGCCGCAATCACCGTCAGCGCGCCGCCAAACAGATAGACATAACGATAGTCGACATCAAAGATTTCCAGCATCAGCCAGACAACGCCGAACATCACAAGCGATGAAATCGACTTCGCCGAAAGCTGTTTGCCCATCACCATGGCAGTGCGTTCCTTTTTGACCCATTGCAAGGAAAGCGCCTGTTGCATGGTTTCAAAATAATGGAAGCCAATCGACATCAGAACCGTGGTGCAATACAGACCAATCACCGTCGGGAAATATCCCGAAATTGCCACCCCGATCCCCAGGACCAGCAAGGACAGCAACGCAAAGGTCTGTTCGCGCAGCACCAGCAAGACAAAGATCGCGGTAAAGGCAAGGAACCCCGGAATTTCACGCAGGGACTGCAAAATTCCGATCTCGCGTCCCGTAAAGTCCGCCATCTCGATCGAAAAGTTGTTCAAAAGCGCCATCCATGTCGAAAAGGACAATGGCATGGCCGCGGCCATCACAATCAGAAGAACTTCCGGATTGCGCCAGCCCTTATAGACCGGAACACCGGCCGCCGCCGCATCGGGCACCTCGCCGATCGGGGCCGCGTGGTTGGAGGCTTCGGGTATGATTTCTTCCTTGGACATTTTGTCTCCCCGGACTGGGCCGCATTGGTGGCGGTTCCGCTGTCACGCATCGTATGTTTTGGAATGAAACCAAATTAAACCTATTGCAGGCCGTCTGTCTTACGATAATCTGCCATCATATATCGCAAAACAGACACACGAGGCGATCCGATGGACCGTCCAACCCCGATTGACGAAGCCAACCATATCCGTCCGCGCCCCTATGCGTTGCCGCGCCCGATCTATGTCCGTATGAGCGACGTGCCCGCCGGGCACAGCATCGGTGCGCACAGCCATGACTGGTGCCAGCTGATTTACGCATCCGAAGGGACGATGAAGGTCATTACCGAAGCCGGGATATGGATCGTGCCACCACAACGCGCGGTCTGGGTGCCGCCCCATCTTGAACATGCGGTGACCCATGCGACCTTTACCCGTGCACGCCATATCTATATTGACCGCACTGCGCCGGTGAACCTGCCTGATCGGTGCATGGTGCTTGATGTCAGTCCGCTGTTGCGTGAACTGATCCGTGCGGCAACCGAAATTCCGATCGAATATGACGAAGATGGCGCAGAAGGCCGTTTGATGCGGGTTCTGCTTGATCAATTGCGGGCGCCGGATCAGGAAAACCTGCATCTTCCGGCCCCGAAGGACCCGCGGCTTGGCAAGATTTGCGACGCGCTGCTTGAAAACCCGGCAGATAACCGCACCCTGGATGACTGGTCGCGCATCTGCGGGGCGTCATCGCGCACATTGGCACGGCTGTTTCTGCGCGAAACCGGGATGCCGTTTCGCGATTGGCGCCAAAAACTGCGCCTGCTTTATGCGCTTGAAAAACTGGCGAATGACCGCCCCGTCACCGAGATCGCGCTTGATCTTGGCTACGAAACGCCATCCGCCTTCATCGCCATGTTCCGCAAGGTTACCGGACGCACACCGGGCGGCTATTTCCGCTGATCATCCCGCGATGCCAGCCCGGCAAACCTGGCCCGCCATCCCGTGCAACGTCAATCGTTCCTGAAATTGCGCAGCGGCGGAAAGATGTCATTGTCGGGTTCGGGATCGATGTCATATCGGCGGATGGCTTTGGCGTGGGCCTGTCCGGATTTGCGGTTCTGGGCACACAGATTGTGAATTTCAACCATCATGTCCGACGACCAGCAAAGGGCATTTGCCTTGCCTTCTGCCCGGGCTTTTTCAGAAGCCTTGTCAGATGCGCTGCCGGTTTTGTCTTGAAGGGCTTCTTCATGAAGACTTTCGCCATCACGACCAACAAGCATCCGATCAAGGGTCGGCATCACATCGGCAATGCTTTTGAGAACCGAGACACTTTCACCGATGGTGCGGATCATTGCCATGGCCATTGCCTCATACGGATCAGAGGGCGGCGGTCCATCGGCAATTTCCTTGCTGCTTTCGGCGATCAGATCAAAATTTGACCGCGACCGCGCCAGCAAGGCCACCGGACTGTTCCCGGCCTTGTAATTGGGTTCGTTAATGCGGCGACCTGGCACAATATGGCAGGCCGGCCCCCAGTCACGTCCCGGATCAGAGAAGTTGCGTTCTCCTTTCCGACGTGCCGGGTGTGAATCGACTGAATTCATGTTCTCCCCCAGAGAGAAATCTCAGCGTTGCCCCGAATGCCCCGCTGTTTCTTCAATCGACCGCAGAGCTTTATATTTTGATGCGCTTGTCTAGCACAGCTTGTGGTTGTTCAATGCACACGGCGTCCAAATCGCTTTGCATTGAGTCCAAAAAATCATCGAAAAACCGCCTGTTCCGTAACGTCCATACCTTTGGACCCACCCTTGGGAATAGGCAAATTGACGCCCGCTATACCAAAGGTCTTTTGCACCGGATGGCGATTGGCTGTAGTTAAATTAGAAAAGCTGCAAATTAAAAATGCGGCAAAAACAATGACCGTCATCACACATGGTTTCCTGCAATACGCAGCGTCGGGTAACGCGACGTATCACCAGGTGATGATCACGATCAGGCACATCGATGTCGGGGGAAAGGAGGCGATCGGGATGTGTCATGGCCAATTACGGCACAGACCATTAAATCAGAATAAACTAATTTAAATTATCCGAATTTAATAGCTTTACCTCATTCGTTAGTTTACTTAATCTCGACCTGTGGATAGGCAAGTACGCCTGACCCAATCCACACCGCATACATTCGTTGTAAGTGTCCGCCACGTAGGCAATTGGGGTAGCAAGATGCAACCGGATCAAGATTCTGCTGGAACCACCAGCACGTTCTTCACTGTCGACAATCTGCCGATGCAGGACCGTTTTGCGGTCTGGAAAGAGTCGATATCCTGTCTTTTCGATGTAGATGCCGAGAAACAGGTTCGGGAAGATGATTTCCGAACAACGATCCGATCCCATCTGTTTGGTTCCTTGATGTTGATGGAAGTTGAGTCCCGCCAGCAGCAATGGCGCCGTGGCTATCAACAGATTGTCGGCAATGGCATGGATCATTACGGCATCGGCGTCTATCAGCGTGGCGAGATCGAATGCGAAACATCGCGCGGGCATGACCGACTTAAACCCGGCGGCATTCTTATTTATGACCTGACCCAGCCCTTCACGGCACAGACAAGCGATCATCTGACACTTAATCTTGTGATTCCGCGGGCGCTGCTTGAAGATCATTTGCAGCATCCCGATGACCATTGCATGCGCTTTTTGGCGCCCGATGACCCGATGGTGCAGATCATCCGTGACATGGTTCTGTCGCTTCAGCGCAATGTCTGTGAACTTGGCCATCAGCAAGCCCAAATATTTGAAAAGATGTTCCCCACCATGCTGGCGACCTGTTTGAATTCGGTCAGCAGCCAGACCGCCGATAGCAACCATGAACGCCAGAACATCCTGAGCATGGTCAAGATGCGGCGTTATTTCCGCGAAAATCTGTGTTCGCCGGACCTCAATCCACGGCGGGCGGCCCAGGATTTGGGGGTATCACGGTCCAAGCTTTATAACTATTTCGCGCCCTATGGCGGGGTTTATACCTATGTCCGTGACATGCGGCTGCGTAAGGCGATATCGCTTTTGAATGATCCGCATTGTGCGCGGTCTTCGATTTATGACATTGCACTGGAATGCGGCTTTTCGAGTGACGCCAGCTTCATCCGGGCATTTCGCGACAAGTATGACGCCACACCGGGTGAAGTCCGGAACGGGGCCGCGATCCATTCCCGCAAAACCCAGTGCATTGCCGGGCTGGTCAACAAACAGTTTGAAAACTGGATACACGGTCTTGGCTAAGGCCCCGGTGCGGTCTTTGCAAGGCAACAGCACGCACTGATCAGACACGAAACGCAATCGCGTCAGATTTTCCAGATACCGGTGATCTTGGTGTCGGATTTGCAGATGGCGTCATGCCCGAACAATCCTTCGATCGCCAGAATTTCCACATCTTCGGATTTGAAAAGCTTGATCATCCGCAAGCCGATATAGGCATTGGGCACCAGAATGATATCGGCCAGTCCAAGATACTGATCGATCAGGTGGTCCAGATTTTCCTGATTTTGTTCAATGATCACGACGGGCCGCTGATTGCTGAATCGGCCATATACCAGTGGATCATCACGACGCACTTCAGATACGTTCTGCATTTGCCGGTCTTCCCTACTTGGTTGACGACCTGCACCAATGCGTCATGAAACGGTTTCATTGCCATTGGTACTATTCGTGATCTCCGACAGTTTGGACCATTCCCGGGCCTGTCACTATTCCAGCGGTCCATATTTATGCGCAAAGCGTCCAGAATTTGTAACAAGCAGTCGCGGCATCCCCATTACAATTTCGACATGTAAATTTTTATCAGCCCAGACATGAGAATTTGTCATTCATCTAATGTGGCCAAACTCCGCTATTGATTACATCAGCGCCCCCGGAGTTATCAGCAATGAACAGTGTTTGGACCGGCATAGGATTACGTCTGGCAGCAACCGGCTTGTTTGCCATCATGAGCCTGTTTGTCCGCATGGCGTCCATTGAAGCGCCGGTCGGCCAGATCATGTTCTGGCGCAGCTCTGTCGCGATTGTGCCGATCGTGCTGTATCTGATGTGGCGCCATGAATTTCCGCGTGCGCTCAGGACCAAGCGGCCGTGGGGGCACCTCAAACGCAGCACATTTGGTGGCGTTTCGATGTTTCTTTCCTTTGTGTCGCTGGCATATCTTCCGCTGGCACTGGCCACCGCGCTGGGCTTTCTGGCCCCGCTTGTGGTGATCCCGGTTGCAATCATTGTGTTGCGTGAAAATCCGGGCTGGCTGGTTACGGGCGCGACCGTTGCCGGGTTTGCCGGTGTGTTTCTGATCCTGTGGCCGATGATTTCAACACCGGGGCTTGATCATGAAACGATGATCGGGATCGGGGCCGGTATTGCCTTTGCAATTACCACGGCCTTTGCCAAGACCCAGATCAAGGCCCTGACCACGACCGAACCGTCGGGCACGATTGCCTTTTACTTTGCACTTGTCTGTTCGATTGGCGGACTTTTGACCATTCCGTTTGGCTGGGCACCGGTTTCATCGGGCAATCTGGTCTGGCTGATCGGGGCGGGACTGACCGGGGGGCTTGCCCATATCGCCATGACAGAAGCATTGGCACGTGCACCGGTTTCAACGCTTTCGGCATTTGAATATACCGCGATGATCTGGGCGATCGCGCTTGATCTTCTGGTGTTTGGCGTATTGCCGGCCCCCGTAAGCCTGATGGGGGCGGTCCTGATCGTTCTGGCCGCGGCACTGGTGATGTTCAATGACCGGCTTGTCGATTTGGCCAAACGCCAGCTTGCCAAAACCGCACCGGCACTTGATGCGGGGACACTTTCAGATGCGCCCCCGACCGCACCGGCCAAGACACCAGCTGAATAGCGGCCGAATAACGAGCACCATCACGCCGAAGACAAAAAAAGGGTCCGGAGACCCTAGATAGCCTTTTTGCCTTCCTGAAGCTTAGTAAGGGCAAACAAGGTCAGATTGGTCGGGGTCGGAATGCCAAGTTCCCGGCCCTTGCGCACGATATAGCCGTTAAGATAGTCAATCTCGCTGGGCTTTCCGCGCGCCAGATCCTGCGCGGTTGAGGAAAATTGCGCTGGCATGGTGGCGGCAATTTTTTCGATCGCTTCCCAGACATTACCAGGCACGGTGACACCATCGGCCTTTGCCACGGCAAGACATTCATCAACCGCATTGCGCATCACATCCCAGACACCGTCCCCTTCGACCAGTTTTCCATAAGGAAGCTGGATAATGGCAGACAGCGCGTTATAGGCGCAATTCAGGATCATCTTGGCCCACAGGGCGCCGGGAGCGTTTTCGGAAATCTCGACCGGGATACCGGCCGGACGCAGGGTGTCCGCAACCAACTGGCTTTGACTGGACGGCCCGAAAACCAGTTCCCCGCGCCCGTGATGCTTGACGTGACCAGCCCCGCCCATGCTGGTGGCAACATAGACCACCACGGGAATGACAGGTTGCCCCAGAACAGCACCAAGTCGTTCGGCATTATCGACACCGTTTTGCAAGCTTAGAACAATGGTATCGGGCGAAATGAACGGTTTGATCTGTTCGCCAGCCGATTGGGTATCGGTCGATTTGACACAAAACAGAACCAGCTCCGCCCCGGCAATCGCTGCGGCATCACTGGCCGCTGTTACCGCAACATATTCCTGCGATGTCCCGAAATCGAGCAACAGGCCGTCGCGGTTCATCGCCTCGACATGGTTGGGACGGCCGATCAGGGTGACGTCGTGACCTGCACGCGCCAGCATCGCCCCGTAATAGCAGCCAACGGCCCCTGCCCCCATAACCGCGATTTTCATATTGCCCGCTCCTGCATTTATTGATGCCCCGGCAATGGCATGGATGACCGCGCCTATTACCGGAAAACTTTCCTTTGGCCCTTCATCGCGCAAAACCTGCGATCAGACAACCGGGATCGCAGGTTTTTCACATCGTGGGGATTATCCAGGTTTCGGAAAGCCCCACCACATCAGGGCCTTGGTCCCAAAGCAAGGCCTTGATCAAAGGCAGTCATCCATGTTTGTGCACAGAAACGTGCGCTGCCGACCAGCCGCCCGGCCAGACTTCGGCATCGCCGTTACGCAGGGACCGGATCAACCCGACAGGAACGTCTTCTGCGATCAGAAGCGGCCCGTCCGCGCCATCATCAAAACCGGGTTCAGCCCGGGCAAACAGGCCGCTATGACCCAGTTGCGGTTCGCACGGGGTAAAGACCGAACATCCCGAATAGTTGGTCGGGTTATTGGTGGTGTTGATCGCCGTCCCGGTCGTGCCGCAAGCCGCAACAACGGTCATCAGTTCAACCGCGCGCGCTTTTGCGCAACCGAACACCCGATTATAGCCCGACGGCGTCATGGTCATCGACGGCACGAGCAAAACATCAATATCAAGCGGCGCAAGCAAACAGGACAAAGCCGGCATTTCGATATCAAGGCAAATCAGAACGGCAACCGTCAGCCCACGCCATTCAATCACATTGAATGCCTTGCCCGGTGTCAAAAACCAGTTTTCCGGTTCCTGTTCCCCCGGGGTCAGTGACAATTTGTCCTGAATGATCGCATCCCCTTCCGGGGTAAAGATCATCGCACTATTGGTTTGTCCGGCCGCCAGATTTTTAGGATCAATGTGCCAGGGCATGCTTCCCGCCACCAGAAGCATGTCGTGCCTTTTGGCAAGCGCAGCGGCGTGTTTGCGGGCCTCGGGGGCAAGATCGGCCATCCATGCGATTTCCTGACCGGTTTGCAGACCGTCGGGCTTGAATGCCAGCCATTGTTCGCTGGCATATTCCGGCAGGACAAAGATCTTCGCTCCTTTGGCGGCGGCCGTTGCCATCTGGGCATCAACATGCGCGGCCCAGTCGGCCATATCCGTGACCTTGCGACCAAGATTGGTCGCCCAAAGAGCCAAAGTCACATGTTCGGTAAGAGAAGCCGCAGCGGTCATGATCAGGGGTTCCTGCCAGTTCAATTCACATCGTGTATTCAAAATCATGATCCGGCCCGAATACTCACGGGCCGGATCATCAAGACCGGTTAAAAACGGACCTAGTTTTTAAGTTTGGTCCAGACACGGTTACGCAAATCGCGCGCCTTGACCGAGCAGTTCTGCGACGGGATCAGAAGATCTGCATATTCTTCTGGCATGTTCACAGCCGGATCGGAATTCAGCGACGGATCCATGAATTCGCCAGTCCCCTTGATCGAGTTCATGTAACCGGCATAGTTCGAGGCTTCTGCCGCGTTTTCCGGTTTCATCATCCAGTTGATGAAGGTCTTGGCATTTTCCAGGTTCGGCGCACCGGTCGGAATGACAAAATGGTCAGCCCAATAGGTCAAACCTTCCTTCGGATAGACAAAGACGGCCTCCGGGATGCTTTCCTTGGTCCGATGGGCGGCACCATTCCACTGCATATGCATCTGGACTTCGCGGGCCGACATGCGGTCAATCGTGCCTTCGGAGCTGTAAACCGCGATATAGGGCTTTTGCTTGAGAAGGACATCAAGAACCTTCTGGGCTTCGGCCGGGTCTTCGGTGCATTTTTCAACGCCTGCGTAATAGGACGCGGCATTGAACATTTCGACCTCGTCGTTCAAGGCACCGATCTTGCCGCGGAATTCTTCGCGCGGTTCAAAGAATTCTTTCCAGCTTCGTTCAAGTTCGCCATCAACCACCGAACCGTCATAGGTAAAGCCGGTCGTTCCCCACAAATAGGTGACCGAATATTCGCGGTCAGTATCATATTTCATGGTGTCATGGGGCTTTGCGACATTCTTGAAATTCTCAAGCGACTTGGCGTCAAACTTGGTCGCAAGACCTTCCTTGATCATGACATCGACCATGTAGTCGGATGCCACGGCAATGTCATAGCCAGAAGCACCGGCTTGCAGCTTTGCCAACATGGTTTCGTTGGAATCATACACATCAAGGGTCACCTTGATGCCGGTTTCCTTTTCGAACTTTTCCATCAATGCCGGCGGGAAATAGTTCGACCAGTTATATAAAAACAGTTCGCCATCCGCCTTTGCCGACCCAACCGACAAAACGGCCATTGCGGATGCTCCCAGAATTACGGAACGTAGTTTCATTGTGAGACTCCCAATTAAGGACGGTTCATTGCTTGTTGTTCGGATGCCCGACCCGTCCGGAAACCGGGCGTCCATTTTTCGATCAATACCGAATGCGATCTATCAGGAACGAGACGCTGACAAACACGATCGAAACGATCAGCATCATTGCGGAAACCGCGTTGACTTCCGGGGTGATACCGATGCGGATCATGCCGAAAATATAGATCGGAAGCGTTGTCGCCCCGGCCCCGCCGACGAAATAGGAAATGACGAAATCATCAAGCGAGATGATGAAAGACAGCATCGCCCCCGACAAAATCCCGGGCCACAGCAACGGCATGGTCACGCGCCTGAAGGCCTGCCATTCATTGGCATAAAGATCATTTGCCGCCTCGGCCAATGCGGGGTCCATCCCTTCGAGACGGGCACGGATCGGCAAATAGGCAAAGGGAATGCAAAAGACCGTATGCGCAATGATCACGGTAATCAGACCAAGCTTGATGCCAAGTGCCACAAAGAACAGCAATGTGGCAATCGCGGTCACGATTTCAGGCACCAGCAACGGCAGAACCAGCATTGCCGATACACCGACTTCCCCGCGGAACCGTCCGCGCGCCATACCCATTGCAGCAAAGGTCGCGGCAATGGTGGCAAGGATGGTCGCCGAAACGGCCACAATGATCGAATTTTTGGCCGCACGCAGCATATCGTCATTGGAAAGGGCCGTGACATACCAGTCGGTGGTAAAGCCCGTCCAGATCGTCGCCAGCTTGTTTTCGTTAAACGACAGCGCCAGCAAAATGACGATTGGCAGATAAAGATAGGCAAAAAAGAACATTGCCGTGGATGTGATCCCGCGGAAACGCCAAAGCGGGTTGGAAACATCGACTTTCATCGGCTTTCCTCCGGCAATGATTTGAATTTAAGCGAATAGACCATCATCGCGATCAGAACCAGGGCGAGAAGGACAAAACCAAGCCCAGCACCAAGCGGCCAGTTGCGCGCAGCCCCGAACTGGCTGCCAATCAGATTGGCAATCATCATGAACTTGCCCCCGCCCAGCAATTCAGGCGTGACATAGGCCCCAAGGCACGGAATGAACACAAGAATGCACCCTGCCGCAATGCCCGGTGCGGCAAGCGGCAGGATCACCCGGCTCATCGCACGGCGCTTGTCGGCCCCCAGATCAAAGGCTGCCTCGACCAGACGATGATCAAGCTTTTCAAGGCTGGCATAGATCGGCAACACCATGAATGGCAAATAGGTGTAGGTCAGACCGATCGAGACGGCATAGGGCGTATACAGGATATCAAGCCCGCCGGTTTCAATACCGATCCAGCCCAGCATACCGTCGACCAGACCGCCATTGCGCAGCAACAGCATCCAGGCATAGTTTCGGACCAGAATGTTGGTCCAGAACGGAATGGTAACCAGAAAGATCAGGAAATTTCGCCGTCCCTGGGGTTGGGTCGAAATATAAAAGGCCGTCGGGAAACCGAGGATCAGCGCAAAGACCGTGGTCATGGCCGACAGCCCGAAGGACCGGGCGAAAACCTGAAGGTAATCGGTATTGAGCACCAGATTATCCATCAGATCGCGTTCAAACAGGAAACTGACATAGGCGTCCATCGAAAACACGCCCCAGTTCACCCCGCCATAATCGCCCCGTTCAAGGATCGAGACATAGGCCATCTGCACCAGCGGCACGGCCATGAAGAAGCCGATATAAAGAACCGCAGGTGCAATCAGCCAGAACCGTTTGGATCGCAGCATTGCTTTCATGATCAGTCCACCAACACCCGGATGGCATCGGCAGGCACATGCACCCCGACCCGTTCACCTCGGCCGAAATCATCCATGGCACCGGTGCCGTTCTGGGTACGCACCTTGACTGTCTGATCATTGCCCAGATCGATTTCATAGGTCGTGTCCGTGCCAAAATAGATCACGGATTTGACCGATCCCATCAGATGGGTCTGATCGGCAAGATTTTCGGCCACCAGCCCAAGCCGTTCCGGACGGATCGAAATGGTAACATCGCCGGTTTTCTGGCCTGACCTTACGGATGGAAGTTCGATGACATGCTGATTGGCAAGCGTCAGCGCATGTTTGCCATTCGCGGCCGCCACAAGATTGCCGGGCAAAAAGTTACTGTCGCCGATAAAGTCGGCAACAAAACGATCAGTCGGTTCGTCATAAATTTCGCGCGGTGCACCGATCTGCTGGATCTTGCCAAATTGCATGACCGCGATCCGGTCAGACATCGCCAGCGCTTCTTCCTGATCGTGCGTGACAAAGACAAAGGTGATGCCGGTTTCGGTCTGAAGGCGTTTCAGTTCAACCTGCATTTCCTTGCGCAGTTTAAGATCCAGTGCTGAAAGCGGTTCATCAAGCAACAGCACCTTGGGGGCAGGCGCCAATGCACGCGCAAGGGCGATGCGTTGTTGCTGACCACCGGAAAGCTGGCTTGGCACCCGGTCGCCATATTGGGCCAGTCGCACCAGTTCGAGCATCTCGTCAGCCCGGTGGTTGGCCTTGGCGCGATCAATGCCCTGCATTTCCAGCCCGAATGTGATGTTCTGGCGCACAGTCAGATGCGGAAACAGCGCATAGGACTGAAAAACCGTGTTGATTGGCCGTTTATAGGGCGGCAAATCATTGAGTTCATTGCCTTCGAGCAGAATTTTGCCCGAACTTGCTTCTTCAAAGCCACCGATCAAGCGCAACAAAGTGGTTTTGCCGCAGCCCGACGGACCAAGCATTGTGAAAAATTCGTTCTGAAAGATATCAACCGATACCGCATCCAACGCGGTAACCTTATCTGCACCCGAGCCAAAAATTTTACTGACTGAGCGTGCCGAAATTACAACTTCTGACATGCACATCCCCGATATGTATTTTTTAAAATGATATAAAATCTTCGGAGAGTTTCAAATGCGGGATAAGGAGAACACCGTAGATTGTATAAATTCCGCAGCATCCGCCGCGAATGGCCGCTTTAAGTGACTGCAATTGCGTCAGGGCGACCCTTTACAAAATAATGTGCAGCGCACCATTCAACCATAGGAAGGCGCATCACCGGATCCAACAATCCAAAGGTGTTGCGCCGTCCCATCCGAAAATTCCAGATCAGACAATTCCTGCGTCGCGCAGTTTGGCAATTTGATCGTCACTCAGGTCGGCGACCTTGCGCAGGATTTCGTCGCTATGCTGTCCCAGCATCGGCGGGGCTTTTTCATCCGTAATCGGCGTTTTGGAAAACCTGATCGGATTGCCAACCGTCGGCACGGTGCCAGCCGTCGGGTGATCAAGATGTTTGACCAGACCACGATGTTTGACCTGCGGATTGTCAAAAACACGATCAAGGGTATTGATCGGCCCGCACGGCACATTGGCCTTTTCAAGGGCGGCGATCCATTCATCGGTGGTTTTCAAAACCATGGCCTGACGGATTAATGGCACCAGCGTATCGCGGTTGGCAACACGATTGCGGTTGGTGGCATAGCGTTCATCAGCCGGTAAATCGTCCAGCCCCGCCACCGCACAGAAACTTTTGAACTGGCTGTCATTGCCGACAGCCAGGATCAGATAGCCATCGGCACTCGGGAAGGCTTCATATGGCACGATATTGGGATGCGCATTACCCAGACGGCCCGGCGCATTGCCGGTTGTCAGGTAATTCATCGCCTGATTGGCAAGAACAGCGGCCTGCACATCAAGCAGGGCAAGATCAATATACTGGCCTTCGCCAGTTGCATCGCGATGACGAAGTGCCGCCAAGATACCGATCGTCGCATAAAGCCCGGTAAAGATATCGGCAACCGCCACACCGACCTTCATCGGTTGGCCACCCGGGGCGCTATCGGGCGCACCGGTGATGCTCATCAGGCCGCCCATGCCCTGGATCATGAAATCATACCCCGGGCGATCCTTATAGGGGCCGTCCTGACCAAAGCCGGTGATCGAACAATAAACAAGCTTGGGATTGAGGGCCGACAGGGTCGCGTAATCAAGACCGTATTTGGCAAGACCACCGACCTTGAAGTTTTCCAGAACCACATCGCTTTGGGCCGCGATATTGCGAACTATTTCCTGACCTTCGGGTTTGGTGATGTCAATCGTCAGCGACTTTTTGCCACGGTTGGCCGTCAGATAATAGGCGGCCTCGGTGGTGTCATTGCCATTGGCATCCTTGGCAAAGGGCGGGCCCCAGCCGCGCGTATCATCACCGGCACCGGGACGTTCGATCTTGATGACCTCTGCCCCCATATCGGCCAGGGTCTGGCTGGCCCATGGTCCGGCCAACACACGCGAAAGATCAAGAACACGAAGCCCGGAAAGTGCGCCAGTCATTTGAATATCCCGAAAGTCGATTTGGAAACATGTCGCAGAATCAAAACGGGCGGCAACATTGCTGCTGCCGTCCGGTAAAAACTTGATCAGCCTTCGGCGGAGAAGGCCTGAATGCCGGTCTGTGCACGGCCCAGGATCAGGGCATGAACATCGTGGGTACCTTCGTAGGTATTGACCGCTTCAAGGTTCATCGAATGACGGATGACATGGAATTCATCCGCAATACCGTTACCGCCATGCATGTCACGGGCAACACGGGCAATGTCGAGTGCCTTACCGCAGTTGTTACGCTTCATCAGCGAAATCGCTTCCGGTGCGCCTTTGCCTGCATCAAGCAGACGGCCCAGCTGAAGCGCACCCTGAAGACCAAGGGTGATTTCGGTCTGCATGTTTGCCAGTTTCAGCTGGATCAGCTGATTGGCGGCAATCGGACGACCGAACTGTTTGCGATCAAGGGTATATTGACGTGCCGCATGCCAGCAGAATTCAGCCGCACCCATTGCGCCCCACGCGATGCCGTAACGGGCCTTGTTCAGGCAACCGAACGGACCGCCAAGGCCCTTGGCATTCGGCAGCATGTTTTCTTCGGGCACGAAGACATTGTCCATGACGATTTCGCCGGTGATCGACGCACGCAGCGAAAACTTGCCTTCGATTTTCGGTGCGGACAGTCCGTTCATGTCCTTTTCAAGGATAAAGCCGCGAATGACGCCTTCGTCATCCTTGGCCCAGACGACAAAGACGTCGGCGATCGGGCTGTTGGTGATCCACATTTTCGACCCGGTCAGGGTGAAGCCACCCTCGGTCTTGCGGGCACGGGTTTTCATGCCGCCCGGATCGGAGCCATGGTCCGGCTCGGTCAGGCCAAAGCAGCCGACGAATTCACCGGTTGCCAGTTTCGGCAGATATTTCTTGCGCTGTTCTTCGCTGCCATAAGCAAAGATCGGATGCATCACCAGCGAGCTCTGAACCGACATTGCCGAACGATAGCCGGAATCAACGCGTTCGACTTCGCGTGCAACCAGACCATAGGCCACGTGGTTCACACCCGGTCCGCCGTATTCCTCGGGGATGGTCGGGCCAAGCAGGCCAAGTTCACCCATCTCGGTCATGATTTCACGATGGAAAATTTCATGACGGTTTGCTTCGAGAACGCGGGTTTGCAGGTTTTCCTGACAATATGCACGGGCCGCATCGCGGATCATGCGTTCCTCTTCGCTCAACTGCTCTTCAAGCAGGAGCGGATCTTCCCAATGAAACGGTGCGCGGCTTGCCATTTGCCTGATCCTTTTATGAATTTTTCGATAGAAAGCAGGGGCAGCGCCATAGAAGGGCGAGATGACGCTACCCCTGTAAGCTTATTTGCTTATGCCGTTAAGCTAGGAATTGGCAGACAAAGTTGCAAATGATAAAAGCGATGAAGTTTATGCAAAAAACTCATAAACTTTGAGATATCCAACAAGTCAAAGGTGACGATTGAGCCGTCGTATCCCCAGTCTCAAGGCACTAAGTTGCTTTGAACAAACCGCCCGGTTCGGCAGTGCGTCGCGCGCGGCTGATGAGTTATATCTGACCCAAAGCGCGGTCAGCCGGCAGATTCAGGGGCTTGAAAACTGGTTGGGATGCAAGCTTTTTGCCCGCGAGAAGCAACGTCTTGTCCTGACACCCGAAGGGGAAAGTTACCTGCAATCCATCCGCCCGGCCCTTGATCAGCTGGAAAGTGCGACCCTGACCGTTCTTTCGGGCGGATCGGAAAGCGGGGTTCTGACGGTGGCCGCCCCGCCAACATTCGGATCGCGGTGTCTTATTCCCTTATTGCCGCAATTTCGCACCAAGCATCCGGAAATCGCGATCAATTTCATCTCACGGATCGGAATGCCCGATTTTGATCGCGAACAGATCGATATCGCGGTTCTGTTTGGTCAGGGCAGTTGGACCGATCTTGAAGCCCATATCCTGCATGGCGAGGAAATGGTGCCGATTTGCGGCCCGCAATTGATTGCCAATCTGGATCATCCGCCTTCTGCCGATGACCTGCGCCATTTTCCATTATTGCATATTGCCACCCGCCCGCGTGGCTGGGCCGATTGGCTTGATGCCAGCGGACTGCGTGATATCGACGGCGAAAACGGCCCGAAATTCGAGCATTTCACCATGGCCATGCAGGCCGCAGCAGCCGGGCTTGGCGTCGCACTATTGCCGACATTCGCGATCGAGGATGAACTTAAATCGGGCCGGATCGTTGCCCCGTTTGGCCCGCCAAAGGCAAGCCCGTTTCATTATTACGCCTGCTGTCCATCATCACGCGCACGCCTTCCCAAGATCCGCGCCTTCATGAACTGGCTTGATCAGCTTGATACGGCATCACAGCTGGCGGGAAAAACGGCGGGTACGAAAACCTGATGGATGGCAAAGGCAAGGATCAAACGATCAGCTTGCCTTTTGGCTGGTAAGAGCGCGAATGGCAGACATGCCGCGGCGGCGCAAAACATCTGCGTCTTCGGGGCCATCAACGATTTCAAGCAACCGCACTGTTGCCATCAGATTGCGTTGTGCATTGGGGATTTCTTCGGGCGTCAAACGGCCCATGCCGTCAACACCGGCACGCCCGATCTGATTGAGCTTTTTCTTAAGCTCAACCACTGCCTTGGCAGCCGAACTTTGTGCGGCCAGCACATCCGAAATCCGGGCAGTTTCCGCGATTGCTTCGGCCGACTTTTCCGCGGCCAAGACTTTTTCATCGTCAAAATCCTGCGCAAACAGCGGTCGCGCCAAGCCCTTCACGCCGGAACCGGGCCCCTGCCGGACTTCCATTTTGGGCAGTGCGTCAATCACGCGTTCCGGGGTTGCACCAAACATCGTATCGGCCAGAGCGCGCGACACCCGACGGCGCGTTTCCAGAAGCTTTTCACCCCAACGGCCATCCTTGCGAATTTTGAATTCGCGGGTGATGCGGGTGAATTCGGATGCGTACCAGCGCGCCAGCGACAGGATATGTGCCTCATCCTTGCCGGTGACAACACCCTGTTCGATCTCGGTCACGGTTTCTGCCAGCAAATCAATGATCAGGTCGCCGGTCTCGGCCAGGTTGGTCTTTTCAATCGTGCTGTCATCGGCCTTGGTCGACAAAACACGGATCAGTTTGAACAGTTCACTTGGACGCAGCAACCGGGCAAGTACGGCCAACAGGAACATCGGCTCGAACCCGGGTTTGTTTTTTGAAATTTCCACAAACCGGTCACGCAGCCAGGTAACGTCATTGGCATCAAGACCCCTGATCGGCGCCGACGGAAAACGTGCACGCACCTGGGCGATTTCTTCGCCCACATTCAGAATACGGCCGACTTCGGCAAAGGCCTTCAGATGGACACGCGATCCAAGGCTTGTTGCAAGGGCGCGTTCTTCCTTTATCCCGCCGTGGGACCGGGCGATCTGATCTTCGATGATCCGTGCCCCTGCCTTCCACAGCTTGCTTTCGGCTGCGGCAAGGCTTGTTGTATCGCGCTTGCCCGCCGCCGCATCAATTTCCTTCATGGCCTCGGCAAATTCCGGGTCATTCGCACCGGTGACCACCCGCCAGATCGGAATCAGGGATGAACGACTGATGCGGATGCTTTTTTCACTGGCCTCGCCCGACGTCAGAAGATCTTCGAACGGATCGCAGAATTGACGCATTGGGGTCGGATAGCGTTCCGGTTTGAGCGATGCAAGACGCGGACGCAGGATTTGCAAAATGGTTTCATGGGGGAGCGGCAATTTGGGGTCTGCGCGATCGCTTTCAATCGCACGGGTAAATCGTGCGATTTCAGAACCGCTTAAGGATTCAAACAGTTGCCCGAGTTGCGAAACACCAAGATTACCTGCCTCTTCAATCTTCATGCAGACTGTCTCCTGAAGCGTTCGAGACGATCCACCATATCGGCATCAATTTCCCCACTGCCCAACTTGCGCAATTCACCGGCCCACAGCATCTGGTTGACACGAATATCGATCCAGAATTGCTGTTCTGCGGTCGTAATTTCCTCGACCGGGAGTACAGGTGCGAAACTTGCGACTTCTTCGATGATCTCGCGCTGCTTCACCCGATCTGCCACCGGTCTTTTATGCCACAGGTCGATCATTTCCTGCCAGCCATCAAGAAGCCACCACAATTTTTCGATGGTCTTGCCGATATCCTGCTTTGCCCGTTCCCAATCGGTCAGAACCTTGCCCAGTTCACGGTTCCAGCTATCGACTTCCTCGACACATTTCAGGGCATGCTTATAGGTCGCGGTTGTCGCACTCGAAATACGTCCGGCCATAAAGCGGAAATCGGATTGTTCGGAATTTGCCCATTCCTCGACGTCATTTGCAAATTTAGCAAGGCCGTTGGTCAGCACCCGCAGCGGTCCCTTGCAGCCATCAAGCTCAAGCCCGACCGGGGCGATCATTGTGCTCCATTCGCCAAGGCTGTCGATGATGGTGTCATTGGCGACTTGATGTTCGGATGCAAAGCGGTTCAGGGCCTTGCGCGCGCGGACCTGACCTTCCATGGTCAGCAATTCTTCGCGCTGCATATCCTGAACGGCGCTTCCGCCAAGCTGACGCAGTGCCTGATGCAGGACAGCCAGTTGCCCCAATTCACGCGATGATTTTTCCGACCCGCCGCGCTCAATCGCGGTTCTTGCCAGTTCGACCCCGCCAACGCCGGTTACCGCAACCGCACGCGCCTGTTCAAGAACGGTGCCCGGGCGAATGTCTTCTAGTTCCAGCAAACGGTCAAACAGCATGCGGTCATGCACGGAAAGATCAAAAACCTCGCGCAGGGTATCAAGCGGCAATTCATAAGTCCCCAGACCACCGGCAAGGCCAGGCAGCATGATCATGGATCGCCCGCCTTTGCCCGCCGCCACACGCGCATAGCGCAGGGTTTTGGTCGTAAACGGGGTCCGGACCCCGCGCGACAGAAAGGTGTTGGGCAAACATGCCAACGGGTCTTCCGGCGCCTGGGACGGTTCAGGAGTTTTATGACTGACGGATTTGACGATCTTCTGTTTGGTCATTCTGGGCTTTGGTCAACCTGTGCGGCGCTATTGATTTTCGCCATATGATAAGCGTGTTACAGCCAGATGGCAGACTGTCGGGTGCAGTGCAGACCGGCCTGTGCAAACACACAAATCCTACATTTGTTACTCAGCATAAATTAACCCGACAAGTTGACAATAACATTAACAACCTTTCGCAAGTTTTGCGGCATCCGACTGCCGACCGAGAGTGCCATTCACCCATGGCCGGGATCAAGACCTTATAGGGTTTCCTGCGACTTTTCCCAGGTTTTGACATAGACCTTCCATTCCGCACCATCAGGGATTGAGTCGTCCACCGCCAGGAAATCGTGACTATCGATCATGACGGCCACTTCGTCTGTTTCGACCGGCGCTTTGATCATTTTTTCCTGATAGGATTTCGGATGCGGACCGTGCGGAAAGCCACTTGGATGGAATGTTGCCATGCCGGCCTTTATTTCCCCGCGGCTGAAGAATTCACCACGATGATAAAAGACAAATTCGTCCATATCCTCGTTGGAATGATAGAACGGCACACGCAACATACCGGATTGGCCTTCACCGACCTTGGGCACAAAGGTACTGACTGAAAACGTGCTGGCAACAAATGTACAATAAGCTGCTGGCGGGACCTTGTGCCCCGACCCATTTTGCCGCCTGAGATCACGCCAATTCAGTTTGACGACACACAGATCACCTTCCCAGCCGGCGGCATCAAGCGGGTTATAGGGATATGTCAGCGTTGACACCTGACCTTTGCGTTTGATGTGAATTTCCCAGAATGCATCATCCTGCTGGGCGCGAAATGCGTCATCGATGCGCGGCACGGTGAACATCATCGGGTCAAGTGGCGTGCCACCGGCCATGGTGCCGGGATCAGGCAATCCAAACGCATCGGCCGTTGCCTCGATCAGCATGAACTCGCAATGACCGGCCGGCTCCACCCGCCAGGCAGTGCCGCGCGGCAGCAAAATATAATCACCGTCCCGATAGGGCAAATGCCCGTAATCGCAAAATAGCGCCCCCTCACCATTATGGACGAACATCAGGGTGTCACCATCGGCATTGCGTGACAGGGCATGCATTTTGGCATCGGTTTTCCAGTAACGGACTTCCATGCTGTCACTGCGCAAAATGCGCCTTGCCTGTAACGGGCAGGCCGGACCGGGGGCGAGCTTTGCCAGATCAAAGGCCCGCGGACGCAATGGTCCTTCAAACGTTGCCCAGCCGACCGGAGGATGGCGATGATAGATCTGGGCTGACGGCCCCTGAAAACCCTTGCGTCCGATATGCCTTTGATAGGTTGGCTGATCAGATCGCGTATCGGATTGCGGCGTGCAGGCACCTTCGCTGTTGGGAAGCCTGATCCAGTTTGTCATTGTTTCCTCCCGGCCCTGTATTATGGCATTGCGGCCCGTTATGTTCAGAGCAGTCGCACATAATATGGATATGAGAAGAAACCTGATGGCTTTCAAGCTATAGGCGTGAAGACCAGAACGGATCAAAATCCGCACACAAAGGCCTGAAAGGATGGTGCGCCCGACAGGATTCGAACCTGTGGCCCCCAGATTAGGAATCTGGTGCTCTATCCTGCTGAGCTACGGGCGCACACCACAAAAGTGGCCTTCAATTAGCAGCAATTCTGCCGATGATCAATCCGGGAGGTTATCATATGACCGATCGCAGGGATGCTTGGCTCCCCTCGTACCAATCGGTGATCAAGACCGCAAAAGCAACAAGAGCCTTGGGAAGAAGTTTCTCTTTCCAAGGCTCTTGCTGATTATTCCATTCGGTCTTTTCAGACTGACGCAATATGCGTTGATCAGTCAAAAAGGCGATCAATCGGGAAGGAATAGGTCAGAGAAAGGATTTCTGTGCCCGGGTTTTCGTCGCCGATGCTGGCGTTCGAAATGTGGGCAATCCCGAGGCTGAGACGTTCGTGGCTGTCGAAGCGGAAGCCAAGTTCAAGACCGGAACGGAATTCGATCCAGTGTCCGAGGTCTTCGCCATTTCCCTGATGGTAAGCACCGACCGAGGTATAGACGCTCGAGACGAAATGGTCACCCCAAAGCACGTCAACCGCAAGCCCGCCATACCCATGAACCGCACCTTCAGACGTTACCATAACGCCGCCAATCGGGCGGGTTACGTCAAACATCGCATGCTGGGCGCGGTAATTGATGCGGAATTCGGCAGCTTCTTCATCCTGAGTGATATCGACCATGCCGGTCGAGAATTCGAGAAGCCCGGAATCTTTGTCATTGCCAAGAATTTCTTGCGCAGATGCCGCGTTTACAAAGCCAAAAAAGACGCAAACTGCAAGCAGTTTCCCCAAAGTCATTTTCATTAATCAAGTCCCCACTGGATCAATACGTCGGACATACTAACCAAGCATGCGGCAAACTCAACCACACATTGGTGTAAATACATCAATTTCCCGCAAAATTTTTGCCATCGAATGAATCGGTTGCCCGGACAAGCTCGCGAACAATCCCCGGTTCACTGGCTGCATGCCCGGCATCGTCAACAATCACCATCTTTGATCCGGCCCATGCATTGTGCAGTTCAAATGCCGACATTGGCGGACAGACAACGTCATAGCGTCCCTGCACAATGACAGCAGGCAAATGGGAAATCCGGTTCAAATTCCGAAGAAGCTGATCTGGTTCGAAGAAGCAGCGATGGACAAAATAGTGATGTTCAAGCTTTGCCAGCGCGAGTGCGATTTCATCGCCTTCGAAATCTTCGACCAGACCGTGATCCGGCAAAAGAGTACAGCAGGTAGCTTCATAGGCCGACCAGACACGTGCGGCATCAATCGCGGCATCTTCGCCATCCTTGCCTGCGAAAATCTCGGCATAGCGATCCAGCATTCGCTGCCAGCCGGGATGCGCGTCAAATCCGGCGGTTGCCAAGAAACTGCGTTCGACTTCGGGGAAAAATCGGCCCATGCCATCCATGAACCAGGCAATTTCGGTTTCACGACCAAGGAAAATGCCGCGCAACACAAAGGCCAGAACGCGATCCGGGCATGCCTGACCATAGGCCAGCGCCAATGTCGATCCCCAGGACCCGCCAAAGACCAGCCATTTATCAATCCCCCGACTTTCGCGCAGCGCTTCGATATCACCGATCAAATGGTCGGTGGTGTTGTTTTCAAGGCTTCCGAACGGCTTTGATTTTCCGGAGCCGCGCTGATCAAACAAAATGACGCGGTATTTTTCCGGGTCGAAAAATCGGCGACTATTGGGAGAAATCCCGGCCCCTGGCCCACCATGAAGAAATATGACCGGAATACCGTCGGGGTTGCCGACTTCTTCCCAATAGATTTCGTGACCATCGTCACGTGACAACATCCCCGTCATTCGGGGCGCAATTTCGGGATAGAGCACGCAGGAACCTCTTTGTGTCTGAGCGGAAACGAGAATGTGCAATTTGCTGGTGGCAACGCATATCTAGAAGTCTCATGACCGGGGGAACAAACACAAGCCTCTATTCCGGTTGAACACAAAGCCAGTCCGGATTTTCCAAAGAGACATAGGGGCCACCGCGACTTTCGATAATGCCGCGCACCCGGACTTTCCGCCCGGACCAGCGATCCATCACCTTTTCGAAGTTGTCGCCCCCTGCGATGCTGCGCCGAACCGCATCATCCAGTGCAATGGTAAAATCGCTGCGCCAATTGTCCCCGAAATTCAGGTAGCTGCGCCATTCCTGATGCTCGACCGAGCGAACGACCCCATCAACAACCACAAACCGGCCAATCGCATCCTCTACCGACGGGATACCCGATGGTGGCGCACCATCCCACTCAGTACTTGCTGTTACAAAATAGGCATGACGGGTATCCCGGATTGACCAGATACCTGCCCTTTGGCGGATCGCGGTATCTTCGGCATCCATCAAAGATCCGACATCAGAACCGGTCTGCGGCAATGCCATCACCAGGCCGGCCAAAAGCAACCGTTGCGACCATGGCACACTGTTGTCGCCACCAAGCCCGCCAGAAGGCCTGCTTGTGATCCATGCCGGTCGGCGCCCCAGAAAATCCGGATCATCCAGAAGCAAAAGCGCCTTGTCACTTTCGCGAGACGTCGTCTGAAGCCAATTCAATGCCAGATCTTGGTATTCCGGGACAAATTCGACATCGGCCAGTCGAAACGTCACATCTGGCAAGTCGGAAGCCGTTAGTTGATCAACGCGGTGAATATCGACTTGGGATATTTCATGCCAGTTGCGATCGGCCTGATCAGACTGCACGGATTTTGCAATGTCATGATTTGCCGCAACACCGCATTGCCAATCCGGACCGGCATGACCATCAATGGGAAACAGAGTCCCAATGGTTATTATTGTTGCGAGCAGAAACCGGCAGGAAAAGCCGGCCTTTGGCATGACCGTAAAATTTCCCCATTTTGGATGTCTGTTCGAAAACTGTGAATCTGTTGAATGATCTTGGAACACGCGCTACCAATTCCCACTTGGTTTCGCTGACAACGACCTGCAGCTTACGCGGCAGAGCGACATGAGGAAAGGTATCAATGAGCTGGTTTAAGTTCAGTCCCAACAAGCACCTGATGGCACTTCTGACTGCTGTTGCGCTCAGTACGGCACTTGCTGGCTGCTCGACCAACCGCGCAACAGGTGAGGACAGCTTCACCGCCTTTATGTCGCCTGACGAGGAAAAGAAAATCGGGTCGCAGGAACACCCGAAAATGGTCAAGGAGTTCGGTGGCCAATATACGGAAAAGGATCTGCAAAGCTATGTCACCGAAATCGGTGAAAAGCTGGTTGCCGTTTCCGAAACCCCGAATGAGAAATTCACCTTCACGGTGCTTGATTCCCCGGTGGTCAACGCATTCGCCCTGCCGGGCGGGTATGTCTATATCACGCGTGGTCTGGCCGCCCTTGCCACCAACGAAGCTGAACTGGCTGGTGTCATTGCCCATGAAATAGGTCACGTTGTCGCCCGCCATTCGGCACAGCGATACAGCCGTGGTGTCCTGACCCAGATTCTGGCCGGTGGCCTGTCAATTGCGATTGGCAACGGGGCTGGCGAACTGATCAATACCGGGGCGAGCGCCTATCTTAAATCGTTCTCGCGTGAGCATGAATTTGAAGCCGACATGCTTGGCGTGCGCTATATCACGCGGGCCGGGTACGATCCGGATGCCATGGCGACATTCCTTGAAAAACTGCGCGCCCATTCGCGCTTGCAAGCGGTTCTCGCCGGGCGTTCGGCCGATGATGTTGACCAGTATGACTTTATGGCAACCCACCCGAGAACCCTTGACCGTATCGAGCAGGCCCATCAAAGCGCCAATGTCACCGCAGTTCAGAATCCCGAACTTGGCACGGTCCGCTATATGACAGCGATTGATGGTATCCTTTATGGGGATGGCCCGGATCAGGGCTATGTTCGTGGCCGGGAATTCGTCCATGTTCCCCTTGGCTTCCGGTTTGAAGTGCCCGAAGGCTTTACCATCAACAACCAGCCATCCGCCGTCATTGCGACCGACGGCAAAGGGGCGCAGATTGTCTTTGAAGGCGCACCAAAGGCCAAGGACACCCGACTGGATCGTTATCTTGAAAGCGGCTTCTCAAGCAAGATTTCGCTTCGCGATGTCGAGATGATCGATATTAACGGGCTGGAAGCTGCCACCGGCAGCACGGATGTGTCCCTGCGATCGGGATCGGCAAGATTGCGCGTGGTGGTCATCCGCCATGGCGATTCCGCCTATCAGTTCCTGTTCATCACCCCGCTTGATCAAACCGAAAGTTATAACCTGCCCCTGCGGCATACGACCTATAGCTTCCGGTCGCTGAGCACGAACGAGAAGAAGATCTATACCCCGCTTCGGATCAAGGTCCGTGCTGTGAACCCGGAATATAGCTTGCAGACATTTATCGACGACATGCAGGTTGACCGCGCACCGGCGGAAACCTTTGCCACCATTAACGGATTGCGCGAGGGCGAAGCCCCTGAAACCGGATCCCTGGTCAAGGTTGTCCGTCACTAGACGCAAGCAGGCCAAAACAGCAAAAGGCAGCATGAAAATGCTGCCTTTTTTGGTCGAAACAGACCAGAGATCCGGGCGCACGATCAGGCGTCGCTTGTAACCTGTTCGATGATTTTGCCCTGACCATCAAGGGCCAGCGCGATCAGTACACCGCCCCGCCCGGCACCACCATCCACCGACAGGGTAAATTCACGTTCCTGAAGCCCGGTCTGCGAAAGTGATGCACCGCGGACAATACGCGCGCAGTCGTAATAACGTTCGGTAATTGCCTCAAACATCGAGCCGCCCCACCAGAACGTATCGGTCTGACCGGTAAGAGGGCGTGAACCATCAAGCCCGGCATGAACAAAGATCAGACGACCATCCGTGGTATAGGCCGCATGTTTGAGGTCGGATAGCAATGCGCTATGCCCGCTGTGGCGGCGCAATGCATCGGAAAACTGGGACGTCCATTGCGAAATGGCGTGCGCGCCCTGACGCATGATCGACTGGACATGCGCCGGATCAAAACCATAGGCACGGGTTGTTCCGGCAATACCGCGGGTCAACATCCAGTCAAAGACTTCGCCGGGATTGGGGGCAAACTGGATCTGCTGCAATTTCGACAGCATTTCTTCGGCCGCACCGCGCAAAAAGGCGATATCGGCGATATCAACCCCGTCCAGGGCGATGAAATAACGACGGAACAGAAGCAATTCGTTGATGGTCGCAACAACGGATTCCGCCGTGCCATCCCCCCAGTAATTGCCAAGATAGACAAGCCTGTCTCCGGGTGTGATACGTTCAGCAAGCTTCTGATGAACGGTACGCAACGCACCGTGATCGCCATTGATTGCGCCGACAACCCAGATTCTCTCGGCCGGTTTTATCGGCGCCAGAACTGCACTCATCGCTGTAACCTGCCTAAAACAAAAATAAAACCGGCCCAAGGATAGCTTGCGGGCCGGCTTTTATAAATAGTTGTATAGCTGACTTATTCAATCAGGCAGCTTTTTGCAGAAGCTTTTCGAGCTTGCCCGATGCCTTGTCCTTGTCGATCTTTTCGATCGCGGCCAGTTCGTCAACAAGGCGCTCGAAAGCAGCTTCATAGATCTGGCGTTCGGAGAAGGACTGTTCCGGCTGGGTCGCGCTGCGATGCAGATCGCGCACAACTTCGGCAATGGAGACCGGATCACCGGAATTGATTTTTGCTTCGTATTCCTGTGCACGGCGCGACCACATGGTGCGTTTGACGCGAGCACGGCCCTTAAGCGTAATCAACGCCGAGTCCATTTGCTTTTTGGAGGAAAGTTTACGCAGACCGGAGTTACCCACCTTGTTGACCGGCACGCGCAAAGTCATGCGGCTGGATTCAAAGGTAATTACATAAAGGCGCAATTCCTGACCCGCGATTTCCTGGGTTTCCAGGCCACCAACACAGCCAACGCCGTGTGCGGGGTAAACAACATAATCGCCAACAGCAAAGGGCAACTTATCCGACATCAAGCATCCTTCCGGCCCATTCAGGCCTGGTCATTCAACTGTAACAATATAGACCCAGTGACGCGAAGAGCTGCACACGACCAAGCTTTTGGCGAAGTCGCGGTTTCAGACAGGAATACAAAAAACGGAAATCCGGAAATTCGGAACGAGCCTGTCGAGCCCTTAACGCGAGTTGCCCACAATAGCACAACACGCCACTGGTTCACAGATTTTTTCGGCGCTAATGGCTCAATGCAGCCATGCATTTAACCCGCTGGCATATGCCAACGGGTTAAAAACCGTATGTAATCTGGGGGGTTAGTCCGACAATCAGTCGCCTTCGCCCGGCGCTTCGCTGAGCAATTCGGTCTTGCCGGTTTTACCGTTCCATTCATCAGCATCAGCCGGCGCATCACCTTTGCGGGTGATATTGGGCCAAACTTCCGCGAACTTTCGGTTGATTTCCAACCAGTTGTCCAGATTCGGCTCAGTATCGGGAATAATCGCTTCGGCGGGGCATTCGGGTTCGCAGACACCGCAATCGATGCATTCATCAGGGTGAATAACCAGGAAGTTCTCACCTTCGTAGAAGCAATCGACGGGGCAAACCTCGACGCAGTCCTGATACTTACACTTGATGCAGTTTTCCGTCACCACATAGGTCATGGTGTAACTCCGTACAGGTTGCGAGGCCATGTTGCGGCTGCACCCGCGCTTGGCCTTTTTCTCTCTCTGGGGATTGGGTTATCACGCACAGCTGTTGTGTGCAACTCCAATAAAATCCCATTTTTTTGCGTAGTATAGATTTTGTGATGCGATGCGGCGTGGCGACATCCGGTATTTCGGGACCGCACACGACAAAGCAGCGCAGAACATACAGATTTCTTCACAATTTTCCAGTTTGCAGACGCCGCGGATAATTGCTTTTACCCCCGCAAAGCCATAGTGTGCTTCTGATTGAGTGGGAACTGCGGATTTTTGGGGTTACGCGTGCCTGACAAAAGCCTTGATCAGCAACGGCTTAAATGGCGGGATCGCTTGTCTGTCAAACAGGCAAGGATCGCGGTTGCCCTTACCTTGCTGATCGGCCTGCTTTTCAGCGGCATCCAGATTGTCTGGGACTTGCGCGAAGAAAAGAGCCTGATTGACCGCACCGTCATGCAGGTTCTGGCGACATTGCGCGAATCCGCGACACAGGCGGCATACGGCCTCGATGAGACACTTGCCACACGCGTGGTTTCCGGCCTTTTTGAATATGAACCGGTCTATGCGGCGGTTCTGCGGGACAATTTCAACAACATTCTGGCCCAAAAGACCGAACAGCAGGTCAGCTCCAACCGTACGGTCCTGACCAAATTGATGTTTGGTGAAAACCAGGAATATGAAATCCCGCTTGAAACCGGAAGCGGACGCGATCTGGTTGGCCATCTGAGCGTCAAGATCGATACGGACATGATCGCGGACGGGTTTCTTAATCGCGCCACCCGCATTCTGACATCGGGCATCCTGCGCAACCTGATTCTTGGCCTTATTCTGGTTGTCTTTTTCTACGTCACCCTGACCAAGCCGCTGCTGCGGGTTTCAAGTCTGCTGCGCAAAATTGATCCGCAAAACCCGACCCCCGATGCCATTGTCATCCCCGAAAATCATGACCGCGACGAACTGGGCATGATCCTTCGGACCACGCGGGGACTGATCGAACGTATTTCAGCAACACTTGATAAGCTGCGCACCACCGAACAACAGGTCCGTGACCGTGAAAACCAGCTGACCGCGATTGTCCAGAACGTTGCAGACGGTATCCTGACAATCACCCCGACCGGCCGGATTGTTGAATATAACGGGGCAACCAAGCAGCTTCTTGGCCTGATGCGCGATGAAACGCCGCAAGGCCGGACATTGCACGAATTCCTGATGCCGCGCGCCATTCCGCTTCTGGAGCACAGTCTGGAAGAACTTGCAGCGCAGTCTTCGGACAATCAGACGACGGAAAAACGCCTGACGCTTCCGATCAGACGCGCCGACCAGACCGAAATTGATGTTTCGATTGCGCTGCGCATGATCCCGGATGCGGCTACGCCGATGATGACCGCGGTCCTGACCGACATCACGGTGCGCAAACGCTATGAGGAACAGTTGGTCTATATGGCCAACCACGACACGCTGACCAACCTTCCGAACCGCAGCATGCTTGAATCCAGCCTGTCAAAGGCACTCGACAAGCACAAGGAAGCAAGCAGCACGCGGCATGGTGCGACGGCTGTGCTGTTTATCGATCTTGACCGGTTCAAGGTCATCAATGACAGTCTGGGCCATGATGTCGGCGACCTGTTGCTCAAGGCGGTCGCCGGACGCTTGCAGAAAGTGATCGGTCGTCAGGAAATCGTCGGTCGGCTTGGCGGTGATGAGTTCCTGATCATTATTCCCGATCTGAAAGAAACCCAGGACGCCGCCATTCTGTCACAAGCCGTACTTGATGCACTGGCACCGGCATTTGACATCAAGGGACGCGTTCTGTTTGTGTCGCCATCGATCGGGATTGCGCTTTATCCATCGGATGGCGAAGATTTCCCGGCCCTGATGCGCAACGCCGACACCGCGATGTATAGTGCGAAATCCGGCGGCGGGGGCACCTATCACTTCTTTACCAAGACGATGAATGAAAGTGCCATGGCGCGCCTGGTGATCGAAAATGATCTGCGCGAAGCCCTGGCCCAAAATCAGTTCGAACTGCATTACCAGCCCAAAGTCGATCTGCGTACCAACCGGATTTCCGGCCTCGAGGCACTGATCCGCTGGAAACAGCCCGGGCGCGGCTATATTTCGCCGATGCAATTTATTCCGGTCGCAGAAGAAACCGGCCTGATTGGCAAGATCGGCGAATGGGTGATCGCGGAAGTCTGCCGCCAGATCGCAGAATGGGACGCGCAATCAGTCCCACCACTGCCGATCGCAATCAACCTGTCGCCACGACAGCTTATTGAAGGCAGAATTACAGAAACCATATCTCGAATATTGACCGACACAGGCACCCCGGCCGCACGCATCGTTCTGGAAGTAACCGAAACGGTGATGATGCAGGAAATCAAGAAATCGGCCGCCATTCTTGAAGAACTGCGTCATTTGGGGTTGCAGATTGCCGTTGATGATTTCGGGACAGGCTATTCGTCCCTCGCCTATCTGAAACGGTTGCCGATCAATTCGATCAAGATTGATCGATCCTTTGTGCGGGACGTGACAATCGATACCGATGATGCCGCGATTACGCGAACCATCATCGTTATGGGCCACAATCTTGGCCTTAAGGTCATTGCAGAAGGTGTGGAAACCAAAGAACAGATGGCATTCTTGCGCGAAAGCGAATGTGACGAAGTTCAAGGTTTCCTGATTGCCACCCCGCAACCGCCCCAGGAAATCGTCAAACATATCCTGCGACTTTCCGCAAATGCCGAGACTGAACTATAATCGCAGCCCCGATAAATATTGAACCGGTTACCTGAGAAGACATATGGCCCAACAACGTTCCGTTCTGCTTGTCGATGACAGCAAATTTGCCCGCCTTCTGGTCAAGGCTTTCATTTCCAGCAACTTTACCGACTGGGAAATTGACGAGGCCGAAGATGCCAGCAAGGCGCTCGAAATGGTTGAAGGCAAGTCGTATGACTATTTATTGCTTGATTTCAACATGCCGGGGATGAACGGGCTGGAGCTGGGCGAACAATTGCGTGGACGGTTCCCGGACTCGGTAATCGCCCTTCTGACTGCCAACATTCAGCAGGAAATTCAGAAAAAGGCTGCAAACCTTGGCCTCGAATTCCTTGCAAAGCCACCGACCGAGGAAAAAATGCGTGACTTTATTCTGGCGCAGGAAGCGTCCAGATGATCGACCTTAGCGAACTTGAACATGACACCATCAGCGAATTGATCAATATCGGGGTTGGTCGCGCAGCGTCGTCATTGTCCGAGATGGTCGAACAGCCCGTCGAACTTACTGTCCCGCGTATTACATTTGTCGAACGTTTTTCCGATACGGAACTTGCCAAGGCCCCGACCGAGGTTGTCTCGGCGGTCAGTCAGACATTTGACGGCCCGTTCAAGGGCGAAGCCATGCTGGTCTTTCCCGAAGAACGCAGCCTTGAACTGGTACGCAGTCTTCTTAAGGTCGAAGTGCCGCTTGATACCCTGACCGATCTTGAACAGGAAGCCCTGATGGAGGTCGGCAACATCATTCTGAATGCCTGTCTTGGCAGCATTTCGAATGTGCTTGGCGAACCGATCAACTGTTCAATGCCGTCATTTCGCAAACGTGAAAGCCGGTCGCTGCTTGACGTTGATCAGGCCGAACTTAATGCCGGCAGCATGCCGGTCCTGATGATCCTGCATGTTCAGTTTATGCTGCGTCATAACGACATTGACGGGTATGTTCTGTTTGTCATGGATCTGGATTCCATTCAGATGCTGCGTGAACTGGTTCGTCGCTTTCTTGCCAATTCGCTTGGTTAACCGGTGAGGTGAATGAAAAAGCCATCGTCCAAGCCCCAAAAGGACGCAACGCCGTCATTCGATCTTGATCGTGAAGGCAATGCCGCAGAATTGTTTGCCGCATTGCTTGATACGGCCGATACCGGTTTGGTTGCGCTTGCCCCGGACCGTACCGTTTGTCACTGGAACCAGTGGATGCAGACCCGTTCGGGATTGCGCGCCGACGAGGTTCTGGGCAAGGCGCTTCATGATATATTCCCCGAAACACGGATGGGACGTGTCAGCCTTGCCATCGAGGATTGCCTGAAATTCGGAATGCCCGCGGTGATTTCACCGTCGCTCAATCAGGGGGCCTTGCCGCTTTCGCCATTGCCGCAATTTGCCGCAAGCTTTGATCGCATGGAACAATCGATCCGCGTCCATCCGATCAAGACCAAAAGCAATGGCACGTTATGTTCGCTGATCATTCGGGACGTGACCTTGGCCGTACAGCGCGACCGTCTGTTGCGCAAGCAGGCCGCTGAACTGGCCGAACTGGTTACCCAGTCAAAACGCAGCGAAGACCGCACCAAGGCGATTTTGCAAAACACCATCGATGCCATTCTTGTGGCGTCCGACGATGGCAATATCGAACCACTGAATTCCCGGGCACAGGAACTTTGCGGGCCGGATGGCGATCCCGAACTGCGCAATATTATCCGGTTCCTGCTTCCTGACAGTGATCATATCGCAATCACGCCGCCCCCACCCAACCGGCTTCTGACCGATCTTGGTACCGGCGTCATCGAAGTCCTGGCCCTTACCAAAACCGGACGCAGTGTTCCGCTGGAAGTTGCGATCAGTCATTTTTCGGCGGATCAGCGATATCATTACATCATCACCCTGCGTGATATTTCCCAGCGCAAGCGCCACGAGATGGAAATCCAGCGCACCATGGCCGAGCTTGAACGGTCCAACAGCGAACTTGAACAGTTCGCCTATGCGGCGTCCCATGACTTGCAGGAACCGCTTCGCATGGTGTCGAGCTATACCCAGCTTATTGCCCGGCGCTATGAGGGCAAACTTGATGATACCGCCGATGAGTTCATCCATTACGCGGTTGATGGCACCCAGCGCATGCAGCGCATGATTGACGATCTTCTGACCCTGTCGCGGGTCGGACGCCACGGCAAACCGTTTCACCCGGTACCGCTTGATGATCTGTTTGACGCGATTGTTGCCAACTTCAAACGCGCCGGATCGGCCCCGGAAGGCAACATCATCCGCGAAGATCACCTGCCAACGGTCATGGGCGATGCCAGCCAGTTGCTGTTGCTGTTCCAGAACCTTGTGTCGAACGGGTTGAAATACAGCGATCCGCAAAATGGCCGGGTGCGGATTTTTTCCGCCGACACCCCGAACAGTCACCGGATTTTTGTCGAAGATAACGGGATTGGCATTGATCCCCAGTATCACGAAACCATTTTCGAGATTTTCAAACGCCTGCACGGATATGGTGATTATGCCGGCACGGGAATTGGTCTTGCGATCTGCAAAAAGATTACCGACCGGCATGGCGGAATACTTAGCGTTACCAGCAATGTTGGCGAAGGCAGCACCTTCTGTGTTGAGTTGCCCAAGGAATTGCCGATTGTCGCGACATCCGAAAGCATGTAGCTTGCAGTTTACGTAAGCGTAAAGATGATTGAGCTACCATGACCGACAGTTACTCTATCACCGATCTTGCCCGCGAGTTCGAAGTCACCACCCGAACCATCCGGTTTTACGAAGATCAGGAACTGATTTCCCCCGAACGCCATGGCCAGACGCGCATCTATAGCCAACGTGATCGCGTGCGGTTGCGCCTGATCATGCGCGGCAAGCGGCTTGGCTTTTCGCTTAAGGAAATCCGTGACCTGCTTGATCTGTATGACGGTGATCGCAGCGAAATCACGCAGCTGACCACCCTTGTCGACAAGATCAATGAACGTCGCGAAACCTTGCGCAAGCAACGCGAAGACATTGATGCCACACTGGACGAGCTCGATAAGCTGGAAGAAACCTGTCAGGAAGAACTTGGTCGCAAAAAGGCCGGTTAATCCGCCCCGTCCCGGTCATCGCCAACTACTGTTACTGTCCGGGTCCGACCGAACCTGACGGGGATGCAGACGCCTTTGACAGGCTGACATCGGATGGCCGAGACAGGATAAAACAACTGACCGGCAAGGCGACCAGCAACTGGATCATCACGATCCAGCGGTTTTCGATAAAGATCAGGGATCCGGTAATCACCACCAGAAAGGCCAGCATGGCAAGAAGCTTGGCGCGACGGTTGATCACGCCATGTTCGTTCCATTGACGGATCGACGTACCAAAACGTGGGTGATTGCAAATCCAGTCATGCAGACGCGGCGATCCCTTGGCAAACAGCCAGGCCGCCAGCAACATGAAGGGTGTGGTCGGCAAAAGCGGCAAAAAGATTCCGATCACGCCAAGACCAACCGAAAGCCATCCAAGGGCAAGATAGATATGCGCTATACGCACCATAGATTTCCTGTTTACAGTCCGTTCCACCCCTGACAGGCTAGGACAGGTAATTTAGGCGCTGCGATTGCGAAATTCAACAAATAGCCGACCATTACACTCAGTTATTTTCACCCTCTTTGACACCTTATGACTCCGAACGGTTGACCATGCTTGAAATTGAAAATGGCCTTTATCTGGATGAACGCCATCTGCATTTTCAGTTCGTCCGTGCATCCGGTCCCGGCGGGCAGAATGTCAACAAGGTGTCCAGTGCGGTCCAGATGCGGGTCCGCATTGATGATTTGACCGAACTGCCCCAGCGGGTGCGCGACCGGTTGCGTGAACTGGCCGGAAGCAAACTGACCAATGACGGGGAAATCATCTTTGACGCCCAGCGACACCGAACCCAGGAACGCAACAAGCAGGACGCTATCGAAAGATTGCTGGCCCTGTTGCGCAAGGCTGCCGAGCGCAAGAAATACCGCGTCAAAACCCGCCCGTCCCTTTCGGCCAAGCGCAAACGCGTTGAAACCAAGAAAAAGCGCGGCGATATCAAGAAAATGCGCCAACGCCCGATCGACTGAGGCCCGGCTATTGGCCAAAGGTACACAGCCCTTTCCATCCTGTTTACACCGGCTGTAACGGGCTTTTAAAACCGAACGGACATGACATTCAGGTTCAGAACATGATCATCGACTGGGATCACATCGCCAAAGCCCCCCTGCCGACCAATTGCGGTTGGAAAGGCACCTATCGTGTGCGCTATTCCGAAATTGGTGAGAACGGTAAAGTCATGATGCCGGCCCTTGCCGACTATATGCAGGATGCCGCCGGTTGGGGCGCGCGGATCCTGAAACTGGCTTATGACGATACGGTTGATCAGGGCATTGCATGGGTTCTGGCGCGTATGGTGATCCATATCCGCGACTATCCCGGCAATGGCGAGGAAATCCTGGTTGAAACCTGGCCGTCAGGTGTATCGCGCCGGGTTGCGACCCGCGATTTCCGCCTGTCGAACAGCAAGGGGGATGTGATCGGCGTTGCGCAAAGTTACTGGGTGATGTTTGACCTGCGCGAACGGCGCGCAGCCCAATGGCCGGACTGGATTGAAGAACGCCTGCCTGATCCGCCCGGCCCCAAACTGATTGAACCGCCAATGCGCCCGGCCTTTACCACCGATCCCCTGCCCGCAATTGACACGATCAAGGCACGGCCATCGGACCTTGATCTGTATGGGCATGTCAATAATGTGCGCCTGATGCAGTGGGTGCTGGGGGTTTCGGGGCAAAACAGCCGTCCTGATTTCCATCCCGAAAGTCTTGATATCCAGTTCAGAACAGAATGCCGCGTCCATGAACGGGTCGAGCTGCGCCATGCCAACGGCTTTGCCGCGGTCAGTCGCGAAGAAGACGGCACGGACCTTGTGCGTGCCCATATTGTGGCGCGCAATGCTCTGGCACTGGCTTAGCGCGGACAAGGATCACGATAACCGGCACCCGGATCGCCTCACGCCCGGTCCATCATGGCATCAAAAAGATCGGCAACCGGTTTGAAGCTTTTGCGGTGATGCGGGGTTGGTCCGACTTCGCCAAGCCCGACCATGTGTTTTTTCACCCCGTACCCCGCATTGCCTTCCCAGCCAAAAAAGGGATAGCGCGTTGCAAGCCGTGCCATGGCGCGATCGCGCACGACCTTGGCCACAATTGATGCTGCGGCAATTGACAAGGATTTGCTGTCGCCCTTGACCACGGTTTCGACATGGCATGGCAGGCCGGGATCACGATTACCATCCACCAGTGCCTGATCGGGCACCACTGCCAAACGGTCGACCGCACGGCGCATGGCGACATAGGTTGCCTGCAAAATATTGATCTGGTCAATTTCACGAACGGATGCCGCCCCGATACCGACTTCGGCGCATTCCATGATCACGTTAAAAAGCTTGTCGCGCTTTTTGGCTGACAGTTTTTTGGAATCATTGAGCTCGGCAACCAGAATATCGGGCAATCTTGCATCCCGCGGCAAGATGACCGCGGCCGCCACCACCGGGCCCGCCAGCGGCCCGCGACCGACTTCGTCGATCCCTGCAATACGCCCGCTATACTGATCTTCGATGGTAAAGTCCGGCATGTTTCTGGTCACTCTCTCTTTCCACCGTCATAGCAAGCTGCCCGGTGACCGACAATATCGCAGTTTGTCCGGGCTGCTTCCTTGGGGTGAATTCACGCACCAGCATAACAAAAAACGGCACCGGATAACCGGTGCCGTTTGATCGATTACAGGTCCCCTGCCTTTCAGGTTTCCTTTTCCTTGTATTCTTCGCTTGGGTCGTAACCTTCGGGTCCGATCGGATCAAAGGTGGCCCAGCCTTCATCCTGCTTGGATGGCGGAAGATCCTTGTGCGGATCGACATTCAGCAGCATGTAGGCCTTGGCAATCAGATTTGCGGTGATGGGTGCTGTCAGGAAAATGAACAGCGTAATCAGCAATTCGTGAATGGTGAAATGGCCACGTTCAACCCAGAAGAACAGCATTGACGCGATCAGAACACCGCCAAGCCCGACAGTACTGGCCTTGGTCGGTGCGTGCAGACGCGGCAGCAGTTCTTTGAGTTTGATCATACCGAAAGACCCGATCAGCAGGAAAGCCCCGCCAATCACGATCAGAAGCGAAATGATGAGTTCAACAACAAACGGCATCTTATCGCTCCCTTATTCGATGATGTCGCCACGCAAGACGAACTTGCAATAGGCCACAGTTGAAACAAACCCGAACATTGCAAACAGCAACGCGCCTTCGAAATACATCGCCGTTGATTTTCCGATGCCATACAGCACCAGAAGCGCAATCGCATTGATCGCCATCGTATCAACCGCCAGAACCCGGTCGGCCGTGGTCGGCCCCACGGTCAGGCGATACAGGTTCATCAACAGCGCAAGCGCCACACAGACAAAGCCGAAATTCAGTGCATATTCGATCATTCGAAGATCTCCTTCAGACGGCGTTCGTAGCGGTTCTTGATGTCATCGATCACGCCCTGTGGATCAGGGGCATGCAGGCAATGAACCAGAAGGCTTTTGGCATCGGCACTCAGATCGATGGTCACCGTGCCCGGCGTCATGGTGATGGTTCCGGCAAGGGTCGTGATCGCCTCGGGAGAGGTCAGATCAAGCGGAACGACAACGCATTTTGACTCAAGGCTTTCGGTTTTGCGAAACAGGATAAGACCGGCAACAATGACGTTTGCCACCAGAATGTCCCACAAAACCACCAGACCATATTCGCAAATCGCATAGGCATTGCCCACCTTGGGACGGGCCGGCCAGAAACTTGCGGTGATCAACGGAATGATGACCGCAAGGATGAGACCGAAGATAACGGCACCTGCCGAAACCTCGTTGACCAGAAACACCCACACCACCAGCAAGGCCAGTGTCAAAAGCGGATGGGGGAGATAACGTTTCATCATTATGTTCCTTGTCCTTTCCGCTTACTGGCCCAGCAATGCCAGGGCACCTTCGCCCAGCACCGCCTGGATATAACCCGATGTATCAAAGATCTGCGCAGCAACACCGTGCAGATAATCGGTAATCGGACCGGCAAAGACCGTCAGGGCAACCAGTCCACCCAACATGCCGCACGTGGCAATGATCGGCAGAACCGGCCATTTCGCGCCTTCGACCGTGATTTCACCTTCGACCGACGCACTTTTCCAGAACAGGACACTACCCGCCCGGCCAAAGCCGATAATGCACAGCAGTGACGTCACCAGAATGATCGCCCAGATCCAGACCATGGCGTCGCTTCCACGCGCCGCATCAAGGATCTGAAGTTTACCGATAAAGCCGCTTAGCGGCGGCATACCGGCCATGGCAATCGCCCCGACAAAGAACAGAACAGCCAGGAAGCCCGACTGATGGAATGTCGGTGCGGTATGCAGGCTGTCACCAAACTGGCCGCGACGTGACACCACCAGATCAGCAATCAGGAACAGGGCCGCGCCCGAGAAGGTCGAATGCAGCAGGTAATAAAGGCCCGCCGCAATACTTTCGGGTGTGAACAGGGCAATGGCAATCAGCAGCGTTCCCATCGACCCGATCACCGAAAAGGCGATCAGCCCGTTAAGGCGTTTGGCCGCGACCACGCCGACCATACCCAGAACAAGCGTGATCAAAGCTGCCGGCATCAGATACGGCTGTGCCAGCCAGGCCATGTCCCCGGCCGCATCGCCAAAGGCCAGCGAATAGACACGCAGTACGGAATAGGCACCGACCTTGGTCATGATGGCAAACAGGGCAGCAACCGGTGCCGGCGCATTGGCATAGGTTCCCGGAAGCCAGAAATGGATCGGAACCAGTGCCGCCTTGACACAGAACACCAGAAGCAAGACCAGCGCACCCGCCCGCAACAGAGCGGCATCACCCGGCGCGACATTGGCCACCTGAACCGCGAGATCCGCCATGTTCAGCGTACCGGTCACGGAATAGATCATGCCAACCCCGATCAGGAACAGCGACGATCCCGTCAGGTTAATCACGATATATTGCATGCCGGCCTTCAGCCGTTCAGCCCCCGCGCCATGCAGCATCAGGCCGTATGACGCGATCAGCAGAACTTCGAAGAACACGAACAGGTTGAATACGTCACCGGTCAGGAACGCACCATTGACCCCCATCAGCTGGAACTGGAACAGGGCATGGAAATGCTTGCCGCGCTGATCCCATTCGCTTGAGGCAAACAGGACAACACCAAGTCCCAGAAGCGATGTCAGGAACACCATCATCGCCGACAGGCGATCCAGCACCAGCACAATCCCAAACGGTGCCGGCCAGTTCGACAAGGCGTACATTTCCGGGTCATTGCCATTGGCAAAGACCACCAGTGACAGCGTCACCGCCACAAGGGCCACGGTCGCCGTGATCGAAAATACGCGCTGCAACAAAATGTCGTGACGGACCGCCAGAACAATCAGGGCGGCCATCACGGCGGGCAGCACTATGGGAACAACAATCCAGTCACCCATCAGTTTTTATCTCCTGCTTCGGATGGCTCGCCAACCGGGCGACCGTCAACATGGTCATTGCCGATTTCAAGATATGCCCGGATCGACAGAACAACGATCAGGGCGGTCATGCCGAACGAAATCACAATCGCCGTCAGGACAAGTGCCTGGGGCAACGGATCGGTATATTCGGTCACGCCATCACGCAGGATCGGCGGCATATTGATCGTCAGGCGGCCCATCGCGAACAGGAACACGTTCACCGCATAGGACAGCAAGGCCAGACCGATCACCACCGGGAAAGTCCGCCCGCGCAGCAACAGATACGTGCCGCACGTGGTCAGAAGCCCAATACTGCTTGCTACAAGAAACTCCATATCAGGCCTCCTTTTCCGGGGTTGCTACAGATGCAGACGGATCATGATCCATCGGATCAAGGTTCACATCGACATGTTCGGCCATGCGTTCAACCTGTGACAGTTTGGCAAGGGCCAGCATCACCGCCCCGACCACGGTCAGGAACACGCCAAGGTCAAAGCCCATGGCAGATGCCAGTTCAAATTCGCCAACAATCGGCAGATGAACATGGGTGAAACCGCTGGTCAGGAACGGAAGCCCCGCAACCCATGCCGAAACACCGGTAATCGCAGCCGCAATCACGCCCAGACCGATCATGCCGTGATAGTTCACTTTCATGCGGTTCTGGGTCCAGCCAAAGCCCGATGCCATATATTGCATGACCAGCGCAACCGATACGACCAGACCGGCGATAAAGCCACCGCCCGGCTCGTTATGGCCACGCAGGAAGATGTAAACACCCACCATCAGCGACAGCGGCAACATCACGCGCGTTGCCACCACCATCATCATCGGATGGCGATCAGCCGACCGGCGATTATCGACAACCCAGTTGGCAAGACGTTTGGCGGCTTCGCCCTGGGTGACGGTTTCAATCAGGGCAAAGATCGACAGTGCCGCGATGCCCAGAACGATGATCTCGCCAAAGGTATCAAAGCCACGGAAGTCGACGAGGATCACGTTCACAACGTTCGTACCGCCGCCTTCTGTTTTCGAATTGGCCAGATGATAAGCCGAAATCGAGTTGGGCAGATCACGTGTCATGATCGCCCAGATGGCCCCGCCAATGCCAAGCCCCGCAGCAATGGAAACAATCCCGTCGCGCATCTTGCGGCCCGGCAGGCTTTCCTTTGGCGTTTCCTTAGGCAGGATATTGAGTGCCAGCAACATCAGGATGACCGTCACCACCTCGACCGAGATCTGCGTCAGGGCAAGGTCCGGTGCCGACAGATAGATGAAGCCAAGTGACACGATCAAACCGATCACACCGACCAGAAGCAAGGTCAACAACCGGTTGTGATGCATGAAGACCGACGCGATACAGGTCACGACCAGCAACAGCCAGGCAATGGCCGCCGGCGGTGAAACTTCAAGAAGTTCACGCGAACCCGACAGGTAATCGGGTTTGGCATAAAAGCCCGAAACACCGATTGCCACAGCCGAAACCACCATGATCGCCAGATAACGCTGCAAGGAGCCATTATGCAGGTTGTCCGAGACAAAGCGGCTGAGTGCCACCAGCTTGGCCATTGCGCAATCAAACATGGATTTGGCATCGGGACGCGACAGGTTTGCGGTCGCCGACAGAAGCCCCGCATGACGCATCAACAAAAGCGCCCCCAGAACCAGGGCAATCGCGCTCATGCCAAGTGCCGGGGTCAAACCATGCCAAAGTGCCAGATGATACTCCGGCAGTTCCCCGCCAATCACCGCACCGGAGGTCGCCGCTACCAGCGGACCGGCAATGGTTGCCGGGAACAGGCCGATCAGAACCACAAGAACGGTCAGGAATGCAGGCGGCGCCCACATGCCGAACGGCGGGTCATGCGGATGATGCGGAAGGTTTTCATCACGCGGCTTGCCCAGCCAGACATGGAAGATAAACCGGAAGGAATAGGCAACCGAGAAGATCGCACCAATCGTGGCAAGCAGCGGCACAAGCCAGTTCTGATCGAACCAGACCGTATGCCAAGCTTCTTCCAGCATCATTTCCTTGGACAGGAAGCCGTTAAACGGAATGACACCGGCCATCGATGCCGCCGAGATAATGCCGATGGTCCCGGCAATCGGCATCAGGTTCAGCAATCCGCCAAACCGGCGAATATCACGGGTCCCGGTTTCATGATCGACGATACCCGCCGTCATGAACAGGGCTGCCTTGAAGGTCGCATGGTTGATGATGTGGAAAACACCGGCAACTGCGGCCATTGGCGTTCCGAAACCAAACAGCATGGTGACAAGACCAAGGTGACTGACCGTAGAATAGGCCAGAAGTCCCTTAAGGTCGTGTTTGAAGATCGCGATCCATGCGCCCAGAACCATCGTGACCAGACCAGCAGTCGCCACGATATAGAACCATTCCGGTGTGCCCGACAGAACCGGCCACATGCGCGCCATCAGGAAGATGCCGGCCTTGACCATGGTTGCCGAATGCAGATAGGCCGAAACCGGGGTCGGTGCGGCCATGGCATGGGGAAGCCAGAAATGGAACGGGAACTGTGCCGATTTGGTGAAACAGCCCAAAAGGATCAGAACCAGTGCCGGAACATACATCGGCGATGCCTGGATCAGATCGGCATTGGCAAGAATATCGGTCAGGTTATAGGAGCCGACGATATCGCCAACGATCAGCATCCCCGCAATCATCGCCAAACCACCAGCACCGGTCACGGCAAGCGCCATGCGCGCGCCCTGACGGCCTTCTGGCAGATGTTTCCAGTACCCGATCAGCAGGAACGATGACAGGGATGTCAGTTCCCAGAAAATCAGAAGCAGCAGAATATTATCGGAAAGAACGATACCGACCATGGCCCCCTGGAACAGGAGCAGGAACACATAGAAGCGCCCCATGGGATCGTTCTTTGACAGATAGAACCGCGCATAGATGATAATCAGCAAACCGATGCCAAGGATCAGTGTAGCAAACAGCAATCCAAGACCATCCAGGAAGAAGGTCACATTCAGACCCAGTTCCGGCAGCCAATTATAACTGACCTGAAATACCTCGCCGGCAATGACCGCTGGGGCCTTTGCCATCAAAAGGATCAGGGCAAGCAGCGTGACAGAACCGGTGGCAGTTGCACATGCATTGCGCCCGGCCCTGATCATTATGGCGGGCAAGACCGCCCCAATGAAGGGAAGCAAAACAATGAGGGTGAGACTCATGAAAGACCCTTATTTTTGGATAATCGCCGCATCGCCCCCAACGCGAGACAGCAAGAAAATTCCGGCAGAAGGTAATATTTGTTCAGAAAATGGTCAAGAAAACCCAAACGGCGCAGATTTTCACCTTCTGACTGTCAAGTGAAGATGATCACCCGTGATTTTGGCGTTTTCAACTGCCGGGTTATTTCCGCCCACCAGCCAGAAGCGATGCTTCGGGCATCATGCGCAAACGGATCATGGCAATTGTGCCGGCCACCGGCCCGATCGACAGCATGGCAAACGCCCCCCACCAACCGGCCCAGTCAGCCACAACCGGCACCAAATGGATCGATACCAGCGCGATCAGAAAACCGATGGCATTTTGCAGGGTCAGGGCTGTTCCGACCTGATGGGGATCGGCCAGTTCAATCACGCAGGATGAAAACTGTGCGGAATCCGCCACCACCGAAATACCCCAGACAATGCAAATCAGAAGAAGGACCGCAAATGGCGCATCTCCGAAGGCACCGGCAACCAGTGCGCAGGCACCGCTGATGACCATGGCGGTAATTGTAACGGTCGTCCGCCCGATCCGGTCGGCATAATATCCCCCGGCAAGCGATCCGAACGCGCCGATCCCGACGATGGCAAAGGTCGATAATGCCGACCACATGCCGGGATTATCGACCATCCGGTCTGAATAGGCCCCATACAGGAACAACCCGATCCAGCCCCACATGGCATAAAGTTCCCACATATGCCCGAAATAACCATAACAGGCATGGCGCAATGGCTTGTTGGACCAGATTTTACCGACCATGCGCGGATCAAAGCGCGGCGACCTTCCCGGTGTTCCGCCCAGATGCACAAACAAAACGGCAAAGGCCGCCAGATAGGCCGACACACTTGCCGTTACGATCACCAACCGCCAATCAAGGGGAACCGCCACCGAAAACAGATGCGGCAAGGCAGAGCCCATGGTCAATGCACCAACCAGAAGCCCGACCAGAAATCCGGTATCGCCGCGCGACCAGGTCGCAACCATTTTCATGCCGATCGGATAGATGCCCGCCATGCATATGCCGGTGATCAGGCGCAGCAAGATCACCACCACACCATCAATCGGCACCACAAGGATCAGGATATTGGCGGTTGCGGCAATGATTGCCGACGCGGCCCAGAAACGACGCGGTTCGATCCGGTCGGCCAATCCGAAAACCGCACTGGTTACCGTCCCCATTACAAAGCCAAGAAGAACCGAACTGGTAAACAGCGAAGACTGCAATGCGCCGATATCAAATTCGCTGCGCAATTGCGGTAGCACCGCGGTCGCCGAAAACCACAGGGCAAGTGCCATTAACTGGCAAACCGTAATCATTGTAACGGCAAAGCCTTTGCCCGTGCGCGCCATTGTCCCCCCGACATGTTTGATGTTTTGCACATCATACACAGATGCGGACAAAAACCTATCTTGGAACTCTTTGAAATTCTGACCGTTAGATGTTTATCCCGATGAATTTCCAATTCCGAGCGGACGGCAGAAATGAACATTCTTGATCAATATGCAAATGGCGTTGTAACGGCCCTTGGTTTTTTCTGGAATGCGCTTTGGGCTTTCGTTCTTGGCTATGCCATCAGTGCTGCAATCCAGGTCTTTGTGCCCAAACGCCGACTGGTTGACCATATGGGCGATGGCGGTGCCAAAAGCATTTCACTGGCCGGGATGTTTGGCGCGCTTTCAAGTTCCTGTTCTTTTGCCGCGCTGTCCGCTGCGAGATCGCTTTTTCAGAAAGGCGCGCATTTCATCGCAACCGTCGCTTTCATGTTTGCATCGACCAATCTGGTCATTGAACTGGGCGTCCTGATCTTTCTGTTTCTCGGATGGCAGTTTCTGGTCGCAGAGATCGTCGGCGGCATCATCATGATCGTGATTTCGGCCATCCTGATCCGTCTGACATATCCGACCAAACTGATTGACAAGGCCCGCGATCATGCAGATGACGCGACCGGTCATGAGGATGACGATTTCGACTGGAAAAAACGCATTGCATCGATCGAGGGATGGCAACAGGTCGGCAACCGTTTCGTCATGGAATGGCAGATGGTTTGGCGTGAAATCCTGATCGGTTTTACCGTTGCCGGATTTATTGCGGTGTTTGTGCCAGACCATGTGTGGCAGACGCTGTTTCTTGCCGATGATGGCGCAAGCGGTGCCGATCTGCCATTCCTGCGGGTGTTGGAAAACGCATTGATTGCCCCGTTTGTTGCCGCTGCGACCTTTATCGGGTCCATGGGCAATATCCCGCTTGCCACCGTGCTGAGTGCAGGCGGCGTCAGTTTTGCCGGTATTATGGGCTTTATCTATTCCGATTTGATGGTCCCGCCGCTGGTGAAAGTGAATGCACGCTATTACGGCTGGAAAACCGCGCTTTATATTGCGGGTGTGATGTATGTCAGTATCGTCGCAACGGCGTTGCTTCTGCATTATGCCTTTGCGGCACTTGACCAGGTCCCCGAAAGCAGCCGGGACATTGCCGAAATCAGTGCATTTGGCGTCAATTACACATTGTTCCTGAATATTGCGGCATTTGTACTGGTAGCCGTTTTGATCCGGTTGCGCGCACTGGCACAAAAAGCCGGTTCCGGCGGGCATGGTCACAACCACGATCATGATCACGGACATGACCACGGACATGATCATCACGGCAGCAAGACATCGATACTGACCCCGAAAAATGCCCTGATCGGTGTGATCTTCCTGATATTGGCAGGTGGACTTGTGGTGCAGATCGGAACAGCAGTGTCCTAAAAAAAAACCGCCCGGTCAGACCGGACGGCGCAAGTTATCCCGAGCGGGAATAAAATTTGGCACTATCGGCGCGATTATCCGTGATCACGCCGGTCATCAATGACCTTGCCGTCATTTGGCAATGTTCCGGACGGGTTAAAGGCAACCACGCCGCGCAGCTTGCAAACACCGGCCATGGTTTCACCAATTGCATCCAGATCTGCTGATGCCTCGTTGCCTTCGCACAGAAGGGTCATGACATCATTGTCATTTTCACGGGTTACAACCAGACGCGCCTTGGTGATGGCGTCGTGGCGCTTGACGATTTCGGCAACCTGACTTGGATGAACAAACATGCCCTTGACCTTGGTGGTCTGATCGGCACGGCCCATCCATCCCTTGATCCGGTCATTGGTGCGCCCGCACGGGCTTTGCCCAACCGCAATGGCCGACAGATCACCCGTAGCAAACCGGATCAGCGGATAATCCATATTCAGGGTCGTGACCACGACTTCGCCGACTTCGCCATCTGCAACCGGTTCCCCGGTGCCCGGGCGCACGATTTCAAGGATAATGTCCTCGGCAATGATCATGCCGTCCTTGGCGTCACTTTCATAGGCAATCAGGCCAAGGTCGGCACTGGCATAACATTGCAGCATCGCAATCCCGCGTTCCGCAAACCAGTCGCGCAACGAAGGCGGCAATGCTTCGCCCGAAACAAGGGCACGCTTGATCGATGAAATATCGGCACCGAGTTCATCGGCCTTTTCCATCAGGATTTTCAGGAAAGAAGGCGTGCCGCTATAGCCAGCCGGTTTCAGATCACTGATCGCCTTGACTTGGGCTTCGCTTTGCCCGACGCCGGCCGGTACGACTACGCAGCCACAGGCACGCGCCCCGCTGTCGAAAATGAACCCACCCGGTGTCAGGTGATAGGACAGGCAGTTATGCACGATATCGCCCGGACGGAAACCGGCCGCAAAGAACGCACGCCCCATGCGCCACCAGTCATCGCCTTTTCCCTGCGGATCATAGATCGGGCCGGGGCTTTGGAACATGCGCGCCATCGCCGGAACCGGCGTTGCATTCAATCCGGCAAGGGGAAGTTCCCGGGCCTGGGCATCAATCAGATCGGATTTGCGGGTTACCGGCAAGGTCGCCAGCGCATCGCGCGAGGTAATTGTTCGCGGGTCGATATCGGCAAGAATGCGGCCATAGCCGGCCGATTTTTCCCTTGCATGATGAAGGATGCGCGGCAGTGCCGCCATCAGACCGGCTTCGCGGTCTGCGGGATTGCGCGTTTCACGTGCGTCGTAATATGTCGTCAGCATCCTGCCCGTCTTTCTTCAAAATTCCGTCACCAAAGCATTCAGGCCGTTACAGCCAACGCTTGCGGCGTTTGTAGGACTTGATGTTCTTGAAGCTTTTGCGTTCTTCGGAACCACCGCCAAGATAGAATTCCTTGACGTCTTCGTTGTTCAAAAGCTCGTCGCGGGTACCGTCAAGAACCACTTTGCCGCTTTCCATGATATAGCCATAGTCGGCAACCTTAAGCGCAAAGTTGGCATTCTGTTCAACGATCAGCATCGTGATGCCCTGTTCGCGATTGATCTTTTCGATAATCCCGAACACTTCCTTAACCAGAAGCGGCGACAAACCCATTGACGGTTCATCAAGCAGGATCATTTTCGGACGCGCCATCAGGGACCGGCCGATTGCCAGCATCTGCTGTTCCCCGCCCGACAGATAACCGGCAAGCCCGGTGCGTTCCTTCAGGCGCGGGAAATATTCAAAGACCATTTCGATATCGTCTTTGACGCCCTTGTCCTTGCGGGTATAGGCCCCCAAACGCAGGTTCTCGATACAGGTCATGTCTTCAATGATGCGGCGGCCTTCCATCACCTGGAACAGGCCGGAACGCACGATTTCTTCCGGGCTGCCATTGGCGATCTGCTGGCCCATGAAATTGATGTCGCCACGGGTGACTTCGCCGTCTTCGGTTTTCAGCAAACCTGAAATCGCCTTAAGCGTGGTCGACTTGCCAGCACCGTTCGGTCCCAGCAGGGTGACGATCTTGCCTTGCGGAACTTCCAGCGATACGCCGCGCAGGACAAGGATAACCTCGTCATAAACAACTTCGATGTTATTGACCGACAGCATCGGTTCGGCGGTCTCAATTTTGCGGGCGGGCTCTGCCATGGTGTCCCCTTCGAATTATCGCTTGGTGATCCCCCCTGTCGGGGACAAGGCATCTTGCGTCTTATGCCTTGCCCCCGAACAGACTGGGAGACATTCGTCTGTCTGGACTCAGGTCTTAGTAACCGAGCCAGTCGTCACGACGCGGCAGGGTAACGGTCGTTTCTTTTTTGACCGTGACTTCGCCACCTTTGGCGCTGCCGTTATAGATGTTGACGGTGTTGATGCCGCGATGGTCTTCGGCAGTCCAGGTTGCTTCCATGCACACACCTTCAAGGCCTTTGGGGACCCAGTTGGTGCGGGCATACATGCCGGCCTTGATGTTTTCACCGGTAATGCCGCCATTGGCCTTTGCCCATTCCATGGCTTCTTTCATGTAATAGGCCGAGCAAATGCCACGGATGTAATGGTGGGTGCGGAACTCGGTGCCCGAACGATCAGACATCTTGGAGATTTCGCGGACCAGATCCATGCCCGGAACGCCTTCGTCGGTCCAGAAGCTGGTCATGGCCGGGAAGACATAGTTTTCAACATCGCCAATGGTTTTGAGCGTTTCGTAGTCACCCGCCCAGATGTTGGCCAGCCATTTCGGGGTTGCGCCAACCGTGTCACAGGATTTAACCAGCGACACAACCGACGGGCCAAGGTTGCCAAGATACCCATAGTTGGTCCCGGCTTCTTTCAGGGTCAGGCATTGTGCCTTGAAGTCACCCGGCTTCATCGAAACAACCACCGGTGCGGTTACTTCAAAGCCAAGCTCGTTGGCATATTCTGCACAGGCTTCTTTCGGTGCGTTCGGATACGGGTGGTTGTCCCCGATATGCGAGAAGACCGGCTTGCCGGAACCACCGGAGTTTTTCCAGTCTTCAGCAGCCCACTGAACCATTGCACGGCAGGCATCGGAATAGGATGCGCCATAGAAGAAGTTATACGGTGCCGGTTTTGCCGTTTTCGGGTTTTTCGCGGTCGGGTCGGTCAGGTGACCGGAATAGGATGCCGAGTAAACCGGAACCTTGTCCTTGGCAACGAAGCTGATCAGTGCTTCGGTATCGCCTGTGCCCCAGCCCTGCATGGCAACCATGTTGTTGCGCGAACGCCATTTCTTGTAGTTCGCAATCGCCTGGGGAACCTTGTAGGCATAGTCAACCGATTCAGAATCCAGAACCGTACCGTCAATCCCGCCATGGGTGTTGATGTAAGACAGCGCATCACGCACACCATCAGCATAGAACTTGCCGATAAAGCCGGTCGCACCGGTAATATCCATCAGATGGCCGACAAATACTTCGTCTGCTTTGGCTGCCGAGAACGACAAGCCGGTTGCAACCATCGCGGTCGCAGCAATCAGTCTCTTCATAACGACGTCTCCCTTGGACGTTTTCATCAAAGATAGCCTCCCGGTCTCCCCGTTTTGGTCCCGGCCCTTTTTTGTTTTTAAGCGGGCCGGGTTCGGGGTCTTTATCAGTACGAGAAGGGATAAAGCTTCCAGTACGCCCTGATCTGTTGCCAGCGATGGGCAAGCCCATCCGGCTCAAAGATCAGGAACAGGATGATGGCCAGACCAATTGCCATCTCCTTGATATAAGCCAGCCCGTCGGTCACGGCCGTCGAACTTGCCCATTCAAAAACGCTTAATGCGCTGACACCGCTTTCCATGACTTCGGGCAGAAGCACCATAAAGACGGTTCCCATCAGGGTGCCTTTGACCGATCCGAGACCACCGATAATGATCATGCCAAGGAACTGGATCGACAGCAGAATGGTGAAACCTTCGGCCGAAACAAAGCCGAGATAATGCCCGTACATCGCCCCGCCGACACCGGCATAGAAGGACGAGATAGCAAAGCTCATCAGACGGTATTTCGTCAGATTGATGCCCATGATTTCAGCTGACAGGTAATGGTCACGTACCGCAACAAAGGCACGACCATCACGGGTCCGCATCAGGTTGGTACCCAAAAGATACATCAGGACCAGGAAGAACAGCGACACATAGAAGAAGCTGAAATCATCAAGAATTTCATAGCCGAACACATTGATCGGGTTGGCCGCCGCACCATAGGAACCACCGGTAAACCATTCGGCACGGGCAAAGAAATCTTCAAGAATGAACTGGGCCGCCAGGGTCGCAATCGCCAGATAAAGCCCCTTGATCCGGGCCGCAGGCAGACCAAACAGCATACCAACAGCCGCCGTCATCAGGCCGGCAAGCGGAATGGACAGCAACACCGGAATGCCGGTCGTGTTGTTGATCCAGGCCGATGCAAAGGCGCCAAAGCCAAAGAACGCCGCATGGCCCAGTGAAATCTGACCCGTAAAACCGACCAGGATATTCAATCCAAGTGCCGCAATCGCAAAGTACGAGATCTGGATGAACAGGTTGACGTAATAGCCATCCAGAACAAACGGGATCATTGCCACCGCAAGAATGCCAAGGATCGCGGCATTGCGGATATAGGTCGTATCGTAAATGCGGGTATCCTGACGATAGGTCGTTCGGAAATCACCGCAGGGACGCATCGAAAATCCAGCCATAGTACTTTTCCTCGTCCCTTAGATACGTTCGATGTCTTTGGTGCCAAACAGGCCATATGGCTTGATGCACAGAATAATGATCAGCACATAGAACGGCGCGATCGAGAACAGGTTGCCCCAGTTCAGATACTGGCCATCCACAAACTCGGCCGTGTTTTCAAGAAGACCGATGATCACACCACCGACAATCGCACCGACGATGGAATCAAGCCCGCCCAGAATAACCGCCGGGAACACCTTGATCCCGATCACCGAAAGGGCCGAAGACACACCATTAACCATCCCGATCACGATACCGGCGATCCCCGACACCAGGGCCGAAATCGCCCAGGACATCGCAAAGACGGTTTTGACCGAAATGCCAAGGCTTTGTGCGACCTGCTGATCAAAGGCGGTTGCGCGCATCGCGAGGCCAAGCTTGGAATATTTAAAGAACCAGTAGAACCCGGCCATGATGAACAACGAGATCACGAAGCTCATGATGTAGGCGGTTTCGATCTGCATCCCCAGAAGGTTGATCGAACGGGTTTCAAACACCTGCGGATAGGTTGCCGTGGTAGCACCGAAAATCCACTTGGTCGCTGCCTGGAAAAAGATCGAAAGCCCGATGGTCACCATGATCACGGAAATGATCGGTTCGCCAATCATGGGCCGCAAGACAACCATCTGAAGAATGATGCCAAACGCCATCATAAACAGCAGCGTAAACAGGAAACCCAGCCAGAAGGGCATACTCATTTCCACAAGGAACGCATAGCAAACCCACGCGCCAATCAGCAGAAACTCGCCCTGGGCAAAGTTAACGATCTGGGTTGATTTATAGATGAGCACGAAGCACATCGCGACGACACCATACAGCGTCCCGACGATCAACCCGTTCAGCAGAAGCTGGAACAGAAGTTCGAAATTCATGTTGCCATCCCTGTAATGGCGGTCCGCGATCCGGTGATCGGGACCACAGTTTTGCTGCTGCCTTATTCGGCGGCTTTCGGGGCCGTCTGTGCGACCTTGTTATCTTCAAGATCGACGACCTTCACGCTTGTCTGGATGCGGGTTTTTGACCCGTCCTGGAAGGTGATCATGGTGTCGATATCAACCTTGTCATTGCCGGCATAAACCGCATCGATGATGTCGGCGTATTTTTCGGCAACCACGCCACGGCGCACCTTGCGCGTACGGGTCAGTTCGCCGTCATCGGCATCCAGTTCCTTGTAAAGAAGCAGGAAGCGTTTGATGCGCTGTGCCTCTGGCAGGGTCTTGTTCACCTCGCGGATTTCCTCGGTGATCATGTCATAGACCTGCGGCTGGGCGGACAGGTTGGTATAGTTGGTAAATGCAATCCCGCGCTGTTCGGCCCATTTCGCCATGATCGAATAACGAATACAGATCATGGTCGACAGGAACGGAAGATCCTTGCCAAGGATCACGGCCTCGGCAATGAAGGGCGAGAATTTCAGTTTGTTTTCAATAAACTGTGGCGAATAACGCACCCCGGTCGAGGTTTCCGCCAGATCCTTCATGCGATCGATCACAACCAGATGATTGTTTTCTTTCTTGAAGTAACCGGCATCACCGGTATGCATCCAGCCATCTCTGACATCTTCGTCATAGGCGGACTGGTTTTTGTAATATCCGGTGAACATGCCCGACGTACGGGCAACGATTTCGCCAACCCCGTTTTCATCGGTATTGATGACCTGGATGTCGGAATTGTCAAAGGCAACACCGACCGTATCAAAATCGATATCATCGGGCTGATGAATGGTATAGGCGCCGCAAAGTTCAGTCTGGCCATAAAGCTGACGCAGCGGCACGCCCATCGCATGGAAGAACTTGAAGGTTTCCGGACCAATCGCCGCCCCGCCGGTCGCGGCTGAGCGCAGGTTGGAAAAACCAAGACGGTCTTTGAGCGCATTCATCAAAATGACGTCAGCCATCTTGGAATGACCGCCATTGTCGAGTGCCGTGCGGGCCAGAGCCATGCCGAAATCAAACATCTTTTGCTTGAATGGTGTTGAATCCATCATCCGGGCGCGCACATCGGCGGCAATGGTTTCCCAGACGCGCGGCGCAAGCAGCACGAAGTTCGGTCCAATTTCGCGCAGGTCGGCCATCATGGTTTCCTGCTCTTCGACGAAATTGACGATCTGGCGACTGACCAGCGACTGACCAACCACATAGACCTGTTCCATAATCCACGGAAGCGGCAGGACAGATACATAGTTATCACCCGGATATTTCGGGTCAGCACGCAGATACGCCGCGCAATGATCCAGAAAATCACCGGAATTGAGCATCGCCATTTTCGGCTTGGATGTCGTGCCCGATGTCGTGCACAGGATCGCGCATTCATCACCCTTGGTATCGGCGACCATCTGGTCATAGATACCGGGATTTTTTTCTTCGAGCTCGCGGCCAAGCTCGTAAAGCTTTTCGACATCCATCAAACGCGGATCGTCATATTTGCGCATCCCGCGCGGGTCGCAATAAACGATATGTTCCACGGTCGGAATGTCGTCGCCAAGTTCGATCAGCTTGTCACACTGTTCTTCGTCTTCGGCGATCAGGATACGGGCACCCGAATAGGTGATCAGATAGGCGACTTCTTCGTGAAGGCTGTCCTGATACAGACCGACCGACATTCCGCGCAACGCATGGGCTGCGATTTCGCCCCAAACCCATTCCGGGCGGTTTTCACCAATGATACCGACCACATCGCCCTGACCAATGCCAAGGGCGCGCATGCCAAGCGTCATCCATTTGACGCGGTCATTGTAATCTTTCCAGGTGAATTCCTGCCAGATGCCGAATTCCTTTTCGCGCATGGCAACGTCACCACCCCAGTTGCGCGCATTATAGGCCAGCACTTTCGGGAAGGTATCAAGCGACTGCACGTCGGCATAATCGGGGATATTGCTGCTCATGATCAGGCCACCTGCTCGTCTTCATCCGTTTCGTCGTCTTCTTCACCCAGATAGGCCTTCTTGACGTGACTGTTGGCCATCACCTCGTCGGGGAGGCCTTCGGCAATCTTGCGTCCGAAGTCGAGAACCATGACCCGGTTCGAGATATCCATGACAACACCCATGTCATGTTCAATCATCACAACCGTCATGCCCCATTCTTCATTGAGGTCGATGATAAAGCGCGCCATGTCCTCTTTTTCTTCGAGGTTCATGCCCGCCATCGGCTCATCAAGCAGGATCAGATCAGGACGCAGTGCAACAGCACGCGCCAGCTCGACGCGTTTGCGCAGACCATATGAAAGCGTACCGGCCGTTGCCTTGCGGATATGGGAAATTTCAAGAAAATCGATCACGTCTTCGCAGAAGCGACGGTGTTCGAGTTCTTCCTTTTGCGCACCGCCAAACCAGTAAAGCGGCCCGTTCAGGAAGTTGTTTTTCAAAAGATGATGGCGACCGACCATGATGTTATCGAGAACATTCATATGACCAAACAGCGCCAGGTTCTGGAATGTACGACCGATGCCCAGTTCGGCACGATCATTGGGTTTAAGCCCCGTAACATCCTGACCTTTGAACGATACCGATCCGGTGGTCGGGGTGTAACGCCCGGACACGCAGTTCAGCATGGACGTCTTGCCCGCGCCGTTCGGGCCGATGATCGAAAACAGTTCGCCCGGCAGGACGGAAAAGCTGACATCACTCAGCGCACGTACACCGCCGAAAACCAGCGACACATCGCTGATCTGTAAAATAGGACTCTGTGATGTCATGCCGTCGCATTCCTCCCTGACTTGGGCCGCAAATGCCGCAGAACCACATTTCGGGTTCATCTTGGTGAAATTTGCGAACCGATATTCAGTTTCCCTGATGATGTGTCGGATTTTTTTGGGACCCTGACCTTACGGAAACCGGGCCTGACACATTTAATAGGCATTTAAGTACCAATTTCAGCATATTGCGTCAATGCAATGATCAGCAAGGGATTGCGACTTTTCTACAAATTCGCAATGCACAATTTAAATTCGCCTACCGCGCACCATCTTTCTACCCTTGATTACGTAACGTTATCTGACGGCGAGATCAGTTAGGCAGCCCCGCGCACGTCGCATTGCAAAAAATTTTCGTGATCATGCACCGCACAATATTTGACGGGTGAATGCCCCCGAATAAGGCGGATCCAGATCAGCGCGATTGATCGAATCGGAACGGATTCGGGGCGGGCCTTTACGGCGTCTGGTATCCTCGTTCGCAATCGACGCACCACCGCACCCCCGACATACCCCGAAAACACGCAAGCAATATGGTCAGCAACAGACTCGGCCCCCGACTAGCCCCTATTGAAAGGCGAAATGCGCCTTCACATATCGATCAAAGGTTTACCGATGCTTGTTGGACTTTGCCAATATGCTGTGATCAGCGGGTTTTACTGAATACCCCTTCACTGGGTCTGGACTTTCACAGGGAATTGTGGTGTAACCCCGGTGCACATGCATATGTAGCCGTGACCCGCGTCACGCAACACAGATAGCCCACCGCTCGGCGCTCCGACGGTCGGGGTGTCTTGTCACGACAAGCCCTTTTAACCACCTTGAGGAGGGTCTGATGTCCATTTGTGGCAAAGACAACCTGAAAACGCGCCGCACGCTGAAAGTCGGGGATAATTCCGTCGACTATTACAGCCTCAAAGTTGCTTCCGAAAAACTCGGCGACGTTTCCAAACTTCCCTTCACGCTGAAAGTCGTTCTTGAGAACCTTCTGCGCTATGAAGATGACTTCACTGTCAAAACCGACGATGTTCAGGCTGTTGTAGACTGGCTCAAAGCCCGCAAGAGCAGCCATGAGATCAACTATCGTCCGGCCCGCGTTCTGATGCAGGACTTCACCGGCGTTCCCGCCGTCGTTGACCTTGCCGCGATGCGCGATGCCGTTGTCAACATGGGTGGCGACGCCCAGAAGGTGAACCCGCTTTCACCGGTTGATCTCGTCATTGACCACTCGGTCATGATCGACTTCTTCGGCACCGATGATGCACTCGACAAAAACATGGAAGTCGAGTTCGAACGTAACGGCGAACGTTATGGCTTCCTGCGTTGGGGTCAGAACGCGTTCAACAACTTCCGCATCGTTCCGCCGGGCGCAGGCATCTGCCACCAGGTCAACGTCGAACATCTTGCCAAGGTCGTCTGGACCGGCAAGGACGAAGACGGCAAGACCGTTGCATATCCTGATACCCTGGTCGGCACCGATTCCCACACCACCATGGTGAACGGCCTTGCTGTTCTTGGTTGGGGTGTTGGTGGTCTGGAAGCCGAAGCAGCAATGCTTGGCCAGCCGATCTCGATGCTGATCCCGGAAGTCGTCGGCTTCAAGCTGACCGGCACCATGAAAGAAGGCATCACCGCAACCGACCTTGTTCTGCGCGTCGTTCAGATGCTGCGTGAAAAAGGCGTTGTCGGCAAATTCGTCGAATTCTATGGCGATGCACTTGACCACATGAGCCTGCCGGACCGTGCGACCATCGGTAACATGGCACCGGAATATGGTGCGACCTGTGGCTTCTTCCCGATCGATGACGAAACGCTGAACTACATGCGTTCGACCGGCCGTGACGAAGACCAGATTGCCCTGGTTGAAGCATATGCCAAAGAACAGGGCATGTGGCGCGAGCCGGGCTTCGAAGCAGAATACACTGCAACGCTTGAACTTGACATCTCGACCGTCGAGCCGGCCCTGTCGGGTCCGAAGCGTCCGCAGGACCGCGTTCTTCTTAAAGACGCCGTATCGAGCTTCAATGGCACCTTCGCCGACATGGCACCGGGTGTAGATGCTGATCGTTCCGTTCCGGTTTCGAATGAAAACTTCGAAATGAAAGACGGTAACGTCGTCATCGCCGCAATCACGTCCTGCACCAACACCTCGAACCCGAGCGTGCTGATCGCAGCCGGTCTGCTGGCGAAAAAAGCTGTCGAGCTTGGCCTGAACCGCAAACCGTGGGTGAAAACCTCGCTTGCACCGGGTTCGCTGGTTGTTGCCGACTACCTCGAGAAAGCCGGCCTTCAGGATTACCTGGATCAGCTTGGCTTTAACGTTGCCGGTTTCGGTTGCACCACCTGTATCGGTAACTCCGGTCCGCTTGCCGGCCCGATCGCCGAAGCAATTGACGGCAACGACATGCTCGTTACCGCCGTTCTTTCGGGTAACCGTAACTTCGAAGGCCGTATCAGCCCGCACGTCAAGGCAAACTACCTTGCCTCGCCGCCGCTGGTTGTTGCCTATGCCCTTGCCGGTAACCTGAAGGTCGATCTGAACAACGACCCGATCGGTACCGACAAGAACGGCAATGACGTCTTCCTCAAAGACATCTGGCCGAGCAACAAAGAAATTGCCGACACCATTGCGTCGTCGATTTCGGCTGCGATGTACAAAGAGCGTTATGACAACATCTTTGCTGGTCCGAAGCCGTGGCAGGCCATCGAAATCACCGAAGGCGAAACCTTCGCGTGGGATGGCAAATCCACCTACGTCCAGAACCCGCCTTACTTCGTCAACATGGCGGCAGAGCCGAACGACTTCGCAGAAGTTCACGGTGCACGTCCGCTCCTGATCCTGGGTGACTCTGTTACCACCGACCACATTTCTCCGGCCGGTTCGATCAAGGAAGAAAGCCCGGCAGGTGAATACCTCAAGGCGAATGGCGTTGCGGTTCGTGACTTCAACTCCTATGGCGCACGTCGTGGTAACCACGAAGTCATGATGCGCGGTACCTTTGCCAACATTCGTATTCGTAACGAAATGGCACCGGGCACCGAAGGCGGCATCTCGGTCCATTACCCGTCGGGTGAACAGGGCTGGGTTTATGATGTTGCCATGCGCTATCAGGCCGAAGGCACCCCGCTGGTTGTCGTCGCCGGTAAAGAATACGGCACCGGTTCTTCGCGTGACTGGGCAGCAAAAGGCACCAACCTGCTTGGCGTCAAAGCTGTGATCGCGGAAAGCTTCGAACGTATTCACCGCACCAACCTGGTCTGCATGGGCGTTCTGCCGCTGCAGTTCAAAAACGGTGAAGGTCGTGCGACCTACAAGCTTGATGGTTCTGAAACCTTTGATGTCCTTGGCATCGGTGATGGCATCACCCCGCTTCAGGACGTTACGGTTCGCATCACGCGCAAAGATGGCAGCACCGAAGAATTCGTTGCCACCTGCCGTATCGATACCGAGAACGAAGTTCTCTACTACCAGAACGGCGGCATCTTGCAGTTCGTTCTGCGTAACATGATGAAAGCTGCCTGATTTCAGTACGAAGTCAGACGCTGACCAAAAGACACCCCGCCGGTTTCGTCCGGCGGGGTGTTTTATTTCCGGTTGATGTCAAAACCGGCGAAACAATTCCGGCATGTGTCCTTGATCCAAAACAATCCCAAACTGCTTGATGTCTGCTAAGTCAGATGCAATTCGAATTGTCTTCTGAGCAGGATCAAATGATACGCCCTACCCCAGCCGAAGACCGGTCTTTTGGTCTGACGGTCGGTACGCTGTCACCCGGAACTGTTTTAAGTTGCTCGCCTGCAACGCCACTTGCGCAAGCCGTCACCAAAATGCGCAATGCCAACAGCAGTTCCATCATTGTGGTACAGTCGAACAAGCCGGTCGGAATACTGACAGAGCACGACCTGTTGTCGTTACCAGCCAACAGCAAAGCTGTGCTGTCGCAACCCGTCGAGATGCGCATGTCGCATCCGGTTCACACCATCTCCATCCATGCCAGCCCGCAATCAGCCATCGTCAGGATGCGCGAACGCAATGTCCGCCACCTGGTCACCGTCGATGAAAATGATTGTCTGGTCGGCATCATCAGCCGGACCGATCTGATCCGGCAAATCAGCAACAAAAAGCCGTTCAGCGCCAATGACGTTGCCGATGCGGTCCGACGGTCGACAATCTTTGTCGATGCCCGGATGCCTGTGTCGGAATTGCGACACCGCATGCATGGCGAAAAATGCGACAGCGCCATCGTTACCGGCTTTCCCGCCGACCTGCCGGTCGATCAGCAAACCGGTATCATTACCGAACGCGATATCCTGCGCGGGTTTGCCGATGACAATGATGGCTTGACAGCAGGTGATATCGCCACCCGCCCGGTTATGGTCATTAACGGGGATGTGAACCTTAATGATGCGCGCACCATCATGTTGCGCAAGAACATCCGCCACCTTGTTGTTCATAACCAGCACCGGGAAATCATCGGCGTTCTGTCCTTTGCCGATCTGCTTGAATTTATCGAGCAGGACTATCTGATCTATCTGAACAACATCAATGATGACAGCGACAGCGAACTGGTCAAGGCCCGCCAGTCACTTGCGCTTGCCCGCAAGCTGATTGAAAACTCGCCAGACTGCGTCATGGTCTGTAACGCCCGCGCCGAGATCGAGGCCGTCAACCCCGCCTTTACCCGTGTCACCGGTTATCAGGCCGAAGAAGTCATTGGCAAAAACCCGAGCATTTTGCAGTCCGGTCGCCAAAGCAAGGATTTCTATAGCCAGATGTGGGTCGAACTTGCCCGGACCGGCAAATGGGAAGGCGAGATCTGGAACCGTCGCAAATCCGGTGAAACATTCCCGGAATGGCTTTCGATCATGGCCATCCGCGACAGCGACGGCACCATAAGCCATTATGCGTCGATCTTTACCGACATCAGTGAACGCGAAAAAAACCGCGAAGATATCCTTCGGATTGCCTTTACCGACGAGCTGACCGGCATGCCCAACCGCCGGCGTTTTTCGGAATTGCTGTCGCTTCATGTCGGGCGCGCCCGGCAGCACGGCCGGCCATTGACTGTCATGATGCTGGATCTTGATAACTTTCAGCGCGTTAACAACGCACTGGGCCACAATGCCGGGGATGATGTTCTGGTCGAAGTATCCCGACGCATCAGCCGCGAACTTGGCCATGATGCGGTCATGGCCCGTGTCGGTGCCGATGAATATGCCGCCATCCTGCCCGACATAAAAACCGAACAGGAAGCCCTGAACCTTGCCGAACGCGTTCTTGTCCGGCTTGGCGAACCGCATCTGACCAGCAAGGGTGATGACCTTTATCTTTCGGCCAGCATCGGCATTGCCTCTTTTCCCAAGGATGCCAATGACACCAGCAATCTTTTGCGCTGTGTGGAAATTGCCATGCTTCAGGCAAAGGAACAGGGGCGCAACCGGGTCGGTCGGTTCAGCGTGTCGCTGCAAAGTCAGAAGGGTGCTGATCTGGCGCTTGAAACGGCCTTACGGCGCGCGCTCGATAACAATGAACTCCATCTTGCCTATCAACCGCAATTTGACACCAAAACTGGCCAGTTGTGCGGTGTCGAAGCCTTGGCAAGATGGACAACGGCAAGCGGGGAACATATCCCGCCATCGACCTTTATCCCGGTTGCCGAAGAAATCGGCGTCATCGGCGAACTGGGTCGCTGGGTCATGCGCACGGCCTGTCGTCAACTGGTCAACTGGCGCAGCGAAGGTCTGCACAATCTGCGGCTGGCGGTGAATGTGTCAGTTCAGCAATTCTATGGCACGGTCGATCTTGCAGAACAGCTGCGGGCCATTCTGGTCGACAAGGGGTTGTCTGCCGACCGGCTTGAAATCGAAGTCACCGAAAGCCTGTTCATGCGCGATATGGCCGACATGCGTGCCAAACTTCAGCGTATCCAGGATCTGGGCATTCGCATTTCGCTTGATGATTTTGGCACCGGCTTTTCCAGCCTGAGCTATCTGCGGACCCTGCCATTTGATCAGATCAAGCTTGATCGCAGTTTTGTCACCGACATCGATCGTGGCGAAGAAGGCCGGACATTGGCAATCACCATCATCAATATGGCGCGCAACCTTGGCAAAACCTGCATTGCCGAAGGGGTCGAAAACGATCGTCAGCTTGAAGTTCTGCGGGATGCCGGGTGCGACCTTGTGCAGGGTTACCTGCTTGGCCGACCAATGAGCGCACAGGATATTTCAAGGCTTGCCACCGCAACGGATGGCTAAGCCAAAAAGCAAAAGGGCGGGAATAATCCCGCCCTTTCAAACTTCATGAACCGGTTCTTCTGATCCTAGAAGATACCAAGCCCCTTAAGCAGGATGAAGGCAATCGCAACCGGGGCAACGAATTTGACAATCAGTCCCCAGGCATTGATCCACATCGGGACGATACCGTCATGTGCTGCGATTTCTTCTTTGGCCTTGCCCCAGATGACCCAGCCAACAAACAGCGAAATGAACAGGCCACCGATCGGCAACAGCAGGTTCGAACTGATGAAGTCCATCAGATCAAAGAAGCTTTTGCCAAAGATGGTGACATCCGACATCACGCCAAGCGACAGCGAAGACGGGATACCCAGTGCAAAAATGATCACGCCAACCACGATGGCCGCGGTTTTGCGGCTGACACCACGGTCATCAACGAAATAGGCCACAACCACTTCAAGGATCGATACCGCCGAAGTCAAAGCCGCAATGCCCAGAAGCAGGAAGAACATAAAGGCAAACAGCGAGCCCATCGGCATATGCGCAAACACAGCCGGAAGCGTGATAAAGGTCAGGCCGGGACCGGCACTCGGATCAAAGCCGAATGCGAAAACCGCCGGCAGGATCAAAAGACCCGCCATTACGGCAACCGCGGTATCAAGCAGCGTCACCCAACCGGCAGAACCGGCGATGTTTTCTTTTTTCGACAGGTACGAGCCATAGGTGATCATCGCCCCCATACCGAGCGAGAGCGAGAAGAATGCCTGCGACAATGCACCCGATACAGTTTCCCAGGTCACTTTGGAAAAGTCCGGCGACAGCAGGAAGGCAACACCTTCGCCACCACCAGGCAGCGTGACCGAACGAATGATCAGAATGATCAGAAGTGCAAACAGGGCCGGCATCAGGATTTTCGAGGCGCGTTCAATCCCGGAACCAACACCGGCCAGAACCACGAAAATCGTCAGCGCCATAAAGATCGCATGGAAGATCAGCGGCGAAACCGGATCGGAAATGAAATCACCAAACAGGCTTCCCAGCGCGGCCGGATCTTCGATCGCCAGCGCACCGGTGATCGACTTGATCATATAGGAAATCGTCCAGCCAGCGACGACGCTATAGAAGGACAGAATGATAAAGGCAGCAGCCACACCAAAGAACCCGATGACCGGCCAAAGACCGCCTTTGAGCTTGGCGAACGCGCCAATCGCATTCTTTTCAGACATGCGGCCAATCACGAATTCGGCCAACATAACCGAAATCCCGATGGTAAAGACCAGTGCCAGATAAATAATCAGGAAGGCGCCACCGCCGTTTTCGCCCGCCATATACGGGAACTTCCAAATATTCCCAAGTCCGACGGCCGACCCCGCAGCTGCCAGAATAAAGCCGAGGCGCGAGCCCCAGTGTTCACGTTTCATCATTAACCTGCAAACCTTGTTTCGGACCGGAATTGCCGGATGAAGCTCCCGCCGGCAGACCGATTCCAGATTTTTATCATTTAACGCACAGGCGAATTCACCCGATGCGTTGCGACCGTTCCCTCAAGGTGGTCCCGATTGGTCCGCAGCTATTAACATCAATCTTTGGAAATCTCATTTCGAAATTCACCCAAAAAGCGCAAGAATCCGCCCTTTTGGTCTTCCTGTTGCTTTCAAGGCCTTGTGATTAGGGGGTGATGGCAGTTCTCGGGCATGATGATGGGCATGAAACATATTCGTCCCATCATCTGCATGCTTGCACTGGCACTAATGATACATTCCGGCCCGGCATATGCCGCCGAAAGCACAACACCCCACGCCGTGATAGAGCTTTACACCTCGCAAGGATGCAACTCCTGCCCGCCAGCAGATCATGTTCTTTATCAGATAAATCAGGAACATACCGACCTTCTGGCACTGTCATACCATGTCGATTACTGGAACTATCTGGGCTGGACGGATCCGTTTTCCGATTCCCGATACAGCGACCGGCAACGCGACTATGCCAACCGGATGCGCGAACGGTATGTCTATACCCCTCAGGTCATTATCAATGGCGACAATGTGGTTCAGGCAACCGCAAAACGGCGTATCGAGTCGACCGCCGATGCCCTGCCCGGTTTAAAGGACATCTCGGCAATCACACTGGCATCAGACAGCACTGATCTGCCCGCCCGCGGCACGGTCGCACTGCGCAACATCACGATGCCGGCCTCGGGAAATGCCCATCGTATCTGGATCATCGGTTTTGACCGCGAACACCAGCGTGACGTTCTATCGGGCGAGAATGCCGGGAAACGGCTGGTACATGCCAATGTCGTCCGCGAGATGATCGACCTTGGTTCGTGGGACGGATCATCAAAAGACATTCCGTTTGCCATGACAAAGGCCTGTGACGGTGGCATTGCTGTTCTGGTTCAAAACGGAAATGGTGGCCCGATCATCTCGGCATCTGTCATCCGCTATTAAAATCCGCTGCCCCCCGAACGCCTTTAACGCCCCCTTTTATATGTCATTTCATTTGCCCAAACATTCACCGGTTGGAAACCCGTCCCCTGATATGTCCGCATCAGTGCGTGCCAATCTTTCCCGACCTTGTTTGGATTGATTTGAAACAAAGCCATCGCGGCCGCGCTCGGTTAAAGAATGGATAATCAGCCTAAACGCGTTATAGAATACGGCGACCACGGCTGAGACACTGACTATTGAACGGGTTACATGGCAGATTTTAGCGGTTCTGATTTGACCTGCCTGCGCGGCGAGCGACTGGTATTTGGCGGCCTATCCTTTGCCGCCCGATCCGGTGACGCGATTGTGCTGCGTGGCCGGAACGGTGCCGGAAAATCCAGCCTGTTGCGGGTCATGGCCGGACTGCTGTCCCCGCGCGCCGGACAGATTTGCTGGGACGGTGAAAACATCCTCGAAGACCGCATCGGCCATCAGGCCCGGCTGCAATATCTTGGCCATCAGGATGCCGTCAAACCGGTACTGTCGGTGCGCGACAATTTGCGCCTTTGGGGGCAGATGCGCGGGGTCGATGACCTTGATGGTGAAATTGATGCGGCCCTTGATGCGCTTGATATTCATCACCTGTCACGGGTCGCTGGCCGTTATCTTTCAAGCGGACAGAAACGACGCACCGCCCTTGCCCGTATTCTGATCGGTCAAAGTGATCTTTGGCTGCTTGATGAACCGACCGTCGGACTGGACCGCGAAAGCTGTGGCGAAGTCGCCCGACTGATTGCCGAATTCCGGGCGCGTGGCGGCATTGTGATCTATTCGACACATATTGATCTGGATGTCGATGCGCCAACCGTGCTTGATCTGGATGAATTTGCCATTCCGATGGTCGAATGGCTGATGGAGCATCCGGAAATGGACGGATCGGCGCCGATATCCGCACAGGAGGCCGCCCAATGAACGGTTTCCTTGCTATTTTACAGCGCGACCTGCGTCTTGCTCTGCGTCAGGGGGCAGATTCGGTCATGGTGGTTGCCTTCTTTATTGTGACCACCACATTGTTTCCGTTCGGCGTCGGCCCGGAAGCCAATATTCTGGCCCGGATTGCATCCGGGGTGATCTGGGTATCGGCACTTCTGGCAGCGATGCTGTCGCTTGAGCGGGTTTTTCAGACCGATTATGAGGACGGCACGCTTGAACTTTTGACCCTGTCGCCGGTTTCGCTGGAATTGCTGGTCCTCGGCAAGGTATGTGCCCATTGGCTGACCACCGGCTTGCCATTGATCATTGCAGCCCCGTTGATGGCCGTGATGCTCAATATGGATCAGGACGGATTTGTTACCCTGATGCTTGCCATGCTGCTTGGCACCCCGGCTCTTAGTCTGATCGGGGCGATAGGGGCCGCACTTATTTTGGGGGCACGGCGTGGCGGGGTTCTGGTGTCGCTTCTGGTCTTGCCGCTTTATATCCCGGTTCTGATTTTCGGGGCCGGCGCGGTCGAGGCCGCCTTGCTGGGCATTTCGGCCACCGCACAGTTACAGATCATGGCTGCCATTTTGCTGATCGCACTGGCAGCAACGCCATTTGCCACCGCCCATGCGGTGCGTCAGGCAATGGAATAACGGACAGAAGAATATGCATCGTTTTGCCAAACCAAGTGTTTTTCTGAAGCTGACCGACCCGCTATTGCCGTGGCTGTCTGGGGCGACGGCGATCCTGATTGCCGCTGGGCTTTATTTTGCGCTTTTCGCATCCCCGGGTGACTATCAGCAGGGCGATACGGTCCGGATCATGTATCTGCATGTCCCGGCGGCCTGGATGGGGTTGTTCTGTTATGTCGGCATGGCGGTGTGCGGTGCCATGAGCCTGATCTGGAAACACCCGCTGGCCGATATCTGCGCGCGTGCCACGGCCCCGATCGGTGCCACCTTTACCGCATTGTGCCTGATTACCGGATCATTGTGGGGTGAACCGATGTGGGGCACCTGGTGGGTATGGGATGCGCGCCTGACCTCGATGCTGATTTTGCTGTTCCTGTATCTTGGCTATATCGCGCTGGTAAATGCATTTGATGACCCCGAACGCGGGTCCAAGGCCGGATCGGCACTGGCACTGGTCGGGGCGGTCAATGTGCCGATCGTCAAGTTTTCGGTCGACTGGTGGAATACCCTGCATCAGCCGGCCTCTATCGTGCGCATGGACGGCCCGACGGTTGATCCCAGCATGCAATTGCCGCTTGCGCTGATGATCCTTGGATTTACCTGCTATTACTTTGTCATGCTGATTTTGCGGGTAAGGCTTGAACTCAATGAACGGCGTATCCGGGCATTGCAGCTTTCCGGCATGTTTGATGAACGATCCCCCGGCCAGAATACCGACACCCCAAGCTATGATGCGGGTCACAACGCGGAGGCCAGCCAATGAGTGAATTCTTCTCAATGGGCGGATATGGCGGCTATATCTGGGGCAGTTATGCCATCACGGCAATTGCCATGATTGCCTTGTTGGTGGCGACCTTGCGCAGTCTGCGCAACAGCCGCATTGAACGCGACCAGCTGGAAGCCGTGCTGCAATCGCGTCGGTCGCGCCGAAACAAAAAAGCCCCAAAGGCACCCTGACCGGAGAATAACTGTGTCACTTTCCCGTGCAAAAGCCCGCAAACGCCAACGCATGTATATCATCGGTGCGGCTCTTTTGGCCGTCGCCGGTGCAGCGGCACTCATACTGACCGCCTTTGAAGATTCGGTTGTCTTCTTCTTCAGCCCGACCGAAATCATCGAAAAATCCCCGATTGATCCGGACCAGCGTCTGCGGATCGGAGGACTGGTCGTCGAAGGGTCTGTTCAAAAGCTTCAGGACGGCAAAACCATTGCCTTTGCCGTGACAGACATGGCGCAAACCGTCCCGATTTCCTATAGCGGCATCTTGCCCGACCTTTTCCGCGAAGGTCAGGGCGTTGTCGCCGAAGGCCACATGTCATCTGACGGGACCTTTGTTGCATCGGAAGTTCTGGCAAAGCATGATGAAAACTACATGCCGCCCGAAGTCGCAGAATCGCTTAAGAAAAGCGGCTACTGGGAAGAAATCGAAGCCAAAAATGCGGAACAGATGCGCAATTAAGCCACATTCTGTGGCCATAAAGTCAAACCAAACGCGTAAGAAAAACCTGTCTTTGACATAACTGTGCCATCAGTGTCCCGTCACACCGCCAGATATGTCATCGGGGATCAATTCGGGGAAGCCTTAGACGGAGATGCTTGCAGAACTCGGACATTTTGCCCTGCTCCTGATTGTGGTGACAGGCTTTGGGCAGGCTGTGCTGTTCAGCCCGCTTTGGCTGCGGTCGTCCATACGCGCGACCTTGCAGGGGCGCCCGACCGTTCTTGCAGCGACCGGCCCCAACGGCATTACCCCTGAATTCAACGTAACCGGGCCCGTTTCAGCACCGCTGCCATTTGACAGCCAGATATCGCGACCGGGGCACTATCTTGTTCTGCCTGCCGGATTGTTGCTGATGGCAATCGTTGCACAGGCGGCGTTGCTGCATGCCTTTATCGTCAGCGATTTCAGCCTGCCGATTGTTGCAAATGTCAGTCATTCATCCACCCCGCTTCTTTTCCGGATCGGTGCGGCCTTTACCCCGGATGGCGGGGCGATGATCCTGTGGCTTCTTGCGGCATCGCTGGTCAATGTTGTTCTGGCCATGCAGCTTTTCGGGGCGGGTCAATCGACCTATGGACAGGATGATGACCGCACACTGTTTTACAATGCGATGTCCGTGCTTGGCCTGCTGGTTGGTGTGCTTGGCCTTGCGACCCTGATTGATGCTGATCCGTTCCTGCGTGTTGCCGTGGCACCGCTTGACGGGCGCGGGATGAACCCGCAAAGCCAGGATGTTCTGCGGGTTCTGCGTGAACCGTTTTTGTATCTGGGTCTTGCCGGACTCATGGTGATTTATGCCCTGACGCTATCTGGATTGCTGGGCTGCAAATTTGATCGCCGGATTGCAGAAACCTTGCGGTTTTGGGTGATTGCATCATGGGTTGCGCTGGGGGCGGCAATTGCGATCAATGCCTATCGATCCTATAGCCAGCAGGCATGGGGGAATTGGTGGTATTGGGACACAGCAGAAAACAGCCTGTTATTGCCATGGCTTTTGACCACCGCGCTTGTGCATTGCCGGGCGGTTCTGGAAAAAACCGAAACCCTTAAGGGCTGGACTGCATTCCTTGGACTTTCTGCGCTGGCCGTTGGCTGGTTCGGGGTGTATCTGACGCGGTCCGATCTGTTTGGTCCGCTCAATGAAACCCTGATGAAGCCCAATGACAGTATTGCGCTTCTGGTCGGGTTCTGCGCGATATTTGCAGGCTCATATTATCTGTTCTGGCGCCGGGGCGATGAACTCGGTGAACCGCGTCCTTTTGAATTGCTGTCGCGCGAAAGCAGCATGTTCATCAATAGTGTGATGCTGGCACTGATTGCTGCTGTGGTTCTGATAGGGACGATTTACCCCCTGGTTTTGCGCTGGCTTGATGGTGAAAACATCACGGTTGGCGGCCCGTTCTATGTCGAAGTACTGGTGCCGATTGTTGTTCCGTTGCTGTTTCTGATGGGCTTTGCCCCGACCTTGCGCTGGCGACAGGATGAAATGTGGATGATCGGACGGCGCATGAAGCTGGCGGCAATCCTGTCGATCATCATCGTGCTGTTTGTATCGATCCGCTTTATTGACCTCTCACCGGCACCTTTGATCGGGATCGGACTGGCCGGATGGATTTTGACAGCGTCGCTCAGTGATCTGTGGGCCAGATTGTGGCGCCAGCCCGATCACGGCGAAAGCAAATACCGCAATCTGCAACTGCTTGGCCCACGTTATCTGAGCATGACGCTTGCCCATATCGGCTTGGCCGTGATGCTGGCCGGCGGGGCAGCAAGCAGCGTCTGGGAAGAACAGGTTGTTGTTTCCGCACGGGCGGGGCAAAGCATCCAGGCTGGCCCCTATAACCTGCAATATGAAGGTGTGGCTTTGCTTGCCGGGGAAAACTATGCCACGCGTCAGGCGACCTTTATCCTGTATCGACATGCGCTGCCGGTAACCGAACTTTTCCCGGAAATCCGGTATTACCCGATCCGCGGCGTTGAAACACGCGAAGCCGGTATCTGGCATGGCCGTGACGGGGATCTGCATGTCTCGATCGGGGACAGGGGCGATGATGGCGGCCGGGTTGTTTCGGTCCGGTTCCTGCCAATGATGCCCTGGGTCTGGGCGGGCATGATTTTGATGCTGACGGGTGGAACCATCAGCATCCTTACGCGCATCTTCCTGCGTTTTCAGAAGAACGGAGTTTCCGCTTCATGAGATTTTCGATCGCCGTGATCCCGCTGGTTCTGTTTGCGGCACTCGCCGGGGTTTTCCTGATGAATATCGACAAGGACTCTTCTGTTGTGCCCTCTGTCCTGATCGACAAGCCAGCACCGGAATTCTCCTTACCGCCACTTCCCGGGCGTGAAGCCGGACTGTCGCGTGCCGATGTTACCAAAGGTGAAGTTTCGGTTCTGAACGTCTTTGCCAGCTGGTGCATTCCTTGCCGTGCCGAACATCCGTTGATCAAACGTCTGTCACGCGAAGCCGATGTCCCGGTCTATGGCCTGAACTACAAGGAAAAAGACCCGCAGGACGGTGTCAAGTGGCTGGCTGAACTTGGTGATCCCTACGCCGCGGTCGGCATGGATTTGTCGGGACGCACCGGAATTGATTTTGGCGTCTATGGCGTGCCCGAAACATTCATCATCGATGGTGCAGGCCAGATCAGATACAAACATGTCGGCCCGGTAACCGCAGATGTTCTTGAAGATGTGCTTCTGCCCAAAATCGCGGAGTTAAAAGAATGACCCGTCGTCTTTTGACCATGATCGGTGCATTTGGCCTGGTGATTGGGCTTATGGCCGGCACACCGGCATGGGCGGTTAATCCCGATGAAATGTTATCGAACCCGGTTCTGGAAAAACGTGCCCGCGACATCAGTCAGGAACTGCGTTGCCTTGTCTGTCAGAACCAGTCAATTGATGATTCAGATGCCGAACTTGCCCGCGATCTGCGTGTGCTTGTTCGTGAACGCCTGATTGCCGGTGACACCAACGAAGAAGCCATCGATTACATTGTCGCGCGGTACGGGGATTATGTTCTGCTCAACCCGCCGCTGAAACCGGAAACCTATATTCTGTGGGCAAGTCCGGCGGTTCTGGCAATTCTGGCGCTTCTGGCGGTTTTTGCCTTTTATCGTCGCAAGCAGCGCGAAGCATCAAACGCGACAACATCACTGTCGCGTGATGAACAGGCCCGCCTTGACGAGATTTTGGGTACCTCAAACGGAGATAAGAAATCCTGATGCGGTGCCTTGTCGGGAAATATCACCATCCTGCCGGAGGTGACCGGTGACCTGGATTGGTCTGTCTTTACTGGCATTGATCGGAATTGCGATTCTTTACGCAAGCCTTCCCAAATGCGGTGACAAGGTATTTTCACCTCGTCGGCTGACCATGGCCGTCGCGCCGGTGCTGGTGGCGTTTGGTATCTATCTGGTCATTGGCAATCCGTCCCTGCCCGCCAAGCCGTTTGCCGAACGGGCTGGGGAACGCAACCTTGCCGCCGCCGCCGCTGTTGCCGGGAATGTGACCGATCCCAATTACAAGACCGATCAGCAAATCCAGCGACTATTGAACCAGATCGTGCTGTCGCTTGAAGTGAATCCCCGCAATCTTCAGGGCTGGGTGGCCCTGGCACGCGGGTCATTGCGACTTGGCAATATCGAACGTGCGGTTGCCGCCTTTGCCCAGGCCTATGCGCTTTCCGGGCATAATCCGTTACTGGCAATCGAATATGCCGATACCCGGATTACCGCCCAGAACGGTCAGATCGACAGTACGTCACGTGATCTGGTTCTGCATGCATTGGGTCAGATGCCCAACCATCTGCTTGCGCGGTATTATTACGGCATGATGCTGAAACAAAATGACAAACCCGAACAGGCTTTGCGCGTGCTTCGTGATCTGTATCGGGATTTGCCAAAGGATGATCCGCTGGCCAACGCCACCCAGGGCGAAATCAAGACGCTTCAGGCCGTTTCAGATGCCAGAACCGACACCCAGTAAAACAGCGACCTTTATCATCGACTAGATCAGAACCGGCATCACGCCCCGAACAGATACAGCACACCAAGTAGCAGGGCGGTGATCATCAACAATGTCCCGCCAAGCGATACCAGCTTCATCAGCGGATGAAGCCCGGCAAAGTCGCTTTGACCGGTTTCCGGCCCCTGCCCGTCTGACGAATGACCGTTTTCATGAAACCGGCGCAAGGCTTCTTCGCCGCTCATTGGCGGCATTTTGATACGGTCAAGAACCGTTCCCTCATCCGGGGTACGGTTCTTGCTTTTGCTGCCGTTATCTTGCGGCGTGCTGGCGTTATTGCCGGTCATGAAAGGTATCTGGTGCTTAACGTTGCGCGGTCAAGCCACGATCGCTCTCACCATCTTGCGGCTGGTATGTCGGCCACTGCCCGGCGGCAAGAAGATCAAGCGACGGTGCTTCCTGACCGAAGCGCGACCGATACATCCAAAGATTGGCCATCACCCGTTCGATAAACAGACGCGTCTCGCGCGACGGGATGCTTTCGATGAAATACAGCGGATCAACATTGTCCTTAAGCGCCTTTTGCCAGCGACCCAGATTGCCGATCCCGCCATTATAGGCCGCCATCAACTGCAAGAAGCCGTTATCAACGCCGTTCTGTTCAAGCAAATGATCAACATATTTCTGCCCGAGCGACAGGTTGATTTCCGGTTCATACAGTTCGGCGCGTTTGGCACCGCGATAGCGGGTATTGCCGATATAGCTTGCGGTGGCCGGCATCAACTGCATCAGACCGCGGGCACCAGCATGGCTGCGCGCATCGGTGTTAAACCCGGATTCCTGGCGCATGAATGCATAGATCAGCGCACGGTCAACCTCATAACCGCCTTCGGGCGACCATGGCGGCACCGGATAAAGGGCGTTCACAAACACGTCCCCGGTTTTCTGCGCGATATAACTGCCAAGACGCATGGTCAGCGACGCGAAATTCGCCGTATCGGTCAATGCCAGAACAGCACGGCGCAGGCCATCATCATCCTTGGCCGCGGCCTTGCGCAATTCGCGTTCGGCTTCATCACGTTGCCCCACCTGCAACAATGCCAGTGCACGACGACCATGCGGATCAAGCTTCAGCTTGTTGGCGCGGTTTTCATCAAGCTCAAGACTGTCCCAGTCAAACACGTCATCCCGACCAAGGGCACGCATGGCAAGCTGCCCATAGAAAGAGCGCGGATATTCCGCCGCACGGTTCAGCATCTTGTCGGCATCTTCAAAACGACCGGCCGCAAGATCAATACGTGCCGCCCAGAACGCACCGGCTGTGCGCGTCCAGCTTGATGCATATTTATTGGTGCTGAGTGCCGCAAAATGTTTGTGTGCGGTATCCATCTTGCCCAGACGCCATGCGGTAAGCCCCGCAGTCCAGTGAGCCTGTGGCAAATATTTGCCCGACCGTTTGGCCGCGTCACCCGCAAGTTTCAACGCCAGGTCAGGCTTGCCGAAATAATAATATCCCGATGCAATCGATGCGCGTGCCTGATCCTGCTCATAGGCATCAAACAGACGTTTTGCTTCCTGGCTTTCGAGAACCTGAAGCGCGCCGGTCGGCCATCCACTGCCAATCCGGTGGCGGATACGACTTTTAAGCGTCGATAGGCGGGAACGCTGTGGTGCTGACAGCTTCTTGGTCGATTTGTGGTAATAGGGCGAAATATCTTCGTAATCATACCCCGCACCCGAAACATAGCTTCCGACCGGCTTTTTCGGATAGCTGGCAGATCCGCGGCGCGTCAGGGCAAGCTTGTAAATGCGCGGGGCCTGCGGAAGATCGGCATAACTTGCCAGCCAATCCTTGAGTTCCTTGTAGCGGGAACGATATGCCGTCGGATGAAGATAACGTTGCGCCAGCACATGCCCCATCAGAACATCGTCAGACAGGCGCGAAATCAGGCGGTCTGCATCTTTCCAGCGACCTTGTTCCTGAACAGCAAAAATCTGTTCGTAAAGTTCGGCGTCACGATCGGACAGCGGCTTGGGAATAAGGATCGACAGCGCATCGTCAAGTTCCGGCCCGCCCAAAGCAGCCTGTTCCTGCGTGTCAGCAACAGCAGGTGACGGCGCAACCATGACCGTCGTCATGGTGCCAAACATAGCGATTAAGAGGCCCTGCCTTAGTGTGCGTTTCACACCCGGCAGGCTTGTTCTTATTGCTTCGATCAAAATCAATATCCCCAACGAGGCTTTGCTTTAAAGCCGCGTATTTATCCCGAAGCAGTTTGGTCTCGCAACCCGTTGCCTGCGGTGTTCCCCCCGGTGCAACGGCGCCTTTTATACCAGCAAACGCCCAAACCGCGAAATCATTTATCTGGAATCAATCACTTGGCGTGACGGATTTCAGACACCCGAACGGGTGCATAGCACCCATGCGTACGCCAAATTTATCGCCATTTCCTTAAAGCTTTTGCGCAATCGCGCGCAAATCACGCCATGCAAGGCGCTTTTGTTCGGGCGTACGCAGCAAATATGCCGGGTGGAACATTGCCGTCAGATCGGCCTTTGCCCCATCGCCAAACACCAGCTCTTTCCATGTTCCGCGCAACCGTGTGATGCCGCGATCCTCTTCCATCAGGGTCTTGGCCGAACTGCCCCCCAGACAGACCACAACCCTGGGGCCGATCAGTTCAAGATGACGACGTACAAACGGCTCACATACCGCGACCTCGGCTGTGGTCGGCTGACGGTTGCCCGGCGGACGCCAGGGCAGAATATTGGTGATATAGACTTCCTCACGCGCAAGTCCGATCGACCGCAACATGGCATCAAGCAACTTTCCGCTTGGCCCGACGAATGGAAGACCCTGCCGGTCCTCCTCCGCCCCTGGCGCCTCGCCGACCAGAACCAGCTTGGCTTCAATATTTCCGGTTCCGAAGACCGTATTACTTGCTGATTTCTTAAGCGCGCAGCCTTCGAACTTTTCAATCGCGGCCTTCAATTCGTCCAGATTGCTTGCCGCAGCAGCCGCATCACGGGCGGACTGACGGGCTTCGTGCGGTGTATCTGACAGCAAAAACCCGCCATCCGCCCCCGAGGGCACTGGTGCGGGACCGGCACCGGCCAATGCAGCAGGACGGGCTACCTGTGCCGGACCACGGCGCGCGCCGGTCGGGGATTGCGGCGCAAACCCCGGACGATTGGCAGCATTGCGTGTCAGGCTTTCCGATGCCTTGAAACGATCAAGCGGCTCGTCTGCGATTGCTTCGTCCACGCCCATTTCATATTGCCAGACCAGGGCCTGAAACGGATCGAGATTATTTACATCAAAATCTGTAATTGGATTGCTCATCTACACAAAGGCGGTGTATGTTGCGGCGCACGCGTGATTGGTGCGATGGATTTTGACCGACTTTAACGATTTTGGTCCATATGTACCATATACAAACGCGCGTCAAATCGGTATAGCTATACCGATTAAGCGACAAATGTGAGAAATCAGGGCTTGGGCGAGACCCTGATCGGTGAATACCGGTCTGCAACCAAACGGACGAAAACAGTTCGAAAAAGGTGGCAGCCAAAGGAGAGAGGCCATATGGAACGCGAATCCATGGAATTTGACGTGGTTGTCGTCGGGGCTGGTGTATCCGGTCTGTCGGCTGCCATCAAACTGATGCAACTCGCCCAGGAACACGAAAAAGAAATCACCGTTTGTGTGGTTGAAAAGGGTTCCGAAGTCGGCGCGCACACCCTGTCGGGTGCTGTGATGGAGCCCCGCTCCATGAATGAACTTTTCCCGGACTGGAAAGAGCGCGGCGCACCGCTGAATGTTCCGGCTGGCGAAGACCAGTTCCTGATGCTGAGCGAAACCGGCGCGAAAAAGCTGCCAACCCCGCCGCAGATGCATAACAAGGGCAACTACATTGTCAGCCTTGGCAATGTGTGCCGCTGGCTTGGCGAACAGGCCGAGGCCCTTGGCGTTGAAGTGTATCCGGGTTTTGCCGCCGCCGAAGTTCTGTTTAACGAAGACGGTTCGGTCAAGGGCATTGCCACTGGCGATATGGGCTTGCAGCGTGATGGCACGCCGGGCCCGAACCATGAACCGGGCATGGAACTTCATGCGAAATATACCTTCTTTGCCGAAGGTTGCCGTGGATCGCTTTCCGAACAGCTGATCAAGAAATTTGATTTGCGCAAGAATTCCGATCCGCAGACCTATGGCATCGGCATCAAGGAACTTTGGGAAGTTGACCCGGAAGTCCATAAGGAAGGCCTGATCCAGCACACCGTTGGCTGGCCGCTGGACAAGAAAACCTATGGCGGGTCCTTCCTGTATCATCTCGATAACAATCAGGTGGTTGTCGGCTTTGTCATCGGCCTTGATTACGAGAACCCGCATTTAAGCCCGTTTGACGAGTTCCAGCGTTTCAAGACCCATCCGGAAATCCGCAAGATTTTCGAAAAGGGCCGCCGCATTTCCTATGGTGCGCGTGCCCTGAACGAAGGCGGGTTCCAGTCGATCCCTGATCTTGTTTTCCCGGGTGGTTGCCTGATTGGCTGTTCGGCCGGTTTCATGAATGTGCCCAAGATCAAAGGGTCGCACACCGCAATGAAGACCGGGATGCTGGCCGCCGAGGCCGCGTTTGAGGCCCTGAGTGCTGATGAAGTTCCGGCACAGATGGACAGCTATCCGTCGCGTTTGGAAAACAGCTGGGTCTATCCGGAACTGCACAAGGTCCGCAACATCCGTCCGAGCTTTGCCAAATGGGGCTTCTGGGGCGGCATGGCCTATAGTGCGGTCGATACGTACCTGTTTGGTGGCAAGGCACCCTGGACCTTCAAGAACCATGAAGACCATTCCTGCCTGAAACCGGCAAGCGAAATGCCCAAGATCGACTATCCGAAACCGGATGGCAAAATCAGCTTTGACAAGCTGTCATCGGTGTTCCTGTCAAACACCAACCACAGCGAAGACCAACCCATTCACCTGACGCTGAAAGATGACAGCGTACCGGTCAATACCAACCTTGCGGTCTATGACGGACCGGAAGCACGGTTCTGCCCGGCTGGTGTTTATGAATTCGTCGAAGACGAAGACAAGGGTGGCAAACGGTTGCAGATCAATGCGCAGAACTGCGTTCATTGCAAAACCTGCGACATCAAGGACCCGACCCAGAACATCGTCTGGGTGGTGCCCGAAGGTGGCGGTGGGCCGAACTATCCCAACATGTAAGCTGCTTGAAGCTTATCCTCATACAAAAGGGCCGCGTGATGCGGCCCTTTTTCATAATAGTCTGATGATTGCGGTTTATTCCGGGGCATAGCCAAAAGCGGCCGGCGGATTTGCCGCTGTTTCGGTCCAGACACTTTTGGGCTGCATATATTCCATCAAGCCTTCCTTGCCGCTGGACCGGCCATAGCCGCTGGCACCGAAACCGCCAAATGGCGACATGACATTGATCGTCTTGTAGCTGTTGATCCAGAACGTTCCGGCCCGGACATTGGCCGCAACCCGATGGGCCCGGTCAACCGACCGGGTCCAGACCGCACCGGCCAGACCGAACTTGCTGTCATTGGCGATCGCCACGGCCTCGGCTTCGTCATCAAACGGGATCACCGACAGAACCGGACCAAAGATTTCTTCGCGTGCGATATTCATATCGTTGCGGACATTGCCCAACACGGTCGGACGCAGAAAATAACCATCCTGATAGGCATCCCCGTCCGGGCGTTCGCCACCAGCGAGCAACTGCGCACCTTCGGCCTGACCACTTGCGACCAGTCGACGTACCGTCTGATACTGGACATCATTGTTGATCGGTCCGATCTGGGTTGCGACATCCATCGGATCACCAACAGGGATCTGGTTCGCACCGGCAACCAGCATATCAAGAAAACGATCAACCACGGTGCGCTGAACCAGCAAGCGCGAACCTGCCACACAGCTTTGCCCCGCACCGCTAAAAATCGCGGCCTGTGCGCCAATCACGGCACGTTTCAGATCGGCATCGCCAAACACGATATTGGCCGACTTGCCACCAAGTTCGAGAACGCAGGGCACAACATTCTGTGCGGCCTGCCCCGCAATGATGGCCCCGGTCCGCGGCGATCCGACAAAGACCACCTTGCGGGTGGCATCATGGGTGGTTGCCGCAACACCGGTGGTCGCACCAAGCCCGGTCAGAACCGTGATCACACCATCGGGCAGTCCGGCCTTTTTGGACAGAACACCAAGTGCAAGCGAGGTAAGCGGCGTCATTTCCGACGGTTTAAGAACCGCTGCATTGCCCGTGCAAAGCGCCGGGGCAAGCTGCCAGCCCGCAGTAAAGATCGGCGCGTTCCAGGGCGTGATTTGCGTAACCACGCCATATGGTTCCGGGCGGGTATAATTCAAATGGCTGGTCGGAACCGGAATAACATCTCCATGAAGCTTGTCAGCCCAGCCGGCATAATATTCAAACATCTCGGCGACTTTAAGGACCTCGACCCGGGTATCGCGGATCGGCTTGCCCGCCGAAACAGTTTCAAGCAATGCGAGGTCTTCGAGCTGATCGCGGACCAGCTGTCCGATGCGCCACATGATACGACCGCGTTCTGCCCCGGTCATTCCCCACCAGACTTTCTGCCCGGCAACGGCGGCATCCATCGCGGCATTCACGACATCAGTCCCCGCATCCTTAAGCGCAAGAAACGCCTTGCCGGTTGCCGGGTCGATCAGTTCGAACATGTCGCCTGTGCCGGACATCATCGCACCATTGACCCAGCTTCCGATTTCAGTCGTGCCGAAAAACGGGTTCATTGCCTTGTGATAGTCGCGGGCAATCAGATTGGTTTCACCGGTCATGATTTGACTCCTGCATGGGTGGGATCGCATTCGGTGATGCGGTTGAAATCGGCACCGTCTGCCAACAGCTCGGAACTGGCTGCCCAAATCTGCCCGGCCAGTTCACAAACCGGCAGTGCAACGTCCTTGTCCCGGGCCAAGGCCATGGCAAGACGGACGTCCTTGCGCATCAAGCCCATGGTAAAGCCGCTGTCAAAGGCCCCGTTCATCACCCATTTCGGATAATTGACTTCGCTGATGGCGCTGCGCCCGGATCCGGCATTCAGGGCTGCAATCAGGTTTTCCGTTGTCACACCTGCTGCATTGCCGAGCCTTACGGCCTCGCTCATGGTCAAAAGATGGGATGCGACAAGCATGTTATTGACGATCTTGACCGCATGTCCGGCACCAACCGGTCCGACATGGGTGATCTTGCCACCCAGCGATTCCAGAATCGGCATGGCGCGCGCAACATCGGCATCATCGCCACCAACCATCATGGTCAGTTGACCACTATCGGCACCCGCCGGACCGCCACTGACCGGGGCATCGATCAGGATATGCCCCAACCCGCGCAAGACCCCGTCGATTTCACGGGTCACATCGGGCTCGGACGTTGTGGTGTCAATCACCAGTCGCCCGTCGATATCACAGGATGTCAGGCCGGCGTCACCGGTCAGCACCATGCGAACATGATTTGCCGTTGGCAAAGACAGGATGACGGTTTTGCAGGCTGCATACAGTTCACCGATACTGGCAACAATGGTCGCCCCGGCAAGTGCGGCTTCCGCCTGGCGTTCCGCAGACAGATCAAACCCGATGACGGGAAAACCGTCGCGCAGCAGGGTCCGGGCCATGCCAAGCCCCATATTGCCAAGCCCGATGACACCGATGGTGCCGGTTTCTGGATTACTCACGAAAAATGCCTCTTTGGTTTCAGACAGCCGGGCTCAGCCGGTTAAGACCCAGGTCTTCCCGCCACAACACCGATGCGGTCCGATGTGATTTTTTGATTTTGCCCGTCGACTTTCCGGTGGATACCCGACGAACTCAAGATCAATTGGCGGAACATATTGTTGCCGAAACAGCAACACATATGCTCTGATTAGGTGATCACCATCACGCCAGCAGGCTGGCCAACCACTTTTGCGCAGTATTCATCATGAAGATCGACGACAAGCCGCTTCGTTATTTCCTGGCCGTTTTTGAAGCCGGATCGATCCGAACCGCCGCAGAAAATCTGCGTATTGCGCCATCGGCCATCAGCCGCCAGATCGCGGCCCTTGAAGCCCATCTCGAAACGCTTTTGATGGAACGCACCAAACGCGGCATCATCTTTACCGAAGCCGGCCACATGGTCGCAGCCCACGCCCGGCGCCGGTTTGAGATGGATGAAGCCTTTTCGGTTGAACTGGCAGCGGCACGAGGGGCGATTGCCGGTACTGTGCGTATTGCCACGGGCGAAGGGTTTGTTGTCGATCTGGTCAATCATGTTGTGCGCCCGTTGCGGGACGAGTTCCCCGATATCCGCCTTGAAATCGATGTCGCCGGAACGGAAAAAATCACCCATGGAATCCTGCGTGACGACTACGATATGGGGCTTGTCTTCAACCCGCCCGGAACGCCCGAGCTTGAACTTCTGGCAGAAGACCACGCACCGCTTTGCGCACTTGTGCCGCCGGGGTTCGAGTTGGCCAACAAGGAAAGCTGCACGCTGTCAGATACGCTGAATTATCCCAGCGCGCTCCTTAATCCGCATTTTGGTGTGGCCAAACTTCTGGCCAATGTCGATCAGGGAAACCGGGTTGCCCAGGACGCGTTTCTGGTCGCCGATTCGATCAATGTTGCGGTGCATTTCGTGCTGTCGGGTGGCGGGATCACGTTTCTTCCGGCCTTTGCGGTATCGCGCCAATTGCGCCGCGGCGAGGTGGTCGCAGTCCCGATGACAGACCCGTTTCTGGCGCGCGTGCCATCACATCTTCTGGTGCGCAAGGGACGCCCGAAAACTGCCGCTGTAAGGGCCGTTACCGGCATGATCCGCGACCGGATGGAAGCATTCGGATCGGCCTGGTATCCCGAAGAACATGTCTGAGCCCGACATACCTGTTGCCATTTCGGCAACAGAAGCATCCCAAAATGGCACTTGCCCAGCCCCCGCCTAGTTTTCATTGTCAGACAAAATTCCGGGTTCAGAAAATGGCAAAAATGTGAAATCTGCCAATACCCGGATGCCGCAGGGATGATGCAACAGTCTGGCTTCTTTCGAACTCCGGGCGAAGTTGCGTCGAACACGCCACGTCAAGGAGACTTGAAAATGAACGCGCTTCGGGGACAGTTGGAGCTTTGGCGGCTTCATCTTGCCGTTATCGTACTCGGCGCCATCGCCGAACTGATCGGTATTCAGAAAATTTCGTTTGGCATCGGGGCAATTCTGTTGCTGCCGCTGCTGTATGCCTTTGTGATGTCAGCGGTGCTGAACCCGAATGTCGTACCGGCACTCGGCAAGTTCATCCGCCAGAAAGAAGTCAAAGCCGCATCGCCCCTGATCGTGATTGCGATCATGCCGTTCATTGCGAAGTTCGGCACCACCATCGGCCCGGCAATCGAAACCATCATCGAAGCCGGCCCGGCACTTCTGTTGCAGGAACTGGGCAACCTAGGCACCATCGTTCTGGCCTTCCCGCTTGCGGTTTGGGGCCTGAAAATGGGCCGCGAGGCAATCGGTGCGACATTCTCGATCGCGCGTGAACCCAACCTTGCGATTATTGCTGACCGCTATACCCTGAAAAGCCCGGAAGGTACCGGCGTCATGGGTGTTTATGTTATCGGCACCCTGTTTGGCACCTTTATTTTCGCCATTCTGGCGTCGCTTTTCGCCAGCAGCGATCTGTTTGATCCGCGTGCACTTGCAATGGCCTGCGGTATTGGCAGTGGTTCAATGATGGCGGCCTGCACCGGGGCACTGACCGAAGTCGTTCCGACAATGAAGGACGAAATCCTTGCACTGGCTGGTGCAAGCAACCTTCTGACCTATGCGACCGGGCTGTATGCCGGCCTGTTCATCGCACTTCCGATTGTTGAAAAACTTTATAACGCGACTGCGGGCAAGAACGATCTCGCCAACGCAAGCAAGAAGGAGGCCTGATCATGTCCGATAGCGCAATCGCAATGGAACGCACCCGTCCGAACATTGATCTTGCCGATCATGCTGTCACCCTGATCATTGTCTGCCTTGTCGGTCTGGTCATGAATACGGTTGGTCCGGCCATTCCGCTGGCGGATGGCTTTGTCGGCATGGTGGTGATTTACCTGATCACCATGGTCGGCTTGCTGCTGACCCGTTTTGCACCGTTCTATCTTCCGAGTGTTGCCTGGATTTCGCTGGTCGGGATCGTTGCGACCCTGCCCTGGACACCAGGTTCGGAATGGATCGTTGCACAGGCCAAATCGGTCAACTTCCTTGCACTCGCGACCCCGGCCCTTGCCTATGCCGGTTTTGCGATCGCCAAGAAGGAAATCGAGGTTGCCAAACATTCCGGCTGGAAGCTGGCACTGGTTGCATGCCTTGTGTTCCTTGGCACCTATGCCGGTTCTGTTCTGGTGGCCGAGTTGATCCTGCGCCTTCAGGGTGCCTGATCACCTTCGAACACACTTCTTATGACCATATAAACGGGGGCAGCTTTGTCCCCGTTTATCGCGGATCAGAATGTGCCGCCTGGCAATGTCTGAAACCCGCCCTTGATGACACGCTATAGAGTATGCAGATGACTGACTCCAATCGCTCCCCTCATCCTCGTGCCACCCAACTTGCTGATGAGTTCAAATCCTGGCGTCAACATCTGCATGCTCACCCCGAAACCGCATTTGAAGAAACGCTGACCAGCGCCTTCATCGCGGAAAAGCTGACATCCTTTGGCCTTGAAGTTTCAACCGGCATGGCAAAAACCGGTGTGATTGCAACATTGAAAGGCAACAAGGGTGACGGCAAACGGATTGGTTTGCGCGCCGACATGGACGCGCTTGATATTCATGAAATGACCAATCTGCCCTATGCATCCAAACATCCGGGCAAAATGCATGCCTGTGGTCATGACGGCCATATGGCGATGCTGTTGGGTGCCGCCAAAATCCTGTCCGAGGCCCCCGACTTTGCCGGAACCGTCGATTTCATTTTCCAGCCTGCCGAAGAAAACGAAGGCGGCGGACGTGAAATGGTCAATGAAGGTCTTTTCGACAGCCATCCGGTCGATGCAATTTTCGGCATGCATAACTGGCCCGGGCGCGATGTCGGCACCATGGCGATGAAAGCCGGGCCGATGATGGCAAGTTACGACGTTTTTGAAATCAACATCGATGGCAAGGGCTGCCATGCGGCCATGCCCCATCTGGGTCGCGATCCGATCACGGCGGCCGGTCAGGTCCTGCTTGCCCTTCAGACGATTACGGCACGCAACGTCAATCCGCTTGAAAGTGCCGTCATCTCGCCAACCCAGATTTCAGGCGGTGACACCTGGAACGTCATTCCCGATAGCGCAACCATTCGCGGGACCGTTCGGACATTCTCACCCGTGGTTCAGGATCTGGTGGAAGAACGGTTGAAGACCGTTGTAAATGCCACGGCCGAGGCATTCGGATGCAGCGCGCGTGTGATGTATCAGCGCCGTTATCCGGCAACCATCAACAGTGAAGCCGAAACCGCAATTGCCCAAGCCGCGGCCCACAGGACCGTTGGCGAAGACAAGGTCGATCCCAATCCGGAATCATCAATGGCCAGCGAGGATTTCGCCTTCATGCTCAATGCGAAACCCGGCAGCTATGTCTTGCTTGGCAACGGGCCGACCGACGGCAACTGTTTGTTGCATAACGCGGCCTATAATTTTAACGACGATGCCATCCCTTATGGCGTGACATACTGGATCACGCTGGTGGATGAATATCTCGGCTCAGCCTGACGCCGGCAAGCCGCGGGGCCGTATACAAGTTTTTTCTTGTGCAGCTTTCAATCTGCGCGTTCAATAGCCGCCCTTTTCATTAGCGGTTAGACGGACATGAAGATTGCAATCGTGACACTTGACGGTTTTAACGAGATCGACAGTTTTGTCGCCTTGTCCATTCTGAACCGTGCAAAGGCCGATGGCGTCAATGCCGCAATCACAGCCCCCGGTGACACGGTGACATCAATGAATGGTGTTTCCGTCACAGTGCAAAAGCCACTTTCCTTTATTCAGGAAGCAGATGCCGTGCTGATAGGAAGTGGAATCAATACCCGCGAACATATTGATGACGCTGCCCTGATCGGAGAATTGTCGCTTGATCCGTCGCGACAACTGATCGGGACGCAATGTTCAGGTGTGCTTTTCCTGTACCGGATGGGATTGTTGCCTGCAACCATCACCACGGATACCAAAACCCGGCCGCTTCTGGCGCGCACCGATACCGTGGTCGAAGACCGGCCACTGGTTGCACAGGGCAATATTGTCACCAGTGGCGGCTGCCTGTCATCTGGCTATCTTGCCGGATGGTTCCTTGCCAAGGCGCTTGGACTGGACAAGGCAATGGCGATCCTTGAAACAGTGGCCCCGGTTGGTCAGCGATCGCAATTTGGCAAACAGGCGCGCGAAATCATCGGCAAGCAGCTTGATATACCGGCCAAACGCCCGCTTTATTGCTAGGGTCCGGACCTGTTGCCCATAACGGTTTTTGCCAATTTTTCCGTGATTTTGACTTTGCATCGGCTTTGCACGTGATTACGTGTTGCAAATGCTTTGCCTTATAATTGCCGACTGAGTAGGCTAAACCCGAAATTCAACATGGTGTTGTTCAATACCTGACGGCACCGAACCCGAATTGCGGACGCAGGACAAGCCTTTGAAACGTCAACTGTTACACATCATCATCCCGATGACGGCACTTGCTCTTTCGGCCTGTAGCTCATTGCCACAGCATCCCGAACAGGCAGAATTCCAGTATCCGCAATCTGATGGTTTTTCGGGCAATTTCCTTGCCGGGAAAGCAGCCCAGCTTGAAAACCAGTCGAGCTATGCTGCGCAATATCTTTTGCGCGCGCATGAACTTGAACCTGCCAATGCAGAATTGCGTCGCCGGGCGTTTCTTGCCCTGATCAGTGATGGCCGGATTGCCGATGCCAGTTCGATCGCGACCGATCTGCAACGGGAAAATTCCGAAGACCTGTTTGCGGCACTGACTGTCATGGATGCCGCCATCCGCGATGACAGGTTGCAAGATGCAATTGATGTAGTATCGGAACTGCCGCAACGGGGCATCAATGCCCTTATCGCGCCGCTGGCCAAGGCATGGCTGTATGCTGGATTGAATGAAAAGTCCAAGGCGCTGTCGGCATTGAATGAAATTCAGGGCAATGGTGCGCTTAACCCGCTTTCGGAATATCATCGCGGCCTGATCCTGGCCTATTTCGATGATTTCGACGGGGCCGAACGCGCGCTTGCCAGTGCCTATGGTGATCCGGCGGATGCGCCGCTGCGCGCGGCCGAGGCCCTTGGCGCGGTATTCGAGCGCAAAGGTCAGGTCCAGAAGGCTGCCCTGCTTTATCAAAGCTATATGGATCGCCATCCGCAGTCACTTGCCATGCCGTTCCATCTTGAACGGCTTAAGCGCGGTGAACCGCCGCTTGCAACCATGTTGACGCCGGCCACCGGTCTGGCGGAGGCCTATCTTGATATTGCGACCCTTCTTAGTCAGGAAAATGCCGTTGATCCGGCGTTGCTGATGGCCAGATATTCGCTGTCATTGCGCCCCTATGACGACATTACCCGACTGCTTGTCGGCGAAGTGATGGAAATCCAGGGACGCTATGATGCGGCAATCACGATCTATGGCGCGATCCCGCATAGCTCGCCGCACAGCTGGAATGCACGCCTTCGCACGGCATCCAGTCTTGAGCAGATCGGTCAGGCCGAACGCGCGATCAATATCCTCGAAGACATGGTTTCCGAACGCAAAGACAGACCTGATGCGCTGATCCAGCTTGGTGACATCCTGCGCATTCAGGGGGAATACGCCAAGGCGGCTGATGCCTATAACAAGGCGATTGAACGTCTTGGCGGTGATACCGTTGTCGGATGGCGTTTGCTGTATCGTCGCGGCATTGCCCATGAACGGGCCGGTGACTGGAAAAAGGCCGAAGCAGACTTCCTGCTTGCTCTCGAAATTGAACCCGAACAGCCCTATGTCCTGAACTATCTTGGATATAGCTGGGTTGATATGGGAATGAATTTCGACAAGGCCGAAGACATGCTCAAACGCGCCGTCGAATTGCAACCGGAAGACGGCTATATCGTCGACAGTCTCGGCTGGGTCTATTACAAGCTTGGCCGGTTCGAAGACGCGGTTATCCAGCTTGAAAAGGCTGTGGAGCTTAAACCTGATGATCCGACCATCAATGATCATCTTGGCGATGCCTATTGGCAGATCGGGCGGTATCACGAAGCCCGCTTCCAGTGGCACCGCGCGCTTTCATTCAATCCGACAGAAGAACTTCGCGCCACCGTCGAAGCCAAAATCAATGGCCAGGTGCCAAGCGTTGCCCCAATTGTCGTGAACTAATCAGTTCGGGAAGAAACATCCATGTCTGCGACCTATAGCGAACAGGCTCCAGCAAAGATCAATCTGTTCCTTCATGTCACCGGCAAACGCGATGATGGCTATCATCTGCTTGAAAGCCTTGTCTGCTTTACCGCGACCGGCGATGTACTTAGCGGGGAATGCCGTGACGATGGTGCCATCAACCTGACCATTACCGGTCCGATGTCGGCAAGCTTGGCACTTGAAGATACCGACAACAATCTGGTGGTTCGGGCCGCGCGCATGCTTCAGGCAGAAAGCGGTACCGAACTTGGCGCGGATCTTGTCCTTGATAAGCGTCTTCCTGTTGCATCGGGGATTGGTGGCGGTTCGGCCGATGCGGCAAGTGCCATCCGGCTTTTATGCGACATGTGGCAGCTCGATATCGATCAGGACCGATTGGCCGAAATTGCCCTGGCGCTTGGTGCCGATGTTCCGGTTTGCCTTCATGGCAAGACGTGTCTGATGTCGGGTATCGGCGAAGCACTTACCGATCTGCCCGATTTGCCGCCCATCCCGATCTTGCTGGTCAATCCCGGCAAGGCGGTGTCGACACCGGAAATTTTCCGGGCCCGCGAAGATGAAGGTTTTTCTGTTTCCGGGCTTTGGGATGTCAGCCGCGTCTTCACAAGCGGCGCATCGCTTGCCGATGCGCTGTCGGAATGCGGCAATGACCTGACACTTGCCGCAACCAGCATCCTGCCCGAGATTTGCGACGTGCTGAATGCTCTGGCACGTGAAGAAGGCTGTCTTCTTGCACGGATGTCAGGCAGCGGGGCGACCTGTTTCGGGATTTACGACACCGACGAACAGGCCGAAAAAGCCGCGCGGGCCATCGCAGAACAGCATCCTGACTGGTGGGTTTCGCCCACCCGGATCGTGTGTCAGGAAGCGCGCGTTCTGTCAAATATCGGCGCATCTTTTCCCGACTGAGGCCCGGATAAAAAAACCTTCAAATAGAGGGTTGCACTCTTGTCGCGGGGACGCTATTTTCCGCGCCACACACGCTGATGGGGCGTGGCCAAGTGGTAAGGCATCGGTTTTTGGTATCGTGTACCGTAGGTTCGAATCCTACCGCCCCAGCCAAGACAAACCGCTTTGAGGTTTTCCTCAAAGCGGTTTTCTATTTTTGTCTTTCAGCAAGAAATCTTGCCACCCCTAGAAATCAAAATAATAGAAGTTTTGTGGTTGCTGCGACGCCAGAATCGAACTGCCTACAATCAGCATAAACAACACCGGGACCAGCAATTGCGCCGGAATGCGTGTCGCCGCTGTGCGAATTTTCTCAATCTGATCGAACGGGTGTAAGACCAGCAGGATTGCCCCCCAGATTACAGGCATGGTCGCCGCTGCTGGCCAGGTGATCCAGTCCCCATGAACAAATCCGCCAATTGCCACATCATATGCCACCGACAGATTTGGTGCACGAAAGATAACCGTCAAGAAAGACCAGACCAGAAAAGTCAATCCGATACAAAAAGCACGCTGCCAGCCACGAACCTTATTGGCATATTTCGAATAGCCGCTGGCACTTTCGATTGAAATAATCAGCCCCTGGATAAGCCCCCAGAGAACGAAAGTCCACGCTGCGCCATGCCATAGACCTGATAGCGTCATGGTCAGTATGATTGAAAGTTGACGAGCGTATTTATGCAAGCGGTGATGCAGAGGCTTGAAAACATAATCGCGCAGCCAGAAACTAAGCGTCATATGCCAGCGCCGCCATATTTCGCTTAACGAGGCAGACCCATATGGTGAGCGAAAGTTCTCTGGAAAATTGATTCCAAGCATGCCAGCAAGCGCAATCGCCATATCAGAATATGCAGAAAAATCACAATAAATCTGGATAGAAAAACCGAATATCGCAACAAGCGCCTCCCAGCCGGAAAGCGTTGCGTGCCCGGCATAAGCCTGATCAACAAAAACACCGACTGGATCAGCGACCAGTACTTTCTTCAGCATCCCCGTTGTAAACAACGCAAGATTAGACACAAACGCAGCGCGATCCAGCCGCAGTTGCGGCAACTGCGGCAAAATGTGATGAGCCCGCAATATCGGACCTGCGATCAGATGCGGAAAGAAGGTCACATAAACCGCTGTTGACCAGAATCTTGGTGGAGTTTTCCCAGGCTGCCGCGCCGTATCAACCATGTAACTGACGACAGAAAAGGTTACGAAAGACACAGCAAGCGGCACGGTCCAGCCAAAATGCGGTGTTTCAAGCCCTGTTAACGCCGCAACAGACTCCAACAAAAAGTCCATATATTTGAAAAACACCAACGGCATAAATGCTAAAATAAGCGCGACAGTCAGCCAGCCTTTATCGCGCCAGATCAATTGTAAAAGCAGCCAACATCCGACCACCATTCCAACAAGCAAAATAAGATACGGCGGATACCACCAAGCATAAAAGAAAAGACTGGCCAAAGTAACATAAACCAGCCGCAAACGCTTAGGGCAGATCGCAAAGAAGGCACAGAATGCGACAAAGAAAATCAGAAACGATGGCAACTGAAAGAGCATCGCAACCTATTCCTTCGAACGCGCAAGTTCCGGCACCAAGAGATCGGCAAAGATTTGGAATGCCTTTGCATTCGGATGCACATCATTTGAGGCAACCCAGTAGCTTTCAGCAGGGGCAGCTTCCATCACTGGCAAAGGATCGACGAGGACCCATCCCCGTTTTTGGATCTCTGTCGCCATCACACTATTTATAAAGCCGAAACGATACGGATCAAAACTGTGAGGTTCAGGTACCAAAAGAACAATGACACGATATCCATGCTCTTCCTGATCCTGCATAAGCCGGTCCATCGCACTGTCCATCGCGGCCTTTCCGGGTCCGCCACCCCAAACGGCTCGATAGGAATCTACCAGCCCTTCTTCGCCCGAACCGGAACCGGTAGTCATTTCAACAAAGGAAACGATAAGTGCATATAGCTGGCTGTGGCGGACCAACCATCCCGCTTGATCAGTTTTCTGGATGATCGGCGCCCGGGCCGTCGCCAGCAGGATTACAGTATCAGGATGAATTTTTTCACTATATTCCAGCCAATGTTGAACGGTCTGGGACATATTCATGTTGCCAACACCGGTCGTCATGACTTCGACGTCTGGTCCCAGACGCTCGGCAAGCTGGCCGCGCAACGTGTCTTTTTCCGGCACCCCCCAGCCCATTGCGATCGAATCCCCGACAATGACCACACGTTCTTTATCTCGAGTGGTCAGGTCGGGCTCTGGTCCGCGCATACCGAGTGAATTGATGGAAACCTCCACCCCTTGCAGACGCGCAGAGGCACCGGGGATATGCTCGTGACCGATTGCCGGATCTGAACTTTCCCGCTTCAAAAGCGTTGCATAGCGCCACATCTCGATAAGATAATTGTTCTGATCAGCTGTGGCGATCCTCACCAGGACTTCCCCAGCCCCACAAGCAAGGGCCAAACCACACAGGATCAGTACCAAACTGGACAGAAACCGTCCTGCTAAAGTTTTTTTAATCGCCATAGATCAGAATACTGCGTATACAAACGGCGCCCAGCTGGCATTTCCCAGCACGACGAAAACCACCGCAAATATTAAAATCAGCAAAGAAAACGGAATTAAAATTAATCGCGATTTCTTACTAAACAGAAATCCGAAAAGATCACTGAGAAATCTCATTCCTGCTCCACACAGTACGCTATTTTTCTACAACAGGTATTAGCCAAAAAACCCTATTTTCCGCAATAAATTTATTGTCCTTTCCATATACTTAAACACCTGAAACAAACAATGTAACACGGCCTTCGGGAGGGCGCTTGATGTCAAACAGGATTTTTGGTTTCATCTGGTGTGGCATTTTAATGATTGTAGCATTTCTGCCGCTGCGCCACGCGGAAGACCCTCGCTGGATATTCGCTGTAGCATCGGTTGTACTCGCATGCGTCTCCGTAATCATCCCAAAGGCATTGTCTCCCCTTAACCGGGGATGGACTAAATTTGGTGCCTTTATGCACATCGTGATAAGCGAGACGGCGCTTTTTATTATTTATTATGCCTTCATCACGCCTGGGGGGCTGCTTCTCAGAGTTTTCGGATGGCACCCTGTGTCAAAGACATTTGATCGACGCAAGGAAAGCTACTGGAAGCCCCACGGCAACGAGATCACCGACTTTACTCGGCCATACTGATTACGAACATGCAAATTCTTGGACTGTCCGCCTATTACCATGATAGTGCCGCTGCACTTGTGCGCGACGGAAGGGTCGTCGCCGCCGCACAGGAAGAACGCTTTTCGCGTATCAAGCATGATCCGGCTTTTCCAAGCAGGGCTGTACAATATTGCATGGAAATGGCTAATAATTCCCCCATCGACTATGTTGTATTCTATGACAAGCCATTCCTGAAATTTGAACGAATTCTTGAAACTTATCTCAGCTTCGCCCCAAAAGGATTTGCAACTTTCCGTGCTGGTTTGCCGGTATGGGCGAAAGAGAAACTATTTCAACGTTCTCTTCTACTAAAGGAATTGAAGGCGGTCGCACCAGGTCGTTTTTCTTCGGAGCAACTACTGTTTTCCGAACATCACCTCAGTCACGCGGCGTCCGCTTTTTATCCGTCGCCGTTTGAGGATGCACTTGTCATTACCATGGATGGCGTCGGTGAGCGATCGACCACTTCTGTCGGAATTGGCAATGGCGCGGATTTGCAAATCTTGCGCGAACTTGATTTTCCTCATTCTCTTGGCCTGCTTTATTCGGCATTTACAACCTACACAGGGTTCAAGGTTAATTCTGGCGAATACAAACTGATGGGACTCGCTCCCTATGGCCAGCCACGTTTTGCTCAGACGATTTTAGACAACCTGATTGACCTTAGACCGGATGGAAGCTTCCGCCTTGATCAGCGTTATTTCAGCTATTGTACTGACCTGAAAATGTTCAATACACGGTTCACTGAATTGTTTGGGGAACCTGCCCGCCGCCCGGAAGCGCAGCTTACACAATTTCACGCCGATATAGCTGCCTCGATACAGCATGTAACGGAAACGGTTGTGCTAAGCATCTGTCGTGCCATGGCAAAAGAAACCGGGCAGAAGAACCTTTGCCTGGCTGGCGGGGTTGCGCTTAACTGTGTGGCCAACGGGAAAATTGCCGCGGAAGGACTGTTTGAAAATATCTGGATCCAGCCCGCTGCCGGTGACAGTGGAGGTGCAATTGGCGCAGCCTTGGCTGCCTCGCATCTGCACCTTAAACTTCCTCGTAGCCCATTAAAACCTGATGGAATGGCGAGCTGCGCCCTTGGCCCGGAATTCTCGCAAAGCGAGATTGAAGACATATTAAACCACGAGGGAGCAAAGTTCTTAGTAGTCCCTGACAACGAACTTTGGCAGGACACAGCAACAGCACTGGCTAACGGAGAAGTAACGGGCTGGTTCCAAGGACGGATGGAATTCGGCCCACGCGCACTTGGGCAACGCTCCATCCTTGCCGACCCACGTGACCCGGCCATGCAAAAGAAGCTGAACCTGAAGATAAAGTTCCGGGAGAGCTTTCGCCCCTTTGCTCCGAGCGTTCTCGAAGAGGATGCAGCGGATTGGTTTGATTTATCATTCCCCGCTTCCCCTTACATGCTGATGGTAACTACGGTTTCAGAGAAACACCGCAACATCGGCGAGCAAGAAGCGCAGGCTCGTGACAATATCATAGATATGGATATTCCGCGCAGTGACATTCCAGCCGTTACTCATACGGACTTTTCCGCGCGCCTTCAGACTGTGAGCCATCAAGACAACCCGCGTTATTACGAACTGCTACAGGCATTTAAAAAGACAACCGGCTGCCCTATCCTGATCAACACCAGCTTCAATGTCCGCGGCGAGCCGATTGTCGCCACCCCGGCAGAGGCGTTTCGCTGTTTTATGGCGACGGATATGGATCGACTGGTGATTGGCAACTGCGTACTTAAGAAATCTGAACAAAACCAATCGCTTGCAACCGAGTACCATCTTCATCAGGAAGCAGACTAAAATGAAGAATAAAAACGAGGCAAAAACCAAAATCTACGTCGTCTGCACGCGGTTTTTCCAAATTTTTATTGTCCTATGCCTAGTCGGTGGATTTGCGGATATCACAATCCCGATCATCGAATACTCTATGTCTGCAATTGAAAAAAAAGTTTCTGAAACTCAAAGGCCTTCGGTGGTTGAACCAGGCTCTGTAAACGACATAGTTGAAAAATGGCCCGCTCTGTCTGTCTCCCGCATGCCAGGTATTGAGGGCGCACTAAAGGAATACCATTCTGCGAAAATCAATATTTCGGCGGATGGAATGCGCTCTAATGGCCCACTTCCCCGCCAAGATGTAAAATCAACAGTGCTGCTTTTGGGGTCATCTCCAGCATGGGGCTATCGGATTGCAGATCACCAGACATTATCGGCGCACCTAGAGCGGAATCTGATAAACACTCGAGTAGAAAACTATGCTGGACTTGCGCAGAACCTACGCGGGAATGTTTTGCGTTGGTATTCTTTAAGCCAAAACGAAAAAAAACCTGATCTTGTTATCATTTCAGGTGCAAGTACTGATATCGGATTAAATTGTTCTGCATTTTACAACATACAAAACAACAGGAACAATAACCACGACAGCAAGAATCTTTATTACAATTTGTATAGAAAATTCTGGAAAGGTGATATCGAAAAACACGAAGACTTCATCTGCGATTCAGAATTAAACCAGAACTTGGCAGTACAACAATCTATTTTAGCTGTAAAAAACGCGGTAAGTTTTGCAAGGCAACAGGGAATCCCATTTTACCTTGTATATTTACCAACACCATATGACGGATATGATCCAAACGATCCAATAATGGATATCAGAAACATCCACAGCCACCTATCCACAAAGCAACATGTTTTTAAGCTTTATCATGAAGCTTTAAAGGAGATGGAAGTCCCAGAGCTTATCGACCTGTCACAATTTTTGCCTGCAGATGGAACTTACTTTCTGGATAAAGGCTCACATTTATCAGAAAACGGTAACAAACTAATTGCTGCCAAAATATCAGATCGAATTCGTCAGGATTTTCCATCTATTTTTGACTAATTATTCTCGACTTACTTAACTGAATATTCTCTCAAACGAAAACAAACAGCTTTCTAAATTCGACAAAATCCTTCTGATATCGAAATTAGATAATTCTACTTTAAATCAACTCAAGAAAAAAGACCATCGCTTTGCACCAAATAACAAGACGGCAGTCTTTTTTTGAGTTCTAATTGTTGGTCGACCTGCCCCCCAAGCAATCAATCAAGTTCGCGTTGGCGAATGGTGTCGCGGCCGGCCTGTTTGGATTCATACATCGCAATATCCGCACGGGCGACAAGCGAATCAACCGTGTCATCAGGTTCGGCAATTCCCAGTCCGATGCTCAGGCTAAGCTGGAGTTCTTCGTCACCGGCATGGAAATCGGACTCGCGCACGCGATCGGTCAGGCGCTGAAGATATTTGAGCGCCCCGGCTGCCCCGGTTTCTGGCATCAGGATCAGGAATTCTTCATTCCCCCAGCGCGCAATGATATCGGTGTCACGCATCAGGGCCGAAGAAACCTTGGCGAACAGCTTCAATGCCTTGTCGCCGGTATCGTGACCGTAATCATCATTAAGTTTTTTGAAATTGTCGAAATCCAGAAGCCCGACAACGAACTGCTTGCCGTAGCGTTTGGTGCGTTCGAGTTCGGATTTCAGGCAATCTTGCATATAGCGCCGGTTATAAAGCCCGGTCAGACTGTCACGGGTTGCAAGATGTTCAAGTTCCTTTCGCGCGGTTTCAAGCGCATGCAAATCCGCCACACGGGCAATGGCATGACCAAGCCAGGATGCAAACAGGCGAACCAGTTCGATATCTTCGCCGGTAAAGGGACGGGTCGGCTGCGGGCTTGAAAAGTTCAAGGTCCCGTAGCGTTCGCCATCAACCATGATCGGCGCACCGAGATAGGCCTCAAGCCCGAAATTCTGATAGCAGGGATGCGTTTTGATGTCACTTTCACCGACATGATGGAAACCGCAAACGTCATCGGCCTGAACCACATGGGCGCAATAGGTATTCCCAAGTTCAAAACTGGTCCCCGGCGTCAGGGCATTTTCCGGATGCAGGGCCTGCTGAATCTCGTATTGGTCGTCGATGATCTTGCTGAAAATGCCAATCGGCAGACCGAAATGCCCGGTTCCAAGCTTCAGGATTGCATCAACACGTTGTTCAAAATTCAAATCACGCGATGACGTGATCCGGTGCAACGCACTCAGGGCGTTTTCGGTTGCCTTCTGGTGTGCTGTTTCATTGGCTGCCCCCGTGACCGCACCTTTTTGTTCTGTATTCATTATCTCACCAAACGTTGCACCATTTACCACCAAAGCCGCCCGTCGGCGATGGCGCGCATCAGAAACGTAGCTTTAGGCCAGCCCCCTTAACGAACAATTACCGGCCCTGCCCTATTAAGATTAGACCCGTATCATACCTATGAATAGGGGTTCCGTCCCGAAGATCTGCATCAAACAACCAAACCGGCCGTTTGGCGTGATCAGATACCCATCGCGTTTTTAAGGGCACGCACGCGATCAGGGGCCACCCTAACACGGCCTGCCCCATCGTCTTTTGCTGCGACATCGGTCTTGCATGATGCATGAAGCTCGTGCGCGCCGGATTTGTTCAGGATGTCAGCAGCATTCACCGACGATACCCCCACCCCCGGAAGAATGACGATGCGCCCGGCCGCCCGTTCAGTCAGCGCCGCAATCCGGTCAATACCGGTGATGGCATCGGGTGCACCACCACTTGTCAATATCCGGTCAAACCCAAGATCGATCGCCTGTTCCAAGGCTCCGAACTGATCATGCACTTCGTCAAAGGCCCGGTGCAAGGTGACTTCCAAGCCAGCAGATTCGGCCATCAGATCGCGCAAGATGTCAGTATCAAGCTGGCCCGCATCATCCGTTGCCCCAAAGACAACACCGGCCGCCCCGCACGCACGGGCCATTGCGATTTCGTGCTTCATGATCGCGCAATCGTTGGCGTCATAGCAAAAATTGCCCGGACGCGGACGGATCATGACCATGCATGGGGCCTTGATGTTGCCGATCATTGCCAGCGCCCCGGGACTTGGCGTCAGCCCGCCCAGTGCCAGTGCAGAACAATATTCAATACGATCAGCACCCGCATCAACGGCCAGCACCGCGTCCTGAAAACTTTCAACACAAACTTCAAGTACCCGGCCAGCAACCCGATCCGGTGTTTCCGATAAAGTCATTTCCGCTTAAACCCCACCCTGCGCGGCTGACGGGCTTTGATTGGCATGCAGCATTGCCGCACCGCGCAGACCGCCATCCTTGGCAAAATGACCGGGAACAACCAGCCGATCATCATAACGCCCCAGCACACGGTCGCGAACCAGCCCATCGATCCGGGCAATCAATGCCGGTTCTGATGCCATTCCGCCACCGACCGGAATACAGTCCGGATCGATGACATTGACCATCAGCGCTAATTCGCGCGCCACCAGTTCGCAATAGATTTCAACCGAACGGCTGGCCACGGCGTCGCCGGTCCGCCAGGCATCGGTAATGTCGAAACTCGACGCAGGATTGCCACTGATCTGACGATAGATATGTTCAAGACCGCGTGCCCCGCCCCAGGCATCAAGGCACCCGGTCTGCCCGCAACCGCACACCACCGGTGCCAACCCGTTGCGAATAAGGGTACCGGTCACGTCATTGCCATGCCCCCATTCGCCGCGTATGCCACTGCGCCCGCCGATGAATTCACCATTCACGACGATCCCGCCACCAACCCCGGTGCCCAGGATAATGGCAAAAACCGTGTGTGCATCTTTGCCCGCACCGCTGATGGCTTCGGCCAGTGCAAAGCAGTCCGCATCATTTTCAACCAGAACATGGCGGTTCAGAATTGCTGAAAGTTCGCTTGCCAGTGACCATCCCTTAATCGCGGGTATGTTGGCAGAAATCACGGCACCGGTCTGTGGGTCCAGCCCGCCGGCAAAGCTGATGCCGATATCGGGACGGCTACCAAATTCACGATCTGCGTCGTCGATAACATCACGGATGGTTGCGACGAACGCGTCACGATCATCCCTTGGCGTCGGGGTTTTGCTATGAAGCAGGACTTCACCCGCCTCACCGAACACACCAAATTCGATTTTAGAACCACCAATATCAAAGGCGTATTGCATGGAGTTTACCCCGTCATCCTGATTGATATGGGGATACACCAGTAAGTGCCGGGCAGCAAAAAGAAACGGCACATGCCCGATTGGACATGTGCCGTCGAAAATCAAATATTCCGATACAATCAGCCGCGCAGACGGGCGGCAAGATCATCATATGCCGGCATCTGGTCAACCGGCCCAAGGGCGGTGATGGTTGGTTTGCCATCCAGAAGCGCTTTGCCGGAACGGCGAACACTTTCAAGATCAACCCCGTCAATCTTGGCGACGATTTCTTCCATGGTTTGCGGGCGGCCGAAAATCTGGATCTGACGGGCCAGGGTTTCACAACGACCGGAATTGCTTTCCATCGCCATAACCACAGATGCCTTGAGCTGTGCACGCGCACGCGTGACTTCTTCTTCGGTCAGATCATCTGTCGCACGGACCAGCTCGTCACACATGACCGGCATCAGTTCGCCAATATCATTGGCCCCGGTCCCCGCATAGATCGAGAACAGCCCCCCATCAACATAATGCGACGAGAAACTATAGACCGAATAGACCAGACCGCGCTTTTCACGGATTTCCTGGAACAGGCGCGACGACATGCCCCCGCCCAGAAGGGTATTGAACACCTGAAGGTCATAGAAACTGTCATCGGTGTAGGACACGGTCGGAAGACCGAAGATCACATGCACCTGTTCAAGTTTGCGGTTTTCGATCCGGCTGCCGCCTTCGTATTTGAGCGGCTCGATTTCATGTTCTTCATAGGCAGGCAGGCTGTCGAATTTCGACGCCACCATATCGACGACACGGTTATGTTCAACTTTTCCCGATGCCGAAAACACCATGTTCTTCGGGCTATAGCGGCGCGACATGAAGTCAAATAAATGATCGCGTGTCAGCGACGATACATTTTCCGGACTGCCCAGGATCGAACGGCCCAAAGCCTGATTTGGCAGGGCGGTTTCCTGGAAATAGTCGAAAATGATGTCGTCGGGGGTATCGTTGGCCTGACCGATTTCCTGCAAGATCACCTGACGTTCACGTTCCAGTTCCTTGGCATCCAGTGTGGAATGCTGAAGGATATCGGCAATCACATCGATCGCCAGTTCCTGGTCTTCGTGCAGGACCTTGCAATAATAGGCCGTATTTTCACGCGACGTATAGGCATTCATCTGCCCGCCGACAGCTTCGATTTCTTCGGAAATCTGAAGTGCGGAACGCCGGCGCGTGCCCTTGAAGGCCATATGTTCAAGCATATGGGAAATGCCGTTGATATCAGGTGTCTCGTTACGTGCACCAACATCAACCCATGTACCAAGGGCGACAGACTGCACATGGTCAAGGCGGTCCGTCGCGACAATCATCCCATTGTCAAGCTGGGTAAGCTCGACTGTCATATAGCATTACTCCTGTTTTTCACGTCTTTCCCGATGTCTGCGTACCTTCAGGCCGCACGCCGGTTTTTACGGACATGCGCCATCAAGGCCGCCACATCATTGGACATGGGTTCGACCTTTTCTGGTCGGTCATATAGATCAGACAGACGCGGCGGCAAGTCCGGGTAGATACCCGATGCCTGCTTTACCGCGTCGGGGAATTTCGCCGGATGCGCGGTTGCCAGTGCCACCATCGGCACCGACTTGTCACGATTGCATTCACGGCCCGAAACAATGCCGATCACGGAATGCGGATCAACCAGTTCACCACTGGTTTCAAGGATGTCCTTGATCGCGGCCTTGGTCGCATCATCATCCAGACGGTAACCGTCAAAATGTTCACGCGCACGGGCAAACTGCCCCTGCGACATTTCCATCACACCGGTTTCACGGAACTTGGTCAGCATTTCGGCGATTGCCAGACCATCGCGGTCATACAGGTCAAACATCAAACGTTCAAAGTTCGAGCTGACCTGAATATCCATCGACGGGCTAAGAGACGGTTCGACACCTTCCATCTTCATCACACCGCTTTCAAAGAAGCGGGCCAGAATGTCATTGCGGTTTGCACCAACAACAAACTGCTTGATCGGAAGGCCCATCTGCATCGCGGCATAACCAGCATAGACATTGCCAAAGTTGCCCGACGGCACAGAGAACGAAATTTTGCGTTCCGGCGATCCAAGCTGCACACCCGCCCAGAAATAATAGGCGATCTGGCACATGATGCGTGCCCAGTTGATCGAATTGACCGCGGACAGGCCAACTTCATCCCGGAAGCCGTGATCATTGAACAGCGCCTTGACCAGATCCTGACAATCATCAAACGATCCTTCGACCGCGATGTTGTGCACGTTGTCAGACAGGATGGTCGTCATCTGACGACGCTGGACTTCGGAAACGCGGCCCTTGGGATGCAGAATGAAAATATCGATATTTTCACGATCACGGCAGGCCTCGATCGCAGCAGAGCCGGTATCACCGGACGTCGCACCAACAATCGTGATGCGTTCGCCACGTTTGGCCAGAACATGGTCAAACAGACGACCAACCACCTGAAGCGCATAATCCTTGAATGCCAGGGTCGGACCATGGAACAGTTCCATCACCCAGTCATTGGCACCAAGCTGCTTGAGCGGTGCCACGGCTTCGTGGTCAAACCCGTTATAGGTATCTTCAAGAATGGCCTTAAGGGCATCGTCATCAACGGTGCCCGCAACAAATGGCTGGATCACCTTAAAGGCGACTTCGGCATATGTCAGAGTTCGCAGCGCACGAATGTCATCCTTGGAAAAGGTCGGCCAGGTTTCAGGGACATAAAGACCACCGTCACGGGCCAGACCGGCAAGAAGAACTTCATCGAACTGCAAAACGGGGGCACTTCCCCGCGTGCTGACATAGCGCACTAGACCTGCTCCTGCATAAGGCGAATACCAGTTCCGTGCGTCCGGACACAAATCGCGCCAAAACACACTCCAACGCCTGAGTTAGTGAGGGTTTGGGCCAATATAGTCAAGGGACAATCAAGCAGGTCTGCCGTGTCATACGCATTATCGCGCAAGGCATGTCACATGGCTGGCTGATATGCCGTCCTAATTGTCGATCGGAATGCCGTGTTCTTTAAGTTTGGCCTCGGCAAGGGCGGCACGCCGCACCACGGTCCGGTAGTTGCCAAGCAGGATTCGCAGGATCGCCTTGATGAAACGGTCCGATCCCGCCATCTTTTTTTCAAATGTCTGGCGGTTGATCGCAATCAGCACCGTGCGTTCGGTTGCCCGTGCCGATGCCATGCGCGGCTTGTTATCAACAAGGGCCAGTTCACCAAACAGTCCGCCGGCTTCGATCGTGCCAAGAATGACTTCCTCGTCACCATTAAGCGTCTTGAAGACTTCGACTTTGCCTTCCTGAACCACATAGGCCGCGTTTCCCGGTTTGCCTTCCCGGAAAATAACCTGATCCATGGCAAAGACCTGCCGGTCCATGACCTTCTTGTTACCGTCGGTTATTCCCATGTGACTGCAATGCCCATGACGCCTGAAAAGGGATAAGGCAACGGATAACCGCTTATCATTATTCGGAAATCCGCAGCCGCAAAAATGCTAGCACATTACCACATGCATTCAATCGAATTTACGCACCGTACCGGCTGATCATGTGGGCCTTGAAGGCATCAACACCAAGAGCACTTCCGGTCGCTTCTTTCAGGATTTCGTCGGTTGAACGGCTTGATGCCTGACTGTGGATATTCTGTTCAAGCCACTGCATCAGCGGACCAAACGCCCCGCGGGCCAGAGCTTCCGGGATTTCCGGATTGGCTTTTTTGGCAGCCGCAAAAATCTGTGCTGCCGCCATCGCACCAAGCGTGTAGGTCGGGAAATAACCCCATGCCCCGGACGGCCAGTGGATATCCTGCAAGCAGCCGTCGCGATCATCGGGCGGCGTGATACCAAGCAGCTTCTGCATCAGATCGTTCCAGGCACCGGGCAAATCGGCAAGCTTCATGTCCCCTTCAATCAGGGCACGTTCCAGCCGATAACGCAGGATGACATGGGCAGGATAGGTAACTTCGTCCGCATCGACCCGAATAAGCCCCGGTTCAACCCGGGTATAAAGGCGGTGCAGATTTGATGCACTCCAGGACGCATCGTCGCCGCCGAAGGCCTGTTTGAAGACAGGACCGGCATAGGTCAGGAACTCCTCGGACCGGCAGGCCTGCATTTCAACCAGAAGCGACTGGCTTTCATGCATGGTCATGCCGCGCGCCTTGCCTACCGGCTGGTTACGCCAGTCCTTGGGAAGCCCACGTTCATACATGGCATGTCCGGTTTCGTGCAGAACCCCCATGATCGCCGAGGTAAAATCATTCACATCATATCGGGTGGTGATCCGTACATCATCGGGAATACCGCCACAGAACGGATGGTGCGAAATATCAAGGCGCCCGTGGTCGAAATCGAACCCGACCGCCTTCATCAAATCCAGACCGACCTTGTTCTGGGTTTCAATCGGGAACGGGCCGGTTGGCGAGATCGGCTTTTCTTCGGCCTTCTGGCGTTCGATCACATCGGCTGTAAAGTCGGGCAGGAACGCTTCAAGTTCGGCAAACAGGCTGTCAATCCGTTCGGAACGCATCATCGGATCATATTGATCAAGCAACGCGTCATAAACCGATGTACCAAGGGCTTCGGCCTTGGCTTTTCCGGCCTCGATCGACAGATCAAGAACTTCCTGCAATTTCGGAAGCAGCCCTTTGAAGTCGTTTTCGGCGCGTGCTGTGCGCCATGCAACTTCGCAGCCGGTTTCCGCACGCGACATTTTTTCGACCAGATCAGCAGGGACCGATGTGCCATGTACCCATTCGCGTTTCATCTCCGCCAGATTGGCCTTCTGCCAGCGATCAAGATCCTCGTCTTCGGCCGCCGCCAACAGGTCCCCCATATCAGGCGCATTGATGAGCTCGTTATTCAGAACGCTTAGCGTCGCAAGCTGTTCGGAACGTGCTTCTGCGCCGCCATTTGGCATAATCGCAGCCATATCCCAATGCAGCATTCCACTGACATCGGACAACACATTCATGCGACGAAAACGGGCTTCGAGCTGTTGATATGCTTTGGTCATCGGGGCTCCTGTGCGCAGACCGGGTACGGACAACGCGCCTTTTGGTCTTTGGTAAACGGAAAATGTCGGGCAAGTGATACCCTGACAGCAGGGCAATTTCGGTGGTCAGTTTTGCGGCTGACCACCATTACGGCAGACACCGGCGATCAGGCGGCATTACCGTTGCTGTTATCTTCTTTGTTCTCAACCGGGCGGCGGTGATAGAACACGAAGATCACAATCAGCGACAGCGCAAGGCTGTACCAGGTAATCGCATATTCAAGGTGGTTGTTTGGCAGTTCGACCTTGGCCTGACCGCCAATCGGAAGCCCGCCGGGAACCTCCGTTTCGTCAAGTTCCAGATAGTATCGGCTGGCCAGTTCCGCACCGCTGTCTTCGGCCATGTGATCAACATCGACATAGAACCATTGATTGGCAAGCGCGTCGTTTTCGGGCTGTGCCCAGTGTTTGGTTTTGGGCAGACGCAGCACACCGGTGACATGTACCGGTTCTTCGATCAAACTTTCCGGGCGGGTTTTCGGATCACGATAGTCGGTCGGAACCCAACCGCGATTGACAAGAATGATGCGGCCATCTTCCTGTTCAAGCGGCGTGATCAACTGGAAACCGACATTGCCGCGCCGGGTGCGCGCCATCAGGTATTTTTCCTGATCATTCAGGTAGCGGCCTTCGGCAAAGGCGGCACGGAATGCCATATCGGGATCAACAGCTGTATCCACCGGAACCGGGATCGGCGGCAATTCGGCCTGGGCGTGGCGCTGATCAATCAGACCCTGTTTCCAGAAAAGTCTGTCCATTTGCCAGGTTCCAAGACCCAGCAGGATCACCAGAGACAATCCGACGCAAATTTTCATCGCCAGACTTGGGCGCGAAGTAAGTAAAGGCATTAACTGAAATCAGTCCTGTTGGGATGTCGATCTATGACGATATTGCAGCGCCACCATGAGACCTTTTAACGGTCGTAGCAAGACCAGTGTCACACCAACAATCACAGGGCCCCATAAAAGCGCGTGCAACCACAAAGGCGGCATATAGCGCATCTCCACCCAAAGTGCCATGGGAACGACCAGAAATCCGAGAATAAAGATCAGAAACACCGCCGGTCCATCCCCGGCATCATGTCCCCGCAAATCCAGCCCGCAGACTTCGCAACGTTCGCGAACGGTCAAATAGCCCTGAAACAATTTTCCCCCACCGCATCGGGGGCATTTGCATGCCAGCCCGGTCCGGATGGGGGAAATGTTCGGATAATAATCATCCATGATCTTTGACCCGGCAAAGCGGATCAGGGCGGCTTATTCGCCGCCCCAAATGTAAACGGCAAAGAACAGGAACAGCCACACAACGTCAACGAAGTGCCAGTACCATGCTGCTGCCTCAAGACCGAAATGATGGTCCGGCTTGAAGCCGTCCTTCATCGCGCGGACAAGGCAAACTGCCAGGAACACCGTTCCGACAAACACGTGGAAGCCGTGGAAACCGGTCGCCATGTAGAAGGTCGAAGAATAGATGTTGTCGGCAAAGCCGAATGCCGCATGGCTATATTCATAAGCCTGAAGGCACAGGAAGATTACGCCAAGGGCCACCGTCAATGCCAGGCCCTGTACCAGGTCCTTTTTCTTGCCTTCGATGATGCCATGATGCGCCCAGGTCAGGGTGCAGCCCGACAACAGCAGGATCAGGGTATTGAGGAACGGCAGATCCCAGGGATCCAGAACCTCGACACCGGCCGGCGGCCATTCGGTCACACCGGGGCTGAAGATCACAAAGGCGTTGTGGAAGAATGCCCAGAAGAAAGCGACAAAGAACATCACTTCGGATGCGATGAACAGCGACATGCCATAGCGCAGGCCGATCTGAACGACCTTGTTATGGTAAATCTTTGACTCGCTGATCACGTTGCTCCACCAACGGAACATCACAAACAGGATGCCTGCAATCCCGATTGCCGCCAGCCAGAAATCGGCCGGTGCACGATCCGAATGCATGAACATGACCATGCCACCAGTGAAAAGACCGGCCGATGCTGCCGCAACAAGCGGCCACGGGCTTGGGTCTACCAGGTGGAACGGATGTTTCTGAGCATGATCACTCATTCCTTGCCCCCCTCAATCCTTACAAAAGAAACTCAAGTTCGCTTTGTTAAACCGAGACAACAGCACCCGAAAACGGGGTCTGTCAGCCTCCCTGATCTTCATTCCCGTCCGCCGCTTCGACCGAGGCTTCTGCCTTGAAGAAGGTATAGGACAGGGTAATTGTCTTCACGTCCTGGGTATTGATGTCTTCTGCAATGGCAGGATCAACATAGAAACTGACCGGCATGTCGACGCGCTGCCCCGGTTCAAGGGTTTGCTCGTCAAAACAGAAACATGCGATCTTGTTGAAATATTGCCCCGCCTTAAGTGGTGTAACATTGTAAACCGCCTGTCCGGTGATCGGCTGGACAGACATGTTTTCGGCCATGTAATAGGCCAGATTATCTTCGCCAAGACGAACCGTGATCTCGCGCTGTTCCGGTTTGAACTGCCAGTTCAGGCCCGAATTCACATCGGCATTGAACCGCACCTTGATGGTTTTTTCAGAAACCTCGACCGGGGCCTCTGTTGCGACCTGGGTCGTGCCGCCAAAGCCGGTAACCTGGCAAAACAGTTTGTAAAGCGGGACCGACGCATAGGCCAGACCGACCATCGCACCGACAACAAACACGCAGCTAAACAGGATTTTCCTGTTCTGCGCCTTTGTTTTATCAATCGGTTTCTGATCGGTCATCGTGCCCTGGTTCCTAGCTCATCTTCAAAATCGTGATTGCAAAAAACAGAACCGCCAGACCACCAAGAATGATCAGGAAGACAAGGTTCTTCTTTTTGCGCTTGGCAAGAAACGCTTCAAGCTCGGCCTTGTTATGCTGTGCCTGTTCGCTCATGCCATAAATCCAACCAGCCAAACATCTGCAACCATCGCCCCGAACAGGACAAACAGATACAGGATGGAATATCCAAACATCTTGTGCGGTGCGCGTTCTTCAGCATCGCGCAGCACGCGGATCGCATGGCGCAGGAACAGAAGCCCGGTAAAGGCCGCCGTCGCACCATAAAAGACGCCAAGCAACCCGGTTGCCACCGGAACGAACGTTACCGGCAACAGCAAAAGGGTATAGATCAGCATCTGCTTTTTGGTTGCCGCTTCACCAGCGACCACCGGCATCATCGGCACACCGACCTTTGCGTAGTCACCGCAACGGAACAGGGCCAGGGCCCAGAAATGCGGCGGCGTCCACATAAAGATAATCATAAACAGCGCAATCGAATTCAGATCGATCCCGCCTGTCACCGACGCCCAGCCGATCATCGGGGGGAATGCCCCGGCGGCACCGCCAATGACGATATTCTGTGGTGTGCTGCGTTTCAGCCACATGGTGTAAACGAACACGTAGAACGCGATCGACACCGCCAGCAAAACAGCAGCCGCAATATTGATGGCAACCGCCATCACGGTTACCGAAACGATCGACAGCGCAATGCCCAGTGACAAGGCTTCGTCTGCCGGAACCCGCCCGGCCGGGATGGGTCGGTTCTGGGTACGTTTCATGTGGATATCGATGTCGCGGTCGTACCACATGTTAATCGAAGCAGCCGCACCGCTGGCAACAGCGATACAGGCGATTGCGACGAGTCCCAAAAACGGATGAATGGAACCCGGGGCAATCAACAGACCAACAGCACCGGTGAAAACCACAAGGGTCATCACACCGGGTTTCAGCAACGCTATATAGTCGCGCACCTCGGAAATCGGCAGCTGAGCTGCGTTTTCAAGCGCAAGGGTCTGGTCGGCAACCTGCTTGGTCATGGAACTCTGGTCTTCTCTTTTTGGGGCGGTAAGGCGCCCCCCGCAAAGCGCGGTTTGCGGGGGACTTAAACCAGTGTCACTTACTTGATACGCGGCAGTTCGTCAAAGGTATGGAACGGCGGAGGCGAGCTGACGGTCCATTCCAGGGTATCTGCCCCTTCGCCATACGGGTTTGCTTCGGCTTTCTTGCCACGGATGAAGGCATGCGCCACCACACCGAGGAAGAAGATGGTTGAAGCAAAGGAAATATAGGCACCGTAAGACGATACAAGGTTCCAGCCTGCGAACGCATCCGGGTAGTCGGCATAACGACGGGGCATGCCGGCAAGGCCCAGGAAGTGCTGCGGGAAGAAGGTCAGGTTGACGCCGATGAAGAAGAGCCAGAAATGGATCTTCGCACCAAGGTCGGAAATCTCGTATCCCGACATTTTGCTGAACCAGTAATAGAAACCGGCAAAGATCGAGAAGACCGCACCAAGCGACAGAACATAGTGGAAGTGCGCCACAACGAAATAGGTGTCATGCAGCGGCAAATCCATGCCCGAGTTGGCCAGCATCACACCTGTCACACCGCCCACAGTGAACAGGAAGATAAAGCCGATCGCCCAAAGCATCGGCGCCCGCAAGGTGATGGAACCACCCCACATGGTCGCGATCCACGAGAAAATCTTGACCCCTGTCGGCACCGCAATCACCATTGTTGCCGCGGTGAAATATGCACGGGTGTCAACATCCATGCCGACCGTATACATGTGGTGCGCCCACACGATAAAGCCGACAACACCAATCGCAACCATCGCATAAGCCATGCCGAGATAACCAAAGACCGGCTTGCGCGAGAAGGTCGAAATGATGTGGCTGATGATGCCGAAGCCCGGCAGGATCATGATGTAAACTTCCGGATGCCCGAAGAACCAGAACAGGTGCTGATACAGGATCGGGTCACCGCCACCGGCCGGATTGAAGAAGTCCGTGCCAAAGTTACGGTCGGTCAGAAGCATGGTAATCGCGCCACCCAGAACCGGCACAGCCAGCAGCAGCAGGAATGCTGTGACCAGCATCGCCCAGGCAAACAGCGGCATCTTGTGCAGGGTCATGCCCGGCGCACGCATGTTGAAAATGGTGGTGATGAAGTTCACCGCACCAAGGATCGAGCTGGCCCCTGCAAGGTGCAGGGCAAAGATCGCCATATCCACCGATGCATCGGGATGTCCGAGAACACCCGAAAGCGGCGGATAAACCGTCCAGCCGGTACCCGCGCCACTGCCAACCACAGCCGACAGCATCAGCAGGATAAAGGCCGGAACAATCAGCCAGAACGAAATGTTGTTCAAACGCGGGAACGCCATGTCGGGCGCCCCGATCATGATCGGAACGAACCAGTTGCCAAAACCGCCAATCATGGCGGGCATGACAACAAAGAACACCATGATCATGCCGTGTGCGGTCACGAGCACGTTAAAGAACTGGTGGTCTTCAATGATCTGGGTTCCCGGATGCGCCAGTTCCATACGGAACCAGACGGAAAACGCGCCACCGATCAAACCGGCGATCACTGAGAAAACAAGATAAAGCGTCCCGATATCCTTATGGTTGGTTGACAGGAACCAACGGGTAAAGAAGCCGGGGGTATGATCGTGATCATGTGTGTCAGCGTGAGCCATCAATCTCTCCCTCACTCTGCCGATGCCACTGATACCGATGACGGCAGGTCAGCAGATGCGAACTGTTCTTGGGCCTTGGCTACCCAGGCCTCGTATTCTTCCATGGTAACAGCTTTGACCGCGATCGGCATATAGGCGTGGTTCACACCGCAAAGCTCGGAACACTGACCATAGAATGTCGTACCGGCATATTCGGCCGGGATGCGGGTCCAGGTTTCATTCAGACGGCCCGGTACGGCATCAAGCTTGATGAAGAGTGACGGCATGGCCCAGTTATGGATCACGTCATCGGATGTCATGATCAGACGGATATTCTGGTCCACTGGCAGAACAACCGGATTGTCGACATCCAGAAGGCGGTTCTTGCCTTCGGCGACAGCGGTTTCTTCGTCGATCATAAGCGAATCAAAGGTGAAGTTGCCGTTATCGGGGTACTCATAGGTCCAGTACCATTGCTTGCCGATGATCTTGAGTGTCAGATCGGCATCTTCGACACGGTCTGCGAAATACAGCAGACGGAACGACGGGATCGCAATGACAAGGAGGATAAGAACCGGAACAACCGTCCAGACCACTTCAAGAAGGGTGTGGTGCGTTGTTTTCGACGGCACCGGATTGCGTTTCGCACTGAAGCGGAAAAGCACATAAAGCAGCAGCAAAAGAACGATCACGGTAATGATCGTCATCAGCCACGTCAGCAAAATAAAGAATTCATGGCCTTCGACAGCCACAGGCGAAACCGGCTCCTGCAGCCCAAGCTGCCATGGCTCGGGTTGTCCAACAGCAAGTGCTGAACTGTCAAACCCGACGAGTACCGCCAATCCCAACAGAAAGATGGGAAATAGCTTCTTGATCGACATGCGAATCTGCCCCCTCGCATTACATCTCAAGGCGATATGCCTCAATCGTCTCTGCCTCTGATCCTGCGATGGCTGATCCGATATATATCGCCCCCTCTCAAGGACATTATCACGTCTCAACCAAAGATTACCAACAGATCAGACCAGAGCATTTCCTCTGACATATCTTATTCTTAATAAGCCTGCACCCGAAAGTACATCTGTAAGGCAGGCAAATAGCGTATCTTCGACACCTGTTCCAGAAAAAACCTCGCTGCGATGCACAAAAAATGTATTTGATAACACCTCAAATTATCGCTCTGGTTTCACTAAAAACGTTCGAAAATACCCACCCTTAGATAGAAAAACCGCCATTCCGGTCAGACATGATCTGTGCGACCGTGAATTGCTGCCATGCAATATAATCAGAAAGTCAGTTTAAAATCCCTTCAACCAATGGATAAAGCATCCGCGCGATCGGCTGCCATGCCAAAAGCGGTGTTTTGTTCCATCCTGCCGCTACGTCATATTGAAGTTTGCTTTTGCGACACCAGATTACGACGGATCAAACGGGTAAGCGCCTGTTTGGGAACGCGATTCGCAATTCGGTCCCGTTGACCCGGCAATGATGGCTCCTGTGCGGAAATCACAGTCAGACACCTTGAAACACAGGGAAATTGTCGCATATCAGATAAATGAATTTGGTTGGCGTGATATGCTTTGCGGACTATTCTACCCAAACGTATGCATCCTGCCCCTCATCCGTAGTAATTCACTTCGCAACGCGGCTCACCGGATGCCGACAGATAAAAGACAGAGGTTCGCCAATGGCACGTCAAGGCAGCAAAAGACTTTTTACCGCCGAGATGCGGCTTCTCAACAAGCTTGAGAACATGAGCGACATGGTCGCTTTCCCGACCGAGATGCCAACGGACGGCCAGGGTGGTGGTAGCGCGGATGTTTCATCGCTGCATACCGCGATCGAGGACCTCAAGCTTGAACTGCTTGCCGACATTCGCATCATGATCGAGGAGCAGAAAAAGGCCAATGCCCGTCCGACCGACAGCGAACAGGAAGATGCGCGAACCGAATTGCGACTTCTGAAAACCGAAATTCGCGCACTGGCCAACTCGATCCAGGAAACCAAACGCGAAATCGCAGCCCTTTATACCGCGCCCGAAGACAGCAGCGGCACGCGTATCAATATCGTGAAGGGTGAACTTGATTCGGTTGTTGCCGCGACCGAGGACGCAACGGCAAACATCCTTGAAACCGTCGAAAAAATTGATGCAGTTGCCCACAATATCCGCTCGGCTGCCCCGGATGAATATACCCAGGGTCTGGCAGACGACATCGTGGAGCTGGTGGTCAAGGTGTTTGAATCCTGTAACTTCCAGGACCTGACCGGCCAGCGCATTACCAAGGTCGTCAATACCATGAAATATATCGAGGAACGCGTAAACCGCGTGATCGAGATCTGGGGCGATGACGACTTCGGCGAATTTGATCTGCCCGCCGATCCCAAAGGGCTCGATAACCTCGATAAGACTGTCACCAAGGCACCGCAAAACGCCGAACGTGTCAGCCAGGACGAAGTCGATCAGATCTTCTCACAGGAAGAAATCGACGCCCTGTTCGACTGATCAGGGACAGAGCAAACAAAAACAACAAAGCCTGCCAAACTGGCAGGCTTTTTTTTTGCGAAATCTCTGTGGTTACTCTGATCCCGGCCATGATTGGCGCATTGGAAAGGATCAGGCGTGTCCGGCTTCGCCCGACAGCAATTCGGGGGCAAAGCCCAGCTTGGAAAAGGCCTGTTCCCATTTGTCTTCGCAGTCGACATCAAACAGAAGATCCGGGTCGGCATCCACATGAAGCCATCCGTTGGCAAGGATTTCGCTTTCAAGTTGGCCACTGCGCCAACCGGCATATCCAAGTGCGAGAATGCGGCTTTTGGGGCCTTCGCCCAAAGCAATCTGTTCAAGAATATCAACCGTCGCCGTCACCGAAACACCCGGATCGACATGCAGGGTTGCCTCGTTCGAGAAATCGGTGGAATGCAGGACAAAGCCCCGGCTGCTTTCAACCGGCCCGCCAAAATGGACCTGGATGTCTTCGATGGTGGGCGCAGGCCGGGCAATGCCAAGCTGCTCAAGAAGTTCGGGGAATGTGATGCTGTCAATCACACGGTTGATGACAAGTCCCATCGCCCCGTCCTGGTTATGTGCGCAGATATAGACAACACTTTGCGAAAAACGCGGATCACGCATGCCGGGCATCGCCACCAGCAGCTTCCCACCAAGATATTCGCCTGTATCGATACGCTCAGCCATCTCGTAACTCTTTCTGTCCTGTTTCATCAAGCCTAGCGCGATTGGTGTTCCATTACCATCAAGAACCCCGGAAAGGGCGACATAATATGCATTTCAAAAGCCCTTTCCACCTATTGAAGATGTAGGAACGCAAAGGCCGGATCGCCAACTTTTTTCGCGAAACTTTGATCGCCCAAAGCCCGCAAATTCGGGCGATGACCGATCATGAATGATAAACCGGTCACATAGTCGTGGCTTGATTTGATCGCCACAGAGGATTACGCCTTCAAGTCAAAGATATCTGCCCATATTGCGCCACATCGGCGGTGCAATCTCGGGATACCGAATATCGGCAATTCAAGGACCAAGACGTGCTGCGCCACCTGATCATTCGTTTTACAGTTCTTTTTGCGGTGACGATCCTGTCCGTCAGTTCGTTTGGCACCGCCAATGCGGCACAGGATATGACGACCGCCTGGACCGATGAGGATTTTGCATCGGTTCGCCTGATCAGTGCCCAAACCCGCACAAACGGCTCAGACACATTGCGTCTGGGGCTTGAATTCGAATTGCAGCCGGACTGGAAAATCTATTGGCGCAGTGCCGGCGATGCCGGGTTCCCGCCGCAACTTGACTGGACCGGATCGGAAAATATTGGCGATGCCACCATCCTGTGGCCGGCCCCTCACCGATTTTCGATCTTCGGGCTGGAAACATTCGGCTATAAAAACCAGATCATTCTGCCGATTGATGTTGCCATTCCCAACCCGGACCAGCCGGTATCCGTCCGGCTGAATGTGGATTATCTGGTTTGCAGTGACATCTGCATCCCGGCAAGTGCGAACTTCAATCTCGACATTCCGGCGATCGCAGCCGATAGCAGCGCGTCCGTTGCCAGCAATCAGGCCCATCAGATCGAAAAGTTCGTTTCGCGCGTACCGTTGCGGGGTACGGACCTTCCGATCTCGGTCAACAGCATTACAGCGCAAAGCGGATCTGAACAGCCGGTTTTGCGTCTTGGCATTTCGGGCCTTACCGATGCCGACGTCAGCGTTGATGACATTCTGATTGAAAGCGATCTGCGTGCCGGGTTCGGGATGCCAACAGCGGTTTCGCAGCCAGAAGGATCATCATCGGGCCTGTCATATTTCGAATTACCTGTCTTCGGGCTTGCGGACGGGCAGTCTCTTGATCAGGCCGCCCTGACCGTCACCGTGATTGCCGGGCCGCTGTCTATTGAACAACCCGTCACGGTTGGAACCGTCAAATCCTTGACCGCATCGAGCCAGATAGGCGCATCACCGGCGGACACCACCAGTATCTGGCTGATCGCGATATTTGCCCTTTTGGGTGGGCTTATTTTGAATGTGATGCCCTGTGTGTTGCCAGTTCTGTCGATCAAGGTCATGTCCGTGATCAATATGCGGGCCGAGGATACCAAGCATGTCCGATCGGGATTCCTGGCCAGTGCAGCCGGGATCGTAACGTCTTTCTGGCTGATTGCCGCCGCCCTGGTCGCGATCAAGCTGGCGGGGGGATCAATCGGCTGGGGCATTCAGTTCCAGCAGCCACTGTTCCTGACCGTGATGACAATCATCCTTGCGGTATTTGCCCTGAATATGTGGGGACTGTTTGAGATTTCCGGTCCCAGCGAACTTGGCAACGTGGCAAATGATGCCATTACCGACCAGCAAAGCCGTGGCCGCCATCTGAGCAGCCACTTCCTGACCGGCATGTTTGCCACCTTGCTGGCAACGCCGTGTTCGGCACCATTTCTTGGAACGGCAATCGGCTTTGCGCTGGCTGGCAGCCTGTTTGACATTTTTCTGATTTTCACCCTGCTTGGTGTCGGACTTGCCCTGCCCTATCTTGCCATTGCGATCCGGCCCGGTGTTGCACGCCTTCTGCCCAAACCCGGACGCTGGATGAATGTGGTCAAGATTGTTCTGGGTCTGGCGCTGATCGGAACAGCCATCTGGCTTCTGGGTATTCTTTCTGTCCAGATCGGGTTTGGCGGCGCCATTGCGGTCGGTGGCGGACTTGTTGCTGGCAGTCTGTTTGTATGGGCACGTTCGCGCACAGAAAAATTGCGTCCGCGCTTTGCCTTTACGGCACTTGCAGTGACCGGATTTCTGGTCGCGCTGTTTGCCCCGGGATTTGCCAAACCGCCGCAACAGGCAACCGTGGCCCGCAGCAATGGTCAGCTTGAATGGCAGGCATTTGCCCCCGACACCATTCCAGCATTGATTGCAAATGGCAAAACGGTTCTGGTCGATGTTACTGCCGAATGGTGCGTGACCTGTCAGGTCAACAAGAAGCTGGTGCTTGAAACATCCGAAGTTGCCCGGGCACTTGGTGCAGACAATGTGGTGTTGATGCAGGCTGACTGGACTCGCCCGGATCAGGAAATCGCGGATTATCTGGCCTCCTATGGCCGGTTTGGCATTCCATTCAATGCGGTATTTGGCCCGGATGCCCCGGACGGCATTCTTCTTTCCGAGTTGCTAAGCGTTGATGCCGTCCTGGATGCGCTGCAAAAGGCAGGGGCCGGTGACGGGGCCAAGATCGCAAAAGGCGGTGCGTAATCACATTTGTTTGCGACCATGCATGATCGCCATCATGCATCGGCCTGAATCAAAGTTCCTAAAAACTCTGTTCGATGGCATTGAATGTCCTGCGAATTTGGTGTTTGATTCAGGTCCAAGAGTTCCACCGCGCAGTCAACGGGATTGCGCCATCAAACGGAGATACCCATGACCATCACAGTCGGCAACGAGATCCCGGACGTTACCCTGTTCCGCGCGACCAGTGACGGCCCCGAAGCTGTCAATTCCAAGGAATTCTTCGCAGGCCGCAAAGTGGTCCTGTTTGCAGTGCCGGGCGCCTATACCCCGACCTGTTCGGCAAAGCATCTGCCGGGCTTTGTTGCCAAGGCTGACGAGATCAAGGCAAAGGGTGTTGATGAAATCGCCTGCCTGGCATCGAACGATGCCTTTGTACTTCAGGCATGGTCGGTAAGCGAAAAGGCCGACAACATCACCATGCTGTCGGACGGTGATCTGTCATTTGTTGATGCCACCGGCCTTGAACTTGATCTTACCGGTCGTGGCCTTGGCAAACGCGCCAACCGTTTTGCCATGATCGTCGATAACGGCAAAGTCACCCATCTTGCTGTTGAAGAACCCGGTGTGTTCGAAGTTTCCAGCGCAGAAGCGGTTCTTGAGAAACTCTGATCCGATCCGGTCGATCTGATCACCACAACAGAGAAAGCTCCGCAGATACCTGCGGAGCTTTTCTTTTTCATGCAATATGACAGACGATCATGCCCGCGCGACTAGCGCGGCAAAAGAACCGGGATCGGATCTTCGCTTTCGTCGTAATCACATTCAAAGGTCGGATTGGTGTGTTTTGCAATGAAATGCACAACGCCCTCGCGGAAGTTGCCCTTGATCGGCGACCAGCTCATGAAGACGCCACCACGGCCGTCATATTCACGAATGTCCGGATCGCGCATCAGTTCGGCAAAACTGTGCCCCAAATCCTCTGTCGCGCCGGCAACCAGCCATGATGGCTTCAGACCGCCATGCCACAACAGATAAACCCCGCCGACACCATCCAGACCGAGCTCCTTGATGTCGTCGATCATGAACAGGCGGTAATATTCTCCGCGCGGGCTCTTTCGCCATTTGATATCCTGAGCCTTAGGCTGGCGAATAGCACCAAGAGACCAAAATCCCATAGCAACCTCCAAGCACGCCAAAACGCGTGCAACCGTGTGTTACACGCATCCCAACAACGCTTCTTATTCTTATAGGTGTAAACCTATCCCAACATATGTAAACGATTAGTTGACGTCAGATCCTTAGTCACGGCCGTCAACCTTCTTCTTCGGAAGGATCGTGTACGTCTGTTACCGCAAATATAGGAATAAAAACAAGAAATTCATCCCTAATCGAACAATTTGTCGATGTCGTCCTGACTGATGCCTTCGCCCTCAAGTTGCGGACCATTCAACAAATCGGCATCTTCGACCGGATTGTCCTTTTCAGAACTTTCGGGAACCGGAAGGTCTGCAAATGCATCCTCGCCCCAGATCAGGATCATGTTGTGGACGCGTTCTTCGACGAATTCGAGTGTGCGCACAACCTTGTTGATGCGCTGTCCGGTAATGTCCTGGAAATTACAGGATTCAAAGATTTTGGTAACGATAAAGGCAATCTGTTCAACGTGATCGGCCACGAATTCGCTTGGTGCGGAATTCTTCAGCGTCATCGCCAGATCATCAATCTGTTCGGCAGATTCCAGAATGGTGTGGGTTGCCATTTCGGTATCTTTGACAATGGCATCAAGTTCGGAAGCCGCACTGATCAGACGGTCATCAGACGCCTTTGGATGACGTAGCGACGCGATCTGGATCTTTGCCTTGTGAATATGTTCGTTCATTTCTGCGATCTGGGTCCGGATCAGTTCCAGATCATCGCGGTCGGGCTCGGAAGCACCGGGACGGTTGCTGTGGGTGAAGTTGCTTGAAACCGGATCGGGCAGTTCGTCAACCGGCGCATCATTTGAGGCCACCGGTGCTGCGGCAACCGCATCTGCATTGATGGTTCCGCCCGACGCCACCGCTTCACGCAATTGCGATACTTCCCCACGCAGCGCGCGGATTTCATCAAGAACAGCCTGTGTCAGTTCAGACGGTTCCGCAGCCGGCTTTGGCGATGGCAGGGATGCCGACATTGCGTCGCCTGCACCCATTCCGCTTTCAAGCGTCGGATCGAAAAAGGAATCCGACCAATCTTCAACGACCCCACCTGTTCGCTCTTTTAACCGACGTTCTGCAGTAAACACCTTCTGAACACGACGCGACATGATCGACTTCAAACCTCCAGAACGGGCAAGGCCCATTCACCAAATCCCCAAACGCACCGTTTGACGGTGTCGTTCATTACCTTTCGAACAAGTATAAGGGTGCAGATTGCAACAAGTCCAATGTGTTTCAAGTACAAGTCCTTGAAAAAGAACACCCCGGCGATTGGCCGGGGTGTTCGCAAACAGGTAGTAGCGTTGTGTATCAAGCCGTTTCCGGTTGCCAGCGCAAAACAGGCTTACGCGCAGCCGCCGTTTCATCAAGACGGCGACGCGGGGTCAGATACGGCGCATTCTTGAAGAATTCGGCATCACCCGACTCGGCTTTTGCCACCAGTGACAATACCGCATCACAGAACTGATCGATCGATTCCTTGGTTTCGGTTTCGGTCGGTTCAATCAGCAATGCCCCATGAACCACCAGCGGGAAATACATGGTCATCGGGTGGAACCCTTCGTCGATGATCGCCTTGGCCAGATCCAGTGTCGAAACACCGGTATCCTTAAGGAAGCTGTCATCAAACAGGGCTTCATGCATGCAATAGCCCGGGAAAGCCACGCTGAGCTTTTCCTTGAGACGTGCGAGAAGATAGTTGGCATTCAGAACCGCATCACCGGATGCCTGACGCAGACCATCTGCACCGTGACTCTTCATATAAGTCAAAGCACGGATGAACATGCCCATCTGACCATGGAAACCCTTCAGACGGCCAAACGGCTTCATGCCGTCATTTTCGTCTGCGGTTTCAACCAGATGGAAGCCGTTTTCATTGCGCACGACATAGGGGATCGGCGCATAGGGTGCCAATGCCTCGGAAAACACAACCGGCCCGGAACCCGGTCCACCGCCGCCATGCGGGGTCGAGAAGGTCTTGTGCAGGTTGATATGCATCGCATCAATGCCAAGATCGGCCGGGCGAACACGACCGACAATGGCGTTGAAGTTCGCACCATCGCAATAGAAGTAACCGCCTGCTGCATGCACCAGATCGGCAATCTTGCGCACGTCACGTTCAAACAGACCACAGGTATTCGGGTTGGTCAGCATGATGCCAGCCACATCGTCGCCAAGCTTGGCTTCGAATGCGGCCAAATCGACACGGCCGTCTTCGGTTGCCGGGATCGAGTCCACGGTAAAGCCACAAGCAGCAGCCGTTGCCGGGTTGGTTCCATGTGCGGATTCCGGCACCAGAACACGACGACGGTTTTCACCGCGCGCATCAAGGGCGGCACGGATCGCCATCATGCCACACAGTTCACCCTGTGCACCGGCCGCCGGTGACATGGATACCGCCGGCATGCCGGTCAGAACCAACAACCAGTGCGCACAGGTATCAATCAGTTCCAGGGCACCCTGAACGGTGCTTTCGGGCTGCATCGGATGAAGGTCGGAAAGGCCGGGCAAACGCGCGACTTTTTCGTTCAGACGCGGGTTATGCTTCATGGTGCACGATCCCAGCGGGAAGAAGCCGGAATCAATACCGAAGTTTTTCTGCGACAGGCGCGTAAAGTGACGCACCACCTGCGGCTCGGACAGGCCCGGAAGGCCGACATTGCTGTCACGGTCAAGACCGCCAAGACGCGACTTGGTTCCTTTGGGTTCCGGAAGATCAACACCGGTGCGGCCCGGCTGACCCTGTTCAAAGATCAACTTTTCTTCCAGAACAAGTCCACGGTTGCCGGTATGGGTTGCGAACGTCATGCCAGCACCTCCTTCAATGCGCCCGCAAGGGCAGCGATATCTTCGTCGGTATTGGTTTCGGTAACCGCAACCAGAAGGTAGTTATCAAGATCCGAACGGTTCGGATAAAGACGCGACAGCGGAACACCGCCCAGAACGCCTTTGGCAACCAGTGCTTCGACCACCTCGGCCGCCGGCTTGGTCAGCTTGACGGTGAATTCGTTAAAGAAGCTGTCATTGACCACCGATGCACCCGGAACCGCGTCAATCGCGTCTGCGGCCTTGCAGGCATTTTCATGGTTCAACGTTGCCAGACGGCGATAACCGTCTTCGCCAAGCAGGCTCATATGCACCGTGAATGCCAGCGAACACAGGCCCGAGTTGGTGCAAATGTTCGAGGTCGCCTTTTCACGACGGATATGCTGTTCACGGGTCGAAAGGGTCAGAACAAAGCCACGCTTGCCGTCCTGATCAACCGTTTCACCACAAAGACGACCCGGCATCTGACGGACCAGTTTCTGGGTGGTGGCGAACAGGCCGACATACGGCCCGCCATAGTTCAGGGCGTTACCGATCGACTGACCTTCGCCGCAAACGATATCTGCGCCAAAGCTGCCCGGTGATTTGATCGCACCGAATGCAACTGCTTCGGTAAAGACAACAACCAGAAGCGCGCCCTTGGCATGGCAAAGATCGGCAAGACGGGTGTGGTCCTGAATGCGGCCAAAAACGTCCGGATACTGAACAACCACACAGGCGGTCTGATCATCGATCAGTTCGCCAAGTTCTTCGACCGTTGCCTGCTGTTCGGGGTTGCCATCACGTCCGGTAACTTCGGTATCGCTATACTGGCAATAGGTTTCGGTCACTTCGCGATAATGCGGGTGCAGACCACCCGACAGAACAGCCTTTTTGCGACGGGTCGCACGGCAGGCCATCAGAACGGCTTCGGCACAGGACGTTGCGCCATCCCACATCGATGCGTTTGCCACATCCATGCCGGTGATCGATGCCACCTGGGTCTGGAATTCGAACAGATACTGCAACGTACCCTGTGCGATTTCCGGCTGATAGGGCGTATAGGCCGTCAGGAATTCACCACGCTGAATGACATAGTCAACCGTCGCAGGAACATGGTGGCGATAGGCACCGGCACCCAGGAAACTTGGCGCACTTGAAGTACCGATATTTTTGGCCGCCAGTGCCTGCATGTCGCGTTCGACCTGCATTTCACCGAGATGATGCGGCAGGTCAACCGGCGCATCAAGCAACGCGCCTTCGGGCACGTCACTGTAAAGTTCATCAACCGATGACGCCCCGATGGTTTCAAGCATCGCGGCGCGATCAGCACGTGTCAGGGGAAGATAACGCATACTTACAGACCTTCGACGAAGTCTTTATAGGCTGCTTCATCCATCAGCTCATCAAGCTGGGACTCATCAGTCAGCGACATTTTAAAGAACCAGCCATCGGTTTCCGGTGCTTCGTTCACCAGTGCCGGGTTGGCATCAAGTTCTTCGTTGATTTCAACAACTTCACCATCAAGCGGGGCATAAACATCGCTTGCGGCCTTGACCGATTCAACAACGGCTGCATCACCGTCCTTGGTCAGTTTCTTGCCGATTTCAGGAAGCTCGACATACACGATATCGCCCAGCGACTGCTGCGCGTAATCGGTGATGCCGACGGTTGCGATACCGTCTTCGAGCTCGATCCATTCATGTTCCTGCGAGAATTTCTTAGCCATGATCTTTGTCCCTGTTGATCGGTTGTCTGCGAGGCGGCACACGCCGCACATTCTCAAGATTTGCAGCAATCAGCCGCGGAAATAGCGATGCGGTGCGAACGGGAGTTCAACCACCTCTGCCGGACGGGCCTTGCCGCGCACCATAAGATCGACCTTGGTGCCCGGTTCGGAAAATTCAATTGCGACATAGCCCATTGCAATCGGGCCATCGACGGTCGGGCCAAAACCACCTGATGTGATTTCGCCGATCTCTTCGCCGTCGCTGTTCAAAATCTGGGTGTGTTCGCGTGCAGGCGCCTTGCCTTCGGGCTTGATGCCAACACGTTTGCGATCCGCCCCGTTTGCCAGCTGATCAAGAATGACATCCGCGCCCTTGAAACCGCCTTCTTCGCGGCGGCGCTTGTTGATGATCCAGTTCAGATCGGCCTCAACCGGGGTCGTGGTGGTGTCAATGTCGTTGCCATAAAGGCAAAGCCCTGCTTCCAGACGCAGGGAGTCACGGGCACCAAGACCGATTGCCTCGACTTCTTCCTCGGCCAGCAATTTGCGCGCAAGCTCTTCGGCGCGATCATTGGGCACGGAAATTTCATAGCCGTCTTCGCCCGTGTAACCCGAACGCGTGACAAAGCAGGCAATACCGGCAATATCAATCTCGGCAAAGCTCATGAATTTCAGATCGGCAACAGCCGGGGCAAAGCGCGCCAGAACATTGGCGGCCTCGGGCCCCTGAAGCGCCATCAGCGCACGGTCATCAATTTCTTCAAGGGAAACGCCGTCACCAAGGTTGGCACGCATGTGAACAATATCGTCATCCTTGCACGCCGCATTGATCACCAGAAACAGGCTGTCACCGGCATTGGTGATCATCAGATCGTCAAGGATCGTGCCATCGTCCTGGGTGAAGGTCGAATAACGGGTGCGCCCCGGTTTCAGGATCGCGATATCGCCAGGCACCAGTTTTTCAAGTTCGGCGACGCGGTTTTCACCGGTCAGACGAACCTGTCCCATGTGGGACACATCAAAAAGTCCGGCCTTGGCACGCGTATGAAGATGTTCGCCCTTAACACCCAGCGGGTATTGAACCGGCATGTCATATCCGGCGAATGGCACCATTTTGGCGCCAAGTTCCACATGGAGGTCATAAAGGGCGGTTTTAAGCAGTTCTGGCTGATGATCGGCCATCAAGGTCTCCCGGACAGTCGTTGCGAAACATAGCCGACCAATGGCCAACCACATTCCCCCTCTGTCTTGGAGCCTGAAAGAATCACAGCCGACTTGTCGTGACGGTCTGCTTACATCTTCGGCGAGGCGGTCACCGGAAATTCAAATTGATGCCGCCTGCTTTCCAGAGTCCCATCTCCCCGCGGTCCGTTTGCCTGAGAGTTTCCGGGGTGGTTGCTCCTTCGGCGTCCGCGCAATCCGTTATGGACCGTGGCACTCTCCCACGGGGATCACTTGGGTATGCGTCCTTATACGTATTTCGTTCCCGGTCGACCAGCCCCAAAATTCGGGCAATCACCCGGGCAGGTTTTCAACCCGCCGCTGTCAGTTTGTACCGAAACGACGATTATAGTCGAGCTGATCGGCACTTAGCTGGAATCCGAGATAAATCTCGTAGTCGGGACCGGCCCAGACATCATCAAGCGGAACAGACAGGGTGACCTGCTCGTCACGGTAACGCGCCATATTAAGATTGTCCGCAAACGGCATTGTCACATCAAACACCGATTTCTGAACAAACTTTCCATCGGGATCGCGAAGGGCGACGAAATATTTGAACGATGCCGAACGCCCCTGCGCCGCCGGGCCCAGCTCAGCCGTAATGATCGGGCTGATGATGACATCAAGCGTCTTGTCATCAAGGTCATAGCCACAGTCACCAAGATATCCGGTGAATTCCGCCTCGACGATCACATCGGTCAGATCCTTGCCACTGCCGGCGAACTGAACAAGCTTTGCCGTATCCTTTGGCAGATAGGCTGCCGGGCAGGTCGGAACAGGCTGCTCTTCAAACGGGTTACTGCTGCATGCTGCAAGCAATCCCCCAACCGAGACCATCCCCAATGCACAAACGCGCCGCAGTCCGTTACCGATCGTCATCCAAGCCTCTATCAAACCATCTGTTTTCTGACATATGCATGATCTGCACTGTCGTGGCGCAGTCTATTCTTTCGCCGTAAGCCGCACAACCCGCTTCGACGATTGCCACGAAATGAAAACACAAAATCGGGTGCAATTGTTCCCGGGGCGATCGGTGCTCAGTCATTGCGCCACAAGGTCAGGCAGGTTATGTAACGAGAACGTTTGAATAAGTGCAGCGGGCTTGTCCCGGCACAATTTGGAAACCGGACCCGTATCATGCCTGACAAAGCCAGTCTTCGGATCGTTCTTGCCAACCCGCGCGGCTTCTGCGCCGGGGTAGATCGTGCGATTGAGATCGTGGAAAAGGCGCTCGAAAAATATGGTGCGCCGGTTTATGTCCGTCACGAAATCGTCCACAACAAATTTGTCGTCGACCGCCTGCGCGATATGGGCGCTGTTTTTGTTGATGAACTGGACGCGGTTCCCGATGGTGTGCCGGTCATCTTTTCGGCCCACGGGGTCCCGAAATCCGTCCCCGAGGCCGCCGAAACCCGCAAGCTTGAATATCTTGATGCGACCTGCCCGCTGGTATCAAAGGTCCATCGTGGTGCGGAACGTCATTTTGCCGATGGCAAACATATTCTTCTGATCGGTCATGCCGGGCACCCGGAAGTCATCGGCACGATGGGCCAGCTTCCGGTCGGCAGCATGACCTTGATCGAAACCGAAGAAGACGCCGAAAATCTTGAAGTCGAAAATCCCGAAAACCTTGCTTTCGTGACCCAGACGACCCTGTCACTTGATGACACGGCCAAGATCATCGAGATCCTTCAGCGCCGCTTCCCGGCGATTTCGGTCCCGAAAAAGGAAGACATCTGCTATGCCACGACCAACCGTCAGCATGCTGTCAAACTGATTGCCGAAAAGGCCGATGCGATCCTGGTTCTCGGCGCGCCGAATTCGTCAAACTCCAACCGGCTGGTTGAAGTCGCCAAGCGCGAAGGATGCACGCGTTCGGTTCTGGTCGAACGGGCGCATGACATTGACTGGAACAAGCTTGACGGTATCAGCACCCTTGGCATTACGGCCGGTGCCTCTGCCCCGGAAATTCTGGTCGAGGAAGTTATTGATGCCTGCCGTGAACGTTATGACGTCACGGTCGAAACCATTACCTTGACCGACGAGAACGTGACATTCAAATTGCCACGTCAGCTTGCCAGCTAAGATATTATAGCTGCTTACTTTTCAAGTTCAGGACCACGTTAAATCCAATGGCCGTCTATACCGACGTTTCAGACGAAGACATCGCCCGTTTTGTCGCCGAATATGACATCGGTGATGTTGTCTCGTTCAAGGGCATCGCAGAAGGTGTCGAAAACACCAACTTCCTGCTTCAAACGACCGAGGCGCCATTCATCCTGACCCTGTATGAGAAACGCGTTAATCCGGACGACCTGCCCTTTTATCTGGGCCTGATGGATCATCTGTCGGCCAAGGGGCTGAACTGTCCGACCCCGATCCATGGCACTGACGGTGTTGCGCTTCGTCGCCTGTGCGGCCGGCCCGCAGCAATCACATCCTTCTTACAAGGCATGTCGCCACGGCGCATCCTTCCCCATCATTGTGCCGGTCTTGGCACCGCATTGGCCAAGCTGCATATCGCCGGCCTGGATTTTGAAATGCATCTTCCCAACGCGCTGAGCGTCAAGGGATGGCGTGGTTTGGTCGAAAGTTGCCGGGAACATGCCGATGATGTCGAACCCGGTCTTGGCAAAATGATCGGTGACGAGATCGACTATCTCGAAGCAAACTGGCCCCATGACCTGCCCAAGGGGGTCATTCATGCCGATCTGTTCCCGGACAATGTTTTCTTCTTCCCGGGCAAGGAAGACGTATCGGGGCTGATTGATTTCTATTTCGCGTGCAATGATCTGCTTTGCTACGACATTGCGATCTGCATGAATGCCTGGTGCTTCGAACCTGACAACAGCTTTAACGTTACCAAGGCCAAGAACCTTTTGTCGCAATATGGCAAGGTACGGTCGCTTGGTGATGCCGAAATTGCCGCTTTGCCGGTTCTGGCCCGCGGTGCAAGCCTGCGCTTTTTGCTTACCCGTCTTTATGACTGGGTCAACACCCCCAAAGACGCACTGGTTACGCCCAAAAATCCCCGTGAATACATCAATAAACTGCGTTTCCATCAACGGGTGGACAATGCAGCCGCCTATGGACTTGACTAAGGATACCACAAGATGAATTCACAAAATGGCGGCGACAATCACGTCGAGATTTACACCGACGGCGCATGCAGCGGCAATCCGGGCCCGGGTGGCTGGGGGGCGATCCTTCGGTTCAAGGGTGTGGAAAAGGAACTTTCGGGAGGGGATCCCGAAACCACCAATAACCGCATGGAAATGATGGCGGCAATCAGCGCGCTTGAGGCGCTCAAACGCCCCTGCGTGGTCGATATTTATACCGACAGCAGCTATGTCCGTGACGGCATTACCAAATGGATTTTCGGCTGGCAAAAGCGCGGCTGGAAGACGGCGGACAAGAAGCCCGTCAAGAATGTCGAGCTGTGGCAACGCCTGCTTGATGCCCTGAAACCGCACAAGGTTGAATGGCACTGGGTCAAGGGTCACGCCGGCCATCCCGAGAACGAACGATGCGACGAACTGGCCCGGATGGCGGTTCCAAAATCGTGATATTTTCGGTCTTGTGCCGACAAACGCTTGAAGCTTCAGCACTTCGCCCCAAAATAGACGATGCAGGTTGTTGCAACTATTTATTTATCAGGAAAATAAAATCAAACTTGCGTTTCGACCAACTTCCGGGTTGAGTCGACTCAATCATCGGAGTGTTGGCTCCTATAAGAACGTCGAGTAAAGTATATCTGACTAGCCAAAAGTTGGGTGTCCAGGAGAGAACGCTTGTCGCGCGGATCATACGGCTTTTTACAACGGAAGTCTTTGAGCAGTCGGTTGCTATTCATAGCATTGCCGCTGGTTTCCCTGTTCTCGCTCGCCCTGTTTATTGTGTTTGGCTATGTCAGTTACAAAGTTCTGCGCGATGATCTGAATGGCAAGGTTGAACAGACCGCAGACATCAATGCCCGCGTTCTGGCAACCCCGTTCTGGTATCTTGATGTCGACAATATCGAATCTGCTTTGAACGCGATGGCGCGTGACCGTGATATCGTCGCGGTGCAGGCACTTGGTGCGGACGGCACCGAATTTGCCCATACCGGCGTTTCGCAATCGGAACTGGCCGATACATTGCGTCTGTCACGCCGCGTCTATTTCGAACGTAACAATGTGCGCCACGATGTCGGCGAACTGGTCATCTACTTTACCGATGCCCGCGTTCAGGACCTTCTGTTCCGCCGCATTGCCATTGACATGATCCTGTTTGGATTGCTGATCGCAGTGGTTGCCGCCAGCCTGCTGATCGCAAACAAAAGGTCGATCAAGGAACCGCTGAACCGTCTTTTGCATTCCATTCGCATGACCAAGCATGGCCGCTTGCGCCGTCCGGTGGAATGGAACAGTTCGGACGAACTTGGCCTTCTGATCCGCGAATATAACGAAATGGTCGCCCTGCAAGGTCAGGCACAGGAAGAAGCCCAGCGCAAGCAGGCCCTTCTCGAAGCGACCCTTCACAATATCGGTCAGGGTATCTGCCTGTTTGATCAGGACCTTAATCTTATGGTCTGGAACGAACGCTATATCGAGTTGCTTAATCTGCCGCGTGATCTGGTCAAGGAAGGCACACCGCTTTCCGATATCCTGCGCTATAACGGCGAACGCGGCGAATATGGCGATGTCAGCATTCAGGCCCTGATTTCCGACCGTGTTGCCATTGCACGACGTCGCGAACCCTATCGCATGGAACGCACCCGCCCCAATGGGCGCGTTATTCAGGTTGATCACAACCCGATGCCCGGCGGCGGCTATGTCGCGACCTATACCGACATTACCGAACGCAAACAGACCGAAGCACGCATGCGCCATCTGGCCGTTCATGATGTGCTGACCAGCCTTCCGAACCGTACCCTGTTCCTTGACCGCCTGCGTCAGGCATTGCTGTCGGCCCGCCGGTTCCAGCGCGGTGTCACGGTTCTGTTTGTTGACCTTGACCGGTTCAAGGACATCAACGACCACTTTGGCCATGATGTTGGTGACCTGATGATTCAGGAAATGGGTCAGCGTCTGTCGCGGATCATCCGCGATTCAGATACTGCCGCCCGTCTTGGCGGGGACGAGTTTGCGATCATTCAGACCGATGTCCAGAATATCGAAGACACCATCGCCCTTGCCCAGCGCATCATTGACGAGCTGTCCCAGCCGTTTGATTGCCGGGGCATTCGCCTGCATTCAACGGCCAGTGTCGGCATTACCCTGTTCCCGGAAGACGGCGAGAACCCCGAACAGTTGGTCAAGAACGCCGATATGGCGATGTATGCGGCCAAGGCCGAAGGGCGCAACAATTACCGCTTCTTCCTGCCGTCGATGCATGAGCGGGTCAAGGAACGCAAAACCATCGAGGAAGATCTGCGCAACGCGCTCGAACAGGATCAGCTCGAACTTTATTATCAGCCCAAAATTGATTGCCGGACCGAAAAGGTCGTTGGCGCCGAGGCACTTGTGCGCTGGCATCACCCGGAACGTGGCCTGATCCTGCCGGGCGAATTCATCTCGGTGGCCGAGGAATGCGGCCTGATCAACCGGCTTGGTGCCTGGGTTCTTGAAAAGGCCTGCAAACAGACGCAGGCATGGCGTGATTCGTCACTGCCCGGGATGCGGATTGCGGTGAACCTGTCACCTGCGCAGTTCCAAGATGCCGAACTGGTCGAAAGTGTTACCAAAATCGTCAAGGACACCGCCCTTCCGGAAGGTACGCTTGAACTTGAGATCACTGAATCGATCCTGATGAACAACCCGGAAAAGGCGGTTTCAACGCTGAAGGAGCTTAAAGCGCTTGGCGTGATGATCGCGATTGATGACTTTGGTACCGGTTATTCGTCCCTGAACTATCTGAAACGCTTCCCGGTTGGCTCGATCAAGATCGACCGGTCGTTTGTGAATGACATCCATGTCGATCTCGATGACAAGGCAATTGTCGATGCGGTGATCGGTCTTGGCCACAGCCTTAATCTTGAAGTGGTTGCCGAAGGCGTGGAAGAAGTCGAACAGCTTGAATATCTGCGTGAAAAGGGCTGTGATTTCATTCAGGGCTTCCTGTTCTCCAAACCGCTTCCGGCCACCACATTCGAAAGCTGGGTCAGTGACCGCCACAGTCGCGTGCCCGAACGGGTTGCTGCAAAGTCCTGATCACACCCGATATTCTTGAAAACAGCCTTGGCATTGCTTTGGCTGTTTTTTCGTTCAAGGGACAAGACACTCCATGCGCCCGTTTCCCGAAATAGAACAAGCCGCCATCGCCCGCAAAGGAAGCGAAGCCGCACTTTCCGCGGCCCTAGTCACCCCCAGACCACGCAATGAAATCGCCGCGATTGCCAATGATCGCTGGCTGTCAGAATTCAGCAAATCGGTTTTTCAGGCCGGTTTCAGCTGGAAAGTGATTGAAAACAAATGGCCACGGTTTGAAGAAGTCTTTGACGGTTTTGATATCGGCCGACTGTCGATGATGCATGACGAAGATGTCGAACGCCTGCTTAAGGTCGACGGGATTGTCGCCCATGGGCCAAAGATCAAATCAATTGGGGAAAATGCCCGCTTCCTGCGCGACCTTGCCGACAACCATGGATCAGTCGGCGCATTCTTTGCCAGTTGGAAACTTCCCGATTATTGCGACAATTTGCGCCTTGTCCACAAAGGCGGATCACGGCTTGGCGGCAAAACCGGGCAAGTTGCCCTGCGCCGTATTGGCATGGACACGCCAATTTTCTCCAACGACGTCATCAAGGCACTAAAGACCGAAGGCGTGGTTACCAAGATGCCGTCATCGAACAAGGATTTCGCATCGGTCCAGGCCGCCCTTGACCACTGGCACAAGGAATCCGGCCGACCCTTAACCCAGATCAGCCAGATTCTGGCATTTTCAGCGGGATAAAGGCCGCCTAATACACCGTTGCGCTGCGCCCGGCATCATCATTTGGGTGCGTGCCCGTTGACGATGGGCGGTCCGACGACTTGCGATCAACAAGATCGACAATCTCGGAAATCACCCGGACCAGTTGATAATCCTTGGGCGTGTAGACGGCTGCCACCCCCATTTGCCGCAAAACCAGCATATCGGCCTCGGGGATGATCCCGCCGACCACGACGGGGATGTGACCGGCCCCTTCTGCGCGCAAGCCATTGACCACTTCGCGCACCAATGGCACATGCGACCCCGACAGGATCGAAAGCCCGATTACATGGGCTCCTTCGTCAATTGCATTGCGAACCAGTGCATCGGGTGTCCAGCGAATGCCCTCGTAAAGAACTTCGATACCGGCGTCTCCGGCCTTGACCGCGATCTGTTCCGCACCGTTGGAATGACCATCCAGCCCCGGTTTCCCCACCAGCATTTTCATGCGTTCGCCAAGCTTGTCAGACACTTCATCAACCCGGTCACGAAGGGTCTGGATGTCCTGTGCATCGCCCGTGACAATCATCGACGTAATACCGGTCGGTGCACGATATTCGCCAAATACATCGCGAAGCGTTTCCGACCATTCCCCGGTCGTGACACCGGCATGGGCACAGGCGATCGAACTTTCCATGATGTTGCGCCCTTCGCTGGCGGCGGATTTAAGGGCCTCAAGATTCTTGGTGACCGTCGCCTGATCACGGTCCGAGCGCCAAGCTTTGAGTTTTTCGATCTGCTCCTGCTCGGCCATGTCATCGACCGTCAGGATCGATTTTTCACCTGATGTCAGCGGCGATGGTTCGGTTTCGGTAAAGGCATTCACACCGATCACTTTGGTCAGTCCGCTTTCGATATCCGCCAGACGGCGGGCGTTGGAACGCACCAGTTCCTGCTTCATGTACCCGCGATCAACAGCCGCAATCGCGCCCCCCATGGCATCGATCTTTGCCAGTTCCGCGCGCGCCCCTTCCTTAAGGGCACCGACCTTGCGCTCAATCGCCGGATTGCCGTCAAACAGATCCTCATATTCCAGAAGATCGGTTTCATAGGCCATGATCTGTTGCAGGCGCAGTGACCATTGCTGATCCCACGGACGCGGGAGCCCAAGCGCCTCGTTCCAGGCGGGCAATTGAACCGCACGCGCACGCGCATTCTTGGAAAGCACCACTGCCAGCATTTCGATCAGGATGCGATAGACGTTGTTTTCCGGCTGCTGTTCGGTCAGGCCCAGCGAATTGACCTGCACCCCATACCGGAACCGGCGATATTTGGCATCTTCAATGCCATAGCGATCCTGCGTGATTTCATCCCAAAGTTCGCAGAATGCCCGCATCTTGCAGATCTCGGTCACAAAGCGAATACCGGCATTCACAAAAAATGAAATACGCCCGACAACCTTGGCAAAGTCTTCTTCGGGGACCTGACCCGAATCGCGAACCGCATCAAGAACCGCAATCGCCGTTGCCAGTGCATAGGCCAATTCCTGTTCCGCCGTCGCCCCGGCTTCCTGCAGATGGTACGAACACACATTCATCGGATTCCATTTCGGCACCTCGCGATAGGTAAATGCCGCAACGTCGGTAATCAGTTTCAGGCTGGGTGCAGGCGGGAAGATATATGTCCCGCGTGACAGATATTCCTTGATGATGTCGTTCTGGGTCGTGCCCTGAAGGCTGTCGCGCGCTGTTCCCTGCTTTTCGGCAACCGCAATATAAAGTGACAAAAGCCAGGCCGCCGGGGCGTTGATCGTCATCGATGTATTCATCTGATCAAGCGGGATGCCGTCAAACAGCGTCATCATGTCCCCAAGGTGGGCGACCGGCACCCCGACCTTACCCACTTCACCACGTGCCAAAATATGGTCCGAATCGTATCCGGTCTGGGTCGGCAAATCGAATGCGACGGAAAGCCCCGTCTGCCCCTTGGCCAGGTTTTGACGATACAGGGCATTGGAAGCCGAGGCCGAGCTATGCCCCGCATATGTCCGGATCAGCCAGGGCCGATCACGATCCTGCTTTGCTGCGCTGCGCTTATTTTCCATCGACATCACGACCTCTTGTATTTTTATTACCTTTTGACTTTTCGATAATTACGCATGAACGTTATTAAATTATCTACTAGACATCACTTGAGTAATTATATAACAATTTGTGCAACGCGATAAAAGCGAAAACAAATATCGCCTCGGTTCATTCTGCATACAAACCGCAGAAATCCGGGAAATGCCCAGGGAAAATAAAACAAATTCTGTGGCTTGGAGGTTTCGTCGACCGCAACGCAGCATAGGTAATTTTATTACCCTGCTATCCGGATCGACCCTGAAGAAGGAGTGAAGGCCATGAACACCACTGCTGAAGTGCTGCCTTTCCGTGGCGGTCAGGAAGAAAAAGATCTTTATGAAATCGGCGAAATCCCGCCGCTGGGTCATGTGCCCAAAAATATGTATGCATGGGCGATTCGCGAAGAACGCCACGGCGAACCCGATACCGCCATGCAATGTGAAGTTCTGCCGGTCACCCAGCCAGACAGCCACGAGGTGCTGGTTCTCGTGATGGCGGCGGGCGTCAATTACAACGGTATCTGGGCGTCCCTTGGCAAACCGATCTCGGTTTTCAATTCCCATGACTGCCCGTTCCATATTGCCGGGTCTGATGCCTCGGGCATTGTTTGGGCGGTCGGGTCAAAAGTTACCCGCTGGAAGGTCGGCGATGAAGTCGTCATTCATTGCAATCAGGATGATGGCGACGACGAAGAATGTAACGGCGGCGATCCGATGCTGTCCCCGACCCAGCGCATCTGGGGCTATGAAACCCCGGATGGGTCATTCGCCCAGTTCACCTGTGTCCAGGCACAGCAATTGATGCCGCGCCCCAAACATCTGACTTGGGAAGAAAGTGCGTGCTACACGCTGACCCTTGCCACCGCGTACCGCATGTTGTTCGGGCATCGCCCGCATATCCTGCGTCCGGGGCATAATGTTCTGGTCTGGGGGGCGTCCGGGGGACTTGGCTCCATGGCGATCCAGTTGATCACCACCGCCGGGGCCAATGCGATCGGGGTGATTTCAGACGAATCAAAGCGCGACTTTGTCCTTGGACTTGGGGCCAAGGCCGTCATCAATCGCAAGGATTTCAATTGCTGGGGCCAGCTTCCCACGGTCAATGGTCCGGAATTTGGCGACTATATGAAAGAAGTCCGCAAATTCGGCAAAGCGATCTGGGAAATCACCGGCAAGGGCAATGACGTTGATATCGTCTTTGAACATCCGGGCGAACAAACTTTCCCGGTATCGTGCAACGTGGTGAAACGTGGCGGCATGGTCGTGTTCTGTGCCGGGACAACCGGGTTTAACCTGACCTTTGATGCGCGTTTCGTCTGGATGCGCCAGAAACGCATTCAGGGCAGCCACTTTGCCAACCTGAAACAGGCGGCACAGGCCAACAAACTGGTGATCGAGCGCCGCCTTGATCCCAGCATGTCCGAAGTTTTCAGTTGGGAAGACATTCCGCGCGCACATATGAAAATGATGCGCAACGAACATAAACCGGGGAACATGGCGGTTCTGGTTCAGGCCAAGCGGCCGGGCATGCGCACCCTTGAAGAAGCAGTCGAAGGTTAATCCCACATCGGGGCGCAGCCGTCCCGGCCTTTGACTGATTGCTGGCACCCCAAGCGCGTTCTCGCCCGATCCGCGTGCGGGGTGCCACCACCCTTTTCGACCAAGATATCCGTTTTCGACCAGTGCAATCGCCCCACACGATTGCCGGGCAAAGGACCAAGCCAATGACTGATACCGCCCTGCTTCCTGATCTTGACCAGCTTTGCGACGATGCACTGGCTGCACTGGCATCGCTTTATGATGCCACCGAAAATGCCATTCGCGCCCGGGTCACCATTGATGGCCGTATTGATGCCAATGCCTTTGACGAACATCAGTTTGCCGCCCATGGCTTTGCCTGGTTCACGACCTATGTCACCGCCCTTCAACAGATGAAGGCATGGTCGGACAGGCTGGTCACACAGGGCAAACGCGGGCATCTTGAAACCCTGATCCTGCAAGTCGCCTTTGGCGAATATCTTGCCCAGATCAAGGGCGGCATTCCGATGTCGCAGGGAGAAATCATTCGTCTGACCACACTGGGTGTTTCCGAAACCGATATTCAGACCTTCTGTTCAAGTCGTGCGGTTTCTGTTCTGTCAGCCCATGGTAATTCTGACGCTGCGCGCCGCGCCATTGCCACTGAAATCGAAGACAGTCTTGATACCGGTCGCTTTGGCGAAACCGGACTGGAAGACGAAACACTGGATCTTGTCCGCGACCAGTTCCGGCGGTTTGTCGAAGAAAAAGTAACGCCCCATGCCCATGGCTGGCATGAACGCGACGAGCTGATCCCGATTGAAATCGTGACTGAAATGTCGGAACTCGGCGTTTTCGGCCTGACCATCCCCGAAGAATTCGGCGGACTTGGCATGGGCAAAACCGCGATGTGTGTCGTGACCGAAGAACTGTCACGCGGCTATATCGGGGTGGGATCGCTTGGTACCCGTTCCGAAATCGCTGCGGAACTGATCCGCCTTGGCGGCACGGATGAACAAAAGGAACATTACCTGCCCAAACTGGCATCGGGTGAAATCTTGCCAACGGCGGTCTTTACCGAACCCAATAACGGCTCCGACCTTGCCCATCTGCGCACACGCGCGATCAAGGATGGCGACACCTATAAGGTGACCGGGAACAAGACATGGATCACCCATGCGGCACGATCCGATCTGATGACGCTTTTGACGCGCACCAACCCTGATGAGGCCGGCTATCGCGGGTTGTCGATGCTTCTGGCCGAAAAGCCGCGCGGCACCGATGACGACCCGTTCCCCGCCAACGGCATGTCTGGTGGTGAGATCGAGGTTCTTGGGTATCGCGGCATGAAGGAATACGAGCTTTCCTTTGACGGGTTTGAAGTCCCGACCGCCAACCTTCTGGGCGGTGAAGAAGGCCAGGGTTTCAAGCAACTTATGGCAACCTTTGAGTCGGCCCGCATTCAAACCGCCGCACGTGCTGTCGGCGTTGCCCAGAACGCGCTTGAGATCGGCATGCGCTACGCCAAGGATCGCGTCCAGTTTTCCAAACCGCTTTTCAGCTTCCCTCGGGTGTACGGCAAAGTTGCATGGATGGTTGTTGAAACCATGATTGCCCGTCAGCTCACCTATTTCTCGGCACTTGAAAAAGATCAGGATATCCGCTGCGACATTGAAGCGGGCATGGCGAAGCTTCTGGGGGCACGGGTTGCCTGGTCAAATGCTGATAACGCGCTTCAGATTCATGGCGGCAATGGCTATGCGCTGGAATATCAGATCAGTCGCGTGCTTTGCGATGCCCGTATCCTCAACATTTTTGAAGGTGCCGCCGAAATTCAGGCGCAAGTTGTGACCCGCGGATTGTTGGGTCGATAACCGGCTAACAGATTGAAAGCCGAACCTTATTTTCATTGCGAACCGTGGCCCCTGTGATCAACGAGGGCAAACTTGGCCCGTCAACCTTGACGGGCCGCTTTTCTATATCAACCTAAAGTATGATATATTTACCACTTACCTGTGGTGATAGACTGAAATTAAGCAAACACAGAAGCCTAAAAATCTGTGCAAAACAGGCCCAATTGCCTTTTAGGGAAAAGGGGAGAGACGTTTCAATGAATTACGCCTCTGCAATGCCGGAAACCACAATCTATGCGCGAACAGGTGAAGCCAAGGACCTGTTCGATCAGCATGCTGATCAGATCGCAGAAGGCCTGGTGACCGAACTGCTTGGATCAGGACAAAGCAGCGTCGACAGGAATGCGCCGCAGACGCTTGTCTCGGGTCTTGCCCAGCAGTTTCGGGCAATGGCATCTGCCGGTTCTGCTGATGCTTTCAATCAGTGTTTTGCCAAACACGTTTTGGCAGAAGCCACCGCCAATCTGACACCCGATGCCATCGTGCTTGCCTATTACAAGTCGGCAGCAAATTGCGTCACGCTGGCGTCGCGGACCAAGGGCATTCGACCGTCGCCTGCCCTTAATGATGCGGCACGGTGTGTTTTGATGGCTGATATGGCTTGCCTGATGGCTGATCAGCAAAAACAGATCGCCCAGCATCGCGCATCCTCGGAAATCCAGTCGATGTCCGAGATCATCGAACGCGAAACCGACAACATCATTTCCGAAGTCGGCTTTCAGGCCGGGCGCACCAACGATGTGGCGCAAACCATGGAAAGTGATGCCGGTGAATTGTCGCAACTGGTCGAACGCATTACCGCCACCACGGAAGTCGCCAGCAGCAACGTTGCCACGGTCGCATCCGCGACCGAGGAATTGCAGGCGTCAAGCCATGGCATTGCCGACCGCATCCACAAAACAAACGACATTGCCGGACAGGCCGTTATCCGCGCCCAGGAAACATCCCAGACGATGAACAGCCTGTCGGAGACCGCCAGTGAAATCGGCAAGGTTGTCGATATCGTCAAACGCATTTCCGATCAGACGAAAATGCTGGCACTGAACGCCACGATCGAGGCCGCCCGTGCCGGGGATGCCGGCAAAGGATTTGCTGTGGTCGCCAACGAGGTCAAAAACCTTGCGACACAGACCGAAAAGGCAATCCTTGATATCAACTCCCAGATCACAGCCATTCAAGGGGCAACATCAGAAGCCGTCACCGCAATCGAAGGAATCGGTGGCGCGATTGATGAAGTCAGCCAGCTTTCAGCGGATATTTCGGCATCGGTCGAACAGCAGACTGCCGCAATCGCCGAAATTTCAACAAGCGCACAGGAAGTATCAACCCATATGCGGGGCATTTCCGGTGATATCGAACTGGCCAGCGTGAAATCACAAAACGCCAGCGAAACCGCCGAGAACCTGCGCATTCTGGCTTCCAATATTCGCAAAGACATCAATGAAATGGAAAGCCGGTTCCGCACGGTGCTGCGCAGTACCGAAAGCGCAAACCGGCGTCACGAAGAACGCGTCCCGATCGCGGTCGATCTTTCATTCGATTTCGGAAATGGTGACGTCCGCAATGGCGTTACCGCCGATATGTCTCTGGCCGGATTGCTTGCGCGCATTGATGCCAGTGACAAGGATCGCAACAAGCACGTCACGATCACCATGGTGGATGGCACGGTTCTGCATGGCGTGATCAAGGCCGTTTCGGCACTTGGAACCCATGTTCAGTTTACCGAAGTCGACGACAAAGCCAATCAGGTCATTCTCAATCACCTCAAGAAAACCCACGATCACGACAGCAAGATCGCCGAACTTGGCAAACAACTGTCACAAGATCTGGCCAAGGTGCTTGAGAACGGCCTTCGCAATAATGAAATCAAGCACGAAGACCTGTTCAATCCGCGCTATGAACTGATCGAAGGCAGTGACCCCAAACAGTTCATGACGCCCTATATCCCGTTCACGGATCGGCATTTCACCCCGCTTCAGGAAGCCATTCTTGAAAAGGACAAGCATATCGTGTTTGCCGCCGGTGTGGATATTAACGGCTATCTTCCGACCCATAACAAGATCTATAGCCAGCCGCAGCGCCCAGGCGAAGCCGCCTGGAACATGGGCAATTGCCGTAACCGGCGGATCTTTGATGACCGGGCCGGGCTGGTCGCCGCGCGCAACACCAAACCGCACCTGTTGCAGACCTATTTCCGCGACATGGGCGACAGTGTGGTCTTCATGAAGGAATGCGATGTCCCGATCATCGTGAATGGCGAACAGTGGGGCAACCTGCGTATCGGGTATCGCGCCTGACCCTTTGGACCGAGCAAACTATAAAAAAGCCCCCGACCAATAAATGGCCGGGGGCTTTAATGTTAGCGCTAACATCCTTGCAAGGGCGTGCCGCCGTCAACTGTGCGAATGCAGGATCGCCTCGGCGATTTCGCGTTCGATCTCGGCCGGGTAATCATAAAATCCCGGTTTGAACGCATTGGCCCCGCCCGATGCCAACCAGTCAATTCCACGGATCAGAATTGCGGAAAACGGATCGAACAGATCCTTGCCCGAACCACCCATGCCCGGTGCCAGGTTCAAAAGACTGCCGCGGTTAAGCAAATACACTTCGCGGCTGTTATCGAATTCGAATTTTTCGATATAGCGGCGCATTTTGGTGCTTTTCTGGGTATCGAGCCATGCCACATCGATCTCGGTATTGGAATGACCGACATTAACCAGAATGGCACCGCGGCGGGCCTGCTTGATCTGGTTTTCACCCAGAATGCCCGAAAGACCGGTTGCGGTCACAATGATCGCGCATTCCTTGATGCCGTCTTCAAGGCTGACGACACGGCATCCGTGATGCTGGGCTTCAAGGGCGCGCACCGGATCGCGTTCGGCAACCGAGACCACCGCACCAAGATTGCGCGCACGTTCGGCAACACCGCGCCCCACCGGCCCGAACCCGATCACCAGAACCGAACGACCATAAAGCGCCAGACCGGTTACATTGGAAAAGACCGGCCACATTTCCTGTGCCACGTGATGTCGGTTATGCAGGCGATCCTTGATCGCGATGTCGTTCCAGTTAAAGACCGGGAATGAATAATCAAGCTTTTCAACGCGGTGAACACCCGTCGTCGTGGCTTCAAGCGCACCGTCGACCTTATGACCTTTTTTGACAAAAGCCTCGATCAGCTCCCCACCCATGTCAGCGACAATGTCGGCTGGCTCGGACGACAGGATATCGATGCTTTTGGCATATTCTTCGGGTGTCATGCCCGAAAAGGCATGGACCTCTACCCCGTTCGCAGCAAGGTATGCGGCGGCAACGTCATCGGTACTATCGGGGTTACATGCCCCGACCTTGACCTTCGCACCCGCCTTCACAAACGGCAGCAATGTGGGAATGGTGTCTTCAAGAACGTGCTGGAAGCTGACGATGGTCTTGTCGCGCAAGTCACGCTTGGCGACATAGTTTCCGTATTTCGCCGTTACCGGACAGATGACTTCGCGCCATGCAAGCGTTTCGTCATTGATCTGGGCGGCAAGTGCTGCGTCCTTGATGCGGCTGGTCATTAATCAATCTCTTGGGTTCAGTGGTGGCGTAACGAATAGTATCGTCCCCTAATTAATGATAGCCGGACCGGATGGAAAGCATTTCTGACCATCCGGTCAATTTTGAGCCTGTTCAGGCAACCCGGACCTTATGGCCGTGCCGGAATATCAAGACCGCGCTGAACAGCGGGCCGCGCAAGACCGTGTTCAAGCCATGCCGGTACGTTTTTGAGCGTGTCATAAGCCACCAGATCACCTGCCTCGTAAAATCCGATCAGATTGCGGACCCAGCCAAGGATTGCGATATCGGCAATGGTATATTCATCGCCCATAATCCAGTCGCGCCCGTCAAGACGGGTTTCTAGAACGCCCAAAAGCCGTTTGGATTCATTCACATAACGGGTCAGCGGGCGTTTATCTTCGATCTCTTTGCCGGCAAATTTATGGAAAAAGCCAAGCTGCCCGAAAATCGGGCCCAGTCCGGCCATCTGGAAATAGACCCACTGGATGGTTTCCATCCGCCGCGCCGGATCAGCAGGCAACAGCTTTCCGGATTTTTCGGCAAGATATTGCAAGATCGCCCCGGATTCAAAAAGCCCGAACGGTTTTCCATCCGGGCCGTTCGGATCAAGAATGGCGGGGATTTTGCCATTCGGGTTAAGCGACAGAAATTCCGGGGTCCAGGTTTCGTCTTCACCGATTTTGATGGTGTGGGCTTCATAGGGAAGACCGATTTCTTCGAGCATGATCGAAACCTTTACCCCGTTGGGGGTCGGGAATGAATAAAGCTGCAGAATATCGGGGTTCTTTGCCGGCCAGCGTTTGGTAATGTCGAATGCGGAAAGGTCAGCCATCTGAATTTGATCCTTGTTGTTTGGCCGATACGCAAAACCAAATCAGGCATTGCATACAGGCAATTACATATCTTCAGGATTTAGCAGATCGCATCCTTTTCGCCAGTAGCATCCGACAAGACTTTCACCACGCTCATACGGAGCAGGCCCGAATGCGCATGCAAACGGGCCTGACCGGACTGCGGCATTCGATGATCAACCCCATCGGTACCGCCAATTAATTTCACACCGGAAGATATCCTTACCAGGCGCGGTATTTCAGGAACTTGCCATCCAGGGTAATCACGACACGGTCACCTTTCGGGTCTTCCTTGCGTTCGATATACATTTCGTAATCGATCGCACTCATGATGCCGTCGCCGAATTTCTCGTGGATGATTTCCTTGATGGTTTCGCCGTAAACACCAACGATTTCATACAGACGATAGATGGCCGGATCGGTCGGGACCGCCTGGTCCCAGATTTTCATCGGGCATTCCTGAATGACAGCCGATGCTTCGGGCGGCAGGTCAAACAGGGCAACCAGCATGTCGGCCTTGTCCTTTGGCGCCGAATTCATGCCAAAGCACACGGAAGTTGTCCAAACCGGGGACATACCGATCTTGCTTGCGATCTCTTCCCAACCGAGCCCTTTGGCCTTTTTGGCTTCGAGAATGAGTTCTTTGACGTCAGCTTTTTTCATGGGTTTTCTCCACTTCTGATACAGCACGTTGTTTTGATTAATCGGCACGATTGACCGCACGCTTGCGCGTGCCGGACTTGCTGCCTGTTTCTGATGAGATTTCCGCCCCGGCATTTGCCCCGAACCGGACGACTTTTGGTGCGGAATTCGCATCATCGTCCTGTTTCCCGGCAAGTTCGCGCGACCGTGTGGCCAGGAACTCCACCAGGTGATTGCGGATGTCGTAATAGTCGGGATGATGGATAATGTTGGCCCGTTCACGCGGTCGTTCGATTTCGACCTGAACGGACTCGGCAACCCGGGCATAGGGACCGTTGGTCATCAACAAAATGCGGTCCGCAAGCAGGATGGCTTCATCAACATCATGGGTGATCATAAAGACCGTCTGGTCCGATCCCGACCAGATGCGGATCAACTCGTCCTGGATGCTGCCACGGGTCAGCGCATCAAGTGCGCCGAACGGCTCATCGAGCAAAAGCAGTTCCGGCTGAATGGCAAAGGCACGTGCAATCGATACACGCTGACGCATCCCGCCAGACAGTTGCGATGGCTTGCGCAATTCCGCCCCGCCCGCAAGACCGACCATTTCGAGATATTTCATCGAATGATCGTGAACCTGCTTTTTGCTCCAGGATTTGTAGCGCGCCTGAACGGCAAAAGTGACGTTCTTGAGCGCGGACAACCATGGCAGCAGGGAATAGTTCTGAAACACGATCCCGCGATCCAGACTGGGCCCGGAAACTTCCTTGCCATTCATGATGACCGCGCCGTCGCTTGGTTCATCAAGCCCCGCAAGAATGTTCAGGATGGTTGATTTGCCACAGCCGGAATGACCGATGATGCAAACAAACTCGCCCTTCTCGATCCCGAGATTGACGTTTTCAAATACCGTCAGGCTTTCGCCACCCTTGGGGGCCTGAAAACGTTTGGTAAGGTTTTGAACACTCAGGAATGGTGTCGACATATCTGGTCTCCTTATTCCTGGTACTGCACAAGGCGTGCGCAATAGGCGAAGGCCGTATCAAGCAACATGCCGACAACCCCGATCATCAGGATCGAGAACACCACACTGGTCAGATCAAGGTTGTTCCATTCATTCCAGACGTAGTAGCCAATGCCGGTACCGCCCACGAGCATCTCGGCAGCGACAATCACCAGCCAGGCAATCCCGATGGAAATGCGCATTCCGGTCAAAATGGTTGGTGCCGCAGCGGGCAGGATGACGATCCATGCGGTTTTGAAAGGACCCAGTTCGTGGGTTCGCGCCACATTGACCCAGTCCTTGCGCACCCCGGCCACACCGAATGCCGTATTGATCAGCATCGGCCAGATCGAACAGATGAATATGACAAAGATTGCCGATGCCTGACTGTCCTGAATGACAAACAGGGCCAAAGGCATCCACGCCAGCGGGGAAATCGGTCTTAGCACCTGAATAAACGGATCAAGCGCCTTATACATCAGGGGCGACATTCCGATCAGGAACCCGACCGGAATGGCCAGCGCCGCAGCAAGGAAATATCCCGAAAGAACCCGATAAAGCGAATAGCCGATCTGGATGCCGATCCCCTTGTCGTTGGGGCCTGCATCATAGAAAGGATTGCGAAGTTCTTCCCATGCCTTGCCGATCACTGCCGAGGGTGGCGGCACGGCCGCCTTGGGTTCTGCCCCACCCATCAGAAGTTCATATTCTGTCAGTTCGCCAGAAATGTTCTGTTTCGGGCTGGCGGCCTCCCAAAGGCCAAGGAAGACCGCCAATAGCACGAGTGACAAAACCAAAGCCCTGGCATTCAACGATGCCAGCATGTCAGCTTACCCCTTTGCCAATCGCAAAGCTGTTGACATAGGCTTCGGGCTGATCGGGATCAAAGGTCTTGCCCATGATGGTATAGGACTTATAGGTCGAAGTCGGGGCCTCATATCCAAGGTCTTTCATCACCTTGGCACAATCGGTCGCGACATAGACTTCCTCGGCGATTTTCTTGTAATCGATATCGCCTTCGATATAGCCCCAGCGCTTCATCTGGGTCAGAATCCACACCCCCATCGAATGCCACGGGAACGGATCGAAATCGATGCGATCAGGGACGTTTTTAACTTCGCCCAGACCATCGGCATAACGTCCGGTCAGGACCTGTTCAATGACTGGAACCGGCTGGTTCAGATAGTTGGCCGGGGCAATCGCCGCCGAAATTTCCTTGCGGTTTTCGGGCTTGGCCGCGTATTGGGTCGCATCCACAATGGATTTCAAAAGCGCGCCATAGGTATTCGGCAGTTCTTCGGAAAAGGCCTTGGAACAGGCAAATGCACAGCACGGATGACCTTCCCAGATATCTTTGGTCAGGGTGTGCAGGAAGCCGATTTTTTCCCATACCGCACGCTGGTTAAACGGATCGGGTGACAGATACCCGTCAAGGTTACCGGCACGCAGGTTTGCCACCATCTCGGGCGGCGGAACAACGCGGATCTGGATGTCCTTATCCGGGTCCAGACCATGTTCAGCGACATAATAACGCAGCAGGAAGTTGTGCATCGAATATTCGAACGGCACACCAAACTTGAAGCCTTTCCACTGTCTCGGATCGCGCTTATCCAGATGGTCATTGTGCAGAACGATGGCCTGGCCATTGATGTTTTCAACAGCCGGCATCAGGAACGGGGTCGCGGTTGAACCCGCCCCCATCGAAATGGCCAGCGGCATCGGGGTCAGCATGTGCGACGCGTCATATTCATTGTTCAGCGACTTGTCGCGGGCCACCGCCCAGCCCGCGGTTTTGATGACATCAACATCAAGACCGTATTTTTCATAGAAGCCCATCGGCTGCGCCATGATGATCGGCGTGGCACAGGTGATCGGCACAAAGCCGATATTGAGCTTCGACTTTTCCGGTGTCCCCAGATCATCAAGGATGGCTGCCTTGACCTTGTCGATTGGCAATACCGATGCCAATGCCGCCATCATGGTGCTGCCGCCAACCATCTTGGCAAAGGAACGACGTGAAATTTCGTTGTGACCGAAAACCGAACGGACAATCGCGCTGTCGATGGCGCGATCAAGGATTTCTTCGCTGCTTTCCGGTGTCTTTGCCGCCATATCGCTATGAGCAGGCATCGTCGACAGATCGTGCTTTACACCATGATCATGATCCGATTGGTGATGCCCGCCCTTTGACGCGCACATATCACAACCGCACGATTTGCTGTGCCGCAGGTCGGTATCACCGCTAAATGGATCGCCCAGACTTTTAACTGACATTTGATCACCCCCTGTGTTGTTTCGCTGTCCAGATCAGAACAGCACCAGACATTCAGTCAGGATAAGAGCAACCGTCGTGCCAGTTTGCTGCAATGCGGAATTTTCGTTGAAAATGCTGGACTCAGGGGATGATGACAGGCAGTCTTCACATATACGAAAAATCGTAATTTACGATAATTCGTAACCATAATTACGAATTATCGTAGGAAATTCGTATGAACCATGACGTAAACCAATCTGTTTCAACGTCTTTGGAGCCGCTCCATCTGCAGGCTCTTTTGGCGCATACGCATCCGACAATTCTGGTTCACCCCAAAACCGACAGCATCGTGTTCGCCAATGAGGCGGCGGCAAAATTGCTGGGCCGCAGCATAGACGCCCTCATATCCCTGAAAATGAGCGCCCTGCACAAGGGACAGGTGCCAAGCCTTGTCGTGTTCAGCGAAGCCGCCCTTTATCACGGATTTTCCTGGACCCGCGGACTGGACCTGAGCCGGCCGGACGGCACCCAACTGAAACTAGAACACGAAGCCCGCGCCATCACGCTAGGCGATGAAGAATATCTTACGGTAACGATATCGGATCTTGATGCCCGCCACCGCCGGGATGTTGACTCCGAGGCCGACGATTACCTGCGCGAAGGTATTGCCGAATGGCGACGCGCCGAACGGTTTTTCCGCGAGATCGAACGCGAGAACCAGCTGATCCTGGGCGCGGCCGGCGAAGGCATTTACGGCGTGAATTCGGACGGGGTAACCACCTTTGTCAATCCGGCGGCCGAACGCATGTTGGGCTGGACCGCCGAGGAACTTGTGGGCAAGGAAATCCATTCGATCATCCACCATTCCCATGTTGATGGCGAACCCTATCACGCCGAGCACTGCCCGATTTACAATGCATTCCGCGAGGGCATCGTAAGACGGGTTGATGATGAAGTCTTCTGGCGCAGCGATGGCAAACCGATCCGGGTCGAATACACATCCACCCCCATTCGCGACCATGGTCTGGTCATCGGGGCAGTGATCGTGTTTCGAGACATTACCGAACGCAAAATCGCCGAAGAAAAACTGCACGCCGCCCTTGCCGAGGTCGACCGTCTTCGTGAACGGCTTGAACTTGAAAATGCCTATCTTCAGGAAGAAATCCTGTCGACCAACAATCACCATGAAATCATCGGGCAATCGGATGCCATTCAAGGCGCGCTCAAACAGATTGATCTGGTTGCACCGACTGACGCCAACGTTCTGATCACCGGGGAATCCGGCACCGGCAAGGAATTGATCGCGCGCGCCATCCATCAGGCCAGCACACGATCTGATCGCGTTCTGGTGCGCGTGAATTGTGCGGCCATCCCCCATGAACTGTTTGAAAGCGAATTTTTCGGGCATGTGCGCGGGGCCTTTACCGGCGCCATTCGCGACCGTGTCGGGCGCTTTGAACTGGCCGATGGCGGCACCCTGTTCCTAGATGAGGTTGGTGAAATCCCGCTGGAACTTCAGGGCAAGCTTTTGCGGGTTCTGCAAGATCAGAAGTTTGAGCGTATCGGCGAAGAACGCACACGCGAGGTCAATGTCCGCCTGATTGCCGCCACCAACCGCGACCTTAAGGAAGAAGTCCGTCAGGGGCGGTTTCGCGAGGACCTTTATTTCCGCCTCAATGTGTTTCCGATTGAATGTCGACCGCTTCGTGAACGGCCAGACGACATTCCGCCGCTGGCCGCGCATTTCCTGCGCAATATCTGCCAGCGCCTGAACATTGCCCAACCCACCCTGACCAAGGGACAGGTTCATGTTTTGCAAAATTATGGCTGGCCCGGAAATGCCCGCGAACTTGAAAACGTGATTGAACGCGCTGCCATCTTGGCCCATGACGGTAAATTGCATTTCGATCTTCCCGATTTCAGCACCCGGGACGGCAAAAAACCATCCCCCGCGTCCAAAGCTGATCGGGATACCCAGCCCGCCCGGACCATTTTGACGCGCGCTGAAATGCAACAAACCGAATATGACAATATCACCCATGCCCTAAGACAGACGCAGGGCAAGATTTTTGGCCCGGACGGAGCCGCGGCACTTCTTGATATCAAACCGACAACGCTGGCGTCCCGTATCAAGAAATTCAAAATCGATCGCCGTGACTTTGCCGCACCGGAAAATCAAAATACCCGATAATGTCGAAAAGTTTCCATCCACCAGTTGCCTGCGGTCCCGGTTTGGCGCAGCATGACGCCGCCCGTAAGATGGCATCAATAAATTCGACCTGCGGCAAGTTCGGCTTGTTCCGATTGCGGCCCCTGTTTTCAGGTGACCATCAGCAGGCAACAGACAGGGAAGAAGACAGATGACCGCATTTCTTCAAATTGGCGTGCTAGTCGCGATGGCCGCCGTTGCCGGTGTTCTCGTGATGGGGATCATTTCAATGGCCCGCGGCAAGGATGCACGCAAATCCAACAAACTGATGCAGCTTCGCGTGCTGCTTCAGGCCGTCGCATTGTTGCTTTTGTTCATTCTGTCGATGCTGGCACTTGGCAAATAGGCATCTGCGACCGTTTTCAATTCTTATGACATCTTACGCATTAATGGACGACACATGGTTCAACTGACCCGCATCTACACGAAATCCGGCGACAAGGGCAAAACCGCCATTGGCAACGGGACACGCGTCCCCAAAAATTCAGTCCGCGTCGAGGCCTATGGCACGGTTGATGAAACCAACGCATTCATCGGTGTCGCCCGGTTGCATGCGGATGGCGACATAGATGCGATGCTCGCCCGAATCCAGAATGATCTTTTTGATCTGGGTGCGGACCTTTGCACCCCGGGTGACGGATCGGATGACAATCCCGAACAGCCCGCCCTTCGCATCACCGCAACCCAGACCGAACGCCTTGAACAGGAAATCGATCAGATCAATGCCGGCCTTGATCCGCTGAAATCCTTTGTCCTGCCGGGTGGCAGTGCGCTTTCGGCACAGCTTCATGTGGTCCGGACCGTATCACGCCGCGCCGAACGGCTTATTGTCGAACTGGCAGGGGTCGAGCCGATCAACCCGGAATGCGTTCGTTATATCAACCGGCTGTCGGACCATATGTTTGTTCTTGCCCGCCACGCAAATAACGGCGGCAAGGATGACATTTTGTGGCAACCCGGCCTGACACGCTGACGAAAATATTTGGACAAACCCCTGTCATTTGGCGGCTTTGTGCCGTATCAAGGTTGCGAAGGGCATCAAAAAATCAGTAAAGAAGTTATCGTTAACGTCAACCTCTTTACGTAAATTGACAACCTGCGTAGCACCCCCTATTGTGCATCGCGGGGAAAACAGTAACATGCGGGCCGCAGCAAACTGCCTCGGCAGGGAGCAGAAAGCCCATAGTTTCGACAACAAAAACGAACAGGTCTGTCATGAAGGTTCTTGTCGCCGTTAAGCGCGTTGTGGATTACAACGTCAAGATCCGAGTCAAACAGGACCAGTCTGGCGTTGAATTGAACAACGTCAAAATGTCCATGAACCCGTTTGACGAAATCGCCGTTGAAGAGGCTGTCCGCCTCAAGGAAGCAGGTACCGCGACCGAAGTGGTTGCCGTATCGCTCGGCGTTAAACAGTGCCAGGAGACCCTGCGCACCGCCCTTGCCATGGGTGCCGATCGCGGCATTCTGGTCGAAACCGAGGATGAGCTGCAACCGCTTGCCGTTGCAAAACTCCTGAAAGAAGTCGTCGCCAAGGAAAGCCCGGATCTTGTGATCCTCGGCAAACAGGCGATTGACGATGACGCCAACCAGACTGGCCAGATGCTGGCTGCTTTGCTGGATTGGCCGCAGGGTACTTTCGCATCCAAAGTTGCCGTTGCTGACGGCAAACTTGACGTTACCCGTGAAGTTGATGGCGGTCTTGAAACCGTCAAGCTTGACCTTCCGGCAATCGTCACCACCGACCTGCGCCTCAATGAGCCGCGCTATGCGTCGCTGCCAAACATCATGAAAGCCAAGAAAAAGCCGCTCGATACCCTGAGCCCGGCCGATCTTGGTGTTGATACCGCGCCGCGCCTGAAAACCCTGAAAGTGACGGAACCGCCGGCACGTCAGGCAGGTGTCAAAGTTGCCGACGTCGCAGAGCTTGTCGACAAGCTCCGCAACGAAGCAAAAGTAATCTAAGCGGGGATCAATCAAATGAGCATTCTTGTTATTGCCGAACACGACAATACCGAACTGAAGGGCGGCACGCTTAACACCGTTGCAGCCGCACAGAAGATCGGTGGCGACATTGCCATCCTCGTTGCTGGTGAAAACTGCCGCGGCGTTGCCGAAGCAGCCGCAAAAGTTGCAGGTGTTTCCAAGGTACTGGTCGCAGACAATGCCGCCTATGGCCACTTCCTGGCTGAAAACATGGCCGGTCTGGTTTCCGAACTTGCCGATGGCTACAGCCACATTCTGGTTCCGGCCTCGACTTCTGGTAAAAACTTCATGCCGCGCGTTGCGGCATTGAAAGACGTCGCACAGATTTCCGACATCACCGATGTTGAAAGCGCCGATACCTTTGTCCGTCCGATCTATGCCGGTAACGCACTGGCAACCGTGCAGTCGGCAGACAGCCTAAAACTGATCACGGTTCGTACCACGGGCTTTGATCCGGTTGCCGCCGAAGGCGGTTCTGCTGCCATCGAAGACGTTTCCGTTGTTTCGGATGCCGGCAAGTCCAGCTTCGTCGGTCAGGAACTGACCGAGTCGGAACGTCCGGAACTGACCGCGGCAAGCGTCGTCATTTCCGGCGGTCGCGGCATGGGATCGGCTGAAAACTTCCATCTGATCGAACCGATTGCCGACAAACTGGGCGCAGCCATTGGCGCATCACGCGCTGCGGTTGATGCTGGATATGCTCCGAATGACTGGCAGGTCGGTCAGACCGGCAAAGTTGTTGCACCGCAGCTATACATTGCTGTAGGCATTTCGGGTGCTATTCAGCACCTTGCCGGCATGAAGGACAGCAAGGTCATCGTTGCAATCAACAAGGACGAAGAAGCGCCGATCTTCTCGGTGGCGGATTACGGCCTTGTCGGTGACCTGTTCGAAGCCCTTCCCGCACTGGCGAGTGAACTCGACAAATAATCTGATCCCGATTAGGGTCAAAGCAATGCATACTGTTGTTTTGACCCTAGGGGACGAGTGGGGAACAAATGGCTTCGTTGGAAGATATCAAAACCATTGGCGTAATTGGCGCCGGTCAAATGGGCAATGGCATTGCCCATGTGATCGCACTTGCCGGTTACGACGTCCGAATTCTCGACATCTCGCAGGACGCCCTTGATAAGGCGCTTGGCCTGATGGACAAGAACATGGACCGTCAGGTCAAAAAAGAACTGATTACCGCAGCGCAAAAAGATTCCGCACTTGCGCGGGTCTCAACCGGAACGGAATACAGCTTCCTTTCGGACTGCGATCTGGTGATCGAAGCGGCAACCGAAAATGAAGAGATCAAGAAACAGATCTTCAAGGCGCTTTGCCCGGTTCTTGGCCCCGAAGCCATCATCGCAACCAACACTTCGTCGATCTCGGTGACACGTCTGGCATCCTACACGGACCGCCCGGCGAAATTCATGGGCATGCACTTCATGAACCCGGTGCCGCTGATGAAGCTGGTGGAACTGATCCGCGGCATTGCCACGGATGAAACCACCTATCGCACCATTCATGAATTGACCAAAAAACTGGGCAAAGACACGGCAAGTGCCGAAGATTTCCCGGCTTTCATCGTCAACCGTATCCTTCTTCCGATGATCAACGAGGCGATCTACACCCTTTATGAAGGTGTGGGGAACGTCGAATCCATCGATACCGCAATGCGTCTGGGTGCAAACCACCCGATGGGTCCGCTGCAACTGGCAGACTTTATCGGTCTGGATACCTGTCTTTCGATTATGCATGTTCTGCATGATGGTCTGGCCGACACCAAGTATCGCCCGTGCCCGCTTCTGGTCAAATATGTCGAAGCAGGCTGGCTTGGCCGCAAGGTTGGCCGCGGTTTCTATGATTACAGCGGTGATGAGCCGGTCCCGACCCGCTAGGGACTGCTTTAAAACATTCGCATTTTCAAATTAAAGCCGCTGTCTTGTTCAGCGGCTTTTTTTGTTGCAATCGGACCGCCAACCATCTGGAATAAGGTCCGTTAAAACCCGCACGGATGGAATGCGGGACAAAATGACAAAAGAAGTCTGGAGGCCGTCCGAAAATGTATCTCGGAATTGATGTCGGCACATCGGCCGTCAAGGCATTGCTGATTGACGAACACTCGGCCACGGTTGCCGAGACAGATATTCCTTTGTCGGTATCAAATCCCCACCCGTTCTGGAGCGAACAGAACCCCGATGACTGGTGGGACGCGACATTGCGCGCGATTGATGCCCTGCACCATCAAAATCCGGGGGCTGTTGCCGCCACCCGCGCGATTGGCCTGTCCGGACAGATGCATGGCGCGACGTTGCTTGATGAAAATGACAAACCGCTGCGCCCGGCAATTTTGTGGAATGACGGCCGCGCCAAGGCCGAGTGTGACAAACTTGATGCCATGCTGCCCGATCTCGGGACAAGGGCCGGTGTCGCGACCATGCCGGGCATGACTGCACCGAAAATGCTGTGGCTGCAAAAGCATGAACCCGACATCTTTGCCAAAGTACGCACCATCCTGTTGCCCAAGGACTATATCCGGTTTTGCCTGTCTGGTGACAAGGTAACGGAAATGTCCGATGCGGCCGGGACCTTGTGGCTTGAAGAAGAAAGTCGCAGTTGGAACAGGGCGGCAATCGATGCCTGCGGGCTTTCGATGGACCAAATCCCCGAACTGGTCGAAGGATCGGACATTACCGGAACTTTGCGGGCCGAACTTGTCAAACGCTGGGGCATGAAGGGTGACGTCATCATTGCCGGTGGCGGGGGTGATGCCGCGACCGGCGGGATTGGTGTTGGTGCCGTCAGTCACGGTGACGGGTTCATATCGCTTGGCACATCTTCACAGATTTTTGTCGCATCGGACAAATACCGCCCAAAACCCGAAGAACTTCTGCACAGCTTCACCCATGCCATTCCGGCCCACTGGTTCCAGATGGCCGTTCTGCTGAACGGGGCCAGTTGCCTGCAATGGGCGGCAAAGTTGCTTGGCGAAAGTGATATTGGTGGCTTGCTGAAACGGGTTGAGGCCCAGCATCATAAGCCCGCTGATATTGTCTTTCTGCCCTATCTGAACGGGGAACGGACACCGCATAACAATCCCTATGCGCGCGGGGTGTTTTTTGGTCTGGGCAGCGACACATCGCGCGAAGCAATGGTGCAATCGGTTCTCGAAGGGGTGGCCTTTGCGCTAAGTGACGCACAATCGCGTCTGCATGCTGCCGGGACCCGCTGTGCCTTGCCCGGTGTGATTGGTGGCGGTGCAAGAAGCCGTTACTGGATCCAGTTGATATCCGACATCATGGGCACCCCCCTTGCCCGATATGAAGGTGCTGCTAAAGGGCCGGCATTCGGTGCTGCACGTCTGGCACGACTGGCCCTGACACAGGAAGCAGTAGAAGATGTATGCCTGAAACCGGTTATCGAGGAAATTATCGAACCGGACACGTCACGACATGCATCCTATCAGCCGCGCTTTGCAAAGTTCCGCAGGCTTTATAATGCACTGGCCGATGAATTTACGCCCGATTGAAAATGACCTTCCCGACGCACCAACCGCACATATTTCCGAAGACGCCCGCGATCATGAGTAAATTAATCTCCCGCCTTCTTTAAACCAATGATTTAACACCAACATTAGTACGAGTATTAATTTTCGACCATTTGGATAGTCCATGAGTATTGCAGTCGTCGGAAGCTCGAACATTGATTTCGCAGCACGCGTAGCCAAGCTTCCGAAACCGGGTCAGACCGTCCCGGCAAAGGAATATATCTCGGGCCCTGGGGGCAAGGGATGTAACCAGGCGCTGGCCATCGCACGTCTTGGCGTTTCCCCCGTTTTCATATCAAAGATCGGTGACGATGCACTTGGCCGGCAACTGGTGACCAGCCTTGCCGCCGAAGGCATCGATACCAGCCACCTGATCATTGCCGATGCCGCACAGACGGGGACGGCCCTGATTTCAATTGATGAAGCCGGTGAAAACATGATCACGGTCGTTGGTGGTGCCAACATGACGATGACCCGTGGCGATTTGCATGAAAAACAGGATTATCTGCGCGACTGCGACTATTTGCTGCTGCAACTTGAATGCCCCGTGGTCGCTGTCGATTGCGCGATCAAATATGCGCGTGAAGGCGGGGCAAAAATCATGCTTGATCCCGCCCCCGTACCCGATCACATGGTGATGCGCGATCTTTTGGCGCTGACTGATATCGTCACCCCCAATAGCACCGAATGCCGCGCCATGACGGGCATCGAACCGGTTGATGAAGCCAGCGCAAAGAAGGCCGCAAAAGTCCTTCATGACATGGGCCCAAAAACCGTGATCATTAAAATGGGGCGTCAAGGCGCCTATTATTCAACACCCGACATGTCGGGGTTGGTCGCGTCTTTTACCGTCAGTGCCATTGATACGGTCGGTGCGGGGGATTGCTTTAATGCCGGACTTGCAGTTGCCCTGCATGGCGGGCAAGCCCTTCCTGATGCCGTGCGGTTTGCATGTGCGACCGGCGCACTGGCAACCACCCGCAACGGGGCCGGCGATGCCGCCCCCACCCTTGATCAGGTTCTTGCCTTGCTGGAACCAGGAAGCTGATCGCGGCTTGCGGTTCAAAAATCAGGATGTCTGTTCGATCAGATCGTTAAAGTAGGAAATGACATCGGGGGCATCCCAGCGCGCGATGCCTTCAAGCTTGCCGCGCACCACACCGTGACCATCAATCACGAAACTGGTCGGAAGACCGCGCGCCCCCATTTTGCGGGCGGTTGCCCCGCGCGGGTCAAGAACCACATCCAGATTGTCGATTCCATTCTTTTCAAAGAATTCCGTAACAGCAGCCGCCCCGCCGCGATCCTGACTAAGGGCAAGAACACGGAAAGGCTTTCCATCCATTTCCGCAGCCAGCCGGTCAAGTTCCGGCATTTCCTTGACACAGGGCACGCACCAGGTCGCCCACAGATTTACCAGAATAACCTGACCTTTCAGTTGGTTAAGCTGTTTTTCATCGCCATTTTCATCGACAAAGGTTGCGCCATCGAGCAAAGAACCATCATCAGACGGTGCCACCATCTTTGAAAGTTCTTGTGGTAATTGCGTATCTGCAAAGGCAGGGGTTGCATAAATGCCCGATATGGCGACAATCACGCCAAGTTTTACGTAACGAAGCAAAGCCTTCACAACACCCACCTTCCAATACTGCGGATCAAGATGACCGATCAAAACGCTACCGACCAGAAAAACGCCAACTCCCTGTGGGGAGGTCGCTTTGAAGCAGGACCGTCTGCCATCATGGAAGAAATCAATGCTTCCATCGGCTTTGACAAGCGCCTTTATGCCCAGGACATCCAGGGCTCCAAAGCCCACTGCGCGATGCTGGTCAAGCAGAACATCATCCCCGCAGAAGATGGCGAAAAGATAACCAATGGTCTAGACCAGATCCTTCAAGAAATCGAGAGCGGTCAGTTCAAGTTTTCGAGCGCACTTGAAGACATTCACATGAATGTCGAAAGCCGCCTGCGCGAACTGATCGGCCCGGCGGCCGGTCGCCTGCATACTGCACGTTCGCGTAACGATCAGGTCGCAACCGATTTCAAACTGTGGGTCCGTGATGTTGCCCTTGCCGATCTCGAAGCCGGCCTTAAGGGGCTTCAGGAAGCCCTGATTTCACAGGCTGAAACCCATGCTGAAACCATCATGCCGGGCTTCACCCATCTTCAGGCGGCCCAGCCGGTGACATTTGGCCATCATCTTCTGGCCTATGTTGAAATGTTTGGTCGTGACCGTGGTCGTGTGGCCGATTGCCGGACGCGTGTGAATGAAAACCCGCTGGGGTCCGCGGCCCTTGCCGGGACGCCCTATCCGATTGACCGTCACCTGACGGCAAGTACGCTTGGCTTTGATCGCCCGACGGCGAACTCGCTTGATGCGGTATCGGATCGTGACTTTGCACTGGAATATCTGAACGCGGCATCAATTGCCGCCATGCATCTGTCGCGCCTGGCCGAGGAAATGGTTATCTGGTGTTCGGCACAGTTCCGCTTTATCGGGATGTCCGACAAGTTTTCGACCGGTTCATCCATCATGCCGCAGAAACGCAACCCGGATGCCGCCGAACTGATCCGGTCGAAAATCGGCCGTATTGTTGGCTGCTATAATTCCCTGATGCTGTCGATGAAGGGGCTTCCGCTGGCCTATTCCAAGGATATGCAGGAAGACAAGGAACCGGTATTCGAGGCTCACGATCATCTGGGTCTGTGCGTTGCTGCCATGACCGGCATGGTTGCCGACATGAAGGTCTATGCCGATAACATGCGCGCAGCTGCCGGTGCCGGTTACACCACCGCAACCGATCTTGCTGACTGGCTTGTTGCCGAACTTGGCATGCCGTTCCGTGACGCCCACCATGTGGTTGGCGCAACCGTGAAACTGGCAGAGTCCAAAGGGTGCGATCTTGATCAGCTTTCCCTTGAAGATCTTCAGGGGATCGAGCCGAAAATCACCAATGCAGTATATGACGTTCTGACTGTCGAAGCATCGGTCGCCGCCCGCCAGAGCTTTGGCGGAACTGCACCGGTTCGCGTCAAGGAATCCGTCAAGGCAGCAAAGGAAAGGTTTCTGAAATGACCCCCGCCTTGCTTAAACGCGGCACCGTGATCACACTGGCAATCATGCTTGGTCTTTCGGTGGCGGCTTGCGGCAAAAAAGGCCCGCTCGAACCGCCAACCGATAAAGGTTATGAATATCCAAGGGACTACCCGGCGCAATGAACCACTTTGAATATATTAATGGCGTGCTTCACGCCGAAGGTGTCTCGATCCCGGAAATGGCAGAAAAAGTCGGCACGCCGTTTTTCTGTTATTCGACCGCGACGCTTGAACGTCACTACAATGTCTATGCCGATGCGTTCGAGGGGCTTGATGCCACCGTCTGCTTTGCGGTCAAGGCGAACTCGAACCAGGCGGTTCTCAAGACCCTCGCCAATCTTGGCGCTGGCGCTGATGTCGTCTCGGTTGGCGAGATGCGCCGTGCACTGCGCGCCGGTATTGATCCCGCCAAGATCATCTTTTCGGGTGTGGGCAAAGCCGACGCCGAAATGCGCGAAGCCCTTGAAGCCGGTATCGCGCAGATCAATGTCGAAAGCATCCCGGAACTGGTCGAACTTAACCGTGTTGCCATCGACATGGGGACAAAGGCGCGTATTGCATTGCGCATCAACCCGCATGTCGATGCCAAAACCCACGAAAAGATCGCAACCGGCAAGGCCGAAAACAAGTTTGGCATCGACTGGACCCGTGCGATTGAAGTGTACCGCGATGCTGCGGCCATGGACGGTATCGAGGTTACCGGCATTGCCATGCATATCGGATCCCAGTTGACCGACCTGACCCCCTTCCGCGAGGCATTTACCCGCCTTGCCGATCTGGTCGAACAGCTTCGTTCCGAAGGCATTGAAATCCGCAATCTTGATCTTGGTGGCGGTCTTGGCATTGCCTATCAGGGTGAAACACCGCCGCTTCCTGATGCCTATGGACAGATGGTGCGCGAAACGGTCGGTCATCTTGGCTGCCACATCACCCTTGAACCGGGCCGCCTGATTGCCGGCAATGCCGGGATCATGGTGTCACGCGTCATGTATATCAAAGACGGCGAAGCCAAACGCTTTGTCATCCTTGACGCCGCGATGAACGATCTGATCCGTCCGACACTATACAGCGCCTATCACGAAATCATCCCGGTTGATGAACAGGGCGAAGATGACGTACAGGCGACCGTCGATGTCGTTGGTCCGGTTTGCGAAACCGGTGACACCTTTGGCAAGGATCGCAAACTTCCTGATGACCTTAAGGCCGGTGATCTGGTTGCGGTCATGTCGGCTGGTGCCTATGGCGCGGTGATGTCATCAACCTATAACACCCGCGCATTGACGCCGGAAGTTCTGGTCAAGGGCAACAATTTTGCGATTGTGCGCCCGCGTCAGGAAATCGATCAGCTGATCAATATGGATCAGATCCCGGCCTGGCTTGGAAACTCATAAGCCATAAGACCGGTCCTGAAACACATCCGGGTGGTCCGTTGATTGCGGGCCACCCTTTTTATTTCCGCCACATCTTCGGGAATAGCTTGACCCGTCCTGCCAAAACCCCAAGCTTTAAAGGGTAGCATTGCGATTAATCTCGCAACTTTTGGCAATCAGGGACGACCGGTCGCATGTCGTTGATACCACCCTATCCCGGAATGGAACGCCATGTGCGCAGAACGCGCATGGTCATGATATGGGAAGCGGCCTGGCCCTGTCTGATCCCGTCATTATCGATCGTGCTTCTGACCGGTGGATTGACGCTTACCGGGACGTTCGAATTTTTGCCGGCCACCGGTCATATCATGTTGCTGTCGATTTTGTCGGTCGTTACCATGATTGCCGCAGTCGCCCCGTGGCGGAATTTCCGCTGGCCAACAAGACGCGATATCCTGCACCGGCTTGAAATCGAAAACGGGCTTTCAAACAACCCGTTGCAAAGTCTTGAAGATCATATTGATGAAACAGATGATCCGCTGACCAGTTTCCTGTGGCAACGCCAGTTGGGTCTGCATGAAAGGACGCTGGGGCAGCTTCGCCTGCCGCGGCCGATCCCGGCACTGACGCGCATTGACCGTTTCGGGCTGACCGCCATTCCCGTTTTATTGATCTTTGTCGGGCTGCTTGCCGGTCACGACCATATATCCGAACGGTTTTCAAAGGCGTTCAGCCCCCTGCAACGCCTTGGTGCCGCGGACTTTAGTGCGACACTCTGGGTCACCCCGCCGGCCTATACCGGACAGGTCCCGCGCGTATTGCGATTTAATGCAGTTTCATCTGACAGCGGGACGACTTCATCTTCAAGTGATACGGACACCACCCCAACGACCGAGAGCAAGGTCATTACGGTCAAGGTCCCGGTTGGATCAACACTGGATGGCAGCATTTCCAGCATCTGGCAACCAACCCTGACCGCGCCGGACGGGGCACGCGACTTCACCGAAAGCAGTGAAAACAGCTATGTTCTGTCAACAGCAATCGAACAATCCGGTGAGTGGCGCATATCTGTCTGGGGCAATGACCGGCTGACCCTGAATATCGAACTGGTGCCGGACAAGGCACCAAACCTTTCCTTTGTCAGTTCACCCGCCATAACCCGGCGCGACCATGTCCGGCTGGATTATACGGCCAATGATGATTACGGCCTGGCGAAGCTTGATCTTGTGATCACGCCTGCCCCCGATGACGGGTCATATGACCAGTATGGCCCGATTGAAAAGATCGTGATTGATGTTCGCGGCGAAGGCATCAGCCAAACAGCAATGCCAACCCGTATAGAAGGACCACGTTTCATTGATCTTGTTGCGCATCCCTGGGCGGGATTGCCGGTCAATATCCAGTTGGTGTCGCAAGACAATGCCGGTCAAACCGGACAAAGCGACATCAGGTCATTGATGTTGCCCGAACGCGAATTCACCCATCCGGTTGCGCAAAAGCTGATTGCCATCCGACGCGGGCTGTTACGTTATCCCGAGCGTGCACTTGAAATGCACCAGGCAATCTTGCCAATCCTTTATGCCCCACAGGCCTTCAATGGGCATATCGGAGTGTTTCTTGCATTGTCGGTTGCCGAAAACCGGCTGGCGGCAAATCTGCATGACCGTGCTGTTCATCAGGATGTCGCGGGCCTTCTTTGGCACATTGCCGAGGAGGTCGAGCGGGGCAGTTACGGCATTGCCGAACGCAACCTGATGGAGGCCGAGGAACGGCTGCTTGAAGCGTTACAAAACCCCGATATCACCGAAACCGAGATTGCCCGCCTGATCGAGGAATACCGTCAGGCGCTGAACGAATATCTGGCCGCATTGACCCGCGAAAGTCCCCAGATGGGCGAAGATCAGCCCGAAGCATCCGCCACCCTCGAACAGCAGGATCTTTCGCGTATCATTGATCAGATTGATGCGCTGATGCGGGCCGGTGCGCGTGATCAGGCACGCCAACTGATTGATCGCCTGCGCGAACTGGTCGAAAACATGCAGGTCACCACCGGTGAAGGCGGCATGGACATCACGTCCACCCTGCGCGAAATGCTTGATGGGATGCGTGATCTGGCGCGCCGCCAACAGGACCTTATGAACCAGGGCGACAATTCATCAGCCCAATCTGGCCCGGTTCCACGTGCCAATCAGCAACAGGGTCTTGCCGATGATGCTACCGACATCATGAACAGTCCGGGTATCAACCAGTTTGGTGATGTCAGCGGCATGAATACGGTCATTGATGCCATGCGCGGGGCTGCAGATGCGCTTGGACATAACCGCTCACACGAGGCATTGCAGTTCCAAAGACAGGCGATGGAAGCCTTGCAACAGGGCATTGGCGAGATCAGCCGCGCACTTGAAGGTCTGAGCCAGATGGCCCCGATGCTCGAAGATTTGGAAGGAACCGGCCGCCGGGACCCGTTGGGCCGCCCGGTCGGTGGCGATGGCACCACCATCATTCCCGATGTGAATACCCTGGAACGGGCATGGCGCATCCTTCAGGAATTGCGCCGCCGGTCCGGTGATCCAGATCGCCCGCAAATCGAACAGGAATATATCGACAGATTGCTGAAACGGTTCTGAGCATTACCAGCCCACCAACAAGGACCAAGGTACCCCAGACACAAAAAAGGCAGCGTATGACAACGCTGCCTTTTGATTTGATCGATCGGGTTCCTTACGGCTCGACCGCTTCGCGCGGATCAAGGAAGGTAACCTGCAACCGGGTTGCCGTCGGGTTCGGACGACGGATTTTGGTTTCGACCGTCAGGCTTTCGCCAACCGGCAACATTTGCTGTTCCATCGGCATTTCAGCACCGGCGGGCACTTTGGATTCGTCATAGATCAGCGGAACCTTTTTGCGCTGGACCACACGATCGAGCGGATCAAGCAGCTCGATCAGAAGATAGGGCAGTACGCGCGGTTCTTCGCTGATATTGACGATCTCGGCACGGACGACCAGAACATCAACACCGTCTTCATCTTCACGGGTCGGCGGCAATTCCCGAATATCAAGGCCTTCGCCAACATGGGGCACATCAAGCCCGATCATGTCATAGACCTTGGCAACCGGCGGCCACAGATTGATCAGGTAATCCTTGGCAAAATAGCCACCCGCACCAATGCCGCCAATCAGCAACAGGAAGATGATCCAGCCAACGATACCCTTTTTCTTTTTGGGTTCGGGCTTGGGATTATTGCGAATCAGCTGCTGGGGAATGGGCGGCGGATCGGGGATCTTGTCCGCTTCTTCAAATCCGGGATCAACTTGTCCCCCACCCATCTGGTCGGCATTGAAGTCCGCACCAAGCGAGCCTTCCTGATTGAAGGGTGGCGGAAGATCATTTTCCGGTGCTGCGGGCTGTGGCGCAGGCTTCTTTGCCCCCGGCGGGTCCTGATGCCAGCTATTGCCGCAGCTTTTACAGCGCACGGTTCGGCCTTTTGGACCGATTGCTTCTGTTTTAACTGAGTATTTCTTTGAACACTCTGGGCAAGTAATGATCATTGCAAACCTGGCATTTCGATGACAGCGGCATCAAACATCGGGGACAACAAAGCATGCACGACTGACGATCCCCCAATCACGTCAGCAGTGAATTACACTATATGTAAATAGCCGCGATTTAACAGACTGTTAAGTACAGATAACAGAAGCTGCCCGGATTTGGGTGTCTAATCGTTGCCTAATTGCTGCGAACATGGCATCCGAAAGCATACGAAATCCGGGTAAACCGATTTGGTCATTTCCGATATTGTCATGGCAAACGTGAATTCCAACCGTGCCAGACCATAGAGAAACCCTTGATCATTTGCCCCGGCACACGCCAATGTAGACCGTCATTCTGCCAGATGGAGCACCGATTTTGACCGAAGTTGTCAGTTTCAGGAATGTCGGGGTCCGATACGAATCCGGGCCGGAAATTTTGCGCGACCTGAATTTTTCTTTGGGCCGTGGTAGTTTCCATTTCCTGACCGGGGCTTCCGGGGCGGGCAAATCGACGCTGATGCGACTTTTATATCTGGCGTTGCGTCAAACCCGTGGCGAAATCAATATTTTCGGTCGCGACAATATCCGCATCCCGCGCGAAGAACTGCCTGCGATTCGCCGAAAAATCGGCGTCGTCTTTCAGGACTTCCGTCTGATCAATCACCTGACGACCTTTGAAAACGTTGCCTTGCCGTTGCGGGTCGCCGGGGTTGAGGATCTGCAAATCCGCAAAAACGTGACCGAACTTCTCGAATGGGTCGGTTTGGGCGATCATATCAATGCCCAACCATCACGACTTTCGGGTGGTCAACAACAACGTGTCGCCATCGCTCGCGCCGTGATCGGCCGTCCGGCCCTGTTGCTGGCCGATGAGCCGACGGGGAACGTCGATGACCGAATCGCCATGCGGTTGCTATATCTGTTTGAAGAACTGAACAAACTGGGCACCACTGTTCTGATCGCCACCCATAACCGGCAACTGGTCAGGCGATTTGGTCATACGCAGTGGCTTCTCGAAGGTGGCACCCTTCACGATGTCACCCACAGCGGCTGACGACGACCTGAACGACAAGATCAAACCGATCAACAGGACCAAACGACGATCATGGCATTTCGCGCACATCCATCGCATCTACCGCTTGAAAGCGATTCATCCTCGCGCTTTTTGCCGAGCATCGTCGCCCTGATGGTGGCCTTGCTGACTTTTTCGATTGTCGGCCTTGCGGCCCTGCATGACAGCGTTGGTCAATGGTCTGGCCAGATCGAAGGCAGCCTGTCCATTCAGGTCCCGCCAACCGAACTTGCCAACCGGTCACCTGATGAACGTGAACAGGCGCTGCAAAATACCGTTGATGCAATCATTGATGATGTCTCCGACATGCCCGGCATTGCCCGGATCGAGGAACTCAGCCCTGATACGATGGCGGCCTTGCTTGAACCGTGGCTTGGCCCGGATGAAGTTGTCAGTGAACTTCCCATCCCGCGCATTATCGAAATCACCCCCGAAACTGGGTTCAATTACGACGCGCTTGAAAGCCGCCTTGGCGTCATTGCGCCCGAGGCGGTTCTTGATGATCATCGCATCTGGATCGAACGCATTGCCGATGTCGCTTTCTCGGTCGAACTTGCCTTGTCACTGCTGATTGTTGTGCTGTTCGGGGCCACCATGCTTTCGGTGGTTTTTGCAACCCGTTCGGGCCTTTCGATCCATCATCGGATCATTGAATTGCTCCATTTGATCGGGGCGCAGGACGGCTATATCGCCAAACAGTTCGGACGTCATAACCAGCGGCTGGCGTTTTTCGGGGCCTTGATCGGCCTTCTGATTGCCCTTCCTGTATCGGCCCTGATCGCCTGGCTTGGTCTGCGGGCTGGCTGGCCGATCCCGTCACTTGTCCTTAGCCCGACTTTCATTGCGCTGATTGTGGCCATTCCCTTTATCGTTGCGATGGTGGCCGGGATCACAGCAACACGCACGGTTCTTCGTGTATTGCACCGAATGTTGTAACCCGCCGCCCGGCTCCGTATAGTCCGTTTGTAGAGCTGCTTCCCTTTTGGGATCATGGCCTTGGCCACCTCAGGAGACCCGAACACATGCCCGCGCACTGCTATCCAGGCTCGCATTCATGAATAAGCCACCGCTCAGCGTGCAGCACCGTCGCCGGTTCCGCCGGTTTCGTTTTCTGCTTTCAATGTTGATTGTATGTGCACTGGTGTGGGCTGCCGGGTTTGTCTGGTATGTCAGCTCGATCCCGGTTTCCGTCGAAAACACCGATCAGCATACCGATGCCATTGTGGTTCTGACCGGGGGTAGTGAACGCCTTTCGGAAGGGCGCCGTTTGCTGACCCGTGGCATGGCTGACAAGCTTTTCATTTCCGGTGTGTATCGCGGTGTTGAAGTTGATGAACTTCTGTCGGTCGGAAAGTCAGACCCGCGCCTGATATCCTGTTGTGTGGTTCTGGGACATGTCGCTGAAAACACGCGCGGCAACGCACTGGAGACAGCGGTCTGGGTCTATGAAGAAGGGTATAAAAGCCTTCGCATTGTGACCGCGAACTATCACATGCCGCGATCGATGCTTGAATTCAAAAGTCTGATGCCCGATGTCGAGATCATCCCGCACCCGGTCTTTCCCGATAATGTCAAAATCGATAACTGGTGGCGGTTCCCGGGAAGCACGGCGCTGATTGCCAGTGAATTCAACAAATATATGTTTGCCAGCCTGCGCAACACGCTGTTGCAATGGTTGCCCGATGGCAATCATCCGGGCTTGCGCGGTCCCGGTGATGCATCCCCCGCCCCGCAGGATTATTCCGCATCGAATGCAACAGGCAAAGGCAGTTGAACAATCGGCATTTTCCGATTGCAATATAGCTGTTACAAAGCAGTAAATATCAAGATCATGTAAGTGGGTTTAGACCCAAGGCGTATGAAGGACTTTTCTGTATGAGAACCCTCCGCGCGTTACTGTTTAACGTGTTGTTTTTCGGTGGAACGGCGATTTTGTGCCTCAGCCTGATCCCGTTAATGTTGTTTGGGCGCAAGGCCAATCAGTTTGTCGGTCATGCCTGGTGTCGGCTGGTACAGTTCATGCTGCGCTATTCGGTAGGCATGCGCAAACGAATTACCGGACTGGAAAACCTGCCGGATGGTCCCTGTATTCTGGTGGCAAAGCATCAGTCTGCGTGGGAAACACTGACCTTCCATACCGTGGTTACCGATCCGGCCTATATCCTGAAAAAGGAACTGACGAAAATTCCGGTCTTTGGACAGTTCCTGACACTTTCGGGGCAGATTGCCGTTGACCGTTCGGCAGGTGGATCCGCCCTTAAGGACATGATCAAAGGTGCCGCCGAAGCACTGGCAGAAAACCGCCAGGTGGTGATCTTCCCGGAAGGAACGCGAACACCACCCGGTTCAGACCGCCCGTACCATCCGGGTATCTATGCGCTGTATAAAGCGTTCCCGCAATATAAGGTGATACCTGTTGCGTTGAATTCCGGCATGTTCTGGGGGCGTCACAGTTTCATGAAATATGGCGGCAAGGTCACGATGGAATTCATGAAGCCGATCGAACCCGATCTTGATCGCAAGACCTTTATGAAAGAAATCAAGAACCGCATCGATACCCGAACCCGGGAACTCGAAGCCGAAGCACAGCAGGAATTCAACCTGCCGATGCTGACATCCGATGACATTGCCGCGGAAAAGGCCGATCAGGCAGCCGCCAAACAGCAAGACACCCTTTCGGACAAGGCGTCCTGATCCGGTTTGGGCATGGCTGAAATCCATCACGGCCCGCCCAACCGATACAGCCACATCAGATACAGACCCAACAAATAAAAGGCCGGTGATATTCGTCACCGGCCTTTTTGATTGAATGCGGATCGCGATCCGTGCGGTCTATTTTTTGCGGCGCGTCGCCTGCCAGATGCCAAAGGCAATCAGAACAATCCCGCCCAGGTGATACATATGCAATTCTTCCCCAAGGAAGATGATCGCAAGCACACTGGCAAAGACCGGCATCAGATACAGGAACACCCCGGCATTGGCCGGACCAACCACCGAAACGCCCTTGTTCCAGAACAGATACCCAAGGAAGGCTGGCCCCGCACCGATATAGAAAATCTTGAGCATGTCGGGCCATGCCGGATCAAGATGGGTAAAGAACGGTTCCCCATCAATCAGGATCGACCAGATATAAAGCGGCGTCAAAAAGCACAAGCCGACCAGCGCGGAAACGAAGACAAGGCTCAGCGGATGAACCCCCTTGGGCGCACGTTTCAGCAGCATGGAATAGGCGGCCCACACCATCGCCGAAATCATCGCAAACACATCGCCCGACACGAAATCCATCCGCGCAAAGACCGAAAGGTCCCCTTTGGCAATGATGGTGGCCGTTCCGGCACCGGCGACAAGAACACCGACCCATTGCCCGAGCTTGGGCTTGTCAGCACTGAGGACTGCGGCAAACAACAACACCCAGACCGGGGTTGTCGCATTCAAAAGGCCGGTATTAACCGCCGTCGTGTTATAAGCCGCCAGATAAATCACGACCGAAAACAGGAACACGCCGGTAAAGCCGATCAGGAACATCGACATTTTGTGCTGTGCCATCAGCTTGAGGTCGCGGCGCAAATATTTAAAGCAGACCGGGAACAGCATCACGGCTGCCACGACCCAGCGCCAGAATGACAATGCTTCAAACGGCACGGTCGCATTGACACCGCGCGCCACCACATGGTTCGACCCCCACATCATCGCGCAGGCAATCAGCATCAGATAGGCGACCGTCATCGGGGTATGATCACCAGCCGAACCGGTTGTTGCCGTAGCAGAGCCCTGTGTAAGATTATTCCCCTGCGCCATCAGATACCGGCCCCCATATTGATCTCACCATATTCGCGCCGAACCAGATCCATCAGATCATGCAAGGGCGGGTCGACAATGCCCATCTCGTCAAGATGTTGCACAGTATTTTCAAGATATTCCAGATTGGGGCCAACATTGCCGTGTGCAGCAACAATGATCTCAACAGCCGTACGCACCGGAAGATTGCCGGCATATTGCTGGTGGGTCGGATCGGCGACATAGGTATGCGCAATCACGGTGCGACCATCCTCAAGTTCGACTTCAACATCGGCCGGAATATAGGTATTGGTCACAAGTTCCCGCTCATCGAGATACGCCTTGACCGCGTTCCAGTTTTCCGGCGCGATACGAAATGCATTCCCGACACATTCGCCCCCGGCATTCAGGCCAAGAACAAGCCCCGGATTTTCGGGCGTTCCGCGATAATGATGGGAATAGATGCAGAATGACCGGTGATAGCCACGCAACAATGCACGCGACCGCTCGGTAAATTCAAAACCGGGCCGCCATAACAGCGACCCATACCCAAAAACCCATCTTTCTTCGTGCTGAACCAAAATTTCCTCCGGCGACAAGACCTTCCTGCCAGTGCACGCGCCTGATTACAGCGTCTTGCAAGCATCTGGTCAGCAAGGAAGGTGACCCTAATCATTTTCGACTTGTTTGAAAACAGCCGAGCACAAAAGAAATGGCTTTCTTTGCCGACCCTGAAAGCAGCCCCGAGATACAAACACCCCGACCGGGTCAAATCACCGGTCGGGGTGCCATATTTGAGCTGATATCAGGATCAGGTTATCCCAGCTAACTTTGTGACGCCGCCTTTTGCCGTCCCTGAAGAACCATGCGCACAATCAGGAACCCGGAAAGGCCCAGCATGATTACCGCGATTGGCGATTTCAGAAGGAAGAGCGCATCACCACCACTGGCGGTGAATGCGCCGCGGATCAATTGCTCAAGGGCCGGGGCCAACAAGAAACCGATCACGAATGGCAACGTTGAAACCTGAAGCCGTCTGATCAGATAACCGATGACGGCAAATACCAGTGCCGTACCCAGACCACGATACCCGCCATCCTGAACATAGGCAGCTGTCAGCGAAACCAGCAAGATCAGCGGCATGACGATATCTTTGGGGATGCGGGCCATATGCACCAGGAAGCGCATGACAAACCCGCCAAAGGTCCAGTTGAAGATATTACCCATCACCATCAGCGTGAACAGCCCGAATGCCATGACCAGATCCTTGTTCATGATCATGCCATAGCCGTCAATTTCCTTGATCTCGGTGAATTTGAACACCGATGGACCAAACGAGAAATCGCCAATCGTCTCGACCGCAAGGATCAGGAACACAGCCGCGAAATTCCCCGGAATGCCCAAGCTCATCACCGGAATAAGGTTGGCACCCGATACTGCGGAATTGGCGGCCTCGGTTGCGACGACGCCTTCGGGCGTGCCTTTGCCGAATTCGTCGGGCTTTTTGGAAAGACGCTTGGCCGTATCATAGGAAAGCGTTGCCGCAGTGGTGGTCCCGATACCCGGCAGGGCACCGATGACAGTCCCGATGCTTGCCGAACGCAGGATTGCCGGCATCATTCGCAACCGTTCCGCCCATGTCAGGGGTGGCCCCATTTCAGGCGTTTGCGGCAAGCTTTCACGCGCCTTTCGGGCGCGCGACATATCTTCGACACTGATCAGAACTTCTGAAAGAACCAGAACGCCGAGGACCGCCGACGTCAAAGGCACGCCGGAACCAAGACCATCAAGGCCAAGGGTCAGACGCACACCATTCCCCGAAAGCGTTGTGCCAACCAGTGACAGCAACATCCCCAAAAGCCCGCCAAGCAATCCTTTAAGCGGTGCATTCCCGACAACGGCCGCCATGAAACAAAGCGACAGGATAATCAGGGCCGACTTTTCCGGAAGATCGAGAACACGTTCAACCGCCACCGCAAATACAGGTGCGGCTACAAACAGCACGATGTCGGAAAAGCTGTCGCCCATGACCGATGCAAAATGGCTGGTCTGGATCGCCTTGCGGGCCTGACCTTTTTGCGCCATCGGATAACCGTCAGCCGTCGTCAGGAACGCATCGGGCGTGCCTGGCGTATTAAACAGGATGGCCGGCACAGCACCGCCAACCGTCGCCCCCTTCATCAGACCGACAAGGCAGCCCAGAACCGGCAGCAATGCTTCGTTCGAATAGCCAAAAACAGATGTCAAAACCGGCAAGGCAAGCGCAAGCGCAAATGGCCCGCTCAGCCCCGGAATGGCACCAAAGAAGATCCCCGAGATAATTCCGGTCAGAACCATCAGGACCGGCATCAGCCAGAACTGTCCATCGGCATCAAAGAACACCGAATGGATGCCCAGCCCGATATATTGAAACGCCAATTCCATGATCGATCCTTAAAGATTGCGGTTGGGCGGCAGCGACACGTCTTCGAGCAGGCCGTTAAAGACGAGAATCAAAAACAGCACGGTCAAAAGACAGATCAGCACATCACGCCAACGCAGACGATGCCGGGTCATGAAAACAAAGCCGCAGGTAATCACCATTCCGCCCAGGAAGAAGCCAGCGACATTGATCGGGAACGTGGTGGAAACCGCGCGATAAGACGAAATGACACCAAGGCCAAGACCGTTCCACGCCCATACCAGCGCCGGGCCGGTATTGGACATGAAGAACAACCCGACAAAAGTCAGCAACAGGAACTGCACCAGGAAAAAGATATTGGCGCCCGTGATTTCACCTGTCGGTTCCCCGGCATTGTCCGGACCGCGACGAAAGTGACCAAGCGTAAGCAACAAGCCAAGCGGCATCATCAGTCCGGCCAGGATCACCGGAAAGAAGGAGTCTCCGGGCGCAATCCGCCCGGAGATCGTACGTTCGATAATGCCGCCCCGAATGTCATTGGGAAACCAGACGGTGAAGCACAGAACACAGAAAACAAGTGTTCCCACCCCCAGCCAAAGGTTCCACCGCGCCTTTTTCTCTGGCGCTTCGAGACGGGAAGCACTCATTCTACCAGTGCTTTCATCATCTCGACATTGGCGGCATAACCATCAATGATGGTTTTGCGCAATGCGTCGCCGGTTTCGATAACCGGTGCCGGCGGATACTGTTTTTCGATGAATTTCCGGGTCTCACTTTCCGGATTATTCAGGATTTCAGCAACCGCTTCCGCGATGGTGTCGCGAACTTCGTCAGACATGCCTTTCGGCGCAACGATGATGTATTTGTAGCCGAGATCAAGGTCGATACCCTGTTCTTTCAGGGTCGGGGTATCAGGCGCCTGCACCAGATGGGTGCTTTCGGCCGACGACAGAATGGTCAGTTCGCCAGCTTCGACCAGCGGACGCTGAACACCACCGCCCCACGACAGGTTGGCATCTTCGGCCACAACGGCATTCAGGGCACCTTTGCCGCCTGCGGTGCGCAGGTGGTTAACAGTGATACCAAGTTTACGTGCAATAACTTCTGCACCGGCTTCAACCTGGGTGCCCCAGTTGGCCCAGACAAGGGTTTCACCGGCTTCTGCCGCGGCTTTCACGTCATCAAGCGATTTCCAGCCCGACGAAGTCCGTGCCAGTACCGCCATCTGCGAACCGGCAGTGGTGGTGATATAGGTGAAGTCTTCGGGCGAGATATTGTCGCTGTTCATCGGTGCGAAGTTATAGGTCGTGGTGATGGCAAAGCCGAGAGTCTGGCCATCGGGTGCCTCGTTCTTGAGCTGTGCAGACATCACAGCGCCATCTTCGCCGGATTTGTTTTCCGGGACCAGAATCCAGCCACGGGTCTGTTCAAGTTCCTTGGCCAGCATACGGGCCTGAACATCGGTTCCGCCACCTGCGCCATAACCGATCCAAAGACGGATCGGTCCGTCGGGTTTCCAGTCTGCGGCGAATGCCGAACCGGTGCTCAAGGCCAGCATTGCAGCTGCCGCCAGTACCTTTTTCATTCTCAAACTCCTCGTTCTCCAGACGTGATAGGTTCCAAAATCTTTACGATTTTTTTCCTTCGATGATTTCCATCGGACGGTGCCCCCTTGGCAGTTCGAAACGCTGCACAAGAATTTGTTTTTCGTTGAAACTGCGATCTGTTGCTTCCCAGATCAGGCCAACATGCGGTGCCGCCAGATCAAGGTTTGCGCAGGCCTTGGCAGACAGCTCGCCCGCCGTGACGCGATGTGTGACCGACAAGGTCGGCAGATTGAATTTTTCTGCGAGATGCCGGTGGACCGAAACCCCGTCGAAATTGTTCAGACCACCACGGTCTGACAGTCCTTCGGCGTGGGCCTTGCGCAGGAAAATGGAACTGAAGACCGGGCGTTCGCCCTCGATCCAGACCAGACGATCAAGTCGTACGACCGGATCGCCTTCAAAGCCGGCGGCCAAAGGACCGAGTTCTTCGGTATGGGCTTCTTCGACCGAGATTCCCCGCGTATAGGGCAACAGGTTTTCACCCGTGACCGGATCGCGAAACCGATAGACGTGCACCTCGGGAACCTGATTTCGGAAATCGGCGATAAAGGTCCCGAGTTTGCGCCGACGCACAACGATGCCCTGCTCAACCAACTGCGCCAGCGCCTTTTGCACGGTGCTCAAACCAACCGGCAGGACGTCGCACAGTTCCGTCTCGCTCGGCAAAGGATCACCGGGCAGGTAATGACCATCACGGACACAGCCGTAAAAGGCTTCGGCAAGGCGCGCATATTTCGGAAGCGAGCTGTTTGCATCACCGGCTTCCATTTCTGCGGCCACACGTTTCAATGCGTTTGTTGTGCGTTCCTTGTTCATGACACAATCATAAAACTAACTAGTTATGACTTGTCAACTACGTAGTTAAAGAATAGAAACAGTTATGAAGATAACGGCGGTTGGGCGCGTTGCGTCCCGTCTTTGCTGTTTTGGAAAGACTTCAAGGAAAACCTATGAGTACCAATAACTTCGCCATTGCCACAGGCCACCCGATCGCCACAGAAGCAGCGGAAACAATGCTGCGCGCAAGTGGCAATGCCATCGATGCCGGCGTTGCTGCGGGGCTGGCACTTGGCGTTGTTCACCCCGAACTTGTGTCTGTTGCCGGTGTTGCCCCGATCATTTTGCGCGATGGCAAAACCGGACGGATTACAAGCTATGACGGGGTTGGTGTTTGGCCCAAAGCCGCCAATGTCGAATGGTTCCACAAGAATTTCGGCGATTCCGTGCCCGAGGGCATTTTGCGTACGGTGGTCCCCGCCGCCCCGGCTGCCTGGATTCGCGCCCTGTCCGAATTTGGCACCATGCGCTTTGGTGATGTGGCAGCCCCGGCGATCAAGGCGGCACGTGACGGTTTTCCGGTGTTCGAATTGCTTTCCGAATTCGTAAAATCCCGCCACCGCGAATATCAGCGATTTGAATCAACAGCCGAGATTTTCCTGCCCAATGGCAAACCGCCGGTCGTTGGCGAAACCTTTGTCCAGACGGATCTCGCCAACAGTTTGCAAATCATGGTCGATGCCGAACGCAATGCCAAAGGTGACCGCAAAGCCGGATTGGCCGCGGCAAGGGCTGCGTTTTACGAAGGTGAAATTGCCCAGCGCATCACCGCATTCCATGCTGAAAATGGCGGTCTTCTGACCATGGAAGACATGGCATCCTATGAAGTGCGCGAAGAAACAACATTTCCGGTGAAGTTCCGCGACAGCGAAATTTACTGTTGCGGGGCATGGTGTCAGGGCATTTCAATGGCTGAAACACTGACCATGCTTGAAAAGGCTGGCAAGGAGCGAATCCTTACGCCAGATGGCGATATTGACCGACATTTCCTGCTTGAGGTGCTTAAACGGGTTTTCGCCGATCGTGAAGCCTTTGTCACCGATCCCGATTACATGAAAGTTGATCCGGCGTCCTTGCTTGATGCCTCTTTTGTTGCTCAACGCCTGGCAACGATATCGGAAACCCGTTCTGATCCGATGCCCGCCCCGGGCGACATGGAACACATCAATGCCCCATATCGCAATAACGCCGGCGAAACTCCCGAATATGCGCGCGGTTCTGCCGACACGTCACATGTCAGTGTGATTGATGGCGACGGCAACATGTTTTCTGCCACGCCAAGCGACCCAAGCTCAGACACCCAGGTCATTCCCGGCACAGGACTGAGCGTATCGTCGCGCGGGTCACAGTCACGCGCCATCCCGGGGCATCTGAATGCATTGGCACCGGGTAAACGCCCGCGCCTTACGCCCAACCCGATCCTGGGCCTTAAAGATGGCAAACCATGGTTGGCGATGGGAACCCCGGGCGGTGACATTCAGATCCAGGCGATGGCACAGGTTCTTATCCATATGATGGATCGCGGCAAAGGCCTGAAGGAGGCCATTCTGGAACCGCGCGTTTCAAGTTACGCCTATCCCGGTTCCTTTGCCCCCCATATCGCCTATCCGAACAAGGTTCTTTATGAACAGGACCTGCCGGATGCCGCGATCGCGGAGCTGCAAGCACGCGGTCATGACATGGAAGCCTGGCCGCAACAAACCTGGAAGGCTGGCGGGATCTGTGTCGCCATGTCTGATGAAAACGGCAATCTGAACGCCTTTGCCGATCCCCGCCGTGCCGGCACCGCAACAGTCAACGCTTAACCCCTTCGCGCCACCACCACGCAGGAGACAGGCAGCATGGAACTTCCGACCGAACTGTTTGCGCAATTGACCGATCCGGCGACGACAGATACCGCGTTTCACGACCTTTGTGCGAACGCGATCCTAAACGAACTATATAGCGCCATGCGTTACCACCCCGCCACGATCGAGGTAGAACGCATAGTGTCAACCATGCCCGAAATTTACCCGGTTGGCGGTCGCAAACCTAAAAAGGACACGCCTTGGGGACAAAAGGTCCTGATAGATCGCCACATCAATCTTGGCAGCGGTGCTGACGATATTCGCTGGGCATTTTCCGACCACGAAACCATCCTTGGGCTGGGTCTTGATCAGGTTATGAATGTCCCGGTTATTTTGGGTGAACAGGTTGTCGGCACGATGAATTACCTGCGCCCGCACCAGCCGTTTAGCCTGCAGGAACAAGCCATCGCCCAGCTTCTTGCGGCCTGCCTGGCAGCAAGACTGGCCTGACCGGCCTAGCGTTTCATAATCACCAGCGCAACGCCAAGTGCCGCAACCCCGAAACCGGCAAAGCCAAGCGCACCAAGATGTTCATCAAACAGAACCCACGCAAAGAAAGCAGCGGTCGGCGGCACAAGATAAAACATGCTGGCGACCCGGGTTGCTTCGCCCTGTTTGATCAGAACCATCAACAACATGATCGCACCGATTGACAGCACCAGCACAAGCCACGCCATCGCCAGAATGAAATTCATGCTCCATTCGACGGTCAGCTCATCCTTGAACAGTGCGACGACACCGACAAAGGCCGCAGCGGCAACATATTGAATGACCGTACCGCTCATCAGGTCCATGCCGGTACAGAAACGCTTTTGATATAATGTACCGGCGGTCATCCCCAGCAAGGCCATCACGGCCAGCCCGATGCCAAACGGGGTAATGCCAATGCCATCGCCAATTTTGGGCACAAGGACAAGGGCCACACCGACAAGTCCAAGAACCAGTCCACCCCACTGGCGCATCGAAACCCGTTCGCCAAGAAGACTGCCAACAACCGATGCCGTGACGACGGGCTGCAACCCGACAATCAATGCGGCAAGGCCGGATGGCAAACCGGTATCAATCGCCCAGAAAACGCCGCCCAGATAAATGCCATGCACCAGAACACCGGCCGTTCCGATATGCGATGCTTCCCGCCAGGAGGACGGCCACCTTGCCTTCATCAGCATCACGACCGGCACCATCAACAAGATGACAATCGCAAACCGGACAAACAGGAAAACAAACGGATCGGCATATGGCAGACCGAATTTGGCGCCGACAAATCCGGTGCTCCAGAGAAACACAAAGACAAACGGCATGATCCGGCCAAATGCCGGGTGGTTGGTGGCAGACATGACTTCCCCTCTAACCGGCGGGCGGTGCAGAATGGGGCGCATCACCAACCGAATGACGGCCTGTACTAACAGGCCGTCTCGATATTATTCCGTGGGCTTTTTCTTGCCCTTTTCGTCGCTTTGGCGGTTTTCACCCTCGGCCGAGAAATTGGTGAAATACTGTCCGGCATCGACAATGCCACGGCGGATTTCACGCGTGCGAGTAAACAGATCAAACAGTTTGTCCCCCTCGCCCCAGCGGATGGCGCGCTGCAATGCCATCAGGTCTTCCTGAAAACGGCCAAGAACTTCAAGCACGGCTTCGCGGTTGTTCAGAAACACGTCGCGCCACATGGTCGGATCGGATGCCGCAATACGGGTAAAATCACGGAAACCCGATGCGGAAAACTTGATCACTTCCTGACGCAGGGCATCTTCAAGATCGGTTGCCGTACCGACGATGGTGTAGGCAATCAGATGCGGCAGATGCGATGTGATCCCCAGAATGCGATCATGATGGTCGGCATCCATGCATTCGACATACATGCCACAAGCTTCCCAAAGGGCTTTGACTTTTTGGGTCGCACTTTCGGGTTCGCCCGCAATCGGGGTCAGAATGCACCAGCGTTCCTCGAACAATTCGGGAAAACCTGAATCCGGACCGGAATGTTCGGTCCCGGCAAGCGGGTGGCCCGGAACAAAATGCACGCCTTCGTCAAGATGCGGTGCAATGTCACGAATGACCGATTGCTTGACCGATCCGACGTCAGAAACAATCGCACCCTTTTTCAAGGCACCGGCAAGCTGCGCGCCAATGGCTTCGTTCGCACCGACCGGCGCACAGATCATAACTAGATCCGCATCCCCGACCGCTTCCTTGATGTCACAATAAGCTTCATCGGCGATGCCAAGTTCAAGCACGCGATCGCGGGTCTTTTCAGACCGCACGGCACAGGTGATCTTGTTGGCAAGGCCGTCACGTTTGATGCGACGCGCCATCGAGGACCCGATCAGGCCCATACCGATAAAGGCAACAGTATCAAAAAGCGACTGGGATGCGGTGTTGGTCATTTTACTGGTTCACAAAGTCTTTGATGGTCTGAAGGCAGATTTCCATTTCTTCCTTCGTGCCGATGGAAACACGAAGCATCTGCGGCAAACCATAGGCACCGATTTTGCGCGGGATCACGCCACGGGCCATCATGAAATCATTGGCGGCATCGGCATCCTTGCCGGCAACCTCCGGGAATTCGACCATGACAAAGTTGCCATAGCTCGGATGTGCCTTGAGGCCTGCAATCGCATTGATCTCGTCACGGAACCAGGCAAGCGTTTCGGCATTGTGGCGTACACATTCATTGACGAAATCATCATCATCAAGGGCCGCAACGCCCGCTTCCTGGGTCGGCAACGGCACGTTGAACGGATTGCGCAGGCGCTGCAACACATCGGCAATTGCCGGCGGCGCATAGCACCAGCCCAGACGAATGCCGCCAAGACCATAAATCTTGGAGAATGTCCGGGTCATCACGGTGTTGTTGCCGGCTTTGACCAGTTCTTCGCCCGCGCTGTAATCTTCCTGACCGGTCATGAATTCGGCATAGGCCGCATCAACCACAAGAACGATATCTTCGCGCAGGCCATCACGCAGACGCTTCATCTCGGCATCGGTGATATAGGTCCCGGTCGGGTTGTTCGGATTGGCAACGAAGACGATCTTGGTTTTGTCGGTAACAGCGCCAAGCAATGCATCGACATCGGTCGTCATGTTGGTTTCCGGCGCGGTGACTGGGGTTGCACCAACCCCCATTGCCGCGATCGGATACATCAAAAAGCCGTGCTGAGAATAAAGAACCTCGTCGCCTGGCCCGGCATAGGCACGGATCAAAAGCGTCAGCAATTCATCAGAACCGGCACCGCAAACAAGCTGGTCGACTTCAAGGCCGTATTTTTCGGCAAGCTTGTTGCGCAGAAGATCACAACCACCATCCGGATAACGATGCAGACGATCAGCGGTATTGCGAAGGGCCTCCATCGCCTTGGGGCTCGGACCAAGGGCACCTTCGTTGGACGACAGCTTGATCACGCGCTGGGCACCAGCAGAGCTGGATTTTCCGCCTTTGTAGGGCGCGATATCAAGAATTCCGGGGCGGGGGGTGGGCGCAGACATTACTTAGGTTCTCCCAGAGGAAGCGGCAGCCAATGGCAGCCTGCCAAAAATTGTTAACTCAGTGCGTCTTCTGAAATCGGCACCGCATAGGCACCGACCACACGCAAGCTTTCAGGGGCAAGTCCCTGTTTTGCGAGTGTGTCCTCGAACGCGTCGGCGCGATTACAAAAGAATCCCGGCACATCAACAAGAACAAAACGCCGATCTGCGACCGTATCGTCAGAAAAGCCAAGGATTGTCGCCCCGTCGATACCATCCGCAATTTTTTTGCGCACCGTATCCATCGATATTTCTTTCGACAGGCTGACAACAAACAGAGTCCGGTCATCGCCACTGTCTTCCAGATCAATCGCGGCAAGAACAAAACCCTCGGTCTGTTCGCCGCGCCCGACCGGGCGACCGCCAAATGGCAATTTGGAAACGACTTTGACTGCCGTATCATCCGTCAGCAACGTCCACCACGGCATGGCTTCACCAAATTCGGGTTTGGGAAACACACCCACCGCCGCCCGGCCGTCTTCAAGCGCACCGAATGCTTCGCGCGGGGTATCAAATTCGATAATTTCGTTCAAACAGCCAAAGTTAAGGCGGGCAAGTTCCCAGCAATCCTGACCATCGGCGTTACGGCACAATGCAACCGTATATGGCGCTTCAAGCCTTGTGCCCGCCGCGATCATTTCGCGCCAGATCTGGATCAGTGCCGATTTCGGAAAGGCCCCGTCGTGACGATTGACCAATGTCCGCATGATGCGGGCTTCGCGGGCCGGACGATAGGGCACCTTGACCTTGCCACCAGCAGCAATCACCCGGTCCTTATAGGCCCCGACGGCCTGGACTACTTTGGTACGCCGAATGATCAGCGATTGCAGCGCCTGATCGATTTCGTCGATCTCGCCGCGCAAGCCATCAAGGTCAAGATTTGCCAAATTTTTATCGTCAGACGCCATAATCTACTCTTCTTTTGAACGGCGCACAGTATTAGGACAGGGCCGCCGAATTGCAAAGAAAAGATTGACTAAACCGGGTCTGCTTCATAGCTAGAACAAACGAATTTTCTGCAAACTCGGCAACAAATGCAAAAACACAACCGGGTTTTAGCGAAAAGTCACGTTATGACAGGGAAACCAACGTCCATGAACACCGCCCTTAACAAAGACAAGCGCCCGCCGCTCCCCGGCCATCATATGGTTCTGGGAGAGACGGACAAGCTGCGCCTTGATAGCGGTGTCGAGTTTGGTCCCTTTACGCTGGCTTATCAGACCTATGGCGAACTCAATGCCGAAAAATCAAACGCGATTCTGGTCTGTCATGCCCTGACCGGGGATCAGTATGTTGCCGATGATGTTCATCCGATTACCGGCAAGGAAGGCTGGTGGCGTGAAATTGTCGGGCCGGGCAAAATCATTGATACCGACAAATATTTCGTGATTTGCAGCAACGTGATCGGCGGCTGTCTTGGCAGTACGGGTCCCAAGGATATCAACCCGGAAACCGGCAAGCCCTGGGGGCTTGATTTCCCGGTGATCACGATTGCCGATATGGTGCGCGCCCAGACCATGCTGATTGATGCGCTGGGCATCGATACGTTGTTCGCTGTCATTGGCGGTTCCATGGGCGGCATGCAGGTCCTTGAATGGTGCAAAAGCTATCCGGAGCGCGTTTTTGCCGCAGCACCGATTGCAACATCGTTCCGACATTCCGCGCAAAATATCGCCTTCCACGAAGTTGGTCGTCAGGCCGTCATGGCCGATCCGGACTGGTGCGGGGGCAATTACCTGCTCGAAGGCAAGAAGCCGGCGCGCGGGCTTGCCGTTGCACGCATGACCGCACATATCACCTATCTGTCGCAGCCGGCCCTGCATCGCAAGTTCGGCCGCAAGCTTCAGAACCGCGGCGCAATCACATACAGTTTTGACCATGATTTTCAGGTCGAAAGCTATTTGCGTCATCAGGGCAAAAGCTTTGTCGATCGATTTGACGCCAACAGTTACCTTTATATCACCCGTGCGATGGATTATTTCGATCTGTCGATGGAATATGACGGCAGGCTCGCCGAGGCCTTTACCGGCTGCAAAACCCGGTTCTGCGTTATCTCGTTCTCAAGCGACTGGTGCTTTACCACCGCTGAAAGCCGAACCCTTGCCCATGCCTTGAATGCGGCATCGTGCAATGTCAGTTGTGTCGAGATCGAAAGTGACAAGGGCCATGATGCCTTCCTGCTTGATGAACCCGATTTCCACATGGTTCTGAGCGGCTTTATCGATGGTGCTGCCGAAAGCCGGGGACTGAAATAATCATGACCAATACTGTTTCAAATGCCGCCGGCAACCCGTCGCTTCCGGCACATAGCGACCGCATCCGTGTCGATCTTCAGCTGATCGCCGACATGGTCGAGCCCGGCACACGTGTTCTTGATATCGGGTGCAGTGACGGGGAGCTTCTTGGCTATCTGACCCGTACCAAAAATGTCGATGGCCGCGGCCTTGAACTTTCCAACGAAGGGGTGCGCAACTGCGTCGCACAGGGGCTTCCTGTGATGCAGGGGGATGCGGATCGCGATCTTGGCGATTATCCGGATGGCGCGTTCGATTACGCGATCCTCAGCCAGACCCTTCAGGCCACCCATCGCCCGAAAGAAGTCCTGTCGGAATTGCTGCGTATCGGCAACAAGGCGATTGTGTCCTTTCCGAATTTCGGACATTGGCGTGCGCGGTTTGACCTGATGTTCCGCGGCCGGATGCCGCAAAACCCGAACCTTCCGATCATGTGGTATGAAACGCCAAACATCCATTTCTGCACCGTGCGGGACTTTGTCGCCTTGTGTAATGAAATGAATCTCAAAATCGAACGATCGATGGTTCTGAATGAAAGCGGTTCACGTGTTTCAATGGACAGCCATTCGGGCTTTGCCAATTTCTTTGGCAATCAGGCCCTGTTCATGCTGAGCAAATAACCCATCTTTCCTGTTTCCGATCTGACAAACGCCGCAATTAATGTTGCGGCGTTTTGTTTTGCATCACAAACCCGGTCTGTCCACGTCTGATGACCATCAAATTCATCGCGGGGACAAAAGATGTTTTGCACATTCAAACGCATCATTCGTAACGGTGCCCTTGTCACCGTCATCGGCCTGCTTGCCGCATGCAGCCAGAAGGCCGAGACACTCAAACTTTCGGTCACACAGTTTGGCACGGCGACCGAAACCGCCTTTGACGGATATGATGCCGCCTTCAGTGCCCAGTTTGCCCCCTTCCCCAAATCGGCGGATGCACAACGTGATGAATTTGTGCGCAACATGGCTGCATTCACCGGGCCTGTAACACCATCAAATATCGAAACACTTCTGGATCCGGATGCGGTCAAGATATCCCCGACCGTGCGCGATCAATGGACAGCAACGCTTCGTGATCTGCGCAACCAGTATCAGCAATTCGTCGCCATCTTTGACAATATCGAAGCCGGTTCCGCACTTGGTACATCTGCTGTTACCCAATCGGGACCGATACTGGAAAAGCTGCGCACGCAACTGGCAACCATCACCAGTGATTTTGCGCGCAATCCGCCGACATATCTGACAAGACGCAGCACACTGATCGCAGAGCTTAATACATTCCGCAAGAATGACAGCAACGACCCCGAAGCGCGCGACCTGGAATACCAGATCTGGTGGCAACGCTGGCAAGGCCTTCTGGCAGAAGAACAGGCAATGCAGTCCAAAACTTTGCGGGCATTTTTGACTGCGACAAAACTTGGCGACAAATTGCAGGGACAGATCGACAATTACGCCAGACTGGATGTCGCATCCCTGATCGGGGCTGTTGAACAGGGCATCACCCTTGCCGATCAGATCAACAAGCTCAGTCCGCAAGAACTTGTCTCGCAGGGCAAAGGCCTGCTTGAAACTGCAACACAGTAAAGCCGGGGATCATCACATGACCGAGAATATCGACACCCTGATCTCAGCCGCCGAACAGGCCTATCAACAGGCATTGGTGACCTACCAATCCGCAAGCATTGATCAAAAGATCGCCACCAAACCCAAACTTGATCAGGCTGCGGAACTGATTGTCACCCTGCGTACCAAGCAGCTGCAAGGTGCCATTACCGTAAGCGATCAGGATGTCGCCGCCATGCAGGATTTGCGGAACAAGGTAAATGATGCAGCCACCCTGCAAACCGCCTTGTCATCGATGGTGGCGCTGATTTTGAAATTCGTCTGACGGGTCTTAAGGGGCGACCTGGCGTCAGTTCCACCGATCGGCATCGGCGTCGTCCGATGCCTTTGCGGTGACCCATTTTTCACCTTCTGGCGTTTCTTCACGTTTCCAAAATGGTGCCCGGGTTTTCAGGAAATCCATAATGAAATCGCAGGCCTCGAACGCGGCACGTCGATGTGCGGACAAGGTGATGACGAGCACGATACGATCGCCAGGCAGCATTTTGCCGAAACGATGAACAATGCGAACATCATCAAGCGGCCAGCGTTGTGATGCTTCGTCCGCGATTTTTTCAAGTTCGCGTTCTGTCATGCCGGGATAATGATCCAGCGTCAGGCTTGATACCCGATCATCGCCATGAAGATCACGTACCAGTCCGACAAAACTGACAGCAGCCCCGATGTCGGTGCGACCATCGGTCAGTGCAGACAGTTCTGCCCCCGGGTCAAAATCATGTTGTTGAACAGAAACGCGCGACATGGCCCCAGTCCGGTAATTCGAAACTCAGTCGAGATGCTTAAGCCCGGTCCGCAAATAGATATAGCCGGTCTGAACCGTCACAATCCCCGCAATCCACAGCAAGATATCACCAATCAGGATCGACGGGATCATATCGGGCGACGCATCCCCGACCAGAAGAAAGCCGATCGCCAGAATTTGGGCGGTTGTTTTCCATTTGGCAAGCACCGTCACCGGAAGCGGCACCTTCAGTTCGGCAAGATGTTCGCGCAAGCCCGAAACCATGATTTCGCGGCACATGATCACGACAGCCGGCAATACCGCAAGACCGGCAATGCGTTCAAACGCCACCATCATCATAAGGGCCGCAGCCACCAGCAACTTGTCCGCAATCGGATCAAGGAACCGGCCAAGCGGAGAAACCACATTCATGCTGCGCGCCAGATAACCGTCAAAGAAATCGGTCACCCCGGCAAAGGCAAACAGCGCAAAACCGATCCAGTTGCCAACCGGGCCGTCAATGTAAAACGATGCGACCAGTGCCGGGATCACGATGATGCGCGACAAGGTCAGCAGATTGGGAATCTGGTTTTTCATGAACAGGCCTGTTTGCGGGTATTTAGGGCGACAATTTCCGGCCAGAGGGATTTGCACCCCGAAGCCGCGCAATTATTAAAGCCTTGGGTCCATGACGACAAGGGCCGTGTTCAATTGCCATAAAACTGAGACACGGCCCAAGTCATTTACCTAAGCGGCTATGGCGTCTTTCTTTTTCCGGCCGATGCTCAGGACCTGATAAAGAATGATCGCAGCCAAAGTAGCGGTTCCAATCCCGCCAATCGCAAAACCACCGAACGTCACGGTAAAGTCGCCACCACCGAAAATCAGGGTAATACCAACCGTAAACAGGTTGCGCGGATCAGAAAAATCAACCTGGTTATCAACCCACAAACGGACCATTGCCGCGGCAATCAGTCCGAACACAGCCACACCAAGCCCGCCCAGAACCGGTGCCGGAATTGTGTGTAGCAATGCGCCGAATTTCGGAGAGAACCCAAGCAAAATGGCAATCACCGCCGCAATGACGAAAATCAGGGTCGAGAAAACGCGTGTGACCGCCATGACACCCATATTTTCAACATAGGTGGTCACACCCGTGCCACCGCCCGAACCTGCCAGCATGGTCGCCAAGCCGTCGCCAACAAAACCGCGGCCGATATAACGATCCATATTCTGTTTGGTCATGCCGCCGATCGCCTTGATATGACCAAGGTTTTCAGCCACCAGAATGAAGGCCACCGGTGCGATCATGACCATGGCGGAACTTTCAAAACGCGGTGCAACGAAATCCGGCATGCCAAACCAGGCGGCGTGCGCAAGACCAGAGAAATCAACACCCGGCATCAGTCCCAGACCGTTCCCCAGAACAAGAACCAGACCATAACCCGCCAAAATACCGACCAGAATCGAAACACGGCGCAACGCAACAGGTGCATAGACAGAAACAGCAGCAACCGACAACAAGGTCAGAAGCGCCACCAGCATGTGCATATTGTCACCTGTGATGCCGCTGATCCCCACCGGCGCAAGGTTCAGGCCAATGGCCGCACCGACGGCACCCGTCACCGCAGGCGGCATCAGTTTTTCAACCCACCCCGTGCCGGTTGCCATAACAACCAGACCGATGGCGACATAAAGCGCCCCGGCTGCAATGATACCACCAAGCGCGCCCCCGATATCGGGGTTCGGACCGGTCCCCGCATATCCCGTCGCAGCAATGACAACCGCGATAAACGCAAAGGACGAGCCCAGATAACTTGGCACCCGACCGGCAGTACAGATGAAGAAAATCAGGGTTCCGATACCGGAAAACAGAATGGCCAGATTGGGATCAAACCCCATCAGAAGCGGGCCAAGAATTGTGGCACCAGACATGGCAACAAGATGCTGCAATCCCATCGGGAACATCTCACCCCACGGCAGACGTTCATCAGGCATGACTGTTGAAGACCGGGTCAAAGACCAGGAAGGAAAATATCGCATTTGTTTCCTTAAGCTGAGATCGTTGATCGCACAAAAGCGCGCTGCCGGGACGGCAATATGCACACGGGGTATTACCCGCCTGCCGCCAAAAAGCAAGACATCAGCAACAGGTTATCAGTCATTTTCGTGGAAATGATCGTAGATCTTTCGCGCCAGGGCGGCACTGATGCCCTCGACTGCCTCAAGATCCGAAAGCCCGGCATCGGCAACCCCCCGAGCCGATCCGAAATGATGCAAAAGCGCCTTTTTGCGCGCACCACCAACACCCGGAACCGAATCCAGAACACTTTTGCCGATCTGCTTGGCCCGTTTTGCCCGGTGGGTTCCGATCGCCCAACGGTGCGCTTCGTCGCGCAGGCGCTGGATGAAATAAAGAACCGGGTCTTTCATATCAAGACGCACCGGTGCCTTGCCCGGGATGTGAAGAACTTCCTTACCGGCATTTCGATCAACACCCTTGGCGACACCAACCAGCATCACATCTTCGATGCCAAGATCTTCAAGGACCTCGCGCGCAACGCCAAGCTGCCCCAAACCACCGTCAATCAGACACAGGTCCGGCCAGGTGCCATTTTCACGATCCGGATCTTCTTTTTGGGCGCGGGCAAACCGACGGGTCAGAACTTCGCGCATCATGGCAAAGTCATCACCCGGTGCGATGTCGCCCTTGATATTGAATTTGCGATAGGCGTTTTTCATAAAGCCTTCCGGTCCGGCCACAATCATCCCGCCCACCATGTTGGTCCCCTGGGTGTGGGAGTTATCGTAAACCTCGATCCGTTCGGGCGTGCTTTCCAGATCAAGCTTGTCAGCAAGGTCTTCAAGCAGCTTGCGCTGTGTTGCACTTTCGGCAAGACGCCGTCCCAGCGCATCCTTGGCGTTGGTCAGGGCATGCTCGACCAGTTTGCGTTTGCCGCCCCGTTTGGGCACCAGCAACTCGATCTTGCGGTTGTTATTGATGCCCAGTGCATTTTCGACCAGTTCCTGACCTTCGATCTCATGAGACAGGAAAATCTGTTTGGGCGCGGGCTTATCGGCATAGAACTGCCCGACAAAGGCCGACAGGATTTCGGGAATTTCCGCAGACTGTTCATGGCGCGGAAAATAGGACCGGTTGCCATAGTTTGATCCAGACCGGAAAAAGAACACCTGCACACAGCTTTGTCCGCCTTCCTGATGCAGGGCGATGACGTCGGCTTCTTCGACGCCTTCAAGATTGATGTCCTGATGCGATCTGATCTGGCTCAATGCCCGTATGCGGTCGCGATACATCGCGGCCTGTTCGAATTCCATGCGCTCGGACGCGGCCATCATATCAGCTTCAAGCTGCTTGAGGATTTTCTGGCTTCGGCCGGTCAGGAAGTCACGGCAGATATCAACAAGCCCGTCATATTCCGGCTTGGATATGCGGTCCACACAGGGGGCGGCACACCGCTTGATTTGATACAGCAAACACGGGCGCGACCGGTTCGAGAAAACCGCATCGGTACAGGATCGCAACAGGAATGCGCGCTGCAAATGGTTGATCGTATTGTTCACCGCCCAGGCAGACGCAAAAGGCCCAAAACAGCTTCCATCCTTGGCGCGTGCCCCGCGATGTTTGACGATGCGCGGGTAATCATGATCTTCGGTGATCAGGATATAGGGAAAGCTTTTGTCATCCCGCAGAAGAATGTTGTAACGCGGCTTGAGCTTCTTGATCAGGTTGGATTCAAGAAGAAGGGCTTCGGCCTCGGTATGGGTGGTGATGATTTCCATCCGGACCGTCTGGGCGACCATACGGGCAATCCGGATCGGCAATTGCATGATGCGAGTATAGGCCACCACGCGCTTTTTAAGGTTCTTGGCCTTGCCGACATAAAGAACCCGGTCCTTGTCATCGAGCATCCGGTAAACGCCCGGTGCACCCGGCATGGTTTTCAGGGCGTATTTGATTGCCTCGACACCACGCGCGGCCCCGCCCCGGTTCTCGTCACCTTCAAGGGACAAACCGATTTCCCGTCCCGGGGCAGCTTCCCCGTTCGGGTTTTCGGAGGGGGCATCAGGCTTCATAAAGGCACTCCGCAATCAGACAAATACATCCAAAGTTGTGACGGCCGTCACAATCTGGCCGGGCTTTGGAACATAGCCGAAAAGATTAACATCGCAACACCGCGTCAGGGAATCGTGGCGGAAAAAAGATGTCCACCAAGACTGTGGATAACTATGTGGGTAATAGGGGGGCTTCTTCCTGCACCCCTTGAGAGTCTTAACTTTCTGTGAAGTGCCCAAATATTGAGCAAAACAGTTAAGTAATTGATTTATATATCAAAAATAACTGTCAACATGAAATCATTCGGTAATACAGCCGTAAAAATCGAATATTTTCCTTTGATTCCATCTCGCCAAATGCTTGTGCATAAGGACTGCTGCGATTCGCCCCAAGGGAATCACAGAGTCCCTTGACCCGCCGGTTTGAAAAAGTAAATTTTTTAACGAAATCGGGCGTAAATCAACGCGCGATATTGTGCCGTTCGATTTCGACCCCGACCGCCGAGACGTCTTCAAAAACGTCGAGCTTTTCAACCCGGACGATCACCTTGCGCACGCGCGGATCAGCAAGGCACATATCCGCAAGTTTTTCCCCAAGGGTTTCCACAAGGTTCACATGACCATCCTGGCAGATGCGTCGGGTCCCAACCACAAGATCCTCGTAGCTCAGGACTGTGGTGATATCGTCATTCTGAACCCCGTCCCCTTCGAGGACTGCCAGATCAAGATTGATCCGGACCCGTTGCGGGGCTTCCTTTTCATGGTCATAAACACCGATCGAGGTATGAATGACCATATCGCGCACAAAGACACGGCGCAGGCTGCCGGCCCGGTCTGCATGAGGCAGATCGGCAAAAGGCAATGTCGTAATTTTGGCATCCTGTTTCAGGCCTGCGGTCATAGTCGGGTCTTCCTTGTGCTGCTTTTGGGTATGGGCGCCTTGTGCTGCCCTCCCCGTCCGGCCGATGTCAGACCATCATGCCTGACATCATTCGATTGGCTTGTCATTATTGCCACTGGGCGCCCAATCAAGGTGCTGCCCGCCGTCAAGGGCTAACATTTGCCCGGTGATGGCAGGCGCGGCAAGGAAAAATCGAACCGCGTCGCAAATCTCTTGCGGGTTTGTCCCGACTTTAAGCGGGGTTTTCTCGCACTGCTGATCGAAAATGTCCTGTGTTTGTCGGCTACTAGGCAAAGCCGGCCCCGGCCCGATCGCATTTACACGAATTTTCGGCGCCAATGCCAGTGCAAGGGTCTGGGTCAAGGTCCACAACCCGGCCTTTGACAATGTATAGGTCACGAAATGCGGGTTCAGATTCCAGACCCGCTGATCGATAATATTGACGATCAGGCCTTTGACATCGTCGGGCAGGCGTTTGGCAAATTCCTGTGACAGAACAAACGGCGCCCGCAGATTGGCCTCCATATGAAGGTCCCAGCTTTCGCGGGTGGCCGACTGAATGTCATCATATTCAAATGTCGACGCATTATTGATCAGAACCGCAATCGGCCCCAAGGCCGCCTGTGCTTCGCGCACGATCCGGTGGGTGTCCTCTTCGCTGGCGAGATCGGCGGAAATCACACAGGCGCTTCGGCCAAATGCACGGATTTCCTCGGCCAGGCTTTCGGCATCCTTGCGCGAATGATGACAGTGCAGCGCTACGTCATAGCCATTTCGCGCCAGATCAAGCGACAGGGCCCGACCGATGCGTTTAGCTGCACCTGTAATCAAAACGGTTTTGGGCACCTGTGCAGTCATTTTCTGCGGATCCCTTTATGCGTCTGTCAATTCAACCAAGCCGGTTTTCAGGCTGCTACAAGTTGGAAGACATAAACCAAATAGGCAATCACAAATGCACTTCCGGTAATGCGCGAAATTTTGCGAAACGCATAGGCAACGGCAAGCAACCCGACAGTTACCGCCAGCATGATCCACAAATCGGAATTCAAAATCTGTTCCGGCACCGGAATTGGCGCAATAAGCGACACCCCACCAATAATCACCAGAAGGTTCAAAAGGTTCGAGCCCAGCACGTTGCCAAGTGCAACATCTGAATGACCACGGAATGCCGCGACCACAGATGCCGCAAGCTCGGGCAATGACGTTCCGAACGCAACCAGCGTCAAACCGATAACGGCCTCGGAAACACCGAACTGCCGGGCAACGGCAACGCCACCGTCAACAAGCCATTCCGCCCCGAACATCAGTGCGCCAATCCCGATCAGGGTCGCCACAAGCGGCTTGGCCCAGCCTTTGGGCACCTCGCCGACTTCATCAACTTCTTCTTCATGCAGATGGCTGGCTTCGCTGGGCATGTTTTTGTCATGCTTGTAGGTGAAGTACCAGATAGCCGCCAACACACACAGCATCAGGGCCCCGGCCCACCGGTCAATCGCCCCGAACATGCAAAGTGCGATGAACAAAACGGTGCCCAGCAGCATGGTACCGCCATCGCGAACAACCGTGATACGACCTGCCGCAACCGGTTTAAGCACCGCAACCGCACCGAGGATCAGCAATATATTGGCAATATTGGAACCGACCACATTGCCCATCGCAATATCGGCCGTTCCTTTGAGCGATGCGTTCAATGACACGACAAATTCCGGCGCCGATGTCCCGGCCGCAACGATCGTCAAACCGACAATGACTTTTGACACCCCAAGCAAAAGAGCCAATCCAACGGCACCACGCACGATAAATTCGCCACCAGCCGTCAACAGGACAAGACCGGCGATAATCTGAAGATAGGGGATAAGCTGTTCCAAGACGCGTTTGCTCTTATTGGGTGTCAATTATATGGACCTGATCAGGCCCGCGGAACATGGCATCTGGCACCGGGATTGGCAAGTCATCAGGGCATGACAATTTTCACAGCACACAATTGAATTCCCCGCCCGGCGCATTAGGTCAAACCAACAAGACAAGCCTTGAAACAGATCAAACCGGTACGGGTTAATTGCGTTGGCATCGTCAAATTTCCACAGGACGATACCGTTCAATTCCGCTATCCTGATCATCTCGTTGTTTTCAAATATTTATCTGCTTTGCCGGATCGATTCTGACCATGCATCACAGCGTTCTGTTCGAGCTGTTCCTGATCCTTGCTGCGGCTGTGGTTGCAGTACCCATCGCGCATCGTTTGCGCGCCAATTCGATTATCGGTTTTCTGATCGGCGGATTTTGCATCGGGCCATTCGGGTTTGGACTGATTACCGAACGTGAAGACATTTCCACAGTTGCCGAACTGGGGGTCGTCTTCCTGCTGTTCATGATCGGGCTTGAACTTTCGCGCGAACGATTGCGCGTCATTGGCGGGCGGTTTGCGGCACTCGGCCTGTTGCAGATCCTGGTTTCAATGGCTGCGATCATGGGCGTTCTGGCGCTGCTTGATCTGCCATTGGCCGCATCCCTTGTTATTGCCGGTGCGCTGGCCCTGTCATCAACCGCGATTATCCTTAAACAGTTGTCCGATGACCGACAGCTCAATACCCGTTTCGGGCGGGCCGCCCTTGCAATCCTTCTGGTCCAGGACGTGGCGGTTGGTCCGTTCCTGATCATGGTTCAGGCGGCGGGCAATGCCGGTACCGAAACCAGCCCGTGGATCAGTATTCTTCTTGGCTTCGGTTCTGTCGCCCTGCTTCTGGTCGCAGGACGGTATCTTTTGCCACATCTGTTTCGCTATATCGCGTCGCTTAAAAACCCGGAACTGTTTGCGATTGGCACCCTGTTCGTTGTCCTTGCCGCCAGCACCCTGACTGAGGTTTCCGGACTTTCGATGGCACTTGGCGCGTTCATTGCCGGTGTGATGCTGGCCGAAACCGAATTCCGTCATCAGATCGAAGCCGATATCGCGCCATTCCGTGGCGTTTTCCTGTCGCTGTTCTTTATGTCGGTCGGGATGTCGGTCAATGCCAATGTTGTCTATGAACAGTTTGGCAGTGTGCTGCTGTGGCTGATTGCATTGCTTGTCATCAAGACGGCCGTTCTGTTTGTCTTGTCCTTAGCGATCCGGTTCGAACGGGGTTCGGCCCTTCGTGTTGCGATGAGCCTGGCAGCAGGCGGTGAATTTGCATTCGTCATGTTTGCACTGGCGGCCCAGAATGGTGCAATTCCGCGTGATCTTGCCGCGATGCTGATCCCGGTGGTTGCCTTGTCGATGGCATTGACACCGACCCTGATCAATCTTGGCCACCGGATCGAGGAAAAGCTGCATCCCAAGGAAGACGACCAGCTTGGCCCGATCTCGGATGAAACCGAAGGCATCCACCAGCATGTGCTGGTCATTGGCAGCGGGCGTGTTGGCCGGGTTCTGGCGCGTCTTTTGAAAACCCGAGATATTCCGTTCATTGTTCTCGACAGTGATGCCCAACAGGTATCGCGCGGTCGTGCAGAGGGGCTCCCCGTATTCTTTGCCGACGGATCGCGCCCGGAAACATTCCGCGCCGCCCACACCGATGAAGCGCGCATTGCGGTTGTTGCCATGGGTAACCCGCATGCAACCGAAAAGACCGTTGCGCTTCTACGTCAGCATTATCCGCATCTCAAGATCTTTGCCCGCGCCCAGGACATCACCCATATCGGTCCGCTGTCGCGCAGCGGGGCCGATGCGGCAATTCCCGAAGTATTGGAAACCGGCCTTCGGCTTTCGGATCATGTGCTGTCGGCCTGCGACGTGCCACAAGAAGACATTGATGCCGAAATCGCCAAGTTCCGGCGTGCCGACATGCTGTTGATGAACGAACTGGCGCCAAGGACCCAGCGTAAAAAAGCCCCGGAACCGGCACAAGCAGCACCGGCATCAGAAGTCGCACCAGCAACAACACCATCTGCGGCATCTGCATCCCCGGCGACCGCGAAAACAACAAAGGCATCCGGCACGGCTGCGCAAACCGCAAAACCCAAACCGACGGCAAAGAAACCTGCGTCGCGTACCACGCCAAAGAAAACAACCGCGCGCAAGGTTGCGACAAAACCCGCCGCAACCAAAACAACGTCGGGCAAAACCACATCGGCAAAAAAAGCAGCGCCCCGCAAACCGGCGACAAAGACTGCGCCATCAGACAAACCGGCTACATCCCGGTCAGGCCGCACCACACGCGGCAAAGCTAAAGACAGCTAAATGCACCCCCCCCCGCGGCCTGTGGCAACGGGGGTTTTGTTTGATCTGAGTGGCAGAATTTTTTCCGACGAGCCATCCAACCAGCCAGCAGTCCGGCCTTGTGGCCGGATCAATCAGGCCGCAGTTTCCGAGTCCAGCGCATAGCCGGCTGCCCGAACCGTCCGGATGATGTCGCGGGTACCTTTGACATCATTCAGGGCCTTGCGCAGGCGGCGGATATGCACATCAACCGTACGGGTTTCGACATAAATGTTCGGTCCCCAAACAGCATTCAAAAGCTGCTCGCGGGAGAAAACACGTCCAGGATGTTCAAGGAAATACCGAAGAAGACGAAATTCGGTCGGACCAAGGTGGATGGCCTTGCCATTGCGGCTGACGCGATGGGCGGCAAGATCCATTTCGATATCGGAATAGACCAACTGCCCTTGTGGTTGCGCCGGACCGGATCGGCGCAGAAGTGCGCGAATACGTGCCAGCAACTCGCCAATCGCGAACGGTTTGGTGACATAGTCATCAGCACCGGTATCAAGGCCGCGAATGCGATCCCCTTCTTCGCCGCGCGCGGTCACCATGATGACCGGCAAATCGCGGCTTTCGGGCTTGCGGCGGATCTGACGGCAAACCTCGATCCCCGACATGACCGGCAACATCCAGTCCAGAAGGACAAGATCAACATGCGTTTCAGCAAGAATTTTCAACGCTTCGTCACCGTCACCGGCTTCGACAACCTGCATCCCCTCACGTTCGAGGTTGTAGCGCAACATGGTTACGATTGCAGCTTCGTCCTCGACGATAAGAACCGTTGGGTCCATCTTCCTATGCTCCAGTGTCACTCATTCGGTTCGACAACAGCAAAGTTCGCTGCATCATTTTTTGGCCGGTCGATTGCCGGCAGGTCTTCGCCCTTGATCCGGTAATAGATCGTTTCGGCGATATTGGTGGCATGATCGCCAATACGTTCGATGTTCTTGGCGATGAACAGCATGTGGGTCGATGCCGTAATGTTGCGCGGATCTTCCATCATGTAGGTCAGCAATTCGCGGAACAGCGAATTGTACATGTCATCGACTTCCTGATCGCGCGCCCAGACGCGTTCCGCCTTTTCGGCGTCACCTTCGATATAGGCGTCGAGAACATCCTTGATGATTTCCTGGGCAAGCTTGCCCATATTCGGGATCACCTGGACCGGACGGATCGGCGGGATCTGGTTCAGGACCTGGGCACGTTTGGCAATGTTCTTGGCCAAATCACCAATACGCTCAAGATCATTGGACAGCTTAAGCGCCGTCACGACCTGACGCAGGTCATCAGCCATCGGCTGGCGCAGGGCCAGAAGACGGACCGCAAAATCCTGCACTTCCTGTTCGAGAACATCGATACGATGGTCTGAAAGAATGACTTTTTCAGCCAGTTCCGAGTCACGCTTTACAATAGAGCGGATCGCAGAGATCAGCTGACTTTCTGCAAGCCCGCCCATCTGCGAGATGATGTTGTTCAGACGGGTCAGTTCCTCGTCGAACGAACTCACGATATGTGTTTTGTCGTCAGCCATTTATGCGTTCTCCTCGTATCGCTTAACCAAAGCGACCGGTAATGTAACCCTTGGTGCGGTCGTCTTTCGGGTTGGTGAAGATCTGATCGGTTTCACCAACTTCTACCAGCTTGCCAAGGTGGAAAAATGCGGTCCGCTGCGATACACGCGCAGCCTGCTGCATGGAGTGCGTCACGATCACGATCGTGTAGTTCGAACGCAGTTCGTCAATCAGCTCTTCGACCTTTGCCGTTGCGATCGGATCAAGTGCCGAGCACGGCTCGTCCATCAGAATGACTTCCGGGCTGACCGCGACCGCACGTGCGATGCAAAGACGCTGCTGCTGACCACCCGAAAGACCGGTAGCAGGCGATTGCAGGCGATCTTTGACTTCCTTGAGAAGACCGGCACGCTCCAGCGAGGTCATGACAATTTCATCAAGTTCGTCACGCGAATTGACCAGACCATGAATGCGCGGGCCATAGGCCACGTTGTCATAGATCGATTTCGGGAACGGGTTCGGTTTCTGGAACACCATCCCGATACGTGCGCGCAACTGAACAACGTCGATCCGCTTGTCATAGATATCGCGGCCATCAAGGGTCACCTTGCCATTGATGGTCACACCATCAATCGTGTCGTTCATGCGGTTCATGCACCGCAGGAAGGTCGACTTGCCACAACCCGACGGGCCGATCAAAGCGGTAACCTGACGTTCGACGATATCCAGATTGACATCGAACAGCGCCTGATTGTCGCTATAGAAAAGATTAAGGTCACGTGCCGTCATTTTCGGGCTTGCGACCGACGGCTCTGCCGTCATTGCGCTCTGGGATACAGCAGCCATTTTACCACTTCCGTTCAAATTTTTTGCGCAGATACACAGCCAGTCCATTCATCAGGATCAGGAAGGCCAGCAACACCATAATCGCTGCCGAGGTTTTCTCGACAAAGGCACGTTCCGGGCTGTCTGCCCACAGATAGATCTGAACCGGCAGAACCGTTGCCGGATCAAGTGCACCACCCGGGATATCAACGATGAAGGCAACCATGCCGATCATCAAAAGCGGTGCCGTTTCACCAAGTGCCTGTGCCATCCCAATGATCGTCCCGGTCAGAATGCCCGGCATCGCCAGCGGCAGCACATGGTGGGTTACGGTCTGAACCGGCGAGGCACCAAGACCAAGGGCCGCCTGGCGGATTGACGGCGGAACCGCCTTGATCGCTGCACGCGACGCAATGATGATGGTCGGCAAGGTCATCAGAGCCAGCGTCAAGCCACCGACAACCGGGGCCGAACGCGGCAGATGCATGACATTGAGATAGACCTCAAGACCAAGCAGACCGAACACAATCGACGGCACAGCAGCAAGGTTGTTGATATTGACTTCAACAATGGTCGTGAACCGGTTCTTCGGTGCGAATTCTTCAAGATAGACCGCCGCAAGAACCCCGATCGGGAAAGACAGGGCCAAGGTCACAAGCAGGGTATAGAACGACCCGACAGCCGCCCCCCAGATACCGGCAAGTTCCGGCTCGCGGGAGTCACCACTGGTAAAGAAGCGGGCATGGAACTGCTTTTCGACCGCACCGTCTTCGACCAGCGCATTGTACCATCCGATTTCCTGGTCATTGAGACGACGGCTGCTTTCATCAACTTCGGCATCGATATAGCCTTTGTTGAGCATGTCGAAATCATCACCGGAAATCAGCCAGATCTTGCGGGTCTGCCCGATCAGGTTCGGGTTTTCCATAACCCGTTCACGCAGATCATAGGACGCACCACCTGACACGATGCCATACAGATCACGGCGATCGCGGCGGCTGGTTACTTCGGGGAACCGTTCACGCAGGGACTGCTTGATCAGGCCGTCAAAGTTAGCCTTGCCGATAACGGCCGGATCACCCGTCCTGTCCGGATCGATTTCCGCCGGATCAAAGTGAACTTCAAGCTGAATGTAGGTCTGGAAGAATGCGCTATAGCCTTTGGAGACAATAGAGAAACCCAGAACAAACAAGGCCAGAAGCGCAACACCGATCGCGCTTAGTCCATAGATTTTAAAACGACGCTCAGCTGCGTAACGCTTTTTGATGTTACGTGCGATCTTCGGGCTGTCCCAGTCTACGGGCTTGTGCATTTTGTCCGAAATCACCTTTGCTGCGGCTCTGTCTTCCATAAGGGATGCCATATCAGTCATATTTCTCGCGATACTTCTGAACTACCTTAAGGGCAAATACGTTCAAGCCCAAGGTGACAAGGAAAAGAACCAGCCCCAACGCAAAGGCTGAGAGGGTTTTTGCACTGTCAAACTCCTGGTCGCCGACCAGAAGAGTAACAATCTGCACAGTCACAGTCGTCACGGCCTGAAGCGGGTTGACCGTCATGTTGGCAGCAAGACCTGCGGCCATCACCACAATCATCGTTTCACCAATTGCGCGCGACACAGCCAGAAGAACCGCACCGACAATCCCGGGCAAAGCCGCCGGGAAAATCACGTGGCGGATGGTTTCGGATTTGGTTGCGCCCAATCCATACGACCCGTCACGCAGCGATTTGGGCACCTGTGACATCACATCATCCGAAAGTGACGATACGAACGGGATGATCATGACCCCCATGACAAGCCCCGCCGCCAGCGCGCTTTCCGAACTGACATCAAGACCAAGGATAGCACCATTGTTGCGCAGGAACGGCGCAACCGTAAGGGCTGCGAAAAAGCCGTAAACAACGGTCGGCACACCAGCCAGAATTTCCAGTGCCGGTTTGGCAACCGCACGGAATTTCGGGGATGCATATTCCCCCATATAAATGGCCGAGAACAAACCGACCGGAACCGCAACACACATTGCAATCACGGTAATCAGAAGTGTTCCGACAAACAGCGGAATGGCACCGAATGCGCCTTCGGATGCGACCTGGTCGGCGCGAATGGCCGTCTGCGGGCTCCATTCCAGACCGAACAGGAATTCAAGCGGGTTGATCTTGCTAAAGAAGTGCAGTGCTTCGAACAGAAGCGAAAACACAATTCCGACCGTCGACAGGATTGCAATCGCCGAACAGGCAATCATCACCCAGCGCGAAATGCGTTCGACATTGTTACGTGCGCGCAGTTCCGGCGAAATTTTGCGATAGGAAAGCGAAACCCCGATAACCGCACCACACAGCATCACGACAATCAGTGCTGCGTTGGCAATCGACTGCAAATTCGCAAGACGGCGACCGGCATCGACAACTTCGGGTGAAACAGTCAGATGCTGACCATTCCCCGCCGCAATCAACGAAATGCTGTTGAGTGCAAGCGACAGCTGACCGCTGTCAGATGTGATTTCTGCAGGCAGATCGGCAATGATCATCGCTTCGATGACCGATCCCTGGAACGTGTGCCAGACGAACAGCAACAGCAAAGCAGGAAGGCCGCACCACAGGGCAACATATGTCCCGTAATGAGCCGGAAGAGAATGAAGATTGCTGTAGCGTCCACCCGAAAGGGCAACGGCCCGCTGGCGCCCGAAATAGAAGGACAATGCACAAAGTGCAGCAACCGCGAGCAACAGGAAAGACAGGGACATTACGTTAAATCCGTTTGCCAGGTGAGCCTGTAGTAATCAGATGAGAGGCCAATAGGACAAAAACAATAAATTAATCAAGCCTGGAAACAAAGAAACCGATGGCAGCATTAGCCGCCATCGGTTGAAAGATCGCGTTACATGCTCAGCGGCGAAAGGTTCATCGCAGCGTTGCGTACAGCTTCACGCTCGGCGGCATCCATCGGGATCAGACCGCGGTCAGCAAGGTAACCTTCGTCACCGAATGCTTTGTCAGAGGTGAATTCTGCGAGGTATTCTTTCATACCCGGGATGGTGCCGACGTGTGCGTTCTTTACGTAGAAGTAAAGCGAACGCGAAACCGGATAGTCACCAGCCGAGATGGCTTCGAAGGTCGGCGAAACGCCTTCGATTTTCGAACCCTGAAGCTTGTCGCCATTCTGGTCGAGGAAGGAGAAACCGAAGATGCCAAGCGCATCGTGGTTTGCTTCAAGCTTCTGAACGATCAGGTTGTCGTTCTCACCAGCTTCAACATAGGCACCGTCTTCACGAACGCCTGCGCAAACTGCTTTGTGCTGGTCTTTGTTGCTGTCTTTCAGAGCAGCAATCGCCGGGAAGGCATCGCAAGCTTCTTCGAGTACCAGCTCGGTGAAGGCGTCACGGGTACCGGAGGTCGGCGGCGGGCCGAGAACTTCGATTTTAACGTCCGGCAGGCTCGGATCGATTTCCGACCAGGTGCTGTAGAAGTTGTCTACAAGCGACTTGCCGTCTTTGGACGGAACGGTTTTGGCAAGCGCCAGGAAGATCTGTTCTTTGGTCAGATCGATTTCAGGTGCTTCGTTCGAGTTCGACAGAACGATACCGTCGTAACCGACTTTAACTTCGGTAACTTCGGAGATGCCGTTCTTTGCACAAGTTTCAACTTCGGACTTCTTGATGCGACGCGAAGCGTTGGTGATGTCCGGGTGCTGTTCGCCAACACCTGCACAGAACAGCTTCAAACCACCGCCAGAACCGGTCGATTCAATAACCGGGGTTTTGAACGAGGTGGTTTTACCGAATTCTTCTGCAACTGCGGTTGCAAACGGGAAAACGGTGGACGAACCAACGATACGAATCTGGTCACGTGCCTGGGCAGCGCCAGCAAAGGCAACGCTCATCAGCGCCGCAACAGCAAGAGTCTTCTTCATGGTATATTCCCCAATGGTTGTTCCACTTCGGAACGGTGCAACGATCTGCGAGGCGGACTCTAACGCTGGGTGCTTACGGTATTGTGTCGCTTTTGTTAACGTTATGTGACAACGTATCAGAGCAGTAAAAACGCCGTGATTTGTCGATAAATATCAATGATATAAAAGAATCACGGCCCGGCAGAAATCACGTCAAATTCGACCGATTTTCTGCCTTGGCGGGCCAATTGGCGACACACTGTAACAAAAACTGTCACATTTGATGGTTCCGGCTGATCGGGCAAAGATGCGGCCACACGGTTCAGGAATAATCCCGGCGCCCTCTTTACATGACAGGCAATCCACGCAACTGTGCATCAGGGACAGCAAAACGCCGCCCGCACGACCGGGCGGCATCATCAGGAGAACGACATGAGCAACGCATCGATCGACGAGATTCAGGAACTGATCCAGAAACTGTCAGGGGAACTCGGCGAAATGTCCGAAGCAGCATCCCGGCATATCGATGATCTGCATGTCGCAGTAAATAACGTGGCATCCCACGTTCTGGCGATCGAGGCGATTCTGGCGCTTGTCGCGCAAAAGGTCGAAATTGACGACGCCGCCGCAATACAGTGGATTCGCGACAAAACCGCGGCATATGCCGAAGACGGCAACGAAGGATCGGCCGCCGAAGGCATCGCACAAAGCCTGTTGGGCAAGGAAGAATCCTGAGCCGGCATTAACCAGCCCAAACGCCAATTGACCAGTTTGTGATCGCGCATGACGATCCTTAAATAAAAAGACGGCGGGATTCCCCGCCGTCTTTTTATATTTCGTCTTCTTTTATTAATGGCCCAGGGAAGTTTTTCCCCGCAGCATCCGGACCGGGGTCAGGACGCCAGGCTTGCTGCGCCAATCCGGTCGCGCAGCTTTTCGGGCACCGGCCCACCTGCCGCCCAGTCAAGCAACTGCACAGTATGAATGACCTTAAGGTCATCGGTTTCAATCTGAACCATGCAGCCAATATTGCCCGTTGCCACCAGATCAGGTTGGGTCGCGCGAATATTGCCGCGTTTGCGTTCCTGGAGTTTGCCCGCAATTTCGGGCTGCAACAGGTTATAGACACCGGCCGAGCCACAGCACAAATGGCCTTCGGCAATTTCAAGCACCTCATACCCGGCCATTTTCAAAAGATCGCGTGGCGGTCGGGTGATCTTTTGGCCATGCTGCATCGAACAAGCAGAATGATAGGCAACGCGCGGACCACCATGTGTGGCGTTGGCAAACACATTGTCTTCGATATCAAGCCCGGCAAGATATTCGGTGATATCCTTGGCCAAGGCAGACACCGTGGCGGCCTTTTGCGCATAGGCAGCATCATTGCGCAACATATGCCCGTAATCCTTGACCGTGGTGCCGCAACCAGATGCGGTAATGACAATGGCATCAAGCCCCTCGCCGTCAATTTCGGCACACCAGGCATCAATATTGCCGTTGGCCTGATGGTGGGATTTTTCTTCCTTGCCCATGTGATGGACAAGCGACCCGCAACAGCCCGCCCCCTTGGCGACCACAACTTCGATCCCAAGCCGGGTCAATAGACGAACCGTCGATTCGTTGATTTCCGTTTCAAGAACCTGCTGGGCACATCCCGTCAAAATTGCCACCCGCCCCTTGCGCGGACCGATGGCCGGAATGATTTGCGGTTTGTCCACCCAGCTGGGCGGGGCCATGTGGCGCGCGCCCATTTTCACCATGCCCTTAAGACGGCCCGGCATCAGGCGCGCAAAAGGTGCCGCCATTTTTGCCCCGATCATTGACAACCGGAACAGGGTCGGGTTGGGCACGACAAGCGCAAGCAGCTTGCGCAACAGACGATCGCCAAGAGGACGTTCATAGGTTTCTTCGATGTGGGCCCGCGCGTTGTCGATCAAATGCATGTAGTCAACACCCGACGGGCAGGTGCTGGTACAGGACAGACATGACAGACAACGGTCCAGATGTCTTACAACCCGATCCGTTGCCGGTTTGTCATTTTCCAACATGTCCTTGATCAGATAAATACGCCCACGCGGACTGTCGAGCTCATCCCCCAACGTTACAAAAGTCGGACAGGTCGCAGTACAAAAGCCGCAATGCACACATTTGCGCAAAATCTGTTCGCTTTCGGCAAACATCGGATTTTCGAGTTGGGCGGTGCTGAAATTCGTCTGCATTACGCGCCCTCCGCAATCTGGGTGCCGGGCATCAGTCGTCCCGGATTAAGGATGCCTTCCGGATCAAAGTTTTCTTTGATCTTGGCGTTGATGCGCGCAAGTGCAGGACTTTCTGGATGGAACACCGGCACTGTTTCACGCACCCTTTCAGGGGCCCGGACCAGATTGGCCTGCCCGCCTGCCATTTCTGCAATCTCGCGAATCCGGTTTGCCATCGCGTCGGCATCATCAAGCGCCAACCAGATCAAACCACCGGCCCAATCCATCATTGCCCGACCGCCCGTGACATCTTGCAACTGCGCGCACACATCACCGCCGATTGCCGGTGGGACCGACACCCGCCACAGCAGGCTTGCCCCGCCTGACGTTTCCACAAACGGTCTTGCATCGGCAACATATTGCCAGACACGGTGGCTGTAGCTGTCAGCCAGTTCATGGGTTTCACCAAAAGATGCCAGCGCCTTGCAAAGCGCCTCGGCCCTCCAGGCGACGGATGGCTTTGGTCCTTCGACCCGCAAGACAACAAGCCCCGACCCGAATTCAGAAGCCACCGGAATTTCAAGCCCGGCGATATCAGCCGCCGAAATCCAGGCCGCACCGGAAACTTCGTTCTCGCACCCCATCGCGGCGGTCATTGCCTTGCCTGCCTTTTTCGGATCATCACAGGCAACGATAACGGTTGCCGACTGTTCGTCGCAGGGCATGACCTTCAAGGTCACGGTATGCATGACACCAAGCGTTCCGAAAGATCCCGACATCAGTTTGGACAAGTCAAAACCGGTAACGTTTTTCATCACCCGGCCACCCGATTTGAAATCTTCGGCACGGCCTGACACCGCTTGGAACCCCAAAAGATGATCTCGTGCCGACCCGACCTTGATCCGGCGCGGCCCGGCAAGGTTACATGCAACAAGGCCGCCGATCGTTCCGGCATCCGGCGCGTTCCCGCTGCCAAGAAGTTCCGGAAAGTTTCCGGGTTCAAAATGGAATTGCTGGTTCTTTTCAGCCAAAGCAGCCTTGATATCGGCCAATGGCGTCCCGGCATGGGCCGATATCACCAATTCTTCGGGCTCATAAAACAGAATTCCGGACAATTTCGAACAATCAAGCACCGCGTTGGTCTTTACGGCATGTCCATACGCGCGTTTTGATCCTGATCCGATGATTTCAAGCGGGGTCCGGGAACCAAGCGCCCAGCCAACGGCATCGCGCAGTTGTTCCGGGGTGGTGGGTGTCAAAATTTCCGCCATGGCGGTCTCTCTTTTCCTCTCCTGAACCAGACATGCCGGATTTGCGGGAAACGACATGCTGATATTTGGCTTTATTGTTGCGTCTTATGATCGACGGTCTTGTTTGAATTCCGACCTAGAAGCGCGGGATATCGGGGAATTTGTCGGCGACGGCCTTGGCATGAAGTGTCTTGAGCTCGCCACAGCCATGCAAGGTCGGGAATACCTTGCCCGGATTGAGAAGCTGATCCTCGTCAAAGGCCATCTTGATCCGTTCCTGATGCATCATGTCGTCTTGGGTGAACATTTCGCCCATCAGATCACGTTTTTCGACGCCGATGCCATGTTCGCCAGACAGCACGCCGCCAACCTCGACACACAGTTTCAGGATGTCGGCACCGAATGCCTCGGCCTTTTCAAGATCACCGGCCTTATTGGCATCGAACATGATCAGCGGATGCAAATTGCCATCACCGGCATGAAAGACATTGGCAACGCCAAGGCCGTGTCGCTTGGACAATTCCTGCATCCCGGTCAGAACCTCGGCCAGACGGCCGCGCGGGATTGTGCCGTCCATACACATATAATCGGGGGAAATGCGCCCGATGGCCGGAAAGGCATTCTTGCGCCCTGACCAGAACAGAAGCCTTTCTTCTTCATTCTCGGAAATTCGTGAATAGATCGCGCCACAATCGGTCGCAATCTTGCCAACCCGATCAATCAGATAATCAACTTCGACCTGGGGTCCATCCAGTTCGACCAGAAGCAATGCCTCCACATCCAGCGGATATCCCGCATGGACGAAATCCTCGGTCGCCTTGATCGCCGGGGCATCCATCATCTCAAGGCCGCCCGGAATGATCCCGGCTGCAATGATGGCGGCCACGCATTTACCGCCTTCTTCCGATGAATTGAACCCAAGCAACAGCGCGCGTGCCGTTTCGGGTTTACGCAAAATACGAACCGTGACCTCGGTAACGATGCCAAGCAACCCTTCGGATCCGGTGATCAGACCAAGCAGGTCATATCCTGCCTGATCCAGGCCCTTGCCGCCGACGCGCAGGATTTCTCCTTCGATCGTGACCATTTCAACGCCCAACACATTATTGGTCGTCAAACCGTATTTCAGGCAGTGCACGCCGCCGGAATTTTCGGCGATATTGCCGCCAATCGAACAGGCAATCTGGCTGGACGGGTCCGGCGCGTAATAGAAACCCTTATGTTCGACCGCGCGGGTAATCCCCAGATTGGTGACACCGGGCTGCACAACAGCCGCCCGGTTGTCCCAGTCAATTTCAAGAACGCGATTGAACTTCATCATCGAAATCGTGATGGCATCAGCCATCGGCAAAGCCCCGCCGGAAAGTCCGGTACCGGCCCCGCGCGGGACAATACGCACCTTGTTTTCGTGACAATATTTAAGAATGGCTGCGACCTGCCCGGTATTTTCGGGCAGGACCACAATCATCGGGAGCTGGCGATAAGCCATCAACCCGTCACATTCATAGGGCCTGAGCTGATCCTCATCGACGATTACGCCGCCGGTTGCGGGAACAATGTCACGCATGGCCGCAATAATGTCCTTGCGACGCGCAAGTGTGTTCTGGTTCGGCTCAGGCATCCTAAGCATCGGTAGTTACTCCTTCAATTCGACCAGCAAATCCTTGCTGTCGACCTGTGTACCGGCCGGTGCGTGGATTTTGGCCACGATACCGTCCTTTTCCGCGTGAACTGCGGTTTCCATTTTCATGGCTTCAAGTGAACACATCACGTCCCCGGACTTGACCTTCTGGCCTTCGGCGACATGTACCTCGACCACAAGACCGGGCATCGGGGCTGCGACATGAAGCTTGTTGCCGTCTTCGGCCTTCGGTTTTGCCTTGCCCGAAGCCGCCAGCGTCTTGTCCGCGACCTTGACTGTGCGGGGTTGGCCATTCAGTTCGAAGAACACTGTGCGATGGCCTTCTTCGTCACCGAATTCGGACGTCGCCAAATATCGGATGACAAGGGTTTTGCCCTTTTCCAGATCAACCGAGATTTCCTGATTCTGGTTCATCCCATAGAAGAAGACCGGTGTTGGCAGAATGGATACATCGGCGTGGTGACTGCGATGTTCGGCATAATCAAGGAACACCTTGGGATACATCACATAGGATGCCACTTCGGCATCGCTGATGTTGCTGCGGTGCGTTTTCTTTTCGATTTCCTTGCGGGTGGCCTCGAAATCAATCGGCGGCAATGACTTGCCCGGACGATCTGTCAGCGCCTCGGCGCCCTTAAGCACCTTGCGCTGAAGAGCGGGCGGGAAGCCACCGACCGGCTGGCCGATTTCACCGCGGAAGAACGAAATCACACTGTCGGGGAAGGCGATATCCTTTCTGGGATCAAGAACGTCTTCCTCGGACAGGCCCGATGTCACCATCATCAGTGCCATATCGCCAACCACCTTCGAGCTTGGCGTGACCTTGACGACATCACCAAACATCTTGTTGACCGCGGCATAGGCCTTGGAAACTTCGGGCCAGCGATCCTCGATCCCCAACGCACGGGCCTGCTGACGCAGGTTGGTATATTGGCCGCCGGGCATTTCATGGACATAGACATCGGACGTGCCGCTGCGAATGTCGCTTTCAAAGCCGGCATAGTAACGACGGACCTGTTCCCAATATGTCGACACTTCTTTAAGTGCCTCGGCCTTGAGCCCCGGATCGCGCGGCTGACCGATATAGTTATTGGCAATTGAGCCCAGGCTTGGCTGCGATGTCAGACCCGACATGGAATCCATTGCGGCATCAACCGCATCCACCCCGGCATCAATCGCTGCAATCACCGTTGCCGCGGAAATGCCGCTGGTATCGTGGGTATGGAAATGGATCGGGATATTGACGGTATCCTTAAGCGCCTTGATCAGCTCGGTCGCCGCTGCTGGCCGCATAACCCCGGCCATGTCCTTAAGGCCCAGAATATGCGCACCAGATTTTTCAAGCTCGCGCGCCATATTCACATAGTAATCAAGGTTATATTTCGGGCGGCTCTTGTCATAGATGTCGCCGGTATAACAAATGGTCGCTTCGCAAAGTTTATCGGTTTTAAGAACCGATTCCATCGCGACCTTCATGTTTTCAACCCAGTTCAGGGAATCAAACACACGGAAAACATCCATGCCATGTTCGGCCGCCTGTTTGACGAAGTAATCCACCGCATTGTCAGGATAGTTGGTGTAACCGACCGCGTTCGACGCCCGCAGCAACATCTGGGTCAGGATGTTTGGCACCCGTTCGCGTAGCTTGACCAGACGATCCCATGGATCTTCTTTCAGGAAACGCATGGCAACATCAAACGTCGCCCCGCCCCAGCATTCCAGCGAAAACAGTTCCGGGAGGCCATGCGCATAATATGGCGCAATTTCAAGCATGTCATAGGTACGCATACGCGTTGCCAGAAGCGACTGATGCGCATCACGCATGGTGGTATCGGTAATCAGGACACGTTCCTGATCTTTCATCCAGCGTGAAAAACCTTCCGGTCCCAATTGATCAAGCTTTTGCTTGGTGCCCGGACGAATTTCACCCAGATCAATCGATTTCGGCATGACCGGATCATGCAGATTGGTCGGGACAACGCGGCCTTCGACTTCCGGGTTGCCATTGACCGCGACCTCGCCAATGAAGCGCAGCAAACGCGTTGCGCGGTCACGACGACGCACGAACTTGAACAGATCGGGCGTTTCATCAATAAACCGCGTGGTATATTCACCCGCCCGGAATTTCGGATGGTTGATCAGGTTTTCAAGGAAGGCCAGGTTGGTCGCAACACCACGAATTCGGAATTCGCGCAATGCACGGTCCATACGGTCAACGGCTTCGCGCGGAGTGCTGCCCCATGCGGTGACCTTTTCCAGCATACTGTCATAGAACGGCGTGATCACCGCCCCGGAATAGGCCGTGCCACCATCCAGACGAATGCCAAAGCCGTTGGCCCCGCGATAAACCTTGATGATCCCATAGTCGGGGACAAAGTTGTTTTCCGGGTTTTCAGTCGTGATACGGCACTGAAGCGCATGGTCACGCAGCTTGATCTTGTCCTGCCACGGAATACCGGTTTCTGACGGGAAACCGATGCGACCACCCTGGGCAATCAGGATCTGTGCCTTGACCAGGTCAAAGCCGGTCACGCATTCGGTCACGGTGTGTTCGACCTGAATACGCGGATTGACCTCGATGAAATAGAATTTGGATGTATCAACATCCATCAGGAACTCGACCGTACCGGCATTGACGTAATTTGCCGCCGTCCCGAGCCGAATGGCAGCATCACAGATTTCCTGACGCTGTTCATCATTCAGATACGGGGCCGGTGCACGTTCGACAACCTTCTGGTTTCGACGCTGAACCGAACAGTCGCGTTCATAAAGATGCACCAACGTACCGTGGGTATCCCCCAAAAGCTGAACTTCGACATGCCGGGCACGGCGGATCAGCTTTTCGAAATACACTTCGCCATTGCCAAAGGCCGCCTCGGCCTCGCGGCGCGCTGCCAGAACCTGATTGGCAAGGTCCTTGCCATTTTCGATGACCCGCATACCGCGGCCACCGCCGCCCCAGCTGGCTTTGAGCATCAGCGGATAGCCGATTTCCTCGGCGATGCGGGTGACTTCCTTCATGTCTTCGGGAAGCGCACTGGATGCCGGCATGACAGGCACGCCGGCACTTTCGGCCAGATTACGTGCAGACACCTTGTTGCCAAGCGTGCGCATGACATCGGAATCAGGACCGATAAACTGAATTCCGGCCTCGGCACAGGCATCGGCGAATTCCGGATTTTCAGACAGGAAACCATATCCGGGGTGGATTGCATCCACGTCGGCATCACGTGCCACCCGCAGAATGTCTTCAATATCCAGATAGGCGCGAATGGGTTTGTTGCCCTTGCCCACCGTATAGCTTTCATCAGCTTTGAAACGGTGAAGGGCGAACCGGTCCTCGTCAGAGAAAATCGCAACGGTGCGAATGCCAAGTTCGTTGGCAGCTCGCAAAACACGAATCGCGATTTCGCCACGGTTGGCGACCAGAAGTTTACGGATACGCTTAGGTGCAGAACGCGTCATTGACACCGGGCTCCTACCACATTTTCCTGGCAGGAACGTGCCTGTGCGCGCCTGCCAAAACCAAGTGAAACGCCACGATATGGTCCCGGAATGCGCTGCGGTGCGGGATGCCTGCAACGCCATACCTTTTGTGGCGGAACAAGATGCCTGCACGCTGAGATCTTGTGCAATGCATCCAGAGCTTTTGGCGCCCGGTGGGCAGGCGTCGGTTCTGGTATATGCGCATTGCCCTCTCCCTGTCAAAGCATGATCTCATGAATTGGTAATACCAATCACGCAAAAGCAAGGCCAGCCGCTTTTCACCATGCGGAACGAAAATCGCCTTTCCACGTGAACGGTGACGTGCAAATCCGTGATCTTTGGGGACTTTTGTCACAGATATGTTATTGTCCGCCCACGCCTGAAACACCCAATTCCCAGAACGGTCGCGCCCATGCCGAAGCTCAATCTTCGACTAAAGTTCCTGCTGCTTTCCATTTTACCACTGGTTCTTGCCGCATCGGCCATCTCATGGCTGGTCTTTGCGCAGGCTGAAAGACTGGCCGAAGCCGAAATCAGGACTTTTGAACGCAACATCCTTGAAGCCCGCAAGGAGGAGCTCAAAAGTTATCTTGAGCTCGCCATGGCATCGATTGACCATATCTATTCGGTGGCAAGCCCGCTGGATGCGGTTTCCAAGGAACGGGTAAAGGCGATTATCGAAGATCTGACCTATGGCGAAGACGGCTATTTCTTCATTTACGACCGCGACGGCACCGCGCTTGTTGAACCACCCCAACCATGGCGGGTTGGGCGGACCTATTGGAACCTGCGCGACATTAACGGCAATTCGGTCATTCAGGGGCTGATATTCAATGCCGAAAAGGGTGGCGATTTCATGCGCCATGTCTGGGAAAAGCCATCAACCGGCGAACCAACCGAAAAGATCACCTATTCGCTGATGCTTGATAAATGGGACTGGATGATCGGGACCGGCATCTATATCGACGACATTGCCGAACAGGTGACCGAAATCGAGGCAGAGGTCTCTACCCATATCCGCGAAACCACAATTTCGATCATCGGTGTCACCATCCTTGCGGTCTTGCTGGTTGGCATTTCCGGAACTGTGGTCACGCTTTCGGAACGCAAGCTTGCCGATTCCAAGCTCAAGGAACTGACCCATCGCGTTGTCGATGTCCAGGAACAGGAACGTCTTCGGGTGTCGCGCGAACTGCATGACGGCATCAGTCAGATTCTCGTATCGGTCAAATATTCGGTTGAAACCGCAATCGCGCGGATCGGGCAAAACCGGGAAAATGCGATTGAACCGATGGAAAAGGCCGCCAAACGGTTGCAGGACGCCATTCACGAAGTCCGGCGCATCTCGCGCGATTTGCGCCCGGCGGTTCTTGATGATCTTGGCCTGAAACCCGCAATCGAAAGCATGTGCGCCGAATTGCAGGACCGGTCGGGCATCCTGATGGAAGTCAAGATCGACAATATCGACAACCAGCTTGATATGGCCAAAAAGACAACGCTTTATCGGGTCTTGCAGGAAACACTGACCAATATTGAACGCCACGCCGATGCAACCGTGATCAAGATATCCATCAAGCGCGAAGGCACCAGCGTGGTCATGCGCATCACCGATAACGGTGTGGGCTTTGAAACCAACCGTTATATCCGTAACCGCGACCCGCGCGCCGGGATCGGATTGCGCAACATGCGCGAACGGATGGAGTTCCATGGCGGTGGTCTTTCCGTGCGCTCGGAACCCGATGACGGAACCAAAATTACCGCATTTATTCCCGCCACCAGCCAGAATGATCTACCCGACGGGCGAATCAGCGGTTAATCTGGGCTGGCAACCATACCCATCGACAGGACCAAGTTTCGATCAATGAACAGTGCCAATCAAATCTATTCCAATGACCGCCCGTTGCGTATCTTGCTGTGCGATGACCATGCGCTTGTGATGGATGGCATTCGTTCGCGGCTGGAATGTTTTGATCACATCAACATCATTGGGGAAGCCAGCAACGGCGTCGAAGCCCTGTCGCTGGCCGGTGAATTGCGCCCCGATGTCGTATTGATGGATATTTCAATGCCGGTCATGAACGGGCTTGAGGCCGCCGAAAAGTTCCGCGAAACGCTTCCGGATACCAAGGTTGTCATTCTGTCGATGCATGAAAACCCGGAATATCTGCGCACCGCCCAGCAGGCTGGCGCCAAGGGTTTCATCCTTAAGGATGTTTCATCCAACGACATGGTCCGCGCGATTGAAACCATCGCCAATGGCGGCGAAGCATACAGTTCGACCTTTGATCGCATCAGTGCCGGCGAAGGCAGCAACAGTGACGGCGTGCCGCTGACGACGCGCGAACGAACCGTTTTGCGTCTTCTTGCCAAAGGGGCCAGCAACAAGCACGTTGCCCGCGAACTCGACATCAGTGTGCGAACAGTTGAAACCCACCGCCGCAACATCAAGCGCAAACTTGATATCGACAGTTCTGCCGGTCTTGTCCGTTACGCAATCGAAAAAGGTCTGGTCACGCTCGACACCAACGCCTGATCGTCCGGTTCCGGTCTGGTTTGCGACGTGCTAGATACGACTTTATATTGATTTAACAAATGAAACCGGTACATTGGTCAATGGTTTGGATTGATTAAACTTTTCATCTGACGTCACGCTACCTGTATATAGCTCCTTGATAGGCGGAACGTGTGAACCATTCAGTAAGCTATACATCCCGACCCGACCTTGCGCGGTGCCGCGATTGTGGCGTGCGAAAGTTTGCGCTGTTTAACAATATGACGGACGAGGATTTCAAACTTGTTCATATGCCGGTTGAAGATGTCAGCTTGCCCAGACGGGGCACCCTTTACAATGCGGGGGACATGGCACAATCGATCTTCACCCTGCGCAGCGGGTTGATCAAACTTGTGCATTATCTTCCCGATGGTGGGCAAAGGGTGGTGCGGCTGGTGCGTCCGGGCGGGACAATCGGTCTTGAAGCCCTGGTCAGTGAATGTTTTACCCATCACGCCGAAGCCATTCAGGACAGTCAGCTTTGCCGCATTCCGATTGCCGTGATCGAGAAACTGGATCGCGAAAGCCCCCGTCTGCACAAACAGGTCCTTAATCGCTGGCATCAGGCAGTGATGGATTCAGATAACTGGCTGACCCAGATGTCGACGGGCACGGCGCGCGAACGGGTGGCCCGTCTGTGTCTGTTTCTGAACGATCCCGAAACCGGCACCTGTCAGTTGCCCGGCCGCGAAGATATCGGTGCGATGCTGGGCATCACCACGGAAACGGCAAGCCGTATCATCGCTGATTTCAGGCGGGCGGACTTGCTTGCCTTCTTGTCACGCAATGTCTTTCGACTGGACCTTGACGGGATAAGGGAAGTGGCTGGTCTTGATGAAACCGACCCCCTGCCTGACGAGACAAGGTGATATCCCGACTACCTGATGGCTTGTTGCAAAACGGTCTGGAATGCTGAATTCGGACCGCAGGCCAAGGACAGTCGTTGATATTCTTCGGGGGTGTCGATCTGGCGCTGTTCTTCGCGACGGCGCCGGTCAATATCGCGCAGCCGGCGCTTGAAATCCCGACCATATTCCGACAATAGCCGCTTGATCGCGGATGGCACATTATCCGCAGAAAGCGGGAACATCGCACTGACCTTGCCCACGACATCATTGACCAGATCATCAAGGGCAGCGCGAATATCGGCTTCCATGCCCTGATTGACTTTCACATGTTCGCCTTCGTGGGCGTAAACCACATCATATTCGCATGACCCGCGTTCGAGCTCCGATGCGATATAGACCAGATGTTTAACGACATCGACCTTTGGGCTGACTCGCACCGGATCCAGACAATACCGCCCAAACCCGACTTCGCGCGGTTCAAACCGCATGTCAAATGATGCCCGCATTTCGTATTCGGTCAGTCCGGCCACCAGATAACGCGATCCACCGCCCGCGCGACTGTTCAACCATCGTACCGACCGGTGACGATCAAGCATCGGGTCCTTGTGATTGAATTCAAGCATTGCCTCGGGCGACCTTATCGGTGCACAGGTCCCTTGCGCATATGCGGGGCTTTGCCATGCCCATATGACAAGCAAAACAAGCAGACCAATGACATGGTGTCGCGATAACAGCCGGTATCGTTGATCGCATTGCGACACGTCAGTTCCCCGTGCTGATGCGATAAAGTCGGCTGCAAACCTCAGACATGACGAACCTTGTCTGCACATTCGACACAAAGCGGTGTGGTCGGATCAAATTCCAGACGCCGTTTGTCGATGTCTTCACCGCAATTATGACAATGGCCATATTCATCATCGTCCATCCGCTTGAGCGTCTTTTCAATCCGGTCGAGTTCAGCGCTGCGACGACGTTCCTGTTCCAGATGCATCTGCTGGTTCTGAAGCGCGTCCATGCGTGACAAGCGCCCAACCGCCTGTTGATCCAGCTCGACAGGTTTTCGATAGTCTTCTGAATGGCTTGAATGTGCCAGGATGTCAGCACGCCTTTCTTCAAGACGCGCACGCAGCGAAGCCAGATCGATGTCTTTACGGTCCGTCATGCGAAACCTCGTGACCAGTTGTTGTTCTTCTTTATTCCATATGGGGATCGGCACCGCTGTTTCGCCAACCCCCGAACAGATTTGACCGGTTTGCCCGACCGCTCAGGCGCAATTTCCGCATGCATCGACAAGCTTTTCCAATGCTGCCTTTGCCTCATCATCATCAAGACCTTCGGCTTTGATGTTTTTCTGGATTTTGCAGCAAAGCGCCGGCCCATCGGGGAACGGCTTTTCAGTCCAGAACGGTGCTGTTGTGCCGAAATACCCCGCCTGATCAAGGAACGAAACACCGTAGTAATAAGCAGCCCCAACCGAATTATAAAAGGTCGGGTCATCGATAAATCCGCCATCGGGTGTCATTGACTTTGTCAGACACCAGTCCAGGACAAGTGCGATGTCAGACGCGGCTGTCTTTTGGGTATCGACATCGACCTTTGACCAGCCCAGATCGAAGATCTTGGTCACGTCATAGTTATTGTGGTTATTGAAATCGCCATTGTGCTTCCAGCCGAACGGATAAGCATCATCGCGGATCGCCAGCGTGGTTTGGAAAATCTCGGTCCATAAATCGACCTTCCCGTGCTGATAGGAAATATTGTGGAAGGTCAGGCTAAGGTCGTTGCTTTTAAGCACGCCCTGATCGGGTGTATCGAACCACCCGCCCCAATAGCCGCTTTGCCCGTCCTGCCAGCGATCAAGCCACTTTTTATAGGCATCGATGTAATCCTGGGTCAGATCAAACCCTTTTACATTGGCCTGGAAATAGTCGCGAATTTCGCTTTTGAAGCACATTTGTGAAAGGGCCGCGCTGACGGCCCCCAATGCATCGCGACGATCAAGGCCATCTGCGTAAATCTTTGATGTTTTTTGACTTTCAAGCCACGCGACCATTTTTTCCGGGGTGGCTATCGGGGCAAGAAATGCCAACGGGTATTGCGGTGCCTGCCCTTCATCGGCAAGGGTATTGACCGCATCGATCATGGCATCAACCTTGAGAAACCACTGATCATAGCAAGGCCCCCAGGAACCATCGCTTGCAACCTGTTTCCCGGCCCAGTCCTGATCGCGATTATCAAGCGATGCCGCAAAGGCATCAATCTTGGTCGAAAGCGTTTTCCAGTCGGCTGTATACATCAACAGCCATTTGCATTCGATCATCTGCTGATCGGATGAAGCCATGCTGTTACCGGTCTTCTGGATTTCGATCAACTCGTCCTGCAAAGGGGAAAGCTTGGCGGCAAAAGCCGATTGCTGCGTCACATAATCCGGATCAAATGCCGTGAACTGTTGTGAAATCAGTTTGGTAAAATCTGTCATTGGCCTTTTGCGCGCCCCGTTACGCGTGGAAGCCACCAGCATGACAAAAAATCACCTGTTGCCAAGGAATTATCGGAAGACAAACCGATGATGTCACGAATTTGCAGCCTCAATCACACAGGTGGCGTGATCGGGTAACCTTATTCTTCCAAAAGCCAGTTCCGAATAATCCGAAGCGCATGATCAGGATCCGTTTCAACAAGCTTTGTCGCGACATTTGCCTTTTTGCGGTCGATCATTCCTTCGATGCCCGCAACACTGATTCCATCAGCATCATTTTGGACCGGGACAATTGACGCCGCCGACGATGTGCCACGCAAACGATCACGCAAAACTGCATCCGAACCCGGTTCATATTTCGGAATCGGCGCCGCAGGTTTCGGACCGCCCATGAATGGGGCCGAAATGGACTGCGTTTGCTTTTTTGCACTTTCCGTCACGACCTGTCCTTCGTCAGATGGCAAACATGCTTCTTCGTCAAGATATGGCGACTCGTCGTTGGAACTGCACCGTCTTTCAATAATTTTGCCTTCCGGGAAGCCGAAAAACCTAAATTAGCGGATATTAAACTTTAGTAGGATATGTATGAGCAAACGATCCCGGTGACCAAAAAAATCTCAACCCAGGATAATACGCTCCGCACCCTCGAACGTTTTCAACTTGTCGTCAAAACCTTTCAGTTCTGCGGGGTTTGCCGTGATAGAGACCGAACCATTCGATACAACCCATTGTAAAAACACCAATAGAACAATCCAATTAAGTAAATTGTTTCGCAGGAGGAAAGTTCAATTCCTGTCATTTTGGGGTTTATCAAGCCCACTGGTGTATTTACCTTCGTATCCACTCAGGGTATTCACCACCTTTGAATAGTTTTGCCGATACCTTCGATCAAACGGCAACACGATGGGGGCTCAGTTTCTTTGAAGCAGTTTAAGTACATATTGATCGCCGCACTGGGGACCATTTTGGTCAACATCCCGGAAGCGCGTGCCGTGGAATTTGGTGAATCCCCGGTCCTTGCGTCGCAAGTTGCCGCCGGAACACTTCCCCCTGTCAAAGATCGTCTACCAACCACGCCGATGATTGTCACGCCAAACGATCGAATTGGCGTCTATGGCGGCACCTGGAAAATGGCCCAGCGCGATCAGCGCGACCAGGCATTGTTGATCCGCAACATCGGTTACGAGCCGCTTTTGCGCTGGACGCCGCAATGGACATCGACCATTCCGAACGTTGCCCTTTCCTTCCAGCCCAGCAGTGACGCGACCGAGTTCTTTTTCCGTCTGCGTCCTGGCATGCGTTGGTCTGATGGCGCGCCATTTACCGCTGATGACATTACGTTCTGGTACGAGGACATTCTGCTGAACCCGGCCTTTCCCGATGCTGTTCCCGAATGGCTGACGGCTGGCGGGAACGCTGTTCAGATTGATGAAGTCGACGAAAATACCGTCGCCTTCCGCTTCAGCACGCCTTATGGCCTGTTCCCGACCGCACTTGCCCGGCCAGAAGGCGTTGAACCGGTCAGCTATCCGGCACATTTTTTAAAGCCGCTTTTGCCCAAATATAATCCGAACGCCGATCAAGAAGCCCGTGCTCTTGGCTTTGCGGGTTGGAAAGATCGCTTCATTGATGTTTTTGGCAATCCGGGAACGATCGACGATCCGTCGCGCTGGCTTAATCCTGATGTTCCGACATTGAATGCCTGGGTCCTGACCGGTGTCTATGGCAAAGACGATCCATTGATCGCCAAACGCAATCCCTATTACTGGAAAATCGATCCGACTGGACGTCAACTGCCCTATATCGACGAGGTATCCTTTACCCTGGTTCCGTCGAAAAGTGCCGCGGGGGATGCGGCAATTGCCGGCAAGGTCAATATGCAGGAACGCCATGTCAGCACACGCGCGGACGAAGTTCTGGCTGCCAATGACAATCTGTTGCCCTTTACGCTGATTGAAAGCGACATGAACACCCTGACCTTGTCATTGAACCTGAATGACAAGGACCCGGTGCTGCGCAAGATTTTCCAGAACAAGGATTTCCGGATCGCGCTTTCGCATGCGATTGACCGTGACAACATCATTGCGCGTTTCGTGCCCGGTGCCCTGCCCCATCAGGCGGCACCGCGACCGGAAAGCCCGCTTTACCACACCGTTCTTGCCCGCCAATACATCCATTATGACCAGGCACTGGCAACGGACTATCTGGCCAAGGCCGGCCTGATGGAAAAGGATCAGGATGGCTTCTTGTTACGTCCGGATGGCAAGCGTTTGTCCTTCACCATCGATACAGAGGGTGCCGACCGGTTCGCGATGCTTGATGCCGTCATCCAGTATTGGCGTGATATCGGTGTCGACGTGACCGCAAGAAACCTGCCCCGTGACGAATTCGTCTCGCTGCGTGAACGCAACGACCACGAAGCAAGCGCCTGGGGAGGTGATGGCGGGCTTGATGCGATGGTTATCCCGATCAACTATCTTCCGATGTCGGCCGAATCATCATGGTTTGCAACCGGCTGGGCCAACTGGTACGTCAATCCGAACAGCCCCGATGCCATGACGCCGCCTGAAGCGGTCCAAAAGCAGCTGGCCCTTTATAACCAGCTCAAGGAAACCGCGAATGCAGAAAAACAAAATCAACTGATGCGCGACATCCTCGACATCAGCGCCGATCAGTTTTACGTTATGGGCATCGCTCTGCCGCCAAACCGGAAAGGCGTGGTCGCCAAAAACTTCCACAACGTTCCAAAGGTAATCCCGGCGGCCTGGAGTTATGCAACACCGGCACCGACCAACCCGAGCCAATATTATATTGAGCAAAAGTAATCGGCACGGGCTCGGATCATTGGTCAGGGGGGACGACGAGGCGTGAAGAAGCTGTTTGACCGAATGATCGGCAGCCTGGTTTTCAAGATCGCACTGGCGATTGTGATTGTCGAAACCATCCTGCTTGGATTGTTCGGCGGCTATTACGTTCAGTATTTCGGTGCCGAAATTGACCGGCGCATTGCAGAACAGATCAGCACCCCCGGCCGCCTGATTCAGGACGAACAACTCAAGGTCTCCATTCTCAGTGATGCCAAGCAGATGAAATTGCTGCTTGGCGATCATTTGCAGCAAGCCATGGCAATCGGCTTTGACGGCACGATTTATCATGCGATTGATCCGCTTCTGATCGGCAGTTCAACCGACGTTCTTCCGGATTTCCCGTCCGATGAATTGCGCCCCAACATGACCGAGCCGGCGCTGTTTACAGTCGATGACGTCGATGGTCACAGCATCGTTTCGATCACCCCGCTTTTCAGCCTGAATGCCAATCAGCCATTCATGTATGTGTTTCTCAAAGTCTCGACCAAGGGCCTTGAAGAAAGCCAACGCCAGATGCAGTCGGTTCTGCTGATCGGATCGGCAATCTGTATTCTGATGACTTCTGCGCTGATTTTCCTGTTCACACAGCAAACCGTTCTTCGGCGCCTGATTTCGGCAGCCCAGTTCGTGAACAAGATCCAGCTTGGCAAATTGAGTTCGCGGCTGACACCGATGGGACGCGATGAAATCGGAACCCTTGAGCGCGGCCTGAATGCGATGGCCGAAAGTCTCGAACGGCGAACCCAGCAACATCAGATCGCACAGGACGCCTTACGCGACAGCGAAGAACGTTTCCGTGACTTCACCTTGTCATCGGCGGACTGGTACTGGGAAATGGGTGCGGATCTCAAGATCGCGTTCGCATCCTATAAGTTCTATCAGCTGATCGAAGAAATTAACGGCTCCCCACAGGGGCAGTCATTCGACAAGCTTGGCCTGACATCCGAACATCCCGAAGGTTGGCACTATCTGCAACGCAGGCTTGATGCCCATATGGCGTTCCAGAACGTCGAATTTTCCTGGACGTCACGCAAAGGCGAAAAGAATTATGGCCGCATCAACGGCGTCCCGGTCTTTTCGCTTGATGGTCGATTTAACGGATATCGCGGCACCGGCAGCAACATCACAGCCCAGCACCGCGCCGCCGAAGAACAGCAAGCTCTTCAGCGTCAGCTTGCCACATCCCAAAAGCTTGAAGCTGTTGGTCAGATGGCCGGCGGGGTTGCTCATGAATTCAACAACTGCCTTGCCGGCATTCTGAGCTTTGCCGAAGTTGCGCGTGCCAAAATCGATGATCCCGAACGGGTTAAGGAATATCTTGATCACGTCATCTCGCTTGGAGAACGTGCAACCAGTGTTGCCGATCAGCTTCTGATGTTCTCACGGCGGCGTATTGACCAGCCGACCAATATCCGGGTGCAAAGCATTTTCTCCGAGATGGAGAAACTTCTGCTGACATTACTTGAACACCGGATTGAACTGCAAATCTGGTCGGACAATCCGGAACTTTACACCCGCGTCGACCCGACGCAGCTTTCGGCCTGTATCCTTAACCTTGCGATCAATGCGCGTGATGCAATGCCTGATGGCGGCACATTGCAAATATCGTCGCGCAGTGTCGAAATCCCGCCCCTTGCCCAGCGCAACCCGGACGAGGACGAAGATACCTATCCCGAAGATGTCGCAGGTGAATTTGTTGTCATTACGGTACAGGATACCGGTACCGGTATTCCCGACGACATTATCGACAATATTTTCGAACCCTTCTTCTCCACCAAGGAGCCGGGCAAGGGTACTGGTCTTGGTCTTTCAATTGTTCACAGCTGGGTCGAAGAATCACACGGCTTCATCAATGTCGAAAGCATCGAAGGCGAAGGCACGACCTTCTCGGTTTATCTGCCGCGCTCCGAAGCAGGCGGCGAGACCGCCCTTCGTGTGGATGAAGTCGACAAATTCCCGGGCAATGGCGAGCGGGTTCTGATTGTCGATGACGAACAGGCACTGCGCACCACCGCACGTATTATTCTTGAAGATGTCGGCTTCAGAACCGAAACCGCCAAAAACACCGAAGAAGCACTATGCCTGCTAAGTGCGGCCGAACAGGATGACCCGTTTGACGTCATTCTGACCGATGTTGTCATGTCCGGCCGAAGCGGGCCGCAACTGGTCATCGAGGCATTGCGCAGCAACCCGCGTTATGGCGTTGTTTTCATGTCGGGCTATCCCGCGCGCTCGCGCAAGGAACTCGACAAGCTGCTCGGCAATTACGTGTTTGTCAAAAAGCCGTTCCGCCCCAGCCAGTTGCAAAAGGCCATCCATGATGCATTGGCCTTGCGAGCCGAGCGGCAAAAAACCTGACAGCGGCGTATTAGAACAGGAAATCCGCCCCTTGACCGGGCACCAGTCCGCCCGAGTCCCTCGCCAAACAACAGCATTTCAGACCGCGATCATCGCGCAAAGGTTAAAAAATTCTTTCGATACAGTTGCCCGCTAAGCAATTGGCGTGACTACGGTTCTTTGTGTGATGAGCTGCTCCTAACCAGCCCGGTGTGACAGCCGTCACTTTTTTTGATCTGTTTCATCCCTACCTTTATAAACAGACAGATTACGCACGAGCATGAAGAGGTCAGAATGATCGGTTCAGTTCAAGGTTCAGGACTTGGTGCCGCAGCACAGGCTGTTAACGATGCCATCACCCCGAATGGTGGTGCTGACCCGTCCCTGCCCTTTGCAGCAGCAGAAGGTGCCATTAACAAGGCGACCGGTCTGGCCAAGGTTATCGGATCCATTGTGACCGAACATCAGCCCCTTGAAACCAGTGGCCATCGCGGCACCAAGGTTAATATCCTAACGTGATTTTCCCTCTCGTTAGCTTCCTCCGGGGGTGGTCTGCGACCACCCCTTTTTGTATTTGAATGCTTTCAAATACCCGGTCATGACAAGCAGCAAGCCCCGTGCTAAGGTTCGGGGATATTGCGCATTTGGACGGTATGATGGTCGCCAACAGAATTGGAACAGGTTCGTCCCAAACGGGACTTCAGGATGCACGATCCCGCCCCCAGGGTATCCCGGGTATGGGCGGTCGTGTTACGGCCAATTCAGATCAACCATCTTCTGACAGCTTCATTGCGGCCCAGCTTGCGCGTCTGCGCAACCTGATTGCCACCGATCAGATTGATCACAATGCGCGTCGCGGGACCTACCTTAACATCCTGCTTTGACGCTCTTTTCGGCCATCTTTGTGGATTGCCCGTCGTGAACCGATCCGTTGTTTGCGACGCCTTTGCGCGCGTTCCCGCAACCTTGGCAACGTCACAAAATAAAAGGCGGACCAAAAGGCCCGCCTTTTTGCCTGCTCGCCTCATCCGTCACGAACAAAGAAAAGTGCCCCGTACCGAAGTACGGGGCCAGTTCAATTGTCCAGGTGTGTTGGACAAGGGAGCTTGCGCAAAAGCGTGATCAGATCACGCAGTTGCCTGGTTTTCGCTCTCGGAGCGAATAGGATGTTCCAGTTTGTCGACGATTTCCTTCGGCACGATCTGCCAGAAGTTGCCGCGTTCACGATCCCAGTTATCAAGGATCGTACGTGCATAACCGCTTTCGGTTTCTGCAACATGCTCTTCAATGAGCGAACGGCAATGTTCGTCCCAATACTGGGTTTCAATGCGCTGATACAGGATGGAGCCATCATTGACGACATCGGCAAAGGTGCCTTCAACGTCATAGATGAATGCCATGCCACCGGTCATGCCGGCCCCGAAGTTTTCACCGACCGAGCCCAGAATAACTGCGGTACCGCCGGTCATGTATTCACAACCGTTCGAACCACAACCTTCGACCACGACGGTCGCACCGGAGTTACGCACACAGAAACGTTCACCGGCCTGACCCGCAGCAAACAATTTGCCCGACGTCGCACCATAAAGAATGGTGTTGCCGATGATGGTGTTTTCATTGGTCTTGAGCGGGCTGGAAGGCCGCGGACGCAGAACAATCGTCCCGCCCGAAAGACCTTTGCCCACATAGTCGTTGGCATCGCCCTGAACTTCGATCTTGAGCCCCTGAACCGCAAAGGCACCAAGTGACTGACCAGCCGAACCGCGCAGACGGACATGCAGATGGCCCGGTTTCAGGCCGGTCATGCCGTATTTCTGCGTGATCAGTGACGACATCCGGGTCCCGATTGCACGCTGGGTGTTCTGGATGTTGTACTGAAGCTGCATCTTCTCGCCGTCTTCAAGAAGCGGACGGGCATCCTTGATCATCTGGGCATCAAGGGTATCCGGGACTTCGTTGCGGCCTTCGATGGTGCAGAAGCGTGCATGATCACCGGCATCAGCCTGTGCCAGCAGTGGGTTCAAATCAAGGTCAACAAGGTCTTTCGCGCCACGGTGAACCTGCTGAAGCAGGTCGGAGCGGCCAATTACGTCTTCCAGCTTGTCATAGCCAAGCTCGGCCAGAACGTCTTTGACTTCTTCGGCCATGAAGGTGAACAGGTTGACCAGTTTGTCGGCCGTACCAACGAACTTGGCACGCAGTGCCGGATCCTGGGTACAGACACCAACCGGACAGGTGTTGGAATGGCACTGACGGACCATGATGCAGCCAAGGGCGATCAGGGAAGCCGTACCGATGCCGAATTCCTCGGCACCAAGCATCGCACCAATCACAACGTCACGACCGGTTTTGAAACCACCGTCAACGCGCAGTTTGACTTTGTCACGCAGGTTATTGAGCGTCAGAACCTGGTTGACTTCCGACAGGCCCATTTCCCAAGGAACGCCTGCATATTTGATCGAGGTCTGCGGGCTTGCACCCGTACCGCCGTCATAACCGGAAATCAGGATCACGTCGGCTTTTGCCTTGGCAACACCGGCTGCAATCGTACCAACACCCGAACGCGACACCAGCTTGACGCAAACGCGGCAACGCGGGTTGATCTGTTTGAGGTCATAGATCAGCTGTGCCAGATCTTCGATCGAATAGATGTCATGATGCGGCGGCGGCGAAATCAGGGTCACACCCGGCGTCGCATGACGCAGCTGCGCAATTTCAACCGTCACCTTGAAGCCCGGAAGCTGACCACCTTCGCCCGGTTTTGCACCCTGGGCGACCTTGATCTGAATTTCTTCACAGTTGTTCAGATATTCAGCCGTCACACCAAAGCGACCCGACGCAACCTGTTTGATCGAGGAACGCGCATTGTCACCGTTCGCACGCGGACGGAAACGTTCACGCGATTCACCACCTTCACCCGAGTTCGATTTCGCACCGATGCGGTTCATGGCAATCGCCAATGCCTCGTGGGCCTCGGTCGACAATGCGCCATGGGACATGCCCGGGGTGACGAAACGTTTGCGGATTTCGGTGATGCTTTCGACCTTGTCCTGGTGAACAGGGCTGCGATCGGAACGGAAATCAAGCAAGTCACGCAGATGCAGCGGTTCACGCGAACGCAGACCTTCCGAGAACTTTCGGAACGTGTTGTAGCTGCCCGTCGTGACAGAAGACTGCAATGTATGGATCAGCGGACCGGTCCAGACATGGCGCTCGCCACTGCGACGGTATTTATAAAGGCCACCAACCGGAAGGCTGACGACATTGCCGTTAAACGCTTCTTTATGCTGGGCGATCGTGCGGCGCTGGATACCCTGAAGACCAATACCCGAAATACGCGACGGCATGCCCGGGAAGAATTCGGCCACCAGCGAACGCGACAGACCGATACTTTCAAAGTTATAGCCACCGCGATAGGAACTGATGATCGAGATGCCCATTTTGGACATGATCTTGAGCAAGCCCGCATCAATTGCGGCCTTGAAGCGCTGCATTACTTCAGCCGTGCTGTTCACATTCGGGAACAGGCCACGTGCATAACGGTCAAGCAGACCTTCCTGCGCCAGATAGGCGTTAACCGTGGTTGCGCCAACACCGATCAGAACGGCGAAGTAATGCACGTCCATGCATTCCGCCGAACGCACGTTCAGCGAAATGTAGGTACGCAGTGACGTCTTCACGAGATGGCTGTGAACACCACCGGTCGCAAGGATCATCGGGATTGCTGCACGCTCTTCGCTGATCGCTTCATCGGTCAGGATGATGTGCAATGCACCGCCACGAACGGCTTCCTCGGCTTCGCGCTGAATACGGGAAATCGCATCGCGCAGGGCCGACTGGCCACCATTGATGTCAAAGGTGGTGTCAATCTCGACCGCCGTTTCGCCCATATAGCCGCGCATGGCGTCATATTCGGCGTTGGTCAGAACCGGGCTTTCGAGCTGAAGCAGATCGCACTGGCTTTCATCTTCGTCCAGAACGTTGCCAAGGTTACCAAGGCGGGTCTTCAGGCTCATGACGCGCGCTTCACGAAGGGAATCGATCGGCGGGTTGGTCACCTGGGAGAAGTTCTGACGGAAGAAGTGATGCAGGCCGCGATACCGATCCGAAAGGATCGCAAGCGGGGTGTCATCCCCCATCGAGCCGATAGCTTCCTTGCCGTCTTCACCCATCGGATGAAGGATCAGCTCAAGATCTTCGTGGGTCAGGCCCATCGCCTTTTGCAAACGCAGCAGACGTTCTTTTTCGATATGCGACGGCTCGGTATGTTCCGGCGAAATCAGGTCATCAAGAACCTTGGTGCGACCGACCCATTTCGACCAGTCACGACGGTTGGCCAGTTTGTCCTTAAGCTCGCGGTCATGATACAGCTTGCCCTCTTCGAGGTTGACGGCAATCATCTGACCCGGGCCAAGGCGGCCTTTTTCAATGCAGCTTTCTTCGTCGATATGCACCATACCGGCTTCGGAACCGGCGATCAGAAGGCCGTTACCGGTGACCGCATAACGCAGCGGACGCAAACCGTTACGGTCCGTACCACCCAGAAGCCATTTGCCACCATATGCCGCAAGTGCTGCCGGACCGTCCCACGGCTCCATCACAGCGTTGCAATAGGCATACAGGTTTTTATAGCTGTCAGGCGTCGATGCCTTTTTCGACCATGCTTCCGGAACCATCATGGTTTTCACCATCGGAAGGTCACGGCCGGCACGGATCATCAATTCGAACACCGCATCAAGGGCTGCCGAGTCAGACGAGCCCGGCTGAATAACCGGTTTGAGGTCATCGATGCTGTCGGCGAACACTTCGTGCGCCATACGTGCTTCGTGACTTTTCATCCAGTTGACGTTACCGCGCAGCGTGTTGATTTCGCCGTTATGGGCAAGAACACGGAACGGCTGTGCCAGCGGCCAGCTCGGGAAGGTGTTGGTCGAATAACGCTGATGATAGACGCAGAAGCTTGAAATAAAGCGTTCGTCGCGCAGATCCGGATAGAAGGTATCAACATCTTCTGCCAGGAACATGCCCTTGTAGATGATCGAACGGCACGACATCGAACAGATGTAGAAATCCTTGATCGCTTCGGACAGAACCGCCTTTTCGATACGACGACGGATCGCATAAAGGTCGATTTCGAATTTCTCTTCGTCGACATCGTCACGGACACCGATCAGAACCTGTTCGATTTCCGGGCGGGTCTGGTTTGCCTTTTCACCGATGACCGAAACATCAACCGGGACCTGCCGCCAACCAAGAATACCATAACCCTGTTTGAGGATTTCGGTTTCGACGATTGCACGGCAACGTTCCTGTGCCGACATGTCGATACGCGGCAGGAACACCTGACCAACCGCAATCAGGCTTTCCGGGGCTTCCTGGTTGATCACCTTAAGGTAAGCCTTGAAGAAATCCTGCGGGATCTGAAGGTGGATACCAGCGCCGTCACCGGTTTTGCCATCGGCATCAACAGCACCACGGTGCCAGATTGCCTTCAGGGCTTCGATACCGGCCTCAACCACTTCGCGGCGCGGTTTGCCATCAATGGCGCCGACAAGACCCACACCACAGTTGGCGTGTTCTTCGGCCGGGTCATACATGCCACTGGCTTCAAGATGTGCCGCGTTTTTCTCAAAACGGGCGATCTCGGCAGCACCGCGGCCCTGATCCAATTTGTCCTGAACGATCTTGTTCATAACTTCTCTCTCCTAATGCGGCAGCGGGCTTAAGCAGCAGCTTCTTTGCGCGCCAGCAAATACTCATCAATTCGATCTGCCGCATCACGGCCATCACGAATCGCCCACACCACAAGCGACGCCCCACGGGCGATGTCACCAGCAGCAAACACGCCATCAAGATTGGTCATCATCGTGCGGAAATCGATTTTGACCGTGCCCCAACGTGACACACCAAGTTCCGGCGCATCAAACAGGGTCGGCAGATCTTCGGGCTCGAAGCCAAGTGCCAGAATGACCATGTCGGCATCCATGGTGTAGCTTGATCCTTCGATGACTTCCGGGCTCTGGCGGCCGCCGGCGTCGGGGGCACCAAGGCGCATTTTCACGGCGCGAACACCGGTGACCTTGTCATCGCCGACAAAGGCTTCCGGGTTGGTCAGCCAGACAAACTCGACGCCTTCTTCCTCGGCATTGGCAACTTCGCGCTGGGAACCGGGCATGTTGGCACGGTCACGGCGATAGAGACATTTGACCGACTTCGCCCCCTGACGGATCGCGGTACGGACACAGTCCATGGCGGTATCACCACCACCGATCACGACAACATTCTTGTCCTTGGCGTTCAGCGTTCCGTCTTCATATGCCGGAACCTTGTCACCCAGACCATGGCGGTTGGACGTGGTCAGATATTCAAGTGCGGGATAAACATTGCCAAGACCGGCACCCGGCAGTTTCAGTTCGCGGGCCTTGTAAACACCGGTCGCGATCAGAATGCTGTCATGCTTCTTGCGCAGATCATCAAGGGTCGCGTCGCGGCCAACCTCGAATTCGGTGTGCATGATAACGCCACCTTCCTCAAGAAGCTTGACTCGGCGCTCGACCACATCTTTTTCAAGCTTGAAGCCCGGAATACCATAAACCAGCAGGCCGCCCATACGGTCATAACGGTCATAGATATGGACTTCATATCCTTTGAGACGCAGCTGCTCGGCAGCCGCCATACCACCCGGGCCACCGCCGATGATACCGACCGACATGCCGTTTTCCTTTGCCGGCTTCGGGGCCTTGACCCAACCGTTCGCAAAGGCGGTATCGGTGATGTATTTCTCGACCGAACCGATGGTGACAGCACCATGGGTTGACTGTTCGATCACGCAATTGCCTTCGCACAGGCGATCCTGCGGACAGATGCGACCCGTAACTTCGGGCATGTTGTTGGTTGCGGCCGAGATGGCATAAGCCTCCTCAAGGCGACCTTCGGTGGTCAGGCGCAACCAATCGGGGATGTTGTTATAAAGCGGGCAATGGGCCTGGCAGAACGGCACGCCACACTGGGAACAACGCGACGCCTGATCGGCAGCCTTGTCGTCCTCGAATGCTTCATAGATTTCGTTGAAGTCTGTCCGACGCTCGGACGCCTCTCTTTTGTGCGGATATTTTTGTTCGAGATGAACAAATTTCAGCATCTTTTCTGTCATGACGGCCCTCTGGAAGGGTTTTATGTTGCGGGTTTCGGTCTGTATACGTGCCAAATACGCAAGAATCTAGCACAAAATGCATTATAGGTCAGTTTTGCTGACATAAATATCCGCACAATTTTTCGGGTCTTCCAGAAATCACTGCCGGTTTGGCCCGTAATAAAGTTTCATTAGTACCAAAATGGAACTATTTATGCATTTCGCCGAATCACGCTAAACTGCTATAAGCGATGAGTTTTTAAAGCGAACAGGCACAGAGGCCGGCGTGACCTTACAGCACATTATTCTTCTGGCAGTCGTCCAGGGGATCACCGAATTTCTTCCCATCAGCTCATCAGGACATCTCATTCTGGCACCGGCCCTGACCGGCAGTCCGGATCAGGGTTTGTTGGTAGATGTTGCGGTTCATGTCGGTACTTTGGCAGCTGTTTTGATCTATTTCTGGCGCGATGTGTTCGCCATGCTCGGCGGATTCGTCCGGCTGTTTACCGGGCGAATCAACGCAGGTGCCCGTCTGGCAATTCACATTGTGCTTGCAACCATCCCGGTCGTCGCGGTCGGTTTCTATCTCAAGGTCTCGGGCATCGAGGAGCAATTGCGATCTGTCGAGATCATCGCATGGACCACACTTGGCTTTGGGATCCTGCTCTGGATTGCGGACAAGGTCGGGATGACGATCAACCGGCTGGAACATATGCGCTGGGGCGGTGCACTGTTTATCGGTCTGGCACAGGTCTTGGCCCTTATCCCGGGCACCAGCCGATCAGGCATCACCATGACCGCTGCCCGTTTCATGGGCTACGAGCGTTCCGACGCTGCACAGTTTTCGATGCTGATGTCCATTCCGGTTATTTTGGGCGCGGGTCTTTTGGCCGGTATCGACCTGCATCAGGCCGGGAACATCGCCCTTAACCAGGACGTGCTTCTCGCAGCCGGGCTTTCTTTCCTGACAGCACTTATTGCCATTGCAGTGTTGATGAGCTGGTTGAAGCGTTCAAGCTTCACCCCGTTTGCGATCTATCGCATCCTGCTTGGTGGTGGTCTGCTGATCTGGCTTTACGTTTATGGTGGCGCGCCGCTGCCCTTCATGAGCTGACCGGTTTTGTTATTCCGCCTGGCAGGCACCAAACAGAATGGCACATTCCCCCATCTATCTGCGTCCGCTTGATCCGGTTGCCGATGGCCCGGCATTGCACACCATATTCGGCGACCCGCAATGCTGCCTTTGGCTTCCGGAACCGGCCTTTGCAGACATTGATGCAACCATTGCAAAACTGACCGACTGGACCACCGGGTTCGAAAAGACATCATGGGCCATTGCCCGGACGCCCGACGGCCCGGCCATCGGGCGAATTTCGCTTTTTAACACTGGCCATGACAAGGATGTCTGGGAAGCCGCCTGCATGGTGTCGCCCGCCACACGGGGACAAAACATCGCTGCGCGTGCGCTATCTGTCGCCATTGAGTATCTTTTTGCCACGACAACAGCACGCCGGATCTATGCAGACATAGACCCGGACAATCATGCATCCGTCAAAACATTTGAAAAACTTGGCTTTACCCGGGAAGGCGTCCTGCGCGGGGAATGGGTTACCCATATCGGCATCCGGGACTCGGTCATTTACGGCCTGCTCAGAACCGACCCACGCCCGTCCATTCCTGACAAACCCGTGCTTGTCGAAACCGGTAAATAGCCCCCCTTAATCCTGCCAAACCGGACCACCGGCCAACACCATTTGTGCACGCGCCGGGTCTTCGGGCGCGTAATCGGAATCATCAACAAATCGCATCAGGAACGGCTCATGCGATAACAGAAATTCAAGTGCGCCAAGCTGCACTTCGTTTGACGTAATCCCGGCACGCAGATCATCCAGCCCCAGCCCGGTTTGCGCAACCAGCCCCTGCAGCAATTCATCATCCCCGGCGATATGTGCAATCGCCCGAATGGCCAGCGTCTCGGCGGCTTCCTTGTTCATTTGTCACCCTTATCTCATCAACATTCACGACACTGCGCAATTCTTTACAGATATCCCTATCAGGCAGCAAAGCACCACCGCAGGATATTTCATCCATCAAACCATGACACTAGCGGAAAACCTTTGGATCGCCCGCTGTAATTTCAATGCGCAGACCACACATCAAGCAATGATGCCTTTCATTTGCAACAAACGCGGAATGTACTGACGCGGGCCGACCGTGTTCTTCTGCGCAAATCGGGCATAGATAAGAAAACTGATACATGCAGGTTTTCTATGGTCAAAATGCTGCTGATTGCACTGACCGTGATGATCATATCCATTGGCAGGGCCATGGCCGATGATCACACGATCAAGATTGCGTCCATCCAGCTTGCCGAAGGTTTGAACACCAACGACGGGCAAGGTTTTTATGCCGACATTTTGACGTCACTCGTGACAATCGAAAATTACCGCCCGGAAATTCGCATTCGACCTTTGAAACGGTCCGTTGTCGACTTTGCCGAACGCAAAGCCGACTGTATCTGGCCGGTTGACCGCACCCTGATCGTCAAGTTGGTCGGAAATGACATCGATATTCTTGAAAGCACCTACGTCTTTGAGGCGACCCAGCATATTTTCACCGCCCCTGGGACTGCGCCAATTACATCCATGGAAGAAATTGCCGGCAGATCGATTGGACTGACAATCGGGTCAAATGTCGAACAGGAACTCCGCAACGCTGACGCACAGGTTGCCCTTATCCCGCTGCAGGATAACAAAGTAAGCATGCTGGTTGCCGGCCATCTCGATGCGATTGTTGGATGGTCTCCTGATTTTCAGATCACTTTTCAGGATCTTAAACTCGGATCACCGCAATACAGCCAATCGCTGATTCTGACAAAAACACGAAATGCGATTGTTTGTCATGTTTCCGACATAACACGCAGCTTTATCGCACAAATGGACACAACCATTAAGACTTTCCGCCAATCCGAGCGGTTCAGAACGATCGCCCAAAAATACGGGGTCGCGCAGGCGCTGGGCCTTGAAGAAAGCACAAACTGATCGACGCGACACCTTACGAGAACCGGGAGTTATTTAAACCATTTGGCCTTGGACATAGCCCGCCAGATCACCAGACCGGCAATGACAATCACAGCAGCAGCAACACCACCCAGGCCGTTCCCCGCCATAAGCACCAGCCCCCAAAACCCCACTGTTCCGAACCCGATAGCAAGGCTCAGGAATGCGGACTTGGTCAGGGTATCCTGATTTTTCTGCGCAGCTTCTGCGCGTTTGATTTCATCGACAATCTCGTACCAGGCAAGCTGCTGCCAGCGGGAATATTTCAGCCCCTTTCGCGGACCTTTGCGCAGGAACTCGTCGAGTTGTTTTACGATGTTCGCAGCGCGCTCTTCGGGGGCAACATATTTGCCAATCCGTTCTTTTTTGCGCGGCGCATCATCTTCTTTCTCGATCATGTTCACTCGATCTTTTCCCCTGTGGCCGGCAAAGCCAGACCCTGCCCGAAAACAGACCGTAGCCCCAACCGATTTACATCAGGTAAACCATCGATACACGGGGTTTGAACGAGAAGCGCCTCACCATGCATCACATCCCGAAAGACAACGCGCAGCTATGATGCCCTAAAACCTTTTCCAAGATTTTACCGCGCTGTTTTCCGTTTTTTCAAAAACTTCCCGGACAGCAGGATTAAAGACAATCCGCAAGCCCCCATGTCAGCCCTGTAATTAGCCGACCACCCGCCATACATAAAAACAACAATGCATGAGACCGGGACCTTTGGATGCTGCCTAAACTGAAAATCATCGGATGCCTGATAACGGCAAGCCTTCTCCTGCCCTCCGTCGGGCATGCCAGCGGCGAAACCGGCATCGAGATCGTCGCATCCTGCAGCCCATGGCCGCCATACGTTATCGAAGGCAACCGCCCCGGGGGCATTCTGGTCGATTATGTCGAAGAATTGCTGGCATCCTTCGGATACAAGACAAGGATCGAAATTTACCCTTGGAAGCGCGCAATTGATGCGGCACGCAACGGGGATGTCGACGTTATCTTCTGTGCCGAAGCCGGACAGGCGCAAAATTACGGTCTTGAATACGAGTTCCCGATTCTGATCAGCGACACGGTGCTGCTGTCGCATCGTGATTACCCGCTTCCGACGGATCAACTATGGGAACACCGCGTCGCTCTGGGTGCGGGATATTGGTATGGCGATGAATTCGAAAACCGCCGCGACCAAGTCGACATCATGGAAGTGGTCGACGATTTTTCGATCCTGCGCATGGTGGCATCAAGGCGCGCCGATGGCGGGTTGATGGAAAAATCTGTGGCCGACGCCCTGATACAGGCGCACCCTGAACTTGGCCGTGTCATTCATATCAGCAACACGCCCGTTGCCACCCAAACGTTCTATTTCGCGACATCACCGGCATCTCGGCTGAACATGGAACACATTCGCCATCACCTGGCAAAGGCCAAGCCGACACCACTTAAGCAGCAAATCCGGATCGATACGAATTAGAACGGGTGCCGCCGATTGCTGAATTTGGCGGCAGATAAACTGGCTTCAGGCCACGGTCAATGCTGTAAGGGCAATAACGCCAAATGCGATCAGATGGATCATTTTTCTGTCTCCTGAATTTGGGCAGCGCAAACCACGTCCAATGGCGAACACGGCCAAAGGACACCGAAAGCAAACGCTAAAATGCAAAACAGGTAATTTAATGGCGCAATCAGGCCAATTTGATGCCCGGCTATCAAAGGCAACCGCTCAGGACAATCAAAAATGGCCGGTAAAAGATGGTGCGGGCGGCCGGACTTGAACCGGCAAAGCCTTTAGGGCCGGCGGATTTTAAGTCCGCTGCGTTTACCAATTTCGCCACGCCCGCATTGCGTGTCGCACCCGGCCTGTAACCGGAAAAAGGGTTCTAGCGCGGCTTTGAAATTGGTGCAACATCCTATTGCCGCTTTATCGCGTCATACAGAAATGATCCCCGATCAACAGCCACCCGATACTGATTACGGCAAAATTGCCCGCCTTACTCCATAATCCCTGCACTTTTGCCCTGCAACATGGTGCCAGATACCAATCAACGCGCTGTATCACACATGCACCGGCATCTGAAAACTGCCCTCGCGGCCACGGTTTGCATCGCAACCGCTGCGCTTTATTACCATCGCGGGGTTCTCCCAAGGATGATCTCGCTGGCCTTTGCCGGCGACGGCGGAGCGCGCCCTGATTCACTGATTTTGCGAAGCGAAACCTTGAACCGTGCGGATAACCGCCGACGTCATATGAACCGGCTTTATGACAAGATCGACAACGATCTGTATGAAAGCACCATATCGCCGCTGTTGTTTGACGATTTTGTTGACCCGGCCGATGAAACATCGCCGTCGCTGTATCTTGATACAAACACGGACCCGAATGTCGAAGTCTTTGGCGGTCGCGCAGCACTAACGTCGCTTGCCCGGCGTATCGATTTTGACAGTGCGGCGGGAACCTTCCCCATGCAGTCACGCACCGTGCGCGTCCCCATCAGCATCTGGGTGGTCGGAAACCACACCGATCTTGAAAACCGCATCACCCGGGCCGGATATGATCCGGGACTAAGCGGTGATTCGGTTTCGATTGATAGTGGCGTTGACTATTTGCTTGATGACGGTCTTGTCGTTGGCCTTGGCATTGGCTGGGGCAATACTTTGGGCGAAACAGGCTCACGGCAATTGCGATATCGCGAAAGCAACCTTGCAGTTTCCCCCTATTTCGTCGCCCGTATGACGGACTGGCTTAATCTGCGCGGCAGTCTGAGTTTTGGCAAAAGCATGATCAGCCAATCCGCCATTGCTTCCCCGCCAAGCGATGTGCCCTATGCCGAAAGCCTTGAAAGCAACACGTTTTCCAATTCGATCGGGTTTGCCTCGAAATACGATTTTGGCGGCTTGCCGGTAAGCTTGCAGCTTGATGGCGACATGATCACCGCCCATGAATATATCGGCTCTGCGCGGGCGACCGATGGCAGCACCATCACCGCAAAAACCGCGACGACAAGGCTGTTTGATGCAGCACTTGAAGCACGATACGACCTTGATCTTGGCCGTCACAAAATCACGCCCTTTGCCGGTCAGGAAGAAACGATTTCGCTGTTGAACCAGAATTATGGACGCAGTGGTTCGACACGTTATTACGGCGGATCGGAATACCGCTATGACCCGCTGAAATTTGATCTTAGCATCACCGGCTTCCGCGAAGTCGCAACCGACAGCGAACCGCTGGAAGGTATTCGGTCCGAAATCGCGCTGACCCGCGATTTACCCCAAAGCTATGTGACCCTGCAGCCGTTTCTGATGGTTGAAAGTACGAATATGTATCTCGATACGGGCGGCGGCATTACCCAGAACTGGGGCGCAATTCCCGGCCAGTTGAGTTTTGAAGTACGCCGAAAATTCACCTATGAAGTCCGGCACAGCGACTATTCCGGGCTGCTTACCATCGATTTTCCGTTCTAGGATGTAACCCAAATCATTGGCGCAGCGCCAATATCACCAAAGACGGCATCTTGCTATTGGCGATCCCCCCTGTGACAGGTAGGGTGCAAACAGAAATACAGAAATAACGCCAATTCCAGCAGGTTTGCGCCATGAACAAGCCAGATCCGGGAAACCGGTCCACGGTGGATACCAAAACCCTGACCCCGCCGGTCTTTGACCGGAATTTTCAAAAACAGTTCATCGATCTGTTGCTGTGGCGGCGTGATGTGCGGCGGTTCCGCACCGACCCGATCCCGCAAGATGATATCAATGACCTGATCAAGGAAGCCTGCCTTGCGCCGTCGGTTGGCAATTGCCAGCCCTGGCGATTTGTAAAGGTCAATGCCCCCGAACGACGCAAGGCCATTCGCGACAGTTTCGAACGTGCCAACAATGACGCGCTTAATGACTATCACGGTGAACGGGCAAAAATGTATGCGTCCCTTAAACTTCAGGGCATGGATCAGGCCCCCGTACAGCTTGCCGTTTTTGCCGACGAAGAAACCGAAGCCGGCATGGGGCTTGGCCGCAAGACCATGCCTGAAATGCTTGATTATTCTGCTGTGGCAGCGGTTCAGCTTTTGTGGCTGGCAGCCCGGGTAAAGGGCATTGGTGTAGGCTGGGTTTCAATCCTTGAACCCGACGTGGTTGGCAAAACCCTTGAAGTCCCCGATCACTGGCGACTGATTGCCTATCTGTGTATCGGCTATCCGGAAGAAGACCACATCGTTCCCGAACTGGTCCGCGAAGGTTGGCAGGATCGCATTGATCCCGATGCCCTGACCCTTGAACGCTGATAACGCCCGCATCTATTCCCATTTCAAGATACAAGGATACCAGGATGTCCGCCGACAAAACCCAACCAAACACCCCCGAACAGCCTGAGAAGAAAGGCCTGTCAAACGGTGTCTATTTCAAGATCATGGGCTATTTGCTGACGGCTGGCTGGGTCGGTTTTATTCTGGCTGCATCAGGCGGTGACACCGCTCATCCGCTGTTTGACTATATTTTTGTGGTTCCGTTGGCGGGCTGGATCATCGGGATGATCGTGGCACGCATCATCGTCAAAAAGTCCGGGGCAGACCGCCCGTAAGAAGGCATTCAAACAGGGTACTTCACCCCAGATTGCAGCAAAGGCGCCCTTGGTCGGGCGCTTTTTTTCCTACCGATCCCTCGAAACATGACCTCTTAATTGGGTTCGCGTAGCCACTCGGATTTGCGCTGGGCCCTCAAATGAAACCGCCGGAAAGCAGAGAGGAATCATTCAAGGTTTCGCGACGATGCATACCCTGCAGATATAAGCTCTGCCACTCCGATCAAATTATCAGGTCCCGCCCCTAATCATCATGTCTTTGATTTCGGGATCGTTCATCCCGGTATCGGTCATCATCGGAAAAACCGCCAAGCGTCATGATCCCGATGCCAAGACTGATACCGCCAAAGGTAACGAACAGTCCGAAAAACAATAAAAACACAAAGATCGGCGCATCCCGCGATGCCATCGCAAGGCTGTATATGCCGCCAACGTCGAAATAAAGAACCAGCCCACCAAACACCAAGGCACCAAACCCGCCATAGGCAGTATGTTCGATCATGAAGCGCACGATCGACCGGGCCTCACGCGCAGCCTTGCTGTTGCGAATATCCTGTTCGGGACGGCGATCGGGGTCGTTGTGATGCTGTTCCATGCCCTGTCCTTTGTTCAAGGTCAGAACCATTCTAGACATCCATCCCGCGCGATGCTTTGACCAAACGCAATTGGTCAAAGCTGACATGACGTAAAGGATCGAGGATTGAAGTCGGGGCTACGGGCTAGGCGCTGATAGTACCGCTATCTTCAATGACCTCACGCCCGCTTTCGATAATTACAAGACGGATACGCTCGGCTGCGTGATTGACATCTTCTGGGCTTTCCCCGCGCACAACCAAGGTCGTGCCAAGTTTCCCTTCGCGCAGAAACGGATAGGATCCGATATCGGTTTGCGGGAAATCGCCCTGAATTTCAGCAAGCATCTTGGCGATTGTACCTTCGGGGATATAACCACCGACAGAGCGCGACACCATCGGCTTGCCACCGACCAGTTGATGTTTGATGCCCTGGAACATGGCCTGCATAATCATCGGCACACCGGCCATGACATAAACATTGCCCATGCGGAAACCCGGCGCCTTTGAAATCGGGTTCTGCACAAGTTCGGCACCGACCGGTACATGCGCCATACGCAGACGCGCCTCGTTCAGGTCTTCGGGGTTTTCATAGTGGCTTTTAAGAAGTTCATGCGCCTCGGCATTGAGTTCAATTTCTACGCCAAACGCCTTGGCAACGCATTCCGATGTAATGTCATCATGGGTCGGCCCGATGCCCCCGGTGGTAAAGACGTAATCAAACTTCGCCCGGCATTCATTGACTGTGGCGATAATGGTGTCTTCGATATCGGGGATCACACGGGCCTCGGCCAGCCGCACGCCGATCTTGTTCAGTTCTTCTGCCAGATAGGGCAGGTTCTTGTCATGGGTACGGCCAGACAGGATTTCATTGCCGATAATAATCAAACAGGCACGGACCGGATCAGACATCACTTCCCCACAACTTCAATATCATTTTCAGACTCTAGACCTTACGCACCTAACAGGCGTCCGGGTCACAGGAAATCGCGCAACATCGCAACCAGCGGCACATCAGCCGGCGGCATCGGATAGTCACCCAGGCGCACAGGACGCACCCACTTTACCTGCTGGCCTTCCATCGGGGTGATCTCGCCTTTCCAGACGCGGCACAGATAAAGCGGCATCATCAGATGGAAGTCATCATAGGTAAATGAGGCAAAGGTAAAAGGCGCCAGGCAGCTTTCGGTAATATCGATGCCAAGCTCTTCCTTCAGTTCGCGCACCAGTGCCATTTCCGGTGTTTCACCGGGTTCGACCTTACCACCCGGAAACTCCCAAAGCCCCGCCATGGATTTGCCTTCGGGGCGCTGCGCAATCAATACGCGATGATCGGCATCCACCAGTGCCACGGCACTGACAAACACTGTTTTCCAGGGTATTTTACCCTGCCGCAAGTCGACCGACATGCAGCCTTTCTCTGGTTGTTGTATCGTCATGACAATGTTTTATCGCGGCCAATGTGCTTCGCCAAGTGCAGAAAACACTCTTCATCAAACAGATGAACTCAGATCAATGTCTTCTGGCGCAACCCCGTTCAAATAGTGGTCATATGCCGCTTCAAACCCGGCTTCCAGCGCAATGGTATAGCTTTTGGTATCAAATAACGGACAGGTTTGAAGCTGCTCCTGAACTTTGACTTTCAAGGCCTGTGCCTTCTCAGGATTCAGCGCAAGATCAAGAGCGATTTCCTCGTACTCGGCTTCATCTTTCGCAATCAGCTCTGGCAGGTTTGCCGCTTTGAGAATGCTGGCAGCAACCCTTGCTGCGAACTGTTTGCCCGCCACCGTCAGAATGGGCAACCCGGCCCACAAAGCGTCGCTTGCCGTCGTGTGGGCGTTAACGTTGAAGGTATCAAGAAACAGGTCAGCATGGGCTTGCCGCGCAAGGTGCTGCTCTTCAGGCACCAAATCTGCAAAGATCAAGCGACCGGGATCAATGCCGGCCAGCTCGGCCTCTTTCCTGAGGTTACTTACCGCGTCTTCACTACCGCCAAGCAACCACAGCACCGATCCATCTACCTTGTCCAGAAGTCGCATCCAAATTTCGAACTCCCGCGGGGAAATCTTGTAGCAGCCATTAAATGCGCAAAAGACAAAGCCACGTTCCGGCAAACCAAGATCCTCGCGCGACTGGTGGCTTGGCTCAAACCTGCGACCGGCATCGTTTGGCTGATAACAATGCGGCATGTAGATCAGCTTTTCCGAGTAAGCATCCCTGTATTGATCAGGAATGACCGAACGGTCTGCAATCATATAATCAATAAAGTCGGCGCCCAATGTGCCGGGATAGCCAAGATAACTGATCTGAACCGGTGCAATGCGATGTGCAAACAGACGCGTCCGCCCCTGATCGGTGTAACCTTTCAAATCGATGGCAATATCAATCCCTTGCTCGCGCGCGTGCTTGACAATTTCCTCGTCCGCGGCACCGTGAACATCCCAACATTTTTCGACTTTTTCCTGAAACTGCGCCCGACGCCATCCTTCTTTCACACCGCCATAGCTATAGGCATGAATTTCAAACTTGTCTTTGTTGTGGGCACCCAACACCCCCATCATCAGCGACATGGTGGCGTGATTATGGAAATCAGCTGAGAAATAACCGATCTTCAATTTCTCCGGGCGTGCCGAAGGCGGCTGGAACGCCGGAAACCGGTTTGGAACCTGCAACTCGCGTGCACGCACCTCGGAACGCTTGCGTTGTGCGAACGGGTCATCCTCATACGGTAACATTGAAAACGGCGACATAGAGTTGCCCGGCTCGCCAACTGGGCTGGTGTCTGGCAATTCAATCGCAACTTCTGACCAGTCGCACAGCTTTGCCCGGATATAGAAATACTCGCCAAAAGCCGCGAAGTTTTGGGGTTCAAGCTGCAAGGCTTTTTCATATGCTTTCTTTGCCAAATCCAACTTGGACCTGTGATAGAAGACAATAGCAAGATTGCTATATGCATTTGGCAGGTTCGGCGCATATTTGATCGCACGCGCACAAAACTGCTCCGCCTCTTCAAGGCGGCCCATTGAAATCAATATCCCGCCAATGCTGTTGTAAAACCCGCCATTTTCCGGTTCCAAAAAACTTGCGTTTTGAAACGCAACCAACGCCTGGTCCAGCCGGTTCTGAGCATGAAACAGAGTTCCGATATTTGTCCATGCCGGGATCAGCTTCTTGTCGATTTCAAGCGCCTTGCGCAAACAGCGCTCCGCTTCAACCAAATTTTGACTTCGGAAATACGCTGCCCCCAGAAAATTCCAGGCCTCCGCACTTTCCGGAACTTCAGTAACAATCCGTTCCGCAATAGCGATCCCTTTTGCAAAATCCCCCCGATCAAACAGCGCCTTGGCAGTCTGATAGGATTCTTGTGCAGCACTCATGCTTGCGGATTTGGTTCGGCGCAGTAATTCTTCGCGGGCAGCCTTCGCGCGACTATTCTTCGGAAATTTCTGCAAGAACTCCTCGTAAAGCTTGATCGCTTCACCGATCCGGCCGTCGGCTTCCAGTTTTTTGGCCCGCCTGGAGACCTGATCGAATGAGGACACCTTGCTTCCTTTCCAATGCTTGTGCTGTCGCGAGAAATTTTAAATCACCAGATTCAAAGCAGCAACACACCTGGAAAATAAAAATAAATCCAATTACCTAGGCAACTCTAAACAGGACAAAATTCTTAGCTATCTTCACAGAAACAAAAAAACGCGCATTCCGAAGAATGCGCGTTTTGTGATCGATATTACCAGATGCAATCAGGCAAGCTGACCATGACAATGTTTGTATTTCTTGCCTGAACCGCACGGGCAGGCCTGATTGCGGGCGACACGTCCCCAGGTGGACGGGTCATTCGGGTTCACGGTGCCCGATGCCTGACGCGACTGAACAGTTGCGCTGTCCGATCCCTCTTCGCTGCCTTCAAGTTCGTCGCGGTTTTCGTGCATTTCCTGCTGCGGACGACGGGCTTCAAGGTCTTCGGGGCGCGGTGCGGATTGCAGTTCAACATGTGACAGCATCTGGGTCACACGTTCGCGCAGATTGGCCAGCATGCCTTCAAACATATTGAATGCTTCACGCTTGAATTCATTCAGCGGATCGCGCTGTCCATAGGCCCGAAGCCCAATGCCCTGACGCAGATGATCAAGCGCCAGGAGGTGCTCTTTCCACGACTGATCGAGCAGCTGAAGAACAAGGCTTTTCTCGACCTGACGCATGATATCCGCGCCGTAATTCGCAACCTTGGCAGCCATTTTTTCAGATGCTGCCTTTTCGATGCGTTCACGCATGACTTCCTGATCGATGCCTTCTTCCTTGACCCATTCCGAAATCGGAAGATCAAGGCCCAGAAGTCGCGTGGTTTCCTCATGCAGGCTCGCGACTTCCCACTGTTCCGGATAAACTTTTGCCGGGCAGTATTTCTCGACAAGTTCTTCGATCACTTCGGCACGCATGTCGGCCACGTCTTCGGCGACATGCTTGGCCTGCATCAGATCACGGCGCTGTTCATAAACGACCTTACGCTGGTCATTCATGACATCGTCAAATTTCAGAACGTTCTTACGAATGTCGAAGTTACGTGCTTCAACTTTCTGCTGGGCCTTTTCAAGCGCCTTGTTGATCCACGGATGGTAGATCGCCTCGCCTTCCTGAAGCCCCAGTTTCTGAAGCATCCCGTCCATGCGCTCGGACCCGAAAATACGCATCAGGTCATCTTCAAGCGACAGATAGAATTTCGAACCGCCCGGGTCACCCTGACGACCGGAACGACCACGCAGCTGGTTGTCCACGCGGCGTGATTCATGACGTTCGGTACCAATCACAAACAGACCACCGGCAGCCAGAACCTTTTCCTGATCGGCCTTGACTTCGGCTTTGATTTTTTCAATTGCAGCCGCGCGCTTGGCCTCGTCAGTAACGTCAGCCAGTTCATGTTCAACACGCATCTCGACGTTACCGCCAAGTTTGATGTCCGTACCACGACCGGCCATGTTGGTGGCGATCGTAATGGCGCCGGGCGCACCGGCCTGGGCAACGATCAATGCTTCGCGTTCATGCTGCTTGGCATTGAGAACTTCGTGCGGAATTTTCTTCTGCTTAAGAAGGTCAGACAGAATTTCCGATTTTTCGATCGAGACGGTCCCAACCAGTGCCGGCTGACCGCGTTCGTGGCAATCTGCAAGCTGTTCGGCAATTGCCACCCATTTTTCCTTGGCCGTGCGATAGATCTCGTCATCGGCATCTTTACGGGCAATCGGGCGATGGGTCGGGATTTCGACAACCTGCAGGCCATAGATTTCTTCGAATTCCTCGGCCTCGGTCATTGCCGTACCGGTCATGCCTGCCAGGGTCGGATACAGACGGAAATAGTTCTGGAACGTGATCGATGCCAGCGTCTGGTTCTCGTTCTGGATTTTGACCTTTTCCTTGGCTTCAAGCGCCTGATGCAGGCCATCGGAATAACGGCGGCCTTCCATCATACGACCGGTAAATTCGTCAATGATGACGACCTTGTCGTCCTTGACGATGTAATCGGTGTCCTTCTGGAACAGCTTGTGCGCACGAAGGGCCTGGTTGACGTGATGGACAAGATGAACGTTGGCAACGTCATAAAGCGTGCCCTCGGTCAGGATGCCCATTTCCATCAAAAGCTGTTCGGCGTGCTCGGTCCCGTCTTCGGTCAGGGTAACGGCACGGGCTTTTTCATCTTTTTCGAAATCATCTTCGGTCAGTTTCGGGATCAGGACATCGATCGCACGATACAGTTCCGAGCTGTCTTCGGCCGGGCCGGAAATAATCAGCGGGGTACGGGCTTCGTCAATCAGGATCGAGTCGACTTCATCGACGATCGCAAAGTTGAACGGGCGCTGTACCATGTCTTCAAGGCGGAACTTCATGTTATCGCGCAGATAATCAAAGCCCAGCTCGTTGTTGGTCGCGTAGGTGATGTCACACGCATATGCCTCGCGGCGCTGATCATCGGTCATGCCATGCATGATCACGCCAACCGAAAGACCAAGGAAGCCATACACTTCACCCATCCATTCCGCATCGCGGCGGGCCAGATAGTCGTTGACGGTCACCACATGAACGCCCTTGCCCTCAAGCGCATTCAAATAAACCGGCAAGGTTGAAACAAGCGTTTTACCTTCACCGGTTTTCATTTCGGCAATCTTGCCCTGGCACAGAACCATACCGCCAAGCAGCTGAACATCGTAATGCCGTTCGCCGCGAACACGCTTGGATGCCTCGCGGATGGTGGCGAATGTATCGGGCAGAATATCGGTAAGAGTCTCGCCGTTTTTCAGACGTTCGCGCAGCCAGTCCGTGCGGGCGCGCAGTTCGTCGTCACTAAGCTTTTCGACTTCGGGTTCCAGGGCATTGATTTGCTCGACCGTGGCCCGCAGGGCTTTGACTTCACGATCGTTAGCTGAACCGAAAATTTTCCGGGCAATGGCGCCGAGCATTAATACGTTCCTGAACAAATGAATAAAGACACGATTAGGCAACGGCAGAAAGCCGAGCCCGATCACAGATAGAACCCTGCCTGCCATCTGTCAACGGAACGAACCAATATCGCTAATGTTGGGCCGAAAATAGGCACCGATTGAACCGCCGTTTCACGCCCGATCACCATGCCAGGGAGAGTTGGCTTTGCCCCTGATCGCTTCTGGCTTGAGAAATGCACAAAAAAACCGTATTATTTGGCCCACAGTTTTAAACTTCAAAGAGCATGTAGCTCAGTTCCGGCAATCAAAAAGGGTTTTGTCCCGATGCCTGAACGCATCCTCAGGAGGAGGAAATGGTAGATTTCTCCGCGCTTAATCCGTTCCGTCAGGGCCAATCCAGCCTGCAGGACGCGCGTCAGGCCATTGCAAAGCCCGGCACAGAAAACGGTCAGGACTCCGCACAGGCGAATGCCAATGCGCGCAGCCGTATGGACCCGGTTGCCTTGTCTGATGATGCGCTGGCCGCTCATAATGAAAGCCAGCAGCTTGCACCGGCCAATGGCAAAGCCCTTTCAAACAAACCGCTGACGACCGAAGAATTGTTTGAGCGCGCCCTTGATGCGTCGCTTGACATGATCCGCGGCAGTGTCCAGGAAATGTTTGCCCTGTCCGGGATGAGCCAGGAAGACGCAATTGCCGCAACCGATGCCATGTTTGACGGCATTCGCGATGCCGCAAAGGGTCAGGACCAGTTTGAATTTTCCTTTGACCAGGCCATTGCAAGTCACAGCAAGACAGCGATTTCATATGCTGGCGCGAATGGTGCCGCTGTTGGTGTTTCCGAAACAGCCATGATGGCCGTCCAATCACTTGATATCAGCATCAATAACGATACCGGCGAATTCTCGTTCAATTATCAGGCTGCCAAAATCGAGGTTGTCCGTACCGAAGCCGTTGCCATTGGCAACAGCATGGGGGCAGCACTGGGTGCGCTTGGCACGGTAATGGACGGCCTTGGCGGCGGTTCTCTTGTTGATATGCTGGGCAACCCGGCCAATGCCGAAGATGGCGGATTGCTGTTTGATATTAATGATAACGGAGTCGCCGAGTTCATCCGCGAATTGATGAATGCAACAGTCGGTTCGGATGATAGCAAATCTGGCGACGGCGAAGACGCATCAACACCCCCGGCGACCGGCCAGTCGATTGCAACAGAACGTATGGCTGCACTCAATGCCCAGATCACCGAACAGTTCATGGAACAGGCGACATTGATCGTCCGTGGCATCAGCCAGTCCGCACCGCAAGAAGGTGCTGACAACAATCAGTTGAAACTTACAGTCGACATGTTGATGCCGATGGGACGTTTTGGTCAGGACGGCGGTGATGCAACCTTCACCTTCCCGACCGGCGAAACCGTACCGGTGATCGACCCGTCACAGGAACAGGATGTTCTGATTTAACTGCAAACGGGATGCCCTGTGGCATCCCGCAGCCCTTCAGGAAGGAGGCGCTGAATGTTTGACCATACCAACCTGACAAACCCGACGGCCCATCAAAATGCCGCCACGGTCGCATTGTCGCAGGCCGCATCACAAAGTGCGGTCAGCGTAACCACAAAGTCCGGTGATAATGACGCAGCCGATGGGGAACTTGCCCGTCAGCGCGCGATCGTCGATCAGATTGATCTCAGCATCGAAGCAAACCAGCGTATCGAACAAACGCTTGGCCAATTGCAGCGCCCGGTTTTCGAAATTCAGACCAATGCCCTTGATGTGGTCAATGCCATCAAACCGGCAATGGACGAAGCGCAGACGCGAATGAACCGCGAAGCTTTCATTGTGCTGGCAATGATGGGCATTCCCCCGGCCAAGGCACGCGCCATGGCCAATGCCATGACCGGTGGCGCCCCCGAAGATATGGCCGTTTCCGGTGCGAACGGTTCGGGTCGGGCGATTTCGGCACAGGAACTGTCACTGAACATCAGCAATGGCGCAAACCAGATTAATCTTGGTGCCCTGTCCGTTTCATCCCAGCGGGTTGAAATCGATATCAGCGCCTTTGAAGCGAAATTTTCGCGCATCGGTGGTCAGACAAATGTCTCGATCTCGGAATTCAAGGCACATATCGAAATGGTGCGGATCGAAATTGCCCTGATGTTCCAGCAAGACCCCCTGATCCTTGACCTTGATGGCAACGGCATAGACATCACAAGCCTCAAGGACGGGCAGCTGTTTGACATCGATGGCGATGGCACACTTGACCAGACCGCCTGGATAAAGGGCGCAGATGCCCTTTTGGCACTTGACCGCAATGGTGACGGTGAAATCAACGATGGTCGCGAATTGTTTGGTGACCAGCACGGCGCCAAGGACGGCTTCGCGGAACTGTCGAAATTTGACGACAATCTTGATGGCCTGATTGACCAGCAGGACGGCGTATTTTCATCCCTTGTCTTGCTGCGCGCGGATGGCAGCCAGCAAGGCCTGGCTGATGCCGGCATCAAATCCATTTCGCTTGCCATGGTAACCCCGATCGATGAACGCCTGATCGGCGGTGATCTGGTGGCACAGTCGAAGTTTGAACGCGATGACGGATCAACAGGTCAGGTCGGCGAAGTCTTTTTTGACGTGAAAGCCTGATCAGCCCCACCCCAAATTTCATAAATCGGTCATTCACCGGATTTGACATGCCCGCGTGATTGAAACGGGTTTTGATGACGTGGATGACCGCGGGCATTTTCACAGCTATTTGGCACGGAAAGTCATATTTTTACTCTTGCATGTAAGGGTTTCACATTTTGGACAGATTGCTTTGCGAAAAAGCCCGACTTCCACGGCGAAGCCTTGTGCATGACCCGCTTATGTGATTTACCCGTGGAGAGAGGCACTGGGCTGAAAGCCCGCGAAATCAAAGTCTGGAGAAACTATGCTGCGCAATACCCTTCTTGCCGCGTCGCTGGCATCCGTCATTTTTGCATCCCCTGTTCTGGCACAGGATGCTGCACCGGCCGAAGACCCGGTTCTGGCAACGGTGAACGGCGAAGAAATTCTGGAATCTGAAGTCCGTGCAACCCAACAGGGCCTGCCGCAACAGTATCGCCAGCTGCCGTTCGAAATGCTTAAGGCCGATCTGCTGACCCGCGAAATCAACCAGCGCCTGCTGATGATTGCAGGTAGCGACGCCGGTCTTGCCGACGACGAGGAAGTCAAGGAACGCGTCGAAGCGCTTGAGCGCCGCGTGATTGCCGAAACCTATCTTGACCGTGCACTTGACGATGCCGTCACCGAAGACGCGATCAAGGCAAAATATGATGAGTTCGTCGCAAACAACGAACCCGAACCGCAGGTTCATGCCCGTCACATCCTTCTTGAAAACGAAGAAGACGCCAAAGCAGTCATCGCCGAACTTGATGATGGCGCGGACTTCGTAGAACTCGCCAAGGAAAAGTCGACCGGCCCGTCTGCCCCGAATGGTGGCGATCTTGGCTTCTTTAACCGTGCTGACATGGTTGCCCCGTTTGCCGAAGCAGCCTTTGCAATGGAAGCCGGCACCTATTCCAAAGAACCGGTTCAGACCCAGTTCGGCTGGCACGTGATCAAGGTTGAAGAAAAGAAAGAAGGCACCCAGCCTTCGCTTGACGAAGTTCGTCAACAGCTGACCGCCGAAGTCACCCGCGATGCCATCAACACCATTGTTGAAGGCCTGCGCGAAAAAGCCGACATCGTGAACAATGTCGAAAAAGCAGCAGAAGAAGCTGCCAAGGACGCACCTGCAGAAGACAAGAAGAACTAATCAGCCCGGCTCATACCGACTGATCTTGAATTCACTTGAACCAAACGGGGTGCGGCCACTGGCTTCACCCCGTTTGTGTTGCCGATCACCGATCTGAATAAATGCATTCTGCTGCTTGCTTTTCGTCACCGTTGCGGCAGGATGAACCAAACTTGTCCATTTAAGGAAATTGCACTGATGGTAGCGACCTCGCTTTCACCGCTTGCCCCCGCAGGGTTCCCTGAACTCCCGGCTATTGCCGGTGTCAAACTGCATACGGCCACCCTTGGCATTCGATACAAGGGCCGCCCGGATGTTCTGTTTGCCGAACTTGAACCGGGCACCCAGGTTGCCGGTGTCTTCACGACATCGACCACCGCATCTGCGGCTGTTCGTTGGGGCCGCGAAGCACTCAAAGGCGGGACCGCACGTGCATTTTTTGTCAATGCGGGCAACTCGGTCGCCTTTACCGGCAAGGCCGGCGAAAAGTTCGTCGCAGACAAGGTTGAATGCGCTGCCAAGGCCCTTGGCTGTGCCAAAAATGAAATCTTCACCGCGTCGACCGGGGTGATTGGCGAGCCAACCACCGCAACCCGCATTACCGATGCGCTGGACGATATTCTTGCCAATGATGCAGGCTGGCTTGATGCGGCCAAGGCCATCATGACCACCGACACCTTCCCCAAAGGGGCGTCGGCGACCGCCACCATCAATGGCACCAAAGTCACCATTGCCGGCATTGCCAAGGGTTCAGGCATGATTGAACCGAACATGGCCACCATGCTCGGCTTTGTCTTCACCGATGCTGCCCTTCCGCACAGTGTCCTTCAGGCATTGCTGTCGGACTGCAACAATCGCAGCTTCAACGCGATTACGGTGGATAGCGACACCTCCACGTCTGACACCTTGCTGCTTGCCGCCACCGGCAAGGCCGGAAATGACACCGTGTCTGATGCCAATGACCCGGCAATCGCCGAATTCAAGGATGCTCTTGAAGGTGTCCTTCGTGATCTTGCCCATCAGATCGTTCGCGACGGCGAAGGTGCATCGAAATTCATCACGGTCAATGTCACGGGTGCGGTGAATGAAAAAGAAGCCAAAATTGCCGCCAAGGCGATTGCCAATTCCCCGCTGGTCAAAACCGCGATTGCCGGTGAAGACGCCAACTGGGGCCGTATTGTCATGGCTGTTGGCAAATGCGGTGTGACCGCGGATCCGAACAAACTGACCGTTTCCATCGGCGGCATTGAACTTGCCAAAAACGGCGAACGGGTTGCCGATTATGACGAAGGCCCGGTCGAAGCCCATATCAAGGGCCAGTATATCGACATTGCAGCGGATCTTGGCTTTGGAGATGGTGCGGCCACGGTCTGGACCTGTGACCTGACCCATGGCTATATCTCGATCAATGCGGATTACCGCAGCTGATCGACGATCGTCTGATCAAACATAAAAAACGCCGCCTGCCCGGGCGGCGTTTTGCATTTCACATGATGATGCAATGCCCGATTACTTGCGGCCCGGGATATAGCCATTAAGGATCAGACCAACATTTGATCCTTCAAGTTCGACTTCGGTCAAATCCGTTGCGCCAAATGCAACACCGGCAACATTCGCCTTGGTCAGATTGGCACCTTTCATCTGGGTTTCTTCAAAAACCGAATTGCGCAAATCAGCCTGTTCGAAATTGGCATTGGTCAGATCGGCCCGCCAGACAGAGCCGGTTTTGGCCCCCTTCTTATCGCGCTGATCGACACCGCCAAATTTCACGCCCTGAAACACGGCCTCGGTGCAGTCGGCATTTGCCATCCGCACCCCGTCAAGTACCGCCCCGTTCATGCGGACCTTGTGCATATCGGTATCGCGCATTGAACACATGGCAAGAATGGTGTCGACAAACAGCGCGCCGCGCAGGATGCATTTGTCAAAACACGCCCCCGAAAGATCAAGCCCCGAAAAATCAAGCCCGCTCAGATCGCGACCAACCGCAATCATCGGAACACCGCTTTTCCCGCTTGTCGAAAGCCATTCACTATGCCCGTTGACCAGATCGCGAATATCGTCGGCCAGCGGTGCGGACGGTGTTCCGCCACCGATCGAATAGGATGTATTGGCCTGACTGATATCGACATCGGTCATGTCCACATTGCGCAGGTTCGCCCCGCTCAGATCCGCACCAACCAGTTCACAACCGGCAAGTTTCGCCCCCTTGAGATTGGCATTGCGCAATTTTGCACCGCTGAGGTTACAGCCCGTAAGGTCCGCACCTTCAAGGTTGACGGCAAACATGTTGGCATCGCTCATATCAGTGTGGGCCAGCCGCGAACCGGACATATTGGCTCCCGACAGATTGGCCCCCCACATCATTGCGCCTTCAAGGTCGGTGTTGCTCATGTCGGTTGCTTTTTTGACCGGGCGTTCCTGGCTGCCCTCGACCACGACCATGATGCCGGCACGTAGATCAATGCCGCTTAAATTGGCGTATCGCAATTTGCTGCGTGCCATGTTCGCACCACGAAGATCGGCACGCAGAAAGCTTGATCCTTCAAGATCAGCTTCGACAAAATTGGCCCCGAACAGATCGCAATAATCAAAACAGACCTGGTGCGCAGTTGCCTGAATGAAGTTCGCGCCGGGCAGGACGGCCTCCTGCAAGCTGATTTTGCTCATCTTGATGCGCGACAGGTTGCCGTTGCGCACCTGCATGCGCCGGCCACCCGGTTTCTGGTTCAAATAAAGCTGATGCAATTTGATTGCATCAATCAGCTCGGCACGCGCTGTCATGTGACCAATTTTCCCCCACACCAAGATCACACTGTTTTGTATTAATCTAATAAACTGCAACAGTTAGCAGCAACGCAATGCAAATCGCACCGCACCTGTCGCTAAATTAGTTTTATCGGAAGAATTTCGGTTTTCGGACTATCCTGATGAACAGGAAGCCGGCAAAAACACTATACTTGTTCGGGAATTGTGCCGCTAAGGATGGCGCCGATATTGGTTCCGGTCAGCTCAACTTCGGACAGGTCGGTTTCCCCGAATGCGACGCCTGCGATATTTGCCTTGCTCAGAATCGCACCCTTCATCTGCGGGGCTTCAAATACAGAATTCCGAAGATCGGCATGTGAAAAATCCGCCGCCGTCAGATCGGCCCGCCAGACATCACCGGTCTTGTTGCCCTTGGCATCGCGCTGTTCCACGCCACCAAACCGCACGCCCTGACAAATCGCCTTGGCGCAATTGGCATAAGACATCCGCACACCGTTCATGATCGCACCGCTCAGACGGGCATTGCGCAGATCGGCATTGCGCATTGATGTCATTGCCAGAATGGCATCCACAAACAATGCACCCTTAAGAATGCAATCATCAAAACACGCCGCCGAAAGATCCAGTCCCGAAAAATCAAGCTCGGTCAGATCACGGCCGGTGACATTTAACGGCACACCGGATGAACCGCCACTGGTCAGCCATTCGGTGTGGCTGTTGATCAGTTCGCGAATGTCTTCGGGCAAGGGGGTTACGGCCTTGCTGCCAATTGAATTGGCAATATTGGCCTGCGATAGATCGACAGACGTCAAATCGACATTGCGCAAATTTGCACCGGTAAGGTCGGTTCCAACCAGCAGACTGTCTTTAAGACGCGCCCCTTTGAGATTGGCGTTTTTAAGCTTCGCCCCCGAAAGATTGCATCCCGTCAGATCAGCCCCGGCAAGGTTGACCGCAAACATGTTGGCATCGCTTAGATCGGCATCGGCAAGACGCGCGCCTGAAAGATTGCTTTCGGCCATATTGGCCCCGGACAACATCGATCCTTGCAAATCGGCATTGGCAAGATCCGTTGCACGTTTGACCTTTTTCTCGCGCCCGGCATCAACAATCACCATCACACCGGATCGAAGGTCAGCCCCCTTAAGGTTGGCGTGCCGCAATTTCGCCCGCGCCATATTTGCCCCGCGCAAATCCGCACGAACAAAACTGGATCCTTCAAGGTCGGCTTCGACAAAATTGGTACCAAACAGGTCACAGAAATCGAACTTAACGTCACGGATCACGGCCTGAATAAAGTTCGCGCCCGGAAGGACTGCGTCTTCGAGGGTGATCTTGCTCATTTTGATGCGGGAAAGGTTGCCGTTACGCAGTTGCATGCGTTTGCCACCCGGCTGCTTAGTCACATACAGCTGGTGTTTTTTTATCGCGTCAATCAGTTCTGAACGCGTTGTCATCTATTAAACCGCACCCCGATCATTCATACGGCAATATACTTCTATGTCGTTCGCGAGCCACATAATTGTAACTGTCCCCGGCCGGTTACAGTCTGACAAAATATGACATTTGCATAAAAAAGCACTGCAAATATAGATGCTTACACATCAATAACTATACCGAAGGATAAGATACCCATACCTTATCCATCCGGATTGGACAATGCATCAATGTTGCTCTGCCCATCCACGAAACCGCATCACACGTCACACCCTGGCTGCCTTTTTTCAGCTTTCCCTGAATTAAACAGCCGATCTTGTGATCGCGCCGCAAAGCCCCCACCTGCAAAGCAAGAAAAACAAGGCGACCCTGCGAATGCATCACATCCTTTTTGTTGATGACGACACCAATGTTCTGAGCGGATTGCGCCGCTGGCTGCGCAGTGCACGGCCGGAATGGAATCTCTATTTCGCGACCAGCGGCGCAGAAGCCCTGACACTTGCAAGCAAGATGAATTTCGATGTGATTGTTTCCGACATCCAGATGCCGGAAATGGACGGGATTACCTTGCTTGAAAAACTTCAAGAAACCCACCCCGATGCTGTCCGGATCATCCTGACCGGGCATGCTGACAACGCATCCTATCTGCGCACCATCGGCCCCGCCCACCAGTTTCTGAGCAAACCCTGCGACAATCAAACACTGATCGAAAGCATGGAAAATGCGCTGGGACTGCGCCAGTTGTTGCAAAGTCCGGAACTAAGAACACTGGTGGCGGATTCCAAAAGCCTCGCCTCCCCGCCCGATACCTATATCCGGCTTGAGGACGCCTTTGCCGATCCGGATTATTCACTCGAAAGCATTTCGGAAATTGTCGAGTCTGACATTGCGCTGACGACCGAAGTTCTCAAACTGACCAACTCGTCCTATTTCGCAGTTACACAGACGGTGTCATCGGTCTCGCATGCGGTGCGCATGCTGGGCAAGGAAACGCTCAAGGCGCTGGCGCTTTTTGTCGGGCTTTATCGCGGTTTTGAAGGTCCGCCCAATCAGGCCGCCAACCTCAAACGCCTGTGCCATCGCAGCCAGCAAATCGGTGTTACGGCGGCTCTTATTGCCGAATTCGAAGACCTGCCGCGCGAAATCTGCCACGCGGTGCCCAGTATCGGGATGCTCAGCCACATCGGCACATTGATCCTCTATGCCAACCGGCCTGACGAGATGGAGGCCGTCACCAAACGGGTCGAGACCGAAGGCATTTCAATTGCCAAGGCCGAAACCGAGCAATTCGGTGCCTGTCATGCCGAAATCGGTGCCTATCTTTTGGGGCTGTGGGGGTTCCCGGCCCCGGTAATCCAGGCGGTTGCCTATCACCATCGCCCCATGGATCTCCCCCATAAGGAGATGAATGCCCTGACAGCGATTTATGTTGCCCAGCATCTCACCCGTGAAATCGCCGACCAGGAAAACGGGCAAGATCCCGAAAGCCGAATTGATATGAACTATCTGGCGCTGATCGGCAAAACGGGCCGGATCGAAGAATGGACAAACATTGCCCGAATTGTTTCGCAAAAATACAGTGAACTTACCAACAGCTGACACATCCGCCGCATCCCGGCGTTGCAGGCCAATTGCCATGGGTTTCCTGCAATTATCTGAACTCCCTCCTCAAATGCGGACTGTGAATGGACGGTCTGCAATCCCATCTAAACAATATGAAACGTGCGTAAGAGGGTAACCATGAGCATCATCCTGTTTGTCGATGATGAAACAAACATTCTGGAAGGATTGCGTCGACGTCTGCACTCTGTGCGTCCTGACTGGAAATTGTCATTTGCGGCGAATGCCGAAAGTGCAATTGCCCAGGCCGCGGAAACAGAGCCCGACGTCGTCATTTCCGATATGCGTATGCCCGGTACGGACGGGGCGGAACTATTGACCGTGATGCAGCAAAAGCATCCACACACGGCACGTATCATTCTTTCGGGCTTCAGCGAAGAAGAAGCCGTCTTGCGAACTGTCGGCCCGGCCCATCAATATCTGGCCAAACCTTGCGACGACAACATGTTGCTTGAAACCATCGACAACGCGCTTGATCTTCGCAATTTGCTGACCAATCCGGACTTGCGATCATTGGTCGGCGGGATTGATACGCTGGCATCCCCGCCCAGCACCTATACCAATCTGGTCAATGCCCTTGAAGACCCGATGGTCAGCAATGACAAGCTGACCTCGATCGTGGCGTCTGACATTGCCCTGACCGCCGAAATCCTGAAACTGACCAATTCGGCCTATTTTGCCATTCGTCAGAACATCACGTCTGTATCACTTGCCATCCGCATGCTTGGCATTGATACGCTTAAGGCGCTGGCACTTTTTACCGGCCTGTTTCGCAGTTACGACGGCCCCAAAACCGATGCCACGCGCATGATGCAACTGTGCCAGCGCAGCCAGCAACTTGGCGTTCTGGCAACCCTGATTGCCGAACAAGAAAAGCTCGCCCCGGAAATCATCAATGTCATGCCTGCCATCGGCATGCTGAGCCACACCGGCAGCCTGATCCTTTACGCATTCCGCGCCAAGGAAATGACCGAAGTCATCAAACGCGTCGAAAGCGAAGACATCCCGATCAATCTTGCCGAACGTGACCAGTTCGGTGCCGCCCACCCGGAAATCGGCGCCTATCTTCTGGGTCTGTGGGGTTTCCCCAGCGCGATGGTTCAAACCGTCGCCTATCACCACCGCCCCCAGGACACGCCCCACAATGAAATGGATGCGCTGACGACAATTTACGTTGCGCAACATCTTGCGCGCGAAGTCGCCATCGAACTCAGAACCGGCACAGCCCCGGAAAGCCGGATCGACATCGAATATCTTGAACGGATGAACAAGGCCGACAGACTGCCGGCATGGCGTGAAACCGCAAAGCTGGTCGAAGAAAAATATTCGGAACTCGCCAAGTAAGGGAGGGACATATCATGGAAGAGCCGCGTGTACTTTTCGTCGATGACGATGAAAACCTGCTGATGGGACTGAAACGCCGGCTGCGGGGCAAATTCAGTTTCGACACCGCCCTTGGCCCGCTTGAGGCCATAGAAAAGATCAAGGGCGGGGCAAAATACGCGGTTTGTGTTGCCGATATGCGCATGCCCGAAATGGATGGGGTCGAACTTCTCAGCAATGTCGCAAAACTCAGCCCCGATACCGTCAATATGATGCTGACGGGCAATGCCGACCAGAAAACAGCGGTCGAAGCCATCAATCAGGGGCGGATTTTCCGTTTTTTCAACAAGCCCTGCGAAGACGAAGAACTGCTTGTCGGGGTCAATGCCGCCTTGCGCCAGCATCAGTTGATCACAGCTGAAAAGGCGCTGATTGAACAGACACTTGCCGGCAGCATCAAGGTCCTGACCGAAGTCCTGTCACAGCTGAACCCCGCGATCTTTGGCAAGGCCATGCGCGCAAAGGTCTGGTGTGACCAGATCGCCAAGTCGATCGGATACCCGCACCCCTGGGAATTGGGGCTTGCCGCCCTTCTTGCGCCAATCGGGTATGTTTCGTTGCCCGCCGATATCTTAAGCCGCCTTGGCGAGGAAAAGCCGCTTCAGCCCCTTGAACGCGATGTCGTAAGACGCACGCCAGAAGTTGCGCGCAGTCTGATTTCAAATATCCCCCGTCTCGAAAATGTCGCGCAGATTGTCTATATGCAATATCGCGATTTTGATGGTTCCGGCTTCCCGTCAGACGGCCCGAAAGGAACCGATATCCCGCTGGGATCACGGGTTCTTCGGATATTCAATGATCTGGGGAAAATCACGGAAAGCGAACTGGTGGTCAAACAGCATTTTGACGAGTTGCGTCAAAAGCCGAAACGTTATGACATGAGCCTTCTCGACAAGATCGAAATGGTTCTCGCGGTTGTTGATCCCTCCTATGACAAGACCGCTTTCCCCGAAGGAACCGAACATGACATCTATCTCAAACATCTGCGGATGGGCGATTTCCTGCTGACCGACATCGAAACCCGTGACGGGCATGTCTTGCTGACCCACGGAAACTATATTTCCGAAGTTCAGATCCAACGCCTGCGTGTTTTCCAGAAACTGCATCAGTTTCATGAGCCGATCCGTGTTCGCCGCGGCGGCAAAGGCGCAAGCGGTTGATACTGCAACAATTTCGTGACGGAAAGAACCATGGCCGAAGATCAGGATAACATCGAAACGCCGAAAATCATGAGCGGCGGTGACGAGTTGATCACCAATGACGACTTGCTTGACGAAATCAGCAAGATCGAAGCCCCCGAAGAATTCCAGAAGCAATTCATGGAACTGTTCAACGAACAGAGCCGCCGCAAACTGGAAATCACCCAGCGCCTTAAAACGATCCTCGATACCGTGGTCGAAGGCATCCTGATTGTGGATGCCGCCGGCATCATTCAGGACTTCAACAAATCCGCCGAAGAAATCCTGCGTGCGCAAAGTGGCGAGTTGCTTGGAACATCAGTCGATGTGATGTTTATCGACCGCAAGATGACGGTGCGCCACCGACTTTTGAACCGGTGTATCAATATCAGTTCCGGCGTTCTGAAATACGACTATACCGAAACCATGGCCCAGCGACTGGATGGCGACAGTTTCCCGATGGAAATCATCGTCAGCCCGGCCAATTTCAGTTCGGAAATGAGCTACCTTTACATTTTCCGCGACATCACCCGCCGCCGTCAGGCCGAAGATGCGCAAAAGAAGCTCGAAGAAGATCTGCGTGAAGCTCTGAAGCTTGAGGCAATTGGCCATCTTGCCGGCGGCATCGCCCATGAAATCAATACGCCAAGCCAGTATATCCGCGACAATCTGAAATTCCTCAATGACAGTTATGGTGCGCTTTCGCGTGTCCTTGGACTGTCATTGCAAACACTTTGGAAAAACCGCGCATTTCTGCCCGACAACACCTTTGAAGAATTCGCCAAGCAATTGCGCAATTCAGATATGGAATTCCTGCTCGAAGAAATCCCGCATGCGACCCAGCAATCCCTTGACGGTATCAATCAGGTCGCGCGCATCGTCCTGTCGATGAAGGAATTCTCCCATCCCGGCGGGACGGAAAAAACAACAACCGACATCAACCGGGTACTGTCAAACGTCATTGTGATTTCGCGCAATGAATGGAAACACTATGCCGACGTGGTCGAAAAGTTTGACCCGGAAATTCCGCATATTCCTTGCTATATCAACGAGGTCAACCAGGTCTTTCTCAATCTGATTGTCAATGCGGTCCAGGCCATTCAGGAAGCCGGACGCAAACCGTCCGAAGGCGAGATTGTCGTCAAAACCACATCCCTTGATGACAGCATCCTGATCAGCATTTCCGATAACGGCACGGGCATCGACAAGGAAAACAGATCGAAAATCTTCAACCCGTTCTTCACCACCAAGGAAGTCGGGAAGGGCACCGGTCAGGGGCTTTCGATTACCCATGACATCGTAACGGTGCGCCATGGTGGCAGAATCTGGTTTGAAACCCAGGTCGGCAAGGGAACAACGTTCCATGTGCTGCTTCCGGGCGAGGACCGCACAGGCAAATCGGCAAGCGAATAAACAGATCGACGATCAAGGACGCCGCAGCTGACAACCAACCACTCAGCGCGGTGCAAACAATATGATGCCCGCACCAAGCAGGCATACCATAAGCCCGGTCACATCCCAGCGATCGGGACTGCTGCGCTCAACAACCCACATCCATAAAACCGATGCGGTGATGTAAACCCCGCCATAGGCTGCATATGCACGCCCGGCAAATTCGGCATCGACCTTGGTCAGCAACCAGGCAAACACAACAAGCGATGCAATCCCCGGCACGATCCACCAGATCGACTTCCCCGATCGCAGCCAGGCCCAGAAGGCAAAGCATCCGGCAATTTCAGCAATAGCTGCAAAGATATAGGCCGCGATGCTTTGCATATACTTTTCCGTTTATCCGCAATCAGAAAGCCGGACGTAAATCACCGGCATATTTGCCCGCCCAGTTGGTCAAAACCGGGGTCAGATAGTTTTTAAGAATTTCTGCCTTGGCATCGTCAATCACACCGTGCTTGCGCAACAGTCCGCCCATGGCGACTTCCGCGCCGCGCTGGGTCCCGTCATCGATCTTAAGGGCAACGCCCAACCCTTGCTTCGGGAAAGCAGCGCAATAGACACCCTCTGCCCCGACCTTGACCAATGCATCTTCACCGCATTCTTCCATGATCCCGGTACAGAAACGGCCCGTGCCTGCGACCATGAAGGGCGCATTTGCACATCCCTTGCGGATGCGTTTGATCGCCTCAATGCGCTTGGGATCAAGCCCGGCCGGGTCCGCCATTCGCGCCATGGCCAGTCCAAGGTCACGCAACCGCATGCCGATCACCGGAATGCCGCAGCCATCAATACCGCGCGGGGTCGATGACAAATCACAATCGCCCATTTCCTCAAGCACCTTGATCAGGCGCTGCTGCTCGGGATGGGCTTCTTCGATATATCCTTTGGGGTCTTCGCCCAGATGCGCAATCGTGCTGAGAAAACCTGAATGCTTGCCCGAACAATTATTGTGCGCCTTGGTCAGAGTCACGTGATCGGCTGCCTGCTTGATCCCGGCTGCTGCACTAAGTGAATAGTGCGGCGCGCATTCAAGCGTATCGACCGAAAATCCGATCTTTTCAAGCCAGGCCTTTACCGTCTGTGCATGTTCTTCTTCGCCATTATGGGACGAGCACGCCAGTGCAATATGTTTGTCCTCAAGCCCGAATGCCTCAACCGCGCCGCTTTCAATAAACGGGATCGCCAGCAACGGCTTAATCGCCGATCGCGGATACATCAACGCATCGATATCCCCGCCCTGATCAATCACCGTGCCATCCGCTTTCATCACCACATAGCGTCCACGATGGAAACTTTCGACCATATCGCCACGGGTGGCTTCAACCAGGATCGGATTGGCGGCTTGGGACATCTTGTTGCTCCGGCAGATGTGGGACTGTTCTTCCTATGCCCGAAACATGGGGCCAAAAGCAAGCCTCGCCAAGCACCCCCGATCATTTCCACCGTGCTACCCTGCCATTTCAGGGCAGTCTGGGCATCGGGATGGCGGTCAGATTCTTGTATTCCTTAAGAACCAGACTGGACTGCACATCACGAACATTGGGCATTGAAAGCAACCGGTGGGTGACGAAATCACCGAAACTTTCGATATCGCGTGCAACGGCAACCAAAAGGAAATCCTGCCTGCCGGTCATCGCCCAGCAGGACAGAACCTCCGGAAGATCGTTCATCGCACGGGCGAATTCCTCTGCCCCGGCTTCGGTGTGGCTTTGCAGACGGACCTGAATGGTTGCCAACACCCCGAATCCCAGTTTCTTGCGATCAAGCAGTGCGACCTGTCGTTTGATCACCCCGCTTTCTTCAAGTTGCTTGACCCGGCGCAAACAGGGTGACGGGGACATACCAACCATTTCAGCCAGCTGCACATTACTGATCGAGGCATCCCGTTGCAGAACTTGCAGAATGCGGATGTCTGTTGTGCTTAAGGTTACGTCGGTCATTTTTCACCCCAAAATATCAACCTATGGTCACATTATATCAATAGCATCCGATTTCGATATCTTATTGGCCCGAAAATGACATTTAAACTGATGTAGAATCGTTCTCATAAATCGGCACAAGAACCAAAATGAGGACGGCCATGGATCAGGGAAAAAATCTGCGCGGCGACTACAGCCACATCAATGATGATTACACCATCTTGCAGGACTGGGATGCCTACACAGAGGTAGAACACGAATTATGGCGCAAGCTTTATGCCCGCCAGTCGGCCATTCTGCCGGGTTATGCCGCCCCGGATTACATTCGAAATCTTGCCCGCCTTGATGCCGCGGATCAGATTCCGCATTTCGGCCGGGTCAGTGAACAGCTTCATGCCGCCACCGGTTGGCATCTTGTCGCGGTGCCCGGACTTGTTCCTGATGATGTGTTTTTTGACCATCTCGCCAACCGGCGGTTCCCGGTAACGGTCTGGCTGCGCAAACCCGAAGAAATGGATTATCTGGTCGAACCCGACATTTTCCATGACTTCTTTGGCCATGTGCCGATGCTTTATGATCCGGTCTTTGCCGATTACCTTGCTGCCTATGGCGCCAAGGGGGTCGAGGCCATCGCCATGGGCGGCCTAAAAAACCTGGCGCGGATGTATTGGTATATGGTCGAATTCGGCCTGATCATGACCGAATATGGCCTGCGCGCCTATGGGGCAGGCATGTTGTCATCGCAAACCGAAACCATCTATTCCGTCACCGATCCAACCCCCAACAGGGTTGCCTTTGATCTTGAACGCGTGATGGGCACCGATTATGCGATTGATGATTTCCAGAAGACCTATTTTGTTCTGGAAAGCTACGATCAGCTGTTTGATGCGATGAATATGCCGATGGCCCCGATCTATGATCGTCTGGCGGAAAAACCGGCCATAGATCCGGAAACCACCCTGCCAACAGATCGGCTTTATCATGTGCATGGGGATGCGGACAGCGTCATCGCCATTGAACCCGATGGTTGTAAAGAACCACTCTCCGGTTAATAGCCACCGCGTATCAGTACTCGAGAACCTTCAAGTCGCGAATTACTCTTGTCTCAACGCAGCAGAGGCTGACTTTCGCAAAATCAGTCTGCTTCACTCTGCCCTAGAACTTCAAAAATCTTAAGTACAGTCACTATAGTAGCAACTACTCAATCTCTTCATCGAACGACATTTATATCCTCCGTTAACGCGGGCTCCTCAGATACTACTATACACCCCCAAATGCAAACAACCAATTAAGCACCGAAGACGCAACAAAAATTCAACCTTGACGAGAATCAAGATGCCCCTATAAATTCACAAATTAGAAAATCAAAATACTAAGAGTTTTATAGAGATTACTTAAAATGGTGCGCCTTGCAAACGTAAGATCATGGCTCTTTAAAAATCTGACCTACATAATGACAGGTCTAGGTATCACGCTAATTTTGCTGCCATTACTAGATATCAAAATTGCCAGTTCGTTGCTGACTGCAGAAATAAAAGCAACACTATCCAGTATGGGACAAGCGATTCTAGCTGGTGGTGTTTTCAACGCGATAGTTAAATCCCACACTTTTCTCGAATTATTCAGCGACGCACTTAGAAAAATTGTTTACGCTGAAGAGTCATTGAGTGGTCGAAAAGACATAGAAGATATCTGGAATAAAGTTACAATTGCCCACATGTCTTGGAAGTTCGATGACCTAACCAACGGCATGCTGAGCGAGATACAAAAGAGAATACTATCCAACGAGAACTATTACTATGAAGAAATAAGAAGAAATATCAAGATAAACTGGCTCGACAAAAATAAAAAAAGTTCATTTGTTGAAGAAGAAACAGTAAAAAGCATTATCATACCGCACAGCAAATCTGACACCGTTAAATTACATTTCCAGAACACACCGGATCAAATTTCTGACGGTAAAAAATCGACTATCACTATTGAAAAGCTCTCGGTTGAAGAATTTCCAAAGACAGATTTCACGCAATTCGCTCAAGAAAAAGATGGCCGGACAACCTATAGTATCGAACTGAGCGGAGAAGAGAAATACACCCTAATAAGAAAGACACGAAAGATACATCCAATTGGAGTAGAGCCAGATTCAAGGTATCTTTTCCGCACATACGTCAGAAATTGGCATTTAATGGTTGAAACAGACTCTAAAGATATTTCAGTAATATATCGACCACTTGCACATAGCACCAAGCATTTGGACAACAACCTAGATGAAAAAGGCCCACAAAATAAAGCGACGAAGAACCACCCGATAAATATATCCGGTGAGTCAATCCTACATCCCTGGACCGGTTACATGCTACTTAGGCAAAAAAGTTGAGGTTAAACTACCCATTGTCCCCATTCCTCAACACAAACACTCGGCCCCTAACAGTACTCGGTTGAGTTGCTCAAGCACCACGGTCGGGCTGGCATCCTTGCTGATGAAATCAGCAGCGCCAAGTGCATCTGCCTGCGCGCGGGTATCGGCGTCATAATGGGCCGAGAAGAAAAATACCGGCACATTCACCGCATCGGGATAACGGCGGCGAATTTCACAAAACGCTTCAAAGCCACTCATGCCCGGCATTTCGATATCAAGAATGATGGCCCGGGGATACAGCCCGTCAAGCTGATCGATCAGGTCATCTGCACAATCAAAACCGGCCACGTCATATCCTGCCCGGCGCAACACTGTTTCAAGTGCGGCCTTGGCACTGGGGCTGTCGTCGGCAAAGGCAACCAGCCCATCAGGACTGATTTGCGACGGCATGGCGCTAAGCGCGTTCATGGATGGCGATACTCCGAGAATTGGGACAGCCCCAAATTGGCAGATGAAAATGTCAAATTGGTTAAACCTGCCGATTTTTTGCCACATAGCTTTGGCAACAGGGATTCTGCCATCAAAGTACACAGCGATTTTCCGACCAGCAGCAAGCCCAAGCACCTATGTGCAGTGCAAGAAAATCCGCCGGTTTCCACGACATGACGTTACGGAACCATCATCTCTGACGTGGTGACTACGCCTAAATAGGTATTTCCATGCCTATTTACGGAATTATTGTCAGGTGCTATAAACCGCCCTGTCGCAAATGTGACCGGGAAATATCGTCGGGAATCCGGTGCGGTCTGGTGCAAATATGCTGTCGCCAAATCCGGAACTGCCCCCGCAACTGTATGTGCAAAGGCGGATTTTGCCGATGCACGAGTCAGAATACCGATACTGTTTCCGTGGTTTGAATTGGGCCGGGCGGGGTGTACCGGGTACAGGGAATCCGTAGTAAAATAATATTTGGAAACGTTCTGTCGGTTGCGCACCATCCCCATATACCGCGGATCAGACAGAAGTCACCAAGCCGGGAGAATCCATGTCCGACCCGCTTAAACTTGCATCTGAATTTCCATCTGCCGACTACGCAAGCTGGCGTAAACTTGCCGAGGACGCCCTTAAAGGCGCGCCTTTCGACAAGAAACTGGTGACCCGTGCGCGCGACGGATTCTCCGTTCAGCCGATCTACACCCTTGATGATCAGGATGATGCAACCCGCTTGATCCACGAAGTTCTGACCGCAACGGTCGAGCCGCGCGAAACCGTGACCGGCTGGGATATTCGCCAACTTCATACCCATCCCGATCCCAAGGCAACCAATGCCGCGATTCTTGACGATCTCGAAAATGGCGCGACATCGATCACGCTGAAGCTTGATGCCGCTGCCCGTCAGGGGCGCGAAATTTCATCAGGCGAAGTCGGCGTTGACGGGATCGCGATCCATTGCCTGGCGGACCTTAAGATCGCCCTTGATGATATTTATACCAATCTTGCCACCATCGGGCTGGATGCCGGGGCCGCCGGTGTTCCCGCAGCCGCCCTTCTGGCGGCTCATATCGCAAGCTCCGACGATGCCGACGAAGCAGCGCCGGCCTTTAATATCGACCCGATCGGCACCCTTGCCGCCACGGGTGCCCTGCCGTGTAGTGCCGAAGATGCCATTGGTCATGCCGCATCTGTTGCCTGTGACCTGATTGATCTGTTCCCGCTGGCAACTGCAATTTCGGTAAATGGCACGCCTTATTACAATGCCGGTGCGACCGACGGTCAGGAACTGGCATGCTTGCTGGCATCGGGGGTGACCTATTTACGCGCCCTGACCGATGCGGGCATGGTCGTTGATCAGGCGGCGGGTGAGATTGTCTTTAACGTTGCGGTTGGGACGGATTTCTTTGCCGGTATTGCCAAGCTCCGTGCGCTTCGCATGATGTGGAGCCGCGTTCTTTCCGCGTCGGGCGCACAGGATGCAACGATTTCAATCAACGCGATTTCCGCTGAAATGGCCCTGACCAAGGTTGATCCATGGGTCAATATGCTGCGCACGACGGTTACAAGCTTTGCGGCCGGTCTTGGCGGTGCCGATAGCGTGACCTGCCTGCCCTATGATCATCTGATTGGCCTGCCTGATGGCTTTGCCCGTCGCATCGCACGCAACACGCAACTGATCTTGCAGGAAGAAAGCAACGTTCACCGCGTAATCGACCCGGCTGGCGGGTCATGGTTCATCGAAAACCTGACCAAGGAACTGGCACAAACCGCATGGGGCAAGTTCCAGTCGCTTGAAGCATCCGGTGGTATCCTTAAGGCCCTTGCCAACGGGTCACTGAAATCGGAAATCGAAACTGTCTGGCAGGAACGCGAAAAGCGTCTGGCGACCCGGCGTGATCCGCTGACCGGCGTTTCGGAATTCCCCAATATCGCCGAGGCAAAGGTTCAATGCGACACGCCTGACCTTGATGCGATTCAGGCCGACGCCAAATCCCGTCAGACCAAATATGACGGCACCGTTGGCAAAGATCTGGCTTCGATGATGGAGGCCGCCCGTGCAGGTGCCACCATCGGTCATATCTTTACCGACCTTTATGGCACCAGTGCCGCGACTCGTATTTCACCGCTGACGCCGCATCGTTTGTCCGAAAGCTTTGAGGCCCTGCGCAAACGTGCAGACGCGCATAAATCCGCATCGGGCAGCTTCCCGCAAATCTTCCTGGCCAATCTTGGCAAGGTTGCCCAGCACACCGCCCGCGCGACCTTTGCTCGCAACTTCTTTGAAGCAGGCGGGATCGAGGCGATTACCAGTAACGGTTTTGATACTGCCGATGCCGCCGCCAAGGCCTTTGCCGAAAGTGACGCAAAGATCGCCGTCATTTGTGGATCGGATCCGCAATATGGCGACATGGCCAGTGACGTTGCCAAGGCCCTGAAATCGGCCGGTGCCAGCATGGTTTACCTTGCCGGACATCCGGGCGAGGCCCGCGACAGTTACGAGGCTGCCGGGATTGATGAATTTATCTATGTCGGGGCGGATGTTCTGGCGATTTGTGGTGCCGCACTTGACCACCTTCTTGGCAAACGGGGGGAGAAATAACCATGACCCGCATTCCTGATTTCTCCGACCTTCCGCTGTTTGACGGGGCTTCTGCCGGGGCAAAGGACCCGTTCCAGTCAGAACCATGGACCACACCAGAAGGCATTGACGTCAAACCGGTCTATGGCCCTAACGACCTTGACGGTATTGATCATCTGTCAACCATGCCCGGTATGCCGCCCTTCTTGCGCGGTCCCTATCCGACCATGTATGTGCAGCGCCCCTGGACGATCCGCCAATATGCCGGTTTCTCGACCGCAGAAGAATCCAACGCGTTCTATCGCCGCAACCTTGCAGCCGGTCAAAAGGGCCTTTCGATTGCCTTCGACCTTGCCACCCATCGCGGTTATGACAGCGACCATCCCCGCGTAACCGGCGATGTCGGAATGGCTGGTGTGGCAATTGACAGCATCTATGACATGCGCACCCTGTTTGATGGCATTCCGCTTGATCAGATGTCAGTTTCCATGACCATGAATGGCGCGGTTCTGCCCGTCATGGCGCTTTATATTGCGGCTGCCGAAGAACAGGGTGTGAAACACGAACAGCTTTCGGGCACCATCCAAAACGACATTCTCAAAGAATTCATGGTGCGCAACACCTATATCTATCCGCCCAAACCATCGATGCGGATCATTTCGGACATCTTTGCCTTTACCTCGCAAAACATGCCGAAATTCAATTCGATCTCGATTTCCGGCTATCATATGCAGGAAGCAGGCGCGACCGCCGATCTTGAACTGGCCTATACCCTAGCCGACGGTATCGAATATGCCCGTGCCGGTCAGGCCGCAGGGTTGCCGATTGATAAATTCGCGCCGCGTCTGTCCTTCTTCTGGGCGATTGGCATGAATTTCTTCATGGAAATCGCCAAAATGCGTGCCGCGCGCATGATCTGGGCCAAGCTGATCAAACAGTTTGATCCGCAAAACCCCAAATCCTTGTCGCTGCGTACGCACAGCCAGACGTCGGGCTGGTCCCTGACCGCGCAGGATGTGTTTAACAACGTCATCCGTACCTGCGTCGAAGCCATGGCATCAACCCAGGGCCATACCCAGTCGCTCCATACCAATGCATTGGACGAGGCATTGGCCCTTCCGACCGATTTCTCGGCCCGGATTGCGCGTAATACCCAGCTGTTCCTGCAACAGGAAAGCGGTACGACCAATGTCATCGATCCGTGGGGTGGTTCATATTATATCGAACGCCTGACCCGCGATCTGGCCGAAAAGGCATGGGCCCATATTGCCGAGGTCGAAGAACAGGGCGGCATGGCCAAGGCGATTGAAGCAGGCATTCCCAAAATGCGCATCGAAGAAGCCGCCGCCAGAACACAGGCCCGCATCGATAGCGGCCGTCAGACACTGGTTGGAGTGAACAAATACCGTGTAACCGATGATCGCCCGGTTGACGTGCTTCAGGTCGATAACGCCGAAGTGCGCCGCCAGCAGATCGCCAAACTGGAACGCCTGCGGGCTGAACGTGACAATGGTGCGGTTGAAAGTGCCCTGACGGCCCTGACCAATGCCGCAGACAGCGGTAAGGGCAACCTGCTTGAACTTGCTGTTCAGGCCGCTCGTGCCAAATGCACCGTCGGCGAGATTTCCGATGCACTGGAAAAGGTTTATGGACGTCATCAGGCGGTTATTCGTTCCATCTCCGGCGTTTACAAAACCGAAGTTGGTGCCGATAACGAGGCCCTGGCCAAGGTTGATCGCCTGATCACGGAATTCGAAGCCGCCGAAGGCCGCCGTCCGCGTATCCTGATCGCCAAAATGGGCCAGGATGGTCATGACCGTGGCCAGAAAGTCATTGCCACCGCCTTTGCCGATCTTGGCTTTGATGTTGATATCGGCCCGCTGTTCCAGACCCCGGAAGAAGCCGCAAAGCAGGCTGTTGAAAACGACGTTCATATTGTCGGTGCAAGCTCCTTGGCCGCGGGCCACCTGACGCTGGTGCCGCAGCTTCGCGCCGAACTGGACAAGCTTGGCCGTGAAGACATCATGATCGTTGCCGGGGGCGTTATCCCGCCACAGGATTTCGACAAGCTGTTCGAAGCCGGCGCCGAGGCGATCTTCCCACCCGGAACGGTGATTGCCGAAGCCGCGGGCGACCTGCTAGAAAAGCTAAATCAGTCTGGCGAAGAAGCAGCCTGATCGGCTTGCTTCTTCCGGCTTTCATGCCCTAACCTGACGGCGGGCATATCTCCGTGATCTGGCATCCGCAAAGGAACCATCGGTGAAAGAAACGCTGCGCACCATACCCGCAGGCACGGGCGGCAATATCAGCCCGCGCAAGGCCGTGCGCAGACGTGTGCTATCAACTGATGAACTGGTTGATGGCGTGCGTGCCGGTGATCGCACCATCCTTTCACGTGCCATCACCTTGGTCGAAAGCCGCAATCCCAAACATTTCGAACAGGCCCAGGCGGTTCTCGCCCGTCTGATGCCCCATACCGGCGGTTCGCAGCGCATCGGCATTACCGGTGTACCCGGCGTGGGTAAATCCACCTTTATCGAAGCGTTCGGCAAGAACCTGACCGGTGCGGGCAAAAAGGTCGCGGTTCTGGCGGTCGATCCGACAAGTGCCCGATCCGGTGGCTCGATTCTGGGCGACAAAACCCGCATGAACGAGCTTTCCATTGATCCCAACGCCTATATCCGCCCGTCCCCCAGCAGCGGATATCTTGGCGGGGTCAATCGCATGACCCGTGAAACCATCCTTCTGTGCGAAGCCGCCGGATTTGATGTGGTTCTGGTCGAAACGGTGGGTGCCGGACAAAGCGAAACAATGGTCGCCCAGATGACCGATTTCTTCCTGGTGCTGATGCTGCCCGGTGCCGGGGATGAATTGCAGGGCATCAAAAAAGGTGTGCTTGAAATCGCCGATCTGATCGCGGTCAACAAGTCCGATGCCGACCCCGCCAAAGCACGCGAAGCCAAACGTGAGTATTCCTCGGCTTTGCGAATTTTGCAGCCGACCAGCAAACATTGGCGCCCGCAATCAGTGATGGTTTCCGCCCTGATCAATGACGGGCTTGATACCATCTGGGACCTGATCAACCAGCATCGTGCTGTGATGGAAAAGGAAGGCGAATTCACCGCCAAGCGCGCCCGTCAACAGCGCGACTGGATGTGGACCATGCTGCGTGACCGGCTGCTTGAAACCTTTACCCATCGCGATGACGTCGCAAGCCGCCTGAGCGCGCTTGAAGCCGACGTTCTTTCAGGCACCACTAACCCGACCGCTGCGGTCGAGGAATTGCTGGGCCTGATCAAAACAACCGGACAGGCATAAACCGGCCATAACAAAAGGCCGCACCAGAAATGTGCGACCCTTTGAATTTTTCAAACGCGGATGCGTTACTTGTTTTCCGGCTCGGCCTTGAGCTTGTCCTTGAGGATTTTAAGCTTCTCGACGGCATCATTGATTTCGCGATCAAGATGGGCAAGGCCTTCGCGCTTTTCGCGCGGCATTGCTTCGAGTTCGTCCAAAGCTTTTTCAACGATATAAAGCATTCTCAATCCTCCTTCATGCGTCTTGGCACTGACACGCATCGTGTCGGGCTGGCACGTAATGACCATAGCACCAAGCATGTACCTGTTCGTGTTGCAATTCAAAGATATAGATCAAACCTGCGGAAACACTTTGTATTTGCCCGGGTAATCGTCTTTGAGGGAGCATCTCGATATGGTTTTAACGGATCAGGAGGCGGTCTGTTCCAGACGTTCTTTCAGAACCTGAAGGCTTTCAGACGTTGACTTCAACACCGTTTCAAGACCGGAAAGCTTTTCACGGGCTTCGCGCGAAACAGCTTCGACTTCATCAAAGGCACTTTCAAAAATATACAGCATCTTTTTTGGCTCCTGCCCTGTCAGATACCAACCATTGTCTGAGCAATGTCTGAGTCTGACCGGGCGTTTCATTGTTGTTTTTGATACTTTGAATGTGGCCCGCAAATCGGCTGGAAAGGTGTCAGCAATACGCTTTTTTCCGCCTTATTTCGGTGGTCGCTCACATTCCTGCTCTGTGATTTTTCAACGGCACGTTTGTGCTGTTTGTGGTAAAAGCCGCCCTCTGATTTCAGGAAACAGGATTAAACGGCAATGACGCATCTGGTGCTGGCACCGATGGAAGGACTGGTTGACTGGCGCGTTCGGCAATTGCTGACCGCGACCGGCGGCTTTGATCTGTGCGTCACCGAATTTATCCGCGTGTCGCAGAACCTGTTTCCCGCCCATGTGTTTCATCGCTATTGCCCGGAACTTCTGAATGGCGGCAAGACCCTTTCAGGTGTGCCGGTACTGGTCCAGTTGATGGGGCATGACCCGGAACTGATGGGCGAAAACGCCGCCTTTGCAGCAACACTTGGCGCACCGGGGATCGATATCAATTTCGGGTGCCCGTCCAAGACCGTCAACAAACGCGAAGCCGGTGCATCCCTTTTGAAATGTCCGGACAACCTGTTTCATATCGTTTCGGCGGTGCGCCGTGCAGTTCCGGCCGACATTCCGGTCAGCGCAAAAGTCCGCCTTGGCTTCAGTGACAAGGAGCTGTTTCTTGATATTGCCCGTGCGGTCGAAGCAGGCGGCGCGCAGCATCTGACGGTTCACGCGCGCACCAAGCTTGAAGGTTACAAACCACCAGCACACTGGGAATATCTGGCCCGTATCCGGGATGCCATTTCGATCGGCATGACCGGTAATGGCGAAATCTGGGACGTCGCCGATTACGAAAAATGCCGCGACATTTCCGGCTGCGACAGCTTCATGCTGGGCCGTGGTGCGATTGCGGCCCCGGATCTTGCCAACCGGATCAAGGCATTCGACGGCGGATCCCGCCTGCCCAAGGAAAGCTGGGCGGATGTTCTGGCCATGTTGCTGGCCTATTGCGATCTGATGGACGAAGACGGCGCGTCGGAAAACCATCAGGCCGGGCGCATCAAACAATGGATGGCACTGATCCGCAAAAGCCACGCCCAGGGGGCGACCTGTTTTGATGAAATCAAACGGATACGGTCAATCGACGAACTGCGTGCCAAACTGCGCCACGATATGACGCTTCGGGAAAATCAGCGGCAAGACGTTCCGATTGCGGCGGAATAGCCAGCGCCTTCTTTCAGTCTGAAATGCAAAACGGGGTGGCCTTTGACCACCCCGTTTTTGTGTCTTCTGCGTTCCGTGATCAGCCGTCACTTAACTGCCAAATCCAAAATCATCGGCATCAAGGTCATCCGGATCATGAACCCCCATCAGGGTCACGGATGCATCATTGCCAAGTTCGATCACGACATTGCCGTCAACATCGACATGCATGTCGTTCTGGATCTGGTTGAAGTTGTTGTAGTTCCATTCCGACAGATCAATGATGTCTTCGCCCGGCGTAAAGTCGGTGATGATGTCATGACCATCGGTCTTGCCGATTTCGAACGTATCCCAACCGGTCCCACCGGTCAGGGTGTCATCCCCGGCACTGCCATACAGATGGTCATTGCCCGCCCCGCCAAGCAACAGGTCATCCCCGGCATTGGACCACAGGGTATCGTTGCCCGCGCCACCATCAATCGTGACATTGCCATAGCTTTCAATATCGCTGGTCAGATCGACAATATCGTTGCCATCACCGGCTTCGATCACCTCGATACCGCTGATACGGACATTGGCGCTGCCTTCGCTGACCGAATCACGCAGGAACAGGGCATCATCGCCACTGGTCATCTGAAGGGTGTCGACACCCTCGCCACCGATGAAGACGTCGTTGGACTGGTTGTAACCACCCAGATTGACATATTCGCCAGTGCCTTCGTCGCCACCGTCATGATGTCCCCAACCATTGCCATTATGGTTGTTGTGGCCCCAGCCATTGTCGTGGTTATGACCATCCTCGCTTGGCGAGCCGTCATTCAGCGCGTACCAGCTGTTACCCCAGGTATCGTCTGCATTATATTGCAGGACATCATCACCCGCGCCGCCATTGAGGATATCAACACCGTTGCCGCCACTGATGGTATCGGCACCCGAACCACCCCAAAGGGTGTCATTGCCTTCGCCACCATTTATAACGTCATCACCGGCGTTGCTCCAGACGATATCATCGCCTGTGCCGCCCAGAATGGTGACATCGCCATAAGACAGCGTATCGCTGGTCAGATCGATAATGTCATCGCCGTTACCGGCATCAATGACTTCGACATTCGATATCCGCGGGCTGGTGCCCGGATCGGTAAAGGTATCATCAAGGAACAGCGCATCATTGCCGCTGGTCATCGACAGGGTATCGGTTCCGTCACCACCGTCAAAGATATCTTCCGAACGGTTGTAACCCGAAAGATTGATCTGTTCGTTGGTGCCATCCATACCCGGATCGCCAACGTTTTTCGCAGCATAGCTGCCGCTCCAGGTCGCGTCTTTCTGATATTCGATGGTGTCATTGCCCGCACCCGCATCAATCAGATCCGAACCCGACCCGCCATTGATCGTATCGTTGCCGGCACCGCCCCAGATGGTGTCATCACCATCATCGCCACCAAGAACATCATTTCCGTCCAGACCCGAAAGCAGGTTCGATCCATCATCCCCGAACAGATAGTCGTTGAAGTTCGACCCGATCAGATCTTCGATCGAAGACAGAATATCATTGCCGGCACCGCCAACGGCCGTGCCACTTTCAAGACTTACAGCAACGGCTGAGGATGCATTGGCATAGCTTGCCGCGTCACGACCCGACCCGCCATTGAGTGTGTCATTGCCAGCGCCGCCTTCAAGCGTGTCATTGCCATCCCCGGCCGAAATGCTGTCATCGCCTGAACCGCCATCCAGCGTATCGTCGCCTATACCACCGGTGATCTTGTCCTGACCGCTGCCACCTTCGACAAGGTCATTTCCGGCATCACCCGACAGGGTATCGTCGCCGTCACCGCCATACAGGCTGTCATTGCCTTCCATGCCAGACAGGGTGTCCTGCCCGTTCAGGCCATAAACCGTATCGTCACCGGCAAGGGCCGCAATCGTGTCATTGTTGCTGGTGCCATAAAGCACATCATCATACGGGGTCGGGCCGCTTGATGCTTCAACACCGACAAACATGTCAGCGGTAAGTGCACCCATCGAAACACCGACCAGCGTCAACGATCCCTGACCGTTCAGATCAATGACCGTGTTGCCGTTAACTTCGCTCATCAGGCCGCGCAGTTCCGTCCAGTCATCAACATCAAGCGATGCCAGGTTGATCTGGTCTTCCTGCGGGTTGAAGTCGGTAACAACCTTGTTGCCGGAATTGTTGGAAACAAGAATCTGATCAGCACCGGTACCGCCGGTATAGGTGTCATCACCGGCACCGCCATCAAGCGTATCGTTGCCCGAACCACCAATCAGGGTATCTGTCCCGTCGGTTCCGGTCAGGGTGTCATTACCGGCACCACCGTCAAGCAGGTCATTGCCAGCACCGCCAGACAGAACGTCATCGCCATCCCCGCCGCGCAGGGTGTCATTGCCGTCACCGCCCAGAAGCGTGTCGTTCCCGGTACCGCCATCAATCGTGTCGTCGCCGGCATCCCCGGACAGAAGGTCATTGCCCGCACCACCGGCAATGCTGTCATTGTCGTCGCCACCGGAAATGACGTCGTCGCCACCTTCGCCATCAAGGCTGTCATTGCCGGCCGATCCGTAAATGGTGTCGGTTTCGTCGCCGCCGGTGATGGTATCGTCGCCATCCATGCCATCGATATGGTCATCGCCGCCGCCGCCATCCATGACGTCGTTGCCGCTGCCACCGATAAGGGTATCGTTGCCCGCACCACCCGAAATCACGTCATGGCCTTCGTTGCCATCAAGCGTGTCGTCACCGTCACCGCCCGAAACAACGTCATTACCACTGCCGCCGGTGATGGTGTCATCGCCGGTACCGCCCGAGAGGTTGTCATCACCTTCCATGCCGTTGATCGTGTCATCACCGGCACCGCCATCGACAACATCATTCCCGGCCAGTGCGTCGATATAATCATCTTCGCTGGTACCGATCAGAACATCGTCAAACGGCGTTGCACCACCATCATTTTCAATACCGACAAACATGTCGGAAGAAACATCGTTCAGACGCACACCAAGCAGCGTGACCGATCCCTGATCACCCAGATCGATAACCGTGTTGCCATTGACTTCCGACAGAAGCGGCGCCAGTTCCGACCAGGTGCTGATATCAAGGGCATCGAGCGAAATCTGGTCAACGCTGGTGTTGAAATCGGTGACCACCTTGTCACCAATCAGGCTGCTGACCTGAATAAGGTCCGCACCCGAACCACCGGTCAGGGTGTCATTGCCTTCACCACCATCGAGGGTATCGTTGCCTTCGCCGCCAATCAGACGGTCCGTACCGGCACCACCATCGAGATAGTCGTCGCCTTTTTCACCATTCAGATAGTCATTGCCCTCGCCACCCGACAGGGTGTCCGAACCGTCACCGGTCCAGATGGTGTCATTGCCAAGACCGCCATCGATGGTGTCTTCGCTGACATCGGCTTCGACATTGTCAAACGTGTCATTGCCGTCGCCCAGATCAACTTCGTTGTTCTGGCTGTTACCATAAATGTAGTCGTCATGGGCCGACGCGATGACTTTTTCAAAGTTGGCAAGAATGTCACCGGCGGCATCACCGCCAAAGGCACGGCCGCCATCACCCGGGTTACGGGCATTGGCATCGGTTTCGCCAAGATAAACCTCGACGCCCGCATCCGATCCTTCATAGCTGATCGTATCGCGGCCTTCGCCACCATCAAGGTAGTCGCCACCGGCACCGCCTTCGATGGTGTCATCACCGGCCCCACCCAGAAGGGTGTTCGCGCCATCCGATCCGCTCAGAACATCATTGCCGTCCGAACCGATGACATTTTCAATGCTGCTGATTGCATCCGAACCGGTCGCATCCGAGCTTGCCGTGCCGGCATCAAGATCAACCGTTGCGCCATTGGCCGCACCCATATCAAGGGTATCTTCACCCTCGCCACCATCGATGCTGTCATCACCGGCTGCTGCGATCAGGCTGTCATTGCCTGCACCGGCATCGACAACGTCGTTGCCCGCACCATCATTGATGGTATCGGCACCGTCGCCTGCCGCGATCGTATTCGCCGCGTCATTGCCCGTGATGGTGTCACCACCGGACGACCCGATGACGTTTTCGATATTGGCAAGGCTATCATTCCCGGTTTCGGCCGAGGATGCCGTACCCGCTGCCAGATCAATCGTCGCGCCGTTGCTGGTCGATGCATCGAATGTATCGGACCCGTCGCCACCGTCGATCGTGTCATCACCGGCACTGCCCGTTACCGTGTCGTCCCCTGCACCGGCATCGACAACATCATTGCCCGCACCGTCATTGATCACGTCATTGCCGGCACCGCCAAGCACCGTATCGTTGCCCGAACTGGTCCACAGGGTATCGTCGCCGTCACCACCATCAACGGTGACATCACCATATGCGTGGGTCTGGCTGGTCAGATCGACAACGTCATTGCCATCACCGGCATTGATGACTTCGACATCTTCAAGGCGCACGTCATCGGTAACCGGCGTTTCAATGACCGCTTCATAGGAAATCGACTGGACATAGAAGTCGCTGCTGTCACTGCCAACCGTGCCATCGGCATACGGTTCGGCCTGGAACGCAATATAGCGGAAATCAACCGGTGCACCCGATGCGTCGGTGATCGAAATGGTCGCGCTTCCGACACCGTTGGTGCCATAGGTTACCGTGCTGTCATCAAGAACGCCCGAACCAACAAGGTTTCCGTCGGCATCAAAGGCCTGCCAGGACGCTGTCTCGCCGCCATGTTCGTTGCCATAGAAGGCAGAAAGTTGAACATTCGCGCTGCGGGCATCATTGCCAAGATCAACAACAATCGCCTCGCTGTTGCCTGATGGCGCATCATGATTGATCTCGCTACCGGCAACCTGACCACCGCTATTGCCAAGACCCGCACCAAAGAACCCGACGGTGTCATCCGCAGCCGACAGATCAAGCTTGCCATTTTCATCAACAAGCGACGTTCCGAAATCAAAGGCATACAGGTTGGCATCCGACCAGGCCGCTTCGACAGCCGATGCCGAACCGCTGCCCGACAGGCCAAGTGTTCTGGTTTCAAGCGTTGTGTCTGTTTCGCCCAGTTTGGCGCCATCAAGAACCAGCGCATCATCACCACCGGTCAGGTTCAGCGTGTCATTGCCATCCCCGCCGACAAAGGTGTCGTCACTGATATTCTTGCCACTGATGTCGGCAACATCACCGGTCCCTGCAACGCCCGGGCTGCCGTCATGGGTGGTTTCCGAATTGGTCGCGGCAACATCGTCGGCATCGAATTCAAAGGTGTCATCACCCGATCCGCCATCAAGCGTATCGTCACCTTCGCCACCCGAAAGCGTGTCATTGCCGTCGCCACCGGAAACGGTATCGTCGCCCGCGCCACCGATCAGGGTGTCATTGCCACCGTCGCCTGCAATCGTGTCATCGCCAGCAAGACCGTCAATGCTGTCATCGCCGCCCGTGCCGCTCAGATTGTCGTCTTCCGGCGTGCCGATGTTGGACACACCTTCAAACTGATCCGGGCCAAGCTGATCAAGCGCCACACCCACCAGCGTCACGGTACCGCCCGCCGGCAGATTGATTACCGTGTTGCCATTGCCATCATCGGCCAGAAGCGCCTTAAGGTCAGTCCAGGCATCGATGCCAAGATCAGGCAATGAAATGACGTCTTCGCCGATATTGAAGTCACTGACGACGTCGTCATCGGTGCCATTTTCAAAGATCAGCGTATCGGCACCAGCACCGCCGGTGATGGTGTCATTGCCATCGCCTGCGGCGATCGTGTCGTTGCCCGCACCGGCATCAATCACGTTATCGCCCGACGATCCGGTGATCGTGTCATCACCGTCGCCAGTCGTCAGATTTTCAAAGCCGGAAATACTGTCATTGCCGGTCTCGGTCGAGCTTGCCGTGCCCGCCGACAGATCAACTGTTGCACCGCTGGTGGCTTCAGACAGATCAAGCATGTCGGTGCCTGCACCACCCGACAGGGTGTCATCACCAGCACCGGCCATTACCGTATCGTTGCCAGCACCACCCGAAATCGTGTCATTGCCAGCACCACCGTCAAGGACATCGTCCCCGCCATTGCCGGAAATCACGTTGTCGCCGTCAGAACCGGTAATGGTATCCGCACCGGCACCGCCAACTACATTTTCAAATCCGGAAATGCTGTCATTGCCGGTTTCGCTCGCGCTTGCCGTACCAGCCGAAAGATCGACCGTCGCACCACTGGTGGCTTCAGACATATCAAGGGTATCGGTTCCGTCGCCACCGGCAAGGGTATCGTCGCCTGCCCCTGCAAGTACGGTATCGTCACCCGCACCACCATCGACAATGTCATTGCCCGCACCGGCATTGATCACATCATTGCCGTCGCCGCCCGACAGGGTGTCTTCGCCCGCGCCACCGTCAAGGGTGTCGTTTCCGGCACCGCCTTCAAGAACGTCATTGCCATCATTGCCAACAAGCGTGTCATTGCCAAGGCCACCGACCAGGGTGTTATCCCCGTCCGATCCGGTCAGTGTGTCATTGCCGCTTGATCCGATCAGGTTTTCGATGCTTGAAAGCTTGTCGGTTTCGGTATTGCCGATCTGGGCGGTTCCCGTCGACAGGTCGGCATTCACCGCACCGGATGCGTTGCTGTAATCAACGGTATCCGAACCTTCGCCACCGCGCAGGGTATCGTTGCCCGCACCACCGACCAGCGTGTCGTTGCCCGCACCACCGTCAAGGATGTTGGCTTTGTGATCGCCCTTGATGGTGTCGTCATGGTCCGAACCGGTAACGTTTTCGACCTGATAGATCGCATCATTACCGGCACCGCCGGTGGCCGTGTAATTGGCCAGATCGACATCAACACCGGATGTTGCATCGTCATAAATGACGGTATCGACATCGGCCCCGCCAACGATGGTGTCATCGCCTGCACCACCACGAAGTTCATCTTCGCCAGTGCCGCCAAGCAGGGTGTCATTGCCAGCGCCGCCATCGATCACATCATCGCCGTAACCACCATCAAGGTAATCGTCACCGGCACCGCCATGGATGTTGTCATCACCCAGTTCGCCGCGAATGGTATCGTCGCCGGCGTTACCCCAAAGGGTATCGGCACCCGAACCACCATTGATGGTCACATCGCCATAGGAAATCGTATCGCTTGTCAGATCGACAACATCGTTGCCGTCACCGGCATTGATGACTTCAACCCCGTCAAGACGCGCCCCGTCAGCGGTTGTTTCATCAACAACCGTGTCATAGCTGATCGACCGGACAAAGAAGTCACTGCTGTCAGAACCGCTTGAACCGTTGGCATATGGTTCGCTTTCAAATGCCAGATAACGGAATTCGATCGGGTTGCCAGCACCGTCGGTCACACTGATGGTCGCCGTGCCAACACCGTTACTGGTGTAGTCGATCGTGCTGTCATCAAGCGTACCCGACGCAACAAGGTTGCCATCGGCATCAAAGGCCTGCCAGGAACCGACTTCGCCGCCACCTTCACCAGCCATCAGGTTGGAAACCTGAACCGTTGCGGTGGTTGCATCGGCACCAAGATCGACAACGATTGCTTCGCTTTCGCCGGTTGCCGCATCGTGGTTGATCTGGCTGCCTGCCGGGCTGCCACCATTATTGCCGATACCGTTACCATCAAAGGTCACGGTATCATCCGCAGCACCAAGGTTCAGCTTGCCGTTCTCGTCGACAAAAGATGTCCCGAAATCATAGGCGTACAGGTTGGCATCCGACCAGGCGGCCTGAACATCCGCCGCACTTGCCGAATTCGTCAGACCCAGAGTGCGGGTTTCAACGGTTGGCGTGGTGGTTTGACCATCGCCCAGTTTCGAACCGTCCAGAACCAGTGCATCACTGCCACCGGTCATGTTCAGGGTGTCGTTGCCGTCACCGCCAATGAACGTATCATCGGAAATGTTCTTGCCACTGATGCCGGCCAGATCGCCGGTCCCGTCAACACCCGGGCTTCCGGTATGTTCGGTCGTTTCACCGGTGTCCGCGGTGCCATCGGCTTCGAAGTTCAGAACATCGTCACCAGCACCGCCATCAAGGGTATCGTCGCCCGCACCACCGGTCAGGGTGTCGTTGCCATCGCCACCGGCAATGTCGTCATTCCCGGCACCACCAGCCAGCGTGTCATTGCCCGAACCGCCGTCAATGTCATCGTTTCCGGTTCCACCATCAATGGTGTCCGAACCGTCATTGCCAAGAAGGGTATCGTCACCTGCACCACCGGTTACGGTGTCATCACCGGCCAGCGCATCGATGGTGTCGTCACCATCGGTGCCTTCAAGAACGTCATCATATGGTGTCGCGCCATCGGTGATGTTGGTGAAGTCATCTGCGCTCAGTTCGCTCAGACCAACACCGACAAGGGTCACTGTCCCGCCAGACGGCAGGTTCAGCACCGCGTCGCCATTGCCATTTTCACTTAGCATCGGCACAAGGTCGGCCCAGCGTTCGATGCCAAGATCATCAATCGAAAGCTTGTCTTCGCCGCGGGTGAAATCGCTGACGACATCGTCATCCGTGCCATCGGCAAAGACAAATGTATCGGCACCCGCACCACCCGAAACGGTGTCGTCACCGGCACCGCCATCAATGGTGTCATTACCTGCACCGGCATGGATGACGTTATCACCGTTCGACCCGGTGATCTGATCATCACCGGCACCGGTGGTTACATTTTCGAAGTTCGAAATCTGGTCATTGCCGGTTTCCGACGAGCTTGCCGTTCCGGCACCCAGATCGACAACCGCATCACCGGACGCGTTCGACATATCAAGGGTGTCAACACCGTCGCCACCATCAAGGCTGTCATTGCCGGAACCGGCAACAACCGTATCGTCGCCCGCACCCGCCATGACAAGATCACTGCCGGCACCGTCGGAAATCACGTCATTTCCGGCACCCGCATCAATCAGGTCAATACCATCGCCACCATCAATGGTGTCGGCACCGTCGCCGGTCGCAATCGTGTCATCGGATGCGCTGCCGGTTACCGTATCGTCGCCCGAACCGGTGATCAGGTTTTCAAAGCCCGAAACAACGTCCGATCCGGTTTCGCTGCTATTGGCGGTGCCATCATCAAGATTGACCGCGATATCCGCATCGACACCGGACATATCAAGGGTATCGGCACCATCACCACCGATCAGGGTATCATTACCGGCATCACCGACAACCGTGTCATCCCCCGCACCGGCATCAACGATGTCATTGCCTGCACCGGCATTGATGTGGTCATTGCCGTCACCGCCACTGATGCTGTCATTGCCTTTGTTGGTCCAGACAGTGTCATTGCCCGCACCGGCATCAACCGTCACATCACCATAGGAATGAACCTGGCTGGTCAGATCGACGACATCGTCACCGTCACCGGTATTGATAACTTCGACATCAACGATGGACGGATTTGCTGCACCATTTTCATGATCGCCATCAAGAATGATCGCGTCCCCGCCGCTGGTCCCAACCAGCGTATCGGTGCCCGCACCACCGTCATAGACATCATTGCTGACACCAAGACCTTCGAGATCGGCGACATCGCCGGTACCGTCGACACCCGGGCTTCCGGCATGGTCGGTGCTGTCACCAGCCTGTGCCGTGCCATCCGCGCCGAATTCAAGCACGTCATCGCCATCGCCACCGTCAAGGGTGTCGGTGCCGCTGCCACCTGTCAGGGTGTCATTGCCCGATCCGCCTTCAAGCGTGTCGTCACCTTCGCCACCACCGAGCGTGTCATCACCGCCGCCGCCGGAAATCGTGTCATCGCCGCCGCCGCCATTGATGGTGTCATCACCATCGGTGCCACCAAGACTGTCATTGCCTTCGGTCGGAACGTTATCGATGCCTTCGAAGTCGCCCGGACCAAGATCCTCGACCGCGACACCCGAAAGGGTGACCGTGCCACCGGACGGCAATGTAATCACTGCACCGTCGGGACCATTGGACAGCATGTCACGCAACTGGGTCCAGCTGGTCACACCGCTATCTGGCAGGGCGATCTGATCGGTTCCAACGGTAAAGTCGGTGACCAGATCATCATCCGTACCATCGGCAAAGACAAAGGTATCGGCACCCGCACTACCGGTCAGGGTGTCATCACCAACACCTGCATCCATCCGGTCATCGCCAGCACCACCGTCCAGAATGTCGTTTCCGGCACCACCCAGCAGGCTGTCATTCCCGGCACCGCCGTCGATCACGTCGTCACCAGCACCGCCATCGACGATATCGTCGCCGGCACCCGTTGCAATGGTGTTTGCGCCGTCGCTGCCTGTGATGGTGTCCGCACCGTCACTGCCAGTTACATTTTCAAAGCCGGAAATTGCGTCATTACCGGTCGCGCTCGAAGATGCACTGCCCGCATCCAGATCAACCACCGCACCATCGGCGCCGGTCATATCCAGGGTGTCAATACCCTCACCACCGGCAAGCGTATCATCGCCTGCACCGGCCAGAACCGTATCGTCACCTGCACCGGCGATGACGGTGTCGTTACCTGCACCACCATCAAGGGTGTCATTGCCTGCACCCCCATCAATTTCGTTGGCCGCATCCGAACCGGTGATGATGTCATCACCAGCCGAACCGGTCACATTTTCGATGTTCGAAACGATGTCTGATCCAAATGCACCGGACTGTGCCGTCCCGGCATCCAGATCAACATTCACGCCATCCGCATCCGACAGATCCAGAAGATCAATGCCCTCGCCACCGTCAATGGTGTCGTTGCCTTGGCTGCCTTCGATGGTGTCATTGCCCGCACCGGCATTGACGATATCGTTGCCCGCACCGTCATGAATGACGTCATCACCATCACCGGCATTGATTTCATCATTGCCCGCACTGGTCCAGACCGTGTCATTGCCAGTCCCGGCATTGACGGTCACATCACCATATCCATCGGTCTGGCTGGTCAGATCGACGACATCGTCGCCCGCGCCCGTATCAATCACTTCGATGCCGCTGATTGACGGGGTATTCGAACCATCGACGTGATCGTTATCAAGAATGATGGCATCCGCACCAGACGTCCCCAACAGGGTATCGGTACCAGAACCACCTTCGAACTGATCGTCGCTCAGACCAAGACCTTCGAGGTCGGCAACATCCCCGGTGCCATCAACACCCGGGCTGCCGGCGTGGTCCGTGCTGTCGCCAGCCTGGCCGGTACGATCGGCTTCGAACTGAAGAACATCGTCACCGTCGCCACCATCAAGGGTGTCGGTTCCGCTGCCACCGCTCAGGGTGTCGTTGCCGCCACCGCCTGCAACCGTGTCATCGCCCGCGCCACCGCCGACGGAATCATCCCCATCGCCGCCATCAACGGAATCGTTGCCATCACCGCCATCGACCGTATCACTGCCGCCGCCGCCCTGAAGGGTGTCATCACCGCCGCCACCATCAACGGTATCATCACCGTCACCGGCATCGACCGTGTCATCACCTTCGCCGCCACCAAGTGTATCTTCACCCGGCGTGCCGACATTTTCGATGCCGTCAAAGTGGTTCGGTGTCAGATCGGCAACCGAAATGCCCGACAGGGTAACCGTGCCACCGGACGGAAGCGTGATCACCGCACCATCCGGTCCGTCTGACAGAAGCGGCTGCAAGTCGGTCCAGGTCGAAACACCGGCATCCGGCAGCGAAATCACATCGCCATTCAGATCAAAATCACTGACAAGATCGGCATCACTGCCATCTTCGAAGACAAAGGTATCCGCCCCGTCACCGCCCGACAGCGTATCGTTGCCGTCGCCCGCAACAAGCGTGTCATTGCCAGCACCACCCGACAGGATGTCGTCGCCAGCACCGCCGTCGATCACATCGTCGCCAGCACCACCATCAATGACGTTGGCATCATCCGAACCGGTAATGGTATCGGCATCATCCGATCCCGTAACATTTTCAAAGTTGGCAATCGTGTCCGAACCGGTATTGGCCCCACTTGCCGTACCTGCACCCAGGTCAACCGTAACCCCGCCGGTCGTTCCGGACAGCTCAAGGGTATCGATACCCGCACCACCGTCGAGATCATCATTCCCGGCATCCAGCGTCACACTATCGTTGCCTGCACCCGCATCAATCGTGTTGTCGCCGTCCGACCCGGTAATGGTGTCATCACCATCGGTCGCAATGACGTTTTCAAATCCGTCGATGCTGTCGCTGCCGGTTTCATCGCTGCTTGCCGTACCCGCAGCAAGGTCAATGGTCGCGCCATCTGCGCCGGACATATCAAGGGTGTCAGAACCGTCGCCACCGATCAGGACATCGTCCCCGGCACCGGCCACGATCGTGTCATTCCCGGCACCACCGTCGATGGTGTCGGTCCCTTCGCCGCCATCAATGATGTCGTCATCGGCACCGCCATCGATAACGTCGTTACCCGCACCACCGTGGATGTTATCGGCACCTTCGCCACCGGCGATGACGTCATTGCCATCATTGGACCAGATGGTGTCGTCACCTGCGCCACCATCAATGGTCACGTCGCCATAGGAATGGGTTTCGCTGGTCAGATCGACAACGTCGTTGCCATCACCGGCATCGATGTTTTCAATATCGACAATTGCCGGGTTGGCCGATCCACCACCGGCGTGATCACGGTCGAGAATAATCGCATCGTCGCCGGAACCGGCAACCAGGGTGTCATTGCCTGCCCCACCGACAAAGCTGTCATCGGAAATGTTCTTGCCGGAAATATCGGCAACGTCACCGGTGCCATCCGTGGTCGGGCTGCCGACATGATCGGTGGTTTCACCGTCCGCACCAATGCGATCACCTTCGAACGACAGAACGTCATCACCCGCGCCGCCATCGACAAGGTCCGCACCCTCGCCACCGGCAAGCGTGTCATTGCCGGCACCGCCACTCAGGGTGTCATCACCGGCACCGCCAGCCAGAATGTTGTCGCCGCTCGACCCGGTCAGGGTGTCATTGCCCGCACCACCAGTCGCACCTTCGATACCGTCAAGGGTATCGGTGCCATCGGTCGCAATGCCGGTACCGGTTTCAAGATCGACCGCAACACCGTCAGTATCGTTGGAATAATCAACGATGTCGGCACCATCGCCACCGATCAGCGTGTCATTGCCCGCACCACCCGAAAGCGTGTCGTCACCGGCACCGCCATCAATGACGTTATCGGCATCATTGCCGGCAAGCGTATCGTCATGATCCGACCCGATCAGGGTTTCGAAACCGTCAATGACGTCATTACCTGCGCCACCGGTTCCGGTTCCGGCATCGAGATCGACATTTACACCGCCTTGGGCATCTTCATAGGACAGGACATCGTCGCCGTCGCCACCGATCAGGGTATCATCACCGCCATTGCCGTAAACGGTGTCATTGCCTGCGCCACCGTCAAGGATGTTGTCATTGTCATCGCCAACAAGAACATCATCACCGGCGCCACCGGTAACGTTTTCGATGCTTTCAAGGGTGTCGTTGCCTGCTTCGCCGGTCGCGGTCCCCGCGCCCAGATCAACAGTCACACCTTCGGTCGTGTCGGAATAATCGGCCGTGTCGCTGCCATCGCCGCCGCGCAGGGTATCATTGCCCGCGCCACCAATCAGCGTGTCATTGCCTTCATTGCCGTAAATGTCATCATTGCCGGCCTGGCCATCGACGATATCGTCGCTTTCAAGAGCGTGGATTTCATCGCTGATCTGACTGCCGATGATGTTGTCTTCGAATTCGGTGCCATAAATGACGTCATAGCCAAAGAAGTTCTTTGGCGACAGGTCATCAACCGACACGCCTTCGAGCGTGATGCTGTCCCCATCATCAAGTGTGATGACCGCATTGCCATTTTCGTCATCGGCCATCTGGTCACGCAAGGTCGCGTAATCTTCGATGCCATAGGACGACAGATCGATCATGTCTTCATCGACATTGAAATCGGTTGCGGTGTCATGGCCGCCACCCGGCTTCAGAACGATCATGTCTTCGCCGTCACCGGTGATGATGACGTCATCACCCGCGCCACCAAACAGGGTGTCGTTGCCCGACCCGCCATCAAGGGTATTGATGCCGTCGCTACCGACCAGCGTATCGGCATAATCGGTACCGATCACGCGTTCGAAGTTGCGCACGATGTCATCACCGCCCGCACCGGTCGCGTATTCCTTGATCAGGTCAACCGTGACGCCGCCATCGACATTGGAATAGTCGACCGTATCAAGATCGCCATCGCCACCATCCAGGATATCATCCCCGGCATCGCCATAGACCCAGTCGTCACCGCTGCCGCCTTCGACAATGTCATCGCCGTCGCCGCCGCTCAGCGTGTCGTCGCCTGCTTCACCCAGAAGGATGTCGCCACCAGCACCGCCTTCGATGGTGTCATTGCCGTCACCGCCGCTGATTTCATCGGCACCGTCACCGGCATCGATCACGTCATCCCCGGCACCACCATCTACCGCGTCGGCACCGGCGCCCGACGAAATAGTATTGTTCGCGGCATCACCACGGATTTCATCATTGAAGTCCGAACCAACAACATTTTCGACATCGTTCAGGCGGTCTGTGCCCTGACCGGTTGCCGTTCCTGCATCCAGATCGACATTAACGCTTTGGGTTGCGGTGCTGTAATCAACGGTATCGGACCCTTCGCCGCCATCAATGACGTCATCACCGGTCCCGCCGACAAGGGTATCATCCCCATCCAGACCAGACAGCGTGTTGTTCTGATCATTCCCGATCAGGGTATCATCATGCAGCGTGCCGGTAACATTCTCGATCCCGTCAAGAACGTCGTCGCCGTCACCGCCGGTAACCGTGCCGTTTTCAAGATCGGCGACAATGCCTGCACCTTCGGTCGAATAATCAACCGTATCACTGCCTTCGCCACCGACCAGCACGTCCGAACCCGAACCGCCAACCAGCGTATCGTTGCCGGTCCCGCCATCAAGGGTGTCGTTGCCGGAACCACCGATCAGGCGGTCGTTGCCAATGCCGCCTTCGACGGTGTCATCGCCGCCCAGCGCATTGATAATGTCATCGCCGTCCCCGCCGATCATTTCATCAGCATCATCGGTACCCAAACGGACATCGACACCAATGAAGTTGTCTGCACTAAGCTGGGCTGCCGACACGCCTTTAAGCGTGATGGTATCGCCGCTTTCAAGATTGATGGTCAGATCGCCGTTGGCATTGGTGCCAAACATTTCCTCAAGCGCGTCATAACCGGCAATGTTGAAACTGGTCAGATCGATCTGGTCGGCACCGACATTGAAGTCCGTGATGGTGTCATTGCCGTCACCCGGATTGAAGATGACCTGATCGGCACCGCCACCAAGGCTCAGCGTGTCATTACCGGCACCGGCATCAAAGGTGTCATTGCCTGCACCACCGATAAAGGTGTCGCTTTGACCGCCGCCGATAAAGGTATCGTTGAATTCCGAACCGCGGACCACTTCGATCCCGTCAAGGGTATCAGTACCGCTTGATGTGCCGCTGACAGTATTGTTGCTGGTGTCAACGGTGACGGCGGATTCTGAATCGATATAGCTTGCGGTATCAACGCCATCGCCACCGATCAGGACATCATCGCCTTCGCCGCCGCGCAGGGTATCGTTGCCTGCACCACCATCAAGGGTGTCATTTCCGCTTCCGGCCGAAATGGTGTCGTTCCCGGCTCCGCCTTCAACAAGGTCATCCCCCGCGCCAGACGAAATGACATCATTGCCATCACCGCCCAGAACGGTATCGGCACCCGCACCACTATTGATGGTGTCATTACCTGAGCCGCCATCAATAATGTCTTCGCCGTCACCGGTGCTGATGGTATCGGCACCCGCACCGCCATTGACGGTATTGTCGCCATTGCCGGCATCGATCACGTTGCCGTTGCCATCGCCGGTGATCAGGTCATCGCCATCGCCGGTCGTGACATTTTCAATATTTCTGAAGCTGTCGGTATCCGTGCCATTCGTCGCAGTACCAGTGGTGAAATCAACGGTCTGGTCACCATCAATATCCGACAGATCCAGGGTATCAATACCGGTACCGCCATCAAGGGTATCATTGCCTTCACCACCGCGCAGGGTATCATTCCCCGCCCCGCCGAACAGAACATCATCACCGCCACGACCATCAAGAACGTCGTTGCCCTGTCCACCTTTCAGGGTATTGCGACCTGCATCGCCCCGAAGGGTGTCATCACCAAGCGAACCGGTAATATTTTCGAAGTTGGAGATAATGTCGCCGGTGCTTGTCACACCGGTTTGCAAGTCAACAGATACGCCAGATTCACCTGCAAACGATACGGTATCCTCGCCCGCGCCACCGTCAAGCGTGTCACGGCCGGATCCACCCGAAATCGTGTCGTCGCCATCTTCACCAGACAGCACATCGTTGCCAGCACCGCCGGTGATCGTATCATTCCCGTCGCCTGCCAGAACTGTATCGTCGCCAGCACCGCCGGTAATCACATCGTCGTGGTCGGATGCGATAACCTGTTCAATGCCGCTAAAACTATCCGTCCCGGTATCGGCACCGGTCGCGATATTTGTCTGCAAATTGATATCCAGGCCCGAGCCGGCATCCGAATAATCAAGCGTATCAGCACCTTCGCCACCGAAATAGGTGTCATCACCAAGTTCTCCGACAAAGCTGTCATCACCTGCACCACCGCGCAGGGTGTCGTTGCCAGCGCCACCAGTCAGAAGATCATTACCTGCACCGCCGTCAATAACGTTGGCGGCATCGTCCCCGGTAATCGTGTCCCCGTATTCGGTCCCGACGACATTCTCGAACCCGGAAATGGTGTCATCGCCATCCGCGCCGCTTGCCGTGCCAACCGCAAGGTCAATGGTCTGTGCACCCGTTGCATCGGAATAATCGAGGGTATCCGTACCCTGACCACCAGCAAGGGTATCATTCCCTTCACCGCCCGCGATCAGGTCGTCTCCGGCACCGCCATCAATGGTATCGTCGCCAGCCCCGCCAACCAGGGTATTGGTGTCAGCTGATCCGGTAATGCTGTCATTGGCATCCGAACCAATAACATTCTCGATGTTGCTCAGACTGTCGGTGCCCTCAGCCTTGTCAGCCGTCCCCGCACCAAGATCAACATCCACACCGGTCTGACTGTCACTGTAGTCAACGGTGTCGATACCGGCACCGCCGTCAATCACATCATCGCCGGCACTGACATTGAAGGTATCCTGACCACCGCCACCAAGCAGGGTGTTATCCGCATCAGATCCGGTAATGACATCGTTAAAGCCGCTACCGACGACATTTTCAACATTCAGGACGGTGTCACCGGTATTCTCGTCGGTTTCGCCGGTCCCGAGATTGATCTCGATACCTTGCTGTTCACCTGCATAATCAACGGTGTCGATACCATCGCCACCATCAATCAGGTCATTGCCCCTGCCACCGACAAGAGTGTCGTTGCCAGCCCCGCCAAGCAGGGTATCATCGCCATTGCCGCCCGACAGAATGTCGTCGCCGCCTTCACCGGACAGAATATTGTCGAGCTCGTTACCACTGATCGTATCGTTGTAATCCGATCCCGTCAGGTTCTCGATATTTTCAAGCTGATCGGTGCCAAGACCGGTTACCCGACCGGCCTCAAGGTCAGCCGTGATACCACCGGTTGCATTGCGATAATCGACAGTGTCCGATCCCGCACCACCGCGCAGCACGTCATCGCCGCCCGTTGCAACAATGGTGTCGTTGCCAGCCCCGGCATTGATGCTGTTATCGCCGCTATCACCTTCGAGCATGTCGGCATGGCCGGAACCGACAATGTTTTCGATCCCTGAAAGGGTGTCTTCGCCTGCGGCACCACTTGCGGTCTGATCTTCAAGATTGACCGTCACCCCGCCGTCTGCATTGGCATAGCTGACCGTGTCGCGCCCGTCACCGCCAACCAGCGTGTCGTTACCATCCAGTCCTTCAAGGACGTCGTCGCCTTCGCCACCGACAAGAATATTGTCCGCATCAGAACCGGTCAGGTGGTCATTGCCCGCACCGGAAACGATGTTTTCGATGTTGCGAAGCGTATCATTCCCGCCATCTGTCGTGGCCGTCCCGGCGTTCAGGTCGACAGTAACCTGTTCGGTTTCGTCGCTGTAATCAGCAGTGTCGACACCATCGCCGCCATCAAGGACGTCATCTCCGTCCCCGCCAACCAGCGTATCATCACCGTCGCCGCCATAGATGCTGTCATCATCTTCAAGACCATAGATGATGTCATTACCGTCAAGCCCCGACATCGTATCCTGGCCGTCGGTACCATACATTGTGTCATCGCCGGTACTTCCGACAATGTCACGTACCCCGATAAAGTTGTCGGCAGAAATGTCATCCAGACCGACCCCTCCAAGGATCATCGACGTGCCTTCACCGAAATCGATGACAAGGTCACCGTTTTCGTTCTCCGACATCAGTTCGAACAACTGGCCATAGGTATCTATACCCAGGCCGGTAATATCGATCTGATCTTCACCAACAGCGAAATCGGTTACTGTATCGGTTCCGTCATTCGGACCAACAACATAGACATCAGCACCAGCACCACCGGTCAGGGTATCATCGCCCGCCCCACCGGTGATGGTATCTGCCCCGCCACCGGCTTTGATAATGTTGGCACCATCATCACCCGTAATCGTGTCGGCCTGGTTCGAACCGATGACATTTTCTACGCCACTAAGACGATCTGTTCCATCTGCACCGGTTGCGATACCTTCTGACAGGTCAATATTAACAGCGCCACCGGTTTCATAACTGACCGTATCAACGCCTTCACCGCCTTCAATTGTGTCATTCCCGACACCACCAATCAGAAGGTCGTCACCAGCCCCGCCGTCAAGCACATCATCACCAAGGCCACCGGCAAGTGTGTTGGCACCATCATCGCCGACAAGCGTGTCGTCGTGATCGGAACCAGTAACATTTTCGATGGTTGCAAGGGTATCATTCCCGGACGCACCGCTGGCTGTGCCCGCAGCCAGATCGACAGTAACCCCACCATCGGCGGAACTGTAGTCGGCAAGGTCAACGCCCTCGCCACCGACCAGTGCATCGTCGCCCGCACCGCCAACCAGCTTGTCATTTCCGGTGCCGCCCAGAATGACGTCATCACCGGCACCGCCCGAGATCGTATCATCACCGGCCCCACCGAAAAGGGTGTTGGCACCGTCATCCCCTGAAATCACATCTTTCAGGTTTGAACCGCTGACATTTTCAATGCTGACAAGAGTATCTTCACCATTAACACCGCCGGTGCCCGCAGCCAGATCGACAGTTATGGCACCGCTACCTTTGTAATCGACGGTGTCTTCGCCGTCGCCACCATCAATGATGTCATTGCCCTGACCGCCGGAAATCGTGTCATCACCACTGTTTCCGTATATTGTGTCGTCTCCGGCGCCGCCACTGATCGTGTCATTGCCATCAAGGCCGTCAATGATTTCTTCGGCGGATGTACCCTCAAGGACATCATCACCGTCGGTGGCACCCAGGCTGTCGATATCGACAAAATTATCCGCACTCAGCTCGTCCGGGGAAACGCCGGTCAGTGTCATTGTTCGATCATTGATCGAAATGACCGCGTCACCATTGTCGTTGCTGGTGATCAGCTTCTTGAGTGCTTCGAAATTCGGAATGCCGAAATCACTTAGATCAATTTGATCTTCGGCGGGGTCAAAATCGGTCACCACCACGTCGTCACTGATATTGCTCAGGACGAAAGTATCTGCCCCGTCGCCGCCCGATATCACATCCTGCCCGGCACCGGAATTGATGGTGTCATCACCGGCACCACCGATAATCGTGTTATCAACAGACGACCCGGTTAAAACATCGTCATAATCGGATCCGATAAGGTTCTCGATTTCGACAAGTTTGTCTTCACCATCTGCACCGGTTGCAGTACCAGACGCAAGGTTAACGTTTACGCCACCCGTTGCATCCTCGTAGGTAACGGTATCGAAGCCAGCTTCACCATTGAGGATATCATTGCCTGCACCACCGGCAAGCGTATCCGCACCGGCGCCACCGATCAGTTCATCGTCACCGCCGCGCCCCTCAAGCACATCGTTCCCAAGGCCACCCTTCAGGATATTGGCATTGTCATCGCCCGATATGTTGTCGTTATATGAGGACCCGGTGACATTTTCGAAATTCGATATCGTATCGCTGTCACTGCCCGACACGGCCTGATTGGTCTCAAGATCGACACTGACCCCTGATGACTGGCCTTGGTAGACAAGCGTATCAACGCCGTCGCCACCGTCCAGAACATCACTGCCCGATCCACCATTGATGGTGTCATTTCCCTGACCGCCGGTAATGGTATCGGAACCCTTGCCGCCAGATATCAGATCATTGCCCGATCCGCCGTCAATGATGTCATTACCGTCACCACCGGTAACAGTATCGTCACCAGCCTTTGCCGTAATGACGTCGCTGCGACTTGTACCGTCCAGAATGTCTTTCTGATCCGTGCCTTCCAGCGACCGGATACCCCGGAAGTTTGCATATGTCAGGCTATCGGGATCAACACCTTCAAGGGTAATTACCGCATCACCAACCGAGATCGTCGCATTACCAGCAGCATCCTGGCCGATGAAATCGGTGATGTCCGAGAACAGTTCAAGACCATCAATGCCTTGAATATCGATGACGTCCACCGCCGGATTGAAGTCAGTGACGACATCGTTTCCGCTTTCAGGGGACACAACAAAAGTATCGGCACCTGAACCGCCTGTCAGGGTATCGTCACCACCGCGCCCATCGATGGTGTCATTACCTGCACCGCCGATGAAAACATCATTGCCGCTGCTACCCAACATGGTGTCAGCGCCAGCGGAGCCCTCTATTTCCTCAAAGCCGGAAATCTGGTCGACAAAGTTGCGCCCGGTAACCGTGCCAGCCTCAAGATCAACTGAAACACCAGATGCAGGGGTACTGTCCGCGCCAGAATTGTAGCTCAGGGTGTCTGTGCCGTCGCCACCGATCAGGGTGTCGATGCCACCACTTCCGTAAACGGTATCATCACCGGCACCGGTATCGATAATGTTGCCCTGACTGTTCCCGACAACAACGTCATCACCGGCACCTGTGACAACATTTTCGATGTCGGACAAACTGTCGGTGCCATCCCCTTGGGCAACGCCGTTTACAAGGTCGACCTGAACACCACTTGCGACATCTGAATAGTCAACGGTGTCAATTCCGTCTCCACCCAACAGGGTGTCATTGCCACCGCCACCGGCAAGGGTGTCATCACCAGCCAGACCGGAAAGAACGTTGTCACCATCATCGCCGGTAATAATGTCATCATTGCCGGTGCCGACCACGTTCTCGAAATTCGAGATTTGAGACGTACCGGAATTGGTAACCGCAACACCGGTCTCAAGATTGACATTCAGCCCGCTTTCGCTGCCAAAGCCAATGGTGTCGGTTCCTTCGCCGCCATCAAGGGTGTCATTGCCACCAACACCACGGACAAGATCGTCACCTGCGCCGGTGGAAATGAAGTTGTCATCCCCGCTGCCAATGACCGTATCGTTGCCCGCACCTGTGATGATGTTTTCGATGCCCGAAATGCTGTCGCTTTCGCCAGTTTCGGAATCGCGTGCGGTACCCGTATTCAGACGCACATCTTGCGCGGTGTCACGCGCACTGAGATCAAGCGTATCTGATCCGTCACCACCGATGATGGTGTCATTGCCGTCTTCACCGACAAACAGATCATCACCCGCGCCACCATCAAGGGTGTCATTCCCGCCACGGCCGACAATCGTGTCATTGCCAGCTCCGCCGGCAAGAACGTTTACGCCACCATCGCCGTAAATTTCGTCATCATGGTTTGAACCGGTGACGTTTTCGATACGATCAAGAAGATCGTCCCCGTCCGCACCGCTTGCGGTACCGGCTTCAAGATCGACGCGAACACTGCCATTCGCACCGGAATAATCGACGGTGTCGATGCCTTCCTGCCCGCGCAGCGTATCATTGCCCGCACCACCCGAAACGGTATCATTGCCAAAGCCGCCGGAAATGACGTCGTCGCCGTCACCACCGCCAAGCGTGTCATTGCCCCCGTAACCGTAAACGGCATCATTGCCGCCGGTCCCGAATTCGATGTCATCATCTTCGGTTTCAAAGATACGGCCGAAACCGCGGAAATCATCGGCAACAAGGCTGTCGCTGCTTACCCCTTCAAGGGTAAGAACGCCCTGTTCACCGAAATCGATGACGGTATTGCCGTTGCCATCGTCCGACATCATGGTTTGCAGGGTCGCGAAATCCTGAATGCCCAGACGCGACAGATCGATGATATCTTCAGAACCGTTGAAATCGGTGATGGTGTCACTGCCGAAATTCTCGGTCAGTTCGAAGTCATCCTTGCCCGCACCACCGCTTAGCGTGTCATCACCTGCCCCGCCGGTCAGGGTATCGATGCCCGCACCGCCTTCAAGAACGTTGTTGCCGTCGTCACCCTTGATGTGGTCGTCGAAATCCGATCCTACGACATTTTCAACCATCTGGACAACGTCATTGCCCGCCGCACCGGTCGCCGTTTCATTGGAAAGATCGACCGTCACCGCGCCGGTTGCATCGCTGTAATCGACGGTATCGGTGCCGCTGCCACCCTGGATGTGATCATCCCCGGCGCCACCGGAAAGGGTATCATCCCCCGATCCGCCGGCCATGACATCATTACCGGCCCCGCCGATCAGCTGATCGTTGCCCGAGCCCCCTTGCAGGACATCGTCGCCCGTGCCGCCATCAAGACTGTCATTGCCTTCGCCGCCCTGAAGAATGTCGTTCCCGGCTTCACCGCTCAGAACGTCATCACCGGCCGCCCCCTGCAAAAGGTCATCGCCGGTACCGCCCACAAGGGTATCGTCGCCGCCATTGCCCTGAAGGGTGTCATTGCCCGCACCGCCGCCAAACACGTCTGCATCTTCGCCGCCCTGCACCAGGTCATCACCTGCGGTCGGGACGTTATCAAACGAAATTGCCGTGCTGTCGCCATCGCCAGCATCGCCAGAGGCCAGAGCATCCCCGTCGCCACCGGTGGTTTCTTCACTGGTTTCGTCACCGGTACCGGTATCGCCGGTCTGCTCGGTTTCATCGCCAGAGGACGCAGTATCTTCGTTGGTTTCGGTATTGGGATCGGCTTCGTTCGATCCGGCTGTTTCTTCGCCCTCGGCGGCACCTTCGGTTTCACCATCAGTTGGTGCACCTGCTTCGGCATCGCTGGCCGCATCACCGCCAGCGCCTACACCGGCCTGCGCGCCCGGGGTCGTATTGTCTTCCTGGGTGGTGGTGCCATCACCGGCACCCGCATCCCCCAGAGGATCGGAACCGTCACCACCGGCAACAGGATCTGTTCCATCCTGCGCACCGGTTTGCAGCGCACCGTCAGACCCTTCGCCACCTTCGAGGCCGGCATCAACAGTGTCGCCGGCATTGTCGTCAGTACCGCCGAGCGTGTCCGAACCATCGTCACCATCAGCACCATCAGAGCCGCCAGCACCATCGGTGCTATTGGATCCATCCGAACCGCTACCGGTTTCAGCTTGCGTGCCGCTGCCTTCCGCGCCCGATGTTTCATCACCGGCACTGGTTTGTGGCTCCGAACCGCTTTCGGTCCCGGAATCACCCGCAGACTGATCTGCCCCCGCATCCGCACCGGCTTCTGCACCCGCATCACTGCCGGTGTCAGCAGAACCGCTATCGCCTGATGTGCTGTCGCCGGCATCTGATCCGCTGTCACCGGATGCAGCCTCGCCCGAACCCGCATCGTTACCCGCGCCGTCATTGACGGCATCGCCACCGGCTGTGTCACCACCGTCGGAACCGGCTGTTTCATCCGTACCGGAACCGCTATTTACGCCATCAGAACCACTGGACGCAGTTTCGTCAGCACCACCGGCCGATGCACCGGAATCAGAAGATCCGCCATCCGATGAACCAACGTCCGAAGAACTGCCATCACCGGTCGCATCATTCGAACCGGTTCCGGTTTCGGTTGGTGTATCACCCTCGCCGCCCGATGCTGCATTCGTACCGTCATCTGCACCGGAACCTGTTGAACCGCCTGTTTCAACAGTTTCTGCGCCACCGGTTTCACCAGACGTGTCAGAACCGCCGGACGTCCCGGTATCCGCGTCGGACTCCGTGCCAGAATCTGTACCAGAATCCGCACCGCTGCCCTCTGCCCCGGCGGAAGTACCGTCGCCACCAGTGCTGTCTGTGTTGTCGCCGGTATTCGTTGCGTCGGTCGGATCAGACGTCGTGTCATCCGAACCGCCACCGGAACCTGCATCGGAACTCGTATCGGAACTGGCATCGCTGCTGCCAGCGCCGGACTCCACCGGGTCCGCGCCGTCCGATCCACTGGCATCATCGCTTGCGGAACCGCCACCTGTCGTATCGCCGCTTGTATCGGTTTCAGATGAATTGCCCGTATCCGTGCTGCCCTCGCCGGACGCGCCCGCATCACCGGCATCCGGATCAGTTGCACCTGCATCGCCTGATGCGGAGTCACCCGTACCGGCTTCAGATGAACCGGACTCAGCCGTGCTGTCGCCGCTGGTCGAACCGCCGGTATCGCCAGAAGCAGAATTTTCGGACGTCTCATCGACGTCATTGCCTTGCGCAGCACCCGAACCAAGGTCAACGCGAACGCCCTGCTCGGAACTGCTGTAATCAAGGGTATTCTCGCCCGTACCGCCGTCGATGACATCGCTGCCATCACTGATCTTGAACGTGTCATCGCCAGCACCACCGACAAGCGTGTTGTCACCGGAATCACCAGCAAGCACATCATTGCCCGACGTACCGCGAATATTTTCAAAATTGCTGAACGAAACACGGTTGGCACCAAGATCATCGGTCGCCAGCCCCTGGCCGAGATCGGCCCGCATGCCATCAGCAGCGCCGTCAAGCGACAGGGTGTCTTCACCCGCGCCACCGTCGATAGTATCCGCCCCACCGCCCGACGAAATCATGTCATCGCCGTCAGACCCGGCAATGGTGTCATCGCCCGAAGTACCATCGATGACATTGACCGTCTCGTCGGATGCCGCATCGCCACCGGCATCGGAACTGTCATCGGAAACCACGGTTACCGGGGAAATTTGCGGTGCTTCGACAATGGTTGCACTGGCAAGCTGCGCCTTGCTCACCCCTTGCAGCACCAGAACATCGCCGGTGGCAAAGGTCACAACCACATTGCCCGCACCATCATCGGCCGCCAGCAACATCAGGTCGTTGATACTGTCGACGCCAAGATCGGTAAAGGCCAGCTCGTCTTCATCGACATTGAAGTCGGTGATGGTGGTTTTCTCGAACCCGCTTTCAAGCACAAAGGTATCACGCCCGGCACCACCGGTTACGACATCCTCACCCTCGCCCGATTCGAGGATATCGTCGCCTTCGCCGCCGATCAGCGTGTTGTTTGCACCATCCCCAACCAGAACATCGTCATAGGCGCTGCCGATGACGTGCTGAACATTGGTGAAAACCTGATTGGCCAAAGCCGGGGAATTGCCGCCGCCCTGCGCGCTGGTTCCGGAATCGGAATTTGCCGCCGCAGAATCATCTTCTGCGCGGTTATCAAGAACCTGTTCAATATCGGTGTCGGTAACACCAACACCATCATCTTGATTGGCGGGCGAGGCCACGAGAGTTACTCCCTACTTGGGAATTATATTTACCTGATTCGAAAGCAGCGGCGCTGACAGCAGAATCGATTTATACACTAGTATAGATCACTATCTGCAACCCATCAACCACTGAAAGGCTGGAAACCAACCTGTTTTAGTTTTTTTTCATGTTTTTTCGGGATTTGGAAGCTCTAAATACAACCTGTCAGATTCTGTCAGGTTGTATAGGTCGAACACCGCATCCAATCAGAGCATAAAAATCGTTATTGCTCGCGGAAAGCGCGCTCGAAACTGGTGGTAATCGGGGAAAACAGATAGGCCAAAATCGTCCGGGAACCGGTTACGATCTCAAGCTGGGCAGGCATACCAGGGGATAGGATCATGCCTTCATGTTCGGCAAGACTGTCTGCATCGATCTCGACCATGGCCTGAAAATACGATCTGCCTTCCGAATCGGTAAGGCGATCGGGCGATACATCGGTGACAACCCCTTTGACCGGCGCGAACCAGCGCTGACTGAAGGCGGTGACACGGATATTCACACCAAGCCCGACAGAAACCACGTCGATATCATTGGGCGAAACACGCGCCTCGATCACCAGACGGTCATCAAGGGGCACAATTTCAAGAACCTGCGCCCCGGGCGGAATGACCCCGCCAACTGTCGTGAACTGCATGTTGGTCACTGTCCCGTTGCGCGGTGCCTTGATGTCGGACCGCACCAGAACATCCTCGGCCGAACGCAACCGTTCATTCAGATCGGAAATCTCGCTCTGGACATCGCGAAGCTCGGTATTGATCGATTGCAGATGGTCGCGCATCAATTGTGACTGGCTGGCCTTGACCTGCTGAATTTGCTGCTCGATCCGGGCGATATCGGCGGAATAACGACCGATATTGCCAAGCGTCTCGACCAACCGGCTTTCAAGCTGCAAAAGCCGGGTGCGGCGCGCATAGCCAAGCTCGACCATCGGCTTGACCATCGCAAGCTCTTCCTTGACGATCCCGACTTGCTGTTCGGCAGCTGTTTTCTGTTCGCGTGTTCCGACGATTTCGCGGCGCAATTCCTTGATCCGCTCGTCATACAGCTCGACCTCGCCCTTGAACGCACTGCGCCGGCTTTCAAACAGCGTGGTTTGCGCATCCGTAATCGAAAAATATCGCGGATCGTTCAGAACATCGGGGAATGTCAGTTCGTCTTTTTGTGCCCGTTCGGCAATCAGGCGCGTCTGGGTCGCCAGCGCATTCAGATAACGGTTATTGAGCAAGTCATAACTTGCCCGTGACCGCGTATCATCCAGACGCACCAGAACATCCCCGGCTTTCACCCGCGTTCCGTTACGCACAAGGATCTCGCGGATGATGCCGCCTTCAAGATGCTGCACACTTTGCCGCCCGGAAAACGGGGCCACGACACCACTTGCGGTTGCTGCCGAATTGACCTCGGCCGTGCCCGCCCACAGCAGAACCGACCCGACCCCGAGAAACAGGATAAGCAGCCCGATCCGCACAAGCGGCTTCACATCGGTATCAAGCTGGCGTGCGGTTGGTAATTCTACTCCGGACATCAGGCCCCACCTTGTCGACGTTCAGCCGATCCTTCGACAACCCGCAGTTGCGGGCGACCACGACGCGGTGCATCCCCCGATGCGGCGGGTGCAGTCGGTTTCTTGCGGGTGGCGGCGCGCTGTGCGGCGGCGCGTTCGGCATCTTCGCGAACCTTGCGCATGCGCATTGCCGCCTCTTCACGTGCCCGTGCGATGGCTTCGGCTTCGCTCATCTTGCGTTTCGGCGCTTCCGGCTTGGCCGGTTTGCTTACAGTTTTTCGGCTACCTGGTTGCTGACGCTCGGCGCGCGGCTTTTGCGCAGCGGGCTTTGCTTTTACGGCCGCCTGCTCAGATTTTTCGTCTTCGGACCAGCTGACCGATTTTTTCACCGGCGCGGATTTTTCCGCCTTTTCAGCCTTTTCAGCCTTTGGCACGACCGGGCGCATGGTCATCATGGTTCCACCCGGGGTCGGCTGCGGTTTCATTTCCGGCTTGGCAATACCGGCGGCCTGTTTGGCGGCCCGTGCGCGGTCCGATCCGGCATCACTGCTGCGCCCGAAATCCTCGATCTCGGGCATTGCATCGGCGGTTTCCGGCTCTTCGATTACGCTTGCCGTGTGTTGTCCGGCACTGGAATTCTTTTCAACAATCGGGCGCGGTGCGTCGGGGTTGGGGACCTCGATCTGTTTGGGCGTGATCCGCATCTGCCCGTCTGTGGTGCCCGCTGCGGCAACGGCCGCCGGATCGGCATTCTCAACCGGGCGGGCCACAGGCGGCAGACCGCGCGCAATATCTTCGGTCTGGACGGTCGGTTTGCCGGTGGCGACACCGGCCGGGTTTTTGACCGGAACCACCTGAATCTGCCCGTCTGCAAGTGCAAGGATCGCATCCGCCCGGGCCAGAATGGCGCGTTCGTGACTGACGATAAATGTCGTAATGCCGTTCTTGCGCAGAATGTCGATCAGATCACTGATATGGCTGACACCGGTGTCATCAAGGGCGGTTGTCGGCTCATCAAGCAACAACATGCGCGGCCGCGAAAACAGGGCCGCTGCCAATGCAATCAACTGGCGCTGCCCGCCCGAAAGGTTACGCCCGCCGCGATCAACGCGCGTGTCATACCCGTCAGGAAGATCAAGAATAAACTGATGCGCCCCGGCCAGTTCGGCGGCCTGGATGATATCGCGCATCTCGGCATTGCCAAGGCGCGCAATATTTTCGGCAATCGTGCCCGGGAACAGGAACGGGTTCTGCGCAAGATATCCGATCTGCGCCCCGATTTCCGAACGGTCGACACGCGATGCTTCGACATCGTCAAGCTTGACCGACCCGGACCCCGGAAGCCAGATCCCCATAATCAGCTTCAACAGCGCGGTTTTGCCAACACCGTTAAACCCGGCAATCGCAATGATCTGGCCCGGTCCGGCCTTGAAGGAAAACCCCTTGAACAGGACGTTGCGACTGTTGGGCGGCGCAAAGACCAGCCGATCCACACTGACAGCCATCCCCCGACCACGCGGCAGCGGTGCCGGAACGGTCTGTCGCTTATCGAGCAAAATCTTGTTCAGACGTTCAAACGAATTGCGCGCCGCATTCCAGCTGCGCCAGGCACTGACCGCACCATCAAATGGCGCAAGCCCGCGCATACCCAGGATCATCGACGCCACCATGATCCCGATCGTGATGCTTTCGGACAAAACCAGATAGGCACCAACCCCGATAAAGCACACCTGCATGGCAAGCCGGATGAAATGCGAAAGCGTGGTTGATGTCCCGACCCGGCGGCTCGCCTGACCTTCCCAGTAAAGGGCGTCCGACTGGTCTGCCTGCCAGCGCTGGCGGGCAGACTGGGTCATGCCCATGGCTTCCATGGCCTCGGCATTGCGGACATAGGTTTCTTCCTGCGCGATACCGCGGTTCTGGCTTTCTTCGGACCGGTCGACGGAAATCTTGGCTGCGGCCTCGTTGGCAATGGCGATGGCAATCAACAGCACCGCCCCGCCACAGGCAACAAGCCCAAGCCGGACATCAAAGATAAACACAACCCCGATATAAACCGGCGCCCACATGAAATCGATCAGCGCAAAGGGCCCGCTTCCGGTCAGGAACCCGCGAAGCCCGTACAAATCGCGCAACGGACGCTGGCGCATCTGGGCACCGCGTGCCGATTGCTGCACGACATGGGCAAACAGATCCCCGCCAAGACGCAGATCAAGGGCCGTCCCCACCCGGATCAGAACCCGGGACCGCAATTGCTCCATCGAGGCAATGAACAAAAGAACAAGCCCAATACCAACGGTCAAAAGTGCCAGCGTATCGACACTGCGGCTTGAAAGGACGCGATCAAATACCTGCATGGAATAGATCGGGATCACCATGTTGAGCATGTTGATCACCATCGAGAATCCGCCGACAAGCGCGATCGACCGCCAGAACAACCGTTCAAGCGGGGTCCGATCCCCCTCGCGCCCCGCATCCGCTTTGCGGGTTGGCCGGATTTTATCGAGCAGGCCCATGCATTCCTTCCGTTTTGTCGCCTTTGGCAACTGCCTTATCATATCATGCCGCTGCGCATTGGCATCTGCCTATTGCGCATGGCAAACGCCCCGCGCAACAGTGCTGCGACGGGTAACCTAGCCAATGGCATACTGCCACTATTCTGGTTGAATATATAAGGATGTGTTAAAATCCTGCCCGAAATCCCTTTATTTCATTGCGCTATCCTCTGCCGGGCAGCCCTGCCTGACCACGGGCCGCACCGGACCGGCATCCGATATTTCCGCCATCACAAATGTCATAGATCAATGCCGGCAACGCCTTGTCATTCATACTTGTTTGACAATTCAGCCGATCGCGATTTGCGCAAGCCCCGTCTCCACCCCCATCTATAGATCAGGGCCGGATATCGCGACCGCTTCGCGCATCGGCACCCTCAACGCCCAAGTGCCGTAATCGCCCCCGGAAATACTGCCACCGGGCATGTCACCCCAAAGACTCGCAACATGCGGAATGCCAATGACAAACGAAACCCCGCAACTTCCTGACGTCATCCAGCGATTTCTTGCCATCGAACCTGGCAGCACATCCCATGCCGGTACGCTGATGGCCTGCATGATTGGCGTTCTGGCGGCATGCGCCTGGATGCTTGGCGGGTTTTCGATGATGATTTCGGCCGGTATTGCCGTGTCGCTGATGCTGTTTCTGACACCGATGATATCGCCCGAAATTCTGATGAAGATGCTGCGCGCCAATCCGCTGCGCCCCAAAGATTATCCTGCGATCCATGAAATGATGCATCTGTTGTGCGAACGCGCAGGGCTTGATCACACGCCCAAGCTTTTCATCCTGCCGGGCAAGGGCGTGAATGCAATTACCACCGGCACCGATGCGCAAACCACCATCGCCATTTCAAGTGACGCACTCCATGATCTGTCTCCGCGACAGATGCGTGCCATTCTGGCCCATGAAATCGCCCATGCCTGGCATGGGGATACGCGGATTTTGCTGATGACGGATGTTTTGTATCGCGCGACATGGACCATTGCGCTGTTTGGTCTGGCGATCTTTATCTTTGGGGATTTCAATCCGCCGGCATGGATGGTTGTTCTGTTTGGCGCGGTGCCAACCATCAGCTTTTTGCTGCAACGGGCGGTCATCCGTGATCGCGAATTTGCTGCCGATCACGGGGCCAGTGATTTGCTGAACGGTCCCGAAGACATGATTGATGCCCTGCTTCATATCGATCAGATCAATCGCCGCCGCCTCGGACTTATCCCCTATCGCAGCACGCAGCCGCCAACACTTCTCGACACCCACCCATCGGTCACCGCCCGGATAAAGGCCTTGCGCGCACTCAAACCCGGAACCTGGCAGAAATTTTTTGAAAACCGCCGCATGCCCGGACAATAATGGGTCATGCCGTCGCACCCTGACAAAACCGATACCGACCTTGGCCCCTGCCCGATCTGCGGCCGTCTGATGATTGCCGGGCCAAGTGTTGATCGCCATCACTGGCGACCCAAATCACAGGGGGGCACCGATACCCAGTGGCTCCATCGTGTGTGCCATCGCATGATCCACCGCCTGTTTGACGAAGCAACGATTGCGCGTGATTACGACACCCCCGACAGGCTGAAAACCCATCCCGACATCGTCAAATTCATCACATGGGTTCGCAAAAAGCCCGTTGATTACATCGACTGGCCCGAAAGTGCCGGCCGTTATGGCAGGAACCGGGGAAAACGTCGTTAAGACCGGCGACAATTGGCAAAAAAACATTTACCTGCCAGACTATGCTCGCTACTTGTCCAGCCCACCGGGCTTATGGTGATCCTGCCCGATTGCACCGCAACTGTCGTTTTCAGGAAAAGCCGATGCCAAGCTTTGACATGCTCAATGAACTGATCCCGGTCTTTGTCACGCTTTTCGTGATCATTGATCCGCTGGGTCTGGTCCCGGTTTTCATTGTCCTGACCCAAGGCACAAGTGCCGCCCACCGTCGGCGCATGGCAATCCGCGCCTGTATCACCAGCTTCTTCATCCTTGCCGCCTTTGCCTTGATTGGCGAAGGATTGCTGGGCATTTTCGGCATTCACATGCCGGCCTTCCGCATTGCCGGTGGCACGCTTCTGTTCCTGATCGCGCTTGAAATGCTGTTTGAAAAGCGCAGCCAGAAACGAAATGAGCGCGCCGAACAGGTTCATCAGGAACTCGAAGACGACCACGACGGCGAAAAGACCAAACCCGACAACACATCCGCCCCGCAAACAGCCGGACATACCATCCCTGACGAAGAAGCCGACGACATCTCGATCTTCCCGATGTCGATCCCCTTCCTGTCGGGTCCCGGTGCAATTGCCTCGGTCATGCTGTTGATGGGCAAGTTTGAAAACAACATCGCCATGCAGGCCAGCGTGATTGGCGTGGTTGCTGTTGTCATGCTGATCGCCTTTGCCTTTTTCCTGGCATCGAACGTTGTTGCCAAACGCCTCAGCCCGACAGTGGCAACCGTTGTATCGCGCCTGCTTGGCATGATCCTGGCTGCCCTTGCGGTTCAGTTCATTATTGATGGCGTCAAGCAGGCGTTTTTCCAGTAACCGGAAACCCGGGCCGTTCAAACTCTATTGCGCGGCCCAGACATAAACGCCGTAACCGATCAGCATCACCAGACCGACCGGACGCCCGATTGACGGACGTCTCAGCAATACGGTCAGCAACAGCGAAACGGCAATCATCACCGGCAAATCAAAGCTTAGAAAACGCGCGGCAACCGGGATCGGGGATATTGCCGCGGTCAGGCCAAGTATGCCCAAAATATTGAAAATGTTCGATCCGACGATATTGCCGATGGCAATTTCGGACTGTTTGCGCAGGGCGGCGATCAATGATGTCGCAAGCTCTGGCAGGGATGTGCCCACCGCAACAATCGTCAAACCGATAAAGGCTTCTGAAACACCAAACGATCGGGCAATCGTGACCGACCCGTCGACCAGAAAACGGGCACCAACCATCAAAAGCACCAACCCGCCAACCACCCAAAGTACCGACACCCACAAGGCCCCGCCAAGCACTGACGGATCGGTTGGCGCATCTTCATTCACCGGCTGGCTTTGCGACTGGCGATAAGCCACCAGCAAATACGTTACCAGCCCGGCAAACATCACACATCCGGCAATGCGCCCGACGTCACCCAATGCAAATATAGGTATCAGAATAATCGCTGCTGCCAGCATAACCGCGGTGTCACGACCAAGGGTCCCGCCCGAAACCGCAATCGGCCAGACAAGTGCCGAAACCCCGACAATCAGCAGGATATTGGCAATGTTCGATCCCACCACATTGCCAAGCGCAATATCGGGCACCCCGCGCAAGGCCGCATCAAGGGATACCAGAAGTTCGGGCGTTGACGTCCCGAAACCGACCACAGTCAATCCGATCAGCAGGGATGACATCGAAAGCCGGCGCGCGATGCCGACACTGCCGCGGACAAGGGCCTCTCCCCCGAAAAACAGCCCCGCCAAACCACCCAGCAACATCAAATATTCCACAATCGACGCCTTTTCATCTGCCGACCAATGACTTTGCTCCAGATGGGTTCGAAATACCCCCACATGGCCGCAACGCCGAGATGTGTGTCACGCCCGACCCGTTTGCAAGCAATACAGATCACAGCGCAAAAATAAAAAACGCGACAGACCCAAAGGTGCCGTTCAAACCATGTAGTTCCCCTAGACCGCCATGGTCAGCGCAACCAATTCGTCATGCAGGGCCTTGGGGATCGTCACCCCGTTTTGACGGCTGCGTTCACGCGCTTCGAACCGGCGCTGTGATGGCAGACGGGCACCTTGTGCCATGATCCGTTCAAACAGGTCTTCGGCATGATCAAGATGTTGTTGCGCCTCTGCCCCCAGGAAGGTTTCCGGGGAAAAGGCGATAATGATCTCGCCGTGATGCGGATTGCCCGGCGCATCTTCAGACGCCGCATGGGTTTCATGGCCCAACACATCACCGATCAAGGGTCCGGCCAGCAAACCAATCATGGTCGAAAGGGCCGAACCCTTATGCCCGCCAAATGTCAGCATCGCACCTTCAAGGGCCTTGGTGGCATCGGTGGTCGGCTGACCATCGGCATCGATCGCCCAGCCTTCCGGAATGTCCTTGCCCGCCCGGCGATGCAGTTCGATCTCTCCACGCGCAATGACGCTGGTCGCGAAATCAAACGTGTATGGCGTCTTGCCCGGTCGCGGCCATGAAAAGGCAATCGGGTTGGTCCCCAAAAGCGGCTTTGTGCCACCTGCGGGCGCGACAAAGGCATGGGTCGGTGTCATTGCCATCCCCACAAGACCATGGGCGGAAATCTGCTCAACCTCGGGCCACAGGGCCGAAAAATGGAAACTGTTATTGATCGCCAGAACCGAAATCCCGCAATGGCGCGCCTTTTCCACCAGATAGGGCAAACCGGTTTCAAACGACAATAGTGAACAGCCTTTATGGGCATTGACGCGCGTGATCGCCGGGGCCTGATCGATCACTTCGGGCAGAACCTTGGTATCAAGCCCGCCATTGCGCGCGGTTTGTACGCACCCGATAAGTCGATAAAGCCCGTGGGAATGGCATTCGTCAATTTGTGCTGACATAGCACTGCGCACAATGGCACCTGCATGTGCGCTGCTAAAACCATTGTCTTCAAGCACGGCAAGACCAAGTTTCTCGGCCTGATCAATCGATAGGGTGACGGTATCGGTCATAGGGGCTTCCAACTTCTTAAAACACGTTCAATTCGACGAAATTTGGCGGGCTTGCTCACTGCCAAGCCCCGCATGGGCAAGGGCGGCAATCAGATCGGTACGGGTGACAATGCCGATGATCTTGCCATATTCCACCACCGGCACCGCATCACAGGCCCCGTCCGCCATCAGGGGCAAAAGGGCCGCAATCGGCGTGTTTGCAGTGGCACGCGGTTCGGTGACGGACATGATTTCAATTGCACGCACCGGCACGCTGCGTTTCCGGTCAATCAGACGCCCCATCGCCGCCATCAAGCCACGATCAAGACGCAGGGCGTCATCCCCCGCCCGCCGGATGAGATGGATCTGGAAAATCACACCAAGATACCGCCCGTTATCATCCACAACCGGAAGCGATGTAAAACTGTGGCGGCGAAACAGATCGGCAACCTCGCCAAGGGCGGTATCGGCACCGACCGTCACCAGATCGCGCGACATGATGTCTCCCGCGGTCAGCGGACCGGTGCGATGGGATGCGACCTGCAATTCCGCAGCCCCGATCAGCCGTGCCAGATCCTCGACGCCAAGATTAAGCGACTGGCGATACCGGGCCAGAATGCCATTCAGCTCGTCTTCATCAAGGCCCAGCCGTTCAATCGCCGGGCGGTCTGTTGTCTGATGCGTGCCTTTGCCCTCAAAATGACGAAGCGGGTATTTGCGCCCGGTGGCACGCGCATAGATCATCGCAATCACCACAAGGGCCGCGGTAATCGCTGCCACCGGCGTTAGGGCAAACCGAAAACCAAGTTCACGTGCGATATCGGGGCTAAGTGCTGCAACCATGGCAACTGCGCCGCCGGGCGGATGAACCGCACGCACCAGGATCATCACTGCAATGGCAAGCCCGACCGCAAGCGCCACCGCCAGAACCGGATCATCAATCAGCAAACAAACCGCAATCCCGGCAAGAGCCGCAACACTGTTGCCAATGATCGCCGACCATGGTTGTGCCAATGGACTGTTGGGCACAGCAAACAGTAACACTGATGTCGCCCCGAACGGCGCAATCAGGTAAAGCCCGGCATCATGAAGATCAAAAAGTGACAGAAGAAAACCAGCCACCCCCAGACCGATCAGCGCACCAACCCCGGCACGGACGGCTTCAACAGGTGAACTGAACGGCATCGCAGGCATTAACCCGCGAATGTAATTGTGTCTCATTGGTACGTTTCATAACCCGACCCGCCATTCAACAGGCCATAAGTGTTTAATTGTTATAAATTACTTTCCTCCCTCGTACGTTGAAACGACCATGCGGTCAATCGCAACACCACACCTGCCCGAAACCTGTCCGAACAAAAAAGGGAGGGCAATTTGCCCTCCCTCAAATCAAGTCATGTGCGCAACCTGAACGCTGATCAGTCCCAACGTTTTGCCGCACGCAGGATCGCATCGGTGCCGATCTGGTAGTGATCATAAAGCGCGATGCTGTCGCCGCACTGGCCAAAGCCATTCACTCCAAGCGGTGCGACCGCGTGACCACGGACCGAGCCAAGCCAGGCAAGGGCGGCCGGATGACCGTCAATCACCGTGACAAGGCGCGCATCGGATGCCAGCGGTTTAAGCAGGTTTTCAACATGCGACATTTCACCCTTTGCCTTGCCTTCAAGGCGGGCACGTTCCAGATCCTGCCATTCATTGTAAAGCCGGTCGGTGGAGGTCACTGCCAAAAGCCCCAAGCCCGGATGGGTTTCGGAAAGCTTTTCCCAGGCGGCGATTGCTTCGGGCGCCATTGCCCCGCAATAGGCAATGACCATTTTGCAATCCTTGCCCGGTTCACGCAGCCAATAGCCACCGGAAACAATTTCCGCCTTGGTGGTATCGGAAAGTTCGCGTTCGGGCTGTGCCAGCGGTTTGGTCGACAGGCGCAGATAAACCGACCCGCCCTTGGGGGCCTGCATATGATCGAACGACCAGCCCATAATGGTTGCCAGTTCATCGCCAAAGCTTGGCTCAAAGCTGGTCAGGCCCGGCTGCCCCATGCCGATCATCGGGGTCGAGATCGACTGATGCGCGCCCCCTTCCGGGGCAAGGGTGATGCCGCTTGGCGTTGCCACGACCATGAACCGCGCATCCTGATAGCAGGCATAATTAAGCGCATCCAGACCACGCGCAATGAACGGATCATAAAGGGTGCCAATCGGAAACAGGCGCTGCCCGAACAGGCTGTGCGACAGGCCAAGGGCTGCCAGGTTCAGGAACAGATTGTTTTCGGCAATGCCAAGCTCGACATGCTGTCCACCCGGCGATCTGATCCATTTCTGGGCCGAGGGAACTTTGCGTTCGCGGAATTCATCGGCCAGTTCTTCGCGCCCGAACAGGCCGCGCTGGTTCACAAAGCCCCCAAGGTTGGTCGAAACCGTCACGTCGGGCGATGTGGTGACGATGCGATCGGAAAGATCGCTGTCTTTCATCTTGGCCAGTTCATTGAGGATCTTGCCAAACACTTCCTGCGTGCTTGATGTCTCAACCCGGGCATAGGGCATTTCGGGGATGGTAATGACTTCGGCCATCTTGTGACGCGGGGCACGGTCATTGAACGGCGCATTGGCAATATAGTCGCGCACACGCTCGGCACTGACATCAAGGCCCGCCGCCATATCCCATTCCTGCCCGTCGGCGATGTTGTTTTGCAGCTTGAAGGCATCCATCTGCGGGATATTCATCAAACCGGCATGGTTGTCCTTGTGACCCTGAAGCGGGGTGGCATAGCCCTTGACCGTATAGGCAATAAACACGGTCGGTTTATCGTTGGGAACTGCGTCAAAGGCATTAAGCACCGCCTCCATGCAATGACCACCCAGATTGGTCATCAGATCATGCAGGGCGTCATCATCATAATCCCCCAGAAGATTGGCCAGCGCATTATCGCCGGGCATATCGGATGTGATCTGTTTGCGCCATGCGGCCCCGCCCTGGAAAGTGAGGGCCGAATAGATGTCATTTGGCACATCATTAAGCCATTTCTTAAGCGACTTTCCGCCTGGCTTGGCAAAGGCATCATGAAGCTTGCGACCATATTTGATGGTGATGACGTTCCAGCCAACCGCGCGGAAGAACCGGCCGATGACGCGGAACAGATGCGCATCAATCATGCCATCAAGGCTTTGACGGTTATAATCGATCACCCACCAGACATTGCGAATGTCATGCTTCCAGGTATCAAGCAGGGCTTCGTAAATATTGCCTTCATCAAGTTCGGCATCCCCGACAAGGGCGACCATGCGGCCGGGCTTCTCGCCCTTGGGCAGCATGTTTTTATAGCGCAGATAATCCTGCGTCAGGGCTGCGAAATTGGTCACCGCCGCACCAAGCCCGACCGAGCCGGTGGAAAAATCAACCTGATCGCCATCCTTGGTCCGCGACGGATAGGATTGCGCGCCGCCAAATGAACGGAAGTTTTCAAGCTTTTCCTTGGTCTGGCGTCCAAACAGGTAGTTGATCGCATGGAAAACCGGACTTGCATGCGGCTTGACCGCCACCCGGTCCTGCGGACGCAGAACATTGAAATAAAGGGCCGTCATAAGGGTCGTCATCGATGCACAGCTGGCCTGATGGCCGCCAACCTTGATGCCGTCGCGCTTCGGACGCAGATGGTTGGCATTATGGATCGTCCAGCTTGATAGCCAGCGCACCTTCTTTTCGATCTGCCCCAGCATCTCAAGGTCTTCGGCTTTGACATTGCCGGTGCTGGTGGCTTCGATAATTTCACCGATTTCGGGTGCGGCATCCTGTGCTGACATTTTCCTGATCCCTTGTTCACGCCTGCTGTTCCGGGTCTTTTGCAGGCCTTTTATCGGCCCGCGACATTCCGGTATTGGATTACCGATTTTTAAGGGGAAATGACGGAAATCAAGGGACGCCACCTGCATTTCACACAAGATTCGTCACTTTTGCCTCAAACGTGGAATCGGCTGCGACAATCCCGGTCAAACATTCGAATTTCCCGTCTGAAACAATATTTCGTGGTCGCGAATTGGCACATTTATGACAGCGATTCGTCATGCATATCGCGAAACTTCGCCGCAAACCGGGTTTAAGGGAACAATAACCAATTCAAGGCAATCTCGCCAATCGTGTAGTAATTCTACCATTCGTATAGCATACGTCTTCGCCCATTCTTTCACCCCGGAATTTAATTGATCAGATTTCATTTTTCCCAAATGGCGATTTCAATCTTCAGGCACAGGCCCGTGAAGATCATGGCATCTGCCGCCTTGGCGCTGTTTCTGGGGATCGGGCAATCCGCACAATCGACGGCCACCGCACAGGATGCGTCCAGCGATCTTGAGGTCACGCTGCCGATGGATCATCAGTCGGCCTATTGTCAGGGACAAATTCCGTGGGAACAGCATTCGGAATATCACATTGATTTGTTGCGGCTTTCCGCCCGGCTAAGCGGTCGTGACATCACAATCACCCCGGTCTGTATGGATTACCCGACCGAAGAGCGCCGCATTTCGATGCTGCTGACGGCAAGCCAGATCAATACTGTCTTTTTCGGGACGTCTTCAAACCGCGAAGAAAAACTCCTGCCGGCCTATGTCCCGATATATCTTGGCACGACCGGTCTGCGTCTTTTTATGGCACGTCCCGAAACCCTGCCAGCACTGCGTGAAGTCGAAACCATAGACGACCTGCGCACCTTTTCGATGGGCCAGGGCCTTGGCTGGCCGGATTCCGCCATTCTGATCGAAAACGGCTTTACCGTCGCTGATGGTCGCTACAAGACATTGCACCGGATGCTTGGTGCCAACCGGTTTGATCTGTATCCACGCGCCTTCTGGCAGATCATTGGCGAATGGACCTGGATGCAAAGCCAGGCCCCCAATATCGCCGTGTCACGCGACATCGCCCTTTATTATCCGCAACCGATCTATTTCTTTTTCAGTCCGACGACACCGGCCCTGCGCGATGCCATTCAAACCGGACTGGAGCGAGCCTATTCCAACGGCATGTTGCTTGAACTGCTGAAATCACATCCGGAAACCGCCCCGTCCTTTAACGGGCTGGACCTCGGCAGTATCCGGATCATTCACGGCACGAACAAAAACCTTCCGGAAAAATCCCGCCAAATCATGAAACAATACGGCCTGTTTGAATAATCCCGGCAAGTCAATCCTCCAAACACCAAAAGGCCGATCTGCGAAAACAGACCGGCCCTGTTACCCCCGGGCCCGAATATAGCACCGGGTAATTTTTGACTTGATTGTTCGACTTGTTATTCGGCGGCAATCGCCATTTCGCCACCATCAAGCGCATTGGCCAGATCGGCCAGAATGTCATCGATGCTTTCAAGACCGGCCGACAGCCGGATCAAACCATCGGTGATCTGATATTCGGCGCGTTCTTCGGCGGTATAGGTCGAATGGGTCATTGACGCCGGATGCTGGATCAGGGTTTCGGCATCGCCAAGGCTGACCGCACGGGTAATCATGTTAAGGCCGTTCATCAGCTTACGTCCGGCTTCGATCCCGCCCTTAAGTTCGAACGCGATCATGCCGCCGAAACGGTCCATCTGCGCCTTTGCGAGCGCATGCTGCGCAAAGCTTTCAAGACCCGGGTAATAAACCCGCTCGACCTTGGGATGGGAGTCAAGGAAGGCCGCGATCTTTTCGGCATTGTCGCAATGGCGCTCCATCCGCAGCTCCAACGTTTTAAGCCCGCGCATCACAAGATTGGCATCCTGTGCTGAGAGAACCGCACCGGTCATGTCCTTAAGCCCAACCAGACGGACCTGCATCATATCTTCAAGCGATCCGATCACCGCACCGGCCATAAGGTCCCCATGGCCGCCCAGATATTTGGTGGCGGAATGCACGACGATATCGGCACCAAGTTCAATCGGGCGCTGCAAATACGGCGTGCAATAGGTGTTATCAACCACCACCTTGGCACCATGTTTATGGGCGATGTCGGAAATGGCTTTGATATCGACCAGACGCATATTCGGGTTGGCCGGGGTTTCGAAATAGACAATCTTGGTCTTGTCCGAAATCGCCTTTTCCAGTTCGGCCGGATCGGTCAGATCGACATGGGTGTGCTTGATCCCGAACTTTTCCAGACCATGACGGAAATAGGCAAATGTGCAGCCATAAAGGGTGCGATCCACAATGATCTCGTCGCCCGGCTCGATAAAGGTCCAGCAGACCGATGTGATCGCCCCCATGCCCGACGCGGTCGCAAGGGCGGCTTCACCGCCTTCAAGCACCGCCAGACGCTTTTCGAGAAGATCAAGTGTCGGGTTGGCAATACGCGAATAGATAAAGCCCTGCTCGTCACCGGCAAAGAACCGCCCGCCCTGCTCGGCCGTTTCGAACGCAAAGGTCGAAGACATGTAAACCGGCGGGTTCAGCGCGCCATTATGGCTTTGCGGATCATATCCGTGATGGATCGCACGGGTGGCGAAACCGGTTTTGGCGACATTGCTGTTGCGGCTGTCATTGGCAGACATGTGAGGCTCCTGAAAATGCGTTTATTCTGCCCCGATAACCGCAAACCCCGTGCCAGATCACAAAAGCCCCGGTTTTCCGGGCTTTGGACAAATCTGGTCGCCTTTTGATGTAAATATTTATTTACACTCATTCGCCCGGATTTCGCATTTACCACAAAATCCCTGGAAATCAGCGGCATGCGAATGTACAATTTTCGTTACAGTGTAAACTTTTCGGTACAGACATGCGGTTTGAAATTCGCGGTGAAAACAGGGTCGGCATTACGCGCGATGTGGTCAATGTTCTGACCGATCAGGGGCTTGATATCCGCGCCTTCGAGGTCACAACCCATCACATCTATGCCGATATTCCGGCCATTCGCCCCGGTCGCTTTCCGCTTTTGGCCCATGCCCTGAAACAAATTCCGGGCATTTCCGACATTCGCGAAATTGACCGCCTGCCCACCGAACGCAGACGCGCACAGCTTCATGCAACCCTTGCCGCCCTTGGCGATCCGGTGATTGCGGTTGATGCCAATGGCCAGATCGCCCAAGCCAATCCGGCGGCCCAATCGATCGCAGGCACCAGTGAAAAGCCGCTTCGCGATCAGGATATTTCAACAATCCTTGCCGAACCAAGCATTGAAGATTTGCGCCAAAGCGGCTTTCGCATGCCCGAACATGAAGTAATCCTGGGCGGGCAGACATATCTGTTGCAGGTCGAACCGATCGGTCATGTTGATGATGGCTCGGACGCGGCCGACGATGCACCGTGGGGCGGGGTGATGGTCTTTCACCGGGCTGCGCGACTGGGGCGGGTCATCACCGCCCTTCAGGATCGCAGCCATACCGGTTTTGACGACATCATCGGCACTAGCCGTGCAATGACGCGGGTAAAGTCACAGGCGCAAAGGCTTGCCGCGATTGATGCACCGCTTCTGATCCTTGGCGAAACCGGAACCGGCAAGGAGCTTTTTGCCCGCGCCTGCCACCGCGCCAGCACGCGCGCCGATCAGCCGTTTCTGGCACTTAACTGTGCCGCCATGCCCGAAGGCCTGGCTGAAAGCGAACTGTTTGGCTATGCGGCAGGGGCCTTTACATCCGCACGGCGCGGCGGCAAGCCCGGCCTTCTGGAGCTTGCCGATGGCGGCACCCTGTTTCTTGATGAAATCGGTGAATTGACCCCCTATTTGCAGGCCAAACTTTTGCGCGTTCTGCAAGACGGCCGGTTCCGCCGGGTTGGCGGCACGGACGAGATTGCCGTCGATGTCCGGATCATCAGCGCCACCAACCGCGACCTTGAAGCCATGTCGCATGATGGCACATTCCGCGAAGATCTTTATTTCCGCCTCAATGTTCTGGCCATCACCCTGCCGCCGCTGCGCGACCGGATCGAAGATATCGCGGATCTGGCGAGATTCTTTATCGACCGCACCGCCCAGCAAACCGAACGCCCGGCACCCTATCTTGCCAGGGACGGGCTTGACTGGCTGCGCGCCCATGACTGGCCGGGCAATGTCCGCGAACTGGAAAACACCCTGTTTCGTGCCGTCGCCCTTCTGGATGGGGATGTTCTTGGTGCGGGCGACCTGACCAGTGCAGCCACCGGCACCATGAATTCAGCTGACGCACCCCCATCCGACAATCTCCCCAGCCTGGTGGTTAACCACCAAAACAATATCGCGACCAGTTCCGACCCGATTGCTGCCGCCCTGGCACAAAACGATTTCAATGCCGGCCTTGATCTTTTGGAACGTGAAATGCTGATGCGGCTTTATCCGGATTATCCAAGTTCGCGCAAATTGGCAGAACGACTGGGTGTTTCGCACACATCGATTGCCAATAAACTGCGCAAATACGGCATTGGACAGTAAACCGCCCGGATACCCCGCCATGATGAAGTTTATGGCGATTGGTCACGCCACTTCTTGCCAGCTTGGTTGCAGTGCGGCATGATCTTCCTAAATCAAGGGGTGGAAAGCCCCGAAAACAGGGAGAAGAAATATGCTAACAGGAAAACGCGCACTCGTGACCGGCTCGACCAGCGGGATCGGCCTTGCCATGGCAAAGGCGCTTGCAGGTGCCGGCGCTGATGTGATGCTCAATGGCTTTGGCGACGCGGATGAAATCGAGGCAACCCGCAAGGGCCTTGAAACCGATTATGGCGTCACCGCGCACTATAACGGTGCCGACCTGTCCAAACCCGACGAGATCGAAGCCATGATGAAGGATGCCGAGGCCAAATTTGGCGGCATTGATATCCTGATCAACAATGCCGGCATTCAGTACACCGCCAATGTCGAAGATTTCCCGCCCGAAAAATGGGATGCGGTGATCGCGATCAACCTGTCATCGGTCTTCCACACCACCCGCCTTGCCGTTCCCTATATGCGCAAGAAAAACTGGGGCCGGATCATCAATACCGCCTCTGCCCACGGTCTTGTTGCGTCTGTCCAGAAAGCGGCCTATGTCGCCGCCAAACATGGCGTAATCGGATTGACCAAGGTCACCGCCCTTGAAACAGCCGAAACCGGCATCACAGCCAATGCGATCTGCCCGGGCTGGGTCCGCACCGAACTGGTCGAACGCCAGATCGAGGCACGCGCCAAGGAAAACAACATTTCGATTGAAGAATCCGCAACCCGCCTTGTCTCGGACAAACACCCGTCCAAACAATTCGTCAGCCCCGAACAGATTGGCCAGACCGCGCTCTTCCTGTGTTCTGACGCCGCCTCGCAAATGACCGGCACGCATCTGTCGGTTGATGGTGGGTGGACGGCGCAGTAAGACACCGCTCAATCTCGCGCGCACAGACAAAACCGCACACGAATCTCTTTTGGGTTGAACATCACATTGGACCATAATACCATTTTAAAATGATAAACTTACAAATATAGTCGAGAAAATATATGAAGCGAATTCTAGAAGAAATATCTGAATGGAAAAGAGAAGCTGCCGACGAAGATATTTCTCGGTATTTCTATGAACTCGATAGCTTTAAGAAAATCACAGATGGGTCTCGGGTTTATGTAGTAGGAAGAAAAGGAACTGGCAAAACAGCAATATGCAAAAGAATAGAAAGCATAGAAGACCATAGAACTTTCTCCACTAAACTTTCATTCAAAGAATTTCCTTTCAATTTCTTATACAAGCTATCAGATACGGACTACACGTCTCCTTCCCAGTATATATCTGTATGGAAGTACTGTATTTACAATTCCATACTGCAAATGATGACTAGAGATCAGTCTACAAACTCAGAATTTAAAGAGAAACTTGCAACAATTTATAGCGAAGATCCCAATATCGCCCTGAGAGATAAAATGAGAAAGTGGACAAGCAAATCTATTGCTGCGTCAATTCTTGGAGTAGGAGGAAGCACCACAAAAACAGAAGACTATAGAGATATAACTGAGTATTGGCATGAAATACTACCATTAATGAAAGAATGCATCACACAAAACATAAATAAAGAAAACATATACTACATCTTATTTGATGAACTTGATGAGGATTACAGAAATTATTGGCAGGATGAAAATAGGGAAAGATATATACCATTGTTAACCAGTCTACTTAAAGCGGTTTCAAGCATACGGCACGAATTTCCGGTTATGAACTTCGGAATTCGGCCTGTAGTATTTTTGCGTGATGATATTTATGAGATAACTCTCGACCCTGACAAGAATAAATGGGAAGACCTGAAAATAGAGCTTCGCTGGGGACGCGGAGATATTAAGCAAATGATTGCGCACCGAATAAGTAGAGCGGACAGCAAAGAAACAAGGATACTCCGTTACGAAGAGGCAATTGATAGAATATGTCGCGAAAGCTCCATCCCATTAGGTAAAGAGAAGTTCAGCAGAAAAATAAGCGTTTTCGACTTTATAGAACATCGTACGCACCTGCGCCCCAGAGACTTTGTTACGTACTTTCGCTTTTGCGCTGAGTCCGCGATAAGGCAGCGGAAAGAAAAACTTGACGCGGAAACCATTAAGGGCAGGCAGAAAGAATTCTCCGAGCACTTTGTTCAAGAACTTGACAATGAAATCCGAACAATCTTGCCCAACTTCAGAATTATACTTGACCAAATATCCTCAAAAAACAAAATAAAGTTTAAGTACTCGGAAATTGAAGAGGCTATCGAAAGTGCTGAGAAGACATCACAGCAAAAATCGGGAATGGATACATCTAAAATAATATCTGTATTATTCCATTTTTCAGTCTTAGGAAACCAAGGGGATAGAGCACCTTCAAATAAATACACAGACCCAATATTCCGATACAACAACAGAAACCTTGTAATTAGCCAACGCCTACAGCTGCACAGAGGTATAGTTGCATCCTACTGGAGATCCCAGTAAGGAAAGATTAGCTTTAACACTACCCTAGCTTAAATACCGCCCCAAATGCTCCACCAGCATCCTGATCTTCGGGCTGAGATGACGGTTGGTCGGGTAGATCGCCCAGATGCCTTCGTCTGAAGGCTGGTATTTGGTCAGGACCGGGATCAAATCGCCGCTGGCGATCCAGGGGTCGACGTAATAGTCGGGCAATTGCACAATCCCGATGCCCTTAAGCGCCGCATCGAGAAGCGCCTGCCCGCTATTGGCATGGATGGAGCCATGGATACGGATGGTGCGTTCGCGGCCATCCTCTTCAAAGCGCCAGTAATCAAGCGTCCCGACAAGGCAGTTATGGTGATTAAGCTCCGAAAGGGAATATGGCTCGCCGCGCTTGGCGATATAGCTGCGCGCTGCACAGGCATAAAGACGGCGGGTTGAAAGTTGCTGGGTCATCAGGCTTCCGGTCGTGCCTTCCAACCGGCCAAGACGGATCGCCATGTCATAGCCTTCAAGCACCAGATCAAGCTTCTGGTTGGTGAACCGGCACTGGACTTCAAGATCGGGATAGCGCGCGACGAAATCATTGACCAGCGGCGCGATCACGGTTTCCCCATAGGTCGTCGGCGCGGTCAGTTTAAGCTTGCCGCGCGGCACCTCGCTCAGATTGCCAATGGCGCGTTCCGCCTCGCCCAGACCATCAAGCAACTGACGGCAATGCTGGTAATAAATCTGCCCGGCTTCGGTTACACTGACCTTGCGCGTAGTGCGGTAAAAAAGCTGTGTGCCAAGCTTTTCTTCAAGGGCAGTAACCTGACGGCTGACCTGGGCAACCGAAATGCCAAGCTGTTTGGCCGCCGCGGTAAAGCTTTGATGTTCGGCAACCGCGATAAATTCGCTGATTCCGTTCCAGGTATTCATGCCCGTATCCGATCAGATTATTACACAATGGTAAAAGTCATTTACCAAAATACCGGATTATCGGATCAGAAGAAATAAATAGACTGGGCATATTCAAATATTCATCTGCCGGAGAAGCGTCATGAGCCTTGAAACCATCACCTGCAAAGCCGCCATCGCATGGGAAGCGGGCAAACCGCTGTCGATCGAAGAAGTCCAGGTCGCCCCGCCCAAGGCCGGCGAAGTGCGCGTCAAAATCGTTGCCACCGGTGTTTGCCATACCGATGCCTTTACCCTGTCGGGTGACGATCCCGAGGGTATTTTCCCGGCCATCCTTGGCCATGAAGGCGGCGGCATTGTTGAATCCATCGGCGAAGGTGTGACCAGCGTTGCGGTCGGCGATCATGTGATCCCGCTTTACACCCCGGAATGTGGCGAATGCAAATTCTGCAAATCGGGCAAAACCAACCTGTGTCAGAAAATCCGCGTCACCCAAGGCAAGGGACTGATGCCCGATGGCACCACCCGTTTCTCGCAGAATGGCAAGCCGATCTATCACTATATGGGGTGCTCGACCTTCTCGGAATACACCGTGCTTCCGGAAATCTCGCTGGCCAAAATCAACAAATCCGCCCCGCTTGAAGAAGTTTGCCTGCTTGGTTGCGGGGTCACCACCGGCATGGGGGCGACGGTCAACGCCGCCAAGGTGCAAAAGGGTGACTCCGTGGCCGTCTTTGGCCTTGGCGGCATTGGTCTTTCGGCGATCATCGGTGCGCAAATGGCCGGTGCCGGTCGCATCCTTGCCATCGATATCAATGAGAAAAAATTCGATCTCGCCAAACAGCTCGGCGCGACCGATTGCATCAACCCCAAGAAATTCGACAAACCGATCCAGGAAGTCATTGTCGAGATGACCGACGGTGGCGTCGACTGGTCGTTTGAATGCATTGGCAATGTCAATGTCATGCGATCCGCGCTTGAATGCTGCCACAAGGGTTGGGGTGAATCGGTGATTATCGGTGTTGCCGGTGCCGGTCAGGAAATCTCGACCCGTCCGTTCCAGCTTGTCACCGGTCGCGTCTGGCGCGGCACCGCGTTTGGCGGCGTCAAAGGCCGTTCGCAGCTTCCCGATTATGTTGAACGCTACCTTGCCGGCGAGTTCAAGCTGTCTGACTTCATCACCCACACCATGAAGCTCGAAGACATCAACGAGGCCTTCGACCTCATGCATGAAGGCGAAAGCATCCGTTCGGTTATCCATTACTGATCATCGATTATTTGATTGAACTATCACGCCATTGCCGGACACCATCCGGCAATGGCCGATCAGAAGGAGCCCCGAAATGGGTATTGAAAACGCGTCAAGCAACAAGGTGTTTGGTGGCTGGCAAAAGCAATACACCCACCCGTCCGCGGTACTGGGCTGTGACATGCGCTTTGCCATCTTCCTGCCGCCACAGGCGGGCAACGGCACCAAGGTTCCGGTGATGTACTGGCTTTCGGGCCTGACCTGTACCGATGAAAACTTCATGCAAAAGGCCGGTGCGTTTCGCGTTGCCGCCGAACTGGGCATTGCGATTGTCGCCCCGGATACCAGCCCGCGTGGCGATCACGTCCCCGATGACGAGAACGAAGCCTATGATTTCGGCAAGGGTGCGGGCTTTTATGTCAATGCCACCCGGGAACCCTGGGCACGCAATTACCGCATGTATGATTACGTGACCAAAGAACTGCCCGAATTGATCAGGGATCATTTCCCGGTCAGCGACGATGCCGTCATTTCCGGCCATTCGATGGGCGGGCATGGTGCCTTGATGATTGCGCTGCGCAATCCCGGCACCTTCAAATCGGTTACGGCCTTTTCACCGATCACCAACCCGATCAATTGCCCGTGGGGCCAAAAGGCGCTTGGCAATTATCTGGGCGATGACAAATCGGTCTGGAAGGCCTGGGACAGCTCGGAACTGATGAAGGCGGCCACCGCATCCGATGCCCAAACCCCGGCACTGGTGGATCAGGGTGATGCTGACGGCTTCCTTGCCGAACAGCTTAAGCCTGAGGCGCTAGAAGCCGCGGCCAAGGCATCAGGCTATCCACTGACCCTTCGAATGCAGGATGGCTATGACCATAGCTATTACTTCATTTCGAGCTTTATCGAAGATCACATCCGCTTCCACGCCAAGCATCTTGGCCTGAGCTGATTGCACCCCTGATCTTCGAACTCCCCCGGCACGTCGCCATGCACCCCACCCCCCTGACGTGTCGGGGCTTTTTCTTTTTTCATGCACGAATGACCGCCTAGTCAAAGCTGCGCGCTTCAATCGCATCGGCAACATCATCGGCCATTTTAAGGGTTCGGATGATCAGTGGTACGATCATCGCAAGGATGGATCGATCAAGGCCGCGCGCACGCTGGGCATCACGGATTTCCGATGCGACCGTGGCAATCACCGGGATAAAGCGCAGCACCATTGAAATGGCAAGGCTGACCTTTTCCGGGTTCACACCAAGTGGCTTAAGCGGACGCAGGGCACGTTCAAGGGAAGCCAGCATGTCCGATGTTTTGGTGGTCAGCGTGATCAGGGATGCAAACATGACGATGGCCGCAATCCGGGTAATCACAAGCAACCCCGCCTGCCAGTCATTCAGCCACAGCTGAACCGCAAAAAAGATTGCCAGCAACCACGCCATCGGTCTGATCTGGGCGATGATAACCCGCCAGCCAAAACCCGAAAGCCGATAAAGCGCAATCACACTTGCCAGCACAAGACTGACAACCGGCCAGTCCGGCACCATGAAAACACCGGTGCCAAGGGCAACCATCGCAAGGATCTTTGGCCCGGCCTGCGCCCGATGGAGCACCGAATTCCCGTCGATATAAAGCCCGGCGATCATGCCATCATCTCGCGATATCGGGCGATGGCAACGGCCGGGCGATCATCAACGGCAATCCGGCCATTTTCGATCACCAGAACCCGGTCATACTCTGCAATCAGATCAAGATCATGCGATACCGTGATCACCGTCTGATCCAGATCGGCAATCGCGCGTTCAACCCGGTTGCGATTGCGCAGATCAAGCAAGGTGGTCGGCTCGTCAAAAACGACGTAGCGCGGCGCCATCACCAGAACGCCGGAAATGGCCAGAAGCTGTTTCTGCCCACCACTAAGCAGATGACTGGGATGGGTTTTGAAATCCAACAGATCATACCGCGCAAGGATTTCATCAATGCGATGATTGATCTCGTCCCTGGGCAGTTTCAGGGCCTTGAGCCCGAAGGCCAGGTCTTCTTCGACCACCGGATAGACGATCTGATTATCGGGGTTCTGAAAGACAAAACCGACATGGCGGCGGACCTTGCGGCCATCCTTGGCCGGGTCAAGATCATCAACCAATACCCGCCCACTGGTCGCGGTCTGAAGCCCGTTCAGAAGACGCACAAGGGTGCTTTTGCCCGATCCGTTGGCCCCGATGATCCCGATCCGCTTTTCACCAAGCGCGAGGTCGATATTTTCCAGCACCCTGCGCTGATCGAACTGCACGGAAACATTTTCAAAACGGATCATGGGGTTGTCGGTCCGGCCTGTTGCAGGAAGTGATCGGCAGTTGTCTGGTCATAAAACGGGCGCAAGAACACCGCAAAGGCGAATGCTGCTTGCGCCCATCAAACGTCAGGCTGATTTGGAAATCAAGGGATAGGACTTGCGCACCGCAAGACAGGCCGCAGTCGCAATTGCAACCTTGATTACATCACCAATCAGGAACGGTGCGGCACCAACGGTGGCCTGCCAATAGCTGATTTCAGCCACAACCGCGACCCAGGCATTGCCAAGCGCATAAAGCACAACAATCCCGCCAAAGGCGATCGACAGGGCCGCCTTGATGACATTCAGGCTGTTCCAGAATTTCTCGATCAGAAGCCCGATGACAAAGGCCGAGACGGCCCAGCCAAAAATAAATCCGCCAGTGACCCCGATCATCACGCCAAAACCACCACGACCACCCGACAGTAACGGCAGGCCAAGTGCAACCAGCACCAGGAACAGCACGATCGAAAGTCCGCCACGACGGGCCCCCAGAATCGCACCGGCCAGCATCGGTCCCAATGACTGGGCCGTCACCGGCACACCGGTAATCGGAAGTGTGATTGGCGGAAACAGGCCAAGAACAGCGGTCAAAGCTGCGAACAAGGCGATATAGACGATATCTTTGGTCTTCATGTAACGGTTCCCATTGCCGTTATAAAGCATCCCTGCATCAACCCCTTGCGCAAGGATGCTTTTGTTAACCGGTCCGCCCGACCGGCTCAACGCGCTATGGGATAACCGCAAATTTTCATCCCGCCAAGCAAAATGACACCGGGCTTTTGCCCCCAATATCGCAGCGCACCAATTATACGATGAATATCAAAAAGTTAGCTATCATCGCCTTCGACAAAGGTTTTAAGCCGCATCAGGGCCGTTTCCCAACGTCCCGCCACCTGATCAAGATAGGCACGCGCCTGTGCCAGCTGTTCGGGGCAAAAGGCATATTGGCTTTCACGCCCGACCTTATGGCTTTGCACCAGACCGGCGCCTTCAAGCACCCGCAGATGTTTGGTCACGGCCTGTCGCGTCATATCGGCATCATCGGACAGAACCGAGATCGAACGCGGCTTGCCATCGGCCAGTCGATCAAAAATCGCCAATCGTGTCGGATCGCCCAATGCGGCGAACATGACCGAAAAATCACGGTCATGTTCGCCATTCGCAGGATTTTGTTCAGCTTTCGACATGTTTCTTGATGTTTTCCAACTGGAAACCCCAGCCATTTGTATTGGCCCGCAACGCATCGGCAATGCGATGGGGTGGTAAATTGTCAAATCCGGTTTCGCGCACCCGGACCGATGTCTGACCACCGGTTTCTTCCAGCCAGAATTCGACAAGCGTTTCGGGTTCATCGCTGTAATCCACGTCGGGATCAACCGCATATGGATGCCATGTATAGGCGAAATACCCCGGTTCCTCCATCGCCTTGATCGTCGATGTCCATGGAACGTGTGTGAATCCTTCGATGGTGATTTTTCCCGACGACACTTTGCCCACCGCAAACGGTGCATCGATATCAACACCAAACCACGCGCCGAACTGGCGATGATCGGTCAGGGCCTTCCAGACGCGCGACCGCGATGCTTTGATCTCGATCGACTTTTCAATGCTATTTGACATAAAGCAACCTCCTGGTTGCATTTAATCTGCCAGAAGAAATCCCATTACGCAACTACAAAGTTGCATATTTGATTTGATCGCCGAATGCACAAACGCCCGACCGTTTCCGGCCGGGCGATGCGTGCTCCCGTCATCCTTGGGTCAATGCCGTGTTGATGTAACCGGCAATGCCCGTGCAGCTTTCCTTATATCCCCATATCAGGATGCTGCGGATTGGCGGAGCCCCCCTGTCTCGATGATGAAATTCTTGACGTCTTCAAGACCATCCATGGCCTTGAGATTGGTAAACAGGAACGGACGATCTCCGCGCATTTTCCTGGCATCGCGGTCCATCACGCCAAGATCGGCACCAACAAGCGGTGCGAGATCGGTCTTGTTGATCACCAGCAAATCCGATCGTGTAATGCCCGGTCCGCCCTTGCGCGGGATTTTATCCCCGGCCGACACGTCGATGACGTAAATGGTAATGTCGGCAAGCTCCGGCGAAAACGTGGCCGACAGGTTATCGCCACCTGATTCAATAAAGATCGCCTCAAGCCCGGCATGTTTGGCAGCCATATCTTCGACCGCTGCCAGATTGATCGAGGCATCTTCGCGAATGGCGGTATGCGGACAGCCGCCCGTTTCAACACCGGCAATCCGATCCGGTGCCAAGGCGCCCGACCGGGTCATGAATTCGGCATCTTCGCGGGTATAGATATCATTGGTGATGGCCGCGATATTGAACTCGTCGCGCATGGCCTTGCACAGGCGCTCCAGAAGTGCGGTTTTGCCCGAGCCAACCGGCCCACCAATTCCGATACGAAGGGGAGAGCTCATGATCTAAATAGCCTCGTATATTGGGTTTCGTGTTTCATTGAGGTCCAGTCGATCAACGGGGCAGATGCCCCGAGATCGGCCAGTTCGGCCGCCATCGCGTGATCCACCGCGACAGAAACCGCGTGATCAAGGGATGACAGAGACCGGACACCATCGGTCTGACCAAGCGGCACCAGACGCACCGCACTGGAAACAAGGTTTGCCGCCATGGCATGCAAATAAGCGGTCAGGGCATCACATAGCGGCACTTTGGCCTCGGCCGCCGCAATACCGACCGCCACCGGATAGGATGGCAGACGATCATCATCGCGCATCCGGCTGGCCCAGCGCGACAGCATCCCGTCACCCCAGACCTTTTCCACCGTCGAGACAAAGGCACGTCCCTGTGCGGTTGCCTCCAGCGCCATTTCAGATGTGCCGCGCCAGCAATCAGCTTCGATACCGATATCAAAAAGCGCCTTTTCATCACCGGCAAGGGCCGCCCGCCATGCCGCACAAAACAGCACCGCATCAATCCTCCCGGCCCCGAATTCCAATACCCCTTCAACCCAGTTGATCAGGCTTTCGGCCGAGCTGACCCGTCCGTCTTCCACCGCATATTCCACGCCATGGGAATAGGTATAGGCACCGACCGGAAATGACGGGCTCAGCCATGTCATCAACCGCATCAGGCCCGCGGGGTTAAGGGTCAGGGTTTCAGTGGTCATGCGGTTTCCCTGCGGCATGGGCGTGGGAATGGCTGTGATCACCGTGGCTGTGGGAATGGCTATGGGAATGACTGTGCGAATGGCTATGGCTGTGCTCATGATCCTGTTTGTGGTCATGATCCTCATGATCGAAATGATCATTGCCGTGGCTATGGCCATGCGCCCCGCCAAGGCCGTGATAGGCCCCGTTTAACGGATTGAACGGCGCGATTTCATTTTCGACAACCCCGCCAAGACCGGTAATCATATCGCGCATCACATGATCATCAATGATCCGCAGCCGCCCGTCTTTAAGGACCTCGACCGGGGTATGGCGGTTGCCGATATGCCAGGCCAGCTTGGCCGCGGCAATCGGGCCGGATGCCGTGATGGTCAAAACCGGCTCTTCGGCCGCGCGCACCACAATCACCCCGCCATCAACAAGGCGCAACCGATCCCCGTCGGCCAGACGCACCGCATGCGGAAGATCAAGCAGGAACGGCTCGCCCGCGTCATCATGCAGGCGAATGCGGCGACGGTGACGGTCGGAAAAGACCAGTGTCACCGTCCCGCGGACCTCGGATGTATCGGTGCGATCAACCGGGATATGTTCAATGGCATGACGCATAAAACTGATCCGATCAGAACAGGAAGTAACGTTGAGCCATCGGCACAACATCGACCGGCTGACAGGTCAGAAGTTCCCCATCCGCCGTCACCTGATAGGTTTCCGGATCAACTTCCATCACCGGAAGCGCATCATTAAGCTTCATGTCCTTTTTGCCGATATTGCGCGTGTTCGATACGGCCAGCAATTCCTTGGAAAGCCCGAACTCGGCGGCAATTCCGGCATCAATGCCGGCTTGCGATACGAACGAGAAACTCGATTTCGCAAGCGCATTGCCATAGGCCCCGAACATCGGACGGTAATGAACCGGCTGTGGCGTCGGGATCGAGGCATTCGGATCGCCCATCGCTGCGGCAATGATCATCCCGGCCTTGACCACCATGTCGGGCTTGGTGCCAAAGAACATCGGTTTCCAGACCACAAGGTCGGCAATCTTGCCAACTTCGATCGACCCGACATAGGACGCAATTCCCTGCGCGATGGCCGGGTTGATGGTGTATTTGGCGACGTAACGCTTGGCGCGGAAGTTATCATTCCCTTTGCCCGCATCTTCGGGCAGTGCGCCGCGCTGCTTTTTCATCTTGTCTGCCGTCTGCCAGGTACGGGTGATGACCTCACCCACACGGCCCATGGCCTGACTGTCTGATGAAATGATCGAAAACGCGCCAAGGTCATGCAGGATGTCTTCGGCGGCGATGGTTTCGCGGCGGATGCGGCTTTCGGCAAAGGCGACGTCTTCGGGAATTTTCGGATCAAGGTGATGGCAGACCATCAACATGTCCAGATGTTCGTCAATCGTGTTGACCGTGAATGGACGTGTCGGGTTGGTCGAGCTCGGCAGAACGTTGGCTTCGCCACACAGCTTGATGATATCCGGAGCATGGCCACCACCGGCACCCTCGGTATGGAAGGTGTGAATGGTGCGCCCCTTAAACGATGCGCGAGTATGTTCGACAAAGCCGCTTTCATTCAGCGTATCGGTATGAATCATGACCTGAATATCAAGGTCATCGGCAACCGAAAGGCAGGTATCAATCGCGGCTGGTGTCGTGCCCCAGTCTTCATGAAGCTTAAGCCCACAGGCGCCTGCCTTGATCTGTTCGATCAGCGATCCCGGAAGGGTCGCATTGCCCTTGCCAAAGAAACCGATATTCATCGGAATGCCGTCGGCGGCCTGCAACATCCGGGCAATATGCCAGGGACCGGGCGTGCAGGTGGTGGCGTTCGTACCCGCCGCCGGGCCGGTGCCACCGCCCAGCATGCTGGTCACGCCGGAATAAAGCGCATCTTCAACCTGCTGCGGGCAAATCCAGTGGATATGTGCATCAATCCCGCCCGCGGTGATGATATTGCCTTCACCGGCAATAACCTCGGTCCCCGGGCCGATGATGATATCAACACCGGGCTGAACATCCGGGTTTCCGGCCTTGCCGATCCCGGCAATGCGCCCCCCGGTGATGCCGATATCGGCTTTGACAATCCCGGTATAATCAAGGATCAGCGCGTTGGTGATCACGGTATCAACCGCCCCTTCGGCGCGGGTTGCCTGTGACTGGCCCATGCCGTCACGGATAACCTTGCCACCGCCGAATTTGACTTCTTCGCCAAGGGTGGTGAAATCCTTTTCGACCTCGATGATCAGGTCGGTATCGGCCAGACGGACTTTGTCGCCAACGGTCGGACCAAACATCGCCGCATAGGATGGACGATCAATTTCATATGCCATGTCTCGTTCCCCCGCTTAGAGCTTGCCGTTGATTTTGGCGTTAAAGCCGTAAACCGTGCCGGACCCGGCATATTTCACCAGATTGACCTCGCGTGACTGGCCCGGCTCGAACCGAACTGCCGTCCCGGCCGGGATATCAAGGCGGAAACCGCGCGCGGCTTCGCGGTCGAAATCAAGCCCCGGATTGGTTTCATAGAAATGATAATGCGATCCGACCTGCACCGGACGATCCCCGGTATTGGCCACCATGATGGTTTTGGTTTCGCGCCCCTCGTTAAGAATAAGGCTGCCTTCCTTGGTAATGATTTCACCTGGAATCATGTGCTTACCCCCTTAACGGATCGGTTCGTGAACGGTGACAAGCTTCGTCCCGTCCGGGAACGTTGCTTCGACCTGGATTTCATGGATCATTTCGGCAATGCCATCCATCACCTGATCGCGCGAAATCACGGTGGCCCCGTCGCGCATCAAAGCCGCAACAGATTTGCCATCACGCGCCCCTTCGACGACATAATCCGTGATGATTGCGATGGCTTCGGGGTAATTAAGCTTTACCCCCCTTTCAAGGCGATTGCGTGCGACCATGGCCGCAACCGAAACCAGCAGCTTGTCCTTTTCGCGTGGCGTCAAATTCATGCCTGCCTACTCCCTGGATCCACCGTTTTAAATCTCCCACAAACGCGGCAAACGTTCGGGAAGCTCCCGTGTCTTGTGGCGGAACTGTTTCCACCAAGCACCGTATACCCGGCGCAATTTCATCGGTTCACGCGCCATGAAACGCGCAATCACAATGCCCTTCATCGCAGTCGCCCCGCACAGGACATCATTCCTGGCAAGCCCCGCTGATGCCTGTTCAAGGCAATCGCGCGCATCATCAAGGTGATCTTCGACCCCGTGCCCGACCAGAATGGCCGTGGCATTGGCGCGTGCCCCGTCAAAGGCCGCCGCGTGATCAAGAATACGCAACACATCGCCTTCAAGATGCAGCGCATCCCGCCACACCGGACGTCCGTCAATCGACACATCCCATGCATCGCGCGCCAGTCCGGTTTTAAACACTTCGCCGCGCGCAAGGCGCCCAAACACCATCATCTCACCGGCAAGAACCCGGCCTGATCCGGCCGCTGCAATCGTGGTTTTGCGCTTTAACCGCGCCTGATCAAACAGAATGCTTTCATGGGGCAACCATTCAAGCCAACCGCCATCTTCAACCGTCAGATCCACCGACATTTCACAATCGGGCCCGACGGATCGATAAATTTTCTCAGCGGCTTGGGCGGTGAAAAGGGCGGATGCACCCGCCTCGACCTTACCGGCAAAGGCAAGCTTGTCGCCGCCAACCATCCCGCCCGATGTCGTCACCAGAACCGCCGTCGTCAAATCCCCGGCCACCGGACGCGGGAACAGGATTTTCATCGGATCACGGTAATAAAGATGATCAAGTGCCGCATGCCCGCCCTGATGGGCAGGCCCGGAACCCTGACGGAACGTTACCTCAGCACGGCCATCGGTAATGATGCGCGCGGGCGTTCCGTTCGTTGCTGTATCTGCATTCGGGGACGCAGATATCGGGGTTTCGAGTTTGCTAAGCTGCACAAAGCCACCTGATCATTGCGGTTCGTTTGATGAACCTGATACCGTTTTCCGGCAATTCCAAGGGGCGTAACAGCAAGATGCGGGCCAACCGCCCGATCCCCGCCAGACCCCGGTTTTGCCGGGGATCGGGCGGGCAATGGTCTGATCAATCACGTGAAAGTTGCGCAATTTTTTGGCAAATGCTGATCAAACAGTCAGATAGGCGCGCACTTTTTCCCGATCGAGCGTTTCCTTCGCCCCGGACAAAACAACCTCGCCACGTTCCAGCACGACAATCTCGTCGGCCAGTTCATGGGCAAATTCGAAATATTGCTCAACCAGCAGGATCGCCATGTCGCCACGATCCGCCAACTGTTTGATGACGCGCTGAATATCCTTGATGATTGATGGCTGAATACCTTCGGTCGGTTCATCAAGCACCAGCAACCTTGGACGGGTCACAAGCGCACGCCCGATGGCAAGCTGTTGCTGCTGCCCGCCCGAAAGGTCGCCACCACGACGCCCCAGCATGTCGCGCAAAACCGGGAATAGTTCGAAAATCTCGTCGGGAATGTGACGCAAGGCACGCGGAAGGGCGGCAAACCCGGTTTCCAGATTTTCCTTCACGGTCAGAAGCGGGAAAATCTCGCGCCCTTGGGGCACAATGGCAATCCCGTTGGCCGACCGGCGCCAGGACGGATCGCGCGAGATATCCTTGCCTTCCCATTTGATGTTGCCCTCGGTTATCGGGTGCTGGCCGACGACAGCACGCATCAGGGATGTTTTACCAACCCCGTTCCGCCCCAAAACCGCGGTTACCTTGCCGGTCTGGGCATTCAGCGACACTTTGCGCAAGGCATGGGACGCGCCGTAAAACAGATCAATATTGCTGACATCAAGCATGTTCCAGCACCTCCCTAGCGGCCCAGATAGACTTCAATGACCCGCGGGTCTTTTTGCACATGGTCAAGTCGGCCTTCGGCCAGAACCGATCCTTCGTGCAGAACGGTCACCTTGCAATCAAGGTCACGGACAAATTCCATGTCATGTTCGACCACCACAACCGAACGATCCTTGGCAATCGACCGCAAAAGCTTGGCGGTTTCCTCGGTCTCGGAATCGGTCATCCCGGCCACCGGCTCATCGACCAGAAGCAATTCGGGTTCCTGCATCAACAGCATCCCGATTTCGAGCCACTGTTTCTGACCATGCGACAGGTTGGCGGCCATTTCATCGCGCTTGTCCTCAAGCATGATGGTGATCAGGGTCTTTTCGATCCTGATCTTTTCGGCATCGCTCAGGCGATGGAACAGTGCCTGAAACACCCCGCGCCCGCCCGAACAGGCCAGAAGAAGGTTGTCAAAAACCGTGTGGCTTTCAAACACGGTCGGCTTCTGGAACTTGCGCCCGATGCCAAGATTGGCAATTTCGGCCTCGTCCATTTTGGTCAGGTCGATTTCGCTTTTGAACAAGACATCGCCGGTATCAGGGCGCGTCTTGCCGGTGATGATATCCATCATCGTGGTCTTGCCCGCGCCGTTCGGACCAATGATGGCGCGAAGTTCGCCCGGCTCGACATAAAAGGACAGATTATTGAGTGCCCGGAACCCGTCAAAGGTGACCGAAACCCCGTCAACATACAAAATGGTTTCCGCCCGCGCCGATTTGACCTGTGGCTCGTCCGAGGCACCTGTTTCTATGACAGCAGCTTCGCTCATGCCTTGCCTCCTTCATTTGCGCGGCGTTCGGCAACACGTTTGCGCCATGTCGTGAACAATGACTGGCGATCTGCCGCACCAAATGCCGGAACCGCACCAATCACCCCTTTTGGCAGGAACAGCGTCACGGCAATGAAAAGCCCGCCCAGGAAGAACAGCCAGAAATCCGGCATCACCCCGGTAAAGAAGGTCTTGGCATAGTTGACAATAAACGCGCCAAGCACCGCCCCATAAAGCGTCCCGCGCCCGCCGACTGCGACCCAGATGACGATTTCAATCGAAAGCGCCGGGGCAAATTCGCCCGGATTGATGATCCCGACCTGCGGCACATAAAGTGCGCCGGCAATCCCCGCCATGACGGCAGAAACGGTAAAGACAAACAGCTTGTAATATTCCACCCGGTAACCGGTGAAACGCACCCGGCTTTCGGCATCGCGAATGGCAATCAGAACCTTGCCCAGGCGTGACTGGGTAATGCCGCGCGCGACGATATAGCACAAACCAAGGAACACACAGGACGCCACAAACAACCCGGCACGCGTGCCATCGGATTGCAACGAGAAGCCCAGCAAATCCTTGAAATCCGTCAGGCCGTTATTGCCGCCAAAGCCCATATCGTTGCGGAAAAATGCCAGCAACAACGCATAGGTCATGGCCTGCGTAATGATCGAAAGATAAACACCCGTCACACGCGACCGGAAGGCAAGGAACCCGAACACAAAGGCCAAAAGCCCCGGTACAAACATCGCCATGACAATGGCAAACCAGAACATGTCAAAGCCGTACCAGTACCATGGCAGTTCCTTCCAGTTCAGGAACACCATGAAATCCGGCAGGATCGGATCGCCATAAACCCCGCGATCACCGATCTGACGCATCAGATACATGCCCATGGCATAGCCGCCCAACGCAAAGAACGCACCATGCCCCAACGACAAAATGCCACAGAATCCCCAGATCAGATCGACACTTAACGCCAAAAGCGCATAGCAAAGATACTTACCCAGAAGGCTGACCATCCAGGTCGGCACATGAAAGGCCGAACTTTCGGGAACCAGCAGATTGCCAACAGGCACCAGAATCGCTGCCGCAATCAGGATCGCCAGAAGCGTCATCCCGCCCCGGTCATTAAGGAGCCAGCCAACAACCGGCGTCATTTTGTATTTTTGACGATAATCGGTCATGGATCAGGCCTCCACCGCGCGACCTTTAAGGGCAAACAGGCCCTTGGGTCGTTTCTGGATAAACAGGATCAGCGCGATCAGGACAAAGATCTTGGCCAGAACCGCCCCTGCCATCGGCTCAAGGAACTTGTTGACGATGCCAAGGCTGAAGGCGCCCAGAACCGTCCCCCACAGGTTTCCAACCCCGCCAAACACCACCACCATGAAACTGTCGATGATATAGGTCTGACCAAGGTTCGGGCTGACGTTTGAAATCTGGCTCAGTGCCACGCCGGCAATCCCGGCAATCCCCGAACCAAGTCCGAATGTCAGGGCATCGACGTAACCGGTGCGAATGCCAACCGATCCGGCCATGCGGCGGTTTTGCGTTACCGCGCGCATCTGAAGCCCAAAGGCCGTGTAACGCAGAACCGCGGCAATCCCGGCCACCACAATCACGCTGAACAGGATGATCCAAAGACGGTTATAGGTCAGGACAAGACCGGTCGAAAATTCAATCGCGCCACTCATGAAATCGGGAGCAGTAACCTGCTGGTTGGTTGCACCGAAAATCGACCGGATGGCCTGCTGAAGCACAAGGCTTACCCCCCATGTCGCCAGCAGGGTTTCAAGCGGACGGCCATAAAGGAACCGGATCACGCACCGTTCAATGACAACCCCGACCGCCCCGGCCACAAGAAATGCCGCCGGAACAGAAATGGCAAGTGACCAAGCCGATCCCGATGACAAAAACGGCGCCAGCGCCTGCTGCACCACAAAGGTGGTATAGGCACCAATCATGATCATCTCGCCATGCGCCATATTGATCACCCCCATCACACCGAATGTGATGGCAAGACCGACTGCCGCCAGCAACAGGACCGAGCCAAGACTGATACCGCGATAAACATCACCAACCGTCTGCCATGTCGACAGGCGCCGTTCGACCGAGGCAAGCGCGTCTTTGGCGGCGGCGACAACTTCGGGCTGATATCCTTCGGCCTCGGCACTGGAAACAAATTGCGACAGCACCGCACGAATTTGCGGGGTGGTCTCACTGGCCAGAACGGCAATCGCGGCCAGACGTTCATCTGTGGTTTCACCAGCCGCCAGCGCCATGGTTGCTTCGGCCAGTTGCATGCGGGCCAAAAGGGTTTCATCCTCTTCGCGATCAATTGCCCGCAACAGCAATGGCAACATCGCCGGATCACGGGCATCCATGATCTGTTCGACCGCCGCACTGCGCACGGCCAAGTCCGGACTGAACAGGTTCAGTGTCGCCAACGCATCGCGCAGCGCCCCGCGCAAACGGTTGTTGATCTTTATCTTCGACAGCTCCTTGGAACTGCTTTCACCGGCAACTTCGCCGCTGACAATGTCGATATGGGTGTAAACCTTGCCCTTTTTGGTGGCGATCACGACATGCTCGTCGCTGTCACGCACATAAAGATCACCGTCAAGCATCGCTTTTAAGATCGGGGCAACACGCGGATCACCATCGGCCGCCATTTCTTCGATCACCGCAACCTTTTTGGTCGCACTTTTATCGTCAAGCTGTTCGGCAATATTACGAAGTTCTTCGTCGCTAAAGGCCTGTGCGGTATCGGGAACAAAAGCCGCCAACACCACAACAAATCCCAGCGCCCCCATCACACGGGTGGCAATTTCATGCATCTTGCACATTGAAAACGGAGAACGGCGCAGCACTGATAAAATGTCATTGCGCATGATCACCAAACCTTTGAATTCAAACTGGAAAATCAAGAAAAGAAATCATCAGGATCCGGGATCTGATCCCGCCCCGATACAGAACGGGCCGGTCGCGCGTTCACGACCGGCCCATCCCAAAACCAATTAGTACATCGGTTTTTCACAGTTGCCGCAGACCCACGGATAGGTCCAGTCGGCGGTCAGCTTTGCGCTTTCGGGCAGGAAGTCCGACCATGCATCGCCAACGACGGTGCCTTCGGTTTCCCAAACAATGTCGAACTGGCCATCATCCTGGACTTCACCGATCAGAACCGGCTTGGACAGGTGGTGGTTGGTGTTCATGACAGCCGTGCCACCGGTCAGGTTGGCAACTTTCTGGCCATACATTGCCTGGCGAACCGCATCGACATCGGTGGTGCCAGCCTGTTCGACAGCCTGTTTCCACATGTTAAAGCCGATATAGGTTGCTTCCATCGGGTCGTTGGTCACACGGCTTTCATCACCGATGAAGGCATGCCACTTTTCGATGAAGGCAGTATTGGCATCAGATTCAACCGACTGGAAATAGTTCCAGGCAGCCAGATGACCAACCAGCGGCGCGGTATCGATACCGGCCAGCTCTTCTTCACCGACCGAGAACGCAACAACCGGAATGTCTTCGGCCTTGATGCCCTGGTTTGCCAGTTCCTTGTAGAACGGAACGTTCGCGTCACCATTGATGGTCGAAACCACGGCGGTTTTCTTGCCGGCCGATGCAAATGCCTTCACATCCGCAACAATCGACTGCCAGTCGGAATGACCGAACGGGGTATAGTTCTCCATGATGTCTTCATCGGAGATCCCCTTGCCGTTCAGGTAGGAACGCAGGATTTTGTTGGTGGTACGCGGATAGACATAGTCCGTCCCCAGAAGAACGATACGTTCTGCAGAACCGCCATCTTCGCTCATCAGGTAATCAACAGCCGGAATGGCCTGCTGGTTCGGCGCGGCACCGGTATAGAACACATTGCGCGAGCTTTCCTCGCCTTCATACTGAACCGGATAGAACAGCATGCTGTTAAGTTCTTCAAATACCGGCAGAACCGATTTGCGCGAAACCGAGGTCCAGCAACCGAAAACAACCGAAACCTGATCTTTTTCGATCAGTTCACGTGCTTTTTCGGCGAAAAGCGGCCAGTCCGATGCCGGGTCAACGACCACAGCTTCGACCTGTTTGCCAAGCAAACCGCCATTCTTGTTCAGATCGTCCACCAGCATCAGGACGGTGTCCTTAAGCGTGGTTTCAGAAATCGCCATCGTACCCGAAAGAGAGTGCAGCACACCGACCTTGATGGTATCTGCTGCCTGTGCGGCTGACATGGCCATTGCCGACCATGCCATGGCCCCAGCGCCGACAAGCGCCTGAAGCTTCTTATTCATTTATAGCCTCCACTGCGAGTTTATTGCACCGCAGTGATACTTGCTAAAACCGTGCCAGATTCTTTTGGCAGTAGAATAAAATCAAGAATCGAGGGATTCCCACGCAATATGCGACTATTTTACACCCGATTTAAGGATAATATTTGCGCCATCCGCATTTTTGATGGTTATTTTTCAATCACAGATTAAAAAATGATTACTTTTTAATCACATTGACGCCACATTCTTCGCCGCTTATTTGAAGGGTGGAAGTTTCGGGTCAGACCACGATCTGACCTCGCCTTCATTGCGGTTATTGCACCACAATCTACCACCTTGCGGGCAGCTTCCCGCCCCGCCGGTCCCCGGTGGGGCGTCATTTCAGGGGGCTAGCCCCTCGATCCGCCTGCCCAAAAACACAAAAAAGGCGACCACCAAACGCGATCGCCTTTCTGCTGATCAACAAACGGGTGGGACCCCGGCCTATTCCGGCATGCCCGCACGGATCCACTGGCCGAGCTGGGCGCGTTCCTCGTCGGTCATTTCGGTGATATTGCCAAGCGGCATGGCCCGCCCGATCACAGCTTGTGCCAGAACACGCTGGGCATTGGCTTCGATCTGGGCCAGATCATCAAACATTACCCCTGCCGGGGCCTCGTCAAAGCCTTCATCGCGCGGATTGGCGGAATGACAGGTGCTGCAACGGGTTTGCACAATCGCCAGGGCATGATCGGCCGTGATGATATCCTCGTCTGCCAGTTTGACCGCATTGGGGTCATAGGACGCAAACATCGCCAAAATCGCCATGCCGACACCAGCAGCGGGCAGTTGCCAGACAATTGCCTTGCCCGTCCCACCGGCATTGCGGGTATTGAAGAAATGGCGCACCAGACCACCGATGATCAGGATCAGACCAACGATCAGCCACGACTGATCATGGGAAAACAGCATCGAATAATGGTTACTGATCATCATCAGTAACACCGGCAGCGTCAGATAGTTATTGTGCGTTGAACGCTGCTTGGCCTGAAGCCCCAGCTTGGGATCAGGTTTTTCACCGGCCATCAGGCTGGCGACAACCTTTTTCTGGTTCGGGATGATGATGCGAAACACGTTGGCTGCCATGATCGTGCCGATCATCGCACCGACATGAATAAACGCGCCACGCCCGCTAAAGACATGGGTGAACAGATAGCTCGCCACCATGATCAGGATAAACAGCGCAATCGCCAGCGTATCGGTGCGCTTGCCGATCGAACTTTTGCAGATGATGTCATAGATCACCCAGCCGGCAAACAGGCTGCCAAGCCCGATCAGGATCGCATCCATCTTGGTCAGCGCCAGAACGCCCGGATCAATCAGATAGCTTTCAGCGCTCCAGTAATACATGGTCACCAAAAGCGCAAAACCGGTCAGCCAGGTGAAATAGGCTTCATATTTGAACCAGTGCAGTTCCGGCGGCATCGAACTTGGTGCGACCATCCATTTATTGACGTGATAGAACCCGCCACCATGGACCATCCAGGCTTCGCCATAGACGCCTTCATCCATGCCCGGACGTTTGCGCAAACTCAGATCCAGCCACACGAAATAGAACGAAGACCCGATCCAGGCGATGCCCGTAATCAGATGCGCCCAGCGCAGGATCAGATTGATCCAGTCCTGAAACAGAATATCCACGGTGTCTGAAACCTCCGTCTCGCCCGCCTGCGGATGATCAAGATCCGCGCCCGGGCCGCCCCTCTGACAGTTATGATTCCGGCTGCAATTTCCCCATACAATCCGGAATCATTCAAAATAATCTCTTACATTCTCCTAACATAGGCATGCGGTCGCCTCTATTATTAAGGGATCGAGCGTAATCGAAATGACTTTCAAACTATTCTTTAAAATGGCACAGTGCGGCCATGGGTTTCGACCCTAGAATAGAATATCAAACGATAATAAACGCCAAAACAACGTCATATCAGGAGCCTCCCGCGTCATGTCCGATTTTGAGGACATCCAGATTTTTGTCCGTGTTGCCGAACTGGGAAACCTGTCTGCTGCCGGTCGCGAGTTGCGTCATTCCGCAGCCGTCGTCTCGAACCGGATTGCGCGCCTTGAAGAACGTCTTGGTGTGCGGCTTCTCAATCGCACCACGCGCCGGGTCAACCTGACGACCGAGGGCGATGTTTATTACCGCCATTGCCTGCGTATCCTTAGCGAAATGCAGGAAGCCGAAAACGCCATCGCCAATCAAAAAAACACCACACGCGGTCCGGTAACGCTGACCTGCCCGGTGGCGTTTGGCAATAAATATATCGCCCCGATCATTCCGAAATTCGTTGAAATGAACCCGGATGTGCAGATCCGGCTGCACCTGTCCGACCGGCTTCTCGATCTGTTGCAGGATAAGGTCGATCTTGCCATCCGCATTGCCGAGCTTAAGGAAAGCTCCCTGATCGTCCGCAAACTTGCCGCCAACAAGCGCATGCTGGTCGCAAGCCCCGATTATCTGGCAAAGCACGGCACGCCGCAAATACCCGCCGACCTGATGAACCACAATTGTCTGCTGCTGCGTTTTCCGGGATCGCGGCAATATCAATGGACCCTGACCGGCCCCAATAGTGATGATGCACCGGTCACACTGGCCGTATCGGGATCAATGGATTCAGATAACGGCGAAGTGCTGACCCGCTGGTGTCTTGACGGGCATGGTATTTCACTGAAATCGAACTGGGAAGTCGGCGAATATATCCGTGATGGCAAACTCAAGGTCGTATTGCCCGACTACCAACCACCGTCACATGCGGTCTATACGCTATATCCGGAAAACCGCTACCTTCCGACCCGTGTACGGGCCTTTGTCGATTTTCTGGTATCCGAATTTGGCGGCACCCCACCCTGGGAACGCTAGGTCACCAAAACAAAACGCCCTGGCGAACTGCACAGGGCGTTTTGGTATTCAAATGACATCCCAAAAATCAGCGCTTCGCCTGATCCAGATATCCCGAAAGTACTGCGGCGACATTCAGCCCGATCACATCATGGGCATAGCCGCCTTCCATGACAAACACGGTCTTAAGGCCCAACCGCCCGATCATCTGGCCGATCCGGTTGAAATCATCGGTCTGAAGTTTGAAATCACAGATCGGTTCGGCCTCATGCGCGTCAACGCCAAGCGCGATCACCAGCGCATCGGGTTGCCAGGTGACAAGCTTTTGCATCGCCTTGGCAAAGCCCTGTCCCCACGCCCCGAAATCGCTTCCCCCGGCAAGCGGGATATTCAGGTTGGCACCTGCCCCGTCATTGCGTCCGGTTTCGTTGGCATAGCCCATAAAGAACGGGAACTGATGGGTCGGGTCCGCATGGATCGAGATGGTCAGAACATCACCACGCTCATAGAAAATATCCTGCGTGCCGTTGCCATGATGGTAATCGATATCCAGGATCGCGACCTTTTTCGCGCCCTTGGTGATCATCTGCTGGGCAGCAATCGCCGAATTGTTCAGGAAGCAATATCCGCCGTAACGGTTGCCATGGGCATGATGCCCCGGCGGACGGGTCAGGGCAAAGGATGCCTCGCCATCATTCCAGGTGGCATCGGCGGCCGATGTTACGGTCTGCGCCCCCCAATAGGCCGCTTTCCAGGTGCCTTGCGTAATCGGGGTATCGCTTGAAATGGCGAACTGTCCCAGACGCGCACTGATATGCTTTGGATTGCCGCCCGAAAAACCGGCTGTCGGCCAGACATAGGGAAAGGCATCGCCGGTCTTGCCGGCCCTGGTCCATTCCGACCAGGCATTTTCGATGAAATCAAGATAGTCGGGATCGTGAATGGCGCGGATCGGGTCCATCCCGTGATCGGCCGGATCAACCAGTTGCGCCTTGACCGCATGGGCCACCGCATCACGAATGATCGGAATGCGGCGGGCATTTTCAAAACAGGGCACCATGCGTCCATGATGCATTTCGCCCGCACCATCATGGGCATCGTGGCGGGAATTGAAAAAGACGCGCATCGCCCCGTTTCCTTGTTTCAAGATAACAACAGGGTGTCACACTGACACCCTGTCTATGTGTTGCACGGTGAAAGCGGCTATTTCTTGGCGGTATAAAGCAGCTTTTCGATGGTATCGAGGAACCCGCCCAGATGCTTGCGCAGATTTTCCGACTGCTCTGCCAGACGGTCTGCCATTTCACGTGTGGTATCTGCGGCCTCGCCGGTACGTCCGGCCATGTCGGAAACAACCGTGATGTTATCGGTCACTTCCTGTGCGCCGCTTGATGCCTGTTCGACATTGCGCGTGATGTTCGATGACAGATTGGCCTGCGTTTCAACATTGCCCGAAATCGTATCGGACCGCGCGGCAAGATCATCAATCACACCGGCAATCTCGCGGATTGCTGCAACCGACTGACCGATTGCATTCTGGATGTCCTGAACCTTTTCCTCGATGCTTTCGGTTGCCTTGCTGGTCTGGTTGGCAAGGCCCTTGACCTCGTTGGCAACCACGGCAAAGCCTTTGCCTGCTTCGCCAGCACGCGCAGCCTCGATGGTCGCGTTGAGTGCCAGAAGGTTGGTCTGGGCGGCGATATCACGGATGAAGCTGACAACTTCGACAATTTCCCCGGCTGCGGCTTCAAGTTCGCCAATGCGACCGTCGGTTTCCTGGGCAAGGCCGTTGGCGCGATTGGCAATCTGAACGGATTCACGCGCCTGTTCGGAAACTTCGCGGATCGACTGACTGAGTTCTTCGGAGGCCGCGGAAACTTCGGTCACGTTGCTTGCGGTCTGCCGCGCAGCAGCAGCCACATTGGTCGAGCGGGAACTGGTTTCATGGGCGATGGTGTTGGCTTCGCCCGATGCTTCGGCCAGTGCCGATGCCGCATGGGCAATATCATCAACCGCTTCGAACGATCCGCTTTTGAATTCATCAAGAATTTCGGCAAAGCCCGACAGTTTCTGTTCGATCGCAGCCGTTGCCGCATTGATGCGCTTGGCCGAAGACAGATATTCCCCGACCAGCCCGGTTTCGACGATACGGCGATAATAACGGTTTTCGGAAACCGCCCCCATCGATGCCGCACTTTCGCGCAAGAACGCGTCATTTCGATCGATCAGACGGTTGATCGCAATAAACAGGTCGCGCATGTCGGGATGACTGTCGACATTGGTGATACGGGCTTCGTAATCACCTTCTGCCGCAGCCAGAACCACGTCCAGCGCCTTTTTGATTCCTGTTTTCGAACCACCAAATATCGCCATTGCGAACCTCGAACCTTCGATTTAGGAGTACCCAGGGTCCTGACCCTAGAGACTTTGGATGAACTGGTCATATGCCATGCCGGCATCTGACAATTTTTTGGCAAGCGCATCAGATGCGGCATTCATGCCGTCCTTCCGGTTGCTTGTACTTTCTTCGATTTTACGAAGCTCCGCATAAAGCGGAATGATCTTGGTTTTCAGAATTTCGGGATCTGCGACACGCCGGTTCGAATGATATCCGATCACCTTGTGCTGGGCATCAAAGGTCGGCGTCACATGGGCATAAACCCAGTAATGGTCGCCCTTCTTTCCCATGTTCAGCACATAGGCAAAGATCTCCTTGCCCGAACTGATCTGATCCCACAGCAGCTTGAAAACACAGCGCGGCATGTCCGGATGACGGATCAGGGAATGCGGTTTACCAAGAACTTCCTTCTCGGTGTAATCCGACAAACGCAAAAACACTTCGTTAGCATAGGTAATATGACCCTTAAGGTCGGTCTTGCTAACAATCAGCTCTTCTGGCTTGAAATGGCGTTCCTTGCCGGATGGCTGGACGCCCGGACGCTTTTCGCTCACCTTGATACCCCGTCTTTTCTGATCCCGCCCTACAATTATGACATGCAGGCAAGTTTGACATTTCGATTATCACGTAACCATAGTTCCGCGAAGGAAAAATGTAAATTTTTCATATGCTTCATAGCTGATTTACAATGATAATTTTTAGAATTCTTCTAATCGCACCGACCATTTTACCCCCGTATTCACGGGCGAAATATTTGTAAAATTTGCAATATTTCCAATCTGCCCATCGGGTGTTTTTGCTGATCCCCCGACCGGGGGATGCACAGCCCCTGAAATTGACCTTCAATCCCCTGACAAGCATCCCGGCCCCTACAAACTTTCATCAATGACTGCCGGGTTCAGCATATCAGGAGAACCAGATGAAGAAGCTCGTCGTTTCATGCGCGCTGCTTGCCGGTTTGGCAGCATGCCAGACCACGGACAATGTTGTCCGCAACACCAATGTCAATCTGCTGTCGCTTCCCAAGCCGGAACTGGCCGTCGGTGACAGCTATGCCTATTACCGCAATGGCGACCATGAAATTGCGACCGTCACCGCCAAGGGGGATGGTGTTTACAGCTTTGAGGTAACCGAAGGCCCGGGCGCTGGTTGCAGCTATGACGGCGAAGGCTTCCTGTCGCCGGACGTCAAATGGGAAAATTGCGATGGGTCGACCGGGACACAGACCTTAACGCAGACCGGTGAAATCTGGCCGCTTAAGGTCGGAAACACCGTCTCCTATGCCGGCGAAGGCACTGACGGGGCGGATTCCTGGTCCTTTAAGCGCGATTGCAGCGTGATCGGCACCGCGATGGTCACCATCGGCACCGGCACCATTCCGACCTATGAGGTTGTCTGCAAGGACGGCTCGAACACCCGGACCTGGTTCTATTCGCAAAGCCACAAATGGCCGGTCAAATACACCAAGGTGCATAAAAAGCGTGGTCTTGTTGACCAGCGCGAAATCGATCTTGGCCAAAAGGCCGGCTGATCGACGCAATGAAATGAAATGTGAATGGGGCCTTGTCTGCAACGGGGCGCCATTCGGGTCTGGTTTCCGGTTTGACCGGAAATCAGGCCCCCACCCGTCTGACATCAAAGGCCGGTTACCCTGAAATGATCTGGTCTTCGCGAAGCGGAATGATCATTTGAACGGCCAGACGCACCAGTTCCAGGCGGTCCTTGACCCCGGTCTTGCGATAGACACTGGCAAGCTGGGATTTGACGGTTTCCGGCCCCTTGCCCAGATGATCGGCGATTTCGCTGTTGCTAAGCCCGCGCAACACCGCGTCAAAAACGTCGGTTTCGGTCCGGGTCAGGGCAAAATGCCGGTTCAAAAGGTCGGTATTGATATCGGTGTACCAGAACGGATCGACGACCGTTGCCAGCACCCCGGTAAACTGCCCGCCAAAAGTTCCGTGCTTTTCGCGCAACGGCGCAAGATCAAGCAGATAGGCACTGCTTTCATTGATCCGGCTGTTCAGGCGCAGGTTTTCCGATGACTTTTCAATAAACGCCATACGGCCAAGCTTTTGCACCGCCTGGGAAAGACCCCGGGCATCCTGATCATCACGGGCGGTCAATTTTTGTCCCGCCCCGACGGTCAATGCATCCTTGCTGTCAAGAATGCGGGTAAATTCTTCGTTGATGATGACGATTTCACCATTGGCATTAAGGATCGCAACCCCGATCCGCAACCGGTCAAGCACATCAAGAAACGCCCCATACCGGTGACGCAACAGATGAACCGGCCGGTTCATTTCCAGAACCTTGGTCAGATGGGGACCGATAAACCGCAATTTGTCCGATGCCGCGGTCGGTTCGAACAGCCCGTCATCGCGGTAATGGACCGTCAGGATATCGTAACCCGCCGCATCCTTGGAAACACACATCCCCGCCGCCTGATTACAGCCGGTGGTTTTTTCAAGCCACGGATAAAACCGTGACGGTGTCGTGTCGCCATTGCTGTGGCGGACTTCGTCACCGACGGAAAAATCATACAGGTCCTGCTGATGGAAATAGGCTGACCCGTCATTCTGGTTCAGACCAAGGCTGAGATATTCGGCAATTGCTTCGCCCGGTACCCAACTGTTGGCATGAAATGAATATTCGGAGATTTCGGGGCGAATGTTTTCGATATGCATGATGATGGCATTTTGCGTCTGCAACATCCCGGCAAGACAATCCAGCCTCTCACACCACAGTTCGGGCGAAATTGCTGCCTCATACAATTGCGGAATGAACTTGTTATATTCGTCCAGTTCTTTCGCAGACCACATAAAGCCATTATCCATATTCAACTATCTTTTTAGTCAAACACGGAAAAACACTATATATCAAGAAGTACTGAACCACCCAGATCATCGGGCGCGGGCCCGCAAGGGAAAACAAGATGACGAAAGACCTGCGAAATTTTCCATATCGCGTGGTGATACACGAAAAACATTCTGCCCAGGCGGTGCTGGACTGGCTTGATCTGAATGTGCGCAGTGACATGTGGACGATGGGAATTCGCAACATCGAGCTGCCGCGCTCGGACCAAGCGGCACCGTTTGTCGATATGGTGATCTATTTTTCGCGCCGTGATGACATGGACCTGTTTCGCGAACGCTGGGCGGGCAAGGCGCGCGAACATAAGGTCAAGCTTCGGGGATTGCGCGCGGCACTCTATGCGCTGATGCATCCGCACACCGAAATGGTCGCTTATGAAAAGTCCGATGACACACCGGCACGTCCCGCGCGCACCAAACCATAGACCCGATAAAAAAAGCCCCGCGCAAATCAATGCACGGGGCTTCGTCATTTAGCCAATCCGCATGGATTGGAAACCTGACTTATTTCGGCAGTTCGGCATCAATGCCCTTGATGTACCAGTCCATGCCAAGCAGCATGCCGTCATCAGCAACTTCGCCTTCTTTCACACGCAGCTCGCCAGCCTGGTCATAGATCGGGCCGGTGAACGGGTGGAATTCGCCCGATGCGATTTTGGCAGCAGTTTCTTCTGCCAGTGCTTTCACATCGTCAGGCATGTTGGTGTAGGGTGCCAGTTCGACCATGCCGGTATTGATACCGCCCCAGGTGTCCATCGACTCCCAGGTGCCATCAGCAACGGCTTTGGCACGTGCGACATAGTAGCTGTCCCAGTTATCAACAATCGCGGTCAGCTGTGCCTTCGGTGCGAACTTGATCATGTCAGAAGCCTGACCGAAACCAAGTACGCCGCGGTTTTCAGCAACCTGAAGCGGTGCCGGGCTGTCGGTGTGCTGAACCATGATGTCTGCACCCTGGTCAATCAGCGCCTTGGCAGCATCGCCTTCCTTGCCCGGATCATACCAGGTGTTTGCCCAGACAATTTTCACTTTGACGTCCGGGTTGACCGACCATGCGCCCATCATGAAAGAGTTGATGCCACGCACAACTTCCGGAATCGGGAAGGAGCCGACATAACCAACGATGTTCGACTTGGTCATTTTACCGGCGATCACACCAGCAACATAACGGCCTTCATAGAAACGTGCAGCATAGGTCGACAGGTTGTCGGCGCGCTTGTAGCCGGTCGCATGTTCGAACTTCACGTTCGGGAACTGCTTGGCAACTTTTTCGGTCGGGTTCATGTAACCGAACGAGGTGGTGAAGATCAGGTTGTGGCCGGTCTGGGCCATCTGACGGATCACACGTTCGGCGTCCGCACCTTCCGGAACGCTTTCGACATAGCTGGTCTCTGCACCGAGTTCAGCTTCGATGGCCTGACGACCGATGTCATGGCGATAGGACCAGCCATGGTCACCAATCGGACCAACATAAACAAAACCGACTTTGACGTCTTCAGCCTGGGCTGCACCCATGCCGGTTGCAAGCGCACCAACGGCTGCAACAGCGGCAATCGTGCGCTTCATGAAACTTGCATTCATTCGTTAGGTCTCCCTGTTAATCAGCAGATCAGGATTTAAACACAATCCACTAAGCAATCAATGACACGTTCACACCGAAACCAAGACTCAGTCAAACCGATCACACTTGTCGCCAAATCCCCCGATCAGCTTGTGTGAGTTTTGGTCCGGTATGAGCTTTTCCTCCCGACAGGCCGGAACGTCATTTGACGCGTTCCGGTCCCGCAAGCAGACCGGCCCTTATTGGGCCGGCCGGAACGCCTGACCAATACAGGCAGGCGCATTCAGTCTGATTTTCGCACGGTCGCTGGAAATAATCACCAGCACAATCACGGTCGCCAGATACGGCAGCATCGACATGAACTGGCTCGGCACATGAATGCCGGCCCCTTGGGCATGAAGCTGCATGACCGAAATCAGGCCGAACATATATGCCCCCGCCAGCAAACGGCCCGGACGCCAGGTTGCAAACACCACCAGCGCCAGCGCAATCCAGCCACGACCAGCAGTCATGTTTTCCGCCCACATCGGCGTATAGGACAGTGAAAGATACGCCCCGCCAAGACCGGCCATCGCCCCGCCAAACATGGTGGCAAGATAGCGGATCTTGATCACGGAATAGCCGATGGCATGGGCTGAATGATGCGAATCCCCAACTGCCTTAAGCACAAGACCCGCCCGCGATTTTGCCAGGAACCAGCCAACCCCGATCACAACAGCAATCGAAAGATAAACCAGGAAATCCTGCCCGAACAAAATCGGACCAATCACCGGAATGGCACTGATGCCCGGGATCGAAAGGGCCGGCAGCGGATCAATCGCAAAGCCGACAAACTTCGAACCGACAAGGGCCGAAAACCCGATCCCGAAAATGGTCAGCGCCAAGCCTGTCGCCACCTGATTGGCCATCAGGCTCAGGGTCAGAAACGCAAAGATCAGCGACATCAGAACGCCTGCCACAACCGCGGCCAGAATGCCAAGAATGGCCGATCCACTTGATGCGGTCACCGCAAAACCGGCAATCGCACCAACCAGCATCATGCCTTCGACACCAAGGTTCAGAACCCCGGACTTCTCGGTCACCAGCTCGCCCGATGCCGCCAGCAAAAGCGGCGTCGATGCGGTAATCACGGTCAGGATAAAGGGTACAAGCCATTCCATTATGCGGTTCTCCCTTTGGCCGCGATTGAACCGAAACGAATGCGATATTTGGTCAGAACGTCACAGGCCAGCAGGAAGAACAGCAAGATCCCCTGAAACAGTCCCGTCACCGCATTGGGCAGACCAAGCGTGATCTGGGCAAGCTCGCCCCCCAGATAGGTCAGCGCCATGATCAGACCGCCAAACAAAATGCCGACCGGATGCAAGCGCCCAAGGAAGGCCACAATAATCGCGGTAAAGCCGTAACCGGGCGATATTTGCGGCTGCAACTGGCCGATCGGACCCGATACTTCGAACAGACCGGCAAGACCGGCAAGCGCACCGCCCAGAAGCAGGGTAAACCACACCATGCGTTTCTGACGGAAACCGACATGGCGGGCGGCCTGCGGGGCCTTGCCGACCACGCGCAACTGGAAACCGATCACGGATTTTGACAGCAACAACCAACCGGCAATCACCACAAAGACGGCAATGGCCGTGCCAAGGTGCACACGCGTGCCGTCATAAATGATCGGAAGCAATCCGGCATCCGGGAACGGACGCGATTCCGGGAAGTTGAACCCTTCGGGGTTACGCCACGGACCATGCACCAGGAAGCTTAAGAACAGTGTTGCCACATAGGTCAGCATCAAACTGGTCAGAATTTCATTGGCATTGAATTTGGTGCGCAGCAATGCCGGGATCGATGCCCAGAACGCCCCGCCAATCGCGCCCAGAACAAACATCGCCGGCAGCAAAAGTGCGCTTTCGCTGTCATGGAAATAAAGCGCCAGACCACCGCCGAAAATCGCCCCCATGGTCAGCTGGCCTTCGGCCCCGATATTCCAGACATTGGCCCGGAACCCCATGGCAAGACCGACCGCAATGATGACAAGCGGGGTGGCCTTCACAAACAGCTCGGAAATGCCATAGCTGTTATTGATCGGCAGAATGAAGAAGGTATAAAGCGCATCAAACGGGTTCTTGCCCATAAAGGCAAAGATGATCCCGCCGACCACCAGCGTCATGAAAATTGCCAGAACCGGCGACAGATAAACCATCGCCTGGGAATGCTGGCGACGGGGTTCAAGCCTGACCAACGCGACCTCCTGTTTCTTCCATGTCGTTCGCCGGGGTCGCGTTGCCTTCAAGATCATGAAGGCCCCCCATCAACAAACCGATCTCTTCAATACTGACATCGGCCATCGGACGCGGTTTGGACATTTTGCCTTCCGACATCACCACAACCGAATCACAAATGGCAAAAATCTCGTCCAGGTCCTGTGAAATCACCAGAACCGCCGTGCCCTTGGCCGCCAGATCAAGCAGAGCCTGATGAATGGCACTGGCGGCACCGGCATCCACACCCCAGGTCGGTTGCGAAATCACCAGAACACCCGGATCCTGAAGGATTTCACGCCCGACGATGAATTTCTGAAGGTTGCCGCCCGAAAGCGATCCGGCCTCTGCCCCTGCCCCGGTGGTGCGCACATCAAATGTCTTGATGATGTTATCGGCAAAGGACCTTGTCGGGACTTCGCGGATCAAACCGCGCGCGGCAAGCGCCATGCGCCGAAACGCCGTCAGGAACCCGTTTTCCGACAGGCTCATATCGGGCACAGCACCATGGCCGTTGCGTTCTTCGGGCACAAAGGCAGCCCCGAGACGACGACGGCGACGCGGGCCGAAATGGGCCACCGATTTGCCATCAATCTTGATGCTGTCGGGGGCTGCTTCATGCTCGGTCTCGCCGGCAAGCGCCTGGAACAGCTCGTTCTGACCGTTCCCGGCAACCCCGGCAACGCCCATGATCTCGCCACCGCGGACCTTGAGATTGATGTTCTTAAGGTGGGTGCCAAACTGCTCGTCACTGATCAGCGACAGGTCGGTAACGTCAAGGCGCACATCGCCAAATTCACGCTGCTTGCCCCGATCCGGCGCGGTCAGTTTCTGGCCGATCATCATTTCGGCCATGGATTTTGCGGTTTCCTCGCGCGGGTCACAGCCGCCAACCACCTTGCCACCGCGCAGGACGGTCGCGCGCTGACACAGTGCTTTGACCTCGTGCAGCTTGTGGCTGATATAAAGGATTGCACAACCTTCATCGGCCAGACGGCGCAGGGTTTCAAACAGCTTTTCGACTTCTTGCGGTGTCAGGACCGAGGTCGGCTCATCAAGAATAAGCAGCTTGGGGTTCTGCAACAGGCACCGCACAATCTCGATGCGCTGACGTTCGCCAACCGAAAGCGTATAGACATGGCGATCCGGATCAAGCGGCAGGCCATAGGTCTTTTCGACTTCGATCACTTTCTGGCGCAAGACAGCCATATCGCGCACATCATTCATGGCAAGCGCGATATTTTCCAGAACCGTCATGGTTTCAAACAGCGAGAAATGCTGGAACACCAGACCAACACCCATTTCGCGCGCGTCATGCGGGCTATGGATGGTTACCGGTTTGCCTTCCCAGATCAGGTCGCCCTGATCGGCCTGAAGCACACCATAAATGATCTTCACAAGCGTACTTTTGCCTGCGCCGTTTTCCCCGAGCAGCGCATGGATTTCGCCAGGCTCGATACGGAAACTGATATCGTCATTGGCCAGACAGCCCGGAAAGGCCTTGGTCACGCCGCGCACTTCCAACTGCGCAGGTGCATTCCCCTTCATTGCTTCTGCCCCGGCATCACCGGTCATTGACGTCACTGTTGCCACCCCTATTTAGCGATATGATTTACAAGGCCCCGGCGGTTTTACCGCATAACGGTTTGCAATCAAACGGTCTCAATATTCGATCTTGTCGGTTTTGGCATCCCACGCGGCAAATACTTCGCGCGCTTCGGGCAAATCGACATGGACAATCGGCAAGGAACGATCATGGATCGGCTTTGCCACTTCATCATACAGGAACTGATCATCAAAACCGATGGCAGCAGCATCCTCGCGGCCATTGGCATAATAGATCTTGTCAAGACGGGCCCAATAGATCGCCGACAGACACATCGGGCAGGGTTCGCAACTGGTATAGATTTCACAACCCGACAGATTGAAAGTCCCCAGCTTGGCACAGGCCGCACGAATGGCGCTGACCTCTGCATGGGCAGTCGGATCATTGTTGGAGGTCACATTGTTCCACCCTTCTGCAATCACTTCGCCATTGCGAACAATGATTGCGCCGAACGGACCACCGCATCCCTCTTCCATTTTTTGCCGCGACAAACCCACGGCGTGGCGCATATGGCCTTTGGCGTCACACACAGCCAAAATCTCCTTTACGAAACCCCTGATCTGGTCCCCAGATCACCTGACTGGGCCGTCATTTCGCGGCCCTTTATCATTAAAAAGTCCTTCAATGAAGGCTTTATAATCAGCCAACCCCGTCTGATGCGGTTTTGGTCGTCTGATTTTGTGCCATCTGTGCCTCGCGCACGGACAACAATTGCGCGGCAACCGATGCCGCAATCACCACCGGCTGTTTTCCGGTAATGCCTTGAATCCCAATCGGGCATGTCAAACGGCTGATCTCAGCCGCCCCCAACCCCCGATCTGAAAGCCGTCGAATGAAACGTGCCCGTTTGGTTTGGCTGCCAATCATGCCGACAAAACCAAGGTCATCACGCATGATCGCGGCCCGGCAAATGTCAAAATCCAGCGCATGGTTATGGGTCAGGATCAAAACATGGGCACCAGACGCGATGTCAGACACCTCCAGCTCTGGTCTATCACTTTGAATGATATGAAGTTTTTCGCTTTCTGGAAGATCAAGATACGCATCACGCGAATCGACCAGATGCACATCAAACGGCAGGGGTGCCATGGCTTGTACGATTGCCTTGCCAACATGGCCGGCCCCGAAAATCCACATCGGTGTCAGCGCTTCATCAAGGCGCAAACACAGCATATCCAGACCATTGATCGCCATGATCCCGCCGCGTGCTGTGCCAAATCCGGATGCCAGCATCGTGGCATTCGTCGTGTCCGCCCCCACCAACTCGGTGCGGCCCTGACCGCCATCGACCGGCAACATCACCCAGCGTCCGGATTGTGAAACAGGGCACGCAACAATATCGGCCAAGACTGTTCTCAGATCGGCGCGATCGCCATCGCTTAACAGATGGAAACCAACTTCGACAGAACCGCCGCAACACTGGCCCAAACCCGGCCCCAGCGGAAAGCGTTTGATCCGGGCAACAGGCATGTTCGCAACATCGCTTTCCAGCATGCTGCGCACCTGCAAGGTCACCTGATGTTCAAGATTACCGCCGCCAATCGTGCCCGCTATTTTGCCAGACGTAATCAGCATGAATGCCCCGACCTCGCGCGGGGTCGATCCCTTGATCGCCGCCACCGACACCAGCACCACCGCATCGGATCCGGACAGAACACTGATATGATCACGCAGTGACAGGGTCATGGTTTCATTCCCCTGCGGCCGAAACCGGCTGCCCGGCCTGTTCGATCATGCGTTTGGCAACATCGGCCACCGCATAAAGAACCGCCTCGGGCGTTGCCGGGGTATCAAGGTTTGGCACCACCTTGTGATCGGCAACCGATGCCACCGCATCGGCAATCGCACGGTGCACCGAAATTGCCAACATCAAGGGCGGCTCGCCCACGGCCTTGGACCGATGAATGGTTTTTTCCACGTTTCGACCGGACGACCACAATTCCATCCGGAAATCTTCCGGACGATCCGAACAGGCCGGGATTTTATAGGTCGATGGCGCGTGAGTCCGCAGGTTGCCCTTGTCATCCCACCACAATTCTTCGGAAGTCAGCCATCCCATGCCCTGAATGAAACCGCCTTCGATCTGACCACGGTCAATCGCCGGATTAAGCGACCGCCCGACATCATGGATGATATCGACCCGCGTCACCTTGTATTCACCGGTCAGGGTATCAATCAGAACTTCGGAACAGGCCATGCCATAGGCAAAGTAATAGAACGGCCGACCCGACGCGGTTTCGCGGTCATAATGGATTTTCGGCGTCGCGTAATAGCCGGTCGCCGACAGTGACACACGCGCCAGATAGGCCTGCTTGATCAGATCGGCAAAGGCAAGCTCCGCCACATCCCCGACAATGATCTTGCCCGGTACAAAGCGCACGGCACTTTCCGCAACACCGTATTTTTCCGCCGCAAAGGCAATCAGGCGGTTCTTGATCGTCATCGCCGCATCACGCGCAGCCATGCCGTTCATATCCGCCCCGCTTGATGCCGCGGTGGCCGATGTATTGGGAACCTTGCCGGTATTGGTTGCAGTGATCTTGATCTGATCCAGATCGATCTGGAATTCTTCGGCAACGACCTGGGCCACCTTGATGAAAAGCCCCTGCCCCATTTCCGTGCCACCATGGTTCAGATGCACTGATCCATCCTGATAAATATGGATCAGCGCACCCGCCTGGTTAAGGAAGGTGGTGGTAAAGGAAATGCCGAACTTCACCGGCGTCAGGGACAGGCCCTTTTTTAGAACCGGGCTTTCGGCATTGAATGCTTCGATCTCGGCGCGGCGCTTGCGATAGTCACTGGCTTTCAGGATATCGTCGGTCAGTTCCGGCAGAACATTGTCTTCGACCACCATATGATATGGCGTCGTATTGCGATCCTTGGTGCCGTAATAGTTGGCAATGCGCACATCCATCGGATCGCGCCCGATGGTCATGGCGATTTCATCAATGATGCGCTCGATTGCCACCATCCCCTGCGGCCCGCCAAACCCGCGGAATGCGGTATTGGACACAAGGTTGGTTTTGCAGCGATATGATCTGATTTCGACATCGCCAAGGTAATAGGCATTGTCGGTATGGAACATCGCGCGGTCGGCAATTGCGGCAGATAAATCGGCGGAAAACCCGCAATTGGCCGCGTATTGAAGATCAAGGCCGCAAATCCGCCCGTCATCATCAAAGCCGACATCGTAATCAACGATAAAGTCATGACGCTTGCCGGTCATGACCATGTCATCATCACGGTCCAGACGGAATTTGGCCGGACGTCCGGTTTTCACCGCCACAATGGCCGCCAGTGCCGCCCATTGTGATGCCTGCGTTTCCTTGCCGCCAAAACCGCCGCCCATACGGCGGACCTCGACCGTCACCGCATTTGCCGGACGGCCAAGGACATTGGCGATATTATGCTGGACCTCGGATGGATGCTGGGTCGAACAATGCAAAAGAACATCACCATCCTCCTGCGGGATGGCAAAGGTGATCTGACCTTCGAGGTAAAAGTGATCCTGCCCGCCAATTTCCATTCGCCCGGCACGACGATTTTTGGCCTTGGCCAAGGCCGATTTGGCATCGCCCTGTTTCATCACATGTGGCGGGGCGACGAATTGCTGCTTTTCCAGTGCATCTTCAATCGACAGAACCGCGGGCAGTTCTTCATATTCGATTTCAGCAAGCTTGGCGGCCGCGCGGGCCTGTGCGCGGGTTTCGGCCGCGACGCAAAATACCGGCTGCCCATAGAACTGCACGATACCATCGGGCAAAACCGGATCATCATGGGTGTGGGCGGGTGACACGTCATTCATACCGGGCACATCATCCGCGGTCAGAACGCAAACCACACCGGGGGCGGACCGGACCTTGGACAGATCCATCTTCCTGATCTTGCCATGCGCGATGTTTGCCGCGCCGGGGGCCAGATGAAGCGTGCCATAAGGTTCGATAATGTCATCGATATAGACCGCTTCGCCCGCCACATGTTTCGGGCCGCTATCATGTTTGGAACTGGACCGCACCCCGCCCGAAAGACCGGCAGTCGGGGCGATCACTTCATCGGTTTCGGTTTGGCTGATCTGATCAGACATGGGCTGCCTCCTTGCCGACAAGGCGGGTGGCAATTTCGGGTGCGTTGGTTTCGATAAACAGCTTGGTCAAAAGGTTCTGGGCCACCAGCACGCGGTATTCCTTTGATGCCCGCATATCGGTCATCGGTGCGAAATCCTTGGCCAGCTCCAGTTGGGCCGCATTCAGGCTGGCTTCATTCCAGTCCTTGCCGATCATGGCCGCTTCGCATTTGGCTGCCCGCATCGGGGTGCCGGCCATGCCCCCAAACGCCGCACGGAATTCCGCGACCTTGCCGTCAACGACCTTGATCGCAAAGGCGCCAAGCACCGCGGTAATGTCCTGATCAAACCGTTTGGAAATCTTGTAGGCCTTGAACACCACACCTTTGGCCGGTTTGGGCACGATCACGCTTTGCACAAACTCGCCCGGATGACGGTCCTGTTTGCCATAGGTAACAAAGAAATCTTCAAGGGCGACTTCGCGTCTTACATCACCCATGCGCAAAACAATCTTGGCCCCCAGCGCAATCAGGGCCGGTGGTGTGTCACCAATTGGCGATCCATTGGCAATATTGCCCCCCACGGTTCCGGCATTGCGAATTTGCCGCGAACCGATCCGGCGTACCAACTCCCCGACATCAGCAGCAACCCGGCCAAGCGCATCATGGGCGCGGCTATAGGTCACACCAGCCCCGATAATCAGGGCATCTTCGGTTTCACTGACCGATTTCAGGTCTGCGACATCGCCAATATAAATAATCGGGTCCAGACGTTTGAGCATCTTGGTCACCCAAAGTCCGACATCCGTCCCGCCGGCCAGAACCGTGGCATCGGGATGCTGGACCAGAAGTGCGGCAAGTTCATCAGATGTTTGCGGCGCGTAATAGCGCCCTGCGGGATGTTCAAGCGCAAGCGTACCCGCACCATCAACCATCGCACTCAGACGGGCCGCAATATCCGAACGACGCTTTTGCTCTGCCGCGTCGTTGGCAGCAACCCCGCCAGCCTTGCGGGCGGCCTCGATGATCGGGCCATAGCCTGTGCACCGGCAAAGGTTCCCCGCCAGCGCATCATTGATCGCACCGCGGTCATCTTCGCCACCATCAAGCCACAGCTGATAAAGGCTCATGACAAAGCCCGGCGTGCAGAACCCGCATTGCGATCCATGGGTATCGACCATCGCCTGCTGTACGGGATGAAGGGTGCCGTCGCTTGATTTAAGATGCTCGACCGTCAAAAGCTGCTTGCCATCAAGGGTCGGCACAAACTGGATACAGGCATTGACCGTGCGATACGCCATGCCGCCCTTGCCATCCGGCTCCCCCAGAACGACGGTGCAGGCACCGCAATCGCCTTCGGCACAGCCTTCCTTGGTGCCGGATTTGCGTTCGGACAGACGCAGATATTCAAGAACCGTCATCTGCGGATCAACATCACACAGGCTGCGTTCTTCATTGCCCAAAAGAAAACGGATATCAGAACGGAAAGAACCGGTCGCGTGCGCCATGATCAACCTCAGCTTCCGCGATAGGTGGAATAGCCGAACGGCGACAGCAACAGCGGCACATGATAATGCGCCTGCCCGTCAGAAATACCGAACCGGATGACAACCTGATCAAGGAATTTGGGATCGGGAAGATTTTCCCCGCACGCATCAAAATACGCCCCGGCATGGAAGACCAGCTGATATTCACCGGGTTTGAAAGAGGCACCTTCAAGCATCGGCGCATCGGTGCGGCCATCGGCATTGGTCACGGCCTCGGCAACCAGATCATCATGACCATTGCCATAGCGGTGCAGCTCAATGCGGATTCCAGCAGCCGGGCAGCCTTTTGCCGTATCCAGTACATGGGTAGTCAGTCGTCCCATGCCGGGCCTCCTCTCTCTTATTCTTACTTTTGTGGTCGGTCGCTTCTCCCGTGTTCGACATTCTTTTTGGGGCGGGCCCTTTGGTTTTGTGTCGAACTTTATAGCGCTTCAAAAGGGTCGCATTCCGCCTGCCCTCGGGAAAGAGGGGATAAAGTGAAACTATATCAATAATTCTTTGAAAAACGAATGTATCAGTTTAAGGCACTATAACATGCAACCGTGGCAAAAAGCCTTGGAAGACCGTGTAAAACGTGGCCCGACTTACCTTCCGTCCAGGAACATTATCAAAACCGTCTTGATAGTGCGGCACTTATCAGGTCCGGCAGGCACGGGTTTATCCCTTGCTGCACCGCGACCTATGGTTAATTGTAACCACAAAGATGCTACACCAAACGGTCCCCACAACAAAGCCGGGCGTTAGGCACAGGACCGATTAGAATTCAGGAGAAGGCCCAGATGAACGACCAGACATATGCGCGCGACTTGATCGGATATGGCGAAAACCCGCCCAAGGCCAATTGGCCCAATGGCGCACGCGTGGCTGTTCAGTTTGTCCTGAATTACGAAGAAGGCGGTGAAAACTGCATCCTGCATGGCGACCGCGCGTCCGAGGCGTTCCTGTCTGAAATCGTCGGTGCCGACATGCGCGAAGGTGTGCGTCATATGAGCATGGAGTCGATTTACGAATACGGCTCGCGCGTTGGTGTGTGGCGCATCCTGAACCTGTTTCGCGAACGCCAGATCCCGATCACCATCTTTGCCGTCGCCATGGCCCTTGCCCGCCATCCAAAAGTTGGCGAAGTCGCGATGAAGGATGGACACGAGATTTGCTCGCACGGCTATCGCTGGATTGACTATCAGTATGTGCCCGAAGATATCGAACGCGAACATCTTCACAAGGCGATTGATATCATCAAGGACGTCACCGGCGAACGTCCGCTTGGCTGGTACACCGGCCGCACCAGCCCCAATACCCGCCGCCTGGTCAATGAGGAAGGCGGCTTCCTCTATGACGCTGATGACTATAGTGACGAACTTCCGTTCTGGAGCACCCAGACGGAAAAGCCGCATCTGATCGTGCCTTATACCCTTGATGCCAACGACATGCGCTTTGCCGCCCTTCAGGGTTTCAATTCCGGCGAACAGTATTTCCAGTATCTCAAGGACAGCTTCGACACCCTTTACGAGGAAGGCGCACATACCCCGCGCATGCTGTCACTTGGTCTGCATTGCCGACTGGTCGGGCGTCCGGGCCGCTTTGCCGCGCTGAAACGTTTCGTCGATTATGTCCAAAGCCACGATGACGTCTGGTTTGCCCGCCGGATCGATATCGCCCGCCACTGGCGCGAACATCATCCGTTCGCTGGCTGAGACCGACGCAGGAACACCAATATCATGACAGAAACCACCAAATCCCTGTTTGAAACCCGCCCGCCCAGCACATTGGCCAAAAGCGCCTTTGTCTCGCTTTATGGCGGGGTTTACGAACATTCGCCCTGGATCGCCGAACAACTTTATGATCGCGGCATCACCGATGCCCATAACACGCCGGCGGCCTTGGCCGATGCGATGGCGGCCATTGTCAACGGGGCGGTTGATGCCGACAAGCTGGCACTTTTGCGCGCCCATCCCGACCTTGCCGGGAAACTGGCCCTTGCCGATCTGACGACCTCGTCCCAGAACGAACAGATGGGGGCGGGTCTTGATCAATGCAGCGCCGATGAACTGGCCCGCTTTACCGAACTCAATGACCTTTACAAACAGAAGTTCGGTTTTCCGTTTATCTTTGCGGTCAAGGGGTTCCATCGCACCGATATTCTTGCCGCCTTTGAACGGCGGGTGAAAAACGACGTCGAAACCGAATTTAACGAGGCGATCAATCAGGTCCATCGCATTGCGAAATTGCGGCTGGAAGCGCTGTAAACCGGACTTCCGACAAGCCGGATTGATCACCGAACAATAAACGACCATTTCAGGATTTTACGACCATGAGCCATCAGGAAAATCACGACGCACCGGAATTTACCCGGAAGTTTGTCAACCTTGCCGATGAACGTCTTGGCGCAGAGGCCATTTTTGCGACAGATGATTTCTTTGCCGACAAACAGCGGATGCTGCAAACCGGTGACGCCGTGTTCTATCCGGATCGCTATGACGATCATGGCAAATGGATGGATGGCTGGGAAAGCCGCCGCAAACGGGTCGAAGGCCATGATTACTGCGTCGTCCGCCTGGCGACGTCGGGGCGGATTTACGGTGTTGATATCGACACCAGCCACTTTACCGGCAACTTCCCGCCAGCCGCTTCGCTTGAAGGCTGCTATTGCCCGAATGGCGATCCGGCCGATGATGCCAAATGGGATGAAATCGTTGCCCCCATGGGCCTTGGTGCCAGTGCCCATCACTTTGCCGACGTGACATCGGACGCCATTTATACCCACGTTCGCCTGCATATTTACCCTGACGGCGGTGTTGCCCGCCTGCGTGTCTATGGTCGTCCGAACCGTGACTGGACGGAAATGGCGGCCAAGGGTGAACAGGTCGATCTTGCCGCCATGATCAATGGCGGCGTGGTTGTTGGCTGGTCCGATGCCCATTACGGCAACCCGAACGCCATTCTGGCACCGGGCCGCGGGGTCAATATGGGGGATGGCTGGGAAACCCGTCGTCGCCGCGAACCGGGTAATGAATGGCTGATCGTCGAACTTGGCCACCCCGGCGAGATCGAAAAAATCATCGTTGATACCTGCCACTTCAAGGGCAACTACCCGGACCGCGTCTCGATCCAGGGGGCCTATGTGGACGGTGAAAAGGACAAGTCGCTGCGTGCGCGTTCGATGTTCTGGTCAACCGTCCTGCCCGAAAGCAAAATGCAGGCTGATCACATCCACGAATTCGACGCATCGGCCCTGACCGTCAATGGACCGGTCACCCATTTGCGGGTTAATTCGATCCCGGATGGCGGCATCAGCCGTCTGCGCATCCTTGGCAAACCGGCCACCAGATAAACCGCCACCAACCAAAAGGATTGTGCAGGTATGAAGCTTCCGGTCGAACACCTGACCCAAGACGCGTTCGCCCCGTTTGGCGAAGTCATTTCGATTGCCACCGCGCGCGACAGCTACAAGATCAATCAGGGCACCACCACCCGGTTTCACGACATCTCGCGCGTTGATGTCGCCGACGAAGGCGGGGCCCCGATCATCAGCATCTTTCGCGGCACACCGCGGCCAAAACCGATTGAAATCACGATGATGGAACGTCATCCGCTGGGTTCACAGGCCTTCATGCCGCTGTCGGGGCAGAAATTCCTGATCGTCGTGGCATCAGGTACGGATGATCCGGCCCCGGAAAACCTGCGCGCCTTCCTTTCGGACGGAACACAGGGGGTGACCTATGCCAAGAATGTCTGGCATCACCCGCTTCTGGTACTTGAAGAAGACAGCGATTTTCTGATCGTGGATCGCTCCGGTCCGGGCAACAACCTTAATGAAGTTGACCTGCCCCTGGTCGATGGCGAGGTCATCACACTGGACTGGGCTTAACCCCTACCATCGCCATTCCGGCTGATCAGACCCAACTCACGCAGGTAGCGGTGCAAATCCGCGCTGCTTCCTGCAACATATTCCGCCCCGGCATCGCGCAAAATACCTTCGTCCCCGGCATTGCGATGTGCCCCACCAAGAAATCCGACACACCGCATCCCCGCCGCACCGGCTGCGATCACTCCGGACGGGCTGTCTTCGATCACAAGGCAGCTTTCCGGCTCCCATCCGCATGTTTTCGCAGCAAGCAGGAAAACATCCGGCGCAGGCTTGCCCCGTGTCACTTGTTGGGCTGAAAAAATGCGTCCTTCAAAGAATTCTGACAGTCCGGTTATCGAAAGACACTGATCAAGGCGCGCCAAGTCACTCCCCGAAGCCAGCGCAAAAGGTACGGTCAGGCCCCCAAGAAGCTCAGCCATCCCGGCAATGGCCCGCAGATCGGTTGCAAACAGGCGCGCCAGCTCGGCCTCGCACTGTTGCTGATAGGCAGCCGGGTCAATATCGGTGCCAAATCGCGCATTCAGCTCGGCCACCATCTCGCGATAGGCAACACCACCGAATGTGCGTGCAAGTTCTGCGGCCCCCAGGGTAATGCTATATTCGGGCAGCATCCTTTCATCGACCGCAAAAGACAGAATCTCGCTGTCAATCAGGACACCGTCGCAATCAAAGATGATATGCCGGGTCATTGCGCCGGCTGGATATTGCCACCGCTATTAAGATCAAGCGCCAGAAGGCGCTTCTGGATGGTTTGCGACAGAACCGGGCCCGCCCCGGCCTGCAATGCACGCTGATAGGCCGCGCGCGCCATATCGGTTTTCCCCATCGCCAGGGCATTGTCGGCAAAATGGGCGATATGTTCTGCGGTCGGCATCGCCTTGTTGACCCGAATGAAAACTTCCTCGGCCTCGGCATAGCGCCCCTGGCGGTACAGGATCAGCCCATAGGTATCAAGTGCCCCGGGGTCATCGGGCGCCACCGCAAGCGCCTGTTTCGAAAGTCTTTCCGCCTCATCAAGGTTTTCGCCGCGCACCGCATAGTGATAGGCAAGCCAGTTCGCGGCCCCCATATTGCCCTGACCAGCCGCCTGATAGGCCTCGGCCGTCATGGTATCGCCATAGGATTTGATCACACTTTCAATGGCAGCCTGGTCAAGACCATCGACCCATGTCAGCCCGACCCGCACCGCCTTGCAGCCTTGTGCATTGGCCTGGCTGCACATGGCAACGGCCTCTTCGACGGCGCCCATGACGGTGGCCTTCGGACCGGCGGCATATTCCTTGCCCGTCTCGTCGCGCGCCATCGCCTTGAAATCGATCATCGCCCGGTAACGGTCATCAAGCTTGGCCTCGGTGGGGGCAGCAAACATATCCTGCGGCTCCCAGTTCGGACTGGTATCCCCGCAGGCCGCAACGGCCAAAACCATTCCAAGCCCGATAACGGAACGCAAAGGTGCAAATTCAAACTGGCGGCGCATAAACAAGACGGTCATTCCCCATGTTCGAGCAAAAGAGCCGGAAGCATCATAACCCAATTGCGTAATTGCAGGGTTAACATCCTGATCACAGACGAAAAAGCCGCCGGGATCCGTGATCTCCGGCGGCTTTAACATGCTGGCGTAAAACGCCAATATCAGGGCAACACAGCCTGCGGCTTAGGCGCGGCGTTCTGCGATCATCTTTTTGATTTCGGTGATCGCAAGCGCCGGGTTCAGGCCTTTCGGGCAGGTGTTGGTGCAGTTCATGATCGTGTGGCAACGATACAGGCGGAACGGATCTTCGAGTGCATCGAGACGTTCACCGGTATATTCGTCACGCGAGTCTGCCAACCAGCGATATGCCTGAAGCAGAACAGCCGGGCCGAGGTAACGGTCGGAGTTCCACCAGTAGGACGGGCACGCGGTCGAGCAGGAGAAGCACAGAATGCATTCCCAAAGACCATCGAGCTTCGCACGTTCTTCACGCGACTGAAGACGTTCGCCATCCGGCGGGGTCGGGCTGTCAGCTTTAAGCCACGGCTCGATCGAAGCAAGCTGTGCATAAGGCTGCGACAGATCAGGCACCAGATCCTTGACCACCGGCATATGCGGCAGCGGATAGATTTTGACTTCGCCCTTGATGTCTTCGATCGGCTTCAAGCACGCAAGCGTGTTACGGCCATCGATATTCATCGCGCACGAACCGCAAATGCCTTCGCGGCATGAACGGCGGAAAGTCAGGGTCGCGTCGATCTCGTTCTTGATCTTGATCAGCGCGTCCAGAACCATCGGACCACATTTGTCGAGATCGATATCGTAGGTATCCGTACGCGGGTTATCGCCGCTATCGGGATCATAACGATAGATCTTGAACGAACGGACATTCTTCGCGTCAGCCGGAGCAGAGAACGACTTGCCCTCTTTCACGACCGAATTGGCGGGAAGATTGAATTCTACCATCTCTCAAATCCTCTCTTGCCGCGCCTTAATAGACGCGCTCTTTCGGCTCGATATACGACACTTCGTCGGTCAGGGTGAAGGTATTGACCGGACGATAGGTCAGATCAACGCCATAGCCCTTCTCGGTGTCGACCTTGGCGATCGTGTGCTTCATCCAGACTTCGTCATCACGCTTCGGATAATCTTCGTGGGCATGTGCACCACGCGATTCATGACGCGCTTCTGCCGAATTCATGGTTGCTGCGGCACAGGTCATGAGGTTCTCAAGCTCGAGAGTTTCGACCAGGTCCGAGTTCCAGATGAGGGAGCGATCCGAAACGCCGACGTCGGGAAGCGTCTTTGCGGTTTCAGCCAATTTGCCAACGCCTTCCTTGAGGATTTCCGAGGTCCGGAACACGCCGCAGTTGCCCTGCATGACGCGCTGCATTTCCAGACGGATATCCGCAGTCGGACGCGAACCCTTTGCCCAGCGCAGACGGTCGAAACGTGCAATCGCTTCGTCGCCATCGTTGGTTTTGAGTTCCTTGAACGATGCTTTGCTGTCGACCACTTCGGCGGCATGAAGACCACATGCACGGCCAAACACAACAAGGTCGAGCAGCGAGTTCGTACCCAGACGGTTTGCACCGTGGACCGACACGCAAGCTGCTTCACCCGCCGCCATCAGTCCCGGAACGATTGCGTTCGGATCATCAGCGGTCGGACGCAGAACTTCGCCCTTATAGTTGGTCGGAATACCGCCCATGTTGTAATGGACCGTCGGAAGAACCGGGATCGGCTCCTTGGTCGCATCAACACCGGCAAAGATTTTTGCGGTTTCGGTAATACCCGGCAGACGTTCCCACAGTACTTCCGAACCAAGATGTTCAAGATGCAGGTGGATATATTCGCCATGTTCGCCAACACCGCGACCATCACGGATTTCCTGTGCCATGCCGCGCGACACAACGTCACGCGATGCAAGGTCCTTAACGGTCGGCGCATAACGTTCCATGAAACGTTCGCCTTCGGAGTTGGTCAGGTAACCACCTTCGCCACGGGCACCTTCGGTGATCAGGCAGCCCGAACCGTAAATGCCGGTCGGGTGGAACTGAACGAATTCCATGTCCTGAAGACCAAGACCCGCACGGGCCACCATGCCATGACCGTCACCGGTACAGGTATGGGCCGAGGTGCAGCTGAAGAATGCACGGCCATAACCGCCAGATGCCAGAATGACCATCTTGGCGTTGAAACGGTGCAGTTCACCGGTATCAAGATCCCAGGCAACCAGACCTTTGCACGAACCATCGTCATCCATGATCAGATCAAGGGCGATATATTCGACAAAGAATTCGGCTTTGTGCTTCAGGCACTGCTGATAAAGGGTATGCAGCATGGCGTGACCGGTACGGTCAGCCGCAGCACAGGCACGTTCAACCGGCGCCTTGCCGTGGTCGCGGGTGTGACCACCGAACGGACGCTGATAGATTTTGCCATCTTCGGTCCGCGAGAACGGCATGCCGTAATGTTCAAGTTCATGAACCGCCGGAACGGCGTTACGGCACATATATTCGATCGCGTCCTGGTCACCAAGCCAGTCGGAACCCTTGACGGTGTCATACATATGCCACTGCCAGTGATCCTCGGACATGTTGCCAAGCGATGCACCGATACCGCCCTGGGCAGCAACGGTGTGCGAACGGGTCGGGAAGACCTTGGTGATACATGCGGTTTTCAGGCCGGCTTCAACCGTGCCCAGCGTCGCGCGAAGACCAGCGCCGCCCGCACCCATAACAACGACGTCGTAGTTATGGTCGATAATTTTATATGATTCAGTCATTGGCTCAGGCTCCGGCAAAAACGATACGCAGGACTGATACGATGGCTGCAACCGACAGGAACGCCGCAACAGCTTTGATCAGCATCAGCGAAATCACTTCTGCTTTACGGTTATGCACATAATCTTCGATCACGACCTGCAGGCCGTGCGTGAAATGCACAGCAACGCTGATGATCAGAAGGATCATCATGGTCGAGTGGAAGTACGAGCTCAACCAGGCGTGAACGGCATCGTAATCGGCCGTGTGCCCTGCAAGAATCGAAAGAATGAACCAGATGCCGAGCGGAAGGTTCGCAGCAGCCGTAACGCGCTGGGTCCACCAGTGCGAAGAGCCACTTTTGGCAGAACCGAGACCGCGGACACGGCCTAGATCGGATTGCATCTTCATGACAAGTTTGTCCCCTCTTGCCCGGCCTTAGGCCAGACCGATGATCCAGGTGATAATGGTCAGCACAACTGCCGCGCCAAGGACGATCGGGTTGCCTTTGGCAGCACCCTCATTCGTCAGGCCGCGACCGGTATCCCAGATCAGGTGACGGATACCGTTGCAAGCGTGGTAATAAAACGCCGCCGTCCAACCGAACAGCAGCAGCAGACCAAACCACGAGGTGAAAAATGCGTGATAGCCGTTAAAGGCGTCACGACCAGCGCCGGCACCAATCAGCCAGGACGCCAAAAATACGAAACCAATGGCAAGGCCGACACCCATCGCGCGGAAGGAGATGGACATCTTTGCCGTCATCGGAAGCCGGTACACCTGCAAGTGCGGAGACAGCGGCCGATTGGCTTTGCTCATAGCGGAATTGCCTCTTCTCAAAGTAGCTGGCGGGAAAGCAGGGTTTATTTACCCATGCAGCGGGTTTGAGTCAATCTGAACCCCTTCTAAATCCAAAGAATTCAGGACAAAAACGCCTCAACTGCCTCCGTTTAACTACGTAGGTTGACCTCTCAGACGCCGTAAACACCCCCGCGGGAAGGGTTCAATGAACAACACAGGGTCATCCATTTGACGCGCATACGACGTAACGTGGATTTAGCAATTGCACAATTAGACCTTCTTACGCAAGGAAACTGCCCCTGGTTCAGGCCGAATTTATTGCAAACACATGTGGATGCGATAACGCCTGATCAAGATCAGAACGCCAGACCGCGTCAAATTACCCCCGACATCACAAAAGAACGGTTAAGGAAAGCCGACCACAGCCCCGGACCAACACACAGTCGGAACAGGGGCCCGCACAAGGATCACCGCGGCATCAGCACCGTGTAATCGAAATCAAGCAACACATCGGGATGATATTTGCCATCCTCGCTACGCAGCGGGAAATCACTGGCCTGACGGTTGCGCACCGCAACAAGACGCAGACGCAACGCCCCCAGATCCCGCCTGCCCGGCAGCTCGAATTTTCCAAGCACCTCGGACCAGGCAAATACCGTATCCCCGGCAAAGGCCGGGTTGGCATGGGCCCCGGCATTGATCGCGGCAATCCGGAATGCATTGCCAAGCCCGTTGAATGAAAGTGCGCGCGCCAGTGAAATGATATGTCCGCCATAAATCAGGCGTTTGCCAAACCGGCCTTCATTGGCCGCCACCTGATCGAAATGGACCTTGGCAGTGTTTTGATAGAGTCGCGTCGCAATCTGATGTTCGGATTCTTCAAGCGTCATGCCATTAACATGATCGATCTTCTCGCCGACATAATAGTCATCCCAGCGATGTGGCGATCCGGCCAGCTGCGTTTCATAGGATGTCATCGCAAGACCGACAGGGATCTGAAACGCCTCGGGTGCGACCATCCCGGGCAATTCGGGCAAAACGGTTGCAGGGGCCGGGGCATTTTCATCGCGCTTGCGCACCATGACCCAGCGATTGTAATCGAGAACCATCTCGCCGCGCTGATTGCGTCCGACGGAATTGACATAAACCACACCGGTCTTGCCGTTTGAATTTTCCTTCAAGCCGATCACGGTTGAGACCGAACTGACCGTATCCCCCGGATAAACCGGCACCCCGAACACCCCGCCCGCATAGCCAAGATTGGCCACCGCATTAAGCGACACATCCGGTACGGTTTTGCCAAACACCATGTGAAAGGCCAAAAGATCATCGACCGGGGCCGACTGGAACCCGATAGAACGGGCAAATTCGTCCGATGACTGAACCGCAAAGCGCGGCCCGTAAAGCCCGGTATAAAGGGCGACATCACCACAGGTAATCGTGCGCGGTGTGGCGTGGCGGATTTCCTGTCCGATCTGGAAATCCTCAAAATAATTACCCGGATTGGTCTTTGACATTTCTAGCCTCCCTGAATGGCAAAGTTCCTGCAAATACGTTCCGCAATGATCCCGGACGGCCTTTTCATGCCTGTTTTGGGGATCGGACGCGGACCGTTTCGGCCCGATTTCAGCTCGCATCCATTTCGGAAATCAGATCGGCCATTGCCACCAGCTTCGTGGCCGACACCACATGCAGGTTTTCAATCAGCTTGCCATCCACCACGACAACCCCCTTGCCCGCGGCTACGGCTTCTTGGTGGGCGGCAATGATTTTCCGCGCCCAGTCAATTTCGCTTTGGGCCGGGGCAAAGGCCACATTGGCCGCCGCAATGGTTTTGGGATGAATAAGCGTCTTGCCATCAAAGCCAAGCTCGCGCCCCTGCTTGCAGGATGCCGCAAACCCGTCATCATCGCCCAGATCAAGATGCACACCATCCAGGATCGCCAACCCATAGGCCCGCGCGGCCAGCAGGCAAAGGCCAAGACTTGTGATCATTGGCAAACGGTCCGGCGTATGGGCACAGTTCAGATCCTTGGCCAGATCCGACGTCCCCATGACAAAGCCGCCCAGTCGCGGGTGCGCACCGGCTATTTCCTTGGCATTCAGCATCGCAAGCGGCGTTTCCATCATGCACCAGATGGTCATGCCGGCATGGGCCCCCTCGGCCTCCATGATATTGGCGACCTGACGGACCGTATCGGCACTTTCGACCTTGGGCAGCAGGATCGCATCGGCAGACGTCTTTGACGCCGCAACAATATCGGCATAGCCCCACGGGGTATTCAGGCCGTTGGTTCTGATCTGGATTTCACGTTTGCCATATCCGCCCTCGGCAAGGGCGGCGACGATCTGGTCGCGCGCGGTATCCTTGGCATCCGGGGCAACCGCATCCTCAAGATCAAGAATAAGGCCATCGGCCGGAAGGCTCCTGCCTTTTTCCAGTGCACGGGCATTCGATCCCGGCATATAAAGCACAGAGCGGCGCGGACGTGGGGCAGCAGCCATCAGGTTTCTCCCGTTTGATAATTTTCGTTCAATATTTGACGTTAATTTTTACGAAAATTACCCAAACTTGTTTTGCACTGCAAGTCACTTTTTGCACTGCATCATACCAAAATCACCACACAGGATCAGAACAGCCTGCTGATGTTCAGCCCGCCATCCGACGGGGCACTTTCCTGTTCGATGGTAACGACCGCACTCCGCCCGGCGACCAGCTTCACACCTTCGGGCACGTGATCAAGGGCAACGCGAACCGGAACGCGCTGGGCCAGCCGGACCCAGCTGAAGGTCGGTTTGACCTGTGCCAGACCGGCAGAACTGCCTGACCGTTCGCTATCCTGAATGCCGCTTGCGATGCTTGCGACATGGCCGTCAATCGGGCGGTCTTCACCCATCAGGCTGATCTTGACGCGATCGCCAATCGCAATGCGCGGCAATTTGTTTTCTTCGAAATAGCCAGCGACATAGAACGAACTGCTGTCGACAAGGGCGGCAATCGCGGTTCCGGCACCAACATAATTGCCCGGACGCAGCGAAAAGTTGGTAACCACACCATCCACCGGCGCCACAACGCGGGTGCGCGACAGATTCAATTCCGCCAGATCAAGATCGGCCTTAGCCAGATCAAGGGCGGCCTGAGCGGTTGCAAGGCCGGTTTTGACCTGTTCCTTTTTCTGGGCTGACACCACGGCACTATCAAGCCCGCCATAACGATTGACCTCGCGTGCGGCCTGATCACGGGCGGCCTTGGCACTTTCAAGTTTTGCACGCGCCTGATCGACGGCCACCTGATAGCGCGCGCCATCAATGGTGAACAAAACGTCCCCTGCCTTGACCGGCTGGTTGTCGGTGACCTTTACCTCGGCCACGAGCCCCGCGATGTCGGGCGCAATCGACACCACATCGGCACTGATCCGGCCATCACGGGTCCAGGGTTCGTTCATGTAATAATCATAAAGATGCACACCACCGGCAATGGCGGCGACAACAAGTAAAAGCGTAAATCCGATACGCAGGCTTTTGGTCAAAGCGGTTTTCATTTCATCACCTATTGAATGAACAGCGCCGAAAGTCCGGTCAGGATCAGCACATAAAGCGCAAGATCGGTCAGGGCGGGATGAACAGTTATTTTGTAAAAACCGATCCGCATCAGACCGATACGGGCAAGCGAAAGACATGCCCATGCTGCCAGTGCCAGTCCAAGCAATGCCGGAACAAACAGGCCATAGATATTAAGAGTTGGCGCAATCATGCGATTTCTCCGATTTCGGGGGACACGGGCATCGGGCGGGTCGCATTCCCTGCGGCGCGATCAAGTTTCGGCGCATCGGTTTTCGAAAGTGTCCGGCGCAATGCCACAAGCGGGATCAGAAGTTTTTGCCGCTGCTCGTCATCCTGCATGACGGTAACCAGTCCAAGGATGTTATCGACCTCGGCCAGGATTTTGGGATCCGGGGCACGGTCAAAATCATCAAGGCGGGCTTCGAAATGCCGGGCGATATTGCGCAACAGAACATCGATACGCGCGCTGATATCGCGATCAACAAACAGCCTGATCCGGCGCAGGTCATACAAACTTGCCGCAATCGAAACTTCGGGCATCACCCGGATCAGGGTTTCACGATGACGTGTCGCCATGGCAAGGCGTGGCAAAATCAATCCCTGACGGTCCAGAAGCCGACGGATCATCACCATACGGGCAATGTTCAACGTGCCCCGCGCGATCCCGGCAATGTCACGCCAGTTGGCCTGCACCAGTCCGCGGATAAAGCTGTCGACGGGCACCACCCGGACAAAGGCCGTGACAATCGCTGCCACACCAAACCCCGCCAGTGACGCAATCCCCCCGCCCAGCAAGGCAGACACATTGCTGCTATAGGCCGTATCAACATTCAGGATCATCACCACATTGACCAGCATCGCCAGTCCAAACCCATAGGTCTGCGGCGTTGCCATCAACACACCAAGCAAGATGAAATAAGGCGCAAAGGCCATGACCAGCAACGCAAACCCGTCAATCCCGGGCAGGATTGCCAGACTGTAAACCAGCACCACCGCCACCGACAGCGCGGTATAGCGAATGAACCCCTTAAGGGCCGGGACCGGGTTATCCAGAAACGACATGATGCTCGCCCCGACGGCGGCCATCATCGCTGCTGTCGATCCGCTTGGCCAACCTGATGCGATCCAGAAACCGCACACGATGACTGTGGCAATCAATGCGGTCAGCCCGCTGCGAAAGGCGGCACCATAATCGCGGTGCAGGGCCGATGCCCTGGCCCCTTCCTGCCAGCGATCAAGAACATCTGTCGGCACCTCGCCAGCACGGATACCGTCCCAAAGGGTGCGGCAATCATCATGGAAATCAAGGAAACGGTGCAACCGGTTGGCCAGATTGATCTGAAGCAGCCCTGCCCAGTCGCGCTCCTGTGCAACCCGCGCGGCAAAGACATCAATATCGTGATGAAGTGCACCTAACCGCCCCTGATCGTGGCTGGGGGCCTTGATGTGGGCCGTGATATTTTCAAGGATGGCGGTCACATCATCTGGCAGGGTGCCAAGTTCGCCCTTGATCGCAATCAGCCGGTCGTGAATGCCATACAAAACCGGAAGCAAAGCCGCGACCACGCTTTGCAGGGCATGCAACTGTCGGGTCCGCCCGGCAAAACCGGATTTTTCATATCCCAGATGCAAGGCAAGCCCGTGCAATTCCCCAAGATCAGCCGCAATGCGCGCGCGTTCATTATGCAGGCTGTCCGCATCGGTATCGGGATCAAAGCTTTGATCGGCCAGCTTGGCGACATCACCCATCCAGCCATCAATACGTGCGGCAATCACCGGACCGATATGACGGGGAAAAACGATATGGCTGACCAGCGTCGCACAGATAATGCCAAGACTGATTTCCTGGCAACGTGCAATCGCGGTCGTGAAAACCGCGGTCGGATCGCCAACGCACGGAAACCCGACAATGGCGGCTGTATAGCCCGCCAACATGAAAAGATAACTGCGCGGCGTACGATCAAGGCGCGACAGGAACAAACATCCCCCCACCCAGATCGCCAGCACCAGCGACAGCAAAACCGGCGCACTGACAAGATTGGGCACAAAAATGACCGCAGCCACCCCGCCCAGAATGGTGCCAAGAACGCGATAAACCGCCTTTGATGCCAGAACACCCGATAACGGGTGGGCGACGATATATACCGTCGCCATTGCCCAGACCGGGCGGTCCAGATCAAATGCAAGCGCAATGAAAAGTGCCAGGATCGATGCGGCAAATGTTTTAACGGAAAACAGCCAGTCGGTCGCTTTGGGGCGCAATGAAAGGATTGTGCTTAACATGCCACATCCTCCTACTCGGCCTTGTCACGCTGCGCCAACTGGTCAAGCAGGGCGCGCATGACTTCAAGGGTAATGTTGAGTTTTTCGGATGGAATATCGGCCGTAATTTCCCCGCGCAACGCACCCAGCAACACCTCGATCTCGGATGCCTTGTCTTTGCCCGCATCGGTAAGCGCCACCATCTTGGCCCGGCGGTCCGTCGGGTCACAGACCCGCGAAATCAATCCGTCCCGTTCAAGCTGATCGATGACCCGCACAAGTGACGGGCCTTCAACACCGATTTCGTCGGCAATCACGCCTTGCCGGACCGCACCGCGGCTGCGATGCAAAACAATCAACGGCATCACCATGGTTTGTGAAAGACCATGCGCGGCAAGGGTGCGATTGACTTCGCGCTGCCAGCAGCGGGCGACGCGCATCAACGCACTGCCAAGGGTCAAATAAGGGGTTTCAAGGTCAATGTTTTCCATGACCCTGATGATACCAGAAAATTAGTTAGGATTCTAACTATTATCATTCTATCAGTCATGCGCCGAATGCATAATGAAATTTAGCAACCACTAATGGTGGTCAAACAGATCCCCCGTCACCACATATAAGCGCAGAAACGATCCGGCATCGCCGCATGCCCGTATCATCAGAAAAAGCCGGTAAAAACACCGGGTGGGAGAAAAGCCTGGCTCCATCACCGGAGCCAAAATGTTCGCATCACTACCCATCACGCGATCTGGAATGAAAGCCGCGATCCTGACCCTGTTCATGCTGTGCCTGTACGCACAGATGACATCGGCCAGACCCCTTAAATTCAGCCTGATTTCCAAGGATATCGAAGATGTCAATTTTATCACCGCCTGGCGCGGCTGCCATGATGCGGCCCTGCGCAACGGTGATGAATGCCTGCATATGGGCGACACACAGATCGGCTATTTCCGCGGACAGCGCGATGCCATTCACAAGGCCATCGACATGAATGTCGACGGTATTGCGATTTCGGTAACCAATTCATCCTTCATCGCCCAGGACGGCCTGCCAAAAGCACACGCCAACAAAATCCCCGTCATCACGTTTGATTCCGATCTTGAAAATCCGGACCGCCATTTGCGCCGGACCTATATCGGGCCCGACAATTTTGAAATCGGCACCCGGCTTGCCGAATTGCTTAAATCTGTCCGCCCTGATGGCGCACGGATCTGCATCATCAGCGGCGGCCGCTTTGACCCCAATCTCAATGAACGGATTGCCGGCATTCGCCATACCTTGCGCGGGACACTTCCGGTTCCCGATGACATGCCAGCCCCCCTTCATCCGCCAGCAGCCCTTAAGGGGGAAAATGGCTGGCGCGAAGATGAACGCTGTCCGCTTTTCAATCGCGGTGACGAGGAACTCGGCCTTGCACAATTGTCCCAGGCAATTCAGAACCCGACACTTGATTTCATTGTGCCGGTCGGTGACTGGCTTCTCGGCGACACCAAACGGCTGAGCAAAATCATCACCGCATCGGGCCCGCGCGCACCCAAACTGTTCATGGCAACCGGCAGCCCGACCGACGAACAGGAAGAATTGACTGCCAATGGCACCATTGACGGCTATGTCGCCATTGATTTTTATCGGATCGGGGAACTGGTTTATCGCCAATTGCGCAATTATGCACTGGGGCAGAATGTCGTGATTGCCGAAGAACCCGCCCTTCAGGTCCGCCAAAGCAGCGCGCTTCTTGATCCGGAAAGCCAACCACCAATGTGACCATCCATTTGATCGGCACCGCAATGGCCTTCGCACATTTCGCACATATCGCTATTGCGGCTTGCCAAATATCCCGGTCATCAGCATCCCCGTGACATTGGGGACCTCGTTAAGGGCGCGGCCATTTGCCAGAAACACCACCACCGTATCCTGATCGGGGAACCATGAAAATTCGGCGGAATAGCCGAAATAGATCCCGTCATGCCCCCAAACCGGCCCCCAGTCACTTGACCCGATCATAAGCCCATAACCATAAGACCCTTCACCGGCAAAGGCCGCATCAGAAGTCGCACGCTTGATCGCATTGGGACCCAGCAACACCCCGTCAACAAACAGGGCACGGGCGAACTTTACCATATCCTCGGCCGTTGAAATCACACCGCCATCGGCCAGCTGATCGCCGACATCGAAATCCGTGACATCTTCAAGCTGCCCGTCCCCGTCCGCATCATCAAAGCCATGGGCCAAAAGATCCGGTCGCGGATAGCGGCCAAAGGATGTATTGGCCATTTCGGCCGGTTCGAAAATGCGGCGGTTAAATACCTTTTCGATATGATCGCCTTCGACCGCTTCGATCATCACGCCGAGCAGGATGAAATTGCTGTTTGACGGGGCATAGCTTTTCCCCGCTTCGAAATAGGCGTCCCGATCGGCAATCAATGGCAGCAACTCGACATTTCGCCAGCCATGCTGCGGATCACGCCCGACAAGCTGGAAAAAGAATTCCCCGTCAAGATAATCGGGAATACCTGAACTGTTGCGCAAAAGGTCACGAATGGTCGCATTTCGGGCATTGGCAATTCGGCCTTCGAATTCTTCGGGCAGATATTTGGCAATCGGATCGGACAGATTGATCCGTTTTTCCGATGCCAGTTGCAGGGTCACAACCGCCGTCATCATTTTGGTCAGCGACCCGATATAAAACTGCCGATCTGCCGTCATGCCGACATCGGGACCAACCGTTGCATATCCGCTGGCGGCATAGCGCACCTGTCCCGTGCCATATCCGATGCCGATCACCCCGCCCGGAAGCCCCGCATGTTCAAGATATTGATGCAAAAAGATCTCAAGCGGATCGCCCGGATCCTTGCCATTCCCCTGGGCGCTGGCCGTCCCGATGCCCGCGCCAACCACCATCACAGCCATCAGCCCGACAACACAGATCCGCGTTGCCAGTCGCCCGATACCGCCTTGTGCCTTTGTGAAAAACAGCCCCATCTGCCGCCCGCATTCCTTTTCCGGTCCGATCCGACCTGACAAACACGCCATTTTACGATGCGCCCTGTTCAATCCGCTCAATCCAGGCTGCCAATGCCGCCATCAGGTCCGCGGTCGCAACCTCGACCGGATCATCCCCCATCGCGTCATCGGCTGATGATATGCCTGATTTGTCTTTGCCCACAGTAAGGATATGGGCATTCATTACCATTTCCCAACCACTTGATGTCCCTGTAACAACATCCTCGATCTCGCGCGCGACCCGGCCTGCCCATTGCGGTGCATTGCCAATATCAAGAACCAGCATCGCGGCAATCCGGTCATGGCCCGGATCATCCGCCCGCCGCCCCGGCCAATCGGGAACCTTAAGGTCACCCGTCCTGTCTGCGCTCATCACCCGATCCCCCTGATCCTGATCCTGCCCCTGATCCTGAACCTAGCGCAGCGGAAAGGCGGTGTTGATCCGCCCGTCACGCAGCAACCCGATCGCGATCATGAAAACCCCGTCGGGATCATCACCCACACAAAGCCCGGCAGATGACGCGGCCTCCATCGGCCGGTTCAGTCCGCATTGCCACCAACCAGGCGATCCCGCCGGACAGTCCGTACGATTTTCATAGGCATAAAGGATCGATGCCACGATCTGATCATCGTCACAGCTGTCGGGAAAGATGCTTGAAAACTTCACCGGATCACGCCCACCCGATCCGCCCGACTTGGTATGGGGATTGGCGAAAGTCACCATGCCGGCATACACCCCGTTCGCATTGGCGGGCTGGGTGATGTCGACCGATCTGACCGATCCCGGATTAATCCCGTCCGGCCGGGCATGAAACCCGGCGGCACGGCCATTGGATTTCACTTCGCCACAAAACACATGCGCCAGATTGATCGCGGGCTCGGTATCGCTCCAATGCGGTTTGGCCGGGCAAATCTGATCAGCCCGAGCAATCCCCGACAGCATCAGAACGCACGATACCGCCCCGACCTGCAAAATCTGCGAGATCATTGAGACCCGTACCATCATCCGAGACCCGAACATGCCCAACGGAACGCCTCCTGATCGGCAAGGTTAAAGCTGTGAAAATTCAAGCCCGATCCGCAGTGCCAGCACACTGGCTGGCTCAAACCGCATCGGCACACCACCCAGTTTGCCGCCATGCCATTGCGCCTTGGTCAGAACAAACGCCCCCAGTGGCAAGGCATGACTGCCCCGGAAATTGACCAGTGCCCGGATTTCCTTGGGCTTGCGGATCGCCTCATCGCGCCACAGACAGTGATAGGCAAATAACGGCGTGCCCGACCGACGATCAAGGAACACAAACGGCACCTCGTAATGGCCCCAGCGCGCATAATACAGGCTTTCCATCCCGACACTCGATGTCAGAAACTGGGTCTGGATCGCGGTTTCGGCCAGTCGCGTGATCGTCGCACTATCAGATGCCCGCCCGCCAATCAGACCACTGCGCAATCCCGGATGGATCAGATGAACCTTGAACGCCACCGCACGCTGGAACGGCTTGGCATCCTGATCAACACGTTCCAGACGGCGCACAAGCCAGGCACTTTCAAGATATTCCAGATACCGGCGCAGCGTGTTTTTGGCGATATCAAGTTCGCGCGCCAATGTCTCAATCGAGAATTCCGACCCAGTATTATATGCCAGAAGCGCAAACAACCGATGCAAGTCCGACGGGCTTGAAATCCCGTGCAGCCCCGGCAGATCGGAATGAAGGGATCGGTGAATGGCCCCGGCTTCGCCATTGGCATCGTGGAAGCCGCCTTCATTGATGTAATCTTCAAACAGATCATTAAGCGCCACCAGACCGTCCGGCACATCGGCGGTATAACGCCCGACATTTGGCGTTTCGGGCAAAACGTCACTTGGGGCAATGCCCTTTTGCTCAAGATATTCGGCAAAGCTGAAGGGGGGTAAAAACAGGCTTTGAATATGCCCGGCACTGTCGGCACCGGGTGCGAGCGCACTAACCGCCACCACGCGCAGCATCGGATCGGCAACGATCAACCGTGCAAGCCGGTCCTCCCAATCACGCTGATAGGAAACCTCGTCGATAAAAAGCCATAACGGATGATCAGCCGAAATACCGCGCATCGATCGCAGTAATTTTGGCAAACGCGGCAGATCAATTTCCAGAAACAGCGGATGTTCCAGCGAGATATAGCAAACATGGCGTCTTGGCGTGTCGGCATTCAAAAGTTCGGCCACCGCCTGGCGCAACATCACGGTTTTGCCAACCCCGCGCGGGCCGGTCAGGACCACGGCCTTTTGCCCGTCATGCTTTTCAATGGCCGACCAGAACCGCTTGAAAAAGGCGCGCTGGGGCAATCCCTGCACCACATCATCGGTGACCCCGTCCCACCACGGATTATCCAACAGCAACCGGTGCAGGAAATCCTGTTCGCCGGGATGTTCAATCATGGTCGCCATGCATAATTCCCCAAAAGCAGCATCCCATATATGGGCCTTTTCGCCGACTTTGCCGGTAAAACCTTTAAATTAGGTATAGTGATAAACGCTATTTGGGAATTTTTCCGCAAGGAACTGCGAACAAAAAGAAAAACCGGATCACATATGTGATCCGGTTTTATGTTTGACGGCGACCTCATTGCGTTAAAACGCGAGGGGGGATTGGGGAAAGCTGAAACCGCCGTCAATCTTCTGGACCGTCAGGCCAAAGACTTATGCCTTTGGTTCTTCGGGTTTATTGGCATCATCACAGTCCTTTTTGGCGGCTTGCGATGCGTCGTCTTTTTTCATTTTCTCAAGTTCGGATGCGACCTGATAATCGCCGGACGCCACAAAGCTTTCCATCGATCCGGTGCGGCGTTCCAGATCGTCAAACTGCTCGCGCAGTTCTTCCATCCAGCTTTCTTCGTAATCGACACCCACGGTCGGGTTGTCATGCGTGTCATCGGTTTTGGCCGCACGGGCCTGGGCCTGGGCTTTGGCCTGGGCACGGCGCGATGATCCGCGCAACTTGCCACGCAATCCGTCAAACCATTCCGGATGATGCACATAGGCCCATGCAAGACCAAACAACATCACCCCGACCGGGAAACTGAAAATCAGGATCAGAATGAAAGCAACCAGAACCCCTTTGCGCGGAATGCCAAAGGCCTGGGAAATTCCCCGCGTGGTCCGCCCGATCACCCCGTGGCATTTCTTGCCATCGTGACTGTGATTGGCAAACCGGCATCCGTGACGCGCGTTTTTCGTGTGACCGCGCCCAAATCCGTTTCCGGCAGCAGCTTGCTGGGCAGTCATATCCTGTTCCTCCATTCGGCAACCTCGGCATCTAACAGGCGTTCAAGTGTTTCGACACGGGATTCAAGCTTCGCTGCCCGCTTTTTGAGCCCCGCCACCATTTCCTGTTCACGGGCGGTTTGTTCGGGGTTCTGTGCGCGTTGCTCTGCCTTCATCCGTTTCCAGACGGTGATGTAATGAAACACCACCCAGACCGGGCCAACAACGGCAACGAATACAATCAAGGGTACGGCAATCGCCCACATATCTGACAGCTTCTTCCTTGTGCTGGCCTACGTGCCGAAACACACAAACCAATGATTATTTATCTTTCTTTACGCGCGCCTTAAGCTCTTTGAGATCATCTTCGATCCCGAGCTCGGCTTCAAGATCCTCGAACTGCTCTTCAAGGCTCTGCCCGCGACCAAGGTCCCAGGAGTCCGCATTTGCTTCAAGCTCGTCAATCCGGCGTTCCATCTGCTCATAACGCAAAAGCGCTTCGTCAATCTGACCGGAATGAAGCTTTTCTTTCATTTTGACACGCTTTTCAGCGGTCTGCATACGGATTTCCACCGCACGCTGCTTGCCTTTTGCTTCATTGAGCTTGTTCTGCAACTTGTTGAGATCCTCGTCAAATTTGCCAAGGGTTTCCTCGATCACTTCAAGTTCGCGCTCAAGCACAACGCTCTGATCGGCCAGACGGCGGCGCGCCATTAGCGCCCCCTTGGCCAGATCATCGCGGCCCTTGGAAACAGCAAACTCGGCTTTGGTTTCCCATTCAAGCTGACCGTCATGCAGTTTTTTAAGCTTGCGCTCGACTTCCTTTTTATCGGCAATCGCCTTGACGGCAGCGGACCGGACTTCAACCAGCGTATCTTCCATTTCCTGGATCATCAGGCGCACCATTTTTTCCGGATCTTCGGCACGATCCAGAAGCGCGTTGATGTTGGCATTTACGATATCGGACAAACGCGAAAACACGCCCATTGTCTGATCTCCTTACTTCATCGGGGGACGGTAAAACTTCTGCATTCTCTATATCAAATGCCGTGCCAGTTTTGGAAATGAATAAAATCAATGACTTACAGATTCCCCACCTCTGGACATTACATTTATCGCGACATTATTGTCGTTTTCCGATAACGTTTTTCGCGAAATGGATAGCTTGCAACCGATATTGGGCGAAGATCCCGTATTTCTGGCCGCCCTCGAACATGTTTCGCGTCTGGCGCCGATTGATCGGCCGTGCCTTGTCATTGGCGAACGCGGATCGGGCAAGGAACTGATTGCCGCCCGCCTGCATTACCTCTCACGCCGCTGGGGTGGTCCGTTGGTCAAGGTCAATTGTGCGGCCCTATCGGAAACCCTGCTTGATACCGAACTGTTCGGCCACGAAGCCGGCGCCTTTACCGGGGCGACCAAACGTCATATCGGGCGGTTTGAACGTGCCCATGGCGGCACCATCATTCTTGATGAAATCGCCACCGCCAGCCCCGTGGTTCAGGAAAAGCTTCTGCGGGTTGTCGAATATGGTGAAATCGAACGCGTTGGCGGGTCGGACACCATTGATGTTGATACCCGCATCATTGGTGTGACAAATGAAAACCTGCGCGACCTGGCCAAAACCGGGAAGTTCCGCGCCGATCTTCTGGATCGCCTCGCCTTTGACGTCATCGCTGTACCACCACTCCGTCAAAGGTCTGATGATATCCTTTTGCTGGCCGAACAGTTCGCGCTTGATATGACCAAGCGCCTTGGCCGCACGGTTTTTGCGGGCTTTTCCGCCCATGCCACCCATCAGCTTTTGCACCATGACTGGCCAGGCAATATCCGCGAATTACGCAATGCGGTTGAACGCAGCATCTATCTTGCCGATGATGAAGACGCACCGCTTGCCACCATCAAACTCGATCCGTTTGAGGACATCTGGTCTGAAACCGCGCGCGCCCCTGAAAAACAGGTAAGCCCACCGGTCACCCCCAGCATACACGAAGCGATTGATTTCAAATCACAGGTCGCAGACTTCGAGATCAGACTGCTCGAACAGGCCCTCGCCCAAACCGCCAACAACCAGACCGAAGCCGCAAAGCTGCTCAATCTGAATTACCATCAGTTCCGCAGGCTTCTGGAAAAACACGGGCTTTCCCCTCGCGGCTAAGCACCACAATCTGTGCAATTCCACCGCTATCGGACAATTTCGGATTTTTATTGCACAGCAAAACACTTATAGGTTTAATTATATCAAATAATTCAACTACTTATATGAGATTTGTTTGATGTTGCCGTTTTTGCAGTTGCCGAAAACACACAAACCCGGTCGGAAAGCTGCTCGGATTCCTGTTTTCGCGACACTTGGCGTTTTCGCACTAACCACAACAGCAACCGCCGAAGAATGGCTGCTTACCCCTTACCTCCGCGCCGATCTGGGCTATTCAAGCACGATTGATGATGATGCTGATTCGACTGATTCGATCCGCGATACATGGGACACCGACCCACATACAGGCACGCGATATCAAGCTGGCGCCGGATTGAAGCTCAACAATTACCTTCGAACCGATCTGACGATTTCATATCGCGATAACATGGCAAATATGGATTCTTTCACCTTCAACAACAACACCGGTTCAACGCGCCAGGCTACCGGAGGTCGCCACAACACGTCTAATGTCACAACCATGTTGACTGGATTTATCGATCCGCTTGCAGCTTATGGCATCAATACCGGGGCCTTTTCGCCCTACATCCAGGCTGGCATTGGCTGGGCCCACAACAGCACGAAATCGACGGGTATTGGGGGCACCACTAATACAATTGATGGGGCGCAACATGATGATGTCGCCTGGCAAGCAGGCGCTGGCCTCAATTACGCGCTAACCGATCACTGGAAGATCGATTTTTCCTATCGCTATATCAATATGGGCGAAGCGCGCGCCAGCAAACATTTTACATCAGGCTCCGTCCCAAACGGCAGACTAACGCAGGAACTACGCTATGATCTGCATGCGCACGAAGTCATGCTGGGCCTGCAATATCAGTTCTGATCACGCCAAACGACGACATCCTGAAATCACCTGATCTATGCAGAAACCCCGGACCACGATATTCTCGCGGTTCGGGGTGTTTTGCTTTGTCTTTCGTATATTGATTGCCAAATACGCCCCGCCTACCAGCGACAGGATGGAGAGCTATGTATCAGCCAAGAACACCGGGTTACCGAAAGAGTGATCCGGCGATGCGCTGGGAGTTGCCCGATCGCGTGTTCTTTGCCTGTGGTGCTTGCCACATCCTCGCCCATGCATTTCTCATGCGCTACGGCACAGAAGACATGACGCCTTTATGGCTTCACCCGCGCAGTGGCTTTGCAGGAAATCACATCGCTATTGCCTGGAATGACCGGATTTTTGATTATCATGGCTACAGTCACCGACAAACTTTCATTGATCATTACTTTCGCCGTGCTCGGCAATGTTTCGTTGGCTGGGACGCAGAGATTAAGCCAATCCCGCGCGACGTACTGATTTCTGAAGAAAAATCTCGGCAAATCGATGGCCTATGGTTACGCGAACCAAAACAGTTCCTTCACGACGCCCTACCCCGTGCTGAACGATTTCTTGATCGTTTTGCGCCACCACCAAACACTTCCCTGCGGAGCGCCCCAAAATGAAAACACCCAGTTCGCCGCAAATCCCGCTCCGTGCCGTTTTCATGCGCGGCGGGACAAGCCGGGCACTGTTTTTCCGGGCCGAAGACCTGCCGGAAGCCGGACCGACGCGCGATTCCATGATTCTGGCAGCCATGGGCAGCCCCGATCCCAACAAGCGCCAGCTCGATGGCATGGGGGCCGGAACATCGTCGACGTCAAAAATCGCCATCATCGCCAAATCATCGCGCGATGATGCCGATATTGATTACACATTCGGGCAGGTTTCGATCGATGCACCGGTGATCAGCTACAAGGGCAATTGCGGCAATATCTCCTCGGCTGTCGGCCCCTATGCGGTTGAGGAAGGTCTGGTCAAAACCACGGGTGATCAGGCCATTGTGCGCATCCACAACACCAATACCGGCAAGATTATCGTCGCAACCTTTGCGCTTCAGGATGGCTTGCCGATGGTCGATGGCGATTTCGCCCTTGATGGGGTCGGCGGCACCCATGCGCCGATCGCGCTTTCCTTCCTTGAACCGGGCGGTTCCAGCACCGGCAAGACACTGCCGACCGGCAAGGCATCGGAGCTTCTGGAAACCGACGGATTTGGCGCGATTGAAGTATCCCTGATTGATGTCAGCAACCCGATTGCCTGCGTGCGCGCATCCGATCTGGGTCTGACAGGTCGCGAAAGCCCGGCCGGGATTACCGCATCTGACGGATTGCTTGACCGTATCGAGACCCTTCGCATTTCCGCCGCCGTCCGCATGGGGATTTGTAGCCGTGAAGAAGCCCAAACCAGCGTGCGCAACCTGCCACAAATCGCCATCGTGTCGCCGCCAACCAACGATGATAGCGCTAACATCAATATTGTCGTGCGGATGATTTCAACCGGACAGGCCCACGCATCAAGCCCGATCACCGGCGGCATGTGTCTGGCCGCAACCATGCGACTAACCGGATCGGTCGCCCATCAAATAGCACGTCACAACAGCGTCACCGATCAGCCGCTGACCATTGCGCACCCGTCGGGCACACTGGTGCTTGATGCCGATATCACCGGCACCACGGCCGATGACTTTACGGTCAATTCCGTCACCGTCTTCCGATCCGCCCGTCGCCTGATGCAGGGTGAAGTGATGGTGCCGCGTCACCGGATTTCCGGTGACGCCTGATCGCCCCTAGTCGGCCAGTGATCGTGCAATCACCATGCGCTGGATATCGGATGTGCCTTCGTAAATCTGGCAGACCCGGACATCGCGATAGATGCGCTCGACCGGGAAGTCTTTAAGATAGCCATATCCGCCATGAATCTGGATCGCGGCTGAACAAACTTCCTCGGCAATTTCGGATGCGAACATCTTGGCCATGCAGGCCTCGGTCAAACAGGGTTTGTGATCATCGCGCAGTTCGGCCGCACGATGAACCAGAAGCCGTGCGGCATCAATCTTGGTCGCCATATCGGCAAGGCGGAAGGCCACGGCCTGATGTTCAATGATCTTTTTGCCGAATGTTTCGCGCTCATTGGCGTAATCACGTGCCGCTTCAAATGCCGCACGTGCCATGCCAACCGACTGGGCGGCAATGCCGATGCGCCCGCCTTCCAGATTGGCCAGTGCGATTTTATAACCCTGTCCTTCCTCGCCCAGCATATTTTCATCGGGCACCCGGCATTCGACAAAGGTGATCTGGCAGGTATCGGATGCATTCTGACCCAGCTTTTCCTCAACCCGCGACACCACATAGCCCGGTGTATCGGTCGGCACGATAAAGGCTGAAATGCCGCGTTTACCTGCGGCCGGGTCGGTTACCGCAAAGACGATGGCAATGTCACCTTCGGAGCCGGATGTAATAAATTGCTTTGCCCCGTTGATGATCCAGTGATCGCCATCGCGCACCGCACGGGTTTTAAGCGCGCTGGCATCGGACCCGGCCTGTGGCTCGGTCAGGCAGAATGCACCGATCTTTTCGCCCTGCGCCATCGGGACCAGGAATTTCTGTTTCTGTTCTTCGGTGCCGAATTTCAGGATCGGCATGCAGCCGACCGAATTATGCACCGACATGATGGTCGATGTTGCCCCGTCACCCGCAGCAATTTCTTCGAGCGCCAGCGCATATGCGACATGATCCATGCCCGCCCCGCCATATTCGTCGGGCACCAGCATGCCAAGAAAGCCCAACTCGCCCAGACCGGCTATCGCCTCGGCCGGGAAAGTGTGATGGGTATCCCATTTTGCAGCATTGGGTTTGAGTTCATTTTCGGCGAACTCGCGCGCGGTATCGCGCACCATGATCTGATGTTCTTCCAACCGCATGGCGGTGCCCCTCCCGGTTGGGCGACGCACCGGCCATGCGATCAAAACAGGCTGTGACCCCGTGGGTCACCCGCAGATCAGACCGGGCTTATTCTTCGCCCTTGATAAACTTGTCCTGTTCGGCGTCGAAACGCCACAGGATGCCTTCTTTCATGCCGTACCACCAACCATGAAGGTTAAGATCGCCGGCTTCGACCCGTTCCTTGATGAACGGGAACGACATCAGGTTTTGCAACGAATTGCGAATTGAATGACGCGAAACCTTGTCGACATCAGGGCCATGATGCAGGCAGCATTTTGCAATACTGACCCATTCACCGATAAAGTCGCGGTCCGGCACTTTGCCGGCCTCGCCATGTTCGACCAGTGCCGCCATGCCCCCACAGGCCGAGTGACCGAGAATCACGATATCCTTGACCTTAAGGTCGCGGACCGCAAATTCGATCGCCGAGGAGGTGCCGTGATAGTTTTCATCGGGCTCATAGGGCGGAACAAGGTTTGCCACATTTCGAATAACAAACATTTCGCCCGGTTCGGCATTGGTCAGGATGGCCGGATCAACCCGGGAGTCCGAACATGCAATCAGAAGCACTTCGGGCTTCTGGCCCATATTCACCAGATCTTCAACGCGTTCAGGGCGCTGTTCGTAATACATCGCCTTGAAGCTTTTAAAGCCGGCAAGCATCCGATCCACAGTCGACTTTGTCATCGCGCGAATTCCTCTATTCCATCGTTATGTCTGGCGACAAAATAAGGTGAATTCGCGCAAGTTGGTAGCCCCCAATCTCAGACTTTTTAGAACCGGTTTAAACTAAATCACAACGCCGTTCAGATCAGCTCGATCGCAACCGCCGTTGCCTCGCCCCCACCGATGCAAAGTGATGCCACGCCCTTTGACCCGCCATGGGTTTTAAGCGCATGGATCAGGGTCACCAGCAAACGCGCACCGGTTGCGCCAATCGGATGGCCCAGCGCACAGGCACCGCCATGGACATTGACCTTGCCGTGATCAAGCTCAAGATCGCGCATGGCGGCCATGGCAACAACGGCAAAGGCCTCGTTGATTTCCCAAAGATCGACGTCATCCTTGCCCCAGCCGGCCTTGGCCAGAACCTTTTTGATCGAGTCAATCGGGGCGGTTGTGAACCAGCACGGTTCCTGCGCGTGGGTGGCCTGACCAACGATCTTGGCAAGCGGCGTCAGCCCGCGCTTTTTGGCCTCGGACGCACGCATCATCACAAGGGCAGCCGCCCCATCGGAAATCGATGCCGAATGCGCGGCGGTCACCGTGCCATCCTTGGCAAAGGCCGGACGCAGGGTCGGGATTTTTTCCGGTTTGGCTTTTGGCGGCTGTTCATCGGCATCAATGGTGACCTCGCCCTTGCGGGTGGTGAAGGTTACCGGGGTGATTTCATCCTTGAAATGGCCGGCGCTGGCCGCATTCTGCGCACGGGTCAGGGACGTGATGGCATAGTCGTCCTGTGCCTCGCGGCTAAAACCGTATTTCTCCGCCGTTGCCTCGGCAAAGGTGCCCATGGCCCGGCCCTTGTCATAGGCATCTTCAAGACCATCAAGCGCCATGTGATCATAGACAACATCATGACCATATTTGTTGCCAGACCGCATTTTCGGCAGAAGAAACGGCGCATTGGTCATGCTTTCCATGCCCCCCACCACCATGACATCGGCCCCGCCGGCAACCAGCGTATCATGGGCAAACATCACGGCTTTCATGCCTGATCCGCACATCTTGTTGATCGTGGTCGCCCCGGCCGAACGCGGGATACCGGCATTCCAGGCCGCCTGGCGCGCCGGGGCCTGTCCCTGACCGGCGGGAAGAACATTGCCCATGATGACTTCGTCAATGTCATCTGGCGAAACACCACCGCGCTCAAGTGCTGCCTTGATGGCAACACCGCCAAGCTCGGCCGCAGTAACGGTGGCAAAATCGCCCTGCAAACCGCCCATGGCGGTACGGGCGCACGATACGATAACAACCGGATCGGAACTGGTCATGATGTGGGTCCTTGTGGTCTTTCTGGGTGATCAGTTAACGGGAAACCGCAATTATGCGGTTTCACCAAACAGTTCACGGCCAATCAGCATACGGCGGATTTCGCTGGTACCTGCCCCGATTTCGTAAAGCTTGGCATCGCGCAGCAACCGGCCGGTCGGATATTCATTAATATAGCCGTTGCCACCGAGGGTCTGAATGGCTTCAAGCGCCATCCAGGTGGCCTTTTCGGCGGCATACAGGATCACACCGGCCGCATCCTTGCGCGATGTTTCACCGCGATCGCACGCCTTGGCGACCTCATAGACATAGGCACGGCAGGCATTCATGGTCGTATACATATCGGCGATTTTACCCTGCATCAGCTGGAATTCGCCAATCGCCTTGCCGAACTGTTTGCGTTCATGGATATAGGGCACAACCACATCCATGCAGGCCCGCATGATCCCGGTGGGGCCAGCTGCCAGAACCGCACGTTCGTAATCAAGGCCGCTCATCAACACGCGGACACCGCCATTAAGCTGACCCAGAATGTTTTCTTCGGGCACTTCGCAATCTTCAAATACCAGCTCACAGGTGTTCGAACCGCGCATCCCCAGTTTGTCGAGCTTTTGCGCCGTCGAGAACCCCTTGAAGGTTTTTTCGATGATAAAGGCCGTAATGCCCTTGGGTCCGGCATCCATATCGGTTTTGGCATAGACAACCAAGGTATCGGCATCCGGGCCGTTGGTAATCCACATCTTGTTGCCATTGAGGATGAAACGATCGCCCTTTTTCTCGGCGCGAAGCTTCATCGATACCACGTCCGAACCAGCGCCCGGCTCGCTCATGGCAAGGGCCCCGATATGTTCGCCGCTGATCAGTTTGGGCAGGTATTTTGCCTTTTGCTCAGCATTGGCGTTGCGTTTGATCTGGTTGACGCACAGGTTGGAATGCGCCCCATATGAAAGCGCAACCGAAGCCGAAGCCCGGCTGATTTCTTCCATCGCGATCACATGTTCGAGATAGCCAAGACCCGTACCGCCATCTTCTTCGGGAACCGTCATGCCCAAAAGGCCAAGATCCCCGAATTTGCGCCACAGATCGTTGGGGAACTGGTTGGTTTCATCGATTTCTGCCGCGCGCGGGGCGATTTCGGCCTCGGCAAAGGATGAAACAGTTTCGCGGATCGCGTCCGCGGTTTCGCCAAGATCAAATTTCAATCCGGGAAATTCGAAAAATGCCATGATGACGTTCCTGCCTGACTGGGTTTGATTATTAGGTAAATTTTATCAATTGATGGAATTATGCAGCGCTATCTAATAGTTCCGGCGGCAGCTTCATGACCTTGAGCGTCTGAAGCGAGGTCGCGCACAGAACCGGCTCGCTATTCCTCATACCAAAGATATCGATGCGGGTGACGATGATCGATCGCCCGCGCGAGACAACCTCGCCGACGGCACGCAAATGATCACCCTGCCCCGGGGCGACGATATTGAGCTTGTATTCAATCGTCAGCATCCCCTGATCGGCTTCAATCAGACTCCATCCGGCAAAACCGCCGGCAATATCGGCAAGCCCTGCGATCAGACCGCCATGGAAATAGCCGTTATGCTGGATCAGATCAGCCCGCGACGGCACGATGACTTCAACCCGGCCCGGTTTAACATCGGCAACTTCGGCCCCGATCGACAGATTATAGGGCTGTTGTGCGAAGCGTTTGCGGACTTCAGCATCAAAATCGGGATTTTGCGGTTCGAACTGTGCCATATCGCGGTCCTAAGAAGTCACGGTCCTGAGAAGAAGGCAGATACCCGTTGCGGGTATCGCGGGAGAATGCGACTCCCTTGTAGTTGACGTTAACGTTAACGTCAAATCAAATCCGCATAGCTCTACCACTTTATCTCAAAACCCGCCCTTGCCAGCATTCCTGAGCCCCTATCAACCGGAAAACGCGCCGTTTTCGCGATCCGCAAACTCCAACTCACCCGATCACGCTATCCCGGTGACAACATGCATCCGGTTTGATGCGCGAGGCGTCGTATCGGGCGGGGTGGGACAGACGGTTCCCCGGGCAAGCAATTCCGGGACAAGCAATTGCTGGGTGAGCAATGATTTGGGGAGTAATGGCTTGCGGCGTAGGTGTGGGTGTGGGTGTGGGTGTGGGTGTGGGTGCGGGGCCATGGGTTTGCGGGCGCGTGTTTGTGGCCATGGGTTTGGGGGCGACGGATTTGGCGCCAGTTTGCTGAGGCGTCATTTCCGCAAGGCGACGGCTGGTGCCGGGTGGCTTTGGGTGGTGCCGCGTGATGTTGCGTGATGCCGCGTGGTGTTGCGTGATGTCGCGTGATGCCGCGTGATGCCGCGTGGTTTTGGATGGTGTTAGGCGTTTTGGGTGGCGCGGGGAAACGGATGGTTTGGGTGCCCGATGAAAGGCGCTCCGGGCTGCATCTCATGCGGTGGGCATCGGAGAGCTGCTGGGGACGGCAGGCGGGTGATGCGGGCTTTTGCGCCGCGGCACGAGGGTCGCGGGTAGAGGATCGAGGCCGCGGGTCGTTGAACGGTGATCAGAGGCCAGAATGTGTTGACCGAGGGTGGCTTGGTGGCCGGATGGCGATGGTCGCCGGTGTGTGGTGGTCGGAGGGCACTGGCCGACGGTGTATGGTACTCAGAGGGCGTTGACCGCAGGTGGCTGATGGCCGCAGATGCGTGGTGGTCAGAGGTCGCAGGCTCGT